>NZ_CP177080.1:4800000-8230475 GCF_046713465.1 Streptomyces griseobrunneus
GTGCCGTCGTACTTCTGCTGGCGCAAACCCATCACGCTCTTCGACGGGGCGCTGCTGCCGGTGCTGGTCTACCCGGTCGAGAAGCCGGTCCAGCCGCCCACAGCCGCCTCGGACGCCTCGCTCGCCCGGCTGCTGGGGCCGACGCGCGCCGCGCTCCTGTACGAGGTCGCTCTGCGCGGCTGTGCCACGACATCCGAACTGGCCCTCGCGGTGGGCTGCTCGCTGCCCAACACCTGCCAGCAACTGGCGATCCTGCGCGAGGCGGGCCTCGCCGCCTGCCGCAAGGAGGGCCGGTGCGTGCTCCACCACCCCACGCCGCTCGGGCGGCGACTGCTGGAGACGGCCGGGACCGGCCCGGCGGAGGAACCGCTGCCGATGCCCCGGCCCGCGACGGTTTCACCCTGATGAAAGGGTGCGGCGCGACCGGCCGGTCCACTGCCACGCTTCTGCCATCCGGGCGGCCGGCCTGCGGGAGGGAACGCCGCAGGGCGGCCGCCCGGACCGACCGGAATCACCCGTCCCACAGGGGAGCGCCGGGTCCAGGGGCCCGGGGCAGGGAGGAACGAAATGCGCAGTTTCGTACGAGCGGCAGTGACGCTCATGTTCACGGCGGGGGCCGTGCTGGCGACGGGAGCGGGGGCGCAGGCCGGCGCGTCCGACACCCGGGATGCCCAGGACACCTACGCGGGATGCCGGTCCGGGCACGTCTGTATCTACCCGGGCGCGTCCTGGAACGGCAACCGGCCGGAGGCCACGTACTTCCGGTACGGCGTCTACAACCTCGACAACCAGACCGGCACCCACCGGGTGTTCAACAACCAGACCGGCGGGGCGACCGTGCAGCTGTGCACGGGGTACGACGGGGTGGGCTGCGGGGAGAAGATGCCCACGTGGACGTACTGGGACGTGAACCTGACCCCGATCAACTCGATCAAGCTCGCGCCCTAGCCGTCCCACGGCTGTAACTCGGGTGACCGGGGGCGGGGGTGCTCCTACCCTCGCCCCATGGACGCGGACTTGGGCATGGGCGAGCAGTTGCTGAACGTGGTCGATGTCGAAGCGACCTGCTGGGAGGGGCAGCCACCGCCCGGCCAGGTGCACGAGATCATCGAGATCGGCCTCACCGTCGTCGACCTGCGCGCGGGGGAGCGGGTGGCGAAGCACCGCCTGCTGGTGCGCCCGGCCCGCTCCGAGGTCAGCCCGTTCTGCACGGAGCTGACCGGCCTGACGCAGGCGGAGGTGGACGGCGGCCTGACCTTCGCCGAGGCGTGCCGGGTGCTGGCCGCCGAACACCGTACGGGCCTGCTGCCGTGGGCCAGTTGGGGCGACTACGACCGCAAGCAGTTCACGCTCCAGTGCCGGCGGACGGACACGGAGTACCCGTTCGGCCACCGCCACACCAACGCGAAGGCCGTCTTCACCACTTCGTACGGGCTCCGCCGCCGCCCCGGCATGGCCCAGGCGCTGGAGCTGGCAGGTCTGCCGCTGGAGGGTCGTCATCACCGGGGCGACGACGACGCGTGGAACATCGCCGCCCTGGTGCTGGACGTGGCGGGGCGGGGGGACTGGGAGACCGAACCGTAGCAGCGTGATCATTCAGTTGCGTAAAGTGACAGATTGATAACCGGCTGGGTGATCGGACCCCTCGCGTGGTCCTGTCCGGCCTACTCTCGCAAGGACGGGAACCGGCCAGGGGGAGACGGCCCGGGCCCGCGACTCAGGGGGTGGGTCATGAGCGATGCCGGCCATGAGCAGGGCACCGGTGACGAGTTCGACGTGCTGGTCCAAGTGGCTTCCTTGGACGGCAACCGACAGATCAGTGCCGGCGCGGCGCTACCCGAAGCGCTCGCGAGCAGGCTGGACGACATCCGGGCGGCCATGCGCGTCGGCGGACAGTCCGTCCTCGCGGGAGCCGACGCCCTTCCACCGGACGAGAAGTGGCGGCTGAGTGAGCTGAGCGCCACGTTCGGCATCACCTTGACGGCCGAGGCCGGGGTGATCGTCTCGAAGGCGACAGCCGGCTGCACCTTCGAGGTGACCCTCACCTTCCAGCGCGCGGAACCGGCCGCCGATGGCTCCTGACAGCCCCCTCGGGCGCGTCGTCGTCACGCGGGAGAGACAGCCCGCGAGCACGGGCGGCGCCGTACTGGTCGAACCCCGGTCGGTGCTCACGGCCCTGCACGTGGTCAAGGGCGCGCCGCCCGACCGCATCCGGTTCCGCTCCGGCGGACGGGAGCTGGCGGTGACGGCCGTCCGGGAGGCCGCCGGCCACGACATCGCCCTGCTGACCCTCGGCGAGGACTGCGGACCTGGCGCGGTTCTGTCCACCGCGACCCTGGGGGAGCGGTGGTCGGTGCCCGTGCCCAACCAGGCGGCGGGCGCCCACCTCTCCGGCGGAATCAGCGCGGTGGGCCGTACCGACTTCACCGACTCCTACGGGAACACCGCCCGCGTCCACCAACTGCGGGTCGACGAGGAACTGAAGGGGTTCGGCGGGTACTCCGGCAGCGGTGTGATGGTCCCCGGCAGGGGCGACGCCGTGGTCGGCATCCTGATCGAGCAGCAGCCCGAAGTCCTGGACCGGCGTGAGGCGGGCGGGCGCGTCGCGAGCAACGTCCTGTACGCCGTCCCCGTCGAGGACGCCCTGGCCGCCGTGGGGCTGGCCGACGTCGTGGTCCGCCAGAACCCGCAGGGCGGCAGACCGGGAACGGCCTTCGCCATGGCCCACCAGGAGTACCGGCTGCTGACGGCCGCCGCGGACGTGGACGGCCGTCTTCCGGCGGGGGCCGCCCTGCCTCCGTTCGACCGTTTCACCGAAGCGGCGGGCCAGTTGGCCGAGACGCTGGAGGCGATGTACGCGTACGGCTGGCAGCCCACCGTGGTGCTGACGCCGACGCTCACCCTGGGCGAGTGGAGCAACCTCCTGCTGCGGTACAAGGCGTCCGGTCCCGGCCCCGGCTTCGGCGGAGTCGGGGTGGCCCGCAGGATGTCCTTCGACCTGCCCGCCGGAGTCGTTGCGCTCCAGGACGCCGAACCGGGCGCGACGGGGGCCGACGTCCCCCGCAGGGCGTGGGGCCTCACCGTGGTCAACGACTCGGTCACCCCCGCGCTGCCGGGCGTCCTGGCCCCGCGGACCGAGATCCGCGGGCCCCGCCTCCGTGCCACGGCAGGGGCGCTGGCGGCGCTCCCCGGACTGCACAACCGGCACCTGGACGCGGGAGAGACCGTCCGGGCGGCGAGCCCGACGATGGGCGTCTACCTGTCCCTCCAGTGGCGCCGGCTCCACCACGCCGCCGGGCCTGCCGACGAGTTCAGCCGGACGTTGCTGCGCGACATCATCCCGTTCCGCTTCGTCGGACGCGGCAGCGGCTACGCGTACTGGGACGACGGGGTCCGCCACTCGGAGACGAACATGATGAACGACCGTTACTACGTGCACAGTTGTGTCGCGCTCGGGCGGGGCGACCGGAAACTCTCCCGGCGGGGCGTCAGACCCGCGGTGTCCCGGACCGTCACGTGGTGAGCGGCGTGCTGCGCAGGCTCGGGGCATTGGCCCTCGGAAGCTGAGACGGACCGCACAGCACTACGGGGGTCCTTCCGGTACCCGCGCGGGCGGGCACCGGAAGGACCCCCGGAGGGTCCGCTCCGGCCTCAGCCGCCCGCGCGCAGCACCTCTGCCACCACCGGGCCCGCCGCGTCGCCGCCGTGGCCGCCGGTCTGGACGACCGCCGCCGCGGCGAGATCGTTGCTGAAGCCGGTGAACCAGCTGTTCGAGGTCTCCTGCCCGTCGACCTCGGCCGACCCGGTCTTGGCGCCCTTGTCGCCACCCACCGCGGCCATGGCCTTGGCGCCGGTGCCCCAGGCCGCCGTGGCCCGCATCATCGTCTTCAGCTGCTGCGTGACGGAGGGGGACAGCGAACGCGAGGCCTCGGCCAACTGCCGGTTGTCCAGGGACTTCGGGACGATGACCGGCTGCTGGAAGGTGCCGGTCATGGCGGTGGCGGTGATGGACGCCATGTTGAGGGCGTTCATCTGGACGGTGCCCTGCCCGATGTACTGGGCCGCGGCCTCACCCTCCACCTCCTCCGGCACGCTGCCGTCGGTCGTGACGACGCCCGTCTTCCAGTCCAGGCCGATCCCGAAGACGTCCCGGGCCTCCTTGGCGAGCGCCGAGTCGTCGTCGACATCGTCGATCAGCTTGATGAAGGCGGTGTTGCAGGACCGGGCGAAGCTCTGGGTGAAGGTGGAGCCGTCGGGCAGCGAGAACTTGTCCAGGTTGTGGATGGTCCGGGTGTAGTACCTGGCCTCCTTGGGGCATTCCGCCGCCCCGTTCGCGGTGACGAGCCCCTTCTCCAGCAGCATCGCCGCCGTCATGATCTTCAGCGTGGAGCCGGGCGCCTGCTTGCCCTGCAGCGCCGCGTTGAACCCGGTCGCCGGGTTGTTGGCCACCGCGCGGATCGCCCCGGTGGACGGCTTCACCGCGACCACCGAGGCTTGCGCGTACTTCTTCACCGCCCGCTCGGCCGCCGCCTGCGCGCCGGCGTCGAGCGTCGTCTGCACCTTGCCGGGCTTGCCCTTGGCCAGCGTCAGCAGGTTGATGTCAGGCTGGGCCTCGTCCGCGGGCTCGATCCAGGTCTCGATGCCCGGCGAACCGCCCGCGCTCTCCCCATACTTCTCGCGAAGCGTGTCCAGGATCGGCCCGAGCGAGGGGTACTTCTCCTTCGTCAGCACCGCGCCGTTGCGGTCGACGGCCTCGATCGTCGGTGTCGACGACTCGCCGGTCTTCAGCGTCGCGCCCTCGGTCAGCTGGGGGTGCACGACGGTGGGGGCCCAGTCGACCAGGGCCTTGCCCGTCGTCAGCCCCCGCACCACGGTCAGCTCCGAAGCGTACGACAGGGGCTTGGACTTCCCGTCGTGCGAGACGGTGGCCTTGACCGTGTACGGCACCTTCGTGCCGACCGCCGGGCCCGGGGTGATGTTCACCTTGCCGATGTGCGCGGCCTCGCCGTACGAGGCGAGTACGGGCTCCGCGCCGGCCTCGTTGTTGGTGAGCAGGGCCGCTCCCGCCGCGTCCCCGGCCGCCCAGGCGTCGAGGAAGCCCTTGGACGCCTGGGCTATCTCCTCGGCGCTCGGCGGCCCCGTCTTCACCTCGGGCGTCGCGTTCCGGGACGCCACGCTGCCGTCCCCGCCCCCGTCGCTCCCGAGCACGCTGTATGCCCCGTAGCCGATGCCGCCGGCCACGAGGACGAACACTCCGCCGACCACGGCGACCTTCGCTCCACTGCGCATCTGTGCAGTCCCCCTCCCCAGGAGTGCCCCCTGAACACGTTCAAGGGGCAACTGTGAGGAACCCTAAGGGGTTGCCGTGAACAGTGAGGGCGTTGTTACCGGACCGGAATGCTTGGCTGGAAAGCGCTCTCCGGGCGGCGGGTAAGCGCGGACTGTGGCCGTCTCAGCTCTCGGTCAGCGCGATCAGTACGTCGGGCGTGACGCCGGCCGTTGCACCGGGCGGGCCCGACGGATCCCCCGGGCCTCGGGTGCCGGGTGTTCCGCAGTCCTTGCGGACCGAGGTCTGCGCGCGGCGCAGCTCGTCGACCGCATGGTCCTTCAGCTTGCGCAGAACGAGGAACCCTCCGCCGCTGACCACGCTTCCCGCGCCCGAGACGACGGCCGCCACCGTGTCGCCGAATATCACGTGCCCGAGGGCGAGGACGAGCGTGATGGTCAGGGCCGCGGAGATCGCGTACAGGAGGTTCCAGAACCTCTGCACGTTCTTCCGTGCGCGGTGGAACTCCTCGATCGCTATCGCACAGGGGACGGAGAGGCGGACCGCGGAGTCGTCGGTCACCGGCAGGTCTCCTCTTCCGGTCGCGCCACGCGATGGCCCTCCTGGGCCTTCAGGCGGTAGTAGCCGCTCAGCCACGGCGTCTCGGTGGCAGGTGAGACGACGGACTCGGGAACCACTTCGATCCCGGCGCGGCCGACCGCGTCGATCTTCACCGGGTTGTTGGTCATCAGGCGTACGGCGGCGACGCCGAGGTCCCGCAGGACCACCCCGGCTCCGTCGAAGGACCTGGCGTCCGACGGGTAGCCGAGCGCCGCATAGGCCTCGGCCTGGTTGCACCCGTGCTGCTGGGCGTAGACCGCCGCCCGCATCAGCGCCGCGTGGCCGTTCCCCCGGCCGTCCTGGTCGAGGAAGACCAGGATGCCGGCGCCTTCCCGCTGCATGTGGTTGCAGGTGATGTCCAGTTGTTCACGGCAGTCGCATTCCGCACTCCACAGATAGTGCGCGGCGAAGCAGGCGGAATGGATTCGTGCGAGCGGTGCGGGTGCCTTCTTCCAGTTCCCGATTCCCATCACCACGATGTCCGAGTTGGTGTATCGGTAAAGTAATTCGTCGACGACGCCGAAGAGTGTCTTGAGTTGCCGGCTTGCCAGGAGATCGACCGATGCTGGTCCGCTCATTTCCGCTGCCCCCTCGGATATTTGATCAGGTAGCCTTGCGGGACCACTTCCAGGGAGTGTCCTCCATGAGGGAAATGCCCACAAGATGGCTGCAGTTGCCTGTCTCTGAAAATAGATCGCAGTCGCAGGTCCATCTTCCGTTCCACGTTACGGTGCGCGTGGCGCTTTCGGACCCGAATTGAATAGTGACGGACCGGATCCGATCGGGCTCTTCGGCGTAACGCAAAGCCTTGGCAATCTTCCGGGCGGGCAGCCCCTCGACCCCTGCCAGCATGTCGGCGATCGCCTCGCCGGCCTGCCCGGCGGAGGTGATGGGTGTGCGAGGAGTGTGGCGCTGCTCCACCTGGGCCCTCACCCACTGCCGGGCATCCTCGACGATCTGCGGAAAGCCGAGCTGTCCGGCCCGCTCCACGGTGGCCGTTATCAGCGACGCGGAGTCCTTCCACCGTCCCTCCGCATAGGCGATCATCGCTCCGGCAAGGTCGGCGAGAATCTGCCAGAACGGATCCTCCATCTCCTGGGCGGCCTGCTGACAGCGATTCTGGTAGCCCTTCGCCTCCGGCAGACGCAGGCGACTGAGTTCCAGAAGTGTCAGCTGGTAGAGCGGGGGAGCCAGGAAATTCTTGAATCCGACGGTTTCCGCTCCGGAGAGGACGAGATGGTAGGCCCGGTCGGCCTCCTCCAGATCGCCGTTGCTCTGCCACACGCGCGCGATCTCGTGCTGTGCCTTGATCATTGATCGCACGTCGTTGGTCTTCCGCCGGTACTCGATGACCCACTCCAGGTCGGCCACGGCCTCCGGAATCCGCTGGAGCCGGAAATAGGCCTTCGCCCGGTGGTGCCGCAGCGTGGCCACGACGTCTTCGGGAGCCTCGGCCACGTACTCCTCGGCCGCTTGGTAGAAGTCCAGACTGGCGGTGTATTCACGGCGCCGGTAACTGACTTGCCCCAGCGCGCGCAGTGCCTGCAGTTTCCGTCCCGGCGGCGCTTGCGTGGCCAGAACCTGCTGGAACGCCTCCGCGGCCGTGTCGACCCGCCCCAGCTTGTAGTAGCTCTCGCCGAGGACGAGGCCGAGCTGACCGGCCGCGTCCCACTCCCCGGTCCGCCGCGCCGCCTCGAAGGACACCTTGGCCAGCAGTTCGACGTCGGCGAACGAGCCGGACAGGCGGAAGGAACCGTTCTTGTGGAGGAGCGCCATGCCCAGTTCGGCGGCCTCGCGGTCCAGGGCCAGCTCATGGCAGAGCTGCGCGACCTTGCTGACCCAGAGGGCGTCGTTCGTCACGGAAAGGGTGTCGGCGCGGGCCCGGTCCAGCGCGTATTCGAGCAGGGCGAGGGCCGATTCCCTGCGTTCGGACGCCGGGGCGGGCCCCACGTGGTCCTGCGCCACGCGGAGAAAGTCGTTCGACACCGAGAAGTAGGCCTCCGGCAGGTGCCGGGGCACTGCCTGCACCTCGGAGACCCACAGGACGCGGGCCCGGCGCAGTGCGGAGGCCGCGGTCTCGAAAGCGCTGTGCGCGTCCGGGGTGGAGGCGGACGGAGCCGAGCGGGTGAACGCGGCGAAGACGGCCTCACGGGGCACGTGCGGCCCCGCCGCGACCAGGCACCGCGCCAGTCGCTTGGCGGGCTTTCCGTCCGTGACCCGTTCGACCTGGCGCGCGAGCCCCGCCCGTGGATCCCCCGAGCGCAGCAGCGTCCGGAGCCGGTCCTGGCCCACCCCGTTCTCCACGTCACCGGCCACCAGACCGAGCCGCCCGGGGAGGAGGGGAACCAGCTCCAGCACCCAACGGTGCTTCTCCGCACGCGAGGACCCCAGAGCCTGCTCCAGGATCGCGTACGCGTACTCCTTGGACAGGGCGCCGAGTTCGACCGTGTGCTCGTCGGCGCGCGCCCTGCTGTCGGGCGGTCCCGCACAGCCGATGATGACGCGCGCCCTGGTCTCCGGCCCCTCCCGCAGCAGTTCCAGGAGCCGCTGCTGTGCCGGGGCGGGAGCCTTCTCGAAGTTGTCGACGAGAACGAGCGCCCCGTCCGTGTCGAACCACGCCCGCACGTGGTCCCACGTCTGCTGCACCTCGCCCTGGGGCGAGGTGAGGACGCGGTCCGCGACATAGCGCAGATCGACTTCCGCGGGAGGCGTGGGGAACATCCAGTTGAACTGGGCGCCCGCGGCTCGGAGGAAGGAGGAGACACCCGCGAGCGGCGGCCCCGTGACCCAGGCGACGGGTGCTGAAGCACCCGCCATGAACGGGTGGAGATCGAGCAGTTGCTGCTCACGGCCGATCGTCCGCGGAGCCTGGTGCCTGCGGCGCGCGGCCACGAACGAGCGGTCCACACCCACCGTGCCGGGGACCGGCCGGGGCAGGGGAGTGGTGCCGTCGATGAAGTGGTACGGGGCCTGACCCGCCACCTGCCGGGCGAAGGAGACGGCGGTGTCGAAGCCGGCCCGCAGGTCGCCCGTCCCGAGGGCGATCGGGTAGAAGCTGGAGACGAAGCGGGCCGCCGCCTCGTGGGAGAGGTACTCCTCCGTGCAGACGACATCGGCCTCGCACAGCTCGGCGATCACCCGGCCGATCCCCTCCGTGTCGCAGCCGTTGAGGACGAACAGCGCCACCTCCGGGTCCGCCAGGGACTCCGCCAGCGAGTCGGAGCCGACGTGCACGCGCGCGCCCCGGTGGTCCTCCAGCTCCACCAGCTCAGGCCCCCCATGGCCCACGAAATGGACGATGTGGGGCTTCTCGCGGCGGATGGCGAGGCGGATCCGGTCCAGGCTCGCCGGTGTCACCGCGCTCACGGACGCGCTGACACCGGCGGCGCGCAGCGAGGTGAGGAGAGCGGAGGACTCGTCGTCGACGGCCACCGGAGCGTCCGAGTCCAGCGGCGCGGACCCGACGAACAGCACCCGGATGGTGTCCGCGGTCACGGCCTGCTCGATTCCGGCGCGAGGAGTGCCCGCAGATAGTGGCTCGCGGCCTCCACCACGGTGTCCCGGTTGCCGAGGGTCAGCGGGATGACGGCGATGTCGGAGGAGTCCCGGAGACCTGAGATCCAGGGCTCGTCGGCCAGCGCGATCGACGCCAGCAGCGGCACGTCCGATGCGACGATCTCCTCGACCAGATGCCGGAAGACCGCGGACCGGGCCTGCATCGGCCCGATCTCGTCGATCACCATCAAGTGGGCGGTGGGCAGGCCCGCTCGCAGCGAGGGGCAGGCCACCTTCTCCAGGAACTCCAACGACAGGCCGAGCCTTCGCGTGCCGTCCGGGCGCAGCGTGCCGAAGCGTACGTCCCCATCGATGTCGGGCGAGGCCAGCACCCCCGACTCCCCTGACGGCACGAGTTCCAGCTTGAACCCCTGCCTCTTGCCATCGACGCGGATCTCACCGGAGTGCAGACCGTGGACGCCGGTGAGCTCCAGCGCGTCGGTGACCTTCCGTACCGCCGTGGACTTTCCGATTCCTGGCGGGCCGGTGAACAGAAGCGGCTTCATCCTGCGGGTCATCACTGTCTTTCTCTCAGCTGAAGAACGTGGGGAGGCTGGATCCGTGGTCGCCGCCGTAGAGGCTGGGGCACTGCTCGCCCTTCGTCTTCCTCAGAAGGGTCTCCTGCAGCGAGGCGTACAGACGGGCGACGGAGACCGCCTCGGTGGGCCCGGCCGCGCGCAGCGTCCGCAGCAACGCCCAGGTGAGCAGTCCGTGCCCCAGGACGCTGCTCTCGTGGGCGTACTGGTTCTCCCCGCAGGCGGCCAGGATGATCCGGCCGCTGCCGCGAGGGGGAGGCAGCGAACGCCTCCGCAAGGGGCGCCCCGTCTGGAGCTTGCGCAGGTACTCCGGTCCGAGCACCGAACGGCCCTGAGGGTGACCGGAGAAGCAGCAGTCCAGCACCACCACGGCACTGGCGGCCGAGGACGACTCGCACATCTTCACCACGTCGGCCAGCCGGAGCGATCCGGACAGCGGATCCGAGGCCGAGGCGCCCGCGCAGGCGAGGAACAGGCCGTCGCCGTGCCCCGGCTCCTCCTCGACGACGCCGTGGCCCGCGAAGTAGACCAGCAGCAGATCGCCGGGCCGGGCCCCGGCGGCCTTGCTCTTGACCGCCTGCCGTACGTCTTCCGCGCGGCGGGGGGCGACGAAGAGGTCGCAGTCCGTCAGGTCGTGGACGCGCTGGGTCCGCAGTCCGCTGTGGAACGCCCGCGCGTCACTCTCGGCATAACGCAGCGGCCTGCCGAGCGGGCCGGTGCCATGGTTCGACCCGATGATGACGGAGCGCACCGCCGACATCCCGCCTCCCCTGAGCAGCCGCGGGCCAATGGGCTCGCATCATATGGGCGCGATCGCCGCCCAGGTCCGGAAATCGGCCGAACCGGCCCCGCCGGAAACGGAGATGGGGGCGGCTGCCGTCCCGCCGGACACTCCCGTCACACCAGCCCCCCTCGCGGCCGTCCGGCGCGGGCTTCGTGTTCTGTCATGCGTGCGGCCGGGCTGTCCCCGGTGTGACCCGCGGAGGCCCTCGGGCGGCCTGGGAACAAATTTTCGTTGTGGTGAGTGAACCGGGTTTTGCCGGGCACATGAATCAACGCAACGAGGTCCTGGCGACCATTCGGAGCCGGGACTTACCGGTGGGGTGCATTGAGGGCCGTTGTGAAGCGCAGACGCATCCGCGTCTGAATCCGACTTGACGATGGGAAAAGAAAATGATCGTCCTTGGACTTATTCTGCTTATTATCGGCCTGCTTGTCGGTATGGGGCTGCTGACGACGATCGGCGGCATCCTCATCCTGGTGGGTGCGATCCTGTGGATCCTGGGTGCGACCGGCCGCGCGGTCGGTGGGCGCAAGCACTTCTTCTAGCCTGAGGAGTTCAGGAGTTCTGCCGATCGAGCAGACTCCTGTACATGTGGATGTCCATGCGGAGGGGCCGCGACGATTCTTCGTCGCGGCCCCTCCGCATGATGTCGTGTATTTCCCTTTCTATGGGATCTCCGGCCACTTCCTAAACCCAGGTGTCCAGCCACATCCGGTCCCGCCACAGGTCCTCCGGGATCGACGTCCCGGTGTACAGCGGCCAGAAGTAGATGAAGTTCCAGACGATCAGGAGCACCAGCACGCCCGCCGCGATCGCGCCCAGCGTGCGGCGGCGTTCGCCCGTCGGGTCGCCCGATGTGAGGCCCAGTTCGGCCCGGGCGCCCTGGCCCGCCGCCGGGCCCACGATCGCGCCCAACAGCATCGTCACGGCCAGGCAGAGGAACGGGACGAAGACCACCGCGTAGAAGAGGAAGATCGTGCGCTCCTGGTAGAAGAACCAGGGCACCCAGCCCGCCGCCACCCCACAGGCGATCGCCCCGGCCCGCCAGTCGCGGCGGAAGAGCCAGCGCCACACCACGTACGCGAGGGCGAAGCACGCCAGCCACCACAGCAGCGGGGTGCCGATGGCGAGGACCTCGCTGGCGCACTTGCCGGTGGTCGACTCCTTGCAGCCCGCCTGCTCCTCGTAGAAGTACGAGACGGGCCGGCCCAGCACCAGCCAGCTCCAGGGGTTCGACTCGTAGGTGTGGCCCGAGGTCAGGCCCACGTGGAAGTCGTACACCTGGTTCTCGTAGTGCCACAGGCTCCGCAGCCAGTCCGGGAGCCAGTTCCATGAGGAGTTCTTGCCCTCGGTGGCCGCCCAATTGCGGTAGTAGCCCTTGTCCGTGACGATCCAGCCGGTCCACGAGACGATGTACGTGACGATCGCCACCGGCACCGTGGACACGAACGCGGGCACCAAGTCCCGGCGCAGTACCGCCATGTACGGCTTCACCGCACCCGCCGTGCGGCGCGCGCCCACGTCCCAGAACACCGTCATCAGGCCGAACGCGGCCAGGACGTAAAGGCCGTTCCACTTCGTGGCGAAGGCCAGACCCAGCATCACGCCCGCCGCCGACCGCCACGGCCGCCACCCCAGCCGCAGGGTCTCCGCGATCCGGGCGTCCGGGCGCAGCACCCCCTCCTCGTCCACCGGCAGCGCGTCGGCCAGTCTGCGGCGGGCGCGGTCCCGGTCCACCACCAGGCAGCCGAACGCGGCCAGCACGAAGAACATCACGATCAGGTCGAGCAGCGCGGTCCGGCTCATCACGAAGTGCAGCCCGTCCACCGCGAGCAGCAGCCCCGCCAGACAGCCCAGGAACGTCGAGCGGAACAGCCGCCGGCCGATCCGGCAGAGCAGGAGGACCGAGACCGTGCCGAGCACCGCCACCATGAAGCGCCAGCCGAACGGTGTGAAGCCGAACAAGTGCTCGCCGAACCCGATGATCCACTTGCCGACCGGCGGGTGCACCACATAGCCCGGGTCGGTCGGGATCGGGACGGAGGACGGATCCTTCAGGATCAGCTTGTCGACGTCCTTGGGCCACGAACCCTCGTACCCCTGGTTGACCAGCGCCCACGCGTCCTTCGCGTAGTACGTCTCGTCGAATATCACCGCGTGCGGCTGGTCCAGCTTCCAGAAGCGCAGCAGCCCCGCGACCAGCGTCACCAGCAGCGGGCCGCCCCAGCCGGACCACCGCACCAGCCGGTCGGCGACGTGCGGCGGGATCGCGAGCACCGACCACACCTGCCGCCCCGGCCGGTTGTACGGCGGGTCCAGCCGGTCGCGGAGAGGGGTCTCCGGGCGGGGAACATGGCCGAAGCGGCGCAGCCGCCGTTGCCAGGAGGTCGGCTGTTCGCCGAGCGGGTCCCCGGCGTCTTGGCCCCGCTGGGTCTCGGGCGCGGTACTCGTCACCGCGCCATCGTAGGGAACGCATCTGTGCGAAGGGTGCTGCCCGTGCTGCGAGGATGGCTGATGTGACTGGAACGACTGGAACGCTCGTGCTCGCAGGGACCCCCATCGGTGACGTGGCGGACGCCCCGCCACGCCTGGCCGCCGAACTGGAGCGGGCCGACGTCGTCGCCGCCGAGGACACCCGGCGGCTGCGCCGGCTCACCCAGGCGCTCGGCATCCACACCTCGGGGCGTGTCGTCTCCTACTTCGAGGGGAACGAGTCCGCCCGTACGCCGGAGCTGGTGGAAGCCCTGGTCGGGGGCGCGCGGGTGCTGCTCGTCACCGATGCCGGGATGCCGTCCGTCTCCGACCCCGGCTACCGGCTCGTCGCCGCCGCCGTCGAGAAGGACATCCGCGTCACCGCCGTCCCGGGGCCGAGCGCCGTGCTCACCGCGCTCGCCCTCTCCGGACTGCCCGTGGACCGCTTCTGCTTCGAGGGGTTCCTGCCCCGCAAGGCCGGTGAGCGGCTCTCCAAGCTCCGCGAGGTCGGGGACGAGCGGCGCACCATGGTCTTCTTCGAAGCGCCCCACCGGCTCGACGACACCCTCGCCGCCATGGCCGAGGTCTTCGGCGCCGATCGTCGCGCCGCCGTGTGCCGGGAGCTGACCAAGACGTACGAGGAGGTCAAGCGCGGTCCGCTCGGTGAGCTGGCCGTGTGGGCCGCCGACGGGGTGCGGGGGGAGATCACCGTCGTCGTGGAGGGCGCCACCGACTCCGGTGACGAGGGGCTGGACGCCGAGGAGCTCGTACGGCGCGTACGTGTGCGCGAGGAGGCGGGGGAGCGGCGCAAGGAGGCGATCGCCGCGGTCGCCGCCGCTGCGGGGGTGCCGAAGCGGGAGGTGTTCGACGCGGTGGTGGCCGCCAAGAACGCGGAGAAGGCCCCGAAGTCTTAGCGGAGAAGCCCGAAGCTCTGGTGCTTACGGCGTTTCCGTCAGCAGTCCGTACGCCGTCGCCACGAACGTGTCCCCCCGGTGCACCCGCCGCGTCGCCGTCGCCGCCACCACCAGACCCGTCTCCGGGCGGAAGCCCAGGAACGCCTGCTGGCCGAGGGTCGCCCCGGCGTGGAAGAGGGCCGGACCGTACGGGGTCGGGTGCTGGAACCACGTCAGCGTGTGGGTGTGCGCGTGGTGCAGGCCCCGCCGGAGCACCGGGCGGGTCACATCGGTGAGCGCGGCGCCCAGTGCCGCGTCCCGGGGCCCGGCCCCGCCGCCCACATGCGCCTCCAGGAACGTCAGCAGGTCCAGCGGCGTCGACCGCACCGCCCCCGCCGCCGTGAAGCCCCCCGTGTCCAGCGCGGGCAGCGGGGTTCCGTCGCGGCGGTGGCCGGTCGCGTCGGTGCCGTCCGGGCCCGGGCGCAGCAGCGTGGCCTCCAGGCCCAGCGGGGCCAGTACCTGCTGGTGCAGCAGCACCTCCCACGGGGTTCCGGTCGCGGCGGCGAGGGTGTGGCCGAGGACGGAGACCGCGAAGTTCGAGTAGTGCCAGCGGGTGCCGGGGCGGTGGCGCGGGCGGGCGCGCAGGAAGGCCCGGACCACCCGGTCCGCCGGGTAGTTGCCGTACGGGTCCGTCGACCATCGGGGCACCGCCTGCGGGTAGAAGTCGGCGGGCAGGCCCGGCAGCCCCGAGGTGTGGGTGAGCAGATGGCGCAGGGTGATCCGGCGGACCGAAGGGTGCACCGGCAGGCCCGGGGCCAGCAGGTCCGCCGCCCGGTCCTCGTACCGCACCCTCCCCTGCGCCACCAGCCGGGCCAGCAGCAGCCCCGCGAACGGCTTCGACGCCGAACCCAGCTCGTAGTGCAGGTGCTCGCGGGCGACCGGGCCCGGCTCCGCGCTGCCGCCCGTGCGGACCGTGCGCACCCCACCCCGGCTGATCGCGATCACCACGTCCGGGGCATCGATCCGCCCGCCCGCCTCGGCGAGGAGGCGGGCCATGGTGGCCGAGGAGCCGGGGGCCGTCACCGGGGCCGCCGCCGTCACGTCCGTCATGCCGGAGCCGTCGCCGGGGCGCTCAGGCCGGACAGGGCCCGGCTCATCGCCAGCGCGGAGGCGAACGCGGCGACCAGCGTCGGGTGGTAGACGAGGTCGAACACCGACTCCTCGTCGCCCTCCGGCATCCCGCCCACCACCGGCATCGCCCCGTCCGGCTGCTGCGCCTGCGCGAACCCCTGCCAGGCCGCCGCGTCCAGCGTCGGTTCCGGGAGGCATGCGTCCACGACCAGCAGTTCGCCCAGCAGGTCCCAGCGCTTCAGGTCGAGCCAGTCGTCCAGCCAGGTGGGCAGCCAGAGTTGCAGGTACTCCGCGATGTCGGCGGGGAGTCCGGCCGGCTTCTCGCCCCAGTCGGTGAGGTGGAAGACCGTGTGCGTGATGTCGTAGCCGATATGGCCCTCGACCGTCCACGGCTCGGGCCGCCGCGCCAGCCAGGTGTGCGCCAGCGCCGCCGTCTCCGGAACGCTCGGCTCCACCCCGAACCGCCGCTCGATCGCGCTCAGCCCCAGCCGCCGCACCGGAAGCACCTCCAGCGCCGCCCAGCTGGCCAGGCGGTGGTTGAGCCGGATCGCGGACTCCAGGTCCGGCTGCCGGTAGCCCAGCTCCCGGAACGGTACGTAGACCTCCAGCGGCACCGGCGACAGCGGCTCGCGCCGCTGGCCCTCCAGCAACCGCGCCCCCGACCCCAGCAGCTCGTGCCATGCGTGGTCCAGGAGCTTGTGCGCGAGCGCGGACTGCTGCGAGCCGGCCACGCCCTCGCGGAAGATGACCTTCGCGATCAGCGCCAGCTCGCCCAGCGGCTTGAACCGGTCCAGCATCCCCGCCTCCGGGGCCGGGTCGGCCTCCAGCCGGAACCCTTCGCGGTGCTCGTACAGCCAGCCCAGGGCCTTCGCCCCGACGTCGTGGATCTGCTGGATGCCGCTGCTCATGGGGTGTGCCTTTCCCGGCCGGGAGTCGTCCTGTCCGTCCGCCGCGGCGACCTCAGCGGCCTGAGGGACAGGGCCGCCGCGAAGGCCGTGACGAGCGTGGAGTGGTAGCAGTCGATGAAGGGGTACGGGTCCGGCGCGTCCTCTTGAATCGGTACACCGGTCTCCGGGACGCAGCCGGTCGTGTGCTGTACGTCGGCGAGCACCGGCCAGACCGCGTCCAGCAGCTCCAGGGGCGCCGGACCCGGCAGCGAGGCCGCCACCGCGAGCAGCTCGCCCGTGAGGTCCCACTGGCCGCTCTCCAGACAGCCGTCGGCCCAGGCGGGCAGCCAGGTCCGCAGGTACGCGTCCGTCTTCTCCGGCACCCGGTCGGGCATCCGGCCCCAGTCGGTGAGGTGGAAGACGGTGTGGGTCAGCGCGTAGCCGGAGGGGCCCTCGAACGTCCACGGCTCCGAGAGCCCCCCCAGCCAGGTCCGGGACAGCACCCCGCCGGCGTCCGTGTGGGTCACCACCCCCACCCGCCGCTCCGAGTTGATCAGCCCGAGCTGGCGGTTGGCGTGCTGCTCGGTGTGGGCCCAGGCGCGGGTCGCCGTGAGCGGGCGGGCCAGCGCCTCGAACCCCTCGTGGCGCAGCCCGTACCCGGCGAAGGCGGCGTAGATCTCGTACGGGTAGGCCGCGAAGGGCTCCGCGCGGAGCAGCTCCAGGAGGAGGCCGCCCGCGCCCACCTCCTGCCAGGCGTACGTGACGAGGTCCCCGGCCACCTCGTGTTCCGGGGTGCCGGGGGCGGTGGCGGCGCGGACCGTGGAGCAGAGCTGGGCCAGTTCGCCGAGGGGTTTGAGCGTGGCGTTGACCTGGGTGTGGGGTTCCAGGACGTCGTCGGGGAGCGCGAACCCCGCCCGGTGCGCGTCGGTCCAGGCGAGGGCCCCGCGCAGGACGAGCGGGAGGACGGCGAGCGCGGCGCCGGGGGAAGCCGGGTCCCGGGGGGCCGGGCGGGCGTGTGTCCGGGAGCCCTGGCGGCCTTGGGGGTCCGGGTGTCCCTGGGGCCCCTGCGTCGCGGTCGTCGTCATCGCGCCCTCGCCTCGGCCATCAGCCGGGCCGCCCGCACGTGCAGGGTGACACGGGGGTCGTGGCCGCCCATCAGCTCGACGAAGTCGAGGCCGCGCTCCAGGCCCAGGGTCGCCGGTTCACCGCCGATCGCCGCGAGCCAACGGCCCGCGCCCGCCGCCTGGAGCCAGTCGCGCCGCCGCACCGCGCGGACGAAGCCGCGTGCGAGGTCGACCGCCCGGTCCGCCGCGGCCCGCTGCACGGCCGAGGGGGCGGCCGGTACGGCGAGGGGAGCGAGGACCGAGAGCTGATGGGTGAAGGACTGCCAGGGCGCGCTCTCCAGCCAGGCGGCGTCGGGCTCCGCGTACGTGCCGGTGCCGGTGCTCGTGCCGGGACCGGTCGCCCCGGTCGGGCCCGTCGCGTCCGGGGGCGGCGGCGTGAACCGCTGGAGCGTGGAGATCATGTGCCAGTGGCTCCAGGCCGTCGCGGCCGGAGCGTCGGGCTTGGGCGGGAATTCCCGTACCGCCCGGTCGAGCACGGCGACATCCCCGGGATGCGGATGACGGCCGTACAGAACACTCGGCAGCAGCAGGTCGGCGCCGATGACCCGCGCGGCCGCAATTCCGGTCCGGTTCTCCTCGTCGATTCCTGCCGCACCGCAAACCGTGGCGAGGTGGTCCCCGCTCCGAAGAGCGAGGACCACCTCTGTTGCCAGGTCATGCACGGCACCCGCTAGCGGGGACGAAGCATGTGTCTGGTCCATGTTCCGACGTTCAGCCCTTCTTCGGGCGCGGGGTCGGAGGCGAAAGCAGCAGGGCGCCGCCGCCGGCGAGAAGCGCGAGGTAGGCGCACTCGCGGGAGTCGCGGTACACGCCGTCGATCTCGCCCGGGTTGAGCGCGGTGTCGAGGTCGAGCTCGATGTCGGTGGCAGTGGTGTCCGTGGTGTACATGGGTGCTCCCCATCCTGTGGGAAATCGGGTGGATGTACGTACCAAGTCGTGCTTGACGTACGTTCCGAGTGAAAGGGAGAAAGGAGGGCGCCGCAAATGGAGATCGGGCATCCGTGGCAATTTTCCCTTCAATTGAATGGTGAATTCATGGGACGGTCGGGTGATGAAAGGCCGGGGATTCGGGGAATCCAGGGGGGTCGCGCGGGGGTGGTGCGCGGGCGCATTCACGCCCCGGTGGTGGCGCGCACGGGGCGCTCGTCGGCCTCCCGGACACCGGCTTTCTGCTCCACCGGTCACGGGCTGCCCTGTCGCGGGCCATGCGGCGGCAAAGGGCGGCAAAAGGAGGCCAAGAACGCATCAATAACGCCTCTGAGCTGGTGCGTCGGCCCCTGCCCGGGTGTCCACTGGAAGGGACGGGCCGCCTGTCCGAATCCCTCGGGCGGGCCGGCCGTCCCCGGAGTGCCTGACCGGCGGACAAGAGGAGCGGGTATGAGCGAGATCGCAGCGACCACCGTCCACGAGGCGTACGCCTTCGCCTGCATGAGGTGCGGGTACGGCTGGGAGCAGTCCTACGAGATAGAGCACCACGTGGACATCCACGGTCACGAGTTCGTCGTCTACACGGCGGACGGTGAGCGGGTGCCGTCCCCGCTCTCGACGCCCACCTGCACCAACTGCGGAGGGCACGTGGTCCGGATCATGCGCGCCGGGCGGGTGGCCGGTGCCCAGCAGCTGCTGCACGCCCCGCGCAGTGCGAAGAGGGACGCCGAGAAGGTCCCGGCCGCCGCCTCCTCCGACCGCCACTGGCGGCTGTCGGACCTGCTCCACCCCTTCCACCGCAGGTGACGTACGTGTGACGCCGGGCCCGGCGCCGCCGGTGACCGCCTCCCCGCGTGAGGGCCCGGGTCCTCGTACGCCGGTGGACCGGGCCCTCGTAGAGTCGTCCGCATGAGCCGTACCCAAGCCCCGCCGCAGCCCGAACCCCTCCGGGTCCCGGTCGCCGACTCCCACACCCACCTGGACATGCAGGACGCCAGCGTCGAGGAGGCCCTCGCCCGGGCCGCCGCGGTGAACGTGACGACGGTGGTCCAGGTGGGCTGCGACGTGGCCGGCTCCCGCTGGGCCGCCGAGACCGCTGCCGCCCACCCGGCCGTCCACGCCTCGGTCGCCCTGCACCCCAACGAGGCCCCGCGCATCGTCCACGGCGACCCGGACGGCACCGCGCGGCAGGGGGCCCGGAAGCCCGGCGGCAAGGCCGCACTGGATGAGGCGCTGGCGGAGATCGACGCGCTGGCCGCCCTCGACCACGTGCGCGGGGTCGGGGAGACGGGCCTGGACTTCTTCCGTACGGGCCCTGAGGGGATCGCCGCCCAGGAGGAGTCGTTCCGGGCCCACATCGAGATCGCCAAGCGGCACGGCAAGGCCCTGGTCATCCACGACCGGGACGCGCACGCGGATGTCCTGCGGGTCCTGCTCGACGCGGGCGCGCCCGAGCGGACCGTGTTCCACTGCTACTCCGGCGACGCCGAGATGGCCGAGGTCTGCGCACGGGCCGGGTACTTCATGTCCTTCGCGGGCAACGTGACCTTCAAGAACGCCCAGCCGCTGCGCGACGCGCTCGCCGTCGCCCCCACGGAGCTGGTCCTCGTCGAGACGGACGCGCCTTTCCTCACCCCCGCCCCGTACCGCGGACGGCCCAACGCCTCCTATCTCATTCCGGTCACGCTCCGCGCGATGGCCGAGGTGAAGGGGCTGGACGAGGACACGCTGGCCGCCGCGATCTACGACAACACGGCACGTGCGTTCGACTTCTGACCTCTGGTCACACCTTCCCGGCGACGCTGTGCAGCCGTGTCGCTTTGGAGAGTCACCGGAGCTCCGCTATCGTCCCCGCGCACGACGGGGTGGTGGCGGGCGGATCTTCGGGAGCGGCGTGAGTACTTCGCAGGGCAGTCACCGGGCGGTGCGCGGCGGACGGCGTACGGCACTGGCGCCGCCGCCTCCCGCCCCGGTGCCGATGGCCCCTCCCGGCGCGTTCCACCAGCAGCTGACCGTGGCCGACGGGGTCCTCGTCGAGGGCGGTGCCGCCCACGCCCCGACCGTGGTCGACACCCCGCTCCCGGCGCCCTGGCAGGGACCCACCCGCGCCGCCGCCCGACGGGCCGCCAAGCGCCGCCGCCGTACGTTCGCCGGGAACCCGTTCACGGGAATGTCCTTCGCCGGGAACCCCGACACCCTGCGGCGGTTCGTCCCCAAGGCCCTAGTCGTCGCCTTCCTGGCCGGCGGCACCACCGCGTTCGTCGCCGACGACAAGGCGGTCCGGCTGGACGTCGACGGCACGCCCCGCACCCTGCACACCTTCGCCGACGACGTCACCGAGCTCCTGGCGGACGAGGGCGTCACCGTCGGCCCCCATGACGTCGTCGCCCCGGCCCCCGGCGCCGGGCTCGACCACGGTGACGAGGTCGTCGTCCGCTACGGCCGCCCCCTCGACCTCACGCTCGACGGCCACCACCGCCGGGTGTGGACGACCGCCGACACCGTGGACGGGGCCCTCCGCGCGTTCGGGATCCGCGCGGAAGGGGCGTATCTCTCCGTCTCCCGCTCCGCCCGGATCGCCCGCACCGGCCTCACCCTGGACGTCCGCACGGAACGCACCGTGACCTTCATGGCCGACGGCCAGGAACGCACCCTGCGCACCAACACCGCCACCGTCCGCGAGGCCCTCGCCGAGGCGGGCATCACCCTGCACGGCCACGACACCACCTCCGTCGACCCCGCGAGCTTCCCGCGCGACGGCCAGACGGTCTCCGTCATGCGGATCACCGACACCCGCGAGGTGCGCGAGGAGACCGTCCCGTACGCCGTCGAACGGAGCGAGGACCCCGAGCTGTTCCGGGGCACCGAGGTCGTGGAGCGGGCGGGCCGCAACGGCGTGCGCCGGGTCACGTACGCCGTGCGGACCGTCAACGGCGTCCGGCAGAAGCCCCGCAGGACCGCCGAGGAACTGGTCCACCGGCCGGTCAGCCGCATCGTGCGCACCGGCACCCGGCAGCGGCCCGCATCGGTGGCCGGGGCGGACCGGCTGAACTGGGGCGCGCTCGCCGCCTGCGAGTCCGGCGGGCGGGCGGGGGCGGTGGACCCGAGCGGGACGTACGGCGGGCTGTACCAGTTCGACACCCGGACCTGGCAGTCCCTCGGCGGCAGCGGGCGGCCCCAGGAGGCCCCCGCCGCCGAGCAGACGTACCGGGCGAAGAAGCTCTACGTACAGCGGGGGGCGAGTCCGTGGCCGCACTGCGGCCGTAGGCTTACCGGGTGAGCAGCACAGAGCCCGACGCCCTCCTGGGCCCCGCAGACATCCGCGACCTGGCCGCGAAGCTGGGCGTACGCCCGACCAAGCAGCGCGGTCAGAACTTCGTCATCGACGCCAACACGGTCCGCAGGATCGTGCGCACCGCCGAGGTCCGCCCGGACGACACCGTCGTCGAGGTCGGCCCCGGGCTCGGCTCGCTGACCCTGGCGCTGCTGGAGGCGGCGGACCGGGTGGTCGCGGTCGAGATCGACGACGTGCTCGCGGCCGCGCTGCCCGCCACGGTCCGGGCCCGGATGCCGGAACGGGCCGACCGCTTCACCCTCGTCCACTCCGACGCGATGCTGGTCACCGAGCTGCCGGGCCCCGCGCCCACCGCGCTCGTCGCGAACCTCCCGTACAACGTGGCCGTGCCCGTCCTGCTCACCATGCTGGAGCGCTTCCCCAGCATCGAGCGGACCCTCGTCATGGTCCAGGCAGAGGTCGCCGACCGGCTGGCCGCCCGCCCGGGCAACAAGGTCTACGGCGTGCCGTCGGTGAAGGCCAACTGGTACGCGGAGGTCAAGCGCGCTGGGTCCATCGGCCGTACGGTCTTCTGGCCCGCCCCGAACGTCGACTCCGGGCTCGTCTCGCTCGTCCGGCGCACCGAGCCCATCGCCACCACCGCGACCCGCGCCGAGGTCTTCGCGGTCGTGGACGCGGCCTTCGCCCAGCGCCGCAAGACGCTGCGCGCGGCCCTGTCCGGCTGGGCCGGCTCCGCGCCCGCCGCCGAGGCCGCGCTGATCGCCGCCGGGGTCTCGCCGCAGGCGCGCGGGGAGGCGCTGACGGTGGAGGAGTTCGCGGCGATCGCGGAGAACAAGCCGGAGGTGTCCGAATGAGCGCCGCCGTCACGGTCCGCGTCCCCGCCAAGGTCAACGTCCAGCTCGCCGTGGGCGCCGCCCGCCCCGACGGCTTCCACGACCTGGCCAACGTCTTCCTCGCGGTCGGCCTGTACGACGAGGTCACCGCGGCCCCCGCCGACGAGCTGCGCATCACCTGCTCGGGCCCGGACGCCGCCCAGGTCCCCCTGGACGCCACCAACCTCGCCGCCCGGGCCGCCCTCGCGCTGGCCGAGCGGTACGGCATCACGCCCGCCGTCCACCTCCACATCGCCAAGGACATCCCGGTCGCGGGCGGCATGGCGGGCGGCAGCGCCGACGGGGCCGCCGCCCTGGTCGCCTGCGACGCCCTGTGGGGGACCGGCGCGAGCCGCGACGAACTCCTGGCCATCTGCGCCGAGCTGGGCAGCGATGTGCCGTTCAGCCTGGTCGGCGGGGCCGCGCTCGGCACCGGACGCGGCGAGAAGCTGACCCCGATCGAGGTCGGCGGGGCCTTCCACTGGGTCTTCGCCGTGGCGGACGGAGGGCTGTCCACGCCTGCGGTGTACGGGGAGTTCGACCGGCTCACGGCGGACACCGAGGTCCCCGAACCGACCGCATCGCCCGCACTGCTGGCCGCCCTGCGCTCCGGCGACTCCGGCGCACTCGCGGCGGCCCTGAGCAACGACCTCCAGCCCGCCGCGCTCTCCCTGCGCCCCTCCCTCGCGGACACCCTGGCCGCGGGCACGGAGGCGGGGGCCCTGGCCGCCCTGGTCTCCGGATCCGGGCCGACGACGGCTTTCCTGGTGGAGGACGGGCCGACGGCCCTCAAGGTGGCCGACGCGCTGCTGGCGTCGGGGACCTGCCGCAACGCACGGGTGGCACCGGCTCCGGCGCCGGGCGCGCACGTGGTGACGGCCTGAGCCGGTGAGCCGCTGACGGGGGCGAGCGGGTCAGCGGCCCGTCGTACCGTCGATCAGTTCGCGGAGGATGTCCGCGTGACCGGCATGGCGGCCGGTCTCCTCGATCATGTGGGTGAGCGCCCACCGGACACTGGGCGCGGACATCCCTGACCCCGCCCCTGACCCCGGCCGGGGAACCGGTGCGGCCAGGTCGGTGCACCCGTCGAGGACGGCGTTCGCGCTCCCGACCGCCGTACGGTAGCGGGCGACGACCTCGGCCACGCTGTCCGTCGGGGCAGCCCGGAACGTGGCCTGCCAGTCGCGGATGTCGTCCCCGAGGAACATCGCGCGCTCCACGCACGTGAGGTGATGGAGCAGGCCGAGCAGATTCGTACCGGAGCGCACCGCGGCGGTCCGGACCTCCGGCTCCGGGGCGCCGTCGACCTTCGCGGCGACGGAGGCCCGCAGATAGTCGAGGAACCCGCGCAGGGTCTCGGCCTCGCCGGTGCCGGTCCGGGGCGGCGGGGTGTCACGTCGGCGGTCACGGGTCGCCATGGCGGATCTCCTTCGGTCTCCTTCGCGGGGCGAGGCCCCGCACACGGTCAGGCGGCGGTGCGGCGGACGACGAGGACGTGGTCGGTGACCTCGGCAGTGGTGCCGTCCGGGCCGGTCGCGGTCCGTCGGGGTGACGCGGCCCGCTCGACCGTCCAGATGGCCGGGTCCAGCGCGATCCCCTCGGCGACCTCCTGCGGGCCCGGGTAGTGGGCATCCGGGTCCTGGTTCCACGACCAGGGCGCGGTCGATCCGTGGTCGACGACCAGCAGCCGCCCGCCCGGGCGCAGCGCGTGTGCGGCCCGGCGCAGGACGGCCGCCCGGTCCAGGTCGAACGGGGTGTGCAGGTAGTGGGCGGTGACCAGGTCGAACCCGCCGTCGGTGCTCCCGGTGCTCTCAGGGCTCTCGGGGCTCCTGGGGCCCTTCGGGAAGGACGCGCCCAGGTCGTGCTGCTCGGCGGTGACCCGGTCGCCCAGACCGAGCGAGCGGGCCAGGCCGGTGAGCCGCTCGACCGCCACGGCCGACAGATCGACGGCGGTGACCCGCCACCCCTGCCGGGCGAGCCAGAGCGCGTCGCCGCCTTCACCGCAGCCGAGGTCCAGCGCGTCGCCGGCCGGCAGGCTGGTGACCGTCTCGGTGAGGCGGACGTTCGGGCGGGGGTCGGTGGCGGCGGTCCGGGCCGCGTAGATGCCGTCCCAGGACGTGCGGGCGGCGGTCGTGTCGGTGGTCTTCATCGGGGCTCCTCCGGTCGGGATGCGTGCTGCCGTGGCACGCGTTCAGTCTTGCCAGGCCTGCCACCATCCGCACGGGATCTTGCCGTTCTGGCAAGATGACCGCATGGGCGGAGACGTGGACGGCGGCAGGGAAACCGACGGCGTGCTCGACGCGGTGGGCCCCCGGCTGCGTGCGCTGCGCCGCGAGCGCGGCATCACCCTCGCCGGCCTCGCGGCGACGACCGGGGTGTCGGAGAGCACCCTGTCCCGGCTGGAGAGCGGCCGGCGCCGGGCGACCCTGGAGCTGCTGCTGCCGCTGGCCCGTACGTACGACGTTCCGCTGGACGACCTCGTCGGCGCCCCGCGCACGGGCGACCCCCGGATCCATCTGAAGCCGATCCGGCGGTTCGGCATGGTCTTCGTCCCGCTGTCCCGGCGGCCGGGCGGGACGCACGCGTTCAAGATGATCATCCCGGCCCGCCCGGAACCGCTCGAACCGACCCCGCAGACCCATGAGGGCTACGAGTGGATGTACGTGCTCAGCGGACGCCTCCGGCTGGTCATCGGCGAGCGCGACCTGACGCTGCCGCCCGGTGAGGCGGCCGAGTTCGACACGTCCTTGCCGCACTGGCTGGGCAGCGCCGACGGCGGCGCGGTCGAACTCCTCATCCTGTTCGGCCCGCACGGGATGCGGGCGCACGTACGCGCCGACCCGTGACCGCCGTGACGGCCGCGGATCACCGACCGGCCCGCGTCCTCGTCACTGCCAGCGGTACGGCGTGATGCTGGGGTCGTAGGAGCAGGTGACCATCGTCCGGTTGGTGGCCTTCAGGGTGCGTCCGCGGTCGGCCTTCGCGCAGAACTGGCCGTCGACGACGGGGTGGCCGTTGGACGTGCAGTCGTATCCCTGCTTGCCGTCGGAGCAGGTGATCATCGACCCTCCGGCGGGCTTCGGCGTGGTCTTCTCGGGGGCCGGGGCGGGAGCCTGGGGCTCGGCCGTCCTCGGCGCGGCCGTCGGCTTCGGCTTCGGCTTGGGGGCGGGCGGGGTGTAGGCCGGGTCGTTCTTCTGGTGCAGGTAGCCGTTGAAGCTGGTCGTGCAGTCGCTGAAGTCCTCCGCGAGCTTCACGGTGACCGTGGTGGCGGCCGTGAGCCGTGTGCCGTGCCCGGGGCTGGCGTCGCAGATGTACCAGGCGTCGTGGTCCCGGGGGAGGACGACGTCCTTGTGCTGGGCGGCGGCCGTCAGGCGTGCGGGGGATATGTCCTGGCCGGTGAACTCCGCCTGCGCCTCCTCGTAGGTCTTGCTGTGCAGGACCGGCATGGCCGGATCGGGCGTGGGGGCCGGGGTGGGGGCGACCGTGGGGGTGGCCGAGGCGGTGGCCGAGGCCGAGGCGGTGGACGGGGTCGCCGGGGCGCTGTCGTCGGTCTGTGTGCCACCCCCGCATCCGGCCAGGGCGAGCACGCCGAGGAGGGCGAACGGGGCGAGGTGGCGAGGGATCCGCACGGTGCTGGTACTCCGGTTCTCGGAAACGGCGGGCGCCGCGGCAGGTCGCCGTGGGCCGGCCGGTGGGCCTGCCCCGCGAGCCGCGACGACAGGCCGCGCGGAGGTGCGGACACCCCTGCCGACATGCGCCGTCTCCCCCGAAGAGCAGCTTTTGTGCTTGTTTTACTCGGCACGCACCGGCCTGTCCAGGTCTACTCCGCAGTACGGCAATTAGGCCCCCGTCCGGACGCCGTTCGCCCGCCGTCCGGCCGCCGACTCCCGTACTCAGGCGGCGAATTGAGTACCCGTACCCTGACGCCCCGGCCACGCCCGCCGCGAACGTATGGACATGGGATCACCAGTTCGCGTACTCGCCGAAGCCACCCCCGCCGCCCGGGACCGCTACGTCGACCTGCTGCGCGTCGCCTCGCTCGCCGCGGTCGTCCTCGGCCACTGGCTGATGGCGGCCGTCACCCCGGACGGGGTCGGCAACCTGCTCGCCGTCGTCCCGGCGCTCCAGCCGCTGACCTGGCTGCTCCAGGTCATGCCGGTGTTCTTCTTCGTCGGCGGGTTCTCCCACGCGCTGTCCTACCGCTCGCTGCTCCGCAAGCGCCACGAGGGCTCCACGGACTCCGTCTACGCCGCCTTCCTGCGGGCCCGGCTGCAGCGGCTGCTGCGCCCCACCATGGTCTTCGTGCTGGTCTGGGGTGCGGCGGCTCTCCTCATCCAGCTGCTCGGCGGGGGCGGCGGGCTGACCGGTGTCACCCTGCGGCTGGTGACCCAGCCGCTCTGGTTCATCGGGATCTACCTGGCGATGGTGGCCTTCACCCCGCCGCTGCTGAGGCTGCACGAGCGGTACGGCTGGGGCGCCTTCGCCGGGCTGGCGGGCGCGGCGGCCGCCGTGGACGTGCTGCGGTTCGCGGCCGGAGTCCCGTACGTCGAGTTCCTGAACTTCGCCTTCGTCTGGCTCGCGGTCCACCAGCTCGGCTTCCTCCGCGCCGACGGCCGCCTCGGCGTCGGGCCCGGCCTTTCGGCCCTCCGCCGCCCCGCCCTGCTCGCCGGGGGCGGGCTGGTGGCCGCCGTGGCCCTGGTGGCGTTCGGGCCGTACCCGCTGTCCATGGTCGGGATGCCCGGCGAGAAGGTCAGCAACATGGCCCCGCCCACCCTCGCCCTGCTCTGCCACGGCCTCTGGCTTGTCGGCGCGGTCGAGCTGCTCCGCGTCCCCGCCGCCCGCCTGCTGGCCCGCCCCCGCGCCTGGCGCGCGGTGGTGGCCGCCAACGGGGTGGCGATGACCGCGTTCCTCTGGCACCTCACGGCGATGCTCGGGGTGTACGGGGCGATGCTCGCCCTGGACGTCCCGCTCCCCGGACCCGCCACCGCCGCCTGGTGGGCCCAGACGCCGCTGCGGCTGGCGGTCGCCGCAGCGCTCACTGCCGTACTCGTCGCGGCCTTCCGCACCTTCGAACGCCCGGCGGCCCCCGCCACCCCTCCCGTTCCCGCAACCACAACCACAACCGCACCCGCCTCCGGTACGGGCTCCGCCCCGCTGGCCGCCCTCGGCGCGACCCTCTGCCTGCTCGGCGTGCTCGGCCTCTCCATGGTCGGCTTCGCGGGCCTGCTGGAGGGCCGCACGGCCCTGCTGATCGCCATCCCGGTCTCGGCCCCGGCGGCCGTCGCGGCGACCCTGTGCGGCTGGCTCCTGGTGGAGCGGGCGGGGAGGGCGCGGTGCGCGCGGTGACCGGCGTACGCGTCGGGCTCCACCCGTCCACCTGCCGTCGGCCACCGACCCCCCTCCGCCGCGCCGTACCCTGGGAAGGTCGATCAACCCCCTAGGCAGGAGTGAAATGGCCGTCAATCTGGTCAATGTCGAGCAGGTCAGCAAGGTGTACGGCACCCGTGCCCTGCTCGACGGTGTATCCCTCGGGGTGTCCGAGGGCGACCGGATCGGTGTCGTCGGCCGCAACGGCGACGGCAAGACGACCCTCATCCGGATGCTCGCCAAGCTGGAGGACGCGGACACCGGCCGCGTCACCCACAACGGCGGGCTGCGGCTCGGTGTCCTCACCCAGCACGACTCCCTGGACCCGGCGAAGACCATCCGCCAGGAGGTCATCGGCGACCTCGCCGACCACGAGTGGGCGGGCAGCGCCAAGATCCGTGACGTGCTCACCGGGCTCTTCGGCGGTCTCGCCCTGCCCGGCTTCGAGCACGGGCTCGACACCGTCATCGCCCCGCTCTCCGGCGGCGAGCGCCGCCGTATCGCGCTGGCGAAGCTCCTCATCGACGAGCAGGACCTGATCGTCCTGGACGAGCCCACCAACCACCTCGACGTCGAGGGCATCTCCTGGCTCGCCGGCCATCTGCGGACCCGGCGCTCGGCCCTCGTCTGCGTCACCCACGACCGGTGGTTCCTGGACCAGGTCTGCACCCGTATGTGGGACGTCCAGCGCGGCACGGTCCACGAGTACGAGGGCGGCTACAGCGACTACGTCTTCGCCCGCGCCGAGCGTGAGCGGATCGCCGCCACCGAGGAGTCCAAGCGGCAGAACCTCATGCGCAAGGAGCTGGCCTGGCTGCGCCGCGGCGCCCCCGCCCGTACCTCCAAGCCGCGCTACCGCATCGAGGCCGCCAACGAGCTCATCGCCGACGTGCCGCCCCCGCGCGACACCAGCGAGCTGATGAAGTTCGCCAACGCCCGCCTCGGCAAGACCGTCTTCGACCTGGAGGACGTGACCGTCCAGGCCGGGCCCAAGACCCTGCTCACCCACCTCACCTGGCAGCTCGGCCCCGGCGACCGGATCGGCCTGGTCGGTGTCAACGGCGCGGGCAAGACCTCGCTGCTGCGCGCCCTGGCCGAGGCCGCCCGCACGCAGGGCGATGTGCAGCCCGCCGCCGGGAAGGTCGTCGTCGGCAAGACCGTCAAGCTCGCCTACCTCTCCCAGGAGGTCACCGAGCTCAACCCGAACCTCCGCGTCCTGGAGGCGGTCCAGCAGGTCCGCGACCGGGTCGACCTCGGCAGGGGCCGCGAGATGACGGCGGGCCAGCTCTGCGAGCAGTTCGGCTTCACCAAGGAGAAGCAGTGGACGCCCGTCGGCGACCTCTCCGGCGGTGAGCGCCGCCGCCTCCAGATCCTGCGGCTGCTGATGGACGAGCCCAACGTCCTCTTCCTCGACGAGCCCACCAACGACCTGGACATCGAGACCCTCACCCAGCTGGAGGACCTCCTCGACAGCTGGCCCGGATCGATGATCGTGATCTCCCACGACCGGTTCTTCATCGAGCGGACGACGGACAAGGTCATGGCGCTCCTCGGCGACCGCGCCCTGCGGATGCTGCCGCGCGGCATCGACGAGTACCTGGAGCGCAGGCAGCGCATGGAGGAGGAGGCCACCCCCTCCGCCGCCCCCGCCCCTTCGCGCTCCTCCGCCGCCTCGGCGGCCCCCGCCGTCTCCGCCCAGGAGGCCCGCGCCGCGAAGAAGGAGCTCCAGAAGGTGGAGCGGCAGCTCGACAAGCTCTCGACCCGGGAGACCACGCTGCACAAGCAGATCGCGGAGAACGCCACCGACTTCGAGAAGGTCGCCAAGCTCGACGCCGAGCTCCGCGAACTCGTCACCGAGCGCGACGAGCTGGAGATGCGCTGGCTGGAACTGGCCGAGGACGCCTGAGAGCCGGCTTGAGGACGTAGGACCGTACGAGGGGGAGACGTACCGATGTCGCAGTTGCCCGGCCCGCCCGGTCAGCCACCACAGGGAGAGGGCCGGGCGGACCCGGGTGTCTTCGGCGCCCCGTTCGAGCCGCAGCCCGGCGTGTACGGGCAGCCGCCCGCCGCCTTCCACGGGCAGCCGGACTCCGCGTACGGCTACGGCCACCCCGGGCCCGGTGGCCCGGCTGGCCCGGGTGGTGGCCGCAAGAGGCGGGGCCGTACCTCCGTCGTCGTCGCCGCCGTGCTCGCCGCGATCCTCGTCGTCGGCGCCGGGGCCTGGTACGCCACCGGGGACGGCGGCGACGATGCCAGGAGGCCCGTCGCCGAGGGGAGCGGAAGCGCTGCCTCCGGGCAGCCCGACACCCCGCCCGGGCGGAAACACACCCCCGCCCCGAAGCCCGCCGACCTCAACGCCGCACGCAAGAACGGCGAGAGCAGGGTCCTCTGGGTCCAGGAGAACACCGTGGACCTGCCCGGCCGAGGGGGCTCGCAGTTCGGGCCCTGGTTCGCCGGGGACATCGTGGCCAAGGCCCTGCACCGCACGGTTTCGGGCTACTCGGCCGCCGACGGGACGCAGAAGTGGAGCGTCGACCTCCGGGCGCGGGTCTGCGCGGCGCCCACCCTGCCCAGCACGGACGGGAAGATCGTCGTCGCGCTGGAGAGCGGCTCGCCGGACTCGGCGCAGTGCGACCGGCTCCTGATGATCGACCTGCGGACCGGCACGGAGGGATGGAACGCCACGTTCAAGCGGGTGGGCGTCTGGGACGGGCTCTCCGACATCACCATGGCCATCAACGGTGACGTGGTGACCGTCGGCCGGACCAGCCGCGCCGACGCCTACCGGATCAGCGACGGCAAGCACCTGTGGGACAAACTGCCCGGCAACTGCCAGCCGTACGGCTTCGCCGGCGGCGCCGTACCCCTCGCCGCCACCAGCTGCCGGACCGCGGCCGACGACCACGCGATCCAGCACGTACGGCGCATCGACCCGGCCACCGGCAAGGAGGTGTGGTCCTACCCGGTCAAGAAGGGCTTCAAGGTCGACCAGTTCTACTCGACCGACCCCCCGGTCATCTCGCTGCGCCAGGGCCAGGAGAAGTGGGCGATCGTGATCCTCAACGCCGACGGCACCTACCGCTCCCAGCTGGTCGCCGACGACGGTGAGAACTACGCACCCCGCTGCGGCAAGGATCTGCGCGCCCAGAACCCGAACCTCGACAACTGCCTGGGCGTCGCGGCCGACACGAGCACGGTCTACCTGGCGACCCAGCCCGTCAGCGCGGGCAAGACCCTGCCCACCAACGCCGTCGTCGCCTTCGACCTCGCCACCGGCAGGTCCCGGTGGCGGACCGACGCCCCCGCCGAGCAGAACCTGATGCCGCTGCGGGTCGAGGGCGGCAGGGTGCTGATGTACCTGGACGCGATGCGGGGTCACGGCCGGAGCAGGGGCGGCGGCATCTACGCCCTCCCGCCCACCGGTGGCGCCCTGCAACCCGTCCTGCGCCACCCGGAATCGGCGACCGGCGTGGAGACCTACTTCTCCACCGCCCACATCGCCTACTCCGGCGGACGCGCGGTGCTCACGCAGCCGTACATCAGCGGGGGCGACGACAAGCAGGAGAAGGCCATCGTGCCGATGCTCGCCTTCGGTGACTGACCATCACCTTCCGGCGGTCGTAACGAGGGCATCACAACGCGGTTCTCCCTTGGGAACAGGGGGTGGACCGAGCAGGGGTGAGGTGGTGGGCGGGTGGTACAAAGAAGCCCCGCCCGACTGTCGTAACACCGCGGAAGCCATGCCCGATTCGCTCCTTTCCGAGGGGAATTGAACCCTCCCGGAATCGCGGGGGAGACCGGATCGGGCACCGGACCGCACGAAGGGGGACGTGCTGATGAGCCAGCCGCCCAGCCAGCAACCGCCGCAGGGGGGCTTCGGGGCTCCGCAGGAGCCGCCGCCGGGAACTCCTCAGCCGCCCCAGGACCAGCCGCCGCCCCAGGACCAGCCGCCGCAGGCGCCGGCCGGTCAGCCCGCGCAGCCGCCGCAGCCGCCCGCCGGTGCGCCGCAGACGCCGCCCCCGGGCGGCCCGGCGTACGGCTACCCGCAGACGCCCCCGGCCCAGCCCGGCTACGGCTACCCCCAGGCGCCGGGACAGGCCCCGGGCCAGGCCCCCGACCCGTACGGCCAGGCCCCCGGCCCCTACGGCCAGCAGCCCTCCGGCCCCTACGGCCAGCAGCCCTCCGGCCCGTACGGACAGCAGCCCGGCCCCTACGGTCAGCAGGCCCCCGGCGGCTACGGCCAGCCGGCTCCCGGCCCCTACGGCCAGCCCACGCAGCCCGGTTACGGCTATCCGCAGCAGCAGTACCCCGGCGCCCCCGCCCCGGGCGGAACCGGCGGACCCTTCAAGGGGAAGACCGGCATCCTCGCCGCGGCGGCCGTCGCCGTCGTCCTGCTCGTCGGCGCGGGCGCCTGGTACGTGGTGAGCGACAGCGGCGACGACCCGAAGAAGCCGGTGGCCAACACCAGCAACGACCCCAAGGCGCCCGAGAAGCCCAGCGAGTCCCCGTCCGTCGACGAGGGCGACGGCACCGGCGGCGGCCGCGAGGGGAACGACGACCTCAACGCCGGACGCAAGGCGGGCGAGGCCAAGGTCGCCTGGCTCCAGAAGAACGACGTCGACCTGCCGCGCAACGGCGCCGAGATCTACGGCCCCTGGTTCGTCGGCGACACGGTCGTCCGGGCCATGTACCGCGGGATCTCCGGCTACTCGACCGCCGACGGCAAGAAGAAGTGGACCGTCGCGCTCCCCGCCGACATCTGCGCCACGCCCAACACGGTGACCCCCGACGGCAAGATCGTCATCGGCATCGAGAACGGCACCACGGACCGGTCCACCTGCTCCGTGATGCAGATGATCGACCTCAACACCGGCAAGGCCGGCTGGAAGTCGGAGGTCAAGAAGAACGGCACCTGGGACCTGATGTCCGACATCGGCCTCGCGATCAGCGGGGACACGGTCACCGCCGGGCGGACCAGCTACTCCAGCGCGTACCGCGTCAGCGACGGCAAGGAGCTGTTCGGCACCCCCACGGGCAACTGCAAGACCTTCGCCTTCGCCGGCGGCCCGAAGCTGATCGCCGCCGCCAACTGCCGCAACGGCGAAGCCGACAACCCGCAGCACCAGCTGCAGGAGCTGGACCCGGTCACCGGCAAGGCCAAGTGGACCTACCAGCCGCCGCGCGGCTGGGAGATCAAGAAGACCTACTCGGTGAGCCCGCTCGTGGTCTCGCTGGAGAACAAGAAGAAGAAGCAGTGGTCGGTCGCCGCGTTCACCGACAACGGCAAGCTCCGTTCCCAGCTGAGCCCCGCCAAGGGTGACCTGGTCGTCGCCGACTGCGGCGGCACGTTCGCCATCTTCGGCCAGAAGCTCGAAGGCTGCACCGGTGTCGCCGCCGACGCCAACACCTTCTACATGGCCACCAAGCCCGACACCACCGGCTCCACCGGGACCAACAAGGTCGTCGCCTTCGACCTGAACACCGGCAAGCCCAAGTGGACGGCGCCCGCCCCGGCCGAGCGCACCGTGCGCCCGATCGGGATGGACGCCGGCAAGGTGGTGCTCTACCTGGAGCCGCGGTACGACAAGGCCGGCGCCATCCTCACGCTCCCGCCGACCGGCGGCGCCACCAGCGTCCTGCTCCAGCACCCGGAGGGGACCAACCGGATCGAGAACGGCTTCTTCGGGGACCTGACCCTGTACCAGGGCGGCCGCTCCTACGTCCTCACCACGCGCGTCAGCGGCCGCGACGAGGGTGAGATGGAGCAGGCGACGGCGCTGGTGTTCAGCAAGTGACCGCCCACGACGGCATCCGACGCCGGCCGGCCCCTCCTGGCCGGACGCGACTCCACCCCCACACGTCTCCCGAGGTACGTACGCGATGACCCAGCCGCCGCAGCAGCCCCCCAACGAGCCGCCGAACCAGCCGCCGAACCAGCCCCCGGCCGGTCCGCCCGCCGGTGGATTCGGTGCCCCGCAGGACCCGCCGCCCGGTGGGTTCGGTGAGCCGACCCCGCCGCCCGCGGACCCCTTCGCCAAGCAGCCCCCGCCCGCCGGTCCGGCCACGGGCGGTTACGGCTCCCCGCCGCCCCCGCCGCCGGGCAGCTACCCGACCCCGCCGGCCCCGCAGCCCAACGGGTACGGCTACCCGCAGGCCCCCCAGCCCGGCTACGGCTACCCGCAGGGAGCCCCCGGCCAGCCGGGCCAGCCCGGTCAGCCCGGCTACCCGGGCCAGCCCGGTATGCCGCAGCAGGGCTACGGCTACCCCACCCAGCCGATGTACGGCGCTCCGCAGCCCGGCCCGGCCGGCAGCGGCGGCGGCGGCAAGAAGTTCAGCACCCAGATGCAGATCATCGTCGCCGCGGCCGTCGCCGTGGTGCTGATCATCGGCGCGGCCGTCGTCTACACCTCCACCCAGGGCGACGACGACAAGGGCAACCAGGCGTCCACCTCCGGCTCCACCGGTGCCGGCGAGGGCAAGGGCAGCGAGGGCGACGGCCTGGCCGGCGGCAGCGAGAAGGCGCCCGGCAGCACCCGGTCCAAGGTCGCCTTCCAGCTCCCGCAGCCGGAGGTCGCCGAGGTCACCTCGGTCAAGGGCTCCTGGCTCACCGACAAGGCGTACGTGAAGTCCGGCGTCAACGAGGTCGTCGCCCACGACCGGGACAAGGGCACCAAGCTCTGGTCCGTGCCGGTCCCCGGCGAGGTCTGCGGCGCCTCCCGCCACATGACCAAGGACTACAAGTCGGCGATCCTCTTCAAGGAGGGCAAGCCGACCAAGGAGAAGAAGTACCCCGCGTGCAACCAGGTCGGCGTCGTCGACCTGGCCGCCGGGAAGCTGCTCTGGAGCAAGTCCGTCACCGCCGCCACCGGCGGCGACCGGCCGGTCCAGTTCAACGAGGTCACGCTCAGCGGGACCACCGTCGCCGCGGGCGGCACCTCGGGCGGCGCGGCCTTCAAGCTGGAGAACGGCGCCGAGCTCTGGAAGCCGAAGGTCGGCGCCGACCGCTGCTACGACATGGGGTACGGCGGTGGCGAGGCCCTCGCCGTGGTGCGCAAGTGCGGTTCGTACGACAGCCCGCAGCTCACCATCCAGGCGCTGAACCCGGCGACCGGCGCACCGCTCTCCTCGTACCAGATGCCCGCGGGTGTCGAGTACGCGTCCATCGTCTCCACCAAGCCGCTGGTGGTCGCGGCCAACGTCGGCGACACCGCCGGTGACGGCAGCGCCATCTCCGACTTCTTCTCGATCGACGCGGCGACCGGCAAGCTGATCGTGCGGATCTCCGCCGACGCGGAGAAGTACGCGGCGCGCTGCGGCTCCACCGACGTCGAGAACTGCCGGGCGGCGGTCGTCGGCAACAACCGGCTCTACCTGCCGACCGAGGACCACGACGGTACGAGCGAGTACGGCGACACCAACGAGGTCGTCGCCTTCGACCTCACCACCGGCAAGCTGCTGGGCGGCCGGGCGGATGCGGGCGACCGCTACAGTCTGGTCCCGCTCCGGATGGACGGCACCAACGTCATCGCGTACAAGCAGCCCCCGTACGACAAGGGCGGCCAGATCGTCTCCATCGACGGCGAGACCTTCAAGCAGACGCTGCTGATGGAGAACCCGGGCGACGAGGCGGTACGGGACGCGGAGACCCTGTTCTCCATCGACCACTCCGAACTCCTCTACGGCGAGGGCCGCTTCTACCTCTCGAAGCAGCTGATCAGTGAGCGCCGCGACAGCCAGGCGGACGAGAAGCTCTACCTCGTGGTGGGCTTCCGCACCGACTGATCACCCCGCACCACCCAGCATCACCCCGCGTCACTCCGCTGTCCCGACCAGCCCTGCCCGTCGATCACCGACCGGCAGGGCTGATCGTTTTCTGCCGCTCAAGTAGCCCTGAATGACGCAGAATTCGGCACTCAGGGGGGCTTCCCCCCGGTAAGCGGCACACGGCGTCGAACAAGCGTGTACCTTGCCGGGGCAGGAGTCCGGGGGGCCAGGCGCCGGGCCGTACAGGGGCACTGGGGGCTTGATCGATGAGCGTGCGGCTCATGGTGGTCGATGACCACCGCCTGCTCGCCGAGGCACTCGCCTCGGCGCTGAAACTGCGCGGGCACCGGGTGCTCGCCGCGGCCGCCCCGACGTCCGGGTCGGCGGAGCTGGTGGTCAGCAGGGCCCCGGAGGTCTGCCTCTTCGGTACGGCGTCGCCCGCCGCGCCGGGGGTCTTCGACCCGATCGTGCGCATCGTCCAGGAGCGCCCGCAGGTGGCGGTGGTGGTCCTGGGCCCGGTGCCGAGCCCGCGCGGGATCGCCGCGGCCTTCGCGGCCGGGGCGGCGGGGTACGTCCGGCACGACGAGCGCATCGAGGGCGTGGAGCGGGCGATGCTGAAGGCGCGGGCGGGGGAGAGCGCCGTCGCCCCGCAGCTCCTGCGCGGCGCCTTCGCGGAGCTGCTCAACCCGGCGGCCCAGCCCGACGACGAGGGCCGCCGCCTGCTCCGGATGCTGACCCCGCGCGAGGCCGAGGTCCTGGTCCGGGTCGCCGAGGGCGAGGACACCCGGCTGATCGCGGCGGGCATGCGGATCGCGCCGAGCACCGCCCGTACGCACGTCCAGCGGGTCCTGATGAAGCTGGGCGTCGGCTCCCGGCTGGAGGCGGCCGCCCTCGCGGCCCGTACGGGGCTGCTGGACCGGGCGGCGGCGAACGGCGGGACGCGACAGGGGCCGTACGTTCCCGGACAGCGCGGGTGACGTACGGCCCCCGAGGGCGTCAGGGCAGGCGCCGGGTCAGCCCGCGTCGGATCCCGGCTCCCGCTCCGCTTCCGGTGCTGCCGGGGCCTCGGCCGGGCGCAGCTTCATCCAGACCAGGAAGAACAGGCCGAGTGCCAGCATCGCGAGGCCCGTCCACAGATTGATGTGGACGCCCTCGGCCTTCTTCAGGTCGGCGTCGGACGGGCTGATCCCGGCGATGGTGACGATCACCCCGTAGACCACGAACAGGCCGCCGATGATCCGCCGGATGTCGAAGAGACGGGCCGCGGTCGCGGACTTGCGCTCCAGTTCGGAGACTTCCTTGTGCAGGTCGGACATGGTGGGTTCCTCCGATCGGAAGTATCAGAACGAGTACGGGATGTAGCACGCGGCGGCGAGCACGATCGCGCCCCAGCCGAGCAGCGCGGGCCTGCGGTACCAGGCGCCGTCCGCCTCGTCCGGTGCCTCGTCGGGGTCCGGGGACTCGGTCCCGTACACCAGACCGGCCAGCTCCGCCTCGGGCTTCGGTGAGGTGAAGAGCGTGACGACGACCATGACGACGGCACCGGCGACGAAGCCGACGATCGCGGAGACGAAGTTGGCGCCCTGGTCGGACGGGATGTCGATGACCCCGCCCTTGTAGATCCAGAAGTAGTTGACCATCGCGGCACCGGTGCCCGCGATCAGCCCCCAGACACCGGACTTCATGGAAGCCCGCTTCCAGAACATTCCGATAATAAATACGACAAACATGGGCACATTGAAGAACGAGAACAGCGTCTGCAAGTAGCTCATGATGTTCGAGAAGCTCGCGGCGATGAACGCGGTGCCGATCGAGGCCAGCACACCGACCGCCGTGATCAGCCGGCCGAACTTCAGGTAGTACGTGTCCGGCTTGCCCTTCACCACGTACCGCTGCCAGATGTCCGTCGTGAACACCGTGTTGAACGACGACACGTTGGCCGCCATGCCCGCCATGAACGCGGCGAGCAGACCGGTCACCGCGATGCCGAGCACCCCGTTGGGCAGCAGCTCCTGCATCAGCAGCGGGATCGCGTCGTTGTACGTGAGGTCCGAGTCCGGGGTGCCGATCTGCGGCACGATCACGGCCGCGACCAGGCCCGGGATCATCACCGCGAAGACGATGAAGATCTTCGGGAAGGCGGCGATCAGCGGGGTGCGCTTGGCGGCGGAGAGGTTCTTCGCGGAGAGCGCGCGCTGCACCTCGGCGAAGTTCGTCGTCCAGTAGCCGAAGGAGAGCACGAAGCCGAGGCCGAGGATGATCGTCAGCCAGTTGGCGCCCAGCGGGTTGGCGTCACCGATGCCGGTGCCGCCCCACGCGGTCATGAAGTCGCCGCCGTGCTGCTTGGTCAGCGAGTCGCTCATGGCGTCCCAGCCACCGACCCGCTTGAGGCCCAGCACGGTGATCGGGATCAGCGCGGCGAGGATGACGAAGAACTGGAGCACCTCGTTGTAGATCGCCGAGGAGAGCCCGCCGATGGTGATGTAGACCAGCACGAACAGGCCTGCGACGACGATCGCGACCCACTGCGGCCAGCCGAGGAGCGCCTCCACGACGATCGACAGGGCGTAGAGGTTGACGCCCGCGATCAGGATCGCCGCGAAGGCGAAGAGTATGGAGCTCAGCAGGTGGGCGGACTTGTCGAACCGCTGGAGCAGGAACTCCGGTACGGAGCGCACCTTGGAGCGGTAGTAGAACGGCATCATCACCAGGCCGAGGAAGACCATGGCGGGGATGGCGCCGATCCAGTACCAGTGGACGACCGCCACGCCGTACTGCGCGCCGGTCGCCGCCATGCCGAGGATCTCGGTGGCACCGAGATTCGCCGCGACGAAGGCGAGGCCGGTCACCCAGGCGGGCAGTGACCGTCCGGAGAGGAAGAAGTCGAGGCTCGTCTTCACACTGGCACGGGCCGCGAAGCCGATGCCGAGGACGACGACGAAGTAGATCGCCAGGATGGCGTAGTCGAGCCCGTTCGTGGGGAGACGGAGCCCTTCGGCCAGTGTCTGCATGGGGGGTACCCGCTTCGTTGCGCGAACTGAACCCGACGGAACTTACGCCTCTGTGTTCGTTAAATGAACAGTTTTATTGGGGTTCTTTGTTCGATCGTGATCGGGTGTGGGTGAATGTCCGGGTATGCGGCCTCTAGGCCGCGCTGCGGCCGGGTCATTGACGGGGGTGTTCGCTTGTGATTTGTTATGTGCGATTATGTTGGGAGGATCTGGTGGAGGACCCTGGTGAAGAAAACGGTTACGACCCTCGCCGACGGCCGTGAGCTGATCTATTACGACTCCGCGGACGACACCGTCCGCGACGCCGTCGACCGCCGGCCCCTGGATCCCGTCTCGACCTCGTCCGAGATCCGCCGTGATCCGCTGCTCGGCGACTCCGTCGCCATCGCCTCGCACCGCCAGGCCCGCACCTACCACCCGCCGGCCGACGCCTGCCCGCTCTGCCCCACCCGGGACGGGCGCCTCAGCGAGATCCCCGACGACCACTACGACGTCGCCGTCTTCGAGAACCGCTTCCCCTCCCTCGCCGGGGACTCCGGCCGCTGCGAGGTGGTCTGCTTCACCTCCGACCACGACGCGTCCTTCGCCGACCTCACCGAGGAACAGGCCGCGCTCGTCCTCGCCGCCTGGACCGACCGCACCGCCGCACTCTCCGCACTCGACCAGGTCACCCAGGTCTTCTGCTTCGAGAACCGGGGCGCCGAGATCGGCGTCACCCTCGGCCATCCGCACGGCCAGATCTACGGCTACCCCTTCGTCACCCCGCGCACCGAGCTGATGCTCCGCTCGGCCGCCCGCCACCGCGAGGAGACCGGGGGCAACCTCTTCGACGACGTGATCGCCCGCGAGGAGAAGGACGGCACCCGGACCGTCCTCACCACCGACCACTGGATCGCCCACGTCCCGTACGCGGCGCACTGGCCCTACGAGGTCCACCTGCACCCCCGCCGCCGCGTCCCCGACCTGCCCGCACTCGACGAGGCGGCACGTACAGAGTTCCCACAGGTCTATCTGGAACTCTTGAGGCGCTTCGACCGGATCTTCGGCCCCGGCGAGCCGCCGACCCCGTACATCTCCGCCTGGCACCAGGCACCGTTCGGGGTTCCCGGACGGGAGGACTTCGCCCTGCATCTGGAGCTTTTCACCATTCGCCGTACCTCCGGCAAGCTGAAGTTCCTCGCGGGTTCCGAATCCGGCATGAGTGTGTTCATCAACGACGTGCCGCCGGAAGCCGCGGCCCAGCGACTGCGAGAGGTAGCGAGCCAGTGAGCAACCCCCGGAACGTGAGCGGTACCCGGAACGCGGACAGCCCGAAGAAGTACCTGGTCACCGGTGGTGCCGGATACGTGGGCAGTGTCGTCGCCCAGCACCTGCTGGAGGCCGGGCACACGGTGACCGTCCTGGACGACCTCTCCACCGGCTTCCGTGCGGGCGTCCCCGCGGGCGCCACGTTCGTCGAGGGCCGCATCCAGGACGCCGCCCGCCACCTCGACCCCTCCTACGACGGCGTCCTCCACTTCGCCGCGTTCTCCCAGGTCGGCGAGTCCGTCGTGGACCCGGAGAAGTACTGGGTCAACAACGTCGGCGGCACCACCGCCCTCCTCGCCGCGATGCGCGAGCACGGCGTGCGCACCCTCGTCTTCTCCTCCACCGCCGCCACCTACGGCGAACCGGTCTCCAGCCCCATCACCGAGACCGACCCCACCGCCCCCACCAGCCCCTACGGCGCCTCCAAGCTCGCCGTCGACCACATGATCAGCGGCGAGGCCACCGCCCACGGCCTGGCCGCCGTCTCGCTGCGCTACTTCAACGTGGCCGGGGCCTACGGCAGTTGCGGCGAACGCCACACCCCCGAGTCCCACCTCATCCCGCTCGTCCTCCAAGTGGCCCTGGGCAAGCGGGAGTCGATCTCCGTCTACGGCGACGACTACCCCACCCCCGACGGCACCTGCGTCCGCGACTACATCCACGTCGCCGACCTCGCCGAGGCCCACCTCCTCGCCCTGGAGGCCGCCGCCCCCGGCGAGCACCTCATCTGCAACCTCGGCAACGGCAACGGCTTCTCGGTCCGCGAGGTCATCGAGACCGTCCGCAAGGTCACCGGCCACCCGGTCCCCGAGACCCCCGCCCCGCGCCGCGGCGGCGACCCGGCCGTCCTCGTCGCCTCCGCCGCCACAGCCGTCGAACGGCTCGGCTGGCAGCCCTCCCGCGCCGACCTGGCCGGAATCGTCGCCGACGCCTGGGAGTTCGCCCGCCGAGAGGAGTCCACCACCCCATGACCGAGACCACCGAGCAGACCGGCCCCGACCCCGCCGTCACCTTCACCGAGCTGTACGGGGGTGAACCCCACGGCGTATGGGCGGCACCCGGACGAGTGAACCTCATCGGCGAGTACACCGACTTCAACGACGGCTTCGTCATGCCGCTCGCCCTCCCGCACACCGCCCGCGCCGCCGTCTCCCCCCGCATCGACGGCGTCCTGCGCCTGCACTCCTCCGACGTGCCCGGCGGCGTCGTCTCCCTGCGCGTCGACGAGCTCGCCCCGCACTCCGGCCACGGCTGGGCCGCCTACCCGGCCGGAGTCGTCTGGGCGCTGCGCGAGGCCGGCCACCCGGTCACCGGCGCGGACATCGCCCTGACCTCCACCGTCCCCACCGGCGCCGGGCTCTCCTCCTCCGCCGCCCTGGAGATCGTCACCGCGCTCGCCCTCAACGACCTGTTCCAACTCGGCCTGGAAGCCGCCGAACTGGCCGTCATCGGCCGCCGCGCCGAGAACGACTTCGTCGGCGTGCCCTGCGGGATCATGGACCAGATGGCCTCGGCCTGCTGCACCGAGGGCCACGCCCTGCACCTGGACACCCGCGACCTCACCCTGCGCCAGGTCCCCTTCGACCTGGCGGCCCAGGGCCTCACGCTCCTGGTCGTCGACACCCGGGTCAAGCACGCGCTCGGCGACGGGGCGTACGCGGAGCGGCGGGCCGGCTGCGAGGAGGGTGCCCGGCTCCTCGGCATACCCACCCTGCGCGACCTCCCGTACGACGGTCTCGACACGGCCCTCACCACCCTCGCGGACGCCGGGGCGGACGAGTCCGTCATCCGCTATGTACGCCATGTCGTCGGCGACAACCGCCGGGTGGAGCAGGTCATCGCCTTGCTCGACGCGGGCGAGGTACGGGCGGCGGGCCCGGTCCTGAACGAGGGCCACCGCTCGCTCCGCGACGATCTGCGGGTCTCCTGCGCAGAGTTGGACCTGGCGGTCTCGGCGGCCCAGGAGGCCGGGGCGCTCGGGGCGCGGATGACCGGCGGCGGCTTCGGCGGCTCGGCGATCGTCCTGGCGGAGGCGGCGGAGGCCGACGCGGTGGCCGGGGCCGTCACGAAGGCGTTCGCCGGGGCGGGGCACGCGGCGCCGGGGATCTTCGCCGCGGTTCCGTCGGCGGGAGCACGCCGACTGAGCTGAACCGGGCTTACGGGCAAGGGCTGTTCAGAGCCGCTTGGTGAGGATGAACTCGGTCACGCCGGGCGGGTAGTCCTCGACCCGGCCGATCTCCTCGTACCCCTGCTTCCGGTAGAAGTCCGGGGCCTGGAAGTCCCAGGTCTCCAGCCGGGAGCGGGTACAGGCCCGCTCCGTGCGGGCCACCCGCTCGGCCTCGGCGAGCAGTCGGGAGCCGAGGCCGGCGGAGCGGTGGCGGGCGTCGACCCAGAGCAGGTCGACATGGAGCCAGTACGCCCAGGTCCGCCCCGTCAGCCCGCCGGCGACCGCGCCCTGGCCGTCCAACGCCCACACCTCCAGCGGGACTTCGTGCTCGGCGGAGGTGGAGAGCAGGGCGCGCAGACCGGCCGAGGCCGCGACGTTGTCCTCCTGCAGACGCTTGCTCAGCAGGCGGTGCCGTTCTTTGTCCACTTCTGTCTCAAGACGGAACATGAACCACACCCTAAACACCCCGGGATCCACCCCGGGACATCAGTTCCGCGAATCGCCTTCCCCCTCCGGCCCCCGCCCGTACGCTGATCCCAGCACCGGTGGGGGCCGGTGCCGAATCAGGGGGCGAGAGAGTCGGGTACGGCGCCCGGAGCGGGGTGGCAGGCGGTGCATACGACGGCGGTCGGTCCACCACGGTCCACCCGGAAGGCAGGCCACGGGCCCGCTGGAAGTTCCGGACGCCGTACCCGCAGCTGTCCGCCCCCGCTGATGGGGGTCTCTCTGTGGCTCGAATCCGGGTTCTGGTGGTCGACGACCACCGCATTTTCGCCGAATCGCTCGCGGCGGCCCTCGCGGCCGAACCGGACGTGGACGTGGCGGCGGCGGGCAGCGGCCCGGCCGCGCTGCGCGCACTGGAGCGCGGTGCCGCCGAGGCACGCCCGTACGACGTGATCCTGGTCGACGCCGAGCTCGGCGCCCTGGCCACCGGCGGCGCCCCGGCGCTCCCCGCGCCCCGGCAGGAGGATCCGGCCCTCGTCGACGGGATCTCGCTGGTCGCCGGGGTCCGCGCGACCCGCCCGGCCGTCCGCTCGGTGGTCCTGGCTGAGAAGGACGACCCTCGGTGCGCCGCCCGGGCGCTCCAGGCGGGGGCCTCGGGCTGGGTGGCGAAGGACTGCTCGCTGCAGCGGCTGCTCACCGTGATCCGGGGGGTGCTGCGCGACGAGACGCATCTGCCGCCCGCCCTGCTGACCGGGGTCCTGCGGGAGCTGACGGCGACCCGCAAGCACCGCACCGAGAGCGAGCAGCTGGTGGAGTCCCTCACGCCCCGCGAGCGCGAGGTGCTGCGCTGCATGGTGGCGGGGCTGGGGAGGAAGGCGGTCGCGGAGCGGCTCTTCCTCTCCCCGCACACGGTCCGCACGCACATGCAGAACGTGCTGGGCAAGCTAGGGGTGCACTCCACGCTCGCGGCGGTGGCGCTCGCCCGGCGTGCGGGGGTCGGCCCGGCGGAGCCCGTAACGGTCCGGCTAGCCGGGGACGTTGTCGAACGGGGCAGTCAACTGGCGTAGCAGCCCGGCCAGTTCACCGCGCTGGCTACGGGAGAGCTCGCCGAGGATGGCCCGCTCCTGGTCGAGCAGCCCGGCCAGTGACTGATCGGCCTTGTCGCGGCCCTCGGCGGTCAGCCGGACGAGGACACCGCGCCGGTCGCTGGGGTCGGGGAGCCGCTCGACGAGGTTCTTCTTGGTGAGCCGGTCGATACGGTTGGTCATCGTGCCCGAGGTGACCAGCGTCTGGGTCAGCAGCTGCCCGGGGGAGAGCTGGTACGGGGGACCGGCCCGGCGCAGCGAGGTGAGCACGTCGAACTCCCACGGCTCCAGGTGGTGCTCGGCGAACGCTATGCGGCGGGCCCGGTCGAGGTGGCGTGCCAGGCGGGAGACGCGACTGAGCACCTCGAGTGGTTCCACGTCGAGGTCGGGGCGCTCTCGGCGCCATGCAGCGACCAGTCGGTCGACCTCGTCCTCCATGTGGATCAGTGTAGAGGGTCTGTCGACATGAAGTCTCTTGAATTCAAGTGTCTTGACATCAAGATATTCTGCGCGTGATCCTGTTTCCCATGACACCCACGAACGACCCCACCTGGGATCCGCAGCAGTACCTGCGCCACGCGGACCACCGCACCCGCCCCTTCCAGGACCTCCTGGCCCGGATCGGCGACCTCCCCGGCCACCCCGCGCCCCGCATCGCCGACCTCGGCTGCGGCGCGGGAAACGTCACCGCGCTTCTCGCCGACCGCTGGCCCACCGCCCGCATCACCGGCTACGACACCTCCCCCCAGATGCTCGCCGAGGCCGCCGCCCACGCCCGCCCGCCCCTGCTCGACTTCGCGGAGGCCGACGCCGCCACCTGGACGCCCACCGAGACGTACGGCCTGATCGTCTCCACCTCCGCGCTCCAGTGGATCCCCGGCCACACCGCGTACTTCCCCCGCTGGCTCGACGCCCTCGCCCCCGGCGGCACCCTCGCCTTCCAGGTCCCCGGCAACTTCACCGCCCCCAGCCACACCCTCCTGGCCCGGCTCCGCGAGTCCGACCGCTGGCGCCCCCGGCTCCACGGCACCGGCGACCGCACCGCCGCCGTCCTGGACCCCACCGACTACCTCACCCTCCTGCGGGACCTGGGCTGCACCGCGGACGTCTGGGAGACCACCTACCTCCAGACCCTCCAGGGCGAGGACGCCGTCCTCGACTGGGTCAAGGGCACCGCCCTGCGCCCCGTCCTCACCGCCCTGGCCGACGACCCCGGGGCCCGTGACGCCTTCCTCGCCGAATACCGCGACCTGCTCCGCGAGGCGTACCCGCCCGGCCCGTACGGCACGGTCTTCCCGTTCCGCCGCATCTTCGCCGTCGCCCGCAAGGAGGAGCAGTGACCACTTCCATGGGCCTCGCCGCTGTCGACCACGTACAGCTCGCCGCCCCACCCGGCTCCGAGGACGCCCTGCGCGCCTTCTACACCGGCGCCCTGGGCATGACGGAGATCCCGAAGCCCCCCGCGCTCGCCGCCCGCGGCGGCTGCTGGTTCCGGTCCGGCCCCGTCCAGCTGCACCTGGGCATAGAGCAGGACTTCCGCCCCGCGAAGAAGGCCCACCCGGGCCTGCGCGTGACGGGCATCGTGGAGTACGCGGCCCGCCTGGAGGCCCACGGCATCCCCACGGAATGGGACGACGCCCTCCCCGGCCACCGCCGCTTCCACGCCCACGACCCGGCGGGCAACCGACTGGAGTTCCTGGAGCCGGACGCCGACGCCGGGTGAGCCCTACAGCTCCTTGAGCGCGTCCGCCGGGACGATCAGCTCTTCCGGTGCCCTATCAGCCGCGGCTTCGACTCCAGGTTCTCCAGCCCGTGCCAGCACAGATTCACCAGGTGGGCCGCGACCTCCGCCTTCTTCGGCTTGCGGACGTCCAGCCACCACTGGCCGGTCAGCGCCACCATCCCCACCAGCGCCTGCGCGTAGAGCGGGGCGAGCTTCGGGTCGAAGCCGCGGGCCTTGAACTCCAGGCCCAGGATGTCCTCCACCTGCGTGGCGATATCGCTGATCAGCGACGCGAACGTGCCCGTCGACTGCGCCACCGGGGAGTCCCGCACCAGGATCCGGAAACCGTCCGTGTACGACTCGATGTAGTCCAGCAGCGCGAACGCCGCCTGCTCCAGCAGCTCCCGCGGATGACCCGCCGTGAGCGCCCCCGTCACCATGTCCAGCAGCCGGCGCATCTCGCGGTCGACGACCACCGCGTACAGGCCCTCCTTGCCGCCGAAGTGCTCGTACACCACCGGCTTCGAGACCCCGGCGCGGGCCGCGATCTCCTCCACCGACGTGCCCTCGAACCCCTTGTCGGCGAAGAGGGCCCGGCCGATGTCCAGCAGCTGCTCGCGGCGCTCCTTGCCGGTCATCCGGACCCGCCGGGAGGAGGTCGGTCTGCTCTTCTCGCTGCTGCCGTCGGTCGCCACGTCGTCAATCATGCCGGGTCGGCCGGTACGGACATGCGCCGGGAGTCGATACGTGCGGCATCCGGCCACCGCACGTCCGTGGCCCAGCCCAGCTTCTCGAACCACCGGATCAGCCGGGCACTGGAGTCGATCTGCCCCCGCATCACCCCGTGCCGCGCACTCGTCGGATCCGCGTGGTGCAGGTTGTGCCACGACTCGCCGCACGACAGCACCGCCAGCCACCACACGTTCCCCGAACGGTCACGGGACTTGAAGGGACGCTTGCCGACCGCGTGGCAGATCGAGTTGATCGACCACGTCACGTGGTGCAGCAGCGCGACCCGTACCAGCGAACCCCAGAAGAAGGCCGTCGCCGCACCCCACCACGACATCGTCACCAGACCGCCCACCAGCGGCGGAATCGCCAGCGAGACGATCGTGAAGGAGAGGAAGTGGCGCGAGATACCCCGGATCGCCGGGTCCCTGATCAGATCGGGGGCGTACTTCTGCTGCGGAGTCTGCTCCTCGTCGAACATCCACGCGATGTGCGCCCACCACAGGCCCTTCATCAGAGCCGGCAGGGTCTCCCCGAACCGCCACGGCGAATGCGGGTCACCCTCCGCGTCCGAGAACTTGTGGTGCTTGCGGTGATCGGCCACCCACCGCACCAGGGGCCCCTCCACCGCCAGCGAACCCATCACGGCCAGCGCGATCCGCAGCGGACGCTTCGCCTTGAACGAACCGTGCGTGAAATACCGGTGGAAGCCGATCGTGATGCCGTGGCAGCCGATGAAGTACATCGCCACCATCAGCCCCACGTCGAGCCAGCTCACCCCCCACCCCCACACCAGCGGAACGGCCGCCAGCAGGGCCACGAACGGCACCACGATGAACGCCAGCAGCGCGAACTGCTCGATCGACCTCTTCTTGTCCCCGCCCAGCGTCGCGGGCGGAAGAGTGGCGGTGGCGCCGGTGGCGGATGGGCCGGTCTCGTCGATCACGTCGGGCGTGTACGGCATTGGGGAGTCCCCCGGAGGGTGAGGAAGCGGTACGCGGACGGCCGTGGCTACGGTTCCGTAACCTACGGCTTGGTAAGTATGGCAGTGACGGGCCCCACAACACGAGAACCCGGTCCAGCCCGTCACCCGCGGTACCCCACACCCTCCGCGGGGTAGGGCACCAGTGCCGACAGCATCCGTCCGTCCCCCCGCCAGGGCTGCGGACACGCCGAAGGCGACGACACCTATCCTGGAAGGGTCGGACAGCGCGGTCCGCACCCGCTCGTCGGGGCGTGGCAACAGCACCGCTGCATGCCGCAGGGCCCCGTACCCCGCCCACGCGCCTCCCACCACCGTCACCGGGAGACGCCGAAGCGACGCACCTCCTCATTCACTGCAAGGAGCCGCACACTGTGAGCAGTGCCGACCAGACCCCCGCCGCCAGCCCCGAGCTGCGCGCCGACATCCGCCGCCTCGGCGACCTCCTCGGCGAGACCCTCGTACGCCAGGAAGGCCAGGAACTCCTCGACCTCGTCGAGCGGGTACGCGCCCTGACCCGCACCGACGGCGAAGCGGCGGCCGCGCTCCTCGGCGACACGGACCTGGAGACCGCCGCACAGCTCGTGCGCGCCTTCTCCACCTACTTCCACCTCGCCAACGTCACCGAGCAGGTCCACCGCGCCCACGAGATGCGCGACCGCCGCGCCGCCGAGGGCGGACTCCTGGCCCGCACCGCCGACCGGCTCAAGGACGCCGACCCCGAGCACCTGCGCGCCACCGTCAAGAACCTGAACGTCCGGCCCGTCTTCACCGCACACCCCACCGAAGCCGCCCGCCGCTCCGTCCTCAACAAGCTCCGCCGCATCGCCGAGCTCCTGGAGACCCCGGTCATCGAGGCCGACCGCCGCCGCCACGACCTCCGGCTCGCCGAGAACATCGACCTCATCTGGCAGACCGACGAACTCCGCGTCGTCCGCCCGGAGCCCGCCGACGAGGCCCGCAACGCCATCTACTACCTGGACGAACTCCACGCCAACGCCGTCGGCGACGTCCTCGAAGACCTCGCCGCCGAGCTGGAGCGCGTCGGCGTCGAACTCCCCGCCGGCACCCGTCCCCTCACCTTCGGCACATGGATCGGCGGCGACCGCGACGGCAACCCCAACGTGACCCCCGCCGTCACCTGGGACGTCCTGATCCTCCAGCACGAGCACGGCATCACCGACGCACTCGAACTCATCGACTACCTGCGCGGCCTGCTCTCCAACTCCATCCGCTACACCGGAGCCACCGACGAGCTCCTCACCTCCCTCCAGGCCGACCTGGAACGCCTCCCCGAGATCAGCCCCCGCTACAAGCGGCTGAACGCCGAGGAGCCCTACCGCCTCAAGGCCACCTGCATCCGGCAGAAGCTCGTCAACACCCGCGAGCGCCTCGCCAAGGGCACCCCCCACCGCCCCGGCTGCGACTACCTCGGCACCTCCCAGCTCATCGCCGACCTGGAGCTCATCCAGACCTCCCTGCGCGAGCACAAGGGCGGCCTCTTCGCCGACGGCCGCATGGACCGCACCATCCGCACGCTCGCCGCGTTCGGCCTCCAGCTCGCCACCATGGACGTACGCGAACACGCCGACGCCCACCACCACGCACTCGGCCAGCTCTTCGACCGCCTCGGCGAGGAGTCCTGGCGCTACGCCGACATGCCCCGCGACTACCGGCAGAAGCTCCTCGCCAAGGAGCTCCGCTCCCGCCGGCCGCTCGCCCCCACCCCCGCCCCGCTCGACGCGGACGGCGAGAAGACCCTCGGCGTCTTCCACACCATCAAGGAAGCCTTCGAGCGCTTCGGCCCCGAAGTCATCGAGTCCTACATCATCTCGATGTGCCAGGGCGCCGACGACGTCTTCGCCGCCGCCGTCCTCGCCCGCGAGGCCGGACTCGTCGACCTCCACGCCGGCTGGGCCAAGATCGGCATCGTCCCGCTCCTGGAGACCACCGACGAGCTCAAGGCCGCCGACGTCATCCTCGACGAGATGCTCGCCGACCCCTCCTACCGACGCCTCGTCTCCCTGCGCGGCGACGTCCAGGAGGTCATGCTCGGCTACAGCGACTCCTCCAAGTTCGGCGGCATCACCACCTCCCAGTGGGAGATCCACCGCGCCCAGCGACGCCTCCGCGACGTCGCCCACCGCTACGGCGTACGCCTGCGCCTCTTCCACGGCCGCGGCGGCACCGTCGGCCGCGGCGGCGGCCCCTCCCACGACGCGATCCTCGCCCAGCCCTGGGGCACGCTGGAGGGCGAGATCAAGGTCACCGAGCAGGGCGAGGTCATCTCCGACAAGTACCTCATCCCCGCGCTCGCCCGCGAGAACCTGGAACTGACCGTCGCGGCCACCCTCCAGGCCTCCGCCCTGCACACCGCACCCCGCCAGTCCGACGAGGCCCTCGCCCGCTGGGACGCGGCCATGGACACCGTCTCCGACGCGGCCCACGGCGCCTACCGCAAGCTCGTCGAGGACCCCGACCTGCCCGCCTACTTCCTCGCCTCCACCCCGGTGGACCAGCTCGCCGACCTGCACCTGGGCTCACGGCCCTCCCGCCGCCCCGGCTCCGGCGTCTCGCTCGACGGCCTGCGGGCCATCCCGTGGGTCTTCGGCTGGACCCAGTCCCGCCAGATCGTCCCCGGCTGGTACGGAGTCGGCTCCGGCCTCAAGGCCCTGCGCGAAGCCGGACTCGACACCGTCCTCGACGAGATGCACGAGCACTGGCACTTCTTCCGGAACTTCCTCTCCAACGTGGAGATGACGCTCGCCAAGACCGACCTGCGCATCGCCCGGCACTACGTCGACACGCTCGTCCCCGACGAGCTGAAGCACGTCTTCGACGCCATCGAGACCGAGCACGCGCTCACCGTCCAGGAAGTCCTCAAGGTCACCGGCTCCACCCAACTGCTCGGCACCAGCCCGGTGCTCCAGCAGACCTTCGCCATCCGTGACGCCTACCTGGACCCGATCTCCTACCTCCAGGTCTCACTGCTCGCCCGCCAGCGCCAGGCCGTCGAGCGCGGCGAGGAAGCCGACCCGCTGCTCGCCCGCGCCCTGCTGCTCACCGTCAACGGTGTCGCGGCGGGCCTGCGCAACACCGGCTGACGCCCGTAGCTGCACCGCACGGAAAGGGGCGGTCCTGCTACAGCGCGACGAACGTCGCCACCAGCAGGACCGCCCCCGCCGTTCCCACGCCCCACGCCGTACGCGTCATCCGCAACCCGCCGCCGATCACGAACCCGGCCAGCACCATCGCCCCGCCCAACGGCGTCCAGGCATGCAGGAAGCCCGGCATCCCCGTGCGGACCACCACATCGGAACCGGGCTTCACGACCACCGGGAAACGGTCCCCCTTCTCCGCGGCGACCGACCTCTCCACCACCACCCGCGCCCGCGCCGACGACGTCGCGTCCGGCTCGTACCGGCCGGTGCAGGTCTCCTCACCGCACTCCGTCACCGTCAGCGTGCCGTGCTCACGCCCCTGGGCCAGGACCACATGGTGCGCGGCATCCCACGACGACCACACCCCCGCGACCAGCAGCACCAGGGCGACCAGCCCCATGGCGGTCCGACGGCCCACGAGCACCGCACGCTGGGAAGAGCTCCGCTTCATGGGGGCAGATCCTTGGCCAGAGCACAGCCCCCGGTCAACCTACGGCCGGAAAACGCCCCAGCAGCGGCAGGAATGTCAGGAGTTGTACGCGGCGGAGGAGAACAGGCCGCCGCTCAGGAGTTGTACGCGCTCTGCGCCCGCTCCAGCCCCTCCGCCAGCAGACACTCCACCGCATCCGCCGCCCGGTCCACCAGGAACGCCAGCTCCTTGCGCTCCACCGACCCGAAATCCTTGAGTACGAAGTCCGCGACCTGCATCCGCCCCGGCGGCCGCCCGATCCCGAACCGCACCCGGTGATAGTCCGGACCCATCGACTTCGTCATCGACTTCAGCCCGTTGTGCCCGTTGTCCCCGCCGCCCAGCTTCAGCCGCAGCATCCCGTAATCGATGTCCAGCTCGTCATGGACCGCCACGACATGGTCCAGCGGCACCTTGTAGAAGTCCCGCAGCGCCGTCACCGGACCGCCCGACAGATTCATGTACGACATCGGCTTCGCCAGCACCACCCGCCGGCTCCCCGGACCCGGCGGACCGATCCGCCCCTCCACCACCTGCGCCTGCGCCTTCTGCGCCCGCTTGAACTTCCCGCCGATCCGCTCGGCCAGCAGGTCGGCCACCATGAACCCGACGTTGTGCCGGTTCGCCGCGTACTCGGGGCCGGGGTTGCCGAGGCCCACGATGAGCCAGGGGTCGGTGGCGTCGGACATCAGCGCTCGGTCTCCTCGAATGCGGGGTCACGGGTCGTACGCGTCACGGGTCGTACGCGGGGGCGGGGTCACAGCGAAACGGGGCGGCGGCTCCCCCGGAAGGGAACCACCACCCCGTCAGTCAAGCAGGTGGAACGGGAGCGGCGAGGATCAGGCCTCGACGGTCTCGGTCTCGGCGTCCGCGGACGGCTCCTCGGCCTGCGCGGCGACGACCTGGATCACGATGGCGTCCTCGTCACCGGCGAGCACGGAGCCCTTCGGCAGCGGGATGTCCTTCGCGACGATCGAGTCACCGGCGTCCAGACCCGCGACGGAGACCGTCACGGACTCGGGGATGTGGGTGGCCTCGGCCTCGACGAGCAGCGTGTTCAGCACGAACTCCAGCAGGTTGGCGCCCGGCGCCAGGTCGCCCTCGGCGTGCACCGCGATCTCGACGTTGACCTTCTCGCCGCGCTTCACGGTCAGCAGGTCCACGTGCTCGATGGTGCCCTTGAGGGGGTGACGCTGCACGGCCTTCGGGATGACCAGCGCGTCCTTGCCGTCGATCTCCAGACCGATCAGCACGTTGGCCGTACGCAGAGCCAGCTGCAGCTCGTGACCCGGCAGCGTGATGTGGACCGACTCGGCACCGTGGCCGTAGATGACCGCGGGGACCTGGTTGGCACGACGGGTACGGCGGGCAGCGCCCTTGCCGAACTCGGTACGGACCTCAGCGGCGAGCTTGATCTCAGCCATGGTTGCACTCCTCGTCAGGTGACGGAACCGTCGAAATACGGAACACGAACGGTCACCCGGCCCACGACAGGCCTGCTACGAAGAGCGCGTCGATAACGGACCGCCGTACACACAGGTACGGCCTCCCTCGCCGAGCAACTCGCTGAGTCTACCCGGCGGGGAGGCCGCACCCCAAAGTGGATCACCAGCAGGCCATGGGCCCCGCTGTCAGCCCTGCTCCTCGAAGAGGCTCGTCACCGAACCGTCCTCGAACACCTCACGCACCGCACGCGCGATCGTCGGCGCGATGGACAGCACCGTGATCTTGTCCAGCTCCAGCTCACCCGGGGTCGGCAGCGTGTCCGTGAACACGAACTCGCTCACCTTCGAGTTCTTCAGCCGGTCCGCCGCCGGACCCGACAGCACACCGTGCGTCGCCGTCACGATGACGTCCTCCGCACCGTGCGCGAACAGCGCGTCCGCGGCCGCACAGATCGTCCCGCCCGTGTCGATCATGTCGTCGACCAGCACACAGACCCGGCCCTCGACGTTACCCACGACCTCGTGGACCGAGACCTGGTTCGGCACGTCCTTGTCACGGCGCTTGTGCACGATCGCCAGCGGCGCGTCCAGCCGGTCGCACCAGCGGTCGGCGACCCGCACACGGCCCGCGTCCGGCGACACGATCGTCAGCTTGGAACGGTCGACCTTCGCGCCCACGTAGTCCGCCAGGATCGGCAGCGCGAACAGGTGGTCCACCGGACCGTCGAAGAAGCCCTGGATCTGGTCCGTGTGCAGATCGACCGTGAGGATCCGGTCCGCACCCGCCGTCGCCATCAGGTCCGCCACCATGCGCGCCGAGATCGGCTCACGGCCACGGTGCTTCTTGTCCTGACGGGCATACCCGTAGAACGGCACGATCACCGTGATCGAACGGGCCGACGCGCGCTTCAGCGCGTCCAGCATGATCAGCTGCTCCATGATCCACTTGTTGATCGGAGCCGTGTGGCTCTGGATCAGGAAGCAGTCCGCGCCACGTGCCGACTCCTGGAACCGCACGTAGATCTCACCGTTGGCGAAATCGAAGGCCTTCGTCGGCACGAGACCGACACCCAGTTGATGTGCGACCTCCTCGGCCAGCTCGGGGTGGGCGCGGCCGGAGAAGAGCATCAGTTTCTTCTCGCCGGTCGTCTTGATCCCGGTCACAGCACAGTCTCCTCAGACGTGTATCTGGCGCTGCACGCATAGGTCCCGATGTGCAACGAGCCAGCCGAAATGGGTGAGCATCTATCACGGTACGCCGTCACCGGCGCACCCGTTTCCGGTCAGCTTTGCCCGTCGTGCTCCTGCGACGACGCCTGAGCGGCCTGAGCGGCTGCGCTGCCCGGACGCTTCCGGGCCACCCAACCCTCGATATTCCGCTGCTGGCCCCGCGCCACGGCGAGCGAACCGGAGGGAACGTCCTTCGTGATGACCGACCCGGCCGCCGTGTAGACCCCGTCCCCGACCGTGACGGGTGCCACAAACATATTGTCCGAGCCGGTACGGCAGTGGGAACCGATCGTCGTGTGGTGCTTGGCCACACCGTCGTAGTTCACGAAGACGCTCGCCGCACCGATGTTGGTGTGATCACCGATCGTCGCGTCGCCCACGTAACTCAGGTGCGGGACCTTCGTCCCCTCCCCGATCGTCGCGTTCTTCATCTCCACGTACGTACCGGCCTTGGACTTCGTCCCCAGCCGCGTCCCCGGCCGCAGATACGCGTACGGGCCGACCAGCGCCCCCGGCCCGACCTCGGCCGAGTCCGTCACGGAGTTGTCGACACGGGCACCGGCCCCGACGGAGGTGTCCGCGATCCGCGAGTTCGGCCCCACCTCGCTGTCCTCCGCGAGGTGCGTCGTCCCCAGCAGCTGCGTCCCCGGGTGGACGACCGCGTCACGCTCGTACGTCACCGTCGCGTCGATCAGCGTGGACGCCGGGTCCACCACCGTCACGCCCGCGAGCATCGCCCGCTCCAGCAGCCGCTCGTTCAGCAGCCGGCGCGCCTGCGCCAACTGGAGCCGGTTGTTGATGCCGAGGATCTCCCGGTGGTCGCCCGCGACGGACGCCCCGACCCGGTGACCCGCCTCGCGCAGGATGGAGAGAACATCGGTGAGGTACTCCTCGCCCTGGCTGTTGTCGGTGCGCACCTTGCCCAGCGCGTCGGCCAGGAGCGACCCGTCGAACGCGAACACGCCGGAGTTGATCTCCAGGATCGCCCGCTGCTCGTCGGTGGCGTCCTTGTGCTCGACGATCTCGGTGACCGCGCCGGAGGCGGGGTCGCGCACGATGCGCCCGTAGCCGGTGGAGTCCGGGACCTCGGCGGTCAGGACGGTGACCGCGTTGGCGTCGGCGGCGTGGGTGGCGGCGAGCGCGCCGAGCGTTTCGCCGGAGAGCAGCGGGGTGTCGCCGCAGACGACGATCACGGTGCCCTCGACGCTCCCGCCGAGCTCTTCGAGCCCCATGCGGACGGCGTGCCCGGTCCCGTTCTGCTCGGCCTGGAAGGCGGTGCGCACGGGGGCGTCGCCGGCGTTCAGGTGCGCGGTGACCTGCTCACTGGCGTGGCCGACGACCACGACGAGGTGCTGGGGGGCCAGCTCACGGGCGGCGGCGACGACATGTCCGACGAGCGAGCGCCCGGAGATCTCGTGCAGGACCTTGGGGGTCTTCGACTTCATGCGGGTGCCCTCACCCGCTGCGAGGACGACGACGGCTGCCGGGCTGGTTGCGCTCACGGATGTGCCCTTCGGCTTCGGGTGGTGGTCATCCGCAGGATACCGGGGGTGTTTCGACGGGGAATGGGGGCGGGCCCCGACCGGTGTGGTCGGGGCCCGTCGGCGTGCTCCCGGGGAAGGAATCGAACCCTCATTCAATGGACCAAAACCATTTGTCCTGCCATTAGACGACCCGGGATGGTATCGCCTCTTATGTCCGATTCTCTTGATCGGCTCGTTTTGCAGCCCCTACTATGCCGCACCAGGAGCCTTCGACGCGACGGTACAGGTCGGCACCTTTCAGCACGCGGACAGAAAGGCAGCCCCGGTACAGGTCACCGATGTTCTTCCGGTTCGTCTTCGGGGAGTGTGTCTTGAGGGACGTCTTGCCGAACGCCGAAGGGTCGGCGCCGGTCAGGCCGATCCAGTACTGCTCGGCTGCTGTGATGTCCGCCGTCTCGTGGATGTGGACGTGGAATCGCAGCTGCTCGTCGGCCACGCCCAGCAGGCGGAGCCAGGCGAGGAAGACCTCGATCATGCCGGGGTCGCTGTTGACGAAGGTGATGCGCTCTTGGGTGCGGTACGGCTTGGATTTGGAGCCCTCCGCCCAGTAGAGGCCGACGCCCACCAGGAAGAGCTCGCGGTCGGTCATCGCCCCGACCTCGTCCGCGGCCTGTTGCTTCGCCGCCCGGCGTTCGGTGTCCCGCCGCTGGAGCGTCGCTTCCCAGCCGCGCCGCCCGGTCGCGGCGGATTCCTCCCGGGTGCGCCTGCGTTCCGGCTTCGGCAGGTCCCGCACCCAGAGGGAGATGGCCCCCTTGGAGCACCCCGGCTCCACCTGGATCTGGTCGTAGGTCATCCCCTGGAGCCGAAGCTCGCGGGCCTTCTCCCGGAGGTCGTCCTTGGCGCGGGGCCGCTTCGTCCACTCCGGGGCGGGCTCGCCCTGGAGGAGGCGGTTGAGGAGGTCGTTGTTGTCGACGTGACGCCGGTCGCGGATCTGGCGGCGGCTCAGCCCCTCCCGGCGCGGCCCTCGAAGTCGGCGTACTTGCTTGTGGTCTCTGCCATACGGAGAGCGTCGTCCGGAATGCGGACGCTCGCGTCGAAAGCACGGTCGATTCGCCATTTCGGGCGATCGGCGTGTGTTTCGTGCGCGTTCGAACGCGGAACGTGCTGTTGCCGGTCACCGGAAAATGGGATGCGTCCGCCCGTAGGCTGGACGCCATGACCGCAACGGGGGCAGACCGGGAGGCGGCGGGATCGACCACCCGCGGCTACTGGTGGTGGGAGCGGCGGCGCAGTGTCGCCCTGGACGTGGGACTGGCGCTGGTATCGGCGCTGGAGTGTGGGTGGGAGGGGGTGCAGTTCGCCCGGAACGCCGGGGTGCCGGTGTCGGTGGGTGTGGTGTTCGGGGTGCTGGCGGGTTCGGTGCTGCTGGTGCGTCGGCGGTGGCCGATCGCCGTGGTGCTGGTGACGATCGCGATGACGCCCGCCGAGATGGGCTTCCTGATGGCCCTGGTGGGCCTGTACACGCTGGCGGCGTCCGAGGTGCCGCGCCGGATCACCGTCGTACTGGCGGGGATGGCGTTGGTGGGGACGTTCATCGTCACCTATGTACGGCTGCGGCAGAGTGTGGCCGAGCAGGACGACTTCGGGCCGGGGGACTGGTATGTGCCCCTGCTGTCGGTGTTCATGGCGGTGGGGCTGACGGCGCCCTCCGTGTTGTTCGGCCTCTACATAGGGGCGCGGCGCCGGTTGATGGAGAGCCTGCGGGAGCGGGCGGACTCGCTGGAGCGGGAGCTGTCGCTGCTGGCGGACCGGGCGGAGGAGCGGGCCGAGTGGGCCCGTACGGAGGAGCGGACCCGGATCGCGCGGGAGATGCATGACGTGGTGGCCCACCGGGTGAGTCTGATGGTGGTCCACGCTGCGGCTCTGCAGGCGGTGGCCCCGAAGGACCCGGCGAAGGCGGTGCGGAACGCGGCGCTGGTGGGGGACATGGGGCGGCAGGCGCTGACGGAGCTGCGGGAGATGCTCGGGGTGCTGCGGAGCGGTGACGCGTTGATCGCGCCCGGCGCGGCGGGCGGGGGTGCGGTTCCGCTGGCGGCGGTCGGGCAGGCTGCCGCGGCGGCTGCCGCCGCGGCGGCGTCGGAGGACGGGCCCCGGCTGAGTGAGCTGGAGGCGCTGGTGACCCAGTCGCGGCAGGCGGGGATGGTGGTCGAGCTGTCGGTGGACGGTGAGCTGCGTCCGTACGCGCCCGAGGTCGAGCAGACGGCGTTCCGGGTGGTGCAGGAGGCGCTGACGAACGTGCACAAGCATGCGGCGGGGGCGAAGACGTGGGTGCGGCTGGCGCACCGGGGGGCCGAGGTCGCGATGCAGGTGGAGAACGGTCCTTCGGACGCGGCGGTGGCGGATGCGGGGCTGCCGAGCGGGGGGAACGGGTTGGTGGGGATGCGGGAGCGGGTGCTGGCGCTGGGGGGCGTGTTCGTCTCCGGTCCTACGGACGCGGGCGGGTTCCGGGTGTCGGCGGTGCTGCCGGATGCCTCCAGCGTTTCCACCCCCGGCCCGTCCGGCGTCTGAGGCGGGACCCGAATTCCAGCCCGTCCGGCGTCTGAGGCTGACCCGCGTCACCCAGCCCGTCCGGCGTTTGAGGACGGAACCGTTGCTCGGGACGAACCGGCACCATCACAAACCCGGATGCGCACGGGTCGCCGCTCCCCACGGCAAGGCTTCCGTCCTCGAACGCCGGACGGGCTGAAAGCCTCAGGCCCCCGTCAGGCGTGTCGGCTGTGTCCCCGTGACCATGGTTGCCAGCGCCTCGTCGATGTCCTGGCCGAGGAACCAGTCCCCCGTGTGGTCGATGCTGTAGACCCGCCCCTCGGTGTCGATCGCGAGGACCGCCTGTTCCTCGCCCTCCGCCCCCAGCGGGGCCACCTCCGTCTCCAGGGCCCGGCCGAGGTCGCCCAGGGTGCGGGCGAGGTGCAGGCCGTGCAGCGGGTCGATGCGGACGGCCGCGGGCGCGATGTGCCGGCCCGGTGCGGACGCGGTGATGTGGAGGGCCCCGAACTCCGCCCAGGCCTCGACCGCGGCCGGGAAGACCGCGTGCCGGTGTCCGGCGGGCGAGGTGTGGGCGCGCAGGGCGTCGGCCCATTCCTCGGCCTGGCGGATGTCCCAGCGCCCGGGCTGCCAGCCCGCTTCGCGCAGGGCCGCGTCGACGCCGACGGGGAAGCGGGTGGAGGTGTGCTGGTGGTCGTGCATCGGGGGGCGGTCAGCCCTTCTCGGCGGTGGTCGCGGCGCCGGTGGTGGTGAGGTCGACGGGGCGTACGCCGAAGTGGGCGAGGAGCGCCGAACAGGATCGGCACGGTGGTGCGTAGCTGCCGTGGAGCGGGTCGCCGTCCTCGCGGATGCGGCGGGCGGTGATGCGGGAGTGCTTGAGCGCGCGGCGGGCTTCCCCGTTGGTCAGGGGTTTTCGCTGGGCGCGTCTGGAGCGGCCGTTCTCGGCGGCGGTGAGTTGCCGGGAGAGCAGTATGGCTTCGGGGCAGCGGCCGGTGAACCGTTCGCGCTGGCCGCTGGTGAGGGTGTCTAGGAAGTCCTGGACGAGCGGGTGGAGTACCGGCGGCTGGTCCCCCTTGCCGGCGGTGCAGGTGAGCGTCTCTCCGCGTACGGACAGCGCGGCGGCCACGGCGGGGAGGATCCCGTCGCGGCGGTGGAGCAGGTGAGGCGTGCGGCTGGTCTCGGTGCTGCTCCAGTTGAGTCGCGGGTCCCCCGATGTTCCTGACGTACTGGATGTACCAGACGTGCTGGATGCGCTGGTTGTGACTGTTTGTGCCGAATGCATGGTGCGGTCGTCCCTCCCTGCAATCCCCCGAGTTGCGGGGACAGCCTGCCAAATGTGCAGGGTGGTGGGGAAGCTGGGGCGGGGAAACGTGTCTGCGTGTCGCCCGAAGGTGCTGGACTGTCGCCTCACCGTCACGTGAATGTGACCGTTCGTGACGGAACCGGCGGGGCGGGACCCCCTGTTGCCCCACCGCTTAGGCTGTGCGGAACCACCAGACGCAGCAGGGGGCAACCGCCATGACGACAGGTCGGCTCGGGCAGCAAGCCGCGCCACCGAACGCGGCCTACGCCGGGCAGGTCGTGCACTTCCCGGACCCGGTCCGGGCGTCCCGCCACCCCAGAGGTGTGCGCGTGGGCGAGAGCGGCCACCCGGATTTCTCGCCGTACGCGCGGGCCGCCGCGGAGATCGCCGATCCGCCGCAGGGCTTCGGTGTCGATGAGCTGCGGCTGACCGACTACGTGTCGGCGAACGCGGCGATGGCCGCGGCCGGTCATGAGCTGTGGGACACGATTCCCGCGGTGGCGACGCCGCACGGCTGGACCTGGCACCACGTGGCGGGCGGCCGGCGGATGGAGCTGGTGCCGGTCGAGGTGAAGGCGCTGCTGCGCCATCACGGCGGTCTGGCGACGACGGATGTGGACCAGGACCGGCGCGGTACGCGCCCGTTGCAGGAGACGTGTCCGGCGCACTTCCGGCTTCCCAAGGGTGCTGTCGCGGTGAGCGAGCAGCAGATCCAGGGGGTCGAGGAGGATCTCGGTTACCGGCTGCCGGGTGCCTACCGTTCCTTCCTGAAGGCGGCGGGCGGTTCGGCCCCCGTGGACGCGGCGCTCGACGCCGAGTTGGGGCTGCTGGTGGACCAGCCGTTCTTCACGGTGCGTGACGAGGCCGCGGTGAACGACCTGGTGTACGTGAACAAGTGTCTGCGGGACCACTTCACCAAGGACTACCTGGGCGTCGCGTTCGTCCAGGGCGGGATTCTGACCGTGAAGGTGCGCGGGCAGGACGTCGGTTCGGTGTGGTTCTGCCCGTACGACGATGCCCGGGACCAGGACGGCTGGAGCGTGCAGGAGCGCGTCGAGCGGCTGTTGCTGCCGTGCGGTGCGGACTTCGACGCCTTCCTCCAGCGGCTGGCGGGCAACCCGCCGGAGCTGGAGACGGTGGCCAACCTGATGGTGGACGGCGGCTTCGCGCGCGCCGTCCCGGTGGAGGGGTGAGCGCGGTGGTGACTTTCGCGCAGGCGCAGGAGCGGGCGGACGAGTGGGTCAACGGAGACGTGCCCGCGTATCAGCACCGTGAGGTCCGGGTCCGTGAGTTCGAGCTGGGGTTCGTGGTGTGGGCCGAGGACCGGGCGGAGGGTCCGGTGTCGGACGGGGGCCGTCAGCGGCTGGTGATCGCCCGGGACAGCGGCGAGGCGACGCTGTGGCCGGGGCTGCCGGTGGGTGAGGTGATCCGGCGGTACGAGGAGGAGTACGGGGTTCCGGCGGGCGCGCCGGCCGCCGCCCCGGAGCCGCCGCAGCGGGTGGACCTGAATCAGACGTCGTTCCTGCTGACGCCTCCGGAGTGGCTCCAGGAGGCGGCGGACAAGCTGGGCATTCCGGATCACCGTGCGGAGCGCCGGGCGGCAGAGGAGGCGGCGGACGCTGCCTCGGCCGGGCCCACGCCCGCCGGGCCCGCGGCGGGCTCGGTGCCGGGTGGGACGCCTGGGGCTGGGACGCCTGTTCCCGCTTCTGTCGATGAGCCTTTGCCCACGCCCGCAGACGCCACGCCCCCGCCCACCCCCGTGAACGCCACCCCGCCTCCGCCCGCTTCCCCGGCCGCCCCCTCTTCCGGCGGTTCCTCGGCCTCGTGGCCCGCCGCCGGTGGCAGCGCGGGCGGGGCCTACGAGCCCACGGCCAACGGCGGCGTGCCCGCCGGGTCGACCCCGTGGGCGGGTACGGACACCAACTCCTTCGACTCCGACGACGGGGCCGTTCCGCTGCCCGCGACGGTGTTCGCGCCGCCGCTGTCGGGGACGGACGACGAGGAGGCCCCGCCGCCGGTGGTCTCGGCCGAGGCACCCACGGCGCTGATGTCGGGGGGCAGCCAGTTGCCGCGTACGCAGGTGTCACCCGCGCTCAAGCCCGTCCAGGGTTCGCAGGACTCCCAGGGGTCCCCGGGCTCGCAGAGTGGTGCCGGGGACATCGCGGACGCGGCCACGAGCAAGGCCGCGGTGCCGCCTCGTGGTGGCCGCGGGGGCGGTTCGACGACCCCGCCGCCGCCCGGTGCGCCGGGGATCCCCGGCGTACGCCCCGGTGCGACGCCGCCGCCTTCGGGCCCGGGTGCGCCCGGTGCTCCGGCGGGCGGGTACATCCCGACGCAGCTCGTCTCCCAGCTCGGCCCGCCCGCCCCGGGCTCCACGCCGCCGCCCGCTCCTCCCGGCCCGCCGCCGGGTTCGACGCCGCCTCCGGGCGACGGGGTGCACCACGCGGCGACGATGCTCGCCGACGGGAGCAGCATCGGCGCGGGCGTCCCGGGCGCGCCCCGCCCGCCGGGTCCTCCCGGCGCCCCGGGCGCTTCGCTGCCCCCGGGCCCTCCCGGTGTGCCCGGGGCGCCGCAGCCTCCCGGCCCGCCCGGTCCTCCGCCCGGCGCCACGCCGCCTCCCGGTGGCGGGATGCACCACGCCGAGACGATGTTCGCGAACTCCGGCCCGATCCCGGTCCCCGGTCCGCCCAACCCCCCGGGTCCCCCCGGTCCTCCGGGCCCGCCCGGGGCTCCGCTGGGCGGTGCCCCCGGTCCCGTACCGCAGGCGCCTCAGCCCGGCGGCCCGCACACCCCGCCGCCCCCGGCGTACGGCTATCCGCAGCAGCCCACCGGTCTGCCGACCGTGGGCCCGGGCTACCAGGCCGTGCTGCGGTTCCGGGCGCCGGACGGCAGTGAGCAGCAGCTGATCCGCCGTTCGGCGCCGGGCACCCCGCACCCCGAGTGGCAGATGCTGCACGAACTGCGGGCGATGAACGTGCCGCCGCAGCAGGTGATCGAGCTGCACACCGAGCTGGAGTCCTGCGAGCTGCCGGGCGGGTACTGCGCCCGGATGATCCGGGAGACCTGGCCGCAGGTGCGGATCACGAGCGTGGCGCCGTACGGCACCGATCACGCGAGCCGTCAGCAGGGCATGCAGCATCTGCTGACGCACCAGGGTGAGCTGCACCAGGTGGCGGACGGCCCGGCGCGGCCGGCCCCGGTGCGGGCGCCGCTGCCGCAGATGCCGCCCGCCCCGGTGCTGCCGCCGGAGGCGGTGGCCGAGGAGTTGCTGCAGGCGTTCGGTCCGCAGGGGATTCTCCGGTTCGACCAGCGTGCGGTGTCCCGTCAGGGGGTGCCGGAGGTCGTCGCCCGTACGTTGGTGTGGGCGGGGCTGCCCGCCGATTTCGGGCCGTTCTTCTGGGCGCAGCCGGGGCAGCCGGTGGTGCCTACGCTGGGTGAGGTGGCGGCGCAGTGGCAGGTGCAGGCGGCGCCGGACGCGGGGGCGTACCTGGTGATGGGTACGGACTTCGGGCGGGCGATCTGTGTCCAGTACGGGACGGCGAACATCGTTGCCGTGCCGGTGGAGGCGGGTCCTGGCGGTCAGTCGGTGGCGCCGCAGTTCGTGAACACGGGGCTGCCGGAGTTCGTGCGGTCGATGGCGCTGCTGGGCCGGATGTGGCGGCTCCGGTTCGGGCTGACACCGGAGCAGGCGGGGCGGTGGACCGTCGATTTCCAGGCACAGCTGGTGGCGCTGGATCCGGCGGCGCTGGCGTCGCCGGAGAGCTGGTGGTCGGTGCTGCTGGAGCAGATGTGGGACGGTCTGCTCTGATCCGTACCCCTGGCTGACCACGGTCGGCGACGGCTGAGAAGCGTTGTACGAGGCACCCGGTCCGGGACGGATCGGGTGCCTCGTGGCGTTCCGGGCGTGTGACGCCGGTCGCTTTCCGTCCTGAAAGCGCCTGATCGATTCCGACTTCCGGCCCCAATTGCCGCATCCTTGACGTATCGCGGGGGGACCCGTGTGTGTCCGTGTGCCCGTGTGTCCGTATGTCGGAGAAAGGCTTCAGGCTATGAGTGCTGGACCGGTGTCTGCGTTCGACGTGGTCGGCGTGCGGGGGCGTGGTTACCGTCCGGACCAGGTGGACCGTGCGGTGGCGGCCCGGACGGCCGAGCGGGCCACGGCGCTCGCGGAGGCCGAGCGGCTGGAGCGGCTGGCGCAGGAGCTGGCGGCGGAGGCGGCCCGGCTGGCGGAGACCGTGGCGGGGCTCCCCGAGCAGGACTACGCGGAGCTGGGGGAGCGGGCCCAGCGGATTCTGGGGCTGGCGCGGGAGCAGGCCGAGTCGCTGCGGGCGGACGCGGACGCGGCAAGCCAGGAGCTGCGGGACGAGGCCGAGGCGGCGGGCCGGGCGGCCGGGGACGCGGCACGGGAGGCGTCGGACGCGGTACGGGCCGCCGCCGTGGCCGCGGCGGAGGAGCGGGTCGCCGAGGCGGTCCGGGAGGCGGAGGGCGTGCTCGCCGCCGCCCGTAAGGAGGCCGAGAAGGTGCGCGGGGCGGCCGAGGCCGCGATGGCGCAGACCCGGAGCCGTACGGCGAGTGTGCTGGCCCACCAGGAGCAGGAGCACGCCGAGCGCCACAAGGCCGCCGAGGCCGAGATCGCCGCTGCGGAGGCCGAGTCGGAGGCGCGCCACACGGAGCTGACCGAGCGGGCGGAGGCGGTGCTCGCGGAGGCGGCGCGCGGCTTGGCGGAGGCCCAGGAGGCGGCCCGCCACGGCCAGGAGGACGCGGAGGCCCGGGCGGCCGAGGTGCTCTCGGAGGCGCGGGTGCGCGAGGAGCGGATCGTCCGGGAGACGGAGCGGGTGCTGCGGGAGCACGAGGAGGGCCGCGAGGAGGTCCAGGCGCACATGGCGCACGTCCGCAGCTCGCTGGCGGCGCTGACGGGGCGGGTGACGGGGGGAGCGGAGGGCTGAGGGCCCCGCGGGGGCCGTCCGGGCACCGGGCGAGGGGGCGCCCGCTTACGGCCAGGTGCGTTCGATGCGGTCGTGCCGCACGGCGTAGGCGGACGGGCCGCCCTTCGCGATCGCCTGATGGATCGCTGTGCGGTGGGTGTCGAGTCGTTCGACCATCTGGATGCTGGGGAGCTGCTGGTTGTCGAGGTGGAAGAACACAGCAGCCTGGTCCAGGACCGGCTGGATCTCGGCGTCACGGGTCTTGATGCGGCCGTCCTTGGACAACGGGACCCAGGACCGGCGTAGGCCGTGGTCGATCCATTCTTCGTCCGCGATGCGCTGTCCGTCTTCCGGGAACGCGTCCCCGATGTGGTGGACGATCCATCCGCGTGCCCGCAGCTCGTCCGCTACGCGGCGTCCGAGGTTGCGGTCGAGGAAGAATTCAGGCGGCAAGCTTCACCACGGCTTCGCAGAGAGCGCCCACCTGCTCCGGGGTCATATCGAAGTCGTACGCGATGTCCTCGACGGTTTCTCCGGCTTCCCACAGGTCGGTGATGGCCTGGACCGGGACACGATTGGCCGCGACCACGGGCAGCCCGCGGCCGAAGCGCGGATCGATGACGACGGGCACGGTCTCCCCGTACTGGCTCAGCTGGAGGCTGGACGGGAAGTCGTCGTCCGCCTCCCACGTCAGGTAGCGGAGGTACTGGGCCACGACCTCCTGGATCGGGGCCTGGCCGTCCCTAGCCCTGCGCAGGTCTCCGAGGCCGTGTTCGACGAAGATGTCCACGCCGTCCGTGGCGATGCGCTTCGAAACGAGACCGTACGGAGTGTCGAAGGCGTCCCGTACGGCTGCCGCCGCCTCCCTGATCTCGCTCATCCGCAGGCCCAGGGAGCGCAGGACGTGGGCTTCGGCCACCGCGATGAAGGGGATGGACGGCTGCCTCTTGCGGGTGGGTTCGACGGCGTGGACCAGTGGCGCTCCTGCGGCCTTTCCGTTCAGCCAGCTCGTGAGCGTCGAATACGGGATCTCAAGGTACGAGGACGTCTCGGTGGGCGTCAGGAGCCCGTCCGTAAATCTGTCGACCATGACCCATCTCCCGTAGAAGAGTCCGCATCGTTGCACACCAGCTTGCCAGCGCCCGGCTGCGGACACACCCCGGGCCTGAGTGCCCTGCCGGGGGCGGACGTCAGCGGGTGAGGAACTCGCTGACGAACGTGGTCCAGGCGGTGGCCGGGAGGACGAGTGCGGGGCCGTGGGGGTTCTTGCTGTCACGGACGGGGACGACGCCGGGGAATCCGTCGGCCACCTGCACGCAGTTGCCGCCCTCCTGGTTGCTGTAGCTGCTGCTGCGCCAGGCGGCGGCGGTCAGGTCGGGACGGGACGCGGCTTCCACGGTAATCGGCCTCCAGCACGGAACGGATCAGGTCGAGCGACATGAGCGGGGGCAACGCCATCGCCCTGAGGTGATCGTAGGTCAGAACGAACCGTTCGACCTCGTCCGGTTCCTCGGTCAACTGGCCGTGGTGCGCGCCTTCCGTGTAGGCCACTTGGGAGCCGTCCGGCATGACGAGCAGGGTGAGGGAGCCGCCCAGTGCGCCGTGCTCGCCCTGGTCGAACGGGAGCACCTGGACCGTGATGTTGGGCTCCTCGGCCATTTTGAGCAGCTTCTCCAACTGGCCTCGCATCACCGCCGATCCGCCGACCGGCCGGCGCAGCACGGCCTCGTCGAGAATGATCCACAGCTGTGGCCGGCCGGGGCCGGTGAGCCGGATCTGGCGGTCGAGCCGGGCCGCGACGCGTTCTTCCAGATGCTCGGCGTCCCGCAGGGAGTGGCCCACGCTCAGCAACGCCCGTGCGTACTCGGGAGTTTGCAGCAGACCCGGCACGGCATGCGAGGCGTACTCGCGGATCAGCGCCGCCCGGGCGGAGTAGGCGATGAACGCCTGCGACCAGTCCGGGAACGCCTCCCGGTACACGTACGGCCACAGGTCGATCAGCAGGTCGTCCGCCACCAGCTCCCTGTCCAGGGCCCGGGTCAGCTCCAGCGTCGGTTTCGCTCCGGTCGCGCGCTCGATCTGGGTGATGCGGCTGCCGACCACGTGCGTGAGGACACCCACTTCGGCCTGGGTGAGCCCGGCCGCCTCGCGGAGCTTGCGCACCCGGGTGCCGAAGAGGGCGGCGATGGAGGAGTGCGGGTCAAGTGCTTTGGCCACGGCGTTACTTCCGTTCCTTACGGCCTGCAAGGTAAGGCGCTGTCACCTTTCGAGGCTAGGGCGCCCGGTCGACTCTTGAGTACGGAACGTCACGGAACCCGCACGTGTGGGTGACGTGAGAGGAGTCGAGGGAGTGGATGGCCAGCATGACCGGCAAGAGGACGACCGCAGCGGAGAAAGCCGATGGGGTGGAGGCGGCCCCCTCCGCCCCGCGCGGCTTCGGGCTGACCGGCAACGGGTACGGCTCGCTGTCCCGGCAGTTCCCCTCCACACCCCGGGGTGCCCAGGAGGCACGCCACACCGTGGTGCGGCAGTTGGGGCACTGGGGGTTCGGGCCGATGACGGACGCCTCGTGTGCCGTGGCCCTGGTGGTGGCGGAGCTGGCAGCCAACGCGGTGTGCCACGGGCGGCTCCGGGGGCGGAACTTCGAGGTGCGGGTGGACTACGAGGGTCCCGCGAGCCGCTTCCGTATCGAGGTCTCGGACGCCCGGCTCGGCCGGACGCCCGAAGGGCCGGTCCTGCCGCCGGACGACCAGGAGTCGGGGCGTGGGCTGTTCCTGGTGGAGTGCCTGGCCGCGCGGTGGGGCTGGGGGCCCCGCAATCCGATCGGGAAGACGGTGTGGGCGGAGGTGGCGGCCGTGCGGCCCCAGGAGGCTACGGGGGCTTCGCGGGCGCCAGGGGAATGAGGCGGCCCCGCCTTCCCAGCCACTTGTTCGACCAGGTATCTTGCATCGCATGGAACCAGGTGATTCGACCAAGCAGGCCCGGGCAGCCGCCCAGCTGCGCAAAGGGGTCCTGGAGTACTGCGTACTCGCCCTGATGCGGGACCGCCCCCGCTACGGCGTCGAGCTCCTCCGCGCCCTGGAGGACTCCGGCGCCCTGGCCACCAGCCAGGGCACGGTCTACCCGCTGCTCTCCCGGCTCCGCCGCGACGACCTGGTCACCACGACCTGGCAGGAGTCGGCCTCCGGGCCGCCCCGCCGCTACTACGCGCTCACCGGCAGCGGCCGGGCCGCGCTCGACGAGTTCACCCGCGTCTGGCCCGGCTTCCGCGACGCCGTAGACACCTTCCTGACCGCCCCGCACTCTGCCACCGGAGACCTCGCATGAAGACCTCTCAAGATCCTGTACGCGACTATCTCTCCGCCGTCGAGCGCGAGGCCTCCGCACTCCCCGGAGACCGTCGCCAGGAACTCCTCGCCGACCTCGCCGAACACATCGAGGTGACGCGCGCCGAGCGCCCCGACGCCGCGATCGGCGAGATCCTCGCGGAGCTGGGGGACCCCCGGACGATCGCGGCCACGGCGCTGGCCGAGGCGGGTAACACCGCTGCCCCGCACGGCACTCGGGAAGGTGCCGCCGCACCCGCCCGGCGCGGCAAGGTGCACCCCCTGGTTCCGGTTCTGATGCTCGCCCTCGCGCAGGTCTTCGGGATGGTCTTCCCCGATGACGGCGGCTCGCTGGTCGGCGGCCTGGTCCGCATCACCGGTGCGGTCCTCCTCTGCACCTCGGTGCACTGGACCGTCGGCCGGAAGGTCATCGGCGTCCTGCTCACCCTCGGTCTGCCGGGTGCCGCCATGGGTGTCTGGAACCTGTCCGACAGTGCCCCGGGAGGTGCCGGCCCGGCCCTCGCGGCCAACCTGGCGGCGCTCGTCCTGACGGCCGGCGCGGCAGCCTGGCTCTGGCGGGTCCGCCGCGCCTGAAACGTCGGCCAGGGGCCGTGGGTTCACCGACAGCCGGGACCCTCACCGTGCCTCGGAGGAGTCCGCCGGCCGGCCGTCCGTCTCGTTGATGACCGGGAACCGGCGCGGGGCGAGGACGACGAGGGCGAGCAGCGCCAGGGCCGCCGCCCCGGCCGCGCCGATGTAGACGTAGTCCACGGCGGTGTCGACCGCCCGGCGCAGGTGGTCCGTCGCCGCCGCCGAGAGCGCGCCCGGGTCCTCCAGGGCGCGGGCGACCGCGTCCAGGTCGTCGGGGAGGCCAGGTGCGGGGGCGTCGAGGAGGCGGGCGGCCAGCACACTGTTGGCGACGGCGCCGAAGACGGCCGCGCCGATGCTCTGGCCGACCTGGCGGCAGAAGAGGACGGACGCCGTCGTCGTACCGCGCTCCGCCCACCCCACGGTCGACTGCACGCCCACGATCAGGGGGAGTTGGAAGAGGCCGAGGGCCGCGCCGAGCAGCAGCATGATCAGGGCGGGCTGCCAGGGCTCGCCCGGGTAGGGGAGCAGCGGGAAGGCCAGCAGGATCAGCAGGGCGGCGCTCATGCCGATGATGGCGGTGAGCCGGAAGCCGATGCGGTTGTAGACCCGGTCGGAGAGGGCCGCCGAGACCGGCCAGCTCAGGGTCATGACGGAGAGCACGAAACCGGCGGCGATCGGGCCGAGGCCCAGGACCGACTGCGCGTACGTGGGCAGGAAGACGGTCGGCGCGACCATCAGCAGGCCCATCGCGCCCAGCGCCAGGTTGACCGAGGCGATGGTGCGGCGGCGCCAGACCCAGCCCGGGATGATCGGCTCCGCCGCCCGCCGCTCGATGACGACGGTCAGGGCGGCCAGCGCCGCGCTCGCCGCGAACAGGCCGAGCGAGGGCGCCGAGAGCCAGGGCCAGGCGACCCCGCCCTGGACGAGTGCGGTGAGCAGCAGGGTGCCCGTGGCGAAGACGGCCAGGGCGCCCGCCCAGTCGATACGGGGGCGGGTCTCCGGGCGGGGGCGTGCTGGTTCGTGGAGGTGGCGGACGACCAGCCAGAGGGCGATCGCGCCGACCGGAAGGTTGATCAGGAAGATCCACCGCCAGTCCGCGTACCCGGCGAGCAGCCCGCCGACCACCGGTCCCGCAACCGCCGAGGTGGCCCAGACGGTGGACAACTTCGCCTGGATGCGCGGGCGTTCCTTCAGTGGGTAGAGGTCGGCGGCGATGGTCTGGACGGTTCCTTGGAGGGCGCCGCCGCCGAGTCCCTGGATGACGCGGAAGGCGATGAGTGCGCCCATGTTCCAGGCGGCGGCGCAGAGCAGGGAGCCGACCAGGAAGAGGATGATCCCGGCGATCAGGACCGGCTTGCGGCCGAAGGTGTCGGAGAGCTTCCCGTACACCGGGAGCGTGACGGTGACGGCGAGGAGGTAGCCGGAGAAGAGCCAGGAGAAGACGGTGAAGCCGCCGAGGTCGCCGACGATCTGGGGTACGGCGGTGGAGACGATGGTGCCGTCGATGGCGGCCAGCGCCATGCCGAGCATGAGGGCCGCGACGACGGGGCGGCGGCCCCGGGGGGTGGTGAGGGCGGCGGGGGGCGGCCCGGCCGCCGTGACGGGGGCGTCGCCCGGGGTGGGCGGGCCGCCGCCGGGGCCCTCCGTACTGTGCGTGCCGCCTGTGCCGTCCCCGGCTTGCGTGTTGCCCGCGTCGACCGTGCCTTCCCTGGCTTCTGCGTCGCCCGTGCCGCCCGTGCCGCCCGTGCCGTTCCTGGCTTCCGTGCCGCCCACCGGTATTCCTTCCCCGTGCACGTATCTCCCGGGGCACTGTCTCATCCCGGGCGGTGGCGTGGGGGCGTTCGGGCGAGGTCGGTCCTGCCTGCGGGAGCGGCGGGGCTCAGAGGTGCAGCTCGGGCGGGAAGCCGGTCCAGCGCAGGTCGGCGGGGAGGTGGCGCATGTCGTTGGCCAGGAGGACGGAGGCGGGGCGGCCGGGTGCGTAACGGATGACTGTCAGGGCCGCGTTGGCGTGATTGAGGCCGAGCCAGCGCCACTTGGGCGCGTACATGGCGTCCCGGACGAGCCAGGCGACCAAAAAGTTGTGGGTGACGACCAGCTCGTGGCGGTCCTCCTCGCCATCGACCGGGCCGGTGAACCGGTCCAGCGCCCGGCGGGCCAGTGCGGGGCCGTGCTCCCGTTCCTCGTCGGAGGCCCCTTCGAGGAAGCGGAGGAAGAAGTCGGCGGATTCCGGCGGGAGTTCATCCCTGCGCGGGAGGTGGGGGACGTAGTCACCGGCGAGTTCCGAGCGTTGCAGGGGGACGTTCTTCAGTTCGTCGCCGATCAGGCGCGCGGTCTCCTCCGCGCGGGGGAGCGGGCCGTGGTGGACGGCCGCGAAGGGGATGTCCCGGAGGCGTCGGCCGAGCAGGGTGGCCTGGCGGCGGCCGTTCTCCGTCAGGCCGCTGTCGCCCGGTGTCGCCTCGCCGTGCCGGACGAGGTGGAGGTAGCGGGTGGCTGTGGCGGGCATTCCCAACCCCTTCGGGCCGCTGGTGATCATGTCCATCGGTGGACGCCACGCTTCCGGTCCCCGGTTCCCCGAGAGCGACCCGGACCCCGCGTCCGGGGGGACCCTGACCCCGTCTCCCCCCGGAGGACGACTTCCCCTAGGGGGCACCCCCTCATAGTGGCCAGGGCCCCTTCCTCCCCGCGGAGGACGTGGAGAGCGAGGGCGTTTCCTTAACCTGTTCCTACGTCGCGCTTGGGGACGGCAGCAGGGGGGAGGGTGGGGAAAACCCCACCTCAAGACTGCGCTGGGCACCATCGCGCCGGACAGCTTGCTGAACCCAGACTTGGACCGTACTCAACGACGTCCCGTCATCCATCGGCATGGCCCGGCCAACGACCGGATCGCCATCGACCGGCACGTCATCAAGTGATATAGGAGACATACCGTGACAACGGCTGTAACCATTCCCAGGCACGGGGGCACTGGAGGGCGTACGGCCGTCGCGGCGCGAGCGCGGCAGGTCGTCAAGGCCTACGGCAGCGGGGAGACCCGGGTCGTCGCGCTCGACCATGTCGACGTGGACATCGCCCGCGGGCAGTTCACGGCGATCATGGGCCCGTCCGGCTCCGGCAAGTCGACGCTGATGCACTGCCTGGCCGGCCTCGACACGGTGACGTCGGGCGAGATCTTCCTCGACGAGACCGAGATCACCAAGCTCAAGGACAAGAAGCTCACCCAGCTACGGCGCGACCGGATCGGCTTCATCTTCCAGGCGTTCAACCTGCTCCCCACGCTCAACGCGCTGGAGAACATCACGCTGCCGATGGACATCGCGGGCCGCAAGCCCGACGCCGACTGGCTCCGCCAGGTCGTGGAGACCGTCGGTCTCGCCGATCGCCTCAAGCACCGCCCCACCCAGCTCTCCGGCGGCCAGCAGCAGCGCGTCGCCGTCGCCCGGGCGCTCGCCGCCCGGCCGGAGATCATCTTCGGTGACGAGCCGACGGGGAACCTGGACTCCCGGGCCGGGGCCGAAGTCCTCTCCTTCCTCCGCAGGTCGGTCGACGAGCTGGGCCAGACCATCGTCATGGTCACCCACGACCCCGTCGCCGCCTCCTACGCGGACCGGGTGCTCTACCTCGCCGACGGCTCCATCGTCGACGAGATGTACAACCCGACCGCGGACCAGGTCCTCGACCGCATGAAGCACTTCGACGCACGTGGGCGGACGTCATGACTGTCTGGAAGACCTCGATGCGCAACTTCTTCGCGCACAAGGGCCGGATGGCCCTCTCCGCGGTGGCGGTGCTGCTCTCCGTGGCGTTCGTCTGCGGCACGCTCGTCTTCACCGACACGATGAACACCACCTTCGACAAGCTCTTCGCCGTGTCCTCCCCGGACGTCACGGTCAGCCCGAAGGACGCCCAGGAGAACGACGAGCAGCCCGACAACGGCAAGCCCGTCTCCCTGCCCGCCTCGCTCGTCCAGCAGGTCGAGAAGGCCGAGGGCGTGAAGAAGGCGGAGGGCGCCGCCTTCTCCATGGCGGTGACCGTCGTCAACAGCGAGAACAAGAACATGGGCTCCGAGACCGGCGCCCCCACCATCGCGAGCAACTGGACCGACAACGACCTGCGTTCGATGGAGATCACCTCCGGACACGCACCCCGCGGCCCCACCGAGGTGATGGTCGACGGCGACACCGCGAAGAAGCACAAGCTGAAGATCGGCGACGAGCTGCGCACCATAGCCGTCACCGGTGACATCAGGGCGAAGATCAGCGGCATCGCGTCCTTCACCGTCACCAACCCGGGCGCCGCCGTCGTCTACCTCGACACCGCCACCGCCCAGAAGCACCTGCTGGGCGCCCCCGACGTCTTCACCCAGGTCCTGGTGACCGCCGAGAGCGGCGTCAGCGACACCCAGCTCAAGAAGAACGTGGCCGCGGCCCTCGACGGCTCCGCCGCGTACAAGCTGCAGACCCAGCAGGAGGCCGCCGACGCCAACAAGGACTCCATGGGCGCCTTCCTGGACGTCATGAAGTACGCGATGCTCGGCTTCGCCGGGATCGCCTTCCTCGTCGGCATCTTCCTCATCGTCAACACCTTCTCGATGCTGGTCGCCCAGCGGACCCGCGAGATCGGCCTGATGCGGGCCATCGGCTCCAGCCGCAAGCAGGTCAACCGGTCCGTGCTGCTGGAGGCGGTCCTCCTCGGCATCGTCGGCTCCGTGCTCGGTGTCGCCGCCGGCATCGGACTCGCCGTCGGGCTGATGAAGCTGATGGGCGCGGTGGGCATGGAGCTGTCCACCAGGGATCTCACCGTCGCCTGGACGACCCCCGTGATCGGCCTTGTGCTCGGTGTCGTCGTCACCGTCCTCGCCGCGTACATACCGGCCCGCCGGGCGGGCAAGGTCTCCCCGATGGCCGCCCTCCGCGACGCCGGGACCCCGGCCGACGGCCGGTCGGGCTGGGTCAGGGCCGGTATCGGCCTGGTACTCACCGGGGCCGGCGGCGCCGCCCTGTGGGCGACGACGCAGGCCGACAAGGCCACCGAGGGCTCGATGTTCCTCGCCGTCGGTGTGCTGCTGACCCTGATCGGCTTCATCGTGATCGGTCCGCTGCTGGCCGGTGTCGTCGTCCGGGCCCTCAGCGTGGTCGTCCTGCGGCTCTTCGGCCCGGTCGGCCGGCTGGCCGAGCGCAACGCGCTGCGCAACCCCCGGCGTACGGGAGCGACCGGCGCGGCCCTGATGATCGGGCTCGCCCTGGTGGCCTGCCTCTCCGTCGTCGGTTCCTCGATGGTGGCCTCGGCCACCGAGGAGCTCGACAGGTCGGTCGGCGCGGACTTCATCGTCCAGGACAGCGGTGGGGGTCGGCCGATCGTGCCCCAGGCCGCCGAGGCCCTGCACGCCGTGCCCGGCCTGGAGCACATGACCGACTACACCTTCCTCGACGCGAAGATCACCGCCCCCAACGGCAAGACGGTCGACGAGGGCATCACCGCCACCGACCCGACGTATCAGCAGGACGTCCGCCGCACCGCGCTCTCCGGCGACCTGGCGAAGGCCTACGACAAGAACGCCATGTCCGTCGGCGAGGACTACGCCGAGAAGCACGGGGTCAAGGTCGGGGACACCCTCACCATCGCGTTCAAGACGGGGGAGAGCGCGAAGCTGAAGGTCGCCGCCATCACCTCCGACGACACCAACATCGACCGCGGCGCGATGTACACCAACCTCACCACGGCCACCGCGTACATCGCCGCAGACAAGATGCCGCAGAACGTGGCGATGTTCGGCAAGGCCGAGGAGGGCAAGGAGAAGGAGGCGTACGCGGCCCTCAAGAGCGCGCTCGCCGAGTACCCGGTCTACAAAGTGCAGAACCAGGCCGACTTCAAGGAGGACCTGAAGAACCAGGTCGGTCAGCTGCTGAACATCGTCTACGGCCTGCTCGCCCTCGCGATCATCGTCGCGGTGCTCGGTGTGGTGAACACCCTCGCCCTCTCCGTGGTCGAACGCACCCGGGAGATCGGCCTGATGCGGGCCATCGGCCTCTCCCGCCGCCAGCTCCGCCGCATGATCCGGCTGGAGTCCGTGGTCATCGCCCTCTTCGGCGCCCTGCTCGGACTGGGCCTGGGCATGGGCTGGGGCACGGCGGCCCAGAAGCTGCTGGCCCTGGAGGGCCTTGAGGTCCTGGAGATCCCGTGGCCGACGATCCTCACGGTCTTCGCCTGCTCGGCGCTGGTCGGACTCTTCGCCGCACTCGTCCCGGCCTTCCGGGCGGGCCGGATGAACGTCCTCAACGCCATCGCGACGGACGGCTGAGGCCCCTGCGGAACAGCAGCCGAGTCCGCCGCGGAACAGAGGCCGAGACCCCTCGGGACGGAGGCCGAGGCCCCGCGGAACAGAGGCTGAGGCCTCCGCGGAACAGGAGCCTGGGCCCCGCGCAACAGAGGTCGAGACCACCTCTGAACCGACCGCTGAACAGCCGGTGCTCACCGTAGGATGACCGGCAGGTCCCGGGGCGTTCCTCCAAATGCCCCGGGGCCGATCCGCTTCCCCGACAGCGCCCGCCGGTCACGGCGGGCGCTGTCAGCTTGTTGCACGGGCGGGCGCCGCCGCGTGCAGCAAGCTGACACGACTACGCCTCTGCGTCTTCCTCCGGCGCTGGCATCGTCGTCCCCGCTATGCGCTGGCGCTCGGCATCGGGGCCGTACAGGCGGTCCTGTTCGTCGCTCTGGCCCTACTGCCTTCGTCCGGGCGCCAGTTGGACGGCCGGTGGGCGCTCGCGCTGCCGGTTCTGGTGCTCGGCATCACCGCGTTCCTCGCGCTGGGCGTCATCGTCGGGAGCTACGCGAAGACCCCGGAGGCGGTCGCCGCCGTCGCCAACTGTCTGATGATTCCCATGGCGTTCCTGTCCGGGTCCTTCTTCCCGCTGGACGCGATGCCCGCGTGGATGCAGAGCCTCTCCCGCGTCCTGCCGCTGCGCTACCTCAACGACGGGGTGTCCGGCGCGCTGACCGGCGGCGGCACGCTCCAGGACATCGGCGTCGCCTGCGCGGTGCTTGCCGGATTCGCCCTCGTCCTCGGCGCGGTGGCGCTGAAGACCTTCCGCTGGTGCGACAAGTCATGACGACGGCGACGGCGTCCACCCCCCTCGATGTGGCGCGCGCCGGGCTCCAGTCCGCGCTGACCGCCCGCCACACCGCCACTCCCGGCGGTGACCTGCCCGCCCCCTGCGTCGTCCCGCTCGGGGCCGCCGACACCCTCGGCTTCGGCCGCCCGGACCCGTACGCCCCTGTGTCAGATCCAGCCCCGCTCGCGGGCCAGCAGCGCGGCCTGGGCGCGGCTCGCGGCGCCGAGGGTCTGCATCAGCTCGGCGACATGCCGCCGGTAGGTCCGTACCGAAACCCCCAGCTCCCTGGCCCCGGCCTCGTCCTTGCCGACCGTGCACATCGCCACCAGCACCCGCCGCTCCATGGCGGAGAGCTCGCTGCGGGAGGTGCCGTTCCCGCCGTCGGCCGGGGGCAGCTCCTCGGCCTGGTCCCAGATCTTCTCGAACAGCGCGATGATGTTGGAGACCAGACCGCTGCGGTGGGCGAGCAGCGCGCCCCGGGCGGTGTCACGGGGGTCCAGCGGTACGAGGGCGGCCCGGCGGTCGTAGACCAGGAGCCGTTCGGTGGTGTCCGTCGTGACCCGGATCGAGGCCCCGTGCTCGGACAGCTCCCGCAGATAGGCGGCGGTCGGCGGGTCCTGGAGGGCGACGCTGGAGACGACGTTGCGGATCCGGACCCCGCGTCTGAGGCAGCGCAGGTCCAGCGGTCTGGAGCGGGCGATGTTCTCCGGGGAGAGCCGGGTGTACGGCTCCACGGAGAGGATCTCGTCCCGGGCGAAGAAGGCTAGGTCGTCGATCCGGTTGCGGATCTGGGCGAGCCCTTCCAGTTGCTCGATGCCCTGCGCAGGGGGCGTACGGGCCCCCTGCTCCGCGCGTAGACCATCAATGACGTGCCGCGACCGGGTGACGCGCTGCAGCTCCTGGTGGAGCGTGTGGAGCCGCAGGTCGACCAGGCGGGAGAGGGCGGTCTCCGGGTCGACGGGCACGATCCGGCGGCCGTCACCGTCCGCCCGGAGGAGGCCCAGCTCTTCGAGCCGGCCGATCCGGACACGGGCCTGCCCGGGTTCGTGGTGGAGCAGGAGGCGGAGGCCGTCGGCGGCGGTGCCGGGGTTGCGCAGGAAGTGGCGGTAGATCTCTTCCTCGGCCTCGGACACCCCGAAAACCGCCATCTCGTTCTCGCCCACGTACGCCCCCGATACCCGATACCTGGTGTCCGCTTGAGTCCGTGCCCCGCGGGGGATCGCCCTGCGGTGCCGTTCGCCGCCCGCTGTCGCGGCCGGTGGAACTGGTGGAACCGTGTCTGCGCCGGTGATCCGTCGGAAACCGTTCGTGCCATGGTCGGCCACAGACTAGACGGTGGGATCACTCCTGTGAGGACCCCGGACAGAACTGTGTGCCCTACGGAGATGAACGGTGGGCGACCGGCGACGAGCGGTGGTGGCGGCGCGACGGACGGCCCCGGACGGGTACCGCCGGTACCCGCGAGGGTGCCCGAACGGGCACCCCGTGGAGACCCCGGCGCCGTCCACGTAGAGACTCCCCACACGGCCCACCCGGTACACCGCCGCCGCCCCGGTTGCGGGAGCGGCTGTCACTGCCGGGTCGTACGCTGGGAACCCCCGGCTCGTCCCACGTGTCGGGCTCTTCGCGTTGCCCCTGGTAGCAGCCGGCTGCCGGCAACATCTCACCACCTCATGACCCGGACGGATGCCCCTATGAGCCTGCACGGTCTGCTGGATGTCGTCGTAACGGACCCGGCGATCGCCGAGGCGGTGAAAGCCGCCGCCGACGGCCACCGTATGCATGTCGACCTGGTGGGTCCGCCGGGCGCCCGGCCGTTCGCCGTGGCCGCGCTGGCCCGGCAGACCGGCAGGACCGTGCTGGCCGTCACCGCGACCGGCCGGGAGGCCGAGGACCTGGCCGCCGCGCTGCGCACCCTGCTGCCGCCGGACACGGTGGCGGAGTTCCCCTCCTGGGAGACCCTGCCGCACGAGCGCCTCTCGCCCCGCTCGGACACCGTGGGCCGCCGCCTCGCCGTGCTGCGGCGGCTGGCCCACCCGCGCGAGGACGACCCGGAGACGGGTCCGGTCTCGGTGGTCGTCGCGCCGGTCCGTTCCGTGCTCCAGCCGCAGGTCAAGGGGCTCGGCGAGCTGGAGCCCGTGGCACTGACGAGCGGGCAGAACGCGGACCTGGGGGAGGTGGTGGAGGCGCTGGCCGCCGCCGCGTACTCCCGGGTGGAGCTGGTCGAGAAGCGCGGCGAGTTCGCCGTACGCGGAGGGATTCTGGACGTCTTCCCGCCGACCGAGGAGCACCCCCTTCGGGTGGAGTTCTGGGGCGACGACGTGGAGGAGATCCGGTACTTCAAGATCGCCGACCAGCGGTCCCTGGAGGTCGCCGACCACGGGCTGTGGGCGCCCCCCTGCCGTGAGCTGCTGCTGACCGACGAGGTACGGGGACGGGCCGCCGCCCTCGCCGAGGCGCACCCGGAGCTGGGCGAGCTGCTCGGCAAGATCGCGGAGGGCATCGCGGTCGAGGGTATGGAGTCGCTGGCCCCGGTCCTGGTCGACGACATGGAGCTGCTGATCGACGTCCTGCCCAAGGGGTCGATGGCCCTGGTCTGCGACCCGGAGCGGGTCCGTACCCGGGCGTCCGACCTGGTCGCCACCAGCCAGGAGTTCCTCCAGGCCTCGTGGGCGGCGACGGCGGGCGGCGGCGAGGCCCCCATCGACGTGGGCGCGGCCTCGCTGCGGAGCATCGCGGACGTCCGGGACCGGGCCCGTGAGCTGGGGATGATGTGGTGGTCGACCTCCCCGTTCGCCGCCGACGACGCCGACCTGGACGAGGACACCCTCAAGCTCTCGATGCACGCCCCGGAGGCGTACCGGGGCGACACCGCCCGCGCGCTCGCCGACACCAAGGGGTGGCTGGCCGACGGATGGCGCACGGTGTACGTCACCGAGGGCCATGGGCTCGCCACCCGTACGGTCGAGGTGCTGGGCGGCGAGGGCATCGCGGCCCGCCTGGCCCCGGACCTCACCGAGATCCCCCCGTCCCTGGTCCATGTCTCCTGCGGGGCCATCGACCAGGGCTTCGTCGACCCGGCGCTGAAGCTGGCGGTGCTCACCGAGACCGACCTGACGGGCCAGCGCACCGCCACCAAGGACCTCGGCCGGATGCCGGCCCGCCGCAGGAAGACGATCGACCCGCTGACGCTGGAGGCGGGCGACTACATCGTCCACGAGCAGCACGGTGTCGGCCGGTACGTGGAGATGGTGCAGCGCACGGTCCAGGACGCGACCCGTGAGTACCTGCTCGTCGAGTACGCCCCCGCGAAACGCGGCCAGCCCGGGGACCGCCTCTACATCCCGACCGACCAGCTGGAGCAGGTAACCAAGTACGTGGGCGGCGAGGCCCCGACCCTGCACCGGCTCGGCGGCGCCGACTGGACGAAGACGAAGCAGCGGGCGAAGAAGGCGGTCAAGGAGATCGCCGCCGACCTCATCAAGCTGTACTCGGCCCGGATGGCGGCCCCCGGCCACTCCTTCGGCCCCGACACCCCCTGGCAGCGGGAGCTGGAGGACGCGTTCCCGTACGCGGAGACGCCCGACCAGCTCTCCACGATCGCCGAGGTCAAGGAGGACATGGAGAAGACGGTCCCGATGGACCGGCTGGTCTGCGGCGACGTCGGCTACGGCAAGACGGAGATCGCGGTCCGCGCGGCGTTCAAGGCGGTCCAGGACGGCAAGCAGGTGGCGGTCCTGGTCCCGACGACTCTCCTGGTCCAGCAGCACTTCGGCACGTTCACCGAGCGGTACTCCCAATTCCCGGTCAACGTAAGGGCATTGAGCCGCTTCCAATCGGAGACGGAGTCCAAGGCAACCCTCGCAGGCCTGAAGGACGGCTCGGTCGACCTGGTCATCGGCACCCACCGCCTCTTCTCCGCCGACACCACGTTCAAGGACCTCGGCCTGGTCATCGTGGACGAGGAGCAGCGGTTCGGCGTCGAGCACAAGGAGCAGCTCAAGAAGCTCCGCGCCAACGTGGACGTCCTGACGATGTCCGCGACCCCCATCCCCCGTACGCTCGAAATGGCGGTCACCGGCATCCGCGAGATGTCCACGATCACCACCCCGCCGGAGGAGCGCCACCCGGTGCTCACCTTCGTCGGCCCGTACGAGGAGAAGCAGATCGGCGCGGCCGTACGGCGTGAACTGCTGCGCGAGGGGCAGGTCTTCTACATCCACAACCGGGTCGAGTCCATCGACCGGGCAGCCGCCCGCCTCCGCGAGATCATCCCCGAGGCCCGGATCGCCACGGCCCACGGCCAGATGTCCGAACAGGCCCTGGAACAGGTGGTGGTGGACTTCTGGGAGAAGAAGTTCGACGTCCTGGTCTCCACGACGATCGTCGAGTCCGGCATCGACATCTCCAACGCCAACACCCTGATCGTGGAGCGCGGCGACAACTTCGGCCTCTCCCAGCTCCACCAGCTCCGCGGCCGCGTGGGCCGAGGCCGCGACCGGGGCTACGCCTACTTCCTCTACCCCCCCGAGAAGCCCCTGACGGAAACGGCCCACGAGCGCCTTGCCACGATCGCCCAGCACACGGAGATGGGCGCGGGCATGTACGTGGCGATGAAGGACCTGGAGATCCGAGGCGCGGGCAACCTCCTCGGCGGCGAGCAGTCCGGCCACATCGCGGGCGTCGGCTTCGACCTGTACATCCGCATGGTCGGCGAGGCGGTCGCCGACTACCGGGCCCAGATGGACGGCAGCGTGGAGGAGGAGCCCCCGCTGGAGGTCAAGATCGAGCTCCCCGTCGACGCCCACGTCCCGCACGACTACGCCCCCGGCGAGCGGCTGCGCCTCCAGGCGTACCGCGCGATCGCCCAGGCCAACTCGGAGGACGACATCCGCGCGGTCCGCGAGGAGCTGACCGACCGCTACGGCCCCCTGCCCGAACCGGTCGAGAACCTCCTCCTGGTGGCCGGCCTGCGCATGCTGGCCCGCGCCTGCGGAGTCGGCGAGATCGTCCTCCAGGGCTCCAACATCCGCTTCGCCCCGGTGGAGCTCCGCGAGTCCCAGGAGCTCCGCCTGAAGCGCATGCACCCCAAGACGGTCATCAAGCCCACCGCCCACCAGATCCTGGTCCCGCGCCCGACGACGGGCCGGATCGGTGGGAAGCCGGTGGTGGGACGCGAACTGCTGTCGTGGACCGGGGAGTTCCTTACGACGATCCTGGGTTCGTAGCTCCGGTACCGCCCAACTCATCGTGCCCCGCCCGGCTGACCCGGCGGGGCACGAATGCGTGTCGCCCGGAGATGCTACGGCGCCGGGGGCCGCTTGAACGCGGCCCACCGTCTTGCCCACAACATGGTGGTCGACGCCGAAGTCCGCGGCGAGTCCACCGACGAGGAACAGCCCGCGTCCCGAGCAACCGCTTTCGTCCGGGTGCTGAATCTCCGGCCGCCCGTCGACGCTGTCCCGGACCTTGAGCCGCACGAGGTCATCGGCCAGGTCGAGCCGGACGGCGAACTCCCGGCCCGGCGGTACGCCGTGGAGCAGGGCGTTGGTCGCCAGCTCCGAGACGCAGAGCTCTATGTCGTCGATCAGGGCCGCGAGCTGCCACTCGGTGAGGACATCGACGACGAAATCGCGTGAGGCACCGACGGATGTGCGCCGTCGGGGGCGCCGGAGGTGGTGCGGACGTTCCACAGCTCCGCCCCGGCGATGGTGGACCGCTATGTTCCGGCCGTCTGGGCGGCCGCCGACCCGGACGCCGTGCTCGCGGCCCGGCTGCGGGCGGTCGACCGGTCCTACCGGGCGCTGTTCGGGGACCGGGTGGAGGGGCCGGGGTTCGCGGAGGCCGCCGCGCTGGCCCGCGGCGCGGCGGAGGCGGCCGGGGGCGGGCAGGTGTCCCATGGCATGGGCCACGCCAACTCCGCCCTGCCCTGGCCCGACGCCCCGCACCTGACGCTCTGGCACGCGGCGACCGTCCTGCGCGAGCACCGCGGCGACGGGCACATCGCCGCCCTGGCCGGGGCCGGCCTCGACCCGGTCGAGTCGCTGGTCTCCTTCGCGGCGGTCGGCGCTGCCCGCCCCGAGGTGCTCGCGAGCCGTGGATGGGGCGATGAGGAGTGGGGCGCGGCCCGGGGGCGGCTCCAGGAGCGCGGGCTGCTGGCGGCGGACGGCACGGCCACGGAGGCCGGGCGCGAGCTGCGCGCGAAGGTGGAGCTGCGCACCGACGAGGAGGCCGCCGCGCCGTGGCGGGCCCTGGAGGAGGAGGGGCGATCGGCTCGTGGAGCTGCTGGGGGAGCCCTGGCTGGAGGTCGTCGGCTCCGGGATGCTGCCGGGGGAGAACACTCTCGGCATCGGGAAGGTGTGACTGGGCACTCTGCCGGAACCTGCTGAAGCCAAGTCATGAAAGCCCCGCCGACGGGGAAGACGCCCATAGGATTCTGGGCGTTCGGCTTTCTCCCCGTCAGGATGGCTTCACGTGATATCTCCCCGTACCTACCGAGCCGCGGCCCTGCCCGCCCTCAGCGCCCTCGTCGTGCTCGCCCTGGCCGGCTGCGACCCCGACGACCTCGCGGCGGAGAGCGGCGGCGGCACCAGCGGGGGTACGAACGGCGGCGCGCAGTCCGCCGAGGGCTTCGGGGTCAGCCCGCTGGACAACCCCGACGGTACGAAGCCGGGCCTGGCGCCCCTCACCAGCGACGCCGACCGGGCCGCCGCGCGGAAGATCATCGAGAAGGTCGCCACCAAGGGGCGCGGCCCCAAGACCGGCTACGAACGGCGCGAGTTCGGGTCCGCGTGGAAGGACGGGATCGACGGCATCCCGCTCGCCCGGAACGGCTGCGACACCCGCAACGACCTCCTCGCCCGGGACGGCAAGGAGATCGAGCACCGGGCGGGCTCCGACTGCGTCGTCGTCTCGCTGAAGCTCAAGGACCCCTACACCGGCAGGAGCATCGACTGGCGCAAGCAGCAGGCGACCAAGGTGCAGATCGACCATGTGATGCCGCTGTCCTACAACTGGCAGATGGGCGCCGCCCGCTGGAACGAGACCAAGCGGCAGCAGATCGCCAACGACCCGCTCAACCTTCTCCCGGTGGACGGCCCGGCCAACAACGCCAAGCGCGACTCCGGCCCGGCCGCCTGGCTGCCGCCGTACAAGCCGGTCCGCTGCTCGTACGCGGTGCGGTTCGCCCAGGTCTCGCTGAAGTACGAACTCCCCGTCACCGCACCGGACAAGCAGGCGATGCTCGCCCAGTGCGGGGGCTGAGCCGCCCCGGTGCCCTGACGGCCCTAGACCTTGCCGCCGCAGATCACGTCGTACGGCCGGCCCATCGCCATCATCAGCTCCATCGGCTCGGTGGTCGCCGCCGGGCACTGCTCCTTCTCCTTGACGAGGTCGAGCACCTTGAAGGCGTCGGAGCCGGCCGAGGCGCAGGCGACCTCCTTCGCGGTGGACGTGATGCAGTCGCCCTTCACCAGCTGCCCGCCCCCGGCGCCCGCGTCCCCGGGGTGGTCCCCGGTCAGGTTCCGGCCGCAGACGGTGTTGGTGGGGATGCCGCCGCCCTTCTTGCTGTCGCCGGAGCCGAAGACCCGGGAGACCTGGATGATCAGATCCGTTCCGGCCGGGCACTGGATCGCGTTGGGCAGGATGCTCGCGCTCTTGATCTCCAGCGCCTCGAAGGTCGCGCCGGAGTCGTCGCAGTCGAACGCGCGGTAGCCGTCCGGCTTGTTCTCGGGATCCGGCCCGCCGCAGTCACCCACCTCCCACGAACCGCCCTTGCCGTCCGACGCGGAGGAGGGCGACGAGGACGCCGACGAGGACGAGGAGTCCTTGTCGCCGAAGACCTTGGACGCGCCGTAGCCCAGGCCGAGAATCACCGCCAGCACCAGCAGGCTCTGCAGACACCCGGCACCTCTCCGGGGGCGGGACGGCGTATTGCCTGGCTGGCTCATGGTGCTGCTCCTCATGGTGTCGTGCACGGTACGAAGTCACGGGTGGGGACGCGGCATGGACACCTCACGGTTCCCCTGTCCGGGCTTCGGGGGAACGGCCCCCGGGGTCGGCCGTCGCGAGGGCCCGGCGCGTCGAAAATCCCTGCTCGCAGGCGGTACGGGCCGTCCAGGGTCGGCCCCATGGAGCTGAACATCACCACGCTCGCCGAGCGCCCCGAACTCGCCGACGCACTGGACGGGATGCCGGACACCTCGCCGCAGTTCGTCCTGGAGGACATCGTCGGCTGGGCGGACTTCGGGCGGACAGCCGTCGAGTTCCCGCAGTACGTACTGGTCGCCACCGGCCCGGACGGCTCCGTGGTCGCCCGCGCCCACAGCGTCCCGTTCGCGCTGGACGCCCCCGGGCGCGGGAAGCTGCCCGTCGGCGGCTGGGACCGGATGCTGCTGTGGGCGTTCTCGGACCTGCGGCGCGGGCGGACCCCCGACACGGTCGGCGCGATCGAGATCACGGTGGCCACCGGGCACCAGGGCAAGGGCATCTCGGGCCGGATGCTGGCCGCGATGCGGGAGAACACGGGGCGGCACGGCTTCGCGGAGGTCGTCGCCCCGGTGCGGCCGAGCGGCAAGCACCTGCGGGCCGCGCTGCCGATGGAGGAGTACGCCCGGCTCACCCGCCCCGAGGACGGGCTGCCCGAGGACCCGTGGCTGCGGGTCCACGTCCGGGCGGGCGGGGTCGTGGACTCGGTGGCCCCGGTGTCGATGACGGTGAGCGGGACGCTCGCGCAGTGGCGGGAGTGGACCGGGCTGCCGTTCGACACGGAGGGTCCGGTGGAGGTGCCGGGCGCGCTGGTGCCGGTGCACTGTTCGCCCGCGCACGGGTACGCGGTCTACACGGAACCGAACGTGTGGGTGCGGCACCGGGTGTGAGGGGTGCCGGGGCGGTACGTAACTCCGGTGCGCCGCCGCCCCGTCGCCGTTAGCGTGGGCCCGTGCCGCACACCCCAGCCCTCCTCGTCATCGACATGCAGAACGCCCTGGTGGCCATCGCCCACCGGGGCGCCGAGACCGTCTCGCGGATCGCCGAACTCCGGGAGCGGGCCCGGGCGGCCGGCGTACCGGTGGTGACGGTCCAGCACCAGGACGACGAACTGGAGCCGGGGACCGAGGGGTGGCGCACCACCCCCGCACTCGCTCCCGCGCCGGGCGAGCCGGTCGTCCCCAAGTCGAGCCCCGACAGCTTCCTGGGCACCGGACTCGACGCCACGCTGCGGGACATGGGGGTCACCGAGGTCGTCGTCACCGGGTTCGCCACCGAGATCTGCGTCGAGTCCACGGCCCGGCGGGCGCTGAGCCTCCGCTACGACGTGGTGCTCGTCGCCGACGCCCACACCACGTCACTCCGGCCCGGCCCCGGCCCGTACGCGGCGCCGGAGGCGTCGATCGCGCACCACAACGAGATCTACCGGAACCTGCGGTTCCCCGGGCGGAGCATCCGCGTACTGCGCACCGCCGAGGTGGACTTCACGGCGGCCCCGGCGGCCCTGGCGACCGGCCGGTCCGCAGGGTCAACGACTGCCTGACGTACGGCCCGGTCCGCAGGGTCCACGACCGCCTGACGGACGGTCCGGTCACGCCCCGGTGACCTCATAGGCAACGGTTGGGCACAAGGGGGGACGGTCTGTCGGCGGCGGTGTATACGCTCACTGCACACGTCCGACTCACGTACGCCTCCCAGGAGCAGCACATGCACGGCTACGGCTATCCGCCGCAGCAGCCGCCGACGCCCCGGCCGTCCTCGGCGACGCTCACCGCGCTGCGCGTGACCTTTGTTGTGCTGACCGTGCTGAGCTGCGGTTTCCTCGGATGGGTGGCGATGCTGAGGCTCGCGGTCGTCACCCGCAGACCCCGTGACTGGTGGCTGCTCGCCGTCACGCTCGTCCTCACCATCGGCCTGTTCGCCTTCTTCGCGGCCCTGCCCGACGAGGACGAGATGACGGACACCCAGGCGCTGGTCGGCGTCGGCTGGCTCATAGCGCTCCTCGTCGGCGTCATCACGTACTACCTGATCATGGAGGCGCGGCACTACGCGGCGCCGGGACCGTACGACACCCGGACGCCGGTGCCCGGCCCGGCCACGGCCCCGTACCGCCCGCCGGCCGCCCACCACCAGGTGCCGGCCCAGCAGCACCCGACCCCGCCGCCCACCCCCAACCCGTACACCGTGCCGGCTCCGCCGCCCACGCCCGCGCCCCAGCGGCTCGACCAGGTCCGGGCCGAGCTGGACGAGCTCAGCGACTACCTCCGCAAGGAGAACAAGGAGGGCGAAGGCCGGTGAGCGGCCGGGTCATCGCGGGGCGGTACGAGCTGGCCACCGTCCTCGGCCAGGGCGGCATGGGCCAGGTCTGGACGGCGTACGACCAGCGGCTGGACCGCCGCGTCGCCGTGAAGCTGCTGCGTCCGGACCGGGTCGCCGGGCCCACCGGCAGCGACGCCGCCGACGAACTGCGCCGCCGGTTCGTCCGCGAGTGCCGGGTCACCGCGCAGGTCGACCACCCCGGCCTGGTCACCGTCCACGACGCGGGCAGCGACGGCGACGACCTCTACCTCGTCATGCAGTACGTGGAGGGCGTCGACCTCGCCGACCATCTGGCCGAGCGGGATCCGTACCCTTGGCCCTGGGCCGTCGCGGTCGCCGCCCAGCTCTGCGCGGTCCTGAGCGCGGTGCACGCGGTGCCCATCGTCCACCGCGACCTGAAGCCCCGCAATGTGATGGTCCGGCCCGACGGCACCGTCACCGTGCTCGACCTTGGCGTCGCCTCCGTCCTCGACACGGACACCACCCGCCTCACGCACACCGGTTCACCGATCGGCTCCCCGGCCTACATGGCCCCCGAGCAGGCGATGGGCGGCGCGGTCGGCCCGTACACCGACCTGTACGCCCTCGGGGTGCTCCTGCACGAACTGCTCAGCGGGGACGTGCCGTTCGCCGGGTCCACCGCACTCGGCGTCCTGCACCGCCACCTCTACGAGCCGCCGGTCCCGGTCCGCCAGGGCAGGCCCGAGGTCCCCGCCGCGCTGGAAGCCCTCGTCCTGCGGCTGCTGGCCAAGGACCCGCAGGACCGGCCCGCCTCCGCGCAGGAGGTGTACGAGGAGCTGGCCCCGCTGCTGCCCAAGCACGGCACCCCCGCCGGGCCCCTCGACCCGACCCGCCCGTTCCTGCGCCCGCACGCCCCCTGGCCGGACCGGGCCGCCACCCCGGCCTCCGCGCCCGTACCCGCGTCCGTCCCCGTACCGTCGCAGGGCCGGCCGGGCACCACCCCGTGGCCTGCCGTCGCCTCCCTCCTCTCCCCGCCCCCGCCGCTCACGGCGCCGACCGACTCCACCCCGCCGCCGCCGCCCGCCCGGCCGGACGTCGCGCAGGCCGTGGACGAGGTGAAGAAGCTGCTCGGCGAGGGCCGGATCACCCAGGCCGTGGACATCCTCGGCTCCATCCTCCCGGCGGCCGCCGCCGAGCACGGCGAGCACTCACCGGTCGTCCGCATCCTGCGCAAGCAGTACGCGGCGACGCTGATGGACGACGGGCAGTACCGCCGCGCCCTCCCGGAGCTGCGCCGCCTCGCGGAGGACCGCACCGCCGGGACCGGACCGGCCGACATCCAGGTCCTCCAGTTCCGTTACGACGCCGCCCAGTGCCTGGAACAGCTCGGCGAGGCCACGGCCGCGCTGGGCGAGTACCGCGCGGTCCTCCCGTACTACGAGAACGCCTACGGGGCGGTCACCACCGATCCGGGCCGGGCCCTCGACATCCGCCACCGCATCGGGCAGCTCCTGCTGGCGGTCGGGGACCACACGGCGGGACGGGCCCAGTTCCAGGCCCTGCTGTACGACGCGGAGCGCACCTACGGGCCGCACCACCCGCTCTCCGCCGACCTGCGCCGCCGCCTCAGCCACCAGCAGGACGTCCGGGGCGGCTGATTCCAGGGGTGCGGCCGCCCCACATCCCCAACTCCTCCCGAATCGTTGGTCGAATCAGTGGCACCGATCACATCCACTGCCTACCATCGATCACCGCAAGGCTTGTGCACCGATGCACAAACTCTCCACGGGAGGCTCCTTTGCACCGCCGTCGTCGCACCGCGCTCGCCGTCACCGCCGCAACCCTGCTCGCGGCACCACTCCTCGCCGCCTGCGGCAACGAGGCCCACCCCGGTGCCGCGGCCGTCGTGGGCGGCGAGCGGATCGAGGTCTCGGCGGTCCAGGCCCAGGCTGCCGACGTCCGCACCGCCCAGGAGAGCTCTCCCGAGGCGGCCCAGCTGGTCAACAAGTCGGGCCAGCTCAACCGCGCCAAGCTGCACGGGCTGATCTTCGGCCGGATCCTGGACAAGGCCGCCGAGGACGCCGGGGTCACCGTCAGCCGCAAGGAGATCCAGGAGGCCCGGACCGCCAGCCGCGCCCAGGCGGGCGGCGAGGAGCAGCTGCGGGCGATGATGCTCCAGCAGCGCTGGGTCGCCCCCGACCAGATCGACGGCGACATGCGCCAGGAGGCGCTGCTGCCGAAGCTCGCCAAGGCGCTCGGCGGGGACCTCGGCACCCCGGCCGGACAGCAGGTCGTCGGCGAGGCGCTGACCAAGGCGTCGAAGCAGCTGAAGATCGACGTCAACCCGCGCTTCGGGGCCTGGGACGACCAGAAGATGCAGCTCGGCAACTACAAGGCGCCGTGGATCACCCAGGTCACCGAGTTCGCCCCGCAGGAGCCGGAGGCGGGCGCCTGAGCCGCGTCCGGGCCGGGCGCCGCCCGGCACCTGCCGGGGGCCTGACCTGGAGGTGAGGCGGGTAGGTTCGCCGGGTGAACGCTGAAGCCCCCGGCACGCCCACTGCCACCCCCGGCCGTATCGTCCTGCTCACCGCCAGCCACCGGGTCGCGCCCGGCCTGCTGTCCTGGCCGGCATGGCAGACGCTGCACGCCGCCGACCAGGTCCTCACCGCCGACCCGGACCACCCGCAACTGCCTTACCTGCGCGAGGCGGGCGTCCGCGTCGAGCACGCGGCGCCCTCCGCCGACGAACTGGTGGCCGCCTGCGCGGGTGACCGCACGGTTGTGGTCCTGGTCGGCGGCGAGGGCGACAGCCGCCTGACCGACGGCCTGGCCCGGCTCGGCGGCTCCGGTCGGGTCTCCATGCCGGACCTGGAGCTGCTCCCCGGCTCGTACGACCTGCCCGGCGCCCGCCTCCTGGACCTGGTCCAGGTGATGGACCGGATCCGCCGCGAGTGCCCCTGGACCTCGCGGAAGACGCACAAGGGCCTCGCCAAGTACGCCATCGAGGAGGCGTACGAACTGGTCGAGGCGATCGAGGACGGCGACCGGACCGAACTGCGCGAGGAACTGGGCGACGTACTCCTCCAGGTCGTCTTCCACGCGCGCATCGCGGAGGAGGACCCCGAGGAGCCGTTCGCCATCGACGACGTGGCGGGCGGCCTGGTCGAGAAGCTGATCCACCGCCACCCGCACGTCTTCGGCGACGAGAGCGCCGAGACCCCGGAGGACGTCCACGCGCACTGGCTGCGCACCAAGGCGATCGAGAAGCAGCGCACATCGGTCACCGAGGGCGTCCCCCTCGGCCAGCCCGGCCTGGCCCTCGCCGCGAAACTGGGAAGCCGCGCCCGCACGGCCGGACTCGACGTCCCCCTCCCCACCGGCGACACCATCGGCTACGAGCTCCTCGCCCTCGCCGTCACCGCCGAGGCGAACGGCACCGACCCGGAGGCCGCCCTCCGCGCGGCGGCCCGTGCGTACAGGGACGCGATCGTGGCGGCGGAGGGCGGGGGGCCCGCCACCCCGCCCGATACCGTCAAGGAGTGACCGACACCCCCGCCTGCCCCCACCACACCCCCGCCACCACCGAAGAGGCGCCCCAACTCTTCACCTGGGAGTTCGCCACCGACCCCTACCCCGCCTACGCCTGGCTCCGCGAGCACAGCCCCGTGCACCGCACCGCGCTGCCCAGCGGGGTCGAGGCCTGGCTCGTGACCCGGTACGGGGATGCCAAGCAGGCGCTCGCCGACGCGCGGCTCTCCAAGAACCCGGCCAACCACGCCGGGTCCGCGGCCGCCAAGGGGAAGACCGGGATCCCGGGGGAGCGCAAGGCGGAGCTGATGACGCATCTGCTCAACATCGATCCGCCGGACCACACCCGGCTGCGCCGGCTCGTCTCCAAGGCGTTCACCCCGCGCCGGGTCGCGGAGTTCGCGCCGCGTGTGCAGGAGCTGACGGACCGGCTCATCGACCGGTTCATCGAGGACGGGGAGGCCGACCTGATCCACGACTTCGCCTTTCCGCTCCCCATCTACGCCATCTGCGACCTGCTCGGCGTCCCGCCCGAGGACCAGGACGACTTCCGGGACTGGGCGGGCATGATGATCCGCCACGGCGGCGGGCCGCGTGGCGGGGTGGCCCGGTCGGTGAAGAAGATGCGCGGCTATCTCGCCGAACTCATCCACCGTAAAAGGGAGAATCCGGGCGACGACCTGATCTCCGGGCTGATCCGGGCCAGCGACCACGGCGAGCACCTCACGGAGAACGAGGCCGCGGCGATGGCGTTCATCCTGCTGTTCGCCGGGTTCGAGACGACGGTGAACCTCATCGGCAACGGTACGTACGCCCTGCTGCGCCACCCCGAACAGCGCGCCCGGCTGGAGGCGTCCCTGGAGGCGGGGGAGAGCGCGCTGCTGGCCACGGGGATCGAGGAACTGCTCCGGTTCGACGGCCCGGTGGAGCTCGCGACCTGGCGGTACGCCACCGAGGCGCTGACCCTCGGCGGGCAGGAGATCGCGGCCGGGGACCCGGTGCTGGTGGTGCTGGCGGCGGCCGACCGGGATCCGGGCCGGTTCGCGGACCCGGACGCGCTCGACCTGTCACGGAGTGACAATCAGCACCTCGGATACGGTCACGGAATCCACTACTGCCTGGGAGCGCCGCTGGCCCGGCTGGAGGGCCAGGCCGCGGTGGCGACGCTGCTGAGACGCCTTCCTGGCCTACGACTTGCCGGAGAATCCGCCGATTTGCGCTGGCGGGGCGGACTCATCATGCGCGGACTGCGCACTCTGCCGGTGGAGTTCGAGCCGGGACGCCGCCTCGAAGAAAGTGACACGCTGTCACCTCTGTGACTTTCACGTGATCTGCGCTGCATCGACTTGTGACATACGTTCGAGTCCCGCTAGGTTCACGGTTCGACGCGTCGGCCACGGTTAAACCTTGGCCCACCAGTCACTTGCTCAACAGCTTCACGCTCAGCAGATTCACGCTCAACAGTTTCACGCTTCTCAGTTCCTGCTTGTCAGTCGCACGGAAGGCAAACCCCATGGGCTCCGCGAACGGCAGACACCGCCGCCCTCGTCAGGCACCCGCCATCGTCGTCGCCGCAGGCGTGACCGGATCGGCCATCGCCATTCCGTTCCTCGGCGCGGCGGGCGCACACGCAGCCGACGCCACCACCTGGGACCGGGTCGCGGAGTGCGAGAGCGGCGGCATGTGGAGTGCCGACCTCGGCAACGGCTACTACGGCGGGCTCCAGTTCTCGCAGGAGACCTGGTCCGCGTACGGCGGCACCGCCTTCGCGGAGCGCGCCGACCTCGCCAGCCGTTCCCAGCAGATATCCGTCGCCGAGAAGGTCCTGGACGACAAGGGGCCGCAGGCGTGGCCGAGCTGCGCGGTGATCTCCGGCCTCGCGGTGGACGGCAGCCTGCCCGGTGTCGACCCCGGTACCGCACCCTCCGCCGAGCCCACCGAGGACGCGACGACCGCCCCGGCGGGCGAAGCGGATGAAAAGGGTGAAGCGGGGAGTTCCGGCAATACGGGCTCATCCGGCAAGACGGATAGGACCGGCAAGGGTGAGAAGGGTGAGAAGGGGGACGGCAGCGACACGCTCGACCCCTCGGCGAAGCCCTCCGCGCCCCCGGCCGCCGGAAAGACCGGAACTCCCGGGTCTCCTGACGGCTCGCAGCCCTCCGCCTCCGCCCCCGACGCCTCGGAGGGCGCCGACGGCACCGGCGGCAAGCACCGGGGCGCTCCCGCGCCCGAGGAGACCGGCGCGGTGGGCCGGAACGGCGACCCCCGTGAGTCCGGCCGGCACGCCTCGCGGGGCGAGGGTGACGTGCGGGACGGCGGTGCGGTCGTCGACGACGGCTACACCGTGCAGCCCGGCGACAACCTCTGGGCGATTGCTGACGCACAGAAACTTCCCCAGGGCTGGACCGGCCTGTACGAGGCCAACAGGGACCTCCTGGGCTCCGACCCGGATCTGATCCTGCCCGGGCAGAGCCTGGATCTGGGGCTGGAGCAGGCCGGCCAGGAAGGCGCCCAGGAGGGTGCCGAGGTGCCTGCCGCCAGCTGATCAAAAGCGGGAAAACACCCCAAAATCGCGGGTAGTTCAGAGGCCTATGTCCACTTATGCGTAAGTGAGACATGGGTCTCTTTGCTTCAACTGGCGTGTTGCGTCCGCCTGCTCGCCGCAGATCCCCTCCGACCTGCGGAAACGATCCATCGGGGTAGGCAAGTAAGCGTCGATTGGGCCAGTATGTCCATCTTTGAATGTCGGGGTTGCCTGTGTTTACGGTCGGAACCGCTCGCACCGCGGGCCCCGTCGACCGTCACGCCGAATCCTGCCGTCGGTCGAAGGGAACAGACGCGTAAAGCGCCGTAGGCAGGAGCGGGGGACCCAGGTAGGCCGCCGGGTCCGTACAGCCCCTTCGAAGGACGAAGAACGGGGACGTACGGGAACGGCTTGGGGTGAAGTCGCGTGCAATTCGCGCGACCGGGCAACTCATCAGCCCGAACCCGACAGCTCACCTCGTAGGCGTCGGTGAGGAGATTCGTTCCATGCTGCTTAACAGCAAGGGCAAGCACCGCCGCCCCTCGAAGACCGTCCGTCTCGCCACCCTGGCGGGTGTCGCCGGTGCCGCCGTCGCCGTCCCGCTGATGGGCGCGACCAACGCTTCCGCCGCCTCCGTCGAGACCTGGGACGCCGTCGCCCAGTGTGAGTCCGGCGGCAACTGGTCCATCAACACCGGCAACGGCTACTACGGCGGGCTGCAGTTCTCGCAGTCGAGCTGGGCCGCCGCCGGCGGTACGCAGTACGCCTCCCGCGCCGACCTGGCCTCCAAGGACCAGCAGATCGCCGCCGCCGAGAAGCTCCTCGACCTCCAGGGCCCGGGCGCCTGGGCCTGCGCCGGTGCCGGCGGCCTCACCAATGACGGCGTGGACCCGGGTGTGAACACCGGCTCCGGCCAGTCCGAGAGCAAGCCCGAGCAGGCGCAGCCCGAGCGCAAGGCCGAGCAGCCCACCACGCGCAGCGAGCAGCGCACCGCCCCGGCCGCCCCCAAGGCCGAGTCCAAGAAGACCGTCACCACCCCGACCGGTGAGAAGGTCCAGAAGGGCGACGGCGAGTACAAGGTCAAGGCCGGCGACACCCTGAGCAAGATCGCTCAGAAGGAAGACGTCAAGGGCGGCTGGAGCAAGCTCTTCAAGCTCAACGACGACATCGTCAAGGACGCGGACCTGATCTTCCCGGGCCAGCAGCTCCACCTGAAGTAACAGCCGGCTCTCCTCCCCGGAGGGAGGGGGTCCGGCGGCACCCTCCCTCGCACGGCTCCCCGGCCCGGCGCGCTCTCCCCCCGTGCGCGCCGGGCCGGGGTCTTTCGTTCACCTCTTGTCGTCATCGGGTCCGCGCCGCTTGTTACTGCCCAGTAGATTTCTAGAGATTTGTCCCGTCATGCAGGCCCTTGGGTCCTTTTTCGTCCCAGGAGACGGGCGGTCGGCCGACTGACGCGGCCGGGCCGGTTAGGCTCGTGTCGCAAGGCCACAGTGACCCTGCACAACCAGCGTCATATCCCAGAAGGAGATGCCTCGTGCCGTCCATCGACGTCGTCGTAGCCAGGGAAATCCTCGACTCCCGGGGCAACCCCACGGTCGAGGTCGAGGTTGGCCTCGACGACGGCAGCACGGGCCGTGCTGCAGTACCGTCCGGCGCCTCCACCGGTGCGTTCGAGGCCGTCGAGCTTCGCGACGGTGACCCCAACCGCTACCACGGCAAGGGCGTCGAAAAGGCCGTCCTCGCCGTCATCGAGCAGATCGGCCCGGAGCTCGTCGGGTACGACGCCACCGAGCAGCGCCTCATCGACCAGGCGATGTTCGACCTCGACGCCACCGAGAACAAGGCCTCGCTCGGCGCGAACGCCATCCTCGGTGTCTCGCTCGCCGTCGCCCACGCCGCCTCCGAGGCGTCCGACCTGCCGCTCTTCCGCTACCTCGGCGGCCCGAACGCGCACCTGCTGCCCGTTCCGATGATGAACATCCTGAACGGCGGCTCGCACGCCGACTCCAACGTGGACATCCAGGAGTTCATGATCGCCCCGATCGGCGCGGAGTCCTTCTCCGAGGCCCTGCGCTGGGGCGCGGAGGTCTACCACACGCTGAAGAAGGTCCTCAAGACCAAGGGCCTGTCCACCGGTCTCGGCGACGAGGGCGGCTTCGCCCCGAACCTGGACTCCAACCGCGCCGCCCTGGACCTCATCGTCGAGGCCATCAAGGAGGCCGGTTACGTCCCCGGCCGCGACATCGCGCTCGCGCTCGACGTTGCCGCGTCCGAGTTCTACAAGGACGGCGTCTACGAGTTCGAGGGCAAGTCCCGCTCGGCCGCCGAGATGACCGAGTACTACGAGGAGCTCGTCTCCGCGTACCCGCTGGTCTCCATCGAGGACCCGCTGTACGAGGACGACTGGGCCGGCTGGAAGGTCATCACCGACCGCATCGGCGCCAAGGTGCAGATCGTCGGCGACGACCTCTTCGTCACCAACCCGGAGCGGCTGGCCCGCGGCATCGAGGAGGGCTCCGCCAACGCCCTGCTCGTCAAGGTCAACCAGATCGGTTCGCTGACCGAGACCCTGGACGCCGTCGAGCTGGCCCAGCGCAACGGCTTCAAGTGCATGATGTCGCACCGCTCCGGCGAGACCGAGGACGTCACCATCGCCGACCTCGCCGTCGCCGTGAACTGCGGCCAGATCAAGACCGGCGCCCCGGCCCGCTCGGACCGCGTCGCCAAGTACAACCAGCTGCTGCGCATCGAGGAGATCCTCGACGACGCCGCGGTGTACGCGGGCCGCTCCGCCTTCCCGCGCTTCAAGGGCTGACCCGTAGCCCCAAGACGGTAGCCTCCGCCCGTCCCCGCACCCGGTCCCGTACCGTGTGCGGGGACGGACGTGCGTAACGGGGAGGCGGGAGACATGGCCGGGAAGGACCGCGACCGGTTCTCCACCGCGACCAGGCTGCGACTGCTCGGCGAGCAGACCGCCGCCCGCGTGTACCGCTCCCAGAACCGCCGCCAGGCCCGCCGCTCCCGGCTCACCGGCCGGGCCGCCTTCCTGGCGCTGGTGGTCTGCTCCCTGGTGGTGGCGCTCGCCTACCCGATGCGGCAGTACGTCTCCCAGCGCGACGAGATCGCCGAGCAGGAGCGGCTCTCGCTCCAGGCGGAGCAGCGCACCGAGGAGCTGCGGGACGAGAAGGCGCGGCTCCAGGACGACGCGTACATCATGCGTCTGGCCCGCCAGCACCTCCATTACGTACTCCCCGGCGAGACCGGCTACACGGTGGCCGACCCCGACGCGGAGCAGGACCGCCGCGGGGATCCGGGTGCCGGCCACCGTCCCTGGCACGCGAACGTCTGGGACGGCGTGGACAGCGCCGACCGCGACTGACGTCCCTACTTCCCCTCCGAGACTTCCCCCCCGACGAGCTTCCGAGCAGAACCAAGGCAGGCATGGAAACGCCCCCTCCGCAGACCGAGTCCACCAAGCCCACCGACGCGGACATCGCCGCGTTCGAGCAGCAGCTCGGCCGCCCGCCGCGCGGGCTGCGCGCCATCGCGCACCGCTGCCCGTGCGGCAACCCGGACGTGGTGGAGACCCAGCCCCGTCTGGAGGACGGCACGCCGTTCCCGACGACGTACTACCTGACCTGCCCCCGGGCGGCCTCGGCGATCGGCACGCTGGAGGCGAACGGGGTCATGAAGGAGATGACGGCCCGTCTGGAGACCGACCCGGAGCTGGCCGCCGCCTACCGGGCCGCGCACGAGGACTACATCACCCGCCGCGACGCCATCGAGGTCCTGGAGGGCTTCCCGAGCGCCGGCGGCATGCCGGACCGGGTGAAGTGCCTGCACGTCCTGGTCGGCCACTCGCTCGCCGCCGGGCCCGGGGTGAACCCGCTGGGCGACGAGGCCATCGCGATGCTGCCGGAGTGGTGGGCCAAGGGCGCGTGCGTCACGCCGTGCACACCGCCGGGCGAGGACGACGGCTGGACGGTGGACGAGGGCGACGGCGGCCACTTCGCCTTCCGCCCGGCCGACGGCCCCGCCGACGGGAAGAGCGCATGACCCGGGTCGCCGCGGTCGACTGCGGTACGAACTCGATCCGGCTCCTCGTCGCCGACGCGGACCCCGCCACCGGCTCCTTCACCGAGCTGGACCGGCGGATGACGATCGTCCGCCTCGGCCAGGGCGTCGACCGGACCGGCCGGCTCGCCCCCGAGGCGCTGGAGCGGACGTTCGCGGCCTGCCGCGAGTACGCCGCGGTGATCGAGGAGCTGGGCGCCGAACGCGTCCGCTTCGTCGCCACCTCCGCCTCCCGCGACGCCGAGAACAGCGAGGAGTTCGTCTCCGGTGTCCGGGACATCCTGGGCGTCGAGCCCGAGGTGATCACCGGTGACCAGGAGGCGCAGCTCTCCTTCGACGGGGCCACCAAGGAGCTGACCGGCAGCGACCACCTGGCGAAGCCGTATCTGGTCGTCGACATCGGCGGCGGCTCCACCGAGTTCGTCCTCGGCTCGGACCGGGTCGAGGCGGCCCGGTCCGTGGACATCGGCTGCGTACGGATGACCGAGCGCCACCTGGTGGCGGACGGGGCCGTCGTGGACCCGCCCACCCACGAGCGGGTCGCCGCGATCCGCGCGGACATCGACGCCGCGCTCGACCTCGCCGCCGGGAGCGTGCAGCTCACCGGGGCCGGCACGCTCGTCGGCCTGGCGGGCACGGTCACCACGATCGCCGGGATCGCGCTGGAGCTGGAGGAGTACGACTCCGGGGCCATCCACCACTCCCGGGTCTCCCGCGGCCAGGTCCGCGCGATCACCGAGCACCTCCTCCAGTCGACCCACGAGGAACGCGCCGCGATCCCCGTGATGCACCCGGGCCGGGTCGACGTGATCGCGGCGGGCGCCCTCGTGCTGCTCGCCGTGATGGAGCGGACGGGCGCGCACGAGGTCGTCGTGAGCGAGCACGACATCCTGGACGGCATCGCCTGGAGCGCCGCGTAGGGAGCGGCGGGCGGCCCCGCGCCGCCCGCTCAACCGCAGTGTCACCTGCACCTTTGAGCCGCCACACGGCCCTGGTGGGCCGCTCGGGGGACCCTTGCGGGGACACGCCGCCACGAAGTTCGTGAACTTCTTCACAAGGAATTCGGCCCTGTTGGGCGAAGTTCGGGCCCGCAAGGGCCGTCCGGGCCATATGCGGGGCATCACGGAAGGCGTACGGGGGCGTTCCGGGGGCGTTGCGTACGTATGAAGCGGGGTGCCGATGCGGCGCTCCTGGAGGGCCAAGGGCCAGCTCACAGGCGGTCGGGAACGTTTCCCGGGGTGTTGCGGTTCCCCTGCGGGGTCATGACCTGGGTCACGTGGGCGGCGAAGTGTAGCAGAGGGTGGGTGAATCCTTGTGAAGGGGCTCACGAGCACCCCCCTGGGGCGAGGTGGATACTCGATGGCATGAGCACCACGGAGCGTCCCAGGATCCTCGTTGTAGGCGGTGGGTACGTAGGCCTGTACGCAGCTCGTCGCATTCTGAAGAAGATGCGATACGGAGAGGCGACCGTCACGGTCGTCGACCCGCGGTCGTACATGACGTACCAGCCCTTCCTCCCCGAAGCTGCCGCAGGCAGCATCTCGCCTCGGCATGTCGTCGTCCCGCTGCGACGCGTGCTGCCCAAGGCTGAGGTTCTCACCGGTCGTGTCACGACCATCGACCAGGACCGCAAGGTCGCCACGGTCGCGCCGCTCGTCGGCGAGGCCTACGAGCTGCCCTTCGACTACCTGGTCATCGCGATGGGCGCGGTCTCCCGTACCTTCCCGATCCCCGGCCTCGCCGAGCAGGGCATCGGCATGAAGGGCATCGAGGAGGCCATCGGCCTGCGCAACCACGTCCTGGAGCAGCTGGACAAGGCTGACTCCACGACCGATGAGGACGTCCGCCGCAAGGCGCTCACGTTCGTCTTCGTGGGCGGCGGCTTCGCCGGTGCGGAGACCATCGGCGAGGTCGAGGACATGGCCCGCGACGCGGCGAAGTACTACACCAACGTGAAGCGCGAGGACATGCGCTTCATCCTGGTCGACGCCGCCGACAAGATCCTTCCCGAGGTCGGCCCGAAGCTGGGCGCCTACGGCAAGGAGCACCTGGAGAGCCGCGGCGTGGAGGTCTACCTCTCCACCTCCATGGACTCCTGCGTCGACGGTCACGTGGTGCTCAAGAACGGCCTGGAGGTCGACTCCAGCACCATCGTGTGGACCGCCGGTGTGAAGCCGAACCCGGCGCTCGCCCGCTTCGGCCTGCCGCTCGGCCCCCGCGGCCACGTGGACACCTCCGAGAAGCTCCAGGTGCAGGGCACCGACTACATCTGGGCCGCGGGCGACAACGCCCAGGTCCCGGACATGGTCGGCCGCCGCGCAGGCAACCCGAACGCCTGGTGCCCGCCCAACGCCCAGCACGCGCTGCGTCAGGCGAAGGTCCTCGGCGACAACGTGATCTCCGGCATGCGGGGCTTCCCGCAGAAGGAGTACAGCCACGCCAACAAGGGTGCGGTCGCCGGTCTCGGCCTGCACAAGGGCGTCGCGATGATCGTCATGGGCAAGGTGAAGATCAAGCTCAAGGGCCGTCTCGCCTGGTACATGCACCGTGGCTACCACGGCATGGCGATGCCGACCTGGAACCGTAAGATCCGGATCTTCGCCGACTGGACGCTCGCGGTCTTCCTCAAGCGCGAGGTCGTCTCGCTCGGCGCCATGGAGACGCCGCGCGAGGAGTTCTACGAGGCCGCCAAGCCGGCCCCGGCTCCGGCCGTCGCCGCCAAGTCGGAGGGCGAGAAGGCCAAGGCCTCCTGACCCCCGCATGAAGGACGCTCCAGCCGAGCGGCCTGTACGACGCCCGAAGGGGCCGTCCGCCATCCGTGGTGCGGACGGCCCCTTCGGCGTATCCGCCGCAGGGCGGATCACGGCCCCCCGGGCACGCCTTTTGCCCTTTCGTTGCCCGGTAGCGGGATGACGGAGCGTGCGGAGAGAGTTGACGGAGAAGTACCTCGTCGTGGCACCGAGACGTGCGACGACGGGATCATGAGCACGTACATATGCATTGGGCTTGTTGTGTTTGTCGGGGAAACACCACCACGGAGGTGTGCGCCATGGCACGCGCCGCATCGCGGCTCACCGCTCTCGCGGAAGAATTGCTCTCGGAACCCCTACGGGTCCGCATCCGGGCCTGGGACGGCAGCGAATCGGGTCCGCCCGGCGCCCCCGTCCTCGTGATCCGCCACCGCCGCGCCCTGCGCAGACTCCTGTGGAAGCCCGGCGAACTGGGCCTGGCCCGCGCCTGGGTGTCCGGTGAGATCGACGTCGAAGGCGATCTGTACGAGGCGCTCGACCGGATCGCCGGGCTCCTGTGGGACCGGGGCGCCGACGCCAAGGACACCGTCCACCCGGTCCGTGACCCCGCCGTCCGCGCCTTCGCCCGCGGCCTCCTCCAGCTGGCCGGCCCCTGGCCGCCGCCCGCCCCGCCCGTCGAGGAGGTCCGCCGCCGCAGTGGTCCGCTGCACACCAAGCGGCGCGACAAGGAGGCCATCAGCCACCACTACGACGTGGGCAACGACTTCTACGCCCTGGTCCTCGGCCCGTCCATGGTCTACTCCTGCGCCTACTGGGAGGACGGCTCCACCCTGGAGGACGCCCAGCGCGACAAGCTCGACCTGGTCTGCCGCAAGCTCGCCCTGAAGGAGGGCGACCGCCTTCTGGACGTCGGCTGCGGCTGGGGCTCGATGGCCATCCACGCTGCCCGTGAGTACGGGGCGCAGGTCACCGGCATCACCCTCTCCCAGGAGCAGGCCACCCACGCCCGCAAGCGCATCGCCGAGGAGGGGCTGACCGACCGGATCGAGATCAGGGTCCAGGACTACCGGGACGTCCGCGACGGACCGTACGACGCGATCTCCTCGATCGGGATGGCCGAGCACGTCGGCTCGGTCCGCTACCGCGAGTACGCCGACGACCTCTTCGCCCTCCTGAAGCCCGGCGGACGCCTGCTGAACCACCAGATCGCCCGCCGCCCGGAGAAGAACGAGGACGCCTACCGCATCGACGCGTTCATCGACTCCTACGTCTTCCCCGACGGTGAACTCGCCCCCCTCGGCCGCACCCTGGCCACGCTGGAGGAGGCCGGGTTCGAGGCCCGGGACGTCGAGGCGATCCGTGAGCACTACGCGCTGACCCTGCGCCGCTGGGTGGCCAACCTGGAGCGCCACTGGGAGCAGGCGGTACGCGCCACCTCCCCGGGCCGGGCCAGGGTCTGGCGGCTGTACATGGCCGCCTCCGCGCTCTCCTTCGAGCACAACAAGATCGGCGTCAACCAGATCCTCGCGGTGCGCCCGCTGGAGGGCGGAGGCTCCCGGCTGCCGCTGCGAACCCGTGCCTGGACGGAGCAGGCGGGCGGCTGACCCGTACGCGCGAGCCGTATCCGTACGGGACGGGAGCCGTATCCGTAAGGCAACGGGCGAGGGGCCGGTGCTCCGCTCTGCAGCGGTGCACCGGCCCCTCGTCGTCCCTTGCCCCGTCCCGGTCTCCCGGGCCCCGGTTACTCGGTCTTGATCGCCGTCAGCATGTTGAGCTTCGCGGCGCTGCGGGCGGGCCACAGCGAGGCGAGGACGCCCACCAGTCCGGCCAGGGCCAGGAAGAGCGCGAGGCGGTCCCACGGGATGACCAGGGCGTAGCCGGGGATGTCGGCGGACAGGGTCCGGCCGATCGCCCAGCCGAGGAAGACGCCGAGGCCGACCCCGATCACCGCGCCGAATACCGAGATGACGACGGCCTCCAGGCGGATCATCCGCTTGACGCGGCCCCGGTCGAGACCGATCGCCCGCAGCATGCCGATCTCCTGCTGGCGCTCGAACACCGACATCGCGAGGGTGTTGACGACCCCGAGGACGGCGATCAGCAGGGCCATGGCGAGCAGCCCGTACATGATGTTCAGCGCGGTGTTGATGAAGCCGCCGAACATGTCACGGATGTCCTGCCGGTCCATGACGCTCATCGCCGGGTTGTCGCCGAGCGCGTCCACGATGGCCTGCTCGTTGGCCTTGCTCGCGCCGCCGTCCGCCTTGATCCAGATCTCGCGGATCTCGGGGCGGGTGGTGGAGCTGTGCTGGTCGGCGAGGGCCTTCGGCACCACGAAGGGCGAGAGGAACTCGTTCTCCTCGTAGAGGGCGCCGATGGTCAGCTCGCCCTTCTTGTCGTCGTCGAACTTCACCGGGAGGGTGTCGCCGGTCTTCCAGCCGTTGGACTTCGCGGTCTTGGAGCCGACGGCCACCTGGCCGTCGTTCAGCGTGCCCAGCGAACCGGAGACCGTCTTCAGGGAGAAGACCTTCTCCACATCGCCCGGGGTGACGCCGGAGGCGGAGTGGTACTCCCCGTCGACCTCGAACCAGGCCGCCTGCTGCGGGGAGAGCGCGGAGACGCCGTCCGCCTTCGACAGGGCGGTGAGCGCCGACTCGTCCAGCGAGTCGCCACTGGCCATCGAGACCATGTAGTCGGCCTTGATGTTGTCCGTGGTCATCTTGTCGATGGCCTGGCCGAGAGTGACGCCGAGCACCGAGATGCCGGTGACCAGGGTCAGCCCGATCGCCAGGGCGGAGGCGGTGGCTCCGGTACGCCGGGGGTTGCGGACCGCGTTCTGCGAGGCCAGCTTCCCGGAGACGCCGAACAGCTTGCTCAGCGACGGCCGCACCAGGGCGATGACCGGGCGGGAGAGCAGCGGGATCAGGATGATGATGCCGATCAGGGCGAAGAAGGCGCCGGCCGCGACCAGGTACCGGCCGTTCACCCCGCCGGTCGCCGCGCCGCCGACGATGCCCACCGCACCCAGCAGGGCGATGAAGCCGCCGATGGAGTTCCGTACGACGAGGGACTTGACGGAGGCGGTGGCGTGCACGCTGCTCATCGCCGCGACCGGGGCGATCTTCGCGGCCCGGCGGGAGGGCAGCCAGGCGGCCAGCACGGTGATCAGGATGCCGACGGCGAAGGCGGAGCCGACAGCGGTGGGCGAGACGATCAGCGGTCCGGCCGGGATCTTGCCGCCCAGGAGGCTCATCCCGGAGCGCAGGCCGGTGGCGAGGCCGAGGCCGACGGCGAAGCCGATGACGGAGGCGAGCGTTCCGACGACGCCGGCCTCGATCAGCACGGAGCGCTTGACCTGGCGGCGGGAGGCGCCGATTGCCCGCATCAGGGCCAGCTCGCGGGTGCGCTGGGCGACCAGCATCGTGAAGGTGTTGGCGATGAGGAAGATGCCGACGAACAGGGCGATGCCCGCGAAGACCAGCAGGATGGTGTTGAGGCCGGTGAGACCGCTCTCGATCTGCTTCGCCTGCTCGTCCGCGAGGGCCTTGCCGGTCTGCGCGGTGGCCTCCTCCGGCAGCAGCGGAACGATCTCGTCCAGCAGCTTGCCATCGGAGGCGCCCGCGGCGGCGGTCACGGTGGCGTCCTGGAAGACACCGGGCTTCAGGTAGAGCTTCTGGGCGGTCGCGGTGTCGAAGAGCACCAGGCTGCCGCCCGCGTTGACCGCGCCGTCCTCGGTGGTGAAGACACCGGAGAGGGTGTACTCCTTCACCGGGCCGTTGGTGGCGACCCGCACCGGGTCGCCGACGCGGTACTTGCCCTTGGACGCGGTGTCCTTGTCGAGCGCGATCTGCCCGTTCTTCACCGGGCCGCCGCCCTGGGTGAAGTCGTACGCGGTGTCCTTGCCGTCCTTGCCGGGGGCGAAGTTGGCGCCGGTGTTGGACCAGCCGTTGCCGATCAGCTTGCCGTCGGGGTCGGCGACCCCGGCGAAGCCGTTGACCCGGCCGGTGGCGGAGGCCACGCCGTCCAGGCCGCGGATCTTCTCCAGGGTGGCCTCGTCGAGGCCGGGGGTCTTCTCGTCACGCCCGCCGGCGTGGGTCTGCACGGCGACGGCGACGTCGTCGTAGCTCTTGGCGGACTGGTTGCGGAAGGCGTTGCCGAGGGTGTCGGTGAAGACGAGGGTGCCGGAGACGAACGCTACGCCGAGCATGACGGCGAGCACGGTCATCAGCAGCCTGGCCTTGTGCGCGAGCACATTGCGCAGGGCGGTACGGAACATGTCTGTGTGTCCTGGGATGGGTTCCGGAGGGGGGACGGGGACGCGCGGGGTGCGGCGGCCGGGGTGCGGCAGGCGTACGGGGCCGCCGCGGGCGTCAGCTGGTGCGGCCCTTCGCGTCGAACGCCTTCATCCGGTCGAGGACCCCGTCGGCGGTCGGGTGCATCATCTGGTCGACGACCGCACCGTCCGCGAGGAAGATCACCCGGTCCGCGTAGGAGGCGGCCACCGGGTCGTGCGTCACCATCACCACGGTCTGGCCCAGCTCGCGCACCGAGTTCCGCAGGAAGCCGAGGACCTCGGCGCCGGAGCGGGAGTCCAGGTTCCCGGTCGGCTCGTCACCGAAGATGATCTCGGGCTGCGAGGCCAGGGCGCGGGCCACGGCGACCCGCTGCTGCTGGCCGCCGGAGAGCTCGGTGGGGCGGTGCTTCAGCCGGTCCGCGAGCCCCACCATGGAGATGACCTTCTGGAGCCACGCGGCGTCGGGCTTACGGCCCGCGATGTCCATCGGCAGGGTGATGTTCTCCAGCGCGGTGAGCGTCGGCAGCAGGTTGAAGGCCTGGAAGATGAAGCCGATCTTGTCCCGTCGCAACTGCGTGAGCTGCTTGTCCTTCAGCGTGGACAGCTCGGTGTCGCCGATGCGCACCGAACCGCTGCTGAAGCTGTCGAGACCGGCCACGCAGTGCATCAGCGTCGACTTGCCGGAGCCCGAGGGGCCCATGATCGCGGTGAACTCGCCCTGCGGGAAGTCCACGGTCACCCGGTCCAGGGCGACGACCTGGGTCTCACCCTCGCCGTAGACCTTCGACAGCTCCGTGGCGCGGGCGGCCACCGCGGTGGCGCGGTGAACGGTGGGAGTGGTGGTCACAGGGACGCTCCTGGTTCGGGTGATGCGGATGCATACGGGGGTGACACGGCCCGCGCTGACGGCGGTGCCTTGGGGACTACTCCATCGTCACGTCCCGATGGCGCTGAGTCGTCACTCCCTGGCCCCGTTCCCGTGGCCCTCTTGAGTCGCATCACAGGGGCGGAGACGTCCTCCTCGGGTATGACACCGACCCTGACGCTTCATCCGAGGGGCAGCCCGGTGACACAGAGTGATCACCGTTCTCCGGCCCGCGAAGGTGCCCGCGGAGGCGGAATGCCGGCCTCCCCCGACGCCCCGGACCCCGAGGGTGGCGCACCCCCTGGCGAAGCCTGGCGCGCACCTGGCGCATTGGGCCGTACGGGTGCGGCGACTTTCCGTCAATCCCACAGGGCATCCGGTCTGCCGGTATCCGGTGCGGGCGCGTGGTGAGGCCGCGCGTATGTGCTGACGGTCCCTCAAGCGGTCTATAAAATAGGACAACATCGCGCCACTGTTCCGCTGATCGGGGGACGCCCCCGGATAGGGTCAGTTGCCAACGCGGAGCCGCGCGGCACGCCCGGATGGTGGAACGTAGACACGGCGAGCTTAAACCTCGCTGCCCCTCGGGGGCGTGCCGGTTCGAGTCCGGCTCCGGGCACCACGCAGCACACGGAGCGTGACCCGGACAGCCCTCCCTGTAGCCCCCGCGTCGGCAGGCCCCCGGGCCCGGCCACCGGCAGGGTTCAACCGGCCCGTACCGGCGGCGGTGAGAAAGATCCTCCCCTGGCACTAGGGTGGTTCTTTTGCCTACCCATTACTCTTGTCGCAAGGCCGCGCAGTGTGGCCATGGAGGAGTGAGATGAGGAGCAGCAACCCGGTCTTCTCGCGACGGGGGTTCAGCCGCGACAACGGCCACGCGGGCTTCAACGCGGCGCCGCAGGCCGGGGCCGCCGCGACGGGGGCCAACCCGTTCGCGCAGGGCACCGCCGCAAACCCGTACGCCACCAACCCTTACGCCCAGCAGGGCACCCAGCCCGGCGCCCCGGCGCCCGCGCGCACCGACGCGATGACCATCGACGACGTGGTGACGCGTACGGCGATGACGCTCGGCACCGTGATCGTGGCCGCCGCCATCGCCTGGTGGGTCCTGCCGGTCGACCAGGCGAACCTGGGCACCGCCTACGGCGTCGCCATCGGTGCCGCGATCATCGGCTTCGTGCTGTCGCTGGTGAACTCGTTCAAGCGCCGGCCCTCGCCACCGCTGATCCTTACCTACGCGGCGTTCGAGGGTGTCTTCCTCGGCATCGTCAGCAACATCGTCAGTGTCTACGTCGCCCCCGGCGCCGCGATGCAGGCGGTGCTCGGCACGATGGCGGTCTTCGCCGGTGTGCTGATCGCCTACCGCACCGGTCTGATCCGGGTCACGCGCCGTTTCTACGGCTTCGTGATGGCCGCCGCCATCGGCTTCATGCTGCTGATGATGGTGAACCTGCTGTTCGCCGTCTTCGGCGGCGGTGACGGCCTCGGCTTCCGCAGCGGCGCCCTCGGTGTCGTCTTCGGCATCGTGGCCATCGTGATCGGCGCGTGCATCCTCGCCCTCAACTTCAAGCAGGTCGAGGACGGCATCGCGTACGGCGCCCCGCGCGAGGAGGCGTGGCTGGCCGCCTTCGGCCTCACCGTGACCCTGGTGTGGATCTACATCGAGATGCTGCGCCTGGTCGCCATCCTCAGTGGTGACGACTGACCGGCGCCGAATCGGTGAGTACGTCGGGACGGCCCGCAGGCTTCACGCCTGCGGGCCGTCCCGTTTTGTGGCCCTGCGCGGTCACAACAGCTTGCGTGCGGCCCGCCTGAGGTCGTACTCGTGGATGATCGCCTTGGCGTGGCCGTAGGCGAGTTCGTGCTCGCCGCGAAGCCAGCTCACCTTCTCCTCGAAGCGGACGAGGGAGGGTCCTTCATCGACGGTCCGGATCCAGTCGGCGATCTCACGACCGGTGCATTGAGGGATTCGGGAGAGCAGGTTGCGGTGGGTTTCTTCGGAGAAGACATGGGACATCGGCGCCTCCGACGCAGTGCGCGTTGCTGTTCCTTCCCGACACCGTGCCTGAGCGTTCGCCCGTTGGCAACCATGCGGGGAGGGGCGCTCGGGGGCGCGGGGCGAGCGAGGGGCGGGCGCGGGGAAGGGGGCGTGGCAGTCGGGCGGGACGGGCGCGTAGGGTCGGGCCCGTGCTCGATACGACGCCTCTGATCCTGGCCGTGGACCGATTCGCCGGCCGGCTGCGCTCCGCCCCGCAGAGCCGCCTCCAGCGCGGTGCGGCCGCCGAAGCCCTGGCCGCCGCCCGCGAACTTGCCGTACGGGCCCAGCGCTTCGAGAACCCCGGGGCGGAGCCCCGGGTGCTGCCGGACGCCGGGATGTTCGCCGTGGGCGACCAACTCGCCGTCGCCGGGAGGGATCTGGCCGTCGCACTGGTAACGGCCCCGTCCGGAGAGCTGGACGAGGCCGTGCGGTACGTCGAGGAAGCGTCGGCGCGGGCTTTCGCGTAGCCGGGCCCGCGCCCGGGGGTGTCTGCGGTGCAGGAGGCTCAGAACGAGGCGATGACGCGGTCCGCCAGGATGTAGACGTTGTCCTCGCCGCAGGAGAAGGTCAGCGCGTAGGCGCCGGAGACGCCCGAACCGCCCAGCAGCACCGGCTGCCGGCCCGCCCGCAGCGCGTCCGCGAGCCGCTCGGCCGTCTCGCGGTGGCCGGGGGTCATACAGAGCGTGGTGCCGTCGGCGAAGACGTACACATCGAGCGTGCCCAGCGGTCCCGGCCGCACGTCGGTCAGCTCGGTGGCCAGCTCGGCCAGCTCTTCCAGACGGCTCACGGTGCGCTCGTGGTCGGTGACCACCGGTGTCTGTACGGGGACGAAGTCCGGGTGCGAGGGGTGGCGGCGGCGCGCCGCGGCCAGCTCGGGGGAGTCCTCGGGGTGGTCCGCGATCTCCGGAAGGTCCATGAACTCACCGGCGAAGTCGGCGGCCTCGTGCTCCGCGAGCGTCCGCTCGCTCAGCTCCGCCAGCTCCTCCATCGCCTCCGCCGCTTCGAGGTCCAGCGACTCCAGACCGGCGAAGTCGGCCTGGCGCGGCAGGTAGAACGGGGCGTCCTCGCCGAGCATGGGCAGCCCGCCCAGCAGGGAAGGGGCGTCCGCCGCGTCGCGGGCCTCCTGGGCGGCCCAGAAGGCGCGCGCCTCGGCCAGCTCGCGCTCGCGCTCCTCGGCCAGAGCCTCGGCCACGGCCGCGCGTATCTCCTCGGCGGGGGTGGCGGTACTACGGCTCTGCGGTGGCACCGACGCACCGAGAGCGCGGCCCTCGGCCAGCTCCGTGCGCAGGGCCGCGACCTGCTTGCGCAGCCCGTGAGCGGCATGCAGCGCGGCGGCGCCGACGGCCGTGGCAGCGGCGGTGGTCAGCAACAGGGCAAATGACATGGCGCTCACTGACAACTCCCGGTTTCAATCGATACCCCCGACTTCCTACATCAGCTTGGCCTGTACCCGTACCGCCTGTCAGTGCATTACGTCACGAAATGGACAGGTCTTTCGGTCCTAGGTTTACCCCCATATCTGCTGTGAGCTGGGAAAACACCTCTCCCCCGGGACGCAGATCACATCCTGGGGGAGATTCGGTCACGGTCGGGGCTCGGCCGGATTCGGACACCCGGTGGCGAGGGAAGTCCTGGAGCCCCCGCAGGTGCTGGCTCAGCCGCTAGTGCTTGTGGTCGCGCTGGGCTTCGCCTCCGCTGCGGCTCAGCTCAGCCGCTCGATCACCATCGCCATGCCCTGGCCGCCGCCCACGCACATCGTCTCCAGGCCCCACTGCTTGTCGTGGAACTGGAGGCTGTTGATCAGGGTGCCGGTGATGCGGGCGCCCGTCATGCCGAAGGGGTGGCCGACCGCGATCGCACCGCCGTTGACGTTGACCTTGTCCAGCGGCAGGCCGAGGTCCCGGTACGAGGGGATGACCTGGGCGGCGAACGCCTCGTTGAGCTCGGCGAGGTCGATGTCGTCGATGGTCAGGCCGGCCCGCTTCAGCGCCTGCTTGCTGGCCTCGACCGGGCCGTAACCCATGATCTCGGGGGAGAGGCCGGAGACGCCGGTGGAGACGATCCGGGCCAGCGGGGTCAGGCCCAGCTCGCGCGCCTTGGTGTCGGACATGATCACCAGGGCGGCGGCGCCGTCGTTGAGCGGGCAGCAGTTGCCCGCGGTGACCAGGCCGTCGGGGCGGAAGACCGGCTTCAGGCCCTCCACGCCCTCCAGCGTGACGCCCGCGCGCGGGCCGTCGTCCTTGGAGACGACCGTGCCGTCGGGGGTGGTGACCGGGGTGATCTCCCGCTCCCAGAAGCCGTTCTTCAGGGCTTCCTCGGCGAGGTTCTGCGACCGTACGCCGAACTCGTCCATCTCCTGGCGGGTGACGCCCTTGGACCGGGCCAGGTTCTCCGCCGTCTGCCCCATCGAGATGTACGCGTCCGGGACGATGCCGTCCTCGCGCGGGTCGCGCCAGCCCGCACCGGACTCCTCGGCGCGGGCGGCGGTGCGGGCCTCGGCCTCGGCGAAGAGCGGGTTGTGCGTGTCCGGGAGGCTGTCGGAGTTGCCCTTGGTGAAGCGGGACACCATCTCGACGCCCGCCGAGATGAAGACGTCGCCCTCGCCCGCCTTGATCGCGTGCAGCGCCATCCGGCTGGTCTGCAGCGAGGAGGAGCAGTAGCGGGTGACCGTACAGCCGGGAAGGTGGTCCATCCCCATCTGCACGGCGATGATGCGGCCCAGGTTGTTGCCCTGCTCGCCCCCGGGCAGGCCGCAGCCCAGCATCAGGTCGTCGATGTCCTTCGGGTCCAGCTCCGGGACCTTGGCCAGCGCGGTCTGGATGATCGTGGCGGTCAGGTCGTCCGCGCGCAGGTCCTTGAGGGACCCCTTGAAGGCGCGGCCGATCGGCGAACGGGCGGCAGAGACGATCACGGCTTCGGGCATCACGCGGCTCCATGAGGGCTGGAAGGCTGGGTGGACGGAGGGAACTCCTCTGGAAGCTACCCGGGCGTATCGCCGGGGTCACCCGGCAGGCCGTGTGATGCGGGACTCTTTTCTAAGCGCTTGCTCAGCCCCGTGGCCTGCCGGGTGCTCCCGGCCCGGAAGCCCCTACGGATGACCGTGCGCCGCGTCCGGGTGCGGGTGGGGCGCCGGCTCCGTCTCCGTCGACGCGGGCAGACGCCGCCGCCTGCGGTGCTTGAGGAGGGCCCAGGGCGCGCGGGCCCCCGTGACCTCCGTACCGGCCTCGCGGGCCGCCTGGGAGGCCGCCTTGGCCACCGGGAGGATGTCCTCGCGGCGCGAGCCGTCCAGCCGGTCCGACTCCGGCCACAGGCCCAGCACCGCGCAGAGCGTGGGCAGCATCGCCATGGCCGCCGTCGCGTACCCCTCGGCCGAGGGGTGGTAGTTGTCCGGCCCGAACAGTTCGCGCGGGTTCGCCGCGAACTCCGGGCCCAGCAGGTCGCCCAGCGACACCGTGCGCCCGCCCTGCTCCACCGAGCCGATCGTCTGCGCCGCCGCCAACTGCCGGCTCACCCGCCGGGCCAGCCAGCGCAGCGGCTGGTAGACGGGCTCGATCGTGCCCAGGTCCGGGCAGGTCCCCACGACCACCTCCGCCCCCGCCGTCCGCAGCCTGCGCACCGCCGTCGTCAGACAGCGCACCGACTGGGTGGCGGGCATCCGGTGGGTGACGTCGTTCGCCCCGATCATGATCACGCAGACGTCCGGGGTACGGGCCGGGTCCGCGAGCAGCAGCGACACCTGCCGCTCCAGATCGTCCGACCGGGCCCCCGGCAGCGCCACGTTCCGCAGGTCCACCGGCCGCTCGGCCACCGCCGCAAGACCCGAGGCGAGCAGCGCCCCCGGGGTCTGCCCGGCCCGCCGCACCCCCTGGCCCGCTGCCGTCGAATCCCCGAGCATCCCGAGCCGCAGCGGATCGTTCGGACCGGCGAACGCCACCCCGTACCGCCCGTCCGCGCTCGGCGGAACCGGTGCCGTACCGCCGCCCACCTGCCTCTTCGCGAGCTGGACCTCCGCCAGGAACACGCCGACGGCCGCCGCACCGATCAGTCCGATGCTGCCACCGCCGTAAGCCGCGCCCGCCGCGATCCGCCGTGCCACCCTTGCTCTCGACACAGTCCGGTCCACCTCCTTCTCGCCGTACAGCCCTACATGTACCTACCTGCCCCAGGAAGGGCGCCGCCCAATCGCACCGCGCGTTTCCGGGCCCGTACGCTCCGTATCCGACCTCGCTTTCCGGCCTCCCCTTCCCGGGGCGGAGCCCGTACGTACGCATCGTCCGGCTCGTACGCATACTCTGGGCCGGACCATCTCGGAGATCCCGGAGTACACGGTGCAATTCCACGATTCGCTGATCACTCTTGTCGGCAACACCCCGCTGGTGAGGCTGCGCAACGTCACGGCAGGTATCCAGGCGACGGTCCTGGCCAAGGTCGAGTACTTCAACCCCGGCGGGTCGGTGAAGGACCGCATCGCCCTGCGCATGATCGAGGCTGCCGAGCAGAGCGGCGAGCTCGAGCCCGGCGGCACCATCATCGAGCCGACCAGCGGCAACACGGGCGTCGGCCTCGCGATCGTCGCCCAGCAGAAGGGCTACAAGTGCATCTTCGTCTGCCCGGACAAGGTGTCCACGGACAAGATCAACGTGCTGCGCGCGTACGGCGCCGAGGTCGTCGTCTGCCCCAGCGCGGTTGACCCGGAGCACCCGGACTCGTACTACAACGTCTCCGACCGGCTGGTCGCCGAGACGCCGGGCTCCTGGAAGCCGGACCAGTACTCCAACCCGAACAACCCGCGCTCGCACTACGAGACCACCGGTCCCGAGCTGTGGGAGCAGACGGAGGGGAAGATCACCCACTTCGTCGCGGGCGTCGGCACCGGCGGCACGATCACCGGCACCGGGCGCTACCTCAAGGAGATCAGCAACGGAGCCGTCCAGGTCATCGGCACCGACCCGGAGGGCTCGGTCTACTCCGGCGGCTCCGGCCGGCCGTACCTGGTCGAGGGCGTCGGTGAGGACTTCTGGCCCTCCGCCTACGACGCGAGCGTCACCGACGAGATCGTCGCGGTCTCCGACAAGGACACCTTCCAGATGACCCGCCGCCTCGCCAAGGAGGAGGGCCTGCTCGTCGGCGGCTCCTGCGGCATGGCGGTCGTCGGGGCCCTGGAGGTCGCCAAGCGGCTCGGCCCGGACGACGTCGTGGTGGTGCTGCTGCCCGACAGCGGCCGCGGCTACCTCAGCAAGATCTTCAACGACGAGTGGATGGCCGACTACGGCTTCCTGGAGGACACGAGCTCCTCGCCGCAGGTCAGCGCGGTGCTGAACTTCAAGGAGGGCCCGCTGCCCTCCCTCGTCCACATGCACCCGGACGAGACGGTCGGCGAGGCGATCGACGTCCTGCGGGAGTACGGCGTCTCCCAGATGCCGATCGTGAAGCCGGGCGCCGGACACCCCGACGTGATGGCCGCCGAGGTCATCGGCTCCGTCGTGGAGCGTCAGCTGCTGGACGCCCTGTTCACCCAGCGCGCCTCGCTCAACGACCCGCTGGAGAAGCACATGTCGGCCCCGCTGCCGCAGGTCGGCTCGGGCGAGCCGGTCGAGGACCTGATGGCCGCGCTCAGTGGTGCCGATGGTGCGGACGCGGCGATCGTGCTGGTCGAGGGCAAGCCGAAGGGCGTCGTGAGCAGGCAGGACGTGCTGGCGTTCCTCGCGAAGGACGCCGGTTCCACGAAGGTCTGACCGGCCGGCTTCGGGGCTTCGCGAAAACGGTACGAGCGCGTCACGTCCGCGCAGCACCCGCTTAACACGGCTCCGGCACATTGGTGGGTGTCGGCAGGGAAACCCGCCGGCACCCAGAACGGCGACACCGGACTACGGAGCGGCTCCCGGACCTCCACCGTCGCCCGGACGCGGGTATCCGGCCCTGACCCGGACCGCGTCCTTCGCGGGGACCGCCGTCGTCCCGCCCCCCGGGCCACCGGGGGTGCGGCGGCCCCCGCGACATACTTGCAGCGACTGCGCGGCCGGACCCCCTGCGGGCCCGGCCGCGCAGTCGTTCCCGCTGTGCACCAGGGCGCTGCTGCGTACGCCCCGCCCCGGGAAAACTGTCCGGTTACGTTCCTCAGTCCTGCCAGTCGGAGGCCTCGCGCCGCTCCCGCTGCCGGAACAGGCCCCCGTTGCGCGCCGCGTGGACCGCGTTCACCCCGACGATCCCCATCCAGGCCACCACCAGCCCCTCGATGCCCGCGTTGCCAGCCCCGATCGCGGAGAGCGGGATGGCCAGGACGAGCGAGACGATCCCGAACCCGAACCGCTCCCCGAAGCCGGACGCCGCGCCCGCCGCGGACGGCGAACGCGCGGACCGGGGATCCCGGGCGGCCGTCACCTGCTGCTCGGCCAGGTGGCGCCGGACCCGGCGGTCCATGGTGGTGTCGAGGCGCTGCTCGACCTTCTCCAGGAACGATTCGATGAGCGCGGACTCGTACTCCGGCCCCAGCTCACCGCGTGCGTGGAGCGTGGCGGCGAGATCCCTCTTGAGTTCGTGGTCTCGGGCTTCCATGCCTTTACGTTACGAGCGCGGGCAGGCCGGAACACGGGGGCTAACCCCCGTATTTCCCGGCACGTCACGGCTGGCCGGCCCGCCCCCCGCCGGACGCGCCGGCGGCGGAGGTCTGACGGATGAAGCGCCGCTGCCAGGGCACCTCGACCGCACGCGGGTGGTAGTTCCGCCGCACCCACGTGACCGCTTCCTTGGGGTTCATCCCCTCGAAGACGCAGATCGCGGACAACGCCGTCCCCGTCCGGCCGATGCCACCTCCGCAGCAGATCTCCACCCGCTCGCTCGCGGACCGCTCGTGGGCGAGGCGGAGCTCGCTCATCGCCTCCGCCGGGTCGGTGGGCAGCCAGAAGTCCCGCCAGGGCACCCACACCGATTCCCACGGCGGGTCGGCCGGCCGGTGGTCCGTCAGGTGCACGGCGAATGTCGGTGTCTGCCCCTCCGGCAGGTCATTCCTGAGGCCGCGCCCCCGGATCCGCCGCCCGGAGGGCAGCTGAATGACCTTGGGGGTATCGGCGTTCCATGGTTCGGTCATGGTGGATCCCTGTTGCGATCGGGCCGGCAGAAATGACGTGCCTGATGGTTTCCCGATTGCGGGCCGCCCGTCCACCCGCTGCATATGGACATGCAGGATCCTTCCTGGCTGAATGGATCTGTCGGCGCCGATCGTGGCGCGACGGATCCAGCAAGGGGACAGCATGAGTGGGAGCAGCCCCGCCGCGCGGTTGCAGCAGCTCTTCGAGGGGCACCGGCTCACGCCCACCCAGCGGCGCATCGCGCACTGCATGGTCCGCCGGGCGGCCGACGCGCCGTTCCTCTCCAGCGTCGAGCTGGCCGAACTCGCCGGGGTCAGCCAGCCCTCCGTCACCCGCTTCGCCGTCGCGCTCGGCTTCGACGGCTACCCGGCGCTCCGCCGCCACCTGCGCGAGGTCGCGCCCGCCGACGCGGAGCAGGAGGACGCGGGGGAGACGTACAACGAGTACCAGCAGGCCGTGCGCGCCGAGATCGAGAACCTCCAGCACCTCTCGGACCTGCTCGCCGACCCCGGACCCGTCGAGCGGGCGGGCCGGCTGCTCGCCGGGTCCCGGCCGCTGCCCGTGCTGGGGCTGCGCGCAGCCTCCTCGCAGGCGCGCGGGTTCGGCTACTTCGCCGCCAAGGTCCACCCCGACGTCCGGGTGCTCGACGAGGGCGGCTCCACGCTCCTGGACCGGATCGACTCCGCCCGCCGGGCCGGGGCCACCGCCCTGATGTGCTTCGCGCTGCCGCGCCATCCCAAGGAGTGCGTGGAGGCGCTGGCGTACGCCGGGGAGCAGGGGTTCACCGTCGTGACGGTCGCCGACTCCGCGTTCGCGCCGGTCGCCAAGCACAGCGATCTGCTGCTCCCGGCGGCCATCGGCTCCGGGCTCTCCTTCGACACCGTCTGCGCGCCGATGCTGCTGGGGCGGGTGCTGCTGGAGGCGATGTGCGACGAACTCCCTGACGCCCAGGCGCGGCTGGAGGAGTTCGACGTACGGGCGGCTGCTCGGGGTCTGTTCGTGGAGTGAGGGGCCCGCGCCCGCCGTTTTCCCGGATTCTCACGCATCGCTCATCTGCGGCCGCTGATCTCCGCGCCCAGAACCACCGCTCCAGCACGGAGCGGGACATCGCAGAGCGGGACATCGCGGAGAGACGGGGTACGGACGTGGGGCGCGGAGGGCAGTCGCTGGCGAGAGTGGCCGTGATCGTACGGGCCGGAGCGGCACCGCTGTGGTGGGCCGGGCTGGTGGCCGCCGCCGCGGGAGCGTTCGTACCGGGGCTGACCGGACGCAGGATCGGGCTGCTGGCCGGGGCGGCGCTCTTCATCGTCACCGCGGCCGTCGTGGCCCTGGCGCGCGGCGGGCGGTAGGCGGAGCTGGCCCGGGGCGCCTCCCGTGCGGGACGCGGCGACTTCCTCCAGGACCGGACCGTGACCGTACGGGTGTGGCGGCGCGGGCACCGGTGGTGGCTGCTGGGGGCGTTCGTGGCGGCGGTGGCCTCGTCGTTCGCCCTGCCTGGCGCCGGCGGGCTGGTGCTCGCGGGTGCGGGGGCCGGTCTCTGGGCGAAGGCCGTACGGATCGGGCAGCGGGAGCGCCGGGACGACGCCCTGTACTGGGTGCGCACCGACTGGGCCGGGCGCGGCAGCCCGGTCGCGAAGCGGGTGCAGGGGCACCGCACGACGGGACCGGTGGCGGGGGACGCCGCGCCGGGCGGGGCGCGGCGTCGCCGCCGGTGAGGGTCCGGAAGGCGCTCAGACCTCCAGCTCGGCCTCGATCCTCTTCAGCTGGTGGCGGGCCATCGCCAGGTTGGCGCGGCTCGCGTCCAGCACCAGGTAGAGGAAGAGGCCGTTGCTGCCCCGGGTCTTGAGCAGCCGGATCAGGTGGTACTGGGTGCCCAGGGTGATGAGGATGTCCTCGATCTCCTCCTTGAGGCCCAGGTGCTCCATGGTGCGGAGCTTGGCGCGGATCACGTCGGTGTTGCCCGCGGCGGCGACCTCCAGGTTGAAGTCCTTGCCGCCGCCGAGCGTGCCCAGGGCCATCCCGCTCGTGTAGTCGACGAGGGCGACACCCGTGGTGCCCTCGATCGAGCTCATCGCTTCCTTCAATGACGCTTCGGTGTTCGCCATGGGGGCGTGTTTCCTTTCCGTGGCCGGCCGGGGTGACCGGGTCCTTTTCTGTATGGGTGACGTGGGTTTCCGCGTGATGGCGTGAGTCCCGGTGGTCTTGGTCGTACGGGTGGGGGGAAGCGGGGAAGCGGTTTCACGTGGGGCGCTGGGGGAGCGTGCGGTTGGGGGCGCCGCGCTGTGGGGCGGTGCGGGGCATGGGGGGCGTGCGCTCGGCGCGTTCCAGGGCGGCGTCGACGAGTTCGCCGATCCGGGCACCCGCGCGGCGGCCCTCCAGGTGGAGCCGGCCGACGTTGATGCGGTCCTCGGCCAGCAGGGTCAGGACGGCGGAGGAGCCGGCGGCGTAGGTGGCGATGTAGCCGCTCTCGCCGCGGACCAGGAGCTCCCGGAAGCCGCCGCGGCCGGTGGCCTCCGTCATGCGGATCGAGACGCCGAGCGCGGCGGCGGTGAGGGCGGCGACGCCCTCGGCCTCGATGCCCGGGGTGTCGTGGGCCAGGACCAGTCCGTCGGTGGAGGCGGCCAGCGCCCCGGCGAGCAGGGGGACCCGGGCCCGTAACCGCTGGAGCTCGTCGAGGACACCGCGTGTCTCGGCCTCGGGAACCATCAGCTGTCTCCTCCCGGCACGCTGTCTGAGCGCGCGTATCACAGGGCCTCCAATGCGTCTCGGAGCCGGCGCAGCAGGGCGATATCGGGGTCGGCCGTCACCTCGGGGAGCGTGATCCGGCCGTGTGCCGAGGCGGTGGCGGGCAGCGGCTGGGCGCGGACCGCCGCCACCAGGCCGGCCGCGGCGAGCCGCCGCAGGTCGACCAGGATGTGGAACGCCGAACGGCCCAGTGCCTGGGCGATGTCGGAGGCCGTACGCACGCCGTCGGCCAGCTCCAGGACGGCGCGCTGGCGGGCGGGTACAGGACTGTCGCCCGGGTGCGCCGACGACCGGACCACGGGGGCGCTGTCGCAGGCCGGGTCGGGCCAGATCCGGTCCAGCAGCTCCCGTCTGCGCAGCGTCTCGCGCTGTACGGCGGCCGCCGGGACCGGCCGCACCGGGCCGATCCAGTGGGACACCCCGTAACGGAAGCGGGCGGGCGTCCCGGTCGGGGCGAGGGCGAAGAACGCGGCGTCGTACAGCGCGCCCAGGTGGCACAACTCCAGTGCCCCGCCCGGCACATGGCCGCTGTCCACGAGGTAGCGGCCGACCCGTTGCCCGGCCCCGGCCTGCGCCACCGCGTCCCACCAGCCCTCGTGGCGCAGCGTGCCGCCGGTGGTGAGGAGCACGTCGATGCCGGGGGTGGCGGGGCTCTCGGCGTGCACCACCTGGCCGTCGGCGAGGTAGAGCGTGCCGCGGTCGCGCATCAGGGCGCCGGTGGCCCGCTCGGCCGCGAGCCGCTGGAGCATCGGGGAGAGGACCGGGAGCCGGTCCGTCTCGGGGGCGCCGGGGTCGGCGGCTATCGCGCTCATGCCAGCACCAGCCGCTCGGCCAGCTCACCCAGACGTAACCGGGCCAGCGCGAGGTTGCCCTCGGAGCGGCTCAGCCAGAGGTGGAGGAAGACGCTGCTGTCGAAAGCCGTCTCGACGAAGCGGAGCATGTGGTATCCGTCTTGGGTGGTGACGATGACGTCCTCGACGGCGGTGCTCGGCGCCCCCGCCGTCGTTTCTGCCGGTGCGGCCGCGGTCCCCGCCGCCAGGTGGGCGAAGGCGGGCTGTTCGGCGGTCATCCGGGCGACCTCCGCCGTCTCGGCCGCCGTGGCCTCGTGGTCGCCGTTGGGGGATTCGCCGATGGTCCCGAGCGCGAGGCCGCTCGTCCAGTCGACCACCGAGGCGCCACGGGCGCCGGGCAGCCTCATGACTTCGAGCAGGCACTCGTCGATTCCGGGCACGCGGATTCCCCTCCCGACGCGGCGTACGGCTGTGACCCTGAGGCTACGCAACGTGCTCACGGCAGGTGGAGGTTCTGGCATTTTCCTTTGGTACATGCGCGGCGGGGTGTAAAGGAGCGGCCGGATCGCGTCGGCCGTCGTGTTCGGGAGGGTGTGTTCCCCGGCCATGCCGGAGCGGAGCCGCGGGGTGGTCACGGGGGTGGCCGGCGCCGGGCCGGTGACCGTGGGCGGGACGTTCGGCGCGCGGGGTTTCGGCGGAAAACCGACCGCCGACGGGCTTGCGTCCGGCGTTCGGGGGTGCGGCGCGAACCGCCCCTGTTGACTACGACTATTCAGCACCTCAGGATGTGAATAGATATTCACCGTCGCGAGGAGGCACCGCCATGTCAGGACCCCGCCCCGTACGAGCGCCGCGCGGCAGCGCCCTCAGCACCCTGGGATGGCAGCAGGAAGCCGCCCTGCGCATGCTCCAGAACAACCTGGACCCCGAGGTCGCCGAGCACCCCGACAAGCTCGTCGTCTACGGCGGCACGGGCAAGGCGGCCCGCGACTGGCGCTCCTTCGACGCGATGGTCCGGACGCTGCAGACGCTCAAGCAGGACGAGACGATGCTCGTCCAGTCGGGGCGGCCGGTCGGTGTCATGCAGACCCACGAGTGGGCGCCGCGCGTCCTGATCGCCAACTCCAACCTGGTCGGCGACTGGGCCAACTGGGAGGAGTTCCGCCGCCTGGAGGCGCTCGGCCTCACCATGTACGGCCAGATGACCGCCGGGTCCTGGATCTACATCGGCACCCAGGGCATCCTCCAGGGCACCTACGAGACCTTCGCCGCCGTCGCCGCGAAGAAGTTCGGCGGGACGCTGGCCGGGACGATCACCCTGACGGCCGGGCTCGGCGGCATGGGCGGCGCCCAGCCGCTCGCCGTCACCATGAACGACGGCGTCGCCATCTGTATCGACTGCGACCCGCGCGCCATCGAGCGCCGGATCGAGCACCGCTTCCTGGACGTCAGGGCCGACAACCTGGAGCACGCCCTCCAGCTCGCCGTCGAGGCCCGTGACGCCCGCCGCCCCCTCTCCATCGGCCTCCTCGGCAACGCGGCGGAGCTGCTGCCCCGGATGCTCGCCGAGGGCGCGCCGGTCGACATCGTCACCGACCAGACCAGCGCCCACGACCCGCTGGCCTACCTCCCGCTCGGCGTGGACTTCGACGACATGGCGGACCTCGCCGCCGAGAAGCCCGCCGACTTCACCCAGCGCGCCCGGGAGTCGATGGCCCGCCACGTCGAGGCCATGGTCGGCTTCATGGACGCCGGGGCCGAGGTCTTCGACTACGGCAACTCCATCCGCGGTGAGGCCCAGCTCGCCGGGTACGACCGCGCCTTCGACTTCCCCGGCTTCGTCCCCGCCTACATCCGCCCCCTCTTCTGCGAGGGCAAGGGCCCCTTCCGCTGGGCCGCCCTGTCCGGCGAGGCGTCCGACATCCACAAGACCGACAAGGCGATGCTGGAGCTCTTCCCGGAGAACGAGTCGCTGCACCGCTGGATCAAGATGGCCGGCGAGCGCGTCCACTTCCAGGGCCTGCCCGCCCGCATCTGCTGGCTCGGCTACGGCGAGCGCGACAAGGCCGGCGAGCGCTTCAACGACATGGTCGCGAGCGGTGAACTGGCCGCCCCGCTGGCCATCGGCCGCGACCACCTGGACTGCGGCTCGGTCGCCTCCCCGTACCGCGAGACCGAGGCCATGCTCGACGGCTCCGACGCCATCGCCGACTGGCCGCTCCTGAACGCCATGGTCAACGTCGCCTCCGGCGCCTCCTGGGTCTCCATCCACCACGGGGGCGGCGTCGGCATGGGCCGCTCCATCCACGCGGGCCAGGTCACCGTCGCGGACGGCACGAAGCTCGCGGGCGAGAAGATCCGCCGCGTCCTGACGAACGACCCCGGCATGGGCGTCATCCGTCACGTCGACGCGGGCTACGACATCGCGGATTCGGTCGCCACCGACAAGGGCGTACGCGTGCCGATGGCGGAGGGCAACTGATGCCCACGGGCACCACGCCGAACGGCACGACGGAGAGCACGCCCGGGGCCACGTGGCGCACGGGTGACTCCTTCCTCTCCATGTGGCGCGAGCTGGCCCCCGTCGGGCGCCACCCCGAAAGCGGCGGCTACCGGCGTTACGCCTGGTCGGCGGCGGACCTCGACTGCCGGGCCTGGTTCCGTACGCAGGCCGAGGCGCGCGGCCTCACCTACGAGAGGGACCGCAACGGCAACCAGTGGGCCTGGCTCGGCGACCCCCTGGCCGGCGACGCCGTCGTCACCGGGTCGCACCTGGACTCCGTCCCGGACGGCGGCGCCTTCGACGGGCCGCTGGGCGTGGTCTCCTCCTTCGCCGCTCTCGATGAACTCCACAGCAGGGGCGCGGCGTTCACCCGCCCCCTGGCGATCACCAACTTCGGTGACGAGGAGGGCGCCCGCTTCGGTCTTGCCTGCGTCGGGTCCCGGCTCGCCGCCGGGCAGCTCACCGCGGCCGACGCCCACCGACTCCGGGACGCGGACGGGACCACCCTGCCCGCCGCCATGGAGAAGGCCGGACACGACCCCGAGGCCATCGGCCCCGACCCCGAACGGCTCGCCCGTATCGGCGCGTTCGTCGAACTCCACGTCGAGCAGGGCCGCGCCCTCGACCTGACCGGCGACCCCGTCGGCATCGCCTCCGCCATCTGGCCGCACGGCCGCTGGCGGTTCGACTTCCGGGGCGAGGCCAACCACGCGGGCACCACCCGCCTGGCCGACCGCCGCGACCCGATGCTCACATACGCCGAGACCGTGCTCGCCGCCCGCCGCGAGGCCGAACTCACCGGCGCGCTCGCCACCTTCGGCAAGATCGCGGTCGAGCCCAACGGGGTCAACGCCATTCCCTCCCTCGTCCGTGGCTGGCTGGACTCCCGCGCCGCCGACCAGGCGACCCTGGACGCCGTCGTCACCGGGATCGCGCGCGCCGCCCAGGAGTACGCCGGGCGGGCCGGGATCGACCTCGACGTCGTACGGGAGTCGTTCACGCCCGTGGTCGAGTTCGAGCACGCCCTGCGCGACGAGCTCGCCAAGATCCTGGAGGGGACCGGCGACACGGGGCGCCCGGCCCCCGTCCTGGGCACCGGCGCGGGCCACGATGCGGGTATTTTGTCCGCTTCGGTGCCCACCGCCATGCTCTTCGTACGGAACCCCACCGGCATCTCGCACTCCCCGGCCGAGCACGCCGCGGAGGACGACTGCACGGCCGGGGTGCGGGCACTCGCCGACGTACTGGAAGGTCTCGCGTGCAGCTGACAACCCGGACCGCGGTGACGACAAGGGCGGTGGGCGGGCCCGTCACCGCTACGTACTGGATGGACCACGCCTGGCTCGGGACCCATGTCGAGCCCGATGTCACGGTGGAGGTCGCCGACGGCCGCATCGCCGGAGTCAGGACCGGGGTGGAGACACCCCCGCCCGGCGCCACCGTGCTGCGCGGCCTGACCCTCCCCGGCCTCGCCAACACCCACTCCCACGCCTTCCACCGGGCCCTGCGCGCCACCGTCCAGGTGGGCTCGGGCACCTTCTGGACCTGGCGCGAGCTGATGTACCGCGCGGCCTCCCGGCTCACCCCGGACAGCTACTTCGACCTGGCCCGCGCCACGTACGCGGAGATGGCCCTGGCCGGCATCACCTCCGTCGGCGAGTTCCACTATCTGCACCACGCGCCCGGCGGCACGCCCTACGACAACCCGAACGCCATGGGCGAGGCGCTGATCGCGGCGGCGGCCGAGGCCGGTATCCGGATCACCCTGCTGGACACCGCCTACCTGGCCGCCGGCTTCGGCGAGAAGCCCGACCGGCACCAGCTGCGCTTCTCCGACACCACCGCCGACGCCTGGGCCGAGCGCGCCTCCCTCCTCAAGGGCGACGACCACACCCTGATCGGCGCGGCCGTCCACTCCGTCCGCGCGGTCCCGGCCGGCCAGCTGGCCACCGTCGCCGCATGGGCCGAGGAGCGCGGCGCCCCGCTCCACGTCCACCTCTCCGAACAGACGGCGGAGAACGAGGCCTGCAAGGCCGCCCACGGCCGCACCCCCACCCGGCTCCTCGCCGACCACGGGGTCCTCGGCCCGCGCACCACCGGCATCCACAACACGCATCTGACGGAGGAGGACATCGCGCTGCTCGGCTCCTCCGCCACCGGCACCTGCATGTGCCCCACCACCGAACGCGACCTCGCCGACGGCATCGGCCCCGCCGCCGCCCTCCAGAAGGCGGGCTCGCCGCTCTCGCTGGGCAGCGACAGCCACGCCGTCATCGACCTCTTCGAAGAGGCGCGGGCGATGGAGCTCAACGAGCGGCTGCGCACCCACATCCGGGGCCACTGGACGGCCGCCGCCCTGCTGAGGGCCGCCTCCGCCGACGGGCACGCCGCACTCGGCCGCCCCGACGCGGGCGTCCTGGAACCGGGCGCGCCCGCCGACCTGACGACCGTCGCCCTGGACTCCGTCAGAACAGCGGGGCCGGTGCCCCGACTGGCAGCGGAGACCGCCGTATTCGCCGCCTCCGCCGCTGATGTGCGGCACACGGTCGTGGCAGGCCGTCACATCGTGCGGGACGGCCGCCACGCACTGATCGAGGACGTGCCCGGAGCGCTCGCCGCAGCCGTGGCCGCCCTGCACCACTGACCCCGGCCCCGACAGCGGACCCGGACCCCCCGGAACGCAAGGAGAACACTCTCCAGATGACGACCACCGCCGTCACCCACATCGCCAGCCTGGTCACCAATGACCCCTCCCTCGGCAACGGGACCCCCCTGGGCCTGATCCTGGACGCGGCCGTCGTCATCGAGGGCGACCGCATCGTCTGGACCGGTGAATCAAGCAAAGCACCCGCCACTGACAACGTCCTCGACGCGGCCGGCCGGGCCATGATCCCGGGCTTCGTCGACTCCCACTCGCACCTCGTCTTCGCGGGCGACCGCACCCAGGAGTTCAACGCCCGTATGTCGGGGCAGCCCTACACGGCGGGCGGCATCCGCACCACGGTCGCCGCCACCCGCCAGGCCTCCGACGAGGAGCTCTCCGACAACGTCGCCCGCTACCTCGCCGAGGCCCTGCGCCAGGGCACCACCACCCTGGAGACCAAGTCGGGCTACGGCCTCACCGTCGAGGACGAGGCCCGCGCCCTGCGCATCGCCTCCCGCCACACCGACGAGGTCACCTACCTCGGCGCCCACATCGTCTCCCCGGACTACGCCGACGACCCGGCCGGATACGTCGACCTGGTCACCGGCCCGATGCTGGAGGCCTGCGCCCCGCACGCCCGCTGGATCGACGTCTTCTGCGAGCGGGGCGCCTTCGACGGCGACCAGGCCCGCGCCATCCTCACGGCGGGCCGCGCCAAGGGGCTGCACCCCCGTATCCACGCCAACCAGCTGACGTACGGCCCCGGCGTCCAGCTCGCCGTGGAGCTCGACGCCGCCTCCGCCGACCACTGCACCCACCTCACCGACGCCGATGTCGACGCGCTCGGCCAGGGCAGCACGGTCGCCACGCTGCTCCCCGGCGCCGAGTTCTCCACCCGCGCCACCTGGCCCGACGCCCGCCGCCTGCTGGACGCGGGGGCCACCGTCGCGCTCTCCACGGACTGCAACCCCGGCTCGTCGTTCACCTCGTCCATGCCGTTCTGCGTCGCCCTGGCCGTACGGGACATGGGGATGACCCCCGACGAGGCCCTCTGGTCCGCCACCGCGGGCGGCGCAGCGGCCCTGCGCCGCACGGACATCGGCCGGATCACTCCCGGCGCCCGCGCCGACCTGGTCCTCCTCGACGCCCCGAGCCATGTCCACCTCGCCTACCGCCCGGGCGTCCCGCTGGTGAGCGCGGTCTGGCGGGGCGGCGAGCGGGTGGAGTAGCCGCCGGGAGCCGCACATGCGGAAGGACCCGCCCCGGTATCCGGGGCGGGTCCTTCCGCATGTGCTCGGCACCGGCCTGCGCGGCCCCGTGGCGGGGCGGTGGACCGGGTCCGGCTATTCCTCCAGGGTCAGCCCCTTGCGGAGCTTGACCAGCGTCCGGGAGAGCAGCCGGGACACGTGCATCTGCGAGATGCCCAGCTCCTCGCCGATCTCCGACTGCGTCATGTTGCTGACGAAGCGGAGCGAGAGGATCATGCGGTCCCGCGAGGGCAGCGAGGCGATCAGCGGCTTCAGCGACTCGACGTACTCGATGCCTTCGAGCCCGTGGTCCTCGTAGCCGAGGCGGTCCGCGAGGGCGCCCTCGCTGTCGTCCTCCTCGGGCTTGGCGTCCAGCGAACTCGCGGTGTACGCGTTGCTCGCGGACATGCCCTCGATGACCTCGTCCGCCGTGATGCCGAGGCGCTCGGACAGCTCCGCCACGGTGGGCGCGCGGTCCAGCTGCTGGGAGAGCTCGTCCCCCGCCTTGGCCAGTTCGAGCCGGAGCTCCTGGAGCCGGCGCGGTACGCGCACGGACCAGCTGGTGTCGCGGAAGAACCTCTTGATCTCGCCCACGATGGTCGGCATCGCGAACGTCGGGAACTCGACACCGCGGCTCAGCTCGAACCGGTCGATCGCCTTGATCAGGCCGATGGTGCCGACCTGGACGATGTCCTCCATCGGCTCACTGCGCGAGCGGAACCGGGAGGCGGCGAACTTGACGAGCGCGAGGTTGAGCTCGACGAGGGTGTTGCGGACGTACGCGTACTCGTGCGTGCCCTCTTCGAGGGATTCGAGGCGCTCGAAGAGCGTCTTCGACAGGGCCCTGGCGTCCAGAGCCCCGATTTCGGCGTAGGGCGGGATCTCGGGGAGGCCCTCGAGGCCCTCAAGCCCCTCGCCGGAAGAGTCGGGGGTGCCGGAAGAATCCGGGGTGGTGCCGGTAACGCTGGCGGAGCTGGCGCGCGGGCCCGGAACGGCGCTCGCGGCGGGGGAGTCGGAATTGGTCGGTCCCTGAGGACATGCCGACGACGCGTTGGGGGTACGCGCTTCGTCGAGCCGGGGTGACATGGTTCTCCTCCATCGTTCTCGGCATATGGCTGCCGACGCCCATACGTGTTCCTGCGGTGAAGCGGCGCCTCCAAAGCCGGTCGTGTTTCGGGTGTCCCTCTACCCTTACCCGGTTCCTGCCAGCAGTTACAAGCGCCAATTGACGCTATATGTCTGGTTTGTTCAGGTCTTCGACTACCGCGTGGCGAATGAAACGCGTACTGTTTCAGGCACGTCGGCGGCAGCTCTGCATCGCCGTACAGGCATTGACGCGCACAGTGACGGACGGCGAAGAGGTACATGGGCATGGACCGCGGGACGGTCGGCAGTGCGAACCGGGGTCGCCTTCAGGTGGAGACCCGGACCGAGGGGCGCAGCGAGGTCGTGACGCCGGTGGGTGAGCTTGATCACCACACCGCCGATCTGCTGCGGGAACCTCTGGAGAGCGCGGTCGAGCAGGGGCGGTCACGCCTGGTGGTCGACTGCTCACGTCTGGACTTCTGCGACTCCACCGGGCTCAACGTGCTGCTCGGTGCCCGCCTCAAGGCGGAGGCGGTCGGAGGAGGGGTCCATCTGGCCGGAATGCTGCCGGTCGTGGCGAGGGTCTTCGAGATCACCGGTGCGGAGGCGGTCTTCACCGTCCACGCCACGCTCGAAGAGGCCCTGGAAACCTAGATCCGGTGCGCCGCGCGAGCGCGTTGTCCCTGATGGGACCGTGTTACGCGATCGACTGCCCGAAGTGGGTGTCGTAGCGGTGCGGCCGGGCAGGAGACACTCCGTCGGCATCCCGTAAAGATCCGGCACACTCGGTAACTGATCATTTCTGTTCAATCGCGACATGGCGACATGGCGAATCGGTGAGGTGAAGCGCTGATGAGCACCACCCGGCAGCATCCGCCGGGCGACCTCGGCCGCGAGCCGGAAGGAGCGGGCGCAGCCTCGCCCGTTCCGGCCGAGCGGCAGTGGCGCACGCTCTCACTCGGGCAGGCCAGCGGGATCGTTCCGATGGCCCGTGATTTCGCCCGGCAGGCCCTGCACGACTGGGGATGGCTCCCGGCGTCCAGCGCGGACCGCCGGGCCGCGGCCGAGGACGTCCTGCTGGTCGTCTCCGAGCTCGTGACCAACGCCTGTCTGCACGCGGAAGGCCCCGAGGAGCTCCGGATCGGCTGCACGCCCAAGGCGCTGCGCGTCGAGGTCGTCGACCGGGGGGCCGGCCAGCCCGCCCCCCGTACGCCGCACCGCGCCGGCCGCCCCGGCGGGCACGGCATGTTCATCGTGCAGCGCCTCTGCCTGGACTGGGGCGTACAGCGTACGCCGGAGACGCCGGGCAAGACCGTCTGGGCGGAGCTCGCCGCCCCCGCATAACCGCTTCCCACCACACATCGAAGAGCGCGCCGATCCGGTGCGCTCTTTGTCTTCCCTCCATCAGGCCCCGGGCGTACCTTGAGCGCCAAATCTGATGTGTCGTCAGTAACTTGCGCCCGTACGGATCGTGGCGCGCGGCGACGTCCGGCATGAGGGGAACACAAGGTGTCGAACCAGAAGCGGACAGCTCTCGCGCTGACGGCCGTGCTGGCGGGCTCGATGGTGCTGATGGCCGCGCCCGCCGCCCACGCCGAGGTCGTGGACGTCAACTACCAGTGCGAGACGCCCATCGGGCCCAAGGGGGCCGTCTCGCCCATCGATATCAAGAGCGTCAAGAGCGGCAACGGCTACAAGCTCACCATGTCCTTCCAGAAGGGCGTCTCCTCCAGCCCGGTCGAGCTGGGCAAGGGGGCCATGAACCCGAGCGCCGTGATCGAGGTGGGCGGCGCGGAGACGGGGAAGCTCCAGGTCTCGGGACCGGCGAACGCCGAGGCGATTCCGGCCAACACCCCTATCAAGATAAGTGACTTGTCGGGGACGTACGCCCCGAAGAAGAGCGGCAAGGTCACCTTCACCGCCGGGGTGCTCACCATCAAGGCGCTCGGTACGACCACGACCTGTACGCCCAAGAACAGCCCCGGCCCCTCCCTGGAACTCGACGTCGAGGGCGCCGGCGGCTCGGGCGGTTCGGGGGGCTCCACAGGCGGTTCGGCCGGCGGCGGTTCCACGGGAGGTTCCACCGGCGGCTCGACGGGCACCGGCGGAGCGTCCGGCGGCGGCGAACTGCCGAAGACAGGGCCGCTCGACTCGGCGGTGGCGCTCGGCACCCTCGGCGGGACCGTGCTGCTGACCGGAGCGGCCGGAATGCTCTGGCTGACCCGGCGGGGCCGGCGGCCCGCGGCCTGAACGCCGTAAAGGACCGCGTGAAGGACCGCGTGAGGGAGCAGCCCATGCCGCAGTCGACCCCGTACGTACGCCGGAGGCCGCTCGCCCCGCCGGGGCCGCTCGTCCCGCCCCGGCTGTTCGCCCTTGCGGTGCTGTTCGGTGCCCTGCTGCTGTCGCTGCTCGTCGCACCCCCGGCGGCGGCTGACGACGGCCCCGGGGCCCCGGCGGGCTGGACCGCCCGGCCCGCGGGGGGCGGGAGCACCGGGCAGGACGCCCGGCCTTACTCCTACCTGGAGGGCACCCCCGGGACGGTGCTCCAGGACCGGCTCTCGGTGACCAATCCCGCCCGCACCCCGCTCACCGTACGGCTGCGGGGCGACGGCCGGGCCGGGCCGTGGTTCCGGTTCGCCGCGGACACGGTCACCGTGCCGGCCCGGACCCGCGCCGACGTGCCGTTCGCCCTCACCGTGCCGCGTGACGCGGTGCCGGGCGGCGTCGCGGGGGAGATCCTGACCGTCGGCGGGGGCGAGGAGAGGCGTGTACCTGTACGGGTCCGGGTCGGCGGCCCCACACTGGCGGCGCTCACCGTGGAGGACGTCGAGGTGTCCGGGCGGGCCATCCGGTACGCCCTGGTCAACCGGGGCAACGCACCCCTGCGGCCCCGGCTGGCCGTGCACGCGGAGGGAGTGTTCGGCATGCTGCTGGACCGGCAGGCCCGGCCGCTGACCCTGGAGCTGGCCCCCGGCCGCCGGGTGGAGCTCACCGAACCCTGGCCGGACGCCCCGGCCCTGGACTCGGTGACCGTACGGCTGCGGGTCACCGCCGATGGCGGGGCACGGGACGAGGCGACGGCCTCGGCGGCGTACGTTCCGGTGGCGCCGGTCACCGGAGCCGGGCTGTTGGCCCTCGGCGTCCTGGCGGTGCTCGGCGCGCGGGCGTACCGGCGGCGCATCCGGCGGGGGAGGACGGGGACGGGCGCGGCAGCGGCCACCACTCCCGCCCCCGGGCCGGACGGCCAACCGGACAGGGAGTCCAGGCCCTTGGAGACGGCGGGAGCGGAATCGTGACGCAGCACCCCGGAGGCCGACCCGCTCGGCGCACGGCGCCGGCAACTCTCCTGCTCCTCCTCTCCGTTCTGCTGGCCCTGTCCTCCCTGGCCGCCCCGGGCGCCGCCACACCCGCGTCGGCGGCCGAGGGGGACCCCTCCGTCATGCTCTCCAAGAAGGAGGCGGGCAAGGGCGGTGAGATCACCGTCAAGGGCACCGGCTGGCGCTCCGAGGCGCTGCTGATGCTGCTGATCTGCGGCCGGTCCACCCCGGAGCGGGGCGTGATCGGCGGTACCAACTCCTGCGCCAACGCCGACGGCAGGGCCGTCACCACCGACAAGAAGGGCGCCTTCAGCAAGAAGCTGCCGGTGGCCGAGCCGCCGGAGCCCTGCCCCTGCGTGGTGCACGTGGCCACGGTGACCGGTGAACAGGACCTGGCGGACGCAGTGTTCATGGTGGCGGGCCACGCCACCGCCCCGCTGCCGCCCCGGAGCGAAGAGGGGCGGCTGGCGGTGCTGGCCACCACCCGGCTGGAGGGCGGGAGTTCACTGCTCACCTGGTTCGGCGCGCCGCCCGCCCGGCAGCTGGTCTTCACCGTCGGCAACCTCGGTACGGAGCCGGTGGAGGACCCCGTCTTCGAGATCGGCACCGCGCACGGCGTCTACGCCCCGCAGTGGGAGGAACGCCAGTGGCGCGGCACGGTCGCGCCCGGGGACAAGGCGCGGATCGAGCTGCCGGTCGAACTGTCCGCCGGAGCGCACGGCGACTACCAGGTCTCCCTGCGGTACGGGACGAAGGTGCTGGCCGAACAGCCGTGGGGGGTGGGCCGCCCGTGGGGCGTGACGCTCTTCTGGGTGCTGCTCTGCCTGGTCGTCCCGGCCGCCGTCTTCCGTATCGGCATGGCCGTCGTGGACAAGGTCCGCCCGCGCCCCGCCGGAACGGTGGCACGCCACGCGCACCGCACGCGGGCGCCCGCCATGAACGCGCCCGCGCACCCGGGCACGGACACCGCCCCGGCCACGCTGCCGTGGTTCACCCAGGACTCCGCACCGTCGAAGAACCGGCGTTCCGCACCGTCGGAGAACCGACCCCCACCCACGACGAAGGGACACGTGTGAGAACGCAACGGAGGATGAGTGCGGCCGGAATCGCCCTGATGCTCGGCGGCGCGGGCATCGTGCTGGCCGCGAGCCCGGCCCAGGCCGCCGAGGTCAGTTACGCGACGGAGTGCGTTCCGCCGCCCATTTCGGGACTGCCCCCGGTCCAGGGCACCACGAAGGTGCAGCTGACCGCGCCGGCCGAGGCGAAGGTCGGCGACGAGATCGAGGTCGTCTGGAAGACGGTCGAGGCCGCGTCCAAGAACCCGGACGTGCTGGACCTGGGCAAGGACACGGTGAAGCCGACCGGCACGATCACGCTGGGCGGCGCGGCGAGCGGCGAGCTGAAGCTGGAGGGCCCCCGGCAGAACCCGCCCATCCCCAAGAACAGCCCCATGCTGCTGCCCGACATGACGGCCAAGCTGAAGCTGGAGGCGGCGGGGGAGATCACGCTGACCCCGGGCGCGTACAACATCAACGTCTCCAAGCCGATCTCCACGGACACCAAGTGCGCCCCGAAGGAGGCGGTGCAGCCGGGCGCCACGATCAAGGTGACGGCGGAGGGCTCCAGCACCGGCGGCACCACATCCGGAGGGACTGACTCCGGCGGTACGACGACCGGTGGCACCGACTCAGGAGGCACGACCGACGGGGGCGCGACCACCGGAGGCGCGACCACCGGAGGCACGACCGACGGAGGTGCCACTACCACGGGTGGCACGACCACCGGCGGCACCACATCCGGAGGCAGTGACTCCGGCGGCAGCACAGGCGGCAGCGGTGGTGAGACCGACTTCCCCGGCAAGGAGGTGTCCGTCGCCTACGCCTGCAAGACCCCCATCGGCGACAAGAACGCCACCTCCCCGGTCAGGATCAGCGCCAAGAAGAACGGCGGCGCGTACGACCTCACCGTCACGTTCAGCGCGTCCGTGATGGACAGCCCGATCGACATCCCGGCCGAGCAGGTCAAGCCGTCCATGGACGTCAAGCTCGGCGGGGCGGACAAGGGCACGGTCAAGGTCGAGGGCCCGCTGAACAAGGAGGTCATCAAGACCGGCGCCCCGATCGAGATCCCGGACCTCACCGGCACGTACAAGCCGGGCGCGAGCGGGAAGTCCACGCTCAGCCCGGGTGTCCTGACGGTGATGGCCGCCGGTACGACGACGACCTGCACCCCGCCCGCCGGTGTCGCGGTCTCCCTGGAGCTGGACACCTCCGCGCAGCCGGGCGGTGCGTCCGGTGGCTCGGGCTCCGGTGGCAGCGCGGGCTCGGGCGGAGCGGCCGCGTCCGGCGGCGGTACGGACTCGGGCGGCGGCCTGGCGGCCACCGGCGCCGGGAGCGACGGCGCCCTGCGCGCGCTCGGCCTGGTCGCGGGCACGGCGATCCTGCTGGGCGGCGCGGTGTTCACCTTCACCCCGTGGCGGAGGCTGCGCTCCACGCGCTGAGCCGTGGCCACCGTACGGCGAAGGGCCGCCGCACCGGAGAGTTCCGGTGCGGCGGCCCTTCGCCGTACGTCTACTGCCGGGCGGGCGGTGTCAGCGGACCTCGCCCATGAGCTTCTTGACCTTGCCGCGGTACATGAAGATCGCGATACCGGCGGCCACGGCGAGCGTCGCCTCCGCGGCGACCACCCCGGTGCCGTTGAGCTCCACACCGGCAAGGGAGAGCAGACCGGTCGTGCAGTCACCGGCGGTGACGGCGAGGAACCAGACACCCATCATCTGGCTCGCGTACTTCGCCGGAGCCATCTTCGTCGTGACCGACAGGCCGACCGGGGAGAGCGTCAGCTCGGCGACGGTCTGGATGAAGTAGATCGCGACCAGCCACATCGCGGCGGCCTTGTGGCCGTCACCCGCGATGGTCAGCGGCATCAGGAAGACGAAGAACGAGGCGCCGACCAGCACGAGACCGGAGCTGAACTTGACGATCGTGCTCGGCTCCTTGCCGCGCCGGTTCAGCGCCAGCCAGAAGGTGGCGAAGACCGGAGCGAGCGCCATGATCAGGACCGGGTTGACCGACTGGTACCAGGAGACCGGGAAGTCCCAGCCGAAGACGCTGTTCTCGGCCGAGGACTCGGCGAAGATCGCCAGCGTCGAGCCGCCCTGGTCGTAGATCATCCAGAAGATGGCGGCGGCCACGAAGAACCAGATGTAGCCGGACATCTTCGACTGCTCGGCCTCGCTGAGCTCCTTGTCGCGCTTGATGCGCGTCAGGACCATCACCGGAATGACGAGACCCGCGATGGTGATCGGGACCAGCAGCCAGTTCAGCGTGTAGACGCCGGTGACGACCGTACCGATGTAGAAGACGGCCGCGATGCCCAGCCAGATCATCGACTTGCGCAGGGTGGCGGCGCGCTCGTCCTTGGACAGGGGCTTCGGGACGATGAGGCTGCGCTCGTTCAGGTGGCGGGTGCCGACCAGGAACTGGACCACGCCGAGGCCCATGCCGACCGCCGCGAGGGCGAAGCCGAGGTGCCAGTTGACGTTCTCACCGATGGTGCCGATCACCAGGGGCGCGGCGAAGGCGCCCATGTTGATGCCCATGTAGAAGATGGTGAAGCCACCGTCGCGGCGCGGGTCCTCCGGGCCGTCGTAGAGGTGGCCGACCATCGTCGAGATGTTGGACTTCAGCAGGCCCGAGCCGATGGCCACGAGGCCCAGGCCGGCGAAGAACGTGCCCTCGGAGGGCAGTGCCAGGGTCAGGTGGCCGAGCATGATGACCCCGCCGGCGATGGCGACGGTCTTGCGCGGGCCCCAGACCCGGTCGCCGAACCAGCCGCCGGGCATGGCGAGCAGGTACACCAGCGACAGGTAGACCGAGTAGATCGCGGTAGCCGTGGCGGGTTTCATGTCGAGCCCGCCGGGCGCGATCAGGTAGAGCGGGAGCAGTGCCCTCATGCCGTAGTAGCTGAAGCGCTCCCACATCTCCGTCATGAAGAGTGTGGCCAGGCCGCGGGGGTGGCCGAAGAAGGTCTTCTCGCCGGAACTGGCCGAGTCCTTCGTCAGGCTGGACGCCATGGTCGATCCTTGCTGGTCGGGACGCGCTCGCCTCGTGAGCGGTGCGCGCCCGGTGGGGGGTAGCCGGCACCGGCGCGGCCGCACCCCATCCCCACGCCTGAGGGGGACTCGCCCCGGGGCCGGGCTCCGGGCGGAGCGTTCGGCGGCGGGGCGGGGAAGTACCGCGTCGGGATCCACACCCGGTGCGCGTTCGCACGCTCCGGGCCCGGCTCACAGGTCATTCACTCAAAGCGGGCCGGGATGAACCGGCCCAACACACAGAAGAGACCCTTGGCGCTCATGGCGGCCCAAAGGTCCTTCTGTAGTGCAACAGGCGTCGAGGCACCATACGACACGACACAGCGGCATATGAAAGGACTTGAGACATGGATCACAGGTGATAGTGGAACCACGCTCCCATATTCAAAGGTCCATGTCTGGATTTCGACGCTGACCCGCAGGCGCTGGCGAGGGCCTCACTCCGTACGCCCCGGCCGGACTACCATCAGTCCATGACCCGTGTACTGCTCGCCGAGGACGACGCGTCCATCTCGGAGCCACTGGCCCGCGCACTGCGTCGGGAGGGCTACGAGGTCGAGGTCCGCCAGGACGGCCCGACAGCACTCGACGCCGGACTCCAGGGCGGCATCGACCTCGTGGTCCTCGATCTGGGGCTGCCCGGGATGGACGGCCTGGAAGTCGCCCGCCGCCTCCGTGCCGACGGCCACACCGTGCCGATCCTGGTGCTGACGGCCCGCGCCGACGAGGTGGACACGGTGGTGGGCCTGGACGCCGGGGCCGACGACTACGTCACCAAGCCCTTCCGCCTCGCCGAACTCCTCGCCCGGGTCCGCGCCCTGCTCCGCCGCGGCGCCTCCGAGCCCGCCGCGCAGCCCGCCACCCACGGCGTCCGGATCGATGTCGAGTCGCACCGGGCCTGGATGGGCGAGGAGGAGCTCCAGCTCACCGCCAAGGAGTTCGACCTGCTGCGGGTCCTCGTCCGGGACGCGGGCCGGGTCGTCACCCGCGACCAGCTGATGCGCGAGGTCTGGGACACCACCTGGTGGTCCTCCACCAAGACGCTGGACATGCACATCTCCTGGCTCCGCAAGAAGCTCGGCGACGACGCGGCCAATCCGCGCTACATCGCCACGGTCCGGGGCGTCGGCTTCCGGTTCGAGAAGAGCTGACGTACGAAGCCCTTATGCGCCCTGAAGCCGGACAGCGGAAGAACCGGCGGCCATGCGCCGCCGCCTGATCAACTCCACGCTCGCCGTGGTGCTCGTGGTGATCGCCGTCTTCGGTGTCTCCCTGGTCATCGTGGAGACGCGCACCATCAGCGCCAGCGCCCAGGAGAGCGTCGAATCCGAGGCGCTGCGGCTGATCAGCGTGGTCGACAGCCGGCTGCTGGGCGACGAGGTGATCAACTCCGGGGTGCTGTCCGAGCAGATCGACCCCAACCGGTTCGCGCTGATCGAGATCCCCGGCCGGGCCCCCATCGCCGTCGGCGAACGCCCCACCGGCAGCGTCCTGCGCGCCACGGAGACCGGTGAGCAGGGCGAGAAGGTCACCGTCGAGGAGTCCCGCTCGGCCGTCACCCGCGAGGTCGGGCGCACGCTCCTGATCATCGGGGCGGTGGCGCTGCTCGCGATCATCTCGGCGGTGCTCCTCGCCGTACGCCAGGCCAACCGGCTGGCCTCCCCCCTCACCGACCTCGCCGAGACCGCCGAACGCCTCGGCTCCGGTGACCCCCGACCGCGCCACAAGCGGTACGGGGTGCCCGAGCTGGACCGGGTCGCCGACGTCCTGGACTCCTCCGCCGAGAGGATCGCCCGGATGCTGACCGCCGAGCGGCGCCTCGCCGCGGACGCCTCGCACCAGCTGCGTACGCCGCTCACCGCGCTCTCCATGCGGATCGAGGAGATCTCGGTGACCGACGACCCGGAGACGGTGAAGGAGGAGGCGAACATCGCCCTCACCCAGGTCGAGCGCCTCACCGACGTCGTCGAGCGGCTGCTCACCAACTCCCGGGACCCGCGGACCGGCTCCGCCGTCGTCTTCGACCTGGACGAGGTCATCAAGCAGCAGATCGAGGAGTGGCGCCCCGCCTACCGCTCCACGGGCCGCGCGCTGGTCTGCTCGGGCAAGCACGGTCTGCGGGCGGTCGGCACCCCGGGCGCGGTCGCCCAGGTCCTGGCGGCGCTGATCGAGAACTCCCTGATGCACGGTGGCGGCACGGTCGCCCTGCGTACCCGCGTCACCGGCAACCAGGTCGTCATCGAGGTCACCGACGAGGGCCCCGGCGTCCCGGCCGAGCTGGGGGCGCGGATCTTCGAGCGGACGATCAGCGGCCGCAACTCCACCGGGATCGGCCTTGCCGTCGCCCGGGACCTCGCGGAGGCGGACGGCGGCCGACTGGAACTGCTCCAGCAGCACCCTGCGGTCTTCGCACTCTTCCTCAGCCGCATCCCGCTCGACCGCAAGGACCCGGAACGCCCGGTGCGGTGACCGGGGAACCCGGCGGGATCAGTTCCGTACTGACCGGGGAACCCGGCGGGATCAGTTCCGTACTGACCGGGAAACCCGGCGGGATCAGTTCCGTACGCGGTCGGGCTCTATGGTCTCCGTCGGCCGCCGCTGCTCCAGAAACCGTTCCGCGGGGAGTGCGGCCTCCTCGGAAGGGAGGGCCTTGTCGGGGAGGGTCTTGAAGACCCAGGTCCGGTAGGACCAGAAGCGGAAGAGGGTGGCGATCCCGATGCCGACGATCTTGAAGACATTGCTCTGGACCGGGGTGTTCCAGTCGAAGCCGTACGTCGCCAGGTAGAGCACCCCGGTCTCGATCACCGCGCCCACCGCGCTGAACAGCAGGAACAGGGTCAGCTCCCGGGTCCGGCCGGTCTTGTCGCGGTCCCGGTAGGTCCAGTAGCGGTAGCCCACGTAGTTGAAGAGGACCGCGACGAACGTCGCCAGCAGGCTCGCCCGGACCACGGGGAGCTCCGTGGTGTGCCGGATCAGGTTGAAGGCCCCCATGTTGACCAGCAGGCCCATCGCGCCGACCGCGCCGAACTTGGCGACCTCCCGGGCCAGCAGATCAAGCCGGGTCCGCAGTGCGCCCCGTTCGCTCATGGTGATCGCTCAGTCCGTCCGTCCGATGGCGTCGACGGTTCCGTCAACTCCGCCATGCTAACCAGCCCTCCCGTGTGACGCCCCGGTGATGCCCGGGACGCCGTCCGGGGGAGGCCCCCGGACGGCGTCCCGGGCGCCCCGGCGCGCCCGATACCCTGGAGGCGTGACGTTCCCGGTAGTCGGCATGGTCGGCGGCGGTCAGCTCGCCCGTATGACCCACGAGGCGGGTATCCCCCTCGGCCTGAAATTCAAGCTTCTCAGTGACACGCCCCAGGACTCGGCGGCCCAGGTGGTCAGCGAGGTCGTCATCGGCGACTATCGCGACCTGGAGACGCTGCGCGCCTTCGCGCGCGGCTGCGACGTGATCACCTTCGACCACGAGCACGTGCCGACCGAGCACCTGCGGGCCCTGGAGGCGGACGGCATCCCCGTGCGCCCCGGCCCCGATGCCCTGGTGCACGCGCAGGACAAGGGGGTGATGCGCGCCAAGCTGCTGGAGATCGGCGCCCCCTGCCCCCGTAACCGCATCGTGAGCGACCCGGCCGACGCCGCCGCGTTCGCCGAGGAGGCCGGGGGCTTCCCCGTCATCCTCAAGACCGTGCGCGGCGGGTACGACGGCAAGGGCGTGTGGGTGGTCCGCTCCGAGGCGGACGCGGCCGACCCGTTCCGCGCCGGCGTTCCGGTCCTCGCGGAGGAGAAGGTCGACTTCGTACGGGAGCTGGCGGCCAACATCGTCCGCTCGCCGCACGGCCAGGCCGTCGCCTACCCGGTCGTGGAGTCCATCCAGGTCGACGGGGTCTGCGACACGGTGATCGCCCCGGCCCCGGAGCTGGACGAGCGGCTGGCCGGCGAGGCCCAGCAGCTCGCGCTCCGTATCGCCGCCGAGCTCGGTGTCGTCGGCCACCTGGCGGTCGAGCTGTTCGAGACGCGTGACGGACGCATCCTGGTCAACGAGCTGGCGATGCGCCCGCACAACTCGGGCCACTGGACCCAGGACGGCGCGATCACCTCCCAGTTCGCCAACCATGTGCGGGCGGTCCTCGACCTCCCCCTCGGCGACCCGCGCCCGCGCGCCCCCTGGACGGTCATGTGCAACGTCCTGGGCGGCGACTACCCGGACATGTACCAGGCGTATCTGCACTGCATGGCCCGCGACCCGCAGCTCAAGATCCACATGTACGGCAAGGACGTGAAGCCCGGCCGCAAGGTCGGTCACGTCAACACCTACGGCGACGACCTGGCGGACGTGCGGGAGCGCGCCCGGCACGCGGCCGACTACCTGCGAGGAACGATCACCGAATGACTTCCCCCTCCGCACCCGTGATCGGCATCGTGATGGGCTCCGACTCCGACTGGCCCGTCATGGAGGCGGCCGCCAAGGCGCTCGACGAGTTCGAGATCCCGTACGAGGTCGACGTCGTCTCCGCCCACCGCATGCCGCGCGAGATGATCGCGTACGGCGAGGACGCGGCGGGCCGCGGCCTGAAGGCGATCATCGCGGGCGCGGGCGGGGCCGCCCACCTGCCCGGGATGCTGGCCTCGGTCACCCCGCTGCCGGTCATCGGCGTGCCGGTGCCGCTGAAGTACCTGGACGGCATGGACAGCCTGCTCTCCATCGTCCAGATGCCCGCCGGGGTCCCCGTCGCCACCGTCTCGGTCGGCGGCGCGCGCAACGCGGGCCTGCTCGCCGCCCGGATCCTGGCCGCGAGCGACCCCGCCCTCCAGGAGCGGATGGGCGAGTTCCTCTCGGAGCTGAACGCCCAGGCCACCGAGAAGGGCAAGCGCCTGCGGTCCAAGGTCCAGGGCTCCGACTCCTTCGGCTTCGGAAAGTAGGGCCCCGTGGACCACCTCGCCCGCGCGCACGAGCTTCTGGCCGCCCACCCGATCGTCGACGGCCACAACGACCTCCCCTGGGCCCTGCGCGAGCAGGTCGGCTACGACCTGGACGCCCGGGACATCGCCGCCGACCAGCGCGGCCTGCTCCACACCGACCTGGCCCGGCTGCGGGCCGGCGGGGTCGGCGGCCAGTTCTGGTCCGTCTACGTGCGCACCGACCTGACCGGCGACGCGGCGGTCAGCGCCACGCTGGAACAGATCGACATCGTCGCCGAGCTGATCGCCCGCTACCCCACCCACCTGCGGCGCGCGCTCACCGCCGACGACCTGGAGAAGGCCCGCGCCGAGGGGCGCATCGCCTCCCTGATGGGCGCCGAGGGCGGCCACTCCATCAACAACTCGCTGGGCACCCTGCGTGCCCTGCACGAGCTGGGCGTCCGCTACCTGACGCTCACCCACAACGACAACATCGACTGGGCCGACAGCGCGACGGACCTGCGCCGCCTCGGCGGCCTCTCCGCCTTCGGCCACGAGGTCGTCCGGGAGATGAACCGCATCGGCATGCTGGTCGACCTCTCGCACGTGGCGGACGGCGTCATGCGCGACGCGATCGCCACCAGCACCGCGCCGGTGATCTTCTCGCACTCCTCGGCCCGCGCCGTCTGCGACCACCCGCGCAACATCCCCGACGACGTACTGGCGGCGCTCCCGGCCAACGGCGGGGTCGCGATGGCGACGTTCGTCCCGAAGTTCGTGCTGCCCGCCGCCGTCGCGTGGACGCTGGCCGCCGACCGCAACATGCGCGAGCACGGCCTGCACCACCTGGACACCACCCCGCAGGCGATGCGCATCCACGAGGACTTCGAGGCGGCCAACCCCCGCCCCCAGGCCACCGTCGCGACCATCGCCGACCACCTCGACCACATGCGCGCGGTGGCGGGCGTCGACCACATCGGCATCGGCGGCGACTACGACGGCACGGCGTTCACCCCGAACGGCCTGGAGGACGTCTCCGGCTACCCGAACCTGATCGCCGAGCTGCTGCGGCGCAACTGGTCGGAGGGCGACCTCGCCAAGCTGACCTGGCAGAACGCGGTACGGGTGCTGCGTGACGCGGAAGCCGTCGCCCGCGACGAGCAGAGAGGACGCGGCCCGTCCCACGCGACGATCACGGAGCTGGACGGGCGGCGGATCCGCTAGATCCGCTCCTGCGGGCCGGGAGTGTCCGGGGCGGCGGCGAACGGTCCCCCCGGACCGAAGGCGAGCGCCCCGAAGCGCTCGCCCATGCGGCGGTGGGCGGCGCCGTCCGGGTGGAGCCGGTCGGGCAGCGGCAGCTCGGCGGAGTCGGCCTCGCCGTACAGCGCGAGGCCGTCCAGGTAGTACAACTCCGGATCCCCGGCCGCCCGCTGCTCCACGATCCGGGCGAGCTCCTCCCGTACGACCCGCAGGGTCAGCTTCCCCAGAGCCGCCTCCGACGGGTCCCCCAGGGCCGTGAACTCCACCTGCCCGTCCTCGATGTCCGGGGCGGCCGGTCCTGGGGTGTCCTCCTGGGCGGGGCAGAGGATGGGCGAGACCACCAGCAGGGGCGTGGCGGGGTGCCCCTCGCGGATGGTGTCGAGGAACCCGTGCACGGCCGGGCCGAAGGCGCGCAGCCGCATCAGGTCGCGGTTGACGAGATTGATGCCGATCTTGACGCTGATCAGGTCGGCGGGGGTGTCCCGCAGGGCGCGCGCGGTGAACGGATCGAGCAGGGCGCTGCCGCCCAGCCCCAGGTTGACCAGCTCCACGCCTCCCGCGGCGGCGGCCAGGGCGGGCCAGGCGGTGGCGGAGCTGTCGGCGGCGGACCCCTGGCTGATCGAACTGCCGTGGTGCAGCCACACCCGCCGCCCACCGGGCTCCGCCGCGGCGACGGGGGCATCGGTGCGCAGGGCCATCAGCTCGGTGGTCTCGGTGTACGGCAGCCAGATCTCGACGGCCTTCTCCCGCCCGGGCAGCCCGTCGAACCGGACGGTGCCGACGGGGCCGGGAACCGTCTCCTGGGACCCGTCGCTCAGGTCCACCGTCACCAGATCACCCCCGCTCGCCGTGGCCCGCCCGGCCGGCTCCCCGTCGACGTGCAGGTCGTACGCGCCGTCCGGGCGGGGCGGGACACCCCGGTAGCCGACGACCGTGCGCAGGACGTCCAGCTCGACGGCGGTGGCACGGCTGCGGAACACCACCCGTACGCCGGAGGGCTGGGTCTCCGCCTGGGCCACCTGCTCGTCACCGCCGAACTGCGCCCGGGCGCGGGCGGGCAGCCGGTGCGGGAGGAGACCGCCGCGCGCCGTGCGCTCCAGGTCGAGCGCGCCGCGCACGAGGCCGTCGGTGAGGGGGGTGGTGATCAAGCCGGGGGAGTCGTCCATGGTTCCAGCCTGTCCACCGGACGCTCGATCACCACGCTTTCGGGCCCGTCGGTCTAGCAGGCGCAGAGACAGAACGGGTGCCCGGCGGGATCGGCATAGACCCGGAAGGCCCGAGTCCGGTCCTCCGTGTCCAGCGGCCGGGCCCCCAGCGCCAGCACCTCCCGCTCCGCCGCGTCCAGATCCTCCACGGTCAGGTCCAGATGGAACTGCTGGGAGCCGTCGGACCGGGGCCACCGCGGCGGTGCGAAACCGGGGGCGGCCTGGAACGCGAGGGGCGTGCCCGGGGCGCCGGTGAGGTCGACCCAGCGGCTGTCCTCGTCGCTCTCGACGGTGCCGCCGAGCACGGCGGCGTAGAAGCCGGCGAGTGCGACGGGGTCGGGGCAGTCGAGCACGACGGCGCCGAGTGTGGCGATGGGCATGACGCGTACCTCCCAGTGGTTACCGCCCTGTTGCGGTATGGCGTAACGACTACCCCGTACCGCCGCGGGAGTGCGGGCGACTCAGGCCTTCGGCCGCCCCATCGCCCGGTACGTCCACCCGGCCTCGCGCCACACAGCGCTGTCCAGGGCGTTGCGCCCGTCCAGGATGATCCGGCGGGACACCGCCCCGCCCAGCTCCGCCGGGTCCAGCTCGCGGAACTCGCGCCACTCCGTCAGGTGCAGCACCACATCCGCGCCGCGCACGGCCTCCAGTGCGGAATCGGCGTAACCGAGCGTCGGGAACAGCCGCCGGGCGTTGTCCATCCCCTTCGGGTCGAAGACGGTCACCTGGCCGCCCTGGAGGTGGATCTGCCCGGCGACATTGAGCGCGGGGGAGTCGCGTACGTCGTCGGAGTCCGGCTTGAACGCGGCCCCCAGGACACCCACCCGCTTGCCCAGGAACGAGTCGCCGCCCACGGCCTCCCGGGCCAGCTCGACCATGTGGCCGCGGCGGCGCATGTTGATGGAGTCGACCTCGCGGAGGAAGGTGAGGGCCTGGTCCGCGCCCAGCTCACCGGCGCGCGCCATGAAGGCCCGGATGTCCTTGGGCAGGCAGCCGCCGCCGAAGCCGATCCCGGCCCGCAGGAACTTCTTCCCGATGCGGTCGTCGTGCCCGATGGCCTCGGCGAGCTTCACGACGTCCCCGTCGGCGGCCTCGCAGACCTCGGCCATGGCGTTGATGAAGGAGATCTTGGTGGCGAGGAAGGAGTTGGCGGAGGTCTTCACCAGCTCGGCGGTGGGGAAGTCGGTGACGACGAACGGTGACCCCTCCGCGAGCGGCCCGGCGTACACCTCGCGCAGCAGCTTCTCGGCCCGCTCGCTCTCCACGCCGACGACGATCCGGTCGGGGTGCAGGGTGTCGCTGACGGCGAAGCCCTCGCGGAGGAACTCCGGGTTCCAGGCCAGCTCGGCGTCCGCGCCCACCGGGGCCAGCTCCGCGAGGCGGGCGGCGAGGCGGGCGGCGGAGCCGACGGGGACGGTCGACTTGCCGACGACCAGGGCGGGCCGGGTAAGGTGCGGGGCCAGCGACTCGAAGGCGCTGTCGACGAAGCTCATGTCACAGGCGTACTCGCCGTGCTTCTGCGGAGTGTTCACACAGACGAAGTGCACGTCGCCGAAGTCCCCGACCTCTTCCCAGGAGGTGGTGAAGCGCAGCCGCCCGGTGGAGCCCTCGATGCCGTCGACATGCTTGCGCAGCAGGTCTTCGAGGCCCGGCTCGTACATCGGCACGCGCCCGGTGGAGAGCAGCTCGATCTTCTCCGGTACGACGTCGAGACCGAGGACCTCGAACCCCAGCTCGGCCATGGCCGCGGCATGGGTGGCGCCGAGATAGCCGGTGCCGATCACAGTGATCCTGAGGGCCATGGGTGCTCCTGGGACGTGCGGATGGACGTGCGAACCGAGCATAGTCGCGGAGAGGAACCCCGCTTTTCCCCACCCGATCTGCCGCTTGTATCCGCTTTTGCCCGACCCCTGTCACCAAGCTCACGTGCGACTCTCGTATGCCCTCGGACGGCTTCCGCACTAAAATTGAGTTACTTAACGGTAGTTAGCATCTGGGGAGTGAGCGTCTTGGCGGGTTCGACCGATTTCGACCTGTACCGTCCGGCCGAGGAGCACGACATGCTCCGCGAGACCATCCGCGCGCTCGCCGAGACGAAGATCGCCCCCTTCGCCGCCGCGGTCGACGAGGAGAGCCGCTTCCCGCAGGAGGCGTTGGACGCCCTGGTCGCCTCGGACCTGCACGCCGTCCACGTCCCGGAGGAGTACGGCGGCGCCGGCGCCGACGCGCTCGCCACGGTCATCGTGATCGAGGAGGTGGCCCGCGCCTGCGCCTCCTCCTCCCTGATCCCGGCCGTCAACAAGCTCGGCTCGCTCCCGGTGATCCTCTCCGGCTCCGAGGAGCTGAAGCGCAAGTACCTGGGCCCGCTCGCCAAGGGCGACGCGATGTTCTCGTACGCGCTCTCCGAGCCGGACGCCGGCTCCGACGCGGCGGGCATGAAGACCAAGGCCGTGCGCGACGGCGACTTCTGGGTCCTCAACGGCGTGAAGCGCTGGATCACCAACGCGGGCGTCTCCGAGTACTACACGGTCATGGCGGTCACCGACCCCACCAAGCGCTCCAAGGGCATCTCCGCCTTCGTCGTCGAGAAGTCCGACGAGGGCGTCTCCTTCGGCGCCCCGGAGAAGAAGCTCGGCATCAAGGGCTCCCCGACCCGTGAGGTCTACCTCGACAACGTCCGCATCCCCGCGGACCGCATGATCGGTGAGGAGGGCACGGGCTTCGCCACCGCGATGAAGACCCTGGACCACACCCGCATCACGATCGCGGCCCAGGCCCTCGGCATCGCCCAGGGCGCACTGGACTACGCCAAGGGGTACGTCCAGGAGCGCAAGCAGTTCGGCAAGCCGATCGCCGACTTCCAGGGCATCCAGTTCATGCTCGCCGACATGGCGATGAAGCTGGAGGCGGCCCGCCAGCTCACCTACTCGGCCGCCGCCAAGTCCCAGCGCGTCGACGCCGACCTCACCTTCTTCGGCGCCGCGGCCAAGTGCTTCGCCTCCGATGTGGCCATGGAGGTCACCACGGACGCGGTCCAGCTCCTCGGCGGCTACGGCTACACGCGGGACTACCCGGTGGAGCGCATGATGCGCGACGCCAAGATCACCCAGATCTACGAGGGCACGAACCAGGTCCAGCGCATCGTCATGGCGCGCAACCTGCCGTAACGGCTCCGCATACGGCGGCGGCCCCCGGCATCACGCGGGGGGCCGCCGTCCGTGCGCCGGGCGCCGGGGCGTCAGCCGGCCGGCAGCTCGACCGACTGGGGGTGGCGGAAGAAGTTCCGCGGGTCCCACGCGGCCTTCACCCGCTGCAGCCGGCGGGCGTCCGGGGCCGCCGCGTCCATCTGCGCGATCACGTTGAACATGCCCGTCTCCGCGTGCTGGAGGAAGAGCCAGTGCCCGAGGGAGAGATAGGGGGAGTCCAGGCTTCCGTGTTCCTTGGACCAGTCGGCGTACGCGGACATGAACGACGCGAACCCCTCCTGGGTGATGTCCCCCCAGGACCAGGCCGCGAAGGTGCACAGGACGGTGAACGGCGCCTTCGGCAGCAGGTCGCCCGGACCGCCCTCGGCCCCCCGGCTGCGCATCCAGAAGCGGGTGACGACACCGAAGCTGCCCCCGCCGCCTCCCGCCACGGCCCAGGCCAGGTCGTGGTGGGGGTCGTCCGGGTCGCGGGTGGCGACGACCGCCCGCACCTCACCCCGCTCGTCCACGGTGACGACCTCGACGGCGTGGATGTGATCGCTGACGACGCCGTGCGGGCGGGAGAGGATGCCGTGACCGCCCCCGGAGAAGTGCCCCCCCCGGCCCCCGTGGCGTAACAGCCGCCGCCGGGCAGGGTGACGCCCCAGCCGATGTGCAGGAGCTCGTAGATCTGGAGCAGGGTCGCGCCCGGCTCGACGACGAACGCCTCGCGCTCGTCGTCGAAGCCCACGTGGTCCATCAGCCGCAGATCGACGATGATCTCGCTCTCGTCGTTGAAGACGAGGTTCGCGAAGCAGTGCCCGCCGCTGCGCAGCGCGATCCGCTTGCCGTCGCGGACCGCCTCCTCCACGATCTCGACGACCTGCTCGGTGGTGGACGGGATCCGGATGGCCTCGGGGGAGGCCACATGGCGGTTGTTGCCGTGGCCTCTGATCATGTCCGGGTAGCGAGCGTCCTCGGGTGTCACGGTGGGAATGACAGCACTTCGCCCTGCCGGAATCCCTCGTCCATTCACGTGTTCCACACTCCCGCTGATCGTGAGCCGTGCCCTCTTGCGAGCTCGTTCCGTCTGCTGCACCACCCAGCCTCCGGGCCGCACAGCGGATGACGGGAACCGTGGCCGATCCTTTGTCAGGCGTGTGGAGCGATTTCAGCCACTACATCAGCGGGTCTCGCGGATCACGTCGAACACGTTCTTCTGGATGCCGTTGGCATAGGCCTCGTGTTCGACCAGCTTCAGCTTCTGGGCGTCCTTGTCCGTCGCGCTGAACAGGCGCTTGCCCGCGCCGAGCAGGAGCGGGAAGACGAGCAGGTGGTAGCGGTCGATCAGGCCGGCGTCCGACAGGCCGTGGTTCAGGGCGGCGCTGCCGTGGATGATGATCGGGCCGCCCTCGGTCTCCTTCAGCGCGGCGACCTCGTCGAGCGAGCGCAGGATGCTGGTGTCGCCCCAGTCGGAGACCAGGTCGTCCTCCTTGAGCGTGGTGGAGACGACGTACTTCGGCATCACCTTGTACTCGGCGAACTCCTCCATCGCCGGCCACAACGGGCTGAACGCCTCGTAGCTGGTCCGGCCCAGCATCAGGGCGGCGGACTCCCCCTGCTCCCGGCCCTTGATCTCGTACGCCTCGGGGAGGAACTCCACGTCCTTGAAGGTCCACCCCGAGTTCCGGTAGCCAGGCTCACCGCCCGGGGCCTCCATGACGCCGTCCAGCGAAACGAAGGCGGTGCTGATCAGGGTGCGCATCGGGGTCTCCTGGGTATCTCGTGCGGTCCGGTACGAGCACTTCGTGCCGGGGGTCCACTCTTACGGACGTACTGACCGCGCACCCCGCCGAAACTCATCGGTCCGGCCGTGCCCATCCGTCCGGCTCCCGTCCGGCTCGGCCTCGGACCACGGCCGGTACCCTCCCTCCCCATGACCGAACTCGACAGGCTCACCGCCCTCTTCCAGGCCCTGGGGGCGGGTGGTGACGCACCCGACTGGGCCGAGTCCGAGGCCGAGGAGGGGCTCCCGCAGCTCGCCCGCTACCGGCTCCTGCGGACGGTCTGGCAGGACGTCGACGCCTGGGCCGCGGAAGCACCCCGGTGGGTGGCCGCCTACCGCAGCGACGGCGTGGCCGCCGGGCCCGTCGACCGCGCCCTCGCGGCCGGGCTCACCCCCGAGGACCTCGGCGAGCTGGCCCGCGAGGTGGCCCGGGAGACCGCGTTCGCGGTGCTGTACGCCCTGGCCGACCCGGCGGACGGGTCGCTGCCCGCCGAGATCGAGGAGCAACTGCCGAGCTGGCGGCTGGCGGAGCTGGACCCGGCCGGTGAACCGACGGGCCGTCATCTAGACGCCCTGCACGAGGACTTCGCCGGACTCGAACCGAAGGGCATCGTGCCGGGCTGACGCCCGTGACGAGGTGGCCCCACCCCCGCACGCGCGCGAGCGGCGGCGCTCAGAGAGGGAAGCGTGCCGTGACTGAGGGGTTGTCCGCGGGTAGCAGCTTGCGCAGGCCGGCCAGAGAAGTGGGGCATGCGAGAGGGTTCTCGCTCCGGCAGGTCGATGCATGGTCCAGCCGGTCACGTGCCAGCGCCATCTCCTCGATGCGCAGGTCGATCTCGCGGACCTTGTCCCGCAGGCGTTGCTGAATGCCGTCCGGGTCCGCCTCCAGCAGTTCGCGCAGTTCGGCCAGCGAGAATCCGGTGGCACGGGCGTTCAGGATCAGCGCGACCCGGTCCAGCGCGTCCGGCCGGTAGGTCCGGCGCAGGCCGTTGCGGCCGGCGGGCCGGAGAAGTCCCATGCGCTCGTAGAACCGCAGCGCCGAAGGGGGCACCCCACTGATCCGGGACACCTCGGCGATGTCGAGGAGCTTCTCGTCCACGGGACACCCGCCTTTGACTTGAAGTGGGATTCAAGTGGCACCTTGCCCACGGGATGAGGCCCACCGCAGGGGTGGCCTCGGAGAGTGGGGACAGCCATGCTCACCAGATTCCGTCCGGTGGCCGTGGCGGCGATCGCCGCCCTGCGCCGCCCCCTGTCCGTGCGCGCCCCGTTCGCCGACGTCCAGGCCGCCACGCGGCGTCACCGCCGCGCCCACCGCTGCGGAGCGTTCGCCTACGGTGAGGGTTCCCTGCCCGCGACCCTCGCCGCCGCCACCGGCGCCCAACGGATCATCGAGGTCGGTACCGCCCTCGGGTACAGGGCCCTGTCGATGGCCGACGCGGTGCCGACGGCGCGAGTCGAGAGCGTCGAGATGGACAGCGATCACGCTCACGCGGCCGGCGCCCACGTCGCCCGCCACCACATGGCCGAACGGATCGATGTGCACCACGGCACGGCGGAGAAGGTCCTCGCCACGCTGGCCACCGGGGCCTACGACATGGCCTTCTTCGACGGGTTCACCCTGACCGCCGACATCGTCCAGGAGCTCCGCCGTCTGCTCCGCCCCGGCGGAACACTGCTCGCGGGCAATCTGATCCTCGGCCCCGACCGGGCGGTCGTGGACGACCTGGGGGACCCGAGCCGGTGGCGCACTCATTCGTTCGGCGAGACAGCGGTCTGCGTCAAGCTCCCCTGACGGGCGGGGCGTAGGGCGGGGGCGTCAGGCGTAACGAGGGAGACCGTCGGTCGGGATCGTCCACTCGGCGATCGTGACGTCCTCGCCGTACAGGAAGTCCTTACGGGTCGCATAGCGCGGCCCGTCCGGCGTCCGGTGGATGTCGCAGAGCACGGCTCCGGAGCCGGTGCGCGGGTCGAAGACGGCGTAGACAGGGATGCCCAGGAGCGGGTAGTCCCGCATTTTGCTCACCCAGTCGTTCTCCGGGTTGGACCGGGAGACGACCTCGATCGCGGCGACGAGCGTCAGCGGGTCGACCGATCCGGCGACCTCCATGTCCGTTTCCGCGATCACCATCACATCGGGGTGACGCATGATGCCGTGCGATGCGCTCTCCACGTCGGGCGTTCCCGTGTGTGCTACCAGTTCGTCCGGCATCACTCGCTCCAAGCGCTTTCGGAGCCGCAATGCCGTGAGCTCGTGAGGGCCGACGGGCGCCATCATGTCGTGAACGATCCCTTCCTGGGTGATCTCGAATTTGCCGGGAAGGGTGTCGTCCGCGCTCGCGACGAACTCCCGCATGACCTGGTAGAGGTGGGCGTCACGCCGTGCGTCGTCCGGGGCGATGGTCATCGTGCCCACTCCTCGTCGTCGGTGCTCAGGGGCAGCGGTCGTCCCCTTCATGCTAGGCCGCCTCCAGCAGCTCGCTCCGGCAGCCACGGCAGTGGCCCGGTGCCGAGGCGCGGAACGCACGGTCGCAGCCATCGCAGTTCTGGAGGGGGATGACCAGCGTGCGGCGGGCCGGGGCCAGCTCCTGGGCGCCGGGGAGCGGCGGTGGCAGCAGCACGGTGAGGCGGTGCTTGACGATCTTCGCCGGGTGCTTGGGAGGCTGCGGGAGCTCGGTCGTCAGAGCGTGGCGGATGGTGTCGGGGTGCGCGTCCCGCTCCAGCCAGGCGGCCACACCGGGGACCAGCGCCTCGACGTCATCCTCGGACAGCACCAGCTCCTTCGCGTGACTCCGCAGGTCGGCGAGGATCGCGGAGGCGGTCTGCCGCAGCTCGGGGGTGAGCTGGCGGGGCCGGGGGAGCGGCCGGCGCGCCGCCTTGGGCGCGGCGCGCGACGGTACGCGGACCGGTGGGTGCGATTCCTCCGGTACGGGGGTGGGTTCGGGCGTAGGCGGGGGTGCGGGGGCGGGTGCCGCCGGAGCCGCCACCGGCACGGGCACAGGTGCCACCAGGGGTACGGGCACCGGCGCCATCACCGGCAAGGGCGCCATCACCGTCCCGCCCCGCAGCGCCGCCCCCGGCTGGTTGCAGAACACCGTGCGGGTGACCATCCGGCCGTTCGGCAGCCTCACGCGGGTCCGGTGCAGGTATCCGTGGGTCTCCAGCTCACGCAGGGCGGCGGCGATCGTCGTCTCGCCCTCGGTGAAGCGGGAGGCGAGCGCCTTGATGCCGACCTCGGACCCGGCGGGCAGCGACTGGATGTGGATGCCGATGCCGATCGCGACGAGGGAGAGTTCGGCGTGCTGCGCGAGGTGGTTGCCGACGATCGTGAACCGGCTCGTGTGCGGGATCGCGACGTGGATCACGCCGGAGGGCGGGAGGGGCCCGGGAAGCTCTGCCAGGGCGCGGGTGAGGGCGATATCGTGCTGGGTAGCCATGGGGAAGTCTTCTTCTTCCTTGGTGGTCAGGCCCTCGTTCGGGATTGCCGTCCCGGCGGGGGCCGTCTCATGTCTGGGGTGTCGGTCAGCGCGAGCATATGCCTGCCAACCCATCCAAAATCCAGCCCAGTTGGCGAATCTCACCCGTGTGGGTGACCAGCCCCTCCCGCAGTTGACCACCGGGATCGGGTGGGGTGGGGTTGGGTAATTTCTCTTGGTTCTTCAAGTACTTGATGTCGTGGCCTGCCGGGTCGCGGTGGGCCACGACCCGGCAGGCCCGCACCGGATCGTGGAGCGCCACGACCCGGTCGCGGCTTCCCAGCCGGAAGCCCTTTGTGGCGGAATCCCTGACACCGGCACCCCCCTTCGGCACACTGAGTGCATGGACGATCACCCGGGGAAGTCGCCGGACCATCTCACGATCAACGTCACCCACCGGGACGACCCGGTCTTCGAGGTCACCGAGGCGGACGCGTTCGCCTCGGCCCGCAAGTATCCGAACATCGTGGTCCGGGGGCCCCTGTTCGGGCTTGCCGCGCAGCGGCGCGGGGAGCGGCCGCGCTGGCGGCTGATGGATGAACTCGACACCGGGTTCCCGCAGATGGCCCGCGACGAGCTGAACTCGCACCTCTGGTTCAAGGCGAAGGACGACACCGAGGACCGGGCCGAGCGGCGGTCGCTGCTGGCGGCCGTGGCCCGGCTGGAGACCGAGCCGGTCAACGAGGTGACGGCGGACGGGGTGCGCTACCGCGTCGTGCGGGCCGACGAGTTCGCGCGGATCGGTGGCGGGCGCCTGGAGCCGCCCCGGGCCACCGACCCGGACGACGACAGCTGGGACCTGGACGCGCCGGAGTCCTCCCGCACCAAGGACTTCGTGGTCGACCACGCGGCCGCCGTCGGGCTGGCCGAGGGGATAGACCGGGCCGGGCTGCTGCAGCTCTCCTACACCGCCGGCCGCTTCCCCGATGACGTACGGGCCGATTCCCGGCGGGCGTTGACCACCCACCCGGGCGTCGTCCTCCTCCCGACGACGTTCCGGGTGGTGGAGCGGAAGGAGCTGTCCTGGTCGATGGTGACCGGGCAGCACTCGACCCCGCAGGCCGCCCGGCGCGCCCTGGTCGACCACCTCACCCGGCCCGTGCCGCAGCTCCCGGACCTGCCGGACCTGCCGGAGCTGCCCGCGTGGATGAAGGTGGACGAGAAGGAGCGGGCGATCCACGATCGGGCCGCGAAGAAGTTCATGGCGCGCCGCAGGCCCAACGAACTCCTGGTGCGGGGGCGCCGGTTCGAGGTCGTGCGGGTCGAGCGCGTGATGCGCATCGGGCCCGACGGACCGGAGAGGCCGCGCCCGTCCGACACGGACGACTACGGCCCCTCCCAGATCCATCCCCTCATGGACGAGGAGGGGAACCTCACCTACGGCACGTAGGCGACGCTCCCCGCAACGGCCGGGCAGGGGGACTCAGTTGCCCTTGACCGTGACCTTCTCGTCGTTCTTCAGCTGCTCCACGAGCTGCTTCACCTTCGCCTTGTCCCAGACGAGGTTGCCGCCGTTGCTGCCCGAGATCGGCATGTTCATCGACGTACCGTCGCCTCCCGTGACGCCCTTCATCGCGAAGAACATGTTGCCCAGTGCCCAGAGCGACATGTCCTTGTCCACGATCAGGGTGTCCAGGCCCGCGCCCATCGTCGGGTACAGCTTGAACGGGTTGAGGATCGTGGACGGGGTCGCCGTCTGGCTCGCCAGGGCCGCGAGGAACTTCTGCTGGTTCTTCGTACGGTCCAGGTCGCTGCCCGGGAGGGCGTACCGGGTGCGGACGAAGGCCAGGGACTGCTCGCCGTTCAGGGTCTGCTTCCCGGCCTGGAAGTCGGCGCCGGACTTCTTGTCCTTGAAGGCCTTCGGGATGTCCAGCTCGACCCCGCCGATCGCGTCCACGATCTGCGCGAAGCCGCCGAAGCCGATCTCGACGTAGTGGTCGATGCGCAGCCCGGTGTTGAACTCGACCGTACGCACCAGGAGTTCCGGGCCGTCCTCGGCGTACGCGGCGTTCAGCTTCACCTGGCGGCCGGTGCCCTGGAACATCTTGCCGGACTCGGACCCCTTGAAGGAGGGGATCTCCACCTGGGAGTCGCGCGGCAGGGAGACCAGCGTCGGGCCGTTGGAGCCGTCGTGCAGGATCATCATCGAGTCGGTGCGCTTGCCCTCGGCGGAACCGGTGCGGAGCCGCTTCTTGTCCTCGGCCGACATGCCCTCACGGCTGTCGGAGCCGACGATCAGGTAGTTCGTGCCGTCGCCCGCTTCCGGCCGCTCGATGACCTTGGCGAGGTCGACCTCGCGCTTCAGCTTGCCGTCGGCCCAGAAGTACGTGGAGACGGAGACCACGAGGAGGACGACGACCAGGGTCAGCGCGCCGAGCTTGATCCGGCGGCGCCAGTCCGGGGCCGGGCGCCCCTGGACGTAACCCGCGTCACCGCCGCCGCCACCATAGCCGCCGCCCGCACCGCCGCCGTAGACCTGGCCGGTGTTGTAGCCGCTGTCGTAGCCGGGCTCGGGGCTGTTGCCGTAGCCGGGGGAGCCGCCTTGGTAGCGGTCGTCGTACCCCTGGCTCTGCGGCGGCACCTGCGGCCTCTGCGGCGGGGCCGGGCGGCGCCGGATGTGGGGCATCGCCCGGGCGCTCTCGGGCTGAGGGCTGGCACTGCCCTGCCCGTAGCGCTCGCTGCGGTCGCCGGTCCGTCGATCGGGCCAATCGTTCATCCGAACAGTGTGCCGCGCCGACCCACAGCTATTACAGGGTGTAAGGGAAATCGCACCAGGGCTGTTGCGAAGCTGATGCATTCTGCGGGATCCGGCCCCGCGCATAAGGTGGACTGTATGACAGATCAGGCCACCCGCTCGGAGCGCTCGGAGGAAGAGATTCCGGGCAAGCCCACCGCCGCGTCCCGGACGACCCTCAGCCACATCATGACCGGCAGCGACACCAACCTCCTGGGTACGGTGCACGGCGGCGTGATCATGAAACTGGTCGACGACGCGGCGGGCGCTGTGGCCGGAAGGCATTCCGGCGGGCCCGCGGTGACCGCGTCGATGGACGAGATGGTCTTCCTGGAGCCGGTCAGGGTCGGCGACCTCGTCCACGTACGGGCGCAGGTGAACTGGACCGGCCGCTCCTCCATGGAGGTCGGCGTCCGCGTGATGGCCGAGCGCTGGAACGAGTCGACCCCCGCCCAGCAGGTCGGCAGCGCGTATCTGGTCTTCGCCGCCGTCGACGGGGACGGCAAGCCGCGCCGCGTACCGCCGGTGATCCCCGAGACCGAGCGCGACAAGCGGCGCTACCAGGAGGCGCAGATCCGGCGCACCCACCGGCTCGCGCGCCGCCGGGCTATCAAGGAGCTGCGGGAGAAGCGCGTGGCCGACGGCATCGACGACTGAGACCGCCGGACCGTCGGACCGGTTCTACGGGCAGACCACCTCGTCGCCCGTCACCGTGGCGAACTCGCCCGTCTGCTTGCTCTCCGCCCGCACCGGCCGCACCTTCGTGAAGTCCGAGCCGGCCGTCACCTCCATCGTGGCGCCCTGCCCCTTCACCGCCCTCAGCTCGCTCCCGGGCAACGCGGCGGCCAGCGACTTCGCCGACCGGTCCCAGCGCGGGTCGTACGTCACGAGCGTTCGCCGCAGGTCGCGCAGCTTCCCGTTGAGCGGGGCGTCGGTGGTGTTGAAGCCGGAGGCGCGCAGACCGGCGTCCACATCCTTGCCGAGGCCGTCCTTCGGGGTCCCGTTGTAGACCTGCACCCGGATCTCCTCCGGCGCCACGTCCACCAGGGTTCCCTGCGCCTGTTTCGGCGCACCCGCCGCGGGCTTCGGCTTCGCCGGGGCCAGCGGCTTGTCCTCGCGGAGCGCCTGGAACAGCTTCTTCGACTTCGCCGCGTCCCACTGGACCGTGGAGCCGATGCCCTTCACCGGGAAGCTCGGATTCCCCACCGGCACGGAGGTGAACTCCGACGAGGCCGGGCTGAAGTCCTTCATCGCCTTGCCGAGCGCCAGCATCTGCTCCGTACCGAACCCCTCGTCGGCCCGGACCGAGCCCAGCACCGAGGCGGAGACCTGCTGGAACCGCACCGGGTTCAGCAGCACCCCGTTGCTCGTCGCCTGCTTGATCAGCGCCGCCATGAACTTCTGCTGGCGCTGCATCCGGCCCAGGTCGGAGGCGACGTCGACATGGCGGGAGCGTACGTACTGCAGCGCCTGGCCGCCGTCGAGCTCATGGGTGCCCGCGGGCAGGTTCAGACCGGTGTACGAGTCCTTCATCGGCCGGGCCGTACAGATCTGCACCCCGCCCACCGCGTCGACCGTCTTCATGAAGCTGGTGAAGTCGACCTCCAGATAGTGGTCGACCTTGACGCCCGTCATGTGCTCGACCGTCCGCACGGTCAGCGTCGGCCCGCCCTCCGCGTAGGCGGCGTTCAGCTTCACCGGGTGGCTCGCGTGCTTCTTGCCGGTCGTACGGTCCGTGTGCGGGGGGATCTCGGCGTAACTGTCCCTGGGCAGGCTCACGACGCTCGCGCGCTGCTTGTCGGCCGAGAGGTGGACCAGCATGATCGTGTCGGTGCAGTCGCAGGGCGCGCCGCCCAGCTTGTACTTCTGCTTCTCCGCCTTGGTGATGGTGTCCCGGCTGTCGGTGCCCACGAGCAGCAGATTCGTGCCGTGCCCGGACTGGGGGCGGTTCTTCATGTCCTTGAACGGGTCGACCCGGCCGATCCCGCCCTCCAGGTTGCTCACCAGGGCGTGACCGATCCCACCCGCGCCCAGCACCAGCACCGAGAGCCCGGTTGCCACCCGCATGCCCCAGCGCGGCCGCTCGTCCTGCTTCCGGGAGCGAGGGGCCCGCACGCCCTGCGGTGGACGGCGGCGCGGGGGAGTGGTGCCGGGGCGGGGCCGGCGCTGCGGTGGACGGGGGGCGGTCACGGGGGGAGACACCTCCGCGGTGCACGGGGGACGGAGACACCTCTGCGGTGCAAGGGGACCATCGCACGGTAGGCCCATACGATCTCCGACCCGGCCCGCCACCCGGCGGCGCGCGCACCGGTGTCCCCCATTCGCGGTAACGTGGCGGCCGAATAACGCCGCCTCCCGGGGTGCCCGCCTCCTGGGCGCGGAACCCCTGGCGCCCCCGAGGACCCCCTGAGGACCACATGTCTGCCGCGCAGTACCCCGCCGTCTCCGTGATCATGCCGGTGCTCAACGAGGAACGCCATCTCAGGAACTCGGTCCGGCACATCCTGGAGCAGGAGTACGCCGGTGAGATGGAGGTCGTGATCGCGCTCGGCCCCTCCGCCGACCGGACGGACGAGATCGCGGCCGAGCTGGTCGCCGAGGACCCCCGGGTCCACACGGTCCCCAACCCCACCGGCCGAACCCCCGCCGCCCTCAACGCGGCGATCAAGGCCTCCCGCCACCCCGTCGTCGTACGCGTCGACGGCCACGGCATGCTCTCCCCGAACTACATCGCGACCGCCGTCCGCCTCCTGGAGGAGACCGGCGCGCAGAACGTCGGCGGCATCATGCACGCCGAGGGCGAGAACGCCTGGGAGGACGCCGTCGCCGCCGCGATGACCTCGAAGATCGGCGTCGGCAACGCGGCCTTCCACACCGGTGGCCAGGCGGGCCCGGCCGAGACGGTGTACCTGGGCGTCTTCCGGCGCGAGGCGCTGGAGCGGGCCGAGGGCTACAACGTGGAGTTCATCCGCGCCCAGGACTGGGAGCTGAACTTCCGCATCCGCGAGGCCGGCGGGCTGATCTGGTTCTCGCCCGAGCTGAAGGTGCAGTACCGCCCGCGCCCCTCGGTGAAGGCGCTCGCCAAGCAGTACAAGGACTACGGCCGCTGGCGCCACGTGGTGGCCCGCTACCACTCCGGCTCGATCAACCTGCGCTACCTCGCCCCGCCGACCGCCGTCGTCGCCATCGCGGCGGGCCTGGCGGTGGGCGCCGCCGTCACCCCGTGGGCGCTTCTCGTCCCCGGCGGGTACCTGGCCGCGATCGTCGCCGGGTCGCTGCCCGCCGGCAAGGGGCTCCCGCTGAAGGCCCGCGCGCAGATCCCGGTGGCGCTGGCGACCATGCACATGTGCTGGGGCTTCGGCTTCCTCACCAGCCCGCGCTCCCTGGCGAAGCGGGTCATCGCGAGCCGCCGCCCCTCGCCGGCGAGCAGCAGCAGCGAGACCGTCTGACCCGGACCCGGTCGTCGAAGAGGGCCCCACCGCTGACCGGTGGGGCCCTTCGTCCTTCGTCCGACCCGCTACGGGGTCACATCACCACGTGTACTGCGGGTTGACCTTCATGCAGCCCTTCTCCTCGCCGTTCTGGGCCCCCGCCGAGTCCGGGGTCTTCTCCGTGCCCTTGGAGACGGGGTAGACCCCCTCGTCGCGCCAGTCGGCGCCCACGGCGAGCGAGATGCCCGAGACGTCGGTCGACCTCTTCACCTGCGAGACCGGGATGCCGAGCGCCTTGGCGACGGCCCGTGCGTCGCCCTCCAGCTCCGCGCTCGGATACAGGACCCCGGTCCGCGCCGCCCCCGCCACGTTCCCTGAGTCGACCGTGGCCTTCGCGAAGCCCGCCTCCTTGAGCAGCTTCTCCACGTCACCCGCCCGCCCCGAGACCGGGCCGAGCGCGTCGGTGGCGGTCCCGTTCCTTACGGCGACGGCGATCTCGCCGACCGGAGCGGACGGGTCCTTCGGCTCCACCGGCTTCCGCTTGGACGCCTTGCCGTCGAGCGGCATGTCCTCGCGGACCATCCGGAACAGCTGCTCCGCGTCGCCCGCCTTCGGGTAGACCCGGCCGGCGTTCGTCCCGGTGCCGTACACGTTCGGCATGGTCGACATCGTGATGCGCTTCGTCGGGACCTTCTTCAGCTCCTCGGCCAGGTCGTAGAGCTTCTTGACCGTGTCGAGGCCCTTGTCGACCGTCAGCGCTGTGGTCGCGGCCTCGGCCAGGTTCATCAGCTTGCCCGGGTCGGTGAGCTTGGTGCCCTTGCGCAGCTCCCGCACCATCGAGTTCATGTACTGGTGCTGGGCCTTGGCCCGCGCGAGGTCGCTGCCGTCCTCGAAGCCGTACCGGGTACGCAGCCACTGGAGGGCCTGCTCACCCTTGACGTACGTGGTGCCCTCCTCCAGCTTCAGCCCGGAGCCGCCGCGGCCGTTGGCGCCGCGCGAGTAAATGTTGGCGTCCACGCAGACCGGGACGCCGCCGATCGCGTCGGCCATCGAGACCACACCGGCGAAGTCGATCATCATGAAGTGGTCGATCCGGATGCCGGTCAGCTCGTACCAGGCGGCCACCGTGCAGCCCGGACCACCGCGGCGCAGGCTCTCGTTGGTCTGCACGTCCCGGGTGCTGGCCGGGAAGACCTCGCCGTCCGGGGCCGTGCACTTGGGCATCTTGAGCATGGTGTCGCGCGGCATGCTGACCACGGAGAGGTTGGAGCGGTCCGCAGAGAGGTGGAGCAGCATCTGCACATCGGCGAGCGGCTGGGAGCCGAAGGTCTCCTTCGCGCCGCCCAGCTTCTGGTTCGCCTTGGAGTCCCGGGCGTCGGAGCCGATGAGCAGGATGTTGAGCGGGGTCTGACCGGCGGCGTTGGCCTTGTGGTCGGCCATCTGCTTGTCGCCGAGGGTCAGATCCTCCTTCTTGATGTTGCTGTTGAGGTGCTCGTAGTAGAGGTAGCCGGCCCCACCGGCGCCGAGTATGAGCAGGGCGAGTACGGACGAGACCCAGCGGAGTACGCGCCGTTTACCGCTTTTCGGGGCGCGGCGACTGCTCCGGCCCCGGCTGTTTATGCCCTGCGGCCCGGACCGCCGCCCCGGTCCCCGGGTGGCCGACTTCCCCGCCGTGCCGCTGTCGCTGCCGTCACCGCTTCCGCGGCGCCGGCGGCCCGCCGTGTCCCCGTCCCCGTACGGGTCCTCGTCCCGGCCGTCCCGATCCGCGTGCTGGACGCGTGACCGTGTCCCTTCCCCAGGCGTACTGCTCCGTCCCACCGGACCCCCCATGCTGTTCAGATTTCCGCTGCGACGCGGTGACCCGGTGTCACTGTGCGCATACCGCCTTGTCGGCGCTTGCCCGCTGGATGTCCTCCGGCGCCTTCGCCGGTCCGGTGATGGGTACGCCCGCGCCCTTGAAGTCCGCCCCCAGCGTCAGCACCATCGCCTGCAGCCCTTCGGCGTCGGCGGTGCCCGGCTTCATGGCCGTGGCGGGCAGGCCCATCATCTCGGCGAGCGCGCGGGCCTGGTCGGCCTGGTTGGGCGCGTAGGCCAGCGTCGTCTTCGTGATCTTCTCGGGGGCGTTGGCCTTGTTGGTGGACTTCAGCACCCCCTGCTCGTTCTGCAGCCAGGTGACGGTCGCACCCGCGGCGCCCGGGATCTCACCGCCGTTGAGGACGTCGACGCGTACGTCGGCGGGCGCGGCCTTCGGACCCTTGAGCAGGGCCGCCTGGTTGCTCTTGGCGGCCTTCTCCTTCTGCTTCACCTCGGTCAGCGAGGTGTCGGAGCGCATCATCGCGAAGAACTGTTCACCCTTCTGCGGGGCCACGACCACGGTGATGGGCGTCGGCTCTGCCGGATTGTCTATGACCGGCATCGTGACGAAGGTGATGTTCTTGGTGTCGACCTTGCCGATCTCCTGGGCAAGCGTCATCAGCTTCTTCGCGCTGCCGATGCCCTGGTCGACCGTGAGGGCGTTGGTCGCCGCGTCGGCCAGCTTGAACAGCTTCGTCGGATTGGTCAGGGTGTCGTTCGACTTCATCTTCCGGATCATCGAGCCGAGGAACTGCTGCTGCACCTTGATCCGGTCGAGGTCGCTCTCGTTGCCGAAGCTGTGCCGGGTGCGCAGCAGGGCCAGTGCCTCCTCGCCCGCCACCGTCGACTCCCCCTTGGGGAGCTTCAGATGCGACTTCGGGTCGTCGACCGGCTTGGCCATGCAGACCTTCACGCCGTCGATCGCGGTGGTCAGCTCCTTGACCGCGTTGAAGTCGACCATCATGAAGTGGTCGGGCATGATGCCGGTGATCGCCTCGACCGTCCGCATCGTGCAGCCGGGGTCGCGGCCCTCCTGGCCGAGGCTGATGTTGAAGCGGACGTTCGGGGTGCCCGGGATGACCTTCTCCGACCCGTCCGGCTGCTTCGTCTCGCAGTCCGGGATGTCCGTCATCAGGTCGCGCGGGATGCTCATCGCCGTCGCGTTGGTGCGGTCCTCGGAGATGTGGAACAGGATGTTGGTGTCGGCGTGGCCCTCGCTGCCCTTGTCGCCGTACCCCTCGTTGCCCTTACCGGTGCGCTTGTCGGTGCCGATGATCAGGATGTTCATCGGGCCGTCGCTGAGGACGTCCTTGTTGCCCGCGTCACCGATGTCGACGGTGTCGATGTTGCCGTTGAACCGCTCGTAGAGGAGGTACGCGCCGAGCGAGGCGGAGACGACGAGGAACGCCGTCACCCCGCCCGTCCACATCAGCGCCTTCTTCGGGCGGGCCTTGGGGGACTTGCGCTTACGGCGCCCCGCGGTGGCCGTGGCCTCCACGCCGCGCCCGCCGCTCTGGGCCGCCCGGCGGCTGCGCTGGCCGGGCACCTCGCGGCGCGGGCCGTCGGGGGAGCCGGTTCGCCGCCGGCCGGAATCCTCCGCGGTGGCCGTACGCGCGGCGACCGGCGACTCCCCTGCGGATTGGTCCAGTCGCAGTTCGTAATTGCCGGTGTGCGGGTTGAGTACCCACTGGTCTGCGGGATCGATATCGTCCGCCCGCCCACGGCTTTGCGCATCCACGGTTGCTTGTGTCCTCCGTCGGTGCCACGCGAGGCGCCCTCCCCCGGCAAGGCGCTCGTTCCTTCGCTCCAGCAGTGCACGACCTGACGGCCGGAAGCACCGGATCGCGTCACACTATCCGCCCGGTCAGAAAAGGAGCGACGTGCGTGACCTACACCACGCTCCTTACAACCGGGCATTCTTCCCATTATGCGTCGATTGCCTTCTCTGTCTTGGCAATTGCTTTACTGCTCACACAGGTCGTCCGCAGCGCTCGACCCCGAATAGGTGGGCGTCGGGGTCGGACTTTCGGAGCCGGTACCGTCCGGTTTTCCGTCGTCACCGCCGCCGTCACCCTCGCCGTTCCCCTCGCCGTCCTTGAGTTCGTCCGCCGGAACCACGGCCACGGGCTTGTCCTCGCGCAGTTGCTTGAACAGCTCGCCCGCGTCCGGTTCGACGAGTTCGTCCCGGTTCCGGTCCAGGCGGTACGGCTGCCGGGGCACGGTCAGGAACTGCACCTGCTCGGTCGGCACGTCCCGCATGCTCCGCACCAGGTCGTACAGGTCCCGCAGCGAGTCGAGCCCCGGGTCGGTCGTCAGCGACTTGGTCGCCGCGTCCAGGACCGGGTAGAGCCGCGTCGGGTTGAGCAGGACGCCGTTGCTCTGCATCTTGTTCACCAGGGCGCCGAGGAACTGCTGCTGGCGCTCCATCCGTTCGGTGTCGCTGCCGTCGCCGAGGGTCTTGCGCGCCCGTACGTAACCGAGCGCCTCCTCGCCGTTCAGCGTCTGCCGCCCGGCGGGGAGGTCGAGGTGCGCGTCCTTGTCGTCGATCGGCTTCGGCAGGCAGATCTCGACCCCGTCCACGGCGTCGACCATCTCCTTGAACCCGTTGAAGTCGACGACCATGTGGTGGTCGATACGGATGCCGGTCATCCGCTCCACGGTACGGATCGTGCAGGCGGTGCCGCCGAGCTCGAACGCGGAGTTGAACTGGGCGAACCGCTTGCGGGTCTCCTCGCCGTCCCCGGTGCGGCAGCTGGGGATCTCCACCATCAGATCGCGCGGCAGGGACACGGCGGTCGCGCTCTTCCGGTCCGCCGCGAGGTGCAGCAGGATCGTGGTGTCGGAGCGCTGGCTGCCGCCGTCGTCACGGCCGTACTCGCTGTTCTCCCCGGCCCGGCTGTCCGACCCGATGAGCAGGATGTTCTGGGCGTCCATGACGACCGGGGTGGGCCGCTCCTTCTCGTACACCTTCAGCTCGGCGGCGGCGCTGGTGTCGGTGGTGATGTTGCCGTCGAGCTTCTTGTACAGCCACCAGCCCGCCCCCGCGGAGACCAGCACGAGGAACGACGCGCCGAGAGCGGCCCAGCGCAGCCAGGGGCGCTTCCGCCGGGACGCGGAACCGTCCTTGGGGTGATCGGCCCAGGTCTGCACACCGGCGGCGCCTGAGCCTTGTGGGGTGCCGGAGTCCTGAGGGGCGTCGGCGTCCGGGGCCTCGTCCCGAGGCGCTCCGCCCTCGGGCGCGGGTTCTTCCTTCGGGTCCTTCGAGTCCTTGGATCTCGGCTCCTCGGAGTCCGGCCCTTTGGCCCCCGGCTCCTTGGCCCCCGGCTCTTCCTGCGACCTGCCCTGCGGCGTGTCCCCGGCCGGGTGGTCCGGGTCGGCCGGCGTGCCAGCACTGTCGGTCACGTCTGCGTCCATCCTTCACGGTCGGCGGCGCGATGGGCCGCCGGTCGCAGGAGTAGACGGCTGAACCTCACGCTTGGTTGTGCACTGCCAGAGAGTGGTCTGTACCGCCGATCATCTACCCCCGTTGACGATCGTTATCGGGGGCTCGGCCCGCTGTGGGCCGGACGAGTGCACCTCAGGGCGCTTGTCATACCGGACTGTTGGCGCTTCCCCGGCAGCGCGGGTGACTCACACCGCCGTGCCGGTGACCCGCTCGCTCTCGACCCGCTTCGCCAGGCCCTCCGCGTCGAGCTGCCCGAGGTGGCGGCAGAGGACCACGGAACCTCCGGCGGCCAGCGGCGCGAAGAGTCCGGCGCTCAGCCCCTCCCAGGTGTCGTACGTGTGCCCGGTCAGCAGCCGGGACCCCGGTACGAGCCCGAGCGCGTCGGCGTCCTCACGGGCCTTGGTGACGAGTTGCGTACCGGTCAGCTCGACCCCGCCCACCGCCAGCGCGGGGGCCCCGGGGTCCACCGGGGCGAACGGGGCGAAGCGGTCGCCCTGGCTCGGCACCTCCACCGCGTAGTCGGAGAAGCCCTCGGGCGGCTGCGGGAACCGGCCGCCCAGCGGACGCAGCGCCAGCGCGACCCGCTCGCCCCGGCAGGCCCGGGCCCGCTCCAGCGTGTCCGGCCCGCTCACCACGAGGTCGGCGGCGGCCGGGTCGCCCTGGATGTCGGCGACGACGCCGACGGAGGAGCAGGCGAGCAGCCAGACCGCGGACTGCCAGTGCGCGGGGAGGAGCAGGGCGAGCCGGTCGCCGGGCTCGGCGGCGAGGTCGCTCTGGAGCAGATTGGCGGTCTTGGCCACCCAATTGGCGAAGGTGGCCACCGACAGTTCGACGCGTTCTCCGGTGGCGTCGTCGTAGAAGGTGACCAGGGGGCGGGCCGGGTCCGCGGCGAGGGCGGATCGCAGCAGGTCGGCGGCGGTTCGGTCGCTGGAGTTCATCCGCGCAAGAGTACGCGGGGACGCTGTGCGGGGCGGGCTGAACGGGTGTCACGTACACCGGTTCGGCAGACACGGCGTCAGGTGTGGTCCTCTGCCCGGGTAGCCGGACTTGCCATGCTATGGCCAGGATCGTGCGTATGCGTGCACTATTGGTCACCTCAGTCGGCGTCACCTGCGCGGCGGCACTCACTCTGCCGCTCGCCGCTCCCGCGTCGTCCGCCCCTGTCCTCCCCTCCGCCTCGGCCCGGCCGCCTTCCCTCACCACCGAGCCACGTACGGACACCACCGATACCTCCGACACCACCGCCCCCGATGCCGCCGAGCCCCGCGCCGCGAAGTCCGCCGCCGAACCGGCCGGCTCCACGCAGTCGCTGCCCCTGGCGCCCCTCGCCGTCCCCTCGAACCGGGTCGCGGGAGCACCGGCGGTCCAGGGCCTGCCCCAGCGCGACGCCCGCCCCTTCTCCCTGGTGGGCGTGGTCTGGGACGACGCCCGTGCCGAACTGCACGGCACGGTCCAGGTCCGGACCCGGGCCACCGGCACCACGCGCTGGTCCGACTGGCAGGACGTCGAGACGCACAACGCGGACCACGCCGCCGACCTCGGCAGCGCGGAGCGCGAGGGACGTAGGGTGCGGGGCGCGACGGCCCCGCTCTGGGTCGGCGACTCGGACGGCGTGGAGGTACGCGTACGCCCGGAGTCCCCGGCCGCCCCGGAGTCCCCGGACTCCCAGGACCGCGCGGCCACCCCCGTACCGCTGCCGGAGGGGATGCGCCTGGAGCTCGTCGACCCCGGCGAGGACCCGGCGCCGGAGCCCGCCCGGGGCGCCCCCGCCAACCGGGCGGCCGTACCCGCGGTCTTCGCGGACACCCCGCCGACCGCCGCCCTGCCGGAGGTCCTGACGGCCGAGATCGCCGCGGCCTCGGCGGTCAACGCGGAACTCGCGGAGCTCGGCGCGACCGTCATCCCCGCCCTCACCCAGGCGGAGACGGTGGAGTCGGTGAACCTGGCACCCGGGGCGAAGCCGTACATCGGTCCGCGGCCGAAGATCGTCACGCGCAAGGGCTGGGGCGCCGACGAGAAGCTCCGGGAGCGGAACTTCGGGTACACGAAGTCCGTCAAGGCGGCCTTCGTGCACCACAGCGCGACCGGGAACAACTACACCTGCAAGCAGGCCCCTTCGGTGCTGCGCAGCATCTACCGCTACCACGTCAAGAGCAGCGGCTGGCGCGACTTCGGCTACAACTTCGCCGTCGACAAGTGCGGAAACATCTACGAGGGCCGGGCCGGAGGCGTCACGAAGGCGGTCCTCGGAGCGCACACCCTGGGCTTCAACACCAACACCATGGGGATCGCGGTGCTCGGCACCTACTCCTCCTCCAACCCGCCCGCCGCCGCGGTCACGGCGGTCTCCAGACTCACCGCCTGGAAGCTCGGTCTGTTCGGTGGCAACCCCAAGGGGAAGGTGACGCTCGTCTCGGGCGGCAGCAACAAGTACAGGAAGGGCGTGAAGGTCAAGATGAACGTGATCTCGGGCCATCGGGACGGGTTCGCAACCGAATGCCCCGGAGCGCGTCTCTACAAGAAGCTCGGCACGGCCCGGACCAGCTCCGCCAAACTGCAGGGCCGCTGACCGGTTCATGTCGGACCGGTCTGCTTAGACTGGCCAGCCATATACCCAGGCCAGGCCCCAGCAGGAAGCAGAGACGGTGCTGTGACAGAGGCAAAAGAAGCGATCCTCCTGGTCGGTGGCAAAGGCACCCGGCTGCGCCCGCTCACGGTGCACACCCCGAAGCCGATGGTCCCGGCGGCGGGGGTCCCCTTCCTGACCCACCAGCTGGCGCGGGCCAGGGCGGCCGGGGTCGAGCACATCGTGCTCGCCACGTCGTACCTGGCCGAGGTCTTCGAGCCGCACTTCGGCGACGGTTCCTCGCTCGGCCTGCACATCGAGTACGTCACCGAACAGGAACCGCTCGGCACCGGCGGAGCGATACGCAACGTCGCGGCCAAGCTGTCCTCGGGCCCGGACGAGCCCGTCCTGATCTTCAACGGTGACATCCTGACCGGGCTGGACATCCGGGCCCTGGTCACCTCGCACAACGACTCCGGGGCGGACGTCTCGCTCCACCTGACCCGGGTGGAGGACCCGCGCGCCTTCGGTCTCGTACCGACGGACGCGACGGGCCGGGTCACGGCCTTCCTGGAGAAGCCGCAGACGCCCGAGGAGATCGTCACCGACCAGATCAACGCCGGGGCGTACATCTTCCGGCGCTCGGTCATCGACACCATCCCCGAGGGCCGCCCGGTCTCCGTCGAGCGCGAGACCTTCCCCGGACTGCTCGCCTCCGGAGCCCACCTCCAGGGCATGGTCGACTCCACCTACTGGCTGGACCTCGGCACCCCGCAGGCCTTCGTACGCGGCTCCGCCGACCTGGTCATGGGCCGCGCCCCGTCCCCGGCGGTCCCGGGCCGCTGCGGAGACCGCCTGGTCCTGGAGACGGCCACGGTGGCCGCCGACGCCAAGCTCACCGGCGGCACGGCGGTCGGGGCCGGCGCGGTGATCGGCGCGGGCGCACGGATCGACGGCTCGACGGTCCTGGCCGGAGCGGTCGTCGAAGCGGGCGCGGTCATCACGGACTCGCTCATCGGGGCGGGCGCGAGGATCGGCAGTCGTACGGTGCTGAACGGCGCGGTGATCGGGGACGGCGCCCAGGTGGGCGCGGACAACGAACTGAGGGACGGGGTGCGGATCTGGTGCGGGGCGGTCCTCCCGGACGCCTCGATCCGCTTCTCCTCGGACCAGTAGGGCGGCTCCGCCCCGTACCCTCAAGAGGACACTTCCAGCACCAGGAACACCTGAGGCCCCACCCGTGGCAGGACGATTCGCCCCCCGCACCGCGCGCCCGACGCTGCCGCACCAGGCAGCTCCGGCTGTGCGGGGAGACGAGGGGCTCGTGCGGGGCGACGAGCGCCCACTGACCCGGGAGTGGACCCCACCCGGCCCGCTGGACCTGCGTCTGGTGCTCGGCCCGCTGCGCCGGGGCCCGGCCGACCCCACGTTCCGGATGGCGCCGGACGGCACGTTCTGGCGGGCCACCCGCACGCCGGAGGGCCCCGGCACCCTGAGGGTGGCGGCGCGCGGCGACGGGGTCGGGGCACAGGCCTGGGGCCCGGGCGCGCAGTGGCTGCTGGCCGGCCTCCCCGCCCTCCTGGGGGCCGACGACGACCCGGACGCGTTCACCCCGCACCACCGCCTGCTCGCCGTGGCCCGGCACCGCCGCCCCGGCCTGCGGCTGCTGCGCACGGGCCTGGTCATGGAGTCGCTGATCCCGTCGATCCTGGAACAGAAGGTCACCACGGACGAGGCGTACCGAGCCTGGCGCCTCCTGGTCCGCCGCTACGGCACCCCGGCCCCCGGCCCCACGGCCGCACTGGGCCTCCATGTGATGCCGGACGCACGGACCTGGGCGATGATCCCGTCCTGGGAGTGGCACAAGGCGGGCGTCGACACCAAGCGCTCGTCGACGATCATGCGGGCGGTACGGGTGGCGCCCAGGCTGGAGGAGGCGTCGGCGATGGAGCTTCCCCAGGCGACGGCCCGCCTGGAACTTATCCCCGGCATCGGCCCCTGGACCTCCGCCGAAACCCTCCAGCGCTCCAACGGCGCCCCCGACGCGGTCACGGTCGGCGACTACCACCTGCCGGGCATCGTGGGCCACGCCCTGGCGGACAACCGCCACGCGGACGACGAGGAGATGCTGACCCTGCTGACCCCGTACGAGGGCCAACGCCACAGGGCAACCCGCTTGATCCTGCTCTCGGGCCACACCCCGAAGCGCCGGGCCCCGAGGATGACTCCGGGAAACATCGCAGCACTGTAGGACACCCGCCATTCCAGCCCCTCCGGCGTTTGAGGAGCGGGGGTCCGGGGGCAGAGCCCCCGGTTTCGGGAAGGGGCGGGTAGGGGACAAGCCCCGCGCAGCGGCCCCACCGGACCCCGCACCCCCCACCTCACCGCACCTCACCTCACGGTGAGAAAGTCCTCCGCATCCCGAACAACCCGCTCCCGAGCCACCCCCACCGCATGCCCCACAGCCACCGCCCCCAACGGATCCCACGACTCCGGCAGCGACAGCACCTCCCGCACCACCTCTCGGCAGAACATCGTCGAGGACACCCACGCCGACCCCAACCGCTCACCGGCCAACGCCACCAGGAAGTTCTGCACCCCAGCCCCCGCCGCGACCACGAACATCTCCCGCTCCGCGGTGTCCCGCCGCACGTCCCCGTACGTATGGGACCCGTCCATCACCAGGCACGGCACCGCCAGATACGGCGCGTTGCGCAGCACATCCCCGCGCCGCACCCGCTTCGCGATCGACTCCTCGCTCTTGCCGTCACGCCGCAGATCCTCGATCCAGGCGTCCCGCATCGCATCGAGCAGCCGGGTCCGCGACTCGGCGGACTCCAGCAGCACGAACCGCCAGGGCGTCGTGTGATGAGGTGCCGGAGCCGTCACCGCGGCCGCCACCGCCCGCCGCACCGCCCCCGGATCCACCGGCTCGTCACTGAACTCGCGCACCGTCCGCCGCAGGGTCACCGCTTCACGCACGGCCTCGGACGTCCCGAGCCGGAACATGTCATCGGCCGCATCCCGCACCAGCGCACGGGCGCCCGGGTCGTTTTCGTGCTCAGCACCGGGGGAGACCACATGCGGCAACCCCCGCACCACGGCGACCGGCAACCCCGCGGCCTTGCCCTTGACCAGGTCCCCGGCGGCGGCCAGCTCGTCCGCCGTCGCCACGACCGTGGCGCTGAGCGGATTGCCGTACGCGTCCGTCCCGCCGCGCAGATCGTCCAGCACCCGCACCCCGGCCGCCCCGATCGCGACATCGGTCAGCCCGTTGCGCCACGGCCGCCCGAAGGTGTCCGTGACGACGACGCCGATCTCCACGCCGAGGGTGTCCCGCAGCCCGTCCCGGATCGTCCGGGCGGAGGCGTCGGGGTCCTCGGGCAGCAGGAGCACGGTCCCGGCCGGGGTGTTCGACGCGTCCACCCCGGCGGCGGCCATCACCAGCCCCTGCCGGTTCTCCACGATCCGCAGCGTCCCGCGCCGCGCCACGACCCGTACGGTCTCGGCGTCGATGGCGGCCTCGCGGTCCGCGGCCTCGACGATCCGGCCCTCGGCCTTGGAGACGATCTTGGAGGTGACGAGCAGGACGTCACCGTCGACCAGCCCCGGCTCGGCCCCGGCGATCAGCTTGGCGAGATCGTCGCCGGCGCGCACCTCGGGGATCCCGCCCAGGGCCCACACACGAAAGGAAGGCGCGGAGCCGCCACCATCGACATCGGCACTACCGACACCGCTCACGCCCGCACCTCCTCGGCCAGATCCAGCGCCTGGCGGGCCATCTCGGCGGTGGCGTCCACGTCCGACATCATCAGCGGCACCGCCCGGCAGCGGATCCCCGCCGCCTCGACCTCGCCGACCGTACCCGCGTCCACCGTGTCGACCAGCCACCCGTCCAGCAGCCCCGACCCGTAGTGCTGGGCGACGGCCGCGGCCGTCGACTCGACGCCCACCGCGGCGAGCACCTTGTCCGCCATACCCCGCACGGGCGCGTCCCCGACGATGGGGGAGAGGCCGACGACCGGCACTCCGGCCTCGGCGATCGCCTCCCGGATGCCGGGCACGGCGAGGATGGTGCCGATGGAGACCACCGGGTTCGACGGCGGGAAGACGATGACATCGGCGGCGCCGATGGCCTCCAGCACACCCGGCGCCGGCTTCGCCTGCTCCGCCCCGACCGGCACGATCGCCTGCGCCTCGACGGAGGCGCGCAGCTTCACCCAGTACTCCTGGAAGTGGATGGCCTTGCTCTCGCCGTCCATCTCGACGGCGACGTGCGTCTCGACCCGGTCGTCGGACATCGGCAGCAGCCGCACCCCCGGCTGCCAGCGGGCGCAGAGCGCCTCGGTGACCGCGCTGAGCGGATAGCCCGCGCCGAGCATCTGCGTACGGACGATGTGGGTCGCGAAGTCGCGGTCGCCGAGACCGAACCACCCGGGCCCCACCCCGTACGCCGCGAGCTCGTCCTTGACCTGGAAGGTCTCGTCGGTCCGCCCCCAGCCCTGCTCCTCGTTGATGCCACCGCCGAGGGTGTACATCACGGTGTCGAGGTCGGGGCAGACCTTCAGCCCGAACAGATGGATGTCATCACCCGTGTTGCCGATGACCGTGATGTCCGCCTCGGGCGCGGCCTGCTTGAGGCCACGCAGAAAACGAGCACCACCGATACCGCCGGCCAGAACAACAATGCGCATGCACAGCAGTTTGTCAGGCGGGTACGACATCCACGGCCGTCGGGGCGCATTGCGCGGCGTGCATCGGCATCTCGGTCAGACCCGGGTAGTAGATGTGCAGACTGACGGCCGGTTCGAGCGAGTCGTTGACCACTTCGTGGACATATCCGGGGGCGAAGGCGCGCTGCGTCCCGGCACCGAGCGACTGGCTCCCGCGCTCGGTGTGCTCGGTCAACTCGCCTTCCAGGACGGTCAGTACACCGGCGGAGCGGCCGTGGTCGTGGCGCCCGCTGCCCTGTCCGGGCACCCAGCTGAGCAGCCACACCTCGTAGCCGGGCCCCGTCCGGAGCCGGTGGTACCAGCGGGTGGTGGTGTCGTACCGGACGAGTCCGGCCCAGCGCGCACGGTCGGCCGCGATGGAGCGGGCGAGGCCGACGAACTCGGAGACGGTGGAGGGATGCTCGCGGGCGGGCTGCAGGAGGTGCTGGACCTCAAGGATGTCGCCGGCGATCTGAAGGTCGCTGTCGCTGTTCATGGGGTGCGGTGGTTCCTCGGCATGGGGGGTGCACGTGCGGGGGAGTCGCGTGAAGCGTCGGCAGCCGCGGCAGAGCTACGGGGAAGCCGGAAAAGCAGGAGGAAAGGGCAAGAAGCTGGATTCAGAGCTGGAGCACTACGGCATCAACAGCTGTGACAGCTGGAACAGCAACAGCGGGCCTGGACAGCGCTGAGGAACCCACGGACGTGGGTGACGTGCATCGCTACGATCGCTGACATGAGATCAAGGAGACCGGCTGAATCGCTCCCTGTCAACCCGATGGCCGATATGGGGGCAATGTTTCACCCCTTCCGGTTGTCGCGCGAGGAGAAAGGTTTGTCCACCCGCAAGCGCGGAGACATGGCGCATCATCCGCCCCCCTAAACGCGGCCGAGGGTCCGTGACCTGACTGTGATCTTGATCGCTGCAGTGATCGAATCGCAACGTAAGGGTGTGCCTGATCGTCTTGATCAGGAGAAGGCGCATCGAGGGCGGCGCCGGTGGCATATGTCAGGTTTTTGGTGATTTGAACACTTTCCGGATACGCTTGGTTCCGCAGAGTGAATCCCTGGGCCAATAGCAGATCCTCGCTTGACTGGCTTGGAGATACACACTTGTAATTTCACTCGTGTCGTTCCGCCGCAATCAGTAGCGGCCGCATCACGGGACGCAAGAGACAGACGAGGGGCGCACATGACCGAGCTGTTCCAGCAACTGCTGGTCGAGGACGCGGACGAGGAACTCGGCTGGCAGGAGCGCGCACTGTGCGCCCAGACCGATCCCGAGTCCTTCTTTCCTGAGAAGGGCGGATCCACCCGCGAGGCCAAGAAGGTCTGTCTCGCTTGCGAGGTGCGTTCGGAATGCCTTGAGTACGCCCTGGCCAACGACGAACGCTTCGGCATCTGGGGCGGGCTTTCCGAGAGAGAACGACGGCGCCTCAAGAAGGCAGCGATCTAACGGGCTGCCCCGCGATTGATCGTGGGACGTGTTGGCCTGGCGGTTCGACTGGTGGGTGATTCAGCAGGCCATGGTGCGGACGAGGACGAGCTCGGTGCTCGGCTTGCGGCGGGTGGGCCTGCGGGCGGCGCGGTCGGAGACCAGGCCGGCGATGGCGCGGTGGGTTTCGCCGTAGGTCTCGCGGCGCCCGGTGTACCGCTGGAGCGGGCGCCACTGGATGTGTTCGGCGTTGGCGTGCTCGACGCAGATCCGGCGTGAGGACCGGCGGCTCTTGGCCTCGCGCCAGCCGTAGTACTCGGTCAGCGGCCCGCCGTCGAGGCCGTTGGCCAGGCCCCGGTAGCCGTCGTCGACCTCGGCCTTCATGCCTGGACGCTGCCGGAACTGCTCGGCGATGCCCTCGGTGCGCAGGGCGGTCTGGTCGTGCATCCGGCCGGGCCGTTCGGCTCCGGAGAAGAGGGTGCGGCCCTGGCTGTCGCTGATCGCGGTGGTCTTGATGGTGTTCTGCTTGCGTTTGCCCGACACGAACGCGCGGCGGCCGGGTTTGCCCGCCTGCGGGCGGCGGACCTGTGTCTCCATGGCGTCGATCCTGAGCGTGATCTGCTCGGCTTCGGCATAGGCGAACACGTCCTCCAGCAGTCGCAGTCGCAGTCGCAGTCGCAGTCGCAGGCCGGGCCGGTCGGGCACGGCGAACCCGCGCCCGGCCAGCAGCGGACGGATCTCCGCGATCGCCCGGCCGACGGTGGAGGAACCGACCTCATAGATGACGGCCAGGGCCTGGTGGGTCAGCCCGGTGCGTAGGTGGACGAGGGTCACCAAGACCCGGTCGATGAAGACGAGTTCGTACTTCGGTCCAGCCCCGGCCTGCCGTCGGCGCTTGCCGTGGCGCCGGTCATGGCGTCCGGACTCGCAGCGCGCGTCCCAGCGTGGCGCGAGTTTTCCGATCAACTCGCCGAGATGCTGGCGCGATAGGCCGCAGAAGGCAGGATGTGAGATGGCCACGCGGGCCTGCTCGATGTTCACACCACAAGAACCCGCGCGGCCGATGCCATGTCACGGCCTGCCCCGGTGGAGACGTCAGACTCGTTCCAGAGGCCGGTGTGGCCCGCTGGGAAGCTCCGCTTTGATCGTGTCGCCCGGGCGCACCGCGCCGCCCTCCTTCACGATGCTCATGATTCCTGCCTTGCGCACGATGTTCCCGGCTTCATCACGGCCGACAACCTGCTTCAGCAGCCCGTCCTGGAAGCTGTCGATCTGCAGGCAGGGATTGCGCAGGCCGGTCACCTCCAGCACTGCGTCGCCGATGCGCAGCAGCGTGCCGACCGGCAGGCCGAGCAGATCAATACCGCTGGTGGTGATGTTCTCGCCCAGGTCACCGGGCACCACCTTGAATCCCTCCGCACGGACCTCGGCGAAGAGCTCTTCATGGATGAGGTGGACCTGGCGCAGGTTGGGCTGGGTGGGGTCCTGCGCGACCCGAGAGCGGTGCTTGACCGTCACGCCGGCATGTACGTCACCCTCCACACCAAGCCCGGCGAGCAGCGTGATGCTGTCCCGGTTCGGCTTTGTGAATGTGTACTCGCCGTTGCTGCTGACGGCCGTCACTATCCCGCTCATCCTCGGAGCCCCTCCTCAATGACAATGATCACCACGACCCTAACCCTCGGGCCTCAAGGCGCAGCAGCCACGGTCAATCGCGGGTGAGGCCGTAAGCGATCCACAGGTGCCCTGCCGACCGCCGGGACACCGCCAGCACTTCCCCCCACCCAGTACTTCCCCCACCCAGGTACCTCCCGGCCCGGCCCCGGCAGCCCTTTCCCGAGCAGGGCTCCCCAGGACCACGCACGCACCGACGGCCCGTCGTCCATCGCCCCCCTTCCCGGGGGAGCGGACGCCGGGCCGTCGGCATGTCCACGACCGTCGGGCGCCGGGCCCCGCACCCTCCCACCCCGGCCTTCCCCGCCCCTTCACCCGCTCGGGGCCACCGCCAGGTATCCGTACCGTTAGTGTGGGGCCCCGTCCGAGATGCGCCAACGCCCCGCCGGGGCGCGCGTGTACACCGATGCAGCCCCCGGGGATACGCCCCCGGACCCGGCCGGAGGGCCCGTACCTCGATGTCCGTGCACAGCCACTCGGCGGCGCCGAACGCGGCCGCCGCCGCCCCAGAGTTCCCCCGGCACGTCGTCACCGCCGTGCTCGTCTCCCACGACGGAGCGCGCTGGCTGCCCGACGTGCTGGCCGGGCTGCTCGGGCAGGAACGCCCCGTACAGAACGTCGTCGCCGCCGACACCGGCAGCGCCGACGACTCCGCCCGGCTGGTCACCGAGGCCCTCGGCGGCGACCGCGTCCTGCACCTCGCCCGCCGTACGAGCTTCGGCACCGCCGTCGACGAAGCGGTCCGCACCGCCGGTGCGCTCACCCCCGACGACCTGCCCTACCTCAAGCGCCCCGGCGGCTGGGACCCGGTCACCCGGGCCTGGGTCGACGAGAACTACGACCTGCCGGAGCTGCCGCACGGCGAACCGGTCCAGTGGCTCTGGCTGCTCCACGACGACTGCGCGCCCGAACCGGACGCGCTCGCCGAGATGCTGCGCGTCGTGGACACCGACAAGCACGCCACGATCGTCGGGCCCAAGCTGCGCGGCTGGTACGACCGCAAGCAGCTCCTGGAAGTCGGCGTCTCCATCGCCAACAGCGGCCGCCGCTGGACCGGCCTGGACCGCCGCGAGCAGGACCAGGGCCAGCACGACCAGGTCCGCACCGTCCTCTCCGTCTCCTCCGCCGGCATGCTCATCCGCCGCGACGTCTACGAGGAGCTCGGCGGCTTCGACCGCAGCCTCCCCCTGATGCGCGACGACGTCGACCTGTGCTGGCGCGCCCACCTCGCCGGGCACCGGGTCCTCGTCGCCCCGGACGCCGTCCTGCGCCACGCCGAGGCATCCGCCCGCGAGCGCCGCCCCATCGACTGCGCCGGCCGCTCGGTCGTCGGCCCGCACCGCGTCGACAAGGCGGGCGCGGTCTACACGATGCTCGTCAACGCACGCGCCAAGGCCCTGCCCTGGGTCCTGCTCCGGCTCGTCGTCGGCACCCTGCTCCGTACGCTCGCCTACCTCGTCGGCAAGGTCCCGGGCCAGGCACTCGACGAGGTCACCGGCCTCCTGGGCACCCTGCTGCGGCCCGGCCGCATCCTCGCCGCCCGCCGCGCCCGCGGAAAGTCAGTGGTCGACGCGGCCGAACTGCGCGCGCTCTTCCCGCCGCCGGGCGCCACCGTCCGGGCCACCGTCGACCAGGTCGCGGGCAACTTCGGCGGCCGGGGCGAGGCCGAATCGGGCGGTTCACGGCACGGCGCCGTCGAGTCCGGCCCCGGCGGCGACGACGCGGACTTCCTCGAGGTCGACCAGTTCGCGCGGCTCAAGCGGATCGGCCGCAAGCCCGGCCCCGTCCTCTTCGTACTGCTGCTCGTGGTCTCCCTCATCGCCTGCCGCAACCTGCTCACCGGCGGCTCCCTGGCGGGCGGCGCCCTGCTGCCCGCCCCCGCGGAGGCCGGCGAGCTCTGGGGCCGGTACGCGGACGCCTGGCACACCATCTCCACCGGCTCCACCGAGACCGCCCCGCCCTACCTCGCGCTGCTCGCCGCCCTGGCGGCCCTCTTCCTGGGCTCCACCGGCTTGGCCGTCGCCGCGATCCTGGTCTGCTCGGTCCCGCTGGCCGGACTCACCGCGTACTTCGCCTCCCGGCCGCTGCTCCCGTCGCGGCTGCTGCGGGCCTGGGCGAGCATCGCGTACGCCTTCCTGCCCGCCGCGACCGGCGCCCTGGCCACCGGCCGCCTCGGCACCGCCGTCCTGCTCGTCCTGCTCCCGCTGATCGCCCGCGCCGCCGTCGCCGCCCACGGGCTCCGCAACGGCCCCGGCGCGGACGCGGCACGCGGCAGCTGGCGCGCGACCTGGGCGTACGCCCTGCTCCTCACCGTCACCACCGCGTTCACCCCCATCGTCTGGCCGCTCGCCGTGGTGCTCGGCCTCGGCGTGCTGGCGCTGCGCCGCCACGACATCGCGGCGTACGGACTCCGCTTCCTCGCCGCCGTCGGCACCCCGATGCTGGCCCTGGCCCCCTGGTCGCTCACGCTCCTCACCGACCCGTCGGCGTTCCTGCGGGAAGCGGGCCTGGACATCGGTACGGGGACGGCTTCGGCGCTCGACCTGCTCGGGATCAGCCCCGGCGGCCCCAACGCGGCGGGCGGCCTCCTGCTGCTCGGCATCGTGCTGGCGGCCCTCGCGGCCCTGCTGCGCGGCGAGCGTCGGTTCGCCGTCCGCGCCGCCTGGGCCGTAGCGCTCACCGGCCTGCTCTTCGCGGCGCTCGCCAACGGCTCGACCTGGGCCGGACCCGCCACCCTCGTCTACGGCAGCGCCCTGATCGCCGCCGCACTCGTCGGCGCGGACGGCGCCCGGGTCCGGGTCGCCGAGCAGAGCTTCGGCTGGCGCCAGCCCGTCGCGGCCCTGATCGCCCTGGCCGCCGGCCTCGCCCCGGTCCTCGCCGCCTTCGGCTGGATGGTCGGCGGCGCGGACGGCCCCCTGGAGCGCCGCGACCCCGTACAGGTGCCCGCGTTCGTGGCCGAGGAGAGCTCGACCCGCGACCAGGCACGCACCCTGGTCCTCGGCGGCACCTCGCCGGAGTCCGTCTCGTACAGCCTGGTCCGCGGCTCCGGCGTGCGCCTCGGCGACGGCGAACTGACCGAGGCGGCGGGCAGCAACAGCCAGCTCGACAAGGTCGTCGCCAACCTGGTCGCGGGCTCCGGCGCCGACCAGGGCGGCCAGCTCGGTAACTTCGCCATCCGTTACGTCCTCGTACGCGACGGGGCACCACGCCAGATGAGCCGGGTCCTCGACACGACCCCCGGCATCAGCCGCCTCAGCCAGCTGGACGGCAGCGCCCTGTGGCGGGTGGACCGGCAGGTGGCCCGCGTGATGGTGGTCCCGGCCGGCGGTGAGGGCGAGCGCGTTCCGGTCGGCTCCGGGCCCGTCGAGGCCCACTCCAAGATCCCGGCGGGCGACGAGGGCCGCATCCTGCGGATCGCCGACGAGGCCGCACCGGGCTGGCAGGCCACGATCGACGGCAAGCCGCTGACCCGCGTGACCGTCGACGGCTGGGCCCAGGGCTTCGAACTGCCCGCGGGCGGCGGCCGCCTGGACCTCACCTACGACGCCCCGTTCACCCACACCGTCTGGCTCTGGGCGCAGGGCGCGCTCGCCCTGGTCCTGGTGGTCATGGCCCTGCCCGGCCGCCGCCGGGAGATCGACGACGACCTGCCCGAGGAGGCGCTCGCCGTCGCGGCGGACGCGGCCGACGGCGACGGCCGCCGCGCCCGCAGGCTCCGCGCCGCGGCCGAGGCGGAGGCGATGGCCGCCGAGGCGGCCGGGGCGACCGATGACGGCTACCCGGCCGACGGCCCCGGCGACTTCCCGCCACCGCCGCCCGCCGCACCTCCGGCGGCACCTCCGTCCGCCCCGGCCACGGCCCCGGCTGAAGAGGCCGGTCCGGGTCCGGGGGAGTACATCCCGGACCAGCAGAGCGCCGACCCGTACGCCGAGAGCGGCGGCTACGCCCCGCAGCCCGGCTACGACCCGCAGGACACCACGGGCGGCTACGCGGCTCTCCCGCAGCAGCAGGGTTACGGGGAGTGGGACGGCCGGCAGTACCAGGCAGCCGACCAGCAGGCCGCAGCCCCGTACCAGCAGGGCGACTACGCCGCGTACCAGCAGGACCCGTACACCCAGCAGAACACCGGCTACTCCTCCGCTTACCCGGACCAGGGCGGCTACGGCCCCCAGGACCCGTACGGACAACAGCCACAACAGCAGCAGCAGTACGGCGGCGAGGGCGACGGCCAGTACAGCCCCGGCCAGTACGACCAGCAGAGCCAGTACGAGCAGCAGGGCCGGCAGAGCCAGTACGACCAGTACGACGAGTACGGCCGGTACACCGGGGAGCAGCCCCCGTACGCCGCCCCCGACCGGCACCCCGCCGAGAACGCCGAGAACGCCGAGAACGCCGGGAACGCCGAGAACGGCGAGCAGCCCGACATCCCCGCCCCGGGCGAGACCCCGTGGCAGACCCGTAACGCATCGCGAGGCGAGTCCGAGTGAAGTCCACCCACCTGTCCCTCATCGCGGGCACCGTCGCCCTGGCCGCCATCACCGGCTTCGCCACGCTGAACGCACCCGGAGGACCGGCCGCCGCGGAGGCCGGATCCGCCTCCTCGCTGCCTGTCGAACGCTCCAGCCTGGTCTGCCCGGCGCCCAGCACCTCCGACCTCGCGGAGACCCAGTACACCTCGTTCACCCCGCCCGGAAGCGAGACCGCGAAGCGCGGGGGCGCGAAGGGCGAGGGCGCGGAAGGCACCGCCGAGCTGAAGCCGGCCCTGCCGGTCCTCGACGACGACGAGGTCGAGACCGACCCGAAGAAGATCAAGAAGGCCGAGGAGGCCGCGAGGAAGGCAACGGCACAGGCGGACAAGCCGGTCCTCGCCGTGAAGGAGCCCGGAACGCCGGTCCTCGCCGAGGCGGACGGCTCCGCCGCTCCGGCGCTCGTCGGCACGGCCACCGGCAGTCTCGCCCCCGGCTGGGCCGCCCAGCAGACCACCACGGTCACCGCGGGCGGCGCCCGGGGCCTCCTCGGGGTCAGCTGCACCGCCCCCGACACGGACTTCTGGTTCCCGGGCGTCAGCACCGCGCGCTCGCGCCAGGACTACGTCCACCTCACCAACCCCGACGACAGCGCGGCCGTGGCCGACATCGAGCTGTTCGGCGCCAAGGGCGCGGTCACGTCCGAGGTCGGCGACGGCGTCACCGTGCCCGCCCGCTCCAGCGTCGCGCTCCTGCTCTCCACCCTCACCGACGAGGCCGTCAACGACCTGACGGCCCACGTCACCACCCGCTCCGGCCGGGTCGGCGCGGTCGTCCTGACCGCCGACGACGGCTCGGGCGCCGACTGGCTCACGGCCGCGGCGGACCCCTCCGGCACCCTGGTGATGCCCGGCATCCCGGCCGACGCCACCTCCGTACAGCTGGTGGCGTTCGCGCCCGGCGAGAACGACGCGGACGTGAAGGTCCAGCTGATGGGGAAGAACACGACGTTCGCCCCGGCGGGGAACGACACCCTCCACATCAAGTCCGGGATGACCGCGACGATCGACCTGAAGGACATCACCCGGGGCGAACCGGGCTCGCTGCGCCTGACCCCCGTGGAGAAGAACCGGGCGACCCCGATCGTGGCCGCCCTGCGCGTGGTCCGGGGCACCGGCGCCAAGCAGGAGATCGCCTACATCCCGGCCACCGGACCGGTGGGCGCCCGGGCGAGCGTCACCGACAACCGGGCCAAGGGCTCCACGCTCTCCCTGGCAGCCCCGGCCGCCACGGCGAAGGTGAAGGTCACGACGTCGGCGGGGAGCGGCGGCGGCGAACCGGCCGTGGAGACGTACACCGTCAAGGCCGGTACGACGACGGCGATCACCCCGAAGCCCCCGGCCGGCCTCAAGGGTGCGTACGCGCTGACGGTCGAGACGGTCTCGGGCGGCCCGGTGCACGCGTCACGGGCGCTGGTCCTGCCGGAGGGCGGCGTCCAGATGTTCACGATCCAGACGCTGCCGGACGACGGGGGCACGGTCGTGGTGCCGTCGGCGCAGCAGGACCTGTCGGTACTGGACGACTGAACGGGTCCCGTCGAGCCACGGCCGGCAGACCGCTACGGGCGGCATCCCGGCAAGGGCTGGCGGCCTAGTCCTGCCCGTACCGCGGATCGACCGACTCCGGGGCCAGCCCCAGCAGCTCGGCGACCTGCTCGACGACGACCTCGTGGACCAGGAGGGCGCGTTCGTCGCGGTTCTTGGTGCGGATCTCGACGGGCCGCCGGTAGACGACGATCTGCGCGGGCCGCCCCTTGGCCGCCGGTACGGCGGTGCCGAGCGGGACGCTCTCCTCCAGGTCGCCGGGCACGTCCAGGACGACGAAGTCGACCTCGGCCAGCTGGGGCCAGCGCCGCTCCAGCCGCTCCACCGAGTCCTGGACCAGATCACGGAAGACCTCGCCCCGGCTGGCCGACAGCGGTACCTGAGGTGGCGCGACGGGCCCCCGCATACCGCGGCCATGACGGTCGCGGCGCCGGGGCCGCGGCTCGAACGGGTGGGGGGGAGGTACGGAGCTGTCCATCACCGACGCAGCGTAACGCTCCCCGGGACGGCCCGATCGTGCCGAGGACACGGCCCGCGAGGGGTTCCCCCGCCCGGAACACAACGGCTGTCCGCCAGGCCCTCCGCTTCCCTGTCCATAGCTGAACATTCAGGCCAAGGTTGAGCCCGTTTCAGGCCGCTGATCCGATCATCGACGGTGCGCGGGACGCGGGTATCCGCCCCGGCGCACAACCGCCGGAGCCCCCCGGCGCACACAGCCCTCCTGCCCAGACGCAGGTCAGGACGGTTGCCGGGGGCGGGGTGTGTCCAGGAGCACAGGGCGACACGGTGGGGTGAGCCGGGGGAGAGTCGTCGCAGCCCGCTCAAGAGTGCGGTACCGTCCAACATCGTGAGCCCTGTACGTCGCTGTTCGCGCACCGCGTGCGGCCGCCCTGCCGTCGCGACACTGACGTACGTCTATGCCGACTCGACTGCGGTCCTCGGCCCGCTCGCCACCTACGCCGAGCCCCACTGCTACGACCTCTGTGCCGAGCACAGTGAGCGGATGACCGCGCCACGCGGCTGGGAGGTCGTGCGCCTCTCCGACGGCTCCGCGCCTGCGCACCCGAGCGGTGACGATCTCGAAGCGCTGGCCAACGCGGTACGGGAAGCGGCCCGCCCGCACGACCGCGGCCCGGACGGCGGGGGCAGGGGCCCACGCTCCGCGGACCCGGTGGAAGTCGCCCGCCGGGGCCACCTGAGGGTGCTGCGCTCCCCCGACTCCTGAGACCGACTCTCAAGGCACTAACTTGGGCCCTCCGTAAACACCAGGAGGACCGGCCGTGGTTGCTGATCTGTCGCAGCTCGTGAAGGCGTACGACGTGCGTGGCGTGGTGCCCGACCAGTGGGACGAGACGCTGGCCGAGCTTTTCGGAGCCGCGTTCGTCCAGGTCACGGCAGCCGACGCGATCGTGATCGGCCACGACATGCGCCCCACGTCGCCGGGCCTGTCCGGCGCTTTCGCCCGGGGCGCGGCGGCCAGGGGCGCGGACGTGACGCTCATCGGCCTCTGCTCGACGGACCAGCTGTACTACGCGTCCGGGGCGCTGGACCTGCCGGGCGCGATGTTCACGGCCTCGCACAACCCCGCGCAGTACAACGGCATCAAGATGTGCCGGGCGGGGGCGGCACCGGTGGGCCAGGACACGGGCCTGAAGGAGATCCGCACGCTGGTGGAACAGTGGTCGGAAGGTGCCCCGAAGCCCCCCGCGGCCGCCACCCCCGGCACGATCACGGAACGGGACACCCTCACGGATTACGCGGCCCACCTCCTGGCCCTGGTGGACCTCACATCCATCCGCCCCCTGAAGGTCGTTGTCGACGCGGGCAACGGCATGGGCGGCCACACGGTCCCCACGGTCTTCGAGGGCCTCCCGCTCGATGTGGTCCCCCTCTACTTCGACCTGGACGGCACGTTCCCCAACCACGAGGCCAACCCCCTCGACCCGAAGAACATCGTCGACCTCCAGGCCCGCGTCCTCGCCGAGGGCGCCGACCTCGGCCTCGCCTTCGACGGCGACGCGGACCGCTGCTTCGTCGTCGACGAACGGGGCGCGGGAGTCTCCCCCTCCGCGATCACCGCCCTGGTCGCCGCCCGCGAACTGGCCCGCAACGGCGGCAAGGGCATCGTCATCCACAACCTGATCACCTCCTGGTCGGTCCCCGAGGTGGTCCGCGAGAACGGCGGCACGCCGGTCCGCACCCGGGTCGGCCACTCCTTCATCAAGACGGAGATGGCGGAGCACGGCGCGATCTTCGGCGGCGAGCACTCGGCGCACTACTACTTCCGCGACTTCTGGAACGCCGACACGGGCATGCTCGCCGCCCTCCACGTCCTGGCCGCACTAGGCGGCCAGACCGGCCCCCTCTCGGAACTCGTCGCCGCCTACGACCGCTACGCCGGCTCCGGCGAGATCAACTCCACGGTCGCCGACCAGACCGCCAGCCTGGCCAGGATCAGGGCCGCCTACGGCAACCGCGACGACATCACCTTCGACGACCTGGACGGCCTGACGGTCACGTCCACGGACTGGTGGTTCAACCTCCGGGCCTCGAACACGGAACCGCTGCTGCGCCTGAACGTGGAGGCGAGGGACGAGGGGACGATGGAGGCTGTACGGGACGAGGTGCTGGGCCTGATCAGGAGCTGAGGCGGGGCGGCTCCGCGATTCCAGGTCCGGGGGCCGGGCCGCCCGGCCCGCCGGCCTTGCCCGCCCCCGCCCTGGTCCCCCGCCATTTCTGCCACTGGGGGCAGCCACGCCACTCCGTCCCCACCTTCGGGGGCCCGCCCTTTCAGCCGCTGGGGGCTCAGCTACCCAGGCCCATCCCGCCCTGCCCCCACCTCTGGACCCCGCAATTCCAGCCCCTTCGGGTTGCCCCACCCCGCCCCCGCCCCCGGGCCCCGCAATTCCAGCCCCTCCGGCGTTTGAGGAGCGGGGTCCGGGGCGGAGCCCCGGTTTCGGGAAGGGGCGGGCAGGGGAGAGGCCCGCCGCAGGCGCCCACCCCCTGCCGCCACCGCAGCCACCTAGCCCCGGCCGCGACCCCCCGGCCCCCGCCACCCAACAACGGCCACCCCCACCCCCACCGCCCCATCCCCCGGTCCCCACCCCCGGCCGGGCCGCGCCTCCGTCCCCCCAGCGGTAGGCTGACGACGCCTGATCCACGTGAATCAGAAATCGCACCGCTCGAAGGGACCCACCCCATGCCGCTCGAAGCCGGCCTCCTGGAGATCCTGGCCTGCCCGGCCTGTCACTCCCCGCTCGACGACCGCACCGCGGCCGACAGCCCGGAGCTGGTCTGCACCGGCGCCGACTGCGGCTTGGCCTACCCGGTCCGCGACGGCATCCCGGTCCTGCTCGTCGACGAGGCCCGCCGCCCCGCCTGACCCCGAGCGAAGCGCGTACGGGCACGTCCCCGCGCGGCACGCCGGACCGGACCGGACAGGGCGCACCCCGGCACAGGGCCCCCGCACCCCACCCCCGTACCCCCGGCACCCCCGCCGCCGACCCCCGCACCCGCATCCCGCACCCCGCCCGGTGATCGGAGGCCCACCGCCATGCTCGACGAGTCCTTGCTCGACGCCCCGGAAGCCCTGGCCAGGGCCGACCGCCGTGACCTGCTCCGCGGCGCCGCCGAGGCAGGTGCCCGGGTCCGTACCGCCGCCCGGCACGCCGCCGAAGCCGGCATCGGCGGCCTGAACCCGGAGGGCCGCCCCCGCGCCGTCCTCGTCGCGGGCCCCGGCACCGCCGCATCCGGCGTCGCCGACCTGATCGGCGCGCTGGCGGGCGCGGCCGCCCCCGTGACCCGGATCCACCCCACGGGCGTCGCCCCCGCCCCCGGCGCCCTGCGCTGGACGCTGCCCGGCTGGGCCGGCTCCGTGGACCTCCTCCTCATCGCGACCGCCGACGGCTCGGAGCCCGGCCTCGCCCTCCTCGCCGAGCAGGCGTACCGCCGCGGCTGCACCGTGGTCGCCGTCGCCCCCACCCGCTCCCCGCTGCGCGAGGCGGTCGACGGGGTGCACGGCCTGGTCGTCCCGATGGCGGCCGCCCCGCACGGCGAGTACGACGCGGAGACCTCGGCCGCCGGCCCCGGCACCCTGTGGGCGCTGCTCACCCCACTGCTGGCGCTGCTCGACCGGGTGGGCCTGGTGACGGCTCCCGCCGAGGAGCTGCAGAAGGTGGCCGACCGCCTGGACCGCACCGCAGAACGCTGCGGCCCGGCCATCGCCACGTACAGCAACCCGGCCAAGACGCTCGCCGCCGAGCTCGCGGACAGTCTGCCGCTGCTGTGGACGGAGGGCGACGCCGCAGGCCCGGTGGGGCGCCGCTTCGCCGCCGTACTGTCCGAGCTGGCCGGCCGCCCCGCCCTGGCCGCGGAACTGCCCGAGGCGCTGCCCTCGCACGGCACGCTCCTCGCCGGGGACTTCGCGGCCGGAGCCGACCCCGACGACTTCTTCCGCGACCGGGTCGACGAAGGAGAAACGCTGAGGGCCCGGGTCGTCCTGCTCCGGGACCGCCCGACGGGAGGCCTCAGCGCCTATCCGGCGGCCCGCGAACTGGCGCTCGGCCACGACACACCGGTCAGTGAACTGGAACCGGACGAGGGCAGCGCACTGGAGGCCGTGGCCGAACTGCTCGCGATCACCGACTTCGCGGCGGTCTACCTGGCCCTGGCCTCGGCCCCCCAGCCCTGACACAAACGCACGACGCCCCGACACATGCGCACAACACACATGCGCACGGCTCCCGGCACAACGACACACAAGCCCACGACGCATCCCCCGGGGGGCGAGGCCACCCGTCCCTCACCCTCCGGCCACCCCACCGACGCCAGGACCTCACGAGGACCTCATGCATCACTGATACCCCTGGTGGCACACGCACCCATCCCGCCCCACCAGCCCCACCCGAGGACGACTCCATGGACCGCCTGTCCAACACCGTGCGCCCCTACGCCTGGGGGTCCACCACGGCCATTCCCGCCCTGCTCGGCATCGCGCCCACCGGCGAACCGCAGGCCGAGATGTGGATGGGCGCCCACCCCGGAGCGCCATCGCGCATCAGCCGCACCACCCCGGCGGGCGAGACGGAGCTCGCGCTCACCGAGGCCATCGACGCAGACCCGGAAGGCGAGCTCGGCGCCGCCACCGTCGCCCGATTCGGCCCCCGCCTCCCCTTCCTCCTCAAGCTGCTCGCCGCCGGAGCCCCCCTCTCCCTCCAGGTCCACCCCGACCTGGACCAGGCGCGCAAGGGGTACGAGGACGAGGAGGCCCGCGGTGTCCCGATCGACGCCCCCCACCGCACGTACAAGGACGCGAACCACAAGCCCGAGCTGATCTGCGCCCTCACCCCCTTCGACGGCCTCTGCGGTTTCCGCAGGCCCACCGAGGCGGCGGACGCGATGGAGGCCCTCGGCGTCGACTCCCTGAAGCCGTACGTGGACCTGCTGCGCGCCCACCCCGAGGAGGCCGCCCTCCGCGAGGTGCTCACGGCGATCCTCAGCGCCGACCCGGCGGAGATGGCCGACACCGTTGCCGAGGCGGCGGTCGCCGCGCAACGCCTCGGCGGCGCCCACACCCCGTACGCCCGCATCGCCCACAACTACCCCGGCGACCCCGGCGTCCTCGCGGCGATGCTGCTGAACTACGTACAACTCCAGCCCGGAGAGGCCCTGTTCCTCGGGGCCGGCGTTCCGCACGCCTACCTCGACGGCCTCGGCGTCGAGATCATGGCCAACTCGGACAACGTGCTGCGCTGCGGTCTCACCCCCAAGCACATCGACGTCCCCGAACTCCTGCGCATCGTCCGCTTCGAAGCCACCGACCCCGGCGTGCTGCGCCCCGAGGCGTCACCCTCCGGCGAAGAGCGTTACGAGACGCCCGTCGACGAATTCGCCCTGTCCCGCTACACCCTCGCGTCCGGCGCCGCGCCCACCGAACTGACCGCCCCCACCCCCCAGATCCTGCTCTGCACCGCAGGAGCCGTCCGGGTCGGCGAAGTCGGCCTGACCCCGGGGCAGTCCGTCTACGTACCGGCCGGGGAAGCGGTGGAAGCCGCCGGATCGGGCACACTCTTCCGTGCCACTGTGGCGGCCTGACACACCGTCCCTCTCCGTGGCTGCAACAATGTGCCGCCGTACCGCGGCGGCACACGCCGCACACCGAGGAAGGGACACCACGCACACATGAGCGCGTCAGGCGGAACCAAGGCGATCGTGGCGGCACTCGTCGCCAACCTCTCGATCGCCGTGGCCAAATTCGTAGCGTTCCTCTTCAGTGGTTCCTCGTCGATGCTCGCGGAGAGCGTCCACTCGCTCGCCGACTCGGGCAACCAGGGCCTTCTCCTGCTCGGCGGCAAGAAGGCCAAACGAGAAGCCACCCCGGAGCACCCGTTCGGCTACGGGCGCGAGCGCTACATCTACGCGTTCCTCGTCTCCATCGTCCTCTTCTCGGTCGGTGGCATGTTCGCGGTCTACGAGGGCTACGAGAAGATCAAGCACCCGCACGAGATCACGGCCTGGTACTGGCCGGTCGGGGTCCTGGTCTTCGCGATCATCGCCGAGATCTTCTCTTTCCGTACGGCGATCCGTGAGTCCAACCAGACGCGGGGAAACCGCTCCTGGACCGAGTTCGTCCGCCGCTCCAAGGCCCCCGAACTCCCGGTCGTCCTCCTGGAGGACCTCGGCGCCCTCGTCGGCCTTGTTCTCGCCCTCGGAGGCGTCGGCCTCGCCCTGGCCACGGGCAACGGCGTCTGGGACGGTATCGGGACCCTCTGCATCGGCATCCTGCTGATCGTCATCGCGATCATCCTCGCCGTCGAGACCAAGTCCCTCCTGCTCGGGGAGTCGGCCGGCCTCGAAGAGGTCGAGAAGATCAAGGCGGCCGTGGTCGACGGTGACACCGTCACCGGCATCATCCACATGCGCACCCTCCACCTCGGCCCCGAGGAACTGCTGGTCGCCGCCAAGATCGCGGTCCGGCACGACGAGACCGCGGTCGAGATCGCCAACGCGATCAACGCCGCCGAGAACCGGATCCGCGATGCCGTCCCGATCGCCCGGGTCATCTACCTGGAGCCGGATATCTTCAACGCGGAAGCCGCCGCGGCCGGCACCGCCCCGGGCGACCCGTCCGACGCCCCGGACCCGGACCCGACTCCAGCCCCTGCCCCGAAGGATCTCGGCCACTGACCCATCGCACACCGGCCCTGATCGGCCCGGTGACCCCTCACACACGCCCGGCTCAACGAACGGGCTGGGGCTCACTGGGCCGTTCGGTGTAGATTCGGATACGGAACAGACGTCGCTGCTGATGGCGGTCGACCGGCCCGCAGACGCGAGCCGGGCGAGGGACAGAGGGCCTCCGACGGACTGCACTGCGAACGCTCGGGCATTCGTGTGCCCGTCGCCGCAGAGTCAGCCCAGACAGCCCACCTCGACCCATCACGAGGAGCAGCCCGTTATGACGACGGTCGCCAATCGCCAGGACTTCAAGGTCGCCGACCTCTCCCTCGCCGCCTTCGGCCGCAAGGAGATCACCCTCGCCGAGCATGAGATGCCCGGCCTGATGTCCATCCGCAAGGAGTTCGCCGCCGCCCAGCCGCTGGCCGGTGCGCGGGTCACCGGCTCGCTGCACATGACCGTGCAGACGGCCGTGCTCATCGAGACCCTCGTGGCCCTCGGTGCCGAGGTCCGCTGGGCCTCCTGCAACATCTTCTCCACCCAGGACCACGCCGCCGCGGCCATCGCCGTCGGCCCGAACGGCACCCCGGAGGCCCCCGCGGGCGTCCCGGTCTTCGCCTGGAAGGGCGAGACGCTGGAGGAGTACTGGTGGTGCACGGAGCAGGCGCTGACCTGGCCGAACACCCCCACCGGTGGTCCGAACATGATCCTGGACGACGGTGGCGACGCCACCCTCCTCGTCCACAAGGGCGTCGAGTTCGAGAAGGCCGGCGCGGCCCCGGACCCGTCGACGGCGGACAGCGAGGAGTACGCCTACATCCTCACCCTGCTGAACCGCACCCTCGGCGAGTCCCCGCAGAAGTGGACCCAGCTGGCGTCCGAGATCCGCGGCGTGACGGAGGAGACCACCACCGGCGTCCACCGTCTCTACGAGATGCACCGCGACGGCACCCTCCTGTTCCCCGCGATCAACGTGAACGACGCGGTCACCAAGTCGAAGTTCGACAACAAGTACGGCTGCCGCCACTCCCTGATCGACGGCATCAACCGCGCCACCGACGTCCTGATCGGCGGCAAGACCGCCGTCGTCTGCGGCTACGGCGACGTGGGCAAGGGCTGCGCGGAGTCCCTCCGTGGCCAGGGCGCCCGAGTGATCATCACGGAGATCGACCCGATCTGCGCCCTCCAGGCGGCGATGGACGGCTACCAGGTCGCCACCCTCGACGACGTGGTGGAGAAGGCCGACATCTTCATCACCACGACGGGCAACAAGGACATCATCATGGCCTCGGACATGGCCAAGATGAAGCACCAGGCGATCGTCGGGAACATCGGCCACTTCGACAACGAGATCGACATGGCCGGCCTGGCCGCCATCGACGGGATCGTCAAGGACGAGGTCAAGCCCCAGGTCCACACCTGGAAGTTCCCCGACGGCAAGGTCCTCATCGTGCTCTCCGAGGGCCGCCTGCTGAACCTGGGCAACGCCACCGGCCACCCCTCGTTCGTGATGTCCAACAGCTTCGCCGACCAGACCCTCGCGCAGATCGAGCTGTTCACGAAGCCCGAGGAGTACCCGACCGACGTCTACGTGCTGCCCAAGCACCTGGACGAGAAGGTCGCCCGTCTCCACCTCGACGCCCTCGGCGTCAGGCTCACGACACTCCGCCCCGAGCAGGCGTCGTACATCGGTGTCGAGGTAGAGGGCCCGTACAAGCCCGACCACTACCGCTACTGATCCCGCCACTGACGCCGCCACCTCTCCAGCTCCAGCACCGGTAGCGCACGTCAGCAGCGGGTAGCGAGCAGCAGCTACGAGACAGGCCCCCGCACCCCCGTGTCGGGGGCCTGTCCCGTTACCGCCCCCGCACAGCCAGAGGAACCCGAAGGACCCCATGCCCCGCGGCAGGTATTCGCTCCACGATCTCCACGACCACACACCCCTCGGCGAAGAACACTTCCACTGCGCCCCCGGCCCCTCGGGCTGGCGCTACGTCTCCCAGACCACGTCCCCCACGGGCGACCACCTGGGCTCCGTCGACCTGGCCCTGGACGAACTGGGCCGGCCGATCCGTCTCGAACTCCACTCCGCGAGCTGGCAGGTACGGGGAGCCGCCCTGGAAGGCGTCACCTGGGTCCGCACCGACCCGACCGGCACTCACGCCACCGAAGGCAACGTCCGCGCCCACGCCTTCTCCGGAACATCCCCCGCGTTCCTCGTCGCCCTGACCCGACTTCTGCGCCTCACCCCCGATTCCCCCGAGACCCGCGTCCGCGTGGTCACCTTCACGGACCCGGTCCTCGCGCCCCGTACCAACGACCAGTCCTGGGCTCTGGTGAACAGTGAAGCGCACGCCACTGACAACGGCCCCCTGATCGTGGACGCATACCAGGTCAGCGCCCTGGACACGGGGGATCAGCACGCCGTTCACATCGCCGGGGACGTCGTCCTCGCGGCACCGGGCATCGAGCTGGAACACCTGGAGACGCCGCCGTCCCCCCGCACCTCCGAGCACTCCGGCTAACCGGGCGGAGCGAACCCGGCAGAGGACGCTCCCGCCCCCTCCTGCCCCGGCCCGTGACCAGGACGCGACCCGCCGACAGCACCGCTTCCACCCGCGACAGCACCGGCAGGACCGACAGGACCGGCAGGCGCGACACCACCGGCAGGCGCGGCGAACCCGGTGGCCCCGGGCCCACCAAGTACGGGAAACCCCGCGGACACGGCAGGCACGGGTGAAGCGGGCGGAGCGGAGGACGCGGTCCGCGCCCCGGCGAACACCCGCCGGGCATCGCGTGACTGCCGCTCATGAACCACCGCGGCCAGGAACGCCGCCGCCGGGACCCCCTGCGGCGGGGCGATCCCCGTCCGCGTCACCAGCTCGTCGGCCAGCCGCCCGGCGATCGAACCGCCGACACCGGGATCCAGCTGGTGCATCCGCGTCAGGTACTGCCGTATCGAGAGCCAGAGTTCGTCCGGCACGGCGGACAGATCCAGTTGCGAGAACCGGCCGACCAGCCACGGCGGGGGAGGCGGCACGGCAACCGACCGCTTGGCCGCCACCCGCTCCCGGATGACCAGCGTCCCCGCGAAGACATCACCGAGCCGGCGCCCGCGTGCCGACACCAGCGACGCGATGGAGGCCACGGCCCCGAACGTCATCAGGATCTCCACGGCACCCATCGCCCCCCGCACGAGCGCGTGCCGGAACCGGATCGGCCCGCCGTCGTCCCGCACCACGCGTAGCCCGCAGGCCAGCTTCCCGAGGGAACGGCCATGGCTCAGCGTCTCCACCGCGATCGGCCCGCCGATCAGCACGAGCAGGAACAAGGCGACCGTGATGGCCGCGACGGCGGCTTCGTCCAACGTGACGGAGGCGATCGCCACCACGACCGAGACCAGCATGAAGACGCAGAAGACCACCGTCAGATCGATCGCCGCCGCCAGAGCCCGGCTCGGCAGCCTCGCCGGCCTCAGCCCCAGGACAACCGCGTCCCCGGTCACCAACTCGCTCATCGCGCCCCCACTCTTCCCCGACCTTCTCTGCCCCGGCCGGACCCAGTCTGCCAAGCTGACCCGCAGCGCGCCGCAGTAGTACGGCCCGTACGCACCCATGCCTGGAGCAACAGCCGCCCATGGACCTCGACGTCTTCGTCACCGCCCACCGCACGGAGTGGGACCGCCTCGACCACCTCCTGCGCCGAGGGCGCAGCCTGACGGGCGCGGAGGCTGACGAACTCGTCGTCCTCTACCAGCGGACGGCCACCCACCTCTCGCTGATCCAGTCGACCACCCCCGACCCGCTGCTCACCGCTCGCCTCACCCAGCTCGTGGCACGCGCCCGGGCAACGGTCACGGGCACCCGCAAGGCCTCCTGGCGGGACGCCGCCCGCTTTTTCACGGCGGGATTCCCCGCGGCGGTCTACCGCTCGCGTCACTGGTGGGTCCCGACGGCAGTGCTGTCCACGGTGGTGGCCGTACTCCTGGGCTGGTGGATCGGCACCCACCCCGAGGTCCAGGCGGCGATAGCCGCCCCGGAAGACCTCCGGGCCATGACCCGGCCCGGCGGGGAGTACGAGACCTACTACTCCAGCCACCCGGCCGCATCGTTCGCCGCGCAGGTATGGACGAACAACGCGCAGGCGGCCGCGATGTGCCTGGTCCTGGGCGCGTTCCTCTGCCTGCCGGTGATCTGGATCCTCTTCCTCAACATGCTCAACCTCGGTGTCGGCATAGGCCTGATGTCCTCCGCGGGCCGCCTGGACGTCTTCCTCGGCCTGGTCCTTCCGCACGGCCTGCTCGAACTGACTGCGGTGTTCGTGGCCGCCGGTACGGGGCTCCGCCTCGGCTGGACGGTGATCGACCCCGGCCCCCTCTCCCGCCGGACCGCCCTCGCCCAGCAGGGCCGCGCCGCATTGGGCATGGCCATCGGCCTGGCCCTGGTGCTGTTCGTCTCCGGCGTCATCGAAGGCTTCGTGACCCCTTCGGGTCTTCCGACCTGGGCCCGGATCACCATCGGCATCGTCGCTGAGCTGGCCTTCCTCGCGTACGTCTACATCCTGGGCCGCCGCGCGGTGCGAGCCGGCGACACCGGCGACCTCACAGCGGTCGAACGCAGCGCCGAGCTTCCCTCCGCCGCCTGACCACCGGTGTGCGTCGGCCCCCGCTGAGCTGCTAGTCTCCTCTTCGCCCACAAAAAACCGTTGACACGGTCGATGTGGGGAGGTAGATTTAAACGGTTGCCTCGAACTAGACAGGTTCGGGTAAACCGCGTAGTATTTACCTCGCTCGTACCGGGAAGTTCGTATATCCCGCAGAGCCAGATGATCCCCTTCATTTCGAAAACGCAGACCGTTCATTCGGTCGACGCGCTTCTGATAAAGTCGGATCCGCCGAAAGGCAAGGCCACTCCACAGGTCACTGGAAATCGAATTCGGACCGGAAACGGAACGAAAAAGAGTCTGGTAAAGTTGGAACCGCCGGAAAGGGAAAACGCGAAAGCGAGGAACCTCGAAAGCACCCCGCTTCGACCGGGAATCGGACACGAAAGAGTCTGATAGAGTCGGAAACGCAAGAACGAAGGGAAGCGCCCGGAGGGCCCCGGTGAAACGGGACCGAAGGAAGCGTCCGTTCCTTGAGAACTCAACAGCGTGCCAAAAGTCAACGCCAGATATGTTGATACCCCGGCCTGCTTCGGCAGGTTGGTGGTTCCTTTGAAAAGTCCTGCACGGATCACTTCGGTGACACCGGGCAGGCAATTACACAGCGAGGACGCTGAGAACAACGGGTCTTATTCCGACCGGTTGTTCCGCTCTCGTGATGTGTGCACCCGATTACGGGTAAACATTCACGGAGAGTTTGATCCTGGCTCAGGACGAACGCTGGCGGCGTGCTTAACACATGCAAGTCGAACGATGAAGCCTTTCGGGGTGGATTAGTGGCGAACGGGTGAGTAACACGTGGGCAATCTGCCCTTCACTCTGGGACAAGCCCTGGAAACGGGGTCTAATACCGGATAACACTCTGTCCTGCATGGGACGGGGTTAAAAGCTCCGGCGGTGAAGGATGAGCCCGCGGCCTATCAGCTTGTTGGTGGGGTAATGGCCTACCAAGGCGACGACGGGTAGCCGGCCTGAGAGGGCGACCGGCCACACTGGGACTGAGACACGGCCCAGACTCCTACGGGAGGCAGCAGTGGGGAATATTGCACAATGGGCGAAAGCCTGATGCAGCGACGCCGCGTGAGGGATGACGGCCTTCGGGTTGTAAACCTCTTTCAGCAGGGAAGAAGCGAAAGTGACGGTACCTGCAGAAGAAGCGCCGGCTAACTACGTGCCAGCAGCCGCGGTAATACGTAGGGCGCAAGCGTTGTCCGGAATTATTGGGCGTAAAGAGCTCGTAGGCGGCTTGTCACGTCGGATGTGAAAGCCCGGGGCTTAACCCCGGGTCTGCATTCGATACGGGCTAGCTAGAGTGTGGTAGGGGAGATCGGAATTCCTGGTGTAGCGGTGAAATGCGCAGATATCAGGAGGAACACCGGTGGCGAAGGCGGATCTCTGGGCCATTACTGACGCTGAGGAGCGAAAGCGTGGGGAGCGAACAGGATTAGATACCCTGGTAGTCCACGCCGTAAACGTTGGGAACTAGGTGTTGGCGACATTCCACGTCGTCGGTGCCGCAGCTAACGCATTAAGTTCCCCGCCTGGGGAGTACGGCCGCAAGGCTAAAACTCAAAGGAATTGACGGGGGCCCGCACAAGCAGCGGAGCATGTGGCTTAATTCGACGCAACGCGAAGAACCTTACCAAGGCTTGACATATACCGGAAAGCATCAGAGATGGTGCCCCCCTTGTGGTCGGTATACAGGTGGTGCATGGCTGTCGTCAGCTCGTGTCGTGAGATGTTGGGTTAAGTCCCGCAACGAGCGCAACCCTTGTTCTGTGTTGCCAGCATGCCCTTCGGGGTGATGGGGACTCACAGGAGACTGCCGGGGTCAACTCGGAGGAAGGTGGGGACGACGTCAAGTCATCATGCCCCTTATGTCTTGGGCTGCACACGTGCTACAATGGCCGGTACAATGAGCTGCGATGCCGCGAGGCGGAGCGAATCTCAAAAAGCCGGTCTCAGTTCGGATTGGGGTCTGCAACTCGACCCCATGAAGTCGGAGTTGCTAGTAATCGCAGATCAGCATTGCTGCGGTGAATACGTTCCCGGGCCTTGTACACACCGCCCGTCACGTCACGAAAGTCGGTAACACCCGAAGCCGGTGGCCCAACCCCTTGTGGGAGGGAGCTGTCGAAGGTGGGACTGGCGATTGGGACGAAGTCGTAACAAGGTAGCCGTACCGGAAGGTGCGGCTGGATCACCTCCTTTCTAAGGAGCATCTAGATTCCGCAAGGAATCGAGAGCCACTACGTCGACAAATGTTCGACGGTGGTCAGCTCATGGGTGGAACGTTGACTATTCGGCGCGACAGGTTGATCACTGCTAGTACTGCTCCTCGGAGCGTGGAATGTGGTGGTGGATCGGTCGGGCCGGGCACGTTGTTGGGTATCTGAGGGTACGGGCTCGTTTGAGTCTGTCCTTCGGTTGCCGGCCCCAGTGAACTCGTCCTAGGACGGGGTGATGGGTGGCTGGTCGTTGTTTGAGAACTGCACAGTGGACGCGAGCATCTGTGGCCAAGTTTTTAAGGGCGCACGGTGGATGCCTTGGCACCAGGAACCGATGAAGGACGTGGGAGGCCACGATAGTCCCCGGGGAGCTGTCAACCAAGCTTTGATCCGGGGGTTTCCGAATGGGGAAACCCGGCAGTCGTCATGGGCTGTCACCCGCTGCTGAACACATAGGCAGTGTGGAGGGAACGAGGGGAAGTGAAACATCTCAGTACCCTCAGGAAGAGAAAACAACCGTGATTCCGGGAGTAGTGGCGAGCGAAACTGGATGAGGCCAAACCGTATGTGTGTGATACCCGGCAGGGGTTGCGCATGCGGGGTTGTGGGATCTCTTTTTCATAGTCTGCCGACTGTGAGACGAGTCAGAAACCGTTGATGTAGGCGAAGGACATGCGAAAGGTCCGGCGTAGAGGGTAAGACCCCCGTAGCTGAAACATCAACGGCTCGTTTAAGAGACACCCAAGTAGCACGGGGCCCGAGAAATCCCGTGTGAATCTGGCGGGACCACCCGCTAAGCCTAAATATTCCCTGGTGACCGATAGCGGATAGTACCGTGAGGGAATGGTGAAAAGTACCGCGGGAGCGGAGTGAAATAGTACCTGAAACCGTGTGCCTACAAGCCGTGGGAGCGTCGCTGTATGTGCTTGCACATGCAGTCGTGACTGCGTGCCTTTTGAAGAATGAGCCTGCGAGTTAGCGGTGTGTAGCGAGGTTAACCCGTGTGGGGAAGCCGTAGCGAAAGCGAGTCCGAATAGGGCGATTGAGTTGCACGCTCTAGACCCGAAGCGGAGTGATCTAGCCATGGGCAGGTTGAAGCGGAGGTAAGACTTCGTGGAGGACCGAACCCACCAGGGTTGAAAACCTGGGGGATGACCTGTGGTTAGGGGTGAAAGGCCAATCAAACTCCGTGATAGCTGGTTCTCCCCGAAATGCATTTAGGTGCAGCGTCGTGTGTTTCTTGCCGGAGGTAGAGCACTGGATAGGCGATGGGCCCTACCGGGTTACTGACCTTAGCCAAACTCCGAATGCCGGTAAGTGAGAGCACGGCAGTGAGACTGTGGGGGATAAGCTCCATGGTCGAGAGGGAAACAGCCCAGAGCATCGACTAAGGCCCCTAAGCGTACGCTAAGTGGGAAAGGATGTGGAGTCGCAGAGACAACCAGGAGGTTGGCTTAGAAGCAGCCACCCTTGAAAGAGTGCGTAATAGCTCACTGGTCAAGTGATTCCGCGCCGACAATGTAGCGGGGCTCAAGCGTACCGCCGAAGTCGTGTCATTCATACACATAGGGCCAACGCCCGTATGGATGGGTAGGGGAGCGTCGTGTGCCGGGTGAAGCAGCCGCGGAAGCGAGTTGTGGACGGTTCACGAGTGAGAATGCAGGCATGAGTAGCGATACACACGTGAGAAACGTGTGCGCCGATTGACTAAGGGTTCCTGGGTCAAGCTGATCTGCCCAGGGTAAGTCGGGACCTAAGGCGAGGCCGACAGGCGTAGTCGATGGACAACCGGTTGATATTCCGGTACCCGCTTTGAAACGCCCAGTACTGAATCAGGCGATGCTAAGTCCGTGAAGCCGGCCCGATCTCTTCGGAGTTGAGGGTAGTGGTGGAGCCGATGAACCAGACTTGTAGTAGGTAAGCGATGGGGTGACGCAGGAAGGTAGTCCAGCCCGGGCGGTGGTTGTCCCGGGGTAAGGGTGTAGCCCGTGTGGTAGGTAAATCCGTCACACGTTAAGGGTGAGACCTGATGCCGAGCCGATTGTGGTGAAGTGGATGATCCTATGCTGTCGAGAAAAGCCTCTAGCGAGTTTCATGGCGGCCCGTACCCTAAACCGACTCAGGTGGTCAGGTAGAGAATACCGAGGCGTTCGGGTGAACTATGGTTAAGGAACTCGGCAAAATGCCCCCGTAACTTCGGGAGAAGGGGGGCCATCACTGGTGATTGGATTTACTCCATGAGCTGGGGGTGGCCGCAGAGACCAGCGAGAAGCGACTGTTTACTAAAAACACAGGTCCGTGCGAAGCCGTAAGGCGATGTATACGGACTGACGCCTGCCCGGTGCTGGAACGTTAAGGGGACCGGTTAGTGCACTTTCGGGTGTGCGAAGCTGAGAACTTAAGCGCCAGTAAACGGCGGTGGTAACTATAACCATCCTAAGGTAGCGAAATTCCTTGTCGGGTAAGTTCCGACCTGCACGAATGGCGTAACGACTTCTCGACTGTCTCAACCATAGGCCCGGTGAAATTGCACTACGAGTAAAGATGCTCGTTTCGCGCAGCAGGACGGAAAGACCCCGGGACCTTTACTATAGTTTGATATTGGTGTTCGGTTCGGCTTGTGTAGGATAGGTGGGAGACTTTGAAGCGGCCACGCCAGTGGTTGTGGAGTCGTCGTTGAAATACCACTCTGGTCGTGCTGGATGTCTAACCTGGGTCCGTGATCCGGATCAGGGACAGTGTCTGATGGGTAGTTTAACTGGGGCGGTTGCCTCCTAAAGAGTAACGGAGGCGCCCAAAGGTTCCCTCAGCCTGGTTGGCAATCAGGTGTTGAGTGTAAGTGCACAAGGGAGCTTGACTGTGAGACCGACGGGTCGAGCAGGGACGAAAGTCGGGACTAGTGATCCGGCAGTGGCTTGTGGAAGCGCTGTCGCTCAACGGATAAAAGGTACCCCGGGGATAACAGGCTGATCTTCCCCAAGAGTCCATATCGACGGGATGGTTTGGCACCTCGATGTCGGCTCGTCGCATCCTGGGGCTGGAGTCGGTCCCAAGGGTTGGGCTGTTCGCCCATTAAAGCGGTACGCGAGCTGGGTTTAGAACGTCGTGAGACAGTTCGGTCCCTATCCGCTGCGCGCGCAGGAATATTGAGAAGGGCTGTCCCTAGTACGAGAGGACCGGGACGGACGAACCTCTGGTGTGCCAGTTGTCCTGCCAAGGGCATGGCTGGTTGGCTACGTTCGGAAAGGATAACCGCTGAAAGCATCTAAGCGGGAAGCCTGCTTCGAGATGAGTATTCCCACCCCCTTTGAGGGGTTAAGGCTCCCAGTAGACGACTGGGTTGATAGGCCAGATGTGGAAGCCCGGTAACGGGTGGAGCTGACTGGTACTAATAGGCCGAGGGCTTGTCCTCAGTTGCTCGCGTCCACTGTGTTGGTTCTGAAATAACGAACTGCCGTGTTGTTGTCCGGTGTTGGTTAATTTCATAGTGTTTCGGTGGTCATTGCGTTAGGGAAACGCCCGGTTACATTCCGAACCCGGAAGCTAAGCCTTTCAGCGCCGATGGTACTGCAGGGGGGACCCTGTGGGAGAGTAGGACGCCGCCGAACAATTTTTCCGGGAAAGCCCCGTGCCATTGGCACGGGGCTTTTCTGCGTTCACGGGGCATTCCTGAACGCAGCTTGGGCTCTTTGGAGCCCGGTGAGCGATGCACGAGAGACAGCCCATCGCTCACCGGAGGTCTTCTGCGGTAGGGGCGCCGTCCTCAGAGGCGCCAGAGATGTCAGTGACGCGGGTGACACCAGCGATGTCAGAGACGGCCTGCGGCCTTGAGCGCCAGATAAGCGTCGGCGAGTGCCGGGGCGAGCCTGTCCGGGGTGGCGTCCACGACGACGACGCCATGGCGCTGGAGTTTCTCCGCCGTGCTGCGTCGTTCAGCTTGGGCCTGGGTGCCGGCGGCGGCGTCGTACACCGCGTCCACTGTTCCCCGGCCCTTCGTCATCTCCGTGATCCGCGGATCGGAGACCGCCGCCAGCAGAACCGTGTGGCGCCTGGTGAGTTGAGGGAGCAGGGGGAGGAGCCCCTCCTCGATGGGGGCGGCCTCCAGAGTCGTCAGCAGAACGATCAATGACCCGCGAGGGGCATTGGAGAGGGCTGCGGTGCTGAGCCCTCTGGCGTCCGTCTCGACGAGCTCGGGCTCCAGTGAGGCGAGGGCGTTGACCACCGTCGCCAGGACGTCGCCTGCCGCGGTTCGGCCCTGTACTCGGGCTCGGACGCGGCGGTCGTAGGCGAGGAGGTCCACGCGGTCGCCGGCGCGCGTTGCGAGGGCGGTGAGGAGAAGCGTGGCGTCCATGGCCGCATCGAGGCGGGGGACGTCGCCGACCCGGCCTGCGGAGGTGCGGCCGGTGTCCAGGACGATCAGGATGTGGCGGTCGCGTTCGGGACGCCATGTCCGGACCGCGACGGCCGACTGGCGTGCCGTTGCCCGCCAGTCGATGGAGCGGGTGTCGTCACCCGGAACGTACGCCCGCAGACTGTCGAACTCCGTGCCCTCACCCCGCGTCAGAACGCTGGTGCGGCCGTCGAGTTCTCTGAGCCGGGCGAGCCTGGACGGCAGGTGCTTCCGGCTGGTGAACGGGGGCAGTACCCGCACGGTCCACGGGACGCGGTGGTGGCCCTGGCGCGCGGCGAGGCGGAGCGGGCCGAACGAGCGGACCGTGATGCGCTCGGCCTGGCGGTCGCCGCGGCGGGTCGGACGCAGAACGGTGGCGAGACGTCGCTGTTCACCGGGCGGGACCGTCAGCGTGTGGCGCGACGAGGCCTGTTCGGTGCCGGTGGGCCAGCTGCTCGGCGGCCAGGCATCGCGGAGCTGGGCCCGGAGGCGGCGTCGCGAGCTGTTGGTCACGGTGAGTTGCACTTCCGCCGCGTCACCAAGTCGAACAGATGTATCACCGGATCGGGTGAATCGGAGCGTTCGCACTGGCGCTGCCAGGGCGTAGTCGCACAGAATCGCTAGTGAGAGCGGTGCGTTGACCGCGAGCATCCCGGTCCAGCTCGGAGCGAAGATGCCTACGGGGAGTGATCCCAGTGCGGCCAGCAGTGCGGTACGTCCGGTGAGGGCCATGGTCACCGCCTCATCGGGGTACGGGGACGTGGGCGAGCACCGAGGTGATGACGGAATCGGGGGTGACTCCCTCCATTTCCGCCTCGGGCCGCAGGTGGATGCGATGACGGAGTGTGGGGAGTGCCAAGGCCTTCACGTCGTCCGGGGTGACGTAGTCCCGGCCGGTGAGCCAGGCCCAGGCGCGTGCGGTCGAGAGCAGTGCGGTGGCGCCTCGGGGGGAGACGCCAAGAGCGAGCGAGGGGGATTCGCGCGTGGCACGACAGATATCCACTACATAGCCGGCGATCTCGGGGGAGACCGAGGTCTTGGCGACGGCTGAGCGTGCCGCCTCCAGGTCGGCCGGTCCTGCGACGGGCCGTATGCCTGCCGCTTTGAGGTCTCGGGGGTTGAAGCCGTCGGCGTGACGGGTGAGGACGTTGATCTCGTCGTGCCGGGATGGGAGAGGGACCGTCAGCTTGAGCAGGAAGCGGTCCAGTTGGGCTTCCGGGAGCGGATAAGTGCCCTCGTATTCGACGGGGTTCTGGGTGGCGGCGACGAGGAAGGGGTCCGGCAGCAGTCGGGGGGTGCCGTCGACAGTGACCTGACGCTCTTCCATGGCTTCCAGGAGGGAGGCCTGCGTCTTGGGAGGGGTGCGGTTGATCTCGTCGGCGAGCAGCAGGTTGGTGAAGACCGGGCCGGGCTGGAAGGAGAACTCGGCGGTGCGGGCGTCATAGACGAGTGAGCCCGTCACATCGCTAGGCATCAGATCGGGGGTGAACTGGACGCGCTTGGTGTCGAGTTCGAGGGAGGCGGCGAGGGCCCGGACCAGCAGGGTCTTGGCGACGCCGGGGACGCCTTCGAGGAGTACGTGCCCGCGGCAGAGCAGTGCGACGACGAGTCCGGTGACAGCCGGGTCCTGGCCGACGACGGCCTTGGCTATCTCGGAGCGGAGGGCTTCCAAGGACGCGCGGGCGCCGTCGGCGGGCTCCGGGGCCGCAGGGGTCACGGGGACCGCTGTCGGTTCGGCCGGCTCGGGGGTCGGGGCGCTCATGAAGTGCGTACCTCTCTTTCGAGGGCGTCGAGGTGCTCGGCCAGCAGGACAAGGGCCGCGTCGGTGGCGGGGGCCGGGCCGAAGAGCAGGGTGCTCAGTTCGTCGCCTGTGGTGGTGGTGCGGGCGGACACGGCAGGGAGGAGAACGGCAGAGGTGTGCGCCTCGCGGGCGGTGACGTCGGCGATGCGGGCGATGCGGGTCCGGGCGGCGGCTCGGAGCGATTCGGCTGCCCGGTCACGGGCGTTGGCCTTGCGGTAGAGACCGGCGCGGCCTTCGGCGGATTCCGATGCGCGGATGGATACCGGCAGCCGTTCCATGACGAGGGGGCCGAGTCGGCGGCCACGCCAGATCGCGGCGAGGACTGCGGCGAGGGTGAGCTGGAGCGTTGCCCAGAGCCAGCCGGAGGGGATCAGGTCGAGGAAGCTGCTCTCGTCACCCGACGCTTCCTCCCCGTTGCCGCCACCGTCCTGTTCGTCGGAGACGCCGTCATCGCTGGTGGCGGATGGATCAGCCAGAGAGGGGAGGTACCAGACGAGATGGGTTCGCGAACCGAGGAGTTGCAGGGCGAGAGAGGCGTTTCCCTGTTGGTCGAGACGCTCGTTGTGGAGGAAGTCGGGGGAGCCGAGAAGAACGGTGTCGCCGTTTTCGCGGTCCTTGAGGACCAGCAGGGTGGGGGTTCCGTCGCTGGGGTAGCAGGCGGTGGCGGTGGAGTCCGTCGCCGTGTAGCGGATGCCCCCCATGTCCGCGGTGCCGGCGCTGCGGGCGGCGGGCAGTGTGCACGACGGGGAGAGCGCGCTCACCGGGCGGTGGGGCTCGGCGCGTATGCCGGGGGCCAGCCTGGATACGGCTGCTGGGCCCGGGGCGATCAGAAGGGTGCGGCCTGCGGAGGCGGCGGTCGCCGCGTGGAGCCGGCGCTGTTGCGACGGGGTGAGGATGTTGGGGCCGACGACCAGGAGCGTGGTGTCGGGTCCCGCCGCGGTGGTGGCTTCGTCGAGGGTCGTCGCGACGGTGACGGATATCCCGCGCGCCTGGAGGAGCTCCGCTGCGGCGCGGCTGCCCTTCGGGTCGGCGGAGCGGGGGTCGAGCTGCCCGTGGCCCTCGCCGGAGCGGACGGCGGCGAACGTGATGCCTGCGATCACGAGGATGAGCAGGGCGATCAGCAGCCCTCGCGCACGCGTCCAGAGCTGGTGCGGGGTGTTCGCCGTCGAGGTGGGGGAGGAGGCGGTGGCCGTGGTCATCCGGTGGCTCCCCGGGAGGCTCCGGGCAGCACGGGCTTTGCCTCGTCGAGCTCGGTGTCCAGGGCGCGCAGGGCCAGATATGTGGGTTGGCCCGCGGTGCGGCCGCCGTATGTGACGTCGTCGAAGTCCCGGGCGGCGGAGCGCAGCCGGGTGGCGTGGTCGGGCAGGGTGCGGCCCGCTTCCGCTGCGGCTTCGTCCGCCGTGCGGCCGGGGCGGGGGTCGAGCAGTGCGCGTTCCTCCAGCGACCGGACGATGGCGCGCATGCGTTCCTGGACGGCTTCGGTCCAGCGGAGGGCGGCGGCGTGCGCGTCGGCGGCGGCGCGGTGCTGGGCGGCGCTGCGGGGCCCGTCGTTCTCGAAGAGGGCGTCCGCCGGCCGGGAGGAGCGTTGCGGGGTGCCGAGCCGCCACCAGAGGGCGACGGCGAGGCCGATGACGACGAGGACCAGGACGACGAGTCCGGCCGGGCCGCCGGGGGCGGCGCCCGCGGCGGCGTCGAACACACCGGCGACCCAGTCCCAGACGTGGTTCAGGCCGCGCTGGAGGAAGTTCGGATCGTTCTCGTGGTACATCGGTTCGGAAAGCTCGCTCTCGGCCGCCTCCCGGGCGGGGACACGCGGAGTGTCCACGGGTATGTCGCCCGCGCCGATGACGTGCCGTGCTGCTGTGGTGCCCCCCGCCCCCGTCACCGCATCAGCTCCGAGGGGTGTCGGCGTCTTGGCCGGGCAGGCCCGCGGCCCGCGCGAGGTCGAGGTCGAGCGCCTCGCGGCGGATGCGCTGGTCCACGTAGAGCAGTGCCATCACACCGGCGAGGAACGGGTAGACCAGCGTGGAGACGATCACTTCACCGATGCCCGAGATGATCAGGAAGGGCCAGCCGAAGGAGGAGGCGCCGCCTTCGAGCAACTCGCTCATGTCGGTTCCGTCGGCGATGACCGCGATGATGCCGAAGGGGATGGAGACGACGAAGCTCACCAGGAGGACGAGCAGCTGGGTCAGCGCGAGGATCCCGAAGGTGCGCCACCAGGCGCCGCGGACCAGCTTCGCCGACCTGCGCAGCGAGGCGATGATGCCTTGCCGCTCCAGCATCAGGGCGGGGGCGGCGAGGGCGAAGCGGACGTACAGCCAGGGGATCACGACGCAGGCGGCGGTGAAGCCGAGGAGTGCGAGTGCCGCGCCGGCCTCGGAGCCCACCAGCAGGCCGGGACCGACGCAGACGGTCATGACCGCGGCGAAGATCAGGGGCAGCAGCAGGGTCAGCCCGGTCAGGGGGAGGATCCGCGGACGGGCTTCGGCCCAGGCTTCGGAGAGTGTGACGGGGCGGCCCAGCACCGAGCGGCTGATCACGACGGTGACGATGGATGCGGTGAAGAGGGTGGCGATCATCGTGAGGAGGACGACCGGGGCGAGGGAGACCAGTGTCGTGCGGGCGGATTCGGAGGCCTGGCGAAGGGCTTCGGTGCCGCTGGCGTTCGGGTCGACGTTGGTCGGCTCGGGCAGCAGGTAGCGCTGCATGAGGATGGCGGCGACCTGGGTGACCACGGAGACGGCGAGGCTGAAGCCGAGTGCGGTACGCCAGTGTGCGCGCAGGGCCGAGACGGAGCCGTCGAGGATCTCGCCGAGGCCCAGGGGGCGCAGCGGGATGACGCCGGGCTTGGCTGCCGGCGGATGTCCGCCCCAGCCCGGTCGCTGCGGGCCGCCGCCCCAGCCGGGGGCGGGCGGGGGCGCACCGGGGCCGCCTGCGGGGTTGCTCGGCGGGGACCACTGCCCGGGAGGGGGCTGTTCGGGGGACCACTGTCCCGCCGGCCCTTTCCCGTCCTGGGGCTCGGAGGGGCGGGGAATCGCCGCTTCCTGGCCGTCGGAGGGGGCAGATCCGGGCGTCGCCCAGCCCGGAGAGTCGTTCATTCTCGCTCCTTCACCGTCCTGACCGCTCATCGGGGCGGCAGGTTGGCAGCCATCGTGCCACGGGCCGGTGCGGTGCGGACCAGGAGCCTTCTCTCCCTCGTGCCTTCATTTGTGGGCGGCTCACCGGGCAGACTGGGCAGATGGCTGATCAGGACGCGCAATCGCCGGTGGGCAGTGAGCCTCCCGCGCTTCCCGTACTCCGTTGGGACGAGCTTCCGGAAGGTCCCGTACTGGTGCTCCTCGACCAGACGCGGCTGCCCGTGGAGGAGGTCGAGCTGGTGTGCACGGATGTGCCCGCGCTGGTGCGGGCGATCCGGACGCTGGCGGTGCGAGGGGCCCCGCTCCTCGGGATCGCCGGGGGATACGGGGTGGCGCTCGCGGCGGCACGGGGCTACGACGTGGCGGAGGCCGCCGGGCTGCTGGAGCGGGCGCGGCCCACCGCGGTGAATCTCGGTTACGGGGTGCGACGGGTGGCTGCGGCTTATGGGGCGGCGGCCGAGAAGGGGGCGGTGGAGGCCGCGGCCGTGGCGCTGGCCGAGGCGCGGGCCCTGCATCGGGAGGATGCCCAGGCCAGCAGGCGTATGGCGGAGTACGGGACGGCGCTGCTGGAGGAGCTGCTGCCGGGGCGCGGTTATCAGCTGCTGACCCACTGCAACACCGGGGCGCTGGTCTCCGGGGGTGAGGGGACGGCGTTCGCGGTGGCGCTGCGGGTGCACCGGCAGGGGCGGCTGCGCCGGCTGTGGGTGGACGAGACCAGGCCGCTGCTCCAGGGGGCGAGGCTCACGGCGTACGAGGCGGCGCGCAGCGGGATGGCGTACAGCCTGCTCACGGACAGTGCGGCGGGTTCCCTGTTCGCCGCGGGTGAGGTGGATGCCGTACTCATTGGGGCGGACCGCATTGCCGCAGACGGCTCGGTGGCCAACAAAGTGGGGAGCTATCCGTTGGCTGTGCTCGCGAAGTACCACCATGTGCCGTTCATCGTGGTGGCGCCGACGACGACCGTGGACATGGACACGGCGGAAGGCACATCGATCATCGTTGAGCAGCGTTCCGGGCAAGAAGTGACGGAGCTCACATCGCCGCAGGTCGTATCGGCGGGCGGTGGGGGTGGGATGGTCGTCGCACCCCTCGGGTCCCCGGCGTACAACCCGGCTTTCGACATCACGCCGCCGGAATTGATCACGGCGATCGTCACCGAGGAGGGTGTCATTTCCCCGGTCACAGGGGTCGGACTGGCCGAGCTGTGTGCCAGGTCATCGCAGGTAACGATTAGCTAATGGGATGATGTCGATTATGAAGGGACGCGTCCTTGTCGTCGACGACGACACCGCACTGGCCGAGATGCTCGGGATTGTGCTGCGTGGAGAAGGTTTCGAGCCGTCGTTCGTAGCGGACGGCGACAAGGCACTGGCCGCATTTCGTGAGGCCAAGCCGGACCTGGTGCTGCTCGACCTCATGCTGCCCGGAAGGGACGGCATCGAGGTGTGCAGGCTGATCAGGGCCGAGTCCGGTGTGCCGATCGTCATGCTCACTGCCAAGAGCGACACCGTCGATGTCGTGGTCGGCCTGGAATCAGGGGCCGACGACTACATCGTCAAGCCGTTCAAACCTAAGGAGTTGGTCGCCCGGATCAGGGCACGCCTGCGGCGGTCCGAAGAGCCCGCGCCGGAGCAGTTGACCATCGGTGACCTGGTCATCGACGTGGCCGGTCACTCCGTGAAGAGGGAGGGGCAGTCCATCGCCCTGACGCCGCTGGAGTTCGACCTGCTGGTCGCCCTCGCCCGCAAGCCGTGGCAGGTCTTCACCCGTGAGGTCCTGCTGGAGCAGGTCTGGGGCTACCGGCACGCGGCCGACACCCGGCTGGTGAACGTGCATGTCCAGCGGCTGCGTTCCAAGGTCGAGAAGGACCCGGAGCGGCCGGAGATCGTTGTGACCGTCCGAGGGGTCGGTTACAAGGCCGGACCGAGCTGACATGGCCCGAGGCAGCGCTGCTCCGATGCCCGGGGAGCCGGGAGTCCGTGCGGAGCGGGCTGCCGGTCCGGGACGGAAGGCTTCTCGTATGAGCCGTTACCTGCAGGGCGGCCGGTTGTTCCAGGACCGGACGCCCGGCGGGCCCGTACCGCGGTTGCTGATGCGGTGGGTGCGCCGTCCGTTGCTGCCCGCTGTGCGGTTGTGGCGGCGCAATCTGCAGCTCCGCGTCGTCGCGGGCACCCTGCTGATGTCCATGGGCGTGGTGCTGCTGCTCGGCTTCGTCGTGATCGGGCAGGTCCGCAACGGTCTGCTCGACGCGAAGAGCAAGGCCGCCCAGACCCAGGCCGCCGGCGGTTTCGCCGCGGCCCAGGAGAAGGCGAACGCCTCGCTGGCCCCCGGCGGACAGGGCACCGAGGGCCCCGACGGGCTCACCGCCAACACCTCCTGGCGCACCGAACTCGTCGACCAGCTCGCCAGCGGCGGCAAGAACGCCTTCAACGTGGTCGCGCTCAGCGCGGACTCGGCGAACGAGGGCGTCGGCAGCCGTGCGCCGCGTGGTTCCGGCAGCGTCGAGGCCTCCAGCGTGCCCGAGCGTCTGCGCCAGGACGTGGGCAAGGGGCAGGGCGCCTTCCAGACGTACTCCCTGATCCGGTACTCGTACGGCAAGGAGTCGCAGCCGGGGCTCGTCGTCGGCAAGCGGCTCTACGACATCGATCAGCACCCATACGAGCTGTACTACCTCTTCCCGCTCACCCAGGAGGAGAAGTCCCTGACGCTGGTCAGGACGACCCTGGCGACCGCCGGGCTCTTCGTCGTCGTCCTCCTCGGAGCCATCGCCTGGTTCGTGGTGCGGCAGGTCGTCACACCGGTACGGATGGCGGCCGGCATCGCCGAACGGCTTTCCGCCGGGAAGCTCCAGGAACGGATGAAGGTCACCGGCGAGGACGACATCGCCCGGCTCGGTGAGGCCTTCAACAAGATGGCGCAGAACCTTCAGCTGAAGATCCAGCAGCTGGAGGAGCTCTCCCGGATGCAGCGGCGCTTCGTCTCCGACGTCTCGCACGAGCTGAGGACCCCCCTCACGACCGTACGGATGGCCGCCGACGTCATCCATGAGGCCCGCGCCGACTTCGATCCCATCACCGCGCGCTCCGCCGAGCTGCTCGGCGACCAGCTCGACCGCTTCGAGTCGCTGCTCTCCGACCTGCTGGAGATCAGCCGGTTCGACGCGGGCGCCGCGGCGCTGGAGGCCGAGCCGATAGACCTGCGGCAAGTGGTGCACCGGGTGATCGGCGGTGCCGAACCGCTCGCCGAGCGCAAGGGCACCCGGATCCTGGTCGTCGGCGACGAACAGCCGGTGATCGCCGAGGCCGACGCCCGGCGCGTCGAGCGGGTGCTGCGCAACCTCGTGGTCAACGCCGTCGAGCACGGTGAGGGCCGGGACGTCATCGTGCGGATGGGTGTGGCCCAGGGCGCGGTCGCCGTGGCCGTACGGGACTACGGGGTCGGGCTCAAGCCCGGCGAGGCGACCCGTGTCTTCAACCGGTTCTGGCGTGCGGACCCGGCGCGGGCCCGGACGACCGGCGGGACCGGGCTCGGGCTATCGATCGCCGTCGAGGACGCCCGGCTGCACGGTGGCTGGCTCCAGGCCTGGGGCGAGCCGGGCGGCGGTTCCCAGTTCCGGCTGACCCTGCCGCGTACGGCGGACGAGCCGCTGCGCGGTTCGCCGATACCGCTGGAGCCCGAGGACTCGCGGCGCAACCGGGAGAACCGGGAGCGCGACGAGGCGTCGACGAGCGAGAACCGGCTGCTCTCCGTGCCGAACCAGCCCGGGTCGGCCAAGCGCTCGCCGCTGCCCGTGCCGGGCCGGGGTTCCGGGGTGCCGCACTCGGCCCCCGCCTCGGTGCATCCGGCGGCGCTGCCCGGCAACGGAGCACGTGTCGTGGCACGCCCGGCCCCGGAGCGTTCCGGCGGCGCGGGTTCCCCAGCGCGCCATTCCGACCAGGAGGACACCACTCGTGGGTACTGACCGCCGTCGTGGTGGCCCCGGACGCGGCGTGCGGATGTCCGCGCTGCTCGGCTGCTCCGTCATCGTGCTCGCAGGCTGCGGGGCGATGCCGGTGACCGGGGACGTCAAGGCGGTCGATGCCTCGCAGCCGGGGGACTCCCAGGTGCAGGTGTACGCGGTGGAGCCCCGGGAGGGCGCGGCGCCCAGCGAGATCGTCGACGGGTTCCTGGAGTCGATGACCAGCGACGACCCCGGCTTCCGGACCACGCGCAAGTACCTGAGCGCGAGCGCCTCCGAGACCTGGCAGCCGAGCGAGGGCACCACGGTGCTCGCCCAGGCCCCCAACCGCAGCGGCCCCCTGCTCCACGACGAGGTGCGCCGGGACTCCGAGACCTCCTACACGCTGACCGGTGAGAAGGTGGCGGCGGTCGACGCCCAGAGCTCCTACCAGCCGCTCGCCCCCACCGACTACTCCCAGATGCTGCACCTGGTCCGGGAGAAGCTGGCGGACGGGAAGATCGAGTGGCGCATCGACATCGTGCCGGACGGTCTGGTCCTCGGCCAGTCCGACTTCAAGCGGCTCTACCGCTCCGTGAACAAGTACTACTTCGCCACCGGGCGGACGAGCGGACAGCCGACGCTCGTCGCCGACCCCGTCTACGTACGCACCGGCACCGATCCGGTCACGCAGATGAGTACGGCGACACAGACGGTCAGGACGCTGCTGGAGGGCCCGACGAACTGGCTGCGGCCCGTGGTCGACTCCCGCTTCCCCACCGGGACCGCCCTGCGCAAGGACGTCGTCGCACTGGTACCCGACGATCAGAACGTGCTGAAGGTGCCGCTCAACGCCAAGGCCGACAAGGCGGGCCGGGCGGCCTGCCGGATGATGGCCGCCCAGGTGCTCTTCACCCTCCGGGACCTGACCTCCGCACGGGTCGAGCAGGTGGAGCTGGAGGGCGGACAGGGCCGGCTCTGCGCGCTGGACGCGGACGAGGCGGCGAAGTTCTCCACCGACAACAGCGGCTCCGACGGGCCCGACAGCCAGTACTTCATCGACGCCAAGGGCAGGGTCCAGCGGCTCCCCGGCGCCATGGAGGGCAGCGGTACACCCGAGGTGGTGCACGGCCCCCTCGGCGTCGGCACGGTCGTGATGGGCGCCGTCGGGGTGGCCCGGGACGAACAGCGGGCCGCCGCGGTCTCGGCCACCGGGCAGAACCTCTACGTCGCTTCCCTGACCGCCGAGGGGGAACTGGCCGCTCCCGTGGTGACCAGCGCGGCGAAGAAGGCCGCCGACCGGCTGTCGGCGCCGAGCTGGGACGGCCGGGGTGATCTGTGGGTCGCCGACCGCGACCAGGCACGACCGCGGCTGCTGCGGCTGGCCGAGGGGGAGGGCGCGCCGCAGGAGGTCCGCGTCCCCGGCCTGGACGGTGCGCGGATCGAGGAGCTGCGGCTGTCGGCTGACGGGGTGCGGATCGCCCTGCTGCTGACCAAGAACGGGCATACGACGCTGAAGATCGGCCGGGTCGAGCGGCGCGGGACCGACGAGGCGCCCGAGGTCTCGGTCGAGGACCTGCGCCAGGCCGCGCCGCAGCTCACGGATGTCACGGCCATCTCCTGGTCGGGCCGCAGCCGTCTTGTGGTGGTCGGCAAGGAGGCGGGCGGTGTCCAGCAGGTGCGGTACGTGCAGGCGGACGGTTCCACTCCGGCCTCCGGGGCCTCCGGGGTGCTGCCCGGCGTGAACCAGGTCCAGGCGGTCGCCGCGGCGGACGACGAGCTGCTTCCGCTGATGGCGGAGACCGAGGGCGACGGCATAGTGAAGCTCTCGCCGGGGGACAACTGGCAGACGGTCCTGGAGGAAGGCACCTCGCTGGTCTACCCGGGCTGATCGGAGGTTTTCCACAGGGGTGGCCGGTCCCGCGAGGGCCGGTCACTGTGGATCCATGCGGGATTGGTGGCGGGAGTTCTCCGGCCTGGTCCTGCCGGTGGCCTGTGCGGGCTGCGGCAGGCCGCGTACGGAGCTGTGCGCGGCGTGCGGGACCGCCCTGAGCGGGGTGCCGCCCCGCAGGGTGCGGCCCTCGCCCCGGCCCGCGGGGCTTCCGGCGGTATACGCCGCGGCACCCTACGAGAACGCCGTACGTGCGGTGCTGCTGGCCCACAAGGAGCGCGGGGCGCTCGGGCTCGCCGGACCCCTCGGACGGGCCCTGGCGGCCTCTGTGCGGGCCGGTACGGGGCAGGCGGGAGCCGTGGGGCCCCTGCTGCTGGTGCCGGTGCCCTCCGCGCGCTCCGCGACCGCGGCGCGCGGCCATGATCCGGTGCGCCGGATCGCCCGCGCCGCGGCGGAGGATCTGCGCCGCTCGGGCCGGCCGGCCCGGGTGCTCCCGGTGCTGCGGCAGCGCCGCGCGGTCGCCGATCAGTCGGGTCTCGGGGCGCAGAGTCGGCGGGTGAATCTCGCCGGGGCGCTGGAGGTGGCCCGAGGGGGAGAGCGGCTCCTCGCCCACGGGAGGGTGGTTCTGGTGGACGACCTGTTGACGACGGGATCGACGCTGGCCGAGGCAGCGCGGGCCGTCACCGAGGCGCTCGTGGGAGACCGGCGTCCTGCCGGTCGCGGAGCGTGCGCCGCGGCGGTCGTCTCTGCCTCTCCGTCCGCCTTCGAAATAAACCGGAACTGACCGAGAACTTGCATCGTCGCAGGTAATGGGAGGGCAAAACCCCCTGAACGGAGGTAAGTATCGGCAGCGGGTGCCGATACCCGGGTGTGCAGGCTATGTTCAGTTGTGAGGAACGGTGAAGGCCGAACCTCGATGAATGCACCATGAGGTTTCGGGCAGGTAACTCACCGATGGACCGGCAGCGATCGAGCCGGTCGGGTAGTGACCTCTCCGACGGGGGAGGAGGAGGCGAAAGTCACCGAGTCCGAGGCCCCTGGGGATCACCGGGGGCTGGTGCAAAAGGGAGATGCTCCGCCGTTGAAGCGGGGCGATCCGGGAACGGAGTTCTGCGTGGACATCGTCGTCAAGGGCCGCAAGACCGAGGTGCCCGAGCGGTTCCGCAAGCACGTGGCCGAGAAGCTGAAGCTGGACAAGATCCAGAAGTTCGACGGCAAGGTGATCAGCCTCGACGTCGAGGTGTCCAAGGAGCCGAATCCCCGTCAGGCCGACCGTTCCGACCGGGTGGAGATCACGCTCCGCTCGCGTGGGCCGGTCATCCGGGCGGAAGCGGCGGCGGGCGACCCGTACGCAGCGCTCGACCTGGCCACCGGAAAGCTGGAGGCCCGGCTGCGCAAGCAGCACGACAAGCGCTACAGCCGCCGGGGCAACGGCCGCCTGTCGGCCGCCGAGGTCGGGGACGTGGTGCCGGGTGTCGCCTCGTTCGACGAGGACGGCGAGCTGGTCGGCGAGCAGCCGTCGGAACCCGTACCGACCACCAAGGTCGGATCGATCGAGGTGCAGGGCGAAGGGCCTCTCGTGATGCGCGAGAAGACCCACACCGCCGCACCCATGGCGCTCGACCAGGCGCTCTACGAGATGGAACTGGTCGGGCACGACTTCTACTTGTTCGTCGACTCCGAGACGAAGGAGCCCAGTGTCGTCTACCGGCGACACGCCTACGACTACGGCGTCATCCACCTGAGGACCGACCCGCTCGCCGCTGACGAAGCAGGCGGCGCGGGTGGTGCGCTCGGCGGCTGACGCCACCCCGTCACGGTGCCCCTGGAGCGTTTTCACGCCACCGGGGGCACCTGCGCGCGAGGACAGGATCACCGCTTCTGCGTCCCGGCATGGAATCATGGCGTCCCAAGCCAATCGGTGGTCGGTGAAACGCCGTTGGGCGGACGACCGATGACTATCAGGCCGTGGCCTTCAGGGGGAGGAACGATGGCGGACACCTTCGGGCCCGTGCGCGATTCGAGCGGTTCCGACGGCGCCGGTGCCCATGCCGGCGACGACCCGGACGGCACTTCGCGCAAGGAGCCCATCCGGGTCCTCGTGGTCGATGACCACGCGCTCTTCCGCAGGGGTCTGGAGATCGTCCTCGCGCAGGAGGAGGACATCCAGGTCGTCGGCGAGGCCGGGGACGGAGCGGAAGCGGTCGACAAGGCCGCCGACCTGCTGCCCGACATCATTCTGATGGATGTGCGGATGCCCAAACGCGGTGGCATCGAAGCCTGCACCTCCATCAAGGAGGTGGCCCCCAGCGCGAAGATCATCATGCTGACGATCAGCGACGAGGAAGCCGACCTCTACGACGCGATCAAGGCGGGCGCCACCGGATACCTCCTCAAGGAGATCTCCACCGACGAGGTGGCGACGGCCATTCGTGCCGTCGCGGACGGGCAGTCGCAGATCAGCCCCTCCATGGCCTCCAAGCTGCTCACCGAGTTCAAATCGATGATCCAGCGCACCGACGAGCGTCGGCTCGTCCCCGCTCCCCGGCTCACCGAACGGGAACTGGAAGTCCTGAAACTCGTGGCGACCGGTATGAACAACCGTGATATCGCCAAGGAGTTGTTCATTTCCGAGAACACGGTGAAGAACCACGTCCGCAATATCCTGGAGAAGCTGCAGCTGCACTCCCGAATGGAAGCCGTGGTCTACGCCATGCGCGAGAAGATCCTGGAGATCAGGTAGCCGCGGCGGCCCGGACTCTCAGCGGTAGGCCCGCTGGAGCGCCCGGCCGATCTCGTCCCTGAGCGGATCGCGCAGCTCCGGGGCGTCGATCCGCTCCAGCCGGATGTCCGTACAGCCCACCCAGGCCGCCGCCTCCACCAGGGCCTCGGCCATCGGGACCACGGCCTTCGGGCCGGCCAGGGAAGCCTGCCGGGCGACCAGCGTGGTGCCCTCACGCGCGGGGTCGACACGGCCCTGGAGCTTCCCGCCCGCCAGCAACGGCATCGCGAAATAGCCGTGGATCCGCTTCTGCTTGGGGACGTACGCCTCCAGCCGGTGCGTGAAGCCGAAGATCCGCTCGGTACGCGCCCGCTCCCAGACCAGGGAGTCGAACGGCGACAGCAGCGTCGTACGGTGGCGGCCGCGCGGCTCCGTGGCCAGCGCCTCGGGGTCCGCCCAGGCGGGCTTGGCCCAGCCCTCCACCGCCACCGGCACCAGACCGGAGTCCGCCACCACCGCGTCGAACTCCTCGCCCCGCAGCCGGTGGTAGTCCGCGATGTCGCTGCGGGTACCGACCCCCAGCGACCTGCCCGCCAGCGCGACCAGCCGCCGCCGGCACTCGGCGTCACTCAGGTCGTCGTGGAGCACGGCGTCCGGGACGGCCCGCTCGGCGAGGTCGTAGACCCGCTTCCAGCCGCGCCGCTCGGTGCAGACCACCTCGCCGTACATCAGGGCCCGCTCGACGGCGACCTTGGAGGCCGACCAGTCCCACCACTCCCCGCCGTTCTTCGCGCCGCCGAGCTCGGTCGCCGTCAGCGGGCCCTCGGCGCGCAGCTGCTTGATCACCGTGTCGTACGCGCCGTCGGGCAGATCGTGGTGCCAGTGCGGGCGGGCGCGGTAGGCCCGGCGGCGGAACGCGAAGTGGGGCCACTCCTCGACGGGCAGGATGCACGCGGCGTGCGACCAGTACTCGAAGGAGCGGCCGCCCGACCAGTACGCCTCCTCAACCGTGCGCCTGCCCACCGCGCCGAGCCGGGCGTAGGGAATCAGCTCGTGCGAGCGGGCCAGGACCGAGATGGTGTCCAGCTGGACGGCTCCGAGGTGGCGCAGCACCCCGGGCACGCCCGCCCGGCGGTCCGGGGCCCCCAGGAAGCCCTGTGCGCGCAGCGCTATGCGGCGGGCCTGGTCGGCGGAGAGTTCGACTGCGGGAGGGGGCACAGGCGTCATACGTCGAACCCTAGACCGCACCACTGACAGCGAGGGAAGGAATCCGGCCGCCGCCTCACCGCGGGGAATCCGTGGCCGTACCGGGCCGCCCGGCGTGCCGTTCGGGGAGATAGGGGTGGGTGCCGGGGAGCTCCAGGTCGGACGGGAGCAGCGCCGCCGTCCAGGCGTCGCGCCGCACCCCCTTGTTGAGCAGCCCGGACCGCTGGTCGCCCTCCAGCCGGAATCCGGCGCGCAGGGCGACGGCCCGGGAGGCCAGGTTGCCGATCTCGGCCCGCCACTCCAGCCGGTCCGCCCCGAGCGCGGTGAAGGCCCAGCGGGCGGAGCCGAGCACCGCCTCGGTGACGTACCCCTGACCGCGGTGCTCCTTGGTGGACCAGTAGCCCACCTCGTACGTCCCCGGCCGGCTGCGGCGGTCGATGGAGAGCGCCCCGGCGAGCGTTCCGGTCTCCCGCAGCACCAGGGCGAAGCTGTACGCGGAGTCGTCCCGCCAGCCCGCCGGGGAGAGCTTCGCGGTGAACAGCTCCGCGTCGGTGAGCCGGTACGGGGAGGGGATCACCGTCCAGCGCTGGATGTCCGGGTCCTGACAGGCCGCGTGCACCCTGTTGGTGTCCTGCGGGCCGAACGGCCGCAGAAGAAGACGTCGCGTGGTGAGAGTGATCGGCTCCATACGGTGATTCTCGTGAGCGGACTCCCGTGACGCGAGCACTTTTGGGGCTTCCCGGCACCTTCCGAGCCTCTGGGCCGTTGTCCCTGGAGGGTGCGGCGAGGTCCACGCGGCAGCAGCCCTCCCGACGCGGTGGTGTCCTCGCTTACGATGGCCGTTGCGGTGGGGCCCACCTGCCGTGCCCGCGCCAGAGTCAATTACACGACCCAGTGCCAGGCCCGACCGGCAAGGAGACCAGCCTCAGTGTCCGTCTTCAACAAGCTCATGCGTGCAGGCGAAGGCAAGATCCTGCGCAAACTGCACCGCATCGCGGACCAGGTCAGCTCCATCGAAGAGGACTTCGTCAACCTCTCCGACGCCGAGCTGCGGGCGCTCACCGACGAGTACAAGGAACGGTACGCGGACGGCGAGAGCCTGGACGACCTGCTTCCCGAAGCGTTCGCCACGGTCCGTGAGGCCGCGAAGCGCGTCCTCGGACAGCGCCACTACGACGTACAGATGATGGGCGGAGCCGCCCTGCACCTCGGCTATGTGGCCGAGATGAAGACCGGTGAGGGCAAGACCCTCGTCGGCACCCTGCCCTCGTATCTCAACGCGCTCTCCGGCAAGGGCGTGCACCTGATCACGGTCAACGACTATCTCGCCGAGCGTGACTCCGAGATGATGGGCCGGGTCCACAAGTTCCTCGGTCTGTCCGTCGGCTGCATCATCGCCAACATGACGCCGGCCCAGCGCCGCGAGCAGTACGCGTGCGACATCACGTACGGCACGAACAACGAGTTCGGCTTCGACTACCTCCGCGACAACATGGCGTGGTCCCAGGACGAGCTCGTCCAGCGCGGCCACAACTTCGCCGTGGTCGACGAGGTCGACTCGATCCTCGTCGACGAGGCCCGTACGCCGCTGATCATCTCCGGCCCGGCCGACCAGGCCACCAAGTGGTACGGCGACTTCGCCAAGCTGGTCACGCGCCTCACCAAGGGTGAGGCGGGCAACCAGCTCAAGGGCATCGAGGAGACCGGCGACTACGAGGTCGACGAGAAGAAGCGGACCGTGGCCATCCACGAGACCGGTGTCGCCAAGGTCGAGGACTGGCTCGGCATCGACAACCTCTACGAGTCGGTCAACACCCCGCTCGTCGGCTACCTGAACAACGCCATCAAGGCCAAGGAACTGTTCAAGAAGGACAAGGACTACGTCGTCATCGACGGCGAAGTCATGATCGTCGACGAGCACACCGGCCGTATCCTCGCCGGCCGCCGTTACAACGAGGGCATGCACCAGGCGATCGAGGCGAAGGAAGGCGTGGACATCAAGGACGAGAACCAGACCCTTGCCACGATCACCCTCCAGAACTTCTTCCGCCTCTACGACACGCTCTCCGGCATGACCGGTACGGCGATGACCGAGGCCGCCGAGTTCCAGCAGATCTACAAGCTCGGCGTGGTGCCGATCCCGACGAACCGGCCGATGGTCCGGGCCGACCAGTCGGACCTGATCTACCGCACCGAGGTCGCCAAGTTCGCCGCGGTCGTCGACGACATCGCCGAGAAGCACGAGAAGGGCCAGCCGATCCTGGTCGGCACCACCTCGGTCGAGAAGTCCGAGTACCTCTCGCAGCAGCTCTCCAAGCGCGGTGTCCAGCACGAGGTCCTCAACGCCAAGCAGCACGACCGTGAGGCGACGATCGTCGCCCAGGCCGGTCGCAAGGGCGCGGTCACGGTCGCCACGAACATGGCCGGCCGAGGCACCGACATCAAGCTCGGCGGCAACCCGGACGACCTCGCCGAGGCGGAGCTGCGCCAGCGCGGCCTCGACCCGGTGGAGAACGTCGAGGAGTGGGCGGCCGCGCTGCCCGCCGCGCTGGAGTCGGCCGAGCTGGCAGTGAAGGCGGAGTTCGAAGAGGTCAAGGACCTCGGCGGGCTGTACGTGCTCGGCACGGAGCGGCACGAGTCGCGCCGTATCGACAACCAGCTGCGCGGTCGTTCCGGCCGTCAGGGCGACCCGGGCGAGTCCCGCTTCTACCTGTCGCTGGGCGACGACCTGATGCGGCTGTTCAAGGCCCAGATGGTCGAGCGCGTCATGTCGATGGCGAACGTCCCCGACGACGTGCCGATCGAGAACAAGATGGTCACCCGTGCCATCGCCTCCGCCCAGTCGCAGGTCGAGCAGCAGAACTTCGAGACGCGTAAGAACGTCCTGAAGTACGACGAGGTGCTCAACCGGCAGCGCGAGGTCATCTACGGCGAGCGCCGCCGCGTCCTGGAGGGCGAGGACCTCCAGGACCAGATCCGGCACTTCATGGACGACACGATCGACGACTACATCCGGCAGGAGACCTCCGAGGGCTTCGCCGAGGAGTGGGACCTGGACCGGCTGTGGGGCGCCTTCAAGCAGCTCTACCCGGTGAAGGTCACCGTCGAGGAGCTGGAGGAGGCGGCCGGCGACCTGGCGGGCGTCACCGCCGAGTTCATCGCCGAGTCGGTCAAGAACGACATCCACGAGCAGTACGAGGAGCGCGAGAAGACCCTCGGCTCCGACATCATGCGTGAGCTGGAGCGGCGCGTGGTGCTCTCCGTGCTGGACCGCAAGTGGCGCGAGCACCTCTACGAGATGGACTATCTCCAGGAGGGCATCGGCCTGCGGGCCATGGCGCAGAAGGACCCGCTGGTCGAGTACCAGCGCGAGGGCTTCGACATGTTCAACGCCATGATGGAGGGCATCAAGGAGGAGTCCGTCGGCTACCTGTTCAACCTGGAGGTCCAGGTCGAGCAGCAGGTCGAAGAGGTTCCCGTGCAGGACGCGGCCGAGCGCACCTCGCTCGCCAAGGAGGGTGCTCCCGCCGCGCGTCCGGAGATCCGGGCCAAGGGCCTGGAGGCCCCGCAGCGTCCGGACCGGCTGCACTTCTCCGCTCCCACGGTGGACGGGGAGGGCGGTGTCGTCGAGGGCGACTTCGCCACCGACGGTGCGCAGTCCGGTTCGTCGGACGGCCTCACGCGTGCCGAGCGCCGCAAGGCGCAGAAGAGCGGTGGCGGCGGCGGTCGCCGTCGCAAGAAGTAGCACCAGCGACGCCGCATCGGCCGGGGCCGGACACCACCGGGTGTCCGGCCCCGGCCGCGTTGTGTGGATCACCGCGGGCCCGGCTGGCCCGCGGTCAGGCGTTCGCCGCCCAGCTCCACGGCCGCGCAGCGCCAGCGCTGGTCGGGGCCCTGCTCCAGGCGGAAGGCCATGGCCTGCACCCGGTCGCCCGCCGCGATGCTGGCGAACGCCTCGACCACCCCGGTGGCGGGCTGGGCGCCGTGGCAGTGGCGCAGGACCGGGCGGGCCCCCCGGGCGGCCCCGAGCGGGGTGCTGGGGGCCAGTTCGGCGAGCTGGTCGTAGGCGTCGCCGATGGTGTGGCCGAGCATCCAGTGCACCGGGCGCTGGCCGCTGAGGACCGCGAGCAGCCGTTCGGCGAACCACTGATGGGGCCGCGGCGGACGGTGCGGCCGCAGCCGCCGGGACCGCTGGGGAGGTACGGCCTGAGGCCTGCGCTGGTCGCGTCGGCCGGCGGGCCTCGTGCTGTCCATGCTCATGTTCATCGCCCCCGTGGACCGGGCCCGGTCAATACCGGGCGGTAACTTGTGCTGGGGATCTTCTACGGGGACGGCCGACAACACCGCAAGGGGCTCCCGCGCCCGGTCAGGGGCCCGGCCGGATTCACCTATCCGGGGCGCGGGCCTTGTGGCACAAGGGCCGGCGCGGGGGTGACGGGGCGCCACGGGTGGACGAGGGCCCCCGGTTGCCGGAACCCGAAAGGGGACGGTCCCCACGTATCCTGAAGGCGTCTCCGACTACGAAAGCGGCTGCCATGCGCGTGTATGTCCCTCTGACCCTCTCCGGTCTCGCAGCGGCACACGCGGACGGCGAGGTCGGCCCGGGTCCGCTGACGGCCTACGCGGTGACCCCCGGGCTGCGCGAGTGGTACGTCTCCGACGACATCGAGGAGCTGGAGTACGCGGCGCTCAACCGGGCCGCCGCAGCCTCGCTCCGCCTGATCGCCGGGAACCCGGACGAGGCCCGGCGCCGGATCGTCGTCGCCGTCGACGTACCGGACGGGACCGCCACCGCCGACCCCGATCACGGGCTGAGCGTGGCATCGCTCGGCGAGGTGCGCCTCGCCACCGCGCTGCCGCTGGCCAAGGCGGCCGCGGTGCACGTGGACGCCGACGAGGCCGAGAAGGACGTGGCCGCCGCCGCGGCGGCCCTGGGGGCTGCGGACCTCGGCGACGACGACGCGCAGTTCACGGTGGACGGCGCCGAGGACCACGAGCTGCTCTGGTTCGGCGTCCAGGAGATTCCGCAGCTCATCGGCTAGGTCATGGGCCGGCTCATGGCTGTTCCGTCGGCCCGCGCTTCTGCGTTGTCACACCCGGCGGGTACTTTTTCTGTATGACACCCGGGAAGACACGCACGCATCTGGTCTGGGACTGGAACGGCACGCTGCTCGACGACATCCATGCCGTCATCCACGCGACGAACGCCGCGTTCGCCGAGGTTGAGCTGGCGCCGCTCACGCTGGAGCAGTACCGGGAGATGTACTGCGTGCCCATACCCCGCTTCTACGAGCGGCTGCTGGGCCGGCTGCCCACCGAGGCCGAGTGGGAGCGGATGGACGACATCTTCCACCGGTACTACGCGGAGCACCGGGTGGCCTGCGGGCTCACCGCCGGGGCGGAGGACCTGCTGGCGCAGTGGAAGCTTGCCGGGCACAGCCAGTCGCTGCTGAGCATGTACGGGCACGAGCACCTCGTGCCGGTGGTGCGGGGGTACGGGATCGAGTCGCACTTCGTCCGCGTCGACGGGCGGACGGGGCCGTCGGGCGGGAGCAAGGCGCTCCACATGGAGCGGCACTTCGAGGCGCTGGCCGGGGTGGGCGGGATATCGCCGGAGAACTCGGTGGTCATCGGGGACGCGGTGGACGATGCGGTGGCCGCGGCGCATGTGGGGGCGCGGGCCGTGCTGTACACCGGGGGGTCGCACAGCCGGAGCAGTCTGCTGGCTGCGGGGGTGCCGGTGGTGGACAGCCTGGGGGAGGCGGTGGCGCTGGCCGAGACGTTCTCGGCCTGACGGACGTCCTCAAGCGCCGGACGGGCTGAAAAGATGTCCTCAAGCGCCTCACGGGCTGGATTTGGGGTTGGATCAGTTGGTCGGGCCCGACTGTGCCCGCAGCACCTTCAGGAACTCTCGCATCCATGCCGGGTGGTCCGGCCAGGCCCTGGATGAGATCAGTGTGCCGTCCACCACCGCTTCCGTGTCCTGGAAGGTCGCGCCCGCGCTCTGCATGTCGGGTTCCAGGGCGGGGTACGCCGTGACGCGGCGGCCGCTGAGGCTGCCGGTGGCCGCGGTGATCAGGGGGCCGTGGCAGATCTGGGCGACCGGGCGGTCCGCCGAGAAGAAGGCGCCGATGATCTTGCGCAGTTCGGCGTTGTTGCGGAGGTACTCGGGGGCGCGGCCGCCGGGGATCACCAGGGCGATGTAGGCCCCGGGGTCCACCTCGGAGAAGGCCAGGTCGGCGGGGAAGGTGTAGCCGGGCTTCTCCGTGTAGGTGTCGTAGCCGGGCTCGAAGTCATGGACCACGAAGCGCAGCGTCTTGCGTTCGGGGGCCGCGATGTCGACCTCGTACCCCTCCTCCAGCAGCCGCTGGTAGGGGTAGAGCACTTCGAGGGACTCGGCGGCGTCGCCGGTGACGATGAGGATCTTCTCGGGCATGGCGCGCTCCTCGGGGCTGTCGCGTGGGTTGTCGCGTGGGCCGACTCTCGTGCTCCAGTGACAGATTGCCCCCGGTCCCCCACGTGCGCCAGAGCGCACGTCCGTTCGTCGGGGCGGGATCCGCACTGTCCGAAGTGTCAAAGTTCGATGTCTTCTTTTGTACATATGCGGCTCATGACGGGGTGGGGTGCAGGGGCGATAGCCTGGTGCCGTGATCAGCGCGATACGCCTCGGGGGCAGCGAAGCCCCCGGCCGCCGCCCGGAGTGCCACCGCACCCGGGCGATCCGCGATCTCCCGACCCCGGACCGGCCATCAAAAATGGCCCATGTGTTCCCGGGTAACTCTCGAAGCGGCATAGCGTCGACCCAGACCGGAAACCCCGTGTCGTGGCGGTACGTCGTTTTTCTCACCTACGTCACGCAACGGCGCGCGACAGGAGCCAGAGGACATGCAGACCAAGCTGGACGAAGCCAAGGCCGAGCTGCTCGCAGGGGCTGCCCAGGTAGCTGACAACAGCCCGGGCGGTGGTGTGGGTGGCCCGGGCGTTACCCCCCGGGTGCGGGTTGCCGCCACCGGGGCCGACGAGGACGCCCGTCCGGGTCAGGACGTGGTGCTCGCCTACCTTCAGCGCTACTACCTGCATACGGCTCCCGAGGACCTCAGCGGCCGGGACCCGGTCGATGTCTACGGCGCCGCCGCCTCGCACTACCGGCTGGCCGAGAACCGTCCGCAGGGCACCGCCAACGTCCGCGTGCACACCCCGACCGTCGAGGAGAACGGCTGGACCTGCAGCCACTCCGTCGTCGAGGTCGTCACCGACGACATGCCGTTCCTGGTGGACTCCGTCACCAACGAGCTGTCCCGGCAGGGGCGCGGCATCCATGTCGTGATCCACCCGCAGGTCACCGTCCGCCGCGATGTCACCGGCAAGCTCATCGAGGTGCTCTCCGGCGGCCCCGGCATCCCCAAGGGAGCCAAGGGCCGCAAGGACGCCAAGGGCGGCCAGGCCGAGTTGCCGCACGACGCCCTCGTCGAGTCCTGGATCCACGTCGAGATCGACCGCGAGACCGACCGCGCCGACCTCCAGCAGATCACCGCCGACCTGCTGCGCGTCCTGTCCGACGTACGGGAGACCGTCGAGGACTGGGGGAAGATGCGCGACGCCGCCCTCCGGATCGCCGACGACCTGCCCGGCGAGCCGCTGGACGACCTCGCCGACGAGGAGGTCGAGGAGGCCCGCGAGCTGCTGCGCTGGCTGGCCGCCGACCACTTCACCTTCCTCGGCTACCGCGAGTACGAGCTCAAGGACAGCGACGCGCTCGCCGCCGTACCCGGCACCGGGCTCGGCATCCTGCGCTCCGACCCGCAGCACAACGTGGACGAGGACCACCCGGTCAGCCCGTCCTTCGACCGGCTGCCCGCCGACGCCCGCGCCAAGGCCCGTGAGCACAAGCTCCTCGTCCTGACGAAGGCCAACAGCCGCGCCACCGTGCACCGCCCCAGCTACCTCGACTACGTCGGCGTGAAGAAGTTCGACGCCAAGGGCAACGTCGTCGGCGAGCGCCGCTTCCTCGGCCTCTTCTCCTCCGCCGCCTACACCGAGTCCGTGCGCCGGGTGCCCGTCATCCGCCGCAAGGTCGCCGAAGTGGTGGAGGGCGCCGGCTTCTCGTACAACAGCCACGACGGCCGCGACCTGCTCCAGATCCTGGAGACCTACCCGCGCGACGAGCTGTTCCAGACCCCGGTCGACCAGCTCCGCGCCATCGTCACCTCGGTCCTCTACCTCCAGGAGCGCCGCCGGCTGCGGCTCTACCTGCGCCAGGACGAGTACGGGCGCTACTACTCCGCGATCGTCTACCTCCCGCGCGACCGGTACACCACCGGCGTGCGCCTGCGGCTGATCGACATCCTCAAGGAGGAGCTCGGCGGCACCAACGTCGACTTCACCGCCTGGAACACCGAATCGATCCTCTCCCGGCTGCACTTCGTCATCCGGGTCCCGCCGGGCACCGAGCTGGCCCACCTCACCGACGCCGACGCCGACCGCATCGAGGCCCGCCTCGTCGCGGCCGCACGCTCCTGGGCCGACGGCTTCGGCGAGGCGCTCAACGCCGAGCTGGGCGAGGAGCGCGCCGCCGAACTCCAGCGCCAGTACGGCCACTCCTTCCCCGAGGGCTACAAGGCCGACCACTCGCCGCGCGCCGCCGTGGCCGACCTGGTCCACCTGGAGACCCTCAAGGAGGGCGAGAAGGACTTCGCCCTCAGCCTGTACGAGCCGGTCGGCGCGGGCCCCGGCGAGCGCCGCTTCAAGATCTACCGGACCGGTGAGCAGGTCTCCCTCTCCGCCGTCCTCCCCGCGCTCCAGCAGCTCGGCGTCGAGGTCGTCGACGAGCGCCCGTACGAGCTGCGCTGCGCGGACCGCACGCACGCCTGGATCTACGACTTCGGGCTGCGGATGCCGCAGACGAACGGACACACCGGCCACCTCGCCGACGACGCCCGCTCCCGCTTCCAGGAGGCGTTCGCCGCCGTCTGGAAGGGCGAGGCGGAGAACGACGGCTTCAACGCGCTGATTCTCGGCGCCGGGCTGAACTGGCGCCAGGCCGTGGTGCTGCGCGCCTACGCGAAGTACCTGCGGCAGGCCGGATCGACCTTCAGCCAGGACTACATGGAGTCCACGCTCCGCAACAACGTCCACACCACCCGGCTGCTCGTCTCGCTCTTCGAGGCCCGGATGTCGCCCGGCCGCCAGAGCGCCGGCACCGAGCTCACCGACGGTCTGCTGGAGGAGCTCGACGGGGCCCTGGACCAGGTCGCCTCGCTCGACGAGGACCGGATCCTGCGGTCCTTCCTCACCGTCATCAAGGCGACGCTGCGCACCAACTTCTTCCAGTCGGCGGACGACGGCACCCCGCACAGCTACGTCTCGATGAAGTTCGACCCGCAGGCCATCCCGGACCTGCCCGCGCCCCGCCCGGCGTACGAGATCTGGGTCTACTCGCCGCGTGTGGAGGGCGTCCACCTGCGCTTCGGGAAGGTCGCCCGCGGCGGTCTGCGCTGGTCGGACCGGCGCGAGGACTTCCGTACGGAGGTGCTCGGCCTGGTCAAGGCGCAGATGGTGAAGAACACCGTCATCGTCCCCGTCGGCGCCAAGGGCGGCTTCGTCGCCAAGCAGCTACCGGACCCGTCCGTGGACCGGGACGCCTGGTTCGCCGAGGGCATCGCCGCCTACCGCACGTTCATCTCGGCGCTCCTCGACATCACCGACAACATGGTCGCCGGCGAGGTCGTGCCGCCCGCCGACGTCGTCCGCCACGACGAGGACGACACCTACCTCGTCGTCGCCGCCGACAAGGGCACCGCGAGCTTCTCCGACATCGCCAACGAGGTCGCCGTCGCGTACGGCTTCTGGCTCGGCGACGCGTTCGCCTCCGGCGGCTCGGCCGGCTACGACCACAAGGGCATGGGCATCACCGCCCGCGGTGCCTGGGAGTCCGTCAAGCGGCACTTCCGGGAGCTCGGCCACGACACCCAGACCGAGGACTTCACCGTCGTCGGCGTCGGGGACATGTCCGGTGACGTGTTCGGCAACGGGATGCTGCTCTCCGAGCACATCCGCCTGGTCGCCGCCTTCGACCACCGGCACATCTTCATCGACCCGACCCCGGACGCGGCGACCTCGTACGCCGAGCGCCGCCGCCTGTTCGACCTGCCCCGCAGCTCCTGGGCCGACTACGACACGGGGCTGCTCTCCGCGGGCGGCGGCATCCACGCCCGCAGCGCCAAGTCGATCCCGGTCAACGCGCACATCCGTGAGGCGCTCGGCATCGACGCCTCGGTGAGCAAGATGACGCCCGCCGACCTGATGCAGACCATCCTCAAGGCCCCGGTCGACCTGGTGTGGAACGGCGGCATCGGCACGTACATCAAGGCCGTCTCCGAGTCGAACGCCGACGTCGGCGACAAGGCCAACGACGCGATCCGCGTCAACGGCGAGGACCTCCGGGCCAAGGTCGTCGGCGAGGGCGGCAACCTCGGCGCCACGCAGCTCGGCCGGATCGAGTTCGCCCGCAACGGCGGCCGCATCAACACCGACGCGATCGACAACAGCGCCGGTGTGGACACCTCCGACCACGAGGTGAACATCAAGATCCTGCTCAACGGGCTCGTCCGGGACGGCGACATGACCGTCAAGCAGCGCAACAAGCTGCTCGCGGACATGACCGAGGAGGTCGGCGCGCTCGTCCTGCGCAACAACTACGCGCAGAACGTCGCCCTCTCCAACGCCTCCGCCCAGGCCCCGTCCCTGCTCCACGCCCAGCAGCGCTTCATGCGGCGTCTGGAGAGCGACGGCGCCCTCGACCGGGCGCTGGAGTTCCTCCCCGCCGACCGGCAGATCCGCGAGCTGCTCAACAACGGCACGGGGCTCAGCCAGCCCGAGCTGGCCGTGCTGATCGCCTACACCAAGATCACCTCGGCGGACGAGCTCATCTCCACCGTCCTCCCCGACGACCCGCACCTGCAGAAGCTCGTGCACGCCTACTTCCCGAGCCAGCTGCGTGAGCGGTTCCCCGAGGCGATCGACGGGCACGCGCTGCGGCGCGAGATCATCACGACGGTGCTGGTCAACGACACGGTGAACACCGCGGGTTCGACCTTCCTGCACCGGCTGCGGGAGGAGACCGGGGCGTCGATCGAGGAGATCGTACGGGCCCAGTTCACGGCCCGCGAGATCTTCGGCCTCTCCTCGGTGTGGGACGCCGTCGAGGCGCTCGACAACCAGGTCGCCGCCGATGTCCAGACCCGGATCCGGCTGCACTCGCGGCGCCTGGTCGAGCGCGGGTCGCGCTGGCTGCTGGGCAACCGGCCGCAGCCCGTCGCCATCGCGGAGACCATCGAAGGGTTCCGGGACGGGGTCGAGCAGGTCTGGAACGAGCTGCCCAAGCTGCTGCGCGGCGCCGACCTGGACTGGTACCACTCGATCCTGGACGAGCTGACCTCGGCGGGTGTCCCGAGCGAGCTGGCGGTCCGGGTCGCCGGGTTCTCCTCCGCCTTCCCGGCGCTGGACATCGTCGCTATCGCGGACCGCACGAGCAAGGACCCGCTGGAGGTCGCCGAGGTGTACTACGACCTCGCGGACCGGCTGCGGATCACCCAGCTGATGGACCGGATCATCGAGTTGCCGCGGGCCGACCGCTGGCAGTCCATGGCCCGCGCCTCCATCCGCGAGGACCTGTACGCGGCGCATGCGGCGCTCACGTCGGACGTGCTGAGCGTGGGGAACGGGACGTCCACGCCGGAGGAGCGGTTCCGGGCGTGGGAGGAGAAGAACGCGGCGATCCTCGCCCGGTCGCGGTCGACGCTGGAGGAGATCCAGGGGTCGGACGCGTTCGATCTGGCGAATCTGTCGGTGGCCATGCGGACCATGCGGACGTTGCTGCGTACGCACGCGTAGTTCTTGTACGTCTGTGGGGGCCGGTGCCGTTGGTGGCGCCGGCCCTTTGGGCGTGGGGGTCCGTCCTCGATCGCCGGACGGGCTGGAGTTGGCCGGACGGGCTGAAAACGGCTACTTGCGCTTGGTGAACGCCTCGTACGCTGCCACCACTTCCTTGGCCGGGCCGTCCATCCTCAGCGTGCCCGCCTCCAGCCACAGTGCCCGGTCGCAGGTCTCGGTGATGGACTTGTTGCTGTGGCTGACCAGGAAGACCGTGCCCGCCTCGGCACGCAGTTCCTTGATGCGGTCCCTGCTGCGGCGCTGGAACTTCGCGTCGCCCGTGGACAGGGCCTCGTCGATCAGGAGTACGTCGTGGCTCTTGGCGGCCGCGATGGAGAAGCGCAGCCGGGCGCCCATGCCGGAGGAGTACGTGCGCATCGGGAGCGTGATGAAGTCGCCCTTCTCGTTGATGCCGGAGAAGTCGACGATGTCGTCGTAGCGCTCGCGGATCTGCTGCCGCGTCATGCCCATCGCGAGTCCGCCCAGCACCACGTTGCGCTCGCCGGTCAGGTCGCCCATCAGGGCCGCGTTCACCCCGAGCAGCGACGGCTGGCCCTGGGTGTGCACCCGGCCCCGGGTCGGCGGGAGCAGGCCCGCGACCGCTTTGAGCAGTGTCGACTTGCCGGAGCCGTTGGAGCCGATCAGGCCGATCGCCTCGCCCTTGTACGCGGCGAAGCTGACGCCCTTCACGGCGTGCACCTGGCGTGCGCCGGGGGTACGGCGGCGCGAGGTGAGCCGGCTGAGCGCCGAGGTCGCGCTGCCCTTGCCCGTACGGGCGCCGTTGACGGTGTACGTGATGTGGACGTCGTCGACGACGACCGTCGGGGCACGGTGGTCAGGGGTGCCGGGGGTGCCGGGGGTGCCAGGGGAACTCTTGAGGTCAGCCACGTCCGTACGTCTCCTCCGCCTTCCAGAAGTACACGAATCCCGCCACACCGCACAGCAGCGCCCACCCGGCCGCCGCCGCCCATACGTGCGGTGGCAGCTGCGCCGCGCTGTAGCTGTCGATGAGCGCGTACCGCATGAGGTTGATGTAGAGCGCCGCCGGGTTGTACTCCAGCGCCACCATGACCGCGTGCGGCACCCGCTCCCCCTTGAGCAGGTGGTCCAGGCTCCACATCACACCGGACGAGTACATCCAGGTCCGCAGCACGAACGGGGTCAGCTGAGCGATGTCCGGGGTCTTCGCCGTCAGCCGGGCCACGGCCATCGACACCCCGGTGTTGAACACCGCCTGGAGGGCGAGGGCCGGAATCGCCAGCAGCCAGGACGGGCGCGGGTACTGGCCGAACACCAGCAGGATCAGGGTCAGTGCCCCCAGCGAGAACAGCAGCTGCTGCAGCTGCTGGAGCGCCAGCGCCACCGGCAGCGAGGCGCGCGGGAAGTGCAGGGCCCGCACCAGGCCGATGTTGCCGCTGATCGCGCGGGTGCCGGCGGTGATCGAGCTGCTGGTGAAGGTCCAGATGAAGACCCCGGTGACCAGGAACGGAACGAAGTCCTCCACGCCGTGCTTCGTGTTCAGCAGGACGCCGAAGATGAAGTAGTAGACCGTCGCGTTCAGCAGCGGCGTCATGATCTGCCAGACCTGGCCGAGTTTCGCCTGGCTGTACTGGGCCGTCAGTTTGGCCGTCGCGAACGCGGCGATGAAGTGCCGCCGCCCCCAGAGCTGCCGGATGTACGCGGGCAGCGCGGGCCGGGCACCGCTGACCGTCAGGCCGTGCCGGGCGGCGAGCGCGGCCAGCTCGCCTGGCGCGTAGACGGGGACGGCCTGGTCGGGGGCGCTCACCGAGGACGGCGCCGGGGGCGCCGGGGCTGCTGTCTGGCTCACCACGAACGATCGCTTTCGACGGAAGCGGGAGGGGGGAAGTGGAGCGGAACGATACGGTCCCGTAGGGACGCCCTCGTTGGGACGGGACCGTATCGTCGTAACGCTGAGAGTAGGACGCATGTACGTCGCAACGCAACCGTCCCGTCGTCGCGCACTATCATTCGGGCCATGACAACCGAACGGGGAACCCGCCGCCGCGCCCCCGCAGGCGCCGCCGTCCTGCGCGAGGACGTCACCGACGCCATCCGCGCGGCCGTCTTCGAGGAACTGGCCGCGGTGGGGTTCGCCCGGATGTCCATCGAGGGCATCGCGCGGCGCGCCGGGGTCGGCAAGACCGCCGTCTACCGCCGCTGGAAGTCCAAGCTCGCCCTCGTCCTCGACCTCGTCGCGGCCGTCGCCGTGCAGGGGATGCCCGCGCCGGCCACCGGCTCGCTGTACGGGGATGTGCGCGCCGTCCTCGAACTCGCCGCCTACGCCCTGCGCCACCCGGTCGCCTCGCAGGTCATCCCGGACCTGCTGGTGGAGGCGGCCCGCAATCCGGAGATCTCCGAGGCGATCAAGGCCGCACTCCTGGACCAGCAGCAGGGCGTCGCCGCCGTGGTGGTCAGGGAGGCGGTGGCCCGGGGGGAGCTGCCGGAAGGGAGCGATCCGGACCGGGCGCTCGACCTGATCGTGGGGCCGCTCTACTGGCGGCTGGTCGTGGTCCGGGGCGAGCTGCCCAAGGGGTACCTCGACGACCTGGCCGCCTCGGCGGTCGCCGCGCTCCGCAACGGCGGCTGAGGCAGGCAGCCCGCTGCGGAGTCCGGCGAGGCCACCGCTCCGGCACGCGCGGGCCGGGTCACCTCCCCGGTACGCGCGGCCAGGTCACCGCTCCGGTACGCGCGCCAGCACCTCACCCGTACGCGGGCTGTACGCCAGCACCGCCGCGTCCCCCGGCAGCTTCTGGAACCGGGTCAGCAGCACCCACCGCACCCCGTACCGTCCGGTGATCCGGTCCCGCTGCTCCTGCGTGGTCGCCGAATCCAGGTAGGCCGCCACCGCCCGGCTCCGCGCGCGCCGCTCGGCCGCCACGAGCCCCGCGTCCGGCAGCCCGTCCGCGAGCACGTACGCGCCGTGCCCGGCCAGGGCGTACATCGCCGGGCGGCTGTCCGTCAGCACCACCTCGCCGGGCGGGATGTGCGCGGTGGCCCAGGTGTACGGCTCCCCGGTCACCGGCGCCCCGCCGCTCTCCGGGCGGCTCGGGGCACCGGCGGACGACGGGGCCGACTGGGCGGTGAGCCCGTTGTAGTACGGCCACACCGCCGCCACGGCCGCCGCGCACAGCCCAGCCAGCGCCCACCTCCGCACCGTCGGCCGGATCCGGGTCCGCTGCCGCACCGCGATCAGCGCGACCACGCCCAGCGCCGCACCCAGCGCCGACGGGGGATGGACCAGCAGGACGAGCCCGAGCAGGACGCCGATCCCGGCCGCCTCCGCCCACCCGGGCGCCCTTCCCGGGGGCCGCCCGGAGCCCGGCCGGGGAACCCGGGTGACCGCGCTGCCGGTCCAGGCCCACAGATGCAGGGTGACCGCCACGGCGAACGTGCTCGGCGCGCTCCACCGCCCCGGGTCCGCCCAGTGGATCAGGGCCAGGGGAATGAGCGCGAGGACCGGCACCCAGCGGTTCGGCGTCAGCAGCCGGGCCAGCCGGCCGATCCCGGTCAGCAGCAGCGCCAGGTTCACCGCGGCGGACAGCACCAGCACGAACTGCCCGGAGAGCCCGCCGGCCCGGGCGGTGAGGCCCTGCAGAACGGCGTACGGGGAGTAGTGCGCGCTGGCCACGGCGGGCAGGTCCGTCATCGGGAACGACGGGTGCAGCAGATTGCTCCGCAGCCGTTCCACGACCGCCGCGTTGAGCCCGGCCTCGCAGCACATCGGGACCTGCCAGGCCGCTGCCGACAGCACCGCCCACAGCAGACCGCCCAGCAGGACGTACGGCGAGGGCAGCCACCGGGGCGCTACGACAAGCTCGTCGTCATCGGCCGCCCGGGGAGGAGGCGCGGGGGGAGGAGCGTCGGACGGGGCGGGTGTGGCGGAGGAGAGGGGCACGGATCATGGGTTCCGTGCGCGGGGCCTTCCCTCCCGCCCGCCACTCTTCCGGGGGACGGGCGGCAGGCCCTACGGGGCGTCCGCCAGCAGCCGGTCCGCGACCCGGGCCGCCGCGCGGCCGTCGTCCAGGTCGCAGTAGTCGCGCCGGAAGCTCTCGTACGCGTCCGCGTGCCGGGCGGCCAGCGCCCCGATGGAGCGCAGCGCCTGGGCCACCTCCTCCGTCGTGACCAGCAGCGGCCCGGGCGCCCGGGTCTCGAAGTCCAGGCAGAAGCCGCGCACGGTGTCGCGGTAGTGCTCCAGGTCGTACGTGTGGAAGAGCATCGGGCGGCCCGTCAGCGCGAAGTCGAACATCAGCCCCGCGTAGTCGGTGACCAGGACGTCGGCGATCAGGAGCAGTCCGGCCGCGCCCGGGTGGTGCGAGATGTCGAGCACGCCGGGCCCGTCCTGGACCCCGCCGGTGACCCGGGGGTGCCGCCGGACCAGCACCGTGTGGCCGGGGCCCAGCGTGCGTGCGAGGGCGTGCGGGTCGAGGGCCGGATCCCAGCGGTACGGGCCGGGGGCCGTGCGGTCGGACGGGTCGGGGGAGGCGGACGGGGGGTGGGCCAGGTGGTCGCGGTAGGTCGGCGCGTACAGCACGACCCGGTGGTCCTCCGGGATGCCGAGCGTGCGCCGGACCTCCTCGGCGGCCTTGTCCCGGTCCGGCGGGAACAGCACGTCGGCGGCGGGTGATCCGGCTTCCAGCACCTCCCCCTCGTACGCCAGTGACCTGCGCAGCAACGGGGTGGCGAAGCGGCTCGGGGAGACCAGCACCGACCATTGGGCCGACCGGTGCGCCAGGGTGGCGAGATGCTGGTGGTCGGCGTAGAGGGTCTCCGCCAGGCCGGTGCCGAAGCGGCCGAGCGGGGTTCCGTGCCAGGTCTGGACGACCGTCTGCCCGGGGCGCCGCTCGAACCACGCGGGCAGCTGTTCGTCCGTGACGATCCGGCGGGAGCGGGCCAGCGCCTCGTACCAGGCGGCGCTGTGCACGGGGACGGCCCGCGCACCCGGCGGGACGTGGGTCGTGCGGCCGGGAGCCGTCCCGGTGACCCACAGGTGCTCGGTCTCCGTGCCCCGGCGCACGAGCTCGGCGTGCACGGCCCGTGGGGAGTCGCCGCCCGCGTAGAGGACGGTGTCCAGGAGCGGGAGGGTGGTGCGCCGGGCGCGGTAGTGCGAGGCGTGCAGGAGCCGCCTGCTGTACGCGCTCCGCTCGGCGACCGGGAGCGCCCCTCCCGCCACGACGGTCAGCCGGTCACCGTTCCGCCGCTCCAGGGCCAGGGCGGAGTCGCCGCAGGGCAGGTGCGCGGCGAGGGAGGTGAGGACGCGCACGGGGCGGCCGTCCAGGTGGAGGGCCCAGCGGCCTTCGGGGAGCGGCGGGGCGATCGACGCCGAGAACCGGCCCGTCACGCGGTCCACGGCGGCCTCCGCGACCGGGGCGCTCTCGTGGAGGGTCTCGTGTCGGAGGACGAGACGGGCGCGGTTTTCGCCCGCCGCCCCAAGGAGCGCTGAGGCCGGCGCGTCCGCCCTCGAAGCCTTCGGAGCGTCCGTAGCCGTAGCCGTAGCCGCCGGAGCGTACGTCCCCGAAGCGGTGGCCGCCGGGGCGTACGTCCCCCAGACGCGCACGCCCCCCTCGGCCGTGCGCTCCACCGCATCCGCGACCGGCAGCCCGCCCAGGTGCACCACCAGCTCTCCCGCCGCGTCCGCACGCGCGGGCGGCGGCAGGTCCGGGGCGGCGGGCAGCCGGACACGGGTCCCGTCGGCCAGCAGCAGCCGGGTCCGCCACCGCGCGCCGGTCTCCGCCCCGACCTCGTGCGGGGCCCGGTGCGGGGCGGCCGGTACGGCGGCGAGGCCGTCGAGCGGAATGCGCACCGTGAACGGCGTCCCGCGCCTCCCGCCCACCGCATCAGCCCCGCCCGGCGTACCGACCCCTGCCTCAGCCCCGCTCCCTGCCTCAGCCCCACCCACCGCATCCGCCGCATCCGCCGCGCACTCCACCGGGAACGAACGCTCCTCGGCCCCCTCGCGCATCAGCAGGACGGCCACGGGCCCGGGGCCTCCGCAGAACCGGCCCGTCAGCTCCAGCGGGCCCCCCTCCGCGCCCCCGCTCGCCTCCACCACCGCCCCCGGCCGCCACACCCGCAGCCGCAGCCGCCCGCCCCGGTGGTCGAGCACCGCCCGCCGCCCGTCGCCCAGGTCGTGCACGAGCGGCTGGTCCGCGCCCGCGTCCAGGGCGCGCACCGCCACCCGCCGTACCGTTCCGCGCGCCGCGACGACCAGCCCGACCAGCCAGCCGCCTCCGCCGTCGCCGTCCGCCGTCGCGGGCAGCCGGTCCGGGTCCAGGACCATCTCGAAGCCCGCGTGGTCGTAACCGTGCAGCTCCTGACCGGAGTTCACCGTCGCCTCGGGCACGGAAACCGCCCGCACGGGAACCATCCGCACCGGCAAGGCCCGCGCCCGGCGGCCCCCGCCCTCCGCCCGGACCATCCCCACCTTCAGCTGCTGCCGCGCCGACCCGGCCGGAAGGTTGCGCAGGTAGGCGTACCCGCGCAGCCGGAGCTTCCCGTCCGCGCCCCACCGTGCCTCCACGAGCCGTGCGACCGCCGGTACGTCGGTGCGCGCGAGCCGGGCACTCGCGCCGCGCACGCCGGGGTACACCGCCCGCCGCCGCCCGGGCAGCCCCTCCACGGCGAACACGCCTGTCCCGTTGGCCCTTTCGAAGGCGAGGACCGCCAGCAGCTCGCCCATCCGCCGCTCCCGCACCAGGCGCCACTTGATGCGCAGCTCCACCGGCAGCCCCTCCAGCACCCCTTCCCCCGCCCGGTCGACGAACGCCCCGGCCCCCTCCAGGAACGCCGACCGGTACGCGTCGCCGCCCATCGGCAGGCCGTCCAGGAAGTACCCGAAGTCGTCGCGCAGACAGGACGCGTCGTACGCCCGCCGCTGTTCCGCGACCCCGTGCTCGCCCAGGAACGCGCTGACCTGCTCGCACGCGGCGATCCGGTCCCGTACGCCGGTGACGTCCGTACGCCGCCGGGTGATCGACCCCTCCCGCACCCGCCAGTAGTAGACGTGCTCGTGCAGGACGTCGACGGACCCGGAGAGATGGTGGGCGGGGATCATCACCGGGGTGTCCTCGTACAGCTTCCCCTCGGGGAAGGTGAAAGCGTGCGCGTCCCAGAAGGAGCGCCGGAACACCTTGTTCCACGCCACCCGGTCGGCGAGCAGGCGAGGGTCCCGGGTGATGTGGGTGCGGGGACGCGTGGCGGTCAGCCAGCGGTACTGCCACGCCTGCTGCCGCCCCTGGGCGGTCAGCCGCCACACGTTGCCGGTCACCAGATCGGAACCGGTCGACTCCAGCGAGGCCACCATTCGCTCGTACGCGTCGTGGACGACGAAGTCGTCGCTGTCCGCGAACGCCAGGTAGGGGACGGTGGGGGTGGTGTGCCGGACGCCGGCGTTGCGTGCCGCGCTGAGGCCCGCGTTCTTCTGCCGCACCAGCCGGAACCGGTCGTCCCGGGCGGCGAATCCGGCGGCGATCCGGGCGCTGGAGTCCGTCGACCCGTCGTCGACCATCACCACCTCGATCGCGGCGAGGGTCTGCTCCGCCACCGACCGCAGGCAGTCCTCAAGGTAGTCCTCGACGTTGTGGACGGGGACGACGACGCTGAGGAGGGGTGGCTTCATGTCCTGGTCAACAGAGGGCGGGTCCCGGGGTCACCGGCGCTGACCCGAACGGGTGAACGCGGGCCCCCGTCCACCGGGCCCGCGACTACCCTCGGCTGCCATGCCCTCCAGGCCCACCAGAGCATCCGTGAAGCGGTTCGTCCGCCGGCAGGTCATGCGGGCCGCCTACCGCACCGACCTCCACCGCCCCCTCGACCCGAACCTCGCGGTCTACGGGGCCTACTGGAACCGGGGCGTCGCCTGCAATCCCGCCGCGATCCACACCAAGGCCCGCGAACTGGCCCCGCACATCCGGGGATTGTGGGTCGTCTCCTCCCGGCACCGCGACCGGATGCCACCTGGAGTGCCGTACGTCATCGAGGGCTCGCGGCCCTACTGGCGGGCCATGGCCACCGCCACGTACCTGGTCAACAACTCCAGCTTCCCCGGCGGCTTCACCAAGCGCCCCGGGCAGCGCTACCTCCAGACCCACCACGGCACCCCGCTCAAGACGATGGGGCTCGACCAGCGCGCGTACCCCGACCTCGCCCGGAAGGCCGACTTCGGCAAGATCCTCGCCCATGTGGGGCAGTGGGACTTCAGCCTCTCCGCCAACCCGCACACCACCGGGATCTGGGGCCGCGTCTACCCGGGCCCGTACGAACGGCTCGACCTCGGCTACCCCCGTAACGACGTCTACTTCACCGCCACCGCCGAGGACATCGCGAAGATCCGCGCCGGACTGGGCATCACCGAAGGGCAGACCGCACTCCTCTACGCCCCGACCCACCGCGACTACCGCGAGGGCTTCGTCCCCGATCTCGACCCCGAGCGCCTGGCCCGCGAACTGGGCCCGGAATACGTGCTCCTGGTGCGCGCCCACTACTTCTACGGGCGTTCCGCCGGAGCCACGGGCGCAGTGGACGGCCGGGTCCTGGACGTCACCGCGCATCCCCGGGTCGAAGACCTCTGCCTGGCCGCCGACGCGTTGATCACCGACTACTCGTCCCTGACCTTCGACTACGCCTGCCTGGACCGCCCCATCGTCGTCCACGCACCCGACTGGGACGCCTACCGGGCCGCGCGCGGAACCTACTTCGACCTGCTCTCCGGCCGGCCCGGCGACACCCCGGGCACGGTCACCACCACCTCCGACGAGCTGGTCGAGGCGTTCCGTAAGGGGGAGTGGCGCTCACCCGCGTCGGCCGCGCTGCGCACCGCGTTCCGGGAGCGGTTCTGCCCGTACGACGACGGGCGCGCGGCGGAACGGGTCGTACGGCGGTTCTTCGGCACCCCGCACTGACGTCCGCCACCCGAATGGCTCAGGCCCCATGACTCCGTGCGCTCCCTCTGCCCCGCCCGGTCGTTGATTGCGACAGCTCGCGCACACCGCCAGGTTGGGAGACATCCATGCACCGGTCCGCCTACGAGCAGATGGAACTCTGCATCCGGGAGTATCTGCCTGCCGAAGGGCCCGCCTCCGGCACCTACCGGGTCGTCGACCTCGGCTCCCGTATCTCCGGCAAACAGACCCGCACCCATCGGGCGCTCCTCGCCAAGCACCCCATCGACTACTTCGGCGTCGATGTGCAGGACGGGCCCAACGTGGACGCGGTCATGAAGAAGCCGTACCGCATCCCCGCCCGCTCCAACAGCGCCGACGTCGTGCTCTCCGGGCAGGCGTTCGAGCACATTCCGTTCTTCTGGGCCTCCATGCTGGAGATCGCACGTGTTCTGAAGCCGGGCGGCCACGCCTTCATCACCGCACCTTCGCGCGGCCATGTCCACGATGCGCAGGACTGCTGGCGCTACTACCCGGACGGGTTCCGCGCCCTGGCCGCCCACTCCCGGCTCGAACTCCGCGAGGCCTACACGGACTTCCCGCCGCAGAAGGGTATCTGGCACGACTACCGGGCCATCGACAAGAAGGCTGCCTACTGGGGCGACTCGGTGGGGGTGTTCCGCAAGCCGCAGGGCTATCCCCGGCTGACGATGTTCGCCGTACGGGAGCTGGCGGTCTGGTGGGCGAACCGGGTCGGTGGCGTGGACGGTGTCCCGCTGCCCCCGCCGCTCGACGGCCGGGAGCAGTGCGGGCGCCCGAAGTCCGTGCCCGCGCAGACGTCGGAGCCGGCGCCCGTACTCGAACAGAATCCGACCCGATCAATGGCAGGTTGACGAAAAGTGACATGCGCCACAAACCGCGCGTACTGTCCCGGTCCATGGCTTGGCGCAACGCCGTCAACGGCGTCCTTCAGCAGCTCACCGGATACCAGCTCAGGCGCGTGACGGTGCCCGCCGCCCGCACGGCCCCGGCCGAATCCCTCGCGGCCTCGACCCCGGCCCCGGCGCCCCCGAAGCCGGAAGCGAAGAAGCCGGAGGCGAAGAAGGCCCCGGCGAAGAAGGCCCCGGCGAAGAAGCCCTCCCCGGCCTTCCCGGAGGACTACGACGACGAGGCCAGGGACATCATCCGGGCGGTCAAGCCCTACTCGATGACCTCGCCGGAGCGCCTCAACGCCTTCATCCTCGCCACCCGGTACATCGCCCGGCACAACATCCCCGGTGACATCGTCGAGTGCGGCGTCTGGCGCGGCGGCTCCATGCAGGCCTGCGCCCGGACCCTGCTCTCCGTCGGGGAGACCGAGCGCGAGCTGTACCTCTTCGACACGTACGAGGGCATGACCGAGCCCACCGCCGAGGACCTGCGGCGCGACGGCCGCCCGGCGCAGGAGCTGCTGGACGCCCAGGGCAAGGACCGGCCGATCTGGGCGGTCGCCTCGCTGGACGACGTCAAGGCGGGCTTCGACAACGTCCCGTACCCGAAGGAGCGCGTCCACTACGTGCAGGGCCGGGTCGAGGACACGGTCCCCGGGCAGGCGCCCGAGCAGATCTCGATCCTGCGCCTGGACACCGACTGGTACGCCTCCACCAAGCACGAGCTGGAGCACCTGTACGCCCGGCTGGTCAGCGGCGGTGTGCTGCTGATCGACGACTACGGCTACTGGCAGGGATCGCGCCAGGCCGTCGACGAGTTCCTCGACAAGACCGGCGAGCGGCTGTTGCTGCTGCGCATGGACGAGGGCCGCATCGCCGTCAAGCCCTGATCCGTCGGACCCGACCCAAGCCCCGTGCCCCTCCCCGGTACGGGGCTCGGCCGCGTAACCGGCGCGCCCCCGTACGCGCAACTCCGCTCCCTCCGTCACCCGAACGGCTTCCCTCGGGTGACCGGGCCCCGTGGCGCGGGTTGTACACCGTGGCCCCCTCATCAACCTTGATGGTCATCCCCCGATGTCGTCCGCCCGGAAGGATCGTGCGCTGCGATGGCACCCCGTCTCACCGTCGTCGTCCCCCTCTACAACGTCGAGGAGTACCTCGGTGCCTGCTTGACCTCGCTCGCCGAACAGACCATGGCGGACCTGGAGGTCGTCCTCGTGGACGACGGCTCCACCGACAACGGGCCCGCTCTGGCCCAGGAGTTCGTGGACCGCGATCCACGGTTCCGGATGATCAGCCAGGAGAACGCCGGTCTGGGCGCCGCCCGTAACGCCGGAGTCCGTGAGGCCCATCCGGAGGGCCGGTTCCTCACGTTCGTCGACAGTGACGACGTCGTACCGCCCGGTGCGTACGAACGGATGCTCGCCGAACTCGACAGCTCCGGCTCCGACTTCGCGACCGGCAATGTGCTCCGGCTGCGGGCGAACGGGGCGCTGGAGCAGTCCCCGATGTTCCGCAAGCCGATGGAGAAGGCCCGGCCGGCCACCCATGTCACCCGGGACTGGATCCTGCTGGGCGACCGCATCGCCTGCAACAAGGTGTTCCGCCGCACCTTCTGGGACGAACACGCCTTCGCCTTCCCGACCGGCGTGCTGTACGAGGACATCGCCGTCGTCCTGCCCGCCCACTTCCTGGCCCGCTCGGTCGACGTCGTCGAGGAGCCCGTCTACCACTGGCGCGACCGCGACGGCTCGATCACCACCCGGCGGGCCGTCCCCCAGGGCATCCGCGACCGGGTCACCGCCGTCACCACCGTCAGCGACTTCCTCGCCGGCCGCCCCGACCTGGCAGAGGCCAAGCGGCGCTACGACGCGCACGCGCTCTCCGGCGACCTGTGGCTGTTCATCGAGGCCCTGCCCGGCGGCGACGAGGAGTTCCACGAGGCCTTCCTCGATCACGCGGGGGCCTTCGCCGCCACCGTCGCCCCCGAGGTCTTCGCCGGTCTGCCGCTGGACCTGCGGGTCAAGTGGCAGCTCATCCGGGAGCGCCGGACCGCCGAACTCCTCGCGCTGCTCGCCGAGGAGAAGAACGACCGGGACGCCTTCCACGTACGCGGCCTCCTCCGCCCCCGTGCCCACCACCCCGCCGTCCGCGACCCGCTGCCGCCCGCCACCACCGCGCTCACCCCCGCCGACCTCCCCGTCCACGCCCACCTCACCGAGGCCGTGTGGCGGGACGGGCTGCTGCGGCTGACCGGGTACGCCTACGTACGCAACGCGCCGGGCGGGCCCCCGCGGCTGGGCTGGCTGCGGTCCGGGAAGCGGCTGGTCCCGCTGCGCCTGCGTGCCACCGGCGGCGACGAGGCCACCGCCCGCTCCGGGCGCTCCCTGCACCGCTACGCGCGCGCCGGGTTCGAGGCCGTCGTCGACCCGCGCGCCCTCGCCGCCAAGAGCAAGGGCAAGGGCAAGGGCGGGCGTACGACCTGGAAGCTGGAGTCGCTCCTCTTCGGCGCGGGGCGGGTGCGCCGGGGCCCGATGCGGCTCACCGGCACCCCGGCCCCGCCCGCCGTCCTGTACACCGACGAGCGGACCCGGGTCGTCCCCGTCCTGTCCGGCAACAAGCTGGAGCTGCGCACCGAACGCGTCGCCGCCGTCCTCACCGGCCACTCGGCCGCCGACGACTCCCTCCACCTGGACGTGAAGGTCCTGGACGACGACGGGCCCGTCGCGCTGCGGCTGACCGAGTGGCGCACCAAGGACACGCTGGAGTTCGCCCTGCGCGGCTCCCTGGGGTCCCGCGCCGCCGAGATCCCGCTGAGTGCGTTCCACGGCAAGGACGAGATCTGGGGCGTACAACTGGTCGGCGGGAGAGGCCGGTTGACCGTCGCCGCTCCGGCCGATGCCGAGGACGGCCGCTATCCGCTGTTCGGTGGCCGAGAGCTGTACGTGGCCCCCAACCCGTCCGGCGATCTCGTCCTCACCGACCGGACCGTGCAGCCCGTCGTCACCTCCGTGGCGTGGTCCGAGGGCGGAGAAGTGGTCCTCGAAGGCGCCTTCCCGGAGCCGTCCGGTGTCATCGGTGAGCTGGTGGCGCGGCACAGCGGACACCACGAAGAGGCAGTAATCCCCGTGGAGTTGGGGGAGAAGGGCATCTTCCGGGCCGTGGTCGACCCCGCTGCCGTGGACGGGCCGGGCGGGCCGCTGCCGCTCGCCGAGGGGCGCTGGTATCTCTTCCTCCGCGAGCCGGGCGAGCGCGACCCCGACGCGTACCGGCCACTGTGCCTGACCGCCCCGCTCCACGCCGGACTACCCCTCCAACGGGCTTCGGAGGGAAGGCCCTTCACCCTTCAGCGCCGCCATCACGACCGGCTCGTCCTGGAGGCGGGCAGCGCCCTGCCCGTAACCGAGCAGGGTGCGTACGGGCAGCGGATCCAGCGCGAGCGGTACGCCGGACTCCGCGCCACCGACCGCGACCAGCTGCGCCCGGCCGCCCTCTACGCCAGCTACGACGGCCGCCAGTACTCCGACTCGCCCCGCGCGATCCACCGCGAACTCGCCTCCCGCGCATCGCAGATCGAGCACCTCTGGGTGGTCCGCGACCAGCAGGCGGCCGTGCCCGACGGGGTCCGGGCCGTCGCCCTGCACAGCGCCGAGTGGTACGAGGCGCTCGCCCGGAGCCGGTGGGTCGTCACCAACACCCATCTGCCCCAGTGGTTCGAGCGGGCCGAGGGGCAGTGCGTCGTCCAGACCTGGCACGGCACCCCTCTCAAGCGCATCGGCCGCGACCTCGCGGGCACCCCGCACGCCGACGCCGCCTACATGGCCTCCATGGAGCACCGGTCCGCCCAGTGGAGCGTGCTGGTCTCCCCGAACAGCTTCTCCTCGCCCGTCCTGCGCCGCGCCTTCGGCTACTCGGGCGAGGTGCTGGAGTGCGGCTACCCGCGCAACGACCTGCTGTACGCGCCCGACCGGGCGAAGGTCGCCGCCGCCGTACGGGAGCGGCTCGCCATCCCCGGGGGGCGGCGCGTCGTCCTGTACGCCCCGACCTGGCGCGAGGACCGGCCCCGGCAGGGCGGACGGTACGAACTCGACCTCCAACTCGACCTGGACCAGGCCCGCGAGGCCCTCGGTGAGGACCATGTGCTCCTGGTCCGCCGCCACTACCTCGTCGGCGGCAGCGTCCCCGGCACCGACTTCGTCCGGGACGTCTCGCGCCACCCGGACGTCTCCGAACTGCTGCTGATCAGCGATGTCCTGGTCACCGACTACTCCTCGATCATGTTCGACTTCGCGCAGACCGGCCGCCCGATGCTCTTCCACACCTATGACCTGGCGCACTACCGGGACACCCTGCGCGGCTTCTGCTTCGACTTCGAGCACCGTGCCCCCGGACCTCTGATCCCCGGCTCCGCGGGGGTCGTGGCCGCCCTGCGCGACCCGGAGGCCGCCGTCGCCGGGCACCGGGAGGCGTACGAGCGGTTCCGCGAGGCGTTCTGCGATCTCGACGACGGGAGCGCGGCCGCGCAGGTCGTGGACCGCATGCTCAAGGACGGATCCGGGCCGCGGGAGGCGCAGGCATGACCGATTTCAGCTGTGTGATCACCGGCGGCGGGGACACCGAAGGGGCGGGAGGGGCCGACGCACTGCGCGCCTCCGTCGCGTCCGTCCTCGGCCAGTCGCTGCAAGGCTGCGAGGCCCTCGTCGTCCTCGCCTCCGGCGCCGGAGCGGCCACCCGCACCGCCGCCCGCGCCCTGGCCGACAGCACCCCCGGCCGGGTCCGCCTCGTCCACGCCGACCCGGCCGCCCGCACCACCGGCGCCCTGCGCAACGCCGGACTGGACGCGGCGACCGGCCGGTACGTCCTGGTGCTCACCCCCGGCGAGCGCCTCCACCGCCACGCCTGCCGCAACCTCTGGCAGGCGGGCGAACGCAGCCGCGCCGACCTGGTCGCCGGGCGGTGGAGCCGGACCGTCGACGAGGGCGGCAAGGAGCAGGAACCGCCCTGGCAGGACGAGCTGTTCGCCCGCTCCCGTACCGTCGCCCGGTTCGCCGAGGCGCCCGGACTCGTCGTCCGGGACGCCCTGGTGACCGGCTTCTGCCTGCGCCGGGAGGCCGCCCGGCGACACGGGCTGCGGTACGAGGAGGACCTGGCGCACGGCGAGATCCTGTTCGGCCCGCTCGCCGCGGCGGCCGTCGGCCGGATCGCCCTGGTGCGGCGGCTGATCGTGACCGGCCGGGCCGTACCCGACCGGGCCCGCGACCTCACCGGCCTGGTGGAGGCCCACCGCCGGGTCGCCAACACCCTGGACGCCCACGGGCTTCCCGCTCTGCGCGAGGAGCGGGAGCGGGCCTTCGCACGCGACCACCTGGTGCCGCTCGCCCGCTCCTTCCCCCGGATCCCCGCCGCCCGCCGCACCCGGACCGCCGCCACGGCCGCCCGCGTCCTGACCGCCCCCGTACCGCGGGAACTGCCGCCGCTGGAGCGGGTCGCGGTCACCCTGCTGGCCCGGGGCGACGCCGAGGGCGTCCTGACGGCGGCGTACGCGCTGAGCCGTCCCGCCACCGTCTGCGCCCCGCTGGTGACGGGCCTGGACGGGCGGGTGCGCTGGGGCGGCGAGGGTCCCGCAGCGGTCGACGTCACCGAACTCGGCCACCAGTACCGCGTGTTCGGCGAGGTCCGGCTGATGAACCGGCTCACCCGCTGCACCGCCGAGGAGGGCCGGCTGCTGCTGGCGGGCCGCCTCGTGCTGCCCCCGCACACCGGGCCCGGCCCGGACACGCCCCTCACCGCCACCCTGGAGTTCCGGGCCCGGGGAGGGGCGCGCGCCGTCGCGTTCCCGGTGACGGAGCTGCGCCACGACGGGAACGGGATCACTTGGGGGGCGCGCGCCGACGTCACCCGCCTCCTGCGCCCCCTCGGCGTCCGCGACACCGCCTGGGACGCGCGGCTGATCGTGGAGGCCGAGGGGGATCACGGCCGCGTCCGGTCCGTCAGCGACCTCTTCGGCCCCCAGGACCTGGTGGAAGGGGCCGTCCGGTTCGCCGCCCGCCCCCGGCTCGGAAGGCTGACCGGGGAGACCTGGGAGCCCTACATCACCCTCAAGGACCACCTGGCGCTCCGCCTCACCGCCCGCCGCCGCCCGGCCCGGACCGCCCACCGCCTGGTGCGGTACGCCACCCACTTCCGCCCCGCCCGCAAGGCGAAGCGCCTCGTCCGCGCCCTGCGCAAACGGCTGGACCGCTACCGCTCCCGGGGCTTCAAGGCGCCCGTCTACAACACCTGGCTCACCCGGCTCCCCGTCCGCCGGGGCTCCGTCGTCTTCGAGAGCCACATGGGCCGCTGCTACGGCGACAGCCCGCGCGCCCTGCACGAGGAGATCCGCCGCCAGGGGCTGAAGCTCCGCCCCACCTGGTCCTACGACACCTCCCCGGCCGGCTTCCCGGACGACGCCCGCCTCGTACGCCGCTGGTCCTGGCGGTACCTCTGGGCGCTGGCCCGCGCCGAGTACTGGGTCGACAACCAGGGCTTCCCGCAACACCTGCGCAAACCCGCCCGCACCACCTACCTCCAGACCTGGCACGGCTCCGCGTACAAACGCATGGGCTTCGACGAGAGGCGCGTACAGCTCCGGAACGCACCCCAGCGGGACCGCCTCCAGCAGGCCGTCCACCGCTTCGACCACTTCCTCGTCCGCTCCGAGCACGACGTGGTGACCCTCGCCCACGCCTACCGGCTGCCCGACGACCGGCTCCTGCGCACCGGCTACCCGCGCAACGACGCCCTGATCGCGGAGCGCACCCGGGCCGAGACCGAGGGGCGGCTGCCGCGCCCGCCGCTCGCCGGGGCGCTGGGGATCGACGACCACAAGAAGGTGGTCCTCTACGCGCCGACGTTCCGGGGCGGCCCGACCGGCGGGAAGCAAGCAAGGCGCCGACTGCTCCTGGACGTGCGGGAGTTCGCCGAGCGGTTCGGGGACACGTACACCCTCCTCGTCCGGGCGCACTACCTGGAGGCCGCCCGGCTCCCCGTCTGCCCGCCGGGCACGGTGATCGACGTCTCGCGCCACCACGACGTCAGCGAGATCCTCGCCCTGGCCGACGTCCTGGTCACCGACTACTCCTCGATCATGTTCGACTTCGCGCTGCTGGACCGGCCCGTCGTCCTGTACGCCCCCGACCTCGACGCGTACGCCGCCGAGCGCGGCAGCTACTTCGACCTGCGGGAGAGCGCGCCGGGCCCGGTCACCGCCACGCAGGAGGAACTCTTCGCCGAACTCGCCGAGCTGAAGAAGTCCGACACCCGGCACGCAGCGCAACGGGCTTCCTTCGCCGAGAAGTTCGGCACCTACGACCGGGGGGACGCGGCCCGGCAGGTCGTCGCAGCGGTGTTCTCCCGCCGGGGAGCCCGCCGGGGAGTCCGCCACACCACCGACCACGACCGGGGGGCCGGCCGATGAGCCGCGACATCTTCATCGTCTCCAACAGCACCGACGAACTCGGCGGGGTCACCGCCTGGACGCACCAGACCGCCCGCCTCTTCACCGAGCAGGGCCACCGCGTCCACATCATCGGCATCCACGCCGCCGAACGGAAGATGACCCTGCCCGAGCGGCCCGGCCACCCCGTCACCGCCCTCTACCCGGCCCACCCGCCGACCCCCTGGGCCCCCCAGGGCATCCGGGACCGCTTCCGCATCCCCAGCCGCCGCCGGGAGGCGGCCCGGGTCGCCGAGAAGCGGCGGGCGGTCGCGCGGCTCTCTGAACTCTTCGCCGCCGCCCGGCCCGGCGGGGTCGTCGTCGTCAGCCAGGTCTGGGCGATGGAGTGGGTCGGGGAGGCCGACACCGCCGGGCTGCGGGTGATCGGGATGAGCCACGAGTCCTACGACTACTCCCGCGCGAGCCACCGCTACCGCTGGATCAAGAACCACTACAAGGACATCGACCACTGGCTCGTCCTCACCGAGGAGGACGCCGACCGGTGGGCGGGCGACGGGCTGAACAACGTCGGCTTCCTGCCCAACGCCCTCGCCCACCTGCCCCACGTTCCCTCCCCGCGCACCGCGAGGACCGTGGCCAGCATCGGCCGCCTCACCGACCAGAAGGGCATCGACCTCCTCCTCGACACCTGGGCCCTGGTCGCCCCGCAGCGCCCCGACTGGCGGCTGCGCGTGTACGGGACGGGCGAGGACGAGGCCGCACTGAAGACCCGCTGCACCGGCCTCGGGCTCGACGGGTCCGTGGAGTGGATGGGCCGTACGGACGACGTGGAGGCGGCCCTCGCCGACGCCTCCGTCTTCGTCCAGTCCTCCCGTGGCGAGGGCTTCCCGCTCGCGCTCCTGGAAGCGATGGCCGGCGGGGTGCCGTGCGCCGCCTTCGACTGCGCGCCCGGGGTCCGCGAGATCGTCCGGGACGGCGAGGACGGCCTCCTCGCCCCCGCCGGGGACACCGCCGCCCTCGCCGACCGGCTGCTCCGGGTGACCGGCAACCCCCGGCTGCGCGACGCGCTGGGGGACCGGGCGCGCTCGGGCGTCCAGCGGTTCTCCGAACCGGAGGTGGCGCGGCGCTGGGAGGAGCTGTTCGCGTTCCTGGAGCGGTGAGGCGGTCCTGACGGGTGGGCCCCGGTTCAGCCCCGGGCCGCCCGCGCGCCCGCCTGGTGGTGCTGCGCAGGCACGACCGCCCGCCGGGCCGAGAGCGGGACCGGGAGCGGCAGCCCGTCCGTCTCGCCGAGGAAGACCCGCCGCACCACGCGCTCGGCGGCGTTCCCGTCGTCGTACGGACAGAACCGCGCCCGGAACGCCGCCCGCAGCTGCGCCGAGCGTGAGCCCCGCCAGTGGTCCGTGGCGAAGATGTCGAACAGCTCGTCCTGGCTGCGCGCGACGACGCCGGGAGGGAACGCCGTGATGTCGAAGTAGGTTCCCCGGGCCGCCTCGTACGCCTCGATGTCGTCCAGATGCAGGATCACCGGGCGGTCCAGGTTGACGTAGTCGAACATCAGCGACGAGTAGTCCGTGAGCAGCGCGTCCGAGGCGAGCGCCAGCGTTTCCAGGGAGGCGTGGCCGGTGACGTCGATGATCCGGGGATGCGTCGTCACCGTACGCGTACGGCTGCGGCTGCCGCCCCGGGCACGGGGGGCGCGGTCCAGGATCACGAACCGAGGCCCCAGCACCCGGATCAGCCGCTCCAGGTCGAGGGCCGGCCGCTGGACGCGCCGGTAGTCGCGGTGCGTCGGGGCGTGGAGGAGGGCCATGGTGCCCGCCGGGATGCCGAGCGTCTCGCGGAGCCGGGCCACGTCGGCCGGGCCGGTGCGGTGGTAGACGTCGTTGCGCGGGGAGCCGTACTCCAGCGTCGTGTACGCGGACGGGTAGGCCCGCTCCCGTACGAGGGTGGTGTGCGGGTTGGCGGAGAGGGCGAAGTCCCACTTGTCGACATCGCGCAGCACCTGCTCGAAGTCGGTGTTCCCGGCGGCGGCGGGCCGGTCCAGGAGATCGGTGCCGATGGTCTTGAGCGGGGTGCCGCGGTGGGTCTGGAGGAGGATCTGGCCGCGCCGCTTCACCAGCCGCCGGTCGAAGCCGACGTTGTTCACGAGGTACGCGGAGCGGGCCAGGGCGCTCCAGTACGCGAAGGTCCCGGGCGTGAGGCGGCGGGTGGCGGTCGGCACGGTGTGGGCGTCGACGGGACGGCAGATCCACGCGGTCCGCAGCCCCGGGACCAGCTCGCGCGCCTTCGCCTCGATCGCGGCCGGGCTGCAGGCGTACCCCCCGCCCCCGTAGGCGGCGAACACCGCGTCCCGGGTGCGCAGCGGCAGCCGCAGCTGGGTCCGGTAGTGCGCCTGGAGCGCCGCGCCCCGCACCGCCCGGCGCAGGGCGGCAGCGCCCCGACGCAGCCCGTCGCCGATCCGCCTGCTCGCCGCCAGGGCCCGGTAGGTGCGGCGCGCGCCCAGCCGCATCAGGCCGTGGCGGAGCTGGGCGCGGCGGGGGGCCGGGGCGCCCGGGGTGCGGTAGCGGCGGCAGGAGGCGGTGGCCCGGCGGAAGAACGCGGCGCGGCTGGGGTGCGGCAGCCGGTCCCGGGAGGCGTAGACCGCGCAGAAGTGGTCGAGCATCCGGCGGAACAGCACCGGCCGCCACCCGGAGAGTTCGGGGCGGGCGTCGACGAACGCGAAGACCCGGTCGTACTGGTCGAAGATGTCGAAGTGCCGGTCACTGGTGGTGGAGAGGATGTTGCCGCGCCGCCGCTGCCGGTAGGAGACGCAGACCGCGTCCAGGACCGCGATCGACCCGGCGGACATCAGCACCGGGTAGGTCCAGGGGGTGTCCTCGTAGTAGCCGGGCGGGAAGGCGAACCCCTCGGCCTCGACGAACGCGCGGCGGTACGCCTTGTTCCAGACGACCATGAGGAGCTGCAGCAGTTCGGGGCGGTCGGCCAGCCGGAAGGAGGCGGGTCCCCGCTCGTCGAGCCGGTCCGCGAGGACGTTGCGTACGCTCCGGCCCGACCAGTACGTCCGCGCGTAGTCGTACATCAGGACGTCGGGGTCGCCGGTCGCGTCGAGCCGGTCGGCGATGGTGCGGAGCGCCTCCGGGAGGAGGGTGTCGTCGCCGTCCAGGAAGATCAGGTAGTCGCCGGAGGCCCGCTCCATCCCGGTGTTGCGGGCCGGTCCCAGGCCGGAGTTGGCGGGGAGGTGGAGAGCGGTGACGCGGGGGTCCCGGCGGGCGTACTCGTCGGCGATCGGGCCGCAGGCGTCCGGGGAGCAGTCGTCGACCACGATGATCTCGTAGTCCTTGAAGGACTGGTCCAGCACGGAATCCAGACACGCGTGCAGATACGCCTGGACCCGGAATGCGGGCACGATGACACTGAACCGGGGCACTACACATCCATGGGTCGTTCGCGGGAACCAGGTGGCCCGCAAACGTCGGATGGAATGACAGGGTTACGCCGGACGTGGCATTCGGGCGAAGTACACGCCGAAGCGGCCCGGTTCCGGGGATCCGGGCCGCTCGCGGTTGACGTACGGCCGTGCGTGCCGTCGTACGCGTGGGTGAGCGCGGGCTACTTGACCGCCCCCGCCATGACACCCGAGACGAACTGCCGCTGGAAGGCGAAGAACACCGCCAGCGGGATCACCATCGACACGAACGCACCGGGCGCCAGTACGTCGATGTTGTTGCCGAACTGGCGTACCTGCTGCTGGAGCGCCACGGTGATCGGCGGCGAGTCGGAGCCCGCGAAGATCAGCGCCACCAGCATGTCGTTCCACACCCACAGGAACTGGAAGATCCCGAGCGAGGCGATCGCCGGACCGCCCAGCGGCATCACGACCCGGGTGAAGAGACGGATCTCGCCCGCCCCGTCGAGCCGTGCGGCCTCAAGCAGTTCGCGCGGGATCTGCGCGAAGAAGTTCCGCAGCAGGAAGATCGCGAACGGCAGCCCGAAGGCCGTGTGGAACAGGACGACCCCGAGCGTCGTCTCGAAGATCCCGATGGTGCCGAAGAGTTCGGACACCGGGATCAGCGCGACCTGCACGGGGACCACCAGCAACCCGACGACCAGCAGGAACCACCAGTCGCGGCCGGGGAAGTCCATCCACGCGAAGGCGTACGCGGCGAGCGAACCGATCACCACCACCAGCACGGTGGACGGCACGGTGATCATGACGGTGCTGACGAGGGAGCCGGTGATCGTCGAATTGTCCAGCAGGCGCTGGTAGTTGTCGAAGGTCAGCTCGGAGGGGACGGTGAAGACCTTCCACCAGCCGGTCGCGGCGATGTCCTCGGGGCCCCGGAGCGAGGAGAGGAACAGGCCGATGGTCGGCATGATCCAGAACAGGGCGACCAGGATCAGGAAGACCCGCATCACCCCGCCGCCGAGGCGCGCCGCGATCCGGGCGGCGAGGGACTGCTCGGGTTTGAGCGTCGAGGGTGTGGTCATCGCTGCCCCTCCTTCCGTATCCGGCGGATGTTGCTGCGTCTTCCCGGGGGACAACCCCCGGACCCCCGGCCGGGAGGCGTCACGTGGCGGGCCAGGTCCGTCATCGCTGCCCCTCCTTCCGTATCCGGCGGATGTTGAAGAGCATCACCGGGACCACCAGGAGCAGCAGAAGCACCGCGATGGCGCTGCCGATGCCCAGGTCGGCGTCCGTGCCGAAGGACGACCGGTACAGCTGGAGGGCCAGGACGTTCGCGTCGTCCTGGGAGGAGCCCGGCGCGATGATGAAGACCAGGTCGAAGACCTTCAGCACGTTGATCATCAGTGTCACCAGCACCACCGCGAGGACCGGGGCCAGCATCGGCACGGTGATCCGGCGGAACACCTGCCACTCGTTGGCACCGTCCACCCGGGCGGCCTCCAGGAGTTCGCGTGGCAGCCCGGCCAGCCCGGCCGCGATCAGCACCATCGCGAACCCGGCCCACATCCACACGTAACTCCCGATGATCCCGGGTGTCACAAGGCTCGGGCCGAGCCAGTCGACGCCGTTGTAGGGCTCGCGGAAGTTCTCCGCGGGCAGGCGCAGTTGGGCCCCGTCCGCCGATGCGGGCAGCGTGAACACCCCGTCGGCCCCGGCCGTCGCGGTGGCGATGACCTTGCCGTCCTTGACCGCCTCCACCTTCAGGCCCTTGAGGCCCAGCTCCTCGGGGTCGACGACATTGGGTTTCCCGCCGCCGCCCCGGGTGAAGTCCAGCCAGGCCGTGCCGGTGATCCCGTCACCGTCCACCGCCGGGGCCGCCTTCGCCGGGCGGGCGTCGCCGGGCATCTTGGCCGGGGCCACCCCGACCAGCGGCACCTGGACGGCTTCCCCGGCCCGTACCGGCTCCTTGGAGACGTAAGACCCGCCCTCACCCTTCTCCAGCGGATGCACGGGCAGCGGGCGCGCCTTGGGGAAGCCGGCCGACTCGTTGAACGTGTCGTGCACGCTCACCGCGACGGCGTTGGCCACCCCGCGTTCGGGCGCCTGGTCGTAGACGAGGCGGAAGATGATGCCCGCCGCCAGCATCGAGATCGCCATCGGCATGAAGACGATCAGCTTGAACGCCGTACCCCAGCGGATCCGTTCGGTCAGCACCGCGAAGATCAGGCCCAGCGCGGTCGCGACGGTCGGGGCGAACACCACCCAGATCGCGTTGTTCTTCACCGCGGTGAGGATCGTGTCGTCGGTGAACAGAGCCTTGTAGTTGTCGATCCCGGCGAAACCCGTACCGGCCTGGTCGAAGAACGACCGGTAGACCGAGTAGCCGATCGGATAGAGCACCAGCGCGCCGAGCAGCACCAGCGCGGGCAGCAGGAAAGCCGCCGCGATGACCCTGCGGGTGCCGGTCACACTCTTGAGCGTCTTCTTCGGGGGTGGCGGGGACGGGCGCGGCTTCGTGTCTGCGGAGGGCGCCGCACCGGCGCCCTCCGCGTTCGTGGTCGCCACCGCGTCAGCTCTTGTACGCCTTGGCCGCCTCGGACTCCAGCTTCTGCTGGGCCCCCGCGACGTCCTTCGGGTTCTTCAGGAAGTCCTGGAGGATCTTCCACTCACCCTTGCCGGGCGTCCCGCCGAACGACTGCGGGGCCTGGTCCGACATGTCGAAGCGGACGTCGTCACCGGCGGCGACGAGCGCCTCGGCCATCGTGCGCTGCACGTCATTGGGGTACGCGGCCGCGTCCAGGCTCTTGTTGGGCGAGATGAACCCGCCCGCCTCGGCCCAGATCTTCGCCGCGTCCGCCGAGGCCAGCCAGGTCAGCAGTGCCTGGGCACCCTTGCTGTCCTTCAGCGCCACCGCGGCGTCGCCACCGGTCACCACGGGGGAGTCCGCCCCGACCGCCGGGAACGGGAAGACCTTGGCATCCGTACCGATCTTCGCCTCGGTCTGCGCGATGTTGATGGAGACGAAGTCGCCCTCGAAGACCATGGCGCCCTTGGGCTGGTCGCCGCCGGTGAACGTCTGGGTCACCGAGGTCGGGAACTCCGTCTGGAGCGCCCCGTCCGCGCCGCCCGCGATCAGCTCCGGCTTGCCGAACAGCTCGGCCAGGGTGGTCAGCGCGTCCTTGACCGACGGGTCGGTCCACGGGATCTCGTGCTTCGCCAGCTGGTCGTACTTCTCCGGGCCCGCCTGGGAGAGGTAGACGTTCTCGAACCAGTCGGTGAGCGTCCAGCCGTCGGCGCCCGCCACGGAGACCGGGGTGACACCGGAGGCGGAGATGGTCTCCGCGGTGGTGATGAAGTCCTTCCAGGTCTTCGGCTCGGCCGCGCCCGCGTTGTCGAAGGCCGCCGCGTTGTACCAGATCAGGGACTTGTTCGCGGCCTTGAAGTACACGCCGTACTGGGTGCCGTCCACCGCCCCGAGGTCCTGCCACACCTTGGCGTAGTTCTTCGTCAGCTGGGCCTTGGCCTCCGGGCCGACCGGCTTGGCCCACTTCTTGGCCACCGCCTGCTGGATGGCGCCGACCTGGGGGATCATCGCGACGTCCGGGGGCTGGCCGCCCGCGATCTTCGTACCGAGGAAGTTGACGATCGGGTCCTGGGCCGGGACGAAGGTGACCTTCGCGCCCGTACGCTTCTCGAACTCGCCCAGCACCTTGGTGAAGTTGGCCTGCTCGGGTCCTGTCCAGACCGCGGCGACGGAGATGTTCTCCCCGTCCAGCTTCGGCAGGGTGACCGTGGACGCGCTGTCCGTGCCCTCGCCCGAACCGTCGCCCGACTTCTTCGAACCGCCGCCGTCCCCGCAGCCGGTCAGCGCCAGAGCGCCGACCGCCGTGAAGACGAGCGCGGCCCTGCGTATGGAAAGGGTTGTACGCATTCCTGCCCCGTCTCTTCCGTACGCGCCCGACCACGTTGTCGTCGCCCGGGCTGCGTCGTCCGTGCGCACAGTCCTACGCCCGGTGCACGGGCCCCGCAATACCGCCGTCGGGCCCAACACGGTGATCGTGATGGCCTCGTGACGTCATGTCAGCCGGGGCGGGGAAATGCGGCTGAATGAGGTGAGGGACGGGCGGGCAGGGACAGGAGTGTCAGCTGGGACGCGTGCCTCCGGGGTGTGGCGCGGCGGATTCCGACGGGGTGGCCTCAGGCCGGGAACGGGATCAGCGGGGGCAGACGCTCGGCGTTCACCGAGCGGGCCGCGCGCTCCAGGGCGCTGGCGAGCAGCGCCAGGTCCGTCGGCCCGTTGCCCAGCTCGCGGACCGGGCGGCGGGTCGGGGGATCGCCCATCCGCTCCCACTCCAGCGGGACGACGGTGGGGCGCAGCGTCGCCGTACGCGGGATGCGGCCGGTGACCCGGCCCCCCTGGAACGGGGTCACCCGGCCGTCCGGGTGCCCCAGCCTGCCCCGGCCCGGGGCCGGTTCGTCCGGGGAGGGCGGCAGGACCGGGGCGTCCAGCACGATGCGCAGCCGCGCCCCCCGGGCCAGCTCGGTGTCCTCCGTGCGGTCCGGGCGGGCCGAGGTGGCGACCAGGTGCACCCCGAGCCGGCCGCCGTCCCGGGCCACGGCCTCCAGCGCCCGCACCACGGAACCGGCGGCGGGGCGGCCGGGGCTGCCGAGCCCCGGAGCGACCAGGGCGTCGAAGTCGTCGACGAGCACGACGAGGCGCGGCAGGGGCGAGGGGCCCGGGTCCGACGCCCGCGCGGCGACCGGGCGCAGCCGGAGCGTGCCGCTGGCCGGGGAGTCCAGGTCGCCCCGGCGCTCGGCGCCGGTCGGCGGACGCTGGCCCACGATGCGCCGGGACTCCTCCTGCTGGGCCGCTTCCGCGTGCCGGGCGTGCCAGGCGGCGAAGTCCAGCGGGCCGAGCAGTTCGGCGCGGCGCTTCAGCTCGCCGCCGAGGGCCTGTGCGAACTCCCGCATCCGGACCGGGTCGGAGGCGACGAGGTGCGTGAAGACGTGCGGCAGCTCAGTACAGGGGAGCAGCCCCGGTGCTGAACTGTCGCGGTCCTCGGGCTTCCCGCCGGCCCCGTCGACCAGGAGGATGCCGAGTCGGTCGGGCCGGGCGGCGGAGGCGAGCGAGGCCGCGACGGCCCGCAGCAGTTCGGTGCGGCCGCTACCGGCGGGGCCCTCGATGAGCAGGTGCGGGCCCTCGTCGGCGAGATCGACGCTGAGGGCGCCCCGGGGGCCGGCCCCGAGCACGAGCACGGGCCGCCCGGCCTGCGCCGAGTGCCCCACCGGACCCTCACCGCCCTGCGGGCCGACCCGGGGGGCGGTGCGGGCGGGGTGGGACGTGCGGTTCGAGTCCCGGCTGTCCGCGCCGGGGTGGGGCGTGCGGCTTGAGTCCCGGTTGTCCGTGGCCGGGTACCGCGTACGGCCGGAGTCCCGGCTGTCCGGACCGGCGCCCGGGTACGGCGTGCGGTTCGAGTCCCGGCCGTCTGTGCCCGGGTACGGTGTACGCCCGGAGTCCCGGTTGTCCGTGCCGCCGCCCGGGTACGGCGTACGGCTGGAGTCCCGGTCGCCCGCCGCCGGGTACGGCTTCCGCCCCGGCGCAGGGGTGTCCTGGGCGCGGTGGCCCTCGGCGGCCGTGCGCTGCGGGCCCACGCGCGGGCCCGTACTGAGGGTGCGGCCCGAGCCGGGGGTCTCCAGGTCCGCCCGGGACGGGGGAACGGCGGCGGTGGCCCGGGGCACCGAGGCGCCCGGCTGGTCCTCCGCCGTGGACGCCCAGCGGGCCATCAGCGACGCCGGGGTCGCGCGGGCCAGGCCCAGCTCGTCCAGCAGCCGGGCTGAGGGCGGCAGCGCCGCCGTCGTCGGGCGGCCCGTCAGCGCGGCCGAGCCCTCGTCGCGCAGGGGTGCCAGCGCCCGTCCGAACCGCTCGGCCCAGGCCGCCGACACCGCGTCCACCGCGGCCACCGTGCCGTGTCCCGCGGCCTGACCGCCCGCCGTGCGCAGCAGGCGCAGAGCCGTGGCGACATCGCCGCTGAGCATCGCGACCGCCCCGCACTCGCGGAAGGCGATGGACGCCCGGCAGGCTGCGTCGTACGTCGCGGCCACCGGGGAGGTGGGCGAGGAGGCCGGTGTCTCGGCCAGGCAGATCAGATGGATCCCGGCCGCAGCCCCCGCACCGGCCAGGCGGGCCGTCGTCTCGCGCAGGGCCGCCGTACCGGGGTCGCCGTCGAGCACGACCACCGTGTGCGGGCCCGTGTGCGCGCGGGCCGCTTCGGCCACCTCGGTCCGGTCCAGGTTCGGCCAGCCGGGACCGAGCGGGCCCTCGTCGAGGCGGCGCACCAGCTCGGCGGTCCGGGCGGCCGCCTGCTCACGGTCGTACGCGAGGAGGAGCCGGCAGTCCTGCCCGTGCATCGGGCGCAGATGCGGCAGCCACCCCAGCCAGGACCACTCGCGCCGCCGTTCCTCCAGCGGGCGGGAGCGGTCCGTGGAGATGAGCACGATCTCCAGGTCGAACGGGGAGTGCAGCGCGGCGAGCTGCGCCACCGTGGCGCGGGCCAGCCCCGCCAGCCGGGCGCGCGGTCCGGCCAGCCCCAGCGAACCCGCCTCCCGCAGCCCCACCGTCACCGGCACCGACGGCACATCGGCCCGGTCGGTCGTCCCGAGCCGCACCACCAGCGCCTCCGGGTGCCCGTCGTGGCGCTCCCACAGGCGGGGCCCCGGGCCCAGCGCGGTCAGCAGCACCGCCGCCGGGTCCGGCCAGGTGCCCTCGGGCGCGGACGGCACGGCGGAGAAGGGGGAGAGCGGGGAGGCGGGGGAGGCCAGGTGACCGGGGTCGCCGAAGGAGCCGGAGGTGCCGTACGGGTCTGCGCCCGGGGCCTCCGAGGGGTGGGCGTGGGAGTGCCCGGACGGGGCGGCCCCCGCCTCCTGCCACGGGTCCCGGCCCGGCTGAGCCGTCCCCTGCGGCTGCTCGCCTCTGGCCCCGCCACCGCCCTTGAGCCGCCGGGCCCAGGCGCCTATGCCCCCGCGCCGGGGCACCTCGCCCGCACCTGACTGCTCCCGGCCGCCTGCCCCACCGAACGGCTCCCGGCCGCCCGTCGTGCCGGACTGCTCCCAGCTTCCCGCCGCACCGAACGGCTCCCCGCCGCCCGCCGCACCGAACTGCTCCCCGCCGCCCGCCGGACCGAACTGCTCCCGGCCGCCGTGGGTGCGCTGGTGCGCGGATGCGTCCGGGGTGCCGTGACCGGGGCCGGGCTCCTGGCCCTCGTACCCCTTGGGCTCCTGGCGGAAGGCGTGCGGCTGACGCCCGTACGCAGGGCTCTGCCCGTCGTCGTCGCTGCCGTACTGATAGGCCGCGAGGGGCGTGCCGGTGGGTGTCCCGGAGGAGTGGTGGACCGGAGCGTGCGGGTCCGGGTCGAGACGGCTCACCCGCAGGTGGCCCTCGCCGTCCGGGGCCGCCGGCAGCGTCACCGGACGCGAGCCGGCCGTGAGCCTGAGGGCCGATTCGCCGAGCCGCAGCAGGGCGCCGGGCGGGAAGCGGACGGGCTGGTCGCGGACCTCCGTACCGTCCAGGGAGGTGCCGTTCGTCGAGCCGAGGTCGGCGACCGAGACCCGGCCGTCCTCGGAGACCGTCACCGCGCAGTGCAGCCGGGACACGTCCGGGTCGTCCAGCGGGACATCGGCCTCGGCGGAGCGGCCGATCCGGATCCGGCCGCCGTGCAGCAGGTGGACCCCGCCCGCGTCCGGCCCGGCGACCACGTGCAGCTGCGCCGGAACGGCGTCGTCCGTCGCCTCGTCCTCGCCGGGGACCTGGAGCGAGAGCACCGCGCCGTCCACCAGCGGCGGTTCACCGAGGGCGATGCGCTGGGCGTCCAGCCGCTCCCGCCCGGCGAAGAGCACCACCGCCCCGCCGCCCTGGGAGCCCTCGGGCCCCGAGACGGCCTGGGCCAGACCGGAGGCGACAGCGGCCAGTGCCGTGCCGGCGGGGGCGGTGACGAGCACGTCGCAGGCGCGCGCCGGGGTCTGGCCGCTGCGCGGCGCTAGGACGGTCAGCCGGATCTGCATCGCCGTCGGCGGTCCCTTCTGCGCGGGGTGCCCGGCAGGGGAAACGCCCTGTGATTCCCCCCACCCGGCACGGACAGGTCGTCCGTACAGGTCGTCACGGACCCCGGGCTCCCGACCCGCCAGATCCGTGCTTGGAGGCATCCTCGCACCTGCCACTGACAACACGCCCGGCGGTCACCTTTAAATGATCTTGAATGGTCGGCTGTGGGCGCAAAAGTGCCTGCTTGCGTCCTGTTCCCGCCGGTCGGGCCGCCGTCACCAGCGATACCTGCCGCCTCCCGGGCACGGGTGCGGCACTGCAGTTCGAATCTCCGATTCCCGAGCGTCAACCGTGTGCGGCAACCATCTGTCCGGTGTGCGCGTCTTCCCCCGGAACGCGACCCCCCGACCCCTTGTCCAGCGGCATTAGAGTGGGCCGGAACATCCGGGCGGGACCGGGGGGACCGCAAGCACCACGATCAGCAGGGAGCGCATGACGTGCGGCCGGTAGGCAGCAAGTACCTGCTCGAGGAACCGCTCGGACGCGGCGCCACGGGCACCGTCTGGCGAGCCCGCCAGCGGGAGACCGCGGGCGCCGAGGCGGCCGTCGCCGGTCAGCCCGGCGAGACCGTGGCGATCAAGGTCCTCAAGGAGGAGCTCGCCAACGACGCCGATGTGGTGATGCGGTTCCTGCGGGAGCGCTCGGTCCTGTTGCGGCTCACGCACCCGAACATCGTGCGCACCCGCGACCTGGTGGTCGAGGGCGATCTCCTCGCCCTGGTGATGGACCTGATCGACGGTCCCGACCTCCACCGCTACCTGCGCGAGAACGGCCCGCTCACCCCGGTCGCCGCGTCCCTGCTCACCGCGCAGATCGCCGACGCGCTCGCCGCCAGCCACGCGGATGGCGTCGTCCACCGCGACCTCAAGCCGGCCAACGTGCTGCTCGACGAGCGCGACGGCCGGATGACCCCGATGCTCACCGACTTCGGTATCGCGCGCCTCGCCGACTCCCCGGGGCTGACCCGGACGCACGAGTTCGTCGGGACCCCCGCCTATGTGGCGCCGGAGTCCGCCGAGGGCCGCCCGCAGACCTCCGCCGTGGACATCTACGGCGCGGGCATCCTGCTGTACGAGCTGGTCACCGGCCGCCCGCCGTTCGCCGGGGGCACCGCCCTCGAAGTCCTGCACCGGCACCTCAGCGAGGAGCCCCGCCGCCCCTCCACCGTCCCGGAACCGCTGTGGACGGTGATAGAGCGCTGCCTGCGCAAGGACCCGGACCAGCGGCCCAGCGCCGAGAACCTGGCCAGGGCTCTGCGTACGGTCGCCTCGGGCATCGGCGTCCACGCGAACTCGGCCCAGATCGCCGCCGCCGAAGGGGTGGGCGCCCTGCTCGCCCCCGACCCGGCGCCCACGGCCGTCCCGGAGACCCCCGGAGCCGCCGACCCCACACAGGTGCTGCCGAGCAACGCGGGTTCGTACGACCCCGCGGCCGCCACCAGCGTGCTCCAGCAGACCTCGGGTCCGGGCAGCGGCCAGGGACCCGGCGGCCACGCCGACCCGACCGCCGTCATGCCGCCCGTACCGCAGCGCCCCGACGGGCCGCCGCAGCCTGACGGCCCGCACCCCTGGCAGTCGCAGCTCCAGGCGGCCCGCGACCGCAACGAGCAGACGCAGGTGCAGTACCTGGACCCGAGCCAGGACCCGCTGCGCCGCCGCCCCCAGCGCCAGGCGCCCCAGCAGCCTCCCCAGCGGCAGCAGCCGCTCCAGCAGCAGTACCCGCCGCAACACCAGCAGCAACAGCAGCACCAGCCCCAGCGCTACCAGGCGCCGCCGCAGCCCCAGCGGCAGCAGTACGCGCCGCCGCAGCCGCAGCAGCCCCAGCAGCCCGCCCCGCGCCAGCCGCGTGAGCCGCGCCCGCCGAGGCAGCGCAGCTCCAACCCGATGCGCATCCCCGGCCTCGGCTGCCTCAAGGGCTGCCTGTTCACCGTGGTGCTGCTGGTCATCGCCGGCTGGCTGATCTGGGAGCTCACCCCGCTCCAGGACTGGGTCGCCCAGGGCAAGGGCTACTGGGAAGCGATCGGCGACGCGATCGGGACGGTCACCGACTGGGTCTCCAAGATCGGTGAGACCACCGGCGAATCCGGCGGCACGGGCGGGGCCTGACGGCGACCGCCGGAGGCATGTCACGGCACCGCCGGAGGCACAGCACGGCCGGGGGTACGGTCGTGGCCCGAGGCGATGCCACCCCCGACTCTGTCCCTTTGTCGACTTCTCCGGGCCTATTCGGCCCGGAGAAGTGCAGGTTGGCACCATCCTGGGCACGCACCACCCCGAACGCCGCGTAACTTTGTCGACCGGGGGTCCACCGCCAGCCGCTGAGGGAGCAGTCTTGGCACGGAATATCGGCAGCCGGTACACGGCCCACCAGATCCTGGGGCGCGGCAGCGCCGGCACGGTGTGGCTCGGTGAAGGTCCCGAGGGGCCGGTCGCCATCAAGCTGCTCCGTGAGGACCTCGCGTCCGACCAGGAGCTCGTGGGCCGCTTCGTACAGGAGCGCACCGCCCTGCTCGGGCTCGACCACCCCAACGTGGTCGCCGTCCGGGACCTCGTGGTGGACGGCAACGACCTCGCCCTGGTCATGACCCTCGTCCGCGGCACCGATCTGCGCACCCGCCTGGACCGCGAACGCCGGCTCGCCCCCGAGGCCGCCGTCGCGATCATCGCGGACGTCGCCGACGGACTGGCCGCCGCCCACAAGGCCGGAGTGGTCCACCGGGACGTCAAGCCGGAGAACATCCTGCTCGACATGGAGGGCCCCCTCGGCCCCGGCGGCGCGCACCCCGCCCTGCTCACCGACTTCGGCGTCGCCAAGCTCATCGACACCCCGCGCCGCACCAAGGCCACCAAGATCATCGGTACGCCGGACTACCTGGCCCCCGAGATCGTCGAGGGCCTCCCGCCGCGCGCCGCCGTCGACATCTACGCCCTGGCGACCGTGCTGTACGAGCTCCTCGCCGGGTTCACCCCCTTCGGCGGCGGCCACCCGGGCGCGGTCCTGCGCCGCCATGTCACCGAGACCGTCGTCCCGCTCCCCGGCATCCCCGAGGAGCTCTGGCAGCTCCTCGTCCAGTGCCTGGCCAAGGCCCCGGCCTCCCGCCTGCGCGCCTCCGAGCTGGCCGTACGGCTGCGCGACCTGCTCCCGCTCCTCGCCGGTATCCCGCCCCTGGACGTGGACGAGCCCGGCGGCGACGAGACGGAGCAGCAGCCATCGGCGTACGACGAGCAGCAGTACACCCCGTCCGCCGAGGAGCCGCGCCGCCGCGGGGCGGTCCCGCTGGTGCCCGGCTCGTCCCCGGACTCCAACCGGGACACCCACACCAGCATGCGCGTCCCCGCCCCCGACGAACTGGCCGGCGGCCCCCTCGGCACCGCCCGGGCCCCGCGCGCCCCCGGCCGGCCGCGCCCCGGCTCCGCCCGTAACAAGGCGGCCGCCGTCCGCAAGCGCCGGATCACCCTGGGCGCCGCCGCCCTCCTGCTGTGCGCGGCCGTCGCGGTGGGCGGCTGGCTGGCCACCGGCGGCGGCGACGGGGATCCGGTGCCCCAGGACAGCGAGAACTCGGCCCCGGCGGCCCCGTAGGAGGCCTTGCGGGGACCGGGTCCCGGGGCGGGTTCCCAGGGCGGTGCCCCGGGGGAGGGCAAGCTTCATCCGCCATGCCGTTAGGCTGGACCCGTGGCAGTCGTCGATATTTCCGAAGAGCTCAAGTCCCTCTCCTCGACCATGGGGTCGATCGAGGCCGTCCTGGACCTGGATGCGCTGAGGGCGGACATCGCCGCGCTCGAGGAGCAGGCAGCGGCGCCGTCCCTCTGGGACGACCCGGACGCGGCCCAGAAGATCACCAGCAAGCTTTCGCACCTCCAGGCCGAGGTCCGCAAGGCCGAGACCCTGCGCGGCCGCATCGACGACCTCTCGGTCCTCTTCGAGCTGGCCGAGGACGAGGGCGACGCCGAGGCGCTGGCCGAGGCCGAGACCGAGCTGGAGTCGGTGCGCAAGGCGCTGGACGAGATGGAGGTCCGCACCCTCCTGTCCGGCGAGTACGACGCCCGCGAGGCGCTGGTGACCGTCCGCGCCGAGGCCGGTGGCGTGGATGCCGCCGACTTCGCCGAGAAGCTCCAGCGCATGTACCTCCGCTGGGCGGAGCGGCACAACTACAAGACCGAGGTCTACGAGACGGCGTACGCCGAAGAGGCCGGCATCAAGTCGACCACCTTCGCCGTCCAGGTCCCGTACGCCTACGGCACCCTCTCCGTCGAACAGGGCACCCACCGCCTGGTCCGGATCTCGCCCTTCGACAACCAGGGCCGCCGCCAGACGTCCTTCGCGGGCGTCGAGGTGCTCCCGGTCGTCGAGCAGACCGACCACATCGAGATCGACGAGTCCGAGCTGCGCATCGACGTCTACCGCTCCTCGGGCCCCGGCGGACAGGGCGTCAACACCACGGACTCCGCGGTCCGTCTGACGCACCTGCCGACCGGCATCGTCGTCTCCTGCCAGAACGAGCGCTCGCAGATCCAGAACAAGGCGTCCGCGATGAACGTCCTCCAGGCCAAGCTCCTCGAGCGCCGCCGCCAGGAGGAGCAGGCGAAGATGAACGCGCTCAAGGGCGACGGCGGCAACTCCTGGGGCAACCAGATGCGTTCGTACGTCCTGCACCCGTACCAGATGGTCAAGGACCTGCGTACGGAGTTCGAGATGGGCAACCCCGAAGCGGTGTTCAACGGCGAGATCGACGGCTTCGTCGAGGCGGGCATCCGCTGGCGCAAGCAGCGCGAGAAGTAACCTCCGCCGTACGAGGGTTGGGCCCGGACAGGGAACTGTCCGGGCCCTCCTGCGTTGCGGTGCCGCCGCGGCGAGTTGGGGGGAAGCTGTGCCCGATGCGTCACAGTCGTGCTGTCGAATAGCCGTCAAGAACCCCCATAAGGGTGTGTACTGCACGGAACGGCCTTGACGGAACCCTTAACTCTGGCCAGGGTGCTAGAGCAGCATGCGTATGTCCGGGACGGGTGCGAACCGGGGGGCTGGCGGGGTGACCACGACACGAACGTGGCCTCGCCGAGAGCGATCCCCGCAGGGCCGCCGTGGCCCGCATATGGCTGCTCCACTGACGAGATCGGCTACTGGGGGTAGCAACAGATGACGAAGAAGACGCGCGTTCGCTTCGCGCGGATAGCTGCTGGTGCGGTTATTGCCGCGGGGGCCTCCCTGACCGCCGCGGGTGCGGCGCAGGCGGTCGGCCTCGGTATCGGTGTGGACGGCGACGAGATCGTCACCGTCGACGCCGGTATTCAGGGCGACGAGAACCCGATCGGCGGCGCCGACCAGGGTGGTGCGTCCGGCGAGACGACGACCGGTGAGACCACCACGGGTGAGACCACCGGTGAGACGTCTTCGACCGGCGAGACCACCACGGGTGAGACCACGGGCGAGACGTCTTCGACCGGTGAGACGACGACCGGTGAGACCACCGGTGAGACGTCTTCGACCGGTGAGACGACGACCGGTGAGACCACCGGTGAGACGTCTTCGACCGGTGAGACGACGACCGGTGAGACCACCGGTGAGACGTCTTCGACCGGCGAGACCACCACGGGTGAGACCACCTCCGGCACCTCGGGCACCTCCGGCACCTCGGGCACGACCGGGACCTCGGGCACGACCGGCACCTCGGGCACGACCGGGACCTCCGGTACCTCGGGTACGACCGGCACGTCGGGTACCTCCGGCGGCGACGACGGTGGCACCGGCACGACCGGCTCCACCACCGACGGCTCCGGCACCACCGGTTCCGCGACCGGTGGCGACGACGCCTGCACCGTCGACTCCGGTGTGGTCGAGTGCGCCGACAACACGGACACCGACAGCGTCGGCAACCAGCCGGTCGAGCAGAGCAAGGGCAAGGAAGAGCTCGCCGAGACCGGTGCGGCCGAGACCACCTTCCTGGTCATCGGCGCCGCGACGATGATCGCCGGCGGCATCGGCTTCCGTATCCTGCCCCGCCTGGTCGGCGGCGGTCGTACGGTCGCCTAGGACCCGCTGAGCACCGTGTACGGGTGCGCCTGAGCCCCGTACACGGGTCGGCGCAGCACAGAGAAGGGCCCGGGAGGCCGCACAACGCCTCCCGGGCCCTTCTGCGTGTGTGAGCCGCTCCGGCGGCCGTACAGGAGGGGTCAGGCCGTCTGGTGGGCCAGCAGCGCGAGCGCCGTCAACAGCACCACCATCAGCGCGATCAGCATGGCGGGATTCATCCCGGCCAGCGGGCCCTGCCCCTGCTCCTCCAGCATCTGCTGCCGGACGGCACGGCAGACGCGGCAGCGCCCCTCGCTCACGGGGGACGCGCAGTTCGCGCACACCAGTCGGTCATAGGTCATGCGCATTCCTCCTCCCGCGCGGCGGAGCCGCTGACTGCTTCTCTCTCCGCACAACGCTCCGGGAAACGCAACCGTTCCCCCCACCACTGTGCCAGCTCCCGCCGTTTTCGGCGCGGCCCGCCGGACAAGGTAGGGCCCGACCCGATACGTACCCGGCGGCGATCCGCCATAAATCGCCCATTGCCGGACGCCGCCTGCACGCGTGAGCCCGGTTCGCGTATGGTCACGCTCACCTACTCCCGGCCGACCGTGGTGCATCCGTGATCCGATTCGACAACGTCTCCAAGACCTACCCGAAGCAGACCCGACCGGCTCTGCGCGATGTCTCGCTGGACATCGAGAAGGGTGAGTTCGTCTTCCTGGTGGGCTCCTCCGGCTCCGGCAAGTCGACCTTCATGCGGCTGATCCTGCGCGAGGAGCGCGCCAGCACAGGCCTGGTCCATGTGCTCGGCAAGGACCTCGCGCGGCTGTCCAACTGGAAGGTGCCGCAGATGCGCCGCCAGCTGGGGACGGTCTTCCAGGACTTCCGCCTGCTGCCCAACAAGACCGTCGCGCAGAACGTGGCCTTCGCCCAGGAGGTCATCGGCAAGCCGCGCGGCGAGATCCGCAAGGCCGTGCCCCAGGTGCTCGACCTCGTCGGCCTCGGCGGCAAGGAGGAGCGGATGCCCGGTGAGCTCTCCGGTGGTGAGCAGCAGCGTGTGGCGATCGCCCGTGCCTTCGTCAACCGCCCGATGCTGCTGATCGCGGACGAGCCGACCGGCAACCTCGACCCGCAGACCTCCGTCGGCATCATGAAGCTGCTGGACCGGATCAACCGGACCGGCACCACCGTGATCATGGCGACCCACGACCAGAACATCGTCGACCAGATGCGCAAGCGCGTCATCGAGCTCGAATCGGGCCGTCTCGTACGCGACCAGGCGCGCGGCGTCTACGGCTACCAGCACTGACCGAGGGGCCCCCGGGCCCCTCGTGCATTTCGAGCATCGAGTACTGAAAGGACGCCATGCGCGCCCAGTTCGTCCTGTCGGAGATCGGCGTCGGTCTCCGTCGCAACCTCACGATGACCTTCGCCGTCGTGGTCTCCGTCGCCCTCTCGCTCGCCCTGTTCGGGGGCGCGCTGCTGATGCGCGAACAGGTCAGCACGATGAAGGACTTCTGGTACGACAAGGTCAACGTCTCGATCTTCCTCTGCAACAAGAACGACGCCAAGGACATGCCCAAGTGCGCGAAGGGCGCTGTCACCAAGGAGCAGAAGGACCAGATCAAGACCGATCTGGAGAAGATGGACGCCGTCGCGACGGTCCACTTCGAGACGGTCGACGAGGCGTACAAGCACTACCAGGAGCAGTTCGGCGACTCCCCGATGGCGGGCAACATCACGCCCGACCAGATGCAGGAGTCCTTCCGGGTGAAGCTGGACGATCCGCAGAAGTACAAGGTCATCGCGACGGCCTTCGCCGGGCGGGACGGGGTGCAGTCCGTCCAGGACCAACGGTCCATCCTGGATCAGCTCTTCGAGCTGATGAATGGCATGAACCTCGTCGCGATCTACGTGATGATCCTGATGCTCGTCATCGCGGTGATCCTGATCGTCAACACCGTGCGCGTCTCCGCGTTCAGCCGGAGACGTGAGACGGGCATCATGCGCCTGGTAGGGGCCTCCGGCTTCTACATCCAGGCCCCCTTCATCATGGAGGCGGCCGTCGCCGGCCTGATCGGCGGTCTGCTGGCCTGCGCGATGCTGCTCGGCGGCCGGTACTTCCTGATCGACGGCGGCCTCGCGCTCCAGGAGAAGCTGAACCTGATCAACTTCATCGGCTGGGACGCCGTCCTCACGAAGCTCCCGCTGGTGCTGGCGATCGGCCTCCTGATGCCTGCCGTCGCCGCTCTCTTCGCGCTGCGCAAGTATCTGAAGGTATGACTTACGCCTCCTGGGGCGCGCGGGCAAGTACCCGTGCGCCCCAGGAGGCTTGTCCTAGACTCGGCGCCATGTCGGGTTGTACGCACCGCTTCCGGCCCCGCGGCCTCTGCCGCGGGGCGGCCCTGACATTGGTCTTCGGGTGTGTCCTCGCCACCGGCGCGGCGACCGGTTCGCTGCCGCAGGACCACGACCCCGTACCCGAGCTCCCGGCACGTGCCGTCGCCTCCACCTCCTCGCCGGTGGACCGCGAGGAGATCGAGGACGCGGCGGCGAAGGCCGAGGCCGACGGGAAGTCCGTGAAGGACGCGGCCGGGGAGGTCGTCAGCCGCAGCGGGGACCGCTGGGGCGCGGTCTACGACGAGCGGGAGTTCGAGGAGTTCGAGCAGTCCCTGGACGGCTCGTACCTGGGCGTCGGCCTCTCCGCCCGCCGCACCGCCACCGGCGGCGTCGCCGTCTCCCGGGTCCAGCCCGGCGGCCCCGCCGACCGGGCCGGCATCCGCGCCGGCGACCTGCTCCGCACGATCGACGGCCGCAGCGTCGACCGGCGCCCCGTCACCGACGTGGTCGCCCTGCTGCGTGGCGACGTTACGGGGGCCGGGGAAGGCACCCGCGTCGTCCTCGGTCTCGTACGCGAGGGGAAGCCCTCCACACAGACGCTGCGGCGCGCCCGCCTGACCCCCGACGCGGTCACCGTGAGCCGCCTGGGCACCGGCCCCTCCTCGGCGCTCCTCGTCAAGGTCGCCGCCTTCACCAAGGGCACCGGCGAGGAGGTACGGGACGCCGTCCGCACCGCGCCCCGGGACGCCGGGATACTCCTGGACCTGCGCGCCAACTCCGGCGGGCTGGTCACCGAGGCCGTCACCGCCGCCTCCGCCTTCCTGGACGGCGGCCTGGTCGCCACCTACGACGTGCGCGGGGAGCAGCAGGCCCTGTACGCCGACCCCGGCGGCGACACCGAGCGGCCCGTGGTGGTGCTGGTCGACGGCGGCACGATGAGCGCGGCCGAGCTGCTGACCGGCGCCCTCCAGGACCGCGGCCGCGCGGTCACCGTGGGTTCGCGCACCTTCGGCAAGGGCTCGGTGCAGATGCCCAGCGAGCTTCCGGGCGGTTCGGTGGCCGAGCTGACCGTGGGCCACTACCGCACACCGGCCGGCCGCAACGTCGACGGCAGGGGCATCACACCCGATCTGGTGGTGCGGGAGAGGGCCCAGCAGCGGGCCGAGACGGTATTGAGTGGCCTCGGGGGTGGGTCGTAGTGCGAAAATGACCGCACTATGGCTAAGGAAAGAGACACCGGGCGCAAGATGGTCGCGCAGAACAAGAAGGCGCGGCACGACTACACGATCCTCGACACCTACGAGTGCGGCCTCGTGCTCATGGGCACCGAGGTGAAGTCCCTGCGCATGGGCCGGGCCTCCCTGGTCGACGGGTTCGTCCAGATCGACGACCACGAGGCGTGGCTGCACAACATCCACGTACCCGAGTACGTCCAGGGCACCTGGACCAACCACACGGCCAAGCGGAAGCGCAAGCTGCTCCTCCACCGGGCCGAGATCGACAAGCTGGAGTCGAAGTCCCAGGAGAGCGGCCACACGATCGTGCCGCTCGCCCTGTACTTCAAGGACGGCCGGGTCAAGGTCGAGATCGCGCTGGCGAAGGGCAAGAAGGAGTACGACAAGCGCCAGACGCTCCGCGAGAAGCAGGACACGAGGGAGACGAACCGCGCCGTCTCGGCGGCCCGCAGGCGGCAGCGCAGCGCCTGAGGAGCCCCCTGCGGGGGAATACGCTGGCATCGTCCGGCGTTGGTCACGTACGATGGGCCGTGCACCTCAGCGAAGGTGTGCGTTTTGAAAAATCAACATGGGGATGATCGGTTTCGACAGCGGATGTCGAAGCAGGGGAAGCGAGTCGAGGAAGCGGCAATGATCTCGTAAACCATATGTCGCAAACAATAATCGCCAATTCCAAGCGCGATTCCTCCGCCTTCGCCCTCGCTGCCTAATTAGCAGCTAAGCGAAGACTCTGCGGAGTGTCAGCCCGGGGGTGATCCCGACCCGGATCCTGGCATCAACTAGGGATCTAAACTTCTCGGCCCGGCCACGGGGCCGAGAAGGAAATCAAACAGTGGCTGGGCCTGTCGGAGGCTTGTTCGCGTGACCTCCGGGGCCGAGAAAAGCGCAGCGAACTGCACTCGGAGAAGCCCTGGTTCCGCACCGTTGGACGCGGGTTCGATTCCCGCCATCTCCACCACCCCATGTAAACCTCTGCCCCGCGAGTTCGCTCGCGGGGCAGAGGTTTTTTCATGCCGCAGGGCTTTTCACGGCAACGATCGGGTGAGCCACACCACTTCTTTGGTGCCTTCCATGGAAACGCGGTCCCGCTCGAACCCGAGCTTCTCCAGGACGCGGAGCGACGGCGTGTTCCACGAGCCGACGGTGGACCGGAGCCGCTTCCGCCCGGTCGCGGCAGCGGCGTCGAGCACGGCGCCGGCCGCCTCGGTGGCGTAGCCGAGCCCGTGCGCGTGCCGGAACAGCTCGTACGCGATCTCGGGCTCCTCCAGGGTGGAGCGGCCGATGATCAGTCCGCAGTAGCCGATGAAGTCGCCCTCGGCCCGGCGCTGGACGGGCAGCAGCGCGATTCCCGTGGTCTCCGTCGCGGTGAGCAGCTCCACGATCCCTTTGCGGCCGCGTTCGACCGTGTACGTCTCGTCGCCGCGTTCGGAGAGGAGGGCGCTGAACTCGGCCGCGTCCGACTCCGCCCACGGCCGCAGTATCAGCCGCTCGGTCTCCAGGTGGAAGGGCATGGTCTCGTAGCTCGACATGTCCCCACCCTGCCCCATGACATGGCCGGGCCACAGCGGACACCCGTGCGGCCCGGAACGGGTCAAGCGGACAACCCCGCCCGGATCGGCTTCTGTTCCGGCCGGCTCCTGAACGTCCCGGCGGCGGCGACGGCCAGGGCGAGGGCCGCCGCGCTCGTCGGAGCCGCGTAGCCGGAGACCGTACCCGTGTGTTCCACCAGCCAGCCGCCCGCGGCCGCACCGGCCGCCACCCCGCCCAGCAGTGCGGTGACCGAGAGCGTCATGCCCTCGTTCAACTGCCCCGGCGGTGTGGCCCGTTGGACCAGTGTCATGCCCGTGACCATGGTGGGCGCGGTCGCCGCACCCGCGAGCAGCAGGCAGAGCGCCAGGACGGGCAGGGACGCCGTCGAGGAGGCGGCGAGCAGCGGCAGGGACATCAGTGCGGTCATCGCGGTCAGGCAGAGCAGCAGCCTGCGGTGGACGTTCCGGGCGGGCCGCAGTGAACCGTAGAGCAGCCCCGCCGCGCAGGAGCCCGCCGCCTGGAGCGCCAGGATCGCGCCCCCGGCGTGGGCGATGGAGACGACCTCCAGCGCCCCGAACACCGCCCCCGTGGCGAGGAAGACCGCCAGCAGCGCGGGCATGCCCGGCACGCGGAGGGGGGAGACGGCCGTGCGGTCACGGGGGGTGGGCGGCGGTTCCGTCTTGCGCTGGGCGGCGAAGACCAGGACGCCGGTCATCAGCAGGAACGCGCCCACCAGCGTGCCCGCCTCCGGGAAGAGCGCCCCGCAGAGCGTCGCCGCGACGACCGGGCCCAGCATGAAGCAGATCTCGTCGGCGGCCTGTTCGAAGGAGTTCGCGGTGTGCAGGGCCGCCGGGTCGCCCCGGTGGAGGTGGGCCCAGCGGGCCCGGGACATCCCGCCCGTGTTGGGGGTGGTCGCGGTGGCGGCGTACGCGGCGAAGAGCGTCCAGGCGGGGGCGTCGTAGTGCACGCAGAGCACCAGCGCGAGGGATCCGAGCACGGCGAGCGCGGTCGCGGGCACGGCGATCCTGGCCTGTCCGAAGCGGTCCACCAGCCGGGCCGTGAAGGGGGCGACGACCGCCGTGGCGGCGAGCCCGGTCGCGGTGACGGCCCCGGCGAGGGCGTACGAGCCCCGCGACCCGGCGATCATGATGATCGCGCTGACGCCGAGCATCCCCATGGGGAGCCGGGCGATCAGGTTGCCGGCCGTGAAGGCGCGGGCCCCGGGAGTGGCGAGCAGCCGGAGGTAGGGGTTGGTGGGTGCCCGCCGAGCCGCCCGCCGAGCCGCCCGGCGCCCCGCCCGCCGGCGCACGTCCTCCGGTGCCGCACGCCCCCCGGGCTCCGGCGCGGTGCGCGGGGCCGCGACCAACTGGCCGCCGGTCACCGCGAGCAGCACGGTGGGGGAGCGGTCGGGGAGGGCTGCGGGGAGGGGTCGGGTGGCAGGGGGATTCGGCATGGGGCCAGCCTCGCCGTGCTCCGCCGCCCCGGTCCAACACCTTCTGCCCGCCCATTCACGCACCCCTGTTGTCAATGGGCCGCCGCGTTGTAGATTCACCACGTGCCCGCCCCCGACCCCGCCCCCCGGCTCCTGCGCGCCTTCCTCGCCGTGGCCGAGGAGCTGCACTTCACCCGCGCCGCCGCCCGCCTCTTCGTCGCCCAGCAGGCGCTGAGCCGGGACATCCGCCGGCTGGAGCGCGAGCTCGGTGCGGAGCTGTTCGTCCGCACCACCCGCCAGGTCTCCCTCACCCCGGACGGCGAGCGCCTCCTCCCGTACGCCCGCCGGGTGCTCGACGCGCACGACGGACTCGCCGCCGCCTTCAGCGGCGGCCCGGCCCGGCCGCTGCTGGTCGACCTGAACAGTGACGGGACGACCGCCGCCCGGGTGCTGGAGCGGGCCCGTGAGCTCGCCCCGGAGTGCGAGCTGATGGCGCGGTTCGAGTCCGGGCTGACCTGGGCCGCCTCCGAGATCCTGGCCGGCCGGCTGGACGTCTCCTTCGGCCGGGCCGCCGGGCTCGCCCCGGGGGTGCGCGCTGGACTCTCCGTACAGCCGGTGCGGTACGAGCCGATGGCCCTGATGCTGCAGGCCTCCCACCCCCTCGCCGGGCGTGAGGCCATCGCGCTGTCCGAGCTGTCCGGAACGACCGTCTACGCGGGGGCGGGCAACGAGCGGACGCGGGAGTGGACGGACCTCGCCGCGCAGCTGTTCGCCGCGTGGGGCATCGAGCTGGCCCCGCCCGTTCCGCTCGCCGTGGGAGTGGCCGAATTTCAGCGCGTCATCACCAAGGCGGGCCACCCGGTTCTGGCGGTGGTGGACTTCCCGCCGCTGCCGGGTGCCGTGGTGCGCCCGCTCGTCGGTCCCATTCCGCTTTCGCCGCTGACGCTGGTCTGGCGCAAAGGTCTGCACCATCCCGGTGTAGACGCGCTGCGTACGGCATCTGCCCAGTTGGGTACTGCAAAAGGCTGGCTCGTACCCCCGCCCGGCGCCTGGCTGCCGGAGGGCGATCTGTCACTGATGCGCAACCGTTCCTGATCAACTCCGTTCAGGGGGACTTGGGCGTCAATGTCGTGCGCTACATTCGTGCTCCGGGTGCATGAATGCCAGTTCTCGTTGACGGTGTGGGATCCGCCCAACAGTAAAGAACCGGTCAATTTTTGGCGCCTGTCCGTTGAGTGGGGGATGGGCTACATCTGTGGAAAATTGGCGCGAAGGTGCCCAGAACGGGCATACGCATGAACCTAATGACGTCACCATCCAGCTGGACGGCCTGGGCCGCCAGCTCGCCGAGCTGCCCGGTGAGCCCGTCCCGGCGGGCGGTTCCGACGGTCCGGTCTTCGTCGACGAGAGCGGCCGCCGCAGCAAGACCTACCGCCGGCTCGGCTGGGTGGTCGCCGCGCTCTGCGCCGCGTACGCCGTGACGCTGGTCTTCGCCGTCCTCGGCGGCAACTCCACCGCCCCCTGGCTGCCGCTCTCCGGGCAGAAGGAGGAGGCGAAGGCGGAGGAGGCCGAGGTGCGTCCCGCGCCGAGCGACTCCGCGGAGCCCTCCGACGACCTGGACCCGGCCCCCGGCGCGACCGGTCCGAGCGGCACCCCGGAGCCCGGTGCCTCCGGCCCGGTGGAACCCTCGGCCACCTCCGTCACCGTCCCCGCCGGATCCGGCGGACGCACCCCGTCCGCCTCCACGTCCGTGACGCCCCCGGGCTCCACCGGCGGCGGCGCCACGAAACCGGCCGCCACCTCCCCGGCCCCCGAACCGCCCGTCTCCACCCCACCGCCGTCACCCGAGCCGGAGCCCACCGTCAGTACGAGCGCTCCCGCCGAGACCCCGGAACCTCCGGTGCAAGAAGAGAGCACCCTCTAAATGACACACCCCGCCCCGCGGGGCAGGCACGACCGGTCCCAGCGGACCGCAGGGAAGCACAACGGACCCCAGCAGCCCGCGGGGCCGCGCATCGCACGGAAGCAGAACGTGCGCAGGCGGAACCGCCGCAAGCTCCCGATGCGCTACCTCCTGCCCTTCATGCTGCTGGTCGCCCTGCTCGCCATGCTGATGCTGCGCGGCTATGTGCACAGCGAGATCCTGGCCGACCACCGGGTCCGCGACGCCGACTACAACACCCAGGTGCCGAAGGACGTCCGCTCCGGCGGACCGGTCATCGACGCCCGCTCCGGCGACGCCACGACGCTGCGCATACCCGACCGCCGGATCGTCCTGACCTTCGACGACGGGCCCGACCCGGTGTGGACGCCGAAGGTGCTCGACAAGCTCAAGGAGTACGGCGCCCACGGCGTCTTCTTCGTCACCGGGAACATGGCCGCCCGCCACCCCGGCCTGGTCGAGCGGATGGTCGCCGAAGGCCACGAGATCGGGCTGCACACCTTCAACCACCCCGACCTCTCCTACCAGTCCACCGAGCGCATCGACTGGGAGCTGTCGCAGAACCAGCTGGCGCTGGCGGGCGCGGCCGGTATCCGCACCTCGATCTTCCGGCCGCCGTACTCCTCCTTCTCGTACGCCATGGACAACAAGTCCTGGCCGGTCACCGAGTACATCGGCAAGCGCGGCTACCTCACCGTCGTCAACGACACCGACAGCGAGGACTGGAAGCGCCCCGGCGTCCGCGCCATCGTCGAGCGCGCCACGCCCGAGGACGGCAAGGGCGCCATCATCCTGATGCACGACTCCGGCGGCGACCGCTCGCAGACCGTGGCCGCGCTCGACACCCTGCTGCCGGACCTCAAGGAGCAGGGCTACACCTTCACCCGGCTCACCACCGCGCTCGACGCCCCCAGCGCGCACACCCCGGTCACCGGCTTCGCGCTGTGGAAGGGCAAGGCGTTCGTCTCCGCCGTCGCCGTCTCCGAGCGGGTCACCGGCGTCCTGGTGGTCGGCCTCGCCGCCATCGGCGTCCTGGTCCTGGCCCGGTTCGGGCTGATGCTGCTGCTCTCCTTCCTGCACGCCCGCAAGGTCCGCCGCAAGGACTTCAGCTGGGGCGAGCCCCTCACCCGCCCGGTCTCCGTCCTGGTGCCCGCGTACAACGAACGCGAGTGCATCGAGGCGACCGTGCGTTCGCTGGCCGTCAGCGAGCATCCGATCGAGATCATCGTCATCGACGACGGCTCGACCGACGGCACGGCCGACCTGGTCGAGGCGATGCGGCTGCCCGGTGTACGGGTGGTGCGCCAGCAGAACGCGGGCAAACCGGCCGCCCTCAACAACGGCATCCGGCACGCCCGCTACGACATCGTCGTGATGATGGACGGCGACACCGTCTTCGAGCCGTCCACCGTCCGTGAGCTGGTCCAGCCCTTCGCCGACCCCCGGGTCGGAGCCGTCGCGGGCAACGCCAAGGTCGGCAACCGCGACTCGCTGATCGGCGCCTGGCAGCACATCGAGTACGTGATGGGCTTCAACCTGGACCGCCGGATGTACGACGTCCTGGGCTGCATGCCCACCATCCCCGGCGCCGTCGGGGCGTTCCGCCGCGAGGCCCTGGAGCGGGTCGGCGGCATGAGCGAGGACACCCTCGCCGAGGACACCGACATCACCATGGCCCTGCACCGGGACGGCTGGCGCGTGGTCTACGCGGAGAACGCCCGCGCCTGGACCGAGGCGCCGGAGTCCGTGCAGCAGCTCTGGTCGCAGCGCTACCGGTGGTCCTACGGCACCATGCAGGCCATCTGGAAGCACCGCCGCGCGGTGATCGAGCGCGGGCCCTCGGGCCGCTTCGGCCGGGTCGGGCTGCCGTTCGTCTCCCTCTTCATGGTCGTCGCCCCGCTGCTGGCGCCCCTCATCGACGTCTTCCTGCTGTACGGGCTGGTCTTCGGCCCGACCGGCAAGACCGTCGCCGCGTGGTTCGGCGTGCTGGTGGTGCAGGCCGTCTGCGCCGCGTACGCCTTCCGGCTGGACAAGGAGCGGATGGTCCACCTGATCTCGCTGCCGCTCCAGCAGATCCTGTACCGGCAGCTCATGTACGTCGTGCTGCTCCAGTCGTGGATCACCGCTCTCACCGGCGGCCGGCTGCGCTGGCAGAAGCTGCGCCGCACCGGCGCGGTGGAGGCGCCCGGCGGGACGTCCGCCCAGCGCCCGCGGGGACCCGGCGCCGACGCCGGGTTCGGGGCCGTGGACCGGAGGCCGTACGTATGACCGCCCCGACCTTCCCGACAGCCGGCTCGCCCTTCCCGGCCGCAGGACCGCCCCTTCCGACGACCGGCCCGGTCCTCCCGCCCGATGCCGGGAACGGGGCCGAGAACGCGGCCGGGAGCGGGGCCGGGTCCCCGGCCCCCGCACGCCGGGGGCCCGTCCGCGACCGGTACTTCGACCTGCTGCGGGCCCTCGCCCTCTTCCGGGTCGTCCTGTACCACCTCACCGGCTGGGCCTGGCTGCCCATCGTCTTCCCCTCCATGGGCGTCATGTTCGCCCTGGCCGGGACCCTGATGGCCCGCTCCCTCAAGCGGCCCGCCGCCCAGGTGATCCGCAGCCGCGTCCGGCGGCTGCTGCCGCCGCTGTGGCTGCTCGGCGCGATCGGCGTCACCGGCATGGTCGCCCAGGGCTGGGGCCCGGACGCCGAGGGCCACCCCGGCTGGTGGTGGCAGCACCTGACGTACTGGATCCTGCCGCTCAGCGACCCGCCGTACGCCTACGACGTGGCGGGCATCGAGGGGATCCTCGGCGAGAGCTGGCCCGAGGACCTCGCCGGGCCGCTCTGGTACATCCGGGCCTACCTCTGGTTCGTCCTGTTCTCGCCGCTGCTCCTGCGCTGCCTGCGCAAGCTGCCCTGGCCGACGCTGCTCGCGCCGCTGGCGCTCTCCGTCGTGATGCGTCTCGAACTGTTCTCCACCACCGAACGCCTCGACTCCGCGATCACCGACTTCTCCACCTTCGGCGCCTGCTGGGTCCTCGGCATGGCCCATCAGGAGGGCGTCCTCAAGCGGCTGCCCGCCTACATCGTGCCGTCCATCGCCCCGCTCTTCGCGGGCGCCGGACTGTGGTGGGCGAGCCACGAGGGGTTCCGCAGCGGCTTCGACCTGGACTCCATCCCGCTCGCCCAGGCCCTCTGGTCCTTCGGGTGCGTCCTGCTCCTGCTGCACTACAGCCCGTCCTGGACCGAGTGGCCGAGGCGGCTGCGGGCCTTCGACCGGCCGATCACCCTGCTCAACTCGCGGGCCGTCACCGTCTACCTCTGGCACAACGTCTGCATCCTGAGCGCCGCCACGCTCTACGACCGGCTCTGGTCCGTCGACGCTCTCAGCGAGAACGTGCCCTGGCTGCTGGAGAGCTGGATCCCCGTCCTGCTCGTCACCTGGGCCCTCATCGCGCTCTGCGTGCTCGCCTTCGGCTGGGCCGAGGACGTCGCGGCCAAGCGCCGCCCGCAGCTGTGGCCGGACGGCAGGTCCTAGCGGCGCATCTCACCGGGCCGGCAACGGCCCGGTGAGAGCAAGGTTGCCCACCGGTCACCTCACGGCACCGCACCGAAACGCGCGCTCCCTAGCGTCGGGACAACACCCCGCAGCGACGGGGACACAGCCCCGACCCCCCTGTGGAGGCGCGTGATGGCAGGCCGTTGGATCGAGACCTGGGAGCCGGAGGACGAGACGTTCTGGCGGGAGAAGGGCGAGCGCGTCGCCCGCCGCAACCTGTGGTTCTCCGTGCTCTCCGAGCACATCGGATTCTCCGTCTGGACCCTGTGGTCGGTGATGGTCCTGTTCATGGGACCGGAGTACGGCGTCGACCCGGCCGGAAAGTTCTTCCTGATCTCCACCGCCACCCTGGTCGGGGCGCTGGTGCGGGTGCCGTACACCTTCGCCGTCGCCCGGTTCGGCGGCCGCAACTGGACCGTCTTCACCGCGGTCGGCCTGCTGGCCCCGACCTTCGCCGCGTTCTGGGTGATGGAACCCGGGACCTCGTACGGCACCTTCGTGGCGGTCGCCGCGCTCACCGGGATCGGCGGCGGCAACTTCGCCTCCTCGATGACCAACATCAACGCCTTCTTCCCGCTCCGCGAGAAGGGCTGGGCGCTGGGCCTCAACGCGGGCGGCGGCAACATCGGCGTCCCCGTCGTCCAGCTCATCGGCCTCCTCGTCATCGGGACGGTGGGCGCGGCCCACCCCCGGATCGTGCTCGGGGTGTACATCCCGCTGATCGTCGTGGCCGCCGTCTGCGCCGCGCTGTACATGGACAACCTCCGGCCCGTACGCAACGACACCGGGGCCGCGAAGGAGGCCGTCCGCGATCCGCACACCTGGATCATGTCGGCGCTCTACATCGGCACCTTCGGCTCGTTCATCGGCTACAGCTTCGCCTTCGGCCTGGTGCTCCAGACCCAGTTCGGCCGCACCCCGCTCCAGGCCGCCTCGCTCACCTTCGTCGGCCCGCTGCTGGGCTCCCTGATCCGCCCCGTCGGCGGCAGGCTCGCCGACCGGCACGGCGGTGCCCGGATCACCCTCGCGGCCTTCGCCGCGATGGGAGCCGCCACCGGGGTCGTCATCTTCGCCTCCGCCACCGCCTCCCTCCCCGTCTTCCTCGTCGGCTTCACCGCCCTGTTCGTCCTGACCGGGCTGGGCAACGGATCGACGTACAAGATGATCCCCGGCATCTTCCACGCCCAGGCGCTGGCGAAGGGGCTCGACGGCGAGGCGGCCGCCGCCCACGGACGGCGGCTCTCCGGCGCCGCCATGGGCTTCATCGGAGCCGTCGGCGCGCTCGGCGGCCTCGCGATCAACCTCGTCTTCCGCCAGTCGTTCCAGGCCTCCGGCACCGGAACGGCCGCCTTCTGGTCCTTCCTCGCCTTCTACGCGGTGTGCTCGGCGCTCACCTGGGCGGTATACCTTCGCCGCCCCGCGCCCGTACCGGCAAAGCCGCAGATCCGTTACGCAGAGGTTTAGGAGAGCGACGCTCCGGCGACCGGCGACGTAACGGCCGGGAAATACGGGGGAACCGAGGCTGTCACGCACCGTTGGCAGTCTCGGGCCTCCGCACCATCGCGCATCAGCAGGACACGAGAGCCGGGAACACGCCATGCAGGACGACGGCACAACGCACGGCCCCCTCGCGGGCTTCACGGTCGGGGTGACCGCCGCCCGCCGCGCCGAGGAGCTCGGCACCCTCCTCAAGCGACGCGGCGCCGTCGTCCACCACGCCCCCGCCCTGCGGATCGTTCCGCTCGCCGACGACAGCGAACTCCTCGACGCGACCAAGGAGTTGATCGACCACGCCCCCGATGTGGTGGTCGCCACCACCGCGATCGGCTTCCGGGGCTGGGTGGAGGCCGCCGACGGCTGGGGCATCGGCGACGCGCTCCTGGAGAGGCTGCGCGGTGTCGAACTCCTCGCCCGGGGGCCCAAGGTCAAGGGATCCGTCCGGGCCGCCGGGCTGACCGAGGCCTGGTCACCCGGGTCCGAATCGATGGCCGAAGTCCTCGACAGGCTCCTCGGCGAGGGCGTCGAGGGCCGCCGTATCGCTCTCCAGCTGCACGGCGAACCGCTGCCCGGCTTCATCGAGTCCCTCCAGGCGGCGGGCGCCGAGGTCATCGGCGTACCCGTCTACCGCTGGATGCCGCCGCTGGACATCGCCCCGCTCGACCGGCTGCTCGACGCCACCGCCGCCCGGGGCCTGGACGCCGTCACCTTCACCAGCGCCCCCGCCTCCGCCTCGTTCCTGGGCCGCGCGGAGGCCCGCGGGCTCCTCCCGGAGATCCTCGGGGCGCTGCGCGACGACGTCCTGGCCGCCTGCGTCGGACCGGTCACCGCCCTCCCGCTCCAGGCCCGGTCCATCCCCACCGTCCAGCCCGAACGTTTCCGCCTCGGCCCCCTCGTCCAGTTGGTCTGCGCCCACCTCCCCACCACGGCCCGGGTCCTGCCCGTCGCGGGCCACCGCGTCGAGATCCGCGGTCACGCCGTGCTGGTCGACGACGAACTGCGCGCGGTACCGCCCGCCGGCATGGCCCTCCTGCACACCCTGGCCCGCCGCCCCGGCTGGGTGGTGGCCCGCGCCGACCTGCTGCGGGCCCTGCCCGGCAGCGGCACGGACGAACACGCGGTGGAGACGGCGATGGCCCGGCTGCGCACCGCACTGGGGGCGCCCCGGCTGATCCAGACCGTCGTCAAACGCGGCTACCGGCTGTCGCTGGACCCGACGGGGGACACGCCGGGGGCACGCTGAAAGAGGGCCCCTCCCGACGGCGCCTCGCGCACATGCAGATGGCCGTCCAGCGGGAACTCCGGCGGCAGGGCACCCAGCAGCTCCGCGAACGCGTAACCGGACTTCTCCGCCACCCGGCAGGAAGCCACGTTGTCCACCTGGTGCAGCAGATCGAGACGGACCAGCCCCTCGGCGGCGAAGGCCGTGAACGCCCAGGCGGTGAGCGCCTCCAGGGCCCGGGGCGCCACGCCCCGGCCGCGCGCCCGGGCCGCCGTCCAGTAACCGACCTCGGCCCGCTCGGCGCCCCGTCCCGGCCGCTTCAGCGCGAGGTTGCCGACCAGCTCCCCGCCCCGGCCGGTGTCCGTCACGGCGAAGCTGAACCGGGTGCCCGACTCCCACCCCTCGCGCTGCACCTCCACCCAGCGGGCGGCCTCCTCGGGCGTGGACACGGGCATCCGCACCCACTGCCGCAGCACCGGATCGTCGTACGCCTCCAGCAGCGCCGGTACGTCCTCCTCGCGCCAGGGGCGCAGCAGCAGGGCACCGGCGGTGAGCGTGACGTCCGCCACAGGGTTTCCCCCGGGCCATCCCCCGTGATCGTTCATGGCCGTCACGGTAGCGGGGGTTACGGGCGGGCCCCGCCGGGGGCACTCTGGGGGGTGGCATCCGACCGGTGACCCCGAGGCGGTGACAGGCGCATGGCAGCGAGCAGGAGCGCGTACATGTGGCGGTTCGACTCCGGCCGGATCTGTCTCGACCTGGTGGCCACCGGGCCCGCCGGCGGGACATCCCGGGCCCGGGAACAACTCGAAGGACCGGGGCGGCTCGCGGACTGGCTGACCGCCGCCCGGCTCGTCCCGCCGGGCACGGCGCTCGACGCGCTGGACGCCACCTGGCTCACCCGGTTCCGCGACCTGCGGGCGGACGTGGACCGGCTGATGTCGGCCCAACTCGCCTGGACCGGAGGGCAGATCGACCCGTCGGCGGCCCAACTCGGCCTCCCTCGCGACGGGAACGCCCTGGATCGGGTCAACTCCCTTGCCGCGGCGGCCCCGCCGGGCCCGCGTGCGGTGCGCGGCGAGGGCGGCGCACTGGTGCGGACGCTGAGTACCGAACCCGACTGCGCGGGGCTCCTCGCGGTCGTGGCCAGGGACGCGGTGGACCTGCTCACCGACCCGGTGGCACGGGCCGCGCTGCGCCGCTGCGCCGGCGGGTCCTGCCACCGGCTCTACCTGGACACCTCGCGCGGGGGCCGGCGCCGCTGGTGCTCCGGCGAGGTCTGCGGCAACCGCGAACGGGTCGCCCGGCACCGGCGGCGTACCGCGGGCGCGTCCTCCGGCACGGCCGCCGACGGCAGTCCGTGAGACGGCCGCGATCCACCCCGGCAAAAAAATAGACCCGGGCGTTGAATGATCCGCGGCCCGATCCCGTATCCATCCCCGAAGAGCTCCATTCAGGGTCTCGACCAGGAGGTTCGGGTGCGCAAGGATGCGGCCGTGGCCGATGACCGTCCGCACAGGGCTCGACATCGTAGTGAGCCGCCCACGCCCCCGGCCGGAATACCGGACGAGGAGCTGATGCGGGCGCTCTACCGCGAACATGCCGGGCCGCTGCTCGCGTACGTTCTCCGGCTCGTGGCGGGCGACCGCCAACGGGCCGAGGACGTCGTGCAGGAGACGCTCATCCGTGCCTGGAAGAACGCCGGCCGGCTCAACCGGGCCACCGGCTCCGTCCGACCCTGGCTGGTGACGGTCGCCCGGCGCATCGTCATCGACAACCACCGCAGCCGGCAGGCCCGGCCGCGCGAGGTCGATCCGTCGCCGCTGGAGGTCATTCCCGCGGAGGACGAGATCGACAAGGCGCTGTGGCTGATGACGCTGTCGGACGCGCTCGAAGATTTGACCCCCGCGCACCGGGAAGCATTGGTCGAGACCTACTTCAAGGGACGTACGGTGAACGAGGCCGCCGAGGCGCTCGGCATCCCCAGCGGCACCGTGCGTTCCCGGGTCTTCTACGCACTCCGTTCGATGAAGCTCGCACTCGAAGAGAGGGGGATCACGGCATGAGCGACCAGCAGTGGCAGCCGTTCGGGCCCCGGCCGCCCGGACCCCGTACGCCCACCGGTCCCTCGTACCCCGATGGCTCCGCCCACCCCTCAGGTGCGGTCCACCACCCCTTCTACCCCTCCGGCCCCACCGGCCCCGAGCCGCCGTACGGCGGGGAGCCCGAAGGGTCCGAGCACGACGCTGCCGCCGCCTATGTCCTGGGCATCCTGGACGACGCCCAGGCGAGCGCCTTCGAGGCCCACCTGGCGGGCTGCGCCCGGTGCTCGGCACATCTCGACGAGTTCGCCGGGATGGAGCCCGTGCTCGCGATGCTGGCCGAGGCGCCCGCGGCCGTGCCCGGAGCCCGTCCCGTACCGCACGTTCCCGAGCGGCCCGCGCCCAAGGTCCTCGGCGGGCTGATGGACGAGGTCGCGCACCGCAGGCACCGGCGCACCCGGCGCAGCCGGTATCTGATCGCCGCGGCCGCGGCGCTGATCATCGGCGGCCCGGTCGCCGCAGTCGCCGTCACGGCGGGCGACGGGGACGGCGGCCGCAGCGTCGCCGCGGGGGACCCGCACCCCACCAGCCCGGCCGAGGACGCCTTCTTCCAGCACATGACGGAGAAGGTGTCGGGGACCGACCCCACCACCCGGGTCGGCGCGACGGTCGGCATGGAGAAGAAGGCGTGGGGCACCCACACGGTCCTGGAACTGAAGAACGTCAAAGGACCGCAGAAGTGCACGCTCGTCGCCGTCTCCAAGACCGGCGAGGAGGAGGTCGTGACCTCGTGGTCCGTCCCGCAGTGGGGGTACGGCATCGAGGACTCGCCGCACGCTTCGGCGAAGTCCCCCCTGTATGTGCACGGCGGCGCGGCGATGGCCCGCGAGGACATCGACCGCTTCGAGGTACGTACGTTCGACGGGGAGCGGCTGGTGGAGATCGGCGCCTGAGCGGACCCGCTCGTTCCGACGCGTAATCGCAACACTCGCCATGCGGACGACAGGTGCGCGAAGGCCCCCCTTCGCATAGGGTTGACGGCTGCCCGATGCACGTCAGAAGGGGGCCTCGGTGGCCGCGCAGGATGCCGCTGTCGATTCGCTGCGGGACCGGGAAATCGGTGTCGAGCAGGATCATCTGGACCGCGTTTACCACCGTCTCGAAGAGAAGATCGACGAGGCGGAATTTCTCATGCACGACGCCGTCAAACGCGGGCAGGTCGGCACGCCCGGCGCCCTCGCCGAACGGGACGCCCAGGTCTTCCGGGCGGGCGTCCACCTCAACCGGCTGAACAACGAGTTCGAGGACTTCCTCTTCGGGCGGATCGATCTGCTCCTCGGCAAGGACGGTGAGCGCGGCCCGGACGGCGCGTTCACCTCCGTCGAGCCGGCCGACGACGCCGTAAGGGAGGACGCCACCGCGGACATCGCCGAGACGCTCCACATCGGCCGGATCGGGGTCCTGGACTCCGACTACGCGCCGCTGGTGATCGACTGGCGGGCCCCGGCCGCCGCCCCGTTCTACCGCTCCACCCCGAAGGAGCCGGGCCGGGTGGTACGCCGCCGGGTCATCCGCTCCAAGGGCCGCAAGGTCCTGGGGGTCGAGGACGACCTGATGCGCCCGGAGCTGACCGCGTACCTGGACGGCGGGAAGCTGCCGGTGATCGGCGACGGCGCCCTGATGGCGGCGCTCGGCCAGGCCCGCAGCCACACCATGCGGGACATCGTCGCCTCCATCCAGGCCGAGCAGGACCTGGTGATCCGGGCCCCCGCCGCCTCCGTCACGGAGGTCACCGGCGGCCCCGGCACCGGGAAGACGGCGGTCGCCCTGCACCGGGCCGCCTACCTCCTCTACCAGGACCGGCGGCGGTACGCGGGCGGCATCCTCGTCGTCTCCCCGACCCCGCTCCTGGTCGCCTACACCGAGGGGGTGCTGCCCTCGCTCGGTGAGGAGGGCCAGGTCGCGATCCGTGCGGTCGGATCGCTCTCCGACGAGGCGGCGGGCACCGCCGGCGCGACGACCTACGACGAACCGGCCGTGGCCCGTATCAAGGGCTCCTCCCGGATGCTCCACGTGCTGCGCAAGGCGGCCCGGGGCGCTCTGGAGCAGGGCGGCCGGCCCGCGCCCCAGCAGGGGGGCCAGCTCTCCTTCGGCGAGGAGCCCGCCGACGGGGCGACGGCACCCGCCGCCACCCCGAACCGGCTGCGCGTCGTCGCCTCCGGCGCCCGGGTCGAGCTGGAGGCCGACGACCTCCAGCGCATCCGCAACAACGTGCTGAGCGGCACGGCCCCCGTCAACCTGCTGCGCCCGCGCGCCCGCAAGCTGCTGCTCGACGCCCTGTGGAGCAAGTCGTCGGGGCGCGGCCGCTACACCGACCCGCAGCTGGTGGCGGAGCTGCGCTCGTCCTTCGACGAGGACGTCTCCACCGAGACGCCGTTCCTGGAGTTCCTGAACGCGTGGTGGCCCGAGCTCACCCCGCGCCGGGTGCTGGCCGCGATGGCCGACGAGCGGCGGCTGGCCCGCTGGTCGCGGCGCATCCTCAACCAGGGCGAGGTGCGGCGCCTGGCGCGCTCCCTGAAGCGGCTGGACGCGGACGGCGGCGGTCCGCTCTCCGTCCACGACGTGGCGCTCCTGGACGAGCTCCAGGCGCTGCTGGGCACGGTCGTCCGGCCGAAGCGGAAGCGGGAGGCGGACCCGCTGGACCACCTCTCGGGTCTTGAGGAGCTGATGCCGCAGCGCGAGGAGACCCAGTGGGAGCGGGCCGAGCGGCTCGCGGCGGAGCGCACCGAGTACGCCCACGTCATCGTCGACGAGGCGCAGGACCTGACGCCCATGCAGTGGCGCATGGTCGGCCGCCGGGGCCGCCACGCCACCTGGACCATCGTCGGCGACCCGGCACAGTCCTCCTGGTCCGACCCGGACGAGGCGGCCGCGGCCCGGGACGAGGCGCTCGGCTCCCGGCCGCGCCGCCGCTTCACCCTGACGGTCAACTACCGCAACCCGGCCGAGATCGCGGAGCTGGCTGCGAAGGTGCTGGCGCTCGCCATGCCCGGCATGGAGTCCCCGTCGGCCGTCCGCTCGACCGGGGTGGTGCCGCGCTTCGTGCCGGTGGAGGGCGGCGACCTGGCCGCCACGGTCCGCGAGGAGGCGCGGCGGCTGCTGGCGGAGGTGGACGGCACGGTCGGCGTGGTCGTGGCGATGAACCGCCGCGCCCAGGCCCGCGAGTGGCTCGCCGAGCTGGGGGAGCGGGTGGTGGCGCTGGGCAGCCTGGAGGCGAAGGGGCTGGAGTACGACGCCACGGTGGTCGTCTCGCCCGCGGAGATCGCGGACGAGTCCCCGGCGGGGCTGCGGGTGCTGTACGTGGCGCTGACCCGGGCCACCCAGCAGCTCACGGTGGTGTCGGGGGAGCGGGACATGCCGGACGAGGACGGGGTGCCGGACCTGCTGAGGGAGTGACCCGGACCTGCTGGGAAGTGACGGCGCGCGAGTCAACCTGTCGCACGGGAATCACTTCTCCGGGGTCTTTGTTACCTTGGTACTGGCACCGACTCGATCCAAGCCCCCGGGCCCAACCTTCGTCGCTTCGAGCGACCACTTGCCGCGAGGCGAGCATGGCGGGTCGGTGCCACTCAACTGAAAAACACAGACCCGCGTCACCTGACGGTGGCGCGGGTCTGTTCTTGTTCCAGGGGCCTTTTATGTTCGCGAACGCCGTTGGGGGTTCCGCCGAACGGGTGACTTCTCGTATGGTGGAAAACACTTTCCGAAAGATGGCAGTCATTACCTGCTACCAGTCGGTAGGTGCGACGATCGGGAAGCGTGACCGGAACGAGGGTTCCGGATACGCGGCAATGAAGCTTCAGGAAAGCGAAGGACTCGGCCATGGCAACGGCGCCCAGCGTCTCGTACTCGATGACGGTCAGGCTGGAGGTGCCCGCGAGCGGCACCGCAGTCTCCCAGCTCACCACGGCGGTCGAGTCCTCCGGGGGGTCGGTCACCGGCCTCGACGTCACAGCGTCCGGCCACGAGAAGCTGCGGATCGACGTCACGATCGCGGCCTCCTCCACCTCGCACGCGGACGAGATCGTCGAAGGTCTGCGCGACATCGAGGGCGTCGTGCTGGGCAAGGTCTCCGACCGTACGTTCCTCATGCACCTCGGCGGCAAGATCGAGATGGCGTCCAAGCACCCCATCCGCAACCGTGACGACCTCTCGATGATCTACACCCCCGGCGTCGCCCGGGTCTGCATGGCCATCGCCGAGAACCCCGAGGACGCACGCCGCCTCACCATCAAGCGCAACTCCGTCGCAGTCGTGACGGACGGCTCCGCGGTGCTCGGCCTCGGCAACATCGGCCCGATGGCCGCGCTGCCCGTCATGGAGGGCAAGGCGGCCCTCTTCAAGCGCTTCGCCGGCATCGACGCCTGGCCGATCTGCCTGGACACGCAGGACACCGACGCCATCGTCGAGATCGTCAAGGCGATCGCCCCCGGCTTCGCGGGCATCAACCTGGAGGACATCTCCGCACCCCGCTGCTTCGAGATCGAGGCCCGGCTGCGCGAGGCCCTGGACATCCCCGTCTTCCACGACGACCAGCACGGCACCGCCATCGTCGTCCTGGCCGCCCTGACCAACGCCCTGCGCGTGGTGGGCAAGAGCACCGGTGACGTACGGGTCGTCATGTCCGGTGCCGGAGCCGCCGGTACGGCCATCCTGAAGCTCCTGATCGCCGCGGGCGTCAAGCACGCCGTCGTCGCCGACATCCACGGCGTCGTGCACGCCGGACGCGAGGACCTCGTCGCCGCCGACCCCGACTCGCCGCTGCGCTGGATCGCCGACAACACCAACCCCGAGGGCGTCACCGGCACCCTCAAGGAGGCCGTCGTCGGCGCCGACGTCTTCATCGGTGTCTCCGCCCCGAACGTCCTGAACGGCGACGACGTCGCGGCGATGGCGGACGGTGCGATCGTGTTCGCGCTCGCGAACCCGGACCCCGAGGTCGACCCGACGATCGCCCGCGAGACGGCCGCCGTCGTCGCCACCGGCCGCTCCGACTTCCCCAACCAGATCAACAACGTGCTGGTCTTCCCGGGTGTCTTCCGCGGTCTGCTGGACGCCCAGTCCCGCACCGTCAACACGGAGATGATGCTCGCCGCCGCCGGAGCCCTGGCCGACGTGGTCGCCGAGGACGAGGTCAACGCGAACTACATCATCCCCTCGGTCTTCAACGACAAGGTCGCCGGCGCGGTCGCCGGAGCCGTCCGCGCGGCCGCCAAGGCCGCCGCGGGCACCGGCACGGAATCCTCCACCGCCGTCTGACCCCACCCGTTCACCCCTGTTTCGGGGGTCCCTCAAGGGGTACCCGCGAAAGACCCCGGGCCGCACCCGCCCGTGCCGTACGGCGCGTCGCGGGTCGCGGCGCCCCAAACGCCCCTTTAGGGTGGGCGGGCAGTGGGCCCCGTAGGGCCCGGCATCCGCTGCGGACCGCTAAGGGAAGCCGACGGAACGTCACCACGAGCAAACAGTGGCGCTTTTCGTTGACCCTGAAGGGTTCCGGATTGGCTTTCCCGCCGCAGGTGGGGGCAGGATGCGTAATCGGGCGCGAGGGTCTGACATCAGACCCGGGTCCGGGGACTGTCAGAGGGCCCTGGCAGCATCGGCTTCGATCTCACGCCTCACAGGCAAGAAGAACACGGGAGTAACAACATGAACCGCAGTGAGCTGGTGGCCGCCCTGGCCGACCGCGCCGAGGTGACTCGCAAGGACGCCGACGCCGTGCTGGCCGCGCTCGCCGAGACCGTCGGTGAGATCGTCGCCAAGGGCGACGAGAAGGTCACCATCCCCGGCTTCCTGACCTTCGAGCGCACCCACCGTGCCGCTCGCACCGCTCGCAACCCGCAGACCGGCGACCCGATCAACATCCCCGCCGGCTACAGCGTGAAGGTCTCCGCGGGCTCGAAGCTCAAGGAAGCCGCCAAGGGTAAGTAACCCTCAAAGGCGCAAGGAGGGCGGCCACCCCCGACCAGGGGTGGCCGCCCTCGCGCATGCCAGGGGCACATGCGCCCCGCACAGGCCCCCGCACGCGGCGGCCGCCCGGAAGGTCAGGAATGCATCCGCGCGCCCTTGAGGACCTTGTCCACGGCGTTGCGCGGCCCGTACACGGCGAGGCCCACCAGATCCAGCGCGTCCCGCCCCACCGCCCGTACCGCCGCCCGGTTGTCCCGGTCGTTCCCCGTAGCGAACAGGTCCGAGGTGAACACGGCCGTCGCCAGGGACCGGGAGAGCGCCTTCGTGTGCGCGGCGGTCAGCGTCTCCTTCGCCCCCTCGAAGACCAGCACGGGCTGCCGGAGCATCGGCAGGTACGCGGTCGAGTCGGCGTCCGCGTAGGGCTCGCCGATCACCTCGGGCACCGCCGTCCCCAGGCCGCTGACCAGGAAGGCGGTCACGTTCAGGCGCTGCCAGGACTCCAGGTCGTCGCGGAGCAGCACCGCGATCTTCGTGTCGAAGCGGACGGGAGCCTCGCCGGTTCCGCTTCCGGTCTCGTGCGTGTTTCTCATGGTCCGAGACTGGCCGGTGGCCCCGGACGAGGTCTTGTACGTTCTTTGCGTGACGCCAAGGCAACAGGTACGGCATGAGATCTCGGCCTGGCGTCCGGCGGTCCCGGGCGTCGTGGAGGTCTTCCACGCCCGCTTCACCGAGCACGCCTACCCCATGCACGTGCACGACGCCTGGACGCTCCTGATCGTCGACGACGGCGCCGTCCGCTACGACCTGGACCGCCACGAGCGCGGTACCCCGGGCGGCACGGTGAGTCTGCTGCCGCCGCAGGTCCCGCACAACGGTTCGCCCGCGACCTCGGACGGCTTCCGCAAACGGGTGCTCTACCTGGACATGACACAGCTCGACGCGGGCTACATCGGGCCCGCCGTGGACACCCCCGACCTCGCCGACCCGCTGCTGCGGACCCGCGTCGCCCGGCTGCACACGGCCCTGGCGGACCCGGGTGACGCGCTGGAGGCGGAGAGCCGCCTGGCGTTCGTCGGGGAGCGGCTGCGGGGCCACCTGCGCCCCGCACAGGCCCTCACGGGCGCCCTCGCGGGCCCGCCGCCCGGCCAGGGCGTCGCCCAGGACCTGCGCGAGCTCCTGGACGAGCGGCTGGACCGGGGCATCACCCTGGCGGAGGCCGCCCGGCTGGTCCACGCGCACCCCACCCATCTCGTACGGGCGTTCAGCGCGGCCTACGCGATCGCGCCGCACCAGTACGTGACGTCCCGCCGGGTCGACCGGGCCCGCCGCCTGCTGCTCGACGGGGTGCCGCCCGGTGAGGCGGCGACCGCCGTCGGCTTCCACGACCAGTCCCACCTGACCCGGCACTTCAAGCGGATCGCGGGCACCACCCCCGGCCGGTACGCCCGCTCCCGAGGGGCCCCACGGCCCCTCTGAAGCCCGAAAGCCCGCCGCCCCGGTCCCTGGTGAAGGGGCCGGGGCGGCGGGCTGCTCACGCGGTGCGCAGCGCTGTGTGCGGCAGCACTGTGCGGGCCCTGGAGGCACGCGGGTGGGTCAGACGAGCGAACCGCCCGGCAGCTCCACCTTCGCGCCGAGCTTTTCGAGCTTGTCCATGAAGTTCTCGTAGCCGCGGTTGATCAGGTCGATGCCGTGCACCCGGGAGGTTCCCTGGGCCGCCAGCGCCGCGATCAGGTACGAGAAGCCGCCGCGCAGGTCGGGGATGACCAGATCGGCGCCCTGGAGCTTCGTCGGTCCCGAGACGACCGCCGAGTGCAGGAAGTTGCGCTGCCCGAAGCGGCAGTCCGAGCCGCCCAGGCACTCGCGGTACAGCTGGATGTGCGCACCCATCTGGTTGAGCGCCGAGGTGAAGCCGAGCCGCGACTCGTACACCGTCTCGTGGACGATGGACAGCCCCGCGGCCTGCGTCAGCGCCACCACCAGGGGCTGCTGCCAGTCGGTCTGGAAGCCGGGATGGACGTCCGTCTCCAGCGCGATGGCGTTGAGCGCGCCGCCCGGGTGCCAGAAGCGGATGCCCTCGTCGTCGATCTCGAAGGCGCCGCCGACCCGGCGGAAGGTGTTCAGGAAGGTCATCATCGAGCGCTGCTGGGCGCCGCGCACGTAGATGTTGCCCTCGGTCGCCAGCGCCGCCGACGCCCAGGAGGCCGCCTCCAGACGGTCCGGGATCGCCCGGTGGGTGTATCCGTCGAGCTTGTCGACACCGGTGATCCGGATGGTCCGGTCGGTGTCCATGGAGATGATCGCGCCCATCTTCTGCAGTACGCAGATGAGGTCCTCGATCTCCGGCTCGACGGCCGCGTTGGACAGCTCGGTGACGCCCTCGGCGAGGACGGCGGTGAGCAGCACCTGCTCGGTGGAGCCCACCGAGGGGTACGGCAGCCGGATCTTGGTGCCGCGCAGCCGCTGAGGGGCCTCCAGGTACTGGCCGTCCGCCCGCTTCTCGATGGTCGCGCCGAACTGGCGGAGCACCTCGAAGTGGAAGTCGATCGGCCGGCCGCCGATGTCGCAGCCGCCCAGGCCCGGGATGAAGGCGTGGCCGAGGCGGTGCAGCAGCGGGCCGCAGAAGAGGATCGGGATGCGCGACGAGCCCGCGTGGGCATCGATGTCGGCGACGTTCGCGCTCTCGACGTGCGAGGGGTCGAGGATCAGTTCGCCCGGCTCGTCGCCGGGGCGGACGGTGACGCCGTGCAGCTGCAGCAGTCCTCGGACGACCCGTACGTCACGGATGTCGGGAACGTTGCGGAGACGGCTGGGCCCGCTGCCGAGCAGCGCGGCGACCATTGCCTTCGGCACCAGGTTCTTGGCGCCTCGGACGCGGATCTCGCCCTCCAGCGGGGTGCCGCCGTGGACAAGCAGGACATCGTCTGTGCCGGTCATGTATCTCGCGTTCCGGAGTGGTCGGGCAGGGGGCCAACGAAAAGGGTAATGGCCTCCTACCCCCCTTCCGTAAGGCGAAGGGGGGTGTACGAACGTCATGAATCCGCCACAACACCCTCCGCGCACCTGATCTTGCGGAGGGTCACCGTCCGGATGGCCCCCTCCACACCCCCCGTGCGGTGCGCTCCCCATGCCTCCGTGCGCCCTGAGCTGCGCTCGCTCTCCTGAGGTGGTCATCACGGTCGCCGGGACCCCGCGGAGGGCGAAGATGCGGGATCATTTCTGCCATGACGGAGGTGTCCTCGCTCACAGGGCGACTGCTCGTGGCCACACCCGCCCTGGCGGACCCGAATTTCGACCGCGCGGTGGTGCTCCTCCTCGACCACGACGAGGAGGGCTCCCTCGGCGTGGTCCTGAACCGCCCGACCCCGGTCGGCGTCGGTGACATCCTCGGGTCCTGGGCCGGCCTCACCGGTGAGCCGGACGTCGTCTTCCAGGGCGGTCCGGTCTCGCTCGACTCGGCGCTCGGCGTGGCGGTGATCCCCGGCGACGAGGGCCCCCTCGGCTGGCGCCGGGTCCACGGGGCGATCGGCCTGGTCGACCTGGAGACCCCGCCTGAGCTGCTCGGACCGGCCCTGGGATCGCTGCGGATCTTCGCCGGGTACGCGGGCTGGGGCCCGGGCCAGCTGGAGGGCGAACTGGGCGAGGGCGCCTGGTACGTGGTCGAGTCCGAGCCCGGTGACGTCTCCTCCCCGCGGCCGGAGAACCTATGGCGCGCGGTGCTCCGCCGCCAGCGCAGCGAGCTGGCGATGATCGCCACGTATCCGGACGACCCTTCGCTCAACTGAAGGCCCCGGCTTTCAGTACCCTTGGCGGTTATGAGCACTCTTGAGCCCGATCGCGGGGCAGGTACGGGGACCCTCGTAGAGCCGACGCCGCAGGTGTCGAGGGGCGACGGCGACCACGAGCGCTACGCCCATTACGTCCAGAAGGACAAGATCATGGCGAGCGCCCTGGAGGGCACTCCCGTGGTCGCGCTGTGCGGCAAGGTCTGGGTGCCGGGGCGCGACCCCAAGAAGTACCCGGTCTGTCCCATGTGCAAGGAGATCTACGAGTCCATGGGCGCCGGCGGCGACAAGGACAAGGGCAAGGGCGGCGGCAAGGACAAGGGCAAGAAGTAGGGCCCGGGTCCCACTAGGTCCACGGCCCCCGGTGCGCGCGGTTGACGCGCGCACCGGGGGCCTTTTGCGTTCCCGGTCACCGAGGGTGACCGGATGCTCGCGTTGCACGGGCTGCGTCGGCTGGTCACAGAGTGGTGGAGACCACTTGTCGGGCGCCGGAACCGGACTTACTCTCCTGCCAGTTGTGCAGAACGAAACGCGCGTTGCACATGATGCAACGAATGACCGGTAGGGGTTCCCGGATGAAGCTTTCTGCCCGAATTGCCGCCCCGGTTGCGGCGCTTGTGCTGGCGGGCCTCACCGCCACCGCCTGCGCGCCGCAGACCTCCGACACCAGTGCGAAGGGTGACGAGAAGAGCGGGACTCTCCGTGTCTGGCTCTTCCAGGAGGTCGGCAACAAGCCCAAGGAGAAGGTCGTCGACGACGCCGTCGCCGCGTTCGAGAAGAGCCACAAGGGCGCGAAGGTCGAGGTGGAGTACATACCCGTCGACACCCGCGCCCAGCGCATCAAGGCCGCGTTCAACGACCCCGAGAGCGCCCCGGACCTCGTCGAGTACGGCAACAGCGACACCGCCGGATACGTCAAGGACGGCGGCCTCGCGGACATCACCGAGGAGTTCGGCGCCTGGGAGGAGGCCAAGGACACCGACCCGATCGCCAAGCAGTCCGTCACCGTCGGCGACAAGGTCTACGGCGCCCCCTTCTTCGTAGGCGTCCGCGCCCTCTACTACCGCACCGACGTCTTCAAGGACCTAGGCATCCAGCCCCCCAAGTCCCAGGCCGAGCTGGTCTCCACCGCCAAGAAGATCCACAAGGCGAAGCCGGACCTCTACGGCCTCGCGGTCGGCGGCGCCTACACCTACGGCGCGATGCCCTTCATCTGGTCCCACGGCGGCGAGATCGCGGGCGAGAGCGGGGGAACGTACAAGTCGGCCATCAACAGCGAGAAGGCCCGCAAGGGCATCGAGGCCTACACCTCCCTCTTCGGCGACGACAACTGTCCGGCCGCCAAGTGCGCCTCCATGGGCGGCAACGCCACCGTGACCGCCTTCGCCTCCGGCAAGGCAGCCATGGCGATCGGCGGCGACTTCAGTCACGCGGCCGTCGAGGCGGGCTCGGTCAAGGGCAAGTACGCCGTCGTCCCGCTGCCCGGCATCGCCCCGGACTCCATCGCCCCCGCCTTCGCGGGCGGCAACAACATCGGTGTGCTCAAGAGCAGTTCGCACCGCACCCTCGCCGTGGACCTGATGAAGTCGCTCACCGGCAAGAAGACCCAGGCCGAGATGTTCGACGCGATGGGCTTCCTGCCCACCTACACCGACGTCCTGGACAACGCCGCGAAGAAGCAGCCCTTCGTCGCCCCGTTCGTCCAGACCCTCGGCGCGGGCGCCAAGTTCGTCCCCGCCTCGCCCGCCTGGGGCCAGATCGACGCATCCCTGGTCCTGCCCACGATGTTCCAGGAGATCGTCTCCGGCCGTAAGGACGTGGCGCAGGCCTCGGACGACGCGGCGAAGAAGATGGACGCGGCCTTCACCGCCGCAGGCTGACGATGACCACGCACACCACCCCGTACAAGACCCCGGTCGCGGGCGCGTCCGCGGCGGGCACCGGCGCCCCCGCCGGCCGCCCGCCCCGGCGCGGCCGCTCCGTGTCGCCCAAGGGGCACTCCGGCTGGACCCCCTGGCTCTATCTGCTGCCCGCCCTCGTCCTGCTCGCCGGGCTGCTCGTCTACCCGATCTACCAGCTCGGCCTGATCTCGTTCCTGGAGTACACCCAGGCCCAGGTCAGCGGCGGCGAACCGACCACCTTCCAGGGGTTCGGCAACTACGCCACCCTCTTCAACGACAGCCAGTTCTGGCAGGTCCTCCTCGCCACCGTCCTCTTCGCCGCGGCCTGCGTGGTCTCCACGCTGTTCGTCGGCTGCGCGCTGGCCGTCCTGCTCACCCGCATCCGCGCCCTGCCCCGGCTCGCGCTGATGATGGCCGCGCTCGGCGCCTGGGCCACCCCCGCGATCACCGGCTCCACCGTCTGGGTCTTCCTCTTCGACCCAGACTTCGGACCGGTCAACAAGGTGCTCGGGCTCGGTGACTTCTCCTGGACGTACGGGCGCTACAGCGCCTTCGCGCTCGTACTCCTCGAAGTCCTGTGGTGCTCGTTCCCGTTCGTCATGGTCACCGTGTACGCGGGCATCCGGGCCATCCCCGCCGAAGTGCTGGAGGCCGCCTCGCTGGACGGCGCCTCCCAGTGGCGGATCTGGCGGACCATCATGGCGCCGATGCTCAAGCCCATCCTGATCGTCGTCACCATCCAGTCAATCATCTGGGACTTCAAGGTCTTCACCCAGATCTACGTCATGACCAACGGCGGCGGTATCGCCGGGCAGAACCTGGTGCTCAACGTGTACGCGTACCAGAAGGCGTTCGCGTCCTCGCAGTACAGCCTCGGCTCCGCGATCGGCGTCGTGATGCTGGTGATCCTGCTGGCCGTCACGCTGGTCTATCTGCGCCTGGTGAGGCGCCAGGGGGAGGAACTGTGAGCGCACGCACGCTTCTGCGCGTCAAGAGGCCCGGCAGGCTGGCGGCCGAGGCCACCGCCCTGCTGATCGCCGTGGCGGTCGCCTTCCCCCTCTACTGGATGGTGCTCTCCGCCTTCAAACCGGCCGGCGAGATCCAGTCGACCACCCCCCGCCCCTGGACGCTGGCCCCCTCGCTCGACTCGTTCCGCCGGGTCTTCGAACAGCAGGACTTCGGCCGCTACTTCCTCAACAGCCTGCTGGTGGCGGGCACGGTCGTCATCGCCTCCGCGCTGATCGCCTTCCTGGCCGCCACCGCCGTGACCCGCTTCCGCTTCAAGTTCCGCACCACCCTGCTGATCATGTTCCTGGTCGCGCAGATGGTTCCGGTGGAGGCGCTGACCATCCCGCTGTTCTTCCTGATGCGGGACTTCGGCCAGCTCAACACGCTCGGCTCGCTGATCCTCCCGCACCTCGCCTTCTCGCTGCCGTTCGCCATCTGGATGCTCCGCGGCTTCGTCAAGGCGGTCCCCGAAGCGCTGGAGGAGGCCGCCTACATCGACGGGGCGAGCCGCACCCGCTTCCTGTGGCAGATCCTCTTCCCGCTGGTCTTCCCCGGCCTCGTCGCGACCAGCGTCTTCTCCTTCATCACCACCTGGAACGACTTCCTGTTCGCGAAGTCCTTCATCATCAGCGACACCTCCCAGTCGACGCTGCCCATGGCGCTGCTGGTCTTCTTCAAGCCGGACGAGAACGACTGGGGCGGGATCATGGCAGCCTCGACGGTGATGACCATTCCCGTCCTCGTCTTCTTCGTACTCGTACAGCGACGCCTCGTCTCCGGACTGGGCGGAGCGGTAAAGGACTGACGTCATGACATCCAAGAACGCCGAGGGCCCGGACGCGCTGACACCCGGGGGCGAGGCGGTTCCCGGGCTCGTCCCCGCCCCGCGCGGCCTGACCTGGGGACCGCCCGGCCAGGAGCCGTTCCGGCTGGGCGAGGCAACGGTCATCAGCGCCGCGCCGGGCACCGAGGGCGTCGCCCGTCGGCTGCGCGCCACCGTCGGCGCCGCCACCGGGCTGCCGCTCGCCGAAGCCGCCGAGGGCGCCGCCGGCACCGTCGGTCCTCGCGTGGAGCTGTCGCTCGACGCGGCGCTTGCGCCCGAGGCGTACCGCCTGGCCGTCGACGCCGGTGCCGTACGTATCACCGGCGGCAGCGCGGCCGGCCTCTTCTGGGGGACGCAGACCTTCCGTCAGCTCCTGGGCCCGGACGCCTTCCGGCGCGCACCCCTCGCGCCGGGGCGCACCTGGGACGTCCCCGCCGTGGTCGTCGAGGACGAACCCCGCTTCTCCTGGCGCGGCCTGATGCTCGACGTCTCCCGGCACTTCCTGCCCAAGGACGACGTCCTGCGCTACCTGGACCTCCTCGCGGCCCACAAGCTGAACGTCTTCCACTTCCACCTCACCGACGACCAGGGCTGGCGCATCGAGATCAAGCGCCACCCGCGCCTCACCGAGGTCGCCTCCTGGCGCTCGCGCACCAAGTACGGGCACCGGGCCTCCGAGCTGTGGGACGAGACCCCGCACGGCGGTCACTACACCCAGGACGACATCCGCGAGATCGTCGCCTACGCCGCCGAGCGGCATATCCGGGTGGTCCCCGAGATCGACATCCCGGGCCACGCGCAGGCCGCCATCAGTGCGTACCCCGAGCTGGGCAACACCGACGTCATCGACACCACCACCCTCTCCGTCTGGGACACCTGGGGCATCAGTCCGAACGTACTCGCCCCCACCGACAACACCCTGCGCTTCTACGAGGGCGTCTTCGAGGAACTCCTGGAGCTGTTCCCCGCCGAGACCTCGCCGTTCATCCACGTCGGCGGCGACGAGTGCCTCAAGGACCAGTGGAAGGAGTCCCCGGCCGCCCAGGCCCGGATCGCCGAACTCGGCCTCAAGGACGAGGACGAGCTGCAGTCCTGGTTCATCCGCCACTTCGACACCTGGCTCACCGCACGCGGCCGCCGCCTCATCGGCTGGGACGAGATCCTCGAAGGCGGCCTCCCCGAAGGCGCCGCGGTCTCCTCCTGGCGTGGTTACGCGGGCGGCATCGCGGCCGCCGAGGCCGGGCACGACGTGGTGATGTGCCCCGAGCAGCAGGTGTATCTGGACCACCGTCAGGACGGCGGCCCCGACGAGCCGATGCCCATCGGGTACGTCCGCACCCTGGAGGACGTCTACCGCTTCGAACCCGTTCCGCCGGGCCTCTCCGAGGAGGCCGCCGGGCACATCCTCGGCACCCAGGGCAACGTGTGGACCGAGGTCATGCAGAACCGGTCCCGCGTCGACTACCAGGTCTTCCCGCGCCTCGCCGCCCTCGCGGAGGTCGCCTGGACGCCCCTGCCGGCCCCGGCCGACCGGGACTTCGGCGCCTTCGAGGAGCGCATGACGGACCATTACACCCGGCTCGACGCCCTCGGCGTCGACTACCGCCCGCCGGGCGGCCCGCTGCCCCGGCAGCAGCGGCCCGGCGTCCTCGGCCGCCCGATCGAGGGGGCGCCGCCGGTGGTGTGAGATCGCCGCGGGCCCGCGCCGGACCTGCTCCGGCGCGGGCCGAACACCCTGCGGCACGAACGGAATAAGTCGCACAAGCCTCGCTTAAGAGTGGCAATTCACCCTCCACTCCGAAGAGGTGCGAAACCGGATCATCCCCCAGGTCAGGGACGGATCCACCCTTCGCGGACCCTCGCGCCGGTCCCGTCGGAAGATGTGCCAGAGTTGCCACGTCCGGCCTGTGAGCACGTACCGTACGGCGGAACAGGCGGACCAGCCGGGAGACCGGGAAGGGGCAGCTGGGTTGACCACGCACGCACCGCAGGCGATGCAGTCGGTGACGCTGCCGGCCTCGCTCGACGAGGCCGTGGCGGCGCTGGAAGTCATGCCTGCCGCCGTCCCCGTGGCGGGGGGAACGGACCTGATGGCGGCCGTGAACAAGGGGCTCCTGCGCCCCTCGGGACTGGTCGGCCTCGGCCGGATCAGCGAGCTGCGCGGCTGGCACTACCAGGACGGCCACGCCCTGCTCGGCGCCGGCCTCACCCACGCCCGCATGGGACGGCCCGACTTCGCCGCCCTGATCCCCGCCCTCGCCGCCTCCGCACGCGCCGCGGGCCCGCCCCAGATCCGCAACGCCGGAACCCTCGGCGGCAACATCGCCACCTCCGCGCCCACCGGCGACGCCCTGCCGGTGCTGGCCGCCCTGGAGGCCGAGCTGGTCGTCGCGGGACCCGGCGGAGCCCGCCGCGAGATCCCCGTCTCGCACCTGCTGGCCGGCCGCGAGATGCTGGCCCCGGCCGAGCTGATCGGCTTCGTCCGTGTACCGCTGCTGCACGCCCCGCAGGTGTTCCTGAAGGCCACCGGCCGCACCGGACCCGGCCGTGCCACCGCCTCCGTCGCCATCGTCCTGGACCCGGCCCGCCGCGGGGTGCGCTGCGCGGTCGGCGCCATCGCCCCGATGCCGCTGCGCCCGCTGGAGGCGGAGCGCTGGATCGCCTCGCTGATCGACTGGGACGCTGAGCGGGGCCTGGCCCCCGACGCGCTGGCGGCCTTCGGCGAGTACGTCGCCGCCGCCTGCATCCCGGACAACGCACCGCCGGCCGACGGATCAGAGGCCCCGCCGCTGTCCCCGGCCGTACTCCACCTGCGGCGCACCGTCGCCGCGCTCGCCCGACGCGCACTGGGGAGGGCACTGTCGTGAGCAATGAGGAACGCCCCGACCAGCACGGGCAGCAGGGCCCCGACCCCCGGTACGGGGGCTGGGAGCCGACGCCGCAGAGCGGTGAGTACGACGCGGACGCCACGGCGTTCGTCCAGCTCCCGCCTGAGGACCTGGCGGGCGTCCCGCTGGCCGCGCCCGGCCACGGGTACGTACCGCCGATGATCCTGCCGCTGACCCCGGCCGCCGGTCTGGACCCGGCCGCGACGGGCAGCTGGGTCGTGCAGACCCAGAGCCAGCAGCAGGCGCAGGCCGAGCGGCGCGCCCAGGAGGCGGCCCCGGGCGCGGTGCACTGGCCCGACCCGAACCAGCAGGGCGGGTACGCGCAGCCGTACCAGGAGACCTCGCACTCCACGGCCCAGTGGAACTTCACCGAGGCGATGGGGGAGAGGCCGGGGCAGTCCGGGCAGTCCGGTGCGGGGGCGGGGCCCGGGGAGTACCAGGAGCACAGCGGCCACAACGGTCCGGCCCGCTACACGGACCACACGGGTCCCAGCGATTACGCGAGTCCCGGCGACCACACCGGCCACACCGACACGTCCGCGCACTCCGACGCCTCCGCGCACTCCGAGCACACAGGCCACACCGGCCAGTGGACGATCCCGGTCGCGGACGGGGATCTTCCGGACGAGTCGGGCGAGTTCCTGGCCTCGGCGGCGGCCTCGCAGCAGTGGTACGCGGACGACACGCGCCCGGCGACGCTTCCCGGCGGCGCCCCCGCCCCCTGGGCCACGCAGCCGCAGCCCGAGGAGTCCCCGGCGCCCGTGCGCCCCGGCCCGGACGAGGAGCACACGGCGGCCCACCCCGCCGCCGACCCCGAGACAGGTGCCCACCCGCTCTCCGCCGAGGAGACGGAGGAGCCGGCCGAACCCCTCACCGCGGCGGAAGCGGAACCCCCGGCCGACACAGCCCCGGAAGCGCCCGCCGACTCCGACTCCGGCCCCGAGCCCACCTCCGAGGACACGGCAGCAGCCGCCCCCGAGGCGGACGCGGAGCAGGCCCCCGAAGCGGAACCCGAGCCGGACCCGGCCCACGACCCCGCGCACGACCCGGCCACCGCCCCCGTCGACGTACCGAGCGAACACCCCTCCGCCTCCTACCTCCTGCACGTGAACGGCGTGGACCGCCCGGTCGCCGACGCCTGGATCGGCGAGTCCCTGCTCTACGTGCTCCGCGAGCGCCTCGGCCTCGCCGGGGCCAAGGACGGCTGCTCGCAGGGCGAGTGCGGGGCGTGCAACGTCCAGGTCGACGGCCGGCTGGTCGCCTCCTGCCTGGTGCCGGCCGCCACCGCCGCGGGCAGCGAGGTCCGTACGGTCGAGGGGCTGGCCGTCGGCGGCGAACCCTCCGACGTCCAGCGGGCGCTCTCCGCCTGCGGAGCCGTCCAGTGCGGCTTCTGCATCCCCGGCATGGCGATGACGGTCCACGACCTGCTGGAGGGCAACCACGCCCCCAGCGAGCTGGAGACCCGCCAGGCCCTCTGCGGCAACCTCTGCCGCTGCTCCGGCTACCGGGGCGTGCTCGACGCGGTCGCGGACGTCGTGGCGGGCCGTGAGGCGAGCGCGGATGCGGCCGCCTCCGCCCAGACGGCCACCGCCCAGGACGAGCCCCGCATCCCGCACCAGGCCGAGCCCGGCGCCGGCGGCGTACAGCAGCAGCACCAGCACCACCCGCACGAGGGAGGCGCGCAGTGACCGGCGCGCGCAGACCCACGTCATCCGGACAGCACCCCGCGACACCACAGCTCACCCCCCGCCCCCGTAGCGGCGGGGCGAACGACAAGGAGGCGGCGTGAGCGGCGACGCAGCCACCGCGGCCAACGCGACGAGCACCACCCTGCCCAGGATCGACGCGGCCGCCGGGCCGGGCGACGGTCCCGGCCAGGAGCCGCCCCTGATGGGCCTGGGCGCCTCGCTGCCGCCCGCCGACGCCCGTGCGAAGACCGAGGGCACCTTCCCGTACGCCGCCGACCTCTGGGCCGAGGGGCTGCTCTGGGCCTCCGTGCTCCGCTCCCCGCACCCGCACGCCCGCATCCTGTCCATCGACACCTCGGCCGCCGCCGCGATGCCCGGGGTGCGCGCGGTTGTCACGCACGAGGACGTCCCCGGGGACAGCAACTACGGCCGCCGGGTCGTCGACCGCCCGGTCTTCGCCTCCGAGCTGGTCCGCCACCACGGCGAGCCGATCGCCGCCGTCGCCGCCGACCACCCGGACACCGCGCGCCTGGCCGCCGCCGCCATCGCCGTCGAGTACGAGGTGCTGGAGCCGGTCACGGACCCTGAGAAGGCGTTCGCGGCGGAGCCCCTGCACCCCGACGGCAATCTGATCCGGCACATCCCCCTGCGGTACGGCGACGCCGAGGCGACCGGCGAGATCATCGTCGAGGGCCTCTACCGCATCGGCCGCCAGGACCCCGCTCCGATCGGCGCGGAGGCCGGGCTCGCCGTGCCCCGCCCGGACGGCGGCGTCGAGATCTACACCGCCTCCACCGACCCGCACACCGACCGCGACCTGGCCGCCGCCTGCTTCGGACTGGAGCCGGACCGGGTCAAGGTCGTCGTCACCGGCGTCCCCGGCGCGACCGGCGACCGCGAGGACCCCGGCTTCCAGATCCCGCTGGGCCTGCTCGCCCTGCGCACCGGCTGCCCGGTGAAGCTGGCCGCCACCCGCGAGGAGTCCTTCCTCGGCCACGCCCACCGCCACCCCACCCTGCTGCGCTACCGCCACCACGCGGACGCGGACGGCCGGCTGGTCAAGGTGGAGGCCCAGATCCTGCTGGACGCGGGAGCGTACGCCGACGCCTCCTCGGAGTCGCTGGCCGCCGCGGTCGCCTTCGCCTGCGGCCCGTACGTCGTCCCGCACGCCTTCATCGAGGGCTGGGCGGTCCGCACGAACAACCCGCCCTCCGGTCACGTACGCGGCGAGGGCGCGATGCAGGTCTGCGCGGCGTACGAGGGCCAGATGGACAAGCTGGCCGCCAGGCTGGGCGTCGACCCGGCCGAACTCCGCCTCCGTAACGCGCTCTCCACGGGCGACATCCTGCCCACGGGCCAGACGGTGACCTGCCCGGCCCCCGTGGCCGAACTGCTCCGCGCGGTACGCGACCACCCCCTCCCCGCCCTCCCCAAGGACACCCCGGAGGACGACTGGCTGCTGCCCGGCGGCCCCGAGGGCGCGGGCGAGCCCGGGGCGGTGCGGCGGGGCGTCGGCTACGGGGTCGGCATGGTCCACATGCTCGGCGCCGAGGGCGCGGACGAGGTCTCCACGGCGACGGTCCGGGTCCACGACGGCGTAGCCACCGTCATCTGCGCGGCGGTCGAGACGGGCCAGGGCTTCACCACCCTCGCCCGCCAGGTCGTCCAGGAGGTCCTGGGCATCGACGAGGTCCATGTGGCGGCGGTCGACACCGATCAGCCGCCCGCGGGCCCGGCGACGCACGGCCGCCACACCTGGGTCTCCGGAGGGGCGGTGGAGCGGGCGGCGAAGATGGTCCGCACCCAGCTCCTCCAGCCGCTGGCCCACAAGTTCGGCATGTCCACGGAGCTGCTCCAGATCGCCGACGGCAAGATCACCTCGTACGACGGTGTCCTGTCGACCACCGTCATGGAGGCGATGGACGGCAAGGAGCTCTGGGCCACCGCCCAGTGCCGCCCCCACCCCACCGAGCCGCTGGACGAGTCCGGCCAGGGCGACGCCTTCGTCGGCCTCGCGTTCTGCGCGGTACGGGCGGTCGTCGACGTCGACATCGAGCTCGGCTCGATCCGCGTGGTCGAGATGGCGGTCGCCCAGGACGTCGGCCGCGTCCTGAACCCCGCCCAGCTGGCGACCCGGATCGAGGCGGGCATCACCCAGGGCATCGGCGCGGCCCTCACCGAGAACCTCCGCACCGCCCGCGGCCTGATCCGCCACCCCGACCTGGCCGGCTACGCGCTCCCGACCTCGCTGGACGCGCCGGACATCCGCATCGTCAAGCTGGTCGAGGAGCGGGACGTGGTGGCCCCCTTCGGCGCCAAGCCGGTCTCCGCCGTCCCCGTCGTGACGGCCCCGGCGGCGGTGGCCTCGGCGGTCCGCTCGGCCACCGGCCGCCCGGTGAACCGCCTGCCGGTGCGCCCGCAGGCGGCGGTGGTGACCCCCAAGGGCTGACGGGGGCGCACGTGTTCGACAGTTGTCGCCCAGGGGGAGTGCCGGACACGATTTCCGAGCCGGAGCTGATCGGTGAGTTCGGGCCGGAGCACACCGCGGAGGCGGTGGGCGGGTTCGACCGGAAGCCGCCGTCCGGGCGCCGCAGCGGGCACGGCCTGCTGTGGGGCGTCGCCGGGGCGCTGGCCGCCTCCGCGGTGTGGGTGACGGCCGTCTTCGCGTACGGGGACGGCGTCACGCGGAAGCCGGGACGCGCGCGGCCACCGGGTGGACGGCCGCTCGTGTTCCGCGATGCAGCTGAAGGCGTTGACCGCGTCCGTGGGGAAGCGTGAAGACGCCCTCGCCCTCGCTCCGGGACGTATCGAACACCCGGCGCTCAACCAGGTCCGCTGCTACATGGGACTCGCCTCCGAGGAGGGCGCCGAGACGTACGCCAAGGTCTGGAGCGTCTACGCCCACATCGGGTTGACGGTCGAGCTGTACGAGGAGACCGACCCCCGGTCCGAGTTCGAGGCCCGCGAGGGGCCGTCAGCTCTGACGGATGGCGAGGAGAAAAGGCCCGAACTGGTGCCCAACCTCGGGGACCGGGCCTATCTGCCGGTCGAGGACGGGGAAGGGACGCGGCTGAGCGGCTGGACGGCGCTGTGGTCCTCACGCTCACCATCACCGCCTCCATGAACCGCGCGGAACCCGAGAGCGACGAGGAGCCGGACGAGTGGCCCGACGGCCCCGCGCCGGAGTCGTTCCACGCCGACATGATCAGTGACATGCGCGATGTGATGGAGAAGCTGAAGACGGCCTGAGCGCCGCCGGGCGCTCAGCGGGTCCGGGGGAGGGGGGGAAGCGATGAACACGGTGTCCGCACGCCACCCGCCCGGTTCAGCAAGCGCCGTCCTCGACCGTCGCGGTCAGGTCGTACGTGGCGATGGAGCCGCTGCCGCCACCCGCCTCCGGCACGAAGATCCCGCCCTGTGCCGACTTCACCTCCGTGACGTGCACGCAGACCTCGGAGCCGTCCGCCGAGATCACGTAGGAGTGACCGTCACCGGCTCGTTCGACGGAGACGCGGTACGAGGGTCCCTGACCCTCTCCTGCCTCGCGGACGGCCGCCTCGATCAGTGAGGTGTAGCCGTCCGCCGGATCGCGGCGGATCTGCGGGTCGGAGGCCATCAACTCCGCTGCGTCCTCGGAGGCTTTCCGGACCTCGCTCGCCGTCCAGGCCCCTTGGTCGGCCGCTTCCTGGGCCGAGCAGCCCGCGAAGACGAAGACCCCGGAGACCGCGAATGCGACGACCCGCCCCACCGCGAGAGCCGTCTCCGAAGGCTGCTCCGCCGCTCGCGGCCGGGCCCGCCAGTACAGCCGGTACGGGCCGATCAGGGCGACGGCGAGAAATGCCGCGGCTATGAGGAACAAGATGACGACGACGGCCATAGGTGCGATCCCTGTGATTCTGCGGGTTCGTTGCTTTCGGCGCTCAGGGGGGAGAGCGAGCCCTGGCCGCGCCGGTGCCCGTGACCCCGGACACGGCAACGGCCGCCCCCGCAGAATAGGGGCGGCCGTAGCCTTTCGGTGCCTCATCGGAGGCCGTGACCGGAATCGAACCGGTGTAACTCGAGTTGCAGTCGAGCCCCTGAGCCTCTCGGGCACACGGCCGGGTGTTGCTGTTGTGTCCTCGACGTTAGGGGGCGCGGGTAGCGGACCACAAGGGAAGCGGCCGGTACGCAATGCGACTGCCATACGCCGTTCACGCCCCGGGGCCTTCGGCCTACGACCAAGGGACGACCCCGGGCGGGCCCAGCGACAGGGCTCAAACTGCCTCACGCCCCTTACTCTGGGGCAATGACCGCCCCCGAACAGCGTGACGGCACCGATGCCGCGCGCCCCGCGCCGACCGAGCTGCCGCACGACCTGCCGGGCGGTCCCACCGACCCCGCCACCGGACTGCCCGCAGACCTCCCCACCGACCTGAAGACCGGCATACCCGGGGATCTGCGGCCCGGGATGCCGGACGCCCTGCCCGACGATCTGACCGGGGCGGTCGCGGGGGCGGCCGCCGAGGGGGTGCTCGGGCGCACCTACCGGGCGCTGAGCATCGGCATCGTCTCCGTGGTGTTCCTCATCGCGTTCGAGGCCACGGCGGTCGGTACGGCGATGCCGGTGGCCGCCCGGGAGCTGCACGGCATCCCGCTCTACGCGTTCGCCTTCTCCGCGTACTTCACCACCAGCCTCTTCGCCATGGTCCTCTCCGGCCAGTGGGCCGACCGGCGCGGACCGCTCCAGCCGCTCGCCACCGGGATCACCGCCTTCGGGGCGGGGCTGCTGCTCTCCGGGGCGGCCGGCTCCATGTGGGTCTTCATCGCGGGCCGGGCGGTCCAGGGGCTCGGCGGCGGGCTGGTGATCGTCGCGCTGTACGTGGTGATCGGGCGGGCCTACCCCGAACGCATCCGGCCCGCGATCATGGCCGCCTTCGCCGCGAGCTGGGTGATCCCGTCCGTGGTCGGGCCGCTGGCCGCCGGCACGGTGACCGAGCACCTCGGCTGGCGCTGGGTCTTCGTCGGCATCCCCGTCCTGATCGTGATCCCGCTGGCGCTGGCCCTCCCGGCGATCCGCCGGACGGCCTCGGGCCCGGCGGACCCGGACGCGCCGGCGCAGCCGTACGACCGCCGCCGCATCCGCCTCGCGCTGGGTATCTCGGCGGGGGCCGGGCTGCTCCAGTACGCGGGCCAGGAGCTGAACTGGCTCGCGGTGCTGCCCGCCGCCGCGGGTGTCGCGCTGCTGGTGCCCGCCGTACGGGGCCTGCTGCCCACCGGGACCGTACGGGCGGCCCGCGGGCTGCCGTCGGTGATCCTGCTGCGCGGGGTCGCGGCCGGTTCGTTCATCGCCGCGGAGTCCTTCGTACCCCTGATGCTCGTCACCCAGCGCGGCCTGACCCCGACCATGGCCGGGCTCTCGCTGGCGGTGGGCGGCGCGACCTGGGCTCTCGGCTCGTACGTCCAGTCCCGGCCGCGCCTGGAGCCGTACCGGGAGCGGCTGATGGTGAGCGGGATGGTGCTGGTGGCGGCCTCGATCGCGGTGGCCCCCACGGTGCTGATCGCGGCGGTCCCGGTCTGGATCGTCGCCGTGGCCTGGGCCTTCGGCTGCTTCGGCATGGGCATGGTGATCGCCTCCACCAGCGTGCTGCTGCTGAAGCTGTCGGCCCCCGAGGAGGCGGGCTCCAACTCCGCCGCCCTCCAGATCTCCGACGGCCTCTCCAACGTCCTGCTGCTGGCGACGGGCGGTGCGGCCTTCGCGGCGCTCGGCGGCGGCGCGATGGGCGCGGCGGCGCACGGCCCGGTGGAGTCCGGCGCCACGGGCTCGCACCCGGTGGCGTTCGCGGCGGTGTTCCTGCCGATGGCCGTGGTCGCGGTGGTGGGGGCGTGGGTGGCCACACGGGTACGGGAGAAGTAGCGGTACCACGAGGTTCGCCCGGTAGCCGCACCTGTGAAGAGCGTCTCAACGGACTCGAACCGCGACTCGTTCGCACGGGTTCTCAGCCGGGCCCCCGGTAGGGTGGCCCGGTTGTCGTATCGCGGGCCGGGTCCATCGGGCCCGGTGCGGTGCGGACAGCGCCCCACGTACCCGAGCGCCCCGAACCGGAGACCGTGACTACTACCACCGCCTCCCACCACCTCTCACCCGCCTTTCCCGGCCGCGCCCCCTGGGGCACCGCCGGCAAGCTGCGAGCCTGGCAGCAGAGCGCCATGGAGAGGTACCTCCAGGAGCAGCCGCGCGACTTCCTCGCCGTCGCGACGCCCGGCGCGGGCAAGACCACGTTCGCGCTGACCCTCGCGTCGTGGCTGCTGCACCACCACGTCGTCCAGCAGATCACCGTGGTCGCCCCCACCGAGCACCTCAAGAAGCAGTGGGCGGAGGCGGCCGCCCGGATAGGGATCAAGCTCGACCCGGAGTACAGCGCCGGCCCGCTGAGCAAGGAGTACCACGGCGTCGCCGTCACCTACGCGGGTGTCGGCGTCCGCCCGATGCTGCACCGCAACCGCTGCGAGCAGCGCAAGACCCTGGTCATCCTCGACGAGATCCACCACGCCGGTGACTCGAAGTCCTGGGGTGAGGCCTGCCAGGAGGCGTTCGACCCGGCGACCCGGCGGCTCGCGCTGACCGGTACGCCGTTCCGGTCGGACACCAACCCGATCCCCTTCGTCGCGTACGAGGAGGGGAACGACGGCATCCGCCGCTCCTCCGCCGACTACACCTACGGCTACGGCAACGCCCTCGCCGACGGTGTGGTCCGTCCCGTGATCTTCCTCAGCTACAGCGGCAACATGCGCTGGCGCACCAAGGCCGGGGACGAGATCGCGGCCCGCCTCGGCGAGCCGATGACCAAGGACGCCATCGGCCAGGCCTGGCGCACCGCACTGGCGCCCACCGGTGACTGGATCCCCAACGTCCTGAGCGCCGCCGACAAGCGGCTCACCGAGGTCCGCAAGGGCATCCCGGACGCGGGCGGGCTCGTCATCGCGACGGACCAGGACTCGGCACGCGCTTACGCCAAGATCCTCAAGAAGGTCACCGGCGAGACGCCGACCGTCGTCCTCTCCGACGAGAAGGCCGCCTCGAAGAAGATCGACAAGTTCAGCGCGGACGAGTCGCGCTGGATGGTCGCGGTCCGCATGGTGTCCGAGGGCGTCGACGTGCCACGGCTGGCCGTCGGCGTCTACGCGACCACGATCTCGACGCCCCTCTTCTTCGCCCAGGCCGTCGGCCGCTTCGTGCGCTCCCGCAGGCGCGGTGAGACGGCCTCCGTCTTCGTACCGACGATCCCGATGCTCCTCGACTTCGCCAACGAGATGGAGGTCGAGCGGGACCACGTACTCGACAAGCCGAAGAAGGGCAGCGACGAGGAGAACCCGTTCTCGGAGGAGGACAAGCTCCTCGCCGACGCCGAGAGGCTTGAGGACGAGGAGACCGAGGAGCAACTGCCCTTCGAGGCGCTGGAGTCCGACGCCGTCTTCGACCGGGTGCTGTACGACGGCGCCGAGTTCGGCATGCAGGCCCACCCCGGCTCCGAGGAGGAGCAGGACTACCTCGGCATCCCCGGCCTCCTGGAGCCGGACCAGGTCCAGCTCCTCCTCCAGAAGCGGCAGAGCCGGCAGATCGCGCACAGCCGCCAGAAGCCGGCCGAGGAGGCCGACCTCCTGGAGAAGCCGGCCGACGCCCGCCCCGTGGTCACGCACAAGCAGCTGCTGAGCCTGCGCAAGCAGCTCAACACGATGGTCTCCGCCTACACCCACCAGAGCGGCAAGCCCCACGGGGTGATCCACACCGAACTGCGCCGCGTGTGCGGCGGCCCGCCGAGCGCCGAGGCGACGGCCCACCAGATCCAGCAGCGGATCGCGAAGGTCCAGGAGTGGGCGACCCGGATGACCTGAGCGGGTACGCGCGGAAGTGTCCGTGCGTGGCGAGCTGAGGGAGGGCGGGACGCGTATCCGTACGTGTCCCGCCCTCTCGTCCGTTCGGAGGCCGTCAGCCCTTCGCGGGCTCGGGCACCTGGTCGGGCAGCGCGGCCTCGTCGGCGCAGCCGAGCTGCTCGGCCATGGCGCGGGACACGTCGTTGAGGATGGTCATACGGTCATCCGGGGCAGAGGCGGGGGCCAGCTGGCCCGGTGAGGAGTACATCCTCGCCCTTACGTATGGGGATGTGCCATCGGGCCCGTCGGTCGAGCAGGCAAAGTACAGATTGGCCCCACTGTCGCCGTTGACCTCGGCGTAGGAGCCCAGAGGGAAGATAAGTCGGCTCCTCTCTCCGCGTCGCGCTTCCTCCTCCGGGTCCGGGTGGTTCTTGTTGGGCTCGAACTCTATTCTTAGCAGAGGGATTCCGCTGTCGCTGTCCGCCTTGTAGATGTTACATATGTTGCGTTCTTTAACGCCTCCGTGGAGTCTTTTTGCTGCCAGCTCCAGAGAGAACTTGTTCGAATCGCCTCGTGCGTTGGTGCCGGTGAGTTCGGTGAAGCTTTCTGCTGCTGCCAGACGTTCGATGGCCTTCGTCGAGCGCGGGCTCAGTGTGCTGTCGCACACCTGCGATGCCGAAAGCGTTTCTGCTTTCCCGTTCTCTTCATCGGTGCACGCGGAGGACGCGAGGAGCATCAGGCTGCCGCACAGCACCCAGTGCAATCTATTGCGCATGACACGTTTCTGCCTTTGTGAGATCCGGAGTGGGCAGGGTCAGTCCTTGTAGGCCGGGCGTCCCCGATAGTCGTTCTGCTGAGATCCGGTGCCGAAATAGCTGTGCTCGATATCTTGAGGCCAATTCCGGAGATTCGTGTCCTGCTTGAGTTGGGGATTCCCATCGATGTACGACATGTAGGCGTCGGCCTGCTGCTGGATTCCCTGGCCGTAGAACTGCTGGCTGGTGAGCTGGGCCTGCTCCGCCGGATCCTTCTCGGCCTTGTCGATGCCCTTGTCGATCTCGTGGCCGATAAAGGTGTTCACCGCGTTTCCGACCGTGTCCGCGGCCAGCGGGGCGACCACGAGCGCGGCCGCCGTCGATCCGGGCACCGGAATCGCTGCGATCCCGCCCCCCACCACGACCCCGGCGCCCAGCTTGACCCAGTCCCCGGAACGGCCGAGCGACTTGTTCTGCTGCTCCGCCTCGTCCTTGAAAGTGGTCTCTGCCTGCTGCACACGCGAGTGGTCCAGGATGCCCCGCGCCTCACCACCGGTCGTCAACGCGTCATGCGCGTTGTTGATGTTCGCCTCGCTCGTGGGGGGATTGGCATCCAGCATGCTCAGCGTGTACAGGTGCTGCGCCGTCGTGACCACACCGTGCGAGGTTTCGTTCTGACCCAGCACGCTGAGGAAGTTGATGGCCCCCTGCTCGCCGAGGCCGGCCCGTCCTTGGTACTTCGGCGGAAAGAGCTCTTCATCCTTCGCCCGGTCGCCGATCCCCGACAAGCTGTAATTGATGTCATCGATATACGCAGCCCCCATCTTGCCCAGGCTGTCGGCCAGCTGTGACTGCTCGTGGAGCATCTTCGGCCCGTCCTCGCTTCCGTACAGGAACGCGACCTGCTCCATCACCCCCGCCGTCTCCGCCGTCCGCAGGTCGCGGTTGCCCGGGATCATCGGGTCCTTGGCGGTCATCGGATCGGCGTCGTACGCGTAACCGGTGGTGGCGGCCTCCAGGGCGTGGCCGAGGGAGTCGTGGCCGGCGATGACCTTGTTGTCGCCGCCCATGATGTAGACGTCGGACAGCCAGATGCGGTCCTTCGTCAGGTACTCGAGGTTCTCGTTCACCTCGGATTCCTTGTCGACGCCCGCTCCGGCACCGTCCGGTTGGGCGAAGAACTCCGTCGCGGCGCCGGGGTTGTGGCCGAGCGCTTCCAGGAAGCCGGTCATCGGGTCGCGGCCCCGGTCGTTCTTGCTGTAGAAGTTCAGGTCTCCGTTGTTCCAGTTGTTGATCCACGGGCTCATGTGCTCGACGTTGCGCTCCTTGTCGAACGCCACGAGCTTCTGGCCGTAGTCGTTGAGGAACTGGTCGTCGTAGTCGCCGAACCGCATGAGGTTGCTCATGACGGCGAACCCGCGCGGATTGTTCGCGTGGTCGGTGCCGAGTTCGTCCGGACCCAGCTCGACCATCTTCTGTTCCCAGGACCGCATCGCCCCACTGTCGGAGAGCGTGGCGGTGCCCAGGGCGATGCCCAGGTTCTTCTGGAGGAGCTTGGCCTGCTCCGTCCGCTGCTTCGGGTCCGCCCCGTACCCCTGGTAGGGGTCGGCGATGCCGGCGTAGAACTTCAGGAGCCCGTCGGGCGTCGTGGAGGTGGCGAGCCTCTCCGCGAACAGCGGGTCCCTGCCATAGGTGGCGAGCGTCCCGTTGACCTTGTTCAGCTCGGTCGGCGTGATGTCGGCCGGGTCCTTCTTGAGGATCTCGGCGATCGCCTCCGCCTCGGCTACGGCCTTGGCCGCCGAGTCCCGGTCCGCGTAGTCGGCACCCGAGAACCCGTACGCGGCCTGGTCGACGATGAGCCGCAGCGCCTCGGCGGCGCTGGTGTCGCTGTGCGTGGCCTTCTTCAGGATCGCCTCGACCCGGTCGCGCAGTCCGTCCACGTCGCTCTGGCTGTGCTCGGGGAGCGTGGTGCCCTTGGCGGCGCGGTCGGGGTGGATGTTCATCGTGACGGTGAACGAGCCCTCGCCCGTGTCCCTGACCGTCAGGTTCTTCTTCGCGCCCTGCGTGATCGCCTCGGTGAGCTCGGTCCGGAAGGAGACCAGTTCGTCCCGGGTGTCGCTGAGGATGCGGGTGACCGTACGGGCCTGGGTGTGGGCGTCGGCGAACTCGCCCGCGGTCTTCTCCACGAAGGCCCGGGTGACCGTGGCGTTCTCCCCGGCCCAGCGGGCCTTGGCCGCCTTGCCGCCCAGGTTGTCCTTGGCCTCCCCCTTGAGGGTCTCCAGCTGCTTGGCCATCTGGTTCCAGTCGGTGATCGCCTCACCGAGCTGGGAGAAGTTGCCGAAGCGGAGGGCGTCGAGATCCATCAGGCACCCTTCCGCTCGTTGAAGCCCGAGTCGAGTGTGGAGATGCTGCTGACCGTCCCCGCGATGTGGACCTCGTCGCCCGCGTGGGCACCCTTGGTGTAGTCGAGGTGGTTGGAGATGTGGGCCGTTGCGTCCAGTAACGACCTGGACTGGTCGATCCAGCGCGAGGCGACGTGATCCAGCGCGCCGCCGAGCGCGAACCCCTCGGACTTCAGCCCGCTCGCCGCCTTCTGCGAGGCGGTACGAGCGTGGTTGCTCACCTGCTCGAATTCCTGGCGGAGTTCGAACGCGGCATCCCCGATCGCGGCCAGGTCCTTCTGGTTGACCTCCAGGTCACCCTGCTGGTTGCCGCCTCCGCCCGGCTCGGGGGCCAGCTGGTTCAGCCGCATCCGCGTCGACCGCTCTTCGGCGGCCTGGGTCTTCAACTGTTCCCACTCGTCCCATGCCATGGATCTGAGCGCCTCCCGTGAAGCCGGCCACCTCCGGCAGGTGGCCGCTTGCCCACGGAAGGTACCAACGGCGTTGTGAGCTAAGGCCGTTCGATTGCCGTGCGAAGAAAAAACATGCACCCGTTCTTCACGATGAGTTAACGCCCATTCACACGAGGTACACGAAGCGTCACAACCGCGTCGGCCGACCTGGACGCGCGTAGATGTTCGCGTTCCGGACGCCACCGCGCTGACCGGCGGTTATGTCGTACGGTCGGGTCCCCGCCCACGGGAGCGCCCGGATTCTGGACGAGGGCTTCCGCTGAGCGGACTGGCTCGCTACTGTCCCCGCCATATGAACGCCCCGTGGCAGAGCCGCCGCGGAGCGCAGCCGGTGCCTTGGCCAGACCGGCGGCCTCTCCGTGCGTCGCCGCTGGGACCGGCGTCGCAACCGCCGGAAGAGGGCCGTCGTCGCTCACCCGAAGAGGAGAGGGCGTCGTGACCGCGGAGACTTCCCAGACGCTCGACCGAGGACTGCGCGTCCTCAAACTGCTCGCCGATACCGACCACGGCCTGACCGTCACCGAGTTGTCCAACAAACTCGGCGTCAACCGGACCGTCGTCTACCGGCTGCTCGCCACCCTGGAGCAGCACGCCCTGGTCCGCCGTGACCTGGGCGGCCGCGCCCGGGTCGGACTCGGTGTGCTGCGCCTGGGCCGACAGGTCCACCCGCTCGTCCGGGAGGCCGCGCTGCCCGCGCTTCGCTCCCTGGCCGAGGACATAGGGGCCACCGCCCACCTCACGCTCGTCGACGGCAGCGACGCCCTCGCGGTCGCCGTCGTCGAGCCGACCTGGACCGACTACCACGTGGCCTACCGGGCGGGTTTCCGGCACCCGCTGGACCGGGGCGCCGCGGGGCGGGCCATCCTGTCCGCCCGCCAGCAGACGACGGCCGGACACCCCGGCTACACCCTCACCCACGGCGAGCTCGAAGCCGGTGCCAGCGGGGCGGCCGCGCCGCTCGTCGGGGTGACGGGGGTGGAGGGGAGCGTCGGCGTGGTCATGCTCGCCGACGCCGTACCGGAGCGGGTCGGCCCCCGGGTGCTCGACGCCGCCCGGGAAGTGGCGGACGCCCTGCGGTAGCTCCCGGCGCGGAGGTGGGGCGGGGAGCGTGGCGGGGCATACGCCTGGCGCGCTCCCGGCGGCGCCGGGCCGCGAGACCGGGGGCGTACGCCTGGCGCGTTCCCACCCGTGCGCGGCGGCTAGATTGGACGAGTGCTCACTCGTCTCTCGCGCCCCCGCGCGCTCGCCCTCTGCGCGCTGCCCGTCCTCGCCCTGTTCGGTACGGCGGCCTTCGCGCCGCTGCCGTTCACCCTGGCGCAGCCCGGGGTGACCGCGGACGTGCTCGGCAAGGACCGCGGCAGACCGGTGATCACCATCACCGGTGCGGAGACCCGGCCCACCGACGGGCAGCTGCGGATGACCACGATCGTCGCCACCGGTCCCAAGGCGGACATCCGGGTCGGCAGCGTGCTGGACGGCTGGTTCCGTACGGACCGGGCGGTCATGCCCCGGGACGCCGTCTATCCGACCGGCGGCTCCGAGCAGGAGATCGAGCAGCACAACCTGAACGACATGAAGGAGTCCCAGAACGTCGCCGTCGACGCCGCCCTGAACCAACTGGACCGCAAGCCCGGCTCGATGCGGGTGACCGTGGACCTCGGTGACATCGGGGGGCCCAGCGCCGGTCTCTTCCTCTCCCTCGGCATCATCGACAAGCTCGACGGCGACGGCAGGGGCGGCGATCTCACCGGGGGCCGCACCATCGCCGGTACGGGGACGATCAGCGCGGACGGCAAGGTCGGCGCGGTCGGCGGGGTCTCCATGAAGACCCAGGCCGCCCACCGCGACGGAGCCACCGTCTTCCTCGTCCCGAAGGCCGAGTGCCGGGAGGCGGAGGCCGAGCGGCCCGACGGGCTGCGGCTGATCCCCGTCACGACACTGGGCGGCGCGGTGGACGCGCTCAAGGCGCTGGAGCACGGCGGGAAGGTGCCGAGCTGCTGACCTCAGGCGGTACGGAGACCTCCTGAGCCGCCGCCTCCTCCGCCGGCCTCTCCATCGTCCGCCACGCCGGGAACACCAGCGGGCTCAGCGTCGCCAGGAAGTACACCCCGCCCATCGCCAGCAGCGCCCCCGACGGGCCCAGGCCCTCCACCAGCAGCCCGGCCGCCAGCCCGCCCAGCGGCATCGCGAACTCGCACCCGGCCGTCAGCGCCCCCGAGACCCGGCTGCGCAGCCGGTCCGGTACGCGTTCGTAGAGGACCGTCGTCAGGATCGGGTTCAGCACCCCGCCCGCGATCCCGCCGAGCAGCATGGTCACCGCCAGCGGCAGCGTCGTCCCGGTCACCGCCGCGACCAGGAACCGCGGTGCGCCGCACAGGATCACGCACACCGTGAACACCGCCCGCCTCGGGAAGCGGTGCCCCACCGCCCCGTACACCAGCGCCCCCGTCAGACCGCCCGCCCCGAACAGCGCGGTGAGCAGCCCGATGTCCCTGGCCCCGCCCAGCTCGGACTCGGCGTGCACCGGGAGCAGGACGGCGTTCCAGCCCTGGTCGGTGCCGTTCATGAACATCACCATGACCACGACCGACAGCAGCAGTCGGTTGCCCATCAAGTGGCCGTACCCCTCGCGGAGTTCGGTGCCGTATGTGCGCATCGAGACGGGCGCCCCGCCCTTGCGCGGTTCGGCCGAGGCCACCCCCCGTACGCCGACGGCGATCAGCAGGGCGGAGAGGCCGAACGTCGCGGCGTCCAGGAGGAGTACGGTCTCCGAGCCGACGAAGGCGATGAGGACCCCGGCCAGTGCCGCGCCGACCATCCTGGCCCCGCGCGAGACCGCGTCGAAGAGGCTGGCGGCGCGGGGGAGCGTGGTGCCCGCCTGCTCCGCGAGGTCGGGGATGAGGACGTAGCGGGCGGTGTTGCCCGGGGTGTGGGCGAAGCCGTTCAGCGCCATCAGCGCGCAGAGCATCCAGAATTCGAGGGCGCCCAGGTGGTGCAGCAGCGGGATCGCGGCGATGGCGAGGCCGCAGACGGTGTCGGACGCGACGGCGACCCTGCGGCGGCCGATCCGGTCGATGAACGGTCCGCCGATCAGCGCGGCGAGGACGATCGGCAGGGTGGCGCAGAAGGCGACGACGCCGGCCCGGCCCGCGCTGCCGGTGGTCTCCAGGACGAACCAGGGCACGCCGATCAGGGTGAGTGAAGTCCCGGCGGTGGAGATGGAGTTGGCCGCCAGCGTGGCGGCGAGCGGAGTGCGGTGGTGGCGGTGCATGGCCGTGCTTCCCCCGGAGGCGGTCGGCTAGGCGGTACGGAACGTCTGGCCGCAGGTCGTCGTCGGCCCGCTCCGGGCCAGCCGGAGGCCGACCTCGACCATCGTCCAGCCGATCCGGGTGCGGAGCCGGGGCCGGGGGAGGCGGAACTCCCGTGCTTCGTGACGCAGTTCGGCGGCCCGGTCGGCGTGCAGGGCGAGGTGGATGTCGGTGTGCATGTCGGCGTGCATGAGTAATTCCCTTCGGACCCTGGGCTGTCGGGGTGCGCTGATCATTCGGACGGGCGGGGGAAGGCGTGCAGATGGGTCCGCACGACCGCCGAGCCCTCGGTGCCCTCCGGGACGCGGTCCCGGTAGCTCTCCACGACGGCGTGGAGCTTCTCGGACAGCTCCTGCGCCAGATCGGGAGTGAGCCGGATCTTGAAGTCGCTGATGTCCCAGCTCCGTTGCCACTCCTCCGGCCACTCGTCCATCGTGCCGAGCCAGGTGCTCAGCTCCTGGGCGTGAGTGGTGGCCACCTCGTGCATGACGAAATCGATCGCCCCGCGCACCTCCGGGTCGGCGTGCGTCCGGAAGTCGGCGGTCTCGAACATCGTTCCCTCGTGCACCGCCCGCCACCACCGCTCCCGGCCCTTGCCCAGGTCCGGGGCGTCCTCGACCAGCCCGCTCTCCGCCAGTTGGCGCAGGTGGTAGCTGGTCGCGCCACTGGACTCGCCCAGCCGCTCGCCGAGCCCGGAGGCGGTGGCGGGGCCGAACTCCCGCAGGGCGTTGAGCAGCCGGATCCGCAGGGGGTGCGCGAGGGTGCGCAGCGTACGGGCGTTGATGTTGTGGATGTTCCGGTCGCCGGTGGGGGCGGGGGCGGGGGCGGGGGCGTGGGTGGCCCGGCCGGTCTCGTCGTCCGTCATGCCTCGACCGTAGGCTTGCAAAGCAACCTTTGCAAGAGATTCTTTGCAACGGATCCTTTGTAAGTGGCTCCGGCTCCTCACCCCTCCTCGATGAACCCCTCCGCCACCAGCCAGTCCTTCGCCACCTCGTGCGGGTCCTCGCCGTCCACGTCCACCTTCGCGTTCAGCGTCTGCGCGACCTCGGTCGTCAGCTTCTTCGCCAGCGGGGCCAGCAGCTCGGCGATCACCGGGTACTTCTCGAAGGTCGCCAGGTGGATGACCGGGGACGCGTTGTAGTTGGGGAAGAAGTTCTTGTCGTCCTCCAGCACGTCCAGATCCATGGCCTTGATCCGGCCGTCGGTGGTGAACACCTCGCCCAGCAGGCAGGAGCTGGACTCCGAGACCTGGGTGTAGATGATCCCGGCGTCCATCTTCTGGATGTTGCCCGCAGGGATCTTCATCCCGTACCGCTTCTCCATGCCGGGCAGCCCGTCGTCGCGGGAGGCGAACTCGTTCTCCACGCAGATCGTCACCGCGCCCGGGTCCTTCTTCGCGAGGGCCGCCACATCAGAGAGGGTCTTCAGCTTGTACTCGGCGTTGTTCTTCTTGCTGATGGCCAGTGCGTACGTGTTGTCGAGCGGGGCCGGCGGCAGCCAGACCACCCCGTTGCCCTTGTCCTCGTCCCGTACCGCCTCGTACTGCTTCTGCGGGTCGACGATCGGGTCCGCGTGACCGAGGAAGGTGATCCAGCCGGTGCCGGTGTAGTCCCACTGCGCGTCGGCGTCGCCGTTGATGATGGCCTCGCGGGCGCTGATCGAGCCCGGCAGGTTCGTCCGGTCCAGGACCTCCGCCCCGGCCGCCTTGAACACCAGGCCGGTCATCTGGCCGAGGATGATGTTCTCGCTGAAGTTCTTCGAGGTCACCGTCAGCGTGGCGCCCTTGAGCGGCTCGCCCTGCCCGACCGAGCCGGGCGACACGTCGTCCACCATCGGAGAACCGCTCTTGAGCCCGCAGCCGCCCAGCAGCAGCATCAGGGACGCGGCTGCCAGGACCCGGATGCCGTACGTACCCCTCACCGCTCCTCCAGCCCGCGCGGCGTCAGCGCCAGTTCGGCCAGCGAGGCCAGCCAGTCCACCAGCAGCGCCAGCACCACCGTCAGCACCGAGCCGATGATCAGCACCGGCATCCGCTGCGTCTGGATCCCCGAGGTGATCAGGTCACCGAGCCCGCCGCCCCCGCCGAACGTGGCCAGCGTCGCCGTACCGACGTTCAGGACGAGTGCCGTACGCACCCCGGCCAGGATCAGCGGCACCGCCAGCGGCAGCTCCACCTTCATCAGGACGCCCCGCCCGGACATCCCCATCCCGCGCGCCGCCTCGATCATGTTCGGCTCGATCGCCCGCAGGCCCGTCACCGTGTTGGAGAGCACCGGCAGCACCGCGTAGATCACGATGCCGATGATCGCGGTCCGCGGGCCGATGCCCAGCCAGATCACCAGCAGCGCCAGCAGGCCGATCGCCGGGGTCGCCTGCCCGATGTTGGCCAGCGCTGTGAACGCCGGGGCCGCCTTGCGCAGCCGCCGCCGGGTCAGGGCGATGCCGAGCGGGATCGCGATGATCAGCACCCAGAAGGTGGAGATCGCCGTCAGCCGCACGTGCTGCCACCAGCGCAGCTGCACGTTGCCGCCGGAGAGCGAGTTCTCCGCGATCGAGTCCAGATGGATGTTGGTGATCCACACGTAGGTGACGACCAGGATGACCGCCAGCACCGCCGGCAGGACCACCAGCTTCCGCCAGGTGAACCGGCGTTCCGGCGCTGCCGGGGCGGGGGAGGGGTCGCTCTCCTCGTCGTGGAACGCGTGGCCCTTGACGTCGTGCTCGCCCGGCGGCCGGGTGGGGGTGGCCGGGCCCTTGCCTGAGCCGGACGTATGGCTGGGACTCATACTCCGCCGCCACCCCCCTCCAGCTCCTGCTCCGTCCGGTGGACGCGCAGCTCCTCCAGCTCGTGCTGGTGCTCCATGGCCGTCAGCCGGTCCGCCTCCAGCAGCTCCTGCACGTTGTCCATCAGCGTCTTCATGTCGACGACCCCGATGAACTCGCCGCGCCGCCCGGTCACCGCGACCCGGCCGCCGCTGTCCGTCAGTACCGCTTCCAGCGCGTCGTGCAGCGTGGCGTCCCGGGTCACCGTGTCGTGCACCAGCTGCCCGGCCCGCGCCAGCGAACCGCGCGCCCGCATCAGGTCGCCGCGCCGCAGCCACTTGTACGGGCGGTTCTGGCGGTCCAGCATCAGCAGCTCGTTGTGGGTGCCGCTGCGCAGCTTGTTGAAGATCGACTGGAGCGGGTCCTCGACCGTCACCGTCGGGAAGTCCGCGATGCCCACATCCCGTACGCGGGTGAGATTGAGGCGCTTGAGGGCCGCGCCCGCCCCCACGAAACCCGAGACGAAGTCGTCCGTCGGGTTGGTCAGGATCGCCTCGGGGGTGTCGAACTGCGCGATGTGCGACCGCTCCCGCAGCACCGCGATCCGGTCGCCGAGCTTGATCGCCTCGTCGAAGTCGTGGGTGACGAACACGATCGTCTTGTGCAGCTCGTGCTGCAGCCGGATCAGCTCGTCCTGGAGGTGGTCGCGGGTGATCGGGTCGACCGCGCCGAACGGCTCGTCCATCAGCAGCACCGGCGGGTCGGCGGCCAGCGCCCGCGCCACGCCCACCCGCTGCTGCTGCCCGCCGGAGAGCTGGCGAGGATATCGGCCGTGGAACTCGCGCGGGTCCAGGCCCACCAGGTCGAGCATCTCCTCCACCCGGTCCTTCACCCGGGACTTGGACCAGCCGACCATCTTCGGCACCAGTGCGATGTTCTCCGCGACCGTCATGTGCGGGAAGAGGCCGGAGGACTGGATCGCGTACCCGATCTTGCGGCGGAGCTTCACCGGGTCGATGTCGGTGACGTCCTCGTCGCCGATCCTGATCCGGCCCGAGGTGGGCTCGATCAGCCGGTTGATCATCTTCAGGGTGGTGGACTTCCCGCAGCCGGACGGGCCTACGAAGATCACGGTCTCGCCGGCCTTGATCTCCATGGAGACGTTGTCGACGGCCGGATTCGGGCTGCCCGGGTACCTCTTGGTCAGGTTCTCCAGCTGGATGGTGGCCCCGGAGGTGGCCGCGGTCCCCTCCTCCGTGACGGCGCCGGTCTCGGTCTCAGGCACGGATCCCCCTCGGGATGGTCAGCCGCCCCAGCAGGACGTACGCGGCGTCGAAGAGCAGGGCGAGCACGACGATGCCGAGCGTGCCCGCGAGGACCTGGTTGATCGCGTTGGCGCTGCCCAGCGAGGCGATGCCCCGGAAGATCTCGTTGCCGAGGCCGGGCCCGGAGGCGTACGCGGCGATCGCGGCGATACCCATCAGCATCTGGGTGGAGACCCGGATCCCGGTCAGGATCGGCGGCCAGGCCAGCGGCAGCTCCACCCGGCAGAGCCGCGCCACCCGGGACATCCCGATGCCCGTCGCCGCGTCGACCAGCGCCGGATCGACGCCCCGCAGCCCCACGATGGAGTTCCGGACGATGGGCAGCAGCCCGTACAGCGTCAGGGTGATCACGGTCGGCGCGACGCCGAGCCCGACCAGCGGGATCAGCAGACCGATCGCGGCGAGCGAGGGGATGGTGAGGATCGTCGCCGTGGAGGTGATGGCGAGCGAGCCGCCCCAGCCGCTGCGGTAACTCACCACCCCGATCACCACACCCAGCACGGTGGCGATGACCATGCACTGGAAGACCGCGCTGACGTGCTGGAACGCGTCCGTGAGGAGCTGCTGGTGGCGGGTGCTCAGATACTCCCAGAAGCTCACACGCACTTCCTCGGCTCAGTCGGCGGTCGGGCTTTCCGGATCATCCACTGCCCGGATTCCCCTGGCTCAGTCGGTGTCCTGGGCCGCCTGTTCCACCAGCGGGATGATCCGCAGCGGAACCGGGTTCTCCATGACGATCGCCGTGGAGGCCCGGACAATGCCATCAAATCCGACAACCCGGTCGATCACCCGCTGGAGATCGGCGTTGGAACGGGCCACCAGCCGGCAGAGCATGTCCCCGTGCCCGGTGGTGGTGTGCAGCTCCAGGACCTCCGGTACGCCGCCCAAGTGGGCCCGTACGTCGGCGCCTTGCCCCTGCTTGATCTCCAGCGTCGCGAACGCGGTCACCGGATAGCCGAGCGCCGCCGGATCGACGTCCGGGCCGAACCCCCGGATGGCGCCATTCGACTGAAGGCGGTCCAGCCGCGCCTGCACGGTCCCGCGCGCCACGCCGAGCCGCCGGGATGCTTCGAGTACGCCGATACGCGGCTCACGTGCGAGCAGCACGATGAGCCGGCCGTCCAGATGATCGATCGCCATAATCCCGCCTCCGGTGGTCACCCTGTACAGATAGCCCCGCCATCATGGCGACCGACTGCACACATTGACCAGCTGATGCGTGAACTATTGCGCACCTTGCGATGCGGGGAGAGCCTTCGAACATGACTGAGACTCTGCACACCAGCCCTGACACCGCAGCGCAGGCCGACCGCTTCCCGGTCAAGGGAATGGACGCGGTCGTCTTCGCCGTGGGCAACGCCAAGCAGGCCGCGCACTACTACTCGACCGCCTTCGGCATGAAACTCGTGGCCTACTCCGGACCGGAGAACGGCAGCCGCGAGACCGCGAGTTACGTCCTGACCAACGGCGCCGCCCGCTTCGTCTTCACCTCCGTGATCCGGGCGTCCACCGAGTGGGGCACCTTCCTCGCCGACCATGTCGCCGAGCACGGCGACGGTGTGGTCGACCTCGCCATCGAGGTCCCGGACGCCCGCGCCGCCTACGCGTACGCCGTCGAGCACGGCGCCCGCGGTCTCACCGAGCCGCACGAGGTCAAGGACGAGCACGGCACCGTCGTCCTCGCCGCCATCGCCACCTACGGCAGGACCCGCCACACCCTGGTGGAGCGCTCCGGCTACGACGGCCCGTACCTCCCCGGTTTCGCGGCTGCCACGCCGATCGTCGAGCCGCCCGCCAAGCGCACCTTCCAGGCCATCGACCACTGCGTCGGCAACGTCGAGCTCGGCCGGATGAACGAGTGGGTCGGCTTCTACAACGAGGTCATGGGCTTCACCAACATGAAGGAGTTCGTGGGCGACGACATCGCCACCGAGTACTCCGCCCTGATGTCGAAGGTCGTCGCCGACGGCACGCTGAAGGTGAAGTTCCCGATCAACGAGCCGGCGATCGCGAAGAAGAAGTCGCAGATCGACGAGTACCTGGAGTTCTACGGCGGCGCCGGCGTCCAGCACATCGCGCTCGCCACCAACGACATCGTCTCCACGGTCCGCTCGATGCGCTCGGCCGGTGTGCAGTTCCTGGACACCCCCGACTCGTACTACGACACCCTCGGCGAGTGGGCCGGCGAGACCCGGGTGCCGGTCGAGACCCTGCGCGAGCTGAAGATCCTGGTCGACCGCGACGAGGACGGCTACCTGCTGCAGATCTTCACCAAGCCGGTCCAGGACCGCCCGACCGTCTTCTTCGAGATGATCGAGCGCCACGGCTCCATGGGCTTCGGCAAGGGCAACTTCAAGGCCCTCTTCGAGGCGATCGAGCGCGAGCAGGAGAAGCGCGGCAACCTCTGAGCCCAGCCTTTTCACGGATACATACGCCACCGCGGCCCGGGGCAGCACCCCGGACCGCGGTGGCGTACGCCGTTCCCGGCCGTCCGTCACGGACTCTTCGAGGCGTCGGCCTCCACCGCCGCCGGGCTGCTCGGGGCCGCCTTCGACGGGGCAGGGGCCGTCTTCGAGGGGGCCGGTGCCGGGGCCTCCGGCCGGGGGGACTCCTGCTTCCGCTTCGGCTCCGGCTTCTGCTCCGGCTCGGATTCCCGCTTCGGCTCAGGGACGGGCGCCGGGGGCGGCGGGGGCGGCGGCTGCGTGTCCCCCGGACCGCCCGGCGACGGCTCACCGAGCGACTCCAGCGCCTCCCGGGCCTTCGGTGCGTCCAGCGGCGAGAAGGCCGGGTTGGTGCGGAGCGCCTCCTCCAGGTGGCGGCGGGCCGGACCGTACTGCGCCAGCTTCTGTTCGATCACGCCCAGGTGGTACGCGTACGAGGCGTTCCGCACACCCGTGTCCACTGCCTGCTGCGCGTACTCCAGCCCCTCCTCCGACTTGCCCGCCCGGTGCAGCGCCCAGCCCAGCGCGTCCGCCACCGCCGCACTGCGGTGCTGCTTCTTCCACTGGCCGCGCAGCAGCTCCACCGCCACCGCCGGGTCCCCGTGGTCGCTCTCGTAGCGGGCCCGGATCACGGACTCGTCGACCCCGGCCGCCTTCGCCTGCTCCAGCAGCCCGCCCAGCTTCTCGTACTGGCTCCGCGCGTCCCCGTCGAGCTCCAGGGACTCGTACAGCTCGCCCAGTTCGAGGACGTACTCCGGGCGCGGGAGCTCGGTGACCGCGCTCTGGTAAGCGGCCAGAGCCTCGTCGGTGCGCTCCAGCGCCACCAGGGCCCGCGCCCTGCCCGCCAGGGACGCGTGGTGGCCGGAGTCCGTGCGCAGCGCCGCGTCGAACTGCGCCACCGCCTCCTCCGGCTCGCCCCGCTCCCAGGCCAGCTCGCCGAGACGGTGCAGCGCCTCGGCCTTCTCGGTGGGCGTCGTCGCCCGGTCCGCGGCCTCCCGGGCGGTGGCCAGCGCGTCCTCGCGCCAGCCCTGGCCCCGGTAGAGATCGGCGGTGCGGGCCAGCGCCGGAACGCCCTTGCGCAGCTCGCCGAACTTCTCCGTCGCCGCGGTCGCCGCCTTCTGGTCCCCGAGACCCGTGTACGCGTCGATGAGGACCGGGTACACGCTCCAGGTCTTCGGCTGCTGCTTCCGTACCGTCTCGCCCCACCGCTTCGCCGCGAGGAAGTCGTGCCGCGCGTTGGCCAGCGCCGCCATCCCCACCCACGCCTCCCCGTTGCCGCGCTCACCCGGCCGGGCGTCCAGCGACCGCTTCAGCGCCTCCTCGGCGCGCCCGTAGTACGCCGCGTCCGCCGAGCGCCGCCCCCACTCCACGTACGCCGAACCGAGCGTCGCCCACGACGGGGCGTCGGCCGGGTGGGACTCCACCCACTTCTGCCGGTCCCCGATCAGCGCGGTCAGGTCCGAGAGGGAGGCGGGGGAGCCCGCGGTCGCCGCCGCCTCGGCCCGCTCCCCCGGTCCCGGCTCCTTCGGGGCGTCCCGGTCCCCGTCGGGGACCGCCACCAGCGCACCGGCCAGCAGCACACCCGCCGCCACCGCCCCGAACGCGGCCCGGCGCAGCGTCGTCCGCAGGGTGGGAGGGGGCGGGGGTACGGCGGTGGCGCCTTCGGCGGGCAGCGCGTCGGGGTCGTGCGGGTCCTGCGGGGACGGCTCGGGCGGCCGGCGGGACTCGGGATCCTGCTGGGGCATGACATCCATGGCCATCACTGTGCGTCAGTCATACGAGCACACCGCGCCTTGGGATCGCCACCGCCTACGGGTTCACACCATTGGCCCCGGGTGTCACGCTTGGATCATGAGCGATCTTCTCGAACGCCTGCGCACGGGTCTCCCGCCCGAGGCCCTGATCACCGACCCGGACGTCACCGCGTCCTACGCCCACGACATGGCGAGCTTCTGCGAGTCCGGCACCCCGGCCGTCGTCGTGCTCCCGCGCACGGTGGAGCAGGTCCAGCACGTCATGCGCACCGCCACCGCGCTGCGCGTCCCGGTCGTCCCGCAGGGCGCCCGTACCGGCCTGTCCGGCGCGGCCAACGCCTCGGACGGCTGCATCGTGCTCTCCCTGGTGAAGATGGACCGGATCCTGGAGATCGGCCCGGTCGACCGGATCGCCGTCGTCGAGCCGGGCGTCATCAACGCGGTGCTGTCACGCGCGGTGAACGAACACGGTCTGTACTACCCGCCGGACCCCTCCAGCTGGGAGACGTGCACCATCGGCGGCAACATCGGCACCGCGTCCGGCGGCCTGTGCTGCGTGAAGTACGGGGTCACCGCCGAGTACGTCCTCGGTCTCGATGTCGTCCTGGCCGACGGGCGGCTCCTGACCACCGGCCGCCGCACGGCGAAAGGCGTCGCCGGATACGACCTCACCCGGCTCTTCGTCGGCTCCGAGGGCAGCCTCGGAATCGTCGTCAAGGCCGTCCTCGCGCTCAAACCGCAGCCGCCGCAGCAGCTCGTCCTCGCCGCCGAGTTCCCCTCGGCAGCCACCGCCTGTGACGCTGTGTGCCGGATCATGGAGCGCGGTCACACCCCGTCACTCCTCGAACTGATGGACCGGACGACCGTGCGTGCCGTCAACAAGCTGGCGTCCATGGGGCTGCCGGAGACCACCGAGGCGCTCCTCCTCTGTGCCTTCGACACCCCCGACCCGGCGGCCGACCTCGCCGCCGTCGGAGCGCTCTGCACCGCCGCCGGAGCCACCGAAGTGGTCCCGGCCGATAACCCCGCCGAGTCCGAACTCCTCCTCCAGGCCCGCCGGATGTCGCTCACCGCGCTGGAGACCGTCAAGTCCGCCACGATGATCGACGACGTCTGCGTACCGCGCTCCCGGCTCGGCGCGATGCTGGAGGGCACCGCCGCCATCGCGGAGGAGTACGGCCTGACCATCGGCGTCTGCTCCCACGCGGGCGACGGCAACACCCACCCCGTCGTCTGCTTCGACCACACCGACCCCGACGAGTCCCGCCGGGCCCGTGAGTCCTTCGACGCGATCATGGCGCTCGGTCTGGCACTGGGCGGGACCATCACCGGCGAACACGGCGTCGGCGTCCTCAAGAAGGAGTGGCTCGCCCGCGAACTGGGCGAGACCGGTATCGAGTTGCAGCGCGGTATCAAGGCCGCCTTCGACCCGCTCGGCCTCCTCAACCCCGGCAAGCTCTTCTGATCCCCGCTCCCTGCCGGGGCCCTCACACCTCACCGTCCTGGGACGGCGACTCGTCCGCCGACCACGGGTCGCTCAGCCACAGGTCGTCCGCCGGCAGCGGGGCCAGCAGCTCCGCCAGCGCCTCGTCGATCCCGAGCCGGTCGCTCTCCGTGCCCGGCGGCACCACACGCAGGGTCCGCTCCACCCAGGCGGCCACGGCGGCCGAGGGCACCTCCAGGAGGGCGTTGCCGTCGGGGGAGGTGAGGGCCACGCAGATCACGCTGCGGTTGTCGATCTTCGTCGGCCAGATCCGTACGTCCCCGTGCCCGCACGGCCGGAACACCCCTTCCACCAGCAGCTCCCGGGCGAACGTCCAGTGCACGGGAGACTCGGAGCCGATGTGGAAGGCGATGTGCACGGCGTACGGGTCGTCGGTGCGATACGTCAGCCGGGCGGGTACCGGGATGGACCGCTCGGGGGACAGGACGAGCTTCAGCTCCAGCTCACGTTCCACGATGTTCATCATGAGAATGCACGACCTTCCGGTGCTCGTGGGCCGGTCCCGTGACCGTCCCGCACAAGGAGAGAGCGCCCTCCCCGCCACCTATTACGCGACTTCTCAAAAAAACTTCGATCCGTGGCGAAAGTGGTCCCAAACAGGTGGACCGGCCCGGGGATACGTGGCGGTCTGATAGATGTGGACCCTTGTATTGAGGCCGTCCGCCCTCCCGGCGCCGAACGGCCTGAGGCCTCGAAGAGATACGGGACCCGCTGATGAGCGCGCCAACTCCGGCACCCGGTGACGACAGCCCCCGTGAGGGCTACTACCCCGATCCCTCCATCCCCGGTTACGTCCGGTACTGGAACGGCGCGTCCTGGGTCCCCGGTACGAGCCGGCCCGCGCCCCCGCAGGCCGCTCCGGTGGAGGAGACCGGGCCGATCTTCTTCGACGAGGAGGAGGGCCTCCCGGCCGGTTCCGGAGAACCCGCCGCGGACCGCTCCGACGCCGGGTCCGTCTGGCAGGCGGACTCCGCGCGCCAGACCGGCTTCGGCGGCGAGCGGGACCGCCGGGTCGCGTGGGGCGGCCCGACGCCCGAGCCCGCCCCGGCCCCCGCCGACCCGCGGGCACCCCTCGCGCAGGACCCGACCGGCGGGGTGCTGCCGGGGATGCGGGACGGCGGCCGGGCACCCCAGGAGGCGGGCGCGCGCCCGCCGGCCGAGGGGACGGTCACGATCCGTGCGACGGGCCCGCAGGCCGGTGCCGTACAGCCGAACGCCTCCCTGTCCAACGCCGGTACGCCGCAGGGGCCGCAGAACGTGAGCGCGGCACAGAACCTGAGCTCGGCGCAGGCTCCCGCCCCCGCCCCCCGGGAGGCGCGGCAGGGACCGGTCCAGGCCCCCGCTGCCCCCGCCGTACCCACACCGTCCCCGGCCCCCGCCGCCACCTCCGCACCTCCGGCGGCCCTGCACACCCCGCTCACTCCGGGCCCCGGCGGCGGCTCGGCGTCCTGGGCGCAGCAGGTCCATCGACTGGCCCAGCCCGAACCGCAGCAGCAATCCCAGCATCAGCAGGCACACCAGCAGCAAGCCCCCCAGCAGCAACAGGCCCACCCCCAGCAGCCGCTCCACCCGCTGCCGCACCAGCAACAGCAGTCCCCGTTCGCGCAGTCCGGGGCGGCGGACCAGCCCGTCGTGCCCTGGAAGCCCCCGGCGGCCGACGACCCCTTCCAGCAGCTCGTCCGCGCCCAGGCGGCGGCCAGGCCCGCCGGGCTCGGCAAGCGGTTCGCCGCCCGGCTGGTCGACAACCTGGTGCTCGGCGCGGCCGTCGGCGCGGTGGCCGTCCCCCTGGCCACCCAGGCGCTGGACCACATCGACCAGAAGATCACCGCGGCGAAGCAGACCGGCGAGACCGTCACCGTCTGGCTGCTGGACTCCACCACCGGAGCGCTGCTGGGGGCCCTGGTCGCGGCCTTCCTCCTCCTCGGCTTCCTCCTGGAGGCGCTGCCCACCGCCAAGTGGGGCCGGACGCTCGGCAAGAAGCTCTTCGGGCTCGACGTACGGGACATCGAGTCCCACGACGCGCCCACGCTGGGGGCGGCCCTGCGCCGCTGGCTCGTCTACGGCGTGCTGGGGCTCCTGGTCATCGGCGTGGTCAACGTGCTCTGGTGCCTGATCGACCGCCCGTGGCGCCAGTGCTGGCACGACAAGGCGGCCCGCACGTTCGTGGCGGGCTGAGCGGGCTGAGTCACGCGGCCGGCCAGAGCGAGCTGAGCGGGCAGCCCCTGCGGCCCCGCCGTAGACTCGTATGCCGCTCCGCGTCCCCCGAACGCACCTGAGCCGTTGCGGGCCCCGGTGGCACGGGGTGCACTGCCCCCATGAGCAACGACCAGCCGACGCCCGGCCAGCCGCCCGAGGACGACGATCCGTTCCTCAAGAAGCCGCAGGAGCCCCCGCCGCCGTCAGACGGTCAGCCGCCCTACGGTCAGCCCCCGTACGGAAGTGCCCCGCCCCCTCCGCCGCCTCCGCCCCCGCCGAACGACCCGTACGGGAGCGGTGGGGGTTTCGGGGCGCCGGACCCGCTGGCGGGGATGCCGCCGCTGGCCGAGCCGGGCAAGCGGATCCTGGCGCGCCTGATCGACTTCCTCATCATCTCGATCCCGCTGTACCTGATCTCGCTGCCGTGGGGCGGCGCGGTCGACGTCACGGGCGACAACGGCGACGACGGTTTCGGCGACGCGATCAGCAACTCCTACAGCGGCCACCAGTTCCTGTGGTCGCTGATCGGCCTGGTCGTCTATGTCGCCTACGACACGTACTTCACGCACAAGGACGGCCGGACCCTGGGCAAGCGGCTGCTGAAGCTGCGCGTGGCCATGCTGAACGACGGCCGGGTGCCCGACGTCGGCTCGTCGCTGATGCGCGCGGTCGTGCTCTGGCTTCCGGCGCTGCTCTGCTGCCCCTGCCTGTGGTGGCTGATCAACATCGTGCTGATGTTCACGGACAAGCCCTACCGGCAGGGGCTCCAGGACAAGGCGGCCAAGACCGTGGTGGTCTCGGCCCGGTAGCTCAGCGGCGCAGTGAGTGCTCGCCCGCCCGCTGGGACGGGCGGGCGGCCGGCACCCGCTCCCGGGCGCCGATGCCGTCCAGGGCGTGGTGCGTACGGGCCGCTCCCTGGTGCGCCGCCCGGCCCGGCGCGGTCTGCCGGGGCTGGGGCAGGCGCACGGCCACCAGCAGGCCGAGCGCGAGCGCGGTGGTGGCGGCGAGGGCCACGCCGATCCCCGATTCCGTGCCGGAGAGCAGGAGCAGGGCGAGGGTCGTCACGACGACGGTGGCCGAACCGTAGACGAGCTGTGCGGCAGTCGGACGCGGCATGGCGGTTTCCGTCCTCGGGACGTCGGATGGGCGGGCGGTCGGCACGTTGGGGGGCGTTTTCCGACCCTACGACGGTGGATGCCCGACGGGGACCGGTAGTAAGCGTGACCTAACCCCCGGTACCGGTGCACAGGGGGCGCACGGAGTCACGCCTCTCACCAACCGGACGGCACGGCGCGCCCGTTGGCGGTGATCCTGTCCGCATACCGGTAAAGCGCTCCTGCATAGTGCACTTGGTCTGTTCAAGTCAAGGTCTGTCTTTTCTCTCGCAACTCCGATCAAATGTCGTCACTTGTGACGCGTTTACGCGCGCGGCCCTCTCCATACCCCCCTGGCCGCTGCGCGGACGCCCGGGGAGGACTGCATCAAGTGACCAATCAGAGACGGGCGCTTCGCGCCGCTGCTGTTGTCGTGGCCATGGCCGCCACCGCAGCGACGGCGTCGACCTTCGCCACCGCCCAGGCGCATGACACCACGTCAGGCTCCGCCGCGTCTTCCGCCGACCGCCGTGACCCGGCGCCGGCGAAGGGGCATGTGGAGCACAACCTCGAAGGCCCCTTCAGCGAGCAGCAGGCGGCGCAGCGGGAGGCCGCGCTGGAGCAGGTGCTCTCCGGGGACAAGAAGGTGACCACCCGCAGCGGCTCCAAGGTCGTCAAGCTCGGCGACAAGAAGTACGTGGAGCTCGGCCGCGAGAAGACCGACAAGATCTTCACCATCCTGCTGGAGTTCGGCGACCAGGTCGACGACACCACGCTGTTCGACCCGGACGGCGACGGCCCCAAGCCGCCCGTCAAGAAGTTCGGCGGCACCCCCGGCCCGGCGCACAACAAGATCGCCAAGCCGGACCCGAAGAAGGACAACAGCACCGCCTGGAAGGCCGACTACAACCAGGCGCACTTCGAGAAGCTGTACTTCGGCGAGGGCAAGAACGTCCACTCGCTCAAGACCTACTACGAGAAGACCTCCTCGGGCCGTTACTCGGTCGACGGCGCGGTCTCCGACTGGGTGAAGGTCCCCTACAACGAGGCCCGGTACGGCTCGAACTACTGCGGCCAGTCCAACTGCGCCAGCGTCTGGGACGCGGTCCGCGACGGCGTCAACGCCTGGGTCGCCGACCAGAAGGCCAAGGGCCGTACGGACGCGCAGATCAAGGCGGACCTGGCCGAGTACGACGAGTGGGACCGTTACGACTTCGACGGCGACGGCAACTTCAACGAGCCGGACGGCTACATAGACCACTTCCAGCTGGTCCACGCCGGTGAGGACGAGTCCGCCGGCGGCGGCGCCGAGGGCCCCAACGCCATCTGGGCGCACCGCTGGTACGCGTACGGCACCAACGCGGGCGCGACCGGCCCGGCCGACAACAAGGCCGGTGGCGCGCAGATCGGTGACACGGGCATCTGGGTCGGCGACTACACCGTCCAGCCCGAGAACGGCGGCCTGGGCGTCTTCGCCCACGAGTACGCCCACGACCTCGGCCTGCCGGACCTGTACGACACCTCCGGCGGCGGCGAGAACTCGGTCGGCTTCTGGTCCCTGATGTCGGCGGGCTCCTGGCTCGGCACCGGCAAGGGCGAGATCGGCAACCTGCCCGGCGACATGACCTCCTGGGACAAGCTCCAGCTGGGCTGGCTCGACTACGACACGGCCAAGGCGGGCAAGACCTCGCTGCACAAGCTGGGCGTCTCGGAGTACAACACGAAGGACCCGCAGGCGCTCGTCGTAGAGCTGCCGGCCAAGGCCGTCACCACCACCGTCGTCAAGCCCGCCGAGGGTACGAAGCAGTGGTGGAGCGACCGGGGCGACAACCTGTCGAACACCCTGACCCGCTCGGTCGACCTGACCGGCAAGTCGTCGGCGAAGCTGGACCTTTCGGGCTGGTACGACATCGAGGCCGACTACGACTACCTCTACACCGAGGTGTCCGACAACGGCGGCACGAGCTGGACCGCGCTCGACGGCACCGCCGACGGCAAGGCCATCCCGCGCGACGCCAGCGACAAGCCGGCCCTGACCGACGTCTCGGGCGCGTACAAGAAGCTCTCCTTCTCCCTCGACGCCTACGCGGGCAAGAAGGTCGACCTCCGCTTCCGCTACCAGACGGACGGCGGCGCGGGCGGCAAGGGCTTCGCGGCCGACGAGATCACCGTCACGGCCGACGGCGCCACCCTCTTCTCGGACAACGCCGAGGGTGACGACAACGGCTGGACCGCGAAGGGCTTCTCGCGGATCGGTGAGTCGTTCTCGCAGGAGTACCCGCAGTACTACATCGCGGAGAACCGGCAGTACGTGTCGTACGACGAGACCCTCAAGGTCGGCCCGTACAACTTCGGCTTCGCCAACTCCCGCCCCGACTGGGTCGAGCACTACGCGTACCAGACCGGTCTGCTCGTCTGGCAGTGGGACACCTCCCAGAAGGACAACAACACCTCCGTCCACCCGGGCGAGGGTCTGATCCTTCCGGTCGACGCGCACGCCAAGCCGCTGAAGTGGAAGGACGGCTCGATCGTTCGCAACAAGATCCAGCCGTTCGACGCCCCGTTCAGCTGGTACCCGAACAAGGGCTTCACGCTCCACAACGCGGACGTGCCGCTGAAGATCCAGCCCTCGCTGGGCAACCCGGTCTTCGACGACCGCAAGGGCACCTACTGGTACAAGGAGAACCCGACGGGCAGTGTCAAGGTTTCTGACACGAACACCCGCATCTCCATCCTCCTGGAGCCGGCCAGCGGCTCCTCGATGACCCTGCTGGTCAGCCCCTCGGGCCGATAGTTCCATAGAACCGCAGGTCAGAGCATGATCGGCCGTCGCCCTCTAGCGGGCGGCGGCCGATCGTGTTTAGGTGCGTCTTGTTCACATCCTTATTGACACGACGTCTCACGGGGGAGTGCGGAGCATGGCAGGCGGAGGTTTCTGCAGGTTGCCGAACGGCACGGTGGTGGTGGCCCTCACCCTCACCAGACCGACGGAGGGCGCACCCTCCTGCGTCGGTACGGGGGCGGGCCCAGGGGCCCCGGTACGGGTGCTGGTCCACGCGGTGAACCGGGCGCGCGCCCTGACCAGGCTGCGCAATCTGGGGCTGCGGGCGGTCTACCTGCGCGGCAACGCGCAGCCGCCGACACCGGACGAGATCACGGCGGTGCTGCATCATCCGGACGGCCTGCTGTGGCGGGCGGCGCCCCAGTCCGGCCAAGAGCTGTGGCACCCGATCAGGGCCCTGCTGGGCCCGGCGGGGCACGCCGGACCCGCCCGCCCGGCGGCGTAGGGGCGGGCTCGCACAGGGCTGTGGCGGGGCTTTGGCAGGGCTACAGCGCCTCGGCCACGACGGGTTTCCCGGAGAGCTTCACGCCCGCCGTCCGGAGCTCGTCCAGGGCCCGCTCGGTGGTCGCGCCGGAGACCCCGGCGGTCAGGTCGAGCAGCACATGGGTGACGAAGCCCTCACGGGCCGCGTCCAGGGCGGTGGCCCGTACGCAGTGGTCGGTGGCGATGCCGACCACGTCGACCTCGGTGACGGACCGGTCGCGCAGCCACTGGGCGAGACCGGTCCCGTTCTCGTCGGAGCCCTCGAAACCGCTGTACGCGGCCGAGTAGGCGCCCTTGTCGAAGACGGTGTCGATGGCCCCGGAGGCGACGGCGGGCGCGAAGTTCGGGTGGAAGCCGACGCCCTCCGTACCGGCGACGCAGTGCACCGGCCAGGAGTGCTCGAAGTCCGGGGTGTCGGAGAAGTGGTCGCCGGGGTCGACATGGTGGTCCCGGGTGGCGACCACGTGCCGGTAGCCGGGCTGGGCCTCACCGATGAGATCGGTGATGGCGGCGGCGACGTCGGCACCACCCGCCACCGCGAGGCTGCCGCCCTCGCAGAAGTCGTTCTGAACGTCCACGACGATCAATGCGCGGTGCATGGCGGGTGTCCTTAGGTGGGGGAGAGAGCGGTCATGGTCCGGCGTTCACGGGGATGCAACGAGCGTAGAGACTGGGGGCTGACAATCAACCCCTACCCCGTCCCGGCCCGTCCGGCGTTTGAGGACGGAACCCTCGCGGCGGGGCCCCCGCACCTTCCGAGGCCCGGCCTCACACGTACTCCGTCCCGATCACCGGCTCCCCACGGGACAACTGCATCGCCGACATCGGCAACCCCGCCCGCGCCACGACATGCCGCTCCCGGGCCGCCTCCAGAGGCTCCCGCGCGACGACCTCCCCGCCCCGCACCAGCTCCACCAGCAGCTCCCGCCCGGCCAGCTCCTCCGGCACGGGCCCGGTGCCGATCACCTCGGCCTCGGCGGCACCGTCCTCGTCCGCCCGGCGCGCGGCCCACTTGCGACCGCCCTTCGACGACTTCGCCCCGAGCGACTTCTTCGCCACCGGCACCAGCGGAGCATCCGGCTCCGCCGACCCGGCCCGGGCCACCAGCTTGTAGACCATCGAGCACGTGGGGTGCCCGCTCCCGGTGACCAGCTGCGTGCCGACCCCGTACGCGTCCACCGGCGCGGCCGCCAGCGAGGCGATCGCGTACTCGTCCAGGTCCGAGGTCACCACGATCTTCGTGCCCGTCGCCCCCAGCTCGTCCAGCTGCTGCCGCACCCGGTGCGCGACCAGCAGCAGGTCGCCCGAGTCGATCCGTACGGCTCCCAGCTCGGGCCCCGCGATCTCCACCGCCGCCCGCACCGCCTCGGTCACGTCGTACGTGTCGACCAGCAGCGTCGTGCCCCGCCCCAGCGAGTCCACCTGCGCCCGGAACGCGTCCCGCTCGGTGTCGTGCAGCAGGGTGAAGGCGTGCGCGCTGGTCCCCACGGTCGGGATCCCGTAGCGGAATCCGGCCGCCAGGTCGGAGGTGGCGTCGAACCCGCCGACGTACGCCGCACGCGCCGACGCCACCGCCGACAGCTCGTGCGTCCGCCGCGCCCCCATCTCGATCAGCCGGCGGCCCCCCGCGGCGGCCGACATCCGCGAGGCGGCGGCCGCGATCGCGGAGTCGTGGTTGAGGATGGAGAGGATCACCGTCTCCAGCAGCACGCACTCGGCGAAGGAGCCCTCCACCCGCAGGACCGGCGAGCCCGGGAAGTACACCTCGCCCTCCGGGTAGCCCCAGATGTCGCCGCTGAAGCGGTAGCCCGCCAGCCATTGCAGGGTCGGCTCGTCCACGATGTGCTGCTGGCGCAGGAAGCCGATCATCTCGTCGTCGAAGTGGAAGTTCTCCACCGCGTCCAGCACCCGCCCGGTGCCCGCGACGACTCCGTACCGCCGCCCCTCGGGCAGTCGGCGGGTGAACGCCTCGAAGACCGAGTGCCGGTCGGCGGTGCCCGCCTTGAGGGCCGCCTGCACCATGGTCAGCTCGTACTGGTCGGTGAAGAGCGCGGTCGACGGAACGCCGACCCGTCGCCCGAGGTCCGCTGAGTTCATGGCTGGGATGCTACCCCCTATTCGTCAAAGTGACGAGATGTGGGGTCCGTTTGTGCGTGGGGACCGCCCGGGTGGCAGCATGGGACAGGTGAGCGTTGCTACCCCCGTAGAGATCGAACGTCCTGATTCGGCCGAGGAGACCTTCGCGGTCCCCGAGCCGGACGTCCCGTGGGTCACGCTCGTCCACAACGACCCGGTCAATCTCATGAGCTATGTGGCCTATGTCTTCCAGGCCTACTTCGGCTACCCCAAGGACAAGGCGCACAAGCTGATGCTCGACGTGCACCAGAAGGGCCGCGCCGTCGTCTCCAGCGGGAGCCGCGAGGAGATGGAGCGCGACGTCCAGGCCATGCACGGCTACGGGCTGTGGGCCACCCTCACCCAGGACCGCAACTAGGGCTTCGCCCGCCCCCGCCACCTGCCCCGTTCGACCCACCATCGGAGAATCCATGGCCGGCCATTTCGAGGCCACCCCGGGCGGCGGCGCGGCCGTCGCGCTCGACGAGGTCGAGATCTCGATCCTGCGCTCCCTCGCCGTGCAGCTGCTCGAACTGCTCGGCCCGGGCGACACGCCCGCCGAGGGCGAGGACCCGCTCGCCGCGCTCTTCACCGAGGGCCCCAGCAAGCCGCCGTCCGACCCGGCCCTGGCCCGGCTCTTCCCGGACGCGTACGGGGGGCCCGACGGGCCCGCCCCGCAGGAGAAGTCCGAGGAGGAGCTGCGGGAACTGTCCGCCGAGTTCCGCCGCTTCACCGAGAACGACCTGCGCTCCCGCAAGCGTGAGGACGCCCTCGCCGTCGTCCGGACCCTGGACGCCCTCTCGCCCGCCGGGGGCGGCGGAGCCGTACTCGTCCTCACCGCCGACGAGTGCCGCTCCTGGCTCGGCTCGCTCAACGACCTGCGGCTCACCATCGGCACCCGGCTGGAGGTCTCCGACGAGGACGAGGGCGAGGAAGGCTCTCTCTACCGGCTCCCCGACAGCGATCCGCGCAAGCCCATGGTGATGGCCTACCTGTGGCTCGGGGCCCTCCAGGAAACGCTCGTCGAATCACTGATGCCGTAATCCGCCGGCTGTCCCTCCGCAGAGCCGGGAAAGACATCCTGTTCGCTCAACGGACGCTCAGATCCGGGTAACGATCCCCCCAAGTCATTGATGGCATTCATGGGGGATGGGGTTCCTTGTCCCCTTTTGCCTGTGGGGTGCGCCACAGAATGTCCCGTGGTGTCCTGTGACGGCCGTGATAAATCTTCACGATCGCCCGGGGACGCCACCCCTGTTCCCGGGGCCGCCACAAGCCGGCCGAACGCCGGTGGCACTCCATCCATATCCGGGGGGATCAGGACCTGATCCGCAGCCTTGCAGGCGCGGATCGGCGTGGAGAAAGGCGCACCACACATGACATCGGCACAGGTCGACGAGGGACAGGCCGACAAGGGAAGGCCCGGCGCGGAAGCCGGAGAGGCCGAGACCGGTGGCGAGGGGTACCAGCGCGGTCTGGGAGCTCGTCAGATCCAGATGATCGCCATCGGCGGAGCCATCGGTACCGGGCTCTTCCTCGGCGCGGGCAAAGCGATCGACCGGGCCGGGCCCAGCCTCATCCTGGCCTACGTCCTCGCGGGCCTGGTCATCTTCTTCATCATGCGGGCCCTGGGCGAACTCCTCATGTACCGCCCGGTTTCCGGCTCCTTCTCGGAGTACGCCCGCGAATTCATCGGACCGTTCTTCGGATTCGTGACCGGCTGGACGTACTGGCTGTTCTGGGTCGTCACCGGAATCACCGAAGTCACCGCCGCAGCCACCTATATGACGTACTGGTGGGACATTCCGCAGTGGCTGTCCGCACTCGTCTTCACCGTCATTCTGTACGGCGCCAACCTGATCTCCGTGAAGCTCTTCGGTGAGCTGGAGTTCTGGTTCTCGATGGTCAAGGTCACCGCGATCGTCGGCATGATCCTCATCTGCGCCGGCGTCCTGACCCTCGGCTTCTCCGACGTGGGCGACACCGCGACCGTCTCCAACCTCTGGAACGACGGCGGGTTCTTCCCCAACGGCGTCGGCGGCATGCTCATGACGCTCCAGATCGTCATGTTCGCCTTCCTCGCCGTCGAACTCGTCGGCGTCACCGCCGGTGAGTCCAAGGACCCCAAGACCGTGCTGCCCAAGGCCATCAACACCGTGCCGTGGCGCATCGCCGTCTTCTACGTCGGCGCGCTGATCATGATCCTGTCGGTCGTGCCGTGGTCCACCTTCAAGCCGGGCGTCTCGCCGTTCGTGAAGGCCTTCGAGGAGATGGGGCTCAGCGTCGGCGCCGCCATCGTCAACTTCGTCGTCCTGACCGCGGCGCTCTCCTCCTGCAACTCCGGCATGTACTCCACCGGCCGTATGCTCCGCGACCTGGCCCTGAACGGACAGGGCCCGCGCGCCTTCACCAAACTGACGAAGAACGGCCTGCCGCTCACCGGCACCACCTTCTCCGCCGCCCTGATGCTCGTCGGCGTCTGGATCAACTACCAGTGGCCGGGCGAGGCGTTCAACTACGTCGTCTCCTTCGCGACCATCTCCGGCATGTGGGCCTGGATCATGATCCTGTTCAGCCAGATCCGCTACCGCCGCCTGGCCGATCAGGGCGTGCTCCCGCAGTCCTCGTTCAAGGCCCCGGGCGCCCCGTACACCAGTTGGTTCGCGCTCGCCTTCATCGGCATGGTCATCGTGATGATGGCGGTCGACAAGGACGCCAGGATCTCGCTCTACTGCGCCCCGATCTGGGCGCTCCTCCTCGGCGTCTCCTACCTGGTGCTCAAGTCGCGCAACCCGGAGAACAACGCCTTCGTCAAGCGCTGACCCGAGGGCGGGCCCGGGTCACCGGCCCCCCTCCGCCAACCTGAGGGCGGGCCCGGTCTCCCCGGCCCACGACCACCCTCCTCCCGGACCGCCCCGGCCACCCCCACGGCCCCGGCGTCCACCATGCGGCCCTCTCCGTACCACCCACCGGTACGCAGAGGGCCGCATGCCTATCCTGGCGCCATGCTGACCATCACCCAGGCGCTCCACGACCAGATCGTCGCCCACTCCCGCGCCGACCACCCCGACGAGGCGTGCGGCGTGGTGGCGGGCCCGGCCGGAACGGGGCGCCCCGAGCGCTTCATCCCGATGCTCAACGCCGCCCGCTCGCCCACGTTCTACGAGTTCGACTCCGGCGACCTCCTCAAGCTCTACCGAGAGATGGACGACCGAGACGAGGAGCCCGTGGTCATCTACCACTCGCACACGGCGACCGAGGCCTACCCCTCCCGCACCGACGTGACGTACGCCAACGAGCCCGGCGCCCACTACGTCCTGGTCTCCACCGCCGACACCGACGGCGCCGGCCCCTTCCAGTTCCGCTCGTACCGCATCGTGGACGGCGAGATCACCGAGGAAGACGTGCAGGTCGTCGAGGCGTACTGAGGACTGCCGGCCTCTCCGGGGCCCTGCGGAGCCGCCGCCCGGGTCTGGCACACTGCCCCCAGAACCCATCAAGGCAGCAGGAACCAGGAAGCCGGTGCGAATCCGGCACGGTCCCGCCACTGTGACCGGGCCCCCTCCCGTACGGACTGACGTACCGGAGGGCGGCCCGGAAGCCAGGAACTGGCCCGCCGCCTTCTCGCATCGACCAGGGGACGCGGAAATCCCCCGGAGAGGCCCCGCCATGTCCCGGCGCACCCCCGCGCTCATAGCCGCCGCCGTGCTGCTCCCGCTCGCCCTCACCGCCTGCTCCACCCCGGAGGGCGACGAGCCCACCGGGAACAAGGCCGCGGCGAAGAGCGACGGCTTCCCGTACACCGTCACCAACTGCGGTGTCACCACGACCTTCAAGGCCCCGCCGAAGCGCGTGGTCACCATGAACCAGCACGTCACCGAGATCATGCTGGAACTGGGCCTGGCCAAGTCCCTCGTCGGCACCGCCTACCTCGACGACAAGGTCCTGCCGAAGTACGAGAAGGACTACGCGTCCGTCCCGGTCATCGCCAAGGAGTACCCCTCCTACGAGCAGGTCCTCGCCACCAGCCCCGACTTCGTCTACGGCGGCTACAGCAGCGCCTTCACCTCGGGCGACGGCCGAGGCCGCGAGGCCTTCAAGAAGTCCGGCATCGAGACCCGGCTCAACACCGAGAGCTGCGCCAAGGCCGACACCCCGATGGAGACCCTCTACGAGGAGGTCCGCGAGGTCGGCCGCACCTTCGGCGTCACCGACCGCGCCGAGGCCTGGATCAAGCAGGCCAAGGCCGGCAACGCCGCCACCGCCGAGAAGCTGAAGGACCTGAAGCCGCTCTCCGTCTTCGTCTACGACAGCGGCGACAAGACCGCCTTCACCGCGGGCGGCAAGGGCATCGGCAACGAGCTGATCAAGCGCGCCGGCGGCACCAACATCTTCGCCGACCTCGACAAGTCCTTCGGCGACGCCTCCTGGGAGAACGTGGTCGCCCGCAAGCCCGAGGCGATCGTGATCTACGACTACGGCTCCACCACCGTCGAACAGAAGAAGAAGCGCCTCCTGAGCGACCCGGCCCTCGCCGACGTGCCCGCCATCAAGAACAAGCGGTTCGCGGTCATGCCGCTCTCCGACGCGGTCCTCGGCGTCCGCGTCCCCGCCGCTGTCGAGAAGCTCGCGGCGCAGCTCCACCCGGCGGCCACCACCCCGTGACCTGCCGCACCCCCGCACCGCGGCGGCTGCTGCGCTACACCCTGGTGGTCGGCGTCCTCGCCGTACTCCTCGCAGCCGCCGTGGTCGCCGCCCTCGCCCTCGGCTCCGTCCGCATCCCGCCCGGCCAGGTGCTCGACATCCTGACCGGGCGGGCGGAGGCGAGCCCCTTCCGCACGATCGTCCTGGACGTCCGGCTGCCCCGGGTCCTGCTCGGGATCGTCGTCGGCGCCGGACTCGCCGTCATCGGCACCGTCCTCCAGGCCCTCGTCCGTAACCAGCTCGCCGACCCGTTCCTCCTCGGCGTCTCCTCCGGCGCCTCCACCGGCGCGGTCCTGGTGATCGTCCTCGGCATCGGCGCCACCCTCGCCACCACCGTCACGATCCCCGCCGCCGCCTTCGCCGGCGCGCTGCTCTCGCTGCTGCTCGTCTACACCCTGGCGCGCGGCGGAGGCGGCCTCACCACCAACCGGCTCGTCCTCGCCGGGGTCGCCGTCTCCTACATCCTCTCCGCCCTGACCAGCCTGATCCTGGTCACCTCCGCCCGCGCCGACCACCTCCAGGAAGTCCTCTACTGGACCCTCGGCGGCCTCGGCGCGGCCCGCTGGGACATGCTCGCGCTCCCCACCATCGCCCTGGTCGCCGGCACGGGCGTACTCCTCACCCTGGCCCGGCCGCTCGACCTGCTCCTTGTGGGGGAGGAGGGCGCGACCGTGCTGGGCCTGGACACCGCCCGCTTCCGGGCCGCCGTCTTCGTCCTCGCCTCGCTGATGACCGGGGCGCTCGTCGCGTACAGCGGAGCCATCGGCTTCGTCGGGCTGATGGTCCCGCACATGGCCCGGATGGCGGTCGGCGCCTCGCACCGCGCGCTGCTCCCGGTGGCCGCGCTCGGCGGGGCGGTGTTCCTGGTCCTCGCGGACCTGGCCGCCCGTACCCTCGCGGCCCCGCAGGACATCCCGGTCGGCGTGCTCACGGCCCTCACCGGCGGCCCGTTCTTCCTGTGGATGCTGCGCCGCCGCCCCGAGGGAGCGCCCGCATGACGACCGTACGTACCGCCGGGGGAGCCCGCCCGTGACCACCCTGCGCACCGAGGGCCTCTCGTACGGAATCGGCGAAGGCCGCCACCTCGTCGACGCCGTCGACCTCACCGCCGCCGACGGCGAGACGGTCGGCCTGGTCGGCCCCAACGGCAGCGGCAAGACCACGCTCCTGCGCTGCGTCTACGGCACCCTGCGCCCCACCCACGGCCGGGTCCTCCTCGACGGCGACGACCTCGCCACCCTCCCCGTGAAGGCCCGTGCCCGCCGCGTCGCCACCGTCCCGCAGGACGGTCACGCCGGGTTCGAGCTCACCGTCGGCCAGGTCGTCGCGATGGGCCGCGCCCCGCACAAGCGGTTCTGGGAGGCGGACAGCGCCGCCGACACCGCGCTCGTCACCGACGCCCTGGAGCGGGTGGGGATCGCCGCACTCGAACCCCGTACGTTCGCCTCCCTCTCCGGCGGCGAACGCCAGCGCGCCCTGGTCGCCCGCGCCCTGGTCCAGCAGCCCGCGCTCGTCGTCCTGGACGAGCCGACCAACCACCTGGACATCCGCTACCAGCTGGAGATCCTCTCCCTGGTCCGCGAGCTGGGCACCACCAACCTCCTCGCCCTGCACGACCTGAACCTCGCCGCGTACTACTGCGACCGGATCTACGTCCTCAAGGACGGCCGCGTCGTCGCCTCCGGCACCCCTCAGGAGGTCCTCACGGCGGAGCTGCTGAGCGAGGTGTACGGCGTCGCCGCCGAGGTCAGCACCCACCCGAAGACCGGCGCCCCCACGGTGATCTACCTCCCGCAGGACCACACCAGACGGCATCGGTCCGCATAGTGGTCGCTCGCCATCCATCATGTGGGATCACACTCGGGTTTCCGGACCGGGAATCGATACGATGCCCGCATGGTTCCCCATGACGTGAGCAACAGGACGCCGGGCACGCTGCTCGTCGCGCGGCTGCACGTCGACCTGTGCAGGCTCGCGAGCGCGATCTGTCCGCCGCCCGCGGCCTGCCCGTGAGCCGCCCGGCCTGAGTCCCGGTCCGCGCGAGCCCCACCCGTACGCACCACGCACCACACCCCCTGCGCGGGGGAAGAAACGCGCGCCCCACGCCACCTCCCCGCTTTCGACAGGAGCCCACGCCATGGCCATCGAGGTCCGCATCCCGACCATCCTCCGCACCTACACCGACGGCGCCAAGGCCGTCGAGGGCAACGGGGACACCCTCGCCGACCTCTTCGCCGACCTGGAGAGCCGCCACACCGGCATCCGTGAGCGCATCGTCGACGGCGAACAGCTCCGCCGCTTCGTGAACGTCTACCTCAACGACGAGGACGTCCGCTTCCTCGACGGCATCACCACCAAGCTCAGCGACGGCGACAACGTCACCATCCTCCCGGCCGTCGCCGGCGGCATGCGCTGATGCGGTACGACTCCCCGCTGGCGGCCGTGGGGAACACCCCCCTCGTCCGCCTCCCGCGGCTGTCCCCGTCCGAGGACGTCCGCATCTGGGCCAAGCTGGAGGACCGCAACCCCACCGGCTCGATCAAGGACCGCCCCGCGCTCCACATGGTCGAACAGGCCGAGAAGGACGGCCGGCTGACGCCCGGCTGCACCATCCTGGAGCCCACCAGCGGCAACACCGGCATCTCGCTCGCCATGGCGGCCAAGCTCAAGGGCTACCGCATCGTCTGCGTCATGCCGGAGAACACCTCGCAGGAGCGGCGCGACCTGCTCGCCATGTGGGGCGCCGAGATCATCTCCTCGCCGGCCGCGGGCGGCTCCAACACCGCCGTACGCGTCGCGAAGGAACTTGCGGCGGAGCACCCGGACTGGGTGATGCTCTACCAGTACGGCAACCCCGACAACGCGGGCGCCCACTACGCCACCACCGGACCGGAGATCCTCACCGACCTCCCGTCCATCACGCACTTCGTGGCGGGCCTCGGCACCACCGGCACCCTCATGGGCGTCGGCCGCTACCTCCGCGAGAACCGCCCGGACATCCAGATCGTCGCCGCCGAACCGCGCTACGACGACCTGGTCTACGGCCTGCGCAACCTGGACGAGGGCTTCGTCCCCGAGCTCTACGACGCCTCGGTCCTCACCACCCGCTTCTCCGTCGGCTCCGCCGACGCGGTCACCCGCACCCGCGAACTCCTCCAGCAGGAGGGCATCTTCGCGGGCGTCTCCACCGGCGCCGCACTCCACGCGGCGATCGGCGTGGCCAACAAGGCGGTCAAGGCGGGGGAGAGCGCGGACATCGTCTTCGTGGTGGCGGACGGCGGCTGGAAGTACCTGTCGACGGGCGTCTACACGGCAGAGACGACGGAAGCGGCGATCGAAACACTGCAGGGCCAGCTCTGGGCGTAGGGCCTGGCCAACTCCGGGCTCAAGCCCTGCTTGCAGCCCGTCCGCACCATCCCGGCCCGTCCGGCGTTCGAGGACATCTTTCAAGCCCCTCCGGCGATTGAGGAGCGGGGCCCGGGGCAGCGCCCCGAAAGGCCCCGCCCCTCACCCCGCCCGCGCCACCGCGAGGTGTCACCCCGCCCCCAGCCCCCGCACCCGCTCCCACAGCTCCGCATCCACGGCCCCCACCCTCCGGCGGAACCCGGCGACCCGCACCTCACGCAGCTCATCCGTCTCCAGGAAGCTCTGCCGCCCCCGCTGATCCCCCACCGTTCCCGCGGGCAGCGCGATCACCCCGGGCCGCTCCTCGTGATGCTTGCTGGTGATCTTGGCGACGACGGCCGTGCGCCCCCGGCCCCGGCCCCGTACGGAGAGGACCAGGCACGGCCGGTCCTTGGACCCGGGCCCGTCCTCGTACGGCACATCGGCCCACCACACCTCACCCGCCCGCGGCGTACGCCCGTCCCCGCGCCCCGCCGGGCCGGACGGCCGTGACGGCGGCCGGGTCGACCCCTCCGGCTGCCGGGGCCGCCGCGACCGGGGCCCCCGGTCCGAGCGCCCCCGCCCGTCCACCACCGCGGCGACGAGGGCCAGCAGAACCACGGCGACCAGCGCCACCCACCAGAACATGTCCATCCCCCGACCGTACCGGCGGCCGGCGGGCACCCCTCCCGCGTCAGGACGCCGCGCCCGGGCCCCACCATGGACGCGCTTCCATCGAACCGGTGACAGAGCAGGTGAGTTCCCCCACAACGGCAGGCGGCAGAGGAGCGACGCGGAGTTTTGCGCCTTACGCTCGACAAACCGCAAAACGTTCCGGCAGGAATTGCACGACCCCTTCCGCACGAACCCTCCCCGTTCCCACGTCTCGGAGGTTCACGCTCCATGAAGCTCACCGTCGTCGGCTGCTCCGGCTCGTTCCCGTCCCCGGGTTCGGCATGCTCGAGCTACCTCGTAGAGGCCGACGGCTTCCGGCTGCTCCTCGACATGGGCAACGGCGCCCTCGGCGAGCTGCAGCGCCACGTCGGTCTCTACGACCTCGACGCGATCTTCCTCAGCCACCTCCACGCCGATCACTGCATCGACATGTGCGCGTACTTCGTCGTGCGCTACTACCGCCACGACGGCGCCCGCCCCGTCCCCCTTCCGGTCTACGGACCCGAGGGCACCGAGCAGCGCCTGACCACCGCCCATGCCGACACCCCTTCCGACCGGGCGATGAGCGAGGTCTTCGACTTCCACACGCTCAAGGCGCACTCCTTCGAGATCGGCCCCTTCTCGGTCCGTACGGAGAAGCTCTGCCACCCCGTCGACACCTTCGGCATCCGGATCGAGCACGGCGGCTCCACCCTCGCCTACTCCGGGGACACGGGAATCTGCGACGCCCTGGAGGAGCTGGCCCGGGACGCGGACCTGTTCCTCTGCGAGGCGTCGTTCGTCGACGGCAAGGAAGACATCCCCGACCTGCACCTCAACGGCCGCGAGGCGGGCGAGGCCGCCGCCCGCGCCGACGTACGCCGGCTCGTCCTGACCCACATCCCGCCGTGGACGGACGCGGACCGCAACCTCGCCGACGCGCGGACGGTCTACCCGGGCCCGGTGGAACTGGCCGTGCCGGGAGCGGTGTACGAGTTCTGAGTTCCGAGTACGACGGAACCCCCGCCCTCCGGGAGGGAGGGCGGGGGTTCCGTGTGTACGGGTTGGGGCTGAGGGCTACTTGGCCTCGGCCTTCTGCAGCTCGGCGAGCTCCTCGTCCGATTCCCGGCCCGGGGTCGGGAGGTTGAACTTGGTGATCGCGAAGCGGAAGACCACGTAGTAGACCACCGCGAAGCAGAGGCCGACCAGGACCAGCAGCCAGGGCTTCGACGCGATGCCGAGGTTCAGCAGGAAGTCGACCAGACCGGCGGAGAAGCCGAAGCCGTCCTTCATGCCGAGCGCCCAGGTCAAGGCCATCGACACACCGGTCAGCACCGCGTGGATCGCGTACAGCACCGGGGCGATGAACATGAACGTGAACTCGATCGGCTCGGTCACACCGGTGACGAACGAGGTCAGCGCCAGGGAGAACATCATGCCGCCGACGACCTTGCGGCGCTCGGGGCGGGCACAGTGGACGATCGCGAGGCAGGCCGCCGGGAGGGCGAACATCATGATCGGGAAGAAGCCGGTCATGAACTGTCCGGCGTCCGGGTCACCGGCGAGGAAGCGGGCGATGTCGCCGTGGGCGCCGTTGTACTCGCCCGCCTGGAACCACGGGAAGGAGTTCAGCAGGTGGTGCATGCCGACCGGGATCAGCGCACGGTTGGCGACACCGAAGATGCCCGCGCCGACCGCGCCGGAGCCGACGAGCCACTCACCGAAGTTGTGCAGACCGGCGCCGAGGACCGGCCAGATCAGACCGAAGACGATACCGATGAGCAGACCCGCGAAGGCGGAGAGGATCGGGACCAGGCGGCGGCCGCTGAAGAAGCCCGCCCAGTCGGGCAGCTTCGTCCGGTAGAACTTCTGGTACAGCAGGGCCACGACTATGCCCATCACGACACCGCCGAGGACACCGGCGTTGACAGGGGCGTCGCTCATCACGATCTTGCCGTCGGCCACGCTCGCGACCTGGGGCAGGTTGCCGTCCGTGAAGGTGGCGAGCACCTTCTGGAAGACGAGGTAACCGGTGACGGCGGCCAGCGCGGTCGAGCCGTCCGACTTCTTCGCGAAGCCGATGGCGATGCCGACGGCGAACAGCAGCGGCATGTTGTCGAGGATGGCGCCACCGCCCGCGGCCATGTAGCTCGCGAGCTTCGTGATGAAGGTCGGGAACGATTCGCGGCCCAGCATGTCGCCGTTGCCGAGGCGTACCAGGAGCGCGGCAGCCGGCAGCACGGCGACCGGCAGCATGAGGCTGCGGCCGATGCGCTGCATGACGGCCATCGCGCCGGCGCCCTTCTTCTTCTCGGCCGCGGGTGCGGTCTCAGCCGTGGTCATCAACATCCTCCATGGGGCACGGTGCCGCCCGGGTCATTGATGCGGGGAGGCGGCGACTCGACAGACGCGGCAGACAGCCGTGGTCTGGACCACTCAGTGGTGTAGACCAGTTTTAGCACGGTGAGGGTTAGATAAGGAACCTGCAATTCCCTCCTGATTCGCGGTAGTAGATCCGGCACGTTCGGTGACATGCCGAAGGCCCCCGGACCGGAGGGTCCGAGGGCCTTGGGCGAGCGGGGCGGCAGCCCCTCTGTCCTGCTACTTCGTGAGGTCCTGCTCGATCTCCTTCTCGATCTCCTCCGGTTCGCGCCCCGGAGTCTTGAGGTCGAACTTGGTGATAGCGAAGCGGAAGACCACGTAGTAGATCACCGCGAAGCACACGCCGATCGGGATGATCAGCCATGGTTTCGTATCGAGATGCCAGTTGACGACGTAGTCGATCAACCCGGCCGAGAAGCTGAACCCGGCATGCACCCCCAGCAGCCAGGTGATGCCCATCGAGGCGCCGGTGAGCACCGCGTGCGCGCCGTACAGCAGCGGTGCGACGAACATGAACGAGAACTCGATCGGCTCGGTCACACCCGTGACGAACGAGGTCAGCGCCACCGACACCATCAGCCCGCCCACTTCCTTGCGGCGCTCGGGCCGCGCGGTGTGGGTGATGGCCAGGGCGGCCGCGGGGAGGCCGAACATCATGATCGGGAAGAAGCCCGAGGTGAACTGCCCGGCCGACGGGTCCTCGGCGAAGAACCGGGAGATGTCGCCCTGGACGGTCGCGCCGTCCGCCCCGGTGAACTCGCCCGCCTGGAACCAGAAGAACGTGTTCAGGAACTGGTGCATGCCGATCGGGATCAGCAGCCGGTTCGCGAAGCCGAAGATCGCCGCGCCCCACGAGCCGAGGTCGATGAGCTGCTTGGAGAACCAGGTCAGCCCGTCACCCACCGGCTGCCACAGCAGCCCGAACAGCACGCCCAGGATCACGCAGAGGAACGCCATCAGGATCGGCACCAGGCGCCGGCCGTTGAAGAAGCCGAGCCAGTCCACCAGCTTGGTGCGGTGGTAGCGCTGCCAGACCACCGCGGTCAGCAGGCCGATCAGGATGCCGCCGAGGACCCCGGGGTTCTGCGGCTCACCGGCGGGCAGCTCGTCCGTCACGCTGCCGTCCATGGGGAACGCCCCGAGGACGCCCCGGTAGACCAGGAAGCCGACCACGGCCGCGAGCGCGGTCGAGCCGTCGGCCTTCTTCGCGAAACCGATGGCCACGCCGATGCAGAAGAGGAGCGGCAGGCCGACCTGGCCGTCGAGGATCGCGGTGCCGCCGTTGAGCAGCACCAGGGAGGTCTTCTCCCAGAAGGCGCCGTGAAGGTAGGAGGAGAACAGGTTCCCGAGGCTGACGAGCAGACCGGCCGCCGGGAGGACGGCCACCGGGAGCTGGAGGCTGCGGCCGACCTTCTGCAAGCCCTGGACCGGCCCGTTCCACCATTTTGGCTGCGGTGCCGCAGCGGCGCTCGAACTCATCGGCATCCTTCCGGAACAAGCCTCGTTTGGCGGTCGTTGGAAACTGGTGTAGACCAGTTGCGTCACGGTCCGGGGTCCGCCCCGAAGTCAGGGCACCGGTGATCGTCATCTTTGGTGATAGTCCGGTTACCCGCCCGCGAAGTTGGGCCAACCGTGCGTTACCGTGACGAAACGGACCCGCAGCGGGCGGCCCGTCTGCACGCGAAAACCAGGGAGAAGGACATGGCCACCAAGGCTGAGAAGATCGTCGCCGGGCTCGGCGGCATCGAGAACATCGACGAGATCGAAGGCTGCATCACCCGCCTCCGCACCGAGGTCCACGACGCCAGCAAGGTCGACGAAGCCGCCCTCAAGGCCGCCGGCGCCCACGGCGTGGTCAAGATGGGCACCGCGATCCAGGTCGTCATCGGCACCGACGCGGACCCCATCGCCGCCGACATCGAAGACATGATGTGACCGGCTGACACCCCGCCGGACACCACGGCCGCCCCCCTGGGGGACGGCCGCCCCCGCAGGCCCCGCACCCCACCGGTGACGGGGCCTGCGCCGTACCGCCGGACGCCCGCCCCACCCCTCCACCGCACCCGAACGGAGCCACCCCCGCCAACGGATAAAGTCGGCCCCATGTCTCGCATCGACGGCCGCACCCCCGAACAGCTCCGCCCCGTCACCATCGAACGCGGCTGGAGCAAGCACGCCGAGGGCTCAGTCCTCATCTCCTTCGGCGACACCAAAGTCTTCTGCACCGCCTCCGTCACCGAAGGCGTCCCGCGCTGGCGCAAGGGCAGCGGCGAGGGCTGGGTCACCGCCGAGTACTCCATGCTGCCCCGCTCCACCAACACCCGGGGCGACCGCGAAGCCGTCCGCGGCAAGATCGGCGGACGCACCCACGAGATCAGCCGCCTGATCGGCCGCTCCCTGCGCGCGGTCATCGACTACAAGGCCCTCGGCGAGAACACCATCGTCCTGGACTGCGACGTCCTCCAGGCCGACGGCGGCACCCGTACGGCCGCCATCACCGGCGCGTACGTCGCCCTCGCCGACGCCGTCGCCTGGGCCCAGGGCAAGAAGATCGTCAAGGCCGGACGCAAGCCGCTCACCGACACCGTCGCCGCGATCAGCGTCGGCATCGTCGACGGCACCCCGCTCCTCGACCTCTGCTACGAGGAGGACGTCCGCGCCGAGACCGACATGAACGTCGTCTGCACCGGCGACGGGCGCTTCGTCGAGGTCCAGGGCACCGCCGAGGGCGCCCCGTTCGACCGCAAGGAGCTCGGCTCGCTCCTGGACCTCGCCACCGCGGGCTGCGTCGACCTCGCCACACTCCAGCGCGACGCACTCGCAACCACCCGGGACGTGTAACGACTCACCCTCCGCGGGTAAAGAAGCAACCAAATACGCACCACAGAGCGTCATCACGAGCACGGGCGTACGGGTCGAACCGTGCGCCCGTCCGCGTACCGATCCCCGGGGAGGGACCGCACCATGGCTTCGCGCCGCCACCAACGCCTCGCACTCGCCACCGCCGCCACCTTGCTGACACTGACCACGGCCGTGGGCTGCGCAGGGCTCGACAAGGCCCTCGACTGCGTCCGCACCGCCGACGCCATCGCCACCAGCGTCGGCAACCTCCAGCAGGCCGTGTCCAGCGCCTCCGAGGACATCACCCAGGCATCGGAAGCCCTGGACGACATCGACCGCGAGCTCAAGAAGCTCGACGACACCACGGACAACGCCGACCTCTCCAAGGCGGTCGACGACCTCCAGACGGGCGTCACCGACGTGCGGGAGTCCATCGAGAGCGGCGACGCCACCCCGGACATCACCCCGGTGACGAACGCGGCGACGGAGATCGGCAAGGTCTGCACGCCGTAGGGGCGGTGGCGGGCGGACGGGCGGGCCGGCACGGGCGAGGGGCCGGGCCGGCCGGACACCTCGCCCGGCGATAATCGGTCCATGAAGCGCCTGATCCTCGCCACCCGCAACGCCGGGAAAATCACCGAACTGCACGCCATCCTCGCCGACGCGGGACTCGACCTCGACCTCGTCGGCGCGGATGCGTACCCGGACATCCCCGACGTCAAGGAGACCGGCGTCACCTTCGCCGAGAACGCGCTCCTCAAGGCCCACGCCCTGGCCCGGGCCACCGGCCTCCCCGCCGTCGCCGACGACTCGGGCCTCTGCGTCGACGTCCTCGGCGGCGCCCCCGGCATCTTCTCGGCCCGCTGGTCCGGCACCCACGGCGACGACGGGGCCAACCTCCGCCTGCTCCTCGCCCAGCTCGGCGACATCGCGGACGCACACCGCGGCGCGTACTTCGCCTGCGCCGCCGCCCTGGCCCTCCCCGACGGCACGGAACGCGTGGTCGAGGGCCGCCTGAACGGCACCCTGCGCCACACCCCGTCCGGGACAGGAGGCTTCGGCTACGACCCGATCCTCCAGCCTGAGGGCGAGACCCGCACGTGCGCGGAGCTCACCCCGGCGGAGAAGAACGCGATCAGCCACCGCGGCAAGGCGTTCCGGGCGCTGGTGCCGGTGGTGCGGGAGTTGGCGGGGTAGGCCGGAGACGGGAAACGGCCTGCGCATCAGTACTTCGATGCGCAGGCCGTTCTCGGTGCGGCGGAAGGGATTCGAACCCTCAAGCCGTTTCACGGGCCACAGATCCTAAGTCTGCTGTGTCGCCAGTTGCACCACCGCCGCCAGACGCATGTCATCGTACCGGGCGAGGCGGCCCGGCCGGTGTGAGAGTTCCCTGGCGCGCGACCCTGCGTGCGCCCCCTCGGCACCAGGTGGTGGTGACGGTATGGCAGTTCGGGCAGAGCAACTGAAGGTTCTCGGCGCGGTCGTCGCTCCGGTCGCCGTTGATGTGGTCGATCTCCAGAGTGATGGGCGATCCGCCTCAGCAGATGGAGGTGGAGCTTCGCGTAGGGACGAGTACCAAGGAACCTGATGACCTCGTCGATGTCCGAGCAACGCTCTGCGGCCTCGATCAGCCGCTCGCGGGTGTACTGCTGTCTCTGGTTCACCGGCCGCCGCCGTGCCCGGCACGACGCCCCTTGCCGCGACCGCGGTACGTGTCCGTAGCCGAATGACAGTTGGGGCAGAGGAGCCGCAGATTCTCCGGACGGTTGTCGCTCCACCTGCCGTTGATGTGGTCCACCTCAAGCGGGAGCGGCCTGCCACGCCAGAGCGGTTCCGTTCCGCAGAGGGCACAGCGTTCCGCCACACCGAGCGCGGCCATGGCGGTCTTGAGGCGGGAGCTGGGAATACGGCGAGGGTGTGGTGAGCAGTCGACCACCAGCAGCTTTTCGGGCGGAAGGTGACGCTTCGTTGTCCCGGCACGCGAGGGTGGGGCGAAGTGTGAGGTGTCGATGCCGTACGCCTTGATGCGTCTGCTGATGTTGCTGTGGTGGCCCCCCACAGCCTCCAGGCCGAGGCGCCGCAACACGTCGTAGACGCTGTTCGACAGGGCGACCACGGGCACCAGCACTTCTCTGGTCCAGCGAGTGCCCTCGCGCTCGAAGTGCTCCGTGGCTATGCCCATCTTCCGCATGCGGTCACGGACATACCGCCGCGTCGGGCTCTTCGGATCCACCCCGAGCTTCGTCAACGCCTCCGAGAGCGTCCGCGACGACGCGGCCGCCCCCGCCAGTCGCTCCCGTGTGTACGGGCTGTTCCCCATGCCCCTCCGTCTCCGGCCGCGCGTTCGAAGCCTCGTACGGAGCAACGAACCGTTTATCGGATGGGCACGTCCGAAATCCGGAGGGGGCTTTCAAGAGGGAAGGCGTCAGAACTTCGGTTCCGGCGCCTGCGCGTGGACCAGTTCCGCCGCCTCCTCGTCCGTCTCCACCGAGGGCGGGGAGCCGGCCAGGGGCTGTTGGGCGGTCTCCTTCATGCAGGCGACCGAGATCACGCCGACCAGGGCCGCCGCCATCGCGTAGTACGCGGGCATCAGGTTGGAGCCGGTCCAGCTGATCAGGGCCGTGATCACCAGCGGGGTCGTACCGCCGAAGATCGACGCGGAGAGGTTGTAGCCCACCGACAGGGACCCGTAGCGGACGTGCGTCGGGAACAGGGCGGGCAGGGCCGCCGACATCGTGCCGAGCATGCAGACCAGGGAGAGGCCCAGCAGCAGCATGCCGACCGTGATCGGGAGGATGCCGTCGATCCGGATGAGGAGGAACGCCGGGAGGGAGAGGAAGAGGAAGCCCAGCATGCCCGTCATCAGCAGCGGTTTGCGGCCGAAGCGGTCGGAGAGCTTGCCGACCTGGCTGATGATCGCCATCAGGAACACCATCACCGCCAGCAGGATCAGCAGCCCGTGGGTCTCGCTGTAGCCGAGCTCGTCGGAGAGGTACGTCGGCATGTACGACAGCAGCATGTAGTCGGTGATGTTGTACGCGCCGACCAGGCAGATGCAGAGGATCAGCGTCGGCCAGTACTCCCGGAAGATCTTGGCGAGGTCGCCCTTGGCGGTCGACTCGACGCCGTCCGCCGCCTCGCTCGCGTGTGCCGTGCCGCCCTCCAGCTTCTGGAAGGCCGGGGTCTCGTCCAGGCGCAGTCGCAGATAGAGGCCGACCAGGCCCAGCGGGCCCGCGACGAGGAACGGGATCCTCCACCCCCAGGACTCCATCTGCGCGTCGTTCAGGAGGGCGTACAGGGCCGTCACGAGGCCCGCCGCGCCGACGTACCCCGCCAGGGTGCCGAACTCCAGGAAGCTGCCGAAGAAGCCGCGGCGCTTGTCGGGGGCGTACTCGGCGATGAACGTGGACGCGCCGCCGTACTCACCGCCCGTGGAGAAGCCCTGGAGCATCCGGAAGAAGATCAGCAGGACCGCGGCCCAGACGCCGATCGTCTCGTGCGAGGGGATCAGGCCGATGGCGAACGTGCCGACCGCCATCAGGATCATCGTCAGCGCGAGGACCTTCTTCCGGCCGACCTTGTCACCCATCGGGCCGAAGAACATGCCGCCGAGCGGTCGTACGAGGAAGGCCACCGCGAAGGTCGCGAAGGAGGAGAGGAGCTGCGTCGTCTCGTTCCCGGACGGGAAGAACACGTGTCCGATGGTGACGGCCAGGTAGGAGTAGATGCCGAAGTCGAACCACTCCATGGCGTTGCCCAGCGATGCGGCTTTCACGGCGCGCTTCACCGCGGCGTCGTCCGTGACGGTGATGTCCGTCCGGCGCAGCCTGGGGTTCCTCCGCTTCCGGACGGCCCGGAAGAGCGTGGGGTGGCGCTTGACCGCTTCGGGGTCGGCCGCCTTGTGGGGGTCGGGGGCCGCCATGGCCGGTTCCTTTCCTCGGAGGGTGTTCCAGGAAAGGCTTCTGCGCGGTCGTGGCGGTCGCAAACCGACTTCTTGGCCGGTTGCGATGTCCCTCACATGTTCTCGACATCGTTCCGGGGCGGACCCGGGGTTGCCGTGCGGGCTGGGCGCCCCCTGGTGCCCGGGGCGGAGGCCCGCCCGGCCCGGCCGCCCCGGTGGCCCATCCGGGGCGGTTGAGCCGGGGCGGACCGGGCGAGCCGGAGGGTCAGATGCCCAGGTCCCTGATGATCTTCGCCACGTGACCGGTCGCCTTGACGTTGTAGAAGGCGTGCTCGACCTTGCCGTCCTCGTCGACGACGACGGTGGAGCGGATGACGCCCGTCACCACTTTGCCGTAGAGCTTCTTCTCGCCGAAGGCGCCGTACGCCTCCAGCGTCTCCTTCGACGGGTCGCCGACCAGCGTGACCTTGAGGTTCTCCTGCTCGCGGAACTTCGCCAGCTTCTCCGGCTTGTCGGGCGAAACGCCGATGACGTCGTACCCGGCGCCCGCGAGGAGGTCGAGGTTGTCCGTGAAGTCGCAGGCCTGCTTGGTGCAGCCGGGGGTAAGAGCTGCCGGGTAGAAGTAGACGATGACCTTGCGGCCCTTGTGGTCCGCGAGCGAGACCTCGTTGCCGTCGGCGTCGGGAAGGGTGAAGGCGGGGGCGGGGTCGCCGGGCTTGAGTCGCTCGCTCATGTGGTTCTCCTCGGGTGGTGCGCGGGTCGGACGGGACCGAGCGTAATAGGGGTGCCGCCGGGTGCGCGGGGGTTCGAGCTGACAGACTGTCGATGAAGGTTTACCGGAGAGACGACCACGGAGGCGGCGCAGTGTCGGATGCCAGGACCCCTGCGCAGATCGAGGCGGACATCATCAGCAGGCGTGAGCAGCTCGCTGTGGTGCTCGACGAGATCGGGGTGCGGGTACACCCGAAGACGATCATCGGCGATGCGAAGGCCAAGGCGGCCCAGACCGTGGACCGGACCGCCGGCCGCGCGTTCGTCGCGGTGAATCGTTCGGTGTCACAGGTGAAGGCGCAGTTCGTCGCGGCGGACGGCTCGCCGCGACTGGAGCGGGTGATCCCCGCCGCGCTGCTGGTGGTGGGTGTGGTGGGCCTGCTCACCCTCTCGAAGCGCCGCACGTGACCGGTCTCCCCCGGGAGGCGCACGGGCCCCTCAGGCGTGCGCGCCGGAGCGGTGACGGTAGGTTGCGGGCGTGAGCGACAGAACCCACGACATCACGCGCGGCAGCGGCCACGACGATGACAAGCTGCCCATCCGCATGCTGCACGACCGTGTCCTGGTGCGGAACGACACCGCCGAGGGCGAGCGGCGCTCCGGCGGCGGCATCCTGATCCCGGCGACGGCGGCGGTGGGCCGGCGGCTCGCCTGGGCCGTGGTCGTCGCGGTCGGTCAGAACGTGCGGACGGTGGAGCCCGGCGACCGGGTGCTGTACGACCCCGAGGACCGTGCCGAGGTCGAGGTGCGGGGCGTGGCGTACGTGCTGATGCGGGAGCGCGATCTGCACGCGGTGGCGGCGGACCGGTTCGAGGGTTCGGTGGACTCGACCGGGCTGTATCTGTAGGACCCATGGCGGGAGGGCCTGGTGACCATGGTCACCAGGCCCTTTCCTCGTTTTTTGCTACGGTGGAACCACCCCGACGAGACGCGCCGTACCGGGTTGGCAAAGACGACGCACCCGTTCTGTTCGCGTGGTTTCGTCGGAGGTGCCTGTCATGGCCTGGATTCTGTTGCTCGTCGCCGGTCTGCTCGAAGTGGGCTGGTCGATCGGGATGAAGTACACCGAGGGGTTCACCCGGCTGTGGCCGAGCGTGTTCACCGGCCTCGGGATCGTGGCGAGCATGGTGCTGCTGTCGCACGCCGCGAAGACGCTGCCGATCGGTACGGCGTACGGCGTGTGGGTCGGCATCGGCGCTGCCGGTGCGGCGATCCTGGGCATGGTCGTGCTGAACGAACCGGTGACCGCCGCCAGGATCTTCTTCGTCTGTCTGCTGCTGGTCGCGGTGGTGGGGCTGAAGGCGACGTCCGGGCACTGACGCCTGGGGGTGCCCGGTCACTCACCTCTGGGGATGTCCGGTCACCGGTCCCTGGGGAAGTGGGTCACTCGCCCGGGTAGCGGGCGCCCCGGACGCCTTCGATGAGACCGCCGAGGGTGCCCGTTCCGCCGTCGCCGGTGTCCCCGGTGGTGCCTCCGTCCGTCCCCGTTCCGGTTCCGCCGTCTCCTCCGGTCGCTCCGCCGTCCGTGCCTCCGCTCCCGCCGTCCGTGGTGGATCCCGTGGTGTTGTCGCTGCTCGGCGGGGCTGACGAGGTGGGGGCCGAGGGGGTGGTGGCGGCCGGGGCGCTGGGGGAGGTGCCGGTGGGGGAGTCGTCGGGCGTGACCGGTTCGGTGGTTCCGGTCTCCTCGTCACCCGGCTCCTGCGGTTCGTCGGAGCCGGGGGCCGTTTCGAGATCGAACTCCTGGGCCGGGGAGGAGCGCAGGGCCGCCTCCGTGTAGGCGGCCCAGGTCTCGGCGGGGACCCCGCCGCCGTTGACGCGGTCCAGGCCGAGGGCTCCGTACAGCGGGGTCTGGACACCGGATTCGGGGTCCTGGCCCATCACGGCGACGACGGTCGCGAGGTCGGGGGTGTACCCGGCGAACCAGGCGGCCTTGTCCTCCTCGGCGGTGCCGGTCTTGCCGACGGCGGGGCGGCCCGCTGCCTGGGCGGCGGAGCCGGTGCCGCCCTCGACGACGGAGCGGAGGAGTGCGGTGGTGGTGTCGGCGGCCTCGCGGGTGACGGTCTGTTCCGTCTTCCGGTCGGGCAGCTCGATGTCCGTACCGTCCTTGGTGATCTTCTCGACGAGGGTGTACGAGCTGTGCCGCCCGTGGTTGGCGAGGGTCGCGTACGCCTCGGTGAGGTCCAGGACGCTGGCGGTGGCGGGGCCGAGCGCGATGGAGGGGGAGGCGGTGAGGTCGGGGGTGGTCTTCGGGATGCCGAGGGCGAGTGCGGTCTCGCGGACCTTGTCGGGGCCGACGTCCTGGGCCATCTGCGCGTATACGGAGTTGACGGACTTGTCGGTGGCGGTGCGGACGGTGATCTGCCCGTAGTCGACGTCGTCCTCGTTGGCGGGCTCGTATCCGGTGGAACCCTGCGGCCCCTGGACGGTCCGCTTGTTGGTGCCGTCGTAGTACGTCTCGGGGGTGATGCGCCGCCCGTCGAGGGTGGTCGAGTCGTTGGCGACGGCGGAGGTGAAGACGAACGGCTTGAAGGTGGAGCCGACCTGGTAGTCGCGGCGGGTGGCGTTGTTGACGTACTGCTTCGTGTAGTCGACGCCGCCGTACATCGCGACGACCTCGCCGGTCTCCGGGACGATGGAGGCGCCCCCGACGCGCACGTTCTTGTCGGCCTCGCGGTCGCCGCTCCGCTTCTTCATCACGTTGTCCCTGACCGCTGCGACGAAGGCGTCCTGCTTCTTCTTGTCGAGGGTGGTGGTGATGCGGTGGCCGCCGGTGGCGAGGGTCTTCGCGTCGATGACGCCGTTGCCGGTGAGGTACTCCTCGACGGCCTGCACCAGGTAGCCGCGCTGGCCGGAGAGGCCGGTGGAGGGCTTGGCCTCGCCGGGTACGGGGAACTCGGTCGTCGACCGTTCCCCGGAGTCGAGCCAGCCCTCCTTGACCATGCCGTCCAGGACGTAGTTCCAGCGGTTCAGGGCGGCGGGCCTGTTGTCGGGGTGGGCGACGACGTCGTACGCGCTGGGGGCGTTCAGCAGGGAGGCGAGGTACGCGCCCTCGGCGGTGGTGAGGTCCTCGACGTTCTTGCCGTAGTACGCCTGGGCGGCGGCCTGGATGCCGTACGCGTTGCGCCCGAAGTAGCTGGTGTTGAGGTAGCCCTCGAAGATCTGGTTCTTGCTCTGCTCGCGGTTGAGCTTGATGGCGATGAAGAACTCCTTGGCCTTGCGGACGACGGTCCGCTCCTGGCCGAGGTAGTAGTTCTTGACGTACTGCTGGGTGATGGTGGAGCCGCCCTGCTTGCCCTTGCCGGTCGCGGTGTTCCAGCCGGCCCGGAACATGGCCTTCACGTCGACGGCGGGCTGGGAGTAGAAGTCGCGGTCCTCGGCGGCCAGCACGGCCTGCTGAACGGTCCGGGGCACCTGGGAGAGCTTGATCTTCTCCCGGTTCACCTCGCCGTCGCGGGCCAGGACGCTGCCGTCCTTGTAGAGGTAGACGTTGGACTGCGCGTCGGCGCCGGCGTTGGCGGCCGGGATGCCGACGAGCTGGTAGCCGGCGAAGAACCCGCCGCCGAGCAGGAGGGCGGCGAGCAGGAAGGTCCCGAGGAGCATCCGCCAGGTGGGGAAGAGGCGGCGCCAACCGGTCCGCTTGGGGCGTTTCGTGCGCCCCTTCTTTCCCGGTGCCTTGCCCTGCGCTCCCTGCGCGCCCTCGTCGTCCCCGGGGCTCGGCGAGGCGGCTGAGGGGTCCCGAGGGGCCCAGGTCTGGTGCTCGTCGCTCATGTCGGTGGGGGCTCCTCGGGTGCGGTCGGTGCTCCCATAGTGCCCGTTTCGCGGGGAAACCCTCGTATCATCCTCCGATCTCCCCCGTTCTCCGGTACCCGGCACCGCTGGAAAAGCGGTCGCGGCCGTCCTCTTCGGTGCTCTAAGGTCTTGCGCTTTGGTGTCCGGAGCCGGGGAGCGGGTCTCCCGGCCCGGTGGCGGCGGGGGAGAGGGGGCGGCGTGCGGCTGTACGCAGTGGTGGCGGCGGGCGGGTTCCGGCGTTACGCCACGTACCGGACGGCGACGGCCGCGGGGGTGTTCACCAATACCGTCTTCGGCTTCATCCTGGCCTACACCTACATCGCCCTGTGGGACGAACGTCCCCAGCTCGGCGGGTACGACATGTCCCAGGCGCTGGCGTACGTCTGGATCGGGCAGGGCCTGCTCGCGGCCTGCGCCATGATGGGCGGCGGCTTCGAGGACGAGCTGATGGAGCGGATCCGTACGGGGGACATCGCCGTGGATCTGTACCGCCCGGTCGACCTCCAGCTGTGGTGGCTGGCGGGGGACCTGGGCCGGGCGGCGTTCCAGCTGTTGGGGCGCGGGGTGGTGCCGATGCTCGCGGGGGCGCTCGCCTTCGACATCGCGCTCCCCGGCTCGCCGTGGATCTGGCCGGCGTTCCTCCTCTCCGTGCTGCTGGGCATCGTCGTGAGCTTCGCCGTGCGCTTCCTGGTCGCGCTGTCGGCGTTCTGGCTGCTGGACGGCGCGGGCGCGACCCAGATGGCCTGGCTGCTGGGGCTGTTCTTCTCCGGGATGCTCCTGCCGCTGCCGCTGTTCCCCGGGCTGCTGGGCGAGGTGGCCCGGATGCTGCCGTGGTCCTCGCTGCTTCAGATCCCCGCCGATGTGTTCCTCGGCAGGTACACGGGGTGGGAGCTGATGGAGGCCTACGCGTTCCAGGGGGCCTGGGCGGTGGCGCTGCTGCTGGCGGGGCGGCTGCTCCAGAGCGTGGCGACGAGGAGGGTGGTGGTGCAGGGTGGCTGAGACGGTGGCGGTGCGGCCCGACGAGAGCCGGGAACCGGTCGGCTTCGCGTACGAGGAGCGGCCCGGGCTGCTGGAGGGGCTGCGCGCGTACCGGCTGATCGTGGCGATGTGGGTGCGCTCCACGATGGCGTACCGGGCCTCGTTCGTCATGACGACGTTCGGGAACCTCGCGGTGACGGCATTCGACTTCCTCACGATCGTGCTGATGTTCACCCACGTCGACGCGCTGGGCGGCTACACGCTGCCGGAGATCGCCCTGCTGTACGGGGTGTCGGCGACCGCGTTCGGCCTGTGTGACCTGCTCCTGGGGTCGATGGAGCGGCTGGGCCGCCGGGTGCGGGACGGAACGCTCGACACCCTGCTGGTACGGCCGGTCCCGGTGCTGGCGCAGGTGGCGGCGGACCGGTTCGCGCTGCGCCGGATCGGGCGGGTCGTCCAGGGGCTGGCGGTGCTCGGCTACGCGCTCATCACCCTGGACATCGCGTGGACGCCGCTGAAGGTGGCGATGCTGCCGGTGATGGTGATCAGTGGTGCGGCGGTCTTCGGGGCGGTCTTCGTGTTCGGGGCGGCCTTCCAGTTCGTCGCGCAGGACGCCTCGCAGGTGCAGAGCGCGTTCACCTACGGCGGGGCGACGCTGCTCCAGTACCCGCCGACGATCTTCGCGAAGGACCTGGTGCGCGGGGTGACGTTCGTGGTCCCGCTGGCCTTCGTCAGCTGGCTGCCCACGCTGTACGTGCTGGACCGGGAGTATCCGCTGGACCTGCCGGAGTGGGTGGCGTTCCTGTCGCCGGTGGTGGCCGTGGCGTTCGGGGCGCTGGCCGGGCTCGCGTGGCGGGCGGCGCTGCGGACCTACCGGAGTACGGGCAGTTGAGGAAGAGGGAGTTGGACACGGTGGACGGGTTCGCACAAGAGGTCACGGGCGCGGGCGGTGACGGCTTCATCACCCTCGACGGCGTCGAGAAGGTCTTCCAGGTCCGCCGCCGGGCAGGCCTGCTGCGCCGGGAACGGCATGAGGTCCGGGCCGTGGACGGGATCAGCTTCCAGGTCGCGCGCGGTGAGATGGTCGGCTACATCGGCCCGAACGGGGCCGGCAAGTCGACCACGATCAAGATGCTGACCGGCATCCTCACCCCGAGCGGCGGCCGGCTGCGCGTGGCGGGGATCGACCCGTCCCGGGAACGTACGCGCCTGGCGCACCGCATCGGCGTGGTCTTCGGCCAGCGGACCACCCTCTGGTGGGACCTGCCGCTGCGCGACTCGTACCGGCTGATGCACCGCATGTACCGCATCCCGGACCGCCGTTACCGGGAGAACCTGGACCGTTGCGTCGAACTCCTCGACCTGGCAGCGCTGTTGGAGGTCCCCGTACGGCAGCTCTCGCTGGGCCAGCGGATGCGGGGCGATATCGCGGCGGCCCTGCTGCACGATCCCGAGGTGCTCTATCTGGACGAGCCGACGATCGGGCTCGATGTGATCTCGAAGGCCAAAGTGCGCCAGTTCCTCAAGGAGTTGAACGCGGAACTCGGGACCACGGTCCTGTTGACGACGCACGACCTGACCGACATCGAGCAGCTGTGCCGGCGGGTGATGGTGATCGACCACGGCCGTCTGATGTACGACGGTCCGCTCGCCGGTCTCCATGAGGTGGGGGAGAGCGAGCGGATGCTGGTGGTGGACCTGGAGCGCGAGCTCCCGCCGATCGAGCTGAAGTCCGACGGATCGGGGCCGGGTCTGCGGGCGGTCAAGGTGGAGGGCCCGCGCCAGTGGCTGGCCTTCCCCGCCTCGGCGTCGGCCGCCCCGCTGGTGGCGCGGATCGCGGCGGAGTACCCGCTGATGGACCTGTCGGTGCGGGAGCCGGACATCGAGGCCGTGATCGCGAGGATGTACGAGGCGGCGCCGTGAGGGGTCTTCGGCCCACCGGCCGAGCCGACGCGCGCGAGGCCCGGGTCTGCATGTCTGTGCCGGAACGGCTGTGTTCAATAGGCTGCGCGGTATGACAAGTGACCGTCCGGAAATGCGTGCCTCCGATGCTGAGCGTGAGCGGATCGCCGAGTTGCTGAGGGAGGCCGTGGCCGAGGGCCGGCTGGAGATGGACGAGTTCGAGCAGCGCCTCGAAACGGCCTACACGGCCCGTACGCACGGGGAGTTGGAGCCGCTCGTCCAGGACCTTCCGGCGCCCGGCACGGCGGTGGCCCCGGTGGGCTCCTCCGCGCCCGCCCCGCTGCGGGGTTCCGCCGCGAACTGGCCCGCCCGGATCGGCTCCACCGCCACCTCCAACGGCGGGTTCGCCCTCTGGGGCGGCTTCAACCGGAAGGGCCGCTGGACGGTGGGCCGGAAGTTCACCGCGTTCGCGATGTGGGGCGGCGGTGAGATCGACCTGCGCGAGGCGGACTTCGAGGACCGCGAGGTCGTCATCCGCTGCATCGCGATCATGGGCGGCATCCATGTGACGGCCCCGCCGGAGCTGAACGTGGACGTCCGGGGCGTCGGCATCATGGGCGGTTTCGGCGAAGGCCCGAACGAGGACGGCGAGACCGTTCCGGAGGCCCCGCGTGTACGCATCACTGGCCTCGCCCTGATGGGCGGCGTCGGCGTGGAGCGCAAGCGGACGAAGGCGGAGCGCCGCCGTCTGAAGGAGGCGGAGGAGGCCGCGGAGATCGAGCGGGCGGTCCGCGCGCGGCAGCGGCTGGAGGGCCCGGACACGGGACCGGGGGGCGGCGGCCGCAAGGAGCTGGGCTGAGAGCCCTGGCCCGACGTCACCGCACGGCGCCTACGTCATCTCACGGCTCCTCACAGCTCGTCGGACTTCGGTGTGCGGGCCCGCTCCACGGACGTCAGGTCCACCCGCTCGCCGAGCGCCCGGTACCCGGCGTCGTTGAAGTGCAGGTGGTCGCCGGAGTCGTACGCCGCCCGGACCCTGTTCGGCGCGTAGGGGTCACGTACCGCCTCGTCGAAGTCGACGTACGCGTCGAAGACGGTGCCCGACCGGATCTGCTCGTTGACCGCGAGGCGTACGGCGTTGCGCTCGGGCGTCCAGGTGGGGAAGCCCTCGAACGGGGTCAGGGTCGCGCCGACGACCGTCAGTCCGCGGGCCCGCGCCTGCTCGGCGAGGGTGCGCAGGCCGGCCACGATGCGTCCGGCGTCGGGCTCCTGCGGGGCCTGCTGCACGTCGTTGATGCCGAGGGCCACGATCACGGTGCGGGCCCCGGTGACCGAGAGCGCGTCCCGCTCGAACCGGGCGGTGCCGGCCTCGCCCGCCGAGCCCCGGGTGAGGAGCCGGTTGCCCGCGATGCCCGCGTTGGCGACCCCGTACCGGCCGCCGAGGCGGTCCGCGAGGACGTCGGTCCAGCGGGTGTTGGCGTCGTCGGTGGAGCCGCTGCCCGCGGTGAGCGAGTCCCCGATGACGACGACGGTGCCGGGTACGGCCTCGTTGCGGACGTCCACGGCGGTCAGGTGGCGCCACTTGGTGGTGGACCAGGTGGCGTTCCCGTCGGCCAGGTAGGACGTCTGGTGGGTGTTCGGGTGGTAGGTCACGGGGCCGCCCGCGCGCGGGGTGCGGAAGGCGACCTGGAGGTCGGAGTCGGGTGCGACAGGCACGACGACCGGGTCGCTGACGACCCGCCCGCCGGCCGCGACGGTGACGGAGGTGGCGCCGTCGAAGGTCACCGGCCGGGTGTTGACCGTGGCCCGGTCGACGAGGAGCGGGACGGTCCCGTAGAGGTTGGAGAGCGTGATCCGGGCTGCGTCCCCGCCGACGCTGGTGTGCACGACGTTACGGATGGTGCTGCCGGGAAGACCGTTGCCGGTGCCCGGCTCCGCGCCGACGGGTGCGGTGGTCCAGGTGGCGACCCAGTTCCCGCCGGTGTTGGCGGGGGCGACGGGGTTGCGGGCCGCCGCGTGCGTCTCGGCCGGCGGCAGCGGGGCCGCCCGGGGGCCGGTGAACAGCGTCGTGCCGAGCACGGCGGCGACGGCGAGTAGGGCGGTGCCCGCCAGTAGGGCGATGAGCAGGGCGTACCCCTGGCGCCTGGGCATGTGCGGTGGTTCTCCTTGTGATGATCGTGCTGGTCCCATGATGCGGCAGGCCGCGGGGAACTCGGCGTGCGGCCCGGGAGTAGGGGAAGTAGGGACAATGCGTACCTCGCGGGGGCGAGGGGTCCGCGGACGGCTGGATCGGCGGGAACGGGTGGAACGGGTGGAGCGGATGGAACGGACCGGTTCCGGAGAGCAGGACGCGGTGCAGCAGCCAGGGGATGAGCCGAACTCCGGAGGAACCGGGTCCGGAACGCGGACCGACGCCCGTAAGGAGCTCGGACCGGGCACGGCGGGCGGCGCCGGGCTCGGGCCCGGGAGGGGTGCCGGTTCCGCGAGGGGGTCCAGGTCGTCCGGGCTGGGCCCGCTGGCCTCGTTCGCGTACACCGCCGCCGACGAGGAGAAACAGCGCGGCGTACGGCGCATGAAGCTCACGGCGACCGGCCTCCTTCTGCTCGTCGCACTGGTCTATGTCCTGGCCACCTGGGCTGAGCACTCAGGTGTGAAGGGCTGGCCGGGCTACGTCGCGGCGGCTGCCGAGGCGGGGATGGTGGGCGCTCTGGCGGACTGGTTCGCCGTCACCGCGCTCTTCCGGCGCCCGCTCGGCCTGCCCATCCCCCACACCGCCATCATTCCCACCAAGAAGGATCAGCTAGGACAGTCCCTCGGTTCCTTCGTAGGCGAAAACTTTCTCTCCGGAGACGTCATTCGTGACCGAATTCACGCTCTGGGGGTCGGCCGCAGGGTCGGCGCGTGGCTTTCTGAGCCGGCCCACGCCGACCGGGTCACCGCCGAGTTGGCGACGGCGCTGCGCGGCGCGCTGACGGTGCTGCGTGACTCCGACGTCCAGGCGGTCGTCGGCGAGGCCATCACCCGGCGGGCGAACGCGGCGGAGGTCGGCCCCGGGCTCGGCAAGATGCTGGAGCGGGTCGTGGAGGACGGCGGCCACCGCAAGGTCGTCGACCTCGTCTGCGTACGGGCGCACGACTGGCTGGTGGAGCACGGCGACTCGGTGATGGACGCGGTGCAGGGCGGGGCGCCGGGCTGGACCCCGCGCTTCGTGGACAAGCGGGTGGGCGAGCGGGTCTACAAGGAACTGCTGCGGTTCGTCACGGAGATGCGGGACATGCCGGGCCACCCGGCGCGCGGCTCCATCGACACGTTCCTCACCGACTTCGCGGCCGACCTGCAGAGCGACTCCGACACCCGGGCCCGGGTGGAGCGGCTGAAGTCGGAGATCCTGGGCCGCGGTGAGGTGCAGGACGTCATCGCGTCGGCATGGTCCTCCGTCCGTACGATGATTCTCGCGGCGGCCGAGGACGAGCGCAGCGAACTGCGGCTGCGGGCCCGCGCGTCGCTGATGTCGCTGGGCGCGAAGCTGGCGAGCGACGAGCGCCTCCAGGGCAAGCTGGACGGCTGGCTGGAGGACGCGGCGGTGTACGTGGTCACGACCTACCGGGCCGAGATCACCTCGCTGATCAGCGAGACGGTGGCGGGCTGGGACGCGGACCAGACGTCGAAGAAGATCGAGGCGCACATCGGCCGTGACCTGCAGTTCATCCGCATCAACGGCACGGTGGTGGGCGCGCTGGCGGGCCTGGCGATCCATACGGTGTCGCGGGCGCTGGGGGGCTGAGGCGCCCCACGGGGCCGGGGCTTTTTGCGGAGCCGTGGGTTCCGGGTGCGTACCCGTCCTGTCGTACGGATACGCACCCGGCTTACACGGGGGAGTTGCCCGGTAGTACGGGGCCGGGGCGGCGGGTGTTCAACGCGCCGCCCCCCGTCATGAACCGGTGCCCAGGTGACGGGCGTAGGCGGCGGCCAGTCTGCCCCCGGTCTCGGCGGTGGAGATGAGGACGGCCATGTTGGCCTGGGCCGTCCGGCCTCCGGTCGCCCGGTCGACGGCACGCATCAGGTACTTGGTGAGTCCCTGGCCGCTGACCCCGTCCTGTTCCGCCTGGGCGAGCGCCTCTGTGATCGCCTGCTCCGCCTCGGCGGAGTCCACCGCGTCCTCGGGGCGCGGGGGTGTGGTGATGACCACCGAGCCGGGGTGGCCGGCCGCCCAGTGGGTGGCGACGATCCGGGCCAGCAGGTCGTCGTCGTCCACGCGGTGCGGGGAGCGCACCCCGCTGGAGGCGCAGTAGAAGGCCGGGAAGTCGTCGGAGCCGGTGGAGATCACCGGGACGCACTGGGTCTCCAGGTACTCCATGGTCAGCTTCAGGTCGAGGATCATCTTGGCGCCCGCGCAGACGACCGCCACCTTGGACCGTGTCAGCTGGATCAGGTCCGAGGAGACGTCCATCGTGGTCTGCGCACCCCGGTGGACCCCGCCGAGGCCGGCCGAGGCGAAGAACGGGATCCCGGCGAGCTCGGCCGCGACCAGGGAGGAGGCGACGGTGGTGGCGCCCCGCCCTCCCCGGGCCAGGACGACCGGCAGGTCACGGCTGGAGACCTTCGGGATGCCCGGCTCGGAGGCGAAGCGTTCGATGTCGCTGTCGGTCATGCCGACCCTTATCGCACCGCCGTCCAGGCAGATCGTGGCGGGAACGGCGCCGCCCTTGCGCACGGCGGCCTCCACCTTGTGGGCGGTCTCCGCGTTGTCCGGGTAGGCCAGACCGTGCGTGATGACGTTGGATTCCAGCGCGACGACCGGGCGGCCCTCGTGCAGGGCCTCGCGGACCTCTTCGGTGTGGACGACCGGGATCGGGGAGGTGGCGGTGGTCATCGGCTTCCTTCGGTCGTGGCGGGCTGGTCGTAGCCGGGGCGCTTCCACAGCAGGTGGGAATGTGCCTCGATCTGCGGCCGGTAGACCCGCTCGGTCCACTCGGACGGCTCGACAGGTTCCACGGCTATGGACACGGCGTCCGGCCCGGTGCCGAAGACCCGGGTGACGGCTTCGGTCAGGGCGTCGACCAGGTCGGCCTTCTCGGCCTCGGTGAACGTGCGGGTGAAGTGCTGGATGTGTACGTGTGGCACGCGGTGGGTCCCTTTCGGTTGTGGTCACTCCCCACGGCTGAGGAACAGCGGTACGGGGGAGTGGTGTTCCGGGCCGGTGAGCGGCCCGATGGCGGAGTCCGGGCTACAGGAAGGCGTCCAGGCCGCGTATGCGGGCGGTCAGTTCCCCGACACCGTTCTCCTTCAGCACGTCGTAGTGGTCGCCCGCCAGGCAGATCACCCGTGGCGGTTCTGCCGAGTAGCCGGAGCTGTTCTCCAGGAACGAGTAGTCGTCACCCCGCGCCTTGAATATCGTCACCGGGGCTTCGATACGGCGCTCGCGCAGTTCGCGGAAGGTGTACTCGAACTCGTAGGTCGCTGCGACCACCTTGGTGATGCGGCGGATCGTCCCCTCGTCGAGCGCGGGCATCCGCCGGTGCACGAAGGCCACGAAGGAATCCTCGTCGGCGGTCTCGCGGAGGCAGGCGTCCACTGCGGGCCCGTGGACTGTCCCCGCGAACACGGAGTGGAGGATGGTGACGTAGACCGGGTTGGCGAACGACGCCTCGCGGCCCCACCGTCGGCCGGCCTCCGTCCGGACGTGCGGGTTCCCCGGGCAGATCAGCAGCAGGTTCTCCACCTTCTCGCCCGCCTGCTCCAGCTGCCAGGCGGCCTCGAAGGCGACCCGGGCGCCGAATGAGTAGCCCCAGAGCGTGTACGGCCCCGTGGGCTGGGTCCGGCGTATCTCGGCGATGTCCGCCTCCGCCATCCGCCGGATGGTGGCGTGGGGTGACTCGCCGGGGTTGACGCCGTACGCCTGGACCCCGGTCACCGACAGCTCACCGCCGAAGCCCAGCGCCAGCGCGCGCAGGTTCATGGGGTAGCCGCCGAGGCCGGGCCAGGCGAAGACCTGGGTGTCCGGGCCTTCGGCGTTGAGCCGCACCAGTCGGGAGGCTGCCCCACGGGCACCGCCGTCGATGCACGCCGCCAGATCGGCCAGCATCGGTGTGTCGAAGACCGTCTGCAGGGGGAGTCGCGTCCCGAACCTCCTGTTCACCCGGTTCACCAGCGCCACCGAGTGCAGGGAGTTGCCGCCCGAGGAGAAGAACTCGTCCTGGGTGGAGACCTCTTCGTAGCCCAGCAGCCGGCCCCACTCCGCGGCCAGCCACCGCTCGGTCGGTGTGGTCGGCTCGACGTGCGGGGCGGCGGTGCCCACGGCGCTCACCTCGGGCAGGTGAGCGGTGGCCTTGAGGTCGGTCTTGCCGTTGGCCGTGACCGGCAGCCGGTCCACCACGACCACGCGCGCGGGGACCATGTAGTCGGGGAGGAACTGTGCGGCGTCGTCGCGGATCATCTCCGCGGGCCCCTTGGTGTGCACGGCGTCCTCGTTCATCCCCTCGTGCTCGGCCTGTTCGGCGGAGACCTGTCCGCCCACGAAGAAGTACGAGGCCGGGGCGGCGGGTACGCCTGCGCGGGTCAGCAGATCGTCCAGGCGCAGCGAGGCCGGCAGCGGGTGGCCGGACCGCGAGGAGTACCCCGATGACATGAGCCCCATGCCCGGAACACGCTGGAGGCGGTGCAGCAGGGTCCCGAGGACGATGTAGTGCCGCCACGCGTCACTCGCCCGCGACACGGCGCTCACGCCGAAGGAGGCCCGGTCGAACACGCCCTGGTTGATCGCGATGACGTGGCGCCGGTCCACCACCTGCTCGCCCAGCGGTTCCAACGAGCCCTCCTGGTACCGGTACAGCCCGCCGGGCAGCCCGTCGACCCGGTCACCGTGCGCCTGGACGAACAGCTCCACCTCCTCCGGGCGGGTCCCGTCCTGGTGGGGGACCACCGCGAAGGTGCCGAGGTAGTGGTCCTCCTCCGCCACGTCGAGCCGTGACTTCGCGGCGGGGGTGAAGCCGGCCGGGAGTACCGCCAGGCCGAGGCGGGGCAGTACCTCTTCCAGTACGCCGAGCATGTGCCCGGCCTCGAACTCCAGTACCTCGACGATGTTGTTCTTGTAGACCGGCTCGATCGCCCGCCGCTTCCCGAGGAAGTGGAGCCTCAGACCGGGGGCGTTGCCCTCGTGGGGGTGGTCGCCGACGCGGACCAGGGTGTGGTCGACCGGGTGGTGGTAATAGATGCCGGAGAGCCCGGCGACGCCGTCGATCTCCAGGTAGAGCTGGGTGGCGTAGAGGGCTCCCGGTGAGGCGTAGGCGTACTTCGGCAGCAGCCTGTCGGGGCTGCGGTGCGGCCCCAACCACGCCAGTAACCATCCGAGTTCCCCGGTCGTGAGCGCGGTGACCTCGCGTGGGGGCGCGGCCTGGACCGGGCGCGGGGCGAGCAGTGCGCGCAGACCTTCCGCAGTCGCCCGTCCGCCCTCGTAGAACCGGTAGGACTTGCGTGCGAAAGCTGCCTGCCGCTGCTCCGCCGACGCCCCCGGGCCCGGGAGGCGGACGGCCGGTCGCCCGATGAGCTCGGCCGGCTCCCGCAGCCCGGGGTTGGCGAGCTGCGCCTTGACCTGGAGTTTGGAGGACTTCGACTGGTGATGCCCGGCGTCGGTGCGGCCCTGGTCCATCACCGCCGCCGTACGCTCGTTGAGTTCGACCGCGGCGACGAGGACCTGTGAGCCGGTTCTGGGGTTGTCGGTGACCACTGCGGCGGCCTTGCGCACCCAGGTGTGCTCCTCGACGCGCGAAGCGACCTCTTCCAGCTCGACCCGGTAGCCGCGCAGTTTGACCTGGTTGTCGGTGCGGCCCTCGTACTGGATCGTGCCGTCGGCGTTCCACCGTGCCAGGTCGCCGGTCCGGTACAGGCGCCGGGTGGGATCGGACGGCGGGACGATGAAGCGCTCCCGCGTCACCTCGGGCCGCCCGATGTAGCCGCGGGCCACCTGGACCCCGCCGATGAACAGCTCCCCGCTCCGTCCGACGGGCACAGGGCGGAGGTCCTGGTCCAGGATGTGGCAGGTGACGTCGTCCGCCGGTCTGCCGATGGGCAGCAGGTGGGGGCTCGCGTCGTCGAGGGCGTCCGGGTCTATTCGGTGGGAGGTCGCGTTGATGGTGGCCTCGGTCGGGCCGTAGAGGTTGACCAGTGAGATGCCCGGCAGGGTGCGGAACAGATCCTGGCCGAGGGAGCGGGTCAGCGCCTCACCGCCCGAGAAGATCCGTGTGAGTGTGGAGCAGGTGTCGAGTTCACCGGTGTCGACGAGGGCCCGCAGCAGTGTGGGCACTCCCTGGAGGGCGCTGACGCCGTGTTCGCGGATCACGGCGATGATGCTCAGGGGATCACGGAACGAACCTGGCGGGCTCATGACAATACGAGCGCCGGCCGCGCAGGCGAGGACCTCCCACTGCGCCGCGTCGAAGCTGATCGGCGTCTTCTGCAGGACGGACACTTCCGGGCCGAGGTATCCGCAGCGCTCCAGCCACCGTAACTGCGCGACGATGCTGCGGTGTTCGATCATCACGCCCTTGGGGCTGCCCGTGCTGCCCGAGGTGTGGATGACGTACGCCAGGTGGCGCTCCCGTGCCTCGGGCAGCGGATGTCCGCCGCCCGGGGCCGTGGCCTCCTCGACGGTGACCACCACGGTCCCCTCGGGAACCAGGCCCCGGAGGCGGTCGCGTAGGTGGGACTGGGTGAGGACCACCTGGACACCCGCGTCGGCGGCCATGTAACGCAGCCGCGAATCCGGATAGTCGGGCGAGAGCGGGAGATAGGCGGCGCCGGCCGCGAGGATGCCCCACACGCTCGTCACCAGGTCGGCGGAGGGCTCCACGAGGAGCCCGACACAGGTGTCGGGCGAGACCCCGATGCCGACCAGGTGGGAGCCCACCCGTTCGGCGGCGGCGTTGAGCTCTCCGAAGCTGAGGCGGCCTTCGGCCGAGACCACGGCGACGTCGTCGCGCCGCTCACGCGCCTGGCGGCGCAGCAGGCCCGGCAGCGACGCGTGCCGCTGGAGTATTTCGGGTGCCGACGTTCTTGTGCTCATTTCTGAAGATCCCCCGGGAAGTGTGATCTGCGATGGTTCCGGCCGCGTCGGCCGGGTGTGCCGGTGCCGGCTGGTGCTGATCGTGCGAGGCGAACTCATGGGCTGAGACATGCCCTGCCGCCTGCCGTGCGGCGGCAGGGCGCGGTCCGTTGCGCCGGGACAGGGCAGGCCGGATCGTCGGGCCGGGGGAACTGATGCCCCCGGCCCGGAGACGGAAGCGGGCACCGGACGCGCGCGGTTCAGCGGCGCCGGGGATCCGCGCGCGGTCTATGCGGCGTTGAGGATCTGCTCGACGGCGGCGGGGAAGGTCTGCACGGTCCAGGTGGGCTTCGCCGCCGCCAGCTGGGCGGGCGAGTGGATGCCGTAGGTGACGGCCACGCTCCGCATGCCGGCGTTGTGTGCCATGTAGATGTCGTGCGTGGTGTCACCGACCATGATGGCGCGGTCGGCGGGATGGCCGAGCTCGGCGGCGATGAGCAGGCCTGTCTCCGCAGCGGGCTTCGGCTCCGTCACGGCGTCCGCGCCGACGACCATGGCGAAGTGGCCACGGATCCCTGCCGCAGTCAGCAGTACCTCGGCACTCGCGGTGTGCTTGCTGGTGGCGATCGCGAGGACCAGGCCCGCGTCGCACAGCTCGGCCAGGCCGTCGGCCACTCCGGGGTACAGCAGGGACTGCGCCCGCGGCACGATCTGCTCGCGGTACAGCCGCTGGTAGCGCAGTACGGCCGCCTCGACCGTGGCAGCGGGGGCGGAGGCCCCGATGAGCTGGGCGAACGCCTTCTCCAGTGGCAGCCCGATGGTGCCCCGGATCTCCTCGGCAGAGATGCCGGGGACACCCAGCGAGGTGAGGGTCTCGGCGAAGGTCTCGACGATGGCGTTCGGGGTGTCGACCAGGGTTCCGTCGAGGTCTAGCAGGATCGGGCGCGTCACGGCTGCTCCCTGTCTGTGGTCTGCCGGGGGGAACGGGCAGCCGGACGGGTTCCGGCCTGGGAAGAGGGTGGCGCCGGGTGGGCGGGCCCCGCGGCCGCGGGGCTGTCCGAGCCCTGCTCGGTGACCGGCGGTGGCAGTCCGGGCTCGCGGACCGGCCGGGACTCCCGAGCTGTCGACCGCTGAGCGAGCAGGACCGCAGCCACCACAGCGATCGCGCCTGCGCCCTGCGCGAGCGTCAGACCCTGTTGCAGGAAGAGGTATCCGAGGATGGTGGCGGCGAGCGGGCTGGCGAAGCCGAGAAGCGACACGGTCAGGGCGGGGAGCCGTTCGATACCGCGGAACCACACGGCGTAGGCGAGCAGAGCACCGATGAGGCTGAGGTAGGCGAATCCCGCGAGGTTCGGCCAGGTCAGACGTGCGGGAAGTCCCTCACCCACCAGGGCCACCGGGGCGATCAGCAGACCGCCCACGGCGAGTTGCCATCCGGTGAAGGTGAGCAGCCCGACTCCCGGCGGGCGGCCCCAGCGCTTGGTCAGGACGATGCCCGACGCCATGCACAGCGCGCCGCCGAGACCGGCGGCCACCCCGATCGCGTCAAGTCCCGCCTCCGGTCCCAGGACCAGCATGCCCACGCCGGCCGTTCCGAGCGCGCATGCGCCGACCTGCCAGCCGCGGATCGCCGTGCGCAACAGCAGCGCGGACAGCAGAAGCACGAAGACCGGCTGGATGGAGCCGACCAGAGCGGCGACACCTCCCGGCAGGTGGTACGCGGCGACGAAGAGCAGGTAGAAGAAGACGCCGATGTTCAGGGCTCCCAGCGCCAGGATCCGCCACCACCAGTGGCCCTGCGGGAGCTTCCTCCCCGCCAGGGTGAGGATCAGCCCACCCGGCAGGGCGCGTACCGCGGCGGCGAGGAGCGGGCGGTCCGGCGGAAGGAACTCGGTGGTCACCAGATAGGTGCTGCCCCATACGACCGGGGCCAGGACGGTGAGTGCGGAGTCGAATCCGAGACGCTGCTTCATGAGGTGCCCGCTGGGACCGTGCCGAAGAACCTGTCTCCGAAGTCGCCGATCCCGGGGACCATGAACGCGTTCTCGTTCATTCCGTCCTCGATCGAGGAGGTCACGATCTTCACGTCCGGAGCGGCGAGGCCGACGCGCTCCAGTCCTGCGGGAGAGGCCAGGAAGTTGATCAGAACGACGTTCCCGTCCGGGACTCCGGCCTCGCGCAGCACATCCAGGGCGGCGAGCGCCGACCCCCCGGTGGCCAGCATGGGTTCCATCAGCAGGACATGGCCCGCGCCGATGTCACTGGGGAGGTGTTTGTAGAACAGCTCGGGCTGCTTCGTCCGTTTGTCCCGCTGGATCAGGATCTTTCCGATGCGGATTCCGGGAACCATGTCGCGCAGCTCGGCCTCCATGCTCTCTCCGGCACGGACCACCGAAACCCCGGTGACGCGAGGAGTGAACCCGAGGCCGTGGTAGGTCTCGCCCACCGGTGTGGTGACCTCGCACTTCTCGAAGGGGAGCAGGTCGAGCCCCGCCTCGAGCAGCAGCCGGATAATTCTTCGGGAGTAGACCTCGAAGTCCCTCCCCGACGCGTTCTTGTCGCGTATGACGGTGTGCAGCGCGCGTAACTGGTTGGTCTGCGGCAGCAGTAACACATTTCGGGCAGACATCACGACGACCCCCAATTGCGGATGGAACGGCGAGCTGGTACGCCGCAATACCACACCTGGGGCGCGATGCCATCTCCCCCCAGGTCACATCGGACGCTCCGGAGTCGAATCTTCCGACGCCGAACGGTCCGGAACACTAGGTGGCTGATATGCGCCTGTCAAACATTCGCATGCTGAGATGCCCGGCGAATCCGGGAATGGAGTTTTAAAAGGTTCTTGCATCAACATGCCTGCACGCAGGAGGGTTTGGGATTCTTTCCGTAGGGCAACCTGGCCATGGTGGCGTTGCCTGCCTGCCGCATTCTCCGGAGATGGCCAGTAAGTGAACGTTCGTGTGCCGTATATCGCGGAGTTCGACTCGCGGAGTTCGGTATTTCGGCGATTCCCAGGTTCTCCGGACCGCGTGGAGAATGAACGCCAGCCGTTCGGCGGGCCGGACGGGCGTAAGCCGGTCGTTCTTGACCGCAGCCCCTGCCCGCCGGCATGAGGCCGTTCGCGCTCCGCAACCGTGTGCTGGCAGCCACTTCACGGCCTGGGCGATCGCTGCCGCACAGGCCACCGCGAACGAGCAGGAGGACTACTGGACACGGCGGGTGACGGCCCAGGACGCGGCGGCCACGCCACCCGCGACGGCGAAGACGGCGGGCCAGGCGCCGACCTTCTTGGCGAGCGGGTGCGACCCGGCGAAGGCGGCGACGTACGCGAGGGTCAGCGCGGTGGACGCACGCGGGCCGGCCTGGCGGTTCCACTCGTACGCGGCGAGGTACCCGGCGGCGGCGGGAGCGACCCCGCCGAGCGGACGCTTCTTGGCCCACCGGGCGACGCCGTAACCCCCGCCGAGCCCACTCGACGACGATCGAGGTGGCCGGGCGAGCGCGACGACCGGCCCGTCCGCCTGTTCTGCACCGACAGCGGCGGCGACGGCCCACCGCTGCTCCTGCTGCACGGCCTGGCCGGTCACTGCGGCGAATGGGACGTGCTGGCGGCCCGGTTCACCGCCACGCACCGGGTGGTCGCCTTCGACGCCCGGGGCGGCGGCGCGAGTACGCGACGCCCCAGGGACGTCTCCCGCGCGGCCCATGTACGGGACGTGCTGGCGGTCGCCGACAGGTTCGGGCTCGACGCCGGGCAGCTGACCCTGGTGGGCCAGTCCATGGGCGGAGTCACCGCGCTGCTCACCGCGGCGGCCCACCCGGAGCTCGTCCGCGCCCTGGTCCTGATCGAGGCGGACCCCGACGGCCCCAGCCCGTCGCTGCCGGGGGCCATCGGCGCCTGGCTGGACTCCTGGCCGGTCCCGTTCCCCGGCGCCGGGGCGGCGACCGCGTTCTTCGGCGGGGGAGCGGCGGGCCTCGCCTGGGCGGCCGGTCTGGTCCCCGGCCCCGGTGGCCTGCACCCGCGCGTCGACCGGGACGTCATGGTCGCCACGGTCCAGGAGAACGCCCACCGCGACTACTGGGACGCGTGGGGCGAGGTGCGCTGCCCGGTGCTGGTGCTCCGGGCCGGCAAGGGGCTGCTGAAGCAGCAGGAGGCGGACCGCATGGCCGAGCGTCACGGGGCGACCAGGATCGCCGTGGTCCCGGACGCCGGACACGATGCGCACCTGGACGATCCGGCGGCGGTGTACGGGGAGATGGCGGCGTTCCTGGCGGAGGTGACGGCGGCGGAGTCCGAGGCGGGCGCGGCGGGGGACGGGGCCGGGGCCTGAGTGCCCGGCCTTGCGACAGTAAGGTCCGGACCCATCACACGAGGGGGCCTCATGGCTGTACGTACGACCGTCCGGAACCGCATCCGCAGATCGGCTGCCGCAACGGGCCTCCGCACCAGGGCAGTTGCCGTACTGGCGGCCGCCGCGCTGGTCTCCTGCTCTCAGGGCCGGACCGGTGGTGGCCTCGGCGCCGCCCCTTCCGCGCCGTCCGCCACGGTGTCGCCGTCGGCCGACCCGGCGGACAACGCCGACCAGGCCGAACGGGCGGCCGCGGAGGCGACGGAGGAGCCCACCGCCCCCGCCGAACCGGAGCCCGCAGCCGTACGCGACGCCTTCGCGACCCTCGGCGAGACCTGCACGCCGGGGGCGGGGGGACTGCGCCTACTTCCTCGGCCGGGTCACCCAGGAGCTCACGGAGCTGGACGAGTCGATGCGGGCGGACGGCAAGGGCCCCGGCCACTTCAAGAAGCCGCTCGCCGACCTGAAGGTCCTGTTCGACACGTTGGGCGAGGACCGGTCGACGCCCAGCCTGGAGAAGCACTTCTCCGAGATCGTCGCCACCCGCGACGGCATCAACGCATGGATGCAGGACCCCCCGGACGACTACCGCTGAGGGCGACCGCCGGCACGAGTACCTCGGTCCTCGTGCCGGCGCAGGCTCGTGATCAGGTCGCGCGGCAGCCCGTGGGTGTCGTGGAGATGGTCGAAGTCGTCCTCGGTCAGCGGGCCTTGGAACCGGGGCCGGGCGAGTACCTGCCGGCCGCGCTCCAGGAGCCGGCTGAACCGGTGCTCCTCCTCGCGGAGCATCCGGAGCACGTCGCCCGGGCGGGCGTCCTGCCGGAAGTGGTCAAGGGTGTGCCGGACCAGCTCTTCCGGCAGGTCTTCGATGCTGCGCGAGGGGTCGTCCCGCCAGAGCACGGTGAGTACCCGTCGTACCAGGCGCCGCAGCACATAGCCGCGCCCCGTGCTGGCCGGGCGTACGCCGTCGCCGAGCACCACGACGGCCGAGCGCAGGTGGTCGCAGACCAGACGCAGCGAGGGTTCGTCCAGCGGCCACAGGACCGGTAGGTGGCGGCGCCAGGGGTCGAAGACGTCGCAGGCGAAGACGGACGACCTGCCCTGGAGCAGTGAGGCCAGCCGCTCCAGGCCGAGCCCGGTGTCTACATTGCGCTGGGGAAGAGGGACGAGGGAGCCGTCGCCGAGCCGGCGATGGGTCATCGTCACGTGGTTCCACACCTCCACCCAGCGGTCGTCGCCGGTGGGTGTCGACCGCGGCGGGCCCTCACCGCTCCACAGGAAGATCTCCGAGTCGGGGCCGCAGGGTCCGACAGGTCCGTTGGACCACCAGTTGTCGTCCACGGTGAGTTCGACGGGGACGCCGAGGCCCTGCCACAGCTCGACGGAAGCGGTGTCCGGCCCTGTCCGGCTGTCCCCGGCAAAGGCGGTGGCGTGCAGCAGGCCGGGATCGATGCCCAGGCCCTCGGTGAGCAGCCCGTACCCCCAGTCGAGGCTGAGGGGGCCCTCGTAGTCGCCCAGCGACCACGTGCCGAGCATTTCGAAGACGGTCAGGTGGGTGGCGTCCCCGACCTCGTCCAGGTCCGTGGTGCGCAGACAGCGCTGTACGTTCACGAGCCGCTTGCCCAGCGGATGGGGGCGGCCCTCCAGGTGCGGAGTGAGCGGGTGCATCCCGGAGCTGGTGAAGAGTACGGAGTCGCCGTCGGGCGGCAGCAGGGTCGAGCCGGTGATCCGGCGGTGGCCGCGCTCTTCGTAGTACTCGACGAACGTGCTGATCAGCTGTTCCGTATGCATGGGATGGCTCCTTCGCGTCACAGCGGGGGAGGCACACCGGAGAACGGGACCGTTCGGTCGCCCGGCCGGAGCCAGGGGCTCCACGGCACTGCCGACGGACCGTTTCCGGTCGCCGGGGGGAGGGAACGTCAGGCGGCGGCAACCGGCGAGCTGGTCGCTCGCGCGGTCGCGGTGGTGCTGAGGCCGGTGACGTTCATGCGGGTGACCATAGCGCGGCCCGGCCGACCGCAGCACGCGGATTTACGGTCGGATCGCCTGCCCGGGCCACCGGGCCGGGCCGACGAGGGCGGTGCTGCCCGCGCAGCGGTCTGACCCGACATCAGCTCCTGCACAGGGGGAGCGACTTAATACAAGACGAAAGAAAAGTGACGTCAGGATTCTTGACCGTGACCGGCGCGACGGGCAAGGTTCCGGGAGAGCGCTCTCCCACTCAGTCTTATCTCGAGGAGCCCCCGCATGCCCGCAGTCGGCATATCCCCAGCGGCCCTTGTGCCACGCGGCCCCGGCCGCCGTACCCCAAGACCAGTGACCCGCGGCGTAGTCGCGGCGATGGTCACCGCTCTGGCCGCCACCCTTCTCGCCTTCGTCCCCGCCACGAAGGCCGAGGCCGCACCCGTACTGCTCTCCCAGGGCAAGCCGGTCACCGCGTCCAGCGAGGAGAACTACGGCACCCCGGCCACCGCGGCCGTCGACGGGAACGCCACCACCCGTTGGTCCAGCGCCGCTTCCGACCCGCAGTGGATCCGCGTCGACCTCGGTGCGACCACGCAGCTCAGCCAGGTGGTCCTGGACTGGGAGACGGCCTACGGCAAGGGCTACCGCGTCGAGCTTTCGACCAACGGCTCCGACTGGTCGACCGCCTACCAGACCACCAACGGCGACGGCGGCACGGACACCCTGAACGTCAGCGGTGAAGCCCGCTACGTCCGCGTCTACGGCACCGCCCGTGGCACCGGATACGGCTTCTCGCTCTGGGAGTTCAAGGTCTACGGCGAGTCCGGCGGCACCGGCGGCCCGCAGCTGCCCGGCGGCGGCGACCTCGGTCCGAACGTGCACATCTTCGACCCCTCCACACCCAACATCCAGGCCAAGCTCGACCAGGTCTTCGACCAGCAGGAGGCGTCGCACTTCGGCAACGGGCGGCACCAGTTCCTCTTCAAGCCCGGCACCTACAACAACCTCAACGCCGAGATCGGCTTCTACACCTCGATCTCCGGCCTCGGCCTCAAGCCCGACGACACCACCATCAACGGTGATGTGACCGTCGACGCCGGCTGGTTCAACGGCAACGCGACGCAGAACTTCTGGCGTTCGGCCGAGAACCTGGCGCTGAACCCGGTCAGCGGCACCAACCGCTGGGCCGTCTCCCAGGCCGCCTCCTTCCGCCGCATGCACGTCAAGGGCGGCCTCAACCTGGCCCCGAACGGCTACGGCTGGGCCAGCGGCGGCTACATCGCCGACTCCAAGATCGACGGCCAGGTCGGCAACTACTCGCAGCAGCAGTGGTACACCCGCGAGAGCACGATCGGCGGCTGGTCCAACTCCGTCTGGAACCAGACGTTCTCGGGCGTCGAGGGCGCACCCGCCACCTCGTTCCCCGAGCCCCGCTACACCACGCTCCAGACCACCCCGATCTCCCGCGAGAAGCCGTTCCTCTACCTCGACGGCAACACGTACAAGGTCTTCGTCCCCGCCAAGCGCACCAACGCCCGGGGCGTCTCCTGGAACGGCACCCCGCAGGGCACCTCGATCGACCTGAACCAGTTCTACGTCGTCAAGGCCGGCGCGACCGCGGCCACCATCAACCAGGCGCTGGCCCAGGGCCTCAACCTGCTCTTCACGCCCGGCATTTACCACGTCGACCGGACCATCAACGTCAACCGCGCCAACACGGTCGTCCTCGGCCTCGGTCTCGCGACGATCATCCCCGACGGCGGTGTCACCGCCATGAAGGTCGCCGACGTCGACGGCGTCAAGCTCGCCGGTTTCCTGATCGACGCCGGGACGGTCAACTCCCCGACCCTGCTGGAGGTCGGCCCGCAGAACTCCTCCGCGGACCACGCCGCCAACCCCACCACCGTCCAGGACGTCTACGTCCGGATCGGCGGCGCGGGCGCCGGCAAGGCCACCACCTCCATCGCCGTCCACAGCGACGACGTGATCATCGACCACACCTGGGTGTGGCGGGCCGACCACGGTGAAGGCGTCGGCTGGGAGACCAACCGCGCCGACTACGGGGTCCGGGTGTACGGCGACGACGTGCTCGCCACCGGGCTCTTCGTGGAGCACTTCAACAAGTACGACGTCGAGTGGTACGGCGAGCGCGGCCGCACGATCTTCTACCAGAACGAGAAGGCGTACGACGCACCCAACCAGGCCGCCATCCAGAACGGCGACACCAAGGGCTACGCGGCCTACCGGGTCGACGACTCGGTCAATGTCCACGAGGGCTGGGGGATGGGCAGTTACTGCAACTACAACGTCGATCCGACCATCCGCCAGGACCACGGCTTCAAAGCCCCGGTGAAACCGGGCGTGAAGTTCCACAGCCTGCTCGTGGTGTCGCTCGGCGGAATGGGCCACTACAACCACGTCATCAACAGCACCGGAGCCTCCACGGTCCCGGCCGGCACCTCGACCGTGCCGTCCACTCTGGTCTCCTTCCCCTGATCCGTCCCCCGCGGTGGAACGCCCTGCGGTGGCCCGCAGGGCGGGGGACGACTCCCCGGGCCGGGCCTGACCCCGGCCCGGGGCAGCTCCCCGCGGCACTCCCGTACACCGGCTCACCCACCGGGCCTCCTCCACCTCCCACGGACGGCCGCCGTCCTCCCCGACGGCGGCCGTCCGCGCCCCTCACCCCGTCATCCGCCCCCCCTCCTCAGGAGCCGCCATGCCTTCCCTGCGCAGACCCGCGCTCACCCTGACCCTCGCCGCCCTGCTCGCCTCCTCCCTCACCGTCATCACCGCGCCCACCGAGGCACGGGCCGCCGACCCCCTGATCTCCCAGGGCAAGACCGCCACCGCCTCCTCGCAGGAGGGCGACGGCCTCTCCGCCGCACAGGCCGTCGACGGCAACCTCACCGGTACCCGCTGGGCCAGCCAGTGGTCCGACCCGCAGTGGATCCGGATCGACCTCGGCAAGAAGTCCGACCTGAGCCGGGCCGTGCTGACCTGGGAGGGCGCCTACGGCAGGGCGTACGAGATCCAGGCCAGCGACAACGGCACCGACTGGACCACCCTGAGGAAGGTCACCGACGGCGACGGCGGCACCGACGACCTCGCTCTCACCGGCTCCGGCCGCTATGTCCGGATGCTCGGCACCGCCCGCCCCGGCGGCTACGGCTACTCCCTCTGGGAGTTCCAGGTCTACGGCACCCAGGGCGACACCCCGCCGCCGGCCGGCGGCGCCGTCAAGGTCACCGGCGGCCAGGGCGCGTGGCAGCTCACCGTCGGCGGACAGCCGTACACCGTCAAGGGCCTGACCTGGGGCCCGTCCATGGCGGACGCCCCGAGATACATGCCCGACCTCAAGTCGATGGGCGTCAACACCGTCCGCACCTGGGGCACCGACGCGAGCACCAAGCCGCTCCTCGACGCGGCCGCCGCGAACGGCCTGCGCGTCATGAACGGCTTCTGGCTCCAGCCCGGCGGCGGCCCCGGCAGCGGCGGCTGCGCCAACTACGTCACCGACACCGCGTACAAGACGACCATGCTCACCGAGATCGCCAAGTGGGTCGAGACCTACAAGAACCACCCGGCGACCCTCATGTGGAACGTCGGCAACGAGTCCGTCCTCGGCCTCCAGAACTGCTACAGCGGTACGGAGCTGGAGGCCCAGCGCAACGCGTACACGACCTTCGTCAACGACGCGGCCAAGAAGATCCACTCCATCGACGCCGACCACCCGGTGACCTCCACCGACGCGTGGACGGGCGCCTGGCCGTACTACAAGCGCAACGCCCCCGACCTCGACCTGTACTCGATGAACGCGTACGGCGACATCTGCGGCGTCCGGCAGGACTGGGTGGAGGGCGGCTACACCAAGCCCTACATCATCACCGAGACCGGCCCGGCGGGTGAGTGGGAGGTGCCCGACGACGCCAACGGCGTACCCGACGAGCCGACCGACGTGCAGAAGCGCGACGGCTACACCAAGGCCTGGGACTGCACAACGGGCCACCAGGGCGTGGCCCTGGGCGCGACCCTGTTCCACTACGGCCTGGAGCACGACTTCGGCGGGGTGTGGTTCAACCTGATCCCCGACGGTCTGAAGCGGCTGTCGTACTACTCGGTGAAGAAGGCGTTCACGGGCTCCAACGCCGGTGACAACCTGCCGCCGGTCATCAGCAACATGACGGTGACACCGGCCGGATCGGCCCCGGCGGGCGGGGAGTTCACCGTACGGGCGGACATCCGCGACCCCGAAGGCGACCCGGTCACCAACAAGATATTCCTCAGCGGCAACTACGCCACCGGCGACAAGGCGCTCGTGCCGGCGCAGTTCAGGTCCACGGGCAACGGAACGTTCGCGGTCACCGCTCCCGAGAAGCTCGGCGTGTGGAAGGTCTACATCCAGTCCGAGGACGGGAAGGGCAACGCGGGCATCGAGACGGAGTCGGTCAAGGTCGTCGCCCCGCCGGTGAACGGCACCAACGTGGCGCTCGGCAAGCGCACCACGGCCTCCAGCTCGCAGGCCTCGTACGGCGACTGCCCCTGCCCGCCGGAGCGCGCCACGGACGGGCGGACCGACACCCGCTGGGCCAGCGACTGGAGCGACCCGCAGTGGATAGCGGTCGACCTCGGTGCGCGGACGCCCCTCCGCACCCTGCAGCTGGTGTGGGACCCGGCCTACGCCAAGTCGTACGAGGTCCAGGTCTCGGACGACGGCAACGCCTGGCGCACCGTCCACACCACGACGACCGGCAACGGTGACATCGACACCATCGCCCTGACCGAGACGGCCCGCCACGTGCGGCTCCAGCTCACCGCCCGCGGCACGGGCTGGGGCTACTCGCTGCACGAGTTCGGCATCTACAGCTGATCGGAGCCATTCAGTGGGGGCCGTTCCGACGTGGAGCGGCCCCCACCGCATGCGGCCCGTCGGCGGCGCTAGGCAGGGGGGAGGGCCCGTACCTGCCCTTCGTCACCGAAGCGGCCGAACGCGGAGAACGCACGCTCCTCCCGCTGGGCAGCGGCGATGCGCAGACTGCTCCAGTCCAGCACCCGCCGTGCCGTGTCCTGGGTCTCCCGGGCGGCGGTGCGGGCCTCGGCCCGGACGTCCCCACGCTCCTGGACAAGGAGGTCGTAGATCGGCGTTCCCGTTGATATCGCTGAAGTACTCACGACAGGTCCTCCTGCCCGTTCTTCACCGTTTCACCGGCTGTCGCGTGCCGACAGGGTTGAAGCGCACTCACACTTTTCGCGCCCCGGCGTGAGCTCCCTCCGGCCAGGAGCGCTGCAACGGGATGAAGGTGCGGCATCGCTGCAGCTCGAAGCGGTGGGCTTCCAGAGGCGTACGCCACCGCTCACGCGCCCCGGTACCCGCCGGGCATCGGCTCCTGCCCCTGCGGTGCGGGGCCAAGGACCGCAGGGTCCTCTTGGCGGCGTTCGGCCCGGACCGCACACTCCGAGAGGGTTCTCGCACAGGGCCCCGCCGCGAGGCGTCGTACGAACCGGAAGGCCCTGATGCGTACACCGCGCCTGCCCATACCCTCCGCGTCGTCGGTAGCCACTCTGCCAGCCGCAGCTCTCCTGCTCTGCGCCACAGCCACAGCCACTGCCTCGGCCACTGCCAGTGCCCCGGCTTCGGCTTCGGCCTCGGCCTCGGCTTCGGCTTCGGCGGCGGCGCCGGGTGCGGACGACGCGGCCGCGAAGACGTTCCCCACCGGTCTGCTGTCCGGCGGTTTCGAGAACCCGGTCGTCCCGCCCCCGACTCTGTTCACCGTCCACACCGCCGGGCAGACACTCGCCCCCTGGACGGTCGGTGGCGACAGTGTCGACCTGGTCTCCGACCGGCTCTGGGACGCTGCCGGCGGCCACCAGTCCGTCGACCTGAGCGGCAACGCGCCGGGCAGCGTCTCGCAGACGGTCGCCACCCTGCCGCTGACCTCGTACATCGTCCGATTCAAACTGGCGGGCAACGTCGCGCAGCCGCCGGCTGTGAAGAAGGGGGAGTTCAGGGTCAACGGCGCGGTCGTGCGGACCTTCAGCTTCGACGGCACGGGCCGCGGGCTCCGCGACATGGGTTACGTGCAGCAGACCGCGGTCTTCACCACGCTCCTCCACACGTCCGCGACGCTGACCTTCGCCAGTACCACGCCCGGCTACGCGGGCCCGGTCATCGATGACGTCGTGGTCCAGAGCTGTCTCCTGGTCATCTGCCCGCCCACCGGCTGACCGTGCCTCTGTGTCCGGATCGCCCCGGCTCGGCTCAACCAGGCGTCGGCGTAGACGGCCATCCCATCCCGCTGGTAGTCGGCCGGCCCTAAGGGGTGACGCAGCGGCAACCGCGACCGCAACCGCCAGCGGGGCCGGGCCGGGTCGGGTCGGATCGCGGCAGGGAGAGGGAGGACAGTCTGAACGTATGTTCGCGTGGAGGTCGATGGGTCGATCGGGATACGGTGACGAAGCCATCACCCTATGTGCGCACCCGTGCGCATAGGGCGGCCCCCGGAGGTGCTAGAACACCCGCCGAGGGCCTACACCCCCAGTGGACAGGACCCACTAGAAATGCTGCGTCATGTTATCGCGCCCTCTTCGGGCTGGACCAAGGCCTCGCACACCGTCGTACGCGACCGGCGGATGAACAGCGACGCCAAGATCCTGCTCCTGTACGTCCAGGGCCTACCCGAATCCGCCACCGGCCGCCCGCTCGGCGAACTGGCCCGGAAGCTTGAGATGAAGGGCCGCGCGTACCAGCAGGCCAAGAAGCAACTGATCGAGCACGGCTACGTCCACGAGTGGCGGGGCCAGGGCGACGGCGGCCGTTGGGTGACGGAACAGCTCTTCACCAATACGCCGCTGACGCGGGACGAGGCGAGGGCGGTACGCGCCCGGCTGTCGCCCGAGGCGGCGGGGCCGACGCGGGCCGAGCGCCTCTCCGCGCCGCCGAGTGCGCAGTCTCCGACGGTCGGTGAGCCGACTCCTCCGTCGGCCGGTGGCTATGTACCGGAGGAAGAACACGTTGATGAGAACACCCCCCACCCACCCTCCGAAGCGGAGCCGGAGCCGGATCCGGAACCGGAAGCCGGGCATCGGCCAACTCCCGCACAAGAAGCGGGAGCAGAGGCGACGCCGCCCCCACCGCGCCCCTCCCCACAACTGACCCGAGCCGAAAGGGTGTTGCTCTCCCTGCGCCACACCCGCCGCGAGCTGCTGCTGGGAGTGGGCGAGGCGCGAGCCCTGGCCGTGGAGGCGGCCAAGTGGCTGGAGCGCGGCCTGACGGAGCCGGAGCTACGGCACGCTCTCCTGGCCGAGCCTCCGAAGGGCGGGGTGCGCTCGGCGGTCGGCTTCCTGCGTCACCGCCTGACCCACAAGTGCCCGGTGGCGCTTGCCCCCGTAGCGCCTCCGGAGCCGCCGCCCCCGCCGGTCCGCGCCCTGATCACCTGCACGAGCGAGGCCGAGGAGGACCACGTCTTCCGGCCGCTGGGCGACGAGACGGAGTGTGCGGACTGCCGCCGGGCCACGGCGTACGCGAGCTGGATGGTCGACACGGACACGTACGACTTCCCGCCCGACATGACCTGGCGCCAACGCTTCGTGGCGGTGGCGAAGGCGGACGCGCTACGGGGCAAGCCGGCCTGAGGCCTGGAGCGGGTCGAGGGTGACGCGGGCGGCGACGGGAAGGTGGTCGCTGCCGGTGGCGTGCAGCGTACGGATGTGGCCGACGGTCGCGGAACGGGCCAGGACCTGGTCGATCCGGGCCAGCGGAAAGGCGGCAGGAAAGCTGAGGGCGAAGCCGCGCTCGGCAACGTTCAACTGCGAGGTCAGTGGCTCCAGTCCGCGATCGTCGACGGTGCCGTTGAGGTCCCCCATGAGGATCACGGCCCCGACTTCCTCACCTCGGACGGCGTCTCCCAGCATCCGCGCGCTCTCGTCGCGCGGCGAGGAGGCGAGCCCGCCGGCTCCGACCCGTACGGAGGGCAGGTGGGCGACGTACGCGGCGACGTCCCCGTACGGCGTCCGCACGACGGCGCGCAGCCCGCGGCTCCACCCCTCCTCGAACGCACGAGGCCGGATATCCACCAACCGCTCGTCCGTGATCGGGTACTTGGACCAGAGCCCGACGGTGCCATGGACGACATGATGCGGATAGTCGGCCCCGAGAACGTCCTCGTACACGGCCAGCGCGGGCACCACCACCTCCTCCAGCGCGATGAGGTCGCCCCCGGCCGCGACGAGCGCGCGGGCGGTCCCGGCCGGATCGGGGTTCTCGTCACTGACGTTGTGCTGCACGACGACCAACTCCCGCGCACCGGAGCGGACTCCATCCCCGGGCAGGAGCAACCCCCCAAAGGCCTGCACCCAGACAGCCACGGGCAGCAGCAGAGCCACCAGGCCGACACCGGACCGCCGCACGAGGGCGGCGACGAACAACAGGACGACAACGACCCCGGCCCACGGCAGAAAGGACTCGACCAGACTCCCCACCCGCCCAGGGGAGTTGGGGATCGCCCGATGAAGCCCCATCACCCCGGCCACCATCACGGCAAGCCCGGCAACCACCATCCCCCGCCGCCCCTCACCGACCGGGGCCCGCCCCTTCGCCGCCGCCATCACACCACCGCCCGCCTGCCGCACCATGTCTTTCCGTCCCCTTGGCCTTGCCTCTCAGGACGAGCGGTGGCGGGGATCAGTTTCCGGGCGGATCACTTCGGTACGAGCGGTCCGAGGTAGGTGCCTCCGGAGACGTCGATGGTCTGGCTGGTCACCCAGCGGCCCTGTGGGCCCGCAAGGAAGCCGACCACGTCCGCGATGTCATCCGGCTCGCCCATCCGCCCGAGTGCGGTGATCGACTTGAGCGCGGCCACTGCCTCGGGAACTGTGGCGTAGTCGCCGATCATGTCGATGAGCACGACTCCGGGTTCGACCGTGTTGACGGTGATGCCGCGGTGGCCCAGTTCGTTGGCGAGCGACGGGCCGAGGGCTGCCAGCGCCGCCTTGCTGACGGTGTAGCCGATCTGGACGGAGTTCGCGATCCGGGTGGCCGTGGACCGCGATCAGTGCCCCGTCGGCGGCGAGCCGCAGGGTGACCGCGCGCCCGATCCCACGCGAGCCGCCCGTCACCAGCGCGGTCCTGCCGTCCCATTCCCCCATGGCCGCCTCCCCTCGTGTTGCCCCGGCCGGATCCGGGACCGATTCAGCCTAAGCGGCCTCGGCGAAGTGCGGTCGGCGATCTCGAAGACGTACGCTGACCGCCGCCGACGCCCATTCGGCGGGTCACCGAACGCACTGGGAAGGCTCTTCATGACCCGCACCACCCCGCCGCGTCCCGTCGACATCGAAGCGGTTTTCCCCGCCCTCGCGGCCCACCGGCGCACAGCGACACGTCTGCACCCCCGGCACGGGGTGCCTGGTGCGGAGGACAGCTCGGTGGCGGGCCCCCTGCTGTGGCCGGCCGACGAACCGTGGCCGGTGTGCACAGCCGTGCACCCGAAGGGCACCGGCCACCTCCTCTCCGACGTGCGGTCGCGCCGCCGGATCCAGGACGACGCACGGGGGCGGGACTTCACCGAGGACGAACAGCGCCTGCTGGATGCCATGAAGACGGCCGACCACGTCCCGGACCTCCGCGACGACGACGCCCTGCCGATGCTGGCCGTTGCGCAGTTGTCCACGCGGGACGTCCCGGATCTGGTGGGGCCTGAGGGCCAGGACCTGCTCCAGGTCTTCTGGTGCCCGTTCGAGGCCCATGGGCCCGACCGCACGATCGACGTCGTACTGAAGTGGCGACGCTCGGCCGATGTCGGGACCGTGCTCACGCCACAGCCCGAACCCCCGGTCGCCGGCCGTGAGGAGTGCGTCCCCACGATGTGTGTCGTGCATCCGGAGCAGGTGGTGGAGCACGAGTATCTCGGCCTGCTGGACGAAGGGCTTCAGGAGGAGGTCTCCGCATGGGAGGAGGGGCTCCTCGACGAGGACGACGACGATGACTACGAGGAGGGTCCCTCCTCGGCGGCGAGTTACGCGACGTACGAGGAGTACGAGGCCGCGATGGCCGCGGCGCGCGCGGAGGAACCCGAAGAGATCGACTACATGAGCGACCTGTCGATCGCCCCCGGCTGGAAGGTCGGAGGATTCGCCTCCTGGCACCTGACCGACCCCGCTCCGGTCGACTGCCGGATGTGCGGGACTGCGATGCCGCCCCTGCTCACCGTGGACAAGTGGGAGTGTGACGGCGCCTCGCGCAGCTGGCTGCCCCTCGAGGACCGGGATGCCGCGGACGACCCGCGCGTGATCGACCCGGTCGGTGTCTACCTCGGCCGCGGCCTGATGCGCGTGCACACCTGCCCGGCCGATCCGCTCCACCCGCACCGGCTGAGCTTCCAGTAGGCGGTGGCCACCGTGGACGAACTCGGTGGCCACCAGGCCAACCCGGATCCGACGCCTCAGGCGGGTCCCGCTGGGGCCGGAGCCTGGAGCCCCCGGCCGTCGGTGGCTGCCGTTCGGAGCAGACCGCGCAAGGTCAGCGCGGCCGGCAGCGGGGTGGCGGGCAGGGCGATGTGCAGGGTCCGGCGCAGGGCCGGGTCGGTGAGCCGGACGAGTACGAGTCCGTCCGGTACCGCCCAGGCGGCCAGGGACGGGACCAGCGCGACGCCGAGGCCCGCTGCCACGTAACCGAACTTCCCCGCCCACTCGGCGATCCGGACGATCTTCCTGGGGGCGAAGCCCGCCCGCGCGCAGGCGTCGGCGAGCATCGTGGGGCGGTCCCCGTACGCGTCCTGAAGCCAGGCCTCGTCGCACAGTTCGCGCAGATCGATCAGGTCGGCTCCGGCCAGGCGGTGCTCGCGGGGGAGGGCGACGAGCAGTTCGTCCTCGCACAGCGGTGTCGTGGTGACTCCGTCGGCGGAGGGCAGCCCGGAGGGGTAGTCGCTGACCACGGCCAGGTCGAGCGCCCCGTCCGCGAGCCGGGCCGTCAGCGTGCCGCTGCGGCCCTCGACCGCGATGACCTCGACATCCGGTCTGGCCTGCCGGAACGCCCGTAGAGCGGCGGGCACCAACGAGATGTTGGCCGTGGAGAACGCCCCCACGTGCAGCAGCCCGCCATGCCCCTGGTGGAGTACGGCCAACTCCTTTTCCGCACGCGACAGTCGGTCGAGGACGTCCACGGCGTGCCGGTACAGGGCGCGGCCGGCCGGGTTCAGCCGTACGCCTCGCGGAAGCCTCTCGAAGAGCGGTCCGCCCGCTTCCCGCTCCAGGGACGCGATGCGCCGGGAGACCGCCGACTGCGTGTAGTTGAGGCTGACCGCCGCCTTGGTGAAGGAACCCGTCCCGGCCACGGTCACCAGTAACCGCAGTGCGTCGATGTCGAACACGGGACAACCCTCCTCAGTGCGACCCATTCTCTTGCCGCATGGCTCCCATGCAATCCAGTCGCTGGTGGAATGTATCGCCTCGCCCTAGCGTCGATGAGGCGGCCGCACACGGGCCGCTCCGATCACTCCGGGGGATGTGACTCCCCCTGCCCGAAGAGGGGAAGTACCGTGCTGAACAGACGTGTTGATACGGGAGAGGCGGACGCGTTACCGGTCATGCTCGCCGATCTGGAGGCGCTGGTGCGCTGCGAGTCCTACTCGGCCGACCACGCCGCGCTCGGGCGGAGCGCCGAGGCGGTGGGCGCCCTGGGGGCGAGGCTAATGGGGACCGCTCCCGAGAGCATCGTGATCGACGGGGTGACCCATCTGCGCTGGGTCTTCGGCACCCCAAGGGTGCTGCTGTTGGGGCACCACGACACGGTGTGGCCGCTGGGCTCACTGGATGCCCGGCCGTGGTCGGTGACCGCAGGGATCGCGCGGGGACCGGGCGTGCTCGACATGAAGGCCGGACTGGTCCAGATGTTCCACGCCCTGGCCTCCCTCCGCATCCTGGACGGGGTGTGCGTGCTGGTCAACGGGGACGAGGAGATCGGCTCCCCGACCTCGCGCGAGCTGATCGAGGAGGCGGCGCGGAGGAGTGTGGCGGCGTTCGTGCTGGAGGCGTCCGGCGACCGGGACGGGGCCTTGAAGACAGCGCGTAAAGGGAGCTCCCGCTACGAGGTGACCGTGCACGGACGGGCGGCGCACGCGGGGCTGAACCCCGAGAAGGGGGTCAACGCGGCGGTCGAGGCGGCGCATCAGGTGTTGGCCATCGCGGGAATCGGAGCGGCGGTGGCTGGGGGCGCGGGGGCGACCGGGGTGGCAGGGGGCGCGGGGGCAGTCGGCGGGGGCGCGGACACGTCGACCGTCACGCCCACCCTGCTGTCGGCCGGCAGCACACCCAACACGGTGCCCGCACAGGCGCGGATCGCGGTGGACGTACGCGTACCCACCTCGGCCGCGCAGGATCACATCGACACGCTCCTACGGGGGCTCACACCCCGCACACCCGGGGCCCGGCTGGAGATCCAGGACATCGGCGGACGCCCGCCGATGGAACCCGGGGCCTCCGCCGAACTCTTCGCCCTCGCCTCCCGGATCGCCCGGGAACTGGGCCAGAGCCCCCTGCGCGGGATCGCCGTCGGCGGCGTCTCGGACGGCAACTGCACGGCGGCCGTGGGCTGTCCGACGCTGGACGGACTGGGAGCGGTGGGCGCGGGCGCTCACGCCGACGACGAGTACGTGGAGGTTGCGAGCATGATCCCCCGGTCCCGGCTGCTGGCCGAACTGATCACCAGGACCCTGCGATGAACCGCCCCGGACGCGCCCGCGTCGCACTGCTGATCACGGTCGTCACCGCTGCGCTGCTCACCGCCTGCACGGGAACCGATGCCGATCAGGCCCGGTCCGGCGCCACGCCGACCACGCAACCGACCCCAACCGTGACCCCGACCTCATCCCCGCCTCCGAGCTCGCCCCCACCCCCGTCTCCGACCGCCTCGCCCACACCGAGCACCGCCGCCGAGATCGCTGAAGCCGTCGACAAGTGGTACACGTACGGAGGCGAGACGGCGATGGTCAGCCTGATCAAGGAAGCCCGGAACGCCGAATCCGACCGCCCCCGCGAGGCCTTCGAACTCGTGATCCTGGACTTCGGCGGCCTCACGGATGCGCTCAGCACGGCCCGGCTGATGGGCCCCATCCCCGACCCCAAGACCCAGACGGCCTGGGCGGCCGCCATCGAGCACCTCGACGGGGCGGTGCGCGAGATCCTGGATTCGGTGCCGAAGGGCGGCAGAACGATCCAGTCGCCCCAGGAGACCGGACAGATGTTGCGGGGGTGGTCCACGTTCGACGAAGGGATCAAGAGCCTCAAAGCAGCGCAGGCGCTGCTGAACCGGAGGTTTGGCCTGAAGCCGTCGGTGGACCCTTGGGAGGCGGGGGCGTAGTTCTGAGGCCGTTTGCGTCCACCTCGGGTGGGCGTGAGGCGTCTCAACCTTCCGCCCCACGCCCTCTGGCAAGCCGGCCCGGACTGCCGGTTCATCGGCTCAAGTGGTGTATTCCTTCTCCGCGAGAGCGGCTCGGTGCAGGGACTGTGCGAAGCCGTCGACGTCGAGACCGGCCAAGTGCTCGACGAGGGCCTGTCTGACGTCTCGCACTTGCTGCGAAAGCCGATGCGCTCCGATGTCATGGGGAAGGATGACGCGCCGGAAGCTGTCCTTCTCGATCACGCGGTCGACGAGCTTCTCCGCGACCCAGACCGGCGTACGTTCCCGGATCGCGAACGTCAGGTGGATGCTTCGGACCTCGGAGTCGAGTGCGTGGGGATTGTGGACCCACCCCCGCGGCAGAAGCAGGGACTGACCCGGCCGGAGATCGATCTCCAGGTCGGGGCCCATGGCTTCCCACCGGGGGATGAACCCGGGGTCCCAGACACGGAAGGATTCCTGGTGCTCCCGCATCGGGGAGGGAAACATCGGGCGCCAGAGCTGCCACCGCTTGATGCCGGCGATCTGCACGATGACGGCCATCTGCTGGTCCCAGTGGTGGAGCAGGCCCTGACGTCCGGGTGGGGTCACGAAGGCGTGCAGGTAGTTGCTGTAGCCGGTCTCCTGCTGAATGCCACGGGAGACGTCCGCCAGGAAGGGGACGACCCGCTGGAGGTTGCCGAGCCGGATCGTATGGCCGTCCTCGTAGAGGCTCCGCAGCTTCGCCGGGTCGGTCCGGCCCGCCGTTCGATGGCGGTCGGGATGCAGCGCGGCACCGTTGCTCACGACGGCGATCTCGTCGGCGGGTACGCACCCGGTTTCCAGGTAGTGGTCGATGCTCTCCGGGGTGATCACACGGTCGAGTTCGCTGGCCTCACGTTCGTAAACGTGTGGCTCGTCCGGCCACGAGGTCAGGAGCGCTGTCACGCCCGGGCCGGGCAGTAAGAGACTCAGGGACATGGGTGTACTTCCTCGCTTCGCTTCGCCGAGAGGTCAGGAGGGCGGAAGGGGGCACGGGATCCCGGGATGGTGGCGGTTGAGGCAGCACACCACCGAGAAGGAGATCAAGCTCTGGGACTTCGTGTAGTGCACCCAGCAGACGTCGACCCCTCGGGGAAGGGAGTCCACCGCGTAGGCGATCTTGTCTTCGAGGGTGACGTAGGCGCGGCCGCCGTCGTCCCTCTCGCCGGGGGGATTCGCCTCGTACGTGCTCTTCAGCCAGGTGACGGCACCCACCACACGGGTCCAGGTACGCTCCACGGCCGTCTGGTTCTGTCGCATGAGCCAGTGCCCGGTCATGAGGGGCGGCAGCGTCGAAGCGACGAACGCGCGGGTCTGTTCGGAGTTCAGTTCTGCACCCGGACGGCGTAGGGCCTCCTGGCCGTACGCGTCTCTGCTCCCGGTCCACGGACCGTATCCATGCCAGTGCCCTGACCAGGTCATCTGCGCCCTTCGATAGGGGAGTCGGGCCGTCCCGGAGGGTGTCCGGTCCGGCCCACTGCGTGGTGCTTCGTGCTCAGGAAGGGGGCCAGGTCAGAGCGTCAGCCCCCTCGTCCTGACCCACCCGGCGGCGAAGTCGTCGAGCTCGGCCGCGGTGAAGCGCAGCTCCTTGCCCGCGCCCTCGGGCTTGCTGTCACGGATGACGAAGGAGGCCTCCGCGCCGGGGATGGCGGCGAGGCTCACGCAGGTCTCGTTGGAGCCGCCCGCGTTGCCGCCGCAGTGGGTGGCGAAGGCGTCGGCGGCCGGAATCGGCAGCGCGTAGAGGTTTCCGGTCATGGTCATGGGAAAGTCCTTCCGGTGCTGATGTTGCGGAGAGACGGTCTCCGCACCGTCGTGCTCCTGGCCCCGCCGGGCTGCCGACCGTCCATGGAGACAGCCGGGCGGGAGTCTGTGGGGTGGGGGCCCGAGCCGGACGTCGGCTTGCGGCGGCCCGGGGCAAAGGGCCTACGGGTAGGGCCTATTCGCGCCTACGCCGACGGCGTCACCGCTCGAACCACACCGCCGAAACGATCGATGAGCCGATCGCTGCGAGGCAGACGACGTAGGCGATCTGCCGGGCCCGTTCGCTCATCGCGCTGAGCCCCGACCCGGAGTCGGCCGTACGGGAAGAGGCGGGCGGACCGGAGCTGCTGCCCCCTTCATGGCGACAAGCCTGCGGAGAACCCGAGCCAGAGCCCTGACGTGGGAGTAGACCTCATGGGACAGGGGGCCCGGGGCCGGAGGATTGTCGAGGAGATGAGTGGCCTCCAGAAGGAAGCCACGGTCAGCGTTGCTCCAGTGGCCTTCTCCCTCCCTGGCGGATGGATCGCCGAGAAGCGCGCCGACCCGACCGTGCAATGAGGCCACGGCATCGTCGAGTTCCGAGCGGGTGGTCGTACCCAGCTGGAACGCGAGAACACGCCGCACCTCACGCTCTGCCTGCTCCGCTTCCGTACTCGCCACAGCATCGGAGGATCGGTCCGCGCCGGTAGAGCTGCTCGTCTTCATCAGGTTGGTCACCACGCATCTCCGTTCATGGCCGCTTTTGATCGCGGTCTGTGTAGAGATAACTGCGTGGAGTGCTCATCCCGGTACCGTTGGAGGCAGGCGTAACCGTGAAAGCCATGAATTTACGGGGAGTTGGTGTGACCGTGGCGCCCGAAAGCAACCGCAATTCCGGCCTTGAGAACCTCCTTGAGCAGGCGGGATGGTCCAGGACTCAGCTCGCGAACGCTGTGAACCGGACCGCTCGCGAAGCCGGCATGACGCTGAAGTACGACCAATCCGCGGTATCGCACTGGCTGAGCGGAACGCAGCCCCGGGCGCAGGCCAGGCCGGTGATCATCGAAGCGCTGGAACGAAAGCTGGGCCGCCCGGTGACTTTCGCCGAGGCAGGGCTGCGCTCGCCGAAGGCAGGTTCGACGGCGGACGCCGGAGACACCGCCGCCTCCCTCTTGGATCTCGGAAGGGCTGACATGGATCCGTCGCGACGTGGAGTTCTCGCAGCAGGCCTGTACTCGGCGGCCTTGGCCGTTCCTCTCTTCGCCGGGGAGGCTTACGCGGAGGAACGTGACCGCTCGGTCCGGCCGACCGGGCACATCGGCGCGGCAGAGGTCGCGACCGTACGTACGATGACCGACCGCATCGCGGACATCCTCGACGAGCTGGGTGCGGGGCATGCCCGGCCGATGGCAGCCGCGTTCCTGGTCAACACGGTCGCACCGTACTTGCGCGCCTCCGCCGTCGGTCCGGTCCGGCGCGACATGCTCTCCGCCGCGTCCGACTTGACGTACCTGACGGGCTGGATGGCGATGTACGAACGCGCCCATGGCCTCGGGCAGCAGTACTACGTGAAGGCGTTGCGCCTCGCCCAGGAGGCGGCCGATCACGTCACGTACTGCCGCACGCTACGCGGCATGAGCCTCCAGGCGTCCAACCTTCGCTACGGCCAAAAGGCCCTGGAACTGGCGGACTCGGCAGCCGAGGCAGCGCCGGACGCCGGCCCCCGGCTGGTGGCCTTTCTCCGCGGGCAACAGGCCCACGCGTCCTCGATGGTCGGTGACCGCCGCCAGGCCTTCGGGAGGCTGCGCGAGGCCGAGGCAGCGCTCTCGAAGGCCGATTCGCGGCGGGAATCCATCGGTGGGTACGACCAGTCCGCCTACCAGTTCCACGTCGCCCACGTCCTGTATGAGACACGCGACCTGCCGGGCTCCATCGCGGCCCTGAAGACGTCGCTCCGCACCCAGCCGAAGCAGGAGCGACAGGGCCGTCTGCACGCCAACGCGGTCATGGCCCAGCGGCAGTTCGAGTTCGGCCATATCGAGGAGGCCTGCACCACGTGGGGCACCTTCCTCGACGACTACGTGGGGCTCTCCTCGGCACGAGGCGACGAGCACTTCGAGGCGATGCGCAAGCGCATCGCGCCGTACGGCAAGCTCCGTGCGGCGCGTGAGCTACAGGAGCGGTCGCGGCAGGTGGCGGGGATGAAGGGGTAGCGTGGGCTCGGTTTCCACTGGATGGACGTGGTGGATCTTGCCCACCTGGGCGGGGGCGTCAGCCGGCGGCGATTGCAGAGTAGGTCAATACATCGGCCGGAATCTGCTGGTAGAGCTTCCACTCGATCGCCATAGGGTTACTGCCCGTGTGCTTGACGTATTCCGCCGGGCCCAAAAGCATCCACGGCTGAGGTCCACCGATATCCGTCTTCTTGTATCGGCGCACGAAGAGAAGGACGTGAGTGCCTCTCTCCTTGTGGGTCCGATAGCGGACTCCCGTGGGTGAGCTCTCCGATGTCTGGTTCTGTGACTCCCAGTGGAACAAGGAGTCGTTGAGGGCATAGTCCTGGTAGCGGGTCTCAGGCGAGAAGTCCTTTTCATCCTTCTCCAGGGTGACGAGCAGGGCATCCGTTTGGATGTTCTCGCACCACTTCACGCCCTCGCGAAAATGTCCCGGCTTGAATCCGTCAACAGCAGCCTGGCCCAGCGCGGGGAGGATTTCTTCGCGGCTGTACGAAGCGTGGACGGTCAGAGGGACGGCTCCGTGAGTCCCGAGCAGCGGCACCGGCACGTGGTCGGCCTTTTGCAGGACGTGGGCGAGTACTTGCCTGAGTTCGTCACGGAACGCGTGCTGATCACGCAGCGAATCCAGCCCTGCCTGGTAGCTGGGGAAGTCCCCGCCCAACGGCCAGAGCGAGAAGAAGAGCATGCGGGCGTACCCCTGCTCCTGCTCGCTGAGTTCGTCGTAGGCGGGAGCGTCATCGGCCAGTAGCTTGCTGTATGCCGAGACGCGCAGTGGGTCATCGACATGAAGGAAGGCTGAGACCCGCTTGAGGAGTGGCAACTCGCCTTCAGGACCGACCGCGTCCAGGAGCTTCGCTCGACGCAACAGGCCCGTCCATGAGTTTCCATTGCCGCGGTAGAGCTCCTTGAGCTCGCGGCCGCTCTCCTTGAGGAAGTCTGCAAGACGTGGTTTCGCGTAGGAAGCGACCTCGCGGGCCAGCTGAGTGACGTTGACCGCGATCTGCGTGCGGATGTTGTCAATGATCAGTTCCTTGGCCTTCGTCTCAAGGATGATCTGGCAGCCGGAGGGCAGTTGCGGAAAGTCCTGCTCGACGCTGTCGAGGAGGCGGTTGCGCGTCAGGTTCGTCAGGGCGCGGAACTGCGCCTCGAAGCGGAACTCCTTGCGGTGCTGGCCGATGAAGTCCAAGACAGTGAGGACCGCCTTGTCCTCGGTGCGACGCAACCCGCGGCCCAACTGCTGAAGGAAGACCGTGGCGCTGGAGGTGGGGCGCAGCAGGAGCAAGGTGTCGACGTCGGGGATGTCGAGACCCTCGTTGAACAGGTCAACGGAGAAGATGACTTGGAGGGCTCCCGAGCGCAGGTCATCAAGTGCTGTCTTGCGGTCGAGTGCTGGAGTCTCACCAGACAGCGCGACAGCGTTGAGGCCTGCCTGTCGGAAGAAGTCAGCCATGAAGTGCGCGTGCGCGACCGATACACAGAATCCCAGGGAGCGCATCGAGTCAGGGTCGGTGACCTTGTCCCTCACTGCTTGCACCACGAGCCGAGCTCGTGCGTGGTTACCCGTGAACAGATTGCTCAGCGCTGTCGAGTCGTAGGCTCCGCGCTTCCACGTGACAGCGCTCATGTCCGTGTTGTCGGTGATGCCAAAGTAGTGGAAAGGACTGAGGAGTTCGTTCTCCAGCGCCTCCCAGAGGCGCATCTCCGCTGCGATTCGGCCATCGAAGTACTCGTCCTGAATGTTCACGCCATCCATGCGTTCAGGGGTGGCTGTGAGGCCCAGGAGCTCTCGGGGCTGAAAATGGTCCATGATCTTGCGATAGGTGGGGGATGTGCCGTGATGGAACTCGTCGATCACGATGACATCGAAGTGATCAGGGGCGATACGGTCCAGAGCCTGCTCTGTGAGCGATTGGACACTGGCGAACACGTGGTTCCACCTGTTGGGGATCTCGCCGCTGAGCAACAGCTCACCGAAGTTCGCATCGATGAGTACGTTCTGATAGACGCGTAGGGACTGTTCGAGAATTTCCCGGCGGTGCGCTACGAAGAGCAGGCGCGGGTCGCGACCGAGCGTCTGGCGCAGGCGCTTGTAGTCCAGTGCCGCCATGACGGTCTTCCCGGTGCCCGTTGCTGCGACGAGAAGATTTTGGTGCCGGTTATGCACTGTGCGTTCTACTTCGAGGCGTTCGAGCATGTCCCGCTGGTGAGCATACGGGCGGACCTCTAGGCCGGAGAGGGTGATGCTCGTCGACCCGGGGCGGCCGCTGCCGCCAGCGCGGGACAAGGCATCGTCCAGCCGCTCTGCGTCCTTGTCAGGGTCGTACGACTCGAAAGCAGGCTCACTCCAGTACGCATCGAAGGTCGCCTCGAACTTACGGATCACCGAGGGCGTCGCGACGGAGGAGAGGCGGACATTCCATTCGAGTCCGTCGAGAAGCGCTGCTTTGGAGAGGTTCGAGCTGCCGACATATGCCGTGTCGAAGCCGCTGGCACGTCGGAAGAGCCACGCCTTGGCGTGCAGACGCGTGGAGCGGAGCTCGTAGTTGACCTTGACCTCGGCACCGAAGTCCCGCACCAGCCGGTCCAGGGCGCGGCGTTCGGTGGCGCCGATGTAGGTCGTCGTGAGTACACGGATGGGAATACCGCGCTCGCGCGCCGACGACAGAGACTTCTCCAAGACGCGGAGTCCATGCCACTTCACGAATGCGCAGAGGAGGTCGACTCGGTCGGCGGTGGCCAGCTCGGCGCGCAGCTCGAAGCCGAGGCTGGGGTCCTCCGGGGAGTTCGTGATGAGTGCTGTTTCGGACAACGGCGTTGCTGGGCGTATGGCGTAGACGCCCGGCGCCTCCTGTTCCGCGACGGCCAACAGCTGTCGCGGCCCATCAGTGACGAGATCGACCCACTCTGCCGCACCCTCTATCGTATTAAGCGATTCCAGGATGTGATTGGCCGCAATCACCTGCTCGGCAGGGGTGAGGCCCTGGAACACACGCCGCACTGTGGCTCCGATATGGCGGGAGAGCACGTGCGGTGCCGACTCCTTGCCGACCGCGGCGTCGACGGAGTGCCAGCCCGTGGAGTCGAGCTGCTTCATTCGTTCAGCCAGCCGATGAGTGATGAGCGATTCGTAAAGCCCGGCAACTGGTGCGTCGTCCGAAATGTCGTTGGGCATGCCCCGAGTTCCCCCTCATTTGGCTGTGTGCTGCATATGCAGTTGTATCAAGGAGGGCTGACAGTCGGGGCAATGGCTCTTGAAACCAGCAGGGGCCACTACCGCGAAATCGCAGTTTGTGGCCCCTGTCAGGGATGTGTAGGAGATGTCACCCGCCCCCGTGGCACCCCCCATAAGCCTCCCCCGACCCGCACCAGCAAGCAGCCGTGCGGGAAGGGGGCCAAGGGGTGGCGCGGCCCCGGGCGGCGAGGGTGGTGGCGTACTGGGGGAGGAGGTGGCCGTCGGCGGGGGAGGCGGCTTCGGAGGCGGCGAAGGCTTCGTACGAGGGGACCGTGCCCGTGACGATGCCCAGGTTCGGGGTGCCCGTCGCGTGCAGGTCGCGCAGGGACTCCTCAAGGCGGGACAGGTGGGTCGCGCGGTCCACGTACTCGTCCGCCAAGTCCGGGTATGCCGTGAGCAGTTCGCGGAGTTCGTTCGCGGGCCAGTGCAGCACCGCCACCGGGAACGGGCGCGAGAGCGCCGTGCGGTACGTGCCCAGCTCCGCGCGCAGGCGGGTGATCTCGGCCTTCAGCTCCACCGGGTCCGAGGAGCCCAGGGACCACAGGCGCTTCGGGTCGTGGAGTTCGTCCAGGGGGACCGGGGCCGTGTGCAGCGAGCCGGCCAGCTCGTCCCACGTGTCGTGGTCCAGGCCCATCAGCCGGCGCACCCGGTGCCTTCCCGTCAGCAGGGACTGCGTGGCGTACGGGACCTCCTCGCCGGGGGCCAGCAGCAGCGTCAGCGCGGTCGAGAAGAAGTCGTGCGCCGACTCCAGCTCGTCGTGCGCCTCCAGGGTCTCGGCGGCGACCTGCCAGGGCGCCGCGTCCAGCGGGCCCGCGGCGCGGATGCCCTCGATGATCGCCCGGGCCTCGGCCTCGTGCCCGTACTCCCAGAGGTTGGCCGCCTTCAGGGCCTTGACCAGGTGCGGGTTCTCGACGGTGGACTCGGGGGCGGCCAGCAGGTCGTCGTAGAGGGTGCTCGCGCGGGCACGGTCACCGGCGAGTTCGAGATGGGCCGCGGCCTGGAGGACCAGCGGTTCCTGGTCCTCGGGGTACTGCGCCGCGGTGCGCAGCAGGCGCTCGGCTTCGGTGGTGTGGTCGGCAGGCGTGTCGGGGCGCATGGACCACACGGTACTGCCGGAAAGCGGCCGCCGGGAGGAGAGGTCGGAGGAGAGGCCGGGACGTGTAGGGAGGGGTGTGGGGAGAGGTGTGGAGGAGTGGTTTGGTGGAGACGTATGGAGAGTTATGGGGTTTGGGCCTATCGTGCCCGCCGTGTCGGAGCAGGAGCAGGAGCAGGAGCAGGAGCAGGAGCAGGAGCGGGGGATAAGGCGGGGGCCGGTGTCTCTGCCCCTGGTTGTGCGGTCCACGCGGCGTGGCCGTGGTGGGCGGGACCTCCTCGCGCGCGGTCTCTGGGTCTCCGCCGAGTTCGTCGTCACCCTCGGCGTCGTCCTTCTTCTCCTTGTCGTCCATCAGCTGTGGTGGACCAATCAGCAGGCCCGCGCGGACGCCGGGCGTACCGTCCAGGATCTCCGGCGGGAGTGGGACCTGCCTCCTCCGGCCGACCCGGGCGGCGGGCCCGTAGTGCCCGAGCCCCCGCCCTCCGCCTCCGGCCCCACCGGCACCAGGAGCCCCGCTGCCCCGCCCGGCCCAGTCCCCGCCCGCACCACCTCCCCCCGCTGGGACCAGGCCTACGCCGTCCTCCGTATCCCCCGCATCGGGCTCACCGCCCCCGTTGCCGAGGGCACCAGCAAGGGCGGCGTGCTCGACCGGGGGTACGTCGGGCACTACTCCCGTACCGCCCAGGCCGGGCAGGCCGGGAACTTCTCGCTCGCCGGGCACCGCAACACCCACGGCGAGCCCTTCCGCCGCATCGACCGGCTGCGGCGCGGGGACCGGATCACCGTCGAGACCCGGGACGCCGTCTTCACGTACACCGTCGACAAGAGCCTCGCGCAGACCGCTCCCTCCGACAGCGGGGTCATCGCGCCCGTGCCCCGCAGCAACATCACCACCTCCGCCGGGTACAGCGAGCCCGGGTACTACCTGACCCTCACCACCTGCACCCCCGAGTTCAGCTCCCGCTACCGGCTCGCCGTCTGGGGGAAGCTCACCTCCATGCGGCCCCGGTGACCGGAAGCCCCCTCCGACGCGGCCGGGCCCGGCCGATCATCGTGTATAACGAATGGAGTGCCAGGATCGGCCGGTACGCCGTACGGAGAGGAGAAGCCCATGCGTGACGCCAGCCGTCTGCGCGGTGCCTTCGCCCGGCTGCTCCGGCCCGTCGGCCTCCTCGTCCTCCTCCTCGCCGAGGTCCTCCTCACCGAGGGCGGCAGCCTCTCCGCCGCCGTCGCGCTCGCCGCCACCGCCGCGGCCGGCTCCGCGCTCCTCGCCTGCTCCGTCATCAGCGCCCGCTGCGCGCCCCCGGTGCCCCGCACCCGGGTCCGTACGGCGATCAGGGACCGGGAGAAGCGCACCGCCTTCCTGCCCCAACGCGACCCCGACGCCCGCGGCAGGACCAGGCCCCGAGCACCCGGGCATGCCCTCCTGACGGCCATCGCGTAGGGCGCTCCCGCACCGCAGTCCCGTAGCGCCCCCGCGTGGGTCGTCATGCCGAGTACCGAGCACCACGTACTTCTCCCGGCACGACGAGACCCCCGGAGGGCTCATCCATGTCCGCCTTCATGTCCGCTTTCGCGAGCCTGGTCGGCTCCCTCGCCGATCTGCTCCAGCCGCTGTTCCACGGCGCGTCCGCCGCCGCCGCGATCATCCTGTTCACCGCCCTCGTCCGGCTCGCCGTCCACCCCCTCTCGCGGGCCGCCGCGCGGGGGCAGAAGGCCCGCACCCGGCTCCAGCCGCAGGTCGCCGAGCTCCGCAGGAAGCACGGGAAGAACCCCGAGCGGATGCAGAAGGCGATCATGGAGCTGCACGCCGCCGAGAAGGTCTCCCCGCTCTCCGGCTGCCTGCCGAGCCTGCTCCAGATGCCCGCCTTCTTCCTGCTCTACCACCTGTTCTCCAGCGGCTCCATCGGCGGCGAGCCCAACGCGCTCCTCAGCCACGACCTCCTCGGCGCCCCGCTCGGCGGGCGCTGGCACGACGCCCTCGCGAACGGTGGGGTCTTCGGAGCGCACGGACTGGTCTACCTCGGGCTCTTCGCGCTCGTCCTCGCCGTGGCCACCTTCAGCTACCGGCTGACCAAGCGGCAGATGGCGGCCAACCCGGTGGCACCCGCCACCGGCCCCGACGGGCAGCCCGTGCCCGGTATGGGCGCGATGGTGAAGATGATGCCGCTGCTCTCCTTCGCCACCCTGATCACCGTCGCCGTCGTACCGCTCGCCGCCGCCCTGTACGTCGTCACCACGACCGCCTGGAGCGCCGCCGAGCGGGCCTACCTCCACCGGGACACGTACCGGGACACGGCCGCCCCCAGCGGCGCCATGGCCAAAGCGGCGTAGTCGGGGCGGGCGACCGCGCCGGTCCAGTGTGTGAACGAGGTCTTGCGGAGTGATCGCAACTCTTGGAGGATCGGCCAAGTCCTTCGCCGGCCGCAACCCGCCGAGGGGCCCCACCTCGAACAAGAGGAGTTGGACCGTTGAAGCTGCTTCGAGTCGGTACGGCGGGCGCGGAGCGCCCCGCGCTTCTCGACCGGGACGGGACTCTGCGTGATCTGACGGGCATCGTCCCCGACATCGACGGCGATCTGCTCGCCGACGCCTCCGCCCTCGCCCGGGTACGGGCAGCCGCCGACGCACCCGGTGTGCTGCCCGCGCTCGACCCCGCGGGGCTGCGCGTCGGGCCGCCGCTGGGGCGCATCGGCAAGATCGTGTGCATCGGGCTGAACTACCACGACCACGCGACCGAGACCGGGGCGGCCATCCCGGCGGAGCCGATCCTGTTCTTCAAGGCCCCCGACACCGTCGTCGGGCCCGAGGACACGGTCCTCGTGCCGCGCGGCAGCCGCAAGACGGACTGGGAGGTCGAGCTCGCGGTCGTCATCGGACGCACCGCCCGCTACCTGGACTCCGCCGAGGAGGGGCTCGCCCATGTCGCCGGGTACGCGACGGCGCACGACGTCTCGGAGCGCGAGTTCCAGATCGAGCGCGGCGGCACCTGGGACAAGGGCAAGAACTGCGAGACGTTCAACCCGCTGGGCCCCTGGCTGGTGACCGCCGACGAGGTGCCCGACCCGCAGGCCCTGCCGCTGCGCCTCTGGGTCAACGGCGAGCTGAAGCAGAACGGCACCACCGCCGACCAGATCTTCCCGGTGGGTGAAGTCGTGCGCTACCTCAGCCACTTCATGACGCTCTACCCGGGCGATGTGATCAACACCGGGACGCCCGCCGGGGTCGCCATGGGGCAGCCCGATCCGAAGCCGTACCTGAAGGCGGGGGACGTGGTGGAGCTGGAGGTGGAAGGGCTCGGCCGGCAGCGGCAGGAGCTGAAGGGGGCGTAGGGCGCGGAGCGGGGGCGCCGTCACTTCTACGGTGACTGCGCCCCCGGTCGCGTACGTACGCCCCTCAGTTCCCCAGCGTCGCCGTGAACTGCTCCAGCGCCTCGACCACCATCGCGTGGTCCTCCGCCTGCGGCAGCCCGGAGACGGTGACCGTGCCGATCACGCCCGCCCCCTCCACCGCGATCGGGAACGAACCGCCGTGCGCGGCGTACGTGTCCGGGTCCAGGCGCGAGGACTCCTCGAACGTCGTGCCCTTCGACCGGAACCGGGTGCCGACCAGGTACGAGCTCTCGCCGTACCGCTCGACCACCTTGCGCTTCCGGTCGATCCACGCGTCGTTGTCCGCACTCGAACCCGGCAGCGCCGCGTGGAACAGCTGCTGCGCCCCGCGCCGGATGTCGATCGCCACCGGGGCGTGCCGGTCCCGGGCGAGTGCGACCAGCAGGCTGCCGAGCGCGAACGCGTCGTCGTAACCGAAGTGCGGGAGCGTGAGCCGGCGCTCCTGGGCGATCAGCTCGGAGATCGTGAGGGAGGTGGTGGTCATGCGCGGTTCTGCTCCTTGCCCGAAGCGTGCGGTGCCTCGTCGTGGTGGGGGAGGAGAGTTACGGAGACCCCTTCGCGGGCCGAGCGGCGCGCCGCTTCCAGGACGTCCAGGGCCGCTGCCGCCTGGAGCGCGGTGACCGGGTTCTCGCCGGTGGAGCGCACGGCGGCGGTGACGGCGGCGTAGTACGCGGGGTAGTCGCCGGGCAGCGTACGGACCGGGGCGCCGCCGCCGGTCAGCGGGGACTCGCCGGAACCGATCCGGCCCCACAGCTCCTCGGGCTCCTCGCCCCACGGCTCACCGGCCGCCGGGCGCTTGCCCTCGCGCAGGGCCGCCTCCTGGGGGTCCAGGCCGTACTTCACATAGCCCGCCGTCGAGCCGAGCACCCGGAAACGGGGGCCGAGCTGGGCCGTGGTGGCGCTGACGTACAGGTGCGAGCGGACACCGTTCGCGTGCGTGATCGCGATGAACGTGTCGTCGTCGGCGGCCGCGCCCGGACGCCGTACGTCGGACTCGGCGTACACCTGCACCGCCGGGCCGAAGAGGACGAGCGCCTGGTCGACGACGTGGCTGCCCAGGTCGTACAGCAGACCGCCGATCTCCTCCGGGTCGCCCGACTCGCGCCAGCCGCCCTTCGGCTGCGGGCGCCAGCGCTCGAACCGGGACTCGAAGCGCTGCACCTCGCCCAGCTCACCGTCGGCGATCAGGGCCTGGAGGGTGCGGAAGTCGTTGTCCCAGCGGCGGTTCTGGAAGACCGAGAGCAGCAGCCCGCGCTCCTCGGCGAGGGCCGCCAGCTCACGTGCCTCGGCGGCGGTCCCGGCGATCGGCTTGTCCACGACCACGGGGAGACCGGCCTTGAGGGCGGCCGTCGCGAGGGAGACGTGCGTCTTGTTCGGGGAGGCGATCACGACCAGGTCCAGCTCGTCCGCGCGCTCCCACAGCTCGTCCGGCGAGGCGGCGAACCGGACGTCCGGGCAGGCGGCGCGGGCCTCGGCCCGGCGCTCCTCGTTCGACGTGACGACCGTGTCGAGGACCAGGCCCTCGGTCGCGGTGATCAACGGGGCGTGGAAGACGGAGCCGGCCAGGCCGTAGCCGACGAGGGCGACGCGGAGAGGGGCATTGGCAGTCATGCATTCCACTTAAGCAACGCTGTTGCCAAAGTGCAAGCGACCGGCACAATGGGGCGGGTGAAGGGGAGTGAACCGTGAACACGAGCAGGGCGAAGGCCCCGGCCGGGGTGAACCTGCCGGCGCTGCGCCACCACAACGCGGCCCTGGTCCTGGACCTGCTGCGGGCCGCCGGGGCGGAGGGCATCAGCCGGCTGGAGCTCGCCGAGCGCACCGGCCTCACCCCGCAGGCCGTCAGCAAGATCACCGCCCGGCTGCGGGCGGAGGGCCTGGCCGTCGGCGCGGGCCTGCGCCCCTCCACCGGCGGCAAGCCGCGTACGGTGCTCCGGCTGGTCCCCGACGCCCAGTTCGCTGTCGGCCTCCACCTGGACCGCGACGGGCTCACCGCAGTCCTGGTCGACCTCGCCGGGCGCCCGGTCGCCGTCACCACCGCCCCGCTCGACTTCGGCGCCCCGGCGGAGAAGGTGCTCGCCGACGCGGCCGACGCCGTACGGGACCTGAGCGCGGCCGAACCGCACAAGCCGGTGCTGGGTGTCGGCGTCGCCGTACCCGGCCCGCTCGACCACCGGGACGGCGTACTGCACCGGGTCACCGGTTTCCCGCAGTGGGACGGCTACCCGCTGCGCGACGCGCTCGCCGAGCAGACCAGGCTGCCCGTCACCGTCGACAAGGACACCAACGCCGCCGCCCTGACCCTCTCGCTGAGTGAGCCGCCCGGCGACTTCGCCTACCTCCACCTCGGTACGGGGCTCGGCGCCGGGCTCGTCCTGGGAGGTCAGGTGCACCGGGGCGCGCGGACGGGGGCGGGGGAGTTCGGCCACCAGACCCTCCAGCTGGACGGGCCCCTGTGCGAGTGCGGCGGGCGCGGCTGCATCGAGGCCCTCTGCCTGGCCGCCGAGGCGCGCGGCGACCGGGCGGAGGCGGCCCGGGTCCTGGGCGCGGGCGCCGCGAACCTGGTCGGGCTCCTCGACATCGACCGGGTGGTGCTGGGCGGGCGGACGGTGGCGGCCGACGAGGACGCGTACGTACGAGGCGTCCGGGCCGTGATCGAGGAGCGGGCCGCCCGTGGCGGGGGCGGGGGCGGGGTGGTCGTCACCGTCGCGGGCGGCGGGGACCGGCCCGTCGCGGAGGGGGCCGCCCAGCTGGTGCTCGCGCCGGTGTTCGGGCGGGTGGGGGAGCGGGGGTAGGAAGTGCCGGGGGGCCGGTCAGGCTGCGGGGGTGTCCGGAGCCGACGGTCGTACGGAGGCGGGTGCGGGGCTGGCGGCCGCGCCCACCAGCAGTGCGGCCAGCGCGAGGGGAGCCGCCGTCAGGTACGCGGTCCACAGCTCGCCCCCGGCCGTGCTGCCCTGCCACGCCAGCACCAGGGCGACGGCGCTCGCCAGTACCCAGCCGATGTCGTAGGCGATCATGAGCCGTAGGCAGGTGGCCATCGGGCGGCGGCGGACGTGGACGGCCTCGATCCCGCCGCCGATCAGCAGGGCCGCCCCCGAGACGGCCAGCAGCCAGGTGGGCGCACCGAGCAGATTGCCGAAGCGGGCGCCGCCGATGAGGAAGGCGGCGCCGAGCACCACCTTGAAGACGCCGTCACCGATGGCCCCCGCCAGCATGCGTGTCATGAGTGTTCCTCCCTGAGGTCTGCCCTGCGTGCGTGCTCTTCCGTAATTCAGTTACTAGAATAACGAGATTATGAGAATGACGAGAGCCGAAACCAAGGAACGCAACCGCCGCGCCCTCCTGGACGCCGCGTTCCACGTCGTCTCCCGGGAAGGGCACCGCGCCAGGCTCGACGAGATCGCCGAGCGGGCCGGGCTGACCACGGGGGCCGTCTACTCGCTGTTCGGCAGCAAGAGCGGGCTGCTGGGCGCCCTGGTCACCGATCACCTGCAGCCGCACTACGAGGAGATCGAGGAGGTGATTCCGGCCGACGCGGATCTCCTGGGGGCGGTCGACGCCTTCGCCCGGTACTACCGGCGGAGCTGCGACGCCGTCGACGCGCCGGCCGGCCAGTCGCTGCAGTTCACCCTGCTGGACATGGCCCTGCGCGACCCCGAGGTGGGCCCCCGGCTGGCCGGGTCGGTCCGGGCGGAGGAGGACCGGCTGATCGCCTTGTTCACCGGCAGGCCGCATGTTGGGAGCATCGTGACGCGGCATCAGGCGCAGCGTCTGACCACGGCACTGCGGGCCGTGCTCATCGGCCTCAGTCAGGGCGTCCTGCTCGGCCTCGCCCCGGACGCCGATGAGCAGTACTTCGCGGACACGGTCCGCGCCCTGGTGTCCGGGGCGAGCCTTGTCGACCCCTGACCCTGGCTTGAGGGCGAAGCTAAAAGCCGGTCGGGTGATCGTATGAACGGTGTCGGCATGTCGACTCTCTGAGTCCGCGCGCGCGTGCTTGCGTCGGAGGCCACAACCGGTGGCCACCGCCCCGGTCGTTCGCGAGCAGCGAAGGGTGTCCCCCATGTACCCCACCTCCTGCGCGCGGCTGCGTGATGCCCGTGCGCTCGCCGCCCTCGGGCTGGCCGCCGGGATCGCGGTGCCCGCCGCGCTCCTGGGCGGTCCGCAGGCCGCCGCCCACCCCGCGTCCTTAGTGGCCGGGACGGCCGCCGAGGCTGCCGACGAGCAGCCCGCCTGCGGTGATCCGGGCGCCAAGGAGTTCCCCATCGAGACCCGGATCCAGGAGGCCCCGAAGACGTACGTCTCCGGCGGCGGCTACGGCACCTGGTTCCTCGACCTCACCAACACCACCGACACCTCCTGCCGCGCCCTGCACCCGGTGCTCGTGCTCAACGACGAGGACCGCAAGCTGACCGCCGACCAGATCCAGCTGAAGTTCTCCGAGCCCGGCCGCCCCGGAACCGAACACCGGGTCACCTGGGAGACCACCGACCGCCACGAGCAGATCGGGGTCTTCGACGGCGGCGAACCCGGCCCCGGCCACACGGAAGGCTCCGCCGACTCCGGCGGTTCCGACGGCTCCGACGACGGCTTCCTCGGGTTCACCATCCCCGCCGGAAGCACCGTCAGCGTCCGGGTCCGGATGGCCTTCACCTCCGACACCGGCCCCGGCCGGGTCACCGCCCATGCCGCGGTCGTCCAGCGCCGCCACCAGGACAAGGCCAAGGGGGGCGGCCGTGAGGACGGCGACTGGGTGGGGGAGTCGGGGGAGTACCGGTTCGTGATCGCCGACGGTTCCACCGGCGAGGTCCCCCGGCCGGAGCGCACCGGCGAGGTCCCCCGGCCGGAGCGCACCGACGAGGACAGCGACACCCGTACGGACGTCCCTGCCGAGCCCCGGCCCCGTACGGACGCGTCCTCCGGCGCACCGACGCCCGCCCGCACCCCCGCCCCCACCCACACGGGCCCCGGCAAGGAGCGCGCGCCGGAGCCCAGCGCGCTGCCCCGCCCGGACGGCTCGGCGACTTCCCGGGAGGACGGCGGCGGCAAGGAGCGGCCCGCGCGTCCGCCCCATTACGGGACGGGGCGCCCGCTCCCCGAACTGGCCCGCACCGGACCGGAGCTGCTGCCCTGGGCCGGAGCCCTCGCCGGGGTTCTCGTCCTCTGCGGTGGAGTCCTCGTGATGCAGGGCCGCCGGATGCGCCGGACGGCGGGCTGACCGCGACCCTGCCCCCGACCGCAACCGCGACCGCGACCGTGATCCCGACCGTCACCCCGACCCTGACCCGACCGCGCCACCGCCACCCCCACCGGGCCGTTCACCCGCGTCTGCCACCATCGGGCGGTGGACTACCCGAACGACCAGGCACCTGGCGCACCGATCCGCTCCGGCATCCCGGAGCACGGCCGTATTCCCAAGTACTACGCGGTAAAGGCCCAAATCTCTCTCCTCCTGGATGAGTTGGGCGAGGGTGGGCTGCTGCCCACAGAGCGGGATCTCGCCCTGCGCCACGAGGTGTCGCGCGAGACCGTCCGGCAGGCGCTGCGCGAGCTCCTGCTGGAGGGGCGGCTGCGCCGCCAGGGGCGCGGGACCGTCGTCGCCGGGCCCAAGCTGGAGCAGCCGCTCTCGCTCGCCAGCTACACGGAAGGCGTCCGGCGCCAGGGCCGACGGCCCGGCCGGCACCTCATCGGGCTGGAGCGCTTCCCGTGTCCCGAGGCGCTCGCCGCCGAGATCGGGGTGGGCCGGGGCGAACCCGTCTGGCACCTGGAGCGGGTGCTGCTCGCCGACGACGAGCGGGTCGGGCTGGAGAGCACGTACGTCAGTGTCGCCCGACTCCCGCAGCTGGATACCGGGTTCGAGCCGGACTCCTCCTTCTACGCCTACCTCCGGGACCGGCTCGGCATCGCGTTCGGGGACGCCGACGAGCGGATCGAGACCGTGCTCGCCACCCCCCGCGAGGCGCTGCTCATCGGGACCCCGCCCGCCCTGCCGATGCTCCTGATCCACCGGCTCTCCAGGGACACGGCGGGGCGGCCGCTGGAGCGGGTGCGGACCCTGTTCCGGGGGGACCGGTTCTCCTTCACCACGCATCTGGACGGCGAGCGCTGACGTAGTCCGACGGCACGGACGAGCCCTCGTCGGTAACGGAAACGTAACGGGTCTAGTCCAAGCTTGGGGGGTCGTTCACCGTCCCGTCGTCGACCGGATGCGTCCGGGACACCCGCCCCGAGGAGCGTGGCCGTCGTGAGAGTCATCGTCGTAGGAGCCGGCGTGGTGGGAACCATGCACGCCTGGCACGCAGTCAGCCGCGGCCACGAGGTCGTACAGATCGAGCGCGAGAGCGAGGCGCGCGGGGCATCGCTCCGCAATTTCGGACAGATATGGGTCAGCGGCCGAGCCGGTGGCGAGGAGCTGGAAACCGCCCTGCGGGCCAGGGAGCTGTGGGAGGGGATCGGGCAGCGCGTGCCGGGGCTCGGCTTCCGGGCCTGCGGTTCGCTCACCCCGCTGCGAACCGCCCGCGAGGTCGCCGTCGCCGAGGCGGCGCTCGCCCGGCCCGACGCGGCGGCGCGCGGCTACAAGCTGCTCACCGCCCAGGAGGCCCGCGCCCTCAACCCCGCCCTGCGCGGCACGTTCACCGCCGCCCTGTGGTGCGAGCGCGACGCGGCTGTCGAGCCGCGCACCGCCCAACTCGCCTTGCAAGCAGAGCTGTTGGCCTCCGGGAGGTACACCTACCTCGGGGGCCGCGAGGTCCGCGAAGTCGCCGGTGCCGCCTCCGTGCGCGACGACCACGGTGACGTCCACACCGGTGACGCCGTGATCCTGGCGACCGGCGCCTGGCTCGGCGGGCTCGTCCGCGAACTGGCCGGACCCGAGCTGCCCGTCCGTCGCGTCCGCCTCCAGATGATGCAGACCGACCCGCTCGGCGAGCCCCTCACCACCTCGGTCGCCGACGCCGACAGCTTCCGCTACTACCCCGCGTACCGCAGCGAGGCCCTCGACGCCCTCAACGCCCACCAGCCCCAGGACCCGGTCGCCGCCGAGCACCGCATGCAGCTCCTCATGGTCCAGCGGAACGACGGCGGGCTGACCATCGGGGACACCCACGAGTACGAGCACCCCTTCGCCTTCGACACCGTCGAGGAGCCGTACGAGCACCTCACCCGGGTCGTCGAGGCCTTCCTCGGCCGCCCGCTGCCCCGCATCCGGCGCCGCTGGGCGGGCGTCTACGCCCAGTGCACCGACACCTCACGCGTCGTCCACCGCCAGCAGGTGCGCGACGGGGTCTGGCTGGTGACCGGGCCCGGCGGGCGCGGCATGACGTGCTCGCCCGCCATCGCCGAAACGACCGCAGACCAACTGGGCTGGTGAACAACATGACTTCAGCAGAGCAAGCGAACGATGCGACCGAGCGCAACCCCTTCGGCCTCGTCGTCCTCGACATGGCCGGGACCACCGTCGCCGACGGCGGTCTCGTCGAGCAGGCCTTCTCCGCCGCCGCCGAACGCCTCGGCGTGAAGCCCGGATCCGGTGAGCACGACCGCCAACTCGCCTACGTACGGGCCACCATGGGCGAGTCGAAGATCTCCGTCTTCCGGCACCTCTTCGGGGACGAGGAGAAGGCCCAGTACGCCAACACCGCCTTCGAGGAGGCGTACGGGGCACTCGTCGACGGCGGCCGCATCGCCCCGATCCCCGGTGCCCGGGAAGCCGTGGAGCGCCTCACCGCCGAGGGACGGACCGTCGTCCTGACCACCGGGTTCGCCCGCACCACCCAGGACGCCATCCTCGCCGCCCTCGGCTGGCAGGACCTCGTCCCCCTCACCCTCTGCCCCGCCGACGCGGGCGGCCGGGGGCGCCCCTACCCCGACATGGTCCTGGCCGCCTTCCTGCGCACGGGCGCGGTGGACGACGTTCGGCGGGTCGCGGTGGCCGGGGACACCTCGTACGACATGCTCGGCGGCGTACGCTCCGGCGCCGGGCTCGTCGTGGGGGTCCTGACCGGCGCGCACGACGCCGGTCAGCTGGACCGGAACGGCGCGACCCACGTCCTCGGGTCGGTCGCCGAGCTGCCGGACCTCATCGCGCGGGCCGAGGCATGAGCCGCGGGCCCACCACCGCCCCCAGCGGCACCGGACCGGCCGCCTCCGTGCCCAGCACCACCGGACCGGCCACCACCGCCCCCAGCGGCATCCGGTTCGACGGCGTCAGCGTCGCCTACGGGGAGAACACCGTCCTGGACCGGCTCGACCTCACCGTCGAACCCGGCGAGGTCATGGCCCTCCTCGGGCCCTCCGGCTCCGGGAAGACCACCGCCCTGCGGGCCGTCGCCGGATTCGTCCGGCCGGCCTCCGGGCGCGTGTCCATCGGCGGGCGTGACGTCACCCAACTGCCCCCGCACCAGCGGGGGATCGGGATGGTGGTCCAGCAGTACGCCCTTTTCCCGCACCTCAAGGTCAAGGACAACGTCGCCTTCGGCCTGAAGGCCCACCGCACCCCCAAGGCCGAGATCGCCGGGCGGGTGACCGAGGCCCTCGAACTCGTCGGCATGGCCGCCTACGCCACCCGCTACCCCCGCGAACTATCCGGCGGGCAGCAGCAGCGCGTCGCCATCGCCCGCGCGCTGGCCATCCGCCCCGGCGTACTCCTCCTCGACGAACCGCTCTCCGCGCTCGACGCCCGGCTCCGCTCCGGCATGCTCGCCGAACTGGCCCGGCTGCACCGTGAGTTGCCGGACGTCTCCATCCTGTACGTCACCCACGACCAGGTCGAGGCGCTGACCCTGGCCGACCGGATCGCCGTCATGGACCGGGCCCGGCTCCAGGACTGCGGCACCCCCGAGGAGCTCTACCGCCGGCCCCGTACGGAGTTCACCGCCTCGTTCGTCGGCAACGCCAACCTCCTCCCGGTCACCGTCACCGGCCCGGGGCGGGTGGACCTGGCGGGCGCCGCCCTCGACGTCCCCACCGGCACCGCCGCCCCCGGGGCCTCCGCCACCCTCTGCGTCCGACCGCACCTGGTCGGCATCGGCGCCGGGCCCAACGCGCTCACCGGCACGGTCACCGAGGTCCAGTGGCGCGGCTCCACCCACCGCGTCCACGCCGACATCGACGGCCACCGCGTCATGGCCGACCTCCGTGAACTGCGCGACCCCCCGGCCCTCGGTGACCCCGTCACCCTGCACTTCGCGGCCCAGGACGCGGTGCTGCTCCCGGCGGGCACCGCCCCGGAAGCCCCGGAAGCCCCGGAAGCCCCGGCCAGGGAACGGGAGGCGGCCAGTGGCTAGCACCACCGCCCCCAGCGGCACCGCGACCGTCCGCCGGAAACCCGCGGGCCCGTCCGCCCCCGGCAAGTCACCCGCCCGCCTCACGAGGACGCCCACCTGGGCCTGGGCCCTCCCGCCCGTCCTCGTCCTCGCGCTCGGCTTCCTCTACCCCCTGGCCCTCGTCGTCCGGCAGTCCTTCACCCCCGAATCCCTGGAGGACGGCGGCGCCTCCCTCACCCCCTACACCGAGGTCTTCGCCTCCACCGCCTTCCGCGAGGCGCTCACCACCACCGTCTGGCTCGCAGCCGGCGCCACCGTCGGCTGTCTCGTACTCGGCTTCGCCCTCGCCCTGGTCATCGCCTTCGTGCCGTTCCCCGGCGGCAAGGCGGTCGCCCGGTTCATCGACGTCTTCCTCTCCTTCCCGTCCTTCCTCATCACGCTCGCCCTGCTCTTCATCTACGGGTCGGTCGGGATGGCCAACGGGGCCTGGACGGGAGTCACTGGGGCGGCCGAGGGGCCCTTCCACTTCCTGACCACCCCCTGGGGCGTCCTGCTCGCGGAGATCACGTACTTCACGCCGTTCGTGATGCGCCCGCTGCTCGCCGCGTTCTCCCAACTCGACACCGCCCAGCTGGAGGTGGCCTCCTCCCTCGGTGCGGGCCCGGTCCGGATCGTGCGGCAGGTGATCCTGCCCGAGGCGCTCCCCGCGCTGGCGGCGGGCGGCAGCCTCGTCCTGGTGCTCTGCCTCAACGAGTTCGGGATCGTCCTGTTCACCGGGGCGAAAGGGGTCACGACGCTCCCGATGCTCGTCTACAGCAAGGCGATCCTGGAGTCGGACTACCCGGCCGCCTGTGTCGTCGCCGTCGTCAACATCGTTCTCTCCGTGGGGCTTTACAGCCTGTACCGGGTGGTGAGCCGTCGTGCTGGTGCATAGCCGTACGGGCAAGTGGGCCACCTGGTCCGCGTTCGCCCTCCTCTTCATCCCCCTCTTCGCCGTGCCCCTCCTCGTCATCCTCGCCGCCTCCTTCTCGACGAACTGGTCCGGCGCCCTCCCCTCCGGCCCCACCGCCGAGCGCTACACCGCCGCGACCAGCGGCGACTCCCTCCAGGCGCTCACCACCAGCCTGGTGACCGCTCTCTGCGCCGGCGTCCTCGCCCTGGTCCTCGGCGGCTGGGCGGCGCTCGCCGCGAGCTCCCTCGGCCGGCGCGGCAAACGGCTCCTGGACGCGCTGTTCATGCTGCCGGTCGCCGTGCCGTCGGTGGTCGTCGGCCTGGCGGTGCTCGTCGCCTTCAGCCGGCCGCCGGTCCTCCTCAACGGCACCCGCTGGATCGTGATCATCGCCCACGCCGTGCTCGTCACGGCCTTCGCCTACCAGTCCGTCTCGGCCGCCGCCCGGCGCCTGGACCCGATGTACGAGCAGGCGGCGGCCAGCCTCGGCGCGAGCCCCGCCCGCGTCCTGTGGCGGGTCAGGCTGCCGCTCCTGCTGCCCTCGCTCACAGCAGCGGCGGGGCTCTGCTTCGCCCTGTCCATGGGGGAGCTGAGCGCCACGATGATGCTCTACCCGCCGGACTGGACCCCGCTGCCGGTGCACATCTTCGCCGCCACCGACCGCGGCTCGCTCTTCACCGGCGCCGCCCTCGCCGTGGTCCTGATGGGGACGACGCTCCTCGTCTTGACGGCCGTCTCCCGCATCCGGACCCGCGCCTCCTACCGCTGAAAACCCTGAACTCCCCGAACCCCTTCACGTAACCGCTCCAGGAGAAGACATCCCATGCGCACCCATGCCCTCAAGCAGCCCGTCGCCGTCCTCGGCGCCCTCTCCCTCGCCGCTCTGACCCTCACCGCCTGCGGGGGAACTTCCGCCGCCTCCGACGAGAAGGTCGTCACCGTCTACAGTGCCGACGGCCTCAAGGGCGAGAACGGCGACGGCTGGTACGACAAGGTCTTCAAGGACTTCGAGAAGGAGACCGGCATCAAGGTGAAGTACGTGGAGGGCGGCTCCGGCGAGATGGTGCAGCGCACCGTCCGCGAGAAGTCCAACACCCAGGCCGACGTGCTCGTCACCCTGCCGCCCTTCATCCAGCAGGCCCACGCCAAGGGGCTGTTGGCGGCGTACGAGCCCGAGGGCGCCGGCCAGGTCGACGCGGCGGACAAGGCGCCCGACGCCAAGTGGACCTCCGTCGTCAACAACTACTTCGGCTTCATCTACAACAAGAAGCAGCTCACCGCCCCGCCGCGCACCTGGGAGGAGCTGCTGGACCCCTCGTACAAGGAGAAGGTCCAGTACTCCACCCCCGGCGTCGCGGGCGACGGCACCGCCGTCCTGATCAAGGCGATGCACGACTTCGGCGGCAAGGAGCCGGCGATGGAGTACCTCAAGCGGCTCCAGACCAACAACGTCGGCCCGTCCGCCTCCACCGGCAAGCTCGCGCCCAAGGTCGACAAGGGTGAACTCCTCGTCGCCAACGGGGATGTCCAGATGAACTACGCCCAGTCCAAGGACATGCCCAACCTCGCCATCTGGTTCCCGGCCAAGGGCGACGGGAAGCCCACCAGCTTCGCTCTCCCGTACGCGGCCGGGCTCCTCGCCAAGGCCCCGCACAGCGAGAACGGCAAGAAGCTGCTCGACTTCCTCCTCTCCGAGCAGGCGCAGCGCGATGTCAGCGCGGTCGGCGGAGGGTTCGCCGCACGCAAGGACATCAAGGCCACCGACGCCAACGCCAGCGAACTCAACGGCCTGTTGGAGGGCGTCGAGATATTCGAGCCGGACTGGTCGGACATCGGCACCAACCTCGACACGTACATCGACGCCTGGAAGACGGCCACCGGAAGCTGACCGGCCACCTTTCGGCCATGGTCTGCTGCGAAGGTCTCATCCGCACCGCGAAGCTCTGGACTCGGCCCGCTTGTCTCGCGAAGGTAACGGGTCTGGTCCAGAGGGCAGTTCACGCCCCGCCGGCCACCTGTGTCACCGTCCCCCTGGAGGATCACGTGTCCCGATCCGTCTCCCGACGCTCCGTGCTCGCCACCACCGCCGCTGCCGCCTCGGCCGCAGCCGTCGGCTCCCTCGCCACGGCCACCACCGCCCATGCCGCCCCGCCCACGCTCCCGAACGGCACCAGCAATGACAAGGTGCTCGTCGTCGGCATCGACGGGCTCCGCCACGACGTCATCGCCGCCGCCAACGCCCCGCACCTCAAGTCGATGATGGCGAACGGCACGTACGGCACCTCGCTGCTGTACGCGAACCCGATGGCCGCCACCTCCTCCGGCCCCGGCTGGTCGACCATCTCCACCGGTGTCTGGCCCGACAAGCACGGCGTGAAGGAGAACTCCTTCGCCGGCAAGAACTACGGGCAGTACCCCGGCTTCCTCGCCCGCCTCGCCCAGGTCCGGCCCCAGCTCTCCACGTACGCCGCCGTCGACTGGAAGCCCCTGGACACCCAGGGCACGGTCACCGCGGGCGCCGACGCCAAGCTCGTCCTGGACGGCGACCGCGACGGCTACACCGGCCACGACGCCACCATCGCCGCCGACACCGAGTCGATCCTGCGCAACCAGAACCCGGACGTCGTCTTCGCCTACCTCGGCCAGGTCGACATCGTCGGCCACAACCTCGGCGCGGCCAGCCCCCAGTACCGTGCCGCGATAGACACCGTGGACGGCTACCTCGGCCGCCTCCTCGCCGCGATCAAGGCCCGCCCCTCGTACGCCACCGAGCGGTGGACCGTCATCGTCGCCACCGACCACGGCCACACGAACGCCGGCGGCCACGGCGGCAGCTCCGTCGAGGAGCGCCGCACCTTCGTCCTCGCCCAGGGCCCCGGTATCGCCGCCGGTGCCACGCCCGCCGACACCCGCCTCGTCGATGTCGCCGCCACCGTCTTCAAGCAGCTCGGCATCACACCGGACCCCGCCTGGGGTCTGGACGGCAAGCCCATCCAGGAGCGCTCCACCGACCCCTTCGAGGCCCTCTACCCGGCGCTCGCGGGCCGCGTGGACGAGACCGGGATCCCGGCCGGGGTCCTCGGCTGGACCCACACCGCGCCCAGCGGCTGGTCGGTCATCAACTCCGCGATGGGCACCGGGGGAGTGGCCGAGTGGCGCGGCTGGTCCTTCGCCACCGACGAGTTCTGGAGCCGCTCCCAGCGCGACCAGTCCCGTGAGCTGAACGTCCGCTCGCGCGGGATCTTCGCGGTCGCCGACTCCGACGAGTGGGACGACAAGGCCTCCTCCGGCCCGTATGACTCCACGCTCGTCACCCCGGCGCACGCGGTCGGCGGCAAGTCCACCGTCACGCTGGACTTCACCACCCTGTACCGGCAGGAGGGCAGCCAGAGCGCCCGCGTCCTCGCCTCCTGGAACGGCGGCACCCCGACCGCCGTCAAGAGCTACACCTCCGACGTGATCTCCCAGCCGCAGTCGCTGAAGCTGAGCGTCCCGGCCGGAGCGACCAGCGTGAGCTTCCGGTTCCACTACACGGGCGCCAACAACTGGTACTGGGTGATCGACGGGGTAAAGATCACCGCAGGCTAATTATGCTGGGGGTGCCGGGACGGTGTGGTCCGGGCACCCCCAGCGTGCAGTACGTACGGCAGGAGTCCCGACCCATGGCAGACCGCAAGCCGATCACTTCCTGGCTCACCGACATGGACGGCGTCCTCATCCACGAGGGCACCCCCATCCCCGGAGCCGACGCCTTCATCAAGCGGCTGCGGGATTCCGGGCTCCCCTTCCTCGTCCTCACCAACAACTCCATCTACACCGCGCGCGACCTCCACGCCCGCCTCAGCCGCATGGGCCTGGACGTGCCCGTGAAGAACATCTGGACCTCCGCCCTCGCCACCGCCCAGTTCCTGGACGACCAGCGCCCCGGCGGCACGGCGTACGTCATCGGCGAGGCCGGGCTCACCACCGCGCTGCACGACATCGGGTACGTCCTGACCGACCACGACCCGGACTACGTGGTGCTCGGCGAGACTCGTACGTACAGCTTCGAGGCGCTCACCAAGGCGATCCGGCTCATCAACGCGGGCGCCCGCTTCATCTGCACCAACCCGGACGAGACCGGCCCGTCCGCCGAGGGCCCGCTGCCCGCCACCGGCTCGGTCGCCGCCCTGATCACCAAGGCCACCGGCAAGGAGCCGTACTTCGCGGGCAAGCCCAACCCGCTGATGATGCGGACCGGGCTGAACGCCATCGGCGCCCACTCCGAGACCAGCGCCATGATCGGCGACCGGATGGACACCGACGTCCTGGCGGGCCTGGAGGCCGGGATGCAGACCTTCCTGGTCCTTACCGGCCTCACGGGCCTCGCGGACATCGACCGCTACCCGTTCCGGCCGTCCCACGTCGTCGACTCCATCGCCGACCTGGTCGACCTCATCGACCTGCCGGACCAGGCCGACCGCCCGTAACCAGCGGCACCGCCCCTGAGCTGCACGGATCGCATCCGCAGTCGCGCGACCTTCGCTCGAATGGAGGACTGCGGATGCGGGTCGGCACCGCAGGCGTGAACCTTCCCCTAGGAGGTTCACGATGCGTTCGATGCCCATCACTTTCTGTGCCGCAGCGGCGGCCGCGCTCATAGCCCTGCCCGTGTCCGCCGCCCAGGCATCCCCGGCCGCCCGGGCCGGTGACGACGACCGGGGAACCGGGACCGTCTCGGTCACCCCGTCCACGATCGCCCCGGGCGGGCAGGTGGAACTCTGGGTCGACGTCTGCGGCAAAGGCCGTCAGGCCAAGGGCAACTCCGACGCCTTCGTCTCGGAAGCCCACTTCACCCCCGCCGACGCCAAGGGCCTCTTCGCCGAGGCCACCATCCGCTCCGACGCCGAACCCCGCTCCTACGACGTCTGGGTGACGTGCAAGGACGGCAAGGGCAAGGCGACCGGCACCCTCACCGTCATCCACCACACCCGCCCCTCGCCCGTGGCCCCCGTCAAGGCGGGCGGCGGAGGCACCGCCACCCTCGCCGAGCGGGCCACCGAGTCCCAGGGCCCCGGCACCCGGCACGCGGTGATCGGTCTCGTGCTCGCCGCTGTGGCCTCCGTGGCCGTCGCCGTGCGCACCTCGCGCCGCCGCCGCGAACCGGCCGCGGACTGACATGTCCGCCCCGGACCGCCCGGCAGGCACCGGGCGACTGCTCACCGGTGTGGCCTGGGCCGTGCTGCTGCTCGGCCTCTGGCTCTGGGGGCGTGACGCGTCGGGCGGGATGTCGGCGCCCACGACCGGCGATGTCGCCGCGGTCGGCCGCCCGCTCGGGGCCCCGCTGCCCCCGGCGCGCGAACCGCTCGACGGCGCCGCCCCGCGCAGTGTGGAGGTCCCCTCGGTGGGGATCGACGCCCCGGTCGTCCCGCGCGGCCTCGACAAGGACGGGGCCATCGACCCGCCCCCGTACGACCTGCCGCAGACCGCCGGCTGGTACGGCAAGGGCACCGAGCCCGGCGCCGAGGGGGCGGCCCTGCTCGTCGGCCATGTCGACACCGAGACCAAGCCGGCCGTCTTCTACGGGCTCAGCGCGGTACGGCCGGGCGAGAAGGTGCGGGTGGTCCGGGACGACGGCAGCGTCGCCGAGTTCACCGTGGACGACGTCCAGGTCGTCACCAGGGCACGCTTCGACGCCGAGAAGGCGTACGGGCCCCGCGTGGACGGCCGGGCGGAGCTCCGGCTGATCACCTGCGGCGGGAAGTACGACCGGAAGACCCGCTCCTACACGGCGAACGTGGTGGTCTCGGCCTACCTCACGGGGGCGCGGGACGCGTAGGTCACCGCGGGACGCATAGGAGTCACGCGGCCCGCTCAAGAACATCCGGTCCGGCCGGCACGCCCTGGGAGGGGCGCGCCGGCCGGGCCGGCCTCGACCGCGTGCACCGGGCCGCGGGAGTTGCCCGGCGCGGTACGGGAGGTCGGTGCGGTACGGGGTCGATCTCTGCCGCCACTGTAGGGGGACGGGTACCCGGGGACACCGGTTTCGAACAGGATGTCCGGAACAGGATGCCTCTGTGCGACGGTGGTGCTCCTCGGCACCGCCGCAGGACGGTACCGGCCCCTGTGCCAGGATGGCCCGGACCGGCAGCACAGCGGTGCGACCCGTGAGAACAGTGCAGGCAGTGCACCCAAGGGGGAGTGGATGTACGGCAGTTACACCGGCCGGTCCCGGCCGCGCAGACGCGCGGCGGCCGGCTTCAGGGTGACCGGTACGGCGGCGGTCTGCGCCGCCCTGCTGCTGGCCGGCTGCTCCGGCGACGGCGACGGGGACAGCGCTCCGGTCGTCGGGCAGCAGCCCAAGGAGAAGGACCCGTACTGGGTGAACCCGGAGGGCAGCGCGGCCCGGCAGGTCGCCGCGTACGAGAAGGACGGCGACCAGGAGAAGGCCGGCCTGATCCGGAAGATCGCGGAGCAGCCGGTCGGTGAGTGGATCGGCCCCGACGCCCCCGAGAACGAGGCGCGGCGGGTCACCGAGGCGGCCGCGAAGGCCGACCGGTACGCGCTGCTGGTCCTCTACAACATCCCGCACCGCGACTGCGGCCAGTTCTCCAAGGGCGGCGCCGCCGACGGCAACGCCTACCGGTCCTGGGTGGACGGGGTCGCCAAGGGCATCGGGGACCGCCAGGCGACCGTGATCCTGGAGCCGGACGCCCTGCTCCACCTGGTCGACGGCTGCACCCCGCAGGAGCACCACGACGAGCGGTACGACCTGCTGAAGGGCGCCATCGAGCGGCTGAAGAAGCAGCCCGCCACCAAGGTCTACGTGGACGCGGGCAACGCGGGCTGGCAGTCGCCCGAGACCCTGCACGAACCGCTGTGGCGGGCGGGCATCGAGAAGGCGGACGGCTTCTCGCTCAACGTCTCCAACTTCCGGACGACGGCCGTCAGCACGGAGTTCGGCAGGAAGCTGTCGGTCAAGGTCGGGGACAAGCCCTTCGTGATCGACACCAGCCGCAACGGCAACGGCCCCTACGAGGGCGGCGACCCGGCCGAGACCTGGTGCAACCCGCCTGGCCGCGCACTGGGCGAGCCCCCGTCCACGACGACGGGCGACGAGCGGGTCGACGCCTACCTGTGGATCAAGCGCCCCGGCGAGTCCGACGGCGACTGCAAGGGCGGCCCGAAGGCGGGCGACTGGTGGCCGGAGTACGCGCTCGGCCTGGCCCGCGCCACGAAGTAGCGAGAAGGCCGCCTCCGGGGAGGCGGCCTTCTGTCATCACGTACGAACTGTCATCACGTACGTACGCCCTATGGGATCTCCACCCACGTCCCCTCGGACGGGGTGCCCTTGGCGTCGGTGACGAACAGCATGTACCAGCCCGACGGCACCAGCGCCCGGTTCTTCGGCACGGTGACCGTGATCCCGTCCGCCGACTTCTCCAGCTCCAGCGCGATGCTGCGCTGGTCGGTGTCGGTGACATGGGTGACCGCCGAGGGCCGCATCAGCTTCGCCGAGGTGATCGAGGAGGCGTGCTGCGTGGTGAACATGCCGGTACCGCCGCGCTTGACGCTCTTGGGCCCGGCCGTCAGCTCCGGCCGGGAGCCCCGGTAGAGATACGGCGGGGTGTAGATCTCGACGCGCTGCTCGAAGGTGCCCGGACGGGTGTTGAGCTTGTCCGAGTAGAGCGGGTCCGAGCCGAAGATCATGACCCGGCCGTCCGGCAGCAGTACGGACCCCGAGTGGTAGTTGCGCCCCACCGCCGGGTCCGCGACCCGCTGGTACGAGTCCGTCTTCGCGTCGTACAGCCTGGCCTCCAGCACGTCCGAACCGCCGCGGCCCCGGTAGTCGCTCGATCCGCCGGCGACGAGCAGGGAGTCGTCGGGGAGGAGGGAGGCGCTGGGGTAGCGGGTGCCCTCGTCCAGCGAGGCGCCGTCGGTGAACTTCGGGTTCTCCGCCCGGAGGTCGACCAGCCGGGACTTCGGGGTGGCCTTCTCCGACTCACCGACCCCGCCGCCGCCGATGACCACGAACTTCTCGTCCTGGGCCGGAGGCAGCCGTACGGTCGCCGAGGTCTCCATCTGGTCCGGGTCGCTGAGGCCGGGGATCTCCTCGTACTCGTTCGTCCGCACGTCCCAGATGCCGGGGGCGCGGCCCTCGTCCTGGAGGCCGTAGCCGGAGTTGGAGCCGGAGTAGAAGAGCTTGCCGTCGTTGAGCAGGAAGAGCGCCGGGTAGGTGGCGAACTTCCGGACGACCCCGCTGTACTCCCAGGTCTTGGTCTTCGGGTCGTACACCTCGGCTTTGCCCGGGTCGATCTGGCCGATCTCGTCCAGGCCGGAGACCGCGAGGACCTTGCCGTCCTTCAGCGTGGTGAGGGTGGGGTACCAGCGGGCCTTGTCCATCGGGTCGACGGGGATGTACTTCTCCGCCACCGGGTCGAACTCGTAGGCGTCGTTGATGCCCTGGAAGTCCTTCTTGTCCAGGGCCAGCTTCTGGGCGATCCCGTAGACGTTGCGGGTGTCGGCGGTGGAGAGGCCGGAGACACGGTAGTTGTCCTCGGTGCCGGTCTCGTGCTTCCGCCCGGACTTCGCGGCCTCCACGTAGATGCGGCCGACGCCCGCTTCGTTGCGGAGGTACTCACCGGTCTTCTTGTCGAAGACCTTGGTGGCCTTCTCCACCAGCAGCGGGTCCTGGGAGATGAAGGTCTTGCCGCTCTCCTTGCCCGTGAACCGGGTGCCTGCGGGGAGGGTGATCGGCTTGCGGGGGTTCTCGTTGCGGACGATCATCAGGCCGCCGGCCTTGGTGACGTCGCCCTCCAGCTTCTCGTAGCGCTTGGTGCCGCCGGCTATGAGGAGGTTGCCGCCGGGCAGCTGGGTGTGGCCGGAGCAGAACAGGTCCTTGGGCGTGTCGATGTCCTTGAAGACGTTCGTCTTCGGGTCCCACAGGATGGAACGGAAGCTCTTCGCGTCGAAGTTCTTCTGGTTGTTGCCCGAACCCGCGACGAGCAGCACCTTGCCGGTGTGCAGCAGCGCGGCGTGGACGGCGTTGACCCGGAACTCGGCGGGGATGTCCAGGAAGTCCCAGTGGCCGTTGGCCTCTTTGTAGGACTGCGTATTGATCGTGTACTCGTGGTAGCGCTCCGTGGTGAAGCGGTAGAGCCACGGTCCGTTCGCCCCCGCGAGGGCGAGCACGGCGACCGTGCCGATCGCGAGCCGGCGCGTCCGCAGACCGGAGCGGCGGGCCCGCGCGCCCGAGCGGCGGGAGGCCGGCCCGGCGGAACGGCGGGCACCCCGGCCCGATTGGCTTGTCATGACTGCTGTCCCCTCAGGGCGATCTTCATGGTCTCGTCAGGGCCGGGTCCTTGCGGGCCCCGTGGTGGTCCGGCCTGCGGCTTCGGACCGGACGGCCCCGCCCGGCGCCGGCCTCGGCGCTTCTTCTTCTCCTCGGAGCGGACCGTGTGCCGCCAGCCGATGATCGGCGCGACGGTGATCAGCAGGGCGAGCGAGGCCCAGGTGAGCATGGCCGGATGGCTGTTGCCGAAGAAGAACGAGGAGACCATCGACGCGGCGAAGACGAAGATGAAGAAGAGGTGGATGCGGAAGGTGCCGAAGAGGGTGTCCGGGCTGGAGGAGTCCCCCTTGGGGGTCACCACGAACGAGCTCTTGCGGCGCAGCGCGGCGTCCATCAGGGAGCGGGCGTAGATCGGCGCGGAGAGCGCGGACATCAGCATGCCGGCCAGTCCGCCGGAGCCCTCGGGCTCGTGCGGCGAGACGTTGTGGCGGCGGTTCCAGACGTAGAGGCCGATCTGGAGCGCGGAGGCGTTCCCGTACAGCATCATCCAGATGACCGGGTCGATCTGGACACCGGAGGCGCCCATGCCGAGGAACAGGGCGCAGCTGAGGGCCGCGAGGATCCAGTTCATGGCCGACATCGGATAGAAGATGATCATCATCGTGTAGTTGAAGAGCTTGCCCGCGGGCATGGTGCCGAAGCCGCGCCAGTACTGCTTGAGGATCGTCTCGTACGTCCCCCTCGACCAGCGCAGCTGCTGGGTGAAGAAGTCGGTCCACGCGGTCGGGCCCTCACCGACGGCCAGCACGTCCGGGGTGTATACCGAGCGCCACTTGTTGCCGGTGTGCGGATTGCGGTGGCGGTGGATCTCGAAGCCGGTGGCCATGTCCTCGGTGATCGAGTCGTACAGGCCGCCGATCTGCTTGAGCGCAGAGATGCGTACTGCGTTGCTCGTGCCGACGAACATTGGGGCGCCGTAGCGGTTGCCCGCGCGCTGGATCAGGGCGTGGAAGAGGAACTGCTGGGACTCGGCGGCCTTGGTGACGAACGTGTCGTAGTTGCCGTAGACCTGCGGGCCGATGACGAAGCCGATGTCCGGGTCGCGGAAGTAGCCGAGCATCCGCTCCAGGTAGTTCGGCAGCGGGATGTGGTCGGTGTCGACCGAGGCGAAGAAGTCGTAGTCGCCGCCGTGCGCGTCCAGCCAGGCGTTGTAGTTGCCGTGCTTGGTCTTGGCGCGGTGCGGCCCCTTGGCCTGGTTCCAGCGGGCCACTCCCTTGCGGGAGAAGTGGTGCACGCCGAGCCGGGCGCAGACCTCCTTGACCGCCGGGTCGTTGCCCTCGTCCAGCAGCCAGACGTGCATCAGACCGCGGTGGCGGATTCTGACGGCCGCCTCCAGGGTCTTCGTCACCATCTCCAGCGGTTCCTTGCCGGGGACGAAGGAGGTGAGGAAGGCGACCTTGGTGCCGGTCTCCGGCACCACCGGGATCGGGTCCCGGGCGACGAGGGTGGCATGCGCGTTCGACAGGACGTTCAGCGTGCGGAACAGCTCGATCAGACCGATCGAGACCAGCATGACGATGTCGAGGACCAGCAGCAGGTCGTTGTCGAGGTTCGGATCGCGGTCCGTCCAGTGGCCCGGCTGCATCAGCCAGGCGAAGAGCCCGAGCGAGACGAGCGGAGCCCCGCCGAGCAGGAGCGCCGCGCGCACCCGGTGCGGTTCCTGGGATATCAGCGAGCGGTAGCGCACCTTGTACGGCCTGCCCGCGGGGGGCTGCGTCAGCGGCCCGGCCAGCCGGCTGTAGTGCTCGTAGTCGTAGCGCGGCAGCTCTTTTTTGACATACCGGCGCTGCGCCCCGGCCCGTAGCTGCGGGGGTATCCGAAGCTGCGTGGTCCGGGACGCGTCGTTCTCCTGCCGGTCGCCTGGCGGCGTCGACGTCATGGGTCATCCCCCCGCACGCACGCTGGTGCGTGATTGGTCGGTCACTCGGTGCCCGGTGGTTCCCCGTCCCTCACCGCGCATGCCCGCTGGGCGGGCCGTGGCCCGCCCAGAAAGGAAAAGGTGTATTCCGCTTGCATGATGCCCCCTGGGCATCCGTCCGCGAACGGGACCCCCGCCTCGCGGCACATAAACGGAACATCACGCTCTGCTGATCCAACTGTACGGATCAGCCGCTCCCTTGGAGCTGAATGCTTCCAGATAGATTGTCCGACAGTGGAGGCGTCCGCAAGAGCGAAACAGGCTATTTGTCGGCCATGCGTACGATTTGGGTGGCCCTTGTGGCAGGGGCGTGACGAAGTGGTGATAAGCGCCCCGTAGCCTCCCCCTCATCGACCCGTGACGCTCCGCACTCCTTTTGTTGCTGTGAGTTGATGGCGTATCGGTGTCGCCGGTCCCGGGACAGGGAATGATCAAGGCCCCCTCACACTCGGTGAGGGGGCCTTGATGGTGCGTGCGCCGTCAGGGACTCGAACCCCGGACCCGCTGATTAAGAGTCAGCTGCTCTAACCAACTGAGCTAACGGCGCCTGCTGACCTGGAGAACTCTACCCGACTCCGGCGAGTGCTCCGGACCATTTACCCGCCGCCACGCCCTGTCAGATGGTCGTTTTTTCTCATTGGTCCGTCAAAATACCTTATGTCGGGAGAGTTGAGACACTGACGCCCGTCGCAGCTGCGCCCAAAGATCTTGACGAGTGACGAGTGACGAGTGACGAGTGCGGAGGGGAATCGCATGACTGTGCCGGTCTTCGAGGAGTACGAACCCGCCATCGACTGCACCTGTGCGGGGTGTGCCCTGCAGCGGCGGACCGCGGCACGGGTGGTCCCGGTGCGGTACGGCGGCCACCCCGCCGCGCACGGAGCCCGCCGGGCCCTGGTCCTGGCCACGGCCGCCGGGGTGGTCCTGTCCTGCGGGGCCGCCGGAGCGGCGGCCGCCGCGGGCCACAGCGCCGGTGCCCCCCGGGCCGACAAGGACTCCGAGCCCGTACCGGGCACCCCGCAGGGCGAGAAGGGCCCGCTGAAGGGCTCCGGCGCCTCCGGGCCGCCGTCGGACAGCGCGGTCCTGCGCAAGACGACCCGGGCCGAGATCATCAACCGGGCCAAGAAGTGGGTCGCCGCGAAGGTCCCGTACAGCATGGAGAAGTACTGGTCGGACGGGTACCGCCAGGACTGCTCCGGCTATGTGTCGATGGCCTGGAACCTCGGCACCAACGAATGGACCGGCAGCCTCGCGAACTACGCGACCCGGATCGCCCGCGACGACCTCCAGCCCGGCGACATGCTCCTCTTCCACAACCCCGCCGACCCGTCCAAGGGCTCCCACGTCACCATCTTCGGCGGCTGGACCGACTACACGCACAGCCACTACATCGCCTACGAGCAGGCGCGCCCGCAGACGCGGAGGCAGTCGACGCCCATGGCGTACTGGAGCAACTCCGACCGTTACGTCGCCTACCGCTACAAGGGCGTCAGCGGCGGCTCGCCCGGCTCGGGCTCCGACACGGCCTTCCCCGGCGCCGGCCAGTTCGGCCCCGGCGCGAACAGCGCCCATGTCACCCGGCTCGGCGAGTTGCTCGTGGCGCGCGGCGGCAAGCGGTTCTACGCGGTCGGGCCCGGCCCCGTCTGGGGCACGGCGGACCAGCGGGCCACGCAGGCGTTCCAGCAGGCCCAGGGGTGGAGGGGCAAGGAGGCGGACGGCATCCCCGGCCCGGACACCTGGCGCCTGCTGGCCACGGGCACGGGCCGCGACATCCCGGCCGCGGTCACGGGCGGCAGCCCGAACACCTCGGTGGTCTTCCCCGGGCGCGGCTATTTCCAGCCGGGTCGGTCCAACAGCCATGTCGAGCGGCTCGGCAGACAGTTGGTGAAGAAGGGATACGGCAAGCACTACGTGTCGGGCCCCGACCCCCGCTGGACCGAGGCGGACCGCCGCAATGTCGAGGCCTTCCAGCAGGCCCAGGGCTGGCGCGGCAGCGCGGCCGACGGCTACCCGGGGCCGGAGACCTGGCGCCGGCTCTTCGCCTGACGGACTCAGGGCCCTGAGGGCTTGTGGAGCCGATTGCGCGAGGCCCGAGGCCCGAGGGTCCTGAGTACCTGAGGCGCCTGAGTACCTGAGGCGCCGAGGTACCTGAGGACCTGAGGCACCAACGGACCTGAGGACCTGAGAAACCCGAGGGGCTGAGGACCCGACAGACCCTACGGACCCGACGGATGACGGAAAGGAACCGGGAACCGGTGACCCCAGACCAGAACCCCCACCCCCTGACTGACCACGACGGCCACGCCCCCCACGGCGAGACCCCGATGCCACTGGTGGACGGCGTGGCCCTGCACGGGCCGGGCCCAGCCACTCCGCCGCCACTGTTCCGCCCGAGGGAAGAGGCGGAGAAGCCCGCACCGGGGGAGATGAGCCCGGAGAAGGGCGCCACCGGCGATCCGGCCCGGGGGGCGGGTGCCTTCGGTGACCCGTTCCCGGGGGAGGGCCCCTTCGGTGACCCGGCCCCCGCCGAGGGCGCCGGCGCAGACCCGGACCCGCTCCCGGCTGCGAACGCCTTCGGCGACCCGGCCCGGGCGGGGAATGCCATGCGCGACCCGTTCCCGGAGGAGGGTGCCTTCCTCGATCCGGCCCGGGGGGCGGGTGCCGTCCGTGACCCGTTCCCGGCGTCGGGCGCCGCCGCCGACCCGGCCCCCGCACAGGGCGCCACCGGCGACCCGGCCCCCGCAGCGGACTCCATCGCTGACCCGGCCCAGGACCCGTCCCCGGCCCCTGATCCCGACCTCCCCCTCAAGCCCGACCGCCCCGATCACCCGAGCCGAAGCCTGCACCTGGAAGCGGGGGCCCCGCATGTCAGGCCCGTGGGCCCGGGGAGCCCTGCGGTCCCGGACGGACCCGCGCACTTCCAGCCCGTCCGCCGTTTGAGGACGGAACCCTCGGCGGAGTGGACCCCGCTCCCCTCGTACGGCGAAGAGGCAGGGCCCCGCCCGGAGCCGGACAGGGGCACGGGCCCGGACCGAGGCGCGGCCACCCCCTCGACCGGGACCGACGACCCCGGCCCCGGCCCGGAGCTGGACCTCGTCCTCGACCTCGCCCCCGGCGCCCGCGCCACCTCCGCCACCTTCTCCGTACCGGCCCCTTACCCTCCGCCCCACCCCCGCCGCCACTCCGTCATCGCCAACGAGTCCACCGCCTCCATCCCCGTACACCTCCTCTTCCGTGACGATCCGGAGACCCCCGAACCCACCGCACTCCCCCCGGCCGTCGGCCCCCGCCCCACCACCCCCGACCGCACAGCGCCCCGCACCGGAGCCACCACCGCCGACCGCACCCCCCGCCCCCGCTCGCCCCACCCCCGGGTCGAGCCCCCCACCCGCCCCGCCCCCCTCGCCGACCCCCGTCTCGCCGAACGCCCCGGGCCCGCCCTCTCCGGGTACGCCGCCCTGCTCACCGGAGCCGCAGGACTCCTCGGCGTCCTGGCCGTCCTGTGGTGGCGCGGCGCCCTGCCCGCCGACGCACTGAGCGCCGTCGGCCTGGCCCCCCGCCCGTACGAGGGCATCGGCGCGGGAGCCTGGGCCCTGCTCGCCCTCCTGGTCACCGTGGTCGTCCTCGCACTCGGCGGCCTGGGCCGCGGCCGTGTCGGGTACGCCTGGGTGCTCACACTCTTCGGCGACTACCGGGGGAGCGTCCGCCGCACCGGCCTGGTCTGGGTCTCGCCTCTGCTGCTGCGCCGCCGCGTCGACGTACGCCTGCGGCACTGGCGCAGCGAACCGCTCCCCGCGGTGGACGCGAACGGCACCGCCCTGCGCGTCGTCGTCCTGGTGGTCTGGCGCATCAAGGACACCGTGCGCGCCGCCCTCGGGATCGAGGACCACGAGGCGTACCTGAGCGCGCAGGTCGAGTCCGCGATGGCCCGGGTCCTCTCGCAGCTCCCCGCCGACGCGTTCCACGAGGACGCCCCCACGCTCCGTAACGCGGAGGCGGTCGGCGACGCCCTGACCCGGATGCTGAAGGCGGACTGCGAGCCGGTCGGTGTGGAGGTGTACTCGGCGCAGCCGACCGGGATCGAGTACGCCCCCGAGGTCGCGGCGGCGATGCAACGGCGGCGGATCGCCGCCATCGACGCCAAGCACCGTGACAGCGTGCTCACTTCGGTGGTGGACGCGGTCGACGACACTGTCAACCGGCTCACCACGCGCGGCATCGTGGACCTGGACGACTATGAACGTAAAGCGCTGGTCAAGGACTTGACGGTGGCCTTCTACACCGGCCGCAGCGGCGGAGGCGACGGCGCCTGAGCGGACCGTGCGCGGTGGAAGGGGCCCGGAGGCGTCACTCCGGGCCCCTTCCGCTGCTCAGGACCGGCTCCGGATTCCGATGCTCATTGGTCTGGACATGTTCATGTGGCGTCAATAATCTAAGACTTGGTCTAGACCGCAGTATCCCCACCCAGCACCAAGCGCGCAGCATGTCGAGCAATGCTCATGGAACCTCCCCCACGTTCTAGAGGAGCGACAGCAATGCGGAAAAAGGCAAGCGCGGCCGTGATCGGCCTGGCGATAGCGGGCGTTTCGGTGCTCGCGACCAGCACTGCCAGCAGTCACGGCTACACGGACACCCCCATCAGCCGGCAGAAACTCTGCGCCAACGGCACGGTCACCGGCTGCGGCAACATCCAGTGGGAGCCGCAGAGCGTCGAGGGGCCCAAGGGCTTCCCGGCGTCGGGTCCCGCCGACGGCAAGATCTGCTCCGGCGGCAACGGGCAGTTCGCCCAGCTCGACGACCCGCGCGGCGGCAACTGGCCCGCCACCCAGGTCACCGGCGGCCAGGGCTACAGCTTCCGCTGGCAGTTCACCGCCCGCCACTCCACCAGCGACTTCCGCTACTACATCACCAAGAACGGCTGGGACTCCACCAAGCCGCTCACCCGGGCCGCGCTCGAATCGCAGCCCTTCATGACCGTGCCGTACGGGAACCAGCAGCCGCCGGCCACGCTGACCCACCAGGGCACGATCCCCACCCAGAAGAGCGGCAAGCACGTCATCCTCGCCGTCTGGAACGTCGCGGACACCACCAACGCGTTCTACGCGTGCTCGGACGTCAGGTTCTGACACCGGCATTAACCTCTGACGCTTCGTCAGTTATCGTGCGGCGCCATGGAGAGTACCGGCACCGTCGCGGAGCTCGTACGACGTCAATGGGGCGACCACCGTCCCGCCGTGAAGCACGGCCCCACCGTGCTCACTCATCACCAGGTGGTCGAGGGCGCCGCCCGCCGGGCGGCGCTCCTGGCGGATCTGCTGCCGGCAGGCAGCGAACCGCACCTCGGGGTGCTGCTCGACAACACCCCTGAATTTCCGCTGTGGCTCAGCGCGGCGGCCCTGGCCGGGGCCGCCGTCGCTGGCATCAACCCCACCCGGCGCGGGCCCGAGCTGGCCCGCGACATCCTGCACACCGAAGCCCGCGTCCTGATCACCGAGCGCGCCCATCTGCCGCTGCTCGCCGGTCTGGAACTGCCGGGCGTACGGGTGCTGGTCACCGACACCGAGGCGTACGCGGAGCTGCTCGCCCCCTACACGGGCGCCCGGCCCGGCGACGCCGTCGTCGCCCCGGTGAGCCGCGACAGCCGCATGCTCCTCTACTTCACCTCCGGTTCGACCGGCGCCCCCAAGGCCGCGATCTGCACCCAGGGCCGGCTCGCCGCCGCCGGGCAGTCGCTGGCCGGGCACTTCGGGGTGCGCCCGGCGGACGTCCACTACATCTGCATGCCGATGTTCCACGGCAACGCGGTCCTCGCCGACTGGGCCCCCGCCCTCGCCGCCGGAGCGGCCGTCGCCCTGCGCCCGCGCTTCTCCGCCTCCGGCTTCCTCGACGACGTACGCGCCTACGGGGCTACGTACTTCACCTATGTGGGCCGGGCCGTGCAGTACCTGCTGGCCACCCCCGAGCGCCCCGACGACCGGGACCACCCGCTGCGGCTCGGCTTCGGGACCGAGGCGGGCGCGGTGGACGCGGCCCGGTTCCGGGAGCGGTTCGGGGTGGAGCTGGTCGAGGGGTACGGCTCCTCCGAGGGCGGCGCCGCCCTCCAGCGAACCCCCGGCACCCCGCCCGGCGCGATCGGCCGGGCCGCCCCCGCCGACGATCTCGCCGTCGTCGACCCGGAGACCGGCGAGGAGCGCCCGAGCGCCCGGTTCGACGCCGGCGGGCGGCTGCTGAACGGGGACGAGGCGATCGGGGAGCTGGTCAACCGGGGCCGGACCCCCTTCGAGGGGTACTGGCGCAACCCGGAGGCGGACGCGGAGCGGGGCAGGCGCGGCTGGTACTGGACCGGGGACCTCTTCTACCGGGACACCGACGGCTTCCTCTACTTCGCGGGCCGCACCGACGACCGGCTCCGCGTCGACGGCGAGAACCTGGCCGCCGCGATGATCGAGAACATCCTGGCCCGCTGGGACGCGGCGGCCGCCGTCGCCGTCCACGCGGTGCCGGACCCGGTGACCGGAGACCAGGTGATGGCCGCCCTGGCCCCGCGCGAGGGCCACACCTTCGACCCGGCCGCCTTCGCCGCGTTCCTGCGGGCCCAGCCGGACCTGGGGACGAAGATGGCCCCGCGGTTCGTCCGGATCGTGGAGCACATGCCGGTCACCGCGACGAACAAGGTTCACCGGGTGGCGCTGCGCCGGGAGGGGTTCCGCTGCCCGGACCCGGTCTGGTGGGACCCGGCGGGGGAGAGGGAGTACGTACCGCTGGACGGGGAGGGGCTCACCGGCCTGCTCGCCCGGTACGCGGAGCACGGGACGCGCCCGCCGGGTGAGTGAGGAGAAAAGCACTGTGGGCGGCCTCCGCGAAGGAGACCGCCCACAGGCTTTGTCGTGCGCCGTCAGGGACTCGAACCCCGGACCCGCTGATTAAGAGTCAGCTGCTCTAACCAACTGAGCTAACGGCGCCTGCTGACTCGAAAATAATACCTGGTCCCGAGGAGTGCTGATGACACCCGCCTGCCGAGGCCGCCCCTACGCGCTCCGGCGGGAGCTCAGCGCGTCCGGGATCAGCGGGCCGATCCAGGCGGCGAACGGGTCCCACAGCTCGTCCCCGGCGGCCCGGACGATCTCGTCGGGATCCTCGGCGGCGTCAAGGCCCAGCCGGTCCCGCAGCCAGCTCCGGAACGCCGGGTTCGCCGGGCAGGGGTCCCACCCGTCGCCGCCCTCCCCGTCCGCCTCCTCGCGTTCGTCGTGGTAGTCGGTGCCGTCCCACCCGCACATCGGGGCCCACCCGGCGGCGACGACGCGCAGCAGCTCGGGCAGATCGCGGGCGACGACGTGGACCCCGCCCTCGTCGCCCAGGAGGAGGACCGGGAGCGTCGAGAGGTCGGCGCGGTCGTCCCGCAGCCAGATCGCGTACGTGGAGCCGGAGCCGTTCGCCTGCGCGAAGGGCCGGATGCGCTCCGAGAGCTGGGGGTAGCCGCCGTCGTCCTCGCCGAACGGAATCAGCTCGAAGCCGGCGGCGTAGTAGTCGTCGACGCTGCCGTCGAACTCCCTGAGCTGCTCCAGCAGCGGTATCGGTGCGTGCACGGCGGTGACGCTACCGGTCGCCGGGCCCCCGCTACGGGCCCCGCCCCTACAGCGCCAGCGACAGCAGCACCGGAGCGGCGCGCCGGTTCAGGGTGTCCGCCGCCTCGCGGAGCCGGTGGGCCTCCTCGATCGGCAGGGAGAGGGCGAGGCATCCGGCGGTGGCCCCGGCCGTCAGCGGCACCGCCGCGCAGACGGTGCCCACCGCGTACTCCTGGAGGTCGAGCACCGGGACCGTCGCGGGCTGGGCCTCCAGCTTGGAGAGGAGGACCTTCTCGCTGGTGATCGTCCGCGAGGTGAGCCGGGCGATCCTGTGCCGGGAGAGGTGGTCGCGCCGCCCCTCGTGGTCGAGCTGGCCCAGCAGGCACTTGCCGACCGCGCTGGCGTGCGCGGAGGAGCGGAAGTCCACCCACTCGTTGACCGCCGGGGTGAGCGGGCCCTCGGCGACCTGTGTGACGCTGACCTCCCCGTCCACGTACCGGCTGAGGTAGACGGCGGCGCCGACCGAGTCGCGCAGCTGGTCCAGTGCGTGCTGGAGCCGGCCCTCCAGGGCCTGGCGGCGGGCCGCCCCGGAGCCGAGCAGCAGCAGGGACGCCCCTATGACGTACGCGCCGTCGCTGACCTGCTTGACGTACCCCTCGCGGCGCAGCGTCAGGAGCAGGGAGGCGAGATGGCCGGTCGGCAGGCCCGTCTCACGGGAGATCTGGGCATCGGTCACACCGTCGCCGTGCTGGGAGACCGATTCGAGCACGCGCAGGGCGTACTGCACCGAGTGGAACGGTGCGGTCGGCTCGGGCTTCAACGCCACGGTGTCCCCCTACAAGGTTGTGACCGCAAGCTTCGGCCCCACGATAGCCGCCGGGCCCCGGTTTCGGGGTGGCAGTTGACGAGTCAGTAGGGGCGCCCCACCCCTGTCAACTGGGGCGCACTCTTCTGGCATATGCCGCAGTCATGGTCGATGCCTCAACTGCGAGGTCACAGCACCGCGTTGAGGAACTCGCGCGTACGTTCGTGCGATGGATCGGAGAAGATTTTCTCCGGGGTCCCGGACTCCACGACCCGGCCCGCGTCGAACATCAGCACCTTCTCCGAGACGTCCCGGGCGAAGTTCATCTCGTGGGTCACGCAGACCATGGTGATGTCGGTGTTCCGGGCGATGTCACCGAGCAGCTCCAGCACCCCGGCCACCAGCTCCGGGTCGAGGGCGGACGTCACCTCGTCCAGGAGCAGGATCTCCGGCTCCATCGCCAGCGCCCGGGCGATCGCCACGCGCTGCTGCTGGCCGCCGGAGAGCTGGGAGGGGTGCGCGTCGACCTTGTCGGAGAGACCGACCAGCTCCAGCAGCTCCCGGGCCCGGACCTCCGCCTCCTCGCGGCCCTTGCCCAGGACGCTGACCGGGGCCTCGGTGATGTTCTGCAGCACCTTCATGTTGGGGAAGAGGTTGAACTGCTGGAAGACCATGCCGATCTTCTTCCGGGACTCCCGCAGCTGCTTCTCGCCCGCGGGCTTCAGGGCCCCGCCCGGGGTGCGGACGTGCGACAGCGGGGAGCCGTTGACCCAGATCACCCCGTCGCTGACCTTCTCCAGCGTCATCAGCAGCCGCAGGATCGTGGTCTTGCCCGAGCCGCTGGGCCCGATCAGGGTGACGTGCTCGCCGCGGTCGACCGTGAAGTCCAGCTGGTCCAGGACGACATGGTCGCCGTAGCGCTTGACGACCTTGTCGAAGCGGACCAGTGGTTCGCCCGTGCTCCCGGCCGCCGGGACGGCGTCCTCGGGGGCACCGGCCGGTCCCGGGTCTGCGGACTCCGTCTTCTGCGGGGGGAGGGGTTCAGTGGCCAAGGCGCTTCTCCAGCTTCCTCATCAACAGCGACGTGGGGTAGCTCGCGACCAGGAAGATCAGGCCGGCGAGGGTGAACACCTCGGTGTACGCGAACTGTTCGGCCCCGTACTTCCGGGCCTCGAAGACCATCTCCTGGACCGTGATCACGGCGAGGAAGGGGGTCTCCTTGAACATCGAGATCGCGTAGTTCCCGAGGGCGGGCAGCACGTTGCGTACCGCCTGCGGCAGGATCACGGCCTGCCAGGTGCGCAGGAGCGGCAGCGACAGCGCGCGGCAGGCCTCCCACTGGCCCTTCGGTACGCCGTCGATCCCGGCCCGGTAGACCTCGGAGGTGTACGCGGCGTAGTGGATGCCCAGCACCGTGATGCCGATGTACAGCGGCTCGACCGTGTTGAACAGGGCGGCCGCGCCGACCAGTTGGACGAGCAGGGGGGTGGAGCGGACGAACTCCGTGACGACCCGCACCGGGACCGTCACGAACCTGCTCGGCGCGCGTCCGGTCACCGCCACGGCCAGCCCCAGCACGGCCGCCACCAGGGTGCCGAGCACGGTGGCGAGCAGGGTGACCTTGAACCCCTCCAGCAGGAGGGGCAGGGACTCCCCGACGGCGTCCCAGTCGAAGCCGTTCATCGGGTACCTCCCACGGCGGTCGTGGACGCGCTGCGGCTCTTGAACAGGCTCTTCGCGCCGGTGTCCAGGCCGAGCCGCCGCTTGGCGCTCCGCTCCAGCAGGTTCATCAGCATCGTCAGCGCGTAGGCCAGGACGAAGTAGGCGGCCAGCAGGGTCAGATAGGCGGTGAGGGTCTCACCGGTGCGGTCGCGCAGCTGCTGGATCACCGTCATCAGGTCGGCGGCCGCGATCAGCCACAGCAGCGGGGTGGCCTTCAGCAGCTGGATCAGCAGATTGGTGAAGCTCGGGATCATCTGCACCCAGGCCTGCGGCAGGATCACCTTCCACAGCCGCCTGGACGGGGACAGGTTGAGCGCGATCGCCGCCTCGTACTGCGCGCGCGGTACGGAGTTGATGGCACCGCGCACCACTTCGGCGCCGTACGCACCGAAGTTGAGGCCGAAGGCGACCACCCCGCAGATCACCGGGGTCAGTTCGTAGCCGGTCAGCAGCGGCATCACGTAGTAGAGCCAGAACAGCTGGATGTAGAGGGAGGTGCCCCGGAAGAACTCCACGACCACCCGGGAGAACCCGCGGGCCAGGAGCAGTCGGCTGCCCGCCGTCAGACCGAGCGCGAAGGCCAGGACCACGGCCAGCAGCGCGCCCAGGACGGTGGCCTCCAGGGTCACCCACAGGCCCGACCGGACCTGGGGGAACTCCTCGGCGAGGAGGGAGAAGAAGTCACTCATGCGTGTGCGCCCGCCCCGTCAGCCCTTGCACAGATCCGCGGTCCTCAGGTCCTCCGGCGGGATCTCCGACTCCCCGAACCCGTACTCCTTCAGCAGCCCCACATAGCGGGAGCGGTCCGAGACGATCTTCTTCAGCTCGCGGTTGAAGGAGTCCCGCAGATCCTCGTTGCCCTTGCGGAAGACCGCGCCGCCCGGCGAGAACTGCGCGTTGCCGTCGATCTGCGGCACGAACGCCTCGGTGACCTCGGTGTCCGGGTTGGTCTTCGCCAGCCAGCGCAGCGAGATGCCGGTGAGCAGGAACGCGTCGATCCGGCCGCCCTTGACGGCGTCGGCCCCGTCCTGCGGCTTCTGCAGCGTCTTGATCCTGTCCTCGGCGATGCCCGCGCCCTTGGCGTACGACCCCTCCACCGCACCCGACATCACCCCGACGGTTATCCCGGCCTCCTTGGCGGAGGCGAGGTCGGTGACCTTCTTCGGGTTGCCCTTCCGCACCATCAGCGCGGTCGGCGAGATGAACTCCGGCTCGGAGAAGATCGCGTTGCCGCAGCGCTCCGGGGTGATGGCCATGCCCGCGCTGACCACGTCGTACTTCCCCGCCTGGAGCCCCGGGATCAGCCCGTCCCACTCGGAGAGCGTCGGCTTCAGCTCCTCCACGCCCAGCGCCTTGAAGATCTCCCGGTGCAGGGTCGGGGCCTCGCCCTTGAGCTCCTTGCCCTCCAGGTAGCCGTACGGCGCCTCGTTGGCGTACGCGACCCGTACGAAGCCCTGCTTACGGAGCTTGTCGAGGGCGCCCTCGCCGGTGGCGGCACCCGAGTCGGTCTTGCTGCAGGCGGTCAGGAGCCCGGGCACGACCAGGAGGCCACCCACGGCCGCCGATCGATTGAGGAAGCCCCGGCGGGAAAGGTGAGGAAAGTCAGCCATGGTTCGCGGTCTCCTGGAGGTCGAACAGTCCGGACAGGGTGAGCGCCTGCCCGATCCCGTACGTCTATGCAGGAACCCGGTCCATGTAATCGAACGGTGGCCGGAGGGTGACCTCCCCGTGGCCTGATGCGGGCGGAGGGTGACGGGACCGCTGCGGTGAGCGGCCCCCGGCGGCCTCTGTCCCTTATGTGCCGTCCGGGCCCTCGGAGTTGTCGGTGGACGGGACGTAACCCCGTTCCTTGTCCACCACGTTGGGCAACGGGCGGCCCTCCGCCCATAGTTCGTACATCGCCACGAACTGCTCGCCCAGCCGGTCCCGCCAGCCGGCCGTGTCCCCGCTCAGATGCGGCGAGACCAGCAGCCCCGGCACGTCCCACAACGGGCTCTCCTCGCCCAGCGGTTCCTCCCGGAACACATCCAGCGCCGCCCCCGCCAGCCACCGGCGGTTCAGCGCCTCCACCAGGTCCGCCTCCACCACACTCGCCCCGCGCCCCACGTTGATGAACCGGGCCGAGGGCTGGAGCACCCCGAAGAAGCGGGTGTCGAACATCCCGTACGTCGACGGGGTCAGCGGCACCGCGGAGATCACCCAGTCCGCCCGCGCCGCCAGCGGGCCCAGATCCCCGATGCCATGGATGGTGCGCCGGGCGGTCCGGCCCACCAGCGCCACCTGGACGCCCAGGCCGTGCAGCAGCCGGGTGATCTCCCGCCCGATGGGGCCCGCGCCGACGACCACCGCCCGCGAACCGGCCACCTGCCGCCCCTCCCGGTGGTGCCAGCGGTGCTCCCGCTGGAGGGCCAGGGTGGTGGGCAGGTCCTTGGCGAAGGCCAGCACCAGACCCGCCACGTACTCCGCGACCGGCCGCTCGAAGATGCCCCGCGCATTGGTCAGGACGGTGTCGGAGGCGGCCAGCTCCGGGCAGAGCAGCCGGTCCACCCCCGCGCTCGCCGCGTGCACCCAGCGCGGCCGCGGCCCGTCCCCGGGCCAGGCCTCGCGCACCGCGTCGGAGGTGAAGTCCCACACCAGCAGCACATCGGCGTCCGGCAGCCGGGCGGCGAGCTCCGCCGCACCGGTCCGCACGACCCGGGCCCGGCCGGTCAGCCGGCCGAGGCGAGGGGGCGGATCGGTGTCGAGGACGAGAACGACGGGTTCCGGCATCGGTGGCTCATCACTCCGCAACGTCGCAGGTCGCCCCAGGTGCAGGCTTGATCATGACCTCTGCGCGGACCACGCTCGCAGCAGCTTCCCTCCGCGTCAACAGGGCCCGCGGCGCGCCCCGCCCACCCGCCGTCGCCGCCCCATCGGGGGAATACTTGACAGGGACAGGGGCACCAGTGGCTTCCGTGCCGACGCCGACGGAAGGGTGAACATGACGACCGTAGGACTTCTCTATCCGGGTCACGCCGCCGAGGACGACTTCCCCCGGCTGGAGATCACGCTCGACACGGACATCAGGCTGCCGCTGTTCCACACCGAGACCGGCGAGGACACCTATCAGCCGGGCGTGCTGCTGGAGACCGGTGCGCCGGACCGGCTCGCCGAGGGCGTCGAGGAGCTGCGCCTCGCGGGCGCCGAGGCACTCGTCTGGGCGAGCCCCGCAGGCAGCTTCGTCTACGGCTGGGCGGGCGCCCACAACCAGATCGCCACCCTCGCCCGGAGCGCGGGCCTGCCCGCCTCCAGCACCGCCTTCGGCTTCGTCCACGCGGCACGGGAGCTGGGCGCCGGCCGGGTCGCGATCGCCGCCGCCTGGCCCGAGGACGTCACGACGTTCTTCACGCAGTTCCTGGTGGCGGGCGGTGAGGAGGTGGTGTCCTCCCGGAGCGCCGGTGTCACCACGGCCGCCGAGCTCGCCACGTGGGAGGTGGACCGGGTCAAGGAGCTCGCACTCGCCGCGGACCACCCGGACGCCGAGGTGCTGCTGCTCCCGGACGCCGCCCTGCACACCGCCGCGTTCATCCCCGAACTGGAGGAGGCGCTCGGCAAGCCGGTCCTCACGGCAAGCCAGGTGACGGTCTGGGAGGGCCTGCGGCTGACCGACCGCCGGATCTGGGCCCCGACCCTCGGCACCCTCTTCGCCGCCCGCCGGCCGGCACCGGGAGCGGTGGAGCCCAAGGGCATCGAGGTACGCGAGTAGCGCCGCCCGGCGCCTGACAGCCCCCGCCGCGAGCGGGCCGCCCGGCCCCCTGACGCCCCCTTCCCGGCCCCTGGCAGCCCCGCCCGGAATAACCGGAGCCATCCTCCTGTTGTACGCCTCCGATACGCGTACGTACGACGAGCAGCACCGGGAGAGGGCCGACACGTGGACGAGATCCGAGGCGACGAGACGGGCGGCGACGGAATCCGAGGTACGGCGGCCGGCAGCGCCCCCGTACCGCTCTCCGTCCTCGACCTGGTGACCGTGGGACAGGGCCGCACCGCGACCCAGGCCCTGCGCACCGGCGTGGAGATCGCGAAGCTCGCCGAGAGCCGCGGCTTCGGCCGCTACTGGGTCGCCGAGCACCACTCCATGCCCGGGGTCGCCTCGTCCTCCCCGGCCGTGATCCTCGCGCACATCGCCGCCCACACCGAGCGCATCCGCCTCGGCTCCGGCGGCGTCATGCTGCCCAACCACGCCCCGCTGGTGATCGCCGAGCAGTTCGGCACCCTGGAGGCGATGGCCCCCGGCCGCGTCGATCTGGGCCTCGGCCGCGCCCCCGGCACCGACGGCGCGACGGCGGCCGCCCTGCGCCGCAGCGACCGGCTCAACGAGGGCGCCGATGATTTCCCGCAACAGCTCAGTGAGCTGATCCGGTTCCTGGACGACGACTTCCCCGACGGGCACCCGTACGCCCGGATCCACGCCGTACCGGGCCCGGTCCAGGCGACCGCACCCGGCGGGGTGCAGTCCGCGCACCGGCCGCCCGTCTGGCTGCTCGGTTCCTCCGGCTTCAGCGCCCGGCTGGCGGGGACGCTCGGCCTGCCGTTCGCCTTCGCCCACCACTTCTCGGCGCAGAACACGATCCCGGCGCTCGACCTGTACCGCAGCTCCTTCCGGCCCTCCGCCGTGCTGGACGCCCCGTACGCCCTGATCGGCGTCTCCGCGCTGGCCGCCGACGACGAGCGCGAGGCCCGCCGCGAGGTGCTGACCGGCGCCCTGTCGATGGTCCGGCTGCGCACCGGGCGCCCGGGGCTGATCCCGAGCCCGGAGGAGGCGGCGGCGTACGACTTCTCCCCGATGGAGCGGGAGTTCGTCGACGGCTGGCTCGCCAACGTCATCCACGGCACCCCCGACGAGGTCCGCACCGGCCTGGACGACCTGGCCAAGCGCACCGGCGCCGACGAGCTGATGATCACCGCCAACGCGCACGGCGGCGACGCGCGGCTGCGCAGCTACGAGCTGATCGCGGACGCGTACGGGCTGCCGCGCGGCGCCTGAGCCGTACGGGCTGCCGAGAAGCGTCTAGCTCTCGGCGGCCGGCCGGGCCGTGATCAGCGCCGCGATCAGCTCCGGCGCCACGGCCCGGGAGTACAGCCACCCCTGCCCGGTGTCGCAGCCGATCCGGCGCAGCCGCTCCGCCTGCCCGGCCGTCTCCACGCACTCCGCGGTGACGGTCAGGCCCAGGCGGTGCGCCAGCTGCACCATCGCCTCCACGATCGTCTCGTCGGCGGGGCTGGGGTGCGTACCGTCCTCGTACCGGAAGCCCTTCACGAACGCCCCGTCCAGCTTCAGCACGGAGACGGGCAGCCGGCTGAGGTAGGCCAGGTTCGAGTACCCGGTCCCGAAGTCGTCGATGGCGATCCGTACGCCCATGTCGCTCAGCGCCTGGAGCGCCCGCAGCGGGCGGCCGCCCGATCCCATCACCGCCGACTCGGTCAGCTCCAGCTGGAGCAGCCCCGGGGCCAGGCCCGTCTCGTTGAGGATCTGCGCCACGTCCGCCACCAGGTCGGAGTCCCAGACCTGGCGTACGGCGACGTTGACGCTGATGAAGAGCGCCGGCTCGTCCGGGTGGTCCAGCTGCCAGCGCCGCGCCTGGCGGCACGCGGTGCGCAGCACCCACCGGCCGAGCTGCACGATGGAGCCGTCCTCCTCGGCGATGGCGACGAAGCGGTTCGGCGACAGCACGCCGAACTGCGGGTGGTTCCAGCGCACCAGCGCCTCCACCCCGCGTACCACCCCGTCCGCCATGCCGACCAGCGGCTGGTACTCCAGCGTGAACTCGCCGCGCTCCACGGCGGGCCGGAGCGTGGAGGAGAGCGCCTGGCGGGTCATGCGGTGGGCGTTGCGCTCGGGGTCGAAGAGGGTCCAGCGGGCCCGGCCGTCGGCCTTCGCCCAGTACAGCGTGGTGTCGGCGGCCTGCATCAGCCCGGTCGGCGAGGTGCCTGCCACCGGTCGCTCCACCACCCCGATCGAGGCGGAGACCGAGAGCCGCTGCCCGGCCAGGTCGAAGGGGTACTGGAGGGCCGCCAGGACCGAGCGGGCCAGCTCGGTCAGGGCCTCCGTACCGCCGGAGTCCTCCACCAGGATCGCGAACTCGTCGCCGCCCAGGCGCGCCACCAGGCGGCTGCCGCCGGGGCTGCGGCTCGCGTCGTTCTCGGCGCAGTCGGTGAGCCGCCCGGCGACGGCGGCCAGCAGCCGGTCGCCGATCCGGTGGCCGAGGGTGTCGTTGACCGCCTTGAAGCCGTCCAGATCGAGGTAGCAGAGCCCGATCCGGCCGTGCCGGGGGAGCATCGAGTCGTCCTGGTACGGCGGGGTCTCCAGGGCCACCGAGAGCCGCTCGAAGAACAGGGTCCGGTTGGGCAGCCGGGTCACCGGGTCGTGCATCTGGAGGTGGCGCAGCCGGTCCTGGAGCTCGCGCCGGTCACTGATGTCCGCCACCGTCAGCAGGACCCGCGCGGGCTCCGCCGCCGAGGTCCCGGTCATCGGTACGACGGTGACCTCGGCCCACAGGGTGCGCCCGTCGGGGTGTTTGAGGCGGCGGGTGCAGCGGAACCGGGAGCGGCGGCCCTGGAGCACCTCGCGGTAGGCGTGCCAGGTGCGGTCGTCGGAGGCCAGGTCGACCAGCTCGCACGCCTGCCGGTCGGCCAGCGCCCCGGGCGTCGTGCCCAGAAGCCCGCCGAGGGCGTCGTTGGCCCGTACGACGTGTCCCCGGCCGTCCACGACGGCCATGGGGAGGGTGGCGGCGTTGAACGCGGCCCGGTGGTCGCGCAGCTCGGTGGCGGCGGTGTCCGCCGCGCTCCGGATCGCTTCCGGGGGGCGTGCCGCAGGTCCTGACGTATGACGCTCCGTGACCGGGGTGTCCACGGCGTCCGGGGATGTGCCCGCCGGGATCCGGGGCCCTTCGGAGGTTCCGCTCACCGCTCGCTCCCGCTGTGAAGGTTGTCGTGAACAGGTGGGGTCGGACAGGGCGCCGGGTGGTGAACCCGTGAAGGGGCCCGATCCACGCGGGAAAGCGTGGTGAAGCATAGAGGGTGGTGCGTCGGGCGTTCCAGCTCGCATCCGGCCATGGCTCGACCGAACGGCCGGTCTGTGACGTTCCGCTTTGCCCGGTACTGATGTTTTATGCGCGGTTCTGTTGTATCGGGCCGCCGGCCTGATCGATGGTGACGTTCCGTGAAGGTCTGGGGTGTGGTGTCGACGGGGTGCCGGCGCTGCGACCCGTGTGGCCCATGTGACCCGTGTGGGGCAGCACAACAGGGCGCATCGCCACGAAACGGCACAAGGTGGACGAGACGTACCGCGTTCCCACCCGGAGGTCGATGTGCAGCGTGAGCCCGGACCCGGGGGAGCAGAGCGGCTGAAGCTGCGCAGTCTTGCGGCCGCCCTGACCTCCCTTCTGGCGCTCGCCGCCACCTCGCTCGTCGCCGGCCCCGCCGCGGCCGCCTCGCGCGATGCGACCCCGTGCGCGCTCCCGAGGACATCGGCGCACCACTCGCTGGGCCTGGACAGCTGGAACGGGGCCTACCCGCAGCCCGGCCGGCGCCTCGACGCGGTCATGATCTTCCTGTCGTTCCCGGACTCCGAGCCCGTGCTCACCCCCGAACTGCTGACCGCCGACCACTTCCCCTCGACCACCCGCTTCTTCGAGCGCGCCAGCTACGGCAGATTCACCCTGCGCCCGCACCCGCAGCGGACCTGGACACAGATGCCGCGCCCCTCCACCTGGTACGGCATAGAGCGCGACTGGGACGCCAGGAAGCGCACCGCCTACCTGCGCGACGCGATCGCCGCCGCCGACGAGGACGTCGACTTCTCGGCGTACGACATCGTCTACCTGGTAGCCGACCCGGACGCCCCGGGCGTCGACTCCGACGCCACCAAGGTCGTCAACTTCGAGCGGCCGCTGCGCGCCGACTCCACCGACATCCGGCGCGTCGTCACCGTCTTCGAACAGCACCCGCCCGACCGCAACGTCCTCGCCCACGAGACCGGACACGTCTTCGACCTGGCCGATCTCTACCACCGGCCCACCGACGGCAAGGGCGACTGGGACACCTACGTCGGCGACTGGGACGTCATGGGCAGCCAGTTCGGCCTGGCCCCGGACCTCTTCGGCTGGCACAAGTGGAAGCTCGGCTGGCTGGAGGGGCCCCAGGTCGTCTGCGTCCAGGGTTCGGCCGACCTCACCCTGGAGCCGGTCGCCGCCGCCCCCGTGCCCGGCGGGTCGATCGGGACCCGGCTCGCCGTCGTGCGCACCGGGGCGGACAGCGTCCTGGCCGTCGAGGCCCGCAGCGCCACCGGCAACGACCGGGGGACCTGTACCGAGGGCATCCTGATCTACCGGATCCGCAGCGGGACGGCCTCCGGCGGCGGCCCGGTCGAAGTGGTGGACACCCACCCGGAGACCGGATCCTGCTGGGACCGCTCGGTCTACCCGCCGCTCGCGGACGCTCCGCTCACCGAGGGCGAGACCTACACCGTGCCGGGCGAGCGCACCCGCGTGGAGGTCGCCGACCGTACGCCCTCCGGCTCCTGGACGGTCCGGATCACGGCCGGAGTCTGAAGCCCTCTTTCCGCACGGAACACGAAGAAGCCCCCCGCTTCCGCGAGGGGCTTCTTCCGTCTGTGCGCCGTCAGGGACTCGAACCCCGGACCCGCTGATTAAGAGTCAGCTGCTCTAACCAACTGAGCTAACGGCGCCTGGTGACGTCGTAGACATTAGCACCCTGATCCGCCCGAGGAAAAATCGAATGTCCGGCCCCCTGGGATGTCCTCGACCGGCTCACCCGCACACACGCCCAGAGCAGCACATCGGGCCCGGGCAGCCAGGGATTACGGGTGTCGGGCGCCACCAGCCAGCGCGGCCCGGAACCATCGGACGGGCAGGTCAGGGGCGGTACGGTGACGGCGTCGCCGGTGCCGTGGCAGAGCAGCGGAGGCACCTCCCCGCGCTGCGTGCGGGACGGCTCCCCAGCGCCGGATCCCCACTCCTCCCAGGCCAGCAGCGAGGGCAGCCGCTGGGCCGTTCCGGGGGCGGCGAAGAGCAGCATCCGGCCCCGGTGCACGGCGACGGGACCGGTGCCGGGGCCCTCGGCCCAGAGCTGCTCCAGCATCCGCCGCCCGAACAGCGCGGGCACGTTGACGACGTCGAACTGCGAGCCGCAGGGAAGCACCCCGGGCGCGGCCGGGCGCTCCTCCCACTGCGCGAGCGTGGAGCGGGGGTAGGCGGAGGCCCCCGCCAGCCAGGCGGCTCCGGCGGCGGTCACCTGGGCGGCCTGCGCCCCGGTCTGGTCCCGCAGCAGGGCGAAGATGTCGACGGCGTGGGGCGCGGCTCCGCCGGCCTGCCGGGTCGTTTCGTCTTTCAGCCAAGCGCTCATGGAGAAAAGGTCTACCGGGAGTGACGGAGCTGATTCCGAGAGTTGCCGGAAACCGGGACGCGGCGGGAGGGGAGGGAGTATCTTGCCCGCCCGGAATATGCCACGGGACCTGACCCCCGGCCTGAGAGCCCCGCGCCCTCCCCGTACGGCCGGCTGTCAGGTGGTGGAGGAGGCGTCCAGCAGGGACCGCCCGAACTCGATCATCTTCTTCGCGTAGTCCTCGGTCCACTCCGCGCGTTCCGCGACATCCGCCGCCGTCAGCCGGTCGAACCGGCGCGGATCGGCGAGCTGCGCCGCCGCCATCGCCTGGAACTCCACCGACCGGTCCGTCGCCGCACGGAAGGCCTGCGTCAGCTCGGTCGCGCGGGCCAGCAGCTCACGGGGGTCGTCCATGGACTCCAGGTCGAAGAAGTGCTCCGGATCGGCCCCCGCCTCCGACGGCTCGAAGAGCAGGGGCGCGGGGCGCAGCCGCTGCCGTTCGTTCCGCTCGGACTGTGTCATGTGCTGTTCCTCCCTCGGACGGCCCGGACGGCCACCCTCCATTGTCCAACCCCGCGCAAGAGGGCCACAGGCCTAGGACATGTCCGGCGGATCTCGGCCCCTGCGGCTTCGCTACGGCTTCCACCGCACCCGGTGCTCGGCGAGGCGGGCCAGCACCGCGTGGTTCGCCTCCCAGCCGTCGGGGAACTTCACCGTGACGCCGAGCTGCACCGGCTCCGTGGAGGGGTGCTCGTCCAGCAGGTCCGCCACCCCCTCCCGGCACACCACGATGCAGGCGTGCCGGTGGCGCGAGGCCAGCACGCACAGGCGGCCCGTCTCCAGGTGGAAGGCGGTCGCGTCGGGGCGGCCCGACAGCGGGTGCAGGACCACCGTGACGTCGAACTCGCGGCCCTGGAGGCGGTTCGCCGTGTCCACCGCGACCCCCGTGACGCCCAGCTCCGCGAGGGCCGCCCGCACCGCCGCCGCCTGGTCGCGGTGGGCCGTGCCGACCGCCACCCGGTCCGCCGTCACCGGCACCGGGTCCTCCGCCCGCTCACTGGTGGCGACGCCGCCCCGGTCCAGCAGCCGCCGGACCACCAGCGCCACCGCCCGCACCGCCTCGGGGTCCGTACGCGGGGTGTGCCGGGCCGGCAGCTCAAGCAGCCCCCACCCGGCCTCCGCCGCCTCGTCCAGCACCCGGTCTGGGCCCGAGCCGTCGGAGGCCACCCCGAAGGAGAGCTTCCGGTCCCCGTGGCCCGTACCGCTGCGGAACGGTGTGTACGGGTAGAACGCGTCCGACACCAGCGGGGCGGCCGACGCCGGCAGCCGCCAGGAGACCGGCAGCCGGTGCTGCGGCAGCTCCGGGTTGTGCGCGAGCAGCGTGGAGACCGCGCTCGCGGAGGGGTCGTAGCTCAGCCCCGCCCACTGGTCCGCGCCGACGATCGAGAACGGGTCCAGCTGCCCCGGGTCCCCGACGAACAGCGCCCGCTCGAACAGCCCGGCCACGGCCAGCAGCGCGTCGGAGCGCATCTGGTACGCCTCGTCGACGATCGCGTGCCCCCACGGCTCCACGTTCTTCACGTGCGCCCACTTGGCGGCCGTCGAGATCACCACGTCGAGCCCGGCCAGATCCGCCGCCTTCGCCGATTTCCGTACGTTGTCGAGCCCGTCCAGGACCTTGTCGTACGGGTCGGAGTCGCTGCTGTGGAGCCGGCCCACCGGCAGCTCCGGGTCCTTCTCGGCGAGCCGCACCACCAGGTCGTCGACCTGCGCGTTGGTCTGGGCGATCACCATCAGCGGGTGCCCGGCGGCGGCCAGCTCCAGCGCCGCCCGGACCACCAGGGTCGACTTCCCGGCACCGGGCGGGGAGTCCACGACGATGCCCCGGGCGCTGCCGCGCAGGGTGTCGTCGAGGATCGCCCCGGTCGCCCGCGCGGCCTCAGCACCGGGGTCGAAGACGGTCCTCACAGCAGGCCCTCCCGGGTGGCGGTCCTCACAGCGGTCCCTCCGTGGTGACGGGGGTCGAGGTCACAGCAGGTCCTCCGGGGTCACGGGGTCGGGGTGCTCCGCGCGGGTGGTGGCGTCCGCGCCCGGCGGGCCGCCGTGGGTCCACGGGGTCTCCTCCGGGTCCGGCAGCTTCGGCCCGCCGCGCTGGTCGTGCTCGAACAGGGTCCAGGTGATCCGCTCCCCGGGCTCCGGCAGCGAACCCGGCGCCGGCTCCTTGCCCCGGCCCATCCGGTCCATGATCCGCAGCACCAGGACCACGGCACCGCCGCCGGAGCCGTCCGCGCCGGAGCCGTCGCCGGTGGAGCCGCCGTCGCCGGAGCCCTCATCGCCCGGGTCCCCGGAGGCGTACCGCACGAACTCCGCCGTCTGCGGCTTGCCGTCCAGCGAGCGGTACACCTTGGTCCGCTCGCCCAGGTGCGGCCGCTCGTCCGTGCGGAGGGTGACCAGCGGGCGCGGGGACGGACGCTTGGACTCCGTGTACGCCATCTCGACCTCGGTCACATCCGCCAGGAACGCCTCGCCCGCCAGCCGCCGCCCCGCCAGCACCAGCGGATCGTCCAGCGCCTCCTGAGCCTCCAGCTGGGCCTGCGCGGTCTCCCGGGAGGCCAGCTTCTGTGCCGCCGTCACCGCGTCGTCCCGGCGGGGCTGCGGCGGCTCACCCGAGCTCACCCGGTCCCGGTGGGCGGTGAACGACCAGCGGTCCCGGGTCCAGCGGTCCTCGGCCCGGGACCCCTCGGGCAGCTCCCGCAGCAGGTCGAGCCCCTGCCACACCCGGTCCCAGGTCGGCAGCATCACCTGCGCGAGCCGCGACCGGATCTCCCGCTCGGCCTTGCTCAGCTCGCCGAGCCGCTCGTCCGCCGTCAGCCCGTCCTCGGCCGCCGCGAACGCCGTACGCGCCCGGTCGTACCGCTCGATCGCGGGGGCGAGGAGCCGGTTGTCGAAGGCCGGGTCGGTGGCGGGCCCGGCGGGCGGGCAGAGGAGCTGCCCGTCCCGGTCGCGGGCCAGCTCCGCCCGGAGGGCCTCCTCGGCGCCGGACGCGCCCTGCGGCGGGTCGATCCAGGCGAGCAGCGCCCCCAGGTGCTGGTCCTCCAGGCTGCTCTGACCGGTCGCCCAGTGCCGGTTCAGCAGGTCCGTGGCGGCGAGCAGCAGCGAGGAGCCCGGCACCCGCGCCCGCTCCCCGTAATGCGTGAGCCAGCGGCCGAGCAGCGGGACGCGCACCGGGGCCGGGTACGGCGTCTCCGGGTCGTCCTCGGCGGTCCGGCGGAACCGCATGGAGCGGCCGAGCAGCCGGACGAACTCGATGCCGGCCCGGCTCGGCACGATCAGCTGCGGCGCGTCCGTGCACAGCTCGACCTCGACCTTGGTCTTCTTGCCGGTCGCCGGGTCGGTCTCGTTGCGCTCGGCGGGCTCGACCACGTCCGCGTACGCCTCTATGTGCGGCAGCACCGCCTCCGCCAGCTCGGCCAGGAACGCGAACCGCAGGTCACGGTCGCGCGGCTGGGCGACCGCCAGCAGCCGGGGCGCCTCACGGTCGGTGCCGACCAGCGCCCCGAGCGGGGCCCCGGCCTCACCGGCGGTGGTGAGCGGCACGATCACCAGCGGCCGGTCGGTGAGATGACGGTGGCGGACGGTCGCCAGCGGCTGGGCGCGGCCCGCTTCGACGGCCTCCAGCCGGGCGAGGGTGGTGATCAGCGACATGCGGCCGCACCCTCCGGAGCCTCGGCGCGCACGGCGGCGGCGCTCTCCAGCGCTTCGGCACGCAGAACGGCAGCACTTTCCAGCGCCTCGGCCCGCAGCGCGGCGGCCCGGCGCAACGCGGCCACGGTCGGGTCGGCGGGGTCGCCCTCCTTGCCCGCGGCGGCGGCCAGCACCCCGGCGACCGTGGTCAGCCCGCCCAGCTCACCGCGCACGCTCCGGCCGAGCGACTCCACGGCCCCTTCGGCCCGGGACCGCGAACGGCAGTGGAAGGCCAGCTCGCAGGCGGCCAGGCACTCGGGGGCGTAGGCGGCGGCGACCGAGGAGACGGCGGACTCCAGCTCCTGCGGCGCGCACGCCGGGTCGAAGGTCGTCCCCTCCGGAAGGGCCTGTGCGATGTCCTCGACGCGGGTCAGCCGGGTCAGCTGGCGGCGGGTGACCGCGCGCTGCTTGCGTACGTCGACGACGGAGGCGGTCGGCAGGTTGGAGAAGTCCTTCGGGCAGACCAGCAGCACCTGGTGGCCGACCTCGGCCCCCTCGGTCACCGCCGCGACCCGCTCCAGCGCCAGCACGTAGACCGCGGCCTGACGGGCGGCGGCCCCGACCTTCGCGGCGTCGGCGGAGGCGTCGATCATCGGGAACGACTTGATCTCGACCACGGTCCAGCGGCCGTCGGGGTGGACCACCACCGCGTCCGGCTCCAGATAGGCGGGGGAGCCCGCCACCTCCAGGGCCAGCATCGGGTGGTCCAGCAGCGCCCAGCCGCCCGCCGCCGTCGCCTCGCGCAGGGCGAGCGCGGTCCGCGCGGCCCGGCCCTCGGGACCGGCGGCGCTCAGGTCGGGCGTGGCGGCGTGCTGGTCCGGGGCGGGGGCGCCGCCGCCGAGCCGCTCGTACAGCAGCCGCAGCAGCTCCGCTCCGCCGTCGGCCTTGACCTTGGCCTCGAACGCGTTCCCCCGCATGAAGGCGAACTGGGACTGGCCGAAGGGGGCGGGGGAGCCGAGGGCGGTGGCGAGCACTCCCTTGTCGACCCCGGCGCCGTCCAGCAGGGCGCGGCGCTTGCAACCGGGGTTGGCGGCCAGCGCGGCCAGCGCGCGGGCGTCGAGCGGGTGCGGTGCGACGGTGGGGCCGCGCAGCTCAGCGAGCCGCTGCCGGAGCGTCGTCGTTGGCCGCTGCGCCCGCGGTACGTCCGTCGGCTGCCGCGTCGGGGGAATCTGCGGAGGAGGTCCGCTGGCCGGGGATTCGCTCACCCGCGGAAGTCTTGCATCCGGCACTGACAATCGGGGACCTCACCGGCTCGGAGGCCGCGGACACGGGGGAGAAGGCGGCCCGCAGACGGTCCTTGACCCGGTCGGCCAGCCGCATGACCGGCCTGGTCAGCAGGGCTCCGAGCGCCATCACGGCGCCGCCCGCGACCGCGTCCAGGAAATAGTGGTTGGCGGTGCCCATCACGACGATCGTGGTGATCAGCGGGTAGGCGATGCCCGCTCCCCGCAGCAGGGGGTGCCTGGCGTGGCGCCAGAGCAGGACGCCGCACCACAGGGACCAGCCGACGTGCAGGCTCGGCATGGCCGCGTACTGGTTGGTCATCCCGCTCAGACCGCGCGGGGCGCTCGCACCGGCGCCCCACCAGCCGTACGCGCTGTACTGCGCCATCGTGTCGACGAAGCCGTGGCTCGCGTCCAGCAGCCGGGGCGGGCAGGTCGGTATCAGCGTGAAGCCGACCAGACCGAGCAGGGTCGAGTTCATCAGCCAGACACGGGCCGCCCGGTACGCGGCCGACCTGCGCCGGAACATCCAGACCAGGATCGCCGGGGTGACCAGGTAGTGCAGGGAGGCGTACGCGAAGTCGGCGGTTATGCCCAGGGAGGGGGTGCTGGTGAAAAGACGATTCAGCGGGTGCTCGGCGTTGAGATACAGCGCCTGCTCGAACCGGAGGATCGCCAGACCGTTGCCGACGGCCGTCGACACGTCCCCGCGCACCAGGAGGCGGCCCATCGAGTAGAGGCCGTACACCACCGCGATCAGTGGGAGTTCCGTCCACCAGCGGGGCCGATGACCGGTCGCGGGCGGCGCGGTGGCGTGCGGCATCCGGTAGCTCTCCCCATGTTCATGCGGCCGACGACGGGCGTTCAACCGTACGGCGGCGGTCGGCCGCCGGCTCCCCCGGGGGTCCCCGAGCGGACGCCCCCACTCAGCCTGCCCCGTCATGGCTCCGGCACCGCGGCGGGTGGCTGCGCAGGGAGGGACGCCCGGACCGCCCCGGAGGTTGCCTTCAGGGGCGGTGCGGGATGATGGAAGGCCCAGTACCACCGTTCCAGGGAGAGCCTTCATGGCACCGCGCATCCTGCTTGCCCGGCATGGTCAGACCCAGTGGTCGGTCCAGGGCAACCACACCGGCAGGACGGACATCCCGCTCCTGGACACCGGCCGCGCGGGCGCGAAACTCCTCGGCGAACGGCTGCACCGGGCGCCCTGGGGCGGGCTGCCCGGGGTCGAGGTCCGCACCAGTCCGCTCGTCCGGGCCGCCGAGACCTGCCAGATCGCGGGGTTCGGGGAGCGGGCCGAGCGGTGGGACGCGCTGATGGAGTGGGACTACGGGGCGTACGAGGGGCTGACGCCGGCGCAGATCAAGGCGGACCGGCCGGACTGGCTGATCTGGCGCGACGGGGTGCCCGAGGGCGAATCCGTCGCGGAGGTCACCGCCCGTGCGGACGAGGTGGTCGGCTGGGCGCGCTCCGCCGACCGCGACGTGCTGGTCTTCGCCCACGGCCACATCCTGCGCGCCCTCGCCGCGCGCTGGCTGGGCGAGGACCTGTCCTTCGGCGCCCGCATCCGCCTGGAACCGACGTCGCTGTCGGTGCTGGGCTGGGCGTACGGTGCGCCGGCGATGGAACGCTGGAACGACACGGGCCACCTGGAACTCCCCAGCCCGTCCGGCGCCCACCCCAGCCCGTCCGGCGTTTGAGGACGGAACCGGTAAGCCCGTTCCTGGGTGCCATCTCCGGTCTGTCCGGCGCCCACCCCAGCCCGTCCGGCGTTTGAGGACGGAACCGTCGAGCACGTTCCGGGTGCACCGCATTGGCTCTCCCGCGCCCCGGGATCCGAAAGGGTGCCCCCTCACCCAGGCAAGGGTTCCGTCCTCAAACGCCGGACGGGCTGGATGTGCGGGCCGACTCCCGGTGGCGGGTCAGGAAGGACGCCGCCCCCGGCACCCCACCCGGCCGGGCCTCCAGCACGCGGACCGCCCCCGCCACCATCCCCCGGATCCGCGAGGACTGGACCCGGTCCAGCAGGTCCAGCACCTGGTGCCCCGTCGCCGCCGCCTCCTCCACCCGCCCCGCCCGCGCCAGGTCCCCCGTCAGCTGCGCCCGGTACAGCGCGAGGTTCCGGGTGAAGTGCGCGTCCTGGAGCCCCACCGCCCGCCGCCCGTGCCGCGCCGCCCGGGACCAGTCGCCCAGCGCCGACCAGCACTGCGCCTCCAGCAGCTCCAGCTCCGCCTCCCGGAAGAAGCTCATCCACTCCGGGTCACCCCCGGCGGGCCCCCGTTCGAACGTCGCCCGGGCCCGCCCGATCGCCCGGTCGCACCCCGTACGGTCCCCGAGCCCCGCCCGGCCCCCCGCCTCCCGCAGCGCGAGCAGCGCCAGCAGCCGGGGTGAGCCCAGCGTGCGGGCCGCCCGCTGCCCGGCCTCGGCGGCCCGTACCGCCTCCCGGGGCCGCCCCGAGTCCCGGGCCAGGAACGACGTGTTGCAGAACGCGTGCGCCTCAAGACCCGCGTCCCCCGCCAGCCGCGCCGTCGCCAGCGCCTCCGCGTAGTGCGAGCGCGCGTCGTCGAAACGTCCCGAGTCGTGGGCCAGCCACCCCACCGAGATGGCCAGCTCCCCCGCGCCCGCGTGCAGCCGGTCCGCGGTGGCCCGCCGCGTGGTGGTCCCGGCGTCCAGCAGCTCGTACGCCGCCTTCAACGGCCGCGCGGCCTGCCGGTAGAGCCCGTCCGCGCCGTGCCGGTCGTCCAGCACCCGGATCCGCCGTACCGCCTGCTCCACGGCGTCCACCTCGCTCTCACCGACCCGGCGCTGTGCGGGCAGGGAGATCCGGGCGGCGGAGGCGGGAGCCCCGCCGAGACCCAGGGAAGCGGCGGCCACGGTGGCCGTGCCGCTCATCATGAACACGCGACGCAGCACGTCGCTCTCCTCGTCGGTGTGGTGGGTGCCGCCGTGCGGGGCGGCGGGCTCGGACAGCGGAGCCGGCGGCGGCTCGGAGACGACCCGCGCCCCCCGCCCCCGTACGGTCTCGCGGGCCGAGAACCCCAGGTCGGCCAGGGAGGCCCCGGGGAACATGTGCAGGAAGACCCGTTCGTACGCGTAGTTGGGGCAGCGGATCTCCCCGGACTCCACGCGTCCGATGTACCGGGCATCGCACGCGACCTGCTCACCGATCTCCCGCGCCGCCCTGCGGACGGCGGCCGCGAACTCGCCTGCCGAGCGCTGTCCGCGCAGCTGGCGGAAGACGAGGTTGGGAACTGCCCCTGTCGACACCATGGCCGGCCCCTCTCTGGCGCAAGCCGGGTTCTGCTTTCCGGTGTCCCGGCGGAGCAAGAACGTACCTGCTGTGACAGGGAACACACCCCAGCGATTCGGCATATATAAGGGCATCTCGTCCACGATCCGCCATGAACTGCCACCCTTTGCGGCGGTGTGCTCCCGTAGCCCTTGACGCTCTGCCGCCGTTGGTCCATGTGGAGACGGAGTGTGGCTCCGTTCGGCGATGAGAGGAGGGGTTCCCTTGCTGCACATCGGCCAGGAGACCGGCTCACGGACGACCGCGACGAACCCGACGACGACCACGACCCCCACCACGGACCCCGCACCGGCCCCGGCACCCGCCTCGGCACCGGCCGACCAGTCCTGCGACCTCGTCACCGTCCCCGCCCGCCAGGGACTGGAGGCCGTCGACATCCTCCGCCGCGGCCGGGACCACGAGGCCGTCGGCCCGGTCCTGCACAACGGAGCCTGCGACACCCTCGGCTTCCTCGTACCGTCCGGCACCGCCGACGCCTGGGACGTACCCGGCAGCGCCTGTACGCGGACCGACGGCCGCGGGCTGCGCCTCCCCACCACCCCGCCCGCCGCCGGTTCCGGCTGGCTGCTGCCGCCCGCCGAGGACGCCCCGGTCACCGACCCCGCCGTACTCCGCGCCGCCCTCGACCAGGCTGCCCGCCTGCTGGAGGCGGCCGACGGCTGCAGCTGAGCCTCCTCCTGGCGCTGCGCCCATAATGGCGGCACGGGCGGAACCTCCGCCGCTGCCGGTATCCCGGGCCCCCACCAGCAAGGACCAGCGCACGTGGCACGTCGAGGAGCGCCTGGCGGGGGCAAGGACAGGAGCAAGGGCAAGAAGGACCGCCCGAGCGGCAGGGTGGAGCGCGAACCCTTCTCCGGCCCCGTCGACAGCGGTCTCGCCGAGCTCATACCCGACCGGGAGCGCCCGGCCGGCTGGACGCTCCTGCTCGACGGCGCCCCGCAGTCCCACGTGGACCTCGGCGACCCCGCGTACCTCTCCTTCGCCTACCAGCGCAGGCTCGGCCACATCATCGACCTCGCCGCGCCCCCGCTCCAGCCCCTCCACGTCCTGCACCTCGGCGGCGGCGCCTTCACCCTCGCCCGGTACGCCGCCGCGACCCGCCCCCGCTCCACCCAGCAGGTCGTGGAGGTCGACGCGGCCCTCGTCCAGCTCGTCCGCGACCGGCTCCCGCTGGACCCGCAGGCCCGGGTACGGGTCCGGGCGGTGGACGCCCGCGAAGGGCTCGGCAAGCTCCCGGACGGCTGGGCGGACCTGGTCATCGCGGATGTGTTCAGCGGGGCCCGCACCCCCGCCCACCTGACCTCCGCCGAATTCCTCGCGGAGGTGCGCCGGGTGCTGAAGCCTTCGGGGCAGTACGCCGCGAACCTCGCGGACGGGCCGCCGCTCGCCCACCTGCGCGGCCAGGTGGCCACCGCCGCCGCCGTCTTCCCCGAACTGGCGCTCGCCGCCGACCCGGTGGTCTGGCGCGGCCGTCGCTTCGGCAACGCGGTCCTGCTCGCCTCCGCCCTGCCCCTGGCGGTCGCCGAGTTCACCCGCCGGGTGGCGAGCGACCCGCACCCCGGCCGGGTCGAACACGGCCGGGCGCTCACGGACTTCACCGGCGGCGCGGCGGTCGTCACCGACGCGGCCGCCAAGCCGTCACCGGCACCCCCGCCGTCCGTCTTCGAGAACCCCTGATCAGGACCTGGAGGGCTACGGTTCGACGACCTGCACGGTCGGCGGTGTCCCGTTCCAGGTGCAGAACACCGAGTACGTCTTCCCGTCCACCCCGCCCCCGTCGCTGAAGTCGACCCGGATCCAGGCGTCGTTCGTCCACACCTGCATCGACCAGCCCGGCTCCGGCGTCGCCGAGACCAGCTTCGCCGAGCTCTTCCCCAGCTCGAACACGACCCGGCCGCCGGCGGTCCGGTACCCCTTCACCTCACCGGAGTTCGCGGCCGGAATGGAGGACGCGGGCGGCTTCGCCGGGGCGCTCGACGGCGTACGGGAGGGGCGTGCGGCAGACGGGGAAGGGCTCGCACTGCTGCTGCGTGCCGAGGGGGAGGGGGACGGCGAGGAGCGGTACGTGGACGAGACGAGCGGCTCCTCGGTGGACTGCCCGATGCGCTTCGGGCCCCCCGCGCCCACGGAGATCGGCACGGCACGGGGTGGGTCGTACGCCGTCCCGGTCATGACCGTGTGCACACCCCACCACGACAGCGTGACCGCCGCGCCGGTGGCGAGCGACCACGCGAGCGCGTGTACGAGTCCTCGTTGCATCCGGCACATCCTGCACCACCCGGACCTGGACTGTCCCCCTCCGGTAGCTCCTGTTCCGGCTCCGGCCACCCCTGTTCCGGCCTTTGCGGAGGTTTCCGGCGGCGGCGGGACCGGGGCCGGCGCCATGGCGTACGGTGCCGCCCATGGCAAGTGTGCTCGTGGTCGAGGACGACCAGTTCGTACGTTCCGCCCTCATCCGGCACCTCAGTGAGGCCTCCCACACGGTACGGAGTGTGGGCACCGCGCTCGAAGCGCTGCGCGAGGTCGCGCACTTCCGCTTCGACGTGGTCATCCTCGATCTCGGGCTGCCCGACCTGGACGGCGGCGAGGCGCTCAAGATGCTGCGGTCCATCACCGACGTACCGGTCATCATCGCCACCGCGCGCGACGACGAGAGCGAGATCGTCCGGCTGCTCAACGACGGGGCCGACGACTACCTGACCAAACCTTTCTCCGTCGAGCACCTCTCCGCCCGGATGGCCGCCGTGCTGCGCCGCGCCCGCGCGGCCGGCGGCCAGGCGCCGCCGCCCCGGGTCATCCGCGTCGGCGGGCTCGCCATCGACCCGCTGCGCCGCCGCGCCGAACTCGACGGCGCCGAACTCGACCTCACCCGACGCGAGTTCGACCTGCTGACCTTCCTGGCCGGACGCCCCGGGGTGGTCGTCGCCCGCAAGGAGCTGCTGGCCGAGGTCTGGCAGCAGTCGTACGGCGACGACCAGACCATCGACGTCCACCTGTCCTGGCTGCGCCGCAAGCTCGGTGAGACCGCCGCCCGGCCCCGCTATCTGCACACCCTGCGCGGTGTCGGCGTGAAGCTCCAGCCGCCCGCCGACGCCCCGGCCGGGGAGCCGCCCGCATGAGATGGGCCCTGGTCAAGGTGTGTCTGGCCGTCACCGCGATGGTCGTCATCGCCTTCGCCGTACCGCTCGGACTGGTCATCCGGGAGATGGCCAGCGACCGGGCCTTCTCCGACGCTGAACGCCAGGCCGCGATGATCGCCCCGGCGCTCTCCATCACCACCGACCGCGAGGAGCTGACCCGGGCCGTCCTCTCCACCGAACCGGGTGACCGGGGGCGGCTCGCCGTCCACGTACCGGCGCCCGAGAAGGCCGGGGACGGAACCGAGGGCGAGGCCCTGGACGTCGGCACCCGGCGCGCGACGCCCAAGGACGTCGCGACCGTACGCAAGGCCGGGCGCGCCTCCATCACCGAGGTCACCGGCGGCTTCGCCCTCCTCCAGCCCACCGCGCTGTCCACCGGTGACATCGCCGTCGTCGAGGTCTTCGTCCCCGAGGGGGAGGTGTCCAACGGGGTCGCCACCGCCTGGCTGATCCTCGCGGGCGTCGGAGTCGCCCTGATCGTCGGCTCGGTGGCGGTCGCGGACCGGCTCGGCGTACGGATGGTCCAGCCCGCCCAGCGCCTCGCGGGCGCCGCCCAGGACCTGGGGGAGGGGCGGCTCGGCACCCGGGTCCCCGAGGAGGGCCCCACCGAACTCCGTTCCGCCGCCGTCGCGTTCAACTCCATGGCCGACCAGGTCGTCCAGCTCCTGGCCAACGAGCGAGAGCTGGCCGCCGACCTCTCGCACCGGCTGCGCACCCCGCTCACCGTGCTCCGGCTGAACGCCGCCTCCCTCGGCGAGGGTCCGGCGGCCGACCAGACCCGGGCGGCGGTCGAGCAGCTGGAGCACGAGGTCGACACGATCATCCGGACCGCCCGCGAACAGCGCCCGCAGACCCAGGGCATCCAGACCGGCGCCGGGGCCGGGTGCGACGCGTCCGAGGTGATCCGGGAGCGCATGGGCTTCTGGTCGGCGCTCGCGGAGGACCAGGGGCGCGAGGTGCGGCTCGCGGGAGTGGACCGTACGGTACGCATCCCTGTCGCCCGCCCCGAACTGGCCGCCGCCCTCGATGCGTTGCTCGGCAACGTCTTCCGCCACACCCCCGAGGGCACCGCCTTCTCCGTCGACGTCCACCACAGTGGCGACGCGGTGATCGTCCTCGTCTCCGACGCGGGCCCCGGGATCGCCGACCCGAAGGCGGCCCTGGCCCGGGGAACCAGCGGCGGCGGCACCGGGGCGGGCGCGGTCGGCTCCACCGGACTCGGCCTGGACATCGTCCGCCGGGTCGCTGAATCCACCGGCGGCGACCTGCGCATCGGCCGGTCCGTGCTCGGCGGCACCGAGGTCCGCATCTGGATCGGCCTGCACGGCAGCAGCCCTGAGCGCGGAAGGCGCGGCCACGGCCGCCGGGTCGCCCGCGGATTCGGCCGCCGGCGCCCCAAGGAGCCCCGGACCGCAGCCGGCCCCGGGGCTCAGCATTAACCCGCTCCCATGCGTTCCTTAAGCGCACCCTAAGAACATCAACTCCGGTCCGTAAAGACCGCTTTGCCCGTTCCGCTGCCGCTAGCGTCTGTCACACACCCCCAGGGAAATCAGCAGGACGCAGAGCAGCACACACAGGCAGGCAGGGCACGTTGATGGGTTCCAGTACGCACCGCCGCACGGCGAGCACCCGTACCAAGGCGGTCGGCGCGATCGTCGCCGCAGCCGTCATCGGCGGGACGGTCTTCGCCCTGACCGGTACGGCGCAGGCAGCCGCGATCGGGGCCGCGTACACCCGCACCAGCGACTGGACCAGCGGCTACACGGGCCAGTACGTCGTCACCAACGAGACGGACAAGGCCCTCACCGACTGGACCCTCCGGTTCGACCTCCCGGCGGGCACGAAGATCGGCTCGCTCTGGAACGGCGAGCACACGGTGCAGGGCAACCGCGTCACCGTGAAGCCCGCGAGCTGGGACAAGGAGCTCGCCCCCGGGAAGTCCGTGACGGTCGGCTTCGTCACCTCCGCCACCGGCACGGCGGGCGACCCGGCCTCCTGCCTCATCAACGACGTCACCTGCTCCGTGGACAGCGGCCCGGTCCCCACCCCCAGCGGCCGCCCCACGGACACCCCCACGACCGCGCCCACTCCGACCCCCACGGAGCCGGACCCGGTCACACCGACCCCCACGCCGGCCCCCACCGCCACCGGTCGCCCCGGTGGCGGCGGGGAAACCGGCTCCCGGTTCGCCCCCTACATCGACACCTCCCTCTACCCCGCCTACGACCTCCTCGACACCGCCACCAAGACCGGGGTGAAGGAGTTCCACCTCGCCTTCATCACCTCCGGCGGCAGCTGTGCCCCGCTCTGGGGCGGAGTCACCGGCCTCGCTGACGACCATGTGGCAAAGCAGATAGGCGCGTTGAGGGCCAAGGGCGGTGACGTCCGGGTCTCCTTCGGCGGCGCGGCCGGTGCCGAACTGGCCCTGAACTGCTCCTCCTCCGCCGATCTCGCCGCCGCATACGGCAAGGTCGTCGACGCCTACAAGCTCACCAAGGTCGACTTCGACATCGAGGGCGCCGCCCTGCCCGACACGGCCGCCAACACCCGCCGCGCCCAGGCCATCGCCCAGCTCCAGAAGAAGTACCCGGACCTGGACGTCGCCTTCACCCTGCCCGTGATGCCCGAGGGGCTGACCCAGCCCGGCATCGACCTGCTCGCCGACGCCAAGAAGAACGGCGTCCGGGTCGACGGGGTCAACATCATGGCCATGGACTACGGGCCGGCCTACAGCGACGACATGGGCACGTACGCGATCCAGGCGGCGACCGCCACGCAGGCCCAGATCAAGGGCGTCCTCGGACTCTCCGACGCCGCCGCGTGGAAGGCCGTCGCCGTCACCCCGATGATCGGTGTGAACGACGTCGTCACCGAGATCTTCACGGTGGAGGACGCCACGCAGGTCGTGAAGTTCGCCCAGGAGAAGGGCATCGGCCGCCTGGGGATGTGGTCCGGTACCCGGGACAAGGCCTGCCCGGGCGGGCCCAAGCCGGCCGCCGACGCCACGTGCAGTTCCATCGACCAGGAGCCGCTGGCCTTCACGAAGGCGTTCGCGGCCTTCGGATAGCCCCTTGGACCACCCCGCGCCCCCCACGCGCGCGCCCCGGCCGGGCCACCCCACCTCCGGCCGGGGCGCGTTCCTTTCGGCGCCCGGACGATGTCCTCAAGGGCTGGAAGAACCCCGCCACTCCTCCGCGTACTCGTCGAAGATCGCCCGCAGATGGTGCCCGATCTTCAGGTAGTCCAGGTCGTCCAGGTTGGCCAGCGACACCCGTACCGACCACTCCGGCCCGTCGAAGCCGCCGCCGTTGAGCAGGACCACCGACGTCTGCTCGGCCAGCCGGAAGAGCGGGTCCACCGGTTCGTAGTTCGCCTCCAGGAACTGGGCGAACGGCTTCCCGTGGACGCGCTCCGCCTCCGCCAGCAGGTCCAGTTCGATGTAGTACGCGGCCCGCTTCGGGTCCTCCGAGACCTTCATGTGCACGCCCTCCAGAAGGAGTTGGAGCCGCTGCTGCACGATGGCCCGGATGCGGTGCTTGTACGCCTGCCCCTCGTCCAGCATGTCGAAGAGCGAGAACAGCGCCATCATCACCTGCTGCGGGAGCGAGAGCCCCGCCGTGTGGTTCAGCGCCACCTGCCGGGAGTCCGCCACCATCCGGTCGATGAATTTCATCTTCTCCGGCTCCAACGACAGAGTTCCGTAACGCTTGTTGAGACGTTCCTTCTGCTCCGCTCCCTGGTCCTTCAGCATCGCGTCGATCACGTTGTCGTCGTGCAGCGCGATCACCCCGAGCCGCCAGCCGGTCGCCCCGTAGTGCTTGGAGTAGGAGTAGACGAGCAGCGTGTTCCGCGGCAGGTCGGCGGCGAGCGAGCGGAACCCCTCCACGAATGTTCCGTACACGTCGTCGGTCACGATGACCAGGTGCGGGTTCTGCTCGCCGACGATGGAGACGATCTGCTCGGTGACCCGCGAAGAGAGCGCCAGCGAGGGCGGGTTGCTCGGATTGACGCAGCAGACCATCTTCACCGACGGGTCCGCCAGCTTGGCGATCTCCTCCGGCGGGTAGCGCCACTGCCGCACCCCGGTCTCGGTGAACAGGTTCGCCTCCACGTGGACCACGTCGAAGCCGTACGTGTCCAGCTCGGGGATCTCCAGGTACGGGGTGAACACCGGGACCATCAGGGCGATCCGGTCGCCCTTCTTCAGGATCCCGTTCTTCAGCAGCGAGTCGAAGATGTAGCACATCGCCGCCGTGCCGCCCTCGGTCGCGAACAGGCTCAGCGTCTGCCCCTCGGGCGGCCGGTGGTCGAACATCTCGTCCGCGAGGTAGCCGCGCACGATCTCCTCGGTGTGGCGCAGGATCCGGTCCGGCACCGGGTAGTTGTCCCCGATCGAGGAGTCCGCCAGTTCGTGCACGAACGCGTCCCGGTCGAAGCCGAACCGCTTCACCGCCAGGTCCACGCTCGCCTTCAGCAGCTCGATGCCGGGCAGCTCCGGATGCGTACGGACGAAGTGCTCGAACCGCTCCGCACACCCCTCCTCCTCGGGCATCCCGCCGAGGTTGTCAGCCGTCCAGACCCGGCGGGACTCTTGAATCGCGAAGTAGCCGAGCGCGTGGTACGCCTCGCGCGGGCCGGTGGCGGTCCAGTTCGGGTTGCCCCGGCCCGCGTTGAGCATCGCCCGGGTCGTCTTCCCCTTCTGGCCGGGCTTGTCGCTCTGCGCCTCCGTCGCGATCCGGATGAATTTGTCCTTCAGCTCGAAGGGCGAGAGCTGGGCGAAGGACCGGATCTCCTCCCGGCTGAGGCGGGTGGTCTTGGGCATGGCGGTGTCCGCTCCGTGGAGGTCGTCGGTGGTCGGGGGGCCGGCCGTCGTCATCTCAGGCCCCCAGCACGCCGACGAGGATGGGGCCGGTCAGCGGCAGCAGGAAGTTGGAGAGCGTGTACGTGATCGTGTAGCCGAGCAGCGGTACGGAGCTCTGGGCCACCTGGGTGATGGAGGTGATCGCCGGGGTCGAGCACTGCTGTCCGGCGATGGCACCGATCAGCAGCGGTTTCTCGATCTTCAACAGCTTCCGCCCGACGACGAGCGAGATCGTCGCCGGCACGAGGACCATGGCGATCCCGGCGAACGGCAGCAGCGCCCCGTACTGCTTGAGCAGCGGCCAGGCCTGCGGCCCCGCCGCCAGTCCCGTACAGGCGATGAAGACGGCCAGGCCCATGTCCTTGAGCGTGGTCGCGGCCTGCGGGGGGAACGCGCCGAAGGTCTGTTTGCGGGAGCGGAACCAGCCGAAGACGAGGCCGGAGATGAGGCAGCCGCCGCCCGTGCCGAGCGACATCGGGACGTCCCCGAGCTTGACCACGATCTGGCCGAGCAGGGAGCCGGCGACGATGCCGAAGCCGATGTAGACGAAGTCGGTGGAGTCGTTCTTGACCACCGCGCCGATCTTGGCCACCAGCTTGTTCAGCCCGCCCCGGGCGCCGACCAGGGTGAGGACGTCACCCCGCTGGAGGACGGTCTCCCCGCTGGCGGGGAGGTGCTGGTCGTTGCGGAGGACGTCGGTGATGTAGACGCCGTCCTTGCGGAACTCCGGATGGTTCTTCTCCAGCCGGTCGATGGTCGAACCGGCGGTCGCCTTCTCGGTGACGGCGACCTGGCTGGTGGCCAGCGGGGTGTCGAGCCCCGGGACGGCCGGGGTCTCCGGGCCGATCTCCCGGCCCGCCTCGATGATCGCGGAGCGCCGGCCGACGATCTGGACCAGGTCGCTGAGGGTCAGCTCCAGGCCGGGGGAGGGCGTGAGTAGCTTGCTGCCGCGCTTGACCCCCTCGACCGTGATGTGGCCGCCCAGTGAGCTCTCCAGGTCACCGATCGTACGTCCGTCGGCCAGGGTCACCAGATAGGTGCGGCCGACCATGCCGGGCAGCGCCTCGCGTTCGTCGGACTCCAGTCCGGCGTGGCCGCCGCGCATCTTCTCCCACAGCTCGCGGGAGGCGTCGGCCAGGTTGATACGCAGCAGCATCGGCATGATCTGGCTGGTGAAGAGGACGATGGTGATCAGGCCGAAGAGGTAGCAGACCGTGTAGGCGGTCGCCACGTGCCCCTGGTACTGGGTGATCTGCTCGGAGGTCAGATCGCTGAGCTTGCCGATCGCCTCGGTCGCCGTCCCCACGACGGCGGACTCGGTGGCCGCCCCCGCCAGGATCCCGGCGGCCGTGCCGACGTCCAGGTCGAAGGCCTTGGCCAGCCCGTAGGCGATACCGAGGACACAGACCAGTTCGATCAGGCAGAGCACGAAGAAGCGCAGGCTGGAGCGGTTGAGGTTGGCGAAGAACTGCGGCCCGGCCATATAGCCGAGCGAGAAGATGAACAGCGCGAAGAAGACGGTCTTGACGTCGTCGTCGACGCTGACGTGCCGGGTGCCGATCAGCAGCGACACGATCAGCGTGCCGCAGATGCCGCCGAGCGTGATCGGTCCGACGCGGAGCTTGCCGACGAGATATCCGGCGGCGAGACAGAAGAAGAGGGCCAGTTCGGGATGGTCGCGCAGAATGCCCATCCCGCCTCACCCACCCGGTCCGGTGTCGGGGGCCAGAATGATCAAAGGGGGCATAAGGGCGAAATTAACAGGGGTGGGTCCACCTGGCATTTCGCCGGGCGCCGACCGCCCCCGTTCATCTTCCGACGGGTGGGCGGCCCGGTCGCCGCCGCGTGACGCGGTGGACATCCCTCGGCAACGGAATCGTCTTCAACTCTTGACACCCACCCCCTTGAGGCAGGAACCTTCCGGCATCGGCGCATGGGAGCGCTCCCACAACAACGGGAGGGGATCTCGCGCGCTTCCTTTCCGTAGGACTCCCCGGAACAAGGAGCAGTGGAATGCGCATCACCCGCAGCGTTGCCGGTCGACGCCGGAGAACCGCGATCGTGGCCACCACCGGCCTGACGGTCACCGCCCTGTTGCTCACCGGCTGCGGCGGCTCGTCCGACTCCGGCAGCAAGGGGGCCGACGCCGACGGCAACATCACGCTGACCCTGGCCGACTTCGGCCAGTTCGGGTACAAGGAGGCCGGGCTCTTCGAGAAGTACCACGAGCTGAACCCGAAGATCACGGTCAAGGAGGACACCACCGCCGAGGAGAAGAACTACTACCCCAAGCTGCTTCAGCAGCTGAACTCGGGCAGTGGCCTCGCGGACGTCCAGGGCATCGAGGTCGGCCGGATCAAGGAGATCGTCGACACCAAGGCGGACTCCTTCGCCGACCTCTCCAAGGTGATCGACGTCGACGAGTGGGTGTCGTGGAAGGCCAAGCAGGCCACCGCCCCCAGCGGCGCGGTGATCGGCGCGGGCACCGACATCGGCCCCATGTCCCTCTGCTACAACCGTGAGCTGTTCGAGAAGGCCGGCCTGCCCACCGACCGCACCGAGGTCGCCAAGCGGACCGCGGGCGGCTGGGAGGACTTCCTCGCGCTCGGCGAGGAGTACAAGAAGAAGGCGCCGAAGGGCACCTACTTCATGGACTCCGCGAGCGCCATGTTCAACGCGGTCGTCAGCTCCAGCCCCGAGCAGTACTACGACGCGAGCGGCAAGCCGGTCTACAAGGAGAGCGCAAGCGTCGCCAAGGGCTGGGACCTCGCCGCCGAGGCCGCCTCCAAGAAGCTGACGCAGGGCCTGGCCCAGTTCGAGGACCAGTGGCAGTCGGCCCTGCGCAAGAGCACCGTCGCCACCGTCGTCTGCCCCGCCTGGATGGCCGGCCAGATCTCCACGTACGCCGGTGACGCCAACAAGGGCAAGTGGGACATCACCAGCGCCCCCGGCACCACCGCCGCCAACTGGGGCGGCTCCTTCCTCGCCGTACCGAAGTCCGGGAAGAACGTCGACGAGGCCACCAAGCTCGTCAAGTGGCTGACCGCGCCCGAGCAGCAGGCCGCCGTCTTCAAGGCGATCGGGGTCTTCCCGTCCAACCAGGGTGCCTACGAGCTGCCCGACGTGAAGAGCGCCACCCTGCCGTACTTCAACGACGCCCCCATCGGCCAGATCTACGCGGACGGGGCGAAGTCCATCCCCGAGGCGGTGCTCGGCCCGAAGGACGGCGTGATCAAGGACTCGATCTCCACGCAGATCAACAACATGGAGCAGCGCGGAACGAAGCCGGACGCGGCCTGGGACGTCGCTGTCCGGACCATCGACAAGGCGATCGGCTGAGCTGAACCGGCCGCACACCGGGGCGGGCGGGCGACCCCTGCCGCGCCCGCCCGCCCCGGCCGCGCCCTCCGCCCCTCCACACACATTCCGCCCGCCCGTCCACCTCCGGCGGAGCGCCCCCAGGGAAGGACTCCCGCCCGTGGCAACCTCGACCCCCACCCGGGACGCGTACGCGTCCCCGCCCCGCGAACCACGGAAGGAAGCACCGTCCGAGCGGCGGCAGTTGTGGCGCAGCCGGCTGTGGCGGTTCGACGACAAGGCGTCCCCGTACGCGTACATCGCGCCGTTTTTCCTGGTCTTCGGGGCCTTCGGTCTCTACCCGCTGCTCTACACCGGCTGGATCGCCCTGCACCGGGTGGAGATGACCGGCCTGGACTCCATGGAGTGGGTGGGCTGGGAGAACTTCGACAAGATCCTGCACGACCCGGAGTTCTGGACCTCGGTCAGCAACACCTTCCTGATCGGGGTGATCTCCACCGTCCCGCAGCTCCTGGTGGCCCTCGGCCTCGCCCATCTGCTCAACTACCGCCTGCGCGCCAGCACGTTCTGGCGCACGGTCATCCTCACGCCGTACGCGACCTCCGTCGCCTCCGCGGCCCTCGTCTTCGCGCTGGTCTTCCGGGCGGACGGCGGACTGCTGAACTGGACGCTCGGCCTCGTCGGCTTCGACCCGGTCAACTGGGCCAACGGGCACTGGACTTCGAAGCTCGCGATCTCGATCATCGTGATCTGGCGCTGGACCGGCTACAACGCGCTGATCTACCTGGCGGCGATGCAGGCGGTCCCCAACGACCTCTACGAGGCGGCCTCGTTGGACGGCGCGTCGCGCTGGCAGCAGTTCCGCAAGGTCACCATCCCCTCGCTGCGGCCGACGATCCTGTTCACGATCGTCATCTCGACCATCGGGTCCATGCAGCTGTTCGGTGAGCCGCTGCTGCTGGAGGGCGGCGCGCTCGGCGCCACCGGCGGCAACGAGAACCAGTACGAGACGCTCAGCATCTACCTCTACAACTACGGCTGGAACCTCGGACACCTCGGTCCGGCGGCCGCCGTGGCCTGGGCCATGCTCGCGCTCCTGCTCATCATCGCCGCGGCCAACTGGTTCATCGGCCGCTTCGTCCGCAAGTCCGCGGTCTGACCGGGAGCCCTTCCATGACCATGACCAGCCCCACGCCCACCGCCCCGGTGAAGCTCGCGCCGGCCCCGAAGGGCAGCGCCCCGCACCGCCCCAGCCGCTTCAAGATGGGCGCCGGCCAGCAGATGAAGGGCGGCCCGTTCGCGTATCTCGCGCTCGCCGTCGTCGGCTTCGGCTCACTGCTGCCGCTGTACTGGACCCTGGTGGCGGCCTCCCGCACACAGGACGAAGTCCTCGCCACCACGCCGCCGTTCCTGCCGGGCGGCAAGTTGCTGGAGAACGTCTCCACGGCCTGGGAGCAGGCCAACCTCGGCAAGGCGATCCTCAACAGCATCATCGTCTCGTCGTCCATCACGGCCGCGACGCTCTTCTTCTGCACGCTCGCCGGGTACGCGTTCGCCAAGATGCGTTTCCGGGGCCGCGGCTGGCTGATGACCGCCGTCATCGCCACGCTCACCATCCCGCCGCAGCTCAGCGTGGTCCCGCTCTTCATGATGATGTCCGGCCTCGGCTGGGGCGGACAGCTCGAATCGGTGATCTTCCCGACGCTGGTGAGCGCGTTCGGCGTGTTCTTCATGCGCCAGTACCTGATCGAGGCGCTGCCGTACGAGCTGATCGAGGCGGCCAGGATCGACGGGGCGAACAACCTCCGCATCGTGGTGAGCGTGGTGCTGCCGGTGGCCCGCCCCGCGATGATGGTGCTGGGGATGCTCACCTTCGTCCAGGCGTGGAACGACTTCTTCTGGCCCTACCTCGCCCTCAACCAGCAGAACCCGACCCTGCAGGTGGCCCTCGGCCAGCTCAGCGCCTCGTACACCCCCGACCAGTCCATCGTCATGGCGGGCGCGCTGATCAGCACGCTGCCGCTGCTGGTGGTGTTCGTGGTCTTCGGCAAGAAGATCGTGGGCGGGATCATGTCGGGCGCGGTCAAGGGCTGACGCCACAAGCGGTGCGGTCGGCCCGGACCGCACCGCCGCCTCCACCCCTCTCCTTCCCCTACCCCCATGGGAGCGCTCCCACATGACAGTCGTACGATCCGACACCGCCCCGCAGCAGGCCCCCACGGCCCCCGCCCCCTTCCCGACCGGCTTCATCTGGGGCGCCGCCACCGCCGCGTACCAGGTGGAGGGGGCGGCCACCGAGAACGGCCGCACCCCCTCGATCTGGGACACCTTCAGCCACACCCCCGGCAAGGTCCTGGGCGGCGACACCGGAGACGTGGCCGCCGACCACTTCCACCGCTACCGGGACGACGTCGCGCTGATGAAGCGGCTCGGCCTCAAGGCGTACCGCTTCTCCGTCTCCTGGTCCCGGGTCCAGCCCACCGGCCGGGGCCCCGCCGTCGAACGCGGCCTGGACTTCTACCGGTCGCTCGTCGACGAGCTGCTGGAGGCCGGCATCACGCCCGTCGCCACGCTCTACCACTGGGACCTGCCCCAGGAGCTGGAGGACGCGGGCGGCTGGCCCGAGCGCGCGACGGCCGAACGGTTCGCGGACTACGCGGCCATCATGGCCCGCGCGCTCGGCGACCGGGTCGGCATGTGGACGACGCTGAACGAGCCCTGGTGCACGGCCTTCCTCGGTTACGGCTCCGGGGTCCACGCCCCCGGCCGCACCGAACCGGCCGCCGCACTGCGGGCCGCCCACCACCTCAACCTGGCCCACGGCCGGGCGACCGAGGCGCTGCGCACCAACCTCCCCGCCACCGCGCAGACCTCGGTCACCCTCAACCTCCACCAGGTCCGCCCGCTGACCGGCAGCGAGGCGGACGCCGACGCGGCGCGCCGGATCGACGCGGTGGGCAACCGGATCTTCACGGGCCCGATGCTGCACGGCGCCTACCCGGAGGACCTGCTGGCCGACACGGACCGCCTGGTGAAGTGGTCCTCCCTGGTCCACGACGGAGACCTGGCGGCGATCGCCCGCCCCATCGACGTACTGGGCGTCAACTACTACACGCCCACGATCGTCTCCACGCCCGCGTCCGGCGCCGGTGACACCCGTAACGACGGCCACGGCAACAGCGACCACTCCCCGTGGCCGGGCTCGGAGCACGTGGCGTTCCACCTCGCCGAGGGCAAACCGCGCACGGCCATGAACTGGTCGGTCGACCCGAACGGCCTGCACGCCCTCCTCATGGACGTCTCCCGTGAGAACCCGGGCCTGCCGCTGATGGTCACCGAGAACGGCGCGGCCTTCGAGGACGTCCCGGACGCGGACGGCCGGGTCCACGACCCGGAGCGCATCGCCTACCTGCACGGCCATCTGGCCGCCGTGCAGCGGGCGGTGGCCGACGGGGCGGACGTTCGCGGCTACTTCCTCTGGTCGCTGATGGACAACTTCGAGTGGGGGTACGGGTATTCGAAGCGGTTCGGTGCCGTGCACGTCGACTACGAGACCCAGCTCCGCACACCCAAGTCCAGCGCCCACTGGTACAGCGAGGTGATCGCCCACCACGGCCTGCCGTCGGAAGCCTGACCTCGTGAGAGCCGCGGGCCCCGGTCACCCCCGACCGGGGCCCGCGCCATTCCCCGGCTTGGGAGCGCTCCCAATACACTGACCGTACGCTCGTCGGGGTGATCGATCCAGGACTTGGATTGACTGTACGGCTGTGAGAAATTGACCGGGAACGGGGAGGCAGCCATGGCGGCAGCGCGAGTACGGAACGGCGGGCGGCCCACGCTCGAAGAGGTCGCGGCCAGGGCCGGGGTCGGTCGCGGCACCGCCTCCCGGGTCATCAACGGCTCGCCCCGGGTCAGCGAGGCGACCCGCGAGGCGGTCCAGGCGGCCGTGGCCGAGCTGGGCTACGTCCCCAACCGCGCCGCCCGCGCCCTCGCCGGCAACCGCACCGACGCCATCGCGCTCGTGGTGCCGGAGCCGGAGACCCGCTTCTTCGCGGAGCCGTACTTCTCCGCCATAGTGCGCGGCGTGGGCGCGGCTCTCGCCGACACCGAGATGCAGCTGCTCCTCACCCTGGCGGGCAACGACCGCGAGCGCCGCCGGCTCGCCCAGTACCTGACCGCGCACCGGGTCGACGGCGTCCTGCTGGTCGCGGTGCACGCCGACGACCCGCTGCCCGAACTGCTGGAACAGCTCGGCATGCCGTGCGTGATCAGTGGGGCCCGGCACGCGAACGAGCCGCTGGCCTCGGTCGACTCGGACAACTTCGACGGGGCGAGGGCGGCCGTCGAGCACCTGATCACCCGGGGCCGCCGCTCGGTCGCCACGATCACCGGCCGCCTGGAGGTCTACGGGGCCCAGCGCCGCCTGGACGGCTACCGCGCCGCCCTCGCCGCCGCGGGCCTGCCCCCGGACGAGCGCCTCATCGCGCCCGCCGACTTCACCGAGGAGGGCGGCGCACGGGCGATGCGCGAACTCCTGGCCCGCCGCCCCCACCTGGACGCGGTCTTCGCGGCCTCCGACGTGATGGCGGCCGGCGCCCGCCAGGTCCTGCGCGAGGCGGACCGCCGCATCCCCGACGACGTGGCCCTGATCGGCTTCGACGACTCGGTGGTCGCCCGCCATATGCACCCGGCCCTCACCAGCGTCCGCCAGCCCATCGAGGAGATGGGCCGCCGCATGGCCCAGCTCCTCCTGGAGGAGATCGCGGGGCGGACGGGGGAGCGGCCCACGGTGGTGCTTCCGACGGAGCTGGTGGTCCGCGACTCGTCGTGACGGTGGCCGGGAGTCGCCTGCCCCGGTAGCGGCGGCGGGACTTCCGGATTTCACAAGTTCTTCACGCGTCTCCGCTCCGAGGGCTACTGTTCGCTGCGTACGACGAATGTGTGACGCACCACACACGTCACACAGCTGGCTGCCGGGTGCGTTCCGAGCGGCTGTGCATCTGGGGGGCCTCGTGCACGAGATGGTCAAGGGCGCCAATGTCGGACTTGCGGCGCTGAGCGAGGACGTCGGCTCGGTGATGGTCAGCCTGGGGTGGAGCAGCGCCACGGGTGAGGGCGACGCCGACGTCTCCGTACTGCTGCTCGACGGCGCCGGGAAGGTCCGCAGCGACGTCGACTTCTGCTTCTACAACAATCCGGTGGCCGGCAACGGAAGCGTGCAGCTGCTCGGCAAGACACCCACGGCCGACGGCAGCGAGGACCGGATCAGCTTCGATCTGGATGCCGTGCCGGAGGAGATCGACAAGGTGGTCGTCGCCGCCAGCCGATACGGCGGATCCCGCTTCGGCGAGCTGGACGACCTCCGCCTCACCCTCGCGGACAGCGCGGGCGACGGCCTGGTCCGGTTCGCCGTGAGGGAGGCCGACGAGGTCAGCGCGGTCATCTTCGGCGAGCTGTACCGGCGTTCGGGGGAGTGGAAGTTCCGCGCCGTCGGCCAGGGGTACGAGTCGGGGCTCGCCGGGCTGGCGACCGACTACGGCGTCGACATCGACGACGACGCGGCGGAGGAAGCCCAGGAGCAGGGCGAGCAGGGGCCGGAGCAGGAGCAGGAGTACGCCGAGGGGGCGCCGCCGCCGGGTGCGGAGACCGCGCTGCCGGAGCCGGTGGCGGGTGGCCGGCCCGCCGCCCCGGCCCGGGTCCCCGCCCAGGCCACCGGTGCCCGCGCGGACCACGCCCCCGCGGCCCCGGTGCCGGACGGCCCCGCCACGCCGCCCAAACCCGCACGCCGCCCCCGTACGGCGAAGAAGAAGGTCACCCTCCCCCGTACGACCAGGAAGAGCCTCGCCGACAACGAATCGTGGCGCTCCGCCCGGCTGTTCCCCGTGTCGGCGCTCAAGAGCGACCGTGAGCGCGAGACGCGGGCCACCTCCGTCGTCCTGTCGGTGATGGCCCAGGTGCCCGAGTTCGGCCGCCGTCTCACCGCCGGGTTCGGCGCACCGGCCGGCCGGATGGAGACGTTCACCGAGGTGACGCTGCCGCACGGGGAGTCGCCCCGGCGCCCGGACGGCGTGGTCCGGGTCGAACGGGCGGGCAAGCTGTGGACGGCGCTGGTCGAGACCAAGACCAACGGCAACGCGCTCAAGCCCGACCAGGTGCAGGCGTACATGGACATCGCCGCCCGCCGGGGGTACGAGGCCGTCATCACCCTGTCCAACGACGTGGCGCTCGAAGGCAGCCCGCTCGTCGACGTACGGATCGACGGCCGGCGCAAGCACAAGGTGGCCCTCTGGCATCTGTCCTGGGCCGAGGTCGTGCACCAGGCGCAGATGCTGATCCGTCACGATGGCGTCGGCAACGCCGCCCACGCCTGGCTGCTCCAGGAGCTCCTCCACTACCTCCAGCACGAGAACTCCGGCTGCCACGGCTTCCAGAACATGGGAGCGGCCTGGGTCCCGGTGCGCCGGGGGATCGACGACGAGACCCTGTGCCAGGGCGACGCCCGGGCCCTGGAGGTCATCGAGAACTGGGAGCGCCTGGTCCGGCAGGTCTGCCTGCGGCTGGGCGGCGAACTGGGCCAGAAGGTCCTGCCGGTCCAGCGCACCCGGCGCGGCTCCGACCCGAGTGTCCGCCGCACGGAGCTGGCCGACCACCTCTGTGAGCAGGGGCGGCTGAACGCGGAGATCCGGATCGAGGGCACGCCGGGCGTTCTGGCCATCACCGCCGATCTGCGCACCGGCAAGCTCCGTACGTCGATCGAGGTCCCGTCCGCCGAGCCGGGCTACCCCCTCAGCCGGGTCAAGCGGCTGATCAGGCGGCTCTCCGAGGCCCCTGCCGACCTGCACATCGAGACGCTCGTCGACGGCCGGGGCGCCGGTCCTCGCGGCACGCTGGAACGGCTGCGCCCGGAGCCCGCCGACATCGTCCCCAAGGACGGGGCGCAGATCACCGGCTTCCGGCTCTCCCTGTTCAAGGGCATGGGCAGCGGCCGGGGCAGCGCCGAGACCGGCTTCATCCGCAGCGTCGACGAGGCGGTGGACCGCTTCCACGCCCAGGTCGTCGCCCAGGTGGAGGCCCCCGCCACCCGCCGCTCCCGCAGCGAGGAGCCGGCGGGCTGACGAGGGCCGGAGCCGCCACCCGTAACAGCCCTCAATGGTATGGACATGACCAAAAGGCAGGACTAGCCTCCGTCCTGGTCTAGACCAAGTGTGGCGAGCCGCCGTCCGGCCCGGACCCGATCCATCTGTCCGCAAGCTCCACCCCTCACCTCAGGAGCACCACATGCGCAGAGAGATCACCGCCCTATTCCTCGGCCTCGGCGTCGCCGGGGTCTCCCTGCTGGCCACCTCGGGCAACGCACAGAGCCACGGCTACACCGATTCACCCGTCAGCCGGCAGCAGCTCTGCGGCAACGGGACCGTCCGCGACTGCGGGCAGATCCAGTGGGAGCCGCCGAGTGTCGAAGGCCCCAAGGGGTTCCCGGCCGGCGACCCCCGTGACGGGCTGATCTGCGCCGGAGGCAACCAGCGCTTCGCCGAGCTGGACGACCCGCGCGGCGGGGCCTGGCCCGCCTCCGCCGTACAGGCCGGGAAGAGCAGACACGAAGAAGGGCCCCGGTCCGAAGACCGGGGCCCTTCCGTCAGGGTGAGTAACGGGACTTGAACCCGCGACATCCTGGACCACAACCAGGTGCTCTGCCAGCTGAGCTATACCCACCATGTCGTCCGGTCGTTTCCGACCGGCCGAGAAAAAGTGTACAGGGTCCGGGAGGGTGCTCGCGCCCCCGTTTCCCGGGGCCGGTCCGCGGGCGTCGGAACGCCCTTGACCAGCGGTTTTCTACTGTGTGGCGCGGGTCACCTGGCGCGCCGCGATCTCCTTGGCGCGCTCCGAGTCCGGGCCGGGCTGCGGTACGAAGACCGCCTCCCGGTAGTAGCGGAGTTCCGTGATGGAGTCACGGATGTCCGCCAGCGCCCGGTGGTTGCCGTTCTTGTCCGGGCTGTTGAAGTACGCCCGGGGGTACCAGCGCCGGGCCAGCTCCTTGACCGAGGACACGTCCACGATCCGGTAGTGGAGGTAGCCCTCCAGCTCCCGCATGTCCCGCGCCAGGAAACCGCGGTCGGTGGAGACCGAGTTTCCGCAGAGCGGTGCCTTGCCGGGCTCCTTCACATGCTCGCGGATGTACGCCAGGACCTGCTCCTCGGCGTCGGCCAGGGTGGTGCCCCCGGCCAGCTCGTCGAGGAGACCCGAGGTGGTGTGCATCTGCCGCACCACCTCGGGCATGGTCTCCAGCGCCGCGTCCGGCGGGCGGATCACGATGTCCACCCCGTCACCGAGCACGTTCAACTCCGAGTCGGTGACCAGGGCGGCCACCTCGATGAGTGCGTCGTCCGTCAACGAGAGCCCGGTCATCTCGCAGTCGATCCACACCATGCGGTCGTTCATGCGCCCCACCCTACGGGGCGCTCCGCTGTCCCGGCAGGGCCGGGCGCCCGGGAACGTACGCGTCAGGGACCGGCAGCGAGTGCTCCGAGGAGCCCGCCGACGCCGATACCGAGACCGGTGTGCCCCTGCGGCCGGACGGCGCACCCTGGCTGGGCACGACCGTCTCCAGCACCGTCGCGGCGCTCTCCGCCACCCCCTGCGGACGACGGGCCCGGTAGGCGGCCCGGTACGCGGCGGGGGAGGAGCCGAGCTGGCGGCGGAAGTGCCCGCGCAGCGCGACCGGTGAGCGGAAGCCGCAGCGGCCGGCGACCTCGTCGACGGAGTAGTCGGAGGTCTCCAGCAGCCTCTGTGCCTGAAGCACCCGCTGGGTGATCAGCCACTGGAGCGGTGCGCTCCCCGTGAGCGAGCGGAACCTGCGGTCGAAGGTCCGCCTGCTCATGTAGGCGCGCGCCGCGAGCGTCTCCACGTCGAACTGCTCGTGCAGATGCTCCAGCGCCCAGGCCACGACCTCGGCGAGCGGGTCGGAGCCGATCTCTTCAGGTAGGGACCTGTCCAGGTAGCGCTCCTGCCCGCCGCTGCGCCGCGGTGGCACGACGAGCCTGCGGGCGAGTGCGCCCGCCGCCTCGGTGCCGTGGTCGGTGCGGACTATATGGAGGCAGAGATCGATACCGGCGGCCGTACCGGCGGAGGTGAGCACATCGCCGTCGTCCACGAAGAGTTCTCGCGGATCGACGTGCACCGACGGATAGCGCTTGGCCAGCGTCGGTGCGTACATCCAGTGCGTGGTGGCCGGGCGGCCGTCCAGCAGGCCGGCCGCCGCGAGCACGAAGGCTCCCGTGCACAGGCCGACGATGCGGGCGCCCTCCTCATGGGCGCGCCGCAGCGCGTCCAGTGCCTCGGCGGGCGGCGGCGAGGTGATCGACCGCCAGGCGGGCACCACGACGGTGCCTGCTCTGCTGATCGCCTCCAAGCCGTACGGCGTGGTCAGTTCGAGTCCACCCGTCGTGCGGAGTGGTCCGTCCTCGCCGCCACAGACCAGCAGGCGGTAGCGGGGAACTCCCGCGTCCTGCCGGTCGATTCCGAAAACGGAGAGCGGGATGGAGCTCTCGAAGATAGGGCCGCCGCTGAAGAGCAGCACGGCAACGACTTCCCGGCGTCGCCGCCCGGTCAGCTTGCGTGCGGCCTCCGTCGCGGTGGCGGAGTCCTGGCTCATGACGCTAAGCCCCCCTCGGTGTTCGCGTCTCCCTGGTCCTTACGGGCCTGCCGCTCCTGCACGTTTCCCCTCGGTTTCGCACGTTTCCCCAGTCCCCGATTTTCAAGATCGAATCTACTGCGTCGCGTGGTCCCGCCGTGACACCTTCCCCCACCGGCGCTATGTCGATAAGGAAACGTGGCGTGAAGCGTTCGATCACGAAGCGTTTCACCCGCGAAGCGCACAGGGAAGTGCCCTTCACGAACGTGGCCCGTCCGCGTCGGGTGAAAGCGTACCGCGCGGTCTCTTCCTGCCTGGTGGGCGGTAGGTCCTCCGGCCATTCCGCGAAGGGTTCGGCCGAGATATGAAGTTGGCTGAAAACAAGCGGTTGTGTGCGCGGGTTCCAGTCACGCCCGGCGCACAACTCCCGCCTGACGGCCGCCCCGATGCGCTCCCTCGGCCCGGTGAAGCGTGGCGCGTTCGGGCCGCCGGGGCGGAAAGCGCCGGGCTGCCGGGGTGTGGGCGGCTCCTGGGGCAATGGCAGTCGGATTACCGACCGGTGGGCGGCAGTCGACGGGAACCGGCGGTACGGGCCGCCGGCCCGGCGCGCGTCGCTCCCGAGTGCTCCGCACGGCCGCCGAGTGCCCCGGAAAACAGGGCGGGCACCCTTGTCCGGAGTCTCCGAGGCCCGTGTACGACACAACCGGCATTGCCATCCCGGACCACCTCGGGCATGCTCCCTCCAACGTCACGCGTGCTTTTGCGGGGGTCTGGGCGGTGGAGGAGTGACGCCGTACCCTTGGGGGTATGGGGTTGGGAAGATGATTCCCGGACAGAGCTCTCCACCTGCAGACGCACCTCTCGAAACCGCTCCCTCCTCAAGAGGACTCTCTTCGCCGAGACACCGATGGCCGGTCACGAAATCCCTGAACCCGCAGACCGCAAGCAGGTAGCCGACCCCCGGTCGGAGCCGCGGACGGTCGAAGAGGCGCGCCCTGCGTGCGATCCCGCCTTCCGGCACGGAGTCGTGGTCGGTTTCGACGGCTCCACCTCCAGTGAGCGGGCCCTCGCCTACGCGATCGGCATGGCCGGCAGATCGGGCTCCGGCCTGATCATCGTCCACGTGGCCAACCGGCTCCCGACGACTGTCTGGGCAGGCTGCGAGCCCCCCGTCTTCGTCGACGTCCCCGACCACCGCACCGAGGTCCTCGGCCTGGAGCTGGCCTGCGCGGACTACCTCTCCGACGTGCCCTGGGTGCTGGTGGAGCGCGGCGGCGACATCTGCCACGAGCTGGAGGAGGTCGGCCGCGAGTATTCCGCCGACGCCATCGTCGTCGGCTCCACCCACGGCATCGTCGGCCGGATCTTCGGCTCGGTGGCGGGCCGCCTCGCCCGCCGGGCCCAGCGCCCCGTCATCGTCATCCCCTGAGGGTCCGGCAGCCTCCTGAGGGGCCGCCAGAAGGCCTTCCAGCACAACGGGTCGGGCCCCGGCACCGTCGCGCAAACGACGGTGCCGGGGCCCGACCCGCTGTACGTCCTGCCGACCGACTACTCGACCGTCACCGACTTCGCCAGGTTGCGCGGCTTGTCGATGTCCCGGCCCATCGCGAGGGCCGTGTGGTAAGCGAAGAGCTGGAGCGGGATGCCCATCAGGATCGGGTCCAGCTCGTTCTCGTTCTTCGGTACGACGATGGTGTGGTCCGCCTTCTCCTGGACCTGGTGCGCGACGGCGAGGATACGGCCGCTGCGCGCCTTGATCTCCTCCATCGCGGCCCGGTTCTTCTCCAGCAGCTCGTCGTCCGGCACGATCGCCACGGTCGGCATCGCGGGCTCGATCAGCGCGAGCGGGCCGTGCTTCAGCTCGGAGGCCGGGTAGGCCTCGGCGTGGATGTACGAGACCTCCTTCAGCTTCAGCGAGGCCTCACGGGCCACCGGATAGCCGCGCACCCGGCCGATGAACATCATCGACTTGGCGTCCGCGTACTCCGCCGCGAGCCGCTTGATCTCGTCCTCGCCCGCCAGGATCTCGCTGATCTGCCCGGGGAGCTTCCGCAGCCCCTCGATGATCCGCTTGCCGTCGGCGACCGACAGGTCACGGATACGGCCCAGGTGCAGGGCGAGCAGCGCGAAGGCGACCACGGTGTTGGTGAAGCACTTGGTGGAGACCACGCAGACCTCCGGGCCCGCGTGGACGTACGTACCGCCGTCGGCCTCCCGGGCGATCGCGGAGCCGACCACGTTGACCACGCCGAGGACGCGGGCGCCCTTGCGCTTCAGCTCCTGGACGGCGGCCAGCACGTCGTACGTCTCGCCCGACTGGGAGACCGCGACGTACAGGGTGTCGGGGTCCACGACCGGGTTGCGGTAGCGGAACTCGGAGGCCGGCTCGGCGTCGGCGGGGATGCGGGCGAGCTCCTCGATCAGCTGGGCGCCGATCTGGCCCGCGTGGTACGAGGTGCCGCAGCCGAGGATCTTGATCCGGCGCACCCCGCGCGCCTCACGGGCGTCCAGGTTGAGACCGCCCAGGTGGACGGTGGAGAACCGGTCGTCGATCCGGCCGCGCAGGACGCGGTCCACGGCGTCGGCCTGCTCGGAGATCTCCTTGTGCATGTACGTGTCGTGGCCGCCCATGTCGTACGACTCGGCCTCCCACTCCACGGTGGTCGGCGTGGCCGTCGTGGTCGAGCCCTCCGTCGTGTACGTACGGAAGTCGTCGGCCTTCAGGGTGGCCATCTCGCCGTCGTCCAGCGTGACGACCTGGCGTGTGTGGGCGACCAGGGCGGCGACGTCGGAGGCGACGAACATCTCCTTCTCGCCGACGCCGAGGACGACCGGGGAGCCGTTGCGGGCGACCACGATGCGGTCGTTGAAGTCGGCGTGCAGCACGGCGATGCCGTAGGTGCCCTCGACCGAGCGCAGCGCCTCGCGGACCTTCTCCTCCAGGGTCTCGGCCTGGGCGCGGGCGATCAGGTGGACCAGCACCTCGGTGTCGGTCTCGGAGAGGAAGACGGTGCCGTCCGCGGTGAGCTTGGCGCGCAGCTCGGAGGCGTTGTCGATGATCCCGTTGTGGACGACGGCGACCTTGTTCTCCGCGTCCATGTGCGGGTGGGCGTTCTCGTCGCTCGGGGCGCCGTGGGTGGCCCAGCGGGTGTGCGCGATGCCGGTGGTGCCGGCGAACCGCTTGGGGACCTTGGCCTCCAGCTCACGGACCCGGCCCTTGGCCTTGACCATCTTCAGCGCACCCGGCTTGCCCGCCGCCGCCTTGCCGGTGATGACGATGCCCGCGGAGTCGTACCCCCGGTACTCCAGCCGCTGCAGGCCTTCCAGCAGCAGCGGTGCGACATCACGCTTTCCGATATATCCGACGATTCCGCACATGGATTCTCTGCCCCTCCTCGACGTACACGTACACGCATGCGTTCGGCGCCCCGCACGGGCGCCCGGCTGCCGGCCGTGGCCGGTCAGCCGTAGACGATGCGGCGCAGCTGGCGGAGCGAGAGCTCCGGCGGCGCCACGGCGCGGTGCGGCAGCTCGGCCGCGATCCGCTCGAAGATCTCCGTGTTGACCAGGCCGCCGGACTGCAGTTCGCGGTGGCGGCGCCGGACGAAGTCGTCGGTGCCCTCGTCGAAGTACGCCAGCACGTCGAGGATCACCCGGGCCGCCTCGCCGCGCTGGAGCGCGGTGGAGCGTACGAGGTGATCGATGAGGTCGTCGTGCGACGAGCGGCGTTCAAGCACGCGTCGATATTGCTCGGCGGAGCGCCCTTATGCAAGAAATCTGCCCGATATCGGGCAGGTGGGGGCTGAAAAGGTGCTCGAATCGGTCACATGGATGAGGTGTGGCTCCCATCCGGGTCACATGCGGCTCACATGCGGCTCAGGATCGCCTGCTTCGCCGTGCTGAACTCCTCGTCGGTGAGGACCCCGGCCCGGTGCAGCTCGCCCAGCTCCCGCAGCCGGCGCAGCAGCACGTCGTGATCGTCCGCCGCCGGGGCGGAGGCAGGGGCGGGCGCCCTGGTGAGGGCCGGGGGCCCGGCGGGCGCCTCCACGGCCGTACGGGCCTGCGGCAGCCGGGCCAGGACCGCCGCCGCGACCAGGACGGCCGTGTACTCCTTCTTGGACAGCCCCCACAGATCCAGGGAGTACGTGTCGTACTTCGGCGGGGCCGAGACGGGTCCCTCCGCCGGCTCGAACCGCAGGGAGCCGTTCTCCATGCCTATCGAGGGCAGCCAGCGCACCCCCGCGATCCGCGACAGCGGGAAGGACACCGGACCGCCGGCGGTCTTGGCCTCCTCGGCCTTCCAGTTCCAGGTGAGCCGGACGGTCTCGCCGTCGAAGGACGCCGTGCCGTCGCCGCCCCCGCCGGAGACCGGCAGCGCGGGCCCCGGCAGCAGGAAGCGGTCCACCGGCCCTTCGGGGACCTGCTCGATCAGCAGCGCGTTGCGGACCTCGTCGACGAAGTACTCCGCCACCCCCGTACGGTCCTTCTCCACGGCCAGGACGTACGGGTCGGAGCCATCCTTGAGGCGCCCGTCGGCGGCCCGCAGCACCGGGCAGGCGCCACCGCGCAGCCGGAGCCGCAGCCGGCCGCCCTTGCGCTCCTGCTCGAACGAGATGCCCGCCAAGGCCTCCACGGGCACGGCGAGTTCACCCAGCGCCAGCCGGACGGGGTGCGCCTTGCCCCCCGGCACGATGCGTACCGTCTCCCCGTCGAACGTCCATGTGCCGTCCCGCTGGATGATTTCTGCCATGCCCGCGATTCTGCCAGCCGGTGGCCGGGGGCGGCCCTCGGTCCTTGACCCGTCCACGGCTCCGCGATACGCATGACCGGCGTTCGAGTTGCCCGTTGGATCCGCAGGTGGACCCGTCGAAGGGACAGGCTTGTGCGACAGCGACGTACGACCCGGCAGACCCCAGGTACGACCCGGCGGACCGCACCTCCCCGTACGGCCCGGCGCAGACCCCTCCCCACCCTCCTCGGCACGCTGCTGATCGTCGTGGCGGCCGCCCTCTCCTCCACCGCCGCGACCTCCTCCGTCGCCGCCGCCTCCGTACCCCGCCCCCTCGGGCAGCTCGTGCCCGTCCCCGCGAAGGTGGTGCCGGGCGGCTCCCCGTACGCCATCACCTCCACGACCCCGGTCAGGGTGGCGGGCGGCTCCGCCGAGGTCCGGCGGATCGGGGCGTACCTGGCGGAGCTCCTGCGCCCCGCCACCGGCTACGCGCTGCCCGTCACCGACCGGCCGGGCCCAGGAGGCATCCGGCTGGAGCTGGGCTCCCGCGACCGGAGCCTGGGCGAGGAGGGCTACCGGCTGCGCTCCACGCCCGCCGCGCTCACCATCACCGCCCGCGCCCCGGCCGGGCTCTTCCACGGCGTCCAGACGCTGCGCCAGCTCCTCCCGGACCGGGTGGAGGAGGACAGCCGGCGGAAGGGGCCCTGGAAGGTCGCGGGCGGCACGGTCACCGACGCGCCGCGCTACGGCTACCGGGGCGCGATGCTGGACGTCTCACGCCACTTCTTCTCGGTCGCCGAGGTGAAGCGGTACATCGACCAGCTCGCCCTCTACAAGGTCAACAAGCTGCATCTGCACCTCTCCGACGACCAGGGCTGGCGGATCGCCGTCGACTCCTGGCCCCGGCTCGCCACCTACGGCGGCTCCACCGAGGTCGGCGGCGGCCCCGGCGGGTACTACACGAAGGCGCAGTACCGCGAGATCGTCCGGTACGCCGCCTCCCGCTACCTGGAGGTCGTACCGGAGATCGACCTGCCCGGCCACACCAACGCCGCCCTCGCCTCCTACGCCGAGCTGAACTGCGACGGGATCGCCCCGCCGCTCTACACCGGCACCACGGTCGGCTTCAGCTCGCTCTGCGTGCCCAAGCCGCTGACGTACGACTTCGTGGACGACGTGCTGCGCGAACTGGCCGCCCTCACCCCGGGGAAGTACCTCCACATCGGGGGCGACGAGGCGCACGCCACCAGCCATGAGGACTACGTGGCCTTCATGGCGAAGGCCCAGGCGGTGGTCGGGAAGTACGGCAAGACGGTGATGGGCTGGCACCAGCTGACCGGCGCGGTGCCGGTGAAGGGCGCGGTGGCGCAGTACTGGGGGTACGACCGGACGGGCGCCGCCGAGCGCAAGCAGGTGGCCGAAGCGGCGAAGGGCGGCACCAAGCTCGTGCTCTCCCCGGCCGACCGGGTCTACCTGGACATGAAGTACACCAAGGACACCCCGCTCGGGCTGAGTTGGGCCGGACTGGTGGAGGTGCGGAGGTCGTACGACTGGGATCCGGCGACCTACCTGGAGGGAGCCCCGCAGGAGGCCGTCCTCGGGGTGGAGGCGCCGATCTGGACCGAGACGCTCACCGACAGCACGGAGATCGAGCGGATGGCCTTCCCGAGGCTGCTCGGCGCCGCCGAGATCGGCTGGTCACCGGCGGCGGCCCGGGACTGGGAGACGTACAGGGTGCGGCTGGCCGCCCAGGGGCCGCGGCTGACCGCGCTGGGGATCGACTTCTACCGCTCCCCGCAGGTGGACTGGGGGCCGTGAGGAAAGAAGGTGAGCGCCCGGGGGACCGTCCCCGGGCGCTCACCGGTCTGTGACGACCGCTCAGAACTTCGCGATCGGGTTCTTCAGGCGGCCCACCAACTGAAGCGCTCCCGCTGGGTCGTTGAGGTCGACCATCTGCTGGTTGTTGCGCAGCTGGAGGCGGTTGAGGCAGGAGAGCGCGAACTCCGGCTCGAACAGGTCGTACTGCTTGAACTTGTCCGCGAGGTAGGGCACCGACTCCTGGTAGCCGCGCACGCACTCGGCGACCGTCCGCCAGAAGGTGTCCTCGTCCAGGACCCCCTCGGTGGCCAGGCCCGCGCCCAGGAAACGGAAGAAGCAGTCGAAGACATCGGTGAAGACCGACAGCAGCTTCATGTCCTCGGGGACCTCGGCGCGGATCCGGTCGACCTTCGGCGGCAGCACCGCGTCCGGGTCCATGACCGCGATCTCCTCGGCGATGTCCTTGAAGATCGTGCGGGTGACGACACCGTCCTCCACGACCAGGATCACGTTCTCGCCGTGCGGCATGTAGACCAGGTCGTAGGCGTAGAAGCTGTGCAGCACCGGGACGAGGTAGGCGTCCAGGTAGTGCCGCAGCCACACCTGCGGGTCGAGCCCGGACTCCTCGATGAGCGCCCCGGCCACCGAGCGGCCCTCGTGGTCGGTGTGGACCAGGGAGGCCATGGTGGCGACCCGCTCACCCGGCTCCAGACCCGCCACCGGGCTCTCGCGCCAGAGTGCGGCCAGCATCTTCAGGTAGGGGGAGCCCTTGGCGGTGGCGGCCTCGTACGCCCGGTGGTGGTAGCCGATCGCGGCCCGCTCCCGGATGATCGAGAACCGGGCGCCGGTCAGCAGCCTGTCGCGCTCGATCAGCCCGGCCAGCCAGTCGTTGATGGCGGGCGTGGCCTCCATGTACGCGGCGGAGAGCCCGCGCATGAAGCCCATGTTCAGGACGGACAGCGCCGTTTTGACGTAGTGCTTCCCGGGGTGGTCGGTGTTGAAGAACGTACGGATCGACTGCTGGGCGAGGTAGGCGTCCTCGCCCTCCCCGAGCACGACCAGGCGGCGCTCGGCCAGCTCACCGGCGAAGGTGACGGCGAGCTTGTTCCACCACTGCCAGGGGTGCACGGGCAGCAGGAAGTACGCGTCCGGGTCCAGGTCCAGGGAGCGCAGGGTGGCGGCGAACCGCTCCCGGGTCTCCTCGCTCAGCTCGTCCGCGACCAGCGAGTCGTAGTCGAGACCGGCGCCCGCCGTGAAGGTGGCCCGGTCGCGGCGGGCGGCCAGCCACACCAGCCGGATCGGGGAGGCGGCCTCGGGGGCGTACGCACGGTACTCGTCGACCCCGAAACCGAGCCGGCCGTTGTTGGCCACGAAACAGGGGTGGCCCTCGGTCATCCCGGTCTCGATGGCCTGGAAACCGGCGGCGACGAGCTGCCGGGAGGTGGCCGGTTCCTTGGTGAGTTTGTAGGCGGTTCCGGCCAGGGTGGAGGAGATCTCCTCCAGGTAGACCGGCAGGATGTCCTCGGTCAGCCCGAGTGCGACCCGCAGCTCGATGAAGAACTCCAGCGCGTCGAGCGGCACTTCGGACCCGTGCCGGTGGCGCGTGATCGACTCGGCCTCGATCTGCCAGTGGTCCAGGGCGAAGAGGCGTGCGGTGAAACGGTACTCCGTGCCCGCGTCGTCGCTACGGAGGGTGTAGCGGCCTTCGCCGAGGGGAGCGGGGGTGAGAAGCCGTTCGTGGCTGAATTCCGCCAGTGCTTTGCGGACCAGCAGTCGGTTTGCGGTGGCCCAGCGGTCCGGGGAGAGGTGGGCGACGCTGTCGGTGAGGGCGGTCGTCATCGGTCGGTTCCTCCGGTTGCTGCTTCGAACTGCTCGCGGGTGCAGGCGCTGAGCAGTGCGTCCTTCTCCGGCTTGGCGATCTCCCGCAGCACCTCGAAGCCGACGGCTTTGTTGAGGGCCTGTACGGCGCCGTTGGTGACATCGGGCTCGACGACGACCCGGCGCACCACCGGGTCGGTGAAGAGGAAATCCATCACGGCGGTGATCACGGCCCGGGTGAAGCCGTGCACGGGGGTGTCGGTCGGCGCGACGAGGAAGTGCATCCCGACATCGCCGGGCTCCGCCTCGTACAGGCCTTTCAGCTCGACCTCGGTGGGGTCGTACCGCTCGATCAGGAACGCGGGCTCGCCGTCGTGCAGGCCGATGAACGCGTCATGGTGCGGGTGGGCGGCGATCGCCATGTACTCCCGCTCCACGTCCTGGAGTTTCGCCCCGCCCATCAGCCAGAACACGGCCTTGGGGTGGGTCACCCAGCCGTGCACCAGCTCGGCGTCGGCGAGGGGGTCGAGCGGACGGACGGTGAACGCGCCGAGTTTTCCGGGCGATCCGGCTTCGGCACGGCTGGTGTCGGGGCGGTTCATATCGCGAACTCCTGGAAGGCGATGGACTTCTCGACCGGGTAGTACTCACGGCCGAGCAGTTCGCCGATGATGTACGCGTTGCGGTAGGCGCCCATGCCCAGGTCGGGCGAGGTGATCGAGTGGGTGTGCACCCCGGCGTTCTGCAGGAAGATCCCGCGCCCGGTGGTGTCGATGCTGTAGTTGCGGGCCACGTCGAAGCGGCCCCGGCTGTCGTGGCGCAGCCGGCCCTGGACGGGCGCCAGGAAAGCGGGCGCCTCGTAGCGGTAGCCGGTGGCGAGGATGAGGCCCTCGGTGGTGAGGGAGTACTCCTTGCCCTGCTCCTCCTGGCGCAGCCCCAGGCTGTACGCGCCGCCCTCGTCGTCGTAACGCGCGCTGAGGAGCGCCGAGTTGGTGAGCAGCCGGGTCGGGACCGGGCCGGGCAGGTTCTTCTGGTAGAGCAGGTCGAAGATCGCGTCGATCAGCTCCCCGTCGATGCCCTTGAACAGCCCCTTCTGCCCGGTCTCCAGCCGGTAGCGGGTCTCCTCGGGCAGCGCGTGGAAGTAGTCGATGTACTCCGGGGAGGTCATCTCCAGCGTCAGCTTGGTGTACTCCAGCGGGAAGAACCGCGGGGAGCGGGTGACCCAGTTGAGCCGGTAGCCGTACGTGTCGATCTCGGAGAGCAGGTCGTAGTAGATCTCCGCCGCGCTCTGCCCGCTGCCGACCAGCGTGATCGACTTCTTCTTCTGGAGTTCGGATTTCCCCTCCAGATAAAGGGAGTTGTGCAGGAAGTCCCCGCCGAGGCCGTGGCACGCCTCGGGGATGTACGGCGGGGTTCCGGTGCCCAGGACCAGGTGCCGGGAGCGCAGGACGGTCCCGGCGGCGGTGGTCACGGTGTAGAGCTGGTCGCCCTCGTCGTACGTCACCGCCTCCACGGTCTCGTCGAACCGGATGCTGCTCAGTTTGCCGGCGGCCCAGCGGCAGTAGTCGTTGTACTCGGTCCGCAGCGGGTAGAAGTTCTCCCGGATGTAGAACGAGTAGAGCCTGCCGCGCTCCTTGAGGTAGTTGAGGAACGAGTACGGCGAGGTCGGGTCGGCCATGGTGACCAGGTCCGACATGAACGGCGTCTGGAGATGGGACCCTTCGAGGAACATCCCGGAGTGCCACTCGAAGTCCGGCTTGGACTCCAGGAAGACACCGTTCAGTTCGTCGATCGGCTCGGTCAGGCAGGCCAGTCCGAGATTGAACGGGCCGAGCCCGATCCCGATGAAGTCGTGGGGGTCAGGAAGCGCGGACAAGGGAGTCTCCCAGGTACTGCTCGGCGTGGCCGGAGACCAGGTCGAGGACCGCGGCGATGTCGTCCACGGTCGTTTCGGGGTTGAGGAGGGTGAACTTCAGGTACTGGCGGGCACCGACCCTGGTGCCCGCGACGATCGCCTCGCCGGAGGCGAACAGGGCCTTGCGGGCGTAGAGGTTGGCGCGGTCGATCTTGTCCGGGGAGGTGACACCGGACGGGATGTGGCGGAAGACGAGTGTGGAGAGCTGCGGCTGGACCACCACGTCGAAACGCGGGTCGGCGGCGAGCAGCTTCCACCCCTCGGCGGCCAGGTCGCAGACCTCGTCGAAGAGTTCGCCGATGCCGTCGGCGCCCATGACGCGCAGCGTCATCCACAGCTTGAGCGCGTCGAACCGGCGGGTCGTCTGGAGGGACTTGTCGACCTGGTTGGGTATCCGCTCCTCGGCCATCCGGCGCGGGTTCAGATACTCCGCGTGGTACAGGGCGTGGCGCAGGGTCGCCCGGTCGCGGACCAGGACGGCGGAGGAACTCACCGGCTGGAAGAAGGACTTGTGGTAGTCGACGGTGACCGAATCGGCGTGCGCGATGCCTTCGAGGAGGCCGCGGCGCTCACGGGAGGCCAGCAGGCCGCAGCCGTACGCGGCGTCCACGTGCATCCAGGTGGCGAACTGCTCGCAGAGCGCGGCGATCTCGGGCAGCGGATCGATGGAGCCGAAGTCCGTGGTGCCGGCGGTGGCGACGACGGCCATCGGGACGGCGCCCTCGGCGACGCACTGCTCAAGGGCGTGGGCGAGGGCCACGGCCTGCATGCGCTTGTTGCTGTCGACGGGGACGGAGATGACCGCGTCCGGGCCGAGGCCGAGGAGTTTGGCGGACTTCTGCACGCTGAAGTGGCTGCACTCGGAGGTGAAGATCCGCAGCCGGGTGTAGTGCTCGGGCCGGACCTTCGCCTCCTCGCGGGCCAGCAGCAGGGCTTGGAGGTTGGACTGCGTACCGCCGCTGGTGAAGATGCCGTCGGCGGCCGGTCCGAGTCCGATGCGCTCGGTGGTCCAGTCGATCAGCCGGCGCTCGATGAGGGTGCCGCCCGCGCTCTGGTCCCAGGTGTCCAGGGACGAGTTGATCGCGGAGAGCACCGCCTCGCCGAGGACGGCCGGTATGACGACCGGGCAGTTGAGGTGGCCCAGGTAGCGGGGGTGGTGGAAGTAGACGGCGTCGCGGAGATAGACCTCGCCGAGCTCGTCCAGGGCGGCGGTGGCATCGCCCAGTGGCCGGTCGAGGTCGATCGCGTCGACGACGGAGGAGAGCTCGTCGACGCCTACTCCGCTGAAGGGGCGGTCGGTGGCGGCGATCTTGGCCGCGACCCGTTCCACTCCTGCGGTGACGGTACGCCGGTACTGCTCCGCAGTCGTGTTGTTGAGCAGGTGCGAACGCATGAAGGGATCCTCCCGGGTGAGGGGAACTTCATCGCGTCCCTCCGGGCAGGGAAAGGGGGGACGAGAGACGCGATGTCGAAGTGAGGTGAGCCTAACCTAACTCGATCCCCGGCTCTCCCCGGGCTCTGGTTGGTGCGGAAGTTGTCCGCTTTGATTCGCCTTTGGGGTGCCTCTGTGTGCTGAGGGCGGGGGCTGGGGAGCTGGAGGGCTAGTCCACGGCCCCGGCCCGGGCGAGCGTCTCCGCCCGCAGCTGCTCCTCGCTGAGCCCGCGCCGCCAGTACCCGACGAAGGTGACCCGCTTGCGGTCGAAGCCGCGCTCCTGGACCAGGTGGCGGCGGAGCGCCCGCACCTCGGACGACTCGCCCGCGATCCAGACGTACGGGGTGCCCTCCGGCAGCTCGGCGGCGCGTACGGCCTCCACGGCGGGCAGGGCACCCTCGCTCCGGACGAGCCAGCTGATCCGGGCCTTGGCCGCGGTGTTGAGGGCCTGCCGGTCCTCCGTCTTCGGCACCTCCAGCCAGACCCGGGCGGGCATCCCCGCGGGCAGCCACTCCAGGGCGGCGGATGCGGCGGGCAGGGCTGTCTCGTCGGCCCGGATGAGGACCCAGTCGGTGTCCTCCGGCGGCCGGAAGCGCGCGGAGGTGTTGTCCTCGGCCGCGGGGCCCAGCACCTTGAGCGGGTCGCCCGCCGTGGCCATGAGCGCCCAGCGGGAGGCCGGGCCGCCGTCACCGTGGAGCGCGAAGTCGATGTCCACCTCGGTGGAGCCGTCGGCCTTCACGCGCTGGGCCCGCACGGTGTACGACCGCATCACCGCCCGGACGTCCTCGGGCAGCGCCCGCCATTTCGGGTACCAGGCCCCGTCCTCACCCTCGGGCACCACGGCCTCGCTCTGCCCGGGGTGCGGCAGGAAGATCGACAGGCTCTGGTCGCGGCCCCCGGCACTGAACCCCTTTGCCCCGGGCCCGCCCAGGGTGATCCGGAGCATGGAGGGGCCGAGCCGCCTGACCCGCAGGACGGCTAGGTCGAAGAACCGGAACGGGGCGACATGGGGCACGGCGGCAGTCGTCAACGAGGGCTCCTCCGGAACGGGCCAGGAGCAGCGGGCGGACGGGCCCGGCTCCGGCGACGGCAGCTCGAAGGAGGGTTGGCCTAACCTTGCTAGGCGGTCACGGTGTCGTGCGGACCCCGGCCGTGGGTGTCGGCCCCGCCGGAAGGCCGAGGGCGGGCGCGCCTCCATGACGCCCGCCCCGGCCCGCCTCCCATGGCGCCCGCCTCGCTTCGCCCCGCCAGCCATGGCACCCACTCCGCTCGCCCCGCCCCCCGGGGGCCTCAGACCCCGAAGTCGGCGCGGCAGGCGTCGAGTCCATCCACGGTGACGTCGACGCTGCGGTGCTTCTCCCACCCGGCCCGGTCCAGCCGCAGCCGCTGCAGGGTGGTGGCCGCCCCCCGGATCACCTGGATCTGGAGGCCGTCGGGCTCGTACCCGAGCCGCCGCGAGACACCGAGCGAACTGCCGTTGTCCGTCCTGGCATCGGAGACCGCGTACCGGGCGCCGAGCCCCTCGAAGGCCAGATGGAGGGCGGCGGCCCGCATCTCCGTCCCGATGCCCTGCCCCTGGTGGGCGAGGCCCAGCCACGACCCGGTCACCACCTCGCGCCGTACGCCGAACTCCCGGCCCATCACGTCCTGGCGCCCCACGACCTTGCCCTCGTGGAGGACGGCCAGGGAGAGGTGCCACTCCTGGGCCGTCCACCCGGCGATGGTGCTCAGCACGTGCTGGTAGGTGGCCCGGCCGATCTCGTCGGGCTCGCCGTCCGTCCACGGCACGGTGAACGGCATCCGGTCCTGGGCGTGCACCCCGCCGGCGCCGACCGAGGCCAGCTCGTCGAGGAGCGCCTCGTCGGGCAGCCGCAGTTCCAGGCGGGGCGTACGGATGCGGAGTCCGTGGAGGGGCCAGTACCGGTGGTTCATGCAGGGACTTTGCCCGACGGCCGGTCGGCCTGTCGAACGGATTCCGGGGATGAGGAGGTCCCGGACACGGCCGGGCTGCCCGGCCGGCGCCGCAGTCCGAAGGCGCTGACGGCGGCGGCGATCAGGGCGGCGGCCAGCGGGACGACGAGCGCCGCCCGGTAGCCGTCGAGCAGGGCGGCCGGCGAAGTCCCGTCGGTGGCAGCGATGTTGACGGCGGCGACGGAGGAAAGGCCGATCGCGGCACCGAACTGGAAGGAGGTGTAGAGCAGCCCGCCCGCGACGCCCTGCTCCTCCTCGGCGATGCCGTCGGTGGCGGTGATCGTCAGCGGACCGTACGCCAGTGAGAAGGCCACACCGAGCATGACCAGGCTCGGGAGCATCGCGAGGTAGGTCCAGTCCGCGCCGAGCGGCAGGAACAGTGCGTACGCGAGGGAGGCGAGGAGCAGTCCGCCGAAGATGACCCGCGCGTTGCCGAACCTCGCCACGAGCTTCGGGGTGAGCAGCGGGGAGAGAACGGCGTCCACGCCGATGACGATCAGGGCGAAACTCGTCTGGAGGGACGACCAGCCCCGCAGCTCCTGCAGATAGAGCACGGCGATGAACTGGAAGCCGAAGAAGCCCGCGGCGAAGAGCAGCCCCGACACATTGGCGCGGACCAGCGACCCGTTGCGGAAGATGCCCAGGCGGACCAGCGGCGAGGCCGAGCGGCGCTCGATGAGGACGAACGCGAGGAAGAGCAGGAGCGCGGTGCCGATCGTGGCGGTCGTCCAGGCGGCCGAGGCGTGGGTGGCCCGCTCGACACCGAAGACGAGGAGCAGGATGCCGCCGGTGACGGTGACCGCTCCGGCCAGGTCGACCCCCTGCCCGGAGCGGTCGGGGCGCGGCGACTTGGGGACGAGCCGCAGTGCGGCGAGCAGGATGCCGGCGGAGAGGATGACCGGGGCGAAGAAGACCCAGCGCCAGTCGACGGCGGAGAGCAGACCGCCGACGACCAGCCCGATGGAGAAGCCGCCCGCCGCGGTGCCGGAGTAGACGAGCAGGGCCTTGTTGCGCTGCGGCCCCTCCGGGAAGCCGGTGGTGATGATCGACAGACCGGCCGGGGTCATGAAGGCGGCGGCGATGCCCGTCACGAACCGGGCGAGGATCAGCATCCACCCTTCGGTGGCCAGCCCGCCGAGCCCGGAGAAGAGCAGGAAGACCACCAGCCAGAGGATGAACATCCGCCTGCGCCCGAACAGGTCGGCCGCCCGTCCGCCCAGCAGCATGAAGCCGCCGTAGCCGAGGACGTACGCGCTCATCACCCACTGGAGGGTGCCGGTGGACAGCCCCAGGTCGGCGCGGATCGCGGGCAGGGCCACGTTCAGCATGGCCACGTCGATGCCTTCGAGGAAGATCGCACCGCAGAGCACGAGCAGCACACCCCACGCGCGGCCGGTCATGCGGTCGGTGCCGCTGCTCGAAGGGGAGGGTGGTGTGGACACGGGGCTTCTCCTTGGACGAGGAAGAGGGCATGGCGAACCGCCGCAACAGCGGTCCGGGGTGGCGGATTCGAGGGGCGCGGCGCTCAATCCGCTTGGACCGAACGTGAGTTACCGAAGTGCTGGTCGGTTCCCTCTTGTAACCACTCGAAGCATGCGGCACTGTGGGGGACCATGGAAGAAGGCACTTCGAAGTCACCGAGTCACTGCTGCGATACCGGCGACGAGCAGGACTTCGACATCAGTCAGTGGGACGTCCGCGAGGGCTGCGAGGTGCGGCAGATCCTCGACCGCGTCGCGGACAAGTGGTCGCTGCTCGCCATAGCGCACCTGGAGCGCCGGACGCTCCGCTTCTCCGAGCTGCGCCGCCTGATCGACGGCATCAGCCAGCGCATGCTGACGGTGACCCTGCGCCAGCTCGAACGCGACGGCCTGGTGCGGCGCACGGTCTATCCGGTGGTCCCGCCGCGCGTGGAGTACGAGCTGACGCCGATGGGCGCGACCCTGCACACGACGATCCGGACCCTGGTCGACTGGACCGAGGGCCACCAGCAGGAGATCGCCAGGGCGCGCGCGGAGTACGACAGCCGCCAGGCCGCGGAGGCGCCCGTCGCCTGAGGGGCGGGGGAGCTGAGGTCGGCTTCGAGTGAGGGGCCGGTACGGGAGGGGGTTCTTCGCTCGCTCGGCGAGCCGCTCACCTGCTCACGGAACCTCCCCCGGACGGTGGCGTGTCGGGGGCCCCGAAGAACTGCCAGAGTGTGACCACGGCGACGAGCTGCGCCAGGACCCAGGCTATCTGCGGGGAAAGAAAACGTATTTGGTAGACGGAGAAAAGCAGTTGTATCCGGGAGGGCCGGAACGCGCGCTCCGTTCGGAAGGTGTGCAGGTCCACGGCCACCGCCGTGAGGGTGAGGACGAGCAGGATGGACGCCGACGCGAAGGCGAGAACGCCCTGTTCCTCGCTGAGGAGTTGGTTGCCGACGGCGAAGAGGCCCACCGGTACGGTGTAGGCGACGGCCAGAAGCAGGACCTTCATGGGACCGTGCCGACCGGGAAGGCGGCGCCACAGGGCTCCCAGGAGGAAGCCGGCCGAGGCGAAGGCGACTATCCAGGACGCGGGGGACCAGATGACCTCGAAAATGCCGAAGGGGTCGTGCAGCGTGCCGGTCAGTGCGTCGCCACGCAGCGTCTGCACCCAGGTCAGGAGGCCGGCGAACGGGAGGGAGAGAAGGGCGCTGTACCGGGCGGCGGTTGTGGCGTTCTGCCACCATGTGTCCCCCGGGCCGAGAGCCAGCACCGCGTCGACCGCTGTCACGTCCGGCGGCAGCTCGTAGTGCTGAGCGGTGTCGCGTGCCCTCACCCACCGTCGGGAGAGCCTCAGCTCCTCCTCGACCAGGTGGCGGTCGATCACGGCTTCGTCCGACTGCCCGTGGTCGAGGCGGCGGAGCTTGGCGAGCTTCTCACGGTGTCCCCGTGCCGCGTCCAGCAGTTGGGGGCGGTCCGCGACAGTCAGCAGATCACCCAGCCGTCGCCCGTTGCTGACTTCGCGGTACAGCACGGCACGCCGGATCCCCAGGCGCAGACACAGGGACAGAGCTGCCAGATCGATGAGGAACCAGAGCAGGGCCGGTGCGCTGTTCGCGGCGTAGACCCCGAGGAACAGCAGCACGACAGCAGGAAGGGACACCCGCAGCAACCACTGCTCAGCAGGGCTCGGTTCGGTGCTGAGCACGGGCGGCTGGGCGGCAGGCGGGGTCACGCCCACACGCCTGTGCGCGGTGACGTACAGAAAGGCCAGCATGGCCAGGGCGGTCAGGGTCCACAGCGTGCCCGTCCACCAGCCCTGCGCGTAGGTGGCGGACCACAGCAGCCCGCTGCGCAGCTCGGCCTCGTGCCAGGCGCCGTACCCCACATTGTGGGAGATGAGAGTGCCGTCGGTCCACCACAGTCGGTACGTCGGGTCGACCAGGGCGCTCGGCCAGCTGTCCCGCAGCCAGTCCCGCTCCTTTGCGGCGGCCTGGGACACGGCCGTCAGAGCCACACCGCCCGCGGAGAACGCGAGAGCTCTGCCGAGGGGGAAGTCCACCGCGCGCCTGCGGAGGAGCCCGGCGTCGCGCAGGAGCCTCCACGCGGCAGCCCAGGTGCTCACCACCAGGAGCAGGGACGATGCCAGGGCAGCGGCGGCGACGACGCCGATGGTGTACCAGGAGTGGCCGTGGGTCTCCGGGCGGACGAAGGCCGGTGCGTCCAGCCCGACAGCGCTCGGCAGGACTCCTGGAACCGCCGCCACCACGGCGAGTGCGACGCCGCCGCGGCGCAGTCGGCCGCTCGCCCGTGCGACCAGGAGGAGGACGGCTCCGGCCAGCGCACTCAGCCACCACGCGTGTACGGCCGAGCGAGCCTGTGGCACCCACTGGCCGGGGTCATCGAAAGCGCCCGTGGCCACGAAAACGAGGTCGTCGGCGTTGGCCAGCAGAGAGAGACAGAACAGGGCCGCTGCCCAGTTGGTCAGGTTGACGACGGCGCGATGCTCGGCCGGATCGAGCCTGCGGCGCTGCCTGCGGTACAGGACTGCCGCGCGCCACAGTGCCGCGGCGACGAGGACGTCCCAAAGCAGGTACCCGTGGCATTGATGACTCCGAAGGGTGCGCTGTCGTCCTGGGCGGACCAGGACCGCGGCCAGGAGGGTTCGATCCACACGGTGATGGGCCGCTCGGGCGCCGCGCTGTTCCACCGAAGGCCATGAGTGCCTTCGCCCTGGGCGGCGCGCGGAATCGCTCTCGTGACTCCCGGCGCACCGGGGTCCACAGTGACGCCCTGCCACACCACCGAACCAAGAGTTCTCGGGGGCGCGAACCGTACCTTCCATGAGGCCGACCCCACGGTGACGACCCAGGGCCCGACGAGGAGCGTCCGCCGCTGGTCCACCCAGGTGTGGGCTCTGACGCGGATGGTCACGGACTTTGCGCCGGGCTTGACGACGGGTTCGTGTGCCCGCCACTCCTCCCGGCGCGTGTCGAATCGTTGGTCCCCCCGTACCAGGCAGCGCATGGCCGGCCGGTAGCCCTCACTCGCCGTTCCGAACCCCAGCTTGTCGGCGCGCTTCCAGGACATCGGAACGGTGATCGTGACGTCGCTGGTGGCCTTCGTGTAGGTCCGGCCCCGGTGCTCGAACACGATCCCGGCTCTGCCGGTGGCACCCTTCGACCCGTTGTCGGCGCAGTCCGGCGGGGCCGGCAGCCCTTCGGCTCGGCCGGCCGTGGGCCAGAGCAACACCTGCCCGATGAGAATCCCGCACAGGAGCACCAGCAGCAGCCCCGCCCCTCGAACCCTCGGCACCTCGGCAACCGCCTCCCCCCGACGGGCCCCATCGGACGACGACCCCGTCCGCAACGCTTCGACCGGAGCCTTTCCCCATTTCGGCACCCTTGATGGGTGGTGGGCGTCGCCAACTCAGCGGGGTGGGGTGGACGCCTGTCCTCAGAGTCACGATCACGTTCGTAAGGGGGCCGAAGGTAAAAATTAGGCCAGCTTCCATATGCGGGTGATTAAATAGGGTATCTCCTTAAATGCCTTAGTTGCGGAATTGATGAACGTTGACGTCGGTGCCCCGTTTATGTGGAATATGCGTCAATCGTCGAGACGCGTCCGGTCGGGGCGTCGCACGGGCCCCTTGCGTAACCCGTGGTCACTTTTTTTGTAAAGATGTAGCAAAGCAGCCAGGCTTCGCAGGGTTTATTAGGCGCACGTCAGATACCGCAAAAATAGGTTCTATCGAGGCATTGATCAGTAAGTAATTATGTAATTCGCAGAGAATAGCCATACGCGACCAATGGGTCTCGGTCGGCTCCTTGGTCTCCGCGTCGTTCAGGGGCCGCGGGCCGGAATCCGACCTTGCGTCCGGAGTCGTCGCCGTTGACCATTCAACCGTGCAACTTGACAGGTTCACGTCCAGCGATCGCCGGACGGGAACCTGGCGCCCCGACTGCCCCACCCCACCCGACGGGGCTGTCCATCCCCCCCCATACCTGCGGAGGATCTCGTGACCTTCAAGCGCTTCTCCCTGCTGACCAGCACCACCAGACGAGCCCGGCTCGTCGCTGTGGCGTCCGGTCTGGTGACCGCCCTCGCACTGGCGGCACCCTCGGCCGTCGCCGCCCCGGAACCCCAGGTCAAGGCGACCGCCTCGCAGCTCGCCGACGCCAGCTCCGCCGTGCTCGGCGCCGATGTGGCCGGCACCGCCTGGTACACCGAGGCAAGCACCGGCAAGATCGTCGTGACCATCGACAGCACCGTGTCGAAGGCCGAACTGGCCGAGGTCAAGGGCGCGCTGGCGAACTCCAGGGCCCAATTGACCATCAAGCGCACCACCGGCAAGTTCACCCCGTTGATTGCCGGCGGTGAGGCCATCACCACGAGCGGCAGCCGCTGTTCGCTCGGCTTCAACGTGTCGGTCGGCGGCGTGGCCCACGCGCTGACTGCCGGCCACTGCACCAACATCGGCGCCAGCTGGTCCATCGGTACGCGTACCGGCACCAGCTTCCCGAACAACGACTACGGCATTATCCGCCACTCCAACCCGGCTGCGGCCGACGGCCGGGTCTACCTGTACAACGGCTCCTACCAGGACATCACCACGGCGGGCAACGCGTTCGTGGGTCAGTCCGTCCTCCGCAGCGGCAGCACCACCGGGCTGCGCAGCGGTACGGTCACCGGCCTCAACGCCACCGTGAACTACGGTTCCAGCGGCATCGTGTACGGCATGATCCAGACCAACGTCTGCGCCGAGCCCGGCGACAGCGGCGGCTCGCTCTTCGCCGGAAGCACCGCTCTGGGCCTCACCTCGGGCGGCAGCGGGAACTGCCGTACCGGCGGAACGACGTTCTACCAGCCCGTCACCGAGGCCCTGAGCGTCTACGGCGCAACGGTCCTCTAGCATCTCTTGCCGGATCTTCGGGGGTGACGGCCGGCCGAGCTCCCGAAGTCCGGTGCAGTGACGCACCCCGGCGGACCGCGTTGATCGCGCGGTCCGCTGTCGTGTGGGTCCTCTTCGTCACCCGGCACGGCGAGCCGGTCTCCGGAGGGGGCGCTGCCTCCGGGGACACGGGCTGTTGCCCAGCTCTTCCCCTGACGGCCCGCTGCGGGAAAACTGTGCCGAGCACTGTGGTGCCTGCGTCCGGACGGGGGTTGGATAACGTTGTCATATTTCTGTCCGCCCCTTCCCCGGGTCGGCGATCCACGCCTTAGCTGAAGACTCTTCCGCCGTACGGCCCCCGGGCTCGCAGGGTGCCGCCCCCGGTGGCCCCCGAGGGCAAGGGACACTGTCCCCGGCCACCGCCCCCGCGCTCTGCCGCCGTCGGTCCGGGCGCCCTAGTGTTGATTTCTTCCCGCGCCCCCTCCGCGTGGATTCCGTACCGAAGGGAGTGGCTGATGCACACGCGTGAAGAGGCGGAAGAGGGCCACCGATCGCTCAGGCTCCCGCAGCCGGGAGCTCTCGCGGCTGCCACGTCACCCGCGTCCGCACAGGAGACCGGCGGCCGCCTGATGGAGCTGCAGCGCTCGGCCGGGAACGCCGCCGTGTGCCGCATGCTCGACAGCCGGGCGGCGCTGCCGGTGCAGCGGATGCCGGGGGAGGACACCGGGGAGCCCGAAGCGAGCACGAGCAGCCAAAGCACCACCGTGATCAGCGGGCACGGGCGGTTCGGCGACAACCAGCGCCTGCCCAAGAACCCCGACAACCCACGCAGCCGCGCGCTCAAGGCGACCTTCACCGTGCCGGCGGGCATCGAGCTGATCGTCTACGCCCCGCCGGGTGCGTGGCTGGAGAACGAGGTGGCGAAGCTCGTGGAGTCCGGCGAGCCGCCGGCCGCGGACAACCTCGAACTGGTCGGCCCCAACAACAAGCGCAAGCCGATGCCCGACGGGTTTCCCAAGACCTACACGGCGGGCCAGGAGGTCATCAACTACAAGCTGATGCCTCTGGAGGCCAAGCATCTGGCCGAGGGCGCGACCTCGGTGGAGGGCGGCACCCTGCGTGACAAGGTGGCCGAACTCGCTGCGGCCCACGAGGCACAGGGGAACGACGAAGCCCCCCTGACCGTGCACTACGCCTGCTGCGGGGTGGGCTCCTCCAGCGTCCCGGAGATCGAACGGCTCTTCGAGCACCGCAACTACACGGTCATGCTCCGCACCACGTCCCCGTCCCCCTCCCCGGAACCGGAGAAGCCGACCAAGCGCCGCAAGAAGTAGGAGGGGCCGGGGTGTTGCCAGGGGCCCTCAGCGGGCGGACGGGCTTCCCGAGCCCTGCCCGGCGACCAGCCGACGGGTGGACCCGGCCCGGCGCAGCCGCTCGTACGCCGCCGTGACCTCGTCGGGGACGGGCTGCTCGATCATGAAACCCTGAGCCGGGTAGAGAAGCAGCCGCTGCAGGGCCCCGACCAGCATGTCGATGACCAGCCGGTCGTCCCCGATCGAGGCCACGTACTCCTCGAAGGTCATCGCACTCGACGCGCTGACGACGTCCACCTCCGGCCACGGCTTGCGGGCCGTGGCGTACGCGCGCCGCTCCTCGTACGGCTTGCTGACCAGCAGTACGGAGTCCACGTCCGTACCGGCCTCCGCGAGGCATCCGGTCGCGAGTGGTGGGGCTGGTCGAGCCGGTGAACACGATGACGGGGGCCAGCCCGCGCAGGTAGAACCCCGCCGATACGTCGGCCACCCCCAGGTCATGGATGCCGAGCCCGATGATGACCGAGCAGGCGCGGGGGGCGTGGTGCATGAGGTGGTGGTCCCACACCTGCCGGGCGTCCGACCAGGACTGGGCGGAGACCATGATGCCTTGTCCTTCTGTCACAGGCCGGCCCCGTTGGGGCCCTGAGTGGGACGTCAGCTGTGTGCTGGGTGTCAGCCGTGGTCCCACGATGCAGGGGGCGGACCGAATGCGCGACGAGCGGCCCTCACCGCGAGAGCGCCGATGGCCGCATTGGCGCCACCGCCGATCACAGCGCCGATACCGAAGGGTGCCACTCGACCGAGAACGATGATTCCTTGCTTGGTCCCGTACTTCGTGACGAAGTTCTTCCCCAGGACCTTGTTGATCTGCCGCAAGGTCTCGACAGGCACCTTGGCGACGACCTGACGTCCCCAGTGTTGCCCCGTACGCTCAGCGACCCCGGCGATGGTGGCCGTGCCGCTCCCGCCGAGCATGACGCCCATCACGATCGTGCGGCGGCGCTCGATCTCGTCGATGGGGACTCCATGGACTTCTGCGATCGAGAGCGCGAAGAGGGCGCTCATCTCCAGGGAGGTGAGCACCTCGCCCGCCGACAGCGCCAGCGAGATTCCTGTGCCGACGCCGGGCGCGGCTGCTGCTCCCCCAACTGCGGCACCCGACCCGGTCAATGCGCTGACATACATCCGTTCCAGATTGCGGATCACCTGTGCTGGTGTCGCCTCCGGGTTCCGCTGGCGTGCCCGGGCGATCTTCTTCCGCACCGGTGAACTCTGGACTTCGACCGCTTTGTCCAGCAGGGCGAGGACTCGTTGTCCACGTATGGCTTCTTCCGGAACCGGTCCGTCAAAAGCATCTGTTGCCATGCCCTGAACTCCTTGGATCGCCACGTGTCCGCCGAGTCTCCCACCTGGCTCAGGCGAGTGAACGGCGAATCGCAAGAAGAAGGGCCACTCACCGTGACAAGGTCCCTGGCGGCCGGCTGGCACGACCGCCCCAGCTGCCATGAGCACATCCACGGCGGCCGAGGCGGCAGTTGGAGCACCGGGCGGCAGATCAGGCCGGCAGCCCCAACTCCCGTGCGATCAGCATCCGCTGGACCTCCGACGTCCCCTCGCCGATCTCCAGGATCTTCGAGTCGCGCCACATCCGCGCCACCGGGTACTCGTTCATGAAGCCGTAACCGCCGTGGATCTGTGTCGCCTCGCGGGCGTTGTCCACCGCGACCGTGGAGGAGTACAGCTTCGCGATCGCCGCCTCCTTCTTGAACGGTTCGCCCGCCACCAGCCGCGAAGCCGCGTCGCGCCAGCCCACGCGGGCCATGTGGGCGCGCATCTCCATGTCGGCGATCTTGAACTGGATCGCCTGGTTGGCGCCGATCGGCTTGCCGAAGGCGTGGCGCTCGGCCGCGTACTTCACCGACTCGTCCACGCAGCCCTGCGCCAGGCCCGTGGCCAGGGCGGAGATCGCGACCCGGCCCTCGTCCAGGATCCGCAGGAACTGGGCGTAGCCCCGGCCCTCCTCGCCCAGGAGGTTCGCCGCCGGGACGCGGACGTCGGTGAAGGACAGCTCGCGGGTGTCCGAGGCGTTCCAGCCGACCTTGGAATACGGGGCCGCGACCGTGAAGCCGGGGGTGCCGGACGGGACGATGATCGCGGAGATCCGGGGGCGGCCGTCCTCCTTGCGGCCGGTCACGGCCGTTACCGTCACCAACTCCGTAATGTCCGTGCCCGAGTTGGTGATGAAGCACTTCGAGCCGTTGATGACCCACTCGTTCGTCGCCTCGTCCAGCACCGCCGTCGTCCGCGTGCCGCCCGCGTCCGAGCCGCCGTCCGGCTCGGTCAGGCCGAACGCGCCCAGCGCCTCGCCCGCACAGAGCTTCGGCAGCCACTGCCGCTTCTGCTCCTCCGTGCCGAAGAGGTGGAGCGGCATCGCGCCCAGCGAGACCCCGGCCTCCAGCGTGATCGCAACCGAGGAGTCGACCCGGGCCAGCTCCTCCAGGGCGATCCCGAGCGCGAGGTAGTCGCCGCCCATCCCGCCGTACTCCTCCGGGAACGGCAGCCCGAACAGGCCCATCCGGCCCATCTCGCGCACGATCTCGTACGGGAATTCATGGCGCTCGTAGAAGTCGCCGATCTTCGGCGCGACCACGTCGTGCGCGAACGCCTCTACCGTGCGGCGCAGTTCCTCGTGCTCGGCGGTCAGCCGGTGGTCCAGGGACATGGTGTGACTCACTCCTTGTGGGAGGCGGAAGAGGGAGAAGGGGTCAGGGCGCGGACCGTGCGGGATGGGCTCGGTCGGCCCAGGTGTTCGGCCAGCCAGACGCTGGTGGCGGTCAGTTCGGACAGGTCGACGCCCGTTTCGATTCCCAGGCCGTCGAGCATCCACACCAGGTCCTCGGTGGCGAGATTGCCCGTGGCGCTCTTCGCGTACGGGCAGCCGCCCAGGCCGCCCGCCGAGGCGTCCACCGTCGTCACTCCGTGCTGGAGCGCCGCCAGGGTGTTGGACAGCGCCTGGCCGTACGTGTCGTGGAAGTGCACCCCGATGACGGGGGTCGTCACGCCCGCCTCGTTCAGCGCTGTCAGCAGTGCTGTTACGTGGCCCGGCGTCGCCACCCCGATCGTGTCGCCCAGCGACAGCTCGTCGCAGCCCAGGTCCATCAGCGCCTTCGCGACCCTGACCACCTGTGCCACCGGCACCGCGCCCTCCCACGGGTCGCCGAAGCACATCGACAGGTACCCGCGCACATGCACCTTGTCCGCCTTGGCGCGGGCCACCACCGGCTCGAACATCGCGAGCGACTCGTCGACCGTCCGGTTGAGGTTTCGTGCGGCGAACGTCTCCGTCGCCGAGCCGAACACCGCGATCGACCGGGCCCCGAGCGCGAGCGCCCGGTCCAGGCCGCGTTCGTTCGGGACAAGGACCGGGAGGGACACGTCACCGATGTCCGCGACCTCGCCGAGGAGCGGGAACAGCTCCTCCGCGTCGGCCAGTTGGGGCACCCACTTCGGGTGCACGAAGCTCGTCGCCTCGACGGTCGTCAGGCCCGCCACGGCCAGGCGGCGGATGAACTCCGCCTTCACCGGCGTCGGGACGGTCTCCTTCTCGTTCTGCAGGCCGTCCCGCGCGCCCACTTCGTGGATGCGGACCCGGGAGGGGAGACCCGGGGCCGGGACCTTCATGGGGAGTGGTCGCGTGGTCATGAGTCCTCCCGAGGGGCCACGACCGCCAGGATCTGGTCCATCGCCACCGTCGCTCCCGCCGTGACGTCCAGCTCGGTGACGGTCCCCGCGTGCGGGGCGGAGATCACGTGCTCCATCTTCATCGCCTCCACCACGAGCAGGCTCTGTCCCGCCTCGACCTCGTCCCCGACGGCCACCTTCACCACCGTGACCGTGCCCGGCATCGGCGCCGCCAGCGTGTCCGCCCCGCCCCGGCCGGCCCCGCTCAGGGAGGCCTCGACCGGGTCGTGGTCCTGGACGTGCCAGGTGTCGCCGTCCCGGCCGAGCCAGTCGCCGGAGCGGTGGAAGTGGTGCGCCAGGCCGTCCAGTTCGACGGAAACCCGGTTGGGCGTCACCCGGGCGTCGGTTGGGGAGCCATGAGCAACGGGTTCAAGTCCCGACACCCGCAGCGGGAACACCAGCGGCGCCGGGATGCCCCCCGTCCGCCACCCGCTCGGCACCGAGAACGGGTCCGTCCAGCCCCCCGCGTCCGGCCGGGGCTCCAGCGCCTCCCGGCGGACCGCGGCCGCCGCCGCGTAGACCTCGACCGGCACCCCGTCCGGCACCAGGCCCTCCGCCTCGCGTTCCACGAGCCCCGTGTCGAGGTTGCCGGAGATCACGTCCGGGTGGGCCAGCAGGCGGCGCAGGAAGCCCGTGTTGGTCGGGACGCCCAGGATCACCGTGTCCGCGAGGGCCGCCCGCAGCTTGCGGATGGCCGTCGCGCGGTCGGGGCCGTACGCGATGACCTTCGACAGCATCGGGTCGTACAGGCTGCCCACCGGCACGCCCTCACTGAGCCCCGAGTCCGTCCGCACCCCGCCGCCCTGCGGCTCGCGCAGCGCCAGCACCGTACCGCCCGAGGGCAGGAAGCCCCGGGACGGGTCCTCGGCGCAGACCCGGGCCTCGATGGCCCAGCCGTTCAGGTGGATGTCCTCTTGTGCGTACGGGAGTTGCTCGCCCGACGCGACCCGCAGCTGCCACTCCACCAGGTCGAGCCCCGTGATCAGCTCGGTGACCGGGTGTTCCACCTGGAGGCGGGTGTTCATCTCCATGAAGTAGTACGAGGCCGGGTCGTTGCCCGGGACGATGAACTCCACCGTCCCCGCGCCGACATAGCCGCAACTGCGGGCCGCCTGCACGGCCGCCTCGCCCATCGCCGCCCGGGTCTCCTCGTCGAGGAGGACCGAAGGGGCCTCCTCGATGATCTTCTGGTGGCGGCGCTGGAGCGAGCACTCGCGCTCGCCGAGGTGGATCGCGTTGCCGTGGGCGTCGGCCAGGACCTGGATCTCGATGTGGCGCGGGCGGTCGATCCACCGCTCCACGAGGAGGGTGTCGTCGCCGAACGAGGCGCGGGCCTCGCGCCTCGCCGCCGCGATCTCCTCCGCCAGCACCTCCGCGTCCCGGACCAGGCGCATGCCCTTGCCGCCGCCGCCCGCAGAGGGTTTCAACAATACGGGGGTGCCGATCTCCCTTGCCGCCGACTCCAGTTGGGCGTCGGTCAGGCCGCTGCCGGACGAACCCGGGACCACCGGGACCCCGGCCGCCGAGACCGTCTCCTTGGCCCGGATCTTGTCGCCCATGAGCGAGATCGCGGAGGCGGGCGGGCCGATGAAGGTCAGCCCCGCCTCCGCGCAGGCGGCGGCGAAGGCCGCGTTCTCCGCGAGGAAGCCGTAGCCGGGGTGGACTGCCTGCGCCCCCGTGCGGCGGGCCGCCTCCAGGAGCGCCGGAACCGACAGGTAGCTCTCGGCGGCCGGCGGCGGGCCGATCCGTACCGCCGTGTCCGCCTCCCGTACATGCCGGGCGTCCGCGTCCGCGTCGCTGAAGACCGCGACCGAGCGCACCCCCAGCTCGCGCAGGGTCCGGATCACCCGGACGGCGATCTCGCCGCGGTTGGCGACCAGAACGGTGTCGAACATCGTCATCTGTTCCTCACATCCGGAAGACGCCGAAGCCGGGCCCGGCCGGGTCCTTCTGGGGCAGCGGGGCATTGGCGCAGGCGGTCAGGGCGAGGCCCAGCACCTGGCGGGTGTCCACGGGGTCGATCACACCGTCGTCCCAGAGCCGGGCGGTGGCGTAGTACGCGTTGCCCTGGGTCTCGTACTGCTGGCGGATCGGGGCCTTGAACGTTTCTTCGTCCTCGGCGCTCCAGTCGTCTCCGAGCTGGTCGCGCTTGACGGTGGCCAGGACGGAAGCCGCCTGCTCGCCGCCCATGACGGAGATCTTGGCGTTGGGCCACATCCACAGGAAGCGGGGCGAGTACGCCCGGCCGCACATGGAGTAGTTGCCCGCGCCGTACGAACCGCCGACCACGACCGTCAGCTTCGGCACCCGGGTGCACGCCACCGCCGTGACCATCTTCGCGCCGTGCTTGGCGATGCCGCCCGCCTCGTAGTCCCGGCCGACCATGAAGCCGGAGATGTTCTGCAGGAAGACGAGCGGGATGCCGCGCTGGTCGCACAGCTCGATGAAGTGCGCGCCCTTCTGGGCCGACTCGGAGAACAGGATCCCGTTGTTCGCGACGATCCCCACGGGGTGGCCGTGGATGCGGGCGAACCCGGTGATCAGCGTCGTACCGTACTCCGCCTTGAACTCCTGGAAGCGCGAGCCGTCCACCACCCGGGCGATGACCTCGCGTACGTCGTACGGGGTGCGGGAGTCCACCGGGACCGCCCCGTACAGACCCGCCGGGTCCACCTTCGGCTCCTCGGCCGGCTCGACCGACCAGGGGAGCGGGGCGCGGTCCGGGAGGGTCGCCACGATGTTGCGGACGATCCGCAGGGCGTGCGCGTCGTCCTCCGCGAGGTGGTCGGTGACCCCCGACGTGCGGGAGTGGACCTCGCCGCCGCCCAGCTCCTCCGCCGTGACGACCTCACCGGTCGCGGCCTTCACCAGCGGGGGGCCGCCGAGGAAGATCGTGCCCTGGTTGCGGACGATGACGGCCTCGTCGCTCATCGCCGGGACGTACGCCCCGCCCGCCGTGCAGGAGCCCAGCACCGCCGCGATCTGCGGGATGCCCGCCCCCGACATCCGGGCCTGGTTGTAGAAGATCCGTCCGAAGTGGTCCCGGTCGGGGAAGACCTCGTCCTGCATCGGGAGGAACGCGCCGCCCGAGTCGACCAGGTAGAGGCAGGGGAGCCGGTTCTCCAGCGCCACCTCCTGCGCGCGCAGGTGCTTCTTCACGGTCATCGGGTAGTACGTGCCGCCCTTGACGGTCGCGTCATTGGCGACGATCACGCACTCGCGGCCACTGACCCGCCCGATCCCGGCGATCACCCCGGCTGCCGGGGCGGCGCCCCCGTACAGCCCCTCGGCCGCCAGCGGGGCCAGCTCCAGGAACGGCGAGCCCGGGTCGAGGAGGGTGTCCACCCGGTCCCGGGGGAGCAGCTTGCCGCGCGCCTCGTGGCGGGCCCGCGCCTTCTCACCGCCGCCCAGCCGTGCCGTGGCGAGCCGTGCCGCCAGCTCGTCGGCGAGCGCGTGATGCGCCGCCTCGTTGGCCTGCCAGGCCTCCGAGGCGGGATCGGCCGCGCTCGCCAGGACCGGTGCCTGCTGCATCGTGTCGAGCCCCCTTGCCCGTACCGCGATCATGTGTGTGATGACGGTCTGCTGTTGATGACCGTCTGCTGTTAATGAGCGTTAACGCGTTTCCCTCAGGTTAACGAGCGCTAACGGCCCTGTCTAGAATGAATCCTCATGAGCACCCATGCCGCCGCCCGCGTCGCGGCCCCCACCCGCCGCGAGCAGATCCTGCGGGAGGCCGCGCGCCTCTTCGCCGAGCGCGGCTTCCACGGTGTCGGCGTCGACGAGATAGGCGCTGCGGTCGGTATCAGCGGCCCCGGCCTCTACCGCCACTTCCCCGGCAAGGACGCGATGCTCGCCGAGCTGCTGGTCGGCATCAGCGAGCGGCTGCTGGACGGCGGCCGCCTCCGGGTGGCGGAGGACGCCGCCCGGGGTGACGGTTCCCCGGAAGCCCTCCTGGACGCGCTCATCGAGGGCCACATCGACTTCGCCCTCGACGACCGCCCCCTCATCACCCTCCACGACCGCGAGCTGGACCGGCTGCGCGACACGGACCGCAAGCGGGTGCGCCGGCTCCAGCGCGAGTACGTGGAGGTCTGGGTGGGCGTCGTCCGCGCCCTCTACCCCGGCCTGCCCGAGAACGAGGCCCGCGTCACCGTGCACGCCGTCTTCGGCCTGCTGAACTCCACCCCGCACCTGGCCCGCCCCGAGGCCCGCCCCGGGCGCGAGGCCACCGCCGCACTGCTGCACCGGCTGGCGCGCGGGGCGTTCGCGGCGGCCGCGGACCCCTCCTGAGCAGGAGTTTCGCCTTGTGAGCAACCCCGGGCGGGTTCTTCACGTCTGTCCGAGCAGGACGAAGGGACCGGCCGGGACACCGATCGGGACGAAGAGAGTACGGGGGAGCCTGACCATGGCCGTCTCGCTGGGCGAAGAGATCATGCTGCTGTCGCTGGACGACATGACCGGCGCGGCGAAGGGGGAGTCGGCGGCGCGCTGGGGCGTGGCCGCGGGCATGCTCCTGGAGCTGGTCATGGCGGGCCGCGTCACGGTGAAGGGCGGCCGCGTCGAGGTCTTCGACCCGACCCCCACCGGTGACGCTCTCCTCGACGGACGGCTCGACCGGCTGGTGCGCTGGGTCCACGGGGCCTCCAGCAGCCGCAAGGTGGTCGACTGGCTGACCCGGGAGCACGCGAAGGGCTCGCAGGACGTGGTGGCCGGCCTCTGCGCCCGCGGTCTGGTGACCGAGGAGAAGCACCGGGCCCTCGGCGTCTTCCCGGTGCGCCGCTACCCGGAGGCCGACGGATCCGTCGAACGGGAGCTGCGCGCACGGCTGGCCGCGGTGGTGCTGCACGGGGCCGAGCCGGACGCCCGCACCAGCGCGCTGGTCGCCCTGCTGCACGCCACGGGGATGCACCCGCAGGCCTTCCCCGGCCTGCCGAAGAAGCAGGCGGCCCCGCGCATGGCGGAGATCGCCGACGGCCACTGGGCGGGCGTGAGCGTGCGGGAGGCCATCCGCAACCTCCAGGCCGCGATCTCCACGGTGACCGTGGTGACCGTGCTCTCCGTCGTCCCGTGAAGCATCCGGAGACCATCCGGCCCACGGGGCCCACGTCAGCGGCCGAGCCCGCAGCCGTGATGCCGAGGCCCCACCGCATCGTCGAGGTCGACGCGCTCCGCGGCTTCGCGCTCTGCGGCATCTTCCTCGCCAATGTCCTGGTGATGGCGGGCATCGAAGGGCGGGGCGGCGGCGGGCCGAGCGCCAGTGGTCTGGACCAGGCGGCGCACTGGCTGGTCATGATGCTCGTCCAGACCAAGTTCTACCTGATCTTCTCCTTCCTCTTCGGCTACAGCTCCACCCTCCAGATGGACTCGGCCGAACGCGACGGCGCCCCCTTCGCGCCCAGGATGCTGCGCCGCCTCCTCGGCCTGTTCGTGCTCGGCGCCCTGCACGCGGTCCTGCTGTACCCGGGCGACATCCTCACCACGTACGCCGTCCTCGGCCTGATCCTCTTCGCGGCCCGGGCCGTCGACCCGGCCAGGATGTGGCGCGCCGCGCTCTGGGTGTACGGGGCCGTGGCCGCGCTCTACCTGCTCCTCGGGGCAGCCGTCGCCCTGGTGGACACGGGCGGGGGCGACGAGGGCCTCGCGGCCTCCGCGGCCGAGCTGACCGCCGCGTACCGGGGCGGCCCGGCGGACGTGATCCGCGCCAACATGGATGCCTGGACCGACATCCTGGCCGGGCTCCTCATGATGGGCGGCATGGTCGTCGCGGCGTTCCTGGCCGGGTTCGTGGCGGGCAGGCGCCGGCTCCTGACGGGCACCGGCACCCCGGACCGCGTGGCCCGGCTGCGCCGGATCTGCGGCTGGGGCCTGGCCGTCGGGCTGCCCGGCGGCGCGCTCATGGCGGCGGGCACGGTGGGGCCGCTGGGCGCCCGCTGGGAGATCCCGATGTTCATCGTCGGCATGCTCACCGCACCCGCGCTCAGCGCCGCGTACGCCTGCGGTCTGCTCCTCTGGTTCACCACTCCGCGCGGCGCCCGCCTCGCCGCCCGGCTGGCTCCGGCCGGCCGCATGGCCCTCACCAACTACCTGGTGCAGTCCCTCGTGATGGCGCTCGTCTTCACCGGTTACGGGGCCGCCCTGTACGGCCGGGTCGGCGCGGCGGCCGTGCTGGGCGGGGCGCTGCTCTTCTACGGGTGCCAACTCGCCTTCTCCGCCCGGCTGATGGAACGCCACCGGCTCGGCCCGGTCGAACGGCTGCTGCGTACGGTCACGTTGTGGGGCCGGCCGACGCCTCGCGCCTGAACAGGCTCCTCCCCGACGGGCGTTCTCCCGGAAAAGCGTTCGACCCCTCCTCGGGCGAAAGGCGATACTTCCGGTGCCCGGACACGGCCGCACCATCGTGCGGAACCGGGCCCCGGCCGACCGCGTCGTACGAGCGCGCTCGGCCCGCACGACGGCTCGCGCGGGTCCCCGGGTAACGGGGGAGGGACCCGCGCGTGGCCTATCTGCCCATGCCGCCGGTCTGCCGTGCTGCCGTGCTGCCTTCCCGGACCGGCGCGCCCCGGCCGCCCCGCCCAGCCCCGGCCGGAGGCCGTTCGCCTCAGACCGCCGTCAGGTGCTCGCGCGCCCAGGTGGCGAGCGTGGTCACCCGAATCCCGAGCTCCCGGGCGAGTTCGGGGCGGGCCGGCTGTGTGACGGCGTTGCTCCAGACGTGTCCGGCTCCCCACGCAGGCATGCCCGCCGCGAGGGCCTCGTCGAGGCTCATCGTCGGTGCCTCCACCGGAACGCCCCACGCGGTGGACAGCGTCCGGGCGACCTCCTCCATGGTGAGCAGCTCACCGGCGAGCTCCAGCTCCACCTCGTGGAAGCGGTCGGGCTCCTGGACGGCGTGGGCGGCGGCCGCGCCGATGTCCTCCGTCGCCACCAGCGCCAGGGTCGTGTCCGGCAGAAGGACCGTCGCCAGGCCGCCTTCGGGCCCGTGGGGCGCCAGTTGGGGCAGGTTGTCCATGAAGAAGGCGGGCTTGATCACGGTCCAGCGGGCGAAACCCGCCCCGCGCACCTTCTCCAGGATCGCCTGCTTGGTGTCGAAGTAGCCCGCCATGGCCGCCCAGCGGCCCTCCGCCCACCCAGGGGTCTCCGTGTGCCGGCCGACCCCGCTGGTCGAGGACTGGACGAACTGGGGCACGCCCGCGGCCTGCGCCGCCTCGATCAGGTTGGTCGCCTGTGCCAGCTCCCCGGCGAAGTCGACGCCGGTCTCGTCCATCGGCGGCATCTGCACCGAGAACACGGCACGGGCGTCCGCGCAGGCCGGGTCCAGCGAGGACCGGTCGGTGAGGTCTCCGGTGACCAGTTCCACGCCGAGGGCCTCGACGGCCTTCGCGCGCGGGGAGTGCGGGTCGCGTACCAGCGCGCGCACGGGCACGTCGGCGGCCAGCAGTGCTCGGGTGACAGCCCCGCCCTGGCGTCCGGTGGCACCGGTGACCAGTACGGGGGCGGAACGTGATGCCATGGCGGTGTCTCCTCATGCATGGGGAACAGAGCGGCTCGGGACGGCGCAGCCCGGGAACACAAAACGGCGGGCCCCGCCGTTTTGCCCTCGCTACGATATGGCGGGGCCCACCACTTAGCAAGGAGAGAAGGAGAGCACGTGACCGGTCAGCGCTCGGACGCCCGCCGCAACTACAGCCGCATCCTGGCCGTGGCCGAGGCCGAGGTCGCCCGGCACGGTGCCGCCGCCTCCCTCGAACAGGTCGCCCGCACCGCGGGCGTCGGCTCCGCCACCGTGCGCCGGCACTTCCCCACCCGGCAGGCCCTGCTCGAAGCCGTCTTCCAGGAACGCATCCAGGCCCTCTGCGAGCGCGCGGACCAGCTGAGCCGGGCCGACGACAGCCGGGCCGCGCTGCTGGACTGGCTCCACGGCCTCGTGCGGTACGCCGTCTCGGCCCGCGGGTTCGCGGACGTCCTCACCTACGAGCCCCCCACCGACGTCCCCGCCGACACCTCCACCGACGCCCAGGTGCAGCACTCCTGCGGCGCGGTGCTCGAAAGGGCGGCGGCCCCCCTGCTCCGCCGTGCCCTGCGCGACGAGGTGGTCAGGCCGGGCGTCACCTTCCACGACCTGATCACCCTCGCCGTCGGCATCGCCCTGGCCACCGAGCACCACGCCGAACCGGCCGTCCAGGCCGACCGCCTCTTCACCCTCACCGTCGAAGGCCTGAGTCCCAGCCCCTGACCGGGCGGACAGCCGGGAGGGCTGCCCGGCCGGTCAGGGGTGCCCCGGGCTCAGCCCGCCTTGGCCTTCACGGTGACGTGGTCGACCCGCATCGGATGGCCCGGCTCGGTGGCTGGCCCGGCCGTGGCGCCGTCCGCGACCGGGAGCTTGCCGCCGATCGCCACGTTCAGGATCAGGAACACCCCGTGGTCCACCGCCCGCTTCCAGGTCCCGGCGTCCATCCGCCCGGCGCTCACCCGGTGGTACACCCGGCCGTCCAGATACCAGCGCACCTCCCGCGCGCCGAGGTCGACCTCCACGGCGTACGTGTGGAACTCCGTACGGCAGGTCGCGCACGCCTGCGGACCCGACGTCAGGCCCACGGGCTCCTCGCACGGCCCGCCCTCCAGCACCCCGCAGTGCATCGAACCGAAGACGGTGTCCCGGCCGTTGACGGACTCCATGATGTCCAGCTCACCGACGCCCGGCCACCCTGTGTACCCGTCGCGCAGCGGGGCGCCCAGGGTCCAGAACGCGGGCCAATAGCCCGCCGCCTTCGGCCCGGTCACGTCCGGCAGCGCGATCGACGCCTCGATCCGCAGCACTCCGCCGGGCGGCGGTGCGAAGTCGGAACGTACGGTCTCGATCCGCCCCGAACTCCACTGCTCACCCTCCCTGGTGGGGACGATCTCCAGCGCACCCTTACCGTCCAGACGGACGTTGTCCGTCGAGTCGGTCATGGTCTCGATCTCGCCGGTGCCCCACTGCGGGGCCGGGCAGCCGGGGTAGCAGGTCCCGAGGTCGTACTGCCAGTCGGCGGGGGAGGGGCGGCTGCCCACCGGACCCTCGAAGTCGTCCCGCATCAGCTCGGTCCAGCCCTCGGCACCGGGTGCGGCTGGCGCGGCAGGGGTCGCGGGGGCCGTGGCCGGGGGCAGCGCGCCCGAGTCCGTCAGCAGCCGCTCCAGCCGGGGGGCCAGTACGACGGCCGCCACGTTCGAGAGGTGGGCGTCGTCCCGGTAGAGCAGGATGCGGTCGCGTACGGCCGGGCAGGTCGGCCCGTCCCCCGGGCAGAGCACCGGGTTCACGCTGATGGACCGCACGCCCGGCACCGCCCCCGACGCGATCCGCCGCGCCAGCGGATCGGCCGGAACCGCCTCCGCCCGGCTGAAGGCGCAGGCGGCGGCGTCGTCCGGAGCGCCGGAGACACACGCCGGGATGTCCGTCCCGGGTACGGGGGTGTCCTCGATGTACACGATCGGGGCACCGGTCGCCCGCAGCGGCTTGAGCGTCTTCTCCCAGGCTGAGGTGAGGAGTTGGCGGTTGCTCGTGTACCGGTTGAGCGAGGCGATCACGATGAGCTTGGGCTTGGGCCCCGTACGCAGGCGGTCCAGGGTGTCCGCACGCCAGGTGTCGCACTCCCGGTAGGCGCGGCCCAGTTGGGGGCTGTCCACCGCCAGCTGCGGCAGCGGGCAGCCCTGCTTGACCAACTCCTGCAGTGCCCAGCCGCGTTGGGCGGCCAGTGCCAGCATCGGGGAGAACCACTGGCCCGCGTGCGAGTCGCCGAGCAGCACGATCCGGTCCGGGCTGTCCACCGCGCCGAACAGGCACTCCGGGCTGCGGGTCACCTCCGGCGCGACCTGGCAGTCCCGGTCCGGCGGGAAGTCCTTGCGCGCCTGGGCCGGGTTCGGCACCACCGGGCCGTCCGCTGCGGAACCCCCGAGCAGCGACGGCCCGGAGACGGCCCCCGGCGGCAGGCCCTTGACGTCGACCGGGGTGGCGGGGCCCATCAGGTGCAGGGTCGCGGTGCCCACCACCAGGGCGAGCGCGACCGGCAGCACGATGGCGGAGACGCCCACCGCCAGTCCGCGCCGGGGGAGTTCGGAGACCGTACGGCTGCGGCGCAGCGGCTGCTCCACCCAGCGCATCGTGGCGAGCGCGGGCAGGACGGCGGCCAGCGTCAGCGCGGTCCTCGCGGGCCAGCCGAGCGCGCCCAGCCGGGCCTCGGCGAGGACGAGCACCGGCCAGTGCCACAGGTAGAGGGTGTACGAGAGCCGCCCGACGGCCCGGGGCGCCCGGCCCGCCAGCAGCCGCCCGACCCCGTACGGGCCCTGGACGTTCCGCTCGCCCCGGCCGGGTATCGCCGCGAGGATCACGGCGGCGGTGGCCAGGGTCGGGACGAGCGCCGCGTAACCGGGGTACGGCGTCGAGGCGTCGTACGCCACCACGCACCAGCCGATCGCCGCGGCCCCGCCCCAGCCGCACAGCAGCCGGAGCGTGCGCGGGCCGCGCAGCAGATGCCACGGCAGCAGCGCGAGCAGCGCGCCTACGCCGAACTGCCAGACGCGCGAGAGTGTTCCGAGATACGCGAGCGAGACGGAGTGCTCCGTCCAGTACAGGGACAGCGCGAACGAGCCGAGGACCAGCGCCCCGGTCACGAGCGCCACCACGGACCGCACGGCACGCCCCCGGCGGACCGCACGGGCGGCGCAGAGGACGACCACCGCGAGGAGCGGGGCCCAGAAGAGGTAGAACTGCTCCTCGACGGCGAGCGACCAGAAGTGCAGCAGCGGGCTCTGGTCGTGCCCGGCGGCCAGGTAGTCGGTCCGCTGGGAGACGAACCGCCAGTTGGCGAGGGAGAGCGCCGCGGAGAGGACGTCGTACTCCAGGTCGGTGCGGCGCAGCGGTACGGTCAGCCAGGCCCCGGCCACCGCCACCGCCGCGAGCACCACGGCGGCCGATGGCAGCAGCCGCCGGGCCCGCCGGGAGAAGAAGTCGCCGAGCCGGATCCGGCCGGTGCTGATGGCCTCGCGGACCAGGAGGCCGGTGATCAGGTAGCCGGAGATGACGAAGAAGACGTCGACGCCGATGAACCCGCCCGCCAGGCCCGGGATCTCGGCGTGGAAGGCGAGGACCGCGAGGACGGCGACCGCGCGCAGCCCCTCGATGTCGGGCCGGAACGTGGACCGGTGCGGGCTCGGCCCGGACTCGCCGCCAGGGCGGGAAGACGGGGGCGGTGTGAGCGGTGGTGCGGAGGGCTTCCGGCGGGGGCCGGGAGCAAGGAGGAAGGGCATGGCGAGAAGGCCTTTCAGCTCGACCAGGGGAGCATCGGGTTGACCCACCCCGAGGCGAGCAGACCGGTGAGCAGGAGGACGGCGGATGCGGCGAGGGTCTCGGGCCAGCGGCGGGGCAGCATGCCGGTGGGGGAGCGGAGGGCGGCGAGGAAGGTTCTCCCACCCGCACCCGCACCCGCACTGCGCGGCTTCGGGATCGCAGCGCCCCCGGCCCCCGGCCGCAGCTCGGCCGAAAGGTCCCGTATCAACGGCACATTGATCTGGAGCTGCACCAACAGGTAGAGGAGGAGACCCCAGTTGGGCTCCCACCCGTTACGGGCCACGGCCAGGGCGATCCCGGCGGCGGCAGCCCCGTTGGACAGGACGAGCCAGACCAGCGAGACGCCCACCACCCGGCGGGCCATCGAACCCGAACTCCCCTTGCTCTGCGCCCCCGTGGGCACCCAGGCGGCGCTGCGCCCCCGCAGGGTGTGCCAAAACGCGGTCGCGGCGGCCACGCTGGTGAGGACGTTGGCGCGGATCACCTCCACCCGCCAGCGGGTCCGGCTGATCCGGGGCAGCAGCACGTGCCAGAGCCAGAGCGGGGCGAGCAGCGGCAGTACGTGCCAGGGCCGGATGTGGTCCGGATACCAGAACATCATCACCAGCGGCGGCAGCGGCGCGGCGAAGGTGTTCACGGCCGTCGTGAGGTACCCGACGACACCCTCGTAGAAGCAGAGCCGCATCCGCCAGGGTGCGCGCATCCGCTTCAGTACGGGCGTCCCCAGCAGGTGGAGGTTGCCCATCGCCCACCGGTACTGCTGGTTGACGAAGGAGGTGACCTCGTCGGGCGAGGTGCCCTTGGCGACCAGGACGGGGACGTACTGGGTGCGGAACCCCTGCTCGTGCAGCGCGAGCCCGGTGTACAGGTCCTCGCTGTGGTCGAGCCGGGCGAAGCCGCCCGCCAGGTCGATCGCGGCGCGCCGGTAGACGGCGTTGGAGCCGCAGCAGATGGCGGCGTCACTGGCGTCCCGGGACGGCTGGATCCAGCGGAAGAACCACTCCTGCGCCGAGCCGGCGGCGCGCTGGATCCACCCCATCGTCTCGTCGGTGTCGAAGCACTGAGGGCTCTGCACGATGCCGACGGCGGGGTCGGCGAGGTACGGCACGAGGTGGCGCAGGAAGTCCGGGCGGGGCGCGAAGTCCGCGTCCAGGATCGCGATGAACTGAGCGCTGCTCAGCGTGAGCGCGTGGTTGAGGTTGCCCGCCTTCTTCAGGTGGCCCCGGTCGGGCCGGACGACGTAGGAGTAGCCGTACGAGGCGGCCAGCGCGGCGACCTCGGGCCGGTCGCCGTCGTCCAGGACCCAGACGGTCAGCGCGCCGGGCCAGTCCGCGGCGGCGACGGCGCGGTAGGCGTTGGCGAGAACGGGGAGCGGTTCGCCGCACGTCGGCAAGTACAGGTCCACGGAAGGCAGTTCGGCGGGCTGCCAGGCGTGGACGAGGACCTCGTGCGACTGCCGGGTCAGCCGGCGCTGGCGCAGGCTGTTGACGGAGGAGAGCAGCAGGGCCACGACGTTGAGGCCGAGGATGGCGAGGAACGCCCAGAGGGCGGGCGTCCGCAGTGCGAAGGCGAACATGGTGGCCGCGGTGAAGACGAAGGCGAGCGAACTGCTCACCAGGACCCAGCGGCGCTGCGGCCCGAAATACCAGTAGAGCTCGTCGTCGGACGGTGGTTGCGGCAGGTGATGCACGGTCATAAAGCCCCCCACGGCTGTGTATGTACCCGTTTCCGTACCTGTTTCAGTACTCGTTTCCGGTGGCCACCCTAGCGCCAAAGGTATAGACCACTTGCGTGAGACCGAGGCAACGGACGGAATGAGACAGCGGATTGGCGTGGTTCGATTGGTCCAGACCTCTGGGTGGTTCCATTCGAGCGGCCGGACCCGTCCGGTGAAGGAAGGGCCAGGTCACGCGAGGGTGAACAGTCCCGGAAGACTTGCCGGGATCCCGGCAGGGAGCGTCCTGAGTACGGGACACCGGGCACACCCCGCACCCCGGACGGCACAATGGGTTCATGCCGATACCCAGCCGCGCCGCCCTCGTCGACCACCTCGTCCGTTCGCGCATCGCGGGGGACGTCGCCACCCCTCGCGACAACAACCTCTCCCACTACCGCAAGCTCGCCAACGGGGACCGCCACTACTGGCTGGGCCTGGAGCTCGGCGACCGCTGGACCGACGAGCAGGACGTGCTCGCGGTGATGGCCGAGCGCTGCGGTGTGAACGACGACCCCGCGCACCGGGCGGGCCAGGACACCATCGACCCCGAGCTGACGGTCGACGCCCTGGAGCGGATGGCGGCCCGCCTGCGCAAGGCCGCGGACGGCCGCGAGCGGGTCCTCTTCGCCACCGGCCACCCCGGCGGCCTGCTGGACGTGCACCGGCAGACGGCGGACGCCCTGCGCCGGGCGGGCTGCGAGATCGTCCGTATCCCCTCCGGGCTGATGGCGGACGAGGGCATGGTCTTCCAGTTCGCCGATGTCGCGATGCTGGAGCGCGGGGCGACCCTCTGGCACACCCACTCCCCGGCCCCGATGGCGGCCATCCTGGACGCCATGGCGCACCTGGGCCGCCCGCTGCCCGACCTCGTCGTCGCGGACCACGGCTGGGCGGGCTGCGCGGGCCAGCGCGGGCTGGACGCGATCGGTTACGCGGACTGCAACGACCCGGCCCTGTTCCTCGGCGAGGCGGAGGGCACCCTCCAGGTCACCGTTCCCCTGGACGACCACGTCACCGACCCGCGCTTCTACGACCCGATGACGGATTACCTGCTGCACGCGGCGGGTCTGCTGGAGGAGGAGCCGGTGGAGGCCGTCGAGACCGTGGAGGCCGCGGCGGACGAGTCCGCCGCGTAGGGGCTCGGGGCGTCTCCCCGGAACAACCGGAACAACGGAGCAACCGGGACGAGCAGGGGCTTCAGGGGCTGGGGTGCTCCTGCTGTCGCCGCCGCCGCTGCTCACGCCCCGGCGTCGGGTCCAGATACACCCGCTGGACCGAGGGGAACCGCTCGCGAAGCTGCTCCTCGGCCTCCTCGCAGGCCCACTCGACCTCCTCGGCGGTGGCCATGTCCCGGAAGTCGATCTTCGCGGCGATCAGGATCTCGGCCGGCCCCTGGATGAGCGTGGTCAGTTCCAGTACGTCGACGATGTGCGGGACGGACAGCAGCTCCTCGCGCACCCCCGCCCGCACGGACGCGGGCAGCGGCCGCCCGATGAGCAGCTGCGCGTTGGACCGGCCGAGGACCCAGGCCACGTACACGAGCAGCAGGCCGATCAGGCAGGAGGCGATCCCGTCCCAGACCCCGGACCCCGTCAGCTGCCCGCCGAGCAGCCCGCCCGCGGCCAGCAGCAGCCCGACTAGGGCCGCCGAGTCCTCCATGACGACGGCCTTCACGGCGGTGTCGGGGGTGTGGCGCAGGTAGTACGTGTCCGGCACCCGCAGCCGTGACGCCTCGCGCCGCACCTGTTTGACGCCGGTGCGCAAGGAATAGCCCTCCAGCAGGAAGGCGACGCCGAGGACGATGTACGAGATGAGGGGGTTGCCCAGCTCCTCGCCCGCGATCAGGGTGTGCACCCCGTCGTAGATCGAGAAGACCGCACCGCCGACGAAGGTGGCGATGGAGGCGAGCATGGCCCAGATGTACCGCTCGGGGCCGTAACCCAGGGGGTGGTCCTCGTCGGCCGGCTTCTCGCTCCGCTTGAGCGCGGTGAGGAGCATGACCTCGGTGACGGTGTCCGCCACCGAGTGGGCCGCCTCGGAGAGCATCGCGCTCGACCCGCTGATCAGCCCGGCGACGGCCTTCGCCACGGCGATGGCGAGGTTGGCGAGAGCCGCCACGATCACCGTGAAGGTGGACTCCCCGCCATCAGCTGTGCTGTCCGCTTTCGCGTCACTCATGGTGGGGAGTATGTCCGAATCGGGGCGTCAGATGGCGCTCATCCCGGGGGCACGCGGAACCCGGACGACACCTTCCTGGATGACGGTGATCGCGAGGCGCCCATCAGCGGTGTAGATACGGGCCTGGCCCAGGCCCCGCCCGCCGGAGGCCGACGGCGACTCCTGGTCGTACAGCAGCCACTCGTCCGCCCGGAAGGGCCGGTGGAACCACATCGCGTGGTCCAGACTCGCCCCGACCACGTCCCCGACCGCCCAGCCGCCCCGCCCGTGGGCGAGGAGCACCGAGTCGAGCAGCGTCATGTCGGAGACGTACGTCGCCATGCAGACGTGCAGCAGCGGGTCGTCCGCGAGCTTGCCGTTGGTCCGGAACCAGACCTGCGAGCGCGGCTCGCGCGCCTCGCCCACCGTGCCGAACGGCGGCGCGTCCACATACCGCAGGTCGACGGCGTCCCGCGCCTCGATCAGCCGGTCCACCATCCCCGGATCGCTGAAGCGGTCCGCATACCGGGGCAGCATCTCGGCGGCCGTGGGCAGGGTCTCCGGATCGGGGGCGGCGGGCATGTCCGCCTGGTGCTCCAGCCCCTCCTCGTAGCTCTGGAAGGACGCGGAGAGGTGGAAGATCGGCTGCCCGTGCTGGACGGCGACGACCCGGCGGGTGGTGAAGGACTTCCCGTCGCGGATGCGGTCGACGCTGTAGACGATCGGCGCGCCCGGGTCGCCCGCCCGCAGGAAGTACGCGTGCAGGGAATGGGCGCCCCGGTCCGCCGGGACCGTCCGGCCCGCGGCGACCAGCGCCTGGGCCGCGACCTGCCCGCCGAACACCCGGGGCACGACCGCGCTGCGGCTCATGCCCCGGAAGATGTCCCGCTCGATCTGCTCCAGGTCGAGCAGATCGAGCAGGGAATCGAGTGCTGCGCTCATGAAGAGAACGTAGTCCTTACCGAACCGGCTGTGGGCTTTCTACAGGCCCATGGACTTGGCGATGATCGACTTCATGACCTCGCTGGTGCCGCCGTAGATGCGGTTGACCCGGTTGTCCGCGTACAGGCGGGCGATCGGGTACTCGTTCATGAAGCCGTAGCCGCCGTGCAGCTGCAGGCAGCGGTCGATCACGCGGTGGGCGACCTCGGTGCAGAACAGCTTGGCCGACGCGGCCTCCGCCGCCGTGAGCTCACCGGCGTCCAGGGCCTCCAGCGCGCGGTCGGCGACGGCCTGGGCCGCGTCGACCTCGGCCTGGCAGGCGGCCAGCTCGAACTTGGTGTTCTGGAACGAGGCGACGGTCTTGCCGAAGACCGTGCGCTCCTGGACGTACTCCTTGGCGAACCGGACGGCGGCCGCGGCCTGCGCGTACGCGCCGAAGGCGATGCCCCAGCGCTCGGAGGCCAGGTTGGTGCCGAGGTAGCCGAAGCCCTTGTTCTCCTCGCCGAGGAGGTCCTCGGCCGGGACCTTGACGTCGACGAACGCCAGCTCGGCGGTGTCGGAGGTCTTCAGGCCCAGCTTGTCGAGCTTCCGGCCGACCGAGTAGCCGGCGGACTTGGTGTCGACGGCGAAGAGGGAGATGCCGAAGCGGCGGTCGTCCTCGCGCGGGGCGGCGGTACGGGCGCAGACGATCACGCGGTCGGCGTGGACGCCACCGGTGATGAAGGTCTTCGAGCCGTTGAGGACGTAGTGCGTGCCGTCCTCGGAGAGCTTGGCGGTGGTCTTCATGCCCGCGACGTCGGAGCCGGTGCCCGGCTCGGTCATCGCGAGGGCCCACATCTCCTCGCCGGTCGCGAACTTCGGCAGCCAGCGCTTCTTCTGCTCGTCGGTGGCGAGCATCTTGACGTAGGGCAGGCCGAGCAGCGTGTGGACGCCGGAGCCGCCGAAGGAGACACCCGCGCGGGCGGTCTCCTCGTAGATGACGGCTTCGTACTTGTGCGAGTCGATGCCCGCGCCGCCGTACTCCTCGTCGACCTCGATGCCGAAGATGCCCAGCTCGCCCAGCTTGAGGTAGAACTCGCGCGGCACCTGGCCCGCGGCGAACCACTCGTCGTACACCGGCACGACCTCGGCGGCGATGAAGGCGCGGATGGTCTCCCGGAACGCCTCGTGGTCCTCGTTGAATACCGTACGGCGCACGGGGTGCCTCCTTGGTCGGCTGAAGTGTTCGACGGCTGGTGCTGATGTGTTCGTCGGCTGGGCATTCGCTCACCGGACATGGCTAAGCGCTTGCTCATTCTCCTTCGAAGTTACCGGTCGGTCACGGAGCTGTCCAGGGTGATGCTGAGCACGCGCGAGCCAGGCCGGGCCGGGGGCGTTGTCAGAGGCGTGGTGCAGGATCGCCGGGAGCGGATCGGTACGCGTCCGGGGCGGGGCCCGGGGCGCGCGGAGGGGCATGGGGGCATCAACGTGACGATCACGAACCGGCAGGTGGCGGAGCACGCGTTCCTGCTCCCGCTGTACGAGGACGACTACTTCCCGGATCACGTCCTGGACCGGGGCAGGGCGGTGCTCCTGCGCCTGTGCGAGCGGATCGAGGCCGAGCGGCCCGGGGACCTGGCGGCGCTGTACCGGCTGACGGAGGGGGCGACCGAGGAGTTCAACGCCCTGGAGGCGGATTTCGAAGCGGCGGGCAGCGAGATCGAGACGGTGGCGCGCGAGGAGATAGGCGAGGCGTTCTGGTTCATCGCGCAGGCGTACGGCTTCCCGGACGCGGACGGGGAACAACTGATCGCGGCGCGGGAGTGGTGAGGCCACCCCTGTGACTCCGTACGCCCGATCCGGCCCGTGCCACCGCCGTGATTCACCCCGTACGCCGCTCCGACCCGTCGTCCGGCGGACGCTCCGCCCCGGGGGCGGGCGGTTCCGTATGGGCGACGGTGAGTGCGGCGCGGATGGTCTCCACCGCCTCCATGAGCCTGGCCCGTGAGTCCGGTGCCACCCGCTCCAGGGCGGCCGCCAGCCGCTCCTCGCGCCGGGCCCGCAGCCGGTCGAGGTGCGCCCGCCCCTGAGTGGTCAGGTGCAGCTCGACCTCCCGCCGGCTGGACGGGCTGGAGGACCGCCGCGCGAAGCCGAGCGCCTCCAGCCGGTCGCACAGCCGGCTCACCGAGGACGGCGCGGCGGACAGCTCCGCGCTCAGGTGCCGCAGATTGATGCCCTCCCGGCGTTCGAGCACGTACATGACGCGGAGCTGCGGCGCGGACACGGTGACGGGCGAGGTCACGTCGGGCACCCGCGTCCAGTGGACCTCCAGCAGCTCGATGACCCCGCGCATCGCCTTCGCCACGTCGCGGAGCCTGTGATCAGGCCCGGAACGCTCTACGCCCATGCTGGGCCACCCTTGGTCGAGCTTCGGCCCCGTCCGCGCCTGCGGCAGGTCCTTCATAGCGTTGACGCCCTCGCCGTTCCGAAACCCATGATTCTTCCTCCGGTGCGCGCGGGCGCGGCGCGGGGGCGTCGAATTCCCGCGAAATGGATCGAAAAACGCACGAGTTCTCAGACATGGTGCCGCGGGGGCCGGGCACGAGGCTGTCAGCGGTTGCTCAGGAAGTGAGCACGGCGGAAAGCACACCTTTTACGAGGGACGCGTGCCGCTGAACCAAATTCATTCACGTGCGATCGAAGGAGTTTTTATGACTGAGAACCTGTGGGGCTACCAGCCGACCGCCGGCCACACCACCGGCACCGACCTGATCGGTTACAAGGTCGAGGCGACCGACGGCAGCATCGGCAAGGTCGACAAGCACTCCGACGACGTCACGTCCTCGTACCTGGTGGTCGACACCGGCGTATGGATCTTCGGCAAGCACGTCCTGCTTCCGGCGGGCACGGTGAGCCGGATCGACGCCGATGACAAGAAGGTCTACATCGACCTCACGAAGGACCAGATCAAGGACGCCCCGGAGTTCGACAAGGACAAGCACGTCGGCGACGCGGACTTCCACCGCACGACCGGTGAGTACTACGGGCGCCACCGTCGCGTCTGATCCGACGGCGACGCCGACGGTACAGAGGTGAGCGGGCGGGGCGGGACGCGGAACCATCGCGTCCCGCCCCGCCCGCGTGCGCGGTTCCGGGCGGGTCGTGGGACGTGCTTCACGATGTCCCGGTGACGAGCACCTGGATGACCACGGCCATCGCGATCGTCGGCACGCTGCCTACCAGGGCTTGATGGACGCGGCTCACGAAGCACAGGGAGCGGTCTGGCAGTTGGCACGTGGGCCGGTGACCAGCCACTTGACCGGTAGCGGTCGTGGCCGGGGGCTCGCGTCGACCGACTGTTCGTGCACCTCAGGGGGATGGACCTTGCCCGCTTCTCGCTTCCGTACCGTTTCCGCGATCGTTGTCGCGCTCGCCGCCACCGCCGCGGCCACCCCGCTCGCCCTCGCCGGTACGGCCGTGGCGACCGGGCCCGGGCCTGTGCCCGTACCGCGTCAGCATGTCGACTTCGACGGGGACGGGTTCGAGGACCTGGTCGTCCCGGTGCCCGAGGGGACGGTGTCCGGTGTCAAGAAGGCCGGGTACCTCGTGGTGTACCCGGGCAACGCGAAGGGCGTCGGCCCGGCCCGCCACAAGGTGGTCCACCAGAACACGGCCGGGGTGCCGGGGGCGGCGACGGCGGGCGCCGGGTTCGGGGCGGGGACGACCGCCGACATCGACCGTGACGGGTACACCGACCTGCTGGTCCGGCCCGCCAAGGGGCCGCAGGTCATCCTGTTCGGCGGGACGAAGGGGCTGGGCACCCGGGCCGTCGACTTCAAGGGCCGGGGCGGCGCGGTGGGCGACTTCGACGGCGACGGCCGCACGGACGTGGCCGGGATCGACCACGCCGACTGGGGCGGCAAGGTCGTGGTGAGCGAGAACATCGGCGCGGACGGCTCCGCCGGGACCACCCGCACGGTCCTGCCGGCCGACGGCAGCACCCAAGTCGAGAGCGTGCAGGCCGTGGACATCAACAACGACGGCAGGGACGACCTGCTCGTACGCAGCGGCTGCACCGACGAACCGGACTGCGACGGCACGGGGTTGTACCTGTCGACCGGTACGGGCTTCAAGGAGACCCCGATCGTCGCCGCCCCGGGGACCTATCTCAACCACTCCTCGGTGACGGTCGGTTCGGTCAACGGGGACGTGTACCCGGACCTGGTCTTCACCCGGCAGCCCACCGGGTACGACAGCGACCTGGACTTCCCGAGCAAGGGCGGTGCGGTGGCGGTCGTCCACGGCGGACCCAAGGGCCAGAACACCAAGCTGAAGCCGAAGTGGATCACCCAGAGCACCGCCGGGGTGCCCGGTGCCGACGAGGCCGGCGACGCGATGGGCGCGAGCGCCGCGGTGGCGGACCTCGACGGCGACGGCTACGGCGAGGTCGTGGTCGGCCTGCCGGGCGAGGACGTGGGCAAGGTCAAGGACGCGGGCGGGGTGCTGGTGTTCAAGGGTCGCGCCTCGGGCATCACGGGCGCGGGCACGAAGGTGATCGGCCAGGCCACGAAGAACGTCCCCGGCGTCGACGAGAAGGGCGACCGGTTCGGCGGCGAGGTCCACATCGTGGCCGCCGCCAAGCGCGTACCGGCCACGCTCGCGGTGGCCGCCCCCGGGGAGAATACGAACCAGGGTGCTGTGTGGCTGTTCAAGGGCAGCCGCTCGGGGCCGGTGACCAAGGGCAGCGTCTCCTTCGGGGAGTCCAGCCTGGGGCTGAAGCCGTCGGCTGTTCAGTTCGGGCGGCTGCTGGGCTGAGGGGGGGAGACGGTCCGGCGGGGCGGGGAGTTGTTGCTGCCCCGTGCCGCCCGGCGGCTATTCCTGCCGTAGCGCGAACCACAACTCCGCCCGTACGTCCATGTCGTTGAGGTCCACGCCCAGCAACACCGCGCACCGCCCGATGCGTTGGCGGACGGTGTTGCGGTGGACGGCCAGGGCCACCGCCGTACGGTCCCAACTGCCGTGCAGGGAGAGCCAGCAGCGCAGGGTGTCGGCCAGCGGCGGGGTGAGCGGGGCGAGGAGCGTGCGGGCGTGGGCGGCCGCCTGGTCGGGCGGGATCAGGGCGGCCAGGCCGGTGACCGGGGTGTCCACCGTGAGCGGGGCGCGGGTCGCCTCCGCGTGGGCCAGGGCGCGCGCCGCCCGGAGGTCGGCGGAGCCCAGGGCCGCGAGCGGGGTGGGGGCGGAGACGCCTAGGGTCCAGCCCGGTTGCAGGGCCACGGTGGGGGCTTGTGGGGGTGTCGGGGGCTCCTCGCCGCCGCCCGCTTCCCGGGTCGCTTCCCCGGCGGTCGACGGGAGCAGGACCCGTACCGTGTCGCCGCCCTCCCGCCCCGCGTCCACCAGCGCCGAGCCCAGCGACGCCCCCAGCGCCCCGGCCGTCAGGGCGTCCGCCGTGGTGCCGTCGCTGCGGCGGGCGTGGATCACCGTCCAGGGGTCCGGGGAGCCCAGCAGCGGGGCCACCTCGGCGGGCGTGGCGCCGAGCAGCAGCCGTACCAGCGCCGCCGAGCGGTCCGCCGCGTCCGCGCCCTGGTGCGGGGCGGCCAGGAGGGAGAGCAGGACCACCGCGATCCCGGCCACCGTGTGGTCGCCCGCCTCCCGCCGCCGGGTCGCCAGGGCCAGGGCGAGGCCCTCGCCGCCGCCCAGCGCGTACGCGGCCAGGTGCGTGCCGCCGTGGGTGTCGGTGGCCGACGCGGGGGAGCCGGGGCGTTCGCGGGCGACCACCCGGGCCAGGCGTGCCAGCGCCGCCGCCGCCTCCGGGGGCGGGCGGCGGCCCGCCGCGTGGACCTCCTCGCCCCGCGCCGTCAGCAGCACCGCCCGGCCGCTCAGCTGCGCGGCGAGCTGGTGCAGGACCGCCGGTACGGGGTCGGGGCGGGCCGCCGCCGTCGCCAGGGCCTGCTGGGCCCGGGTCACCCGGCGCAGCTCGCGGTGGCGGGCCTCCGCCATCAGCCGCCACACCGCCCGCGCGATCGTCGTGAACGGGGTCTCCGGCGGTACCTCCAGCAGCGGCAGTCCGTAGCGGTCGCACGCCTCGATCAGGGCTTCGGGGACCGTCTCGTGCACCGGCCGGACGCCGAAACCCAGCGCCGCCGCCCCTGCCTCCACCAGCCGCGCCACGTAGTGGTCCGGGTCCGTGAGCAGCACCCCGGCGCTGAGCAGCAGCTCGCCTCCGAGGAGGTACGGGTAGGGGTCGGCCATCTCCGAGGTGTGCACCCAGAGCAGCTCGGCGTCGGACGGGCCGGCGATGTGGCGCAGGCCCAGCTCCTCCCGGGCCAGGAGTTCGGCGAGAGGGATCGGCGGGGCGGGCGGGCCGGGGGAGGGCGCGGGCGGGGTCGGCATGGATGGTTCGTCCGTTCTCGGCGGTGAGAGTGGAGGAAACGTACACTTCAGCGCCGCCTTTCGGCCACCTACCGTCTTCCTCGCACCTGCACCCGCACTGCACCTGTTGCGCGAGACGGAGGGAAGCCCATGGCTGTCGACTACGCCGTGATCGTCGTCTACCTGGCCGGCATGCTCGCCATGGGCTGGTGGGGCATGCGCCGCGCCAAGTCCAAGAGCGAGTTCCTGGTCGCCGGGCGCCGCCTCGGGCCCTGGATGTACTCCGGCACCATGGCCGCCATCGTCCTCGGCGGCGCGTCCACCATCGGCGGCGTCGGGCTCGGCTACCAGTACGGGCTCTCCGGCGCCTGGATGGTCCTCACCATCGGGCTCGGCCTGCTCGCGCTCTCCGTCTTCTTCTCCGCGCGCATCGCCCGGCTGAAGGTCTACACCGTCTCCGAGATGCTCGACCTGCGCTACGGCGGGCGGGCCGGGATCATCTCCGGCGTCGTCATGTGGGCGTACACCCTGATGCTCGCGGTCACCTCGACCATCGCGTACGCCACCATCTTCGACGTCCTCTTCGACGTGAACCGCACGGTCGCCATCGTCCTCGGCGGTGCCATCGTCGTCGCGTACTCGACGCTCGGCGGCATGTGGTCGATCACGCTCACCGACATGGTCCAGTTCGTCGTCAAGACCATCGGGGTGCTGCTGCTCCTGCTGCCGATCGCCGTCGTCAAGGCGGGCGGCTTCAGCGAGATGAAGGCCCAGCTGCCGACGGAGTACTTCGACCCGCTCGGTATCGGCGGCGAGACGATCTTCACGTACGTCCTCATCTACACCTTCGGCATGCTCATCGGGCAGGACATCTGGCAGCGGGTCTTCACCGCCCGCAGCGACCGCACGGCCCGGTGGGGCGGGACGGTCGCCGGTACGTACTGCCTCGTGTACGCCATCGCCGGAGCCGTCATCGGTACCGCGGCAAAGGTGATGTACCCGAACCTGGCGAGCGCGGATGCCGCCTTCGCGACCATCGTGAAGGACGAGCTGCCGGTGGGGGTGCGGGGGCTGGTGCTCGCCGCCGCGCTCGCCGCCGTGATGTCCACGTCCTCCGGGGCGCTGATCGCCTGCGCGACCGTCGCCAACAACGACATCTGGTCGCGGTTGCGGGGGGCCGTGGTGCGGAGTGGGGGCGGGGACGGTGACGAGCCCCATGACGAGGTCAAGGGGAACCGGGCGTTCATCCTGATCATGGGGATCGCCGTCATTCTGATCGCCATCGCTCTGAACGATGTGGTCCAGGCGCTGACCGTCGCCTACAACCTGCTGGTGGGCGGGCTCCTGGTGCCGATCCTGGGCGGGCTGCTGTGGCGGCGCGGGACGGCGGCGGGGGCGCTGTCGGCGGTGTGCGTGGGGGGTGTCGCGGTGATCGGGCTGATGGCGTACTACGGCATCCTCGCCAACCAGCCGATCTACTACGGGCTGCTGTCCTCGCTGGCCGTGTACGTCGTGGTGTCGCTGGCTACGCCGCCTACGGATGCGGCCGTGCTGGCCGCTTGGCGCGAGCGGTTGGCAGGGCGGGGCGCGCCTGAGGCCGAGGCCCCCGCCCCGGAGCCGGCCACCACCTGACCGGTTCCGTCCTCAAACGCCGGACGGGCTGAAAGGCGCCCTCAATCGCCGGGCGGGCTTGAGGTTGCCGGACGGGCTGGGTTCGCCCGCCGGACCCCGCACACTTGACACCGTACGAAACCCGTACGAATCCTGAAACGAAAGGCACACCACCCCCATGAGCAGCACCGAATCGCCGCGCGGCCCCGTCGACTCCTCCCGCGTCCCGCGGTACGCCGGGCCCGCGACGTTCGCCCGGCTGCCCCGGCTCGACGAGGTCGGGCGGGCCGATGTCGCCGTCGTCGGCGTGCCCTTCGACAGCGGGGTCTCCTACCGGCCCGGCGCCCGCTTCGGCGGCAACGCGATCCGTGAGGCCTCCCGGCTGCTGCGCCCGTACAACCCGGCCCAGGACGCCTCCCCGTTCGCCCTCGCGCAGGTCGCGGACGCCGGGGACATCGCGGCGAACCCGTTCAACATCAACGAGGCCGTCGAGACCGTCGAGGCCGCCGCCGACGACCTGCTGAACACCGGCGCCCGCCTCATGACCCTCGGCGGCGACCACACCATCGCCCTGCCGCTCCTGCGCTCCGTCGCCAAGAAGCACGGGCCCGTCGCCCTGCTCCACTTCGACGCGCACCTGGACACCTGGGACACCTACTTCGGCGCCGAGTACACCCACGGCACCCCCTTCCGCCGGGCCGTCGAGGAGGGCATCCTCGACACCTCCGCCCTCTCCCACGTCGGCACCCGCGGCCCGCTCTACGGCAAGCAGGACCTGACCGACGACGAGAAGATGGGCTTCGGCATCGTCACCTCCGCCGACGTCATGCGGCGCGGTGTCGACGAGATCGCCGACCAGCTGCGCCAGCGCATCGGCGACCGGCCGCTCTACATCTCCATCGACATCGACGTCCTGGACCCGGCGCACGCCCCCGGCACCGGCACCCCCGAGGCCGGCGGCCTCACCTCCCGCGAGCTGCTGGAGATCCTGCGCGGCCTCGCCTCCTGCCACCTGGTCTCCGCCGACCTGGTCGAGGTGGCCCCCGCGTACGACCACGCCGAGATCACCTCCGTGGCCGCCTCCCACACCGCGTACGAGCTGACGACGATCATGTCCCGTCAGATCGCGGCGGCGAAGGCAGACAAGGAAGCCAAGTGAGCCACGACCACGACGACCGGCCGCAGCTCACCGCCGCGCAGGCCGCCGCCGTACTGACCCCGCCGCCCGGCCGCAACGGCGGTGACCTCGTCGTCGAGTCGCTCCAGGGGCTCGGCGCGACCACCGTCTTCGGCCTGCCCGGTCAGCACGCGCTCGGCATGTTCGACGCGCTGCGCCGCTCCACCCTCCGTTACGTCGGACTCCGCGTCGAGAACAACGCCGGGTTCGCCGCCGACGCGTACGGCCGGATCACGGGTGAAGTGGCACCCCTGCTCCTCTCCACCGGGCCCGGCGCGCTCACCTCGCTCGCCGCGCTCCAGGAGGCGGCCGCCGCCTCCGCCCCCGTCCTCGCGATCTCCAGCCAGGTCCCCACGGCGGGGCTCGGCGGCGGGCGCCACGGCTATCTGCACGAGCTGCGCGACCAGCAGGCCTCCGTACGGGACATCGTGAAGTCCGTGCACACCGTGCGTTCCGCCTCGCAGATCCCGTCCGCGATCGCCGCCGCCTGGGAGTCCGCGCTGACCGCCCCGCACGGGCCGGTCTGGGTGGAGATCCCGCAGGACGTACTGCTCGCCGAAACGACTCTGCCGGTCGTCAGCGCCATGGACGCCACCCCGCGCGAGCTCTACCCGCGCCCCGAGCTGACGATCGCCGCAGCCCACCTGCTGTCGAACGCCGAACGCCCGGTGATCATCGCGGGCGGCGGAGTCGTACGGTCCGACGCCTCCGGCAAGCTGCGCGCGCTCGCCGAGAAGCTCGACGCGCCCGTCGTCACCACCTTCGGCGGCAAGGGCGCCTTCCCCTGGGAGCACCCGCTCTCGCTGCGCTCCTGGCTGGAGGACCGGCACACCACCGACTTCCTGGAGGACGCGGACGTCCTGCTCGTCGTCGGCTCGGGGCTCGGCGAGCTCTCCTCGAACTACCACACCTTCCGGCCGCGCGGCCGGGTGATCCAGATCGAGGCGGACGCCGGGAAGCTGGAGTCCAACCACCCCGCCCTCGGCATCCACTCCGACGCCCGCGAGGCGCTGGCCGAGCTGCTGGAGGCCGTGGAGCGGCGCGAGGACGCGGGTGCCGCGGAGCGCGTAGTCACGGTGCTGGAGAAGGTACGGGTCCGGATCGACGCCCAGGAGCTCACCCTGGAGCAGCAGGTCCTGGCCGCCGTCCGCGAGGCGCTGCCCGACGCGTCGCCCAGCTTCTGGGACATGACGATCCTGGCGTACTGGGCGTGGTCCGCGTTCGACGCGCGGCGCCCCAACACCATGCACTCCGCCCAGGGTGCGGGCGGCCTCGGCTACGGCTTCCCGGCGGCTATCGGGGCTGCCTCCGCCGACCCGACGACCCCGGTGCTCGCGGTCTCCGGGGACGGCGGGGCGATGTACTCCATCGCGGAGCTGGCCACCGCGCGCCAGTACGACCTGCCGCTGACCTGGCTGATCGTCGACGACGGCGGCTACGGCATCCTGCGCGAGTACATGACGGGCGCCTTCGGCGAGGCCTCGGCCACCGAGCTGTCCCGCCCGGACTTCGTCGCGCTCGCCGAGTCCTTCGGCGTGCCCGCCGTCCGTACGACACCGGAGTCGCTCGCCACGGACCTGGGCAAGGCGCTGGCGGCCCCGGGGCCGTCCGTCGTCGTGCTCCCGGCCCTGCTGCGGATGTTCGAGCCGACGCATCTTTAGGGCGCGTGGCTGCAGGGGCCCCTCAGCCGGTGGCCGCGGCCCTCTCCGTGCTCGCGTCCGCCTCCGCTTCGGCGGCGGACGCGGGTGCGGGTGCGCGTTCCGCGGAGGGCGGCGCGGCGCCGGCCTCCTCCGGTGAGGTTCCGTCGAGGTCGGTGAAGGTCACCCGGATGCTGCTCCCGAACAGCTCCATCCGGAACATCGCTTCCATGGCACGGGCCAGCCGGGCCAGCAGAGGCACCGTGGGAACCGCGCCGCCGAGCTCCAGCTTCGAGACCTGCGGCTGTGTCATGCCGGCGCGCCGGGCCAGCTCGGTCTGTGAGAGGCCGAGGGCGACCCGCCGGTCGTACACGGCCTGTCCGAGGTCGAACGCGAGAGAGATCTCCTCGCGCCGCCGCTCCACCTCCGGGTCCTCGGCGATTCCCTGGGCGACCTTCTCGTCGCGGGCGAACTTCCAGCGTGCGTGGCTGACCATTACCGCTTCTCCTTCTCCTCGTCGGCTGTACGCGTGTACTCATCGTGAGCCGGTTGGTGCTGGGTCTCGCAGAGCACCTTGGCGCGCTTGGCGCGGGCGACCTCGGCCGTCTCCCGCTGTCGCGTCCTGCGGAAGACGGTAAGCAGAACGATCCGGCGATCCGGTGCGAGCCAATAGGGAATCCGGGTCGCGAACCCCCGCCGCCCGAGGCTGAACCGCAGCTCGCGGACGCCGTCGCCGAGGTGCCGTGAGTACGGCTCCCCGAGAGTCGTGGGGCGCCCCCGCAGCAGCTCGGAGACGTGCTCGACCACGAGGAGGTCGTTGTACGGCAGGTTCATCAGCCACAGCCGAACCTCGGGTTCGATCTCGATCACATAGGGCGTATCCATATATCGGAACGTATAGATACTTCAGTGTATGGCGCCCGTCTTCTCCGCGCAGTCACCCGCAAGGGTGATCCCTTCCGAATGGTTGCCGTAGCCCCTCTTCAGCCCCCGCCACTCCTCCCGTTTGTTGCGGAGGGATGAAATCCGCTCCCCGCCGTGTTGGTGCCTTCCGGAAGATCAGGCGAAAACAGATGGATCAGCGGACAGGCCGGGAGGCAACACGTGACGGGCGCAGAGCAACAGGGGTGGGGCCGACGGCTGACCGGGTACGCGTGGCGGTACCGGCGGAACGTCGTGCTCGCGCTCGGTTCCTCGCTCGCCGGGATGGCCGTCATGGCCCTCGTCCCGCTGATCACCAAGGTGATCATCGACGACGTCGTCACCGACCACACGCGCTCGCTCGCCGTCTGGACCGGCCTCCTCATCGGGGCAGCCGTCCTCGTCTACATCGCCACCTACATCCGCCGCTACTACGGCGGCCGGCTCGCCCTGGACGTCCAGCACGATCTGCGTACGGACATGTACGCGACGATCACACGGCTCGACGGCAAGCGTCAGGACGAGCTGTCCACCGGGCAGGTCGTCGGGCGGGCCACCAGCGACCTCCAGCTCATCCAGGGGCTGCTGTTCATGCTCCCGATGACCATCGGGAACGTCCTGCTCTTCATCCTCTCCCTGGTGATCATGGCGTGGCTGTCCCTGCCGCTCACCCTCGTCGCCCTCGCCGTCGCCCCCGCGCTCTGGTTCATCGCCCGCCGCTCCAAGACCCGCCTCTTCCCCGCCACCTGGTACGCCCAGGGCCAGGCCGCCGCCGTCGCCGGAGTCGTCGACGGGGCCGTCTCCGGGGTGCGGGTCGTCAAGGGGTTCGGCCAGGAGGACCAGGAGACCGGCAAGCTCCGCGAGGTCAGCCGCCGGCTCTTCGCCGGGCGGCTGCGCACCATCCGGCTGAACTCCCGATACACCCCCGCCCTCCAGGCCGTGCCCGCGCTCGGCCAGGTCGCCATGCTCGCCCTCGGCGGCTGGCTGGCCACCCGGGGCGAGATCACCCTCGGCACGTTCGTCGCCTTCTCCACGTACCTCGCCCAGCTCGTCGGCCCGGTCCGGATGCTCGCCATGGTCCTCACCGTCGGCCAGCAGGCCCGCGCCGGTGTGGAACGCGTCCTGGAGCTCATCGACACCGAGCCCTCCATGAAGGACGGCACCAAGGAGCTGCCGGCCGACGCAGCGGCCGGCATCGAGTTCGACGACGTGCGCTTTGGTTACGACGACGAGCGCCCGGTCCTCGACGGCTTCTCGCTCACCGTCGAACCCGGCGAGACCGTCGCCGTCGTCGGCGCCTCCGGCAGCGGCAAATCCACCGTCTCGCTCCTGCTGCCACGCTTCTACGACGTCTCCCACGGCGCCGTCCTGATCGGCGGCCACGACGTCCGCGAGCTCACCCAGGCGTCCCTGCGCTCCGCCATCGGGCTCGTTCCCGAGGACAGCTTCCTCTTCTCCGACACTGTCCGCTCCAACATCGCCTACGGCTTCCCCGGCGCCACCCAGGAGCAGATCGAGCAGGCCGCCCGCGCCGCCCAGGCCCACGGGTTCATCTCCGCCCTGCCCCACGGGTACGACACCACCGTCGGCGAGCACGGCCTCACCCTCTCCGGCGGCCAGCGCCAGCGGGTCGCCCTCGCCCGCGCCATCCTCACCGACCCCCGGCTCCTCCTCCTGGACGACGCCACCTCCGCCGTCGACGCCCGCGTCGAGCACGAGATCCACGAGGCCCTCAAGCAGGTGATGGAGGGCCGTACGACGCTCCTCATCGCCCACCGCCGCTCCACCCTCCAGCTCGCCGACCGCATCGCCGTCCTGGACGGCGGGAAGCTCGCCGCCCTCGGCACCCACGCGGAGCTGGAGCGCACCTCCCCGCTCTACCGCCGCCTGCTCACCGACCCCGACGAGCTCGGCGGTACGTCCCCGGGCCACCGCCCGCAGCGCGGCGAGGCGGACCCCGACGGCGGCCGGGCCCTCCAGCAGGAGCTGGACGCCGAGTTCGACGCCGAGCGCGGTGTCACGCCCCAGCTGTGGATCCGCAAGGAGGAGGAGCGGGACACCACGGTCGCCGGGATGCCCGCCACCCCCGAACTGCTCGCCCAGGTCGAGGCCCTGCCGCCCGCCACGGACACCCCCCAGGTCGACGAGGCACGTGCCGTGCGGTCCGAGGACTCCTACGGGCTGCGCCGACTGCTGGGCGGCTTCGGGGCCGCGCTCCTGGTCAGCCTCGGGCTCGTCGCCGTGGACGCCGGCATGGGCCTGCTGCTGCCGGTCCTGATCCGGCACGGCATCGACGAGGGCGTCACCCAGGTCTCGATCGGCGCGGTGTGGGCGGCCTCCGCGATCGCCCTGGCCGTCGTGGTCGTCCAGTGGGTGGCCCAGACCGGCGAGATCCGGATGACCGGCCGGACCGGCGAGCGGGTCCTCTACTCGCTCCGCCTGAAGATCTTCGCCCAGCTCCAGCGGCTCGGCCTCGACTACTACGAGCGCGAGCTGACCGGCCGGATCATGACCCGGATGACGACGGACGTGGACGCCCTCTCGACGTTCCTCCAGACCGGCCTGGTCACCGCGTTCGTCTCCGTCGTCACCTTCTTCGGCATCATGGTCGCCCTGCTCGTCCTGGACATCCAGCTCGCCCTGGTCGTCTTCGCGACGCTGCCCGTGCTGATCATCGGGACCTACTTCTTCCGCCGCAGCAGCGTCAAGGCGTACGAACTGGCCCGTGAGCGCATCAGCGGGGTCAACGCCGACCTCCAGGAGTCCGTCTCCGGCCTCCGTATCGTCCAGGCCTTCGGCCGGGAGCACGACGGGGCCGCCCGCTACGCCGAGCGCAGCGACCACTACCGCCAGGCCCGGGTGCGCGGCCAGTGGCTGATCTCCATCTACTTCCCGTTCGTCCAGCTGCTGGCCTCGATCGCCGCGGCCGCCGTGATCATCGTCGGCGCGGGCCGGGTCGACAACGGCACGCTGACCACCGGCGCCCTGGTCGCCTACCTCCTCTACATCGACCTCTTCTTCGCCCCCGTCCAGCAGCTCTCCCAGGTCTTCGACGGCTACCAGCAGGCCACCGTCTCCCTCGGCCGCATCCAGGAGCTGCTGCGCGAACCCACCTCCACCGCCGACCCGGACGAACCGCTCGACGTGCTCTCGCTGCGCGGCGAGATCGCCTTCGAGGACGTCTCCTTCGCCTACGGCAAGGAGGAGGAGGCCCTCACCGGCATCGACCTGCACATCCCGGCCGGGCAGACCGTCGCCTTCGTCGGCGAGACGGGCGCGGGGAAGTCGACCCTGGTCAAGCTCGTCGCCCGGTTCTACGACCCCACCAGCGGCCGGGTCACCGCCGACGGCACCGATCTGCGCCGGCTCGACATGACCGCCTACCGCCACCGCCTCGGCGTCGTCCCCCAGGAGGCGTACCTCTTCGCCGGTACGGTCCGCGACGCCATCGCCTACGGGCTTCCCGACGCCACCGACGCCCGGGTGGAGGCCGCCGCCCGCGCGGTCGGCGCGCACGAGATGATCGCCACCCTGGAGGACGGCTACCTCCACGAGGTCGCCGAGCGCGGCCGCAACCTCTCCGCCGGGCAGCGCCAGCTCATCGCGCTCGCCCGCGCCGAGCTCGTCGACCCGGACATCCTGCTCCTGGACGAGGCCACCGCCGCCCTGGACCTCGCCAGCGAGGCCCTGGTCAACCAGGCCACCGACCGGCTCACCGGCCGCCGCACCACGCTGGTGGTGGCGCACCGCCTGACCACCGCCGCCCGCGCCGACCGGGTCGTGGTGATGGACCAGGGGCGCGTCGCCGAGGACGGCACGCACGACGAACTGCTGGCCCTGGACGGGCGGTACGCCCGGCTGTGGCGCACGTTCATAGGCGAGGACATCGGCGAGGGCATAGGGGAGGACGAGCCGGCGGGCGTCTGAGGCGAGCCCCGGCCCACCTGTGCAACCTCCCGGGGGTCTGCTGCGTCGTAGCCAGGGACGCACAGGTGCGTACAGATGTCAGGTGGGGGCGAAAGTGTTCGACAGGGCGGCGGGATCCAGGGGACCGCAGGGGCGGCCTCGACGCGAGGGGGTGGCGGCGCGCCTGCTCGTCCTGCCGCTGCTGGCCGGTCTCGTGCTCCTCCTCGGCGCCCCGGCCACGGCGGCCCAGGCCGCGCCCGCCTGCTCCGGCCGCCCCGCGAAGACCGTCGCGTTCGCGACGGGCGAGCTGCGCGTCTACAAGAGCCGCGCCCACGTGTGTGCCGTCACCGTCACCAAGAAGCCGGGCAAGAAGCGGGCGATGAGCGTCACCCTCCAGCCGCGCGGCGGACGCGTGGTCAAGGACAGCGGCTCGTTCACCAAGATGGCCGGGCCGGTGACGGTGAACGCCCTCAACCGCTGCGTCCGGGCCACCGGAACGGTCGCCGGGAAGTCGGCCTCCACCGGCTGGATCCTCTGCTGAGCGCACTGCGAGGCCCCGCAGGGCCCCGTATGGGAAACGTGTGAGGAACCAGGACACGCGCAACTGGGTCTGGCGCGCAGTGCGTTGCCCTCGCTAAGTTCACGGCGACTGTTGTGAATCAAGGGGAGGGTGCATGCGCAAGGCGCTCACAGGGGTTCTCTCGCTCGCGGTGCTCATCGGCACGGTGGGAGCGGCGGGAGCCTCGGCCGGTGCGGCCACCGCCGCGGAACCGGACGCGAAGAGGAGCGGCCTCACCGCCGTACGCGGCGGCGAAGCGGGCAACGAGGACATCAAGGACCGCATCCTGGCGATCCCGGGGATGAGCCTGATCGAGGAGAAGCCCTACGCCGGGTACCGCTACTTCGTCCTCAACTACACCCAGCCGGTCGACCACCGGCGCCCGTCCAAGGGCACGTTCCAGCAGCGGATCACCGTGCTGCACAAGGACACCGCCCGTCCGACGGTCTTCTCCACCAGCGGCTACAACGTCTCGACCAACCCGAGCCGCAGCGAGCCGACGCAGATCATCGACGGGAACCAGGTCTCCCTGGAGTATCGCTTCTTCACCCCGTCCCGCCCGGCGCCCGCCGACTGGACCAAGCTCGACATCTGGCAGGCGGCCACCGACCAGCACCGGGTGTTCACGGCGCTGAAGAAGGTCTACCCGAAGAAGTGGCTGGCCACCGGCGGCTCCAAGGGCGGTATGACCGCCACGTACTTCGAGCGGTTCTACCCGAAGGACATGGACGGCGTCGTCGCGTACGTCGCGCCCAACGACGTCGACGACCGTGAGGACTCGGCGTACGACCGGTTGTTCCGGAACGTCGGAACCAAGGAATGCCGCGACAAGCTGCAGGCGGTGCAGCGCGAGGCGCTGATCCGCCGGGCCCCGCTGCAGAAGAGGTTCAAGGAGTACGCCGCCGCCAACGGCCTCACCTTCACCACCCTCGGCTCCCTCGACCGGGCCTACGAGGCCGCCGTCATGGACTACGTCTTCGGGTTCTGGCAGTACAGCCTGCTCGCCGACTGCTCCGAGATCCCGGCCGACGCCAAGAACGCCACCGACGACGCGATCTGGGACTCCGTCGACGGGATCTCCGGCTTCTCCTTCTACTCCGACCAGGACCTGGAGACGTACACCCCGTACTACTACCAGGCGGGCACCCAGCTCGGATCGCCGGACATCAAGCAGCCCTGGCTGGGCAACCTGAGCCGCTACGGCTACCAGGCCCCGCGCAGCTTCGTGCCCCGCTCCATCCCGATGAAGTTCGACCGGGGCGCGATGCGGGACGTGGACAGCTGGGTCCGGAACAACGCCCGGCAGATGCTGTACGTGTACGGGGAGAACGACCCGTGGAGTGCGGAGCCCTTCCGGCTGGGGCGCGGTGCCAAGGACAGTTACGTGTACACCGTGCCGGGCGGCAACCACGGTGCCCGGGTCTCCGGTCTGCCCGAGGACCGGAGGGCGAAGGCCACCGCCGCGATCCTGCGCTGGGCGGGCGTCGCCCCGGCGGCCGTCCAGGCGGACCCGGCGAAGGCGAAGCCGCTGGCGAAGTTCGACACGAAGCTCGACCAGCTCAACGGCGAGGTCGAGCGCGGCGAGGGCATCCTGCGCCCGTAGCCGCTGCTCTGAACACCGCGCCCGCCGGCTCCCCTTCGTACGGAGGAGAGCCGGCGGGCGCAGTGCTGCCGGTGCGGTCCGCGCTAGTACGACAGTCCGTGGCCCACCGGGTACAGCACCCGCGCCGGGTCGTCCGCCCGCTGGACCGGGACCGGGAGCCTGCCCTCCGGGCCGGCGCGGCCCGCGATCACCCGGGCGGCGGCGCGGAGTTCGACATCCGTCCAGGAGTAGGTCGCCAGGACCGCGGCGACCCCCCGGCCGGTGAGGTGGGCGGCGTCGTACGGGTTGCGGATCGCGACGGCGACCACCGGGACGCCGGTCGCCACGAGGGCGTCGACGAGGGTGCGCTGGGTGCTGCCCGCCGTGATGTTGTACGTCGCCACGACCACCGCGTCCCTGCCCTGTGCGGCGGCGACGGCCTCGGTGATCTTCGCCTGGTTCGGGGCAGTACCGGTGGACAACGCCGTTGCGGTGAAGCCCAGTTCGGTGAAGGCGCCCGCGAGGGTCGTGGTCGGTGGGCCCGTCGTGCCGGACGGGGACGCCGGGTCGGCGCCCACCACGAGGAGCCGGCGGTGGGTGCGGCGGGAGAGCGGAAGCAGGGCGCCGGGGTCGGCGAGCAGGGTCGTCGTGCGCTCGGCGATCCGGTCGGCGTCGAGGAGGTGCCTGCGGATGCCGACCGTGCGGTCGACGCCCCGGCCGCTGACGAACGGGTCGCGGAACAGGCCCAGTTTCGTCTTCAGCCGCAGGATCCGCAGGATCGATTCATCGACCCGCGCCTCGCTGATCTCGCCGCCCCGCACCGCCTCCAGCACCGCGTTCCAGGCGACGGAGAGGTTCGGCGGGTTCAGCAGCTGGTCCACGCCCGCCAGCAGCGCGAGGACCGGCACGCGGTCGTCGCCGTACTTCGTGCGTACGCCCTCCATGCCGAGCGAGTCCGTGACCACCACCCCGTCGTAGCCCAGCTCCTCGCGGAGGATGCCGGTGAGGATCGGCCGGGAGAGCGTGGCCGGGTCCTCGGACGGGTCGAGCGCCGGGACCACGATGTGCGCGGTCATGACCGAGTCGATACGGGCCCGGATCGCGGCCCGGAACGGCGGCGCGTCCAGCTCCTCCCACTGCTCCCGGGTGTGCCCGATGACGGGCAGCCCGGTGTGGCTGTCGGTGCTGGTGTCGCCGTGGCCGGGGAAGTGCTTGGCGGTGGCCGCGATCCCGGCGCCCTGATACCCCTTCACCTGCGCCGCGACCAGCTCGGCCACCGACTCGGGGTCGGAGCCGAAGGAGCGTACTCCGATCACCGGGTTGGCCGGGTTGACGTTCACGTCGGCGTCCGGCGCGTAGTTCTGGTTGATGCCGACCGCGGCCAGCTCGGCGCCCGCGATCCAGGCCGCCCGCCGGGTGTCCGAGCGTGAGCCGCCCGCGCCCAGCGCCATCGCGCCCGGCAGCAGCGTGGCGGGCTCACCGACCCGGCAGACGATGCCGTGTTCCTGGTCGGTGGAGATGAGCAGCGGGACGCGGGAGCGCCCGGCCTGGGCGGCGCGCTGGATGCCGTTGGAGAGGGCGGCGATCTGGTGCGGGTCGCGGGTGTTGTGCGCCCAGGCGAAGTAGATGATCCCGCCGACGTGGTACGTGGCGACCAGCTCGGCGGCGGTGCGGACCCCGATCTCCTTGAGGTTCGCGTCGATGTCGGCCTGGTCGGGGTCCGTGGCGGAGTGCCCGTACACCCGCATCACGAAGAGCTGGCCGACCTTCTCCTCCAGGCTCATCCCGGCGATGATCCGCCGCAGCCGGCGGTCGGTGGAGGCGTTCGTGGGGTGCGCGGATGCGGTGCCGGTGGCGGAGAGGACGCCGGTGGCCGCGGCGGCCGTGGCGGCGGCGGTGGCGGTGAGGAGGGTGCGTCGTGAGGTGCGGTGGGGCACGTGAGCTCCTTCCCGGGGGTGAAAGAAACTTCCAAGATGATACGGATATAGGGAAAGTAACTTTCGGTCAAGGGGGCGGGAGCGGAACGGGAGCGACACGCGCGCGAAGGAGTGGCCGGGGTCGTCATCCGTGTCGGGCGCGCGTGAACGCCAGGACCGTGTTGTGCCCGCCGAAGCCCAGGGAGTGGCTGAGGGCGAGGCCGACCCGCTGCGGCCTGGCCGCCTCGCGGACGATGTCGATGCCCGCCGTGGTGGCGTCCGGGGCCGTGAAGTTGGCCGTGGGCGGTACGGTCCCGCGGGCGATGCTCAGCACGGTCAGCGCCGCCTCGATCGCCCCGGCCGCGCCCATGGTGTGCCCCAGGACGCCCTTGGCCGAGGTGACCGAGGGGGCGTGACCGGTGCCGTACAGCTCCCGGATCGCCGTGGCCTCCACCGCGTCGTTGAGCGCGGTGCCCGTGCCGTGGGCGTTGATGTGGCCGACCTCGCCCGGGGAGCGCCCGGCCCGGGCCAGCGCCTCCCGGGCCGCCGCGCGCAGGCCGGCGCCCTCGGGGTGCGGGGCGGTGGCGTGGTGGGCGTCGCCGGTCGCCCCGAACCCGGCGAGGTACGCCAGGGGCCGGACCGTACGGGCGGCCGCGTGGTCCGTACGTTCCAGGACGAGCACCCCGCTCCCCTCGCCCAGCACGAACCCGTCGCGGTCCCGGTCGAACGGGCGCGAGGCGGCGCCGGGGTCGTCCTCCCGCCGGGACAGCGCGCCCAGCTTGGCGAACGCCGAGGCGCACAGGGGCGTGACCATGGCATCCGTACCGCCCGCCACCGCGATGTCGCACATCCCCGCCCGCAGCAGCAGAGCGGCCGTGATGATCGCCGTCGCGCCCGACGCGCAGGCCGTGGAGGTCTGCAACGACGGCCCGGTGGCGCCGAGTTCGATGGCGAGATGGCCGGCGGCCATGTTCGGGAGGAAGGCGGGGAGCGTCATCGGGGAGAGCGCGCCGGGACCGGAGGCGAGCAGCTTGCGGTGCTGCGCCTCCAGCGTGGAGACCCCGCCCGCCGCCGTACCCACGACCACCGCCACCCGCGCGGGGTCCCACCGCCCCGGCTCCAGCCCGGCCGACGTGATCGCCTCGCGGGCGGCGGTCAGCAGGAACCGGGTGGCGGGGTCGAACCGCCAGAGCCGCCCCCGTACCCGCTCCTGAGGCTTCTGCGGATCCAGGGGCTTCCGAGGCTCCTGCGGCGGTACCCGGCAGGCCAGGCGCACCGGCGCACCCGCCTCCGCCAGTACGGGGTCGGTGCGCGCGGTCGCCCGCCCGGCGCACACCGCGTCCCAGGTCGCCTCGGTGCCGGTGCCGCCGGGTGTCACCAGGCCGATGCCGGTGACGGCGATGTCGTCGGTCACGGCGCCGCGTCCCCGGGCGTCCCGTTCGCGGCGAGGAGTCCGGCCACCGACCGGGCCACCTCGTCGACCGTCAGCTCGGCGGTGGCGGCGGAGTCGTCGAGCGGAACGCCCCACTCCTCCTGGAGGGTGACGTAGAGCTCCACCACGGCGAGGGAGTCCAGGTCCAGTTCGCCGAGGGTGGCGTCCGGGCGTATGAGATCGGGGGCGACCTCGAACTTGTCGCCGAGCAGGGTCACGAGGTGGGTGTAGACGCGTTCCACTGGGGGCTCCTCACGGGGGCGGAATCAGGGGGCGAAGGGGTGGTGGCCGTACGGGGGAGAGGGACGGTGTCCGGCGGCTCGGTCAGCGGCCTGACGTCGGGCCAGGTCACGGCGGCGGACGCCCAGGTGAAGCCGCCGCCGAAAGCGGTGAGCAGGGTGCGCTCGCCGGGGGCCACCGCCCGGTGCACGGACGGATCGGCCAGGACCAGGGGGACCGAGGCGGCGGCGGTGTTGCCGAGCTCGCGGATGTTGCCGTACCGGTGCTCGGGCGCGATCCCCAGCCGGTCACCGACGGAGTCGAGGATCCGCTGGTTGGCCTGGTGGCCGATGAACGCCCGTACGGAGTCGGGTGTCCAGCCCGCCCGCCGCAGCACGGCGTCGGAGGACTGCGTCATGCGGCGTACCGCGTGGGCGTAGACGGCACGGCCCTCCATGTGGAAGAAGTGCGCGTCCGGGGCGGGCGGCGGCAGGTGGCGGGGGTGCCGGGCACCGCCGCCCGGGACGGTGATGGCGGCCCGGCCGCCGCCGTCCGAGCCGAGGTCCGTGGCGAGGACGGCCCCGGGCTCGTCCTGTACGCCGGGCCGCAGCAGCACGGCACCGGCCCCGTCGCCGAAGATCGGGGCGGTACCCCGGTCGGAGGGGTCGACGATGGAGGTGTACGTCTCCGCCGCGATCACCAGGGGCGCGGTGCACACCCCGCCGCGCACCAGGCCGGTGGCGACGGCCAGCGCGTACAGGAACCCCGAGCAGACCGCCGACACGTCGAACGCGGCGACCGTCCCGAGGCCGAGCCGGTGGGCGACCTCCGGGGCGGTCGCGGGGCACGGGTGGTCGGGGGTGGAGGTGGCGAGGAGCACCAGGTCCGGGCGGGCGCCCCCGGCGGAGGCGAGCGCGGCCCGGCCCGCGCCGACCGCCAGATCGCCGGTGCTCGTACCGGGGGAGGCGTGGCGGCGGCGCTCGATGCCGGTGCGGTCCCGGATCCAGCCCGCGTCGGTCAGCAGGGCGCCGCGCGCGATCACGGCGTCGTTGTCGACCACGCGCGGCGGGAGGCAGGAGCCGACACCGGAGATGACGGCGGTGTCCGCGGTGGAGTCGTCGGCGCGCATGCTCAGGCTGCCGCGAACGGGGAGGGCGGTTTGGGGTGACCGGCCAGCCCGCCGTCCGGCACCGCGAGCCCGCCGTCGACGACCAGCGCGTGCCCGGTGACGAACGACGCGGCGGGGGAGGCGAGGAAGAGCGTCGCCCCGACCACCTCGTCCGCCGTCGCCCAACGGCCCATCGGCACATGGCCGGTGAGCCAGTCCGACAGGGCGCCGGCTTCGCTGGCGAACGCGGTCATGTCGGTACGCGTCCACCCGGGACAGAGCGCGTTGACCCGTATCCCCTGCCGGGCCCAGCCGACCGCCAGACTGCGCGCCAGCGACAACTGGGCCGCCTTCGTGGCCGCGTACGCCTCCATCATCGGAGTGCCGACGATCCCGGCGATCGACGACATCAGCACCAGACTGGCCCGGTCCGACTCCAGCAGATGCGGGTGCGAGGCCCGGCAGACGGCGGCCGTGGCGTTGAGGTTGATGGAGATGACGGTCTCCCAGTCCCGCTGCTCGGCGTGTTGCAGCGGCACCAGCAGCGTGCTGCCGTCCTCGGCGGTGGGCAGGGTGCCCGCGTTGTGCACGACGACATCGAGCCCGCCGAGCGCGGCGGCGGCCCGGTCGACCAGAGCCGCCGCCACCCCCGGTTCGGCGAGGTCACCGTCGAGCGCCACGGCCCTGCGGCCCCGCTCCGCCACCGCCCGGACGGTGGCGTCGAGTGCGGGCAGGGTCCGGGCGGTCACGGCGAGGTCGCACCCCGCGTCGGCGAGGCCTTCCGCGACGGCCCGGCCGATGCCCCGGGAGGCGCCGGTCACCAGGGCGCGGGCGCCCTCCAGGCGGAAGAGGTCCAGTGCGTTCATGGCAGGTTCCTATCTGACACGGCGGTTACCGAGGGGGCGGAAGCTGTCGGTACGGGCATCAGGGCGCGGGCCCCGCTCCAGGTGAGGAGCGCGCTGCCCCAGGTCATACCGGCGCCGAACACGGTGAGCAGCACACGGTCCCCGGGGCGCAGCCCGTGCCGGTCGGCGGCGGCGGCGAGCGCGTAGGCGGCGCTGGCGGCCCCGATGTTGCCGACCTCGTCACCGACGACGACCAGGCTCTCCGGCGGGATGCCGAGCTCGTCGCCGAGCCGCCGCAGCAGTACGGGGTTGGGCTGGTGGCAGACGAAGCACGCGATGTCCTTCACGCCGAGCCCGGCGCGGTCCAGGGCCTCGGTGATCAGCCGGGGCAGCACGTCGACGATGAACCGGCTGACGCTCCGCCCGTCCATGTGGATGTGATGGCTCCCGGCGGCGAGCGTGGCCGGGGCTGCGGGCAGCCGGCTGCCGCCGCCCGGGATCAGGACCAGTCCGGCCTGCGTCCCGTCGGAGCCGAGCCGGAAGTCCGCGAACCCGAACGGCCCGTCCACCGGGCCCAGTACGGTGGCCGCCGCCCCGTCGGCGAAGAGGACCGAGGTGCCCCGGTCGGCGGGGTCCAGGAACTTGGAGTACGCCTCCACCCCGACCACCACCGCGTAGCCGTCCCCTTCGGCGCCGCGCAGCCAGTCGTACGCCACCTTGGCCGCGAACAGCCAGCCGGAGCAGGCCGCGCCGACGTCCAGGGCGACGGCCCGGCGGGCGCCCACGAGGGCCTGGACGCGGCAGGCGGTGGAGGGCCCCAGCTCGTCGGGGGTGGAGGTCGCGCAGACCAGCAGCCCGACGTCCGCGATGTCGATCCCCGCGGCCTCGACCGCCGACCGGACCGCGTGGGCCGCCAGGTCGGAGGCCGCCTCGTCGGGTCCGGCGACATGACGGGTCAGGACGCCGGTACGTTCCCCGATCCACTGCGCGGTCACCCCGGCGTCGCGGGCCACCTCCTCGTTGGTGCGGACGCCGGGCGGGAGGTGGGTGCCCATACCGAGGACGCCGACGCGGCGGGTGCCGGTCATGAGGCGCTCCCGAGCGTCCAGGTGAGCGTGGCGGCCGGCGGGGCGGGGGCGACGCCGGGGCGATCGCCGTACTCGTCGAACACCTCGACCAGCAGCGGCAGTTGCTCCATCACCGCATCGCACAGCCGGTCGGTGGCCTCGGACAGCGCCGCCATGTCCGCCGGGTCCAGCGTTCCGAGGGCGAGCAGCGAACCGGACCAGCGGCGGGCGGAGAGGGCACCGTGCAGCGCGGCCAGCGGAGCCAGGGCCCGTACGAGGCCGTGGTCGCGGAGCCGTCCCAGTACGCGGGTGACGTCGTCGGCCACGAGCAGCGTCGCCCGCGCCTCGCCCAGCAGTCCCGCCTGCTCCAGCAGCGGGTTCCACCGCTCGAAGGGGTCCGAAGCCGGGTCCGCCCCGCCGCGCCGCCTCAACTCCCGTACGAGATAGTCCTGATGGCGACGGAGGAGGGCGGGCCACCAGTGGGGGGAGGTGGGGTCCGGCAGCTGCCGCTGCTCTTCGAGTGATCCGTCGAGTGATTCGACGAGGGAGCGGCCTATGTCGTAGAAGATCAGCTGGCTGTCGCCGCCCGCCGTGTCGAAGGCGTGGTGGAAGCCCTGGTAGGCGGCGAGGCGGTTCGCGGTCAGCTGGCCGGAGAAGCCGCACCGGTGCTGGCACTCGGCGGTGAGGCGGGCGGCGGTGCGGACGGTCACGGCCTTGTAGGCGGCGAGCGGCTGGCTGACAGCGGCCCACGGGGTGAAGCCCATCTCCTCCTCGCCGCTCTCCGGACCGGGCGGGGCGGCCGACCGGCCCTCGGTCCGTACGGTCAGGGCCCCGTCGGCGGCGCAGGTCAGGGCGAACGCGTCGGCCAGGGCGCCGAGGACCACGGTCTGCTGGGTGCGGTACGTGAGCAGCGGCACCCCGGGGGCGAGCCTGCTCCCGGTGCGGCGCCGCCGGGCGTAGCCGACGGCCTGGACGGCGGTGCGGCGGGAGGTGGCGGCGGCCACCGCGGGCATCGCCGCCCACAGCCCCTGGCCCACCCGCAGGGTGCGCTGGAGGCGCTGCTCCGGGGATCCGGCGGGATCGTGAACCGTACCGTCGGGGCCGATCCGGGCCCCGTCGGAGAGCCAGTGTGCGGGCGCCACCCGGACGCGGTGGAACCGTACCTGTACGTAGTCGAGCGGCAGGGCGTCCAGGGCGATCGGTGAGGACAACTCGACTCCGGGGAGCGGGCCCTGATCGTCGGTGAGGCCGACCATGAACGCGAAGACCCCGTGGTCGGCGCCCCCGGCGAAGAGCCTGGCCAGGACCACACCGGTCTGCTCCACGCCCCAGGTGCCGGCACTCCCGAACTTCGCGGCCCCCGGCCCGGGCGTGTGCAGGACGAACGAGCCGTCGGCCGGGTCGAGGTCGGCGCGGGTCGCGGTGGCGAGGTGGCTGTTTGCCTGGCCCGCCTCGGTGATCAGGTAGACGCCCTTGGCCCGGCCCTCCCGCAGCGCCGACAGCCGGGGTTCCAACCCCTCCGGGTCGTCGGAGAGTTCGGTGAGGGAGCCCAGGCAGAGCAGATGGTGGACCAGCCCCGCCAGACAGAGGGACGGGTCGGCGACGGCTGCAGCGGCGTGGACGGCTGCGAGCCGGGCCGGGTCGTCGAGGATCCCGGCCCCGGGCGGCAGCGCGTCGGCCAGCGCGTGCAGCCGGCGCAGCAGGAGCGCACCCCGGCCGGGGCCGTACACCGGCCCGGGGTCGTCGGCGAGCGCCTTGCGCAGGGTGGTGAGGGCGGACAGGTCGGTGGGATCGCAGGGGCCGTGGAGGAGCCGGCGTATCTCTTCACGGGCGCTTTCGGGGACGGAATCGGCGAGGAGCGTCATGTGTTCTCCGGTCGGGAGGGGCGTGGCGGGGGCGTCACAGGTTCGCCGGTCGGGAAGGGACCGGCGGGGAGCGTCATGGGTTTTCGGGCCGGGAGGGGATCGGCAGGGGGTCGGCAGGAGGGAGCGTCACCACGGGAAGCCGGGCTCCGTGAGCGGGGCGCGCACGGGGGGCGCCGGATCGAGGGCGGCGGCGAGCACGCTGCGGGCGCTGGACGCCAGGGCGCTGCCCGTACCGGCCTCGAAGAGGACACCGGGCCGGTACGCCATCACCTGGCGGAGCACGGGGGGCACCGCGGCCGGCCGGACCAGGCAGTCGGCCAGCCGCGCGGCCAGGTCGTCGGTGGGCCCGTAGCGGCGGCCCGCCACGGCCGAGTGGACCGGGAAGCGGGCGCCGGAGCGCGGGTAGGCCCGTACGGCGGCGGCGAACTCCTCGGCCGCGCGGCCCAGCGCGGGGTGGTGGGAGGAGAACGGCAGCCGCAGACGCACGGCCGCCACCCGTCTGTCCGCGGCCGCCTTCTCGACCAGCAGCAGAGCGGCCGTCGGCCCGGCGACCACCACCGACCGCTCGTCGTTGACCACGGCCACCACGGCTTCCGCCGCCCCCGCCTCCTCCAGCAGGGCCTGCGCCGACCGCTCCGAGCAGCTGAGCGCCGTCAGCCCGCCGGGGCAGGAGGCGAGGACGACGGCGAGATCGTGTGCCGCGCGTGCGCCGTCGCCCACGCCGAACACTCCGGCGGCCGTGAGCGCGGCGATCTCACCGAAGCTCACCCCGACGGCCGCCGACGGCACGCCGTACGCCCCGCTGAGCGCCCGGTGCACGGCCACCGAAGCTCCGAAGAGGGCGAGTTGGGCGGTCCCCGTGGCCGCGAGCGCCAGGTCGCGCCCGCTGGGCGGTTCGGGCCCCAGCAGCCGCCGGCCGAGCTCCGGCAGTCCGCGTTCGGCGGCCACGGCGTCGACCTCCTCGAAGACCTCCCGGACGGCCGTCCGCAGGCAGGGCGTGGTGCGGGCGGCGCGGACGAGGGAGCTGACGGAGAAGTCGCCCTGGCCCGGGAAGAGGTGGACGGACCGCCGCCAGGGGGCCGGGCGGTCGGGGACATCGGGGGAGTGGGCTGGACCGGCACGCATGGTGTTCCTCCGTTCGGCCGGGGAGGGGGCTCGTTCGGCGCGGCCACGACAGCGGGGAGTGCACGGGCGCGGGTCGTGCGGGCGACGCGCTACGCAATGCGCACTGTGTGGGGCGGGGGGTTGGCCTTCACGCTGAGTCTGTGCGAGGGGTGGGCCCGAACCGACGTGGGCGGGTCCCAGACATGTTGAACACGCAAGCATGTTGAACGGCGGCGGTCACCAGGGGGGAAGGGGAGAACAGGGTGAAGCAACAGGACACAGGAGAAAGCAGAGGAGCAGGAGCAGGGGCAGGGGCAGGGGCAGGGGCGGGCGGATGAGGAGCGGCCGCGCCCGCCGTACCCCGAACCAGGCCCTGCGCCTCCTCCTGGCCGAGGCCGGGTGGAGCGGCGCGCAACTGGCCCGTGAGGTCAACGCGCTCGGTGCCGTACAGGGAACGGCCCTGCACTACGACCGCACGGCGGTGGCGCACTGGCTGGCCGGCAGCCGCCCCCGCCGGCCCGTGCCCGCCCTGGTCGCGGAAGCCCTCTCCCGCCGCCTGGGCCGCCCGGTGCGGGAGCAGGACACCGGCCTGAACCCCACCGTGGGCGCGCCCCACGGCCCCGGAGCGCCCTCCGGGGAGCGGAGCGCCGTGGAACGCCTCGACGAGGTGCTGCGTACCACCGGTCGGCGCCGGGTCGCCCTCGCCGGGGCCTACTCGCTGGCCGCGCTGGCGATCCCGTACGGGCCTTCGGCCATCCCGCACGTACCGCTCACCGTGCCGCACGGCCCCGCCGCCATACACCGCGGGCCACCGGAGCCCGGGAGACGCTCACCCCTCCCGCCCGGCCGCGTCGGCATGGCCCATGTGGCTGCCGCGCACGAGCTGCTGGCCCTCTTCTCCCGGGGGGACGCCGTCCTCGGCGCCGGACCGGTGTACGAGCCCCTGCGGCAGTACCTCTCCGCCACGGTCCTCCCCTGGCTGCAGCGCGACATGAAACCCGCCGTCCGGCGCGAACTGTTCACGGTCGCCTCCCGGCTCACCTACCTCTGCGCCTTCACCCACTTCGACATGAACCGCCATGCCGCGGCCCAGCGCCTCTACCTCACGAGCGTCGAACTCGCCCGTGAGGCGGGCGACCGGGTCGGATGCGGGCTGGCCCTGCGCGGGCTGAGCGTGCAGGCCCACGCGCTGGGGCACTTCGCCGAGGCCCACCACCTGGCGGAACGGGCGGCGGAGACGGCCCTGCACCAGGTGCCCCCGCACCAACAGGCCTTCTTCCACGGTCAGCTGGCGGTCGCCCGGGCCGGCCGGGGCGACCCCCGGTACGCCCGCCACCTCGCGGCGGCCGACCGCTGCCTGGAGCGCTCGTCGAACGGTGACACCCCCGTCGGCGCCTTCCACCCCGGCTCGCTCGCCCTCCAGCGCGCCGCCGTCGCGACGAGCCGGGGCGACCGGCACGCCGCCGCCCGGGCGCTCGACCTCTCCCTGCGGCACCGCCCCGCCGACGAACGCCGCTCCCGCGCGCTCTCCCTCGCGGAACTCGCGGAGACCCAACTGGCCATCGGTCACCTGGAACAGGCGTGCCGCACGTGGCACGAGTTCCTCGACCTCTACCCGCGCGTGGACAGCGCCCGCGCGGACGACCGGGTGCGGCTGCTGACCGCGAAGGCCCGCCCTCACAGCGGGAATCCGGTCGTGGCCGCGCTGCTCGGCCGCGTACGCGAGATGCGCAGGAGGCGGCCGGCGTCCCACGGGCCCGCCACCTGAGCCTGCGGCGACTCCCGGAGGCCGGCTCACTGCGCCAGAGGAGTGAGGGCGGGCCGCTGCCGGAAGAACCGCCCCGGCCCGCCGGTTGTACGGCCTGCTCCCGAGGATCTTCCGTCTTCGGGCTTTCCGTCGACCACCGGCAGGAACGAATGAACCGCAGCAAGCGCTCCGATGTCTTCCCCTCCGCCTCTCTCCCCGTCGCGCCGGGCGCGCTCTCGGTCGCCACGACGTGGTGGCACCCCGTGCGCGGCCCGATGGACTGTCCCGCCCACCCGCTGCTCTCCGCGCACGCCCGGCGGGCCGGGTTCACCGTCGACGCCCGCCCCTGGGCGGAGGCGGCCGTGAACGGCGACGGCCGGGGCGCGATGGGGACGACCGTCGTCGCCGTCTCCTACGAGCGGCCGGAGGGCGGGCACCGCGGCATCGCGCTCGCGGCCCGCAGCGAGGACAGCGCGGCACTCGCCTTCGCCCATCGGCAGATCGAGTCCTGGCAGGCGGTGTTACGGACCCGGCGGGTGCTGTACGTGAGTGAGGAGACGGCCCCGCCCGGGGATCCGGACACCCGGCCGGCGCCTTCTGCCCCGGCACCGCACGCCGCCGTGCCGCCGCAGGGGCCGGGAGCACCGGGTGGCGCCTGGCTGGCCTGCGGTTGTGCCGCCGGTTCCGGGTGCCAGTCCGCCGCCCTGGCCGAACGCTCGCTGCACCGGTCCGTGGCCCGGGGGGACGAGGTGGTGGTCGTCGGCGCGCCCGCGGCCGGGACCGGTGGCGGGTGGCCGCGCAGGGCGCCCGCCGGAACGGTGAAACGGGCGGCGACCGAGGCGCAGGCCGAGGCCCTCACCGTCGCGGACCCGGAACGCTTCGCGTTCGTGGTGGCGCCCGGTGCCGTGGTCTCCGGGGCGGCCGGAATCCTCCGGGTGCTCCGCCGCCGCTTCCCGCGCCTGCGGGGCCAGCACCCCTGGGAGTGGTGTTACACGACGGACGACCTGGACACGGCGGTCGGCTCCGTCCTCGGCCAGTCCGACGCACTCCTCCTCACCGGCCGGGGCGACAGCCCGCTGGTACGCGGCGCACTCGCCCGGGCCGCCCGCTCCGGGCTCCGGGTCCGCGAGGTCACGAGCCTGGACCGGCTCCGGCCCGAGGACGTCGACGGGGCGACCATCACCGTCCTGCACACCGCGACGGCCCAGGACGGACCCGACCGGCGGGGCGGCGGCAGCCGCGAGGTGGCCCGGGTCCTGGACGGCCTGGGCCCCACCGGCCACATCCGCCGCACGGTCCGCTCGACGGCCCTTCCCTCCGGCCTCGGCGCCCAGGAGACCGCGGGCGAGGCCTCCGCCCCCTGAGCGGCGGGGCGTCACTGCTTCGGCGCCCCCAGCCGCAGCAGGTGGTCCCGGCCCGCGCCCAGCAGGCCCGGGAGCTCCGACGCACCCGGGTGCCAGCGCTTCTCGTACTCCCAGCAGACCCAGGTCTCCGGGTCGAGACCGTCCAGACAGGCCGCCAGCGGCAGCACCCCGGCGCCCAGGGGCAGCGGGGTGAGGTCGTCCGCCGACGCGACGTCCTTCACCTGTACGTAGCCGAGGTGCGGGGCGAGCACCGCGTGGCTGGCTTCGGGGGCCTCGCCGGCCAGCCAGGTGTGCAGGACGTCCCAGATGGCTCCGATCCTGGGGTGGCCGACCGTCCCCACGACCCGGGCCACGTCGGCGCCCGCGCGGTGCGAGTCATGGGTCTCCAGCAGGATGGAGACGCCCATGTCGGCGGCGGCCGGTGCGGCCGCGCCCAGCCGACGGGCGGCCGTCGCGTCGGCGTCCGCCGGGTCCTGGTCGCCGCCGCCCGGGAAGACGCGGACGTACCGGGCGCCCAGGTCCCGGGCGAGCTTCACCAGCCCGGCCAGTTCGGCGGAGACGGCCTCGTCGTCCCCCTCGGAGGCCACCTGGACGTATCCGGCCACGGTCAGGATCTCGACCCCGGCCGCCTTGAACGCCTCGACCACATCGGCCCGTTCCAGTGACGAGAGCCCCGGGTGTACGGGCTCCTCGGGGTGGGCGCGCAGCTCCACGCCCCGGTAACCGTGCTCGGCGGCGAGCCGTACGACCTCGGCCACCGGCATCCCCGGCACCCCGAGAGTGGAGAAAGCGAGCTTCACGTGCGTTTCCTTCCATCGTCACCGCGCGGGAGCGTGTCCGGCGCCTTCCCCCGGCTCCTGCCCGCCGCACCGGCCGCTACGCACGGCCGGCGGGCCCGGGCCCGTACGGCAAGGGTGTCTCAGCCGGTGCCCCGCAGCACCTGCTCCAGGCTACCGAGCAGCCGCAACGCGTCCTCCCGCTGCGCCCCCTCCAGCGCCCGTCCGGCGGAGGCGGCGGCCAGTGGATCCGGGGTGATCACCCGCAGGGCGGCCGCCGCCTGCCGGGCGAACATCGCCAGCAGGTCCAGCTCCCGCACGCTGGAGCGCGCCTGAGGCGAGGCGTCCAGCACCTCCAGGACGCCCAGGACGCGGGCGTCACTGATCAGCGGGGCCGCCATCAGGGAGTTCGGGACGTACGCGGTCGACTCGGCCAGCGAGCGGTCGAAGGACGGGTCGGCGGCCAGGTCGTCCACCACCATCGGCTCGCCGGAGGTCGCCACCCAGCCGGCGATGCCCCGCCCGGCGGGGAACCGGCGGCCCACCAGGAACTCCTGGCCCTCCCCGGAGACCGCCCGGAACACCAGCTCGTCCGCCTCCTCGTCCAGCAGGAGGACGGAGCTGGCCGCCGCGCCGAAGATGGCCCGGGCCACATCGACGACCGACTGGAGCAGCTCGTTGCGGGGTGCGTCGGAAGGGGCGGGGGCGGGCACGGGGGCGGATTCAGTTCTCGGAGTCATCGCGGTCATCTCCTGTATCTCCTACCGCTGTTGAAGGACGCGGGCTGTGCCGCACATTGGCCGCGGACAGGTAGAGGGCGTTCTTGAGCTGGAAGGCCGTCATCCGGGGATGCTCCGACAGGATCCGCGCGCAGAGCCCGGCGACGTACGGCGTGGCGAAGCTGTTCCCGGTGGTGCGGATCGTCCGGCCGCCCAGCCAGGGCACGGACACGTTCTGGCCCGGCCCGAAGAACTCCACGGGCGGGTCAGGGTTGTAGAGGTGGAGGTCGGGGTCGTCCTCCTGGTGGCTGCCGACGGAGATCACCGAGGCGAACCGCCAGGGGAAGCTCTCCACCGGGGTGTTGTGGGCCGAGGCGACGATCACCGTACGGGCGAAGTAGGCGCTGTCCGCGAGGGAGTGCAGCTCCTGCGCGAACCGGGTGCGGGTGGTCGACAGGCTCAGGTTCACCACGTCGAAGCGCTGCTCGACCGCCCAGCGCAGCCCGGCCATCAGGATGTCCCCCGTGCCGGAGAACCGCTCCCCGAGCACCCGGACGCTGTGGATCTCGCACTCCGGCGCGGTCCGGCGGATGATGCCCGCGCACGCGGTGCCGTGCCCGCAGGTGTCGCCGGTGGTCGTCGGCTCGACCGTGATCTCGCCGCTCTCCGCGTCCTTGACGACCACCCAGGAACCGGCGGGTTCGCCGACCAGGGGGTGGTCGCGTTCCACTCCTGAGTCCACCACGCACACGCGTACGCCGCGTCCGGTGGCGGGCCCGGCGGGGTGTCCGCCCGGTGGTCCCGGGTCGCCCAGGACGGGCACGTCCTCGGGGCCGCGCCCGCGCAGGCTCCAGGTGAGGCCCAGCCCCGGGCCGGGCCTCGTTCCGGCTGCCGTTGTCGTCTCCGCCGTGGTGCCCATCGGTCAGCTCCCTTCCCTCGTCGTGACCATCGCTGCAGGTGTGCGCCCCGCTCGTGCCGTGAGGAAGACCGCCACGCGGCGGGCACCCGGCAGGTGCCCCTTGCCCGCGAAGTGCTCCCCGGCGCTCCGGGCCGCTGCCTCGGCGGCCGCCGGGCGGCCCAGCGCGGCGAGCGTGCGGGCCCGGTCCAGTTCGGCGGACGCCTGCACCAGCGGCGAATCGGTGAGCAGGGAGGCGCGTACGGCCCGTTCGGCATGGTGGAGCGCCTCGTCCGGGCGGTCCCGGGCCGCCAGCCGGCCCCGCAGCCCCTCCAGGTCGACCGCGTCCGCACGGCTCAGCTCCGATGCCCCGCCGATGCCCGCCAGCCAGGTGGCCGCCCGGTCCTCGAAGCCCGCGTCCAGTTCCAGCCGGGCCGCGTCCAGCGCGACGGCCGTCCGCATCCCCGCCGCCCCGGTGCGCCGGGCCGCCGCGTCCGCCAGGACCAGCAGGTCCAGCGCCTCCGCCTCCCGGCCGAGCAGCGCCTCCACGGTCGCCCGGAACACCGGCAGGAACACCTCCGCCTCCGCGAACCCGAGCTTCCCCGCCAGCCGGTCCGCCTCCGCCAGGCACCCGTACGCCTCTCCGGACCGGTCCTGGAGCGCGTACAGCACGGCCAGCGGGCAGTTGAGGGTGACCCGGACCGTCGGCCGGCCGGACCCGTGCGCCGCCAGCAGCGCACGGCAGCGCTCCACCGCCCGGTCCACCGGGACCGGGCCGCGCCAGAGCGAGATTCCGATCGCCCCCAGGGCCCCCGCCCGCTCCGGTTCCGCCCCGGCCGCCACCGCGTGCTCCAGGGCCCGCGCGTGGTCGCGCTCGGCCTCCTCGTGCCGCCCCGACCGCTGGAGCTGCTGGGCGAGGCGCAGGTGGGCCCGCGCCCGGCCGCGCGCGTCCCCGGCCGCCTCGAAGACCGGCAGCACCGCGCGGGCCGTGGCGGCGGGGCCGGGTCCCGCCGCCGGGTCCAGTACCGCCAGCGCCAGCCGGGCGTGGGCCGCCGCCACCGGTGCCGTGTCCAGGTCCCTTACCTGGCGCAGCAGTTCGGCGCCCTCCTCGACCCGGCCGAGCGCCACCCGTACCTCACCGAGCCCCAGCACCGCCCCCGCCTCCTCCGGCCGCAGCTCCACGGCCCGCTCCAGCAGCCCGTGCGCCCAGTGCAGGTCGGACCGGGCGGCGGCCTGCGCCCCGGCCCGGCCCAGCGCGGTGGCGGCGCGGTCCCGCAGCAGCCGGGCCCGGTCGTCCAGCAGCCCCAGCTCGGCGCGGTAGCGGTAGGCGCGCTCCAGGTGGCCCCCTACCGCGCCGTCCCCGGTCCGCTCCACACTCGGCAGCTCGGCCGCCCACGCGTGGCGCTCCGCCTTGGCCCGCTTGGAGAGCGAGGCGTAGGCGACCTCGTGCACCAGCCCGCTGCTGAACCGGTACGCCGAGGAGTCCCCGGCCCCGGACGGCGCGGGCTCCACCAGGCGCCGCCGGGTCAGCGCGGCGAGGGCCTCGTCGACGCGGCGCCGGTCCGGGGAGCCGTACCCGGTGCCGGGGGCCTCCGGGGCGGGCCCGGGCTGCTCCGTCCTTACGGACACCTCCAGCCGTACCAGCTCCGCCGCGGCGAACTCCCGGCCGATCACGGCGGCCAGGTCCACCACAGCGCGCTCGGTCCGGGCCAGCGCCCCGATCCGTGCGCCCAGCAGGGCCTGGAGCGTGGGCGGCAGCTCGCCTTCCGGCCCCGATGCGGCGGCCCGGTCGCCGACCAGGAGCTGTTCCAGGTAGAGCGGATTGCCCTCGGAGCGGGCCAGGAGCCGGTCGTCGGCCGGGGCGGGACGGCCGTCGAGCCGCGCCAGACCGGCGGCGAGCCGGGCCGCCTCTTCGCGGGGGAGACCGGTGAGCTGGAGGTGCCCCTGCTTCTTCTCCGCCGCCCCGGTGCCGTCCGCTCCGGTGCCGTCCGCCCCCGTGCCGTCCGCCCCCTCCGGGCGGCCCGCGCAGATCACCAGGACACGGCCCGGCCCGGCCCCGCCGGTCAGCCGGTCCACCGTCCGCACCAGCAGGGGCGCAGCCGCATGCCAGTCGTCGAGGACCAGGACCACCGGCCGGGCCAGGGCCGCCCGCTTCAGGACCACGGTCAGCGCGGCGCACATGTCCTCGAAGGAGGCGTTCGGCGTGCCGTCGCGCAGCAGGCCCCCGGAGAGCAGCGCCATCGCGTCGTCGGCCGCCGGGTCCCGGGGCCCGGCCGGGACGTCGTCCGGGTGGGGCAGCAGGGGGCGTACGGCGTCGGCGAGGGGCGCGAGCGTGCCGTGGTCCCCGTAGGTGCGGCAGCGGCCCGCCCCGTACACGAGCGCGCCGGTGCGGCGCGTCAGCCACTCCCGTACGAGCCGGGTCTTGCCGATGCCCGCCTCACCGGTCACCCCCAGCAGACCGGACCGGTCCCCCCGTACGGTCTCCGCCAACGCGATTTCCAGGGAGTCCAGTTCGGTGGTGCGGCCGACGAAGGGGGCGTCGAAGCGGCGCAGCAGCTCGGGGTCGTCCGCCCCCAGCGCGAGCAGCCGGTACGCCTCCACGCTCTCCCGCTTGCCCTTGAGTTGCAGGGGTCCGGTGGGCTCGGCCTTCACCGTGGGGCCGGCGGCGAGGAGGGTCTGCGGGCCGATCAGGATCTCGCCGGGGCCCGCGTTCTGCTCAAGGCGGGCGGCGATGTTGACGACCTCCCCGGAGACCAGGGCCTGCCGGGCGGTGGCGTCCGAACCGGCCACCACTTGACCGGTGTTGACCCCGACCCGGGTGGTCAGCCGGATACCGAGGGAGGCGTCCAGCTCCTCGTTGAGGGCGTCCAGCGCCCGGCGCATCCCGAGCGCCGCCGCCAGGGCCCGCCGGGCGTCGTCCTCACGGACCACCGGCACCCCGAACACCGCCATGACCGCGTCCCCGATGAACTTCTCCGGGGTGCCGCCGCGCGCCACGATCTGGGCGCTCATCGCCTCGAAGTACCGCAGGGTCACCGTGCGCAGGGTCTCCGGGTCCAGCACCCCCGACAGCGCGGTCGAGCCGACGAGATCGCAGAACAGCACGGTCACCGGCTTGCGTTCGTCCTCCGGGGGAGGCTCCGGGGCCGCCGCCACCGCCGCCGGACCGGTGCAGGGCGTCCCGCAGGACGAGCAGAACCGGGCCGTGGAGGGAAGCTCCTGTCGGCACGAGGGGCAGGTCATGGCGGGTCCTCAACTCTTCCGGTCCAACTCTTCCGATCCGGGGCGGAAGTCGCCCTCGTCCGGTCCGGGCGGAAGGCGCTCGCGCCGGACCCCCGTCCTGGCGCGGGCGCCTTCCGCCCGGGCGCTCCCTAGAACAGCGCGCCGCCCGCGATCTCGCCGTGGGCCTGGACCTCGGGGCCCACCGCGTCCAGCCGGCTCTTGACGTCGAGCAGCACGGTGAGCTCCTGCGGTGTCAGCTCGCTCAGCACCAGCCGCTGCTCCTCGGTGAGGAGGTCCACGGGGAACCCCGCTTCGTACAACACCGCGTCCATGGGGGGAGGTTCAGGGGTGCTCGGTGGTGGTCCGGTCATCGGGTGACTCCCGTCGGTTGGGTGGGTCCGGCTCCCCGCAGCGACGGCGCCGGTGCGGAGCGCCCGAGCCGGACGAACAGCCGGGTGAGCGCGTCGAGGGAGTGCAGCGCGCTGACCGCGAGGGCCGCTTCCTGGTCCCGGGTCAGCGGCAGCCGGTCCAGCAGCGCGTACAGCTCGTCCAGGTGGTCCGTGTCGAGCGCCGCGTGCTCCCGTACGGTCCGCAGGGCGGCGGCGGGCAGCCCGGTCGTCCCGGCGATGCGGTCGGTCAGCCCGGGGGCGGGCGCGTACCCCTCCAGCACCGCGATGTAGCCGAGCAGGGCCACCGGGTGGTGGTGCTCGATCCAGTAGTACTGGGGGCCGACGAGGGCGGCCACGTCCGGCGGCGGCAGCGGGCCGAGCGCGTCCCCGGGCAGTGCGCCCGCCGCGAGCAGATCCTCCAGCAGCCAGGCGTCGTGCCCGGCCTCCTCCTGGATGTGCTCCGCCAGATACGCGGCCAGCGGCTCCGACAGCGGATCGCCGGGCCTCTCCGAGGTGCGGCGCAGGGCAAGTTCCATCAGCGGCACGGAGGCCCGGATCACGGCGTGCATGGTGCACAGGTAGGACCGGTAGCGCGGCAACAGCCACTCGGGGCGCCACATGTGCGCGGTCGCACCCCGCAACTCCGGTTCCAGCAGCTGCAGTTTGGTCCGCAGCCGTGCCGAGACACCCATGACGGCGGTGCTCACCGTGCGCTCCGGGCGCCCACCAGCGGGGCGTACGCCGAGCAGCCGTGCCGCCGGACGACCCCCTCCGGCCCGCCGAGCGCACCGCGCCGGGCGGCGGCCAGGTCGAGCAGCGCACCCGCCGGGCCCGCTGCCACCGCACCGGCCGCCGCCGTCACCGCCTCGTCGCCGCCCAGCGCCCGGCACCCGTCGCAGTAGGAGCCCGGGTGGGGCGCGGCGCCGGAGCGGGCGGCCAGATGGGCGGGGCCCACCGTACGGATCATCCGCAGCACCGGGGATTCCAGGGCCCGTCGGCGTACCGTCCCCCAGTCGTCGGAGGCGATGTGCCCGAGGTCCAGATGGGCCGGGGCGGGCCGCCGGTCGACGGTGTCCTGGTTGCAGCAGGCCAGCACCGTGCCGTCGAACGCGACCACCGGCCAGGCGGCCATCGAGCAGGGCGCCGCCGCCGACGGGTCGGGGCCGGTGCGGGCGGGTCTGGCCCAGGAGGCGGCCCGGCCGAACGGCCGCACCTCGTTGACCAGGGACGGCACGCGGCCGCCGAACTCCTTGTCGATGGCCCGGGTGATGTCGGCCAGGTACGGATCGTCCGCACCGGTCCCGGTGAGGTGGAAACTGACCGGGACCCCCGAATCCTGGATGCGGTGCAGGGCACGGAACACGTCGGCGCGCGCCACCTCCCGCTCGTGGTGCACGTCCAGGCTCGCGGAGAAGTGGTCGACCTGGGCGACCGCGCGCAGGATCGCGGGCGGGATCTCCTTCGAGCGGGCGAAGAACATGCCGCTCAGCACCGCCGTACGCGATCCGGCGCGGCGCGCCAGGAAGCTCAGCTCGCCGGCGAGCGTCGGCAGGAGCAGCGGCTCCCCGCCCGTCAGCATGACGACGTCCGGCCGGTTCTCCTCGGTGAACGAGCCCACGAACCGAAGCAGTTGCCCGGCGTCCGGCTCCTCCCGCACGGTCAGGTCCGACCCGGTGGAGCAGTGCCCGCACCGCAGGGGGCAGCGGCGGGTGAGGCCGAGCAGCAGACCGGCGGCCGGGAAGGGCCGGAGTCCGACGAGTTCGGCGAGTTCCATACGGGCCGCCTCCTTCGGGGGCTGGGGCGTGTCCGGACTTCAGGGGCCGGTGCGCGCCCGCCCAGGCTGTGCCGTACCGGTTCACCGGCGGTCTGTCATCGCTTCGGCGGCGGTATGGGCGCAGGTCAGGGAGGGGGCCGGAGGGCGGTCGGCGGCCCCGGGGCGCGGGTCCCGAGCCGTCGAGCTGGCCCCATACCGCCGCCATACCGGCGCCGAAGCGTCCCCGAGGCCGGCGCTCCTAACTTTCTCGGCAACGGCAGGCAACGGCCCGCCGCCGGAGACCGCGGTACGCATCCGAGGATTCCGGGCCCAGCAGTGACGAGTGGACGGAGACCACCATGTCCGAGAACACGAAGCCCGCGGCCGACGACAACAACGAGACCGAGACCGCCGAGGTCGAGGCGCACTCCGTACTGGACCTCCAGGAGACGTCCGTCGACAAGGTCGTCGCCCCGGGCAGCTGCGTCAGCGTGCTCAGCGTCGTCCTGGAGAACTGACCGGACGCACCGGGGCGGCGCCACGGAGGCCGAGGAAGCCCTCCCCGCCGTGGCGCCCGGCCGGCCGGTGATGTGGGGCGGTTCCGTCACGACGGAGCCGCCCCGCCGCCGATTCCGGCACCGCGGGGGAGCGACGCCCGCGGCCGATTCCGGCACCGCGCAGGAGCGACACCCGCCGCACGGACCACGACCCCGCCCACCACCGGGAGAGCACGATGACCGAGCCGCTACGCGAAAACCGGGACTTCCGGCTGCTCTGGCTGAGCGGCCTCTTCGCGGTCCTGGGCGGGCAGATGAGCGCCCTCGCCCTTCCCCTGCTGGTCCTCAAGGAGACCGGTTCCGCGGTGCAGGCGGGAGCGGTCGGGACGGTGTCCGTGGGAGCCGTCCTGATCACCATGCTGCCCGGCGGGGTGATGGCGGACCGGATCGAACGCCGCCGGCTGATGAGGCTGTGCGATGTCGGCAGCCTGACCGTCGTCACCGCCCTCACGATCGCCGTGTTCTACGGGCACGCCCCCATGCCCCTCGTCCTGCTCGTCGCCGCGGCGGGCGCGGTGATCAGCAGCGTCTACGCGCCGGCCGTCTTCGGCCTGATGCGCGCGGTCGTCCCGGCCGACCAGATGGGCACCGCCACCGCACGGCTCCAGGCGCGCACACAGACGGCCCGGCTGGTCGGACCGCTCGTCGGGGGCGCCCTGTTCGGCATCCACCCGGCCCTGCCCTTCGCGATCGAGGCGCTGGGCCTGCTCGCCTCGACCGTCTGCGTGGCCCTCGTCCGCACCCGCTCCCGGGCCAGGAAGACGGCGGGCTCCGCGTTCAGCAAGCGCGAACTGACGGCGGGGCTGACGTTCCTGTGGAAGATCCCCTATCTGCGGACGGTCCTCCTCATCTTCGGCCTGGGCATGAACTTCGCGTTCGGGGCCCTCACCTTCATCGCCCTGACCGCGTTCTCCGACGGAGGCCGTTCCGGTATCGGCGGCGGCTTCGTCATCAGCTGTGTCTCCGCCGGGGCCCTGGCCGGGGCGCTGTTCGCGCCGAGGATCAGCCCCGCCCGGCACTCCCGGGTCCTGATCGTCGCCACCTGCTGGACCTGTGTGGCCGCAGCCGGGGTGATGGCGTGGCTGAGCCGGCCGGTGGTGGCCGGGCTCATGTGCGCGCTCTGCATGTTCCTGTCGACGGTCGCCAGCATCGGATTCCTGTCGAAGCTGCTGGTCGTGACCCCGGAGGAGAAGGTGGGCCGGGTGCAGAGCGCGGCCGGATTCCTCTCCTCCATGGTCCAGCCGTTCGGGCCGCTGGCCGGCGGAGCCCTGCTGATGGCCTTCGGCCCCCGGTGGGCCTTCGCCCTCACCGGCTGTGTGCTGGCCGCCTCGGCCCTCGTGGTCACCTTCGCCGCCTCGGCGCGCAGGGAGCCGGCCCCGCCGCAGGAGGCGGAGCCCGCCGACCCGGTGGAGCCCGAGGCCAAGCGCGTCACCCCCGGGGCCTGACCCCCTTCGAGCCCCTTCGAGTAGAGAGAGCCGAGCGTGCCAGGCGTCCAGGAAACCCAGCTCTACTGCCTCGCCGACCGTACGTACTTCGACACCCCGGCCCGGCTGCCCGACGCGGACTCCCGCTACCGGCTCGACACCGACCCGCCCCCGGCGGGCTGGCGCCGCGACGCCGTGGGCCTGTGGACCTCCCTCGTGCCCGAGCGCGCCGAACTCGCCGAGCAGGGCTGGAAGATCCATGTGTCCACCGTCCCCGACGAGGCGGAGGCCACCCTGCGGGACACCGCGCGGATCTGCCTGGGCCACGGTGTGCCGTTCAAGTTCCTGCGCAGCACCCGGGCGCTGTCGCTCATGGCGGACAAACACATGAACCGCAGCGGCGCGGGCAAGTTCATCGCCGTCTACCCGCCCGACGACACCGTCTTCCAGGCGCTGGCCGAAGAACTGTCCACGGCCCTGGCCGGGCGCAGCGGCCCCTACGTCCTCAGCGACCTGCGGATCGGGGACGCCCCAGTGTACACGCGCTACGGCGCCTACGTGCCCCGCTGGTGCGCCGACGCCGACGGCAGCCGGGTCCTCGCCCTGCGGGACCCCTCCGGGCAGCTGGTCCCCGACGAACGCGGGGTCGTCTTCCGTACGCCCTCCTGGGTCGAGGTGCCGGCCTTCCTGCGCCCGCACCTCGCGGCGCGCGCCGCCGCCCGCGACGACACCTTCCCCTGCACGGTCACCGAGGCCCTCCAGTTCTCCAACGCGGGCGGGATCTACCTGGCGAAGGACCGGGGGACCGGCCGGCGCGTGGTACTGCGGGAGGCCCGTCCGCACTGCGGCCTCGACGGCGCGGGCGACGACGCCGTCACCCGCCTGCACCGCGAGCACCGGGCGCTGACGACGCTGGCCGGGCTGGACTGCGTACCCGAGGTGCACGGCGTACGGACCGTCTGGGAGCACCACTTCCTGATCGAGGAGCACATCGAGGGGAACACCCTCCTGGAGGAGATCGTCGCCCGCTTCGCCCTCGTGCGCGGGGCGGTGACGGCCGGGGAACTCGCCCCCTACGTCGCCTGGACCGACGCCATGGTGGGCGAGCTCTCCCGGGCGCTGGAGGAGATCCACGCGCGCGGTCTGCGCTTCGGCGACCTGCACCCGTCCAACATCATCGTCCGGCCCGACGGACGTATCGCGCTGGTCGACTTCGAGTACGCCACCGCGCTGGACGACCAGGACACCCCGCTCGCCGGTGCCCAGGGCCTCCAGGCACCCCCCGGAACCCCCGGCGCGGAGGCCGACGCCTACGCGCTCTGGGCGACCTGGCTCACCATGCTGATGCCGCTCACGGAGATGGCCGGCCTGGAGCGGGCGAAGGCCCTCACCCTGGAGAGCTGGGCCCGCCGCAGGTACGGGCTCCCCGCCGGGGCGGGACCGGCCAGGCCCGCCCTGCTGCACGGCCTGGACGCCTCACGGCGGCGCGAGGCCGAGGTGGCCGCCCTGTTCGAGCCGGACGTGGACTGGGCGGAGATCCGCACCCGTCTGCTGGCCGGGATACACGCCGGAGCCACCCCCGAACGGACGGACCGCCTCTTCCCCGGCGGCCCCGGCCTCTTCGCCACCGGCGGGACCGACCTCGCCAACGGCGCCGCCGGTGTCCTGTACGCCCTGCACCGCACGGGCGCCCCCGTCCCCGAGGAGTGGACCGACTGGCTCGCCGCCGCCGGGCTCCGCAGGGACCCCGCCGAGGCGGGCGGCCTCTTCGACGGGCTGCCGGGAACGGCCCTGGTCCTCACGCTCCTCGGCCGCGCCGAACAGGGCCGGGAGCTGTGGGACCGGGCGATGTCCGCCGCGTCCCCGGCCCCGTCGGCGGACCTGTTCACCGGGCGCGCGGGCATCGCCCTCGCCGCCCTCCGCATGGCCCGGGCCTCCGACGGCCGGGAACCCGGCGCCCGGCTGATCGACACCGCCCTGAGCACCGCCCGGGATCTGGACCTGCTGGCCCGGGGCGAGGCGGTGGACGGGATGCGCCTCCCGGAGTCGGCGGGGCTGCTGCGCGGGCTGAGCGGCGCCGCCCTGCTCCACCTGGAACTCCACGCGCTGACCGGCGAGGACTGGCTGCGCGAGGCCGCACGCACCGCCATCGAACGCGAGGCCGGACACCTCGTCACCCTGGACGACGGCACGCTCCAGGTCCGGGACGGCGGGCGGAACCTGCTCTACCTCAACCAGGGCAGCTCGGGCGTCGCACTGGTGGCCCAGGCGTACACGGCCCGCCACGAGGACCCGGCCCTGAGCGCCCTGATCCCCGGGGTGCGCAAGGGCTGCGCCATGGAGTTCGTCCGCGAACCCGGCCTGTTCACCGGGCGTGCGGGACTCGTCGCCACGGCCGGACAGCTGTCACCCGGCGGCCGTACGGGCCCCGAAGTCCTGGCCTCCGTAGGCAACCTGACCTGGCACCTGCTCGCGGACGAGGACCGGCTGCTCGTCCCCGGCGCCACTCTGCGGCGGTGCTCCGCCGACCTGGCGACGGGGGCGGCCGGACTGCTGCTGTCCCTGGACTTCCTGTCGGGCGCCACGGACGCCACCGCGAAGACCGGACTGCTGGACCTGCTCACCCTGGGGTGACCCCCGGGGCGAGCGGGCCGGGGGATCACGCCCCCCTCACGACCCCTCGCGCTCCCGGGCGTACAGACAGAGCAGTCGCGGCACTTCGTACAGCGCGGCGTGCGCGGTGACCTCCCCGGTCGGCGAGGTCACCGCCCCCGCGTCGATCAGCGACTCGACGGTACGGATCGCGGCCCGCTCCCCGCACCCCAGCGCCTCCATCGCCCCGTCCAGCGTGAAGCCGCCCTCCTGCGCGGGACCGGCCAGCCGCCCCAGCGCCCGCCGGTCGTCCGCCGCCAGGTCCTGCCAGCCGGACGCCATCCGCAGCCGTACGGAGACATCCCCGGCGACCAGTTCGTCCAGGGCCGCCGACGGATCGCCGAGCCGGTCCGCGTACTCCGCCAGCGGCAGATGGCGCAGCACCGCCAGCCGCATCCCGCCCACCCCCACCGCCAACGGCAGCGCACCGCAGGCCCGGACGATCCGCAGGGCCGCCGCCGGATCGGTCCGCAGCCGCCCCGGCCCGATCAGCTTGCCCAGCAGCTCCAGGGCCTCGCCGTCCGCCAGCGCGCCCAGGGCGATCCGGTGCACGGGGGCAAGACCCGCCAGCTGCCCGCGCGCGGTGAGCACCACCGAGGACGGCCCCGACCGGGGCAGCAGCCCCCGTACCGAAGCCTCGTCCGGTACGTCGTCGAGGACGATCAGCGCCCGGTGCAGCGACAGCCACTCCTGCCAGGCGTCCTCCGCGTCCTGCGACACCGCCGCGGCCGGCCCGCCCTCCGCCCCGGCCGGCCCCGCCGGAACCACCGGCACCCGCACCCCGCACAACCGCCCCAGTTCGGCCAGGACATCGGCGGGGGTACGGGCCGTGCCGTCCTCCCGCCGGACCTGGACGTGGAACCGCCCGTCGGGGAAGCCGTCGCCGAGCAGATGGGCCGCCCGCAGGGCCAGCGCCGACTTGCCGGAGCCGGCGGGCCCCGAGACGACCACCACACGTTCGTCCGGGGAGCCCAACAGGGCCAGCACGTCCCGCAGTTCCTCGCGGCGACCGGTGAAGTCCCTGGGGGCGGCAGGCAGCGCGGCACCGCGCACGGTGTCCCGGTCGGCCGCCGGGGGCCGGGGCGCGCGGCCCCGGCCGAGCATCGCCCGGTACAGGGCCGCCATCGCCGGACTCGGCTCCAGGCCCAGCTCCCGGGCGAGCAGGAGCCGGTAGTCGTCGTACACCGCCAGCGCCTCGGCCTGCCGCCCCGACTGGTGCAGCGAGTTCATCCAGGCCGCCCGGAGCCGCTCCCGCAGCGGGTGGCGCTCCACCAGATCGCGCAGGCCGTCCACCGCGACGGCGGCCCGGCCGAGCTCGATCTCGGTCTCGGCCCAGTCCTCGTACACGGTCAGGCAGCGGGCCTCCAGCCGCTCGGCCTCCTCCGCCACCCCGGTGGAGTCCCGCAGATCGTTCAGCGGCGGCCCCTCCCACAGGTCCAGCGCCTCGCGCAGCAGCCGGGCCGCCGTCCGCAGATCACCGCGTTCACCGGCGTCCCGCCCGGCGCGGGCCAGGGACCGGAAGCGCAGGGTGTCCAGCTCGCCCTCGTCGATGCGGAGCCGGTAGCCGCCGCAGCCGTGGACCACCCGGTCGCGGTTGTCGCCGTCGGTGCTGCCCAGCAGGGCGCGGGCCGCGCTCACATAGACCTGGAGGTTCTTCCGCGCGGTCCGGGGCGGGTCGTCGGGCCACACCGCGTCGGTCAGCACATCGACGGGGACGGGGGTGTTGGGGCGGGAGAGCAGCGTGGCGAGGACGAGGCGCTGTTTGCGCGGGCCGAGCGGGAGCGGGCGGCCGTCCCGTACGGCGGTCAGCGGACCGAGCAGCGAGAAGTACACCGCACCGGCGGGGGCCGGTCGGGCGGGAGGTCGGATCATCAGCGGGCCTCCGGAAGCGGGGACGGGCGGCAGACTGCCGTACGCACGTTTCTGATCCTGTCGCCGTCACGGCACGCGCACATCGGGGGACTGCCCGTATGTTCCGCCCGCACACCCGACCGAAAGCGCCCCGTGCCCCCATGTTGTGGGGGCACGCCCCCCCGGCCCCCTCAGGCCGGCTCGACCGCGCACTCCGCCGCGAACTCGCACAGCGCCGAACGGTCCGCGCGCCCCGTCTTGCTGAGCAGGCTGGCCATGTGCTTCTCCACCGTGCGTGGTGAGATGGAGAGCCGCCGGGCGATCTGCTGGTTGCCCGGACGCTCCGGGAGCAGCACGAACACCTCGTACTCGCGCGGGGTGACCCCGCTGGTCCGCAGCGACAGCGGGATGCGGTCCCAGCCGCCCCGGTGCTGGGTGACGCTCGCCCCCGCCTGCCGCAGGGCCGCCCGGCACGCCGAGGCGACCGGCTGCACCCCGACCCCGTAGAAGAACTCCTCGGCCCGCCGCAGCCAGGCCACCGGCTCACCCCACCCGTCGGCGCTGGCCGCGTCGGCGACCAGCCGCAGGCCCAGGTGGCGGGCGACGGGGAAGGGGGTGGACCGGGCGTCGAAGGAGGCCACCAGACGGGCGGCCCCGGCCCGGTCACCGGCCCGGCCCAGCAGCACCGCGTCCGCCAGCTCCAGGAACTGCCCGTTCCACGCCAGAGCGGCCCCCGGCGAGGCGCGTACGGCCACGAACTCGGCCCGGTCCGCCGCCCCCGCCAGCACCCGCAGGAAGGGGCGCAGCCCGTAACTCCCGCTCAGGTAGAAGTAGCTGGGGTGGTCCCGCTCCCAGGCCTGCACCGCGTCCAGCCCCGCCAGGGCCCGCTCCCGGTCCTCCTCCAGCAGCGCACCGATCGCCTTGCACAGCCCCAACTGGTGCGGCACGAGCAGGGATTGCTCACCGCCCGCCCGCCGGAACGTGGCAAGGGAGCGGTCCATGTCCCGTCGCCGCCCCCGGTGCGCGGCCATCGTGGCGGCGGAGAGCAGCAGATAGCGGTGGGCGGAGAGATTGCCGACCCGGGCACTGGCCTCCAGCGAACGGTCGATGATCTCCTGCGCCTCGTCCCAACGGGCGCACAGCACCGCGTTCATGGCGAGCAGCCCGTCCACCGTCTGGGTCAGCAGCAGCGCCCCCAGCTCCGTGGCCGCGGCCCGCGCCGACCGCAGCCGGGAGGCGTCCCCGGTCCGCATGAAGGCATTCGCGCCCAGCCGCACCAGTGCCTCCACCCGCCAGACGGGAAGGGCGTGTTCGGTGGAGAGGGAGAGCATCCGCTCCAGACAGGCATCCGCCTCGTCGAACCCCTTCTCGCGCAGCAGCAGCGCCAGCAACTGCCAGGCCTGGCAGGCGACCACGGGCAGCCCCTCGGCCTCGGCGATCTCCGCGGCCTCCCGGGCCGCCGCCTCGGTCTCGGCGGGGCACCGGTGCTCCTGGCCCGGCAGCAGGGCGAGATGGGCGTCGGCGACACCGAGCGCGGCCCGGCGACCGGGGGCAGGTTCCTGCCCGAGCAGGGCGCGGGCGGCGTCGATCTGGCGGGCCGCGTCGGCCGCCCGCTCGGCCATGACGGCCACCCAGGCGATCTTGATGTGGACTTCGCCGCGCCGGTCGGCGGCCTCGCTACGGGCCGGCACGGGAGGAAGCGTCTCGGCCAGCTCCAGCGCGCCGTCCAGATCACCGCCCTCGGCCCGGGCGACCGCCAGGGACTCGGCGATGGCGGCCCGGTCGGCGTCGGCGGCCAGGGGGCAGGCCCGCTCCAGCAGCACCACGGCCGAACCGTGGGCCCCTGAGGCGAGCATCCGTCTCCCGGCCTCCGCGAACCGCAGCGCCGCCCCCGAACGGTTGCCGGCGGCCAGGTGAAGGGAGGCGACGAGCTGCTGTCCGTCCTCGTCGAGCGGGTGGCCGGAATGCTCCACGGCCCCGGCGGCACGGCGGGCGAGCGAGGCGCGTTCGGCGGGGGCCAGCGAGGAGATCAGGGCCTCGGCGGTCAGCGAGTGCCGGAAGGCGTAGCGGTCGGGGGCGGCGCCGTCGGGGGCGATCACGCCCGCCTCGACGGCGGACCGCAGATGGGTGAAGAGGGCCCGGTCCTCGAAGCCCGTGACGGTCTGGAGCACGGAGACCGAGAACTGGCCGCCCAGGGTGGCCGCCGCGAGTAAGAGGTCCCGGACCGGCTCGTCCAGCCGGTCGAGTCTGCGCGTCCAGCTCCGCACGATGCCCGAGGGGACCGGGCCGCCGGGATCGTCGGCCGCCACCCAGCCGCTCTCCGTCCGGCGCAGTTGGCCGGTGTCGAGCAGATCAGCCAGCAGCACCTCCACCAAGTACGGATTGCCGCCGGCGCGTTCGGCCAGCCGCTGGTGCACCACCGGGGGTATCTCCTCGGGCGCCGCCTCCAGGCACGCCCCCGTCAGCGCCCGCATCTGATCGTCGGCGAGCGGCTTCAACTCCCTTACGGTGGCGGCCTGGCGGCGCTCGGCGGACCGTACGAGGTCGAGGGCGGCCCCCGCCTCGGGGCGCAGGGTCCCCAGCAGCAGGATCGGCAGGTCGGCGAGGTTGTCGATGACGTACTCGACCACCGCGATGGTCTCCGTGTCGCTGTCGTGGAGATCCTCCAGCAGGATCGCGCAGCCGGACTCCCGGCCCAGCACGGACAGCAGCCGCAGCAGCGCCTCCGCCAGTTCCACGACGGTCTCCGGATAGCCGGGGGACGCCTCCTGGCGCCACTCGGGGACCAGCCGGGCCAGCGCGGGATGGTAGGGCGCCAGCTCGGGGTCGGTCGGCGTGCCCGCGGCCCGGAAGCGGGAGGAGAGCGCTTCGACGAGTGGCCGGAACGGGACGACGAGACCGGTCGACGTGGCCCGGCCGCGCAGCACGGGCATGCCGAGTCCATAGGCCCGGTAGGCGCATTCACCCACCAGCCGGGATTTCCCGATCCCCGCTTCGCCCAGGAAGAACAAGGCGCGCCCCGAACGCCGTTGCACGGCGTCCAGGGCGCTGCTCAGCAGGCCGATCTCCTCGTCCCGCCCGACGATGACCGGCGAAGTGGCTCGCATGGCCGCAGGCTACTGGAGTCGTAACTCATGCGGCAGTGGCCCAATGCGCCACAATGCGGGCGGAGCCGCGGTTAAAGGGGAATCATGGTGGTCCACGGCAGGTCGATGGTGTTGCCCGTCTCGCCCTCCGAAGCGCTGAGGAGCCTGCTGCGCATCCCCAGCCCGCCGCCGATACCGAGGGAAATCTGCCCGGCCGGGTGGTCGTAACTGCCCTCGTGCGCGAGCTGGCCGGATCCCTGCATCGCCGATTCGCTGATGTGCGTCATCTCTGCCTCATTCTCTGCTGGGGTTTCTGACGGTAGGTCAACAAATGATTCGGTACGGGTCGAAAGGCTGAAACAGGCCGCAGGCCGACGGATCACGCGGCCCCTGCGGACGGGTTGAGCAACAGCGCGGAGCCGATCCGGTCGGGGAATCCCGCCCGCAGCAGTCCGTGACCCACCCCCGAGAGGCCGGTGAGCAGCCCCGGGTGCGGTACGTGTCCGGGAGTTCCGCAGCGCGGTCCCGCCCGGTCGGCGGCGGCCAGCAGGGTCCCGGCCCGGCGCACCCACGGGGTGCGGTCACCGGTCAGGGCACTGTGGCCGAGCAGCTCCAGCAGCCCGAGCTCGCCGTGGCAGAGGCTGTCGTCGGCGAGCGGGGCGGAGTCCGCCAGCTCACCGGCCTGCTCCGCCAGCCAGCCGGACAGGTCGGGGTCGGCCAGCGCGTCCGGGCTGTCCGCGACCGCGAGGGCCACCCCGGCGGCGCCCTCGCACCAGGCCCGGCCCGCGGTCACCTCGACGGCCGCCCGGCGCAGGGCCCGCAGCCCCGCCGTACGGTACTGCTCACCGCCCCCCGCCGCGGCGAAGCGCAGCAGCGCCCAGCCGATGCCCGCGGCCCCCTCCGCGAAGCCCCCGGCCACCGGCAGCGGGGCGACGGAGATCCGCTCGGCGCAGCGCTCGGCACCCCGCCAGGCCTCGGCCCGGCCGGTGGTGCGGTGCACCGCGAGCAGGGAGACCAGTCCGCCGGCCGCCCCGCCGCGCACCCCGTACCCGTCCTCGGCCGCGCTCGCCGCGCAGGCCAGCCGGGTGGCCGGGCCCGCCAGGTCGAGCACCGCACGGTCGCCGAGCAGCGAACCCACCTCGGCCAGGGCGTACGCGATACCGCCGAGACCCGCGAAGGCCCCCGAACCCAGCACCGTGAGGTCGTCCGCCCGGCCGTGCAGCGCGTCCAGCAGTCCGGGCACCGGGGCCAGCGCCTCGCGGGCCGTCTCGGCGTACCGCTCGGCGCCGGTGAGGGCTGCCAGCTGGGCGAGGAAGAGCGCGGGGCCGGTGTAGCCGCTGGCGAGGTCGGCCGCCATCGGCGCGAGCCGCCAGTAGCGCTCGCCGAGCAGCTCCAGGCCGATCCAGTTGGTGCGGTCCTTGTGCCGGTAGGCGAGGGAGACCAGCTGATCGCCCACCGACCGTGCGGCGGAGAGGAGTTGCTCCGGCTCCGGGGCCGTCGCGGCCGTCCGGGCCCGCGCGCCGCCCTCCGCCCGGTGCGGCGGCTCGGACGAGGTGGACACCATGGCGGCCCGGATGATCCGTTCCTGGTCCTGGCGGTCCACCGTGTCCATGGCCCGCACCTTCTCCTCGACCCGGGCCAGCCCGGTGGGCCCCGGCGCGACCGGCACCGCGCGCCCGGTGCCGCTCCACAGCTCCGTGGAGCCGGGACGGGTCAGGAAGACCGGCACATCACCGGCCCACAGCTCCTCGATCTCCTCGTCCTCCAGACCGGGCAGCGCGGGCACGCCCAGGGTGGGGGTGCGCAGCAGGGAGAGGACCTGGTGGCGTTCGGCGGCGTCCCGCATCAGGTCGGGGTGGGTCGACTCGTCCAGCAGTGTGGTGTAGGTCCAGGTCGGCCGGGGCACGACCCGTACCTCGTCCTGTGCGAAGTCCGTCAACAGGCCGCGCCTGCCTAGCAGTTCGTCGCGGTAGTCGCTGATGGAGGTGTAGCCGGCGCGGAAGCCCTCGCAGAGGGAGTCGGTGTACGCGGACGGATCGGCCGGAACCCCTTGCAGCCGGGGCCGGTTGGCGGACTCGGTGAACCGCGCGGAGCGCCGTACCAGCCGCATGGTGTCCGTACCCGCGTCCGCCCAGTCGGCGGTCTCGATGGGGGAGGAGGCGGCCCGGCCGCCGCCGATGGCGGAGACGTCGAGCGCGGCCGAGTCCCCGACCAGCAGCTGGGGCAGCAGCCCGACCCGGTGCACCGAGTCGTGCAGGGCACGGGCGGCGGGGTCGGCGGAGTGCGCCTGGGAGAGCGGCGGATGGAACAGGGTCTCCACATCCACCAGGACCGGGTGCGGCCCGCAGGCGATCAGGTTCTCCTGGTGCAGATCGGTCCCGTCCAGCAGGTGGAGCAGGGCCAGCAGCGCGCCCTGGCGCCGGTAGAAGAGATGGGTCTCCGCCGTGGACGAGCAGGGCCGCTCCTCGACGAACTCCACCCACCCGTAGTCACCCCGGTCCAGCACCCGCAGCGCCCGCAGGGAGGGCGCCCCGGGCAGCGAACCGAACCATTCCACCAGGGTGTTGAAGTGCCGGTGCGCCGCGAGCGGGCGCGGCTTGTAGACCAGCCGGGTGCCGTCGGTGAACCGCAGGATCATCACCGAGCGGCCCCCGCGATGGCTGTCGCCCGCACCGGCCTCGACCCCGGTCAGCGCCCTCGGCCCCCGCCCGGCGGCCAGCGCCCCCGGCGCGGCTCCCGGCGCCCGGTCGCCCAGCACACCGGAGGTGTCCAGCAGCTCCCGGTCGTCGGCGAGCCTGCCGAGCATCTCCGTGAGGGCGTCCGCCGCGGCCAGGCTCGTCCGCGCCAGGATGCGGGCCAGTACGGGATAGGCGGTGAGGAAGGCCGCGAGCCCGTCGCGCCCCGCCGTCAGCCGCAGGAAGTCCCGGAACCGCGCCTCGGGCCCGTCCCCGGACAGCCGCCCGGCCCGCCGCGCCTTGTGCAGCTCCAGCACGAGCGTCCGGGCCGCGAGCCGGGAGAGCCGCCGGGTCAGGTGGGACCGGAAGTCCTCCAGTACGGGGGCGAGCCCGACGGCGGTCCCGGCCCGTACGGCGTTGTTCGACGGCGAGGTCAGCAGCCGCCCGGCGGCCCGCTCGGCGAACGGGGCGACGACGAGGGCGAACCCGGTCAGCCCCGGGTAGCCCCGCTCGGCGACGACGGCCTCGGGCGGCGCGTCGGCGATGACGTCCCGGACGAAGGAGACCCAGTCGGGCTCCCCCATGGGCAGCTCCCCGACGACACCGGGAAGCCACCAGGGGCCGGTGCCGGCAGCGGCGCTGCTGGTACCGGCGGCGGTGTGCCGTCCGCCCGCGCCGTTGGTCCGGCCTGCCCCGTTCGCACGTGGCGCTCCGGGGGCCCCGGCGGCTGCTGTGGGGCCGGCGGCTGTGAGACCGGACGCGGGGGCGACCGCGTTCGTCCTGGCGCTTCCGGGGGCGGCCTGGAACGCGCCGGTGAACCCGGCGGAGGCGGTGATGCCGGTGACAGCGGCGGAGGCGTTCGCGCCGGTGACCCCGGCGGACCGGGTGGCCCCGGCGGACGTGTTCGTGCCGATGCCCGTGGCCGGCCCGGTGACCCCGTCCGTGCCCGGGAGAGCGATCCGGGCAGCAGCCCCCGTACCGCCGCTGCCGATCAGTTCCTTCTCCACCGCACCTCCCAGGTCGGGAGCGGCCCACCGGACCGCCCGCGACCATCCTGTCGGGGGAGGGTGCTGGGGCACATGGGGGAGTTGCCCCCATCTTTCGCCGCACGGCCCGCAGTTGGGGCCTCAGCCCACCCGGGGCGGAGCCGTCGACCCCCGGATCATCAGCTCGGCCGCGATGGTGGCGATACCGCCGGGCGGCGGGTTCTCCTTGCCCATGGCGAGCCGCCCCGCCCGCGCGCCCGCCTCGAAGAGCGGCAGCCGTACGGTCGTCAGAGCGGGTACGGCGTCCACCGAGAACGGCAGGTCGTCGAAGCCCGCGACCGAGATGTCCTGCGGGATGCGCAGCCCCTGGTCCCGCACGGCGGCGCAGGCGCCCAGCGCCACGGTGTCGTTGGCGGCGACGACGGCGGTCACGCCCGGCTCCCGGCGCAGTATTTCGAGGGTGGCCTCATACCCGGAGCGCCGGTCGTAGGGCCCGTGCACGGTGAGCCGCTCCTCGTCCGCCGGGTCCGTGTCGAGCCCCGCGCCCCGTAGGGCCTCGCGGTGGCCCTCCAGCCGGTGCCGGGTGGTGGTGCGCTCGGGGGGCCCGGCGACGTACCCGATCCGGCGGTGGCCGAGGGCGATGAGGTGCTCGGTGAGGCGCCGCCCGCCGCCCCGGTTGTCGAAGGCGAGCGCGGCGACGAGCGCGTCCCCCTCGGGCAGCGGTGGCCGCCCGCAGAAGACGATCCGGGTGCCGGCGTCGGCGAGCTTGGCCAGCTTCGCGGCCATCGCGGCCTGGTGCGCCGGGTACTCGACCGCGCCGCCGGTGAGCACGACGGCGGCGGCGCGCTGGCGCTGGAGGAGGGTGAGATAGGTGAGCTCGCGCTCGGGGGAGCCGCCGGTGTTGCAGATGACGGCCAGCTTCTCGCCGCCCGCCCGCCCGGAGCCGTCCCCGGGCCCGCCGATCTGGGTCTGCGCGGCCCCGGCCATGATCCCGAAGAAGGGGTCGGCGATGTCGTTGACCAGGATGCCGACCAGGTCCGATGTGGCGGCCGCGAGCGAGCTGGCGGGCCCGTTGAGCACGTAGTCCAGGTCGTCCACGGCGCGCAGGACCCGCTCCCGGGTCGACGCGGCGACCGGGTAGTTCCCGTTCAGCACGCGGGAGACGGTGGCCGGGGACACCCGGGCGCGAGCCGCCACGTCCGCCAGGGTGACTGTCATCGCTGTCCTCCGTGAGGTACCGGGCGGCCACCTCTTGTCCGGCCGCTGTCGGCAGGCTAGCGTCATCTCGTATAGAAAGCGCTTGCTACGGCTGTATGGAGGGAACTTCGTGACACGCAGGACAGTGCGCATCGCCATGAACGGCGTCACGGGTCGCATGGGATACCGGCAGCATCTGGTGCGTTCGATCCTCGCGATCCGCGAACAGGGCGGCCTGGACCTCGGTGACGGCGAGGTGCTCTGGCCCGAGCCCGTCCTCGTCGGCCGCCGCGCCCACGCCCTGGAGGAGCTGGCGGCCCGGCACGGCCTGACCGAGTGGTCGACGGACCTGGACGCGGTGCTCGCGGACGACACGATCGACATCTACTTCGACGCCCAGGTCACCTCCGCCCGGGTGGAGGCGATCAAGAAGGCCATCGCGGCGGGCAAGCACATCTACACCGAGAAGCCCACGGCCACGGATGCCGCGGGCGCCCTCGAACTGGCCCGCCTCGCCCGGGACGCGGGCATCAAGCACGGCGTGGTCCAGGACAAGATCTTCCTGCCGGGCCTGCTGAAGCTGAAGCGCCTGATCGACGGCGGCTTCTTCGGCCAGATCCTCTCCATCCGGGGGGAGTTCGGCTACTGGGTCTTCGAGGGTGACTGGCAGGAGGCCCAGCGCCCCTCGTGGAACTACCGCGCGGAGGACGGCGGCGGCATCGTCGTGGACATGTTCCCGCACTGGGAGTACGTGCTCCACGAGCTCTTCGGCCAGGTCACCTCCGTAACGGCCCATGTGCAGACGCACGTTCCGCAGCGCTGGGACGAGCACGGCAAGCCGTACGAGGCGACCGCCGACGACGCGGCGTACGGGATCTTCCAGCTGGCGGGCGGGGCGGTCGCGCAGATCAACTCCTCCTGGACGGTCCGGGTCAACCGCGACGAGCTGGTCGAGTTCCAGGTGGACGGTACGCACGGCTCCGCCGTGGCGGGCCTGCGCAACTGCCGCGTACAGCACCGGTCCGCAACCCCCAAGCCGGTCTGGAACCCGGATCTCCCGGTCACGGAACCGTTCCGCGACCAGTGGCAGGAGATCCCGGACAACCATGAGTTCGACAACGGCTTCAAGGCGCAGTGGGAGCTGTTCCTGCGCCATGTGACGCTGGACGAGCCGTACACGTGGGACCTGCTGGCCGGCGCGCGGGGCGTCCAACTCGCGGAGCTGGGACTGAAGTCGTCGGCGGAGGGCCGCCGCTTCGAGGTCCCGGAGCTGACGCTGTGACGGCGGCCGTCCCCCTGCCCCAGGGCCCTTACACCCCCCGCGCCACCCCGCTGGACCTGGCCCCCACCGGGCTCCCGCCCACCTCCCGTACGGTCTTCTCGGCGGCCCATGTGGTGGCGGACCCGTACGCGGACATCAGCCCGGACGACCCGGCGGCCGTCGACTGGGAGTCCACGCTCGCCTTCCGCCGCCACCTCTGGGCGCACGGCCTGGGCGTCGCGGAGGCGATGGACACGGCACAGCGGGGGATGGGCCTGGACTGGGCGGGCGCGGCCGAACTGATCCGCCGCTCGGCGGCGGAGGCGAAGGCGGTGGGCGGGAGGATCGCCTGCGGAGTGGGCACGGACCAACTGCCGCAGACCACCGAACCGACCCTCGCCGAGGTCCGATCGGCGTACGAGGAGCAACTCACCCTCGCCGAGGAGAACGGCGTACAGCCGATCCTGATGGCGTCCCGCGCACTGGTGAAGGCGGCGAAGGGCCCGGAGGACTACCTCGCCACGTACGCGCACCTCCTGCGCCAGGCGTCGGAGCCGGTGATCCTGCACTGGCTGGGCCCGATGTTCGATCCGGCGCTGGAGGGCTACTGGGGCAGCACCGACCTGGACGAGGCGACGGACACGTTCCTGAAGGTCATCGCCGAACACCCGGACAAGGTGGACGGCATCAAGATCTCCCTCTTGGACGCGGCACGCGAGATCGACGTACGCCGCCGCCTCCCGGGCGGGGTGCGCTGCTACACGGGCGACGACTTCAACTACCCGGAACTGATCGCGGGCGACGAACGGGGCTTCAGCCACGCGCTGTTGGGCATCTTCGACCCGCTGGGCCCCTTGGCGGCACACGCGGTGCGGGTACTGGACACGGGGGACGTGACAGGCTTCCGCGCCCTGCTCGACCCCACGGTCGAACTCTCCCGCCACCTCTTCCAGCAGCCGACCCGCTTCTACAAGACGGGCGTGGTGTTCCTGGCCTGGCTGGCCGGCCACCAGAGCCACTTCACGATGGCGGGCGGCCTGCAGTCGGCGCGGTCGCTTCCGCACCTGGCGAAGGCGTACGAACTGGCGGACGGCCTGGGCCTGTTCCCGGACCCGGACCTGGCGGCACACCGTATGCGAGCGCTCCTGGCGATCAACGGAGGAGCAGCATGAACACCCCTCTTCCCCCTCTTCCCTCCCTCTCCCGCCTCTCGCTCAACCAGGAGACGATCAAGCAGTGGTCGCTCCCGGCTCTGACGGAGGGCTGCGTCAAGGCGGGCATCGGCCAGGTGGGCCTGTGGCGGGCACCCGTCCAGGCGTACGGCGTCGAGCGCACGGCAAGGCTCCTCGGCGACGCCGGGCTCACCGTCACCAGCCTCTGCCGGGGCGGCTTCTTCACCGCCCTGGACCCCACAGAACGGGCCCGCGCCCTGGACGACAACCGCCGGGCGGTGGACGAGGCGGCGGCCCTGTCCACGGACACCCTGGTCCTGGTCTCCGGCGGCCTCCCGCCCGGCAGCCGTGACCTCTACGGGGCACGGGAGCGGGTGGCCGACGCACTGGCCGAACTCGCCCCGTACGCGGCGGAGCGCGGCGTACGCCTGGCGATCGAACCGCTGCACCCGATGTTCGCGTCGGACCGCTGCGTGGTCTCGACCCTGGCCCAGGCCCTGGACATCGCGGAACGCTTCCCGGCCGAGCAGGTAGGGGTGGTCGTCGACACGTACCACGTCTGGTGGGACGACCGGGCCCCCGCCGAGATCGCCCGCGCAGGGGCGGGCGGCCGCATCCACGCCTTCCAACTGGCCGACTGGATCACCCCGCTCCCGGCGGGCGTCCTGCTGGGCCGGGGCCAACTGGGCGACGGAAGCGTGGACTTCCGCTCGTTCCGTACGCAGGTGGAGTCCGCCGGATACGACGGCCCGATCGAGGTGGAGATCTTCAACGAGGCGCTCTGGGCCCGCGACGGGGCGGAGGTGCTGGCCGAGGTGGCGGAGCGCTATGTGCAACATGCCTGCTGAGAGCCCTGCTCGAAACCGAAAGTAAAGAGATCGTAAAGGGCTGCAACCTTTACGTACCCTCCCGGGTCACACATGGCGTCGGGACTTCCGGGGAGGGGTCCGGGGGGAACGGGAAGGCCCGACGGGGGGAAAGCGAGGGGGGTCCGGCCGCGAGGCCGGGCCCCATTCCGCTTTCCGGGGACGCCCTTCGGGAACGTGCCACCTGCTCTGACAAGATCGCGCAGGCAGCAAGCACGTCCAACGGGGAGAACGAACAAGACATGCGTACGCCTACGCGCGCGGTCCCGGCGGTACTGACCGCCCTGGCACTGACGATGACACTGGCAGCCTGCAACGACACATCCTCCGGCGGGGGGAAGGGCGACGGGGCGGCGAGCTCCGACGACCGGAAGACCTTCCGCCTGGGAGAGGCGAGCCCTCCGCAGGACAGCCAGAAGACGGACTCGGACGGCGCCACTTACACGGTCACGCCCACCAAGGTCGTGACCGGCACAGCGGCCGACGTCGACAGATCGGGCCTGGACAAGAGCGAACTCCCGGGCCCCAGGATCCCCGTCCACGTCTGGTCCACGCTCACCCACAAGAGCGGAAAGCCGATGCGCATCGGCGACATGGACAGCGACCTCGTCATCCGGACGGACCGGGACGACCGCACCAAGGCCCTGCTCGTCATGTGGGGCGACGTGACATGGCCGAACTGCCCCGAGCCGGAATCGGAGAAGAGGGTGGGGAAGGGCGGGTCGGAGGAGATCTGTACGACCTTCCTGATCACCCGGGGCGAGAAGCCGGCAGCGGTCGAGCTCGAACAGGGCTTCCACAGCGAACCGCTGGAGTGGACGGTGGAAGGCTGATCCGTCCGGGGGCCGCCCCGCGCCTTGCGGCGCGGGGCGGCCCCCAAACGAATCAGCAGGCGGAGACGTCGGCCGGGGGCTGCAGGTCGTGGCGGACGATGTCCGCGTTCTTCTTGAAGGCGATCCCCACATTCCCGAGGCCGCCGTTCTCTTCGTACTGCGACCAGCTGATGGTCTCGATGTCGCCGGGCCCGACCTGCTTGCCGAGCGACATGGTCATCAGCCGCCCGGTGCATGAGAAGCCCGAACTACCGCTGCCGGAGGGCGGTTTCGCCTCGACCGTCTCGGTGCCGTCGACCGTGAACCGCTGCCGGTCGACCGTATCCACCGTGTAGCCCTGCTTCGGCTTCGCCCCGTCCATGACGGTGGTGAAGGAGACATCGAAATAGCCGACGTACACGGTCACGGGCTTGCAGAGCTTCGGCGGCCCGCCGAACTCGATGGGCAGGTAGTTGGTCACGCTGTTCCCGAGCAGATTGCTGTCCAGCCAGTCCTTGTCGCCGCGGACACAGGAGGGTGTAGGGGACGGAGAGGCGGGGGTGGGCGCGACGGAAGCCGCCGGAGTCGCCGAGGCGGTGGCCGGTGCGGCGTCGTCGCTGTCACCGCTGCCGCTCCCCCCGCCGCCGCATGCGGAGAGGCCGAGTGTCCCCGCCATGACGGCGAGGAGCGCGATGACGCGTAACAGTGATGGTCCTGCCCGGTCTGTCACCGGACAAGGCTGACCGAACACCGAAGGCCCGTCAACGGGTCCGCCCCTCCGCCAGGAGACCTTCGGACAGATACACCACCGGTCGCGACTGGTCGGGCGCCCGCGGGGTATCCGCCGCACATGGCCCTCATGAAGCGTGTAGCTCTCGCCCCTCGCGCTGTACGGCAGCTGCGGCGGGTCCGCTCCGTATACACCGGCGGGATGGTGCTCTCCCTGCTGGGGCTGGTCCTCCAGCTGGACCGCGACGCGGCCGGCCGGCAGACGGAGATCGCGGCGGTCCTCCTGGTGGCGTTCACCGCCCTGTTCGGGCTGACGGTCGTCCAGCTGTGGCGGCACACGAGGACGAGCCACTGCAGCACGGCGAAGAGGCTGACTCCGTCCGCCTGAGGACACCGAAGGGCGTCCACGACTGACCACGGCCCCTGAACTCGCCCTTCAGGCAGTCAGTCGCGCGACGCGATGTGTCATCACGCCCTCGCAATGGGCCTGCGCGGGGGGCTCCCCCCTTGCGGGTACGTCGCTCACCCTTACATGGTGACAGAGCGAAAACTGTCAGCCTCAGATGGGCCGCGCGATGCCGAGTGAGCCGCCCGCATCGGCCGGCGGAAGGCGCTACATAGGCCGGCGCACTCGTCTCCCAGGTCCCGTGTCGATCAGCCGGTCATCCGGTGTTCCGACCGCCCGCCGAACATGGCGCTGGACAGCACCGATCTGTACGGGTGAAGGAATGGCCGATCGCAGCCATGGGCCACAACACCCGGCCCTACGCTGGATGTCCGCGCCGATCCTGGGAGCCATCGTGTCGGATCACACCCCGGACCATCCGCCGAAGACCCCGCCCCCACCCAAGCGCCCGATCTCCCCGCCCCGCCCGGAGACGAGCCTTGCGGCCACGGCGCGCGCCCAGATGCTGGTTCGGAGCCGGCGGTCGGCGAACTGGCAGCTGGAGGCCGCCTCTTGGTCACCCAAGAAGGCAGCGGCCCACGTGCTGCATCGACTGCACGAGTGGGGCTACCGAGAAGCGGACCGAGCGGCGGGGGAGTTGACGGAGCTGCTGGTGCGCACTGCGGTGGCCGACGGCGGTCGCCGGGTGTCCGTGCACCTCGCGGACCAAGGCCGGCAGGCGTTGATCGTGGCTCTCTCCCACCAGCCGGTGCACGAGGTTGCCGACGATGCGGTGCTGCCGGAACTCACCCGGCTGGGCGCGGCGTCCTGCGGGTCGGACACTGCGGAGGACGGCCGACGGGTCTGGGCGGTACTCGACCTGTAGACGACCAGCCTGCCCGGCCGGACCCGGCCGGGCAGGGCAGCAGGCGGCCGTGCCGTACACCCCCGCGAGGGTGCCCGTGGGTGCCCTCGGGTCTGCACTCGCGGCCCTTCACTACCGCAAGGGAGCCTGATAGAGCTGGATTCCGGGCAGCCGCGGGTCGTGCGGGTGCCGCGACGGGCAGGAGAGTCTTGTGCACGGTAGGGCGCATAATCCGCGCAACGACGAGGCGTCGCCGTCCAAGGCGCCCGACAGCAGGACCGGTCGCCTCCCGTCCGTGACGGATCACGAGGTCCGGGCCGACACGCCCCTGACTCCGGCAACGACTGACATTCTCCAGCGCTCCATCGGCAACGCGGCGGTCGCCCGGATGATCGAGCAGGAGCGGCACGTCCACGAGCCCTCCTGCGGCCACCAGGACACCGCGACGGGTACGGAGTCCGAGGCCGCCCCCGTACAGCGTTCCAGCGTGCACGATGTGCTCCGCTCCCCGGGGCGGCCACTGGACGAACCGGTGCGCACGGAGATGGAGTTGCGCCTGGGTGGGACATTCGACTCCGTGCGCATCCACGACGGCGCCTCGGCCGCCCGGTCCGCGTCCGAGATCGGCGCCCGCGCCTACACCTCGGGCGACCACGTGGTGCTCGGCCGTGGCGGCACGGACAAGCACACCCTCGCGCACGAACTCACCCACGTGATCCAGCAGCGCCAAGGCCCGGTGGCCGGAACCGACACCGGATCGGGGCTGCGCGTCTCGGACCCCTCGGACCGCTTCGAGCGCGCGGCCGAGGCGAACGCCACGGCGGCCCTGAGCCGGCCCCTGCCCACCCCGGCGGAACGCCTCGCCCCGGGCTCCGCCCCCGTACAGCGCGCCGGAGCGAAATCCGCGGGCCACCCACACCCGGCGGTCCAGCGTGCCCCCGCCACGACGACCGCCGGCGCCACCGTGGCGTCGCAGGCGGCCCTCACCAACCTGCCGGCGGACGAGCAGGAAGGCGAGTGCGGCTACTTCGAACGCAGGCGGCAGCTGAGCGTCAACCCGCCCCAGCAAGGGCTGATCATTCAGGAGATCACCCGGGTCTTCGCCGTTGAGCAGTGGGACGGCTCGGCATGGACGGCCCTGCCTGCCGCGAACATCGACGCCTACGTCACGGCCAAGGGGTCGGACGTGTTCGCCACCGTCGGACGCTATTGGGAGCTGTGGCTCGTCGACGCACAGGGCAACGTCTCCGACGGAGGGGAGGACACCTTCTCCCTCGCCTCCATCATCCCGGGAAGGAAGCGCAAGGACACCACCCGGGGCACGTACACGATCACGGGTGACGCGGCGTTCTATCCCACTGCCGTGGCGCCGGCCACGCTCGGATTCACCCGAGGCGGTGCCGGTCCCGCCGGGGGCCTGTTCAGCACCCTGAGCGACCCGTCGGGCGCCATTGCGGCGAACGGACTCACTGCGACCGGCCAGCCGGTCCGCTGCCGGGTCCAGACCGCGTGGGACAGCTCGGCGGCGGACCGGTACTCGGTCGTCACCATGACCTGACTCCGCCCGCCCCGTTCACCCCCGCAGATCACCCAGCCGGGCAAGGGCATCGCGAGCCGTCTCCTGTTCCTCGGCGCCGAGTTGGACCGCTCCCGCCTCCTCCAGCCAGGCCCGGGCCGCCTCCGCATCCCCGACCCGCTGCGCGATGTCCCCGCGCAGGACGAGCAGTTGCACCCGCTGCACCGGAGTCGGCTGCTCGTCCTCCAGGTTCAGGACCCGGTCGATGATCTTGGCTGCCCCGGGATAGTCCTGCTTGGAGTCCGCGAACAGGTCCGCCATGTGCAACGCGCGGGCGAAGGTCTCCTTGGGTGCGGAGGGGGCCTCCTCGGCGCTTATCACCTGCCCCACCCGAATGGTGTTCCCGGTCGGGTCGGTCGTCAGGAACTGCCGTACCCCGTAAGACATGTCCTTCAGCGGCCCGATACGCGGCAGCCCGCGCGTCGGAATGCGCCCGTACGCCGCCTTGAGGCCCGAGCGGAACGCGGTGTGCAGGCCGTCGACGTCGTCGGTGAGCACGTAGCAGCCGGAGTGCGATGCGGCGGGGTCGTAATCCTTCATGCCGTACAGCTGGATCTCGACGGCTCCGCTCTCGACCACCGCGTACGCGTACGGGCTCTTCTGCAGGTGCGTCGTCTCGAAGGCAGCAGAGGGATGGTCTTCTCGGCCATGACCCCGAACCTAGTCAAGTTTGAGTAGTCGGGCAATGGGGCATGACAACGGCCCCGTCAGGTCGGTGACCGTGACGGGGCCGCTGGAGAGTCGTCGTACGTCAGGCGGAGAGCCCGCCGTGCTTGACGGCGGTGACGAACCGGGTCCAGCACTGGGGGGAGAAGGTCAGCGCGGGGCCGGCGGGGGTCTTGCTGTCGCGTACGGGGATGGCGGCATGGCCGTCCGCGACCTCAAGGCACTCGGCGTTTGCCCCGCCGCTGTAGCTGGACTTGCGCCATTCGGTCACGGTCGCGCCGTCAGCGATGGTGGCCTCGGTGTTGTGCATGTTCGTGCTCCTCCGCGATGCTTCTGACGAGCGCCGCCGACTCCTGTCGTGAGGCTGCGTCGCTCGCGCCATCACCTGCGGCCCGCCGACGCGGCGCCTGAGGGCGGCCTCGTCCAGCAGTGTCCACGCTACTGGTGCTGATGGCTTGTCGAGCAGCAGGGCGCGCTTGGCGCGGCTGACAACGAGTTCGTCAAGTTCCTCCGCGCAATGGTTCGGGCGGTACGCCTGGAACACGGCACGGGAGTACGCCTTCGTCTGAAGCAGCCCCGGAATGAGGGCGGCGCCGTACTGGCGGATCTCCGTGGCCTCCCGCTCCAACTCCGCAACCTCCGTGAAGTAGCGAGGGAACGCCGGGTCCAGATCCTCCAACCATCGCGCGAAGAACCCGTCCGTGCCCAGGGCCCGGTCGATCCGCTGAGCGTCGTCCGGACTCGGCAGACGCCGACCCGCTTCGTAATGGCTGATGAGCGTCGGCGAGCAGACCACCTGGTCGGCCAGTGCCTCCTGCGTCAGCCCGGCGGCCATACGTCGCAGCTTCAGCTCCTCGCCGTACTTCTCCCGTGCCGTACGCGGCCTTCCGTTCGCCCTCATGCGCGCCCAACTCCTCGACCTGACCGGTGTGCTGTCATGCCCGACCCCCTAGAAGCGTAGTTACTCACGACCCCACTCTGTGATGGGTTCGCTACGGAAAGAAGCGAGCCCCATCCGCCCGAGGACCAGAAAGCAGGCCCCCATGAACCACACCATCGCCCGCCCCCCGAACCGGCTGCCGCCATCCCCGGGCCTTCGTCACCGCCTTGGAAGCGAGGCCGTCGCATGAGGGTGGTCGGTGGGCTGGATGCCTCCGTCGCGCGGCTGCTGCCGTGGACGGGTACGGGTGGCAAGCCCTGCTACGTCTTGGGGGACGGCACCGGATACGTGTCGCGGAGGGCCGACGAGGTGGAGGACATCCAGCTCGACATGGCTTACGAGCTGCTCGGGCACGCCGACGGTCTGCTGGCCGAGCCCGGCGCAACCGCGCCGCAAATCCACTTCCTGGCCAGTCGGCTGAAAGAGTCTCTGGAGCAGGTCCAGCGGATCGCGGAGAGCAGGGGTTCCCGATTGGAGGCGGCGCTCTCTCCGCCCGAACCGCCCCAGCCCCAGTCCCAGCCCCAACCTGAGCCTCAGTCGAACAGCGAGACCAGCCCGTAGACCCAGATCCCCAGGAAGACAACGGTCAGCAGCAGACACCCGCCGCCCGCCAAGGCGTCGGCCAGCCGCCCGCTCTCCCGCGCGTCCCCCTTCACCTCCGCCAAGCCGTCCCACGCGACCGGCCGCCCCAAGGTCTCCGAGGCGGCCTCCCGTACGGCAGCCAACTGCCCGGCGGCGAAAGGTGTCGGCGCGTCCGACTCCGTGTCTCGCCAGGCAACAGCCCGCATCAGGCGTACGGCGTTGGCGTACCGCTCCTCGAAGGCCGCCGTCTCCTCCGGTGAGCGGTCCTCCTCCAGGTACATCCAGCGGCCGGCCTCCGCCGCATCCCCGTACAGGCGGTAGACCTCGGCCAGGCGGCGGCGGGGTGCGGGCTCGTGCGGGTAGGAGGAGACCAGCCCGCGCAGGCGCTGCCTCGCCACCGGTATGCGTCCGGCGGCGAGGTCCGCGTCCACGCGGGCCAGGGTGTCGTTAAGGGCCATGCGCTCATGATGGGGGCGGGGAAGGGGGACGTACGAGTGAGTTGTTCACCGGGCCGGTCCGTCCACCGTCTGCCGCTCCCTCCGTTCCTCCTCCGCCCGGTCGCCCTTGGGGGCCTTCGGCGACATGAACAGCGTCGCCGCCAGCGCCAGGAGCAGCAGCCCCGCGCAGACGTACCCGCAGACCTGCACACCCACCGCCATCGCCTCGCGCGCCGCCTCCGCCGCCGACGCCGTACGCGGGTCCTCCGCGAAGGCGCCGATCACGGAACCGGCGCTCTCCGTGACGACATCGCCCAGCCGCTCCGCCTCCTCGGCGGCCACTCCCTCCCGGGTGAGGCGGTCGGTCATGCCGGACGCCAGCGTGCTGAAGAAGAGGGTCGTGAGGAGCGCGATGCCCAGCGCCGAGCCGAGTTCACGCGCCGCGCTCTGGATGCCCGAGCCCTGGCCGGCGCTTCGGGACGGGACGTCCACCAGCACGATGTTGGTGACCTGCGCCGTGGCGAAGCCGACCCCCACCCCGTACACGAACAGCGCGATCGCGATCAGCCACCAGGCGCTGTCCGTCGAGGCGATCAGCGCAAGCATCGCCAGTCCCGCCGCCTCCAGCACCAGGCCGATCCGTACCTGGGCGAGGGCCGGGACCGTGGCCGACATGGGGAAGCTCGCTCCGGAGGCGGCGAAGCTGCCCGCGGCGAGGGCGACCAGGGCCAGGCCCGCCTGGAACGCGCTGTAGCCGAGGGCGAACTGCAGCCAGAGCGGCAGCACCGCGATGATGCCGAACTCGCCGAGCCCCACCATCAGCGTGACGAAGTTGCCGTTGCGGAACGAGCGGATGGAGAACAGGCCGACGTCCATCAGCGGCTCGCCTCCCGACCGGCCGAGCGCCGCCTGCCGCCGCCAGAACGCCCCCAGGGCCAGGGCGGACGCGAGGAAGGCAACCAGCACCGGTGAGGGGCCGTCGCTCCACGAGAAGCCCCCGGCCTCCAGCGGCTCCGTCGTCATCAGCCAGCCGTGCGTGCGGCCCTCGATGAGGGCGTACGCGAGCAGGCCGAGGCCGGCCGCCGACAGCGCGGCTCCGACGCCGTCGATACGGCCCCGGGTGCGCGGCGACACGTCCAGATACAGCAGTCCACCCGCCACGATCAGCGCGACGAGCGGGATGTTGATGCCGAAGGCCCAGCGCCAGGAGAAGTCCGCGAGCCAGCCGCCCAGCAGCGGACCCACGGCCGCCGCCGCTCCGATGGTCGAGCCCCAGACGGCGAACGCCTGGCCGCGGGCGCGGCCGGAGAACGTGGCGTTCAGCAGGGCCAGGGAGGTGGGCAGGATCATCGCCCCGCCGACGCCCTGGGCGAACCGGGCGAGGATCAGCAGCCCGCCGCTGGGCGCGAGGGCGGCCAGCATGCTCGTCGCGCCGAACACGACGAGGCCCAGCAGGAAGATCCTGCGCGCGCCGTAGAGGTCGCTGAGGCGTCCGGTGACCAGGAGCAGGGCCGCGAAGGTGATCGCGTACGACTCCTGGATCCACTGGGCCTCGGACGAGCCGATGGAGAGGTCCTCGATGATCGGCGCGAGGATCACGTTGACGATCGTGATGTCCACGACGATCAGCGCGACGCCCAGGGCCACGGCGACGAGGCCGAGCCACTGGCGTACCGAGGGAGGGGTTTCCGCGGGCTCGGAAGGTTCGGGCATGGTGCTTCGACTCCCAAAGTTGCTTTGCCACAAAGATAGATACCTTTGTGGCAAAGATAAATAGGGCGCGGTAGGTTGTCAAAGCGCGTGAGAACGCGTGGGAGAGAGAGTGGGGCGGAGTCATGGCCAACGCCGATGCGGGCGCCGACGGAAACGGCACGGACAGGACGGACAGCGGCGGCGACGGGCCCCGCGTCGATCACCTGATGGACGGCCTGCGCGCCTTCGGCGCCAACTACACCGAGTTCACCCGCCGCTTCGCGAGCTGGCTCGGGCTGCACTCCACCGACGCCGTGGCCCTGGTGGAGATCCTGTACGCCGAGGACAAGGGCACGCCCCTCTCGCCCGCCCGCCTCAGCGAGCGCGTCTCGCTCTCCTCCGGCGCGACGGCCATCCTCCTCAAGCGGCTCGAACAGGCCGGGCACGTCGTCCGCACCCGCGAGAACACCGACCGCCGGGTCGTCACCCTGCGCAGCAGCCCGGACATCCGGCCGCGCGCCGAGGCGTTCTTCGGCCCGTACGCGGCACGGATGGCGGAGGTGATGGCCGCGTACTCACCGCAGGAGATCCGGCGGTTCGAGGACTTCATCGGCCATCTGAGCTCGACCATGGACACCCTGCTCGACAACGAGTACCGGGACGGCGGACCGGCTCCCCACACCGCGTGACGGGGTTCCGTATGGCGTTCCGGACGGGTTCCGGGGCGCGAACGGCGTTGTCAGTGGCACCCGGTACCGTCGGGTCATGTCCAACATGGCCGTCCTCGAAGGGGTCCTGGAGAGGATCACGTACGCCAACGAGGAGAACGGGTACACGGTCGCCCGCGTCGACACCGGGCGCGGCGCCGGCGACCTCCTCACGGTGGTCGGTGCGCTGCTCGGCGCGCAGGTCGGTGAGTCGCTGCGGATGGAGGGCCGTTGGGGCTCGCACTCCCAGTACGGCAAGCAGTTCACCGTCGAGAACTACACCACCGTCCTGCCCGCCACCATCCAGGGCATCCGCCGCTATCTCGGCTCCGGGCTGATCAAGGGCATCGGGCCGGTGATGGCCGACCGGATCACCACCCACTTCGGCGTCGACACCCTCGACATCATCGAGAACGAACCGAAGCGGCTCGTGGAGGTCCCCGGCCTCGGCCCCAAGCGCACGAAGATGATCGCGGCCGCGTGGGAGGAACAGAAGGCGATCAAGGAGGTCATGGTCTTCCTCCAGGGCGTCGGCGTCTCCACCTCCATCGCCGTCCGCATCTACAAGAAGTACGAGGACGCCTCGATCTCCGTCGTGAAGAACCAGCCCTACCGGCTGGCCGCCGACGTCTGGGGCATCGGGTTCCTCACCGCCGACAAGATCGCCCAGGCGGTCGGCATCCCGCACGACAGCCCCGAACGGGTCAAGGCCGGCCTGCAGTACGCCCTCTCCCAGTCCTCCGACCAGGGGCACTGCTACCTCCCCGAGGAGCGGCTCATCGCGGACGGGGTGAAGCTCCTCCAGGTCGACACCGGGCTCGTCATCGAGTGCCTGGCCGAGCTGGCGGCCGATCCGGAGGGTGTCGTACGGGAGAAGGTGCCTTCGCCGGAGGGCGGTGAGCCGATCACCGCCGTCTATCTGGTGCCGTTCCACCGGGCCGAGCTCTCCCTCGCCGGGCAGGTGCGGCGGCTGCTCCGGACCGGGGAGGACCGGATGGCGGCCTTCCAGGACGTGGACTGGGAGAAGGCGCTGGCCTGGCTCGCCACGCGTACGGGGGCCACGCTCGCGCCCGAGCAGGAGGAGGCGGTACGGCTCGCGCTCAGCCGGAAGGTGGCCGTCCTGACCGGCGGGCCGGGCTGCGGGAAGTCGTTCACCGTCCGGTCCATCGTCGAGCTGGCGCGGGCCAAGCGGGCGAAGGTGGTGCTGGCCGCGCCCACCGGGCGGGCCGCCAAGCGGCTGGCCGAGCTGACCGGGGCCGAGGCGTCCACCGTGCACCGGCTGCTCGAACTGAAGCCGGGCGGGGACGCGGCGTACGACCGTGACCGTCCGCTGGACGCGGATCTCGTCGTCGTGGACGAGGCGTCGATGCTCGATCTGCTCCTCGCCAACAAGCTCGTGAAGGCGGTGGCACCCGGTGCCCACCTCCTCCTCGTGGGCGATGTCGACCAGCTGCCCTCGGTCGGGGCGGGGGAGGTGCTGAGCGACCTGCTCGCGGAAGGGAGCCCGGTCCCGGCCGTCCGGCTCACCCGGATCTTCCGCCAGGCCCAGCAGTCGGGTGTTGTCACCAACGCCCACCGGATCAACGCCGGGCAGCAGCCGCTCACCGAGGGGCTGAGCGACTTCTTCCTCTTCGTGGAGGACGAGACGGAGGACGCGGGCAAGCTCGCCGTGGATGTGGCGGCCCGCCGCATCCCGGCCAAGTTCGGCCTCGACCCCCGCCGTGACGTGCAGGTTCTCGCCCCGATGCACCGAGGCCCGGCGGGTGCGGGGAATCTCAACGGGCTGCTCCAGCAGGCCATCACCCCGGGCCGCCCCGACCTCCCCGAGAAGCGGTTCGGCGGCCGTGTCTTCCGGGTCGGCGACAAGGTCACCCAGATCCGCAACAACTACGACAAGGGCGAGAACGGCGTCTTCAACGGCACGGTCGGCGTCGTCACCGCCCTGGACGTGGACGAACAGAAGCTCACCGTCCGCACCGACGAGGACGAGGAGATCCCCTACGACTTCGACGAGCTGGACGAGCTGTCCCACGCCTACGCCATGACGATCCACCGCTCCCAGGGCAGCGAGTATCCGGCCGTCGTCATCCCCGTCACCAACAGCGCCTGGATGATGCTCCAGCGCAACCTGCTCTACACGGCCGTGACGCGGGCCAAGAAGCTCGTCGTCCTGGTCGGGTCCCGTAAGGCGATCGGCCAGGCCGTCCGCACGGTTTCCGCAGGCAGACGCTGTACGGCGCTGGATTTCCGGCTCCGGGGCGGCTCAGGAGAAGACTTCGCGTGACCCCTGCACAAAAATGATCGATCAAATCGGTGGGAAACATCACGGAGGTCTTCCGGAACCGCAGTCAAGGGGGCAGGATGAGTAAGTTGGCGGCACTCAGTGCCGCCAGTAGGTCCAATGGACGACCCCGAGTGCACTCTCCTGAGCCGAATGGGGGAGGGTGGAGACAGTCAGGGCACCTCGAAGAAGAGGCACTACGTCGGTGAGGGATGACGTGAGCGACAACTCTGTAGTACTGCGGTACGGCGATGACGAGTACACCTACCCGGTGATCGACAGCACCGTCGGCGACAAGGGCTTCGACATCGGGAAGCTCCGGGCCAATACCGGCCTGGTGACGCTGGACAGCGGATACGGCAATACCGCCGCCTATAAATCCGCCATCACGTACCTCGACGGTGAACAGGGCATTCTGCGCTACCGCGGATACCCCATCGAGCAGCTCGCCGAGCGCTCGTCGTTCCTCGAGGTCGCGTACACGCTGATCAACGGCGACCTTCCCAAGGTCGACGAGCTGGCGACCTTCAAGAACGAGATCACCCAGCACACGCTGCTGCACGAGGACGTCAAGCGGTTCTTCGACGGCTTCCCGCGTGACGCCCACCCGATGGCCATGCTGTCCTCGGTCGTCAGCGCGCTGTCCACGTTCTACCAGGACAGCCACAACCCGTTCGACGAGGAGCAGCGCCACCTCTCGACGATCCGCCTGCTGGCGAAGCTGCCCACGATCGCGGCGTACGCGTACAAGAAGTCGATCGGGCACCCCTTCGTCTACCCGCGCAACGACCTCGGGTACGTCGAGAACTTCCTGCGCATGACCTTCTCGGTCCCCGCCCAGGAGTACGAGCTGGACCCGGTCGTCGTCTCGGCGCTGGACAAGCTGCTCATCCTGCACGCGGACCACGAGCAGAACTGTTCGACCTCCACCGTGCGTCTGGTCGGCTCCTCGCAGGCGAACATGTTCGCCTCGATCTCCGCCGGCATCTCGGCGCTGTGGGGCCCCCTGCACGGTGGCGCCAACCAGTCGGTGCTGGAGATGCTGGAAGGCATCCAGGCCAACGGCGGCGATGTCGACTCCTTCATCCGCAAGGTGAAGAACAAGGAGGACGGCGTCCGCCTGATGGGCTTCGGCCACCGGGTGTACAAGTCCTTCGACCCGCGCGCCAAGATCATCAAGGCTGCCGCGCACGACGTGCTGTCGGCGCTCGGCAAGTCCGACGAGCTGCTCGACATCGCGCTCAAGCTGGAGGAGCACGCGCTCTCCGACGACTACTTCGTCTCGCGCAACCTCTACCCCAACGTGGACTTCTACACCGGTCTGATCTACCGGGCCATGGGCTTCCCGACCGAGATGTTCACCGTGCTCTTCGCGCTCGGCCGCCTTCCGGGCTGGATCGCCCAGTGGCACGAGATGATCAAGGAGCCGGGTTCCCGCATCGGCCGCCCGCGCCAGATCTACACCGGCGAGGTCCTTCGCGACTTCGTCCCGGTCGAGGGCCGCTGATCCGGACCTCGTACCACCCGGTCGAGGGCCGCTGACTCGGACCTCGCACCACCGCACCACCGGGTTCCGCACCACCCCGTAGTGCCCGGCCTCTTCGGCCGACTGCCTTCGCCCCGCGTACCGCGCTTCGCACAGAGCGCGGTGTCCGGGGCGATTCGGCGTTCAGGGCCCGTGGCGCCGGATGGGGCTCCATGGCACCGGACGGGGGCCGGGGAGCACCGGACGGGGAGCGGGACGCCGTCCTGAGCGGCTGTATATGCGAGAAACGCCCTGCCGCCAATCCCCCCACGGGTTGACGGTCAGGGCGCTTCCCATATCCCGGAGCGGATTCCCCCCACGGGATCCGGCCGGGCGTCTGCGGGGAGCCGAAGCTCCCGTTGTTGTGCTGCGGTCTGCCGGGGTACGTACGCACGGGAGGGCCGCTCAAAGCTCCCCGGTGCACGTGCCCCGGCTCAACGCTTGCCACAGGAGCGTCCCCCAAGACACTCCATCGGACGTCCCCCAAGACATCCTTGGCATCGCACTCTAAGACTCACGAACCCACCGGATGGTTACCCTGAGAACGGTGTGATCTAAATCTCTTTGTGGAAGTTACGTGAAGGCACGCAACCGAAGGCTGTTCGTGACGACGAACACGGACGAAAACGCCATGGCGGCTCCCGCGATCATAGGGTTGAGCAGGCCACTTGCAGCCAGAGGCAGTGCCGCGACGTTGTACCCGAAGGCCCAGACGAGGTTGCCCCTGATGGTGGAAAGAGTACGCCTGGAAAGGCGGATTGCGTCAGCGGTCACCTTGAGATCTCCACGAACCAGCGTGAGGTCGCTCGCCTCGATCGCCGCATCCGTCCCGGTGCCCATCGCCAGCCCCAGATCTGCCGTCGCGAGGGCGGCGGCGTCGTTTACCCCGTCGCCGACCATCGCCACGCTCCGGCCCTCCGCCTGAAGGCGCTTCACGACGTCGACCTTGCCCTCGGGCATGACCTCCGCGTACACCTCGTCGATGCCCACCTCGCGGGCCACGGCATCGGCCACCGCCCGGTTGTCGCCGGTCAGGAGGACGGGCCGCAGCCCCAGGGCCCGTAGCTGGGCCACAGCTGCCGCGCTGCCGTCCTTGACGGCGTCGGCCACCCCCAGCACACCGCGCGCCTCCCCGTCCCAGGCGACGGCCACCGCTGTACGCCCCTGCTCCTGGGACTCCGCCAGGGCGGCGGCCAGTTCCGGAGGGAGGTCGATGCCCGCGTCGGCGAGGAGGCGGGGGCGGCCGACGAGGACGCTGTGTCCTTCGATCACGCCCTGGACGCCGAGTCCGGGGATGTTGGCGAAGTCCTCGGGGGTGGGGAGGGTGGTCGTTGCGAGGCGGGCGGCTGCGCCTGTGGCGACGGCTTGGGCGATGGGGTGTTCGGAGGAGTGCTCCAGGGCTCCGGCCAGGCGCAGGACGTCGTTCTCCTCCGAGCCCTGGGCTGTGTGGACGGTGAGGAGGGTCATCTTGCCGGTGGTGACGGTGCCGGTCTTGTCGAGGACGATGGTGTCGACGCGGCGGGTGGTTTCGAGGACTTCGGGGCCTTTGATGAGGATGCCGAGCTGGGCGCCGCGGCCGGTGCCGACCATGAGGGCGGTGGGGGTGGCGAGGCCGAGGGCGCAGGGGCAGGCGATGATCAGGACGGCGACGGCGGCGGTGAAGGCGGCGGTGAGTCCGGCGCCGCTGCCGAGCCAGAAGCCCAGGGTGCCGAGTGCGAGGGCGATGACGATGGGGACGAAGACGGCGGAGATGCGGTCGGCGAGGCGCTGGGCTGCTGCCTTGCCGTTCTGGGCGTCCTCGACCAGGCGGGCCATGCGGGCGAGCTGGGTGTCGGAGCCGATGCGGGTGGCCCGGACGACGAGGCGCCCGCCGGCGTTGATCGTGGCGCCCGTGACGGAGTCGCCGGTGGTGACCTCCACGGGCACGGACTCACCGGTCAGCATGGACGCGTCCACGGCCGAGCTGCCCTCGACGACCGTGCCGTCGGTGGCGATCTTCTCCCCGGGGCGCACGACGAATCGGTCACCGACGACGAGCCGGTCGGCTCGGACGCGTACCTCCGTACCGCTTCTGAGTACCGTGACGTCCTTGGCGCCCAGGTGCATCAGCGCCCGCAGCGCGGCCCCGGACCTCCGCTTCGCGCGCGCCTCCAGGTAGCGGCCCAGCAGGATGAAGGTGATGACGCCGGCCGCGACCTCCAGGTAGATCGTGGAGCTCGCGTCGGCGCGCGAGACGGTGAGGTCGAACCCGTGCTGCATGCCCGGCATCCCCGCGTCCCCGAGGAACAGGGCCCAGAGCGACCAGCCGAAGGCGGCGAGGGTGCCCATCGAGACGAGGGTGTCCATGGTGGCGGCGCCGTGCCGGAGGTTGGTCCAGGTTGCGCGGTGGAAGGGCAGGCCGCCCCAGACGACCACGGGGGCGGCGAGGGTGAGGGAGAGCCACTGCCAGTTGTCGAACTGGAGCGCGGGGACCATGGCGAGCAGGACGACGGGGACGCTGAGCACGGCGGAGACGATGAGCCGCTGCCGCAGCGCGGCGAGGGAGGCAGCCTGTTCCGCTTCGGCGGCTGCGACCGATACGTCGGCGGGGGTGGGGTCGGTCGCCTGCTCGGGCTCCTGCCGGTACTCGGGGTTCCGCTCCGGCTTCCCTCTCAGCTCCGCTTCCGGTTTCCGCTTCGGGGGTGCGATGGGGCGGGCTGTGTAGCCGGTCTTCTCGACCGTCGCGACGAGGTCCGCCAGTTCCAGACCCTCCGCGAAAGTGACGCGCGCCTTCTCGGTCGCGTAGTTCACCGTGGCGGTGACGCCGTCCATCCGGTTGAGCTTCTTCTCGACGCGGGCGGCGCACGAGGCGCACGTCATGCCGCCGATCATGAGCTCGGCCCCGGAGGCGTTCGCGGCCGGGGTCCCGGCTGCTGCTGTGCTGGCCATGTCCGAACTCCTGGGTAACGCAGGTCGGGCCGTACCTCACCAGTATCTGCTGGTGGGCCCGGCCCGACGGTAAAAGGGTGGAGCGATGTGGAGCGCGGGCGCTCAGGCGGCCCGGCCGACGAGCTCGTAACCGGCCTCGTCGACGGCGGCGCGTACGGCGTCCTCGGCCAGCGGGGCCTTGGAGGAGACCGTGACGCGGCCGGTGGAGGCGACGGCCTCGACGGACGTCACGCCCCCGAGGGCGGAGATCTCCTCCGACACGGCGCCTTCGCAGTGGCCGCAGGTCATGCCCTTCACCTCGTACACCGTGGTGACCGAGTCCGTCGCCTCGATCTGGACGTCGGCCGCGCCGCCGTCGTGGCAGGAGCCGGTGGGCGAGCAGCAGGAGCCGGTGGACTGGGTGGTGGTCTCGGTCTCGGCGGTCATGGCGTTCTCCTCTTCGGCGGACACGAAGTTCGTCAACGTTCGTCAGCGCGTCTTCGGTCGACACGTTCTGTAGGTATACGAGTGTGGCGCAAGGGGCCACAGGGGAGCCCGGGGCGCCTCACTCGCTCCATACTATACCCCTAGGGGGTATTGATGGGAGCCGGGCGCGCAGGGTGCTGCCGACGGTGTCCGCTCTAGGGGGTGCGGCCCCGGTGGGAGTGCGGGGCCTGGCAGTTCTTCGTGGCCTGGTGGGGCGAGTCGTCGCCGAGCAGGGGGTCCAGGTAGCGGAACATGATCGTCTTCAGCTCCCGGATGTAGGCGTCGCGCTCCTCGCCCTCGTGGGCCATGATCAGGTCGAGCCCGGCCTTGAACACCATGAAGACCATGTCGGCGACGCGGTGGACCTGGGCGGCGGGCACGTCCGGGAGGTAGCCGGCGAGGATCTCCTCGACCCGGCTCAGCATGGTGGCGTGCAGGGTGTCGTGCTCCTCGGTGATCCGGCCTGGGATCTCCGAGCCGTGCATGAGGACGAAGAACGCCGGGTTCTCGCAGTTGAACGCGATCAGCGGGTCGAGGACGGCGTCCAGCATCCGGTCGAGCGGCAGCTCGGTGTGGGTCTGGTCGAAGGCGGTGCCGTACGTGTGGCGCCAGCGGTTGAGGAGCTGGTCGCCGAGCTCTACGGCGATGGCCTCCTTGTTCGGGAAGAACTGGTAGAGCGTGCCCGGTGAGACGCCGGCCTCGCGGGCGATGGCGTTGGTGCTGGACGCGGTGTAGCCGCTGGTGCAGAAGACGCTGGCCGCCGCCTGGAGCAGCTGGGCGATGCGTGCCTCGCCGCGGGCCTGGCGGCGGCGCGGGCGGGTCGTCCCCGCGCTGCCCTCCGCCGTCCCGTCGGCCGCGGGTTTTCCGGCTGCGCCGCCCCCTGCGGCGCCCTTCTTGGCTCTGGCCTCCGGCACGGCAATCCCCAGCTTTCATGATGCGTTTGACAAACGCGAGTGTTCGCTCGCATTCTTGTGAAACGCGAGCGACTACTCGTGTTTGCCAGTGTAAGTGGCAATGAATGACCCATGCTGCCTTGTGCTGCCCGGGTCTCGGTGAAGGGGACACCGCACCATGTCCGAAGTCAACGGTCCACCCGGTTCGACCGGTCCGAAGCCTGTCGGGCCCGGTCCGCAGCGCGTCGGGGGCTGGACCCGGTTCGTCACCGCCAGGCCCCGGCTCGCCCTGCTGGCCGCCCTGATGATCACCGCCCTCGCCGTGTTCGCCGGGAGCGGGGTGGCCGACCGGATGGGCAGCGGCGGTTGGCAGGCCCCCGACGCCGAGTCGTCCTACGCGACCGAGGCCCTGGAGCGGGAGTTCCCCGCCTCGCAGCCCAACCTGCTCCTGCTGGTGGACAGCGGCACCGCATCCGTCGATGATCCGGCGGTGGCCGCCGAGGCCGCACGGCTCACCGAGCGGCTCGCCGCCGAGCAGGGCATATCCGGAGTCACCTCGTACTGGCAGACAGAGTCGCCCGCCCTGCGCGCCGAGGACGGCCGCGAGGCGCTCATCGCGGCCCGGATAGGGGGCGACGAGACGGAGGCGGGCGAGACGCTCGAACGGATCGCTCCCGCCTTCGCCGGGGAGAGCGGGCCGGTGAAGGTCTCGATCGGCGGGCCCGTCGCCGTCCAGCACGAGATGCAGACGATCATCCAGGAGGACCTGCTGCGGGCGGAGCTCATCGCCCTGCCGGTGACGCTCGTGCTGCTGGTCATGGTCTTCGGCAGTGCGATCGCCGCCATGCTGCCGCTCCTCGTCGGCATCGTCGCCATCCTCGGCACCAACGCCGTGCTGCGCGGTCTGACCGAGTTCACGGATGTCTCGGTCTTCGCCATGAACCTCACCACGGCCCTCGGCCTCGGACTGGCCATCGACTACGCGCTGTTCATCGTCCGCCGCTTCCGCGAGGAGCTCGACGCCGGAGCCGAGACCCGGACGGCCGTCGGCACCACGCTGCGCACGGCCGGACGCACGGTGCTCTTCTCCGCGCTGACCGTGGCGGTGTCCCTGTCGGCGATGCTCGTCTTCCCGCAGTACTTCCTGCGGTCCTTCGCCTACGCCGGGATCGCCGTGGTCCTGCTGGCCGCGGCCGCCGCACTGATCCTGCTGCCCGCGGCGCTCATGCTGCTGGGCCCCCGGGTCAACGCGCTCGACCTGCGCCGCCTGCTGCGCCGCGGGAAGAGGAAGGCGGCCGCGGAAGCCGCTGCCGAGGAGACCGGCAAGGGGTGGGCGCGCTTCGCCGAGCTGGTGATGCGCCGGGCACCTGTCTTCGCCATCGTCACCACGGTGGGCCTCGTCCTCCTCGGACTGCCCTTCCTCGGCGTCAAGTTCGGCACGGCGGACGACCGCCAGCTCCCCGCCGGCGCCGAGTCCCGAGTCGTCCAGGAGCACATCCGCGACGGCTTCCCCGGCAGCCCCGGCGGCGGCCTGGAGATGCTGGTCGAGGGGGAGGGGGCACCCGCCGCGTACGCGGCCCTCAAGGACCGGATCGAGAAGGTCCCGGGCGTGCTGCGCGTCGAGGGCCCGGTCACGGCGGACTCGGCCGCGTATTTCAGCGTGCTGCCGGACGGCCGGCCGGTCGGTGAGGAGACCCAGCAGCTCGTACGGGACCTGCGTGCGATGCCCGCCGACTCCTTCGACACCTCGGTGACGGGCACGGCGGCAGTCCTGGTCGACTCCAAGGACGCCATCGCGGACCGGCTGCCCTGGGCGATCGGCATCATCGTGGTGGTGACGCTGCTCCTGGTCTTCCTGCTCACCGGCAGTGTGCTCATCCCGATCCAGGCCGTGCTGCTCAACGCCCTCAGCCTGACGGCGATGTTCGGGGCGGTCGTCTGGGTCTTCCAGGACGGGAATCTCTCCGGGATCCTCGCCTTCACCAGTACGGGGGACATCGAGACGACCCTGCCCGTCCTGATGTTCTGCGTGGCCTTCGGGCTCTCCATGGACTACGGGGTCTTCCTGCTCTCCCGCATCAAGGAGGAGTACGACCGGACCGGCGACCACGAACGCTCGGTCACCTTCGGACTCTCCCGCACCGGCGGTCTGATCACCGCGGCCGCCGTGATTCTCGCGGTCGTGATGGTCGCCATAGGCACCTCACGGGTCACCAACACCAAGATGCTGGGGCTCGGGATCGCCCTCGCCGTCCTCATGGACGCCATGGTGATCCGCAGCCTGCTGGTCCCCGCCGTGATGAAGCTGACGGGCCACGCCACCTGGTGGGCGCCCAAGCCGCTGCGCGCCTTCCACCAGAGGTTCGGCCTCAGCGAAGGGGAGTCGGCCCCGGCCGCCTCCGGTACGAAGGGTGAGCCCGGCGGCCCGGGGGAGCCCACGGCCGACGGGGAGATACCCGAGGCCGCCCGGGGCGGGGAGAAGGTCACCACGGGGGCATAGGCGAGCGGCTCCTCCCGGGCCGTCCTTCCGGGGCACTCCTCCCGGGCTGCCCGTCCAGGGCGACTTGCTCGGCCGGGCGGGAGATGCCTCCTGACGACTCGTGGCGGGTGGGCGTAGCGCCTGGCCGCCAGGGGGCAGGGGGATGGGGGCCTCCTGCTCGGGCCAGCCCTCTCAGGCACCCCCTGAGGCGAGCGGCGAACAAGCTCTGACCTGGTCTTTCTTCAACCGGCTTCCTAAGATTGGCGCATGGGGAAAGGGGGCCGGATGGACCGGAACATCCGCACGACGGACGACGTACTGACGCTTCTGGACGGCCTGTTCGTACCCGAAGCGCACCGCTGGACCGCCGACGCCGCTTCGTGGTGGGACGGCTTCTACGGGGACCGCTCGAAGCCGGTGCCCTTCTTCGTGGACAAGCCCGACGAGAGCCTCGTCTCGTACGTCGACCGGGGGCTGATCACCCCGGGCCGCGCGCTCGACCTGGGCTGCGGACCCGGACGCAACGCGCACGCGCTGGCATCGCTCGGCTTCGACGTCGACGCGATCGACCTCTCGCCGGAGGCGATCGCCTGGGCCGGGGAGCGGGCCCGTCCCTCGGGGGCCGAAGCCCGGTTCCACTGCGGGGACGCCTTTGTCCTGACATCGGAAGGGGCGGAGCTGGCGGGCCCGTACGACCTGATCCATGACTCCGGGTGTTTCCACCACCTGCCGCCCCACCGGCGTATCAGCTACCTCGCTCTCCTCGACCGCTGCCTCGCCCCCGGCGGCCATTTCGCGCTCACCTGCTTCGCGGCGGGGGAGGGCGGCATGGGCTCCGAGCTGCCGGACGAGGAGCTCTACCGGCAGGGGAGCCTGAAGGGCGGACTTGCCTATACCCCCGAGGAGTTGCGCCGCGTCTTCTCGGACCTGTCGGAGATCGAGCTGCGCCGCATGCACGACGAGGCGCCCGGGTCCCCGGTCTTCGGTGAGTCCTTTCTCTGGGCGGCGCTGTTCCGCAAGGCGCCCCGGTAGAGGCAGCGGTTCTCCGTCGGATCTTCGGGGCGGGGGGGCGGGTGTCAGCGGCCCCGGTTGCGGGGGCGGGAGGCGACCCAGGCGCGGACGGTGTCGCCGTACCAGTACGGCTTTCCGTTCTTCACCTGGTCGGGCGGGGGGAGGAGGCCGTGCTTGCGATAGGAGCGGACGGTGTCCGGCTGGACCTGGATGTGCGCGGCAATGTCCTTGTAGGACCAGAGTGTTCTGTCCGTCATCCGTGACACCTCTCTGCGCTGTTCTGTTCTGACCGGTACTGCTCCGGTGATCACTCAGCCTGCGCCCGGTTGAACGACCCCGAACGGGAGGCGGGGTGGGGCTGTTGTACGCCTGTGACGGAAAACCCGCGTAACGGAGATATGTGTGGCGAAACAGTGACTGCCGTTACAGAAGGGGCGAACAGCTGGCTGTGGTGAGGAACCGGGGCGATGTCAGACCCGGATGCCACGATGATGACCATGAGCACTTCCGGACGCCCGATGCCCCCGCTGGTCGCCGACGAGCGCACCTCGCTGGAGGGCTGGCTCGACTTCTACCGCGCCACCCTCGCCCAGAAGTGCGAGGAGTTGCCCGAGGGGCAGCTCCGTGAGGCGTCCGCGGCGCCCTCCACGATGACGTTGCTCGGACTGGTCCAGCACGCTGCGGCGGTGGAGCGGAACTGGTTCCGGCGGGTTCTCGCGCAGGAGGACGTTCCGCCCCTGTTCGCCCCGGCGGACGGGGACGGGGGTGGGGGCCGGGGCCATGACGGCGGGTTCGAGCTCGCCGAGGACGCCACGTACGGCGGCGCGGTGGCGGTGTGGCAGGCCGAGGTCCGGCGGGGCCGGGAGAACTGCGCGGCCCGCGGGCTCGACGACACCAGCCCGTTCATGGGCGGCGAGGTGACGCTCCGCTGGATCTACCTCCACATGATCGGCGAGTACGCGCGCCACTGCGGGCACGCCGACCTGATCCGCGAGCGCATCGACGGGCGTACGGGGGTCTGAGAGGGATCTGAGAGGGGGGCTGACAGGGGATCTGGCAGGGGCCCGGCGGGGCGGTTTCAGCTCGCCGTTCCGGGAGCGCCAGGGGCTCCGGGCCTGCCAGGTGTTCCGCAGGAGCGGAGGAACTCGCGGGTGCGGCGGGCGATCGGGAGCGGCTTGTCCGGGTCGCACGGGTACATGTCCTGTTCCACGATCGCGAACAGGTCGACGTCCAGGGCGCGTGCCGCGTCCAGGACCGGTTCCAGGGCGGGTACGCCCCCGGGCGGTTCGCACATCACGCCCCGGGCCACGGCCGGGCCGAACGGCATCCCGTCCGCCACCACCGCCGCCAGGATCTCGGGGTCGACCTGCTTGAGGTGCAGGTAGCCGATGCGCTCCCCGTAGGTCTCGATGAGCTTGACGCTGTCGCCGCCGCAGTAGGCGTAGTGCCCGGTGTCCAGGCAGAGCGAGACCAGGGAGGGGTCGGTGGCGTCGAGGAAGCGGTTGACGTTCTCCTCGCTGTCGATATGGGTGTCCGCGTGCGGGTGGACGACGATGCGGAGCCCGTACCGCTCCCGGACCTCCCGGCCCAGCCGCTCCGTCTGCGAGGTCAGGTCACGCCACTGCGCCGGGGTGAGCGTGCGGTCCTCCAGGACCTCGCCCGTCTTGTCGTCGCGCCAGAAGGAGGGGATGACCACCAGGTGTTCCGCACCCATGGCCCGGGTCAGTTCGGCGATGTCGGCGACATGCGCCCAGGTCCGGTCCCAGACGTCGGGGCCGTGGTGCAATCCGGTGAAGACGGTGCCGGCGGAGACGGTCAGCCCACGGCTGCGGGTCTCGTCCTTCAGCCGGGCCGGGTCGGTGGGCAGATAGCCGTACGGACCGAGTTCGATCCACGCGTACCCGGCCTCGGCCACCTCGTCGAGGAAGCGCTGCCAGGGCACCTGCTGCGGGTCGTCGGGGAACCACACCCCCCACGAGTCGGGTGCCGAGCCGATACGGATGCGGGCCGGAGAGGGTGCGGAGGGGGTCATATCGCCCAGCGTCGCGGCCCGCACGGACGAGTGTCAAGAGTTCGTCCGAATGTCCGGACAAAATGTTGACAGGGCTACCGGGAGAGGGCTAGACCTGGATCGGCCGGCCACCGGTGGGTCGCGCCGGTGGGTCGAAGGGATGCGTATGCCTGAGCCGTACGACGTGATCACCATGGGGCGGATCGGGGTGGACATCTACCCCCTGGACATCGGGGTGCCGCTCGCCCGGGTCGAGACGTTCGGCAAGTTCCTCGGTGGCTCCCCGGCCAACGTCGCGGTGGCGGCGGCGCGGCTGGGGCGGCGGACGGCTGTGATCACCCGGACCGGCCGGGACCCCTTCGGGGAGTACCTCCACCAGGAGCTCAAGGGGTTCGGGGTGGACGACCGGTGGGTGACGGAGGTCGAGGAGTACCCGACCCCGGTCACCTTCTGCGAGATCTTCCCGCCGGACGACTTCCCCCTCTACTTCTACCGGCAGCCCAAGGCGCCCGATCTGGAGATCCACCCGCCGGAACTCGACCTCGACGCGGTGCGCGAGGCCCGGATCTTCTGGATGACGGGTACCGGGCTCAGCGCCGAGCCCAGCCGGGCCGCGACACTGGCGGCCCTCCGGGCCCGCAGCGAGAGCGCCCGCAGCGAGAGCGCGGCCAGCGGCGAGGACCCGGCCGGGAAACCCCGTACCGCGACCGTGTTCGACCTCGACTGGCGGCCCATGTTCTGGGACGGCGGGGACCACGGCTCGGTGGCGCCCGCCCGTTACCGGGAAGCGCTCGCCCACGCCACCGTCGCCGTCGGCAACATCGACGAGTGCGAGATCGCCACCGGTGAGCGCGAACCGCACGCCGCCGCCCGCGCCCTGCTCGCGGCCGGAGTGGAGCTCGCCGTCGTCAAGCAGGGGCCGAAGGGTGTCCTCGCCGTCCACCGCGACGGCTCCACCGCCGATGTACCGCCGCTGCCCGTGGAGGTCGTCAACGGGCTCGGCGCCGGGGACGCGTTCGGCGGGGCGCTCTGCCACGGGCTGCTCGCCGGATGGGGCATCGCCCGGATCATGCGGTACGCCAACGCCGCCGGGGCCATCGTCGCCTCCCGGCTCGCCTGCTCCTCCGCGATGCCCTTCCCGGACGAGGTCGAGCGAGCGCTCGCGGAGGGGGCGGTCACGGAAGACATCGCCTCCGGGCCCACCGGAGCGGCCTCATGACCCCCGCCGCTCCCGCCGCTCCCGCCGCACCCTCCGTCCGCGACCTCGTCCGGCTCCGCGCCGAGCGCCCCGAAGCCATCGCCGAAGCCGCCGCCCGACGGAGGCGGCGCCCCCTGCTCCGTACCGCCGACACCGCCGACACGGCCTCGGACCGTGCGCGCCCGCCCCACCCCGGCCGGCTGATGATCATCGCCGCCGACCACCCCGCACGCGGCGCCCTCGCCGTCGGGGACCGGGCCCTCGCCATGGCCAACCGGTTCGAGCTCCTCCAGCGGCTCCGCCTCGCGCTCTCCCGCCCCGGTGTCGACGGCGTCCTGGCCTCCGCCGACGTCCTGGACGACCTGCTCCTCCTCGGCGCCCTGGAGGACAAGGTCGTCATGGGCTCCATGAACCGGGGCGGGCTCGCGGGTGCCGCCTTCGAGCTGGACGACCGGTTCACCGGGCACCGGCCCGAGGACCTGGTCCGCCACGGGTTCGACGCGGGGAAGCTGCTGCTCCGCATCGACCACGACGACCCCGGCTCCCTGGACACCCTGCACGCCGCCGCCCGCACCATCGACGCCATGGCCGCCCACCGGCTGCCCGTCTTCGTCGAGCCGTTCCTCTGCCGGCGCGTCGAAGGCCGCCTCCGCAACGACCTGGGCGCCGCCGCCGTGATCACCTCCATCGCCATCGCGTCGGGCCTCGCCGGGACCTCCGCGTACACCTGGCTCAAGGTCCCCGTCACCGAGGACCCGGACGACATGGCCCAGGTCATGGAGACGTCCACGCTGCCCGCCGTGCTGCTCGGCGGGGAGGTGGGCGACGACCTGGACGGGGCGTACGGGAAGTGGCGCGAGGCGCTCCGGCTGCCGACCGTGCGGGGGCTGGTCGTGGGGCGGTCGTTGCTCTACCCGGTCGACGGGGACGTGGCGGGTGCCGTCGACACGGCCGTATCGCTGCTGTAGCCGGGAACGGGCGGGTAGGGAGTGGGTATGGACATGCACCAGGAGCGCCACGGCGCACGCCACCACCTGCCCTCCGGCAGTGCCGGGCGAGGGCCCTATGCCGTGGACATCGATCCGAAAATGGCCGGATGGGACCGGTCCAGTCTGCGCGTTCTGGAGCTGGAGCCGGGTGGAGTTCATACGCTCGTCACCGGGGAGTGCGAATGGATCGTCCTGCCGTTGACCGGTGGCTGTACGGTGCATACGGCAGGTGACACCTTTGAACTGCTGGGCCGGGAAAGCGTGTTCAGCGGGGTGAGTGATTTCGCCTACGTGCCGCGCGACGACCGAGCGCAGATCGCCTCCGGCGCAGGAGGCCGCTTCGCCCTGGCAGGAGCGAAGTGCGAGCGACGACTCCCCGCTCGCTACGGCCCCGCGCCGGAGGTACCCGTCGAACTGCGCGGCACCGGGAACTGTTCGCGCCAGGTCAACAACTTCGCCGCCGCCGACACTTTCGACTGCGACCGCCTGATCGCCGTCGAAGTCCTCACACCCGGCGGCAACTGGTCCTCCTACCCGCCCCACAAGCACGACGAGCACGTCCCGGGCGAGGAGTGCGAGCTGGAGGAGATCTACTACTTCGAGGTGGAGGGCGGCGGCCTCGGCTACCACCGGGTCTCGCCGTCGCGCGAGGGCGGTACGGATGTCCTCGCCGAGGTCGGCAGCGGCGACGCGGTCCTCATCCCCGACGGCTGGCACGGCCCGTCCATCGCCCCGCCCGGCCGGACGCTGTACTACCTGAACGTGATGGCGGGGCCGGGGGAGGAGCGGGCCTGGCTGATCCGCGACCATCCGGACCACGGATGGATCCGCGACACCTGGCGAGACGAGCCGGTCGACGCCAGACTGCCGCTGTACACGGCGCAGCACACGCCGTCCAAGCACACGGCGCAGCAGCGCACAGCACAGGAGCACTTGGCACGGCACCGCACGGCGCATCCGCAGACGGCCCGCCCGGACACGGCGCATCCGTCGCCCGGCCCGGAGGTAACAGGTTGAGCCCGACGAGTCCCGCGAACGCACGGCCCGCCCCCACCCGCCGCCTGACCACCGCTCAGGCCCTGGTCGCCTTCCTCGCCCGGCAGTACACCGAGCGCGACGGCCGCCGGCACCGCCTGATCAGCGCCACCTGGGGCATCTTCGGCCACGGCAACGTCGCCGGGATCGGCCAGGCCCTCGTGGAGGCGGGCAACGGGAACCGGACCGCGCACCGCATGCCGTACCTCCAGGGCCGCAACGAACAGGCCATGGTGCACGCGGCCGTGGGGTACGCCCGCCAGTCCGGCCGGCTCTCCGCCCACGCGGTGACCACCTCCATCGGCCCCGGGGCCACCAACCTCGTCACCGGCGCCGCGCTGGCCACCATCAACCACCTGCCGGTGCTCCTGCTGCCCGGCGACACCTTCGCGGCCCGTCCCGCCGATCCCGTGCTCCAGCAGCTCGAAGTGCCGTACGCGGGCGATGTGTCGGTCAACGACTGTCTGCGGCCCGTCTCGCGCTACTTCGACCGGGTCAGCCGCCCGGAAGCGCTGATTCCGGCCGCGCTGCAGGCGATGCGGGTCCTCGCCGACCCCGCCGAGACGGGCGCGGTCACCCTCGCGCTGCCGCAGGACGTGCAGGCGGAGGCGTACGACTGGCCGGAGGAGTTCTTCGCCGAGCGGGTCTGGCAGGTCCGCAGGCAGGCGCCCGACGTGGCCGAACTGGAAGCGGCGGTAAGGGCGGTGCGCTCCGCCCGCCGCCCCCTGATCGTCGCGGGCGGCGGGGTCCGCCACAGCGCCGCGGAGGAGACCCTCGCCGCCTTCACCGCCGCCACCCGCATCCCGGTCGCCTCCACCCAGGCGGGCAAGGGAGCCCTGCGCCACGACCACCCGGCGGACGTGGGCTCCATCGGCCACACCGGCACCGCGACCGCCGACGAACTGGCCCGCACCGCCGACCTGGTGATCGGCATCGGCACCCGGTACACGGACTTCACCACCGCCTCCGGCACGCTCTTCGAGAACCCGGCCGTCCGCTTCCTCAACCTCAACATCACCGGCTTCGACGCCCACAAGCTCGCCGCTCTCCCCCTGGTCGCCGACGCCCGCACCGGCCTGGAGGCGCTCACGAGCGCGCTCGCCGGACGGGCGTACCGGATCGACCCGGCGTACGAGACGGAGTACACCGGTGCGAAGGAGGCGTGGGAGGAACGGGTCGAAGCGTCCTTCACCACCCCCGACCCGGCCGCGCGCCCCACCCAGACCCAGGTCATCGGCCTGCTCGACGCCCTGGTCACCGAGGACGACATCCTCATCAACGCCGCCGGTTCCCTCCCCGGCGACCTGCACAAGCTCTGGCGCACCCGCTCCCGCGACCAGTACCACGTCGAGTACGGCTACTCCTGTATGGGCTACGAGATCCCGGCCGCGATCGGCGTCATGCTCGCGACCCGAAACCACGAGCGGCCCCGCCCCGTCTGGGCCCTCGTCGGCGACGGCACGTACCTGATGAACCCCACCGAGATCGTCACCGCGGTCCAGGAGAACCTGCCCCTGAAACTGCTGATCCTCCAGAACCACGGGTACGCCTCCATCGGCGGACTCTCCGAAGCGGTCGGCGGCGAACGCTTCGGCACGGCCTACCGCCACCGCGACGCCGACGGCGGCTTCACCGGCCCGCCGCTCCCCGTCGACCTCGCCGCCAACGCGGCCTCCCTCGGTATGCACGTCCTGCGCGCCACCACCGTCGACGACCTGCGCAAAGCCCTCTCGGAGGCCCGCAGCGCGGACGGCCCCACTTGTGTCTACGTCGAGACCGAAACGCCCGACACAGTGTCGGGCCCCCCTCCGGCACAGGCGTGGTGGGATGTTCCGGTGGCCGAAACCGCGAGCCGACCTGCGGCGGTCAAGGCCCGGGAAGAGTACGACCGGCAGGTCGCTGCCCGACGCCGTCACCTCTGAAGCCTGAAGGAGAACGTCATGACGAAGACCGTCAACCACTGGATCGGCGGCAAGACAGTGGAGGGCACGTCGGGCGCGTACGGTCCGGTCACGGACCCGGCCACCGGCGCGGTCACCACCCAGGTGGCGCTCGCCTCGGTGGAGGAGGTAGACGCGGCCGTGGCGGCGGCGAAGGCCGCGTACGCGACGTGGGGCACGTCCTCCCTCGCCCAGCGCACCACGATCCTCTTCCGCTACCGCGCGCTGCTGGACGCCCACCGCGACGACATCGCCGCGCTGATCACCGCCGAGCACGGCAAGGTCCACTCGGACGCGCTGGGCGAGGTCGCCCGCGGTCTGGAGATCGTCGAGCTCGCGTGCGGGATCACCACCCAGCTCAAGGGCGAGCTCTCCACCCAGGTCTCCAACCGGGTCGACGTCTCCTCGATCCGCCAGTCGCTCGGCGTCGTCGCGGGCATCACCCCGTTCAACTTCCCGGCCATGGTGCCGATGTGGATGTTCCCGCTGGCCATCGCGTGCGGCAACACGTTCGTGCTGAAGCCGAGCGAGAAGGACCCGTCGGCCGCCGTCCTGCTGGCCGAGCTGGCGTCGGAGGCCGGGCTTCCGGACGGCGTCCTCAACGTCCTGCACGGTGACAAGGTCGCCGTCGACGGCCTGCTCAACCACCCCGACGTGGCCGCCGTCTCCTTCGTCGGCTCCACCCCCATCGCCCGCTACATCCACGCCACCGCCTCCGCCAACGGCAAGCGCGTCCAGGCCCTCGGCGGCGCGAAGAACCACATGCTCGTCCTCCCCGACGCCGACCTGGACGCGGCGGCCGACGCGGCGGTCTCGGCGGCGTACGGCTCCGCCGGTGAGCGCTGCATGGCGATCTCCGCGGTCGTCGCGGTCGGCGCGATCGGCGACGAGCTGGTCGCCAAGATCCGCGAGCGCGCCGAGAAGATCACGATCGGCCCCGGCAACGACCCCGCCTCCGAGATGGGCCCCCTGATCACCGCCGCCCACCGCGACAAGGTCGCCTCCTACGTCACGGGCGCGGCGGCCCAGGGCGCGGAGGTCGTCCTCGACGGCACGGGCCACACGGTCGAGGGCTTCGAGAACGGGCACTGGATCGGCCTCTCCCTCCTGGACAAGGTCTCCACCGACTCCGACGCGTACAGGGACGAGATCTTCGGCCCGGTGCTGTGCGTGCTCCGCGTGGAGACGTACGACGACGGTGTCGCCCTCATGAACGCCTCGCCGTTCGGCAACGGCACCGCGATCTTCACCCGCGACGGCGGCGCGGCCCGCCGCTTCCAGCTGGAGGTGGAGGCGGGCATGGTCGGCGTCAACGTGCCGATCCCGGTGCCCGTGGGCTACCACTCCTTCGGCGGCTGGAAGGACTCCCTCTTCGGGGACCACCACATCTACGGCAACGACGGCGTGCACTTCTACACCCGCGGCAAGGTCGTCACCACCCGCTGGCCGGACCCGGCGGACGCGCCGTCGGGCGTCGACCTGGGGTTCCCGCGCAACCACTGACAGCCTGATCCGGGCCCCCGCCCGCCCGTAGCCATGACACCGGTCATGACGCTGCGGGCGGGCATTTTGGTGATTGTCGTACCCTTCGTGGACTTGTGGTGCACGGGGCGAGGGGGGAACACAGGTGATTCGGGTCGTCGTCGTGGATGACGAGCCGCTGGTCCGGTCGGGCCTGCGGGCGATCCTCGGCTCGGTGGCGGACATCGGCGTGGTGGCCGACTGCGGCGGCGGGGACGCGGCGGGAACGGTCGCGCGCCACCGGCCGCACGTGCTGCTGCTGGACATCCGGATGCCCGACGTCGACGGTCTGACCGTGCTGGAGGAGGTCGCCGCCATGACACCGGCCCCGGCGGTCGCGATGCTGACGACGTTCGACGCGGGGGAGTACGTGGAGGCGGCCCTGACGGCCGGAGCGGCGGGCTTCCTGATGAAGAACTCCTCGCCCGAGCAGCTGATCCACGCCGTACGGGTGCTGGCCGGCGGCGGCCGGATCCTCGCCCCCGAGGCCACGGCCCCGGTCATCGGCGGCTACCTCGCCGCCGCCACCGCACGTGACGCGGCCCGCCGGGTGGAGGCCCTGACCGAACGGGAACGCCATGTGCTCGCCCTGGTGCGCCGCGGCCTCTCCAACCGCGACATCGCCGGACGGCTGCATCTGGCCCACTCCACGGTGAAGGACCACGTCAGCTCGGTGCTCGCGAAGCTGGGCGGGGTCAACCGGGTCCAGGCCGCGGTGGTCGCCGACCGCGCGGGGATGACCGACCCGCCGGTACGGGGACGGGCCGAGCCGCCGGTACGAGGACGATGACCGCCGAGGGCCCGGCTTGCGGCGCCCCGCGCCCGGCCTCCGATGCCCCGCTCCCGCGCCCGGCCCCCGCAGCACGCACCCTGCGGCGGCTCAGGTCGGCCGCGCTCCCCGTGGGGGTCGCGGCCCTGGACGGGCTGGTCGTCAACGCCGTCCACGCGGGACCGGTGCTGTGGGGCGCACTCGCCGCCGCCGGGGCGCTCGTCCTGCGGCGGCGGCAGCCCGAACTGGCCCTGGCCGCAGGCATCCCCGGGCTCTACCTCGGCCATCTGGCGTTCGCGCCGCTCATCGCCCTGTACTTCCTGGCCGTCCACCGCCGCAGCGCCGTTCCCGGAGCCGTCGGCGCGGTGCTGGTCGCGCTGGCGCAGTTCCTCCCCCTCCCGCTCGGGGACGTCACGCTGCTCCGCCTCGACCACGACACCGTGCTGGACGCGCTCGACTCCTGCGCGCTCGGTGTCGGCGCCTTCGTGCTGGGCCGGTCGGCGCGGTACCGGCGGGAGAGACTGCGCGAGATCACGGAGAGCCGGGAGCGTGAGAACCGCCTGCTGGCGCAGCACACCCTGGCCACCGAACGGGCCCGGCTGGCACGGGAGATGCACGACGTCGTCGCCCACAAGGTCAGCCTCATCAGCCTCCAGGCGGGGGTGCTCCAGGTGACGGAGCCCGGCGCGCGGGCTGTCCGGGAGACCGCGGGTGTGATCCGTGAACTGTCGGTGGACACCCTCACCGAACTCCAGCACCTGGTAGGGGTGTTGCGCGCGGACGGCGGGAACACCGGTGACCTGGCGCCGCAGCCCCGCCTCGCCGACCTGGGCCGGCTGGTCGAGGAGAGCGCCCTGCCGGTCGAGCTGCGCCTGGGAGACCTCGGCGATCTCGCCGGCCCGCTTCCCGAGGCCGTGGAGCGTGCCGCGTACCGGACGGTGCAGGAAGCGCTCACCAACGTACGCAAGCACGCCCCCGGGGCCAGGGCCGAGGTGCGGGTGGGGCCGGCCGGCGGGCGGCTGCACGTGGAGGTGCGCAACACCGCCGCCGACGGGAGAGCCGTTCCGCCGGGGCTGCCCGCCGGCGGGAACGGGCTGGTCGGCCTGCGGGAACGGGCTCAGCTCCTCGGCGGCTCGTTCACCTCGGCACCGCTGCCCGGCGGCGGATTCCTCGTCCGCGCCGAGTACCCGGTCTGACCGGCCCCACGGCCGTACGGACTGCCGTACGTAGCCCCCCGGTACGTACGGCAGTCCGGTCCGTGCGACCGGTACGCACGGCTGTGGCTACCGGTCCGTGCGCGAGGCCTGCCGGAGAACCTCCTCCGGCAGCCCGGCCCGTGCTCCGATGACCTCGAAGCCGAGGAGCCGCCCCGCCTCGTCGAAGTCGAGGTTCAGGTCCGCGCCGCCGGGGGTCTCCAGGGTGAACTGCCGGCCGGCGGCCCCGTCGGCGATCTGCGCGACGAGGGAGACGTACGCGACGTCGTTGTCGTGGTCGTACTCGATGTGCATGGTTCCGTTCCGTTCCGCTCTGTTCCGCTCAGCGAGGGTGGGGGGTCAGTTGCGGCCGACGGAGACGACGTTGCCGGCCTTGTTGACCACGACCCAGATCTTTCCGCTGACGTACTTCCAGGTACCGGCCGACTTGCCCTTGGTCTTCTTGCCGTTCTTCACGGTACGCGCGACCATCTCCTGGCTGATGCCCCGCTGGGCCATCCGCTGGGCGGCGTGCTTGGAGATGCTCTTGACGCCGGTGGAGAGCAGGAGGCGCCCGGCGACGATGGCGAGCGGGATGAACCACGCGGGGTCGGCGACCACGGGGTACGCGGTGTTCGGCCCGGGGCGCACGGTCTGGACGAGCGCGCCGCCCTCGACGCGGTACCCGGTGGGCACGGCCTCGCCGTTCGCGTCCTTCGCCCAGGGGGCGTCGAAGGTGCCGAGGTACGTGTCCCCGTGGCTGACCAGGACGCTCCCGTCCTCCAGGTGCTCGGTCACCGCGTCGGCGGGCAGGTCGAGCGGGAAGCGGTACTCGGTCGGCGCCTGTGCGTCCCGCAGGGTGATCAGGGCCCGCACGCCGTCCCGGTTCGGCTGCACCGCGAGGTCGAAGCCCTCCTCGGCGTCGGCGTACACGACGGTCCCGCCGGTGCTGCGCGCGGCGGACGAGTGCGCCCCGCCGGGCAGCCCGAACCGCACGGTGTCCTCGCCGTAGGTGGACTCCACCGCCCCGTCGGCGGTGGCGGGAGCGGTGATCCGCGCGGTGTGCGCGTCGGCGGGCACCTCGAAGCGGGTGGCGCCGCCCGCGAGCGCGGTCCCGGGGACGAGGTCCGCGGTCCCGGTGACGCGCTCCACCGCTTCGGCGGCCTGCACGACCCGCGCGGTGGACACGCCGTCGGCCCGGGCGGCCGTCCCGGTGAGCAGTACGGCACCCGCGGTGCAGCCGGCCACGAGTATCCGGGCGGCGCTGCGGTGACGTCGGATGGATCGATCGGTGGTGCGAGACATGTGCGTCCTTGCTGCCGGCCCGAGAACGGGCCCGTGGTGAACAACAACGCCCAGAAGCCTGGCAGCGGCCCCGCGCCCGGGGAATCCGCCGGGCGCCGGTGGCCGCCCCCGCCGGTCGGCGGGGTCACCCGGCGAAAACGGGATGCCGGACCCCGGACCCGTCCCGCATCCTGGCTCCATGAACGCCCCCGCCCTCCCGCCCCGTTACGAGATCCGCGCGCTCCACACCGCCACGACCGTCACCGTCTACCAGGCCTACAGGCCCGCCATCGGGCTCCCCGCCGCGCGCGACGGGCGGTTTCCCGACGTCTGGAAGCGGGACCGGATGACGTGGATCAAGCCCAGCTTCCTGTGGATGATGTACCGCTGCGGGTGGGGTACCAAGGAGGGGCAGGAGGTCGTTCTCGCCGTCGAGATCGACCGGAGCGGGCTGGCGTGGGCCCTCGCGCACGCCGAACTCTCGCACTACGTAAGCGATGTGCACCCGGACAAGGCCGCCTGGAAGCGCGGCCTGCGCGCCGCCCCCGCCCGGGTGCAGTGGGACCCCGAGCGCGACCTGGACCTGAACCCGCTGCCGTACCGCTCCCTGCAGCTGGGGCTGAGCGGGGAGGCGGCACGGCGGTACGCGGACGAGTGGACCGTCTCCGTACGCGATGTCAGCCCGCTCGCCCGCGAGGTGCACGCGGCGGTGCGGGCGGGGGAGCGGGAGAAGGCCGCCGCCCTGCTGCCGGTGGAGACGCCGCTCGATCTCGCCGCGCCCCGGCCGGTGCCCGCCGGGTCCTGACGTGATCCCAGCGCCCCCCGGCCGGTCCCCGCCGACCGCTGAGGAGCCCCTCTCAGGCCGCCGCCGCGGCCAGCGTCCGCGTCGCCCTGCGTACGTCCGCCAGGTACGTGACCACCTGCGGGTCCCTCCGCCACGGCTCCAACGACCGGCCGTAGACGCGCAGATACTCCATCCCCCGCAGACTCCCCAGCCGGGTGAAGAGATTCAGGGACTCGCGGCCCAGGTGCAGGCTCTGGGCGAGGTCGCCGTTCTGGGCGTGGGCGGAGGCCAGGACCGACAGCCGTACGCTCCGGGAGCGGGCGAACGCGTCCGACGGCATCGGACCGGCGGCGTTCCACGCGAAGGTCGCCCGGTGGTTGCCCAGGTCGCGGAAGGCCTCGGCCGCGTCGGTGATGATGCGCTGCTGGTTGAAGAACCCGATCCAGGCGGGCCCCTCACCGTCCGCGCCGCGTTCCGCCAGCCGCTCCGACTGCGCGATGCACGCGCTCGTCGACCGCTCGTCGCCCGCGCGGGCGTGCGACCGGGCCTCGATCAGCTTCGCGAACCCCGCCACGCGTGGATCGAGGGTCTGTCCGCGCCGGTACGCGCCCTGGGCCATGTCGATCGCCTCGGACGTGAAGCCGCGCATCAACGACTGCATCGCCATGGTGGCCAGGATGTACGAGCCCAGATCGGCGTCGCCGCCCGCCCTGGCCAGCCTCAGCGCCTGGATGAAGTGGCGCTGGGCGATGCTGTGCCGGCCCGCGTCGAACGCCGTCCAGCCCGCCAGCCGCGCCATCTCCGCCGTGACCCGGAACAGATCGCGCCCCACGGCCTCCGAATAGCTGCCGCGCAGCAGCGGCGCGACCCGTCCGTACAGGTACTCCGTGAGGGACGCCGACTTCCGGTTCGACCCGCCGAAGCGCGAGTCCCACAGCCGCGCACTGTCGGCGGCCTCCCTGAGCTCCGCGATGTGGCCCCGGTCGACCGCGGGCCCGGACTCGCGCGCCCGCGTCTCTTCCGCCGGATCGATGAGCCAGCGGCTGAACGGGGTGGCGAAGGCCGAGACGGCGAAGGTCTGGTGGGTGAGGAACTGACGGCGGTTCACTGCGCTCCAATAGGCTGCTGCTTCGGTCACGGCGTCGTCCTGTCGCCGGGCGAACTCCAGGCCCAGCTCGCTCGCGTCGCGCTCCCCTCCCCGCATCCCGATCTCCGCGAGGGACACCGGTCTGCCCAGGGCCTCGGACAGCGAAACGCAGATGAGCCGGGGGGTCGGCCACTTGGGGACCATGCCACGGCGACACCAGTTGGCCACGGACGTATGGGTGTACCGGCCCGACTGCCCTTCGCGGGCGGCGAGTTCGTTCACCCGGTGAGCAAGTCTTTTGTGGCTCATGCCCGACATGGCCACGATTTCTTCGAGAAGTGAATTCTCCTGGCGCTCCGATATCCGGGTGTCCGTCATACCGCCCCCTCCTTCTTTCGCAGAGTACCCACGCCACGCCTTCGTGAGCAGGGGCCGCGATGTGTGAGCCCCCCTTGTGGGCCCTGTGCGTACCGGTCTGCCGCGCTGTCATGAGGGGAGCGGGGACTGTCGGCCGGGGACGGCCCGAAGGCAGCGCGCGTATCGGTGAATTTCGAGAAGGAGGTCCGAAAGTGTTCGACCTGATCCAGTTATCGGTGATTCTCTCTCCGGCGGTGACTCTGGAAGTTCACCTACCGGTGGGATTCCTCCTCTATGTGATCTTCTCGCGCGGCTCCCGAAAATAGTTCCGCCGGGTGGCGCGGGTGATGCGGGTGGCCCCGGCGTCACACCAGGCAGCCAGGCAGCCGGGCGATGTCCCACCGCTCCACCGAGCCCGTTGCGCGCCGAATGTCCGCAATGGCCTTCGGGAGGGACAAGGCTCGTACCGCGTCCGGAGTACGGGGAGGGCGCACCGTACCTCTCAGGGAGGCTGCCCACCTCACCCTGGCGGCACTTCGGCCGGTGGCATCCTCCGTTTAGGGTCGAGGGATGGAGACCCCTACTGTTCGATGGCGGCGCCTGCTGCCCCGCACCCCTGTCCGGTGGGCCGCGGCCGTCGCCGTGCTCGCCGTGCTCGTGGGCGGCGGCACCTGGACCGCTGTCGCCGACGACGGCCCGCCCGCCGTGCAGCGCGAGGACCGGATGCTGCGGCCGGGCGGGGTGCCGATCGACACCTCGTACTTCACCGCCGGAGGTTCCGGTAAGCGGCCCGCCGTGCTCATCGGCCACGGCTTCGGCGGCAGCAAGAACGACGTACGGGCGCAGGCCGAGAAGCTGGCCGCCGACGGGTACGCGGTGCTGACCTGGTCGGCGCGCGGGTTCGGGAAGTCCGGCGGGGCTATCTCGCTGAACGACCCCGAAGGCGAGGTCAAGGACGTCTCCGGGCTCATCGACTGGCTCGCCGGGCGGCCCGAGGTCGAGCTGGACAAGAAGGGCGACCCCCGGGTCGGCCTCACCGGCGCCTCCTACGGCGGGGCCGTCTCCCTGCTCGCCGCCGGGCACGACCAGCGGGTCGACGCCATCGCCCCCGTGATCACGTACTGGAACCTGGCCGACGCCCTCTTCCCCGACGGGGTCTTCAAGAAGCTCTGGGCCGGGATCTTCGTCACCTCCGGCGGCGGCTGCGAGAAGTTCGAGAAGAAGCTCTGCGAGATGTACGAGCGCGTCGCCGTCAGCGGCAAGCCCGACGCGGCCGCGACCGAGCTGCTCACCGAGCGCTCGCCGTCCGCCGTCGCCGACCGCATCAAGGTGCCCTCGCTCCTCGTCCAGGGCCAGTCCGACTCCCTCTTCCCGCTCGGCCACGCCGACGCCATGCAGAAGGCGATCAGCGCCAACGGCGCACCCGTCTCCGTCGACTGGATCTCGGGCGGGCACGACGGCGGCGACAGCGAGACCGCGCGCGTCGAAGGGCGCGTCGGCTCCTGGTTCGACCGGTACCTGAAGGAGGAGACCGGCACCGACACCGGGCCCGCCTTCCGCGTCACCCGTACCGGAGGCATCGACTCCACCGACGGCGCCGCCCTCAAGCGCGGCGCGAGCAGCGACACCTACCCGGGACTGCGCAGCGGCGGCCGGGAGATCCCGCTCCGGGCGACAGGCGGAGGCGGCGCGTCCGCCGGAGCCGGAGCCGGAACCGCCACCAAGTCCACCGGCTCCGCGGAAACGTTCCGCAACCCGGCCGGCGCCGTGCCGCCCGCCATCTCCGCCGTACCGGGCGTCGGCGGCGGACTCTCCCAGCTCTCCTCGCTCGGTGTCGGGCTCTCGCTCGACTTCCCGGGGCAGTTCGGCCGCTTCGAGTCGGCCCCGCTGGCCACCTCCGTACACGTCACCGGCACGCCCACCGTCCGCGTGAACGTCAAGGAGGCCGCGGGCCGCGACGCGGTGCTCTTCGGCAAGGTGTACGACGTGTCGCCGGACGGCAGGCAGCAGGTGCTGCCCTCCCAGCTCGTCGCCCCCTACCGGATCACCCCCGACCAGCAGGGCAAGCCGATCGAGCTGGCGCTGCCCGCCGTGGACCACGAGTTCGACGCCGGCCACCGGATGCGGCTCGTCTTCTCCGCGACCGACCTCGGGTACGCGTCCCCCGCCGAGCCCGCCACATACACCGTGACCGCCGACGGACCGCTGACCGTCCCCACCGCACCCGCCGTCGCCACCGCGGCCGCCACCCTCCCGTGGTGGACCTGGGGCCTCCCGGCCGCCGCCCTCGTCATCGCCGCGGGTCTGCTGATCACCGCGCGCCGACGCACCGCGACCCCGGCGCCGGACCCCGCGCTCACCGACGTACCGCTCCAGATCACCGGGCTCTCGAAGAAGTACGCGAAGTCCGTCGACCGGTACGCCGTGCGCGAGCTCTCCTTCCGGGTCGAGAAGGGCCAGGTCCTCGGGCTGCTCGGCCCCAACGGTGCGGGCAAGACGACCACCCTGCGCATGCTCATGGGGCTCATCACCCCCGACGAGGGCGAGATCCGCGTCTTCGGGCAGGCCATCCGGCCCGGCGCGCCGGTGCTCTCCCGGGTCGGGGCGTTCGTGGAGGGGGCCGGGTTCCTGCCGCACCTCTCCGGGCGCGCCAACCTCGACCTGTACTGGCAGGCCACCGGCCGTCCCGCCGAGGACGCCCACATCGAGGAGGCCCTGGAGATCGCCGGTCTCGGCGACGCGCTCGCCCGTGCCGTACGGACGTACTCCCAGGGCATGCGGCAGCGGCTCGCCATCGCCCAGGCCATGCTCGGCATGCCGGACCTGCTCATCCTCGACGAGCCGACCAACGGGCTCGACCCGCCGCAGATCCGCGAGATGCGTGACGTGATGATCCGTTACGCGGCCGGGGGCCGGACCGTCATCGTCTCCAGCCACCTCCTCTCCGAGGTCGAGCAGTCCTGCACCCACCTGGTCGTCATGGACCGGGGCCGGCTCGTGCAGGCCGGTCCGGTCGCCGAGATCACCGGCTCCGGCGACATGATCCTGGTGACCGTGGCGGAGACCGTGTCCGAGCCGCTCGCCGAGAAGGTCGCGTCCCTGCCCGGCATCGGCTCCGCCGTCCCCACCGACGACGGGCGCGGGCTCCTCGTCCGCCTCGACGGGGCCACCACCTCCCGGCTCGTCGCCGACCTGGTCCGGCTCGACGTCCCGGTCACCGGCGTCGGACCGCACCGCCGCCTGGAGGACGCCTTCCTCACCCTGATCTCCGGAGGAGCAGCATGAGCGCCCCCACCCAGCCCCCCGAGGCCCGCGTGGCGGCCGAGCACCCGGAGGCCGCCGGCTACCGCGCCGGGCGCACGCTCCCCCTCCGGGTCGAGGCCATGCGGCAGCTGCGGCGCCGCCGCACCCTGCTCATGGGCGGGATCCTCGCCGCCCTCCCCTTCATCCTGATCGTCGCCTTCGCGATCGGCGGCACGCCGGACGGAGAGGACGGCGGCGGCGGCCGGGGCGGCGGCCGTATCAACCTGATGGACGTGGCGACCGAGTCCGCCGCGAACTTCGCCGCCACCTCCCTGTTCGTCTCGGCCGGCTTCCTGCTGGTGGTGCCGGTGGCCCTGTTCTGCGGGGACACCGTCGCCTCCGAGGCCAGCTGGGCCTCGCTGCGCTACCTGCTCGCCGCGCCGGTGCCGCGCGTGCGGCTGCTGTGGTCCAAGCTCGTCGTCGCGCTCGGCTTCAGCCTCGCCGCGATGGTGCTGCTGCCGCTCGTCGCGCTGGCGGCGGGCACGGCGGCCTACGGATGGGGCCCGCTGAAACTGCCCACCGGGGGAGCGCTGGCCGCCGGGGACACCGTGCCCCGCCTCGCGCTCGTCGTCGCGTTCATCTTCGTCTCCCAACTGGTCACCGCCGGGCTGGCGTTCTGGCTCTCGACGAAGACGGACGCCCCGCTCGGCGCGGTCGGCGGTGCGGTCGGCCTCACCATCGTCGGCAATGTGCTCGACGCCGTCACGGCGCTCGGCTCCTGGCGCGACTTCCTGCCCGCGCACTGGCAGTTCGCCTGGGCGGACGCACTCCAGCCGGAGCTGGAGTGGGGCGGCATGATCAAGGGGGCGGCGATCTCGGTGACGTACGCCCTGATCCTGTTCGCCCTGGCCTTCCGCGGGTTCAGTCGTAAGGACATCGTGTCCTGAACCTGATGTTCCGTGGGTTTGCCGACCGCAAAGGCTCTCTGCCAGGCCTCTGTTGCCGCATCGAGATGGTTCCGCAACGCTTTCGTCGACTCCGGCGAGCGGCTTCGTACGTCACATTCACAGGTGTCGGAGACACCGTGATGACGTGGGGGGTTACGGATGAACCAGCGAAACGGCAAGCGAACAGGGGCACGGGCAGGGGGCCGGGCCGGGGCGGTGGCGCTCCTGCTCGCCGGCGGGATGCTGCTCACCGCGTGCGGCGGCTCCGGGTCGTCGGACGGCTCCACCGCCGCGGACAAGCGCTCCGGCGCACGCCCGCCGCAGGGGGCGACCGGCGGCGGACAGCCCGCGCCCGACTCGGTGGCGCCGGAGGAGGGCCGGCAGCCCGAGGAGAGCGGTGACACGGCCCGGCCGGACGTCGCCGCCCCGGACTACCTCTCCACCTTTGCCCTGGACGTGGACACCGCGAGCTACGGCTATGCGCGCAGCACCCTCGGCGACGGCGCACTGCCCGACCCCGTGAACATCCGGCCCGAGGAGTTCGTCAACAGCTTCCGCCAGGGGTACCAGCGGCCCAAGGGCAACGGGTTCTCCGTGAGCGTCGACGGGGCGCGGACCGGTGAGGGCTCCGGGGCCTCCGACTGGTCGCTGGTGAGGGTCGGGCTGGCCACCAAGGCGGCCCCGCCGGACAGCGAACGGCCGCCCGCCGCCATCACGTTCGTCGTCGACATCTCCGGTTCCATGGCGGGCCCCGGCCGCCTGGGGCTCGTCAAGCAGTCCTTGAACATCCTTGCCGACGAACTGCGCGACGACGACTCCGTCTCCCTGGTCACCTTCAGCGACGAGGCCGAGACCCGACTGCCGATGACCCGCCTGAAGGGCAACCGGAACAAGATCCGGGACGCGGTCGACGAGATGGATCCCGCTCAGTCCACCAATGTGGAGGCGGGGATCAAGCGCGGTTACGAGGAGTCCGTCAAGGGCCACCGCAAGGGCGTCAACAACCGGGTGGTGCTGCTCTCCGACGCCCTCGCCAACACCGGCGACACCAACGCCGACAGCATCCTGAAGCGGATCGACTCCGCCCGCCGCGAGTACGGCATCACGCTCTTCGGGGTCGGCGTCGGCAGCGACTACGGCGACGCGTTCATGGAGCGGCTCACCAACCGGGGCGACGGCCACACCACCTACGTCGGTGACGAGGAGCAGGCCCGCAAGGTCTTCGTCGACCAGCTGCCCGCCCACATCGAACTCACGGCGCGCGACGCCAAGGCCCAGGTGGCGTTCGACCGGAAGACGGTGGAGCAGTTCCGGCTGATCGGCTACGAGAACCGCAAGGTCGCCGACGAGGACTTCCGCGACGACAGCGTCGACGGCGGCGAGGTCGGCCCCGGCCACACGGTGACCGCGCTCTACGCCGTACGGCTGCGCGAGGGCGCCTCCGGCACGGTGGCCGAGGCGACCGTGCGGTGGCTCGACCCCAAGACCCGTAAGGCGTACGAGGAGAGCGGGTCGGTGCGGACCGGGGCGATCGACGGAGACCTCTGGGGCGGCGCGCCGCAGCGGCTCCAAGTGGCGGCCGTCGCCGCCTACTTCGCTGACACCCTGCGCGGCGGCGACCTGCCCGGCACACCGGCACTCGGTGAACTGGCCTCGCGGGCCACGAAGCTGGCGGGCGAGACCGATGACGGTGCCGTACGGAAGCTGGCGACGGCGATCGGCCAGGCGGATGCGCTCAGGAACGGCACCGAACCGGAGGCCGGGGGAGACACGGGCGAGGGGGAGATCGGCTGAGCCGGCGGGCCCTGCCAGTCGGCTGAGCGGTGGATCCCTGACAGCCGGCTGAGGGGCGGGGCCCCGGCCGTCGATGGCGCGGCGGGCATCCTGACAGCGGGCGATGTTCGTACGGTCGGGCGAAATGCGGCTGTGCGAACGGCTGTCACCGGTCATGATGTCCGCCATGACCTCCCTCCTCCTGGTGCTCTCCGTGATCGTCACCGGCCTCTACGCGGGCTTCATGCTGACGTTCCTGATCGCGATCATGCCCGGCCTCGCCGAACTGACGGACGAACAGTTCACTGCGGCCATGCGCCGCTTCAACGAGAAGGTCCCCGGACCTCTCTTCCTCGTCCTCTTCCTCGGCGTGGTCGCCCTGCCCGCCGCCGCGCTCCTCACCGGACTCGGCGAGCACGACAAGGTGGCAGGCCCCGCGATCGTGGGGGCGCTCGTCTGCGCGGTCGCCGGGCACCTGATCACGATCGCCGGGAACATCCCGCTCAACAACGCGCTCGCGAAGTCGGAGGGCGGCGACGACAGCGCCGCCCGCAAGGCCTTCGAACCCCGCTGGAACACCCTCCACCAGGTCCGCACCGCGCTCGCGCTGGTGGCGTGCGTCCTGCTGGCCGTCGCGCTGTAGGCCCGGGGGCGGCGGGACTCACACGTTCGGGACCTTGAGCCGGTCCCAGCTGGTCTTCCCCGGGGTGCCGTCCGCGTCGGTGCCCGTGTAGCCCAGCTTGCGCTGCCAGGCCGCGTACGAGCTCCGGTCGGCTGTGGACCAGGCCGGGCCGGGGCCCACCGTGTACCGGCCGCAGCCCTCGGCCACCAGGCGCTTGCCCATCGCCGTGACGACCGGGCTGTTGCGGCCCACCGCGAAGAAGGACGACCCGGGGAACGGCTCGTACGTCGGTCTCGGCGGCGGCTGCGAGGGCCCGTCCGGCGAACCGTCCAGCCGCTTGCCGATCCTGGTGCGCATCGAGTTCATGGTGAAGCCGCGCGGGTCGACCTTGCCCGGCTGCCACTCCAGGTGCCCGATCACCGACCGCTGCGACCAGTTGTGCGCCCGGCAGACGGCCGCGGCGGCCCGCTCGATCGCCACCAGCTGGGCGGCCGGCCAGGGGTCCTTGCCGTCGCCGAGGTTGACGCACTCGAAGCCGTAGAAGTAGCGGTTGCCGTCGGTGTTGGCCTCGTTGTCCGGCGGCAGGGCCTTCTCCGCGATCACGGCACGCAGCACGTCGTCGTCTCCGAGCCCGGCGTGGTTGGCCCGCCCGTTCCCCACGAGGTGGATGGTCCCGTCCTTGGCGATCACCCCGTGACAGAGGGGGCCGGGGAGGGCGGAGTGGCCGTTGTAGCAGAGCTCGACGGAGGAGGCGGTGCCCGATGTGACGGTGTGATGGATCATGACGCCGTGCGTCGGGCCCCAGGGTCCCTTGTGATTCCGGTTGTTCGTACGCCAGCTCCGGTGTTCGACGACGTGGACGCCTTCGTCGCGGAGGGCTTTGAGCAGCTTGTCGGCGGACAGCGGTGTCGCCATCGTGGCGCTCCTTTCCAGGTGGTGCGTCGGTTCGCAGGGGTGTTCGGCGGGTGGAGGGCAGGCTCGGATGCCGGACGGCACAACGAAGTTGCGCTCGCCCGAACGGGTTTGCGGAGAGAGTGGGGGCGCCCTGCGGCGGGATTGCGCCGTCGGGCCGTACAGGATCGATTTGCCCGTTCTTGCGCCGTCCTGAACGTCGTCCCGTACCGAACGTTTCGTCGGTCCGCCACTCTTGTGCCACGGATTCCGCTTAGTGGGGTGCGAGGGGCGGAGGGGGCCGTAGTTCCGGCTGCGGGGACCCGTACGCGCGTGCGGGGACGCGAGTGCGTCTGTCCGCGCCGCGCCCTACTCCCGCTGTCGTATGCGTCCGGCGACCCCGGCTCCTACGGTGAAGGGGTGATGACCTTCGACCGCCTCGCCGCCCGGGTGCGCGCCCTGCCGCCGCTCGTCGCGGATCTGCTGGTGGTGGCGGTGGTGGGCCTGTTCACCGCGTCCGACGCGGCGGTGAACGACCCCGGCTACCGGCAGGACGACGCGCTCACCTGGGCCCTGCTCGCGGTCTCGCTCGTGGCACTCGCCTTCCGCCGCCGCCGGCCCGTCGCGGTGCTGTGCCTGACCGGGGCCGCCTGCGCCGGATGGGCGCTGCACGGGCACATCGGCGAGCTGCTGAACCTCCCGGTCATCGTGGCGCTCTACACCGTGGCTGTCCTCGGCGACCGCCGCCGCACCCTGTGGACCGGCCTGGTCGCCGCCGCCGTCTCGGGGGTGGTCGCCCTGGTCGTGGGACGGGACGTGGTCAACCCGCAGGGGCTGCCGGTCCTGGAGATGGTCTGGCCGCTCGTCCCGCTGCTGCTGGGCGAGGCGGTGCGGACCCGGCGGGAGCTGCTCGCGGAGTACGCGGCGCGGGCGGCGCGGGCGGAGGAGGAACGGGAGCGGGAGGCGGACCGCCGGGTGCGGCAGGAGCGGGTACGCGTCGCCCGGGAGATCCACGACATCCTCGCGCACACCGTGTCCGCGATGACGGTGCAGGCCGGGGTGGCGCTCGACGCGCTGGACACCGCGCCGGAGGTGTCGCGCCGCGCGATGACGCAGGTGCGCGCCTCCGGGAAGGAGGCCGTACGGGAACTGCGCGCCACCCTGTCCGTCCTGCGCGAGACGGAGTCCACCGCCCCGGCGCCCCGCCTGGACCAACTGGCCGAGCTGGTGGCGGGGGTCGAGGCCGGCGGCGTACGGGTGCTTCTGCGCCGGGCCCCTGCGGGCGCCGCCTACCCGGCGGTCGTCGAGACGACCGCGTACCGGATCGTGCAGGAGGCGCTGACCAACGTGGTGAAGCACTCGGGGGCCGAGCGGGTCGCGGTCTCGCTTACCTGCGGGGACACGCACCTGTACATCGAGATCGTGGACGACGGCCCACCCGGCTCCGAGCCCTCCACCGGCGAGGGCTTCGGGCTGATCGGCATGCGGGAGCGGGTGCTCGCGGTGGGCGGGACGCTCGCGTACGGTCCGGTGCCGGGCGGGGGATTCCGCGTCCACGCCCAGCTGCCCACCGAAGGAGCGGCCCCGTGACCGTGCGGGTGGTCCTCGCGGACGACCAGACCGTCGTACGCGCGGGGTTCCGCGCCCTGCTCGACCTCACCGACGACCTGGTGGTCGTCGCGGAGGCGGCCGACGGTGCCCGGGCGGTGGAGGCGGTCCGCACGACCCGCCCCGACGTCGTCCTCATGGACATCCGGATGCCCGGCGTCGACGGCCTGGAGGCCACCCGCCGGATCGCCGGGGACCGCTCGCTGGACGGGGTCCGCGTGGTCATGCTCACCACGTACCAGGTGGACGCGTACGTCTTCGAGGCTCTGCGGCACGGCGCCGCGGGCTTTCTGCTCAAGGACATCGAGCCCGACGACCTGCGCGCCGCGATCCGGACGGTGGCCGAGGGCCGGAGCCTGCTCGCCCCGGCCGTCACCCGCCGGGTGATCGAGGAGTTCGCACGGCTGAAGGCCCCCGAGGCGGCGGGCGCCGAACGGCTCGCCGCCCTCACCGGCCGGGAGCGCGAGGTGATGGCGCTCGTCGCCGCCGGGCTCACCAACGAGGAGATCGGCCGGGAGCTGATCATGAGCCCGCTGACGGCGAAGACCCACGTCGGCCGGACCATGACGAAGCTGGGCGCCCGCGACCGGGCCCAGCTGGTGGTGCTCGCCTACGAGACGGGCCTGGTCAGGGCGGGCGAACGCTAGGGCGCACCCGCCCGGTCATACCTGCCCCTCATACCTACTCCGGCGGGAGTAGGGCCCGGCTCCCGCCGGAGGATTCGCGAACGGGCCCCCGCTCGTAGCGTCGGAACCATGATCGAAGCAACGGAACTCACCAAACGCTACGGCGGGCGGACCGCCGTCGACCAGCTCTCGTTCACCGTCCGGCCCGGCCGGGTGACCGGCTTCCTCGGCCCGAACGGCGCCGGGAAGTCGACCACCATGCGGCTGATCCTGGGCCTCGACTCCCCGAGCGGGGGACGGGTCACCGTAGGCGGCAAGGCCTACCGGGACCTCCCCGTACCGCTCCGCGCGGCCGGCTCGCTGCTCGACGCGAAGGGCGTCCACGGCGGCCGCTCCGCCTACCACCACCTGGCCGGACTCGCCGCGAGCACCGGCATCCCGCGCCGCCGCGTCGACGAGGTGCTCGACCTGGTCGGCCTGCCCGCCACAACGGCCCGCAGACGCACCAAGGGCTTCTCGCTCGGCATGGGCCAGCGGCTCGGCATCGCGGCCGCGCTCATCGGCGATCCGGAGGTGCTGATCCTCGACGAACCGGTCAACGGCCTCGACACCGAGGGCATCCGCTGGATCCGGGAGCTGATGAAGTCCCTGGCGGCTGAGGGCCGTACGGTCCTGCTCTCCAGCCACCTCATGAGCGAGATGGAGCTCACGGCCGACCACCTCATCGTGATCGGCCGGGGCCGGCTCATCGCGGACACCACGATGCGGGACTTCATCGAGACCAACTCCCGCGCCCACACGCTCGTACGGTCCCCCGAACCGGAGAGACTCCGGGCCCTGCTGGGGACGGCGGGGGCGCAGGTCCGCCTGGACGCCACGGGCGGCTGGCGGGTCGACGGACCGGACGCGGCGGCCATCGGCGACCTGGCCCGCGACCACGGGGTCGCCGTCCACGAACTCACGCCCGCCCACTCCTCGTTGGAGGAGGTCTACACGACGCTGTCGCAGTCCTCGGTGGAGTACCGGACCGAGGAACGAACCCCCGCGATGCCCCCGGCCGGCCGGAAGATCCCCCCGTCGAGCCAGAAGGAGACAGCCCGATGACCACGCTCACCCTCCCCGCCGGACGCAGGGAGAAGACCGGATTCCGGCACGCCCTGGCCTACGAGTGGATCAAGTTCCGCAGCGTGCGCTCCACGGTGTGGACGACCGCCGCGACCGCCGTACTGCCCGTCCTGGGCGCGGTCTTCGTCGCCGCCACCGGCAGCCTGCAACCCGACGACACCGTCCTCGGCGGCAGCCTCACACTCTCCGTCGTCGCCCAGATGCTGGCGGCGGTGGTCGGTGCGCTGGTGGTCTCGGGGGAGTACAGCAGCGGCACCATCCGGACGACCTTCGCCGCCGTCCCGCACCGGTCGACGGTGTTCGCGGCGAAGGCGGCCCTGGTCGCGGGGGTGATGTACGTCCTGGCCCTGCTCTCCTGCTCGACCGCCTACCTGGTAGGGAACGCGATGCTGCCGGAGGGCCGCTACGCCCAAGGAGACCCACTGCCCGCCCTCTTCGGCATCGCGGCGTCGTTCGCGGCGGCCGCCGTGCTCGGCCTGGCTGTCGGCACCCTCGTACGCCACTCCGCAGGCGCGGTCACCACGGTGATCGGCCTGCTGCTCCTGCCGTCCCTCTTCGGCCCCCTCTTCGGGAACGCCGAACGCTGGATCGCCGGCCTCTCCCCGACGGCGGCCCTGGAGAAGCTCACCCAGACCTCGGACGCCGCCGCCGACACGGTGGGCAGCCTGGGCCCCTGGCCCTCCCTGCTCCTGGTCGCGGCCTGCACGGCCGCCGTCTCCCTCGCCGCGCTGCTGCTGCTCAGGCGACGGGACGCGTGAGAGGGAGCGGGCGCGGGCCCACAGTTGCGGGTCGCTGTTGGTGAGGTGAGGCGGCGCGTGGGCGGGCCCCGCCTCGTCCCGCTGCCGCGCCCTTCGTCCCGCTCCCCGCGCCTGCCCGCTCAGTCGGCGATGTCGACGCCGTAGCCGCGTGCCAGGCCGGCGAGCCCGTGGTCGTACCCCTGTCCGACCGCGCGGAAGCGCCAGACCGGCCCGCGGCGGTAGAACTCGGCCAGGAGCAGGGTGCGTTCCGTGGTGGCGGCGTCGAGGGTGGCCCTGGCCAGCGGCGCGGCGCCGGTGCCGGGGACCGCGGTGACCTGGACCGCGCCCACGTCCCTGAAGGTCCTCTCCCTGTCGATGGCTGCCGCGACGGCGACCTTGCGGGAGGCGGGCGGCAGCGCGGCGAGGTCGACGGCGATCGTCTGTTCGGCCGGGCCGTCGGTGAGGAGGTGTACGGTGCCCGCGGGATTCTCGGGGGCACCGTAGAAGACGAAGTCCTCGTCGAACGTGACCTGTCCGTCCTCGTCGAGGACGAAGGCGACGACGTCGATGTCGCACGCGTCCTGTGGTGCCCAGGCCGCGGTGATGTGCCACAGCGGTGCCGGAGTCCCCTGCGGCGCGGGCAGGTCCACGACACCGCCGCGCGGCAGGACGAGAGGTGTCCGCGGATGATCCGGCACCGAGGGCCGGGTCGCCGTGGGGGTGGTGCCGGTCCCGTCGGGGGCCGCCCCCGGCACGGTCAGCCAGTGTTCGTCGTGCAGGGGAATTCCCAGGTCCGACATCCGCCCTGTCCGGCGATCGGCCTCCCCTCCCGCCAGGAGGACGGCATCGGTGACACTTCGCGAGAGGTTGACGGCCGCGGAACCGCCCAGTTCGACGATCCGGGTGCGCGCGGCGGCCGCAGCGGGGTGGGTGCCGCCGAGGACGAGGACGCGTTGCCCGGTCAGGGGGCGGGCCTGCGGTGTGTCCGCCGGGGACGGCCGACGTGGAGCGGGGACGGCCGTTCCCGGGGAGGAGGGGATACCGGAAGCCGCAGGTGCGGTGGGTGTGGGGGTGGTCACCGTGGGGGCGGCAGCGGCGGTGGCGGCCACCTTGGATGTCGTGCCGGCCGCCTTCGTCTCCGCCGCCCGGTGCGGTGTCCCAGGGCGTACGTCGCTCAGCAGCTTCAAGAAGGTGTGCTCGTCGATCACGGGTACGCCTTCGGCGGCCGCCCGCCGTGCCTTCGAGGACCCCGATCCCGCCTCGTTGGTGACCAGCGCGCTGGTGTGGCGGCTGACCGAGGACATGACGTTCAGCCCCGCCGCGACCGACCGCGCCACGAGCTCGGCGCGCGAGGTCGCCGTCTCCCCGGTGATGGCGATCTTCATGCCCTGCACGAGCGGACCGCCCGCCTCCGTCCGCCCCGGATTGCGGTAGGCGCAGGGCGTCTTCGGCGGCTGAGGCGCGAACTGCGCGTCCTGGCGCGGCGGGCAGGCCACCAGGGGGAGGGGCAGGTCGAGCAGCGCGGCCTCCCGAAGCGTTGCGCGGAGGATGCCGGCCAGCACCCGGGTGTCGTCCAGGGCGTCGTGCGCCCGCGTCTGCGGTACGCCGTAGTGCGCAGCCAGTGTTCCCAGCTTCATGTCCTCGGCGGGCGGGTCCACCTGCCGGTTGAGGGCGAGGGTGCACAGCCGCTGTGAGACCGGCAGGTACAGGCGGGCCCGCGCGAACTCGTGCGCCAGGAAGTCGTAGTCGAACTGGGCGTTGTGGGCCACCAGGACCCGGTCCTGCAGCAGCGCCCCGATCCGACCCGCTACCTCCTCGAAGGCCGGTGCCCCCAGCAGCCGCTCGGCGGTCAGGCCGTGCACCTCCACCGGCCCGGGGTCGCACCCCGGGTTCAGCAGGGTCGAGAACTCCCCGGTCTGCTCCCCGTCCGGACCGATGGTCACCACCGCGATCGACAGCACCCGGTCACGCCGCGCGACGAGCCCTGACGTCTCCACATCCCCCAGCGCCCAGTCGAAGGCGTAATCACGCAGGCCGGACACATCAGAAGAGGGGGAGGGGATGGGGGTACGCGGCGTCATGCCCGCAAGAATGATCCGGCATGTGCCCACTCCTCAACCGGAATGGCCTTTTGCCTGGATATGCGGAGAGGCGTTGTGCGCTGGGCCAGATGAGTGACCTCTCTTACGCCGTCACTACGCCGCCCCCCGTTACCCTGCCCCGACCAGCGAAAAGGCCCCCCAGTGCGGAGGGCCTCACGGTCGTGCGGGCGGTGCGCCCCCGGCAGGACTCGAACCTGCGGCCAAGCGCTTAGAAGGCGCCTGCTCTATCCACTGAGCTACGGGGGCCGGGAGTCCTGATCGGGTGGTTCCGTGGCCGTGCCGGGACAAGGATAGGGCTCCGATCGCCTGGACCCGGTTGCTTCACCTGCGTGGCACGATGTGGAGGTTCGGTGAAGCGAACCGATAATCGCAGGTGGGTGCGGATCCCGCACCGCTTTTCGCGCCCTGCGGCCCGGGTGTTGTGCACTCGTTATGCCTGCGCCCCACTCGTCCCCTCTGTCCCGACTCTGTCCAGAGGGTGGAACCGCCGCGCAGAGGGGCCTATACGCTTCAAAAAGGCGCCAAAATTGGGCATTCTTCGCATGTGGTGACCATGGACGTACGGCCTCAGCTCATCGACGCACTTTCCGCCCTGCGCGACCGTGTCGCCGCCGTGCGTCTTCCACTCCCGCTGCCGGGGGCCGAACGCGCCCGGCAGACGAGGGTCGAACTCCTCGCACAGCTCGACGACTACCTCCTGCCCCGGCTCAAGGACCCCGAGGCCCCGCTCCTCGCCGTGATCGGCGGATCCACCGGGGCGGGGAAGTCAACGCTGGTCAACTCGCTGGTGGGGTGCCGGGTCAGCGAGGCCGGGGTGCTGCGGCCCACCACCCGCACCCCGGTGCTGGTCTGTCACCCCGACGACCACCACTGGTTCGCCGGCGTACGGGTGCTCCCCCAGCTCACCCGCATCTGGCTGCCGCCGGGTCAGGTCCGGGACCCCGACGGGCTCGACGACCTCGGCCCCGGCGCGGACGACGAGGGGAACGTGCTGCGGGTGGAGACCGCGGTCAGCCTGCCCCGCGGGCTCGCCATCCTCGACGCCCCCGACATCGACTCGCTCGTCGTACGCAACCGGGTCCTGGCCGCCGAACTCATCTGCGCCGCCGACGTCTGGGTGATGGTCACCACCGCCTCCCGGTACGCCGACGCGGTGCCCTGGTACCTGCTGCGTACCGCGAAGGAGTACGACGCGGCCCTCGTCACCGTCCTCGACCGGGTGCCCCACCAGGTGATCGCCGAGGTCTCCCGGCAGTACGCGGCGCTCCTGACCCGCGCCGGGCTCGGGGACGTACCCCGCTTCACCATCCCCGAACTCCCCGAATCCGCGGGCGGCGGCAGCGGACTGCTCCCCACCACCGCCGTCGCCCCGCTGCGCGCCTGGCTCACCCACCGGACCCAGGACCCCGCCGCCCGGCAGCAGGCGGTGGGGCGCACCGCGTCCGGGCTCATCGAATCGCTGAACGTACGGATCCCCGGGCTGGCCGGCGCGGTCGCCGCGCAGTACGCGGCGTCCGTACGGCTCACCGGCGTGGTCGAGGACGCCTACGGCAAGGAGGCCGCCCGGATCCGCCGCAGGCTCCAGAGTGGAGCGGTCCTCTCCGGAGATGCCCGGACCCGGTGGCGCGGCTACCCCCTCTACAGCGCACCCGGCGAACTCCTCGAAGCGCTGGTCGACAGCCTGATCGCCCTGCTCCAGTGCGCCGCCTCCGCCGCCGACCAGCAGATCCGTACGCAGTGGGGCCGCGAGCCCGCCGCCGGAGTCTTCCGGTTCGAGGGCGCCGGGCGGGAAGCCGGGGGGTGGGGGCCGGCCGAGGACATCGAGGGCCGGATCGCCGTGGCCGTACGGCGGTGGCGACGGGTCCTGGAGGAGCTCGCCGAGGAAGAGGTGCGCCAGCTCGAACGCAGCGTGGCGCCCGACCCCGAGACCGTCGCCGCCCTCCTCGCGGCGGCCCTGCTCGGCGGCCGGCGGGCCCGAGCGGCGGGGGAGCAGCTCGCCGAACGCATCGGAGCGCAGGGCGCGCTGCGCCTGAGGGACAAGGGCGGCGAACTGCTGACGACCTATCTGGACCAGGTGCTCGGCGCCGAACGCGAGCGCAGGCTCGCCCCGCTCGACGCGCTCGACGTCGCCCCCGAACCGCAGGCCGAACTGATCGCCGCACTTTCCGTACTGCAGAAGGAGAGGTGGCAGCGATGACCGCCGTCACGGACGAGGACCAGGGCAACGGCACGACGGAGACCGGCGAACGGAAGGAGAAGGAGGCTCAGGGCAAGGGCGGCCGCTGGGACGACGGGCTCATCGCACGGCGCGCCGCGGCGGCCGACGCCCGCAGCGACGATTCCGGAACCGGAGACTCCCGTACGGACAGGACCTCCACGGACTCCGCCGGCTCACCCGACGCCGCCGGCTCCCCTCCCGACGAGGACGACGTACAGCCGCAGGTCGAGGCGTACGGGCCCTCCGACGGCCCCCTGCCGACCCGGCTCGACGCCCTGCGCGAACTCGTCGGCCTCTCCCGCGCCCGGCTCGACCGGGACACCCTCGCCGAGGCCGGACGCGTACTGGACGAGGCGGCCGCCCGGCAGCGGCTCTCCTCCCGGCACACGGTCGTCGCCATCGCGGGGGCCACCGGGAGCGGCAAGTCGACCCTGTTCAACGCCCTGTCCGGGGCCCAGATCTCCGACACCGGGCTGCGCCGCCCCACCACCTCCCAGCCCATCGCGTGCAGCTGGACCGACGGGGCCGCCGGCCTGCTGGACCGCCTCGCGATCCCCGGCAGGCTCCGCCGCAGGCCGCACCCCGGACCCGCCGCTTTCGACGAGGCGCTCCAGGGGCTCGTCCTGGTCGACCTGCCCGACCACGACTCCGCCGCGACCGCCCACCGGGACCAGGTGGACCGGGTGCTGGCGCTGGTCGACGCGGTGATCTGGGTCGTCGACCCGGAGAAGTACGCCGACGCCGCCCTGCACGAGCGCTATCTGCGCCCCCTGGCCGGGCACGCGGAGGTCACCTTCGTCGTCCTCAACCAGATCGACCGGCTGCCCGGCGAGGCCGCCGACCTCGTGCTCGACGACCTTCGCCGGCTCCTGGACGAGGACGGCATGGCGCTCGGCGAGCACGGCGAACCCGGCGCCACCGTCATGTCCCTGTCCGCGCTGACCGGCGACGGGGTGCCCGAACTGCGCGAGATGGTCGGCCGGTTCGTCCAGGACCGCACGGCGGCCACCCGCCGCCTCTCCGCCGACGTGGACGCGGCGGCGGCCCGGCTGCGCCCCGTGTACGTGGCGGAGGGGCGGCCCGGACTCGGTGAGCGGGCCCGTGAGGAGTTCGCCGACCGGCTGGCCGAGGCCGTCGGAGCGGCCGCCGCCGGGCAGGCCGCCGAGCGGGAGTGGCGCAGGAACGCCGGGCGCGCCTGCGGTACGCCATGGCTGCGGCTGTGGCGCTGGTACGAGTCCCGGGGGCTGCCGGGCAGCCTGGACCGGATGGGCCAGGCGCTCGCCCCGCCCGAGGAGGAGCCGACCGCCCGGCAGCGGGTCGAGCAGGCGGTCCGGGTCGTCGCGGACGACGCCGCGGACGGGCTGCCCGCACCCTGGGCGCAGGCCGTGCGCGAGGCGGCGTTCAGCGGGGCGAAGGGGCTGCCGGAGGCGCTGGACGAGCTGGCGGTCGCGGGGGGTGCTTCCTCCAAGGGCCCGGGCAAGGGCTCGGGAGGCGTCGGGCGGGTCGGCGCGGTGGGGGGCACAGCCACCGGCCCGGCGTTCGGCGGGAGGCCGGCCAAGCCGCCCCGGCCGAAGTGGTGGCCCGCCGCGGTGCTGGCCCAGGTGTCCATGACGCTGCTTCAGGTCTTCGGCGGTCTGTGGCTGCTCGGCCAGATCGTCGGGATCCTGGAGCCGGGGCTCGTCACCCCCGCCCTGATCATGCTGGCCGGAGTCGTCGGCGGGCCGCTGGTGGAGTGGTCCTGTGCGGCGGCGATCCGGGGCCCCGCCCGGCGCTACGGGCAGGACGCCGAACGCCGGCTGCGCGAAGCGGCGGCCGGATGCGGCCGGGCCAGGGTCCTGGACCCGGTCTCGGCGGAGCTGGTGCGGTACCGGGAGGTGCGCGAGCGGTATGCGGCGGTGACGGAGTTTTCCACAACCGGCCAGTAGTCCACAGGCTCCCGCGCCATTCGCTCCCGGCGCCCACCATGAAGTCAGCACACCGGTGGACGGAACGACCGGAACGACGGGAACGACGGAAAGCGGGGGGCGGAAAATGAACGAGACGATGGTGACGCTGGTGGGAAACGCCGCCACGGCGGTGGAGTTCCGAGAGACGGCGACGGGGGGAATGGCGCGATTCCGCTTTGCTGTGACACCGAGGCGCCGGGACCGCGAGACGCAGCTCTGGACGGACGGCCCCACCAGCTTCTACACGGTCTGGGCCTGGCGGACGCTGGCCGCGAATCTGGCCGGTTCGGTGGGGATCGGGGAACCTCTGGTGGTGCACGGCCGGTTGAAGGTCCGCGAGGAGGAACGGGAGGGCGGGCGAAGGACGTTCGTGGACGTCGAGGCGGTCGCGGTGGGCCACGACCTGAGCCGCGGTACCGCCGCCTTCCGCCGGGTCGTCAGGACCGAACCGGCGCTGACGTCACCGTCGCACCACGGGCCTGACGGTAGGTCGGAAGGACCGCCGGGCGGCACCACGGAGGTGTCCTTCGCCGTGCGGGAAAAGGTGGCGGTGTCCTGAAAGGGCTGGTCGGGAGGGGCGGCCCGGGGATAACGATTCCGATTCGGAATGGTTGACCGAGGGCAGTACGGGGGATTGTGGTTCGCCCGGTCCTTAGGATTCCCAGAGCTCATGGGTCACTTGAGTCTGCTGGCGGGGCATTCCCCACACGCGCACCACGCGCGAGGGCCTCGCCCGGAGGGGAATTCTGTGTTTTCTGCGTCTTCTGTGTCCGCTTCGCCGTCCGACACGAAGGCGGTGCACGCCGTCCGCGGCAGAGCCGCGCGCGTCGGGGAGACCGCCGGGGCCGGGCGCACCGGGGAGACCCGCAGGGCCGGACGGAGGGGGCGCGGCCGGGCCGCCCTCCGCCCGGTGACCGCTCTGCTGCTCTCCGGTCTCGTCACGGCGGCCACCCTCGCCGGGACGGGCACGGCGGCCGCCGACGACCCGGGCCGGCACCAGGGCGGCGCGGCGGCGGTACTCGACGGGCTGAAGACCTTCGACAGCGCCGTGCTCCGTATGCCGGGTGAGAACGGCGCCCCCGACCGTACGCAGGAGCTGCCCGCCGGGCTCTTCGAGATGACCGTGGACGGCGGCGGCAAGCTCAAGACGTACTGCATCGACCTCCACAACCCCACCCAGGACCAGGCGAAGTACCTGGAGACCCCCTGGGCCGAGACCTCCCTCGGCGCCAACCGGAACGCCGGGAAGATCCGGTGGATCCTCCAGCACTCCTACCCCCAGGTCGACGACCTCGCCGCACTGGCCGAGGCGGCGGGCACCGGCCCGCTCACCGAGCGGACCGCCGCCGCGGGCACCCAGGTCGCCATCTGGCGCTACTCGGACGACGCCGATGTCACCGCGTCGGACAAGCAGGCGGAGAAGCTCGCCGACTGGCTGCAGAAGCGCGCGCGCAACGTCGCCGAACCCCGGGCCTCCCTGACGCTGGAGCCCACGGCGGTCTCCGGCCGGGCGGGGGAGCGGCTGGGCCCGGTGATCGTCCGTACGGACGCGGACCAGGTCTCCGTGTCACCCCCGGTGGACGCGGCGGCGAGCGGCATCTCGGTGACGGACGAGAAGGGCGTGCCCGTCACCTCCGCCACCGACGGCGCCCGCCTCTACTTCGCCGTACCGAAGGGCAGCACCGACGGATCCGCCTCGCTGACCGTCCAGACGACCACCTCCGTACCGGTCGGCCGGGCGTTCGCCGGGACCACCCGCACCCAGACCCAGATCCTGGCCGGCTCCAGCGAGTCCACGGTCTCCGCACGGGCCACCGCCACCTGGGCCGAGACGGGCGCCGCCCCGGCGCTGACCGCCCGGAAGAACTGCGCCGCCGGCGGCGTGGACATCACCGCGGCCAACCAGGGGGACGAGCCCTTCACCTTCGAGCTCGGCGGCACCGAGCACACCGTGGCCGCCGGAGCCACCGAGACGGTGACGATCCCGGTCGCCGAGGACCAGGCGTACGACTTCACCATCACCGGCCCCGGCGGCTTCCGGAAGAACTTCACCGGCGTGCTGGACTGCGCCACCAGCGGCAGTGTCATCGCGGCCGAGGCCGACCGGCAGAGCGACGACGACACCGGAGTCGGCACCCAGAGCGCCCGCCAGTCCGTCCCCGCCTCGACCGGCACCACCACCTCCGGCCTGGAGGGCGACCTCGCCGAGACCGGCGGCTCCAGCACCACCCCGATGATCGCGGCCCTCGCCGTCGGCCTCCTCGTCATCGGCGGCGGCACCCTGTTCGTCCTGCGCCGGAAGGAAGCGCGCCAGCACGCCGAGCAGTGACCGTGTGCGGCGTCGACCGGCGGCAACCCCGGACAACAGCCAGTGACAGATCAACTACGCGCCCGGGGCGTCGGCGTCCAGGTCGCGGGCGCCTGACCGTACTCGTTTCCATTGGGGGATGGACGTCAGGCAAGATGGGGTGTTTCTGGCGGCCCGAGAACGCAATTCGGCCCCTGACCTGGGGCGGAACCGCCAGGTAGGGGCCGAATCGGGGCCGTGGGCCGTCTGTGGGCCGTCAGGCCGCCGCCGCGAGGTCATCCAGTGAGCGGACCCGCCGGAACACGGACGACATGGCGGCTCGGGCCTTCTCGTCGCTGCTGGGCAGGAGATGAGTGTAGATCCGGAGCGTGAACCCGGGGTCGGAGTGCCCCAGATAGGTGCTCAGAGCCTTGATGCTCCCTCCGGCTTCCAGGACCACCGAGGCGTAGAAGTGCCGCAGCGCGTGCATTCCGTCGTCAGGAGCGGCAGCGTAGCGCTGTCCCGGTTCCTTGGGCGGGATGACGCCAGCGTGGGCCAGGGCGGGCTTCCAGACGTAGTCATCGAAGTAGCTCCGCCAGATGGCCTTGCCGACAGCGCTGGTGAAGACCAGCTTCCGCGTCACCAGGGGACCGCTCGGGGTCTTCCACGGCAGAGTGACGGCAACGGGCGGGAACGAGTCCATATGCTCCTGCAAGCCGGTTCCCACCGCGTCACTGAGAGGGGCATCCCGCAGCTTGCCACGCTTGGGCGGAGCGAAGACGAGGGTGCCGCCCACGCGCTTGATCTGCTGACGGACGTGGACCCACCCCGTCTTGAAGTCCAGGTTGTCTTCCGCGAGGCCCAGCACCTCCCCCTGCCGCAGACCGCAACCTCCACCAGCGTCCACGGTGGCCGCATACCGGTCGGGCATCCCCGAACGAACACTCAGCACGCGATCCTCGGTCCAGGGCACGATCAGCCGCTGTTCCGGGATCGGAGGCTTGACCGACTGGGCGTGGCACGGATTGGACTTGATCACGCCGTCATCTACCGCGGCATTGAACAGGGACGACACCGAGTCGTAGATCGCCCGGCGGTAGGTGCCGTTGGGCACGGCCGATTGGAGGGCGTTCAACCAGGTGCGCATGTGCTCGGGCTTGAACGATCCCATGGGGCGCGTGCCCAGGTAGGGGAAGGCGTGCAACCGAATGCGCCTGCACACGACTTCCTGACTACCCAGATCGGTCGTCAGCCCGCTCAGCCACTTCTCGCCGTAGTCCCGAAAGACGATCTCCCCGGCCTTCGGGTCAATGTACTGTCCCGCATCCATGTCCGCTGCGATACGGGTCAGCCACTCCTCAGCCTTGCGCTTCTGCCGGTCGGGGAAGCTCTTGGACTTCTCCGTGCCGTCCGGGCCGATGTAGCGGGCGCGGTAGCGCAGGCCGATCCCGTAGCGGTCGGTCTTGACGCGTACGGGCTTGCCGGTGGGTCCGGGTTCGGTCTTGTACCAGCGGTCTTGGATGTGTCCGGCCATCAGGCGGCCTCTTCCATGAGGGAGGAGACCCAGGCGCGTACGTCTTCGGGGTCGTAGCGGAGGTGTCGGCCGACGCGGAAGCCGCGGGGCCCGGTGTCCTTGCGACGCCACTGGTAGATCGTCTCGATCGGGACGCCGAGGAGGTCGGCCAGATCGACCGGGGTCAGGTAGCGGTCGGGCAGAGGTCGCTTCATGCCCACACCTCCGGTCCGTCGAGGGCTTCGAGTTCGGCGCGGTGTTCGCGGGCGGTGTCGCGGTTGTGTTGGATGTCGCGGTGGATGTTGGCGGCGAGCCAGGATTCGCCGGGGGTGTGGCCGTTTCCGGCGTAGGCCCAGTGCGCGAGCGTGAGTGTGGTGGCTTCCGGGTGGTCGTCGGGGTCGGGGAGGCCGAGGGCGGCGCGTTGTTCGGCGGCGCGGTAGTCGGCGCGGGTCTGGCGGAGGGCTCCGAGGGTGGTGGAGTAGGCGCGGGATTTGGTGGAGAAGTGGCCGCGGAAGCCGAGCATGTGGGCCCAGTCGCGGAGCTTGCGTTCCGGGTAGGCGTGGTGCAGGTCCAGGCACGCTTCGATCAGCCGCCGGGGGTGCTCGGGGACGTCGAGGAGGACGAGGGCTTCCTTGTTCCCGACCCGGTGGTCGACGGTCCCGGTGGTCTCGGCGGCTTTGGTGGCGTACTTGGCGACGTAGGAGGCGACGGCCTGTTCGGTGAGGTCCTCACCGTTGCCGAACGCCCCGATGGGCTGCACATCGAGCTGAGTGCCCCACCGCAGCGTCCACCCCTGCGTGACCCCGGCTTCCGGAACGGCCGGCACGACGACTTCGACGCGTGCGGCAGCGGCGCGGATCGCGTCGTCCAGCAGGTCGAGGGTGGCCCAGGCCGGGGGCGCGGTGTCCGGGCCCTCGGGTCCGTCGAAGCGGATCACCGCGTGGAAGTGGACGGCAACGCGCTTCTGGTACTCCGCGACCTTGCCGAAGGACACCTTGGACTGTTCGCGGGCGGCCTTCTGGGTGAGTCCCGCTCGCTTGGCGATCTCGCGGCGGAGGTAGATCGTGAAGTAGCGCCAGAGGTCGGAGGCGTGGTTGTTCCACAGCACCGCCCCCGCGTAGTCGTAGGTGTCAGGGTCGAGCGGCGTGCCCAGCTCCGGGGCGTCTTCGGGGTGCCGGGTGCCGCAGCGGCAGGTGCGGTTGCCGGGCCGGTTGTGGACCGGGCCGAACGAGGGGGCCGTCAGGGTGGCGAAGACCCGGGGGTGATCTCGGATCGTGGTGGGGGTGCCTTTGTCGGGGTCGCCGGTGAGTCCGGCGCGGATGAGGTGGTAGGTGTCTCCGGCGTAGGTCCAGGCGCAGGCGGGGCAGCGTGAGGCGCGGCGGTTGCCGCAGGCGATCCGTAACCGGCCGCCGGGCTCGGTGTCCGTGGAGTAGTGGTGCAGCAGGGTGCCGGTGGTGTGGTCGATGGTCTTGGTGGCGCCGGTGAGGTGGATGGGCTGGGAGCAGCCTCCGGTGCGGCGGAGTTGTTCGGTGAGGCGGTCGAAGCCGGGAGACCCGGTCACCCTCAGCAGATCGCCCAGGGTGGCCGGGTCCAGGCCCGCCGCAGTAGCAGCGGTGGTCATGGTCAGCGGCCCGTCCGGCCGTGCGCGGCACCGTGGTTCGCGGTGTAGCCCTCAACCAGGGCACGCACCTGGTTGTCGCCGGTCGCGGTCGCGGAGGCTCCGCAGTGGCAGACGGCCGAGCCGGTGGCCGGGGCGTTCGGGGAGGGCTTGCTGACGTGGAGGCCGGGGCGGTCCGGGGTGGGGGTCAGGTCGGCCATGGCGCTCAGGCCCCGATCCGGCTGTGGGTCCGGGCGGGGGTGGTGGTGTGGCCGGTGCCGCGGCAGGCGGGGCAGTTCGCGGTGATGGTCTGGCGCTGCCCGGCAGGGGTGGTCTGGCCGGTGGTGATGGTGACGGTGGGGAAGCCGTCGCAGTGGCCGCAGATCGGCCGGGGCGGGGTGGGCTGGGGCATGATGGGATCTCCCTTTCGGGTCCGTTGGATCTGGAAGTGGAATGGGCGCCCGGGGCGGCGGAAACTTGGCGGTTGAGGCCGCCCCGGGGGCTGTCAGCGGTTGTTCGTGTGGTTGAGGAGCGAGCGCAGGACCACGGCGCAGATCGCGACGGACGCGGCGGTGATCGCGGTCGCGAGCAGCATGGAGACGAGGACCGTGCCGATGATCAGGACCATGGCGGTCCCGCCCGCGGCGGCGACGAGGAGCGATCCCGGGGTGAGCTGAACGGCCGGCCGGGAGACCGGAGCGGGCGCCGGGGCCGCGGCGGGGGTGTGGTGGCAGGTGCAGGCCGGGGTGTGGGTGATGCCGGTGAGCGGCTGGACGAGGGACGTTCCGGGGGTGGGTGCGGTGTCCGGGGGCGGGATCTTCGGGGTGAACACGGGTGGGCCTCCTGTCAGGGGTTGCAGCGGTGGGTGCGGGCGGCGAGTTCGGCGGCGGAGCGGTTGAGGTAGTCGGCGGAGAAGTTGCAGCCGGGGGCGGTGCAGGCGGCGGTGTGCTTGGTCCGGCCGCGGCCGTCGTGGTGGGTGCCGACCTGGACGGGGCCGACGCGGAGCACGTTCGTGAAGCGGTTCGGGCGCGCCATGGAATGAACCTCCTTACGGGTTAGGCGAGTTGGGCGGTGATGGCGTCTGCGAGGGGTGCGGGGACGCCGAGGCGGGCGCGGAGGGTGGCGGAGTCGATCCGGCTGCCGGTGGTGGCCTGGTGGGTGTCGGCCAGCTTCCGGGCGTGATCCAGAAGGGCCGGAGGAACGGCCGCGGTCGGAGCGGAAGCCGGAGCCGGAGCGGGTGCCGCGGCTTCTTCCGGAGCGGGTGCGGGCGGCAGTTCGGGAGCGCGCTCCACTGTCACGTCCGGGACCGGTTCGGGCTCGGAAGGGGTGGGCAGCGGTGCCGCGGGGACGGGCGCGGTCTCGGTGGGCGCAGTGATGGGGCTGTGGACGAGGAGGGTTCCGCCGAGGAAGGCGAGGGCGGGCCACCCGGCGACGAGGATGCGCAGCCAGGCAGGAACGTCGTTGAGGTCGAGGAGCCCGGCGGTGGCGACGTTCGCGCCGAGCGAGGCGGTGAGGGCGATGATGAACCAGGCCCAGGCGGCGCGGTTGTCCGCGGTGGTGCGCATACGGCGCCAGGCGGCGACGAGGAGCAGGTCGACGCTGACGGGGTAGGCCCAGGCTTTCCAGCCGTCTTGTCCGGCGGCTGCGGCCAGGTCGTGCAGGTGGGCGAAGGACAGAGCACCGGCAATGACGGCCTGGATGAGTACGGCGTCGATACGGATGCGGGACACGGGTTCACCTCCTTTCGAAGGGGCGAGGCCGGGGCCGGGCGAGGGCGAGAGTTCACCGCCCGGCACCGCGGCGAAGGAGTCAGGCGTCGGGGTCGGTGCCGGAGCCCAGGCAGTTGAGGCAGAGGCCGTCCTGCTGGCCGACCGGGCGGCGCTTGCGACCGACCCGCACCGTGATCGCGACATTCCCCGTTCCGCCGCACGGCTGGCACGGCGCCGGTTCGACCGGGACGGGGGCGGGGGTCTTCGGGGTCTTGGCGGTGGTCAGTCGAGGTGCCATGGCGGGGGTTCCTTCCGGTTCCGGGCATGGGCGGGGTAGGGACCTGGCGCGAGACGGTCACGCCAACCGGTCTTGCGGGGTAGGGGTGTTAGCTGGTGGCGGGTCGGGGCTTGAGGAGTGGGGAGCCCGGGGCCGGGGCGGTGGAAACGGCCGGCCGGAACGGTGCCAGAGCGGCAAGGTGCGGGGTGAGGTGGGCGTACTCCCGGCAGATGGCGACGGCTTGGGCCGGGGTCATGGCGGGGGTGCGGATCCGGGACCAGCCGCCGGACGAATCTCCGGCCACGGCGACGCCGGGGCGGTCGGGGGCGATGGTGGTCACGGCGAACACGGCGTCGGGGGCGATGTCGCCCAGGCCCATGTCTGCGGTCTGCTTGTCGTTGACGCGGTGGACGACGCGGCCGGTGAGCTGGGCGCGGAGCATGGTGGCGCCCTTGCCGAGGTCGGAGCCGAAGCGCTGCCCGCAGACCTCCAGATAGATGCCGACCGCGCGGGCCATCTGCGCGAGCCGGATCATGTGCATCACCATCCGGTCCCGCCGGTCCTCATCCTTCTTGGCCGAGACGAGGAACAGTTCGGCGACCTCATCGACCAGGACCACCAGCGGCACCGGCCGCACCGCGGCAGGCAAGCCCCACAGGTCCGAGACACCGTGGTCGCTGAGGAGGTCGAAGCGCTCTTCCATCTCGCCCACGAGGGCTTCCAGCAGGCCGGAGGCTTCGTTGGGGGTGATGGCGAGGGCAGAGAGGCGGGGCGCGTACCCGCGCTGTTCCACCCCCCGTTTGCAGTCGATGCCGACCAGGCCGACCGGGAGCTTCGCGAGCCCGGAGACGAGGTTGCGCTGATACATCGACTTGCCCGACTGGTTCGCACCCAGCGTCAGGCTGTGCGGGATCTTCTGGTAGTCCCGCACGAACGCGGTGCCGTCCTCCCGCAGCGCCACCGGCACGACCAGCGGACCAGCGAGCAGCTTGCGGGGCAGGCGGCGGGGCATCTTCACCCGGCGCAGCACGTCGTAGCCGGTCATCCGCAGTTCCACGAACCCCGGCTTCACCTCCACCACGTGCACGGAGTGGACGCCCCAGGCGTGCCGAAGCCTTTCGGAGGCGGCGGCTACGTCGGCGGGCTCCAGACCGGCGGGGAGGCGGAGGATGGCCCGCATCCCGGTGGTGGAGTAGCGGACGCGGCGGACCTGCGGGGGGACCGGCTGGACGTCCTGGCGGCGGGCCAGGTTGCGGACCATGAACGCCCGCAGGCGGGACGGCTGGACCGTCAGCCCGCACACATCCATCGTCGCCCGGTACGTGAGCGTGAACCGGACCCGCGCGACCGGGGCACCGACCAGCGACCAGAACACCCGAGGGGACCGGGCCTTCGCGTAGCCGAGGCCACCGGCAGCCGATAAGGCCCCCGCCACCTCGATCACCGTGGACAGGTCCGACATGATCAGGCACCCACCGTGATGGCCACCGCGCGGAACGAAATACCGTGCCGGGTCTGACCGTTGAACGTGTTCTCCCAGTCCCGGGCCTTAAGCCCGACCACGTGCACCATCGTCCCCGGGGCCAGGCCCTCCGGGACACCCGTGCTCGGCACGGTCACCTGGTAGAGGTTGCCCTCCCCCTCGTCCGAGATCAGCAGACCCACGGTCGCGAGCGGGGCGCCGGTCTCACGGTCGATGGCGATCTCGCCGGTCTGCTTGCTCACGAGCTTCGGCGTCGGGGGCGTCGCCACGAACACGACAGCGGAAGAAGTGTCGATCTTGAAGGACGGCATACAGCAGCTCCTGTGCCAGGCGGAGGACCAGAGATGAGGAGGTCCCCCACGAGTCGTCAGCTTGTATATGCAAGCTGTGTCATCAAGGTAGGGCGGTCAACTTGGATATGCAAGTGGTGAGTTGAAAAAAGAGGGCCCGAAGGCCCTCTCCGGCAGCACCGTTGATCAGGGAACGTCGATCACGTATCGGAAGACGTGGCGATCGCATGGCACCCGCGAATCGAGCACTTCCACCACCTGACCAGCGGATGTGTGCGCCGTACGAAGCACGCGTGCGAGCGGTACCCCGGGTGGAATCTTGAGGGCGGCTGCTTCCGCAGGTGTAGGCATGCGGATCTCAAGATCTTCTACGAACTGCGTGATCCGCTGCCCTACAGGCCCGGAGGGATCTTCGATCAGTCGGCTGACGCCCCCACGGATACGGCGGGGCTCGGCAACCTCGGTGCCAGCGAACAGGGTTGACGGGTAGTACCCATCGACAAGTTGCATTGGCTCCTCGTTCACGAAGAACGCCCTGCGTCGAATGATCACCTCGGCATCTTGGGGGCCCCCGAGGCGATCTGCCACGTCGGCCGGCGCGAGACCGGACTCCACTGACAGGATGCGTTGCTCGGGGCGTAGCCCCTGGGCCTCGGCTTCTGCGTTGAAGTTGCTGACGCCGGTGTCGCGCCGCTTGCGGAAGTTCGCCCCTGTAGTGAGCATCTGTACGTTGGGGCGCGGCCGCACGAAGACGCCCCGACCTTGCTCGCTGATCAGCAGTCCATCGGCCTTGAGTAGAGCCAAGGCCTTTCGCACCGTAACGCGCGTGGTGCTGTACTGATCCTTGAGTTCATTCTCAGACTTGAGCTTCTCGCCGGAGCGCAACTTCCCGAGCAGGATGAGTGTGCGCAGTTCGTCGGCGATCTTCCGGTACGTCGGAAGATCCTTCTCCGCCATCTAGGTCACCTCGACTTGGCTATGCAAGCCAGCTTACGGGGTGCACTGACAATCGTCACCCGGCGTAGGCCCAGCCAGTCCAAGCAGCTACATGGATGGCGACGACCGGCCCCTGGGGTGGTGACTCCTTGTACTGGTGGTACTTGTGTTGTAGCAGGTTGAGGGCCCTCACCCTCTCTTCGCCGTCGTCCCGGATCGCTGCCCGTCCGTCGGCGCGGGCCCACCACAGGTCTGTCCAATCATCCGCGTACCGATCAGCGATGACCGAGACCATGGGATTCTCGGCGATATTGCGCAGTCGACGGAGGTTGGTAGAGCGCTTCGGCTTGTGGTCGATGGCGAAATAGATCATGTCGTCGTCCACGGCAAAGGTGACTGGCACGATGTGCGGCACGCCAGCGGCATCGGCGGTTGCCAGGCGGGCAATCGGAGAGCCTGCGAAGCGTTCACGTGCATCGGCCTCAGAGAGGTTCATGGTCCGAACGTACCCACGGTGATGACGTTCATCGGCATCACCTGCCGACCCAGTTGCGACTGTCGCGTGCCACGGCGTACACGAGCTCTAGCTGTGCGGGATCAAGAACGCCAGACCGTGGACCAAGGCTCGACAGGTCCCGTTCGCTCAGAGCCCGCACATCCAGAAGTGTTTGCTCAACTCTGATGGAAGCTGGTTTGACAAAGACGATCAGAGGGGTGACCGGCACCGGGAAGCCACATCCCCGCTCAAGGACCCGTGTGGCACGAGCTGCCTCGCCACGGCTTTTTCGAACGTATGGATAGGCCTCACCTCCATTCAACTTCACCATGTCGTTGCCGACCCAAATGGATGCTTTGGGATGATTCTTGGTGTTGATGGTGAACGCGCCGCCGGGGCCGATGAGTAGGTGATCGATGTCGTTTCTGGCGGAGAGCGGGATCGAGTGCAAGGCCCGCCAACCATGACGTGACAGGCGTTCAAGTTCACGGCCGACCGTGCGCTCGCCGACGATGCCCGCGTTCCAGCTATACGCAGCAGTGCGACGCCGGAGTATCCATGCCAGGGAACGTTGGAGCAGCCCCGGGGTGGCCTCCCGCAGCTTCGGCAGCAGACTGACACCAGGCTGGTTAAGAGCTAGGTCGTACTCCGGTGGGGGAGGAGAGGGGCGCCCCTTCTCGAAGTCAGACGCGACGGAGAAGGCGTTCGAAGCAGGCGAGCGGGTGAGGTAGGGGGCCAGGGCCTCGATCGCTGCTTCTCGGAGAGCTTCCACCTCGATGACGATCCTCCCGGTTGCCCGGTCGAACCATGCCACGGTGGTGCCATCCGGCTGACTGACGTATAGCCGGTCCTTTCCGTACCTCTTCCATGCCGATACTCGCAGTTCGCCCATACCTCGTCCTCAGCAGCCGCGATGCGCAGCCACCATGGGAGCAAGGGGCGACCTGCCGCACAAGGGGGCCGATCCGGCCAGGAGATCGATCGGAGTTGTTACAGGTTTCTCTACCTCATCAAGGCACCCGGCTGCGCTCCGCTCCGCCGGGCGCGCTTCCCGGCTCTGGCTGCGCCCGCGCTCCTGCCTTCGGCCCGCTCGGCGCTGCCGCCGCCGACGCGCGCCCGCAGTGGATAGGCCCGTAGGGCATGAGACGAGAACCAAGCCCGCGGCTTCAAGAGGATGCCTCCGGCGGGGGCGCTCAGACTCCGGGATGGACGGGGCACCGTTCGCGAGTGCCGGCCGGAGCAGGGCGAGCGTCGTGCGGCTCCCATCCCGACCACCTTCGACCCAGGCAGAGCCGAGCAGTCGCGGCCCAGGGCGTCAAGGTCGTTCGTACAGTGGCGCGCTCCACCTTGACGCCCTGAACCACGACCGCTCCACGGTGTGTGGGTCGAAGGCGGACGGGATGGGAGCTGGGGCGAGCGGTGGGTTGAGATCAGCACACAGCGCAAGGCCTGAAGCGATCGTGCAACTACGAGATCAACGAAGTGTATGGCGGGCCGACCGAGAGCGTGACATCGTGTTCCGATGCTGCGAGGAATCACTAAGAGAGCCATGGTCGGAACACACCCAGAGGATGCAATCGGGCTTCTGACCGAAAAGCTTCCTGCGACCTATAAGCCCACCATCAGGCCACTGATCAAGCATCAGGCAGAACTCTTTGGAATTTCGGAGGATGCATTCAGAGGGAGCGACTCCGATCCTTATGCGCGCTCAAGTTATCGCCCCGATGACGACGCTCTGGATGCCGAGATCTTCACCTTTGGAAGCGTATTGATCGTAGTGGGCACCTCCCGGGCCACCCGGATGAAGCGAAGCAGAAATGAGGACGGGGAACTGGTCACGACCGAGGAAGAGGAAGATTCCGTTCTCGTCACCTACGCAGTCCCGTTCGTCGAAGATCCAGATATTGCAGAATTCGAGAGAATCGCGTCGGAGGTTTGGCCCGATATGGAACTGCGGGAGATTCGCCCGATCTCCCGCAGACTTCGAGAACTCGACAAGGGAAAGCCCAACCCAGCAGAAGTTCCCACACCAGAAGAGGAGAATGCAGCCAAGGTACTTTCTGAAAAGTCCGTGAGAATGCTCGCCATTGCAATCAAGTCCTCGAAAGGCTTGCTGCTAGGCGATGCATCGAAACAGATTCCCCCAGCTGAGCGCGGAAGAGTCGACGAACTAGTAGCCCTCCTGGGTGAAAGCGGCATGATCGACACGGAAATCGTCGTCATCTGCAGCAAAACATCCGCACAGATTAACCTACTACCCTCCATTGAGACGCTTGACCATCTCGATAAGGCCGGCGTTAGGTGCGCGTGCGGCCGAGCACTGTCAGACGAGAGGCGGGAGGAAGCTCTTACTGTGACCGACTTCGGTCGCGCCATGCTTGATGGAAATCGCTGGATGTCGATCCTCGTACTTCAGCATTTGATCAAACTGGGAATCCCTGTCTCTAATATCAGAATGGAGCAAATTTACGCTGGAGAGGAGGTCGACTGCATCACTGAAATCCACGGGCGCATCGTTCTTTTCGAGCTTAAGGATAAGGAGTTCAATCGAGGTAACGCCTATTCGTTTGGGGCAAAGATCGGAATCTTCCAGCCAGATATCTCCGTAGTTATTACGACAGAGAAAGTCGGCGTAGACGCCCGGGATCATTTCACAGCGAGATCTGCTGGCAGCTCTAGAACTCGCAGGCCCTTTACAGAGTCTTTCGATGGTGAAAGTGTGACATTCATCGAAGGTTTGCCTAATCTGGAAAGCGGGCTCGATGCGATTGTGACAGAGGTTGCAAAGTCGGCCCTCGCTCCAAGATTCCGCACCGCGCTCTCATTCACCAGCCCTGGCCCATTCTCACTGCTGTCCGCTTGGGCTGGTGAGAGCTCCTGACTCGGACTAGTCCGATGACTTACATCCGCTTCGACTTCAACGGCAGCGCATAACAGAGCTCCTTGAATCCTTGAGCGCGATCAGCGATCAGCGATCGTTTGGCGACATCGGCTCTGGGCCGTGCCGGGGCCGTGGAAGGGCGCTCAAGGACGACCAACACTGACAACAGCTAACCGCTCAACAGCTGGTCACAGCGTTGATCGATTGCGCGGCCGCAGCTCGGAACCCCGGCACGTCACTTCTTCGGCTACTGATCGAGCCAGGGCTCGTGGCCCGCTCGGCGGCGCCAGCGGTTCTCGACTAGGGCATGGAGCGCCACCAGCTCCGCGGCGCCTAGGTGACCACCAAGGAGACAGCTCGCAGCAGGGAGTTCGCCCCTACCCGCAGTGGCGGCGGGTTCGGCGGCCGGCGTGGTGGGCACATTTAGGCGTTCTGGGCTCTCGCTACTTCCTGGAGCTCGGCCGGTATCCATTAGGATCTTTTTCATGACGCAAGAGAAGCTTGGCAAGATCCTAAAGTCGGTCGCTGTGAAGATGCGGGCTGATTATGAGCAGTCCCAAAACTTCAACCATAACGGCGAAGCTGGAACCTCGCGTGAGCTGCTCATTCAGCAGTTTCTCTCCGGTTACCTTCCGGCCCATGTTGAAGCTGTTCACAATGCGGAAGTTATTGCGGCGAACGGTGATGTATCCCCTCAATCTGACATTGTCCTTATCGATCGTGGTACTCCGCCGTTCACTACGCTCCAGGGGTTTCGGATCATTCCCAATGAATGTGTATACGGGATGATCGAAGTCAAGACTAAGTTGGACGGGGTGCAGGTAGTCGACGCCTGTGAAAAGATCCGCAGGTTGCGGCGTATGCCTAAAAGTGCGTATCGCCCCATTCCGGGAGTGATTTCTCGCCGAGCTAAGGCGTATGGGAGTGAATATGACTACTTCCCAACCTCCGGCATGATTATTGCGTTCGATGGCCTGAAGTTGGAGACGATTGGCAATCATCTCGTGAACTGGTGTCGGACGCGTAACCCTAGTGAATGGCCCGACAGTGTGTGGGTGACAGGGAAAGGGCACCTGCAATGGGGTGATCCGCGAACTGGGGCGCTGCTGAGGTCTCCGGTGGCAGGCGCATCACTAATTCAAATTGACGCTATTCCCGATCAGGATATTTTGATGTCACTGGCCCTTCACCTGAACATCCACTTTTCCGATGCTTGGATGAACCCGCTCGATTTGGTTCCCTATTCTGGTATTTCGCCGTTGGGAAACATTGCGCACGTGTGGACCATCTAGGTGGTCGAGCGTTGGGTGCCTCGGCCACGGTGTGATGGCAGAGGCACCCTCGCCGTTGGTCAGCCGCGAGGGGCTGTTGCGTCTACGAAGCGGCCGTCGTCTGATCTGTAGACGACTCCCACGTCGTATCGATCGAGCAGGCTGTACATGTCAGGCGTTGGGGCGGCCGGCAGCAAGATGACCCGCTTGGGCTCGCCCTCGTGCCTTTCTGAAATGACGTACCGGCTGTAGTCCAAGATTTGTCCGAGCGCCATGCGGATGTCTTCACGTGAGTTAGAGCCCTTGGCCTCGTAGAGCACATGTTCTGTTGCGTCATAGAGGTCGGTGCGGAGCGTCGAGGTTAGGCCCTTAACTTTGATCTGGAAAGCGCCGGTCTGATGTCCGGCGGATTCCAGAAATGTTTTGTACGCCTGGGTCAATTCAGCTTCATGTCGAACAGCCACTGTGGCGGCCGTAGCGGCCCGTAGGCTCAATTTGGTACCAAAGGTCTCAGGGACGACAAAGGTGCCGCTGGTCTCCGGGTTCGGGGCCGGCTTTTTAGTCTTGGTTGTTTTAGTTGTACGCTGCTTAGGCAGAGGCAGATCGCCGCTTGTTGCCGGCTCGGACTCGAACATTGCCGCGGTGACCGCCTGGAACGGCACGAACTTCGCCGTAGTCTCCTTGGCGGGCGGAACCATGTCCTCTGCGGCGTGCTGGACGGGCCCCTCAGCGCGAAGACGGAACACGACAACGTCACGCTCAAGGCCGTCCTCGCCGGGTGCACGTCTCCACACGTAGGGCTCCAGGCCATCCAGCGTGAACGAACCCAAGTAGCGGTGTGTCTTCGTGTCACTGCCGGGCACCTTGCCAACCCGGGTGAAGACGCGGAGGGTTCGTCCCTGCTGAGCGTGTTGAAGGATCGCCCTGTTCCCCGAGCCGGCGTCTCCTTCGAATGTCTGATTGCCTGACTTGCCGGCTCCCGTGTACTCGAAGACGGGCCCAAGCTCGTCTTCCTCTGCCAGCCAGCCGTCGTAGTAACCAACCCGCTCGCCTACGTCTGGGTCGGAGTAGAGGTTGACGCTGTGTCTATCGACGGAAGGACAGATGCCTCCTTGCGGGCTCCCTCCGAACACTGCGCGAATCTGCTTCCGCGTACGGACGTCTCCGGGGTTGATCACTTGGGCGCTAGCAGTCATAGGCGCGACCCTAGAGGATGGGTCTGACATGCTCTCCCGGGCCGAGCTTCCTCCCCGGGGCCGGTGCGTGCCGCGCGACAGTGGCGATCCAGAGGTAGGAGTTCCAAGGCGGCTCCTCGCCAGTCAGTTTCGGGCAGCTTCTGGGCCGTCCCTGGGCCGTGCGGGGTCGACCAGGGTCGACCACAGGCGACATCTAGTGACAGATCAACTACGCGCTCGAAGCAGCAATGCCCAGGTCACGGCCCCCTGACGAGACGGGTTACCACCCAGGGATGGACGTCAGGCAAGATGGGGTGTATCTGCCCACACCTCTATTGCTGCCGGACGGTTTCTCTTGGCTGAGTTCATCTACACCATGCGCAAGACGCGCAAGGCGCACGGCGACAAGGTGATCCTTGATGACGTCACCTTGAACTTCCTGCCCGGCGCGAAGATCGGTGTCGTGGGGCCCAACGGTGCCGGTAAGTCCACGGTGCTGAAGATCATGGCGGGCCTGGAGCAGCCGTCCAACGGTGACGCGTACATGTCGCCGGGGTACAGCGTCGGCATCCTCATGCAGGAGCCGAAGCTCGACGAGAGCAAGAGCGTCCTGGAGAACGTCCAGGACGGCGCCGCCGAGATCATGGGCAAGCTCAAGCGCTTCAACGAGGTCGCCGAGCTCATGGCGACCGACTACTCCGACGCGCTCATGGACGAGATGGGCAAGCTCCAGGAGGACCTGGACCACGCCAACGCGTGGGACCTGGACGCCCAGCTGGAGCAGGCCATGGACGCCCTGGGCTGCCCGCCCGGCGACTGGCCGGTCGTCAACCTCTCCGGTGGCGAGAAGCGCCGCGTGGCGCTCTGCAAGCTGCTCATCGAGGCCCCGGACCTCCTCCTCCTCGACGAGCCCACCAACCACCTCGACGCCGAGTCGGTGAACTGGCTGGAGCAGCACCTCTCGAAGTACCCGGGTGCCGTCGTCGCCGTCACCCACGACCGGTACTTCCTGAACAACGTCGCCGAGTGGATCCTTGAGCTCGACCGCGGCCGCGCGATCCCCTACGAGGGCAACTACTCCACGTACCTGGAGCGCAAGGCCACCCGCCTCAAGGTCGAGGGCCGCAAGGACGAGAAGCGCCAGAAGCGCCTCAAGGAAGAGCTGGAGTGGGTGCGGTCGAACGCCAAGGGGCGCCAGACCAAGTCCAAGGCCCGTCTCGCCCGGTACGAGGAGATGGCGGCCGAGGCCGACAAGATGCGGAAGCTGGACTTCGAGGAGATCCAGATCCCGCCGGGCCCGCGCCTCGGTTCCATCGTCGTCGAGGTCGAGAACCTCTCGAAGGCCTTCGGCGACAAGGTCCTCATCGACGACCTGTCCTTCACGCTGCCCCGTAACGGCATCGTCGGCATCATCGGTCCCAACGGTGCGGGCAAGACCACGCTGTTCAAGATGATCCAGGGCCTGGAGACGCCGGACAGCGGCGCCATCCGGGTCGGCGACACGGTCAAGATCTCCTACGTCGACCAGTCCCGCGCCAACATCGACCCGAAGAAGACCCTTTGGGCCGTCGTCTCGGACGAGCTGGACTACATCAACGTCGGCCAGGTCGAGATGCCCTCCCGCGCCTACGTCTCCGCGTTCGGCTTCAAGGGCCCCGACCAGCAGAAGCCGGCCGGTGTCCTCTCCGGTGGTGAGCGCAACCGCCTCAACCTGGCGCTGACGCTCAAGGAGGGCGGCAACCTGCTGCTCCTCGACGAGCCCACCAACGACCTCGACGTGGAGACCCTGTCCTCGCTCGAGAACGCGCTGCTGGAGTTCCCCGGTGCGGCCGTGGTCATCTCCCACGACCGCTGGTTCCTGGACCGCGTCGCCACGCACATCCTCGCCTACGAGGGTGACTCCAAGTGGTACTGGTTCGAGGGCAACTTCGAGTCGTACGAGAAGAACAAGGTAGAGCGGCTCGGCGCGGACGCGGCCCGCCCGCACCGCGCCACGTACAAGAAGCTCACGCGAGGCTGATCGTCGTGGCTCGGCACATCTACAGCTGCCCCCTGCGCTGGTCGGACATGGATGCCTTCGGCCACGTCAACAACGTGGTCTTCCTCCGCTACCTGGAGGAGGCGCGCATCGACTTCATGTTCCGGCTGGCGCCGGGCGACGGCTCGCCGTCGTTCTCGGGCGGGTCCGTCGTGGCCCGGCACGAGATCGACTACGTACGGCCGCTGGTGCACCGGCACGCGCCGGTCACCGTCGAGTCGTGGGTCACGAAGATAGGTGCCGCGTCGCTGACGATCGCCTATGAGATCAAGGACCCCGACCAGGTCTACGTACGGGCCTCGACCGTCGTCGTCCCGTACAACCTGGCAGAGGAGCGGCCCCGGCGGATCTCCGCCGAGGAGAAGCTCTTCCTCCAGAAGTACCTGGCAGAGGAGCCCGCCGCGGCATGACGTTGCCTGTGCAGTCGCTGCTGTTCGCCGACCCGAGGGAGGCGGCGGATCTCGCCGCCTTCCTCGGTCGGCTGCTCCACTACGACCGGGCCGCCGCGGTCCGGTTGCAGGCGGGCGGCGGCGACGCACTGGCCGTGTTCGGCCGCCCGCCCTCCTTCGAGGTCCTCGCGATCCGTACGGCCCGCCTGGCCCGCCCCGAGACGCTCGATGTCACGGTGTCGGCGGGCGAGCTGCTGGAGTCCCTCGACATCTCCGGGGAGGGACCCGGGGAGCGGGGCGGTGCGCTGCCCGCCCCCGTCACCGGGCCGCCCTGGACCGGCGTCCTGCCGCCCCGGGGACCCTGGCGTGAACAGGCCGGCCTGCCCCGGCCGGACGCCCTGCGTGCCTCCCTCGACGCGGCCGTCGCCGAATTCCGTACGCGGGACGAGGCGCTGCCCGAAGAGCTGCGCACCCGCGCCGAGCGCGACCGTATCGGCCGGGAGATCTGGTCCCGGCCGGTCGGCGCCACCGTACTGCCACTGCGCGCGGTTCACGCCGCCCAGTCCCTCGGCTTCCTGCGCGCCGACCCCGGCTTCCCCGTCTCGCTGTTCGCCTCGGGCGGCTGGCTGCGGCTGCGGACCCCCTTCGGGTCGGTCGCCCTGCGCCGCGACCCGGTCGGCGGGCTGGGATCACTGGCCCTGACCGTCGGGCACCGCTGAGCCCGGCAGGCGGATCGCCCGCCCGGCCCGTCAGTCGGCCGTGTTGACCATCGAGGCCGCCGCGTACGTCAGGTAGTCCCACAGCTGCTTCTCGTGCTCGGGCGCCAGACCCAGCTCGTCCAGCGCGACCCGCATATGGGCCAGCCAGGCGTCATGGGCCGCCCGGTCCACCCGGAACGGGGCATGCCGCATCCGCAGCCTCGGGTGGCCCCGGTGGTCGCTGTAGGTACGCGGGCCGCCCCAGTACTGCATCAGGAAGAGGGTGAAGCGCTCCTCGGCCGGGCCCAGATCCTCCTCCGGGTACATCGGCCGCAGCAGCTCGTCGCCCGCGACCCCCTCGTAGAAGCGGTGGACCAGGCGTCGGAAGGTCTCCTCGCCGCCGACCTGCTCGTAAAAGGTCTGCTCCTGAAGCGTGTCGCGCGGAATCTCTGTCACCCGTCCATGGTCGCAGACGCACCGGCCGAGGTCAGGGGTCCTAGGACCAATGGCCGGGACCGCCCCGCCCGGTCGCCTCCGCCGCGCCGCCGCAGGACAGTGGAGGCATGGGTGCACACCGGAAAGTCCCTTCCGAGGCCGCTACGGACGCCGAAGTCGGCACCGGCGCAGATACCGACGCCGAGGCCGACGCGGCGCACCAGGCCCTGGTGCGGGACATCGTCGCGCTGGGCGGGCTCACCGATCCCGCCTGGCGTGCCGCCTTCGAAGGGGTGCCGCGTCACCTCTTCGTGCCGTACTACTACGTGCACGGCATCCGGGGCTACGAGCGGCTCTGGGGCGAGGACCCCGATCCCGTACGGCGCCGGCGCTGGCTGCGCGGGGTGTACGGGGACGAGCCGCTGGCCACCCGGATGCGGGACGGCGAGCTCATCTCGTCCTCCAGCCAGCCCTCACTGATGGCCCTGATGCTCGACGCCCTCGACGTGCGGGACGGGCACACCGTCCTGGAGATCGGCACCGGCCCCGGCTACAACGCGGCGCTGCTCTCCCAACGGCTCGGCGCCCCCGCGGTGACCAGCGTCGATCTGGACCCGGAGATCACGGAGTCGGCCCGTAGCCACCTCGCCGCCGCAGGGTACCGCCCGACGGTCGTCACCGGCGACGGGGCCCGGGGCTCCCCGCAGCAGGCCCCGTACGACCGGATCATCGCGACCTGCACGCTGCCCTCCGTACCGCCCGCCTGGCCGGAACAGTGCTCGCCCGGCGCGCGCATCCTGGCTCCGGTCGCGACCGGGCTCGTCTCGCTGGAGGTACGGGAGACGGCGCACGGCCCGCGCGCCGAGGGGCACTTCCTGCACACCCCGGCGTACTTCGTGCCCCTGCGCGGGGCCTCACCGCTGCCCGGACCCGTCACGCGCTCCGGCGGAGTGCCGAGGCGCGCGATCGGGAACGAGCTCTTCCGGTTCCTGCTGACCCTGACCGCCGGCAGCCTCGACCCGCACGAGGCCCTCTCCCTCTGGGAGCGCGAGGAGCGCCCGCAGCGGGAGAGGTACGGCATCACGGTCGCGGACGGCCGGCAGTGGGCCTGGCTGGACGACCCGGAGGGGCCGTACACCTGGCCCCTGGCCGGGTGATCTCCGGCCCGTCGGGGGGACGGGGCTCAGTCCCGGCGGATCGTGATCGTCGTCCAGGCCCCGACGTGTACCTGGTCGCCGTCCTGGAGGGGGACGGGGACGTACGGCTGGATCGGGTCCTCGGCGCCGTTGAGCGTGGTGCCGTTGGTGGACTTCTGGTCGACCACCGCCCAGCCGCCGTCGGGCTGCTGCACCAGCACCGCGTGCTGGTGGGAGACGCCCGGGTCCTCCGGCGGCACCGACAGGTCGATGTCCGGGGACTCGCCCGTGCTGTGCCGACGGCGGCCGATGGTGACCTGGCTCCCGGTGAGCGGCAGACGCTGCTCGGGGGAGTACGCGGGCAGGTTCAGCCCGGTCGCCTCGGGGCCGCTGCGCTGCATCATCGCCAGGAAGTACTCACGGTCCGGCGCGATGACGGCGGTCCAGGACGCGGCCTGCTGAGGCTGCCCCTGACCTGGGGCCTGGCCGTACCCCTGGTCCTGGCCGTATCCCTGATTCCCCTGACGCTGGTCGGGGTGTCCGACCTGCTGCCCGCCCGGCCCCTGCTGTCCGCCCTGGTACGGGGCCTGCTGCTGGAACGCCTGCGGCGGCTGCGGTGCCTGCGCCTGGGACGGCGGTGGCAGCACCCAGTCGTCGCCACCGCCACCGTGCGGGGACTGCTGCTGCGGCGGCGCGGAATGCTGCTGCTGGGGCGGGAAGGGCGAGGACTGCTGCGGCTCGAACGGCGAGGGCGCCGACTGCTGCGGCTCGAACGGTGACGGTGCCGACTGCTGCTGGTGCGAGGGCGGCGGCCCCTGCTGCTGGAAGGCCGGCGGAGGCGGCGGGCCCTGCTGGAACGCGTGCGGCGGAGGGCCGCCCTGACCGCCCTGGACACCGCGCTCGTCCTGGCCGCCGTGACCGGTCCGCTCCGGAGCGAGCGGCTCGGCGGGACGGTTCATCTGCGAGGGCCGCGAAGCCTGGAACTCGAACGGGTCGTGCTGCTGGGACCCACCACCGGGACCGCCGGGACCACCCTGGCCGCCCAGTCCTCCGGGACCGCCGTGGCCACCTTGTCCGCCGGGACCCTGCTGGGATCCTCCGGGACCCTGCTGGGACAGGAAGCCGGGCGGCAGGTTGAGACCGGGCGGAGGCCCGCCGGGGCCACCCGGGCCGCCGGGCGTCCCGTGCTGCGGGGCCAGCGGCGTGTACGAGGTCGCAGTGTTGGTGAGGAAGTTCCAGCGGCACTCCTCGCAGTACGGCGCGTTCGCCTCGCGCGGCGTGCGGCACTGCGGGCAGAGCTCCGCCTGCATCGTCGGCGGACCCCCGTCGTTGCCTGCGGGCGGCGGATAGCCGTAGCCGGGCGCGGGGGGCGGCGGAGGGGGCGGGGGGACGGCGCCGGCGGGGGCGCCCGTTCCGGTCATGCGGTGTCCGCAGACCTCGCACCAGTCCTCGGAACCCGACTGGTGTCCGTTCGGGCAGGTCGGCATGTCGGCGCTTCCCCCTCTCCTCGTCCGGCCCCGGGGGCCGTCATGCTGTCGATCGTGACCGTTCGGCCACCAGATGCTGCTACTTCTTGACGCGAACTGTCTTGGTCGAGCGCGTTTCGAGGGTCATCTCGTCCGCTTCCGCGACCTTCGCTTTCAGTCGCACAGTACCTGTCGCCGCATCGACGACGTCGACCACCTTCGAAAGCAGTTTCGCAGTGTCCTGGTTCCCGGACGCCGATGCCAATTGCACCGCACGGCCCAGTTTCGCCGTCGCACCGTCGAAGTCGCCCGACTTGCGGGCGTCCAGCCCCTGCTGGATGACTTGTGCCAGTTCCGCCTGACCTGTGTAGTGCGCGACCTGCGGATTGATCGAGGTCGACGCCACCATGTCGTCCGTCCACACCGCCCGGACGAGCCCTTGGGAGAGGACCTGCGGAGTCCCCGCGCCGGAGGGGTCGGGCAGGATCAGCGAGACCCGGGCCGCCAGCATCTCCTGGCCGATCCCGGCCTCGGGGACCAGGACGCACACGTGGTAGTCGCGGGACTCGTCGCCCCAGGAGCCGGTCGGGTAGTCCCCGGCGCGCGGGGACGCCTCGGTGCGCCGGCCGGTCAGGTCCTCGACCGTGGGCGCCACCTGCTTCACGAACCGGATCTCCACCCCGACGGGCGTCCAGAGCCGCAGCGCCACGTCCGCGACCTCCTTGCCCATCGCGTTCACCATCATCTGCGTGAAGTCGGCGGCGAGACCCGCGGGATCGGCGACGATGTCGGCGGTGCCGAGGAGCGCGGAGGCGATGGAGGTGACCTCCTTCACCTCCCAGTCGGTGCCGACGCCCCGGGCGTCACAGGTGAACCGGCCCGCGCAGGAGTCCAGCGCGGCCCGCAGGTCCTCGGGCGCCTCGTGCTCGTTGCGGCCGTCGGTAAGCAGGATGCCGTGCCGGATGCCGACGTCGGCGGCGCCCAGCAGCCGGTCGGCCAGCCGCAGCCAGGTGCCGATCGCGGTCCCGCCGCCCGCGCTCAGCTTCCGCAGGGCCTCCTTGGCCTGGGCCTTCGTCCGCGCGTCGGCGACCGCGAGCTGCCCGTTGCCGGGATAGACGTCCTTGGCCACATGCGTACCGGCGACCACCGAGAACCGGGTGCCCTCGCGCAGGGTGTCGATGGCCGCCGCCGTCGCGTCACGCGCGTTGCGCATCTTCGTCGGCGGGTAGTCCATGGAGCCGGAACAGTCCACCATCAGCACCACCGCGGCGCTCGGCGCCTGCCCCGGGCCGTACCCGGGGGCGGCCGCCGCGCCGGGCAGCGGGATGCCGCCGGTGGTGCCGCCGCCGGTCGAGGTGACGGTGACGATCCCGTTGACCTCGCGGCCGCCCTCCGGCAGGAACTCGTTCTGGTACACGTCGACGGAGAACTGCGGCACGTTCGACTTCGAGAAGTTGGCCATCTGGTCTGCTCCTTGAGGCTCAAACGGTGTTGCAGGCCGATCCTGCCCCCTGCTGCTCCACGGCGAACGGCAGCAGAGCCACTGTTACGTTGTCGTGGCCCCCGCCGTCGAGCGCGTGTCCGACGAGCACCTGGGCGCCGTGCAGCGGGCGCAGGTGGGCCTCCGGAGGCACGGCGGCGGCCATCTCCTCGGCGGATTCCGCGTAGTTCCACAGGCCGTCCGTGCAGACCACCACCAGACCGGGGCGGTCCGGCTTGAACGAGGCGGTGTGCGGCTCCAGTTCGTAGGAGTCGGCGCCGAGCCAGCCGGTGATGGCGTGGGCGCGCTCGTCCGCGTAAGCCTCGGCCTCGTTCATCAGGCCCGCCGCCACCATCTGCGCGGCCCATGAATCGTCCTCGGTGAGCCGGGCGGGCGGGCCCGTCCGGTCCTCCGGAACCCAGTAGACCCGGCTGTCGCCTACCCAGCCGACGACCAGCAGACCGCCTGCCATGATCGCGCCGACCAGGGTGCAGGCCGGGGCGTTCTGATGGCGGTGGGCCTCGTGCTCGGCCGCCCCGGGCGGATCCTGGGCCAGCACGTTGACCGCCTCGGACGCGGCGACGATCGCCTCGTGCATCGCCTGCTGCGGGTGCGTGCCACGCGGCAGGGACTCCAGCAGGGCCTCGTTGGCGGCGGCCGCGGCGGCCGCCGACGCCTCGTCGGGCCGGCTCGCCGAGGAGACGCCGTCGCAGACGATGGCGACGACGGCGGGCGAACCGTCCGGCAGCGCGGTCGAGGAGACCGCGAAGGAGTCCTCGTTACGGTGGTGGCGCAGGCCCCGGTCGCTGACGGCGGCCACCGAGCCGAGCTCCTGCTCCATGTGGTCGCGCTCGCGGGGCTGGGCGTGCCCGCAGTTCTCGCAGTACCCGTCGGGGTCCACCCGGCCGGACCGGCAGGCCACACAGACCTTCGTGCCGGCGGCGGGCGTCGGGGTGGGCTCCGCCGTACGGGGATCGGGCGCGGCCAGCGCGAAGTCGCCGGAGCTGTCGGGACTGTCGGAGCTGTCGGGACCGAAGGGGGATCCGGCGGGCTCGGTGGCGGGCTCCGCGGCGGCCGGAACCGCCGCCGCCCGGTCGTCGTGGCGCACCGGAGGCGTCGTCGGCAACGGCTTGCCGCCCGAGTCCGTGCCGGGCAGGTCCGTCGCCCGGTGCACGGGCGCGGGCACGTCGGAGCTGTCCGTCTCCGATGCGGCGGGCCACTGGACCGCCGCCACGGGGGGCGCGGGCGCGTCGGGTACGGGCGGGGCCGCCGACGGCGGTCCGGCAGGCGCGGGCGGGCCCGTCGGCGACAGGGCAGGTGCCGCCGGGGGCACGGTGATGGCCATCGTCGGCCGGTCGTCGGGGCGGGCCGGCACGGCCGAGAGGTCGTAGCCGCACGCACCGCAGAACAGGTCGCCGGACGCCGGCGGCTCCTCGCAGCCGGGGCACCTCGCCAGGGCGGGCTGCTGGTGGCTCTCTGACATCTTCACACCCACGTCCGGGGGCGGAAACGGTTGGCCCGCTCCACCAGTTCGATCCTCTCGTCGCCCCGCTGCGCGAGCCGGGCGAGCATGCGGTACGAGCGTTCGAGGCCCAACCGCAGTCCCCGCTCCTCCAGTTCGGCGTCGAGCAGCTTCCGGGTACCCGGAGGTGCGGCCGCCGATCCGCCCGGCGGCGGGGCGCCGGGACTACCGGAGAGTATCCAGTCCAGCGCCTTGCCCAGTACCTCGGTCGTCAACTGCTCGCGGCGCACCGGGTCCAGACCGAACCCGGTCAGCGCCGCCACCTGGACGGCGGCGGCCGTCAGATCGGCCAGCAGCGGCTCGGCGGGGTCCCGCTCCCGCAGCCGGGCGCGGACGGCCGTGACCCGGGCCGCCGTGTAGTGGATCGACGCCTCCGGCACCGACTCCAGGGTGTGGGCGGCCCCCGCCCGGTCCCCGACGGCGATCTGCACCCGGGCCAGGCCGAACGCGGCGCTCACGAAGCTCGGATCGGTCGCCCACACCAGGCGGTAGTACTCGGCGGCGTTGTCCAGCTGGCCCAGCACCTCCGCGCAGATCCCCAGCGCCAGCTTGGGCGCGGGCTCCCCGGGGAACGCGTCGTACACCGCGTCGAAGGAGAGCGCCGCGACCTCGTGGTCGCCGGTCACCAGCGAGGTGATGCCCCGGTACCAGACGACCCGCCAGTCGTCCGGGTGCCGGCCCTCCAGGTCGGTCAGCGCCCCTGCGGCGGAGTCCAGTTCGCGCATCTCCAGCCGGGCCCGCAGCTCCCGCAGCCGGGTCTCCAGCGAGGCCGCGGGCACCGCCTGCAGGGCCGCGATCAGCTCGGCGGGTGCGGAGGCCATCAGCCCGGCGAGGAACCCCGCGTTCGGGTCGTTCGCGTCGACCCGGGGGACCGGCAGCGCCAGGGCGGTGGCCCGCGCGTCGAACAGGGCGAGCCGTACACCTCCGGCGGTCGCCCCGAAGGGGCCGTACGGGCCGGACCGCGCGGCGGGTGAGGCCGTGCGGGGTGCAGGCACGGGGGCCTGCGCGGGGGGCGCGTACGCCGCCGCCGGGCCGCCGCCTTGAGAGCCGGCGTACGCACCGGCCTGAGGACCGGTCTCCGCACCACCCGGTACGCCGCTCTGCGGACCGCCCCGCACATGGGTCGCCGACGCCGTCAGCGGAGCCGCCCCCGCCCCCGGACCGGACGGCTGCCCGCCCATCGGAAGCGCACCGGCCACCGCCGACGTCACCGCCCCCGGAGCGACCGGCACACCGCCACCCTGACCCGGTACGCCACCACCGGGCACCGCACCGCCCTGCCCCGCAACTCCGCCGCCCTGCGCCGGAATGCCAGGCAGCGGGCCCGCACCGCCCTTGCGCCGCCCGAAGCGGCCACCGCGCCCCGTGGCCGCCGCCCGGGCGCCCAGCCGCGACACATCGTCCACCTGCTCGGCGAACAACACCGTGTCCGTCACCCGCAGTTCCGTACCGAACAGCGTCGACAGCGCCGGCCTCGGCCGCCCCGTCTGGAGCGCCACGACCTCGCGCAGCACCCCGGTCAGCTGCTCGGCCATCTCGGAGGCGGAGGCGAACCGCTGGGCCGGGTCCGGGTCGGTGGCCCGGACCAGCAGCCGGTAGAAGGACTCGTAGGTGCGGAAGACCTCGATGTTGTCGGGGTTCGGCAGCGAGTCCACGAAGACGTTCGTATATCCCTGGAAGTCGAACGTGAGGACCGCCAGCGTCCGCGCCACCGTGTACAGGTCGGAGGCGACCGACGGGCCGACCTCGGCGACCTCGGGGGCCTGGTAGCCGACGGTGCCGTAGATGGCGGACTCGTCGTCGTCCATCCGGCGGACCGCGCCCATGTCGATCAGCTTGAGCTGGTCCTCGGTCTGGATCGCGTTGTCGACCTTGAAGTCGCAGTAGAGCAGATTCCGGCTGTGCAGATGACCCAGCGCCTCCAGCGCCTCGATCCCGTACGCGCAGGCCTGCTCGACCGGCAGCGGGTCGCGCTTCCCGGCCGGGGTGCGGCGCTCGTTGGCGATCTCCTTGAGCGCCTTGCCGCCGACGTACTCCATGACGATGTACCCGTCGAGCGAACCGGTCCGCTGGTCCAGGTGCTCCACGAAGTTGTAGATCCGGACGATGTTGGCGTGCTCGATCTCGGCGAGGAAGCGGCGCTCGGAGATCGCCGCCGCCATCGCGTCCTGGTCGCCGGTGTCCAGCAGGCCCTTGAGGACCACCCAGCGGTCCGAGACGGCCCGGTCCACCGCGAGGTAGACCCAGCCGAGCCCGCCGTGCGCCAGGCAGCCCACGACCTCGTACTGGCCGTGCACGATGTCGCCGCCGGTCAGCTTCGGCACGAAGGAGTAGGGGTGGCCGCACTTGGTACAGAACCCCTCGGTGCGGCCCGGCCGGTCACCGCGCGAACGGCCCACCGGGGCCCCGCAGTCCGAGCGGGAGCAGAACCGCTTGCGCTCGGGCACCTCCGGGTTCTCCATCACCGCCGTACGCGGGTCGGGCCGGGGCACGTCGGGTACCTGCACCAGACCGACGCCGAGCCGCCCCCGGGTGGAGGAGGCGACCGACGAGCCCGAGGAGCGCACCGAGACCGAACGGGAGGTGGAGGAGCCGGAGAGCGAGCGTGACAGCCGCCCCGACACCGAGCGCCGCGAGGTCGACGAACGCGACGAGGAGCGCGCGGAGGCCCGGGAGGAGGAGCGCTGCGAGGAGCTGTCCCGGCTGCTCGCCCGCCCGCCGCCCGCGATCCCCGTGGGCGGCGAGGAGACCATGCCCGTCGGCGAGACGACCGGGGCCAGACCGCAGGTGTCGCAGTACAGCTCACCGCCGCCCATGTCCTCGTAGGCGCCCTCGCACGCCGGGCGCTGGCACTGCGTACTCATCGAATCTCCCCCTGGTCGCCCGGCCCGGACCCGCCCCGCCGGTCCTCGGGGCCGTCGGCCCCGTCGGGCGGGCGCGGTGTCAGCAGCTCGGCCGCCGCCTGCTGGTAGCGCAGCACGTTCTGCTCGGCCACCCGCAGATCGCACGGCGCGCTCCACAGCATCCGGCGCGCCGCGTCGTACCGCTCGATCAGCAGCGGATCCTCCGCCAGACCGTGCCGGGCCACCTTGGCCTTGTACGCGTCGAGCCGGCCGCGCAGCTCGGCGCGGACCGCCAGCGGGGCCGTCACCGAGGTCAGCGACTCCCGGGCGCGCAGCAGCTCCTCCTCGGCCTCCTGCTCCAGCGACTCCAGGAGCGGGGAGAGCCGGTTCCACTGGGCGCGCCTGCGGTACTCGGACGCGATGTCCAGCCGCTCCTGGAGGGCGGTCGCCGGTCCGCTGACGGCGGGCACCTCGGAGGCGGCGATCTTGGCCAGCACTTCGCCGCGCGCCGCCCGGGCCTCGGTCAGCGTGCGGTCGGCCCGCGAGAGCACGTCCCGCAGCCGCATCAGCCGCGCCTCGGCGTCCTGCCGCACCGCGAGCACCGCCTCGATCTCCCGCCGTACGTCCTCCAGGGCGCGGGCCGCCCGGTCGTAGCGGGAGGTGTCCGGGCGTCCGCCGCCGGGCGCGGCGCTGCCGGGGCCCGGCAGCCAGAACGCCAGCGGGTCGGAGATCACCTGCACCCGCAGGGTGGTGAGCTCCTCGGTGATCTCCGCCAGGTCGTCCCCGGCAGGGTGCTCACCGGGGCGCACGCCCACCGAGTGGGCCAGCGAACGGGTCCGGTGCAGCTCGGCGGCGAGGAGGTCGATCCGGGCGGGCAGCGCCGACCAGACGGAGTCCGAGGCGACGACCATGTCCAGCGACCTGGCGTACAGCTCGTTCATCCGGGCGACCAGCTCCTGGAGCGAGAACCGCTCGGAGAGCCGGGCCGGGCCCGTCACCGAAGAGGGCGGCAGGGCGCCGGGATTGGCCACGGTGACCGCGTCGCCGCGCAGCAGCTCGGTCAGGGCGACCAGGTCCTCCCGGTTCGGGTGGCGGCGGCGGGCCCGTATCTCCCTGGCCTCCTCCCGCGCACCCGCGTAGGCGTCGAAGTACTCCCACAGCAGCGTGATCGACTGCTCGGTCGTGGCCCAGCGGTCCCGGGTGATCCCGGTCAGTTCGGCGCCCTCCAGGAGGCGGCGGCCCGCATGGTCCTGCAGGGCGAGGAGCGAGGTCTCGATGGCCTCGTGCTCCGCGCCGAGCCGGGCCAGCGCCCGGTCCGCCTCTTCCCGGTCCATGACCGGGCCGGGGGGCCTCCCCGCGAAGCTGGGGAAGGATCCCGCGACGCCCATCGATCACCTCTCCGCTCTCGCCGCCGGGCCGGTGGGCCCGGACGGGATCAGTTGCTCCGGTATGTACGCGCCCCGGCGCGCCGGGGTCACTCGCTGCGGTACTTCGGGGCCGGTGGCGCCGTGATGCCGGGCAGTCCGGCCGCCAGCCACTTGCGGTACGACACCATCCAGGCGCTGTCCGCCCCGCCCGCCCGGTAGTCGACCAGGACCTTGTTGACCCGGGCCACCAGATCGTCGGCACCCTTCTTCGCCGCCACGCCGTAGTACTCGGTGGTGAACGGCCCCGCGCCCTTGAGGGCCACCGCCGGGTCCTGTGCCGCCTGCCCGGCGCCGAGGGCGTTGTCCGTGAGGACGGCGTCGACCTCACCGAGCTGGAGCCGGACCAGGCAGTCCAGCTGGTTGGGGACGGTCAGCTGGTCCCGGTCCCGCTCGGTGCCGTCGGACTCGTCCTTGAATATCGCCCCGTACGACTCCTTCTCCAGCGCCTCGTACGCGGTGGTGCCCTCGCCGGAGCAGACCCGCTTGCCCTTCAGCGATCCGTCGTACCCCGTGATGGCGGAGGCCTTGGGGGCCAGGATCTGCTGGCCGGTCCGGAAGTAGGCGGTGGAGAAGGAGACCTGCTCCAGCCGCTTGCAGTTGATGGTCATCGTCCGCACGATGACGTCGACCCGGTCCCTCTCCAGGGCGGCGATGCGCTGGTTGGTCGGGATGGCCCGGAAGATCACCGCGTTCGGGTCGCCGAGGATGTCCTTGGCCAGCGCCCGCACGAGGTCGATGTCGAACCCTTCCAGCTCACCGCTGTAGGGGTTGCGGTACCCCCAGCGGAAGCTGTTCTGGTCGACGCCCGCGACCAGCTTCCCGCGCGCCTTGATCTTCGCGATGCCCGGCCCGTCCGCCGCCGAGGGCGGCAGGCTCGCCTCCGGATCGGTGCACGCCTCGGCCCGCGCCGGGAAGGCCGCCGCCGTCCCGCCGCCGACCGTGTCCGCCTCCGCGGTCCGCCCGCCGTGCCGGGAGAGCGGCAGCAGGGTGAGCGACGCGGTGATCACGCACGCCACCGCCATCCCCGTCACCCCGCCCCAGCCACGCAGCCCGCCCCGCGCGGGGCGGTGCCGTGTCCCCGTTCTCGCCCTGGTCATCGCTGCCCCTCTCACCGGTACTCCGAGAGCCTGCGGTTGACCCCGAGGATCGCGGCGACCGCTCCCAGCACCGCCAGCGCGGCGGCTCCTGTCGGCAGGCCGCGCAGGGCCCCGCGCCCGTCCTCGGCGGCCGAGGTGAACTCGCCCTGCTCATGGGCGAGCGCCTTCCGCAGCGCGGTGTCCACCTGCTGGAAGGACTGCCCCGTGGAGTCCTCGGCGCCGATGATCTGCTTCAGCGCACCGTCGTAGTCGCCCCGGTCGTCCGTGGCGCGCGCCTTGCGGTGGCGCTCCTGCCACTCGGTGACGCTCCTGGCGGCCTCGGCCACCGGGGCGCTGCCGCTCTTGTCGTCCGCGAGCTGTCCGGCCTGCTTCAGCTGCGCCTTGAGGGCCTTCATGCCCGTGGTGTAGTCCGTCTCGTACTGGTCGGCCGAACCGTCGGCGGTCAGCACGGCGCCGCGCGCCACCAGCGTGAGGTTCTCGTTGGCGCGCGCCTTCAGGGAGTTGATCCGCGCGTTGTTGAGGACATCGAGCGACTCCTGGCCGTGCGTCATCGCGGACCGCAGCTCGGTGCGGGCCACCGTGTGCCCCACCGCCAGCCAGAGCAGCACCACCGAGGCGGCGGCCGTCGCCACCAGCAGTCCGTGGTTGAACACCCGGTTGGTGCGGCGGTAGTTGCGGCGCTGCATCCACACCAGCGCGCCCAGCACCACGATTCCGGAGGCGAGCGAGAGGAAGGGCCACTGCCGGGCGTCGGCGGAGTCCCGGTCGAGCCGGCCCGTCTCCGCCGCGTACAGCCGCTCGGCGGCGGGCAACAGCTCGTTCGTCATCTTCTGGTTGGCGTACCGCAGATAGGCGCCGCCCAGCGGCAGCCCCTGCCGGTTGTTGGCGCGGGCCCGCTCGATCAGGCCGGTGTAGACGGGCAGCAGCTCGTTGAGGGTGGTGATCTCCTGCCAGGAGCTGGTCGAGGCGTCGGTGTTCGCCGATGCCTTCACCAGCAGCCGTGCCGCTTCCTCGATGTCCTTGCGGTACTGGTCCTGGACGGCCTTCGGCTCCTGGGCCCCCGCGAGGAAGCCGCCGGCCGCCATCGTGTCCGCGTCGGCGAGCGAGCGGTAGATGTTCGCCGCGTCCGCGCTGAGCGGCTGGCTGCGCCCCACCACGTCGTCGGCGGCGGAGGAGCGGTGCGAGATCTCCAGGGCGGTCACCGCCCCGAACGCCAGGACCAGCAGCGCCAGCACGGCCCCGATGATCTGGAGGCGGCCGGGCTCGGTCGTCGCCACGGCGCGCAGCCGCCGGCTCTGCACCGCCCAGGTGCTCGGCCGCTGTGCGGGCAGGCCGATGGGCGCGGGCGCCTGCTCCGGCGCGCGCTGCGTCTGCGGGCCGCCCTGCGGCAGCTGTGTCACTCGACCTCCCCCTCGGTCACTGACGGTGCCCCGGACCCCGGCCGATCGGGGCCGGCGCCCGGCCAGAAGTATGGCCGCAGGGACGGACATTCACCTGAAGAACGCCTGGATCCCGCACCGGTCAACGCATTCGATCAGGGCGAACGCGGCCGATCAAGGCGATCGGCGCAACGTGCCCCGAAACATCCCCATAAGCGAACCGGCCCCCGTCGGCGGCTTCCCACGACCGCCCGGCCGTCCAGCCGTCCCCCGGCTTTCCGGACTCCCCATCAGGTACACGAGCGGGACGCCCGATCGGTTCCCCGGCCCGCTCGCGTTCCCCCGAACGAGGGGCGTCCCGCCGCGTGAACGCGACGGGACGCCCCGGCAGGTTGTGCCGGAGGCTCAGGCGTACTGTGCCCGGAGCCGGCGGTGGACCTCGGGCGCCGCCCCCGTACGGTCCAGGCCCAGCAGAGCGGCCCCCAGCACCGGCGGCTCGGACACCACCCGCACGACCGCCTTCGGGGCTCGCGCCGACAGCAGTTCGGCGATCCGGTCGTTCAGCTGCGGATGGCGCGCGGCCAGCACGCTGCCGCCCAGCAGCACCGGCGCCGCCTCCTCCAGCAGGCCCAGGCGGGTCAGCGCCACCGACGCCATCGCCACCACCTCCTCGGCCTGCTGCTCCACCACCGCGGTTGCCACCGGGTCCCCCGCGGCGGCCGTGGCGAACAGCACCGGCGTCAGCTCGTGCCGCCTGGCCAGCGGGATCGTGCCCCGGTGCAGCGCCTCGATCAGCGCGTACATCGAGTCCAGCCCGAAGTTGGCCGGCAGCGTACGGGCCAGCTCGGTCGGCTCACCGCGTCCGTCCTCGGCGCGCGCGGCGAACCACAGCGCCTCCTCCGCGAGCCCCCCGCCGCCGCCCCAGTCGCCGGATATCCGGCCGATCGCGGGGAAGCGGGCGGTCCGCCCGTCCGGCACCATGCCCACGCAGTTGATCCCGGCCCCGCAGACCACCGCGACGCCCCGGGGCTCGTCCACCCCCGCGCGCAGGATCGCGAAGGTGTCGTTGCGCACCTCGACCGACGCCGCCCAGCCGCGGGCCTCCAGGGCCTCGGCCAGCTCGGCCTCCTCGACCGGCAGGTCGGCGTTGGCCAGGCACGCGGAGAGGTGGCCGGGAGAGCCGGGCGCGGACGGCAGTTCCGCGACCGCCCGGTCCAGGACCGAGCCCAGCACGTCGAGCGCCGCCTCCACTCCGACGAGGGGCGGCTGGAAGCCCGCGCCCCGGGCCTTGGCCAGGATCGTGCCGTCCGCACCGATCAACGCCACATCGGTCTTGCTGTTGCCCGCGTCGACGGCGATGACCGAGACGTTCACGCCCACGCGAGGTGCTCCCGGTTGTGCGCGATCAGCCGGTCGGTGAGCCCCTCGGCGTAGTCGTACTGCCCGATCAGCGGGTGGGCGAGCAGTGCCTTGAAGACCCGGTCCCGGCCACCGCGCAGCGCGGCTTCCAGGGCGAGGTCCTCGTACGCCGTCACGTTGGCGATGAGACCGGCGTACAGCGGGTCCAGCGCGGGCACGGCCAGCGGGGTCGCACCGCCGTGGTCCACCCGGGCCTGCACCTCGATGACCGCGTCGTCCGGGAGGAACGGCAGCGTCCCGTTGTTGTACGTGTTCACCACCTGGACCGGCGAACCGCCGCCGCCCAGCAGGGAGGCCGCGAGGTCCACGGCCGCCTCCGAGTAGAACGCCCCGCCGCGCTTGGCGAGCAGCTCGGGCTTCGTATCCAGCGTGGGGTCGCCGTACATCGCCAGCAGCTCCTTCTCCATCGCCGCGACCTCGGCGGCGCGGGACGGCTTGGTGCCGAGCTCCCGCACGACCTCGTCGTGGGCGTAGAAGTAGCGCAGGTAGTACGAGGGGACGACGCCGAGCCGGTCCACTATCTGGCGCGGCATGTGGAGGTCGTCCGCTATGGCGTCACCGTGCTCGGCCAGCAGCTTCGGCAGCACGTTCTCGCCGTCCGGGCCGCCCAGGCGCACGCCCAGCTCCCAGGTGAGGTGGTTGAGCCCGACGTGGTCCAGGTGGACCTCGGAGGGGTTCACGTCCAGCAGCCGGGCGAACTTGCGCTGGAAGCCGATCGCCACGTTGCACAGGCCGACCGCCTTGTGCCCGGCCTGGAGCAGGGCCCGGGTGACGATGCCGACCGGGTTGGTGAAGTCGATGATCCAGGCGTCCGGGTTGGTGCGGCGCACCCGCTCGGCGATGTCCAGCACGACCGGCACGGTCCGCAGCGCCTTGGCGAGACCGCCGGCGCCGGTGGTCTCCTGGCCGATGCAGCCGCACTCCAGCGGCCAGGTCTCGTCCTTGTTCCGCGCGGCCTGTCCGCCGACGCGGAGCTGGAGGAGGACGGCGTCGGCGCCGGCCACGCCCGCGTCCAGGTCGGTGGTGGTGGTGATCTTCCCGGCGTGGTCCTGCTTGGCGAAGATCCGCCGGGCCAGGCCGCCGACCAGTTCGAGCCGGTCGGCCGCCGGGTCGACGAGCACCAGCTCCTCGACCGGCAGCGTGTCCCGCAACCGGGCGAAGCCGTCGATCAGTTCAGGGGTGTAGGTGGACCCGCCACCAACTACTGCGAGCTTCATTGTCAGCCCTTTACTCCGGTGAGTGTGACGCCCTCGACGAATGCCTTCTGAGCGAAGAAGAAGACGGCGATCACGGGGGCCATGACCAGAACGGTCGCGGCCATGGTCAGGTTCCAGTCGGTGTGGTGTGCGCCCTTGAAGGATTCCAGGCCGTAACTGAGCGTCCAGGCGGCCGGGTTCTCGGAGGCGTAGATCTGTGGTCCGAAGTAGTCGTTCCAGGCGGCGAAGAACTGGAAGAGGGCGATGGCCGCGATACCGGGCTTGGCCATCGGCAGGACGACCTTCATCAGGGTACGGAACTCACCGCAGCCGTCCACCTTGGCCGCGTCCAGGTACTCGTTCGGGATGGTCAGGAGGAACTGCCGCAGCAGGAAGATGGAGAACGCGTCACCGAAGGCCATCGGGATGATCAGCGGCCAGAGGGTGCCGGAGAGGTCCATCTGCTTCGCCCAGAACAGGTACATGGGGATGATGACGACCTGCGGCGGCAGCATCATCATCGAGATGACGAGCATCAGGGACAGCTTGCGGCCGCGGAAGCGGAACTTCGCCAGCGCGTACGCCACGGGGATCGACGACACGACGGTGAGTACGGTGCCGAGTCCCGCGTACAAGAGGGTGTTGCGCCACCAGATAAGGAAGCCGGGCGTCTCGAAGGCCTTCTTGTAGTTGCCCCACTCCCAGGTGTTGGGGGTCAGGTCGCGGGTCAGCGCCTGCTGGTCGTTCATCAGCGAGGTGAGCACCACGAAGACGAACGGCAGCACGAAGAAGAGCGCGGCGGCGATCCCGAGCGAGTGAACGGCGATCCAGTGCAGCAGCGCCTTGCGGCGTGCGGTGCGGGCGGCGGGCGTGTGCGGGGCCTTTGCCGGGGAGGCGGGGGCGGGCTTGTCGAGTAGTTGGGTCATGGCTCAGTCACCGGCCTGGATCAGGTTGTTGCGGCCCCGCATGAGCAGCGCGGTGAAGGCCATGGCCAGGGCGAACAGGATGAGGGCGACGACGCAGGCGGCGCCGTAGTCGAAGCGCTGGAAGCCGAGGTTGTAGACGAGCTGGGGGAGCGTCAGTGTCGACTTGTCGGGATAGCCGGGTTCGAAGGACTGGCCGGAGCCGCCGATGACTCCGGAGGCGACCTTTCCGGCCACCAGGGGTTGGGTGTAGTACTGCATCGCCTGGATGACGCCCGTCACCACGGCGAACAGGACGATCGGCGCGATGTTCGGCAGGGTCACGAAGCGGAACCTCTGCCAGGCGGAGGCGCCGTCCAGCTCGGCCGCCTCGTACTGTTCGGTCGGCACGTCCAGCAGCGAGGCCATGAAGATGACCATCAGGTCCCCGATGCCCCAGACCGCGAGCATGGTGAGGGCCGGTTTGGACCAGGCGGCGTCGTTGAACCAGCCGGGCGTCGGCAGCCCCAGCTCCCCGAGGATCGCGTTGACCGGCCCGGTGCCGGGGTTGAGCAGGAAGACGAAGGCGAGTGTCGCTGCGACGGGCGGGGCCAGGTAGGGCAGGTAGAACAGGGTCCGGAAGACGCCCGTCCCCGTCTTGATCCTGGTGATCAGCAGGCCGATGCCGAGCCCGAAGACGACCCGGCAGGTGACCATGACGACCACCAGCCAGAGCGTGTTCCACAGCGACGGCCAGAACATCGGATAGTCCCGGAAGACGTACGTCCAGTTCGTCAGCCCGTTGAAGACCGGCGCCCCGAACCCGTCGTACGACGTGAAGGAGAAGTAGACCGTCGAGACCATCGGGTACGCGAAGAAGACCGAGAACCCGATCAGCCACGGCGACATGAAGGCCGCGTTCCGCAGCGTCGATCTGCGGCGCTTGGAGCGGAGTGTGTGCGTCGTCATCGTCGGGCTACTTGGCCTTGGCGATGTCGGTGTCGATCTGCTTCGCGGTCTTCTCCAGGCCGGCCTGGAGGTCCTTCACCGCGCCCTTCTCGTACTGGTAGCCGAAGTCCTGGAGGGTCAGCTGGTACGCCGCACCGTTGACGGCCCCGTCGGGGGTGTTGGACTTCGGGTGCTGGGCGATGTCGAGGAACGTCTTGAAGCGCGGGTCGAACTTCAGGCCGGGCGACTTCAGCGCCTCGAAGGTGGAGGGCACGTTACGGATGCCGTTGGCGAAGTTGACGACCGCCTCGGTGTCGCTGGTCATGTACTTCACCAGCTCCCACGCGGCGTTCTGCTTCTTGCTGGCCGGGGCGATGCCCACGATGGTGCCGGAGAGGAAGCCCTTGCCGTAGCTGTCCGCCTCGTCGTCGGCGACGGGCATCGGGGCGACCCCGATCTCGAAGCCGACCCCGGCGTCCTCGGCCATCCCGAGCCGCCACTCGCCGTCCAGCTGCATGGCCACCTGGCCGGTGTGGAACGGGTGCTTGGCGCCCCACTCGTCACCGAAGGTGCCGCGGTACTTCTCCAGCTTGTCGTAGCCGCCGAGGGTCTCCACGAGCTTCTTCTGGTACGTGAACATCTCCGCGAACGCCGGGTCCTTGGCGATGTTCGACTTGCCGTTCTCGTCGAAGTACGTGTGGTCCCACGAGGACAGGTAGTGGTCGGCGACCGTCTCGTAGCCGTGGAAGGTGGGCATGAAGCCGAGCTGCTGGTAGCTGTCGCCCTTCTCCACCGTCAGCTTCTTGGCCACGCTAGCCAGTTCGGACATCGTCTTCGGCGGCGCGGTGATCCCGGCCTTCTCGAAGGCGTCCTTGTTGTAGTAGAGACCGTAGGCGTCCGTGAGCAGCGGCAGGGCGCAGCGCTTGCCCTCGAACTGGGTGTAGTCGAGGAGGACCTTCGGGAACGTCTTCTCCAGGTCCAGCTTCGACTTCTCGATGAACGGCTTCAGGTCGGCGAAGGCGCCGGACGAGCAGAACTTGCCGACGTTGGAGGTGGTGAAGGAGGAGACCACGTCGGGCCCGTTCGAACCGCCCGCGCGCAGCGACTGGTTGAGCTTGTCGTCGTTGATGTTGCCGGAGACCTTCACCGTGATGTTCGGGTGGGCCTTCATGAACCGGTCGACGTTGTCCTTGACCGCCTTGACCTCGGCAGGAGAGCTCCAGCCGTGCCAGAAGTTGATCGTGGTCTTCGCCTTCGGGTCGTCGGTCCCTCCGGCCTCGGTCTGGCCGGTACACGAGGTGGCGAGCACCGATATCGCGGCGACGGCGACAGCGGTGGCGGTGAGACGGTTTGTGCGCATGACAAAGCTCCCAGGGGCGGGGAAGAGAAGCAGACGACAGGGGCGGGGGAGGAAACGGGGGCAGGGACGGGGGAATCGGTGGGTCAGCGCGAGGTGTCGAACACTTCGTCGCGGGTGTCGGCGAGCGCCCTCTCCAGGGCGCCGCGCAGCACGGGGGTGCGGTCGATCTCGCCGACGACCAGCCGGGGCCGGGAGGCGGCGAGCTCGGCCAGCTCGGACTGGATCAGGGAGCGCAGGACCTCGCCGCCCGCGACGACCGCACAGCCGGACAGCACGATCAGCCCGGGGTCCAGGACGGCGGTGACGGAGGCGAGGCCGGTGGCGAGCCGGTGGGCGTACTGGCCCAGCAGCTCGGTCAGCGCCTCGTCCTGCTCGTACGCGGCGGCCGCCCGCTCCAGCAGGGTGGCGGCGGCCTTCGCGTACGGCTGCTGCGGGGTGTCGATGCCGAGCGCCTTCGCGAGCCGGGGCACCGACTGGGCGCCCGCCAGCTCCTGGAAGCCGCCGCTGTTGGCCTTGACGACCTGGCGTACGAGGGGGGTCCCGGGCACCGGCAGGAAGCCGACCTCGCCCGCACCGCCGGTGAAGCCGCGGTGCAGGCGCCCGTTGATGACGAGGGCGGCGCCCAGGCCCTCCTCGTTCCAGAGCAGAACGAAGTCGTCGTGGCCGCGGGCCGCACCGAGACGCTGCTCGGCGACGGCGACCAGGTTGACGTCGTTCTCGTACTCCACCGGCATCGGGAGGTACGCGGCCAGCTCGTCCAGGAGGGTGGGGGAGTGCCAGCCGGGCAGGTGCGACGCGTACCGCAGCCGCCCGGTGCTCGGGTCGAAGGCGCCCGGGGTGCCGATGACGACCCGGTGGATGTCGGCACGGGTGAGCCCGGCCTCCTTCACCGCCCCGTCCAGCGCGTCGGCCACCTGGCGCACCACGCTGTCGGCACGCCGGCCGGGAGTCGCCAGCTCGAACTGCCCGACCGTGCTGCCGGTCACGTCCGCGACGGCGGCGACGATGCGCCGCTCGTTCACATCGAGCCCGGCCACATGGGCGGCGCGCGCGTTCACCATGTAGAGCTGCGCGTTGGGCCCGGGGCGCCCCTCGCTGGTCCCGGTGGCGACGACCAGACCGGCCGCCTCCAGCCGGGCCAGGAGCTGCGAGGCGGTGGGCTTGGACAGGCCCGTCAGCTTGCCGATCCGGGTGCGGGAGAGCGGGCCGTGCTCCAGCAGCAGATCGAGGGCGGCCCGGTCGTTCATGGCCCGCAGTACCCGGGGGGTGCCCGGTGTGGTTCCCGTCATCGTGGACGCACCCACCCTTGTCGACTCTGTTAGGAAACTTTCCTATTCTGGGAGGACCGTAAGACGCAGGTCACCGGGGCGTCAATGGGCACCGCCTCTCCGGCAATCAAAGTGTTACCTCGCACGCAAACGCCCCCGGCCGCCTTCCTGGGGTCCAGGGGCGGCCGGGGGCGTCGCGGAAAGGGCTTACTTGTTCAGGTTCGTCGTCGGCGGCGGTATCGGGGTCGCCGCCAGCGACTGCGGGGAGGTAGCCGACGCGTACGCCGAAGGGGCCGCCATCGCCGCCGTCGGGTCCGCCGCGGACTCGGCCTCCGCCTGGAGCGGCACCGCGCCGATCATCCGGATGCCCGCGTCGTCCAGCGCCTGCTTGATGCGCCAGCGCAGCTCGCGCTCCACCCCGATCGCCTTGCCCGGCATCGTCTTCGCGGTGACCCGGACCGTCATGGAGTCCAGCAGGACCGCGTCCAGGCCGAGCACCTCCACCGGGCCCCAGAGCCGCTCCGACCAGGGCTCTTCCTTCGCCATGGTCTCGGCGGCCGAGGTGATCGCCTCGCGGACGTGCTCCAGCTTCTCCGTCGGGCGGACCGTGACGTCGACCCCGGCGGTGGACCAGCCCTGGCTGAGGTTGCCGATCCGCTTCACCTCGCCGTTGCGGACGTACCAGATCTCGCCGTTGTCGCCGCGCAGCTTGGTGACGCGCAGGCCCACCTCGATGACCTCACCGGAGGCCACCCCGGCGTCGATCGTGTCCCCGACCCCGTACTGGTCCTCCAGGATCATGAAGACGCCGGAGAGGAAGTCAGTGACCAGGTTGCGGGCGCCGAAGCCGAGCGCCACACCGGCGACACCGGCGGAGGCGAGGAGTGGCGCCAGATTGATCTTGAAGGCGCCCAGGACCATCAGGACGGCCGTTCCCATGATCATGAAGGAGGCCACCGACCGCAGGACCGAGCCGATCGCCTCCGACCGCTGGCGTCTGCGCTCGGCGTTCACCAGCAGACCGCCCAGCGCGGTGCCCTCCACCGCCTGGGCGCTGCGGTTCATCCGGTCGATCAGATTGGTCAGAGCGCGCCGGATCAGGTAGCGCAGCGTGACCGCGACCGCCACGATCAGCAGGATCCGCAGACCGGTGCTCAGCCAGGTGGACCAGTTCTCCTCGACCCACCCCGCCGCGTTCCCGGCCTGTTCGGCGGCTTCGTCGAGCGAGCCGCCCGGCTCGGGTGACGGGGCTGCGGCCAACAGGACGGACAGGTGCACGGTGGGGACCTCCAGAGGGACGACGGCTGACCGACAACACTAACGAAGCCGGGGGAGTGGATCGTTGCCGTCCTCGGGGGAGAGACACGTCTCATTGGGGATACGTCCGCTGTGGCCGATCGCACAGTGCGCGCGGCCGTCCTGGTAGGACCGCCCTCCGGGGCCGGGCCGGCGCCCGCCGCGCCCGGGGGTGAGAAAAATCCTCCCGGCCCGTTACCCGTACGTGGTGGCGCTTTGACCAGGCATGAGGAGAGACTGAGATCGGATCGTCCCGGCGCGAGCCACGCGCCGCCGGCGTACAAGGAGGCATCCACCGTGCCGCACGTCCTGGTTCTCAACGCGTCGTACGAGCCGCTCGGCGTCGTACCGCTCCGCCGCGCGCTCGTCCTCGTCCTCGAGAACAAGGCGATCTGCCTGGAGGAGACCGGCGCCTTCCTGCACAGTGCCACCCGTGCCGTGCCCGCGCCCAGCGTGGTCCGGCTCAAGCGTTTCGTCCGGGTCCCCTACCGGGGGCCCGTTCCCCTGACGCGCCGGGCGCTGTTCGCCCGGGACGGGGGGCGCTGCATGTACTGCGGGGCCGCCGCGACCAGCGTCGACCACGTCATTCCACGCAGCCGCGGCGGACAGCACGCGTGGGACAACGTGGTGGCGGCCTGCCGCCGCTGCAACCACGTCAAGGCCGACCGCCACCTCCCCGAGCTCGGCTGGCGGCTGCGTCACCAGCCCGCCCCGCCGACCGGCCTGGCCTGGCGGATCATCGGGACCGGGCACCGCGACCCGCGCTGGCTGCCGTATCTGCAACCGTTCGGCGCGGACGACGTGATGGCCCGGATCGACGGCGTTTCCGCCTGAGACCGGGCCTTCGTCGTCCGTCGTGAGCGGCTGTACGGGTCACTCCGCGACCGCGTACGCCTCCACCGACCAGAGCGAGTAGCCGTACTGGGTCGCGCGGGTGTCGCCCTGCACCCGGACGAAGCGCGTGTCCTTCGCGTCCATCCGCACCGACTCGCGCCCGCCCCGGCCCTCCCGGACGGTCGCCGCGGTGCGCCAGGTGCGGCCGTCGGCGGAGACCTGGATGCGGTAGCCGGAGGCGTACGCGTCCTGCCAGGACAGCACCACCTGCCCCAGCCGCACCGGCTGCGGAAGCTCGGCCTGCCACCACGCGCCGTCCTCCACCGGGGAGGACCACCGGGTCTCCGGGTCGCCGTCCGAGGCGGCGGACGCCGGGAAGTCCGGGGTCTCGTCGGCGGAGGAGGAGGCCCTGGCCGTACGCACCAGATCCGGGCCGCCCGTACGCGGGAAGGCCCGCACGGTCAGGGTGGACTCCTGGCCGCCGAAGGTCAGCGGCACCTCGTACTCACCCGCCGGAGTGTCCGCCGGAACGGTGATGTCCACCGGCACCTCGGTACGGGATCCGCGCGGCACCGTCGTCTGCTTCGGGACCCGCACCTCGATGCCCTTGGGGGCCTTCGCGGTCAGCGCGCCCTTCACCTCGGCCGGACGCCGCCCCGCCAGCCGCGCCGCGACCCGCTTCGGCCCGCCGCCGATCTCCGCGTCCGTCTCGCCGTGCGCCAGGTCGAGCACGGCGTCCGGCTCGTCCCCGAACCACGGCACCAGGGCGCGCAGCCGCGGGGTGCCCGCCGGGACCGCCGGGGCCGGCGGCAGGCTGGGGCTCAGATAGGACGGGGGAGTGGTCCGGGCGGCCTCGGGCACCGTGACCCGTACGGCGTCGGCACGCAGCCCCTTCGCCGCGGTCTGGGTCCAGCCGGTCGGTGACAGCTGCCCCAGCGGCCGCCAGCCCTCGCCCGGCACATGGGCCTCGACGACCGCGCCGGTCAGGTCGGAGGAGGGCTCGGCGAGCGCCGTCACGGCCTCCACCGGGCGGGCCCGCTCCAGCCGCACCGTATAGCTGTGCGTGTCCTTGGTGACCCGGCCGCTGGTGCGGTCGACGCCGTTCCAGCCGTCGGCCGCCTTCTCGGCCCGGTCCAGGAAGGGATCGAGCACGCCCTTGCCGACCGTGGCCTTCCCCGCCGCGATCTCCTCCCGCAGCGACTCCAGGGCCAGCTGCGCCCGCCAGGCGCCCGCCCCGTCACCGCCCGCCTGGGACTGGAGCAGGTCCACGGCGAGCTCACCGGCGTGGCCGTAGCGGGCCAGCTGCTCGGTCCACGGGCGCACCTCGTCGGCCAGCCGCCCCTCGGCGGGGGTGGCGAGCCGGTCGGGGGTCTGCCGCATCACGGTGAAGGCCGTCCGCAGGTCGCGCGCCGCCCGGTCACGTACCGGAGCGGCGGCTGCCCGAGACTGCCAGAACGCGGCGAACAGGGGCTGCAGATAGGCGGACTCCGCCGAGCCGAGCACCGAGTCCGCACTGTTGCCCGCCAGCGCCCGCAGCGCCTCCCGGGCCCCCGCGTCACCGCCCGCCAGATCGTCGATCGCCGCCTGCCAGGACTCGTCCGCGCGGTACCCCTTCGGGTTCCAGGCGAAGTCGGCCGCGGTGAACAGCGGGATGCGGGAGGCGGAGGCCTGCTCCATCGCGTTGGCCAGCAGCGCCGCCGAACCGCTCGCCACCGCCGGGTCCCGGCCGGTGTACGGCCCCAGGAAGATCCGGTCCTGGGCGTAGTCGTTGACCGGGTAGTTGTCCATCGTCACCAGCGGGTGCCGGAACGCGGCCCGCGCCCCGGCCAGCTCACGCCCGGTGATCTTCTTCGGTACGACCCCGACGCCGGTCCAGGCCACCTGCACCCGGTCGTCCAGCTCGGCGGCGAGCGCCGTGCGGTAGTCGGTCGCCCCGTCCTGGTAGAACTCCGTCGGCAGCACCGACAGCGGCGCCCCGCCCGGATGGCGCTCCTCCAGATGCCGGGCGACCGCCCCGGCCACCCGTGCCTGCGCGCGGGCCGCCGCCTTGGGGCCGCTGCCGAACGTCTCGGCGTCCAGGTCGCAGTGCCACTCGCTGTAGCTGACGTCCTGGAACTGGAGCTGGAAGACCCGCACCCCCAGCGCCCACATCGCGTCGATCTTCTTCGTCAGCGCCCGGACGTCCTGGTCGGAGGCCATGCACATGGCCTGCCCCGGCGAGAGGGCCCAGCCGAGCGTCACATGCTCGGCCTCGGCCTTCTGCGCCAGCGCCCGGAAGTCGGCCCGCCTCTCGGCCGGGTACGGCTCACGCCACCGGGCCAGCCGGTAGGGGTCGTCGCCCGCCGCGTAGAGGTACCGGTTCTGCTTGGTGCGGCCCATGAAGGCGAGCTGCGCAAGCCGCTCCTCCTGGGTCCAGGGCTGTCCGTAGAACCCCTCGGCCATGCCGCGCACGGCCGTGCCCGGCCAGTCCCGCACCACGACCCCGGCCACCGCACCGCCGCTCACCAGCTGCCGCAGGGTCTGGACCGCGTGGAACAGGCCGTCCTCGCCGAGCCCGTCCAGGGCCACGGTGGCGCGCCCGGCGACCTGGCCGGACGCGATCCGGTAGCCGCCGGTGGGCAGGTCGGCGCGGTCGGGTGCGCGCAGCGCCCGCAGCGCCTCGCCGGCGCCCGTGCCGCCGATCCGGATCAGCGGCCCGCGGCCGGGCAGGCTCTCGTGCAGGGTCCGGACCCCGGCGGTGCGCAGCAGGGAGCGGAGCTCCGCCACGGCGTACGGATCGGCGTCCGGCGCGGCGAGGACGGTGGCCTCGGCGCCGAGCGGCAGGGCGGGTCCGGTGGCCTTGATGCTCTGGGGCCGGGGCCACACGGCGGGCGGCTGCGCGCTGTCGGCGCGGTCGGGCGAGGTGGCGGGGGGTTTGCCGGGGTCGGCGGGGGCGGCGGTCGCGGCCGGTGCGAAGGGGCTCAGCAGCCCACCGATCACGGCGACGGCCACGGCCGTGGCCTGCTTCCTGCGCCCGAACCGCACGTCGCGCTCCCTCGAAAGGCCTGAGTGGGGTCCGAGCCCACCACCCGTGCGCGAGGGTGTCAATGCGCGTGGCGGTTCTGTCGGATTTGCCGGGAATAGTGGCACCTTCGTGCCTGGTGGGGCGGGTGCGACTGACGGGATTGGCTGAAAACGGCCCATACCTGCCGTACGGGGGAACGGAATGTGACCCACGGCACGTTGGGCTCGTTGTCCTGATGCGTGCGTGGTAACTGCCTGGAGATGACGTGTGTGTCACGTCCAGGTCTGCGCACGCGAGGCCTGGGTAGGCCTGCTGTGTCCTGTTCTCCATGGCCAGGAGGCCACCATGCCCGCAGCCGCGCAGCTTCTGCTCTCCGCCCTCTCCAAACAGGTACCCGCCCAAGCCGACCCCGCGCCGCTGACCAGCGGACTTCCCCTCGCCGATGTCGCCCACCTGATCAGCGGGCCGCCGCTCGCCGACATCTCCCTCCTGCTCGGCGAATCCTCGTTCGCCGATGCCGCACCGCTGACCAGCGAGCCCCCGCTCGCCGATGCCACCCCGCTCACGAGCGAGCCTCCGCTCGCCGCCGTCGCCCCTCTGACCAGCGAGCCGACCGCACCCGGCACCGCAGGGGGCATGGAGTTCCCAGGAGTCTGAATGGGCTTGTCCCGGCTCGCCGCACTGCACGGTGTCGCCACCTCCTACTCCCCGTCCCCGGATGTCACGGTGTCCGTCCCCGACGACACGGTCATCGCCGTGCTCGCCGCGCTGGGCGTGGACGCCGGCACCCCGGAGGACGTACGGAGGTCACTCGCCGCGGCTCAGGCGCGCTCACGCCTGCTGCCGCCCACCGTGGTGGTCTGGGCCGGTGAGCCGCTGCCGCCCGCGCTCACCGGGCTGCCGCCCGGCTCGGCCGTCACGGTCGAGCCGGAGCAGGCCGGCGGGCCGCCGGTGCCCGCCCTCACCTGGACGGTGCCGGAGACCGCCTCGTCCTGGAAGGTCCCGGAGGCCGCCGATGCGGTCACGGAGCCGGGTGAGCCCCGGCCCACCGCCCCCGCCGGATGGACCGAGCCCCCCTACGGCGTCCACCGCCTCCACGTCCGCGCGCCCGACCACCACGAGGCCACCGCCACCCTCGTCGTCGCCCCGGCCCGGGTCCCGCAGCCGCCCGGGCGCACCCACGGCTTCCTGGTCCAGCTCTACTCCCTGCTCTCCGCCCGCTCCTGGGGCATGGGCGACCTCGGCGACCTGGCCGACCTCGCCGCCTGGTCCGGGCGCACCCTCGGCTCCGGGTTCGTCCAGGTCAACCCGCTGCACGCGGCCGTTCCCGGGAAGCCCGCCGACCCCTCCCCCTACCGGCCCTCCTCGCGCCGCTTCCCCGACCCCGTGCACCTGCACGTCGAGTCGGTCCCGGAGTACGGGCACGTCCACGACCGGGCAACCCTGGACGACCTCCGCCAGGACGCGGCGGCGCTCAGCGAGGCCGTGCTCAACAAGGGGGCGCTGATCGACCGGGACGCCGTCTGGGAGCTGAAGCGGCAGGCCCTGGAGCTGATCGCCGAGGTGCCCCTCACCCCCGGCCGCCGCGCCGCCTACTGCGACTTCCTCGCCGAACAGGGCCAGGCCCTGGAGGACCACGCCCTGTGGTGCGCGCTCGCCGAGGTGCACGGCCCCGACTGGCACAGCTGGCCCGAGCCCCTGCGAGACCCCCGCTCCCCGGGGACCGCCCGCGCCCGCGCCGAGCTGCTGGACCGGGTCGACCTCCACTGCCGCCTCGCCTGGCTGACCGCCACCCAGCTCGCCGACGCCCAGCGGGCCGCCGAGGACGCCGGGATGGAGATCGGGATCGTCCACGACCTGGCTGTCGGCGTGCACCCGGCGGGGGCCGACACCTGGGCCCAGCAGGACGCCTTCGCCCACGGCATGTCCGTCGGCGCGCCCCCGGACGCCTTCAACGCGCGCGGCCAGGACTGGGGCCTGCCGCCCTGGCGCCCCGATGTCCTCGCCGCCACCGGTTACGCCGCCTTCCGGGGCCTGCTGCGCGGCCTGCTGGCCCACGCGGGCGCCCTGCGCATCGACCACGTCATGGGCCTCTTCCGGCTCTGGTGGGTGCCCGAGGGCCGCCCGCCCACCGACGGTACGTACGTCGCCCAGGACGCCGAGGCCATGCTCGCCGTCCTCGTCCTGGAGGCCCACCGCGCCGGGTCCGTCGTCGTCGGCGAGGACCTCGGCACCGTCGAGCCCGGCGTCCGCGAGGCGCTCGCCCGGCGCGGGGTCCTCGGCACCTCCGTCCTCTGGTTCGAGCGCGACTGGGACGGCGACGGCCGCCCGCTGGCCCCCGAGAAGTGGCGGCGCGACTGCCTCGCCACCGCCACCACCCACGACCTGCCCTCCACCGCCGCCCGGCTGACCGGCGATCATGTGACGCTCCGCCACCGCCTCGGCCTGCTCACCCGCCCCCTGGACGAGGAGCTCACCGAGGACGTCACCTCCACCGCCGAATGGCTCGCCCTCCTCGCCCGGCTGCGGATGCTCCCCGAGGGCGACGGCAACGAGGAGGCGGCCGTCCGCGCCGTCCACCGCTTCCTGCTCGCCACCCCCGCCCGGATGACCGGCGTCTGGCTCCCCGACACCGTCGGCGACCGCCGCCCGCAGAACCTCCCCGGCACCTGGGACCAGTACCCCAACTGGCGGCTGCCCGTCGCCGACGCGGAGGGCCACCCCGTCACCCTGGAGGAGATCGCCGCCTCGCCCCGGCTGCACGGACTGATGGACGTCCTGCGGCCCGGGAGGGCCCGTACGGCACCCCCGGGCGAGCGCCCCGCCTAGGCGTTCGCTACGTTGGCACCGTGGACAAGAAGAACGCTAAGCGCGCCGGCGTCGTTGCGGCCGGGACGACGCTGATGATGCTGCTCATGTCGGCCCCGGCACTCGCGCTCACGCCCGACGACGGTGACGACCCGGGTCCGGGCCTCAGCGCGATGGAGACCATCGGTCTCTACGTCATCGCGCCCATCGCCCTGTTCCTGGTGATCACGGCCCTGGTCATGGTCCTGGACAAGTCCAAGAAGCAGGTCTGACCCGCACACGTACGAAGGGTGCGCCGCCGGTGGGAGCTACCGCGCGGCGCATCCGCACGTCCGGCGGGGGAAGGCACCCCGGTAGGTTGCGGCCATGACCGAGTGGGACGTCAAGAAGCTCCGCATCCTGCGCACCCTGCGGGACCGCGGCACGGTGACGGCGACCGCCGAGGCGCTCCTGATGACCCCCTCCGCCGTCTCCCAGCAGCTCACCAACCTGGCCAGACAGCTCGGCGTGGAGCTCCTGGAACCCCAGGGCCGCCGGGTCCGCCTCACCGATGCCGCCCACCTCGTCCTGCGCCACGCCGAGGCGGTCTTCGCCCAGCTGGAGCGGGCTGACGCCGAACTCACCGGCTATCTGCGCGGCGAGGCGGGCGAGGTCAGGGTCGGCGCGTTCTCCACCGCCGTACCCGCCCTCGTCGTCCCCGCCGTGAGGCTCCTGCGCGCCGAGGACCGCCCGGGACCCGACGTACGCGTACGGGAGGCCGAGGCCGCCCAGGCTTACGAGCTGCTCACCGCCGGCGAGGTCGACCTGGCCCTGTCGCTGGCCGCCCACGCCCCGACCGCGCGCGATCCCCGCTTCTCCGTCTTCCCGCTGCTGGCCGACCCGCTGGACGTGGCGCTCCCCGCCGGCCATCCCCTGGCCGACGCGCCCGCGCTGCGCCTCGCGGACCTGGCTGCCGACCGCTGGATCTTCGGCGGCTCGGGCCCCTGGTCCGAGATCACCACGGCCGCCTGCGAGACGGCGGGTTTCGTCCCCGAGCAGGCCCACAGCGCCGCCGGCTGGACCGCGATCCTCGCCCTGGTCGAGGCGGGCATGGGCGTCGCCCTCGTCCCCCGGATGGCCTCCCGGGAGCAGCGCCGCGAGGGCGTGGTGATGCGGGTTCTGGAGGCGGACCGGCCGCGCCGCCATGTGGTGGCGGCGGTCCGGCACGGGGCGGAGACGGGCCCGGCGGTGGCCCGGGTGCTCAAAGCACTCACGGACATCGCGGCATCGTTCAGTTGAGCTGAATGGTATCTGCGAAAACTTTCGATGGACCTGATGGGTCCGGTGGCGCGAAGGTAAGGGCATGACCTTCGACGCGAGCGAGACCACATTCCAGAACTCCGACACCGATCCCCACGCCAATGACGCCGCGCCCTATGGCGGCGGCGACCCGTACGCCGACTACCGCGAGGCGGGCGACCTCCCCTTCACCGAACTCGTCGACCTCGCCGACCGCCGCCTCGGCGCGGGCGTGATCGCCGCCAACGACGAGTTCTTCGCCCAGCGCGAGAACCTCCTCCTGCGCGAACGCGCCGTCTTCGACCCCGAGCACTTCGGCCACAAGGGCAAGATCATGGACGGCTGGGAGACCCGCCGCCGTCGCGGCGCCGACGCCTCCCACCCCTTCCCGGCCCCCGAGGACCACGACTGGGCGATCGTCCGTCTCGGCGCCCCCGGCATCGTGCGCGGCCTGGTCGTGGACACCGCGCACTTCCGCGGCAACTACCCCCAGCGCGTATCGGTGCAGGCCACCGCCGTCGAAGGCGCCCCGAGCCCCGAAGAGCTGCTCGCCGGCGACGTGAAGTGGGAGGAGATCCTTCCGCCCACCCCCGTACGCGGCCATGCGGCCAACGCCTTCGAGATCACCGGCGGCCGCCGCTACACCCACCTCCGCCTCTGTCAGCACCCCGACGGCGGCATAGCCCGCCTCCGCGTGCACGGCGAGGTCGTCCCGGACCCGGCCTGGATCGCGGCGCTCTCCACGGTCGACCTGATCTCGGTGCTCAACGGCGGTACGTACGAGGACGCCTCCGACCGCTTCTACTCCTCGCCCACCCAGATCATCCTGCCGGGCACCTCCCGCAAGATGGACGACGGCTGGGAGAACCGCCGCCGCCGGGTCCGCGACACCAACGACTGGGTCCGCTTCCGCCTCCCCGCCCAGGGCGCCGTCCGCGCGGTCGAGATCGACACCGCCTACCTCAAGGGCAACTCCGCCGGCTGGATCGCCCTCCAGGGCCGTAACGGCGACACCGGCGAGTGGTTCGAGATCGTCCCGCGCACCCGCCTCCAGCCCGACACCCCGCACCGCTTCGTGCTCCGCGCCCAGGCCGTCGTCACCCACGTCCGCCTGGACGCCTTCCCCGACGGCGGGGTGGCCCGGATGCGGCTGCACGGCAGCTTCACGGAGTCCGGCACGGCCGCGCTCGCCCGCCGCTACGAGGAGTCGGGCGCGTAACCCCCCGTAGCCCCCGTAAAGCACCGCCCCCCAGTTCCCGCCCGGCGGACGGCTGCGCTCCTGCGCCCGCCCGCCGGGCGGATTCCAACGGCCCCTCGGCTCAGGCGGCGTACGCGGAGAACCGCAGCGTCTGCGCCAGCACCCGCCAGGTCACCCAGGCGAACGCGCTGTTCACGGTGGTGCAGAACGCCTCGTCCGTGCAGTCGGTGGGCCGGTCCTGCCAGGCGCGGACGGTCAGGGTGTGGAATCCGAGGGTCCGCGAGAACGCGAAGCGGATGTGCATGCCCCGGCCCAGCTGGTGCCCCGGCAACGTGTTGATCTGGAAGAAGTCGTTCCCGATGTACTCGACCTCGACCGGGTTCCCGCCCAGCAGCTCGCAGCGCGCCCCGGCCCGGATCCGGCTCGGGCAGGCGCCGCTGACCGGGAAGAGCCAGAAGTGGTCCGTCAGCTGCTTCCGGACCGCGTGCGCGCCGGTGAACGGGTGCAGCCCGAGGCTGTATCCGTACGTATAGAGGCCGTAGCAGTCCGCCGGACCGGCCCGGCAGTCCGGCCGCCCGGCCTCCGGGGCGGCCGGACCCGCCAGCAGCCCCGCGCAGAGAGCCAGCGCGGCCGGCACAGCGGCGAAGCCGGGCATCGACCCTCCCGTGGCCTGCGACCGAAGCATCCTGCGACGACCCTTCGGACGCTAGGCCACGGGAGACCACCCCGCGCGGGGGCGTACGGCAAACGCGCGGGCGTAGGACAAACGCGGGCGTACGCCAAGGGGGCGCCCCCGCCGCCGCAGCGGAGAGGACGCCCCCGGGTGGTGCGTTACGCGGTGGCCGCCGCCGCGTCCGCCGCCTGGGCCTTCAGGGCGCGCTCCACGCCCGCCCGCGACTCCGACATCAGCCGGCGCAGAGCCGCGCTCGGCTCGGCCGAGTCCAGCCACGCGTCCGTGGCGTCCAGCGTCTCCTGGGAGACGTGGAACGTCGGGTACAGGCCCACGATGATCTGCTGGGCCATCTCGTGGCTGCGCGAGTCCGAGACGCCCTTCACCGAGGCGAAGTACTTCTCCACGTACGGCGCCAGCAGCTCACGCTGGTCGGGCTGGACGAAGCCGCTGATGACCGCTTCCTGGAGCGCGTTGGGCAGGTTGCCCGACTCCACTACCGAGGCCCACGCCTCCGCCTTGGCCTCCTCCGAGGGCTGCGCGGCCCGCGCGACGGCCGCGTGGCGCTCGCCCGCCGCCGTCCTGTCACGCTCGTACTCGGCGGCGATCTCCTCCTCGTCCAGCAGACCGACCGCGGCCAGCCGCTGCACGAACGTCCAGCGCAGCTCGGTGTCGACGGTCAGGCCCTCGATCGACTCCGTACCGTCCAGCAGCGACTGGAGCAGGTCCAGCTGCTGCGGGTTGCGGGCCGTCGCCGCGAAGGCGCGGGCCCACGCCAGCTGGTGGTCGCTGCCCGGCTCCGCCGCCCGCAGGTGCGCCAGCGTGGCGTCCGTCCACTGGTTGAGCGCGGCCTCACGGGTCTGCGGGGCCGCGTACAGGTCCAGGGCCAGCTTCAGCTGGCGGTGCAGCGACTGGACGACGCCGATGTCCGACTCCTTGCCGATGCCCGAGAGCACCAGCGACAGGTAGTCCCGGGTCGGCAGCTCGCCGTCGCGGGTCATGTCCCAGGCGGAGGCCCAGCACAGGGCGCGCGGCAGCGACTCGGTGAAGTCGCCCAGGTGCTCGGTGACGACCCGCAGCGACTCCTCGTCCAGGCGGACCTTCGCGTACGAGAGGTCGTCGTCGTTCAGGAGGATGACGGCCGGGCGGGCGGTGTTCTCCGGGAACGGCACGGTGGTGCGCTCGCCGTCGACGTCCAGCTCGATCCGGTCCGTCCGGACGAGCTTGCCGTCCGCGTTCAGGTCGTAGCAGCCGACCGCGATCCGGTGCGGGCGCAGCGTCGGCTCGCCCTTGGCGCCGGCGGGCAGCGCCGGGGCCTCCTGGAGGACGGTGAAGGAGGTGACGTGACCGTTCCCGTCGGTCTCGATCTCCGGGCGCAGGATGTTGATGCCGGCCGTCTCCAGCCACGCCTTCGACCAGGTCTTCAGGTCACGGCCGGAGGTCTTCTCCAGCGCGCCCAGCAGGTCGGAGAGGCGGGTGTTGCCGAAGGCGTGCGCCTTGAAGTACGCCTGCACGCCCTGGAAGAACGCGTCCTTGCCGACGTACGCCACGAGCTGCTTGAGCACCGAGGCGCCCTTCGCGTACGTGATCCCGTCGAAGTTGACGAGGACGTCCTCCAGGTCCCCGATGTCCGCCATGATCGGGTGCGTGGAGGGCAGCTGGTCCTGCCGGTACGCCCAGGTCTTCATGGAGTTGGCGAACGTGGTCCAGGAGTGCGGCCACTTCGAGCCCTCGGCGTCCGCCTGGCAGGCGATCGAGGTGTAGGTGGCGAACGACTCGTTCAGCCAGAGGTCGTTCCACCACTCCATCGTCACGAGGTCGCCGAACCACATGTGGGCCAGCTCGTGCAGAATCGTCTCGGCCCGCACCTCGTACGCCGCGTCCGTCACCTTGGAGCGGAAGACGTACTGGTCGCGGATGGTGACCGCGCCCGCGTTCTCCATCGCGCCCGCGTTGAACTCCGGGACGAAGAGCTGGTCGTACTTGGCGAACGGGTAAGCGTAGTCGAACTTCTCCTGGAACCACTCGAAGCCCTGCCGGGTGACGGCGAAGATGTCGTCCGAGTCCAGGTACTCCGCGAGCGAGGGGCGGCAGTAGATGCCGAGCGGGACGGACTGGCCGTCCTTCTCGTAGCTGCTGTGCACCGAGTGGTACGGGCCGACGATGAGGGCCGTGATGTACGTGGAGATGCGCGGCGTCGGCTCGAACGTCCAGACGTCGTCCTTCGGCTCCGGCGTCGGCGAGTTCGAGATGACCGTCCAGCCGGCGGGGGCCTGCACGGTGAACTGGAACGTGGCCTTCAGGTCCGGCTGCTCGAAGGAGGCGAAGACGCGGCGGGCGTCCGGCACCTCGAACTGGGTGTACAGATAGGCCTGCTCGTCGACCGGGTCGACGAACCGGTGCAGGCCCTCACCGGTGTTGGTGTACGCGCAGTCCGCGACGACCTTCAGCTCGTTCGCGCCCTCGCGCAGGCCGGCCAGGGCGATCCGGGAGTCACGGAACACGGCGGCGACGTCCAGCGCCTCACCGTTGAGCACGGCCTCGTGGACGGCCGGGGCGACCAGGTCGATGAAGGTCTCCGCACCGGCCTCCGCGGAGTCGAAGCGCACGGTGGTCACGGACCTGTAGGTGCCGCCCTCCTGCGCTCCGGAGAGGTCGAGATCGATCTCGTACGCGTCCACGGTCAGCAGGCGCGCCCGCTCCTGTGCCTCTTCGCGGGTCAGATTCGTGCCAGGCACGCGGTCATCTCCTAGGTGTGCGACTTGATATGCGGCGTTTCCGTCATCCTTCCACGTGCCGCGCTCTCAATGCGATGTCCGTTTTCCGCCGGACGCGGACGGCTCCGGGGAACAGGCTCGAACCATGACCGGATACGAGCCCCGCCCCATCGCCCTCGCCGCCCTCGCCGAACTCCGCGCCACCGACGACGCGGGCCGCCCCTGCGCCCCGTACACGGAGACGGGGACCGGCGCCCCCCTCCGCTGCTGCCTGCGCGGCAGCGAGCCGGGGGAGCGCATCGCCCTGGTCTCCTACGCCCCGCTGCGTCGCTGGGCGGCCGAGACGGGGGCGGCCCCGGGGGCGTACGACGAGCAGGGCCCTGTCTTCATCCACGCCGAGGAGTGCGCGGGCCCGGCCCCGGCGCACCAGGGCTACCCGTTCTCGCGCCCCGGCGCACTGCGCACGGTGCGCCGCTACGACGCGCGCGGGCACATCACCGGCGGCCGGCTGCTGGAGATCCCGGCCGAGGCGGAGAAGGGCTTCGACGCGGCGTTCGACGAGGCGTTCGCGGACCCGGAGGTGGCGTTGGTGCACGTACGGGCGGTGGAGTACGGCTGCTTCCACTTCGAGGTGCGGCGGCCCTGAGGCAGGCACGCGGAAGGGGCGGCCACCGGACTCCGGTGGCCGCCCCTTCCCGTACGCGTACAAGGGTCGCGCGTCAGCCCTTCAGCTCGGCCGCCACCAGCTCCGCGATCTGGACGGCGTTCAGCGCCGCGCCCTTGCGGAGGTTGTCGTTGGAGACGAAGAGCGCGAGGCCGTTGTCGACGGTCTCGTCGACCCGGATGCGGCCCACGAAGGAGGCGTCCTTGCCCGCCGCCTGGAGCGGGGTCGGGATCTCGGAGAGCTCGACGCCCTCGGCGTCCTTCAGCAGCTCGTAGGCGCGCTCGACGCCGATGGGGCGGGCGAAGCGGGCGTTGATCTGGAGCGAGTGGCCGGAGAAGACCGGGACCCGGACGCAGGTGCCGGAGACCTTCAGCCCGGGGATCTCAAGGATCTTGCGGGACTCGTTGCGGAGCTTCTGCTCCTCGTCCGTCTCGAACGAACCGTCGTCCACGATCGAGCCCGCCAGCGGCAGCACGTTGAAGGCGATGGGGCGCTTGTAGACGGCCGGCTCGGGGAAGTCCACGGCCTCGCCGTCGTGGGCCAGCTTCTCGGCCTCGGCGACGACCTTGGAGGCCTGGCCGTGCAGCTCGGCGACGCCGGCCACCCCGGAACCGGAGACGGCCTGGTAGGTGGCGACGGTCAGCGCTTCGAGACCGGCCTCGGCGTGCAGCGGGCGCAGCACGGGCATCGCGGCCATCGTGGTGCAGTTCGGGTTGGCGATGATCCCCTTGGGCCGGACGCGGGCCGCGTGCGGGTTGACCTCGGAGACGACGAGGGGGACCTCGGGGTCCTTGCGCCAGGCGGAGGAGTTGTCGATCACCACGGCGCCCTGGGCGGCGACCTTCTCGGCCAGCGCCTTCGAGGTCGCGCCGCCGGCGGAGAAGAGCACGATGTCCAGGCCGGTGTAGTCGGCCGCGGAGGCGTCCTCGACGGTGACGCCGGAGCCCTTCCAGTCGATCGTGGAGCCTGCGGACCGGGCGGAGGCGAACAGCCGCAGCTCGTCGACCGGGAAGTCCCGCTCGGCCAGGATCCTGAGCATGACTGTGCCGACCTGACCGGTGGCGCCGACGATTCCGACCTTCACTGGGACTCCTCTGTACGTGAGCTGTACGTGCGTGCGGCCCGTTTGCCGCTCCATGATGCGTATGGCCGGGCCCGGCTTGTCCAATCCATTGTCCGACCTGCGGACTCATCGCGCGAGGACCGCAGAATCTGCATCGGCCGTGCGTGCCAAGGAGAACATCTGCGGCGGCTCCGCACCGGGTGTGACGATGAACACGCACGGTGGACGCACGACAGCGGGGCGGGAGCTCGTGATGAGCGCCCGCCCCGCTGCCGGTCAGGATGGATCAGGACCGGTCATGGAGCAGGACCGGCCAGGGTCCCTCAGGAGCGATCCGTTACGGCGTGACCTTCTCGATCACGACGCTGCCGGTGCCCGCGGCGGTGCCGCGCGCGTTGACCAGCTGGACCTCACCGAAGAACTGCCGGCCCTCGGGAGCCGCACCGGCGACCACGACCTCGGCGCCGACCTGCGCCGAAGCGCCGTTCGCCAGGTTGTAGGACTTCGACGCGTCGACCTTCAGGGTGCCGAGCGAGGCCGAGTAGTACACGTCGCGGTAGTCGTAGGTGGTCGACCCGGACGGAACCGAGTAGCCGTCGACGATGACCGTGTACGTACCGGCGGCCGGGTTGACCAGGCTGACCTTCTCCTCGGAGCCGGCGGTGGTCCCGCTGCCGACCTGGGCCGCGCCCCGGAAGACGTACAGGTCGAGGTCGGCGTTGGCGTCCGACGTACCGCCGATGGCGAAGTCGAGCTTCTCGACGCCCGCACCGATGGTGACCGTGGTCTGCTGGGACTGGCCCGTGGAGATCGACGGCTTGGCCACCTTGGCCGAGCCGAGCGAGCCGCCCTTGAGCTTGCCCTCAAGAGCCGCCGCGCCGTTGGTGACCTTCCAGTTCACCGCGGCGGGGGTGCCGATCTTCGCCTCGGCGATGGTCTGCACCGCCGGGTCGAAGGTGGCACCGAGCAGCGAGACGTCCAGCTTGAACGGGTTGTCCAGCAGCGGCGACGTACGGCGCGACTCGACCTCGATCTCCCACACGCCGGGCTGCGGGTCCTTGTAGGACCGCGTGTCCGGGCGGCAGGTGTTGGCCGGGTTCTCGTAGTTCGGGTAGCAGTTGACCGTGGAGGTCGGGTCGACCGGCGTCCCGTACGGGTGCAGGGCAATGAACCGGGTCTGGCTGCCCGAGCGGAGCGCGCTGAGCGCGACCTCAAGGGTCTTGGCGCCCTCCGGCACGTTCACGAAGTACGAGGTGGTGCCGTTGCGCTGCACCGAACCCGACGACTTGAACGCGTAGGTGGGCTGGTTCAGCTGGTGCGCGACGACGACCGTGGAGAGGACCTGGTGGTCGATCCCCTTGGTCTTGCTGTCGTCCAGCTCCAGGATGGCGCTGTGCACGCCCGCGGTCTTGGCCTTCGCCGTGACCTTCAGCTTCACCGGGGTGTCGAGCGGCAGCGAGACGTACTCGGGGCTGCTCAGCTTGAAGGTCTTGTCGTTGTTCTTCCACGACAGCTTGTGCTGGACGCTGCGGTCCGGGCCCGTGGTGCGGGTGACGGTGATCTCGTAGACCTTCGTCTCGCCGACCTTGAGGCCGCCCTCACGGTCGTAGAGGCCGGTGCCGAAGCCCGGGTCCTTGAGCGCGAAGTCGATCGCGGTGTCGACCGGGGCCTTCACCTTGTACTCGTGCGCCGGGTTGCCCTTCTTGGTGATGAGCTTCCAGGCGCCGACGATGTCGATCAGACCGGAACCCTGGGCGTGCGCCGGCACGTCCTTGATGTGGGTCGCCGAGCTGGTGAGCGCGACCCGCAGGTCGGCCGGGGGCAGCTCCAGGTCCTTCTGCTTCGCGGCGGAGAGCAGCAGGGCCGCCGCACCGGCGGCCTGCGGCGAGGCCATCGAGGTGCCCTGCAGCATCGAGTAGCCGGGCGGCAGGGCGTAGCCCGCCTCCTTGACCGGACCGCCGTCGAACCAGGTCTGGGTGGTGTTGATCGCCGCACCCGGGGCCGAGATGGTCGGCGTGAAGCCGCCGTCCTCACGCGGACCGCGCGAGGAGAAGGGGAGCAGGTCGTACTTCTTGGTGACGCTGGAGCCGTAGTTCGCGGCCCACGTCTCCTTGGAGATCGACGCGCCCACCGAGATGACGTGGTCGGCCAGGGCCGGGTCACCGATGGTGTTGAGGCCCGGGCCGCTGTTGCCGGCCGAGATCACGAGCTGGACGCCGTAGATGTCGACGAGGCGCTTGTAGAGCTCGGCGCGGGCGTTGTTGCCGTCGTTCAGCGGCGGCAGGCCGCCGATCGACATGTTGACGATGTCGACACCACGGTTGACGACGAGGTCGATCATGCCCTCGGTCAGCGCGATGTTGGTGCAGCCGCCGGACCAGGTGCAGGCGCGCGAGGAGACGACCTTGGCGCCGGGCGCCGCGCCGTTCATCTTGCCGCCGAACAGGCCGTTGGCCGCGGTGATGCCCGCGACGTGCGTGCCGTGCGAGCCCTCGATCACGCCGATGTTGACGTAGTCGGCCTTGGCGCCCGCCGCGTTGTAGACCACGTTCTTACGGGTCTCGACGACGAACGGGATGCGCTCGACGATCTTGGTGGCCGGGTCGTCCTCACCGAAGTACGCGACCTGGAACTTGTCCTTGTACGGCTTGAGGGCCGTGTCGTCGGAGAAGTCCGCGTTCGCGTTCAGGTCCACCCGGATGGTGCCCTTGACCGCGTCGTACAGCACGCCCCAGACGTCGGTGGTGTCACCGTCGCGGTTGAGGTCGCCCGCCATGTCGCCGCCGGTGGTGGCCGACTCGGCGAAGGTGGCGAACTTGTAGCTGCCCGCCGGCGCCGAGTAGGTCTTGCCGCCGGACGTGAACGTCGGGCCGGTGACGGTCGCGGACATCTGCAGCCAGGTGCCGTCGCCGTCGTTCACCGGGTCGGTCGCGGTGACCCAGTCGACGATCTTGCGCTCGCCTGTGGTGGTCTTCTTCAGCGCCGGGTGGCCGAGGTCGACACCGGAGTCCAGGACACCGATGGTGATCCCGCGGCCGTCGGCCGTCGGGTTCTTCTCGACGAACTCGACCGCACCCGTCTCGAAGGAGGGGTTGTACGGGTTGGTGGCCGGGGTGTTCTTGCCCGGCGCCGGGTAACTGCCCGAGGCCTTCAGCTGCTTGGCCCCCGTGGCCCGGTCGCCCGAGGGCGTCGGGTCGTCCAGCTTGATCTCCTGCTTGAGATCGATGCCGAGGACGGACTTCAGCTTGGAGGCTGCCGCGATGGTGGTCTCGGCGGTGCTGGTCGGCACGGTCGCCCGTACGTAGCCGAGCTTGTCGTAGGTCTGGCCGAGCACGGAGCCCTTGACGGCGTCCAGCTGCTCGGTGACCTGCTCGGTCGCCCCCGGGGTGGTGGCGATCATCATCGTGACGTTCTTCTCGCCCTTGGCCTCGGCCTTGGCCAGAACCTCGGCGTCTGCCGTGCCGAGCTTGTCGCCGCGGTCGCTCGTGGCGGCCGGTTTGACGGGTGCCGGTGCCGGGTCGCCGGCGGCGAACACCGGCGAGGCGCTGGAGGCCGCGAGTGCGACCGCGAGGCCGGCAGCGGCCGCGATGCGAGCGGCGCGTCTCGCCCCGGGTATGGAGCTGGGGGATTCCTTGGTCATCAGCATCCCTGTAATTGAAAGAGAGAGTCCGGAATTCGGTACCGGATGACCGCTCAGCCTGTCGTAAATGACAGGGGTTTGTGGAGAGTTGACGGAGACGAGACAGGTGCATGGCATAGATCCGCCACTGGGGGCGATGCGTCATGAGGGATGAATGAGGCGAAAGCGTACGCCGGAGAGCCGGTCCAGAGCCTGTGGTCCGGACCAGTGGCACCAGCGGACGCTACGGCTCCGGCTCAGCGCGGCAGCACCACCAGATACGCGGCCGGCTCCCGGTCGTCCGCCGCCATCAGCGCAGTCCGCACCACCGTGGCCTGCTGGTCCATCGCCTCTCGCAGCTTCCTCGGGGTGAGGTGGACGACCGTGACCCCCAGCCGCTCCAGATGGTCCCGCTTGGCGGCGTACGCGGACCACTGCGGCTCCTCCGGGTGCGCCGGGGCCCGGTTCCCGTACCGCCGCCCCTCGTCCGGCGCACCGAACCGGGGCGCCCGGGTGTCCAGCTCGACGGCAACGGCCTGATCCGGCCAGTACGCGTCGACCCCGCCCAGCTCCGGTCCGCCCGGCAGCCGCAGGCCGACGTTCCACAGGGGCTCCGGCAGCCCGTGCTCGCGCACCATCGCGTACAGCCGCGCCTCCGCCACCGCCCGCCCCTCGGCCAGCAGCGCCTCCACCGCGCCCACCACCGAAGGCCGCCCCAGCAGCTTGGCCACGCTCAGCTCCCGCACCACGGCGGCCGGCTCGCTGTGCCCGGCCCGCACGGCCTCGGTCAGCAGCCGGCGCACGTCCTCCGGGTCGCCCAGCCCCGCCACCGCGTCCGCCAGCGCCCGTTCCACCGGGGCGACGGGCACCCCGGCCAGCCGCACCGGTGCGGGCGGCGCGGCGGCCCGCACCACCTCCACGAAGCGGGTCGAGCGCAGCCGCCGGGTGCGCGGCACCAGGACGTCGATGCGGTGCAGCGCCGCCAGGTCCGGCGCCGAGGCGAAGCCGTACAGGGCGAGCGCCGCCAGGCCGGTCACCATCGCCTCGCCGAACCCCGCGTCCGACGGCTCCGGGGGAGTGCGCCGGGAGGAGACCGGCGGGCGTCCCGCGTACAACAGCGCGCCGCGCAGCCGCTCCTGGTCGCTGGGGGGCTCCGGGTGCAGCAGATAGACCCCCGGCAGCAGGTGCTGCCAGGAGCCGCCGGGCAGGCACTGGGCGGACGTCTGCGCGGCGGAGACGCCCCGCGCCCGGAGCTGGGCGGCGGACAGGACGCGATGCGTCACGTCCTGGAGGTGATGCAGGGGGCGCGGGAACAGAGGAGACAGGGGGGAGAGCGGGGTGTTCTGGGTCATGGCCGATGATTTCCCGCCAACCGAGGGTCCCCTAACCCCTGTTACACGCCCGTCGACAATTCCGGACAACGCCGCCCTAAAGTACGGTTGTTCGAGGACCGAAAAGGGCTGTCGCGCGGGAATTGAGAAGGGGGCGCATCGGGCAGGTGTGCGAGCGCCGCTTTCGCGCCGCGCACACACCGAACCCGTGCGCCCCCTGGACCCGCCCGCCTACGCCCGCGGGCCTTCCGGGCCCGTCCGTCCACGCCCGCGAGCTATTCGGGTCCGTCCGTCTACGCCCGCGCGTCGCACTCCTGGCCGCGCAGCACCCGCGCCAGGTCGTCCCGGGCCTCGAGGACCAGCCGGCGCAGCGCCGGAGCGGCGTCCGCGTGGCCGTTCAGCCAGGCGTCGGTCGCCGCGAGCGTCTCCGGGCTGTCCTGGAGGGCGGGGAAGAGCCCCTTCACCACGTGCATGCCGATCTGGATGGACCGCTCCGCCCAGACCCGCTCGATCACCTCGAAGTAGCGGTCCGCGTACGGGGCCAGCAGCTCCCGCTGCGAGGGCTGCTCGAAGCCGGCGATCGTCGCCTCCACCAGGGCGTTGGACAGCTTGTCCGACTCCACGACCGCTGCCCACGCCTGCGCCTTGACCGCCTCCGAGGGGCGCGAGGCCAGGCACCGTACGTGGTGGCGCTTGCCGGACGCGGTGTCGTCGCGGGCCAGTTCGGCGTCGATCGCCGCCTCGTTCGCCGCACCGTGCGAGGCGAGCGGGGAGAGGAAGGCCCAGCGCAGCTCCTGGTCGACCGCCAGGCCGTCGACCCCGGCCGTGCCCTCCAACAGCCCGCCCAACAGCTGGAAGTCCGCCTCGGAGCCCGCGACGGCCGCGAAGAAGCGGGCCCACGTCAGCTGGTGCTGGCTGCCCGGCTCGGCCTGCCGCAGCTCGCGCAGCGCGCCCTCGGCCAGTGCCCGGCCGCCCTCCTCGCGCCAGGCGGGGGCGGCGTAGTTCACCAGCGCCGACTGCGCCCAGGCGTGCAGCATCTGCAGGACACCGATGTCGCTCTCGCGCCCGGCGTGCGCCAGCACCAGCGCGACGAAGTCGCGGGCGGGCAGAGCCGCGTCCCGGGTCAGGTTCCACAGGGCAGACCAGCACAGGGCACGGGCCAGCGGGTCGGTGATGGAGCCCAGGTGGTCGCGGAGGGTCGCCAGGGACCCCTCGTCGAAGCGGACCTTGCAGTACGTGAGGTCGTCGTCGTTGACCAGGACCAGGTCGGGCCGCTCCGCCCCGGCCAGCTCCTTCACCACCGTGCGCTCCCCGGCCACGTCCACCTCGGCACGGGCGTAACGCGTCAGCTCACCCTGGGGGGTGAGCCGGTACAGGCCGACCGCGACCCGGTGCGGGCGCAGCTCCGGGTGGGAGGCGGCGGCCTCCTGGACGACGGCCAGTTCGGTCAGGGTCCCGGCCTCGTCGTACGTCGCCACAGGGGTGAGCACGTTGACCCCGGCGGTCTGCAGCCAGGCGCGCGACCAGGCCGTCATATCGCGGCCGGAGGTCTCGGCGAGCACCGAAAGAAGGTCGCCCAGACGCGTGTTGCCGTACGCGTGGCTCTTGAAGTAGCGCCGCGCGCCCTCAAGGAAGGCGTCGCGTCCCACGTACGCCACCAGCTGCTTCAGTACGGACGCGCCCTTGGCGTACGTGATCCCGTCGAAGTTCAGCTTGGCGTCCTCCAGGTCACGGATGTCGGCCGTGATCGGGTGCGTGGAGGGCAGCTGGTCGGCGCGGTAGGCCCACGCCTTGCGGTTGTTGGCGAAGGTGATCCAGCCGTTGGTGAAGCGGGTCGCCTCGACCATCGAGAAGGAGCCCATGAAGTCCGCGAAGGACTCCTTCAGCCACAGGTCGTCCCACCACTCCATGGTGACCAGGTCGCCGAACCACATGTGCGCCATCTCGTGCAGGATGACGTTGGCGCGCCGCTCGTAGGCCGCCGAGGTGACCTTGCCGCGGAAGATGTACTCCTCGCGGAACGTGACCATGCCCGGGTTCTCCATCGCCCCGAGGTTGTACTCCGGCACGAACGCCTGGTCGTACTTCCCGAAGGGGTACGGATAGTCGAAGTTGTCGTGGAAGAAGTCCAGGCCCTGCTTGGTGACCAGGAAGACGTCGTCCGCGTCGAAGTGCTTGGCGAGCCCCTTGCGGCACATCGCGCCGAGCGGGATCTCCAGCGTCGAGCCGTCGTCCAGGGAGCGGCTGTAGTGGTCGGTCACATAGTGGTACGGACCGGCGACGACGGCCGTGATGTAGGTGGAGATCGGCTTGGTCTCCGCGAACCGCCACACCCCGCCCTCGTGCGACTCCTCGGCCCCGTTGGACCAGACCCGCCAGCCGTCGGGGGCGGTCACCTGGAAGCGGTAGGGGGCCTTCAGGTCCGGCTGTTCGAAGTTGGCGAAGACCCGGCGGGCGTCGGCCGGCTCGTACTGCGTGTACAGGTAGACCTCGCCGTCCTCCGGGTCGACGAAGCGGTGCATGCCCTCGCCGGTCCTGCTGTACGCGCACCGGGCGTCGACCACGAGGACGTTCTCGCCCTCCAGGAGCCCGTCCAGCGCCACCCGGACCCCGTCGAACACGACGGCCGGGTCGAGCGGGCTGCCGTTCAGCGTCACCGCGTCCACACCCGGCGCCACCAGGTCGGCGAAGGTCGAGGCGCCCGCGCGGGCGGAGCGGAACCGGATCGTGGTCAGCGACCGGAACGTCCGCGGACCGGCGTCCCCGTCGCCCCCGTCGGCCCCCTCGGGCTCGCCGACGGCGGAACGCAGGTCGAGCTCGACCTCGTAACCGTCGACGGTCAGCAGCTCGGCCCTCTTCTGGGCCTCGTCGCGGGACAGGTTTTCACCGGGCACGGGCACTCCTTCGTGACGCGCGTCATGTGTCGTGTTCGAACCCATTGATCCTTGCACGCGGTCGCGGGCGGTGGCAGGCGGGGAATGACAGACCCTCCGGCGGCGTTCTCGCCAACGGTTGGAACAGGCCCTTCTGAGGAGAGACATGCCCGAGAACACCCCGGCGAACGGCAAGACCCCGGCCGATTTCTGGTTCGACCCGCTCTGCCCGTGGGCGTGGATGACCTCCCGCTGGATCCTCGAGGTGGAGAAGGTCCGCGACATCGAGGTCCGCTGGCATGTGATGAGCCTCGCCGTCCTGAACGAGGACAAGCTGGACGACCTGCCCGAGGAGTACCGCGACCTGCTGGAGAACAAGGCGTGGGGCCCGGTCCGGGTCGTCATCGCCGCCCAGCAGCTCCACGGCGACGAGGTCGTCGGCCCCCTCTACACGGCGCTCGGCACCCGCTTCCACAACAACGGCGAGGGCCCCACCCGCGAGGCCGTCGCCGGTGCCCTGAAGGACGTCGGCCTGCCCGCCGAGCTCGCGGAGTACGCCGACAAGGACACGTATGACACCGAGCTGCGCGCCTCCCACAAGGAGGGCATCGACAAGGTCGGCCAGGAGGTCGGCACCCCGGTCATCGCGGTGCCCGGCGCGGACGGCGAGCAGGTCGCCTTCTTCGGCCCCGTCGTCACCCCCGCCCCCAAGGGCGAGGACGCGGCGAAGCTCTGGGACGGCACGCTGCTGGTCGCCTCCATCCCCGGCTTCTACGAGATCAAGCGGACGCGAACGCAGGGCCCTATCTTCGACTGACGCCTTTTCTTTTCGCCCTGCGGGCCGGGAGCACGCGCGTGCTCCCGGCCCGTTGTCAGTGCCGGGTCGTACGGTGATGGGCATGCGAATCTCACCGGAGATGATCACCATCGACTGCCCCGACCCCCAGACGCTGGCCGCCTGGTGGGCCACGGCGCTCGGAGTGGAAGGGACGCAGGACTACGGCGAGTTCGTCATCGTCCCCGCCACCCCCCTGGTCCTCGGCTTCCAGCGGGTGCCCGAGCCCAAGTCCGTCAAGAACCGGGTGCACATCGACTTCGCGTCCCCCGACCGCCCGGCGGACGTGGAGCGCCTGGTCGGCCTGGGGGCGACCGTGATCGGCGAGCACTCGATGCACGGTCTGTCCTGGAACGTCCTGCAGGACCCCCAGGGCAACGAGTTCTGCCTCGCCGACGAGGGCACCCAGTGACTCGCCGACGAGGGCAGCCACTGACTGGCTGACGAGGGCAGCCGCCGGCCGACACCACCCCGGCCCACCCCTTGCCGTGCGGTCGAACTCTCGTTCATGATCTGGCCCATGCCGACCGAGAGCCGCCGCGACAGCGGTACGGAGCGGAGTCCGGGCCCGCCCCTCCCGCGCCGGGTGCGGATCGGTTACGGCCTCGGCTCGCTCTGCACCGGCACCTTCGCCACCGTGCCCGGCCTGATCCTGCTGTACTACCTGACCAATGTGCTGGCCGTCTCCCCGGCCCTCGCCGGGGCGGCGGTCTTCCTGCCCAAGGCCTGGGATGTCCTGATCAACCCGCTCGTCGGCGCGCTCTCCGACCGCAGCCGGCTGCGCGGCGGTCCACGCCGGCCGTTCCTCCTCATCGGCGCCTGCACCCTGCCGCCCCTCTTCGCGCTGATCTTCGCCGCACCCCCTGTGCGCGGCACGGCGGCCGCCGCCTATGTCGCCGCCCTCTTCCTGCTCGCCGCGACCGCCTACGCGGTCTTCCAGGTCCCGTATGTGACGATGCCCGCCGAGATCACCGACGACCCGGCCGAACGCCGCCGGGTGCTGAGCTGGCGAGTGGCGTTCCTCGGGGCCGCGATCCTCCTCTCCGGCGCGCTCGCCCCGGCCATCGCCCATGCGGACGGTGGCACTCCGGCGAGCTACCGGCTGATGGGCGTCGCCGTCGCCGTCCTCCTCGCGGTGGGCATGTTCGGCGCCTGGTTCACCACCCGGTGGGCCCCCGCCGTGGCCCGCTCCACCGCCGAACCCTCCCTCCGCGCCCAACTGGCCGTGGCCCGCACGAACCGGCCCTTCCTCTTCCTGTCGGGGATGTGGTTCCTCCAGGCGCTGGCGGTCGGCGTGATGCTGGCGGGCGTCCAGTACTTCGCCACGTACACCCTCGGCTCCCCGGGCGCGGTCACCCCGCTCTTCGCCTGCCTGATCGGCCCGTTGGTCCTGGTCATGCCCCTGTGGACCCGGCTGGCCCGGCTGCGCGGCGCGAAGTACGCGCAGGGCTGCGCCACCGTCCTGTACGTCGCCGGGGCGGCGGCCCTCACCCTCACCGGCCAGGTCGGCAGCGCCCTCGGATACGCCGCCGTCGCGGTCATCGGCATCGCCTACGCGGGCCTCCAACTGCTGCCGCTCACCCTCCTCGCGGACACCCTGGCCGCCGACACCGCCCGCACCGGCAAGCGCCGCGCCGCCACGTTCACCGGCCTGTGGACGGCGGCCGAGACGCTGGCGTTCGCGCTGGGGGCGGGCGTCTTCGCGCTGGTCCTCACGGTGACCGGTTTCCGCTCCTCGGACGCCGACCACGAGGTCGCCCAGCCCGCCGCCGCGCTGACCGGCATCACGGCGGGTATGAGCCTGCTGCCCGCACTCCTCGCCGCCGCGAGCCTGTGGCTGCTCCACCGCTACCGCGAGGACCCCGCCGACGCCCCGAAGGACGCCACCCGTGCAGCCTGACCCCACCGCAAGCGCCCAAGAGCCCCCCGCGCTCCCCGCCGGCCGCCCGGCGGCCGAGATCCTCACCGAACTCAAGGCGCTGCGCACGGCCGACGCCCCCACCCGGGGCGGCCGGACCTTCGCCTACGTCTACGACGCCGGACGCGAGGGCCTGGACGAGCTGGCCGCCGAGGCCTATACCGCGTACGCCACCGTCAACGGGCTCGACCCCACGGTCTTCCCGAGCGTGGCGCGCCTGGAGAACGACCTGGTCGGCGCGGCGGCGGCCCTCCTCGGTGCCCCGCCCGGCGCCCAGGGCACCTTCACCAGCGGCGGCACCGAATCGATCCTGCTCGCGGTCAAGACGGCCCGGGACCACGCCCGTTCGACCCGTGGGGTGACCGACCCGCAGCTGGTGCTCCCCTCCACCGCGCACGCCGCGTTCCACAAGGCCGCCGCCTACCTGGGCCTGGAACCGGTCGTGGTCCCGGTGGACCCGGTGACGTACAAGGCCAACCCCACCGCGATGGCCGCCGCGATCACTCCCCGTACCGCCCTGGTCGTCGCCTCGGCCCCCTCGTACGCGCACGGGGTCATCGACCCGGTGGCGAGGATCGCGGAGGCGGCGGCCGAGCACGAGGTGCTGTGCCATGTGGACGCCTGCATCGGGGGCTGGCTGCTGCCGTACCTGCGCCGGGCGGGCCGCACGGTCGAACCGTTCGACTTCTCCCTCCCCGGCGTAACGTCCATCTCGGTGGACCTGCACAAGTACGGCTACGCGGACAAGGGCGCCTCCGTGGTCCTCTACCGGAACGCCGAACTCCGCCGCCACCAGTACTTCGCCCACGCGGGCTGGCCCGGCTACCCGGTGGTCAACCCGACGGTCCAGGGCACCAAGTCGGCGGGCCTGCTGGCCCAGGCGTGGGCGGTGCTCCAGCACATCGGCGAGGACGGCTACACAGCGCTGGCCGCACGCGTGGCGGAAGCCTCCGACCACCTCCTGGAGAGCCTGCGCACCACCCCGGACATCCACATCCTCGGCGAACCGGAGGCAGGCCTGGTCGCGTTCACGGTCCTCACCTCAGCCACACCGGACCGGCCCTCCGGCACACCAGACCTGAGCCTGCTGCTGCACCTGGCCGACGAGATGCGCGTACGCGGCTGGTACCTCCAGCCCCAGCTCTCCTTCGACGGCCTCCCGCCCAACCTCCACCTCACCCTGACCCCCGCCACGGTCGACCGCGTGGACGCCCTCCTCGCCGACCTGACGGCAGCCCTGACCACAGCCCGCACCCTCCCCCCGGTCACCGTCGACCCCGCCCTCACCGACCTGGCGGCGACCCTGGACCCCGACACCCTCACCCCGGAGGACGTGGCGGGCATCCTGGCCTTCGCGGGCCTGGGGGAGGGATCCGACGGGTCCGGAGGCCTCCCGGAGCGGATGGCCCCGGTGCTGTTCCTGCTGGACGCGCTGCCGCGCAGGCTGAAGGAGCGGCTGCTGACGGAGTTCGTGGGGTCGGTGTTCCGGCTGGGCTGAGGGGTACGGCGACCGGGCAGGAGTGGCTCAGGGGCGGTCGGGGTTGGGGGAGTCGCCCTCGGATATGTGCGGCTGAAGCCGTGGTGCCCCCAATGACCCAGCGGTAGTCTCGCGGCCCCAGCAAGCCTGTACGACCCGGAGGTCCGCATGGCTGATCAGCTGCTCAAGGCTCACTTCGTCGCCGATCCGATCGAGCTTCCCGACGGCCGCAGGGTCCGCGTCAGCGCCTACCCCGACGGCAGCATCCGGTTCCGGGTGGACGGGCTGCCGTACGTCCTCACCGAGGCGTACCTCAGCGGTAACCCCGAGAAGGACAAGGCGATCCTGAAGATCTCGCCCGGCAAGCAGGGGAGCAACGCCTCCCACAACTACGCCGAGTTGCTGGAGAGCAGGAACAAGGACAAGGGCTGAACGACCCCGAGCGCCCCCGGCTTCCCTCACGGAGGCCGGGGGCGCTTCGCGTATCAGTCCCGGGGAGCCGCCGCCTCCAGCTCCGCCACCGTGCCCGACATCACCGTACGGATGTGGTGCGTCAGGTGGTCCGCCGGCCAGTCCCACCAGGCCACCGCCAGCAGGCGCGCGATGTCCGCCTCCTCGTAGCGGGTGCGGATCAGGCGGGCCGGGTTGCCGCCGACGATGCCGTAATCCGGGACGTCCGAGACGACCACGGACCGGGAGCTGATGATCGCGCCGTGCCCGATGCGGACGCCCGGCATGATGACCGCCTCGTAGCCGATCCACACGTCGTTGCCGATCACCGTGTCGCCCCGGTTGGGCAGACCCGTCAGTAGGTCGAAGTGGTCGGCCCACGAGCCGCCGAGCGTCGGGAACGGGAACGTGGACGGGCCGTCCATACGGTGGTTGGAGCCGTTCATGAGGAACCGCACCCCCGTCCCCAGCGCGCAGAACTTGCCGATCACCAGGCGCTCCGGCCCGTAGTGGTAGAGCACGTTCCGGGTCTCGAACTCCGTGGCGTGCTCCGGGTCGTCGTAGTACGAGTACGCCCCCACCTCGATCAGCTCCGAGGTGACCAGCGGCTTCAGCTGCACCACGCGCGGCTGGCCCGGCATCGGGTGCAGGACGGTGGGGTCGGCCGGGACGGGCGTGGGGTCAGAGCTCATGGGGTCGCTTCCGGGGGAGGTGTACGGGCGGGTGCCATCGTGGCAGCCCTGCCCGGTGGTGCGCGGGGATTTTCTACGCCACCCCCGTCCCGCACCCCACCCGGAACGGCTCCCCCTGCGACCAGTCGGCCGCCACGCCCCGCATCACCAGCGCGCTGTCCAGCACCGCGCTGCCCGGCGGAAAGCGGTCCAGGTCCTCGAAGAACGAGGAGCGCACGGTACGGGGCCGGCCCGCCGTCACCTTCCAGGCGGCCGTGGACAGTTCGAGGACGTCCAGGTGGGTGCCCCCGGCGTTGGGGGAGAGGCCCCGGTTTCCGAGGCGGAAGAACTCCGACGCCTCCGCCAGGTCCGTGAACAGCCCGCTCCCGTGCAGCTCCTCGGCCGGCTCCACCGTCGCGTCGACCTCCACCTCGCCGTCCCGGGTCGCGAACGCCACCCGTACCGCGTCGGCCTCCTCCCGCACCGTGAAGTCCGCGCGGCCGTGCTCGCCCGGGTAGATCCGGCCGCCCGCGAAGGCGTTGAGGCGGGAGGCGGTGTCGCGGCGCGGGATGTAGACGCCGCACTCGACGCCGTCCGGGCCGTCCCACTCGACGGAGATCCGGTGCGCCGCGTTCTCGCTGGTCAGCCCGGTCGCCGCCGGGGCCCAGCCGGGGCGGACGCCGCCGATCCGGAGCAGGCAGATCCCCGCCACCGCCTGGCCGCGCACCAGTTGGGGCCGCAGCGGTGCGGGCAGCAGGGCCGCCGCCACATACGGGTCCACCCGGTAGTTCACCAGGAGACGGCGTTCGATGGTGCTGGAGAGCCGGGGCCGGATCATGAGGCGTCGCCTTCCGGGGCAGGGCGCCACTTCGTGTGGCGGAGCACGATCTGTTCGGGGCACACGGCGCTCAGGAAGCGGCCCACGCACATGGCGAGGCGCTCCTCGGCGAGCGAGTAGAGGATGCGGTTGGCGTCGCGGCGCTCGGTGACGAGCCCGGCCCCCTTGAGCACGCCCAGGTGGCGCGAGATGGACGGGGCGCTGATCGAGAACCGGCTCGCGATCTCCCCGGCGGCCAGCTCACCCCCGCGCAGATCCTCCAGGATCTGGCGGCGGGTGGGGTCGGCCAGCGCACGGAAGGCGCTCGCCTCGTCATCGGAATCAGAGGGCGAGGGAGAAGCGGTGGAGGGTGGTCCCATGCGCCATGTTTAGCATATGAGCTAAATAGCTAACAACCCAGTTCAGGGCATGGGAAAGCCCCCGCGAGTCATGTCCTCGCGAGGGCTCTCCGTTCATCCGCCTGCCGAAGTGAAGGTTGAGAAGACGATCACGAGGCAGGACGTGCTGTCCGCCGGAGCGGAATCAGGGGGCGAGCAGCAGTACGTCCGCGCGCTCCTTGGCGGCTGCGTAACGCTTGGCCACGTCCTGCCAGTTGACGACCTGCCACATCGCCTCGATGAAGTCCACCTTCTGGTTCTTGTACTGAAGGTAGAAGGCGTGCTCCCAGGCGTCGAAGACCAGGATCGGGACCGAGCCCTGACCGACGTTGCCCTGGTGGTCGTAGACCTGCTCGACGATCAGCTTGCCGCTGAGGGGCTCGTACGCGAGGACGCCCCAGCCGGAACCCTGGGTGGTGGCGGAGGCCTTCGTCAGCTGGGCCTTGAAGCCCGCGTAGGAGCCGAAGGACTCGGTGATCGCGTCGGCCAGGTCGCCCACGCCGTCCGCCGCGAGGGGTTCGCCGCCGCCGTCGCCGGTCATGTTGTGCCAGTAGATCGAGTGCAGGATGTGGCCGGAGAGGTGGAAAGCGAGGTTCTTCTGGAGGCCGTTGATCGCGCCCCAGGCCTCCTTGTCGCGGGCCTCTTCCAACTGCTCCAGGGTGTCGTTCGCACCCTTGACGTATGCGGCGTGGTGCTTGTCGTGGTGCAGCTCGACGATCTGCGGGTTGATGACCGGTTCGAGCGCCGCGTAGTCGTACGGGAGTTCCGGGAGCGTGTACGTGGCCATGATGCGAGCCCTCCGACTGCTGGGAATGCCGTCCAGTTGTTATTGCAATCTATATGCAAGAGCAGGCTAACAGCAGGAAGGTTCGCGAAGTGATCAGCCCTTGGGCCTAGGACCTGGGGCGCAGGGGGGGGCAGGGGGTGGCGGCGCGGGCGTGGCGTGACGGGGCGCGCAGGTGCGGCTGGCCCGTTCGATGGGGTGAACGGGCCCGCCGGGCGGGTCGGGGTGGATCAGTGGGTGGGGTCGCTGCCCTTCCGCTCCTGCGGGTCGACACCCGTATGGGCGGACGCGTCCTTCTTGCCGCTGGGGCGCCGGGACCTGCCCCGGCGGCCGGTCCCGTGCATGTCGGAGTCCCCGCCGCGGTCCTCCCCGCGGCTCGTCGAACTCTCCGTCGTGGTGCCTTCCAGGGAGGCGCGCTTCTCCTCCTCGGTCGGCTTCTTGCGGGGTCGGTCCGGCTCCGGGGCGTACGTGTCCGGGTTGAACGAGCGGTGCGCGCTGGGATTGGCCTTCTGTGTCGTTTCATCGACATCGGGGGCCCAGCCGTGCTGTCCCTCGCCCTCGAACCTGCTCGGCCCCTTGCCGTGCCGGGGTGGTTTCTTCGACATGGTGGGCCTCTCGCTCTCGTCGGGTGTCCTATTATCCTCCCTTTTCTTGTTATAAAGGCGGTCTGTCTTCTCGCCTGCCTCTCTTCCCGCGAGCACCCATGTTTGGGCGCCGCTTCCGGGGGGACCCGGCCAAGCAGCCGGGCGGCTCGGGGCCGGGGACCGCAGGTGCGCCGCTCGCCGCCCGCCCCACCGACCAGGAGGACTTGATGGCACCCCCCAACGCCCCCCAGGGATCCGGCGCCCACCCCCGCGACCCGAAGCTGGCCCTGCCGGTCGCGGACGCGGCGGGCTGGGGCCCGCTCGACGTCCGGGCCGTCGACACGGTCCGGCTGCTGGCCGCCGACGCGGTGCAGAAGGCGGGCCACGGCCACCCGGGCACCGCGATGAGCCTCGCGCCACTGGCGTACCTGCTCTTCCAGCAGGTCATGCGCCACGACCCGGCCGACGACCAGTGGCTCGGCCGCGACCGCTTCGTGCTCTCCTGCGGGCACTCCAGCCTCACCCTCTACATCCAGCTGTACCTGAGCGGTTACGGCATGGAGCTGTCCGACCTGGAGGCGCTGAGGACGTGGGGCTCCAGCACCCCCGGCCACCCGGAGTACCGCCACACCCGGGGCGTCGAGATCACCACCGGGCCGCTCGGGCAGGGGCTGGCCTCCGCCGTCGGCATGGCCATGGCGGCCCGCCGGGAGCGCGGCCTGCTCGACCCCGAGGCGGCGGCCGGCACCAGCCCCTTCGACCACCACGTGTACGTCGTCGCCTCCGACGGCGACCTGATGGAAGGCGTGACGTCCGAGGCCAGTTCACTGGCCGGACACCAGGAGCTCGGCAACCTCGTCGTCTTCTACGACTCCAACCACATCTCCATCGAGGACGACACCGACATCGCCTTCAGCGAGGACGTGACCGCCCGCTACGCCGCGTACGGCTGGCACGTCCAGACCGTCGACTTCACCCGCACCGACGACTACGTGGAGGACGTCGACGCCCTCCTCGCCGCCGTCGAAGCGGCGAAGAACGAGAGCGGCCGCCCCTCCCTGATCCTGCTGCGCACGATCATCGGCTGGCCCGCGCCAACCAAGCAGAACACCGGCAAGGCCCACGGCTCCGCGCTCGGCGACGACGAGGTCGCCGCCACCAAGAAGCTGCTCGGCTTCGACCCGCACGCCGACTTCACCGTCGAGGACGACGTACTGACCCACGCCCGTGCGGTCCGCGAGCGTGGGGCCGAGGCCCACCGCGCCTGGGAGCCCCGCTACCAGGAGTGGCGCTCCGCCCACCCCGAGCGCGCCGCACTCCTCGACCGGCTGCTGAAGCAGGAGTTCCCCGACGGCTGGACCGACAGCCTCCCCGTCTTCGACGCCGACCCCAAAGGCATCGCCACCCGCAAGGCCTCCGGCGATGTGCTGACCGCGCTGGCGCCGGTGCTGCCCGAGCTGTGGGGCGGCTCGGCAGACCTCGCGGGCAGCAACAACACCACCATGGAGGGCGAGCCGTCCTTCGTCCCGGCGTCCAAGCAGACCGGCGAGTTCCCGGGCAACCCCTACGGCCGTACGCTCCACTTCGGGATCCGCGAGCACGCCATGGGCGCGATCCTCAACGGCATCGCGCTCCAGAGCCTCACCCGCCCCTACGGCGGTACGTTCCTGATCTTCAGCGACTACATGCGCCCGGCCGTCCGCCTCGCCGCCCTGATGAAGCTGCCGGTCACCTACGTCTGGACCCACGACTCCATCGGCCTGGGCGAGGACGGCCCCACCCACCAGCCCGTCGAGCAGCTGGCCGCACTCCGCGCGATCCCCGGCCTCGACGTCGTACGGCCCGCCGACGCGAACGAGACCTCCGTCTGCTGGCGCACCGTGCTGCAGCACCACGACCGGCCCGCCGGCCTCGCCCTCACCCGGCAGCCGCTGCCCGTCCTGGAGCGGGGGGAGGGTGCGTACGCGCCCGCCTCGGGGGCCGCCCGGGGCGGCTACGTACTCGCCGACAGCCGGGGCGGCACCCCGGACGTGATCCTCGTCGGCACCGGGTCGGAGGTCCACATCGCCCTGGCGGCGCGCGAGCTCCTGGCCGCCGAGGGGCACGACGCGCGGGTGGTCTCCATGCCCTGCCGCGAGTGGTTCGCCGACCAGCCGTACGCGTACCAGGACGAGGTCCTGCCGCCCGGCGTACGGGCCAGGGTCAGCGTCGAGGCCGCCGTCGCCCAGGGCTGGCGGGACATCGTGGGCGACGCGGGCCGCATGGTCAGCCTGGAGCACTTCGGCGCCTCGGCCGACTACCAGCGCCTGTACGAGGAGTTCGGCATCACGCCCCGCGCGGTCGCCGACGCCGCCCTGGCGAGCATCCACGCGGCCGCCGCAGGCTCCGTCCGGCCCGGCGGCGAGCGCCCCGGCGCCACCCCGACCCAGGGCGGCACCGGCGACGCCGGTTAGACCTCCGCCTCCCGAAAAGCCACCACTGCCGACGTCTCTACGAAGAGGAGCCCCATGTCCCCCGCACGCACCCCCCGTTACACCGTCCCCGGCCTCGGCGTCGACGAGGGCCGCCAGGTCATCGACCTCCTGACCCTGCGTCTGCACGCGCTCAACGACCTCGCCCTGACCCTCAAGCACATCCACTGGAACGTGGTCGGACCGCACTTCATCGCCGTCCACGAGATGCTCGACCCGCAGACCGACGCCGTACGGGACATGGCCGACGCGGCCGCCGAACGCATCTCGGCCCTGGGCGGCGAGCCGCAGGGCACGCCGGGAATCCTGGTCAAGGAGCGCACCTGGGACGACTACAGCGTCGGCCGCGCCGACGCCATCGCCCACCTCGGCGCCCTGGACCTCGTCTACACCGGAATCATCGAGGCCCACCGCGAGGCGGTCGAGAAGGCGGGCGAGCTGGACCCGGTCACCGAGGACCTGCTCATCGAGCACCTCCGCGGCCTGGAGCAGTTCCAGTGGTTCGTGCGCGCGCACCTGGAGAGCGGCTCCGGCACCCTGTCGAACGCCGGTGCCGACACCGAGGAGGCCGCGGCCGCCGCCGCCGCGTCCCCGAAGCGGGCGACGGCCAAGCGCACCCCGGCGAAGAAGACGGCGCTGCCCGCCCCCGCCAAGAAGACGGCGGCACCGGCGGCCAAGAAGACGGCGAGCAAGCGCACCACCCGCTGAGGCCAGGAAGAAGACGGCGAGCGAGCGCCACCCGCTGAGAACCTGCGCCCGGGGCGGGTCCGGCCAAGACCCGCCCTAGCGCCGCAGTCCCTCCCGCGCCTGCACCGCGATGTCCGGGAAGTCCGTCACCACCGCGTCCACGCCCTGCCCGTAGTGGAAGGCGTACTCGGCGAACGCGTCGCCGAAGTCGTTCGGCGCGGTGGACCGGCGGTAGCCGGCCGGGAGGTACTGGTTCTCCGCGCGGAAGGTGTACGCACCGACCTTCAGGCCCGCCGCATGCGCGTCCGCGAGGAGCGTGTGCGGCGGGACGAGGGAGGACTTGTCCGGGCCGATCCACTGCGCGTACGAGGCGATCTCCCGCAGCCCGGCCGGGCTCATCATGTCCTTATAGGTGACCGCGTGACCATAAGGGGAGCCGCTCGTGCCCAGCGCCTGCCAGAGGGGCAGGCCGAGACGGGCGGCGGCGATCCGGTGCAGGCTGGACGGTTCGAAGGACTGGACGACGCACTCCCGGGCGGTCAGCCGGTTGCGGCGGATCACCCGGATCAGCTCCTCCTCCAGCGGCAGCCCGATCGAGCGGAAGTACGTCGGGTGCTTGGTCTCCGGGAAGACCGCGATCCGCCGGCCCGACTCCCCGGACAGCCGCCGGGCCAGGTCGATCACCTCCTGGAAGGTCATCACCCGCCCCCGTCCGTCGAAGACCGTGTTCCGGTTGCGGACCAGCGGCAGCCGCTCCACCGTGCGCAGCGTCCTCAGCTCGCGGAGCGTGAAGTCCTCGGTGAACCAGCCGGTCACCGCCCGGCCGTCCACCGTCCTCGTGGTGCGGCGGTCGGCGAACTCCGTCCGTCCGGCGACATCCGTCGTCCCGCCGATCTCGTTCTCGTGCCGCACGACCAGGACATGGTCCTTCGTCGGTACGAGGTCCGGCTCGATCCAGTCGGCCCCGGCCCGTACCGCGTAGGTGTACGCGTCGGCGGTGTGCTCGGGGCGCCAGCCCGCCGCCCCGCGGTGGCCGATGACCAGCGGGCCGGGAGCGCGGTGCCGGACCGGTGTGGCCGCGCCGGCCGGGGCGGTGGCGGCGGCCGTGACGGCCGCGGTGGCCAGGAGGACCGAACGACGCCTCGGTGCAGGGGACATGACAGCTCCTCGGGTGGCGGAGCCTCCACGGAAGCGAGGGCGGATGACATCCCGGCGTACGGCGCCCGACCCTGCCGTGTCCGGTGGCCCACGTGTTCGCGGGCCGCGCCGAGCACCCGTACCGGAACCGCGAACCCCGGGCCCCCGCCCCGTACCCGCACATCGCCGCTGGCCATAATGCGCTGGTGAACAGACCCCCCGTGCCGCTGCCCGCCGAACACATACCCCCCGGCACCGCCGACTGGCGGACCCCGGACGCCGCGCGCTGGCTCGCCGCGGTGCCCGCCCGGTGGGCACACCCGCTCTGGGCGGTGCTGGCGCTGGTCGCCACGGCGTTCTGGTACATGGACGGGGCTCCCCTCGCCCCCTGTACGTCCGCCGAGCCGTGCGGCACCGACTGGTCGGGCCTCGGGATGATGGCCGTGCTGGTGCTGACCCCGTACTGGGTGTGGCGGCAGCCCCGGCTCGCCCTCGCCGGGCTGGCGGTCGCCCTCGTGGGGTTCGCCGAGGACGGCGGGTTCACCGAGTCGTTCGGCGAACCGTACGCGCTCGGCTACCCCGTGGCCGCCGCCTTCACCACCGCCGGGATCGTCCACCGGCTGGCCCTCGCCGGCCGGCAGCGGACGCTGGCCCTGGAGGCGGCCGGGCCGGTCGCCCAGCCGCTGCCCGCCGCCGCGCGGACGTTCCGCCGGGGCCGGTTCTCCTTCGCCCTGGCCGCCCTGCTGCTCGCCGTCGCCGGGTTCGGCTCCTGGCAGGCCCAGCAGGTCGCCGACGCGTACGAGGAGCGGGCCGCGAGCGCCACACAGCTGTCCGGACGCGTCGCGGCCCTGGAGCAGGACGACGACGTCGACGTCCTGAAGGTGGAGGCCGACGAGCGGACCCATCGCTTCGAGACGGCCTTCCCCGAGGACTTCCCCGTGGACAGCCAGGTCGACATCGTGGTGGACGGCGACTGGGCGGCGCTGGTCGCGGAGCCGTACGACGCCTTCGGCTGGGAGCTGCTGGTGCTGGCCGGCTCCGTCGCGGCACTGGCGCTGTTCGCGAACGGAGTGGACGGACGGACACGTTCGGTACGGCTGAGGCGCGGGGCCCTGCCGGTGCTGAAAGTGCTGGTGCGCGAGGACCACGAGGACGGCCGCACCTGGGTGTTCGCGGCCGACGACCCGGAGACCTTCCGGCCGATCCTGCACTTCCACTCGTTGCACGCCTTCGAAGAGGAGGAGGACGAGGACGAGGGGGCGGCGGGCGGGGGAGAGGCCGACGACGACGAAGCGGAAGCCGTCGACCTCACCAAGGTCAGGGCGATCCTCACCGGCGACGACCCGCCCCCGCCGCTGCGCGAGGCACTCCTGTACGGCGCCCCCTACGCCGGCGCCGAAGTCGCCCTCGCCGCACGCCTCGACGCGGACGAGACCGAGGTGGTGGTCGAGTGCAGCGTCACCGCCGTGAAGCCGGCCGCCCCCGGGCTGGTGACGCGCGGACCGAAGCACCGCGAGCGGAACAGCGAGCAGCGGCCCGTCGAGGAGATCGCCGCCTCCATGACGCCCGCCACCGGCCTGCGGGTGTGGAAGGCGCACGGCTTCTCGCGCGCGGTGGGCCTCGGCCTGCTGGTGGTGCAGGGCGGCGGTATCTGGGCCATGGTCGACGACGGGCCGTCGTGGCACTGGCTGTGGCTGCCCCTCGCCCTGCCGTGGCTGGTATCGGCCGTGTCGACGGCCCTCACCTGGCGGATCACCGCCGACCGTGACGGGCTCTGGGTGACCGGGGCGTGGCGCGTGCGGCAGCTCCCGTGGGACGCGATCACCGCCGTACGCCACTCCGAGGACGGCATCCGCGTCGGCACGGGCAAGGGCCACCCCGACGTCGAGCTGTCCCCCACCGGCTGGGCGTGGCTGGAGCGCCGCCTGGGCCGCGAGCCGTACGCGGTGCTCGCAGCCGAGGAGGTACGGGCGCTGCTGCTCCGCCCGGAGCTGCGGCCGGCCGAGGAGGCGCCGACGGCACGGCAGGGCATGCCGGTCGGGCCGCCCCTGGTGGCCGTTTCGCTGCTGTGGGGCGCGGCGGTACTGCTCCTGCAGTGACAGGCCGGAGCAGGGAGACCGCCCCTGCGGTGACCGGCCGGAGCGGGTGTTCCCCGGCCGGTCACCGCAGAGGGCGCCCCGGCCGGTCACCGCGGAGGACGCCTACTTCCGCTGCGCGGGGATCCCGGCAGCGCCGTCGTTCCCCCGACGCCGCTGACGTACGACACCGATGCCGATCAGCACCGCCGTCAGCGCACCCGTGGCCAGCAGCTGGTCGCGGGTGTCCGGCTGGCGCAGCATCAGCAGGAAGATGCCCACCATGCCCGCCAGGGCGACGATCGTGAGGACCGGGAAGAGCCACATCCGTACGACGAGCTTCTCGGGCTCCTCGCGCTCGGTGCGCTTGCGCAGGATCAGCTGGGAGACGGCGATGAAGATCCACACCACCAGGATCACCGCGCCGATCATGTTCAGCAGCCACGGGAAGACGTCGTCCGGCCGCCAGTAGCTGAGCAGCACGCACAGGAAGCCGAACACCGAGGAGAACAGCACCGCGTTGCGCGGCACCCCGGAGGAGATCCTGCCGAGTACGGCCGGCCCCTGGCCCCGGGCGACCAGGGACCGGGCCATCCGCGAAGCGCCGTAGATGTTGGCGTTCATCGCGGAGAGCAGGGCGATGAGGATGACCACGTTCATGATCTGCGCGGCGCCGCCGATGCCGAGGTGGTCGAGCATCGCGTAGAAGGGGCCGACCTCGGCGACCTTCGGGTTGTCCCAGGGAACCAGGGTGACGATGACGGCCATCGAGCCGATGTAGAAGACCGCGATGCGCCACATCGCCGTACGGACCGCCTTCGCGACGCCCTGCACCGGGTTCTCGGACTCGGCCGCGGCGATGGTGACGGTCTCCAGACCGCCGTACGCGAAGACGGAGGCGAGGAGCCCGATGATGAAGCCGTCCATGCCCTTCGGCAGGAATCCCCCGTCGCCGGTGAGGTTGGTCAGGCCGGGCGCGTCCGTGTCCGGGAGCACGCCGAGGATCGCCAGCAGGCCGAGCACCAGGAACAAGGTGATCGCGATGACCTTCAGGGCGGCGAACCAGAACTCGAACTCGCCGAAGTTCTTCACGGCGGCCAGGTTCGTCCCCAGGAAGATCACCATGAACAGGGCGACCCAGGCCCACTCCGGCGTCCCGGGCAGCCAGCCGCTGACGATCTGGGCCGCGCCGATGCCCTCCAGGCCGACGGCGACGCAGAGCAGGAACCAGAAGGACCAGCCCGCGGTGAATCCGGCCCAGGGACCGATCGCCCGTTCGGCGTGCACGGAGAAGGAGCCGGAGGCCGGGTTGGCGGCGGACATCTCGCCGAGCATGCGCATCACCATCATGACGAGCAGCCCGGAGATCGCGTACGCGACGACGATCGAGGGCCCGGCGGCGGCGATCCCGGCCCCGGAGCCCACGAAGAGCCCGGCGCCGATCACCCCGCCGAGGGCGATCATCGAGAGGTGGCGCTGTTTGAGACCGTGGGTGAGCGCGGAGTCGGCCGTCGCCGTCGCGGGAGTCGCGGGGGCTGCGGAGTCAGCGGTGGGGGGAGACGCGGAGGTCCGATCCATGGACGAGCTCTGTTCGGTAGGTGAGACGGGGGACGAACCCACAGTCTGAGCATCTTCACCGCTCACACGGAACAGGTGTCCGCTATACGGGCACGAGGCTCACACAAGGTGCACACGCGCCTACCGGTCGGTAGGAGCCGGGTTCCCGCGCTCCCGCCACTGACGTCCCACCGCCACCAGCAGCACCAGCGCGGTCGCCCCCGCCGACCACAGGACCTGCGGCCGCGCCGCGTCGTCGGTCAGCATCAGCACCAGCACCCCGAACAGTCCGGCCAGCGTCAGCCAGGTCAGATACGGGAAGCACCACATCCGCAGCGCGAGCGCCCCCGGCGCCTCCTGCTCCAGCCGGGCGCGCAGCCGCAGTTGGGAGGCGGCGATCAGCGCCCAGACGAACAGGAGCACCGCGCCGACCGAGTTGAGCATGTAGAGGAACACGGTGTCCGGCCAGACCAGGTTGAGCAGTACGGAGACGAATCCGAAGGCCACCGAGGCCAGCACCGCTCGCCGGGGGACCCCGCCCGCCTTCCCTTCAGAGCCGCCCGACACCTTCAGCAGCCCCCGGGGCGCCTCCCCGCGCTCCGCCAGCGAGAACACCATCCGCGACGATCCGTACAGATTGGCGTTGAGCGCCGAGAGCAGCGCCACGAACACCACGATGTTCATGATCTGCGCGGCGGACGGCACCCCGATCGTGTCCAGCACCTTCACATACGGGCTCAGCCCGGCCTGCTGGGCGGTCCACGGCAGCACGGTCACGATGACCAGCATCGAGCCGACGTAGAAGAAGAGGATCCGCACCACCGCGCTGCGCACCGCACGCCCCACCGCGCGGGCCGGGTCGTCGGTCTCGGCGGCGGCGATGGTGACGACCTCCAGCCCGCCGAAGGCGAAGACCACCGTCAGGACGCCGGAGACGACCCCGCCCCAGCCGTTCGGCAGGAAGCCCCCCTGCCCGGTCAGGTTGGTCATCCCGACCGGGTCGGTGTCCGGGAGCCACCCGAGGACGGCCAGCACCCCGAGCCCCAGGAAGACGACGATCGCGCCGACCTTCAAGGAGGCGAACCAGAACTCGAACTCGCCGAAGTTCTTCACCGCCGTCAGGTTGGCCGCGGTGAACACCACCATGAACAGCAGCACCCACACCCACGGTTCGACCGCCGGCACCCACCCGTGGGCGATCTGCGCGGCGGCCGTCGCCTCCACGGCCAGGACCACCACCAGCAGGAACCAGTACAGCCAGCCGACGCTGAACCCGGCCCACCGCCCCAGCGCCCGCTCCGCGTGCACGGAGAAGGAGCCGGACGCGGGCATCGCGGCGGACATCTCGCCGAGCATCCGCATCACCAGCATCGCGAGGGTCCCCGCGATCAGATACGAGACGACGATGGCGGGCCCCGCCACCGCGATCCCGGCGCCCGAGCCGACGAACAGCCCGGCCCCGATCACCCCGCCGAGCCCGAGCATCGTGAGATGACGCTGCTTCAGCCCGTGTTCGAGGGGCTCTGCGGGGGTCGTGGGAGCCCCGGACGGGGTGGGGGGAGCCTCGTGCATGGTGTGCGGGTCACTCTCGGATCATTTATGGGGAACCTACAGTCTGCGGCTGCGGTCCCCCTCCCGCCAAAACGGACCACCTGCCGCCCCACCTCCGTGACGAGCATCACGCCCAGCGGAGATTGCGAGGCGACCTTTGTGCGAACCCCACCAACCTGTCAACCGCCGCTTTGTGGGCGGCTGATGGTGATCGGTCGTTCACTGCTGGGCTAACGTCGGCAGCAGTCCCACCCCACCTGCCTGGCGGAGCCGTCCCAGCCTGCCTGCCCTCACCCGCGGAGTCCCGATGAGCACTGCTGCCGCCCCCGTCCCTTCCGGAGCGGTCCTCGCCGACCTGCTGCCCGCAGCCCGGCACCGCTACGCCGTCGACGCGGCCCTCGTGCTGGGCGGCGCCGCCCTCACCGGCATCGCGGCCCAGATCTCCGTACCGGTCCCCGGCTCCCCGGTCCCCGTCACCGGCCAGACCTTCGCCGCGCTCCTCATCGGCACCGCGCTCGGCGCCCGCCGCGGCTTCCTCGCCCTCGCGCTGTACGCGGTCGTCGGCATGGCCGGCATGCCGTGGTTCGCGGAGGGCACCTCGGGCTACGCGATGCCGTCCCTCGGCTACATCCTCGGGATGCTGCTCGCCGCCACCGTCGTCGGCGCCCTCGCGCGCCGCGGCGGCGACCGCTCGGTGCTCCGCACGGCGGGCACGATGGTCATCGGCTCCGCGATCATCTACGCCGTCGGCGTGCCCTACCTGGCGCTCGCCACCGGCATGTCCCTGAGCGCCGCCGTCGCGGCCGGGCTCACCCCGTTCCTGATCGGCGACGCCCTGAAGGCGGCCCTGGCGATGGGCGCCCTGCCCGCCTCCTGGAAGCTCCTCGGCCGCCGCGGCTGACCGGCCCCGAAGAGCCACGAAGAGCCACGAAGAGGGCCCCGCCGGACCGTCACGGTCCGGCGGGGCCCCTCTTCGTGCGGCCTTGAGGCGTCAGCGGCTGCGGATCACTTCGCGACGGCCTTGCGGCCGCGCGCCTCGCGGAACAGCGAGATCCCCACCACCAGCGCCGCGACCAGCAGCGACAGCACGACCTGCTCGCGGGCGGTGTCGTCGGTCAGCATGTAGACCAGGACGAAGGAGATCATCGCGATCGTCGCCCAGGTCAGATACGGGAAGAGCCACATCCGTACAACCAGCTTGCCCGGGGTCTCACGCAGGATGATCCCGCGCATCCGCAGCTGGGTGAAGCAGATGACCAGCCAGACGAAGAGCGCCACCGCGCCCGAGGAGTTCAGCAGGAACTGGAACACCGTGTCGGGCCACTGGTAGTTGAAGAACACCGCCACGAAGCCGAAGACGACCGAGGACAGGATCGCCGCCTGCGGCACACCACGCTTGTTGACCTTGGCGAAGGACTTCGGGGCGTCGCCCCGCTCACCGAGCGAGAACGCCATCCGGGAAGCGGTGTAGAGGCCGGAGTTGAGACAGGACAGCACGGCCGTCAGCACGATGAAGTCCATGACCTGGCCGGCGTGAGGGATCCCGATCACATCGAGGGCGGCGACGTAGCTGCCCTTCTCGATGATCGACGGGTCGTTCCACGGCAGCAGCGTCAGCACGACGAAGATCGATCCGAGGTAGAAGACGGCGATACGCCAGATCACGCTGTTGGTGGCCTTCGACACGGCCCGCTGCGGGTCCGACGACTCACCGGCCGCCAGGGTCACGATCTCGCTGCCCATGAACGAGAAGACCACCATCAGCACACCGGTGAGGATGGCCCCCGGCCCTTCGGGGAAGAACCCGCCGGAGTCCGTCAGATGCGCGAGACCGGAGCCGCCGTTGTCCGAACCGGGCAGGAACCCGAACACGGCGAGCATGCCGACGATCACGAACGCGGCGATCGCCACGACCTTGATCCCGGCGAACCAGAACTCGAACTCGCCGTAACTGCCCACCGAGACCAGGTTGGTGGCGGTCAGCACGACCATCACGATCAGAGCCCAGGCCCACTGCGGGACACCGGGGATCCAGCTCTCCAGGATCTTGGCGCCGGCCGTGGCCTCGACGGCGAGTACGACGACCCAGAAGAACCAGTAGAGCCAGCCGATGGAGAAACCGGCCCAACGGCCCAGCGCCTGGTCGGCGTAGGCGGAGAAGGAGCCGGAGCTGGGGCGGGCGGCGGCCATCTCGCCGAGCATCCGCATCACGAGGACGACCATCAGGCCGACCATCGCGTACGACAGCAGAATCGCCGGACCCGCGGCCGCGATGCCTGCGCTCGATCCCACGAAGAGCCCGGCGCCGATCACGCCGCCGATCGCGATCATCGAGAGGTGGCGGTTCTTCAGGCCTGCCTGAAGCCCGCCCGACGAGTCCGGCCGGTCCGGCTCACCGGGCTCCTGGCCCGGCTTCGCCAGCGTCGTCTGCGACGTCATGGGGGGATTCCTTACCTTTTCGAGCATGAGGGTGTGCCCTGCTCCGCCGTGGGTCGTGCCCGTGGGGTGTGCGAAGACAAGGCCACGCATTCAAGCCCGATACAAGGCGGAAGGGGAACCCCCTCTTTCGGATCGTTTGCCGGATCGTTGCCCGAGTGGTGTTCGCCACACGAAATCGGGCTCGAACCTGCGAATCATCGAATGAGGACGTGTGACCCCGCTGACGGCTACCCCGCGAAGTTCGTGCCACACTTCGCACCATGCGCGTGTACCTCGGATCCGACCATGCCGGTTACGAACTCAAGAACCACCTCGTCGAGTGGCTCGGTGCCCACGGCCACGAGGCCGTCGACTGCGGCCCCCACATCTACGACGCCCAGGACGACTATCCGCCGTTCTGCCTGCGTGCCGCCGAGAAGACGGCCGCGGACCCGGACAGCCTTGGCATCGTGATCGGCGGCTCCGGCAACGGCGAGCAGATCGCCGCCAACAAGGTCAAGGGCGTCCGCGCCGCACTGGCCTGGAGCGAGCAGACCGCCGCCCTCGGCCGCGAGCACAACAACGCCAACGTCGTCGCGATCGGCGGCCGGATGCACACGGTTGAGGAGTCCACGAAGTTCGTCGAGATCTTCCTCTCCACGCCGTACTCGGGCGAGGAGCGCCACACGCGCCGCATCGAGATGCTCTCGGCGTACGAGAACACCGGCGAGCTCCCCCCGATCCCGGCCCACCACCCCCAGCAGGGCTGACCCCGCTCCCACCCCTTGCGTGCCGCCCCCCCCCCCCCCCCCCCCCCGGCGGCCCCCCCCCCCCCCCCCCGGGGGCGGCGGGGCGCCCCCCCCCCCCCCCCCCACGGCCATGCCCACCCCCGTACCCCCGCAGGGAGCAGCCCGCCGTGCCCGAGGGACACACGATCCACCGCCTCGCCCAGGACCACGCCGAACGGTTCGCGGGTGCCCCGGTGCGGGTGAGCAGCCCGCAGGGCAAGTTCTCCGACAGCGCGGCCCTGCTCGACGGGCACACCCTCACCACCACCGACGCCCACGGCAAGCACCTCTTCCTCGGCTTCGGTGACACCGGCTGGGTCCACATCCACCTCGGCCTCTTCGGCAAGCTCGGCTTCGGCACGGCCCCGCCCCCGCCGCCCACCGACACCGTCCGCCTCCGCCTGGTCAACGCGGACCACCACGCCGATCTCCGCGGGCCCACGACCTGCGCCCTGATCACCGACCCCGAGAAGCGCGCGATACACGAGCGCCTAGGCCCGGACCCGCTCCGCGGTGACGAGGACGGGGAGCGCGCCTGGCAGCGGATCTCCCGCAGCCGGACCACGGTCGCCGCCCTCCTGATGGACCAGAAGGTCATCGCGGGCGTCGGCAACGTCTACCGGGCCGAGGTCCTCTTCCGCCACGGCATCGACCCGTACCGCGCGGGCAAGGACCTCACCCACGCCGAGTGGGACGCGATCTGGGCGGACCTCGTGGAGCTGATGCGTGAGGGCGTCCGGCACAACCGGATCGACACCGTCCGCCCCGAACACCTCCCCGAGGCCATGGGCCGCCCGCCCCGGGTGGACGACCACGGCGGCGAGGTCTACGTCTACCGCCGGGCCAACCTGCCCTGCCACATCTGCGCGAGCGAGATCCGGACGGCGGACCTCGCCGCCCGCAACCTCTTCTGGTGCCCGCGCTGCCAGAACCCGGGTCCGGCACCCGGCACCTGACACCTCACCGGCACCCCGTACCCGGTCGTCTCAGAAGCCGTGCGGCAGCCACGGCTCCACATGCCACGAGAACGCCGACGAGACCTCCGCCACCGCTCCCGGCCGCACCTCCCGCACCCGCCCCGCCGCCGCGAGCGAGGTGAACGACACCCCGCCCAGATAGGCGGCGCCCAACTCCCGCACCGACAGCTCCAGATCCGGCGCGCGATCCGGCGCACGCCTGCACGAGGCGCCGCCCTTCGCGTCCGCCACCAGATGCCAGCGCCCCGCGTTCCACGGGCAGAAGGCGTCCTCCACCTCCAGCACCACATCCACCGGCGTGCGGTACGCCCGCGCCTCCAGCGCCGCCCCCACCTCCACCAGCCGTACGTAGAGCGAGTCCTGCACCCGCGCCTGGCACCGCCGCACATCCGAGACCAGATGCATCAGCGGCTCGTCCACCGGCCGCCCGCCCGCCTCCACGGTCGACGTCAGGTCGATGCCGAACAGGAACCGCCACAGCGCCGCGTACGACGCCGCGTCCAGCGCCCCGAGGTCCCGCAGTGCCACCGTCCCCTTCGGCCCCGCCCGGTCCCAGTCGGGCCGCACCCGGAACGTGGCGTACCCCAGCACCTCCCCGTCCCGCTCGGCCAGCACGCACTGCAACGGCGAGGCGCCCGCCCGGTCCTTCTCCGTGTCGATCACCGCGGCCTGCTCCCACTTCGGCTGCCGCACCGGCGTGCCCGGACGCTCCGCGGCGAGCCGCCCGTACACCTCCTCGCAGGCGGGCAGGGCCGCCACCGGATCCGTGTACCGCACCCGCACCTCGTCGGTGCCCGGCGGCAGTTCGAGCTGTACGCGGGCGGTGTCGACGTCCAGGCTCATGGCCCGGGTCGCGGCCCCGTACCCGAAGCGGCCGTAGATGGCCGGCTCCGACGCCGTCAGCACGGCGAGCGGCTCGCCCCAGGAACGTACGTCGTCCAACTGGCGCCGCATCATCGTCCGCAGCAGCCCGCGCCGCCGGTGCGTACCGGCCACGCTCACCGCCGTCACCCCCGCCGCCGGCACCACCGCACCGCCGGGCACCGTCAGCCGGAAGCTGTACGCCCCCGCCGTACCGACGCACGCCTCCCCGTCCCAGAGGCCGATGTTCCGGTCGTACTCGGTCAGCTCATGCCAGAGCGCAAGCGACTCCGGAGCGCTCAGCGCACCCCCGAACGCACGCTCCAGACAGGCGAACCAGGGGTTCCATTCGGCAGGTCGCAGCACACGGAGTTCTGAAGTCATACGCCATCCCTACCAGGGCGGGCCGAAGCGGACGACCCGATTTCGCGCGCATTGTCACGGGGCCCCCTGCACCGGAGGCGTCCGGGTGGATAGGGTCCCGGCAATGGCCCGTCGCGGAGGAGTGGACGACTTCTGGGCCCGGTGGCGCAGATCGATGCACCGGGCCCGCATCGGGCTGCGCAAATCCGGGGTGGACTACTTCCGGGGCGACGGCTCCGACTGGATCGCGCTGGCCGGTCTGCTGCTGACGATTCCGGCCATCACGTTCGCCACCATCACCAGCCCGGTCTGGATCGACCCGGCCGCCCTCGCCCTCCCCATCGTCGCGGGCGGCCTCCTGCTGCGCCCCGCCAGCCTGCTGGGCCTGTACGCCACGGCGGCCGGCGCCCTGATCGTGGAGGCGCTCACCCTCGGCCCGTACCTGGACGGCCCCGCCCGGGTCACCCCGGGCACCGTGCTCGTGGTCGCCGCCTGCGGGTTCTTCGGGCTGATCCTCGCCCAGTTCCGGGCCCGGGTCGGCGTGCCCTGGCGGCGCGGCGGCACCATGCTCTTCGACCTGCGCGAACGTATCCGGGTCCAGAGCGCCCTGCCCCGGCTGCCCCAGGGCTGGCACCGGGAGATGGCCCTGCGCCCGGCCGGCGGCCAGTCCTTCTCCGGGGACTTCGTCGTCGCGGCCCGCACCAACGGCGGCCGGACCCTGGAGGCCGTGCTCACCGACGTCTCCGGCAAGGGCATGGACGCCGGATCCCGCGCCCTGCTGCTCTCCGGGGCCTTCGGCGGGCTGCTCGGCTCGCTGCCGCCGCACGGCTTCCTCGCCGCCGCCAACGGCTATCTGCTGCGGCAGGACTGGGACGAGGGGTTCGCGACCTCGATCCACCTGGTGCTGGACCTGGACTCCGGCGACTACGAGATCTTCTCGGCCGGCCATCCGCCCGCCCTCCAGCTCCACGCGGGCAGCGGACACTGGGAGGAGAAGTCCGGGGAAGGCCCGCTGCTCGGCGTCTACGACGGAGCAGAGTTCGACGCGGTCAAGGGATCGCTTGCGCCGGGGGACGTGCTGATGCTCTTCACGGACGGCCTGGTGGAGGCGTCCGACCGGGACATCGCCGAGGGCATCGACCGGCTGACGGGTGAGGCCGACCGCTATGTCTCCACCGGCTTCGAGGGCGCGGCCTGGCATCTGATCGAGGCCTGCGCCAAGGACGTCAACGACGACCGGGCGCTCCTGCTGCTCTCGCGCAGGCACTGAGAAACCCGGTCACCGGATCTTTCCCACGGCCTCTCGTCAACGGAGAGGCGCCCGTCACCCACGAGTGATCATGTGGTGATCGTCACTCGCGGGTGCGGCCCGAGGGCACTTCTCCGCTTCCGTCCGGACCGGCCCCGGCTCCGTCCCCGCCGGCACCGGGTTCCGTTCAGACCGACACCGGGATCTGTTCCTGATCCTTGTCGCTGTCCTTGCCGCGTCCTCCGGGGAGGATCTTGGCGAGCCAGTGCGAGCGTCCGGCAGCCAGGGGTGCGAGGACGGCGAGCAGCAGCACATAGCCGGCGATGAAGGGCGAGAGCCGCTTGTCCAGTCCGGCGCCCGCCGCCATCGTGGCCAGGATGAGCGCGAACTCGCCCCGGGCCACCAGCGTGGTGGCGATGTTGGCCGTGGCCTGCGCGCCGAAGCTGTAGACCTTGGCGGCCGCGAGGCCGGCGGCCACGTTCATGGCGAGCGTCACGACGACGGCCGCCAGCACCGGCCAGAAGACGCTCAGGAGGTCGCCCGGGTCTATGGAGAGACCGAAGGCGAAGAAGAAGATCGCGCCGAACGCGTCCCGCAGCGGGTGGACCAGCTTGAGGATGCGCTCGCCGGACGTGGTCGAGCCGAGCATCAGACCGACCATGAAGGCACCGATCGCGTCGGCGACACCGAACATCTCGGAGACTCCGGCGACGAAGACCGCGGCACCGAGGAAGGAGATGACGAGGAGCTCGTCGTCCTTGGTGTTCATCAGCTTGCCGATGACCTTCGTCCCGAACCGGGCGGCCAGGGCGAGCAGCAGCAGGAAGCCGAAGGCCTTGCCGCCGTCGATGAGCATCGCCGTGAGGCTGTCCGCACCGGAGAGGATGGGCTGCAGCGCGGCGAGGTAGAGGGCGAGGAAGACGTCCTCGACGACGATGATACCGAGGATCGGCCGGGTCTCCGGGTTACCGATGCGCCCCAGGTCCACCAGGATCTTGGTGACGATGGCGGACGAGGATATGCCGAGCACACCGGCGAGGACCAGCGCCTCCGATGTGCCCCAGCCCAGCGCGAATCCGAAGCCGAGACCGGCGCCCACGTTCAGGACCAGATAGGTCCCGCCCGCGATGGCCATCTTCCGGCCGCCCGTCTTGAGGTCGTCCATGTGGAACTCGAGCCCCAGGTAGAAGAGCAGGAGGACGAGTCCCAGCGCGGAGAGCATCTCCAGGTCGTGCGGGTTGGAGAGAAGCGTGTAACCGGGGGTGTGGGGGCCGAGGAGGATCCCGGCCAGGATGAACAGGGGGATCGTCGGCAGCCCGATGCGGCCGCCGAGGCGGGCGAGGACGGCAGCGGCCAGGAAGGCGCCGCCCATGGCGAGGAGGGTGTCTGCGTGTCCGATGAGCCTGTTCCTTCGGGTAGGTCAAGAGGGCGTCAAGAGAGTGTCAACAAACCATCAGTAATTAGTTTACCGAACGATTGACTCTGCAACTGTGAATCCGTCAGATTGTCAGCTTTTGTCTGTTTGGGAAACGGGACTCGTTTCCGTCAACACGCCAGGTGCGGAAGGGTGTTGACCAGCGGCAATAGAGTCGGTCCATGACCGGCAACCATCTGAACCTGACCCAGGTCGAGGCCTTTGCCCGCCAGGCCCATGCGACACAGACCGACAAGGCGGGCCGCCCGTACACGGAGCACCTGGCGGCGGTGGCCGAGGGCGTACGGGTGCGTGGCGGCAGTGACCGGCAGATCGCCGCGGCCTGGCTGCACGACGCGATCGAGGACGACGCGCTCTCCGTGCGATGGCTGGCGGAGGCCGCACTGCCGCAGGAGGTCAAGGACATGGTCCTCGCCGTCACCAAACGGCCGGGCGAGGAGCTGTCCGCGTACGCCGCGCGGATCCTCGCCACCCCGGGCGCGCTGCTCATCAAGGAGGCGGATCTGGCACACAACGCGGATCCGGCGCGCCTCGCGGTCCTGGACGAACCGACGCGTACCCGGCTGACCGCGAAGTATGCGCAGGTGCGGGCGCTGTTGGGGCTGGCCGGTGGGGAATCACCCGCTGACCGAAAGGATTCGGCCAACCCGTGAACGCACTGATCCACCCGAGACGCTCGTCACGGGTGGATCGGGGGAGCCGCGCGGAGGCGGCTTCAGCGCTTCGCGGGATCCTTCCGGAACGCCCACTTCATGTCCGGCTCGGTGGCGAACTTCAGGGCCCGGCCCACCGGCGGGGAGCACATCAGCGTCACCGCGGCCGCGGCCACGACCGAGACGACGACCAGTCCGACGGGGCCGGAGAGCCAGGTGTGCCGGTCGAACAGGCCCGTGTACACGGCCCCCTTGATCAGGAAGCCGTGGAGCAGATAGCCGCAGATCGTCCCGGCGCCCAGTGCCGTGAACCACATGTTCCTGCGCGGCACCCAGGCCAGGAAGCCGATGGTCAGTGCCAGGGCGCAGCCGAACATGGCCAGCGACATCACGGCGCCGGACCACCACGGAGCGTCCATCTCCTGGGCGCTGTTGGCGCGGTAGAGCCAGCCGAGCTGCATGCGCGGGGCGATCCAGTAGGCGAACAGCAGGGCGCCCACGAACAGCGGCAGCGAGAGCAGCCGCACCTCGCGGCGCCGGACCAGCTGGAAGTGCTCGGGCTTCATCAGCAGGCCGAGGACGAAGAACGGCAGGAACTGGAAGACCCGCTGGAGATCCAGGTCGTCGCCGATGTCCGGGGATACCGAGGCCAGCATGGCTATGGCGAGGGCCACCGGCAGCGGATGACGCAGCGTGCGCCAGATCGGCGTGGTGACCCGCCAGATGAACAGGGCGATCAGGAACCACGTCAGGAACAGCGGATCGACCAGGCTGATCGAGGTGTCCGTCGCATCGTCCACGTACCGCTTGAAGAGCGAATAGGCCGTCTCGAACAGCACGTACGGCACGGCGACGCCGGTGATCAGGCGCTTCACCTTCGGCGCGGACATGTCGAACGTGCGGGAGAAATAGCCGGAGATGAGGATGAAGGCCGGCATGTGGAACGTGTACACGATCATGTAGAGCGCCCGGGTGGACCGGCTGCCGTCCATCACCGGTTCCCAGGCGTGCGCCACCGCGACCAGGACGATCGCCAGATACTTCACGTTGTCGAAGTAGGGATCGCGCTTCTTCGCCGCCGAGGGGGCCGGGGCACCGGCCGTGCGGGCACCGCGCTCCGGGGCGGGGCGCGTGGCGGTGAGCGTCTGCTCGCGTCTGGGCTCCGACTCCCGGGTCGCCGGGGGGAGCGGGGCCCTTGTGAATACGCTCGGGGCTTGGAACATCTAAGGCACCTTAGACGCGTCGATTGCTTCGCGTAAAACCGCGACGAAATATCGCGTGTTCCCCTCTATTCGAATGTGAAACCGCCGAACACCGTCCTATATGACACCATTGATCCCGCTTAAACGGGGCATATCGGTGGGGTGTTGGGTGAGTGAATTACGTCGCATCGCGCGGCTTCAATTACCTGTGAAGCACCTGTGGGGATATGGAAACGATCACTGCGGCACGGGTCGGCGAATATGAGGCCGAACAGATTCCCCGACAGAAGCACGGGGTGTCCTGCGTGGAGCCCCCCTGGGCTGGGCAGGATGGCGGGATCCGGTCAGTGTGATCCGTCACCCGGCAGCAGACACCGGGGAGTTGGTGGCACGATGGACGCGACGGGGCGCGCGGTGGTGCACGCTTCCGGGCCGGCAAGGCGGACCGACCGAGGGTGTGATCAGACGTGGCTATTTCACTGTCTATGGTGCTGCTGTTCGCGGTCGTCCTGGTGGTGCTGATCCGCGGGGGCTCCATCAAGCCGGGGCCCGCGCTCGTCGCCGTGCTCTTCGGCTTCTTCCTGGCATCGACCGGCATGGCGCCGTCGATCAACAGGTTCATGAACTCGATAGCGGACACGATCAACCAGATCAGCTTCTGAGCGCGGCCGCGTCCGCCGCGCGGCCCGCCGTACCCGAGAAGGCCCGTACGCAAGAGGCCCGGTCCGACAGAGATGTCGGACCGGGCCCAGGCGTGGAGCGGGCGACGGGAATCGAACCCGCGTAGCTAGTTTGGAAGACTAGGGCTCTACCATTGAGCTACGCCCGCGAGCGGTGCACCGCAGGTCCGGGGACCGCGGCACGGAAAGCATCGTAGCGGGTCGGCGGCGCTCTCCGCACACCGGTTGACGCCGGCCGCCGGACCACCGCTCGGGGACCGCCCCGTAAAGCGGCCGACGTACGGCTCCGGTGCATGTACCCTACGTGTCGCACCGACGGGGTGTGGCGCAGCTTGGTAGCGCGTCCGCTTTGGGAGCGGAAGGTCGTCGGTTCGAATCCGGCCACCCCGACCACCAGCAAGATCGCATTGTGGGAGTCCTCCCCCTTGCCGTTACTATGCAAATTGCGTGCCCGTGTGTCTGATGTACCGGGCTCGGTCCGCGAAGCCGCCAATCGGCGGCCCAGCAGAACCCCAAGAAGTCAGCCACCAAGGAGACCGAACCGTGAAGAGCGCCGTGGAGACCCTGAACCCGACTCGGGTTCGGCTCAGCATCGAGGTGCCCTTCGAGGAGCTCAAGGACAGCCTCGACGCGGCGTACAAGAAGATCAACCAGCAGGTCACGGTGAAGGGCTTCCGCAAGGGCAAGATCCCCGCCCGGGTCATCGACCAGCGGTTCGGCCGCGGTGCAGTGCTGGAGGAGGCCGTCAACGACGCCCTCCCGAAGTTCTACACCGAGGCTGTCAACGAGGGTGAGCTCAACGTCCTCGGTCAGCCCGAGGTCGACATCACCGAGCTGAAGGACGGCGAGCTGCTGGCCTTCACCGCCGAGGTTGACGTACGCCCCGAGATCGAGATCCCGGACTATTCCGGCATCGAGGTCACCGTCGACGCCCTCGAGGTCACCGACGAAGAGGTCGAGAAGGCCGTGGAGCAGCTGCGCGAGCGCTTCGCCTCCACCAACCCGGTCGAGCGCGCTGCCGTCGACGGCGACGTCGTCACGATCGACCTGGAGGCCAAGGTCGACGGTGAGATCCTGGAGGACGGCGTCGCCGCGGGTGTCTCGTACACCATCGGTTCCGGCGAGCTCCTCGACGGCATCGACGAGGCCGTGACCGGCCTGGAGGCCGGTGGCGAGGCCACCTTCACCTCCGAGCTGAAGGGCGGCTCCGCCGAGGGCAAGGCCGCGGAGGTCACCGTCAAGGTCACCGCCGTCGCCTCCCGCGAGCTCCCCGAGCTGGACGACGACTTCGCCCAGATGGCCAGCGAGTTCGACACGCTGGAGGAGCTGAAGGCCGACAGCCGCAAGCGCCTGGAGACCACCAAGCAGTACGACCAGGCCACCCAGGCCCAGGAGCGCGTCCTGGAGGAGCTGCTGAAGCTCGCCGAGGTCCCGATCCCGGAGAAGCTGCTCGCGGACGAGGTCCAGACCCGCAAGCACAACCTGGAGCACCACCAGCTCGGTCAGATGGGTCTCGACCTCGAGAAGTACCTCGAGATCCAGGGCAAGACCCTGGAGGAGTTCGAGAACGAGACCTCCGAGCAGGCCATCAAGGGCATCAAGACCCAGTTCATCCTTGACGAGCTCGTCAACAAGGAGAAGCTGAACGTCAACCAGGAGGAGCTCACCGAGCACCTCATGCGGCGCGCTGCCTCCTCCGGCATGAGCCCCGACCAGTTCGCCCAGGCCGTCGTCGAGGGTGGCCAGGTGCCGATGCTCGTCGGCGAGGTCGCCCGCGGCAAGGCGCTCGCCGTCGTCGTCGAGGCCGCCAAGGTCGTCGACACCAACGGTGAGGTCGTCGACCTGGAGGACGACGAGGAAGAGACCACGGAGGCGGCTGCCGAGGCCACCACCGAGGAGAAGGCGGCCGACAAGGCCGAGGAGAAGAACGAGGCCTGAGCCTCGCCCTGATCCGCACGACAGCCTCACGCTGATCGGCACGGCGGGCCCCGGACGCTTCACGCGTCCGGGGCCCGCCGCCGTATTCCGTCGCATCGCTGTGCGGCGCCGGAACCCCTGTGCCCACTGCGGAGCTTGCGCTCCCAGCGAACAGTTGCGGAACCGGGATGGCGTTGTCCCACCTGCGCGTTAGGGTCCATGAAGAGGAAGGGTGGGGGATTCCCTCACCCGCCCGGTACGAAGACGCTGAGACGGCCGGAGCCGTCAGAGACGAGCAGGTGGATACGTGACGAATCTGATGCCCTACGCCGCCGGAGAGCCGTCCCTCGGTGGAGGCCTCGGTGACCAGGTCTACAGCCGACTGCTCGGCGAGCGCATCATCTTCCTCGGTCAGCAGGTCGACGATGACATCGCCAACAAGATCACCGCACAGCTCCTGCTCCTTGCCGCCGACCCGGACAAGGACATCTACCTCTACATCAACAGCCCCGGTGGTTCGGTGACGGCCGGCATGGCGGTCTACGACACCATGCAGTACATCCCGAACGACGTGGTCACCATCGGCATGGGCATGGCGGCCTCGATGGGTCAGTTCCTGCTCACCGGCGGTGCCGCGGGCAAGCGCTTCGCGCTCCCGAACACCGACATCCTCATGCACCAGGGTTCCGCCGGTATCGGCGGAACGGCCTCGGACATCAAGATCCAGGCCCAGTACCTGCTCCGCACCAAGACGCGCATGGCCGAGATCACCGCCCGGCACTCCGGCCAGACCGTCGAGACGATCATCCGCGACGGCGACCGCGACCGCTGGTACACGGCGGAGGAGGCCAAGGACTACGGCCTCATCGACGAGATCATCACGGTCGCGTCGGGCATCCCGGGCGGCGGCGGCACGGGTGCCTGATCCGGTTCCCACCGGACCGGCAGCACCTTCCACACACCTCTCGTACGCCGAGACCCCCAGCCCACAGAACGCCACCAGGATGGTGAACACCCACATGAACAACTTCCCCGGCGCCTCCGCGAGCGGCCTCTACACCGGCCCGCAGGTGGACAACCGCTATGTCGTCCCGCGCTTCGTGGAGCGCACCTCGCAGGGTGTGCGTGAGTACGACCCGTACGCGAAGCTCTTCGAGGAGCGCGTGATCTTCCTGGGCGTCCAGATCGACGATGCCTCGGCCAACGACGTCATGGCGCAGCTGCTCTGCCTGGAGTCGATGGACCCGGACCGCGACATCTCGATCTACATCAACAGCCCCGGCGGCTCGTTCACCGCGCTCACCGCGATCTACGACACGATGCAGTTCGTGAAGCCGGACATCCAGACGGTCTGCATGGGCCAGGCCGCCTCCGCCGCCGCCGTCCTGCTCGCCGCGGGCACGCCGGGCAAGCGCATGGCGCTCCCGCACGCCCGGGTGCTCATCCACCAGCCGTCCTCGCAGACGGGCCGCGAGCAGCTCTCCGACCTGGAGATCGCGGCCAACGAGATCCTCCGCATGCGTACGCAGCTGGAGCAGATGCTGGCCCGGCACTCGACCACCCCGCTGGAGAAGATCAGCGAGGACATCGAGCGCGACAAGATCCTCACGGCCGAGGACGCCCTGGCATACGGGCTCGTCGACCAGATCGTGTCCACCCGCAAGACCACCGCGGGCGCATCGCTCTGACGTCGGTCTTTCCCCTTGGCACATTCCGTTTGCACGGTCTCGGCCGTGTGAACCGTGCCAAGGGGGGCCCGAACGGGGGCCCAGGCAAGGTACCGTCGGATAGAGGCACCAGGAGCCGCTGAACCAGGCGGCCTCCCAGGCGAAGGGGAAGCACCTCGTGGCACGCATCGGTGATGGCGGCGACCTGCTCAAGTGCTCGTTCTGTGGCAAGAGCCAGAAGCAGGTGAAGAAGCTCATCGCGGGACCCGGTGTGTACATCTGCGACGAGTGCATCGATCTCTGCAACGAGATCATCGAGGAGGAGCTCGCGGAGACGAGCGAGGTGCGCTGGGAAGAGCTTCCCAAGCCTCGCGAGATCTACGAGTTCCTGGAGGGGTACGTCGTCGGGCAGGAGCCCGCGAAGAAGGCCCTCTCGGTCGCGGTGTACAACCACTACAAGCGGGTCCAGGCCGGAGAGAACGGCGGCGGCGCCAATCGTGAGGACGCGATCGAGCTCGCCAAGTCGAACATCCTGCTGCTGGGCCCCACGGGTTCCGGCAAGACGCTCCTCGCTCAGACGCTGGCCCGGATGCTCAACGTCCCGTTCGCCATCGCCGACGCGACGGCGCTGACGGAGGCCGGCTATGTCGGCGAGGACGTCGAGAACATCCTGCTCAAGCTGATCCAGGCGGCCGACTACGACGTCAAGAAGGCCGAGACCGGGATCATCTACATCGACGAGATCGACAAGGTCGCCCGCAAGAGCGAGAACCCGTCGATCACCCGCGATGTCTCCGGCGAGGGCGTCCAGCAGGCCCTGCTGAAGATCCTGGAGGGCACCACCGCCTCCGTGCCGCCGCAGGGCGGACGCAAGCACCCGCACCAGGAGTTCATCCAGATCGACACGACGAACGTCCTGTTCATCGTGGGCGGCGCCTTCTCCGGCCTGGAGAAGATCATCGAGTCCCGGGCCGGCGCCAAGGGCATCGGGTTCGGCGCCACGATCCGCTCCAAGCTGGAGATCCAGGCGAGCGACCAGTTCCAGGAGGTCATGCCGGAGGACCTGGTGAAGTTCGGGATGATCCCCGAGTTCATCGGCCGTCTCCCCGTCCTGACCTCCGTCCACAACCTGGACCGCGAGGCGCTGCTCCAGATCCTCATCGAGCCGCGCAACGCCCTGGTCAAGCAGTACCAGCGGCTGTTCGAACTCGACGGTGTGGAGCTGGAGTTCGAGCGCGAGTCGCTGGAGGCCATCGCCGACCAGGCGATCCTGCGCCAGACCGGCGCACGCGGCCTCCGCGCCATCATGGAGGAAGTCCTCCAGTCCGTGATGTACGAGGTCCCGTCCCGCAAGGACGTCGCCCGCGTCGTCATCACGCCGGACGTCGTCCGCAACCACGTCAACCCGACGCTGGTTCCGCGCGAGCCGCGCACGATCGGCAAGAACGACGGCGGCGGCCGCCACGAGAAGTCCGCGTAGCGGCAGCACAGTTACGTACGCCGAAGGGGCGCCCACCGGTCAACCGGCGGGCGCCCCTTCGGGGTTGAGGCGTCAGATCTTGGTGCGCGAGGTGTTGTAGAGCTTGGCGGCGAGGGCGGCCACGTCCTCCTGCGGGATGCCCTTGCCGGTCAGGGCGCCGCCGACGTCCACGGCGACGACCATTCCGACGGTGCTGTAGTCGGCCCAGATGCAGACCGGGGTGATGACCTCTGTCGGTCCCTTCGCGAGGGTGCCGTCGGCCTTCTCGTTGATCGTCTTGATGTCCTGGCACCGCATCAGGGCGCCGTCGAACCCGGTCGGCTTGACGTCCTTGGGGCTGCCGACGAGCGAGACCTTGTTGCCGTTGCTGCTCTCTCTCATCTTCGTCTCGGCGTCGTTGAAGGAGTTGTTGATGACCTTGGCCGGGTCCTCGACCTCGCCCCAGTACCCCTGGAGGAGGAGCATCTTCTGCGTGAGCGGGTTGTCCTTCGAACCGCTCTGGTAATCGGCGCCGGCCTGCTGCGGGTCCTTGACGCCCGCGGCCTCGGCGTCGGACTTCGACTTCCCCGTCAGCGGACCGGACCGGGCCGGCTTGGACGGGTCCTGCTTGTAGTCGTCCACCGCGGCGGCAGGCGTCAGCTTGTAGCCCTTGGTGGAGTCGGCCACATCACTGTTGCTCGCGCCGCCCGCCGCGAAGTACCAGACCCCGGCTCCGATGACCGCGAGCGCCAGCACGGACGCCCCCACGATCAGCCCGGTCTTCTTCTTCGGCTGCTGCGGCGGCTGGGTCCCGTACACCGGCTGGCCGCCGTACGGAGGAGCCGGCGGCTGCTGCCCGTACGGGCCCGGCTGCTGGGGCTGCGGGTAGCCGTAGCCGGGCTGGCCGGGGGGAGGGGTGCCGTAGCCGGGCTGGCCCTGGGGCGGCGCGCCGTACGGGCCCGGCTGCTGCGGCGGGACGCCCGGAGGGGCCTGCTGGGGGTAGCCGTAGCCGGGCTGGCCCTGCGGGGGGCCCTGCGGCGGCGGGCCGCCGTACGGCCCGGGCTGCTGGCCGTACGGTCCGGGCTGGCCCTGCGGCGGCTGCCCACCGTACGGGCCCGGCTGGTTGTAGCTCATTGCGGTGTCCCCTCCAGAATTCTTATGCGTTGCGAACATCCTGACGGAAGCCGCCCTGACATGGGCCATCGGCCCGGACACCGTTACTGAACCAATCCGTTTCAGTGCAGACCTGTGACGGCCCTAAACTGTCCCCCGTGACCGAGAACTCATCGCAGCAGCCAGCCAGCAACCCCGAACTGCCGACCCAGTACGCGCCGGCCGATGTAGAGGGGAAGCTGTACGAGCGCTGGGTAGAGCGTGGTTACTTCGAAGCCGACGAGCACAGCGACAAGCCGCCCTACAGCATCGTCATCCCGCCGCCGAACGTCACCGGCTCCCTCCACCTGGGCCACGCCTTCGAGCACACCCTGATCGACGCCCTCGTCCGCCGGAAGCGGATGCAGGGGTTCGAGGCGCTCTACCAGCCGGGCATGGACCACGCCGGCATCGCCACCCAGAACGTCGTCGAGCGCGAGCTCGGCAAGGAGGGCAAGTCCCGCCACGACCTGGGCCGCGAGGCCTTCGTCGAGCGCGTCTGGCAGTGGAAGGACGAGTCCGGCGGCCAGATCTCCGGCCAGATGCGCCGCCTCGGCGAGGGCGTCGACTGGTCCCGTGAGCGCTTCACCATGGACGAGGGCCTCTCCAAGGCCGTCCAGACCGTCTTCAAGCAGATGTTCGACGACGGGCTGATCTACCGCGCCGAGCGCATCATCAACTGGTGCCCGCGCTGTCTCACCGCGATCTCCGACATCGAGGTCGAGTACCAGGAGGACGACGGCGAGCTCGTCTCCATGACGTACGGGGAGGGTGACGAGACCATCGTCGTCGCCACCACCCGCGCCGAGACGATGCTCGGTGACACCGCCGTCGCCGTCCACCCCGACGACGAGCGCTACCAGCACCTGATCGGCAAGCAGATCAAGCTGCCGCTGACCGACCGTACGATCCCCGTCGTCGCCGACCACCACGTCGACCCCGAGTTCGGCACCGGCGCGGTCAAGGTGACCCCCGCGCACGACCCGAACGACTTCGAGATCGGCAACCGACACGACCTGCCGTTCATCACCGTCCTGGACGAGCGCGCGGTCATCACCGTCCCCGGCCCCTTCGAGGGCCTGGACCGTCTGGAGGCCCGCTCCGCCATCGTCGCCGCCCTGCGCGCCGAGGGCCGGATCGTCGCCGAGAAGCGCCCGTACGTCCACTCCGTCGGCCACTGTTCGCGCTGCAAGACCACCATCGAGCCGCGCCTCTCCCTCCAGTGGTGGGTCAAGGTCGCCCCGCTCGCCGAGGCCGCGGGTGACGCGGTCCGCGACGGCAAGGTCAAGATCCACCCGCAGGAGATGGAGAAGCGGTACTTCGACTGGGTCGACAACCTCCACGACTGGTGCATCTCGCGCCAGCTCTGGTGGGGCCACCGCATCCCCGTCTGGTACGGCCCGAACGGCGAAGTCGTCTGCGTCGGACCGGACGACGAGGCGCCCACCGGAGAGGGCTGGACCCAGGACAGCGATGTCCTGGACACCTGGTTCTCCTCGGGCCTGTGGCCCTTCTCCACCCTCGGCTGGCCCGAACGGACCGACAGCCTCGCGAAGTTCTACCCGAACTCCGTCCTGGTCACGGGTTACGACATCCTCTTCTTCTGGGTCGCCCGGATGATGATGTTCGGCCTGTACGTCAACGACGGCGTCCCGCCGTTCGGCACCATCGTCCTGCACGGCATGGTCCGCGACGAGCACGGCAAGAAGATGTCGAAGTCCTTCGGCAACGTGGTCAACCCGCTGGACTGGATGGACAAGTACGGCTCCGACGCCCTGCGCTTCACCCTCGCGCGCGGCGCCAACCCGGGCACCGACGTCCCGATCGGCGAGGACTGGGTCCAGGGCTCGGCGAAGTTCTCCAACAAGATCTGGAACGCCACCCGCTTCGCCCTGATGAACGGCGCCACGATCGAGGGCGACCTGCCCCCGGTCGAGGAGATGTCGGTCACCGACCGCTGGATCCTGTCCCGGCTCAACCAGACGGTCGCGGACGTCGACGCGTTCTACGACGACTTCCAGTTCGCCAAGATCAGCGAGGCGCTGCGCCACTTCGCCTGGGACGAGGTCTTCGACTGGTACGTCGAGCTCTCCAAGACCACGTTCTTCGCGGGCGGCCGCCCGGCCGAGGTCTCGGGCCGGGTCCTCGGCGAGGTCCTCGACGTGATGCTGCGGCTGCTGCACCCGATCGTCCCGTTCGTCACGGAGGCGCTGTGGACCGCGCTCACCGGGCGTGAGTCGATCGTCATCGCCGAGTGGCCGGGCGACTCCGGCTTCCGCGACGACGCGGCCGAGAAGGAGATCGAGCTCGTCCAGCAGGTCGTCACCGAGGTCCGCCGCTTCCGCAACGACCAGGGCCTCCAGCCCGGCCAGAAGGTCCCGGCGGAGCTGACCCTGACCGGCACGGCGCTCGCCCCGCACGAGGCGGCCATCCGCCAGCTGCTGCGGCTCCAGCCCGCAGGCGACGGCTTCCACGCCACCGCGTCCCTCCCGGTCGCCGGGGCCACCGTCGCGCTGGACCTGTCCGGCACGATCGACGTCCCGGCCGAGCGCAAGCGGCTGACCAAGGACCTGGAGGCGGCGCAGAAGGAGAAGGCGCAGGCCACCGGGAAGCTCGGCAACGAGGCGTTCCTGGCCAAGGCCCCGGACAACGTGGTCGACAAGATCCGCGGTCGCCTCTCCAAGGCCGAGGCCGACATCGAGCGGATCTCCGCCCAGCTGGCGGCCCTCCCCGCGAGCTGATCAGCTGTACGGCGAAGCCCCCGCACCCCCGACCGACCGGGGGAGTGGGGGCTTCGCCGTACCGTCTGCGGGCAGTCTGCCGGGCGCTGCGCGCGATGTCGGTGCCCATCCGTAGACTGGCCCCGTGAGTGAGCCCCGCCCTTCAGACCGGCACGACGCGTCCCAGCCCGACGACACCTTCGAGGAGATCGTCGGCGAAGAGACCCAGCGCGACCCCGACCTGGCGGTGATCGAAGCCGGGAGCCGCACCCTGCGCACCTACGCGGGATCACCCCAGGGCGAAGCGGTCCCCGCCCGACCCACCGACCCCGAGACCGACAAGGCGCTGCGCGCGGTGGAGCAGGAGCTCGCCGGACGCTGGGGCGAGACCAAGCTCGAGCCCTCCGTCACACGCATCGCCGCCCTGATGGACGTGCTCGGCGAGCCGCAGCGCGCCTACCCCTCGATCCACATCACGGGGACCAACGGCAAGACCTCCACGGCCCGCATGATCGAAGCCCTGCTCAACGCGTTCGAGCTGCGCACCGGCCGCTACACCTCGCCGCACGTCCAGTCGATCACCGAGCGGATCAGCCTCGACGGCTCCCCGATCGAGCCCGAGCGCTTCATCGAGACGTACGAGGACATCAAGCCGTACGTCGAGATGGTCGACGCCCAGCAGCCCTACCGGCTCTCCTTCTTCGAGGTGCTCACCGGCATGGCGTACGCGGCCTTCGCCGACGCGCCCGTCGATGTGGCGGTCGTCGAGGTCGGCATGGGCGGCACCTGGGACGCCACCAACGTCATCGACTCCACCGTCGCGGTCGTCACCCCGATCTCGCTGGACCACACCGACCGCCTCGGCACCACACCGGCCGAGATCGCCGGGGAGAAGGCCGGAGTCATCAAGCAGGGCGCCACGGTCATCCTGGCGCAGCAGCCGGTGGACGCCGCGCAGGTGATGCTGAAGAAGGCCGTCGAGGTGGACGCCACCGTGGCCCGCGAGGGCATGGAGTTCGGCATCGTCTCCCGGGAGGTCGCGGTGGGCGGGCAGCTGCTGACGCTGCGCGGCCTGGGCGGCGCGGCCACCGAGTACACCGACATCTTCCTCCCGCTTTACGGGGCCCACCAGGCGCACAACGCCGCGGTGGCGCTCGCCGCCGTCGAGGCGTTCTTCGGTATCGGCGCCGAGCAGGCCCGCTCGCTCGACATCGACGCGATCCGCAAGGCGTTCGCCGCGGTCCTCTCGCCCGGCCGTCTGGAGGTCGTGCGCTCCAGCCCGACCGTCGTCCTGGACGCCGCCCACAACCCGGCGGGCGCCAAGGCCGCGGCGGACGGCATCTCCGAGGCGTTCAGCTTCTCCCGGCTGATCGGCGTGGTCGGCACCAGCGGCGACAAGGACGTGCGCGGGCTCCTGGAAGCCTTTGAGCCGATCTTCGCCGAGGTCGTCGTCACACAGAACTCCACCGAACGCGCGATGGACGCGGACGAGCTGGCCGCCATCGCCGTCGAGGTCTTCGGCGACGACCGGGTCCAGGTCGAACCGCGACTCGACGACGCGCTGGAGGCGGCGATCACGCTGGCCGAGGAGGACGACGAGTACGCGGGCGCCGGAGTCCTGGTGACCGGATCGGTGATCACGGTCGGCGAGGCCCGGCTGCTGTTGGGAAGGGGCTGAGAAGAAGGATGCGTACGCTCTGCGCCTCGACGCTGCTCGGTGAGTTCTTCGTGATCGGCTTCGCCGGACTCGTCGCGATGAAGCTGGACGACGTCTCCATGGCAGCGGTCTGGACGGTCTGCGGCGCCGGGATGGTGCTCTCCCTGCTGCTCTGCGGGATGCTCGGCCGCCCCGGCGGCATCCAGCTCGGCTGGGCGCTCCAGGTCGCGCTGGTCCTCAGCGGCTTCGTGGTCCCGATGATGTTCATCCTCGGCCTGGTCTTCGGCGGGCTGTGGTGGGCCTCGATCCACTACGGCCGCAAGATCGACGAGGCCAAGGCCCGCTGGGCGGCCCAGCAGGAGGCCGGCCAAGCCGCGGCCTGACACTGTTCCCGGCGGCCGAGGCCCAAGGGTGACTCTGGGTGAACCCGGGCGTCGGCCCGTCTCCGTACCCCTGTAATCTCGCCCTCACCGCACCCGTATGCCTGCAAGGAGCCGCACATGACTCAGCGCACCCTCGTCCTGCTCAAGCCCGACGCGGTCCGCCGCGGCCTGATCGGCGAGATCGTCGGCCGGATCGAGCGCAAGGCGGGCTGGCGGATCACCGCGCTGGAGCTGCGCACCCTGGACCAGGACACGCTGGAGCAGCACTACGGGGAGCACAAGGGCCGCCCGTTCTACGAGCCGCTCGTCGAGTTCATGGCCTCCGGCCCGGTCGTCGCCCTGGTGGCCGAAGGCGAGCGGGTGATCGAGGGCGTCCGTGCCCTGGCCGGCCCCACCGACCCGATCGCCGCCGCGCCCGGGTCGATCCGTGGTGACTTCGGCACGATCACCCGGGAGAACCTCATCCACGCCTCGGACTCGCAGGAGTCCGCAGAGCGAGAACTGAAGCTTTTCTTTCCGGGACTTTCCTGACCCGATCGGCCAAACAGCGCTGCCTGCCTGGGGCGACCGAAGTAATTCGGTCGCCCTTCGGCATAGGGTTTGGGATCGCGGGAACGCATCCCTCCGACGTAACGTCACCATGGGTAGGACGGGCACCCGTTCCGCTCACAATGGCGAAGGACCCTCGCGCTGTGTCCGTGCATACGGCACTACGATGGAAGCTTCCACGCCCGCAGCGCCAACCTCGCCTACCAGAACAAGCCATCTTCGCTACCTGGGAAGGCCCGACGCATCCTCATGGGGAACAAGGGGAACTCAATGTCGTTCATCGGCCGTGACATGGCTATCGACCTAGGGACTGCCAACACGCTGGTGTACGTCAGGGGGCGCGGCATCGTTCTGAACGAGCCGTCCGTCGTGGCCATCAACACCAACACCGGCGGGATTCTGGCGGTCGGCTCCGAGGCCAAGAAAATGATCGGCCGCACGCCGGGCAACATCGTCGCCGTGCGGCCCCTGAAGGACGGCGTGATCGCCGACTTCGAGATCACGGAGCGGATGCTCCGCTACTTCATCCTCAAGATCCACAAGCGCCGCTACCTGGCCCGCCCCCGGGTCGTCGTCTGCGTGCCCTCCGGTATCACGGGGGTCGAGCGCCGCGCCGTCATCGAGGCGTCGACGCAGGCCGGCGCGCGCCAGGTGCACATCATCGAGGAGCCCATGGCCGCGGCCATCGGTTCCGGCCTGCCGGTCCACGAGGCCACGGGCAACATGGTCGTCGACATCGGTGGCGGCACCACCGAGGTCGCGGTGATCTCGCTCGGCGGAATCGTCACTGCCCAGTCGATCCGGACCGCCGGTGACGAGCTGGACAACGCGATCATCCAGCACATCAAGAAGGAGTACTCGCTCCTCCTCGGTGAGCGGACCGCCGAACAGATCAAGATCACGATCGGTTCCGCGTTCGACCTGGAGAAGGACGAGCACACCGAGATCCGTGGCCGGGACCTGGTCTCCGGGCTGCCCAAGACGGTCGTCATCTCGGCCGCCGAGGTTCGCAAGGCCATCGAGGAGCCGGTCAACGCGATCGTCGACGCCGTGAAGACGACGCTCGACAAGTGCCCGCCCGAGCTCTCCGGCGACATCATGGACCGCGGCATCGTCCTCACCGGCGGCGGCGCGCTGCTGCGCGGTCTGGACGAGCGGCTGCGCCACGAGACGGGCATGCCGATCCACATCGCCGAGGACCCTCTGGACTCCGTGGCGCTCGGCTCCGGCAAGTGCGTCGAGGAGTTCGAGGCGCTCCAGCAGGTGCTGGACGCCCAGCCCCGCCGGTAGGACGGACGGAACATCACCCGATCCGGCGCGCGGACGCTGCGGCTCCGCCCGCCGGATCGTTGATATAGATCGTTGCTGTACACGTACTGACGCAGAGACGGACACTGACGTAGATACACGTACAGACACGTACACACAGGCACGAACATTCCGACGAGGAAGGCACGGCCGCCGCACGTGAGGGACACACGAGAGAGCCGGCTGCTCCTGGTGCTGCTGATCGCCATCGCATTCGCCCTGATCACGGTGGATATCCGAGGCGGCGAGGAGTCACCGGTGGACGGTGCCCGGCAGGCCGCCGCCACGGTCTTCGGACCGGTGGAGAACGGCGTCGCGGCAGCGGTCGACCCGGTGGGCAACGCCATAGGGGCGGTACGGGACTCCGGCAACCGGCACGACCGGATCTCCGCCCTGGAGCAGGAGAACGCCGCGCTGAAGGCCAAGCTCGGCAGCGACGACCGCACCAACAGCCGCGTCCGCCAGCTCGACGCCATGCTGAAGAACGCGGGCGCCGGACAGTACGGCATCAAGGGCGCCGAGGTCATCGCCATAGGAGCGGCCCAGGGCTTCTCCTGGACGGTCACCATCGACGCCGGCGCCGACGACGGCATCCGCCGCGACATGACCGTACTCAACGGTGAGGGGCTGGTCGGGCGGGTCACCACCGTCGGCCCGAACACCGCGACGGTCCTGCTGGCCAACGACCCGGACTTCACCGTCGGCACCCGGATGGAGAAGACCGACGAGCTCGGCTTCGCCACCGGCCAGGGCTCGCGCCCGCTCTCGGTCCAGTTCCTCAACGGCAAGGCCAAGGTGAAGGCGGGCGACCGGCTCGTCACCTTCGGCTCCAGCAAGGACAAGCCCTTCGTGCCCGGCGTCCCGGTCGGCGAGGTCGTCCGCGTGGACCCCTCGGGCGGCGCACTGACCCGGACCGTCTACGTGAAGCCCTACGTCGGGTTCACCAAGCTCGACATCGTCGGCGTCGTCGTCCAGGCCCCGCGCTCGGACCCGCGCGACACGGTCCTGCCGAAGCAGCCCGTCAAGACCAAGCCCAAGCCCACCCCCACGGTCACCGTCACCGTCCAGCCCAACGGCGACCTCGTCGACGGCTCGGGCAAGGTCGTCGGCAACATCAACGAGAAGCCGGGCGACGGCGAAGCGGCCGGTGACGCGGCAGGCAATCAGCAGGGCAACGCCCAGCAACCGGGCAACCAGCAACCCGACAACACGGCAAACGACCAGGAGTAGGGCTGATCCCCATGCGCATCAACCGGACTCTGCTCTCCATCGCCCTGGTCGTCGTCGCCCTCGTCGTCCAGGTATCCGTCCTCGCCCGTCTCCAGCTCCCCGGCGCCGTCCCGGACCTGCTGCTCCTCACCGTCCTCGGACTCGCCTTCGTGTACGGGCCCGTCAGCGGCTCGCTCATCGGCTTCGGGGCGGGCCTCCTCGCGGACCTCGCACCCCCCGCCGACCACGCCGCCGGGCGCTACGCCCTGGTGCTCTGTGTCATCGGCTACCTCGCGGGCCTGGCCCGGCCGGAGAACGGGCAGCTCAAGTCGGCCTTCGCCCCGATGGCCGTGGTGGTCGCCGCCGCGCTCGGCTCGACCCTGCTCTACGCGGGCGTCGGCGCCCTCGTCGGCGACACGGCCGCCCGCCATGTGGGCCTCGGCAGCCTGCTGTTCACCGCTCTGGTCTACGACCTGCTGCTGGCACCCTTCACCGTGCCGCTGATCATGGCGCTGGCCAGACGCACCGAGAACGACCCGCTCTCCGAGGCATCCTCCGGCGGGAACGACGTGGCCGCGGGCTGGCTGGCCTCGGGCACCGGGCTGCGCATCGGCAGCCAGCGCGGCGGACTGCGCGTCAAGGCCGCCCGCAACCGCGCCGCCCGCGCGGGACGCATCAAGGGGGTCAAGCGACTGTGAAGCCGTACGCGACAGAGGGCACCGGGGGAACCGCGTGAGCAACATTCCCGAGACCGGGCGGACCCAGCGGGTCCAGATCCGTCTCATCGTCATCCAGGTCCTGGTCTTCTCCCTGCTCCTCACCCTCGGCGGACGCCTGTGGTACCTCCAGATCCGCAACGGTGACGAGTACACGGCCGAAGCCGCGGGCAACGGCGTACAACAGGTCGTCCAGCCCGCCGTGCGCGGCTCGATCCTCGACGCGCGGGGTGTCCCGCTCGCCGACAACGAGACGCGGCTCGTCGTCTCCGCGAGCCGCACCGAGCTGCTGAAGATGAAGGACGACGGCGTCGGCGTCCTCACCCGGCTCGCCGACGTCCTGGACATGAAGGCCCAGGACGTCCGCGACAAGGTCCGCCTCTGCGACTCCAAGACCCCGCAGCCCTGCTGGAACGGCTCGCCCTACCAGCCGATCCCGGTCACCGACGAAGCCACCACCCAGCAGGCCCTCCAGATCCGCGAGCGCGCCGAGGACTTCCCCGGCATCACCGCCGAACCCACCGCCGTACGCCGCTACGCCGCACCCGGCAAGGCGCGGACCGCGCAGGTCCTCGGCTACCTCTCGCCCGTCACCGACGAGGAGATCCAGCAGGCGCAGGACGGCCCGTCGCCCTACCTGCGCTCCGACCAGGTCGGCCGCTCGGGCATCGAGCGCACCTACGACAAGGAGCTGCGCGGCAAGGCGGGCGTCACCCGCTACGAGGTCGACAACCTCGGCCGCGTCATGGGCGAGGCGGAGAACGACCCGGCGGTGTCCGGCTCCACCCTCGTCACCAGCCTCGACGCCCGGGTCCAGGCCGTGGCCGAGTACGAGCTCGCCCAGGCGATGAAGAAGGTCCGGGACGAGACCGACAAGATCACCGGCCGCAAGTACGAGGCCGACTCCGGCGCCGTCGTCGTCATGGAGTCGAAGACGGGCCGCGTCATCTCGATGGCCTCCCAGCCCGACTACGACCCCAACGACTGGGTCGGCGGCATCTCCGGCAAGCAGTACGCCAAGCTCACGAGCAAGAAGTCCAACTACCCGCTGCTCAACCGGGGCATCCAGGGCCAGGCGCCCGCCGGCTCCATCTTCAAGGTGGTCTCCGCGAGCGCGGCCGTGCGGGGCGGCCACTCCTTCGACGACCGTTACAACTGCAGCAGCTCCTACAGCCTCGGCAGCCAGACCTTCGCGAACTTCGAGTCCCAGGGGCACGGTCCCATCACCCTGGGCGACGCGCTCAAGTACTCCTGCAACACCGTCTTCTACCGTCTCGGCCACGAGGAGTGGGTGCGTGACGGCGGCATAAAGCCGAAGAAGGACGCCAAGAACTGGTTCTACACCACCGCCCGCGACTTCGGTCTCGGCGCCGAGACCGGCATCGACCTGCCGAACGAGGTCAAGGGCCGCATCCCGGACCGCAAGTGGAAGCAGGACTTCTGGAAGGCGAACAAGGACGCCTGGTGCAAGGAGGGCAAGAGGGGCGGCACCTACGTGCAGCAGATCGCGTACGAGAGCTGCCTCGAAGGCAACCAGCTCAAGGCCTACGACAGCATCAACTACGCCATCGGCCAGGGTGACGTCCTCGTCACCCCGATCCAGATGGCCACCGCCTACGCCGCCATCAGCAACGGCGGCACCCTCCACGCCCCAACCGTCGGCAAGGCCGTGATCAGCCCCGACGGCAAGACGGTCCAGGAGATCAAGCCCAAGGCCACCGGGAAGCTGCCCGTCAACGCCCAGACCATCAAGGACCTCGACAAGGGTCTGCGCTCGGTGGTCGAGCCCGGCGGCACCGCCGCCTGGCGGTTCGGCGGCTGGCCGCAGGACAAGATCCCGATGCGCGCCAAGACCGGCACCGCCCAGGTGTACGGCAAGCAGACCACTTCGTGGTTCGCCACCTACACCGACGACTACACGATCATCATGACGATCTCCCAGGGCGGCACCGGCTCCGGCGCCTCCGGGCCCGCCGTCCGCAAGATCTACGACGCGCTCTACGGCCTCGACGCCGAGGGCAACCAGGATGTGAAGAAGGCCCTGCTGCCCAAGCCGCAGAAGGCGCTGCCGAAGATCCAGCCCGACGGCTCGATCTACGCCCCGAAGGTCAAGCCGTACAACCCGCAGCCGGCGGAGCCGGAAGGCCAGCAGGCGGATCCCGAGACCCTGGTGCCGCAACCCCCGGGCCAGCCCGGTCTCACCGGCTCACCCGCGTTCGGGAGGCGGCCCTGATGGCAGGTGGATTCTCCGTCGCCCGGTACGCCCCCGAGCGGGGCTCCTGGGCCAAGCTGACCGCCCGCGACTCCCTCGCCCGGCGGCTGGACTGGCCGCTGCTCGGGGCCGCGCTCGCGCTCTCCCTGCTCGGCTCGCTCCTCGTCTGGTCGGCCACCCGCAACCGCGACCACCTCACCCAGGGCGACCCGTACTTCTTCCTCTTCCGGCACGCCCTGAACACCGGCATCGGCCTCGCCCTGATGATCGGCACGATCTGGCTCGGCCACCGCACCCTGCGCGGGGCCGTCCCGGTCCTCTACGGCATCTCGGTGCTGCTGGTCGCCGCCGTCCTCACCCCGCTCGGCACCACCGTCAACGGCGCCCACGCATGGATCAAGCTTCCGGCCGGCTTCTCGATCCAGCCCTCCGAGTTCACCAAGATCACCATCATCCTCGGCATGGCGATGCTGCTCGCCGCCCGCGTCGACGCGGGCGACCAGGCCCACCCCGACCACCGCACCGTGGCCAAGGCGCTGGGCATCGCGGCCGTCCCCATGGCCGTCGTCATGCTGATGCCGGACCTCGGCTCGGTGATGGTCATGGCCGTCATCGTCCTCGGTGTCCTGCTGGCCTCCGGCGCCTCCAACCGCTGGGTCTTCGGCCTGCTCGGCGCTGGCGCCGCCGGAGCCGTCTCGGTCTGGCAGCTCGGACTGCTCGACGACTACCAGATCGCCCGCTTCGCCGCCTTCGCCAACCCGGCGCTCGACCCGGCCGGCGTCGGCTACAACACCAACCAGGCCCGCATCGCGATCGGCTCCGGCGGCCTCACCGGCACCGGCCTCTTCGAAGGCACCCAGACCACCGGCCAGTTCGTCCCCGAGCAGCAGACCGACTTCGTCTTCACCGTCGCCGGTGAGGAGCTGGGCTTCCTCGGCGCCGGACTGATCATCGTCCTGCTCGGTGTCATCCTGTGGCGCGCCTGCCGGATCGCCCGCGAGACGACCGAGCTGTACGGCACGATCGTCGCCGCCGGGATCATCGCCTGGTTCGCCTTCCAGTCCTTCGAGAACATCGGCATGACGCTCGGCATCATGCCGGTCGCCGGTCTGCCGCTGCCCTTCGTCTCCTACGGAGGGTCCTCGATGTTCGCCGTCTGGGTCGCCATCGGGCTCCTGCAGTCGATCAGGGTGCAGCGGCCGATGTCTGCCTGAACCCGCCTCACGGCGGGTAGGTGTCCGTATATGGCGGACACCAAGCGCGAGATCGAGCGGAAGTACGAAGCCACCGAAGCCACCCGGCTGCCCGACCTGAGCCGGGTGGCCGGGGTCGGCCGGGTGGTCTCCCGGGGCGTGAGCGAGCTGGACGCCGTCTACTACGACACCGCCGACCTCCGCCTCGCCGCCGACTCCCTCACCCTGCGCCGCAGGACCGGCGGGGCCGACGAGGGCTGGCACCTGAAGTTCCCCGTCGCCACCGGTATCCGGGACGAGCTCCACGAACCGCTCGCCGACACCCTGCCGCGTTCCTTCGCCGCCCTGCTCCGCTCCCGTCTCCGCCACGGCGAGGTGGCCCCCGTCGTCCGCCTGCTCTCCTCCCGTGACGTCCAGCACCTGACGGACCCCGACGGCACCCTCCTCGCCGAGGTCAGCGTCGACACGGTGTGCGCCGAACGGCTCGCGGGGGAGGGGACCGGCACCACCGCCACCTGGACCGAGATCGAGGTCGAGCTGGCCGACGACGGCGACCCCGCCTTCCTGGACGCGGTCGAGAAGAGGCTGCGCAAGGCCGGGGTGCGCCCCTCGGAGTCGCCGTCGAAGCTCGCCAGGGCCCTGGCCGAGACGGCACCCGTACCGGCCGGGGAGAAGGATCAGAAGGACGACCCGCAGACCGCGGGCGACCACGTCCTCACCTACGTACGCGAACAGATCCGCACCATCGTCGGCCTCGACCCCGCCGTCCGCCGCGACCTGCCCGACTCCGTGCACAAGATGCGCGTGGCGACCCGCCGGCTGCGCAGCGCCTTCAAGACCTACCGCGCGGTCCTCGACCGCGAGGTCACCGACCCCATCGGCGCCGAACTCAAGTGGCTCGCCGGCGAACTGGGCGTCGACCGCGACCAGGAGGTCCTCGACCAGCGCCTGGGCGCCCGCACCGAGGCCCTCCCGGGCACCCTGGTCCTCGGCCCGGTGCGCGGGCGGCTGCGGATCTGGTCGGCCGCTTGCCGTACCGGATCGCGCCGCAGGATCGTCGCCGTACTGGACGGGAAGCGGTATCTGGCCCTCCTGGACACCCTGGACGCGCTCGCCGCCGACCCGCCCCTGCGCCCCGCCGCCTCCCGCGCACCCGCCAAGGCCCTGCCCCGCGCGGTGCTCAAGGACTACAAGAAGCTCGCCCGGCGCATGGACCACGCCCTGGAGCATCCGCCGGGACCCGAGCGGGACACCGCGATGCACGAGGCCCGCAAGGCCGCCAAGCGCGCCCGGTACGCGGGCGAGGCGGCGCGGCCCGCCCTCGGGAAGCCCGCCAAGCGGTTCGCCAAGCGGGTGAAGGCCGTGCAGACCGTCCTCGGCGACCACCAGGACAGCGTGGTGGCCCGCGACGCCCTGCGCACCCTCGCGATCCAGTCCCACGCGGCCGGGGAGACCACCTTCACCTGGGGACTCCTGTACGGGCACGAGGAGGCGACCGCCGACGCGCGGGAGCGCGAACTGCCCGAGGTGTGGGCACGCGCCTCCGATCCCGTACTGCGGGCGGATCTGAAGCACTGAGCCGCGGGGTACGCTGGATGGTCACCCCAGCCGGCTCACGAAGGTTCGCGAGATGTCTGCCGCATCGGTCTTCCCACAGCTCGAAGCTCTGCTCCCGCATGTGCAGAAGCCCATCCAGTACGTCGGCGGTGAGCTGAACTCCACCGTCAAGGACTGGGACAGCTGCGACGTCCGCTGGACCCTGATGTACCCCGACGCCTACGAGGTTGGTCTCCCCAACCAGGGCGTCATGATCCTCTACGAGGTACTGAACGAGCGCGAGGGCGTCCTCGCCGAGCGCACGTACAGCGTCTGGCCGGACCTCGAAGAGCTGATGCGCGAGCACAACGTGCCGCAGTTCACCGTGGACAGCCACCGCCCCGTCGGCGCCTTCGACATCTTCGGGCTGAGCTTCTCCACCGAGCTCGGCTACACCAACATGCTCACCGCCCTGGACCTGGCGGGTATCCCGCTGGAGGCCAAGGACCGGACCGTCGACCACCCGATCGTCCTCGCGGGCGGCCACGCCGCGTTCAACCCCGAGCCGATCGCGGAGTTCATCGACTGCGCGGTCATCGGCGACGGCGAGCAGGCCGTCCTGGAGATCACCGAGATCGTCCGCGCCTGGAAGGCCGAGGGCCGCCCCGGCGGCCGCGACGAGGTGCTCTTCCGGCTCTCGAAGACCGGCGGCGTCTACGTCCCGCGCTTCTACGACGTCGAGTACCTCCCCGACGGCCGCATCGGCCGCGTCGTGCCCAACCGGTCCGGCGTGCCGTGGCGGGTCTCCAAGCACACCGTCATGGACCTCGACGAGTGGCCCTACCCCAAGCAGCCCCTCGTCCCCCTCGCGGAGACCGTGCACGAGCGGATGTCCGTGGAGATCTTCCGCGGCTGCACCCGCGGCTGCCGTTTCTGCCAGGCCGGCATGATCACGCGCCCCGTGCGGGAGCGAAGCATCACCGGCATCGGCGAAATGGTCGAGAAGGGACTCAAGGCCACCGGCTTCGAAGAGGTCGGCCTGCTCTCCCTCTCCTCCGCCGACCACAGCGAGATCGGCGACATCGCCAAGGGCCTCGCCGACCGCTACACCGACGACAAGGTCGGCCTCTCGCTGCCCTCCACCCGCGTCGACGCCTTCAACGTGGACCTGGCCAACGAGCTGACCCGCAACGGCCGCCGCTCCGGTCTCACCTTCGCCCCCGAGGGCGGCTCCGAGCGGATGCGCAAGGTCATCAACAAGATGGTCTCGGAGGAGGACCTGATCCGGACCGTCGCCACCGCGTACGGCAACGGCTGGCGTCAGGTGAAGCTGTACTTCATGTGCGGCCTGCCCACCGAGACCGACGAGGACGTCCTCCAGATCGGCGACATGGCGGTCAACGTCATCGCCAAGGGCCGCGAGGTCTCCGGCCAGAACGACATCCGCGCCACCGTCTCCATCGGCGGCTTCGTGCCCAAGCCGCACACCCCCTTCCAGTGGGCCCCGCAGCTCAGCGCCGCCGACACCGACGCCCGGCTCAAGAAGCTCCGGGACAAGATCCGCGGCGACAAGAAGTACGGCCGCTCAATCGGCTTCCGCTACCACGACGGCAAGCCCGGCATCGTCGAGGGCCTGCTCTCGCGCGGCGACCGGCGCGTCGGCTCCGTCATCCGCGCGGTCTACGAGTCGGGCGGCCGCTTCGACGGCTGGCGCGAGCACTTCAGCTACGACCTCTGGATGAACTCCGCCGAGAAGACGCTCCCCGAGTTCGGGGTGGACGTCGACTGGTACACCACCCGCGAGCGCACCTACGAGGAGGTCCTGCCCTGGGACCACCTCGACTCAGGCCTGGACAAGGACTGGCTCTGGGAGGACTGGCAGGACGCGCTCGACGAGACCGAGGTCGAGGACTGCCGCTGGACCCCCTGCTTCGACTGCGGCGTCTGCCCGCAGCTCGACCTGGACATCCAGATCGGCCCGACGGGCAAGAAGCTGCTCCCGCTGAGCGTGGTGGACAAGTAGCGCGTCCCTGACGCTCCGTAGGCCCGGCCCGGCAACCCCGGACCGGGCCTGCGCGTCATCGAGGGCATGGACGACAGCAAGCACCAGGCACTGGACCGGTACGAGCCCGACACCGCCCTGACCAGGCTGATCAGGGTTCCCGTGCGCATCGTGGTGCTGGTCGTGGTCCTGCCCGTCCGCATGGTCTGGGACCTGCTGTCCGTCGGCTGGCACGCCTTCGACCGGGTGCTGCTCCGCCCGCTGGGCCGGGGACTGGCCCGGCTCGCCGACACCCTGGTCCTGACCCCACTGGCCTGGCTGTACGCCAACGTCCTCACCCCGCTGGCCCTGGCCGTCATCTGGCTGGCGACGGCCCTGTTCATCTGGCCCTGGACCGGCCTGTGGCGGTACGTGGTCGTGCCGGTGGCGAAGTACGGGATCGCGGTGCCGCTGGTGTGGCTGTACGCGAACCTCCTCACCCCGCTCGGCCACGGCGCGGCCTGGCTGTTCACCACGCTGGTCGTCGCCCCTGCGGTGGGCTTCTGGCGGTACGTGCTCGTCCCGGCGGCGGGGTACGGCGTGGCTGTGCCGCTGGTGTGGCTGTACGGAGCCGTCCTCACCCCGCTGGGCCGGGGCACGGCGTGGGTGCTGGGCAAGGTGCGGCAGGGGACGGCCTGGCTCGTGGGCGGGGTGTGGCAGGGCATCGCCTGGACCTTCGGCCTGCTGTGGCAGGGCATCGCCGCCACCGGGCGCGGGCTCGGGACCGCCGTCACCTGGCTGGTCATGACGCTGCTCGTCACCCCCGCCTCCTGGCTGTACCGCCACATCCTCGCCCCGGTCGGCCGGGAGATCGCGGCGGCCGCCGAGGTCGCCTGGCGGATCGCGGGGTACCTCTCCCGGGCGGTGGGCCGGGGGATCGCCTGGCTGGCCCGGCACCTGATCGGCGTACCCGTGGTCTGGGTCTACCGCACGCTGGGCACCCCGGTCGGTCACTTCGTCCGGGACGCCCTCTGGGTCCCGGCCCGACGCGCCGCCGCCGAGGCGGGCCGCGCCGCCCGCGGGGCCCTCGCCACCGCCCGCGAAACCGTGCGGCAGGCCCGCCGGGACGCCTGGCGGGCACTGGCCGGCGGGGCGGGCGGGGCGCGGTCCGGGGAACCGCTGGGGGTGCCTGCGCGTACTCTGGGTAGTACAACGACTGTCCCCAGCGCGGCGCAGGCGTCCGAGACCTCCCTGCTGGGCGAGAAACTCGTCAAGCAGGGGTGAGTAGGAGCCGCACCCCGGGGACCACCCCGTACTTCGTGGGCGGCGCTCCACAGCGCCCGCCCCGCACCGAGGAGAAGAACCACTGGGCAAGCGACAGCCCGAAGGCCCGCCGCCCGCACCGGCAGTGCAGCGCATCCGTCTGCGCTACACCAAGCGCGGCCGCCTCCGGTTCACCAGTCACCGCGACTTCCAGCGGGCCTTCGAGCGGGCACTGCGCCGCTCCGAGGTGCCGATGGCGTACTCGGCGGGCTTCACCCCGCACCCCAAGGTCTCCTACGCCAATGCCGCCCCCACCGGCACGGGCAGCGAGGCCGAGTTCCTGGAGATCGCCCTCACCGAGGCGCGCGACCCCGACCTCCTGCGCGAGCTGCTCAACGACTCGCTGCCGGACGGTCTCGACATCACCGACGCGGTGGAGGCCCGGACCTCGGGCCTCGCCGAGCGGCTGACCGCCTCCGTCTGGGAGATGCGCCTGGACGGCGTCGAACCCGACGAGGCGCGTAAAGCCGTCGACGCGTTCAACGCCGCCGGGAGTGTCGAGGTCCAGCGCAAGGCGAAGAACGGCATCCGCACCTTCGACGCCCGCTCCGCCGTCGCCGACCTGCAGGCCCTTGATCAACCGGCTGATAGGCCGGGGGACAAGCCCTGTGCGATACTGCGGCTGGTTGTTCGGCACGTGACACCTGCCGTGCGACCCGACGACGTCCTGTCCGGTCTCCGCGCTGTGGCCGACCTGGCGCCGCCCGTCCCCGCTGCGGTGACGAGGCTGGCGCAGGGGCTCTTCGACGAGGAGTCCGGCACGGTGACCGACCCGCTCGCGCCCGACCGCGAGGCCGCCCCGACCGCACATCCCGCGGTCGCAGCAGCCGTCGCGACGGCGCCGGAAGGTGCAGGTTCCGCGTAAGGCGGTCGTTGTAGCGCAGCCCTCCGACTCGGGAGCCACCTGGGTCGGGCCGCGCACTGACCCATAAGACTTTCGCCAGGCCGTGCGCAACACCGCGTACGGAACCGGCGAGCCAGACATCAGCTCCCGTGCGGCGCCCGCGCCCCGGACGAGCGGTACCGCACCACTGCGGACCGTGCCGGACCGGAATCAGACGCGGCGCCCGGGAGCGCGACGGGAGAACCGCCCGCATGCCTCAGCCGAACGAACCCGCTACCAACGGGAACAACGAAGAGAACACCCCCGGGGACAAGCTGCCGCCGCGCCGCAGGCGCCGCGCCGCTTCCCGCCCGGCGGGCCCGCCCGGCGCACCCCTGACGCCGGCCGGCACCGAGGAGACCGCACCGGCCGCCGAGGCCGCCGCCGTGGAGACCCCGGCCGCCGCGCCCGAGGAGACGGCCCCCGAGAGCGCACCCCCCGCCCGTACGCGCCGCCGTGCCGTGCGCAAGGCGACCGCGCCCGTCGGCGCTCCGGAGACCGCCGAGGTGGTCGCCGAGACCGTCGAGGCAGCCGCCCCGACGGCCGCCGCGGAGGCCCCGGCCGCCGAGGCCGCCGACAGCGACGCCCCGGCGCCGCGCACCCGCCGCCGCGCGGTCCGCAAGGCGACGGCTCCGGCCGGCGCCCCGCAGGCCGCCGAGGTCGTGGAGGTCGTCGAGACCCCGGCCGTGCCGCTCGTGGAGGAGGAGCCGGAGGCCGAGCCCGAGGCCGCCCCGGAGCCCCCGGCACCGCGCCGCCGCCGTGCCTCCCGCAAGGCGACCGCGCCCGCCGGTGCCCCGCAGGCCGCTGTGGTCGTCGAGCCGGTCGCGCCCGCCGAGCCCGTGGCCGAGCCGGCCGTCGAGGCCGCCGAGCCGGTCGCACCCACCGCCGAGGCCCCGCGCGGCCGCACCCGCCGCCGTGCCTCCGCCCCGGCCGGTGCCCCGCAGGCCGCCACGGCCGCCGCCCCGGAAGCGGTGGACGAGCCCGCCGCCGTGCCGGCCCCGGCCGCCGCCGAGATCGCCGAGCCCGCCGAGGAGACCCCGGCGCCGCGCAGCCGCCGCCGTGCCTCCCGTAAGGCCACCGCCCCCGCCGGAACCCCGCAGGTCACCGAGGCGGCCGAGCCGGTCGCCGCCGCTCCCGCCTCCGCCGAGGAGCCCGTGGAGAGCGTCGAGGCCGGCGAGAGCCTGCCCGCCGCCGTCGCCGAGGAGCTCGCCGCCGAGGTGGAGGAGGTCGAGGAGGCCGCCCCGCGCGGACGCCAGCGCCGCCGGGCCACCGCCGCCGCGGGCCGCCCCGAGTTCACCGCCAAGACCGAGGAGCCGACCCGCAAGGGCCGTCGCGCGACGCGCCCCGCCGTCGCCGTGTTCCAGGCCCCGGTCTTCGCCGAGCCGATGTTCCAGACCCCCGAGACGGCGGCCGCCGCCGCTGCCGCGGCCGGTTCCTCCTCCCCGTACGACGAGGTGGACGAGGTCGACGAGGCCGAGGAGCAGCAGACCGCCGAGGTCCAGCAGGCCCCCGCACCCGCCGAGGCCGCGCCGCAGGGCGGTTCGCGCCGCCGTCGCCGCCGCCGTGGTGAGGCCGCCGAGGCCGAGCGGGCCGCCGAGCCCGCCGCCCCGGTGGAGACGCCCGCCGAGCAGCCCGTGGAGGAGGCCCCCGAGGCCGAGGCGGACGAGCACGACGGCGAGGACACCGACGAGTACGGTGACCGCCCCTCGCGCCGTCGCCGTCGCGGTGGCCGCCGTCGCCGTCGCGGCGAGGCCAACGACACGGACGACGCCGAGCAGCACGCCGACGAGGCGCCCGCGCACTCCCGTTCCGAGGACTCCCGCGCCGAGGCCGAGCAGGCGCAGGGCCAGGACGCCGACGAGGAGGAGGACGACGACAACGACTCCTCCGCGTCCGGTTCGAGCAGCAGCCGTCGCCGTCGCCGTCGCCGCAGCGGTGAGGGCGGTGCCGAGGCCGACAACGGCACGGACGACCCGGAGCGTACGGTCGTCAAGGTCCGCGAGCCCCGTAAGAAGGAGGAGCGCGAGCCGGGCACCGGCTTCGACGAGGTCCAGTCCATCAAGGGCTCGACCCGTATGGAGGCGAAGAAGCAGCGCCGCCGCGAGGGCCGCGAGCAGGGCCGTCGCCGCGTCCCGATCATCACCGAGGCGGAGTTCCTGGCCCGCCGCGAGGCCGTCGAGCGGGTGATGGTCGTCCGCCAGAGCGGCGAGCGCACCCAGATCGGCGTCCTCGAGGACAACGTGCTCGTCGAGCACTACGTCAACAAGGAGCAGGCCACCAGCTACGTCGGCAACGTCTACCTGGGCAAGGTGCAGAACGTCCTGCCCTCCATGGAGGCCGCCTTCGTCGACATCGGCAAGGGCCGCAACGCAGTCCTGTACGCCGGTGAGGTCAACTTCGAGGCGCTCGGCATGGCCCACGGGCCGCGCCGCATCGAGACCGCGCTCAAGTCCGGCCAGTCGGTCCTGGTCCAGGTGACCAAGGACCCGATCGGCCACAAGGGCGCCCGGCTGACCAGCCAGGTCTCCCTGCCCGGCCGTTACCTCGTCTACGTGCCCGAGGGCTCGATGACCGGGATCAGCCGCAAGCTGCCCGACACCGAGCGCTCCCGCCTCAAGACGATCCTCAAGAAGATCGTCCCCGAGGACGCGGGCGTCATCGTGCGCACCGCCGCCGAGGGCGCCAGCGAGGACGAGCTGCGCCGTGACGTCGAGCGGCTCCAGGGTCAGTGGGAGGAGATCCAGAAGAAGGCGAAGGGCACCAGCGGCTCGAACGCGCCGACGCTGCTCTACGGCGAGCCGGACATGACCGTCCGGGTCGTCCGCGACATCTTCAACGAGGACTTCTCCAAGGTCATCGTCAGCGGTGACGACGCGTGGGAGACGATCCGCGGTTACGTCTCGCACGTGGCGCCCGACCTCACGGAGCGGCTCTCCCGCTGGACGTCCGAGGTCGACGTCTTCGCGACGTACCGCATCGACGAGCAGCTGATGAAGGCGCTGGACCGCAAGGTCTACCTGCCCAGCGGCGGTTCGCTGGTGATCGACAAGACCGAGGCGATGGTCGTCGTCGACGTCAACACCGGCAAGTTCACCGGCCAGGGCGGCAACCTGGAGGAGACCGTCACCAGGAACAACCTGGAGGCGGCCGAGGAGATCGTGCGCCAGCTGCGGCTGCGCGACCTCGGCGGCATCGTCGTCGTCGACTTCATCGACATGGTGCTGGAGTCCAACCGGGACCTCGTCCTGCGGCGCCTCCTGGAGTGCCTGGGCCGCGACCGCACCAAGCACCAGGTCGCCGAGGTCACCTCGCTCGGCCTGGTCCAGATGACCCGCAAGCGGGTGGGCCAGGGTCTGCTGGAGTCCTTCTCCGAGACCTGCGTCCACTGCAACGGCCGCGGTGTCATCGTCCACATGGAGCAGCCGACGTCCGTCGGTGGCGGCGGCGGTTCCAAGAAGTCCAAGAAGCGCGGCCGTGGCGGCGCCGGCCAGGACCACGAGCACGGTCACGAGCAGGACCACGGCCACGACGACCACACGGCCGAGCCCGTCGAGACCGAGTCCGAGGCCGAGCTGGCCGCGGAGGTCGCCGCCCCGGTGTCCCTGGCGGACCTGGAGCCGGCCGCCGACGAGGAGTTCTACAGCAGCCCGGCCGAGGCCGAGGCGGCCGCCTCGCGCGGCCGTGGCCGCCGCCGGGCGACCCGCAAGGTGTCGGCCCCGGCCGGCGCCCCGAAGGCCCAGGCTCCCGCCCCGGTTGCCGAGACGCCCGCTCCCGTCACCGAGGCGGAGCCGGTGGTCGACACGCCCGAGCCCCAGGCCCCGGAAGCCCCGGTCGCCCAGGAGGCCCCGGCCGCTCCGGAAGCCGCCGAGCCGGCCGAGGCCGCGCCCCAGGGCCGTACGCGCCGTCGCGCCACGCGAAAGGCGTCCGCCCCGGCGGGTTCGCCGAAGCAGGCCGCAGCGGCGGAGCCGGTGCAGCCGGCCGAGCCCACCGCGGACCCGGCAGCCGTCGAGGACCCGGTCGTCGAGGCGCCCGCCGAGCCCGCTCCCGTACCGGAGACCCCGGTGGCGGAGGCCCCCCAGGAGGCCGCTCCGCCGCGGGCCCGGCGCCGGGTGACCCGTAAGGTCACCGCTCCGGCTGGTTCGCCCACGGGTGCGGAGGAGGCAGGGGTCGTCGTCGTGGAGTCGGCGCCCGAGGCGAAGGCCCCGGAGGCCGAGGCCGACGCGTCCGACGAAGCGGTCCCGGCGAAGAAGACGGCCCGCAAGGCCGCCGCCAAGAAGGCTCCGGCGAAGAAGGCGGTGGCCAAGAAGACGGTCGCCAAGAAGACCGCCGCGAAGAAGACCACGGCGAAGACGACCGCGAAGAAGGCGACGAAGAAGACCGTCGCCGCCGAGCAGTCGTCGCCTTCCGTGACCGCTTCGGCGCCGTCCCCCGACGGCGAAGCGTCGGCCTGATGACGCACCGGATGCCGAATCCGTAATCGGATGTTCATTGTCCGTGGCCCGTTCCGATACTTTCGGGGCGGGCCACGGGCTTTGTTTCAGAACTGATGCAGGACCGGGTTAACGGGCCCGAAATGGCCTGAGAAATCCCTGATAATGTGACGGCGGTCGCTGGACTGTCAGGATTCTTCGCAGAAACTACAACCGGTGACCGGGCCCGGTGACAGACAGACCGGACCAGAATCCTCGGCAGGGCGTCGGCATCGCGCCGGTGGGGTTTCGCGCGGCCTCGTAAGACGTCCCGCACCCCTGAGCTCTGCCTTGTAAAGAGCTCTTGCGGTGTTCAAGGAGGACGTCCATGACGAGCATCAACGAGCAGCCGATCCCTGCTGCCCGTCCGGTCATCGGGGAAGACGAGATCGAGGCCGCGGTACGCGTACTGCGCAGCGGCCGGGTCGTGCAGGGGCCCGAGGTCGCGGCCTTCGAGGAAGGCTTCTCCCGCCTGGTCGACGGCAGGCACTGTGTCGCCGTCAACTCGGGCACCTCGGCTCTCCAGCTACTGCTCCTCGCGCTGGGGATCGGTCCCGGCGACGAGGTGATCGTCCCCTCGTTCTCCTTCGCGGCCTCCGCCAACGCGGTCCGCCTGGTCGGCGCCGACGTGGTCTTCGCCGACATCGAGCCGGGCAGCTTCGGCCTCGACCCGGCAGCCGTCGAAGCCGCGATCACGCCGCGCACCGCCGCGATCATGCCGGTCCACCTGTACGGCCACCCGGCCGCGATGGACAAGATCATGCCGATCGCCGAGAAGCACAAGCTCGCCGTGGTCGAGGACGCCTGCCAGGCCCACGCGGCGGCGCTGAACGGCACCCCGGTCGGCGCGTTCGGCGCGGGCGGTACCTTCAGCTTCTACCCGACCAAGAACATGCACTCCCTCGAGGGCGGCATGGTCTCCACCGGCGACGCCGAGCTGGCCCGTACCCTGCGCCTGCTGCGCAACCAGGGCATGGAGCAGCGGTACGCCAACGAGATCGTCGGCGCCAACATGCGGATGACCGACGTCAACGCGGCCGTCGGCCGCGTCCAGCTCGCCAAGGTCGAGGGCTGGACCGAGCAGCGCCGTGCCAACGCCGCCTACTTCGACGCCAACATCACCGCCCCGAGCGTCACCCTGCCGCCGGTCGCCGAGGGCGCCCGGCACATCTACCACCAGTACACGGTGCGGATCCGGGGCGACCGGGACGCCGCGATGGCCAAGCTCACCGAGGCGGGCGTCGGCAACGCGGTCTACTACCCGACGCCGATCCACCGCCTCAAGCCCTACTGGGAGCCGGACCAGAAGGCGGGCCGCACCTGGGACCTGCCGGAGACCGAGAAGGCGGCCGCCGAGGTCGTCTCGCTGCCCGTGCACCCCTCGCTCACCCAGAACGACCTGGAGCGCATCGTGACCGCCGTGAACTCCCTGGGGGAGAACCTGTGAGCGCCGTACTGAAGGCCGGGCTCATCGGGCTCGGCTCCATGGGACGCCACCACGCCCGCGTCCTCGCCGGCCTGGAGGGCGTCGAGCTGGTCGGTGTCGTCGACCCGATGGGCGACAAGAACGGCTGGGCCCAGGGCGCCCCCGTCCTGTCGACCGTCGAGGAACTCATCGCCCTCGGCATCGACTACGCCGTCGTCGCCTGCCCCACCGGCCTGCACGAGGAGGTCGGCCTGCAGCTCGCCGACGCCGGTGTCTGCGCCCTGATCGAGAAGCCGCTCGCGGACACCGTCGAGGGCGCCCGCCGCCTCGTCGAGGCCTTCGAGTCCCGCGACCTGGTCGCGGGCGTCGGCCACATCGAGCGCTGCAACCCGGCCCTCCTCTCGCTGCGCAGCCGCCTGGAGGCCGGCGAGCTGGGCGACGTCTACCAGGTCGTCACCCGCCGCCAGGGCCCCTTCCCGCACCGGATCGCCGACGTCGGCGTGGTCAAGGACCTCGCCACCCACGACATCGACCTGACGGGCTGGGTCACCGGCCAGACGTACACCTCGATCGCCGCCCACACCGTCTCCAAGTCGGGCCGCCCGCACGAGGACATGGTCTCCGCCGTCGGCCAGCTCTCCGACGGCACGATGGTCAACCACCTGGTCAACTGGCTGAGCCCGCTCAAGGAGCGGTTCACCTCGGTCACCGGCGAGCGCGGCTGCTTCATCGCCGACACCCTCACCGCCGACCTCACCTTCCACTCCAACGCCGCGGTCACCACCGAATGGGAGGCGCTGCGCGCCTTCCGCGGGGTCTCCGAGGGCGACATGATCCGTTACGCCATCCCCAAGCGCGAGCCGTTGCTTGTCGAGCACGAGCTCTTCCGCGACGCTGTACAGGGCAAGCCCGCCGATATCTGCACCTTGCGCCAGGGGCTTCGTACGGTCGAGGTGGCCGCCGCGGTCATCGAGTCGGCGACCCGGGGCGTGACCGTACGGCCCGCAGCCATGAGCACCACAGCCTGAGACTCGGCACGACAGGCCGGTTGCCCGGCGACACGGTGTGCCGCTGATGTTCCGGGCGGAGCGGGCTCCTGGAGTCCGCTCCGCCCGGGCCCGCCTGTTTTCACTGGAGGAAGCACGTAATGGAATCCCCTGCCCGCCGCCCGCGGCTCGCAGTGATCGTCGCGAATGGTGTCACGGGCGACTCCCGGGTCCAGAAGACGGCTGTGGCCGCGGCCCGGGACGGCTGGGACGTCACGCTGATCGGGAGGAGCGCGACCAAGCGGGTCGAGCGCTCCAGGATGGGCCCGATCGATGTGATCAAGGTGCCCGTGACCAATGAGTTCAAGCGCTCGGTGAACGGACGCAGGAACCGTCCGCTGCGCGGTTCCGTGACGCAGTTCGGTATCCGGGACCAGAACGAGCTGAACCGGTACCAGGCCTCCTACCGTGCCTGGGTCCGCCAGAAGTCCGCGGAGTCGGCCTGGGCGAAGGGGCCCCGGAAGGCGTCCCTGAAGACCGTGCTGCGGGCCCGCCGCGCCCTCCACCAGCTGCGTCTGCGCGCCTTCAACTGGGAGGAGCGCCGCAGCGAGATGCCCAAGGACCCCGCTCCGGTCCGTGACTGGCGCCGGGACTGGCCGCAGCTCGTCGACATCGACCTGGCCTTCGGCCCGGTGCTGGAGAAGCTCAAGCCGGACGTCATCCACGCCAACGACGCCACCACGATCGTCACCGCCGCCCGCAGCGCCGCCCGGCTGCGCGCGGCCGGACACCGCTGCGTCTGGATCTACGACGCGCACGAGTACGTCCGGGGCGTCGAATGGCCCAACCGTCGGCAGGCCTACGCGTTCCCGGCGGCCGAGGCCGAGTTCATCGGCCGCGCCGACGCGGTCGTCACGGTCTCCAGCCAGCTCGCCGATCTCCTCACCGCCGACCACAAGCTCTCCCGTCCGCCGGTGGTGGTGGGCAACTCACCGGTGCGTGAGGTGATCGGTTCAGGCAGGTCCGGGCTGTCCGTCCGCGAGTCCTGCGGCCTGGCCCCCGACGTACCGCTGATGGTCTACTCCGGCTGGCTCGGCCCCGAGCGCGGGGTGGACGCCGTCATCGACGGGCTCCCCGAGCTGTCCGGGGTGCACCTGGCGATCGTCTCCAGCCGGGTCACCCCGCTGCTGGAGGAGCTGCTGGAGCGGGCGCAGACGCTCGGCGTGCGCGACCGCATCCACCTGGTGCCGTACGTGCTCCAGCACGAGGTCCCCGACTACCTCTCCTCCGCCGACCTCGGCCTCACCCCGTTCCGCCGGGTGCCCAACTGCGAGGTCTCCCTGCCGACGAAGGTGGCCGAGTACCTGCAGGCCGGGCTCCCGCTGGTCACCAGCGATGTGCGGGTCATCAAGGCCTACGTCGAGGAGAAGGGGCTCGGCACGGTCTTCACCTGGGACGACCCGAAGACCTTCGTGGCCGCCGCGCGGTCCGCGCTGAGCAGGCGCCAGGAGCTGGCCGAGCACATCACCGAGGACGTGCTCAAGGACCTCTCCTGGGAGCAGCAGAGCGCCGCCCTGCTGGAGCTCTACCGCTCGCTGTCGAAGAAGACGCCCCCCGGCCCGCGCACGGACGTGCCGTGGACCGTGCAGGAGACCCCCGGGCTCAACCGCCCGGTGAAGGCCTCCGGCGAAGGCGCCGACCCGACCTGGCGCAAGCTCGGACCGACCCGGATCAAGCTCGGTCTCGGCCCCGCCAACTACGCCGGGCAGGGCGCCGCGTTCGCCCAGGCCCTCACGCAGGCCCACCCGGACGTCTCGGTCGAAGTCGTCATGAACCAGCTTCCCCAGTCGTTCGACTACCCTGCCGACGTCTACGTCAACGCCGCCGGCCTCGTCGAGCTCGACGTACAGCTGGAGCAGGTCAAGCGGGTCATCGGCCGCTACACGCATGTGCTGGTCGACGCGTTCCAGCCGCTCTTCGGCCGGCTCAACGGCAACTCGATCCAGGGCGACCTCGCCGCACTCCGCAAGGCCCGGATCAAGGTGGCCCTGCTGGCCCACGGCAGCGAGATCCGGGACCCGGCCCGCCACCTGGAGCGCCACGAGTTCTCGCTGTTCCGCGACGCCCCCGAGGGGATCGCGGAGAAGCTCCAGACGAAGGCCCGCAACAACCTCAAGATCGCCGAGCGGAGCGGGCTGCCCCTCTTCGTCACCACCCCCGACCTGCTGGAGGACCTGCCGACCGCGCAGTGGGCGCCCCTGGTCGTCGATGTGGCGGCCTGGGCCAGTGACCGGCCGGTGATGGAGCGCGAGCGGCCCGTCGTGCTGCACGCCCCCTCCAAGCGGTGGACCAAGGGCACCGACCGGATCATGCCGGTCCTGACCGAGCTGCACGACAAGGGAGTGATCGACTTCCGGCTCGCCGAGGGGATCCCCTGGAGCGAGATGCAGGAGCTGGTCAAGTCGGCGGACCTGGTCCTGGACCAGTTCACCACCGGCAGTTACGGCACCTTCGCGGTGGAGGCGATGGCGGCTGGCAAGCCCGTGGTCGGCTACATCAGCGAGACGGTGAGGACGGCCACGCAAGGAGGGCTGCCCATCGTCAACGCCACCCCCGACACCCTCCGGGAGGTGCTGGGCGCCCTGCTGGAGGACCGGGAGGGCACCGCGGCGATCGGGCGGGCGTCCGTCGAGTTCGCCCACACCTACCATGACGGAACCTGGACCGCCCAGGTGCTGGGTGGATTCCTGAAGTGAACGGTCCAGAAAGGCTGTTGATGGAAGCGCAGGACATGCCGGACGGTGGGTCCGGCAAGGGCCGGGTCGTCATGCTGGTCGACAACAAGGTCGACGGCGACTCCCGGGTGCAGAAGGCCGCCGAGTCCATGGCCGCGGCCGGCTGGGACGTGACCCTGCTCGGCCTGGTGCGCAGCGGCAACGGGCGCAGCTGGAAGCTCGGGGACGCGCAGGTGCGGCTGCTGCAGCTGAAGACCCCCCTGGCCAAGCGGCACGCCGAGCGGCACCGCTCCTTGCTGCGCCGGCCGCTGGCCTACCCGCCGGGTCCCCTCGGGGCGTACCGGCGGCAGTGGGTGAAGGCGTGGCGGGCGGACGTCACGACCCGCCGTGCCGCGCTCAAGGTGGCTCCGCAGGCCGTGGGCTCCCCGCTGTTCCGCAAGTCCGAGAAGGCCCGTCTGGTCGTCGCCGGACCGGTCTCCCGGATCGTGCAGCGCTGGGTCGCCCTCCGCTCGAACCAGACGGCCGAGGCGCAGCGCGCCGGGCGTGCGCTGCGCGGTCCGCTGGACCGTGCGTTCACCGCGTTCTGGAAGGCGTCGAAGGGCAAGAGGGCCTGGCGCAGGCTCGAACCCGTCCTCTGGGACTACGAGCTGACGTACGGCAAGGAGATCGACGCCCTCAAGCCCGACCTCATCCACGCCAACGACTTCCGGATGCTCGGAGTGGGCGCCCGCGCCGCGATACGGGCGCGGGCCAAGGGTCGCCAGGTCAAGCTGGTGTGGGACGCCCACGAGTTCCTGCCCGGCGTACGCCCCTGGGAGGACAACGCCCACTGGATCCCGGGCAACACGGCGCACGAGAGCGAGTACGCCCCCTTCGCCGACGCCGTGGTCACCGTCTCCGAGGGGCTCGGCGACCTCCTGCGCGAACGCCACGGGCTCACCGAGCGGCCCACGGTCGTCCTCAACGCACCGGACCGCCCGGCCGAGCCGCGCGAGGACGAGGAGACCGAGCCCGTACCGGATCTCCGTGAGCTGTGCGGTATCGGCCCCGGAGTCCCGCTGGCCGTCTACAGCGGATCGCCCGGTCCCCAGCGCGGTCTCGGCGACATGGTCGAGGCGCTGCCCGCGCTCGACGGGGTGCACATGGCCCTGGTCGTCCCCCGGCCCGCGGCCGCGTACATCAAGGGGCTCCAGGCGAGGGCCGAGGAGCTCGGCGCGGGCGACCGGCTGCACGTCGTGCCGTACGTCCCGCACTGGCAGGTCGTCCGCTTCCTGTCGGCCGCCAACGTGGGCTGCATCCCGATCCACCACTGGCCGAACCACGAGATCGCCCTGATCACCAAGTTCTTCGAGTACTCGCATGCCAGGCTGCCCCTGGTGGTCAGCGATGTGAAGACCATGTCCGAGGTCGTCCGCTCCACCGGGCAGGGCGAGGTCTGTGTCGCCGAGGACGTGCCGGACCTGGTCCGGGCGATCAAGCAGGTCCTGGCCGACCCGGACCGCTACACCGCGGCCTACGACAAGCCGGGGATGCTCGACACCTGGACGTGGGAGGCCCAGGCCGAGGTACTGGACGGCCTGTACACGCGACTGCTTTCCGACGCGAAGAAGGCGGGCCCACGAGGATGAGTACCACTCCCGACGTCAGCGTCGTCGTCGCGGTCTACAACACGATGCCCTACCTGACGGAGTGCCTGAACTCCCTGGTCCGGCAGAGCATCGGGCTGGACCGGCTGGAGATCGTGGCGGTCGACGACGGGTCGACCGACGACAGCGGCGCCGAGCTCGACCGGTTCGCCGAGCGCTACCCGGGCGTCGTCAAGGTCCTCCACCAGGAGAACTCCGGCGGCCCGGCAGCGCCGAGCAACCGGGCGCTGGAGGTCGCGTCCGGCCGCTTCGTGTACTTCATCGGCTCGGACGACTACCTGGGTGACGAAGCCCTGGAGCGGATGGTCTCCTACGCCGACAAGCACGATTCGGACGTCGTGGTCGGCAAGATGGTGGGCACCAACGGCCGTTACGTCCACCAGAAGCTGTACGCGGAGACCTCGCCCGACATCAGCCTGTACGCGTCGAGCCTCCCGTTCACGCTGGCCAACACCAAGCTCTTCCGCCGTGAGCTGGTGGAGAAGCACAAGCTGCGGTTCCCGGAGGACATGCCGGTCGGCAGCGACCAGCCGTTCACCATCGAGGCGTGCGTCCGGGCCCGCAGGATCTCGGTCCTCGGCGACTACACGTACTACTACGCGGTCAAGCGCGGTGACGCGAGCAACATCACCTACCGGGCCGACCACCTGGCCCGGCTCCGGTGCGCCGCCAAGATCATGGACCACACGGCCGCGCTCATCGAGGCCGGACCGCAGCGCGACGCCGTCTTCAAGCGGCACTTCGAGTGGGAGCTGTCCAAGCTGCTGCTCGACGACTTCCCGGCCCTCCCGGTCGAGACCCGGCGGCAGATCTGCGAGGGTCTGGCCGTTCTGCTGGAGACCTACTTCACCGATGGCCTGCGCGATGCGACCGGAGTGAAGAGACGGGTCCGCTTCGGCCTCGCACAGCGCGGTGCCGTCGACGAGCTCACCCGCGCCATCGCGGACGAGACCGAGCACGGCGCTCCGCCCTTCCTCCTGGAGGGCGACCGCGCCTACGCGCCCTACCCGGGCTTCCGGGACACCGGGGTCGGCCTCGACGACCACTGGTACGAGGCGCGGGAGACGGTCGCGGGCAGGCTCGCGGCCGGTACGAAGCTGGAGTCGGCCGCCTGGGAGCAGGACGGGGAGGAGCTCGGTCTCGCCCTGAAGCTGCGGGTCGGTGTCACCGGCGACACCTCGTCGGCCGTCGTCGCCCTCGCCCAGGGCGCGCTGCCCGCCAGTGCCGACAAGCCGGGCGCCCGCAAGCTGCCCAAGGACGCCCTGCGCCCGAAGGCGGTCGGCGAGTTCACCCGGGAGCCCGCCGGGGACGGCGACGGCACCCTGCTGAGCGCCCGTATCCCGGTCGAGCCCGTCCGCGCCAAGCGGGGCGTACGCGTCTACGTCGACGTCGCGGGCATCACGTACGAGATCCCCGTCCGCACCGAGGGCCTGCCGATGCCGCTGGCCCGCCGGTGGGGACGGACCACCCCCCACCGTGTGGCGGCCGCCCCGAACGCGAAGGGGCGGCTCGTGATCACGACGGCCCCGCTGTGGGAACCGAAGCTTGGCGTGGGCGCACGGCTGCGCCGAACGCTTTCAAGGTCGAAGAGGAAGTAACCCGATGAACATCTGTGTAGTCGCGCTCGGCAAGATCGGGCTTCCGCTCGCCGTGCAGTTCGCCGCCAAGGGCCACAAGGTCATCGGCGCGGACGTCAACGAGAAGGTCGTCGAGCTGGTCAACGCGGCCACCGAGCCGTTCCCCGGCGAGCACGACCTGGACGTCAAGCTCAAGGAGACAGTCGGCGCCGGCCTGCTCTCCGCGACGACGGACACCACGGCCGCGGTCGCCGCGTCCGACGCCGTCGTGGTCGTCGTCCCGCTCTTCGTGGACACCGAGGGCACCCCGGACTTCGGCTGGATGGACTCCGCCACCAAGGCCATCGCCGCAGGCCTGAAGCCCGGCACCCTGGTCAGCTACGAGACCACGCTGCCCGTCGGCACGACACGTACCCGCTGGGCGCCGATGCTGGCCGAGGGCTCCGGCCTCACTCCGGGCGAGGACTTCCACCTGGTCTTCTCCCCGGAGCGGGTGCTGACCGGCCGGGTCTTCGCCGACCTGCGCCGCTACCCCAAGCTCGTCGGCGGCATCGACGAGGCGTCCGCCGCCGCGGGCGTCGCCTTCTACGAGGCCGTGCTCGACTTCGACGAGCGTGAGGACCTGCCCCGCCCCAACGGCGTCTGGGACCTCGGCACGGCGGAGGCCTCCGAGCTGGCGAAGCTCGCCGAGACCACCTACCGGGACGTCAACATCGGCCTGGCCAACCAGTTCGCCCGGTTCGCCGACCAGAACGACATCGACGTCAAGAAGGTCATCGAGGCCTGCAACAGCCAGCCCTACAGCCACATCCACCAGCCCGGTATCGCGGTCGGCGGCCACTGCATCCCGATCTACCCGCGGATGTACCTGTGGAACGACCCCGAGGCGACCGTCGTACGCGCGGCCCGCGAGGCCAACGCCGCGATGCCCGAGTACGCCGTCGACCTGCTGGCCGCGGCCTACGGCGACCTGGACGGCGTCGGGGTCCTGGTGCTGGGCGCCGCCTACCGCGGCGGCGTCAAGGAGACCGCGTTCTCCGGTGTCTTCGGTGTCGTCGAGGCGCTCAAGGCACGCGGCGCGGTGCCGTTCGTCTCGGACCCGATGTACACCGCCGAGGAGCTGACCGCCCACGGCCTGGTCCCGCACGAGAGCCAGGCCGTCACCGCGGCGATCCTCCAGGCCGACCACGCCGAGTACCGCGAGCTCGCCGCCGCCGACCTGCCGGACGTCCGCGTCCTGGTCGACGGCCGCCGCACGACGGACCCGGCGAAGTGGGCCGGCGTGCGCCGCGTCGTCATCGGCGGCTGACACCACCGCACAGCACCGAGCCCCCCGCCGTCGTCCGGTCGGGGGGCTCTCTGCCGTTGTGAGCCGGGTGTCAGTGACCCGTTCGGCCGGGCACCGGCGGACTCTCCTGCGTGCCGCGGTCCGCCCGGTCCCGCCCCTCCCGCGCGAGCCTGGCCCGCAGCCACCGCTGGGACGGCCGCTCGACCAGGTGGTGGAGGAGCCAGGCCGCCAGGACCATCGCCGCGACGGTGAGCAGCAGGGTCGGCCAGGCGCCCAGCGTTCCGTACACCGTGCGGATCATCGCCCAGCCGAGCTCCTCGTGCAGGAGGTAGAGCGGGTAGACCAGTGCCCCGGCGGTGGCGAACCAGCGCCACCCGACACGGTCCAGCTTGTGCAGGGCGACCGCCAGCACCAGCAGATAGAAGACGGTGACCAGCGCCAGCGCGATGTACGGGTCGCGGTCCATGCCCCGGTCGTGCCGGAGGCCGTCGGCATGCTGGACCAGATCGCTCTGCATGACCAGCCAGCCGGCGGCCAGCAGCCCCCACAGCTGGAGGTCCGGCCCGAAGCGGTACATCAGGTACATCGCGATGCCGCTGACGAACAGCGCGGTGTTCAGCGGCTGCGCGAAGATCCCGAGGATCGGCACCTGGTTCCCCGGCTGCTGCACCAGCACACTCGCCAGGAGCCACAGCCAGCAGAAGACCGAGACACGGCGGTAGTCGAGCCCCCGCCAGATCACCAGCAGGAAGATCAGATAGAAGGTGAGTTCGACCCACAGGGTCCAGTAGGCGCCCACCAGGTGCTGGGCGGAGAGCGGTACCTGGAGCATCGTCATGTTCGTCAGCGACTCACTGACGCTCGGCCCGGTGCGTGACCCGTCGGGCATGGCCCGCCAGACCGCGAAGGCGGCGAGCGCAGAGAACCAGTAGGCCGGGAAGAGCCGCAGGAAGCGAGCCCGTACGAACTGCCCCGGGGTGCGGTCCCACGCCGAGAGGCAGATGACGAAGCCGCTGATCAGGAAGAAGAGCTGGACGCCGTACGAACCGTACGAGGTCACGGGGAAGAGCCAGGGGAACAGCTCCTTGGGGTTGACCCCCCAGTTGGCCTTGGACGCCGCGTCCACCCCGGTGTAGTGGAACGCCAGGACGCTCAGCGCGGCGATCACCCGCAGGGCGTCCAGGGCGTACAGCCGCGGCGCGGCCGGCCGGGCGGAGCCGGGGCCGGCTTCACCGGGCGCAGCCGACTCTCTGGGAATCCGGACCTCGGTCTGGCTCATGGGGGCCTCGTTCGGCTTGCTCGGACGGTCACCGGACACACTAAGGGACCGGTTGTGGTGCCCATGGCAGAGCACCGAGTGCGCGACGGGCACGCTGCGGCCCGGCCGGAACCGGTCGCCCGGCCGGGCTCCTTCCCTGCGGCCCCGGTGGGCTCAGGCGGAGCGCTCCCCGAGGACCCCGTCCTTCTCCTCGTACACCGTCCCGCTCTGCGGGCACTCCCACACACCCGGCTCACCCTCGCGCGGCACCAGGCGCACGCCGCTGTGGCCCACCCAGCCGATCTGCCGGGCCGGTACACCTACGACCAGGGCGAAGTCCGGGACGTCCTTGGTCACCACGGCACCGGCCGCGACCATGGACCACCGGCCGATCCGCACCGGCGCGACACAGACCGAGCGCGCGCCGAGCGAGGCGCCCTCGGCGACCTTGACGCCCACGGCCTCCCAGTCGCCGCCGCGCTTCTGCTTGCCGTCGGGGTCCACCGAGCGCGGGTTGTGGTCGTTGGTGAGGACCACCGCAGGGCCGACGAAGACGCCGTCGCCGAGCTCGGCGGGCTCGTAGACGAGGGCGTAGTTCTGCAGCTTGACGTTGTTGCCGATGCGGACGCCGGTACCGACGTAGGCACCCCGCCCGACGACGCAGCCCTCTCCGAGCTTCGCTCCCTCACGGATCTGCGCCAGCTCCCAGACGCTGCTGCCTGCCCCGATCTCGGCGGTCTCGTCGACCTGGGCGGTGGGCTGGACCCTGTAGTTCACGTGCTGCGCCTTCCGGGAGGTGTCTGCTTGTCCGGCGAGCATACGGTCTTCCCGCCGGGCCCTCCCGCCTCCTGGGACGGGAGAAGTGGGAAACGGCTGTGCCTGCCCCGGCCCGGGGCAGGCACAGCCGTTTCCCGCCCGGTTCATCAGCCCTTCGGCGAGATGAAGGCGAGTGCCGGTCCGGCGCCGACGGGACTCGACGCGTTCGCCCAGTTGAACCAGCCGGTCTTCTGCACCTGCCGGCTCTCGCTGCCGCCGACCGTCTCGATCTGCTTGCCGTCGTCCGAGACGGCCACCACGATGTTCACGTGGTTGGCCTCGCCGTCGGTCAGGTTGTTGTCGGTGTCGAACAGCACCGCGTCACCGACCTTGGGGGAGCCCGTCCGGTACGTGTCGTGGCGCAGACCGTACTCGCGGAGGCTGATCGCCCGGGCGTCGAGCGCCGACGCACCGGTCACATGGTTGCCGGCCCAGATGTACTTCACGAACTCGGCGCACCAGGCGCGGCTGTGGTTGAAGTCGTAGTCGTTGAAGTTGTTCCCGACCTCGGCCTTGGCGTCCTTGGCGATGTCCTCAGCGAGCGTGCTCACCGACTTGCAGGTCACCTGGCCGAGTGCGGCGGACAGGAGCGTCTGGGTCCAGCCGGAGGCATCGACCGGGTCGTCGTGGTTGTAGGCGATGTCGTCGCCCTTGCCGTCGGAGATGTTGGCGTCCTTGTACCAGTACATGGCGCCGGTCTTGGCTATGCGGCCGTAGTAGTAGCCGCTGCCGGAGGAGACGACCTGGTCGAAGCCGGACCAGCCGGACTCCTTGAGGTCGTCCCGCTTCCAGGAACCACCGATGATCTTGTACGAGTGGAGCTTCCCGGCTTCGGTGGTGGCGAGGAGGCGGTCCTGGCCGGTGCTGGTGAGGGTTTTGAGGACGAAGCCGGTGCCGATTTCGGCGCGTTCGCCGATGTGCTGGCTGCCTGCGGGCTTGGCCTGGGAGACGGAGTACTGGAGGAGGGTGCCGTTGGTGGTGGTGCCGTAGAGGTGTCCGTAGCCGTCGTAGGTGAGCTTGTCGTGGTCCAGCCTGTGTCGACGATCTTCTTGATGGCGGAGACGGCGAGGGTTTCGTCGTTGGTCTGGACGTCGATGCGGTAGAGGGCGCCGGTGGTGGAGGTGACGAGGATGGTGTTGAAGTTGAGGGTGGCCATGGCCACGGGGGTGAAGCCGAGGTCGAGGCCGATGAGGGTTCTGACGCGGTTGCCGTTGCCGGGCGTGATGGCGGTGTAGGTGAGCCGGCCGTCGTCGAGGACGCCGTAGATGGAGCTGGTGCCCGTGCAGACCTGTTCGGCGGCCTGGGCGGTGCCCGTGCCTACGCCGACGGTGAGCATCCCGAGCGAAACCGCACCGGTGAGCAGTGCGCCGATGGTTCGCCTGGCGCTGGTGGACGTGGTCTTCATGATTTTCTCCCCGAGCCCGTTGATTACTGCCAGCTCATGTCGTTCGTCTGGGCGACCACGGGTGCACCGCCCTTGAATGCGGCGCTTGCCGCGCTGCTGTTTCCCGCCGACACGGTGAAAGCGATCACGGGGGCCACGAGAACCAGAGCGAGAACGGCGGCCCTGGCGGACTGGAGGTGATGGGTGATGCTCATGGCGGTGGCTGGCCCTTCAGCTGTGGTGGTCGGCGGAACGCAGTGACGAATGAGCCGTTCGAGCTGCTCCGTTGAGGTGCGGCTTCGTTCGGTGAGCACAGCTAAGCCGCAGTTCAGAGGGGTGCGGAAGAGATATCGCCTCGCCCGAAACGGCCGTGGACGCTTCTGTCCAGCACTCGTGGGAGAGGGGGGCCGTTCAGCCCGTGGGCCGGGGCGGCGGCCGGGCATTCACCCGCTGAGCAGCGGGGCGACGAGCGGTACCCCCACGCTCAGCAGCCGGGCGGCGGGCAGCGACGGATCCTCCAGCAGCCGGCGGCAGACCGTCGTCGCCCATTCCTCCGCCTGTGCCAGGGAATCCGAGACCAGGTAGAAGCCCAGGACGAAGTGACGGGGCGGCACGGGGTGGACCGAAAGGTGTTCGACGCGATCGGCCACGGTCAGTGCCGAACTGGTCAACTCGCCTATATCTTCGGGGACTTCCGATGGGCTGAGTACTTCGAAACGCGCGTGGACGAGGAACATGCCTTTCACCGTCGCCGGGAGGAGCTCCGCGATCGGGCCCTCGGCTCTGGACGCTTTGGGTCATGGCCTCATCAGGCCTGCTTCCGCGCGGGAAGCGGCCACATATGCGTCGGTCAATTGAAGTACCGGTGAAGATCCTGAGACGATCATGGTCGTACATATGTGTCACTGACACGGGGATGCGGATGTTGACCGAACTCGCGGCTGGCCTCGGCGCGTCGGAGGAGGCGGTGCGCAGGGCGCTGGACGAGCTCAGCGAGCTGGCCCTCGTACGGCCTTCCGCCGAGGGCACACGGGGCGGCTGCGGGCGGTGTCGCCGGACATCGGCATGGAGATCCTGATGGCCCGGAGGCAGGCCCAGCTGTCCGCGCAGAAGCAGCGGCTGGACGCTTCGAGGGCGGCGGTGCAGCTGATCGCGGAGTACGCCGAGCTGACCCCGGAGACCCGCCAGCCCGGCGTCGAGCAGCTCGTCGGACTGGACCGGATACGCGACCGGCTGGTCTCGCTGACCCACGGCACGAAGAAGGAAGTGCTGTCCTTCTCGCCCGATTCCGTACTGACGGAAGCCGCGATCGAAGCCTCGCGCCCCCTCAACGAGGAGCTCCTGGGCCGCGGGGTGCGCATGCGCACGATCTATCTCGACAGCGTCCGCAACAGCCCGCCCACCATCGAGCACGCGAACTGGCTGGCGCGCCTGGGGGGCGAGGTCCGGACCGCCGCCGTACTGCCGATCCGCATGCTCATCGTGGACGGATCCACCGCACTGATCCCCGTGAGCAGCGAGAACACCGCCGACGGTGCCTCCGTGCTGACCGGCGAAGGCATGCTCACCGCACTCCTCGCCCTCTTCGAGACCACCTGGGCGGCCGCTCATCCGCTCGCCGACGTCGCCCCCTGCGGGGCCGGCGGGCCCACCGCCCAGCAGTCGACGGCGATCCGGCTGCCGGCCGAGGGGCACACGGACGAAGCCATCGCCAGACGGCTCGGTGTGTCGCCGAGGACGGCCCGGCGGATCGCCAACGAACTCATGGAGCGGCTCTCCGCCCGCAGCCGCTTCGAGGCCGGGGTCCGCGCCGTACAGCACGGCTGGCTGTCGGCCCGCCTCTGAACCGGGGGAGGGGGCCCGGTGGCTTCACGGAGGTGCCCTCACCCCGGTTTGACCCCCACACCCCCGCCCCGTAACCTTGACCCTCGGTGTGTTTTCCGTACGCACCTACCCCTGAGCACATCCCTCCCGGTAACGGTCGGTGTTCGCGCCGTCCGCCAGGAGAGGCCGCTCATCCTTCCGGATCGCCCCGGGCCCCGGCCCGTGCGAGCGGCTGGCATCAGGGGATCCGTTCCGAGCGAGAGAGAGATCCGCGTGTACGCCATCGTGCGCAGCGGTGGTCGCCAGCACAAGGTTGCTGTCGGCGACATCGTTGAGGTTGACAAGATTTCCACTGCCAAGGTTGGCGACACGGTCGAGCTCTCGACCCTGCTCGTTGTCGACGGTGACGCGGTCACCAGCGACCCGTGGGTGCTGGACGGCATCAAGGTCACGGCTGAGATCGTGGACCACCACAAGGGCGCGAAGATCGACATCCTTCGCTACAAGAACAAGACCGGCTACCGCCGTCGCCAGGGTCACCGCCAGCAGTACACGGCGATCAAGGTCACCGGTATCCCCGCGGCTGCGAAGTAAGGGACTGAGAACACATGGCACACAAGAAGGGCGCATCTTCCACTCGGAACGGGCGCGATTCCAATGCTCAGCGGCTCGGCGTGAAGCGCTTCGGCGGTCAGGCCGTCAACGCCGGTGAGATCCTGGTCCGCCAGCGTGGCACCCACTTCCACCCGGGCACGGGCGTCGGCCGTGGCGGCGACGACACGCTGTTCGCGCTGACCGCCGGTGCGGTGGAGTTCGGTACGCACCGTGGCCGCAAGGTCGTGAACATCGTTCCGCTCGCCGTCTGATCTTTCGACGCGCGCAGAACGTCACACAGCACCTTCCGAGGGCGGATCTCAGCTTTCCCGGCAACCGGGGAAGCGGGTCCGCCCTCGGCGTGTTACGACAGAGACAATTCCGTATTTTCCTGCTGTACCTGGAGGCACCAACCATGACCACCTTCGTGGACCGCGTCGAGCTGCATGCCGCCGCGGGTAACGGAGGCCACGGCTGCGCCTCCGTACACCGTGAGAAGTTCAAGCCGCTGGGCGGCCCCGACGGGGGCAACGGCGGACGGGGCGGCGATGTGATCCTCGTCGTCGAGCAGTCCGTGACCACGCTCCTGGACTACCACCACAGCCCCCACCGCAAGGCCACCAACGGCCAGCCCGGCGCCGGCGACAACCGTTCCGGCAAGGACGGGCAGGACATGGTCCTGCCCGTGCCCGACGGCACCGTGGTCCTCGACAAGGCCGGGAACGTGCTCGCCGACCTCGTCGGCCAGGGCACCACCTTCATCGCCGGCCAGGGCGGCCGCGGCGGCCTCGGCAACGCGGCGCTGGCCTCCGCCCGCCGCAAGGCCCCCGGCTTCGCGCTGCTCGGTGAGCCCGGCGAGAGCCGGGACATCGTCCTGGAGCTCAAGACCGTCGCCGACGTGGCCCTCGTGGGGTACCCGAGCGCTGGCAAGTCCTCGCTGATCTCGGTGCTCTCCGCGGCCAAGCCGAAGATCGCGGACTACCCGTTCACCACGCTCGTCCCGAACCTCGGCGTCGTCACCGCCGGCTCGACGGTCTACACCGTCGCCGACGTCCCGGGTCTCATCCCCGGTGCCAGCCAGGGCAAGGGCCTCGGCCTGGAGTTCCTGCGCCACGTCGAGCGCTGCTCGGTGCTCGTGCACGTCCTGGACACCGCGACGCTGGAGTCCGACCGCGACCCCGTCTCCGACCTCGACATGATCGAGGAGGAGCTGCGGCTGTACGGCGGCCTGGACGACCGGCCCCGCATCGTCGCCCTCAACAAGATCGACATCCCGGACGGCCAAGACCTCGCCGACATGATCCGCCCCGACCTGGAAGCCCGCGGCTACCGCGTCTTCGAGGTCTCCGCGATCGCGCACAAGGGCCTCAACGAGCTCAGTTACGCGCTCGGCGGGATCATCGCCGAAGCGCGTGCCGCCAAGCCCAAGGAGGAGGCGACCCGCATCGTCATCCGTCCCAAGGCCGTCGACGACGCGGGCTTCACCGTCGCCGTGGACGACGAGGGCATCTACCGGGTGCGCGGCGAGAAGCCGGAGCGCTGGGTGCGCCAGACCGACTTCAACAACGACGAGGCCGTCGGCTACCTCGCGGACCGGCTCAACCGCCTCGGTGTCGAGGACGCCCTCATGAAGGCGGGCGCCCGGGCCGGCGACGGCGTGGCGATCGGACCCGAGGAGAACGCGGTCGTCTTCGACTGGGAGCCGACCGTGACGGCCGGCGCCGAGATGCTGGGCCGCCGAGGCGAGGACCACCGCCTGGAGGAGCCGCGCCCCGCCGCGCAGCGCCGCCGGGACCGCGACTCCGAGCGCGACGACGCGGAGAAGGAGTACGACGAGTTCGACCCCTTCTAGGGAGCACCTGCGGCAGGACTTCCAGGGAGCACCGCAGGACTTCCAGGCGGCACCGGAAAGCAGGACCGGACGGCTCGGCTCCGTATGGGGGCGGGCCGTCCGGTAGCCTCGGGCCCGGATGGCGGGCGGTCCGGCCGTTCCGGCGGTCACGCCGGCTGCCCGGGCCCGCGGATGTGCCGATTACGCAACACCTCTGTGGATTCGATCACCCCGCGTCGCGGCCCGCACCATCCAACCTCCCTGGCCAGAGGGTGAACTGCGGGTTTCCGCAGTGCGAGCGGCGGACGACGTCCACCTTGCGAGACGGTCACGGAGAGTGCGACCATCACACTGTTCCCCCGTCATAGCAAGGTAGGTCGTCTGTGTCTGTGCCGCACGAAGCCAAGCCCCGGACCACAGCGGTCGTGCTCGCCGGTGGTACCGGACAGCGCGTGGGACTGTCGATTCCCAAGCAGCTGCTGAAGATCGCCGGCAAGGCAGTCATCGAGCACACGCTGACCATCTTCCAGAACGCCGAGGACATCGACGATGTCATCGTGCTGATGGCGCCCGGCTTCGTGCCCGACGTCGAGAAGATCGTCGCCAAGGCGCAACTGACCAAGGTCACCCGGATCATCGAGGGCGGCACCACCCGCAACGAGACCACCGAGCGTGCCATCGCGGCCCTCGGCGAGGGCCTGGCCGAGGGCGAGGACCGCAATGTCCTCTTCCATGACGCGGTACGCCCCCTGCTGTCACAGCGTGTGATCAAGGACTGCGTCGACGCCCTCGACCGCTACCAGGCCGTCGACGTCGCCATCCCGTCCGCGGACACGATCATCGTGACCCGCACCCACGGCGAGGACGGGGAGTTCATCACCGAAGTCCCCGACCGCTCCCGGCTGCGCCGCGGCCAGACCCCGCAGGCGTTCAAGCTCTCCACAATCCGCAAGGCGTACCGGATCGCGGCGGGAGACCCCAACTTCCAGGCGACCGACGACTGTTCGGTGGTCCTCAAGTACCTCCCCGACGTGCCGATCTACGTGGTCGCGGGCGACGAGTACAACATGAAGGTCACCCAGCCGGTCGACGTCTTCATCACCGACAAGCTCTTCCAGCTCGCCTCCACCGCCGCCCCGCGCCAGGCCGACGAGGCCGCCTACCGCGAGCTGCTCTCCGGCAAGACCCTCGTCGTCTTCGGCGGTTCGTACGGGATCGGCGCCGACATCGCGACGCTGGCCGAGAGCTACGGCGCGAGCGTCTACGCACTGGGCCGCTCCACCACCGGTACGCACGTGGAGAACCCGGTCCACATCGACGAGGCGCTCTCCAAGGCGTACGCCGAGACCGGGCGCATCGACTACGTCATCAACACGGCGGGCGTCCTGCGCATCGGCAAGCTGGCCGAGACGGACAACACGACGATCCAGGAAGCCCTGAACGTCAACTACCTGGCCCCCGTCCAGATCGCCCGCGCCTCCTACAAGTACCTCGCCGAGACCCAGGGCCAGCTGCTGCTCTACACATCCAGCAGCTACACCCGGGGCCGCGCCGAGTACAGCCTCTACTCCTCCACCAAGGCCGCCATGGTCAACCTGACCCAGGCGCTCGCCGACGAGTGGGCGGGCGAGGGGATCCGGGTCAACTGCGTCAACCCGGAGCGGACCGCGACGCCGATGCGCACCAAGGCGTTCGGCCAGGAGCCGGAGGGCTCGCTGCTCTCCTCGGAGGCCGTGGCGCGCACATCGCTGGACGTGCTGCTCTCCGCGCTGACCGGTCATGTGATCGACGTACGGCAGCAGGACCCGACGGCCGAGGCCTCCGCGTCCTCCGGGTTCGAGCAGGCGCTGGCCTCCGTGCTGGACCGTCAAGAAGATGTGTAATAATTCTTGACAATTGTGCTTATACGGGCCTCTGTTATCGCTTAGCGCGATCGCAGAGGCCCGAATGCGTGAAGCCGCACCTTCACATTTCCCTCAATACGTGAATCAAACCGGCACCCCCCTGGAGCAGGTTCTTCGTGATTTCGACAGCCATTCGCCTGGCCCGTGTGGGCAGCAGGTCAGAACTGGCGGCAGCGTTGTTGATGGGGCTGGGATATCCCTGCGTCATGCTCGCCGCGCTCATTCCGAACGTCTGGTTCTTCGCGGCGGCCACGGCTGTCACGTATGCCGCGGACTGGTATCTGCACCAGCGGGGGAGCTATCTGGTCAACCGGCTCAACAAGGTGCGGGCCGGACTGCCCATCCGCTTCCTGCTGCGCCAGCTGATGGTCATCCTGCTGCTGGCCCGGCTGGACCTCGCCGAGGACCCGCTCTTCTACGCGGCGGTCGCCACCTTCCTGCTCTTCTACGGCCTGCAGGCCCCGCACGGCGCCCTGACGACCCTGATCCGGCTCCGCCGCACCATGCCGGTCGTCACCCGCAACGTCGACCTGCACGCCGTACGGATCCCCGACGCACCGCCGGGCACGCTGCTGCGCCGCTCCGCCGAGAAGATGCTGCACCTCGACATCCCGGCGGTGGCAGGCATCCTGATCGCCGCCGGGACCGGCGAGGACATCGTCGGCTTCGTCGGCGCCGCACTCACCCTGCTGCTGGCCCTGGCCTACCTCGCGGCGCTCGTCCCGTACATCCGCCGCGGCCGCCTGGTGCCCCCGGCCGCCGCTGTGCTCAAGGCCGTCGACACCTGGCTGCGCGAGTACCAGCCGACCGTGGTGCTCTACTTCTCCGGCTCCAACGAGTCCGCCTACCAGGGCAACATGTGGCTGGAGACCATGGCCCGGGTCGAGGGCCGGCCGCTGATCATCATGCGGGAGCGCGGTCTGGTCCCGCAGCTGTCCGAGACCTCCGTCCCGGTGCTCTGCGTCCCGGCGGGCACGCACCTGATGAACCTGGACCTCTCCACCGTCCGGGTCTGTCTGTATCCGGCCAACGTCGGCAAGAACATCCACATCCTGCGCGTGCCGACCATGAAGCACGTCTTCATCGGCCACGGCGACAGCGACAAGCTCGCCAGCGTCAACCCGTACTCCAAGGTCTACGACGAGGTCTGGACGGCCGGCCTGGCCGGCCGCGACCGCTACGCGCTGGCCGACGTGGGGATCCGGGACGAGGACATCGTCGAGGTCGGCCGCCCGCAGTTGGAGCCGATTCTGAGCTGGACGGGCGCCGTCAAGAACCCCATCCCGACCGTGCTGTACGCCCCCACCTGGGAGGGCTGGGACGACAACCCCGGCAACACCTCCCTGCTCCTGGCGGGCGAGAACATCGTGCGCCGGCTGCTCGCCGCCGACGACCCGGTCCGGATCATCTACAAGCCGCACCCCTTCACCGGCATCCGCAGCGGCAAGGCCAAGGGGGTCGACGCCCGGATCCGCGGGATGCTGGGGAAGGCGGCCGCCGAGCGCGCCGCCGAACCCCGCTGGGCGAAGGAGGCGGAGCGGGCAGCCGCCGCGCAGAGCGCCGCCAAGGCCGAGCTGGTGCGGATCGATGCCCGCCTCGCGGAGCTCGCGGCCGTGGGCCGCTCCGGCGGGGACGAGTCGGAGGAGTCGCGGGTCTCCCTCGCCGACCCCGCCCGCGAGGCGGAGACGGCGCAGCTGCGGGCTGCGTGGAACGACGCCTACTGGCGCTCCTTCGGCTGGTGGGAGCACCGTACGGTGATGGGGGCGCAGCCCAAGCTGTACGACTGCTTCAACGAGTCCGACGCCATGGTCTCGGACATCTCCAGCGTGGTCTCCGACTTCATCGCGAGCGGCAAGCCGTACGCGGTCACCGACTCCGCGGCGCTCGGCGCCGAGGAGTTCAAGCGGCAGAACACCGCCGTACGGGCCGCGGTCATCCTCTCCAACAGTGCCGAGGAGCTCGACGAGCTGCTGGCCGCGGTGGCCGACCCGGCGGCGGACGCGCTGGCGGAGGCCCGTCGCGAGCTGAAGACCTACCTCCTGGGGCCGGACGAACCGACCTCCATGGAACAGTTCAACGCCGCCGTACGGGCGCTCATGGCCAAGGCCGAGGCCCGCAACGCCGGTGCCGCCCAGCGGCTCGGCGACCAGCCCGTGGCCGTCCCGGACCGCGAGGCGGCCTCCAGCGGCGTCGGTACGGGCAGGCCGGAGGCGCTGGCCGAGGCCGGTGTCGCGGCGGACCCGGACGCGGTGGGCGGGGCCGAGGTCGAGGCCGAGGCGGCGGCAGCGGCGGAGGCCACGGTCACCGAGGGGACCTCGGCCGCGCGCTGAGGCGTACAACTGATCGAACTGGCTGAAAGTCACGCAACCCCGACGGCGACCCGTACGTCTCTCCTCAGGGAGGGGATGTGCGGGTCGTTCGGCATGTCGATGCATAGAGAGTGCAGAGTCGGGCAATCTGCCCTCTTTCGTGATCAAATCGACGGGTGCACATGGCCGACATGCCCAGGACGAACCACGAGCCCGATGTCAGTGTGATCATCGGAGCGTATGAAGCGATGCCCTACCTGATCCGGTGTCTGGAGTCCGTGGAGGCACAGACGATCGGCGCCGGACGCCTGGAGATCGTCGCGGTCGACGACGGCTCCACGGACGGTACGGGTGAGTACCTGGAGGAGTTCGCCGCCCGGACGGCGATCCCCACGCGCGTCGTCCGCCAGGTCAATTCCGGCGGCCCCAGCGGCCCGCGGAATCTCGGCCTGAAGCTCGCCCGCGGCCGGTACGTCTTCTTCCTCGACGCCGACGACTATTTCGGCGAGGAGGCCCTGGAACGCATGGTCGCCATGGGCGACCGGGCGGGCACGGACGTGGTGCTCGGAAAGATCGTCGGCGTCAATCGCGGTGCGGCGAAGTCGATGTGGAAAGAGACCGTCGAGCGCGCCGACCTCTATACATCCAACATCAAATTCACGCTGAGCGCCCAGAAGCTGTTCCGGCGCGACCTCCTCGTACGCCTCGGCATGGCCTTCGACGAGAAGCTGAAGACGGGCGAGGACGCCCTGTTCACCATGGAGGCGTACCTGCGCGGCAACGGCGTCTCCGTCGTCGCCGACTACACCTGCTACTACCTGGTCGGCCGCGAGGACCGCAACCAGATGACCAAGAAGGGCGGCTACCAGCGGCGGTTCGACTCCGCCCGCGCCCTCATGGGGCTCATCGCCGACCTGGCGCCCGCGGGCCCGCGCAGGGACTCGCTGATGGTGCGTCCGTTCGTCATCACGCTGCTGCCCCAGTTCGGCCCCGGACTGGTGAAACAGTCCGACGCCGTACGCCGGAAGAAGATGGCGCTCGCCGCCCCCCTGATGGACGCCCACTGGACACCGGAGCTCGGCCGCCGGCTCAAGGTCCACGAGCGGCTGCGGCTCACCGCTCTCGCCGCAGGACGGCTGGACCTGCTGCTCGACATCGCGGCCTTCCTGCGCGACAAGAAGGAGCCCGAGGTGATCCGCCGGGGCGACCGGATCCTCCTGGCCTACCCGCACTACGACGAGGCGGCGAAGGACTCCGTACTCCCCGAGCACGCCTACGAGGTGGCCGTCACCGAATGGGTCGGCGGCCGGCGCATCGAGCCCCCGCAGCGGAAGCCGCACGTGTCCTTCGCCCGCCGGGTGGTCCGCAAGGCCCGCCGTACGGTGCTGAGTGCCCTGCGCGCCCCCCGCGCGCACCGCGTCTGACCGACCGGCCCCGCGGGCCGCGCCACCGTCCCGGCGAGGGCCCGGCGAGGACCCGGGGCGGGCCTGGCAAGAGCCCGGGCCGGGTCGATCCTGTGATTGGCCTCACGCCATACTGGGGTGCAACCATGAGACCGTTGTAGGCGTCTCATTTACGCCCCGTCTTCCAGGGGTTCATCATCTGCACGTCCCCCCGGAAAGGCCCTCCCCTCGTGGCGTCCCTCGAAGCGATCCCCGAAGAGCTCAGCCGGCTCATGAAGTACTTCCCGGAGACCCCGGCCGAGGAGCGCCCCGCTTTCCACAGCGCCGCCAAGGACTTCCTGGACCGGGCGGCCCCCAAGATCGTCCGGCAGTTCTCCCCGATGGCCCGGGTCAAGTGGCACCTGGCGGCCAGCGGACGCGGCGAGGAGCTGGCGGGCCTGCTCCACTACGAGCGGGAGAACCCGGGAGCCTTCGCCGTGAAGGGCCTGCGGCGTGCCCGTATCGAGCTGCCCGGCATCGAGAGCTCCTCGCTGCCGTCCTCGGTGCGCAACTTCAACCGCAGCGAACTCCCCGTACGCGGCAAGCTCCTGGACCTCGTCTGGGAGGACGGCAAGCTCGTCGTCAAGGGCTACGCCTACATCCCCAACGTTCCCTCGGCCACCGGCAAGCGCTCCCTGCGCGTCGCCGTGCTGCGCCGCCAGGGCAGCCGCTCCGCCCTCCCGCTGCGCCTGCGCACGGTCGAGGAGCCCCGCGCCACGACCGAGGCCAAGGGCGCTCTGCACAACTACGACTGGTCGGGCTTCGAGATCGGCATCGACCCGGGCCGGCTCCGCGTGCGCGGCCAGTGGCAGTCGGGCACCTGGCGCCTGGGCGTCGGCATCCCGCGCCCCGGCGGCATGTCCGTGGGCAGCATCACGAAGAACAACGCGGGCTCGGCGGGCCACAGCTACACCCGCGTCCTGGACGACGGCGTCCGGCTCGTCGCCGGCTTCGACCGCAACCGGCTCAAACTCACCGTGGACGTCGTCCCCGCCGAGATCGAGTCCCAGGAATCCGACGGCGACACCCTCACCGTCACCCTCCGCTCCCAGGTGACGGCCCCCGCGGGCAAGTTCCCCACCGCGCTGCGCATCGACCACGAGCCGAGCGGCTTCGCCACCGACCTGCCGCTGAAGCAGACCGGCACCGGCGACGACGGCTGGCTCCGCCACACCGCGAAGCTGCCCCTCGCCGACCTCCCCACCGACGGTGTCACCCCCGGCAAGCCCCGCAAGTACCGCGCGCTCATCGTCTTCGCCGACGGCACCACCCGCCGCGCCACCAACGGCGAGAAGCTGCGGACCGACGTCCACCCGCTGCCCGACGGGCGCGAGCTGGCCGTCCTCACCGACGGCGCAGGGAACTTCACCCCGCAGCTGCGGACCGTCCAGCCCGTCGTCGACAGCGTCCGCTGGAGCGCCGACGGCGAGCTGGAGCTCGCCGGCTCCTACGCCGGCCCGGCCGAGCAGATGAAGATGGTCCTGCGCCACACCGGCCGCAACGAGGACCGCCCGCTGCCCGTCGAGTTCGCGGACGGCCGCTTCACCGCCCGCCTGCGCCCGGACACCATGGAGACCTACGAGGGCACCGTGCCGCTGCGCGCCGGCCGCTGGATGCCGCGCCTGCGCCTGCGCAGCGAGTGGGACCACACCCGCGACCTCCCCGTCACGATCCGCCCCGACCTCGTCTCCGTACTGCCGCTCTCCCACCGGGGCGAGCACCGCACGTACACCGTGGAGCGCCTCGACTTCGACCGGATCTTCGTGGAGTCCGGCCCGGTCATCGGCCCCGAGCTGCGCGGCGCCTACCGCCAGCGCCTCATGCGTGACGTCTACACCCCCGAGCAGCGCAAGCTGCCGCTGCGCGAGGCCGTGCTCTACAACAGCTTCGGCGGCAAGCAATTCTCCGACTCGCCCCGCGCGGTCTACGAGGAGCTCAAGCGCCGCGGCACCGACGTCGAGCACATCGCGATGGTCCACGACCAGCAGGTCGTCCTGCCGCCCGGCGTCCGCGGCGTCGAGTGGGGCAGCAAGGAGTGGTACGAGGCGCTGGCCCGCAGCCGGTACGTCGTCACCAACGGCGGCATCCGCGAGTGGTTCGTCCGCCGGGAGGGCCAGGTCGTCGTCCAGACCTGGCACGGCACCCCGCTCAAGCGCATCGGCGCCGACCTCCTCGGCACCCCGAAGGCGAACCTGGCCTACATCGCGAGCCTCCCGCAGCGCTCGCGCCAGTACAGCCTGTTCATCACGCCGAACGCCTTCACCACCCCGATCATGACCAACTCCTTCCGCCTCCAGTGCGAGGTGCTGGAAGCGGGCTACCCGCGCAACGACGTCTTCCACGCCCCCGACCGCGTCAAGCGCGCCGCGGCCGTACGGGAGAAGCTCGGCATCCCCGCGGGCAAGAAGGTCGTGCTGTACGCGCCCACCTGGCGCGACGACCAGCGCTACGGCGGCCGCCGCTTCAAGCTGGACAACCAGATCGACGTCGAGGCCGCGAGGCGCGAGCTCGGCGAGGACCACGTGCTGCTCTACCGCAAGCACCACAAGGTCCTCGACTCCATCCCCGGCGCCGGACAGGGCTTCGTCTACGACGTCACGTACTACCCGGACATCGCCGACCTCTACCTGATCGCCGACGTGCTGATCACGGACTACTCCTCGGTGCTGTTCGACTTCGCCCACTCCGGGCGGCCGATGCTCTTCTTCACGTACGACCTGGAGCACTACCGCGACACCCTGCGCGGCTTCTACTTCGACTTCACCTCCCGCGCCCCGGGACCGCTGATCAAGACCTCCGAGGACCTGGTCTCCGCGATCCGGAACATCGACGAGGTGAGCGAGGAGTACAAGGAGAAGTACGCCCAGTTCCGGGTCGACTTCTGCGAACCCTCCGACGGCCGCGCCGCCGCCCGGGTCGTCGACCGGATGCTCGCCGTCAAGGACGAGCAGCAGGGCTGAGCCACCCCGGCCGCCCCACGGCTGTCCACCGGGCGAAACCGGCAGGCAGCGGGGGCGGCCGCTCGCGTACTGTGCTGTGCCGGGGGCGGCACGCACGCGCCTCACCGAACACCGGGGCGATCCAGAGCGAGGAAGCACGTGGCAGAGCAGAGGCCGTCGGACCGTAGGGCGTCGGACGGCACGGCGTCTGACCGCGAGCCCTCGGCCCGCACGCCGTCGGGCCGCGGGCCGGAAGTGACCGGCGCCCGCCGGATCGTCGTCAAGGTCGGCTCCTCCTCGCTCACCACGGCCTCCGGCGGCCTCGACGCCGACCGGGTCGACGCCCTCGTCGACGTCCTGGCCAAGGTCAGGGACGGCGGCGAACGCGAGGTCGTCCTCGTCTCCAGCGGTGCCATCGCCGCCGGGCTCGCCCCCCTCGGCCTGGTCCGCAGGCCCAAGGACCTCGCCCGTCAGCAGGCCGCCGCCAGCGTCGGCCAGGGTCTCCTCGTCGCCCGCTACACCGCCTCGTTCGCCCGCTACGGCGTCCGCGTCGGCCAGGTGCTCCTCACCGCCGACGACACCAGCCGTCGCGCCCACTACCGCAACGCCTACAGCACCCTCGACAAGCTCCTCGAAATGGGCGCCGTCCCCGTCGTCAACGAGAACGACACCGTCGCCACCGACGAGATCCGCTTCGGTGACAACGACCGGCTCGCCGCCCTCGTCGCCCACCTCGTCCACGCCGACCTGCTGGTCCTGCTCTCCGACGTGGACGGTCTCTACGACGGCCCGCCCGGCACCCCCGGCGCCTCCCGGATCGCCGAGGTCACCGGACCCGACGACCTGGCCGGCGTCACCATCGGCAGCGCCGGGAAGGCGGGCGTGGGCACCGGCGGCATGGTCACCAAGGTCGAGGCCGCCCGCATCGCCACCGCCGCCGGCGTCCCGGTCGTCCTCACCTCCGCCAGCCGGGCCGCCGACGCCCTCGCGGGCCGCGACACCGGCACCTACTTCCACCGCACCGGCCGCCGCTCCGCCGACCGGCTCCTGTGGCTCGCCCACGCCTCCACCCCGCAGGGCGCGCTCACCCTGGACGACGGCGCCGTACGGGCCGTGGTGGAGCGCCGCACCTCGCTGCTGCCCGCCGGAATCTCCGCCGTCGAGGGCGAGTTCAGCGCCGGCGACCCGGTGGAGCTGCGCGATCTGCGCGGCACCCCGGTCGCCCGCGGACTCGTCAACTTCGACGCGAAGGAGATCCCCCAGCTGCTCGGCCGCTCCACCCGCGATCTGGCCCGTGAGCTGGGCCCCGCCTACGAGCGCGAGGTCGTACACAGGGACGATCTCGTCATTCTCGTGCCACGCCTCACCCCCTGAAACGGCTGAAAGTCCCGCCATCGGGCAGGGACCTTTACCAAAACCGCCCCACGCCCGCCCGTGGACTGGTCCACTTTGTATCGGGGAATCAGGGGTCCGCACAGCAACACATCACAGGAGGCCGCCGGTGAGACGAGCGCGCCCGGGGGCGTCGCCCCGAGGCACGGGCAGCCGCGCCCTGACGAGTGTCGGAGCGGGGGCCGACTTCGACCGGAACACGCCCCTGGGAGGCACCGCCGATCAGGAGCCGGTGACGGACCGGCAGGAGGACCGCCAGCAGTCGAAGCTGTGGCACATCACCCTCAGCGTCTCGGGGACCGAGACCCCGCTGGGGGAGGTCAGACGCGGCCTGGAACAGCTCGCGCACGACCACCCCTTCCTGCTGACCAGCCGTTACGCCAACGACCACGCGGAGATCCGCTACTGGGAAGAGGCCCGCGACCTGCACGACGCGGCCGCGGTGGCGCTGCGGCTGTGGGGCGAGCACCGCTCCAGCGCCCAGCTCCCGCCGTGGAAGATCGTCGGCCTCGAAGTCATCGACCGTGAGACGTACCACCTGCGTATCGCCGAGGGCTACGGGCCGCCGCCCGCCGCCCCCGTCGGCGTGCACCCTTACTGAAAGGCCCCGGGCGAGGTGTCCGCCCTTCGGGCGGCCGTCTCGCATCACGGGATACGTGCCGTATGCCCGCAGAGCGCGCATTACTCTGCGGGCATGACCACGCTCTCGCCCTACGACAACATGTCCCCGGTCGCGCAGACCGCTTACCGGGCCCGTGCGGCCGCCGCAGATATCGCGCCACTTCCGCGTGCTGCCAAGGACGACGCGCTGCTGGCCATCGCCGACGCCCTCGAAGTGCGGACCGCCGAGATCGTCGAGGCCAACGCGCAGGACGTCGAGCGAGCCCGCGAGGCCGGTACGAGCGAGGGCATCATCGACCGGCTCACCCTCACCCCGGAGCGCATCCGCGCCATCGCCGCCGACGTACGGGACGTGGCCGCGCTGCCCGACCCGGTCGGCGAGGTGGTGCGCGGCTCCACGCTGCCCAACGGCATCGACCTGCGCCAGGTCCGCGTCCCCCTCGGCGTGGTCGGCATCATCTACGAGGCCCGCCCCAATGTCACCGTGGACGCCGCCGCCCTCTGCCTGAAGGCCGGCAACGCGGTCCTGCTGCGCGGCTCCTCCTCCGCCTACGCCTCCAACACCGCCCTGGTCCGTGTCCTGCGCGACGCGGTCGGCGGCTCGGGCCTCCCCGCCGACGCGGTGCAGCTCGTCCCCGGCGAGAGCCGCGACTCCGTACGGGAGCTGATGCGGGCCCGCGGCCTGGTCGACGTCCTCATCCCGCGTGGCGGCGCCTCCCTGATCCGTACGGTCGTCGAGGAGTCCACGGTCCCCGTCATCGAGACCGGCACCGGCAACTGCCATGTCTACGTCGACGCGCAGACGGACCTGACCATGGCCGTCGACATCCTGATCAACTCCAAGGCCCAGCGCCCCAGCGTCTGCAACTCCGCCGAGACCCTGCTCGTCCACAAGGACGTCGCCGACGCCTTCCTGCCGCTCGCCCTGGACGCGCTGGCCGAGGCCGGGGTCACCGTGCACGGCGACGAGCAGGTCCTCGCCCACGCCGAGGGGACCAAGGCCACCGTGGTCGCGGCGACCACGGAGGACTGGGAGACCGAATACCTCTCGTACGACATCGCGGCGGCGGTCGTGGACTCGCTGGACGCGGCGGTGGCGCACATCCGCCTCTGGTCCTCCGGCCACACCGAGGCCATCGTGACCACCTCGCAGGCGGCCGCCCGCCGGTTCACCCAGCTGGTCGATTCGACCACGGTCGCCGTCAACGCCTCCACGCGCTTCACGGACGGCGGACAGTTCGGCTTCGGCGCCGAGATCGGCATCTCCACGCAGAAGCTGCACGCCCGCGGCCCGATGGGGCTGCCGGAGCTGACCTCTACGAAGTACATCGTCACCGGCGACGGCCACACCCGGTAGCCGCGCCCCTGCCCGTACGCCGGGCCGGGCATCCCGCCCGGCGTACGCACACGGGTCATGGACCGGCCGCATGTTCCCCCTCCCGCCCACCGGACGACTTTCCGGAGCACCTGCCCAAAAGGTCCCGGCAGGGCTACGCTGAATCCGTGCCGGACGACGTGGGGGGCAAGCCGTTCCCGGACGGCTGGGAGCCCGACGACGACCGCGGGGGCGCGGACAAGGACTTCGCCTCCGTGGTGTTCGACGAGGACTTCGTCCGGGCCGCCGTCGTCCATGAACCCACCGCCGTGGAGCGCCTCCTCGCCGCCGCGGAAGCCCGCGCGCAGGCCGACGCCGCCAGGGCCCGCCGCACACGCCGGCCCAGGGACGGCGAACACGGCTCCTACGGGCGCTCCAGGTCCTATCACGACCCCCAGGACCTCGATTACGACCCCGAGTACGACGACGGTGCCGAGCCGGGCCCCTACGGGCAGGGCGGCGGTCCGCGGGCCTACCGGGGCGCCGCCCGCTGGCACCGCCCGGTCGCCTGGCTGCTGGCCCTGGTGATGGGCATCGGAATGGTCGCCCTGGCCTTCTCCGCCGTCTACCGGAGCGCCTCGGCCCACCGCCAGGATCCGATGCCGCCGCCCGTGACCAGTGGTGTGGACCAGCCCGGAGCGATTCCGCCGGCCCCCGCGGTCCACCCCCGCCCGGCGGTCTCCGCCACCCCCGGTGCCCCCTGAACCCTCCCGCGCCGTTCCCCGGGCCGGGGGACCGGTCGGACGTCACCCGTCCGGCGGTAGCCGCGGGCACCACTTCCCGCCGCTCTCCGCGTTTACGTACGCGCCGATCGACCTACTCTGAAGATGTGACCCCTCGCTTCCGGGGGGCTTCTCGCTGCCGGATGCCTGACGGCCGAAGCAGACCGTTGCGCACCGAGCAGACCGGTGGTGTGGAGATCGGGAGAGAAGTCATGACAGGCCGCTCAGAACCGCCGAACGGCCCGCCCGAGAACCCCGAGGGCGGCGAGGACGAGTACCGCTCGCTCGTCTTCGACGAATCGTTCATCCGCAGTGCCCGCATGCAGGAGTTCTCGGCCCAGGAGCGGATGGGCGAGCACGCCCGCGCCGTGCGGACGCTGCCGGAGCCGGTGGCCCCGGCCGGCCACGGCTCCAGGGCCGCCATCGTGCTGGTCGTCCTCATCGCCCTGGCCTTCGCCACGGCCGTCTACATCGGCTTCCGCAATCCCTATCCGCAGCCCGTCACCCGACGGGCCGAGCCGTTGCGGACCACCGTGGTCCCCCTCGCCCCACGCGGAACCGTGCCCGCCGGATCACCCGAGCGGCTCTACCTGGCTGCCCCGCTCTCCGGCTTCCGGACCGGAGCGGAGGGCATCAACTTCCCCTCCGTACGGCGCACGCAGAACTTCTCGGACAGCCAGATCACCACCGCCCTCGCGATCGTCAAGGACTTCCTGGTGGAGTCCTCGCTCAACCCGGACGTCCTCACCGGACAGGTCCGCCGGCCCGTCGAACAGCTCCTCGACCCGGACCAGCGGGGCCAGTTCGAACGGTCCATGAGCAGCCCCGCCGACGACGGGCTCCACGCCGCCACCGGCTGGCTGGTGCGCTTCGACCCGGCCCAGGTGGAGCTCGCGGACCCGCAGATCCGGGTCCAGGGCACCCTCTCGTACGCGGAGGACGGCGCGGGCACCCTGGAGGTCGTCTCGGACCACACCTTCACCTACGCCCTCCGCCCGGCGGAAGGCCCCCCGAAGGAGGACGGCGCGTCCCTCTTCACCGTCCGGCGCGAGCTGCACTTCCGCTTCGACCGGGAGGACCTGCGGTTGCACCGCCTTGAGGTGCGCACCGCCCACGTACAGGCCGGGCCGCAGTCCTGCTCGGCCGGTGCCACGGGGACGCTCCGCCCGCTCCTGGCGGGAGAGCGGGCGGACGACCGGGGCCCCGCGGTCACCGACCCGTACGCCCCGGGCAGGCCCGCGGCGGCACTCTGCGGAACCCTGGCGCCGCTGGGCTCCCCTACGCCTTCCGCGGCCCCTCCTCAGGACCCTCGGGACCTCCGGGACCTCCAGGACCCTCAGGCCCTTCGGGAGTTCCGTCCTCGTCCGTAGCGGAGGTGCCCGCACCGCCCCTGGCGGCCCCGGCGCCCCCGGTGAACTTGTCGCGCAGCTTGCCGCCCAGGTCCCCGGCGCCTCCGGCGATGTCACCGACCAGCTTCATCAGCGGGTCCTTGCTCGTACGCACCGTGTCGGCGTAGTGCGAGGCGGACTCCCGGAACGAGTCCGTCACCGAGGCGTCCTTGTCCTCGTCGCGCCTGGGGTAGTGGCCGTCCATGATCCGCTGGTAGTCGCGGGTCTCCGACCACTTCTTCAGCTCGGCGGCCCGCACCGTGGTGAAGGGGTGCGTCCGGGGCAGCACATTGAGGATCTTGAGGACCGAGTCCCGCAGATCCCCGCCCTTCTCGTACTCGTCGGCCTGGGCGAGGAAGGCGTCCACATTCATCTCGTGGAGGTGGTTGCCACCGGCGATCTTCATCAGACCGCGCATCGAGGCCTGGATGTCCTGGCCCACCAGCAGCCCGGCCCGGTCGGCCGAGAGCTCCGACTTGCGGAACCACTCGCGCAGCGCCGTCACTATCGCCATGATCGCCACGTTGCCCAGCGGGATCCAGGCGACCTTCACGGCCAGGTTGGTCAGGAAGAGCAGTATCGTCCGGTACACCGAGTGGCCGGAGAGCGCGTGGCCCACCTCGTGGCCGACCACCGCCCGCATCTCCTCCTCGTCGAGCAGCTCGACCAGGCCGGTGGTGACCACGATGATCGGCTCGTCCAGCCCGATACACATGGCGTTGGGCTGCGGGTCCTGCTTGACGTACATCGGCGGGACCTTCTCCAGGTCCAGGATGTAACACGCGTCGCGCAGCATGTCGTTGAGGTGGGCGAACTGGGCTTCGCTCACCCGGACGGAGTCGGAGAGGAAGAGCAACCGCAGGCTGCGCTCCGGGAGGAGCCCGCTGAGCGCCTTGAACACGGTGTCGAAACCGGTGAGCCTGCGCAGGGCCACCAGGGCCGAGCGGTCCGCCGGGTGCTCGTAGGCCCGGGACGAGATCCCGGGGAATCGCCTGCGCGCCCTGCTCGGCACGTTCTCGTGACTGCTGTCGGTCATGGATGGCCCCCTGTTCGTACGAGACGTTGCTCGTCCCCCTGGCGAAAACCAGCGTATGTGCTGGCGCTACGGTGTGCGGGGGGCTGTGGATAACTATGAGGAGCGCCCGAAATGCCACACACCGCCGTACTGCTCGCCGCCGTCGCCGACGAACAGGGACCGGGAGCCACCCTCCGGATCGTCCTGCTGGCCTCGATCGTCGGAGCGGTGCTGCTGGCCTGGTTCCTGCTGCGCGGTTACCGCAACGACGACAACAACGACTGAGTCGGCGTGAGCGTGCCCGGGGTGCCCGCATACGATGTGCCCGACGTCTTCCTTCCGACTCACGATCGATAGGTCCTGCCGACGATGAGCCTCACGAGCACCGCACACCAGCTGGTCACTCTCGCCTCCGAGGGTGGCGAGGGCGGCAACCACGAAAGCCTCAACCCGTACGTGACCGGTGTCGGCGCCTTCCTCGCGCTGATGTTCCTGCTCTGGATCACCACCCGCTTCAACCGCGACCGCTGAGGCAGAGGCGTACAGCTGTGCCAGTAGGCTCTGCACGCATGGGAGAGCAGGAAGTGCCTACCGGCCCCGAGAAGCGCCGAATCGGCGTCATGGGCGGGACATTTGACCCGATTCATCATGGACACCTGGTGGCGGCCAGTGAAGTGGCCGCCCAGTTCCATCTCGACGAGGTCGTGTTCGTCCCGACCGGGCAGCCGTGGCAGAAGAGCCACAAGAGCGTCTCCCCGGCCGAGGACCGCTATCTGATGACGGTCATCGCCACCGCGTCCAACCCGCAGTTCTCGGTCAGCCGCAGTGACATCGACCGTGGCGGACCGACGTACACCATCGATACGCTGCGGGACCTGCGCGAGGTCCACGGCGACGCGGACCTCTTCTTCATCACCGGCGCCGACGCGCTGTCCCAGATCCTCACCTGGCGCGACGCGGAGGAGCTGTTCTCGCTCTCCCACTTCATCGGTGTGACCCGGCCGGGTCACGTGCTCACGGACGACGGGCTTCCCGAGGGCGGTGTCTCCCTGGTGGAGGTGCCCGCGCTGGCGATCTCGTCCACGGACTGCCGTGAGAGGGTCGCGCAGGGGGAGCCGGTCTGGTACCTGGTGCCGGACGGCGTGGTCCGCTACATCGACAAGCGCCAGCTGTACCGCGGCGACTGAGCCACGGAGAGGGGCACCGGTGAACGACCGACAGAACCCGTACGACCACGACCCGTACTACCAGCAGCCGCAGATCATCGGCTACGACGAGTACGGCCAGCCGGTGTACCAGCAGCAAGGGCAGCAGCAGGACCAGCAGCAGTACGACCGGCAGCAGTACGACCCCTACGCCGCGCAGCAGGGTCAGCAGCAGGGCCAGGGCCAGCACCAGGGGCAGGCCCCGGAGACGGGGTACGGATACGACCCGTACGGCCAGGCCCAGCAGCCCCAGCAGCCTCAGGCCCAGCCGTACGACCCCTACGCGGGCCGGCAGCACCCCCAGCAGGACCAGGGCGGCCAGGGCGCCGACCAGGGATACGGCCAGGGTCAGCAGTACGGCTACGGCGGCTATACCGACTACGGCTACGCCACCGGGCAGCAGCCCGCCGCCGTCGACACCGGTCAGCAGTGGAACATCCCGCAGCAGGGCACCGCCCCCGCCCCCGAGCAGGCCCCGCAGCCGGCCGCTCGGCCCCCGCGCGAGCAGGCCCACGAGCGGGAGCCGGAGGCCGAGGCGGACCCCGCCGTTCCCGGGCAGCGCCCCGCGCCGGACTACCGCACCGAGCAGTTCTCGTTCATCGAGGAGCCCGACGAGGACTCCGAGGACGTCATCGACTGGCTGAAGTTCACCGAGAGCCGCAGCGAGCGGCGCGAGGAAGCGCGCCGCAAGGGCCGCAACCGGATGATCGCGCTGATCGTCGTCGCCGTGCTCGTGGTGGTCGGAGGTGTCGGGTACCTCTGGTCCGCCGACATGCTCCCCGGCCTCTCCGGTACGGAGGAGAAGAAGGCCGTCGCCGTCGGTGCGCAGCAGCGCGACGTGATCGTGGTGCACCTGCACAACACCAAGAAGGGCGGCACCTCGACCGCCCTGCTCGTCGACAACACCACCACCAAGCAGGGCACCACCGTCCTGCTGCCGAACACCCTCGCCGTCGCCGGTGACGACGGTTCCACCACCACGCTCGGCAAGTCCGTCGACGACGACGGCAGGACCGGCACCCGGGAGTCGATCGAAACCCTCCTGGGCACCAGGATCAGCGGTACCTGGCGGCTGGACACCCCGTACCTGGAGATCCTCGTCGAGCAGGTCGGCAACATCGAGGTGGACACCGACATCGATGTGCCCGACGCCAAGAAGGGTGCCGCGCCCCTCGTGAACAAGGGGGAGGCGCAGACGCTCAGCGGCCCGATGGCCGTGGCGTACGCCACCTACCTGGCACCCGGGGAGGCCGAGGCCAAGCAGCTGACGCGGTTCGGGGAAGTCATGCGCGCGGTGCTGCGCAAGATCTCGGAGGACCCCAAGGCCGCGACCGTCACCGTGGAGACGCTGGCGCAGGTCCTGGACCCGTCGCTGCCGGAGAAGGACCTCGGGGCCTCGCTCGCCAAGCTGGCCTCGCGGGCCAAGGTCGGTGACTACAAGACGGCGATGCTGCCCGTCCAGGACGACGGCACCCTCACCGACGCGGCCACCCGCAGCGTCGTCAGGGACATCCTCGGCGGCACGGTGAAGGCACCCGAGGAGGGCGCGCCGCTGCGGGTCGCCGTCCGCAACGCCACCGGGAACGCCCGCGCCGGGGAGTCCGCCCGGATCGTGCTTGTCAACGGTGGTTACGCCTTCGTGGACAGCGGCAAGGCCAAGGACGAGGCCGAGTCCGTCGTGATCTACCGGACCGCCGAGGACAAGGAGAAGGCCACGGAGGTGGCCAAGACCCTGGGGCTGTCCGCCGGTGCCGTGAAGAAGGGCGAGCCGGCCGCCAACGCGGACGTCTCCGCCGTACTCGGCCAGGACTACAAGACCGGGTAATCGTCGGCGTGAAGGGCTGTCGGCGGTCCGTGAGACCCTAGAGGTTGCATCCGACCGCCGACGAAAGCCTGCATGTGACCGCCACGGACCGCTCCATCGAGCTCATCAACGCCGCCGCTCAGGCGGCCGCCGACCGGCTCGCGCACGACATCATCGCCTACGACGTCAGCGATGTGCTGTCGATCACCGACGCCTTCCTGCTGGCCTCGGCCCCCAACGACCGCCAGGTCAAGTCGATCGTCGACGAGATCGAGGAGCAGCTCCAGAAGGAGCTCGGCGTCAAGCCGGTGCGCCGTGAAGGCGACCGCGACGCCCGCTGGATCCTCCTCGACTACGTCGACATCGTCATCCACGTCCAGCACAGCGAGGAGCGCGTCTTCTACGCGCTCGAGCGTCTGTGGAAGGACTGCCCGGAGATCGCCCTCCCCGAGGACGCGGTCAGGACCCGAGGCAAGGCCGAGGAGCACGCACAGCTCAACGGCAGCACGGAAGGTGACCAGAGCTGAACGGCAGTCGCAGCGGCAGGGGCCGCAAGATCGTTCTCTGGCGTCACGGCCAGACCGCGTGGAACCTGGAGCGGCGCTTCCAGGGCTCCACGGACATCGAGCTCACCGAGGAGGGCGTCGGGCAGGCCCGTCGGGCCGCCCGGCTGCTCGCCTCGCTGAAGCCCGATGCCGTCGTCGCCTCCGACCTCAGGCGGGCGGCGGCCACGGCCGCCGAGCTCGCGGCCGTCACCGGTCTCACCGTGGCCCACGACGCCGCGCTCCGTGAGACGTACGCGGGCGCCTGGCAGGGTCTGACGCACGTGGAGATCGTCGAGCGGTTCGGCGAGCAGTACGCGGCGTGGAAGCGCGGCGAGCCGGTGCGCAGGGGCGGCGGTGAGCTGGAGACCGAGGTTGCCGACCGGGCCGCACCGGTCGTGCTTGAGCACGCCGAGAAGCTGCCCGCCGACGGCACGCTCGTCGTGGTCAGCCACGGCGGCACGATCAGGACGACGATCGGCCGGCTCCTCGGTCTGGAGGCGCACCACTGGGAAGGGCTCGGCGGGCTGACCAACTGCTGCTGGTCGGTCCTGGGCGAGGGCGCGCGCGGCTGGCGCCTGCTGGAGCACAACGCCGGCACGCTGCCGGAGCCGGTGCTCGGCGACGACGACTAGGACCGCTCGGGCGCTGTTTCCGGGCCGTCTCCGGGCGTCTCCGGCCGGATTTCACTTTCCGGCAGGTCACAGGCTAAAGTTCTTCTTGTTCGCAGCGCGGAAACGCAGGGAAACAGAGCGAACAGCGGGGCTATAGCTCAGTTGGTAGAGCGCCTGCATGGCATGCAGGAGGTCAGGAGTTCAATTCTCCTTAGCTCCACAATAAGGATCCCGTCCCCGTCTGGGGGCGGGATCTTCTGCGTAGGGGCGTGAAGCGGGCTGACCCCCTTGCGGGGTCATGGCAGAATCGGAGCGCCGGAGGGGGCGACGGACCGATCGGGAGGGAGCGCGATGCCTGCGAGTCGCGAACACGTCCCCGACCTGCTCCTTGTCGCCGCCTCGTTCCCCGGCTCCGTAACGTCCGAAGATCGATCCCGTCTCGGCTGCCCGTCCTGCGGTTCGTCCCACGTGGCCCAAGTCCTGGGCGACAACGGAGGGGTCTCCTACGTGTGCACGGCCTGCGGCCACAGCTGGAGCTGACTGATGGGTGCACACAGGCGTAAGTGCGACTGGTGCGGCAGCGGTACGCCCATTGTCAGGGACATGGACCCGATCAACCCGGAATACCAGTACTGGTGCGAGGAATGCGCGCGGGCGCTGATCATAAAAGGCGACCCCATCGAGACCTACCGGGAGCTGGAGGGGGAGCCGATCTACGGGCGCCTCTTGGAGGAGCACTGCACCCTCAAGCGGTTCTACTCCTTCGCGACAGCGTGAGCCTCCGGGCCTCTGACCTGCGGCTGACGGTTCAACGCCCGGGATAATTCGGGCATATGTGTGCGCACCGGAAACGATTTGGTGAAGCACCGGGGGGACCGTGTAATGTTCTCGATGTCGCCAAGGGGAACCGGGCGGCGGACAACAAGGGGCTATAGCTCAGTTGGTAGAGCGCCTGCATGGCATGCAGGAGGTCAGGAGTTCAATTCTCCTTAGCTCCACGAGCTCCACATGAAGAAGCGGGCCACCCGGATCGGGTGGCCCGCTTCTTTCGTCGTGGCGCCCGGTCAGCCGCGTCCGCTGCCCAGGGCCCGCCGGTTGACGGCGGCGGGCAGAGCGGGGCGCTGCTCGGCGGCCGACTGCTCGATCCGGAGCGCCAGGGCGGGGCAGCGCCGTACGGCCCGCTGGGCGCGCCCGCGCAGATGCATCGGAACCGAGGCGTCCGCCACCGCCGGATAGCCGTCGGGGCCCAGCCTGATGAGCTCGGGGACGATGTCCGCGCAGAGGCCGTGGCCCTGGCAGAGTGTCCAGTCCACCGCCAGCTTCTCGCCGCTCGGAATCGACTCCTCCAGGTCCTGGTATCCGGAAGCGGGCAGCGGCAGCACACCGAGCGTCTCGCGGCCGCAGCCGCCGTCCAGGACATGGGCGGCCAGGTCGTCCGTGAACGCCGACAGCGCCGACATCAGGAACCGCGCCGAACCGTCCGGGTGCTTGCACGCGCCCCGGCCCTTCACGGCCTGGGTCACCTCGCGCAGTGCCTCCAGCGCGGCGGGCCCGCCGCCGTTCAGTACGTCGGAGAGTCCGCCCGCCGCCGCCGGGAGCCCCAGCTTGCACGGGCCGCACTGCCCGGCGGTCTCGGCGGCCAGCCAGTTCGTGATCCGGAGGGACTCGCCGAGCGGGCACGTCTCCGGCCCGATCGGCAGGATCGCGCCCGCGCCCAGCGCACCGCCCACGGTGGCCAGGGACTCCCGGGATATGACCGCGTTGTGGGAGGCGACGGCGTCGATCCAGTTGCCGTGGTAGCCGCCCGTCAGGACCCCTTGGGGCAGCGGCGGCGCTCCGGCCAGTTGCAGGATGTACCGCAGCGGCACGCCGGTCGGCACTTCGATGACCATGGGCCGGGCCACGGCGCCGGAGACGGTGAGCAGGACGGTGCCCGGTTCGTTCGGCAGCCCGGTGTGCCCGTAGCGGCGAGGGCCTATCCGGGCGGCGACGGCGAGTTGGGCGTACGTCTCGGCGTTCGACAGCAGGGTCGGGGAGCCGCCGACCCCGGTCTCCGCCGCCCGCTCGCGCCGGCCCGGGGGCAGGGCCGGCCCGCCGTTCGCCGCCCGGATCACCGAGGACGCCTCGCCGGAGACCATGCGCTCCGGGGTGCGGATCACCCGGGCGCGCAACTGCTGGCCGCGCCGGTCGGAGAGGCCGCGCTCGGCCAGTGCCGCGCGTACGGAGACCTCGGTGGAGTTACGGGTGACGGCGACGACCAGCGTGCGCGCGCCGAGCGCCTCCGCGGCCAGCAGGGCGCCGTCCAGGATCAGGTGCGGGGCACGGTTGAGGAGGACGGTGTCCTTGCGGCAGGCGGGCTCGCCCTCGCTCCCGTTGATCACGACGACGGGGCGCACCCCGCGCCGGATGGACGCCTTCGCCACCGCCCGCAGTTTCTTGCCGAAGGGGAACCCCGCCCCGCCCCGCCCGGTCAGGGAGATCGCTTCGGCCAGCTCGGCCAGCCGCTCGCCGGTCATCGGTTCGAGGGGTCCGTGCACCTTCAGGTGCATGGCGAGGTCGAGCCGCTCCACCAGGTCGAAGCCGGTGGTCAGTTGCGGCAGGCCGACGACGCGGACCTCGGGAACATCGGGGAGGGGGTCGTTCACGGGCGGTCTCCTGCGGGTGCGTGCCAGGGTTCGCCGGCCGGGGGCGCGGAGAACGGTCCGGTCGGCGGCTCGGCGCCGGTGCCGGGGGTGGCTGGGGTGTGGGATTCGGCCGCCTGAGCAGCCCTGTACGGGGCTTCGTATGAGGCTTCGTAGGAGGCTTCATAGGAAGGAGCGGGTGTGCTGGGCGTCGGGGCGCCTTCAAAGGAAGACGTCGCGTCGGCTGTGCCGTACGCCGTGGCGCCGTATGCCGTTGTGTCGTACACCGGGGTGGCGTACGGAGGTGTCGTGCTGAGCGGTGGCGTGTACACCGGTGGTTCCTGCGGGGGCGTGTAGGTGTGCTCGGCACCGTGCGGGCGGTGGTGGGCCTGCGCGGGCGGTGCGGGGGACGGGGCGGGCCATCTGGGGCCCGGCACGCGCGTGGCGTCACCGGCCTGGGACACGGCGCGGTATCCGGCCGATATCCCCGGCCCGCCGACAGGGCCGTCCGCGAGCCGGTCGGAGCTGCGCGGAGGCGGTTCGTACACCGGGGGCTGGACCCCGTACAGCAGCTCCGTCGGCGCTTCGTGCAGGGAGTGCGTCTCGTGCGGAGCGCGCGCCTCGTACGGGACCTGCGTTTCGTGCAGGGAGTGCAGCGAGCCGGACAGCGGCATGGGCGGGGGTGGTGTCGGCGGGAGGAGCGGCGCCGACAGGGTGCGCGGGCGCACCGGAGTGCCCCGGACCTCCCGGTCCGGCTCGCTCCACCCCGCGGGGTCTCCCGGAGGCGGCTGACGGTCCGTGCCGGGCCCGCGTTCCGCACCCGGCCGCGAGGACCCGCGCAGCACCGGGTCCGGCGCGTCGAACTCCCCTTCCGGGCTCATCAGCGCGGCGATCCGGTCGGTGATCCGGCGCTTCGCCGGGCGGGGCAGCAGCCGCAGGCACAGGGCGCCGGCGACGGCGGTGAGGCACAGCCCGTACATCACGACGACCCAGGTCGCGGGTGCCCGGCCCGCGTACAGGCCATGGACCAGAGCGGCGCACCAGGCCGGATAGGCCAGGGCGTGCAGGGCGCGCCACCGCCCCGCGATCCCGCCCGCCTCGCGGGGGGAGCCCAGCGACTGGCCGAGCCGGGTGGCCGTGGGGGAGGGCTGGGCGAACGCGCTGCGCAGCGCGCCGGTCGCCGCTGTGACGACCATGAGCAGTCCGGCCAGCGAGCCGAAGCCGATCAGCCCCGCCGTACCCGAGACGCCGAGGCCGAAGGGTATGAGGGCGCCGAGCAGGGACACATGGCCGAGGGCGATCTTCACGGTTCCGTGCAGCAGCAGGAAGCCGAGCGCGGCCACGGCTGTGGCCCGGTGGATGCCCTGGCAGGCGATCCGCTGGCGGGTGGAGAGGAACAGCCGGTCGGTGGCCAGCAGGCCCCAGGCGACGGCCGCGCTGAGCGAGACCAGCGACAGGACGCCGGTGGTGAAGTCGAGGGTGGCGCGGAAGCCGTCGCTCCCTGCGACGGCGAGCAGAGGGACGAATACCAACGCGGTGACAGTCAGGCCGCCCTGTACAGGCCGACTCATTCCGGTGCTCATGGTGGGGGATACGCGGATCTTGCGATGAGGGTTCATAGGGGCGACTCCGAATAGTTCGGCAAAGCGGTCCCGTTGCCGCATGCTAGGACGCCCCATACCAACCAGTACGGGCTTTGCTCGGTTGCCCCGATAGAAGTCGGTACGCCGAGTAACCCCCGCTTCCCGGGCGTTCCCTCCGCCCCTGGAGTCGTCCCAGGACTCCGCCGAAAGCCCACCGGAAGCCCGCCGATCACACACCGCACGCCCACATCAGCATCACGCGTCAGCTACTGAGGGCGACGGGTGAGCAGGTGGGTACCGGCTCACGCAGGCGCTGTCCGCCCACCGGTTACTCCCCGCTCCCCTCCGGACCCGTGCGGTACCCTGACGCCATGCGTGCCGTACGCCTTCTGCTTAGCGAGCCGCGCTGACCAGTTCCGACCGGTGAGAACGCCTGGTCGGAGTCAGCGCGGCGTCCCCTCCTGTGCGAGGGGATTTTTCGTTTCCCGGCAGATGACGATCGATGGAGCTTTGAGGATCATGAGCGAGACGAATTCCGCAGCCGAGACGGCCGCGCCGCACCGCTACACGGCGGCGATGGCCGCCGACATCGAGGCACGCTGGCAGGACTTCTGGGACGCCGAGGGGACGTACGAGGCACCGAACCCCACCGGAGACCTGGCGGGCGACCCGGAGCTGGCCGCCAAGCCGAAGAAGTTCATCATGGACATGTTCCCGTACCCCTCGGGTGCGGGGCTGCACGTCGGACACCCGCTGGGCTACATCGCCACCGATGTCTACGCCCGCCACCAGCGGATGACCGGCCACAATGTGCTGCACACCCTGGGCTTCGACGCGTTCGGCCTGCCCGCCGAGCAGTACGCGGTCCAGACGGGCACCCACCCCCGGGCCTCCACCGAGGCCAACATGGAGAACATGAAGGTCCAGCTGCGCCGACTGGGCCTGGGCCACGACAACCGCCGTTCGTTCGCGACGATCGAGGCCGAGTACTACAAGTGGACGCAGTGGATCTTCCTGCAGATCTTCAACTCCTGGTACGACACCGAGGCCGACCGGGCCCGCCCGATCGCCGAGCTGGTCGAGCAGTTCGAGAACGGCACACGGGCGACCCCCGACGGCCGTGAGTGGAGTGCGCTGAGCGCCGCCGAGCGCGCCGACCTGCTGGGCGAGTACCGCCTGGCGTACGCCTCCGACGCGCCCGTCAACTGGTCGCCGGGGCTGGGCACCGTGCTGGCCAACGAGGAGGTCACCGCCGACGGACGCTCCGAGCGCGGCAACTTCCCCGTCTTCAAGGCCAAGCTGCGCCAGTGGAACATGCGCATCACCTCCTACGCCGACCGGCTGCTGAACGACCTGGACGGGCTGGACTGGCCCGACGCCATCAAGCTGCAGCAGCGCAACTGGATCGGGCGCTCCGAGGGTGCCCGCGTCGAGTTCCCGGTCGACTCCGCCGGCGGCATCACCGTCTTCACCACCCGCCAGGACACGCTGTTCGGCGCCACCTACATGGTGCTGGCGCCCGAGCACGAGCTGGTCGAGCGGATCATTCCGGCCGCCTGGCCCGAGGGCACCCACCCGGTGTGGACCGGCGGCCACGCGAGCCCGGCCGAGGCCGTCACCGCGTACCGCAAGCAGGCCGCCGCCAAGTCCGACGTCGAGCGGCAGGCCGAGGCCAAGGACAAGACCGGTGTCTTCACCGGCGCGTACGCCACCAACCCCGTCAGCGGCGAGAAGGTCCCCGTCTTCATCGCGGACTACGTCCTGATGGGCTACGGCACCGGCGCGATCATGGCGGTACCGGCGCACGACGCACGCGACTTCGCCTTCGCGCGCGCCTTCGAGCTGCCGATGCGCTGTGTCGTCCAGCCGTCGGACGACCGCGGCACCGACCCCTCCACGTGGGACGACGCCTTCGGTTCGTACGACGCGAAGCTGGTCAACTCCTCCAACGACGACATCTCGCTGGACGGCCTGGGCGTCGTCGAGGCCAAGGCGAAGATCACCGAGTGGCTGCAGGAGCACGGCGTCGGCGAGGGCACCGTCAACTTCCGGCTGCGGGACTGGCTGTTCAGCCGGCAGCGCTACTGGGGCGAGCCCTTCCCGATCGTGTACGACGAGGAGGGCATCGCCCACCCGCTGCCCGAGTCGATGCTGCCGCTGGAGCTGCCGGAGGTCGAGGACTACTCGCCGCGCACCTTCGACCCGGAGGACGCCGACACCCAGCCCGAGACCCCGCTGTCGCGCAACGCCGACTGGGTCAACGTGACGCTGGACCTGGGCGACGGCGCCGGCCCGCGCAAGTACCGCCGTGAGACCAACACCATGCCCAACTGGGCCGGTTCCTGCTGGTACGAGCTGCGCTACCTGGACCCGAACAACGACCGGCAGCTGGTCGACCCGGAGATCGAGCAGTACTGGATGGGCCCGCGCGAGGGGCAGCCCACCGGCGGTGTCGACCTGTACGTCGGCGGCGCCGAGCACGCCGTACTGCACCTGCTGTACGCGCGCTTCTGGTCCAAGGTGCTGCACGACCTGGGCCACATCTCGTCGGCCGAGCCGTTCCACAAGCTGTACAACCAGGGCATGATCCAGGCCTTCGTCTACCGCGACGCTCGGGGCATCGCCGTCCCGGCCGCCGAGGTGGAGGAGCGCGACGGCGCCTTCTACTACGAGGGCGAGAAGGTCAGCCGCGTCCTGGGCAAGATGGGCAAGTCCCTGAAGAACGCGGTCACGCCGGACGAGATCTGCGCCGAGTACGGTGCGGACACCCTGCGCCTGTACGAGATGGCGATGGGCCCGCTGGACGTGTCGCGCCCCTGGGACACGCGTGCGGTGGTCGGCCAGTACCGGCTGCTGCAGCGGCTGTGGCGCAACGTGGTCGACGAGGAGACCGGCGAGGTCACCGTCGTCGACACGGAGCCCGGTGAGGACGCCCTGCGGGCCCTGCACAAGGCCATCGACGGGGTCGGCCAGGACCTGGAGGGGATGCGGTTCAACACCGCCATCGCCAAGATCACCGAGCTGAACAACCACCTGACGAAGGCGGGCGGGCCGCTGTCGCGGTCCGTGGCCGAGCGGCTGGTCCTGCTGATCGCCCCGCTGGCCCCGCACGTGGCGGAGGAGCTGTGGCGCCGGCTGGGCCACACCGAGTCCGTCGTCCACCAGGACTTCCCGGTGGCCGACCCGGCGTACGTCGTGGACGAGACCGTCACCTGCGTCGTCCAGATCAAGGGCAAGGTCCGGGCCCGCCTGGAGATCTCGCCCTCCATCACGGACGAGGAGCTGGAGGCGCTGGCCCTGGCGGACCCGGCGGTCGTCGCGGCGCTGGGGGGGGCCGGGATCCGCAAGGTGATCGTGCGGGCGCCGAAGCTGGTGAACATCGTCCCCGCGTGACCGCCGTCCGTTGATGGTCGCGGTGCGTAGTCAGGGCCATCCCCTACGGGCAGGTTGGGGGTTCCGAAGGAACCCTCGGCCTGCCCGTTCCGTTTACGGTGGAGGGGAGCGACCGCTACCGGCAGCCGCATCGAGACACCGAGGGGCATTCATGGAAGCCGCGATCACGATCTTGGCGCTGCTCTTCGTCGCGTTCATCGCGTTGGGCGTCTATGCGACCGTGAAGGCTGTCGGCGCGGCCAAACGAGGCGTGGACCGTACGATCACCCAGGCCCGTCGCACGGTGGAGGACACCACCCTCCGGGCCAAGAGCTTCGGCCAGACCGGTGTAGCGGGTGAGCTGGCGCAGCTCCGGCTCGCTCTGCGCACCTCGATGCGTGCCACCCAGGACGCCCTGCACGCCGGTGTGGCGGAGGACTCCTCGCTCGCGGAGTCGGTGGGCCTCTTCCGCAGGCTGAGCGCCCACGGCCTTGAGCTGGACGACGAGCTGAAGCGCCTGGAGCGTGAGCCGGACCGGGCGACGGTCGCCGCACTGCTGCCGCAGCTGAAGGAGCGCACGCAGCGGATCACGCACTCGGCGGACTCCCTGCGCTGGGCGGCCCGGGACCGGGCGCGGCAGTTCGCCGACGACGACCTGGACGCGTTGAACGCGCAGATCGACATCGAGGCGGGGGCCCTGCGCCACTGGACCGTGGAGGAGCAGCGGCCCCAGCAGGCTTCGGGGGCCGCCTCCCAGGGGCCGGGTGCCGGGGCGACGCGGGCGCACGACGCCGGGGTGGACTGGCCCGAGCCGACGGCCGGCGCCGGGAACAGCAGCACGGCGGACGAGTCCTGGGGCGGACCGGCCCGCGAGGAGGCCCCGCAGGCGATCACCGCGCCGGACCCGCACCTGCGGACGAGGTATCCGTGGCAGAAGGCCGCCAAGACGGAGACGACCAACTGACGGCGGGGCCGTTCCCGGATTTCCCGGCTTCTCGTGTTCTCGCGGCCGGTGCGTCTGTGGCCGATGGTGACAGGACGCGTTCCGAAGTGACCACGGATGATCAAAGGGCCGGGGCCGGGCTCCCGCACTCTCATCTCGGCAGGTAACCTCCGGCTCATGTCCCGCCATGTCGCTATCGTCACTGATTCAACGGCCTACCTGCCGCGCCGGACGATGGAACGGCACGGCATCACCGCGGTGCCGCTGACCGTCGTCCTGGGCGATCAGGCGTTGGAGGAGGGCACGGAGATCTCGGCCCGCTCGCTCGCCCTGGCCCTGCAGAAACGCCACTCCGTCACCACCTCCCGCCCCAGCCCCGAAGTCTTCGCCGAGACATACCGGGCGGCGGCCGGGAGGGGGGCCGACGCGGTGGTCTCGCTGCATCTGTCGGCGGAGTTCTCGGGCACGTACGACGCCGCGCTGCTCGCGGCGAAGGACGCACCGATCCCGGTCCGCGTGGTGGACACGGGCATGGTCGCCATGGCCCTCGGTTTCTGCGCCCTCGCGGCGGCGGAGAGCGCGGAGGCGGGCGGCAGCCTGGACGAGGTCGTGGCGGCGGCGGAGAAGCGGGCCGCCGGAACATCCGCTTATTTCTATGTCGACACCCTGGATTACCTCCGCCGTGGCGGCCGCATCGGAACGGCCCAGGCGCTGCTGGGCTCCGCACTCGCGGTGAAGCCGATCCTCCAGCTGGACGGCGGCAGGATCGAGATGCTGGAGAAGGTACGGACGGCGTCCAAGGCCATCGCCCGCCTGGAGGAGATCGTCGCCGAGCGGGCCGGTGGGGCGGCGGTGGACATCGCCGTCCACCACCTCGCCGCACCGGAGCGCGCGGAGCGCCTGGCCGAGCGGCTGCGCGAACGCGTGCCGGGGCTGGTCGACCTCCATGTCAGCGAGGTGGGCGCGGTGATCGGGGCGCACACCGGGCCGGGGCTGCTCGGTGCGGTGATCTCGCCGCGGTGATCTGGCCGCGGTGACGGGGTCGTTGGGCGGCGACGGGGTTTCTGCGGAGGCGTGACAGCCCCCGGACGAGTGAGCGAGATATCCACAACTGGCCTGCTATCCACAGGAATCGAGCCCGCTCGGCGGATTCGGTCGATTGTGCCTAACGTCGTGAGGCATGGCCCTTCGAACTTCTCGGGCGTCGATGCCCGACCACGCGTCTGTTGCTTCTCCGTCCGCTGTTGCTCCGCCTGCGGTTTCTTCGCCTTCGACCCCGACTCCGACTTCTGGCGATGCGGCTGCGGGAGCGGCTGTTGCTGCCGAACGTGCTCCGGTGGCCGGGCGTCGGGTGCGACGCGGCCCCGGCAGCCGTCCGAGCGGCCGGGCGGGGCTCCGTCCCGGTGCCCCGCTCGGCGCCCATGGCAGGCAGAGGTCCGCGCGGGGCCGTGCCGCCCTTGCCGCAGCGGCCGCGAGGCGTCGGGCGGACGCGCTGATGGGGAGTGCTCCGGCCTCGGGCGAGGGAGCGGACGCACCTCCGGGCCCACGGGCCGGCCTCGTCGAGGTCACGGACCCAGGAACTGTTCCGGGCGCGGTTCCTGAGCCGAGTCCGAGTCCGAGTTCGAGCCCGAGCCCAGACCCTTATCCCTTGCCCGGCGACAGTGCGGGGGAGGGCGACCGGGTGCAGGGGCCCCGACCCGTGTGGGTCGGGCGCGCGGTGGCGGGGTTCCGGGACCGGGTGCCCCTGTGGGTGCGGCTCAGGTGGGGGCCGGCACCGCGGACGCTCGCGGCCCTGGCTCTGGTGCTGCTGGTGGCCGTCGGCCTTGCCGGCTTCCACTTCTGGTCCGTGCGCCCGCAGGCGGTGAGTGCCCCCGAAACGGTGGAGGCGGGAGCCTCTGCGGGGGTCGAAGACCCGTTACGGACCGGAGACGCGGGCCCGGTACCCCGCCCGGCCGCCGGGGCGCCGCCTTCCGCTTCCTCTGTCCCTTCCCCGGACACGGCCGGGCAGATCGTCGTGGATGTCAGCGGCAAGGTGCACCGACCTGGCGTCCAGAGCCTCCCGGCCGGTTCGAGGGTGGCGGACGCGCTCCGGGCGGCGGGCGGTGTGCGCGCCGGGACCGATGTCACGGGGCTCAACCGGGCGCGCGTCCTCGTGGACGGCGAGCAGGTCGCGGTAGGTCTGCCCCAGGCCCAGGCCGCCCCCGGTACGGCCGACGGGGCGGCGGGCACACCCGGCGCCTCCGGTCCGGCGGCACCGCTGAGCCTGAGCGCGGCGACCAAGGAGCAGCTCGAAACACTGCCGGGGGTCGGGCCCGTGCTGGCGCAGCACATCATCGACCACCGCACGGAGAACAGCGGATTCCGTTCCGTCGACGAGCTCCGGCAGGTAAACGGTATCGGCGACCGCAGGTTCGCCGTCCTCCGACCGCTCGTGCAGCCATGAGCGGCCGCGCGACGGGGTGCGGTGCGGGCGAGGCGGACCGCGCGGCCGCCCCGACGAGCGGTGTGCCCGGGGCGGCCCGTGCGCGGGAGGAGGGGCCGGTGGACCTGCGGCTCGTCCCGCCGGCCCTGGCGGTCTGGGCAGCCGCGGCTCTCGCGCTGGGGCTGCCGGGACGCTGGGTGGTCGCAGGGGTGGTGGTCTGTGCCGTTGGGGGGCTCGCGCTCCTGGCAGCCGCGTCCGCAGGAGGCAGGGAGGCCGCCGCATCCGGGGGAGGCAAGTGGGCGGCCGTGCTGGGAGCCGTGCTGCTCTGCGCGGCGGCGGGCGGAGCCACGGCGGGACTGCACGGCGCCGATGTCCGACGAGGACCCGTTCCCGGACTGGCGCAGGAGCATACGCGGGTCGACGCCGAGGTGCGGGTGACATCGGATCCACGCCCGACCCGCCCCGGCGTGCGGGGCAGCCACAGCACGCCGGCCACGCTCCTGATCAACGCCGACATCACCGAGGTGACCGTACCGGGCGGCCACCGCACCAAGGTCCGCACGCCCGTGCTCCTCATGGTCTCGCCCGGGGACGACCGCGAGGAGTGGCAGCGGATTGTGCCGTCCACCCGGCTCCGCGTCGGTGGCCGTCTCTCGCCCCCCGCTCACGAGGGCGAACGCCTGGCCGCCGTGCTGCGGGTGGACACCGAAGAGCTGCCCAGGATCACCGGCCCCCCGACGGCGGTCCAACGCGCGGCCGGGGAGCTGCGCTCGGGGCTTCGGGAGGCGACGGACGGCCTCGACCCGGACGCGCGGGCGCTGCTGCCGGGGCTGGTGGTCGGAGACACCTCCAGGGTCTCGCCCGAACTCCATGACGCCTTCAAGGCCACCGACCTGACCCACTTGCTAGCCGTTTCCGGGGCGAATCTCTCGATCCTCCTCTTTCTCCTCATCGGCCCACCCGGGTCGGCGCTGAACAGTGAACGGCGAGGTCTGGCACCGAAGTTGGGCATCTCCCTGCGGGGGACCGCGCTGATCGGGGGCGCACTGACGCTCGTGTTCATCATTGTGTGCCGTCCGGAACCGAGCGTCCTGCGCGCGGCGGCGTGCGGCCTGATCACCCTTCTCGCCATCGGGACGGGCCGCCGCAGGTCCCTGATCCCCGCTCTGGCGGCGGCCGTTGTGCTCCTGGTGCTGTACGACCCCTGGCTGGCCCGCAGTTACGGCTTCCTGCTGTCGGTCCTGGCCACGGGCGCCCTGCTGACCCTCGCCCCTCGGTGGAGCACGGCCCTGCAACGGCGGGGGATGCCGGTCCGGTTCGCGGAGGTGCTGGCGGCGGCCGCCGCCGCGCAGGCGGTGTGCGCGCCCGTCGTGGTGGTACTGGCCTCGCGGGTCAGCCTGGTGGCGATTCCGTGCAACCTGCTGGCGGAGTTCGCGGTGGCGCCCGCGACGGTGCTCGGGTTCGCGGCGCTCGCCGTCGCCCCGGTCGCCCCGCCGGTCGCCGAAGTGCTGGCCGAGGTCGCGGGCTGGCCCGTCGGGTGGATCGCCGCAGTGGCCCGTACGGGGGCGGACCTGCCCGGGGCGGAGGCCCCGTGGCCCGGGGGCTGGGCCGGTGCCGCCCTCCTCGCGGTCCTCACGGTCCTGGCCGTGCTGCTCGCCCCTCGGCTGGTGCGCCACCCCTGGGTCTGCTCGGCCGCCGCGCTGCTCCTGGTCCTCGTGGTGGTGCGGCCGGTCCCGCTGACCCGGATCGTGACCGGGTGGCCGCCGCCCGGCTGGGCGTTCGCGCTGTGCGACGTGGGGCAGGGCGACGCGATGGTGCTCGCGGCCGGGGAGGGCACGGGCGTGGTTGTCGACGCCGGACCCGACCCCCGTTCGGTCGACCGGTGCCTGCGGGATCTCGGTGTCACCCGTGTACCGCTCGTCATCCTCACCCACTTCCACGCCGACCACGTGCGGGGACTGCCCGGCGTACTGCGGGGCAGGGCCGTGGGCGCGGTCCAGACGACAAGCCTCGACGAGCCGCCCGAGCAGGCCGCGTTCGTCCGGCGTACGGCGGCCGCGGCGCGGGTGGCGACGGTGCGGGCGGTATCCGGTGAGCGGCGCCGTGCAGGACCGCTCGACTGGCGGGTCCTCTGGCCGCGTGCGGGGCCCGGGGGAGTCGGGGCGGTGAAGGGGGTGCAGGGGCCGAACGACTCCAGCGTGACCCTGCACGTACGGGCCGCGGGCGGACTCACCCTGTTGCTCCTGGGCGACCTCGAACCGCCCGCCCAGCAGGGGTTGCTGCACAGCCCCGAGAGGCTCCCCCGGGTGGACGTCCTCAAGGTGGCCCACCACGGCTCCGCCTTCCAGGACGCGGGGCTGCTGCATAGTGCGCGGCCGAGGCTGGCGCTCATCTCCTGCGGCGCGGACAACCCGTACGGCCACCCGTCGCCCCGAACCGTCGACGCGCTCAGGGCCGCCGGGGCGCGGGTCCTGCGTACCGACACCGACGGCGCCATCGCGGTGACGGGCGCGGGAAAGGAGCTGCGGGCGGTGGGCCGTTCAGGACGGGAGGCCTGACCGGTCGAGGGAGGAGGGCTGGACCAGCCAGGTGCTGTCGAGCATCAGGTCGCGGCCGGCCTGCTCGTTCACCTCACGCCAGGCCCGGACGGTGTGCGGGGTGATGCGCAGGTACACCCACGGGGAGTCCTTCCGCGGGTCCCACACGAGCTTCGCCGCGAACGCGTCGCCGGAGGCGGTGGGGAGGTCCGTCCCCTCGACGACCTCGGCCTCTCCCTCGATGAGCACCACATCACGGGTGGGGCCGAGGGTGACCCTGATCCTGCCGGTGGGGGTCACGTTGACCGCCGTCGGGTTGGTCCTCCGGGTAGCCATGAGCAGGGTGCCCTCGTGCCAGACGAACGACAGCGGCACCAGGCAGGGGGTGCCGTCCGGGGAGGCGGTCGCCACCCATGCGTCCAGGTCGTCGCGGAGGCGGTCGAGGGTGTCCCGCAGGCGCTGTTCGGGGCTGCGCGGAGGGTGTGGGGTGGTGGCGGTCATGGCCGTCACGCTAACCGCCGCCCTGAGCGGTGCGCGTCGGCCGCCGGACCTAGATCTTTCGCCCCGGACGGGCCGCCCGGCCCGGACAGCCCGTGCTGCCCTGCCCGGATCGCCCTGCCCGGACCTGCAGGGCCGGAGGCGCTACGGCTTCTCCAGCCACCCCTCGTACTCCTCGGCGAACGCGTCGAGCGCGGCAGGGTCCAGTCGTCCGGCCGGGTCCTCCACGACCACCAGCCACTGGGCGTCCTCGGCGTCGTCCTCGCCGGCCAGGGCGTCCCGTACGAGCTGGGGTTCCTCGGCGACCCCGAAGCGGTCCGCCAGCTCCCCGGCGACCTCCTCCGCGGCGTCGCGGTCGGGCAGCACCAGTACATGTCTCACATCGCTCACCCGGTCATTCTCCGGTACGGGCATCTGTGCCCCACCCTCCGGGGCAGCCGGGCTGTCAGTGGGTCATGGGATGCTGGATCGCGATGGCCACCAGGAAGAATTCCACCGACGACCCGCTCGCCCCCCTCACCCTCGCCGTGGGCCAGGAGGACCTCCTCCTGGACCGTGCGGTACAGCAGGTGGTGGCGGCGGCCCGCGCTGCCGACGCCGATACGGATGTCCGTGATCTGGCGTCCGACCAGTTGCAGCCCGGCACGCTCGCCGAGCTCACCAGCCCCTCGCTCTTCGCCGAGCGCAAGGTCGTGATCGTGCGCAACGCGCAGGACCTCGCGGCCGACACGGTCAAGGACGTCAAGGCGTATCTCGGTGCGCCGGCCGAGGAGATCACGCTCGTCCTGCTGCACGCGGGCGGGGCCAAGGGCAAGGCGCTCCTGGACGCGGCGCGCAAGGCCGGGGCACGGGAGGTCGCCTGCCCGAAGACCACCAAGCCGGCCGAGCGGCTCTCCTTCGTACGGTCGGAGTTCCGGACGCACGGGCGGTCCGCGACGCCGGAGGCGTGCCAGGCGCTGGTCGACTCCATCGGCAGCGATCTGCGGGAGCTGGCCAGTGCGGTGTCCCAGCTGATCGCGGATGTCGAGGGGACGATCGACGAGGCGGTCGTCGGGCGCTACTACACGGGGCGGGCGGAGGCGTCGTCGTTCACCGTCGCCGACCGGGCGGTCGAGGGGCGGGCGGCGGAGGCGCTGGAGGCGCTGCGGTGGTCGCTGTCCACCGGGGTCGCGCCCGTGCTGATCACCAGTGCGCTGGCGCAGGGGGTGCGGGCGATCGGGAAGCTGTCCTCCGCGCGGGGTGGGAGGCCGGCCGATCTGGCCCGGGAGCTCGGGATGCCGCCGTGGAAGATCGACCGGGTGCGGCAGCAGATGCGGGGGTGGACGCCGGACGGGGTCGCCTCGGCACTGTGGGCCGTGGCTGCGGCGGATGCGGGGGTGAAGGGTGGGGGGGACGACCCCGAGTACGCCCTGGAGAAGGCCGTCGTCGCTGTTGCCCGGGCCGCGCGGGCTGGGCGGTAGGCGGTTCCGCCGGGCTGGGTAGTGCTCCGGGTCGGCTGGAAGTGGGGGGTGCGCCCCGCACCGGCCACCAAGCATGCGGAAGCCCCGGTCCTTGATCTGGGGAGATCGAGGAACCGGGGCTTCCGGGTCACACTCTTGGTGCGCCGCACCCGCGTGGCGAACGCAGGTTCGGTGTGCGGCGCGGGGTGCCGGTCAGGGACGGGAGAGAGGGCCCGTCTGGTCCGTTCCGGCGGTCACATCAGTGAGCTTCGGGAAGAAGCTCAGGCCTGCAGGGCGCCAACCTTGGACGCCAGCGCCGACTTCTTGTTGGCGGCGGCGTTCTTGTGGATGACACCCTTCGAGACAGCCTTGTCGAGCTGACGGGAAGCGTCGCGGACGGCCGTGGTGGCCTTCTCGACGTCACCGGCAACGACGGCCTCGCGGGCCTTGCGGATCGCGGTCTTGAGCGACGACTTGACGGCCTTGTTGCGCAGGCGCGCCTTCTCGTTGGTCTTGTTCCGCTTGATCTGGGACTTGATGTTCGCCACGAATAGAGCCTTTGCAGGTTCGTTGGATCTTCTAGGGCGCCACGCCGCTCATGAAGAGCCACGAGGCACAGCTGTCCACGGTAGCAGCCACCCTCCGACCGGCCCAAACCGGTCGCTGTCCCGCAGGCGTGGGACGATGGAGCCTACGTATCGATCCGACCGACCCGACATCGACCCGAGACACGGCGTTCGGCGTCTCAAGAATCAGGACCCTGCGTGCCCGCGACTCCTTCCAACGTGCCCGAGCCGAGCCGTACCGACCCGGCGCTGATCCGCAATTTCTGCATCATCGCGCACATCGACCACGGCAAGTCGACCCTTGCCGACCGGATGCTTCAGCTGACCGGAGTGGTCGACCAGCGGCAGATGCGTGCTCAGTACCTCGACCGGATGGACATCGAGCGCGAGCGCGGCATCACCATCAAGTCCCAGGCGGTCCGACTGCCCTGGGCGCCCAACACGGGCGAGGACACGGGCACCACCCACATCCTCAACATGATCGACACCCCGGGCCACGTGGACTTCACCTACGAGGTCTCCCGTTCGCTCGCGGCCTGCGAGGGCACGGTCCTGCTGGTCGACGCCGCGCAGGGGATCGAGGCCCAGACGCTGGCCAACCTCTATCTCGCGATGGAGAACGACCTCACCATCGTCCCGGTGCTCAACAAGATCGACCTTCCCGCCGCGCAGCCGGAGAAGTTCTCCGAGGAGCTGGCCAACCTCATCGGCTGCCAGCCCGAGGACGTGCTCAAGGTCTCCGCCAAGACCGGCGTCGGCGTGGACGCGCTGCTCGACCGGGTCGTCCGTGACGTACCGGCCCCGGTCGGTGTCGCGGACGCCGCCGCCCGCGCGATGATCTTCGACTCGGTCTACGACGCGTACCGCGGTGTCGTCACCTACGTCCGTGTCATCGACGGACAGCTCAACAAGCGCGAGCGCATCCGCATGATGTCGACCGGTGCCACCCACGAGCTGCTGGAGATCGGGGTGTCCTCCCCGGAGATGACCCCTGCCGACGGCATCGGCGTGGGTGAGGTCGGCTACATCATCACCGGCGTGAAGGACGTGCGGCAGTCCAAGGTCGGTGACACGATCACCTCGCTGCACAACGGGGCGACCGAGGCGCTGGGCGGCTACAAGGAGCCCAAGCCGATGGTGTTCTCCGGGCTGTATCCGCTGGACGGCTCGGACTACCCGGACCTGCGCGAGGCGCTGGACAAGCTCCAGCTCAACGACGCCGCCCTGGTCTACGAGCCGGAGACCTCCGCCGCGCTCGGCTTCGGTTTCCGCGTCGGCTTCCTCGGTCTGCTCCACCTGGACGTGGTCCGTGAGCGGCTGGAGCGCGAGTTCGGCCTCGACCTGATCGCGACCGCCCCCAACGTGGTCTACCGGGTCGAGATGGAGGACGGCAGCGAGCATGTCGTCACCAACCCGAGCGAGTTCCCCGAGGGCAAGATCGACAAGGTGCACGAGCCGGTCGTCCGCGCCACGGTGCTGGCCCCCAGCGAGTTCATCGGCGCGATCATGGAGCTCTGCCAGAACCGGCGCGGCACCCTGCTCGGCATGGACTACCTCTCCGAGGACCGCGTCGAGATCCGCTACACGCTGCCGCTCGCCGAGATCGTCTTCGACTTCTTCGACCAGCTGAAGTCCAAGACCCGCGGTTACGCCTCCCTCGACTACGAGCCCACCGGCGAGCAGTCGGCCCAGCTCGTGAAGGTCGACATCCTGCTGCACGGCGACAAGGTGGACGCGTTCTCCGCGGTCACCCACAAGGACAAGGCGTACGCGTACGGCGTCCGGCTCGTCGCCAAGCTGCAGAAGCTCATCCCTCGGCAGAACTTCGAGGTGCCGATCCAGGCTGCCATCGGCGCCCGGGTCATCGCCCGTGAGACGGTCCGCGCCATCCGCAAGGACGTCCTCGCCAAGTGCTACGGCGGTGACATCTCCCGTAAGCGGAAGCTGCTGGAGAAGCAGAAGGAGGGCAAGAAGCGGATGAAGATGGTCGGCAACGTGGAGGTCCCCCAGGACGCCTTCATCTCGGTGCTGTCGACCGACGAGTCCGCCGGGGAGAGCAAGGGCAAGAAGTAGCCCCGAGCCGCCACCCGCCGACGAGCAGTCCGAAGGGCCCTCACGCCGCAGTAACGTGCGAAGTGAGGGCCCTTTCGTTATGAAAGCGGCGGCCCGTTGCCTCTTACGTGGCGGACGAGTGCGCTCTACTCTGATCACGACTCGTTGGTTACTCGCCAGTTAAACAAGCCGAACAAGCAGGTTGCGCAGCAGGACAGCAGAAGTAGTCGCAGTATCAAAGAAGCCGGTCGTAGCAATGCCGCAGGCCCGGAGGACGTCGTGAGCGACACACAGACCTTGATCGATAACCGGCCGCCCTCCGTGGCGGCCCTCTTCATCGACCGCGTGGCGGCGACCCCGGACGGGGAGGCGTACCGCTACCCGGTCCCGTCCGCCTCGGGCGAGGGTCCCGACGACTGGAAGTCGCTGAGCTGGGGCCAGGCCGCGGAGCGGGTCTACGCGATCGCCGCCGGGCTGATCGCGCTGGGTGTGCTGCCCGAGGAGCGGGTCGCCCTCTCCTCCGCCACCCGGGTGGAGTGGATCCTCATCGACCTCGGTGTGATGTGCGCGGGCGCCGCGACCACCACGGTCTACCCCTCCACGAACGCCGAGGAGTCCGCCTTCATCCTGGCCGACTCCGAGAGCCGGATCCTCATCGCGGAGGACGCCGAGCAGCTGGCCAAGGCCCGTGAGCGCCGCGCCGAGCTGCCCGACCTGGCCCATGTCATCGTCATCGACCCGGCCGGCGTCGAGCCCGCCGAGGGTGACCCCGAGGGCTGGATCATCACCCTCGCCGATCTGGAGGCCCGGGGCAACGAGCTCCTCGCCAAGACCCCGGACGCGGTCACCGAGCGGGTCTCCGCCATCACGGCCGACCAGCTGGCCACCCTCATCTACACCTCGGGCACCACGGGCCGCCCCAAGGGCGTACGGCTGCCGCACGACAACTGGTCGTACATGGCCAAGGCCACCGTCTCGACCGGGCTGATCAACGCCGACGACGTGCAGTACCTCTGGCTGCCGCTCGCCCACGTCTTCGGCAAGGTCCTCACCTCGGGCCAGATCGAGGTCGGCCACGTCACCGCGGTCGACGGCCGCATCGACAAGATCATCGAGAACCTGCCGGTCGTCCAGCCGACCTACATGGCCGCCGTCCCCCGCATCTTCGAGAAGGTCTACAACGGGGTCGCCTCCAAGGCCCGCGCGGGCGGCGGCGCCAAGTACAAGATCTTCCTCTGGGCGGCCGGGGTCGCCCGCGAGTACGCCAAGGTCTCCCAGGACAACTTCCGCCGTACCGGCAAGGCCTCCGTCCCCTTCGCGCTCGGCGCCAAGCACAAGGTCGCCGACGCGCTCGTCTACTCCAAGATCCGCGAGGCCTTCGGCGGCCGGCTGCGCGCCTGCGTATCCGGCTCCGCCGCGCTCGCCCCGGACATCGGCTACTTCTTCGCGGGCGCCGGCGTCCACATCCTGGAGGGCTACGGCCTCACCGAGACCAGCGCAGCCTCCTTCGTCAACCCGGGCGAGGCCTACCGCACCGGCACCGTCGGCAAGCCGCTCCCCGGCACCGAGGTGCGCATCGCGGACGACGGCGAGATCCTGCTGCGCGGCCCCGGCGTCATGGAGGGCTACCACAAGCTGCCCGACAAGACCGAAGAGGTCCTGGAGTCGGACGGCTGGATCCACACCGGCGACATCGGCGAGCTCTCGGCCGACGGCTACCTGCGCATCACCGACCGCAAGAAGGACCTGATCAAGACGTCCGGCGGCAAGTACGTCGCCCCGGCTGAGGTCGAGGGCCAGTTCAAGGCGGTCTGCCCGTTCGTCTCCAACATCCTGGTGCACGGCGCGGACCGTAACTTCTGCACCGCGCTCATCGCGCTCGACGGCCCCACCATCCTGAACTGGGCCGCCGAGAACGGCCTGGAGGGCAAGTCGTACGCGGACGTGGTCGCCGCCCCGCAGACCGTCGAGCTCATCGACGGGTACGTCAAGCGCCTCAACGAGGGGCTCCAGCGCTGGCAGACCATCAAGAAGTTCCGCCTCCTGCCGCGCGACCTGGACGTCGAGCACGGCGAGCTGACGCCCAGCCTCAAGCTGAAGCGGCCGGTCGTCGAGCGGGAGTACCAGGGGCTGATCGACGAGATGTACGCGGGATCGCGCGAGGCGTAGCGCGAACCGCCGCCGCTCCGAAGGACCCGGCGTACGCGGGCGGGAGGCCCGGACACCTCGGTGTCCGGGCCTCCCGCCCGCTGTGCATGTGTCGTTGTGTTTCCCGAAGCCCTGCGTTCGAACCTGCTCGATTTTCTGCCCACTTCGGTAACTCGGTGCTTATGGATGCGGCCGGTCTGTCACTCTGTCGGAGTCGTCGGACCCGTAGGAGCCGCACCGTGGCACCCATCCCCTTGCAGCGGGACACCGTGCAGCGTCCCGGCACCACCCGTGCCGGGTACGCGCACGGCCCGCGCCTGGCCAGCCGCACCAGCCTGCCCGGCATACCGCTCGCCCCGTCCGCCGCCCGCCGGTTCGTGCGGGCGGCGCTCGCGGAGTGGACCGGGCTGGGGGTGCCCGCCGCCGTGGGCTTCAGCGACCGGCTCGCCGACGACGCCGTGACCGTCACCAACGAGCTGGTCACCAACGCCGTCGTGCACGCCGGGACCACGGTCGACCTGGTCCTCAGGCTGGAGGAGGAGGGCGGCGACGAGCCGTCGGCCGCCCTCGTCCTGGAGGTCACCGACCACCACCCCGCCCGCCCGGTCAGCGGCGACGAGCCGGGTGCCGCCGGGGCACCGGGCCGTACGGACACCGAGCCGCCCACCGAGCCGCCGACGGAGAGCCCAGCCGGCCTCCCCGACCCCGCCGAGTACGGCCGGGGCCTCCAGCTCGTCGCCACCCTCGCCGAGTCCTGGGGCATCACCTACCGCACCGGCCTCAAGACCGTCTGGGCCCGGCTCCCCGTCGACGACTGGAGCGACCCACCCGCCCCGCCCGACCGGGACGCCCTGCGGCGAGGCCTGCGCGCCGCCGAGATCCTCGCCCCCGCCGCCCGGCGCACCGAACGCGACGACGCGGTCTGGGACAGCCGGGGCGCCCCGGCCTTCCTCGCCGAGGCGTCCGACCTGCTCGCCGGGCAGCTCGACGAGGACCTCGTGGCCGCCATAGCGGGCCAGCTGCTGGTGCCCCGCCTCGCGGACTGGTGCGCGATCTGGCTGGAGGCCGAGAGCGGCGGACCGGGGGCCGAACCCCGTCTTGCCCGGGTCTGGCACAGCGACGAGACCGGTACGGAGCCCCTGCGCACCGCCCTGGAGCGGGAGCCCCTCCGCCTCCCCGCGGGCATCGGCTCCGGCCCCGTACCCGTCCCCGTGCCCTGGCCCCTGCACCGCGCCGAGAACGCGCCCCACCCCGAGAACGCCCCCCACCCCCAGCAGCCCCGCGAGGCCGCCCCGCCCCCCGACCCCGGCGCCCGCGACGGCGCCGCGCTCGCCTTCCGGATCACCGCGGGCGGCCGGGCGCTCGGGACCGTCCTCGTCGGACGGGAGGGCGTCGCCCAGGTGCCCGAGGCCGTCGCCTCGCTCATCGAGGACTTCGTACGCCGTCTCGGCCTCGCCGTCGGCGCCGCCCGCGCCTACACCCGGCAGGCCACCATCAGCCGGATCCTGCAGCGCGGCCTGCTCCCCAGCAAGGTCGCCGAGATCCCCGGCGTCACCAGCGCCCTCGTATACGAACCGAGCGACGACGGCGTGGTCGGAGGTGACTTCTACGACATCTTCCCGTGCCCCGGCGACCGCTGGTGCTTCGTCCTCGGCGACGTCCAGGGCTCCGGCCCCGAGGCCGCCGTCGTCACCGGCCTGGCCCGCCCCTGGCTGCGGCTGCTCTCCCGGGAGGGCTTCGGCGTCGGCGAGGTCCTGGACCGGCTCAACCGGCTGCTGCTCGACGACGCCATGGAGGCCGCCGAGGCCGCGGCCCTGATGGTCGCCGCCGCCGGGGGCCGGCAGCTCCACGACGGCTCGCAGTCCCGGTTCCTCTCGCTGCTGTACGGGGAGGTCGTGCCGCTCCCCGGCGGCGGCGTCCGCTGCACGGTGGTCAGCGCCGGGCACCCGCTGCCGCTGCTGCTGCGCCCCGACGGCTCCGTACACCCGGCGGCCGAGCCGCAGGTGCTGCTCGGGGTCGTGGAGGACGTGGCGTACGAGAGCCAGACCTTCGACCTGGAGCCCGGGGACACCCTGCTCTGTGTCACCGACGGGGTGACCGAGCGGCGCTCGGGGCCGCTGATGTTCGACGACGGGGACGGGCTGGCCCGGGTGCTCGCCGGGTGCGCCGGGCTGCCCGCAGAGGCGACGGCCGAACGCATCCGGCGGGCGGTCCACGAGTTCGCCGAGCAGCCGCCGGACGACGACGTGGCGCTGCTGGTGCTGCACGCGGACTGAACGGGCCGGCGAGCGAAAAGCCACCCGGTCCGGGAAGCTCCCGCGGCGAGCGACAATGGACGGTATGCCTTCCGTACTGCCCGATGGTGAGCCCGTGCCCGACGACGGGGCGCTGCCCCGCCACGCCCTGGAAGGCGCAGCCGACCGCCCGCTCGGCTTCTACCTGCACGTCCCGTACTGCGCCACCCGCTGCGGCTACTGCGACTTCAACACCTACACCGCCACCGAGCTGCGCGGCTCCGGCGGGGCTCTGGCCTCCCGCGACAACTACGCCGCCCATCTGATCGAGGAGGTCCGCCAGGCCCGCAAGGTCCTCGGCGACGACCCACGCCCGGTCCGTACGGTCTTCGTCGGCGGCGGCACCCCCACCCTGCTGCCCGCAGCCGATCTCGTACGGATGCTGGCGTCGATCCGGGAGGAGTTCGGGCTCGCGGAGGACGCGGAGATCACCACCGAGGCGAACCCCGAGTCGGTCGACCCGGCCTACCTCACCGCCCTGCGCGAGGGCGGCTTCAACCGGGTCTCCTTCGGCATGCAGAGCGCCAAGCAGCACGTCCTGAAGATCCTGGACCGCACGCACACCCCCGGCCGCCCCGAGGCCTGTGTCGCCGAGGCGCGCGCGGCGGGCTTCGACCACGTCAACCTCGACCTGATCTACGGCACCCCCGGCGAGTCCGACGACGACTGGCGGGCCTCCCTGGACGCGGCCATCGGCGCGGGCCCCGACCACGTGTCCGCGTACGCGCTGATCGTCGAGGAGGGCACCCAGCTCGCCCGCCGCATCCGGCGCGGCGAGATCCCCATGACCGACGACGACGCGCATGCCGACCGCTACCTCATCGCGGACGAGGCCTTCGCCGCCGCCGGATTCGACTGGTACGAGGTCTCCAACTGGGCCAGCACCGAGGCCGGCCGTTGCCTCCACAACGAGCTGTACTGGCGCGGCGCCGACTGGTGGGGCGCGGGCCCCGGAGCCCACAGCCACGTCGGCGGCGTCCGCTGGTGGAACGTGAAGCACCCGGGCGCGTACGCCCAGGCGCTCTCCGAGGGCCGCTCGCCCGGCGCCGGCCGCGAGATCCTCAGCGAGGAGGACCGCCGGGTCGAACGCATCCTGCTGGAGCTCCGGCTCCGCGAGGGCTGCCCGCTCGACCTGCTGAAACCCGACGGCCTCGCCGCCTCCCGCCGCGCCCTGACCGACGGACTGCTGGAGAGCGGACCCTACGAGGAGGGCCGCGCGGTCCTCACCCTGCGCGGGCGGCTCCTGGCCGACGCCGTCGTCCGCGACCTGGTCGACTGATCCCGGACCGCACCGGGGGCGGGCCTCACGGCCTGCAGTCCTTCGCAGTCAGCGGCGGCGCGACCCCGGCGGGCTTGCCGCAGACCAGGGTCCGCTCGGCGCTCGGCCCGGGGCGGACCACCTTGACGATGTTCAGACCGTGCAGATGGCCGGAGACCGAGGACTTCGCCGGGCTGAACGCGATCGTCCCGGTGGGCATGTTGTTCAGCTCCACCGTGTGCAGCGTCGCCCAGGTCTCGGCGGCGCTCCGCCGGACGTCACCGCGTGCGGCGGCGTCGTACAGGGCCGCCGTCGCGCTGTAGGCGATGACCGTCTGCCCGCTGGAGAACAGCTCGTCCTCGTACGCCGGGCGCCCCGGGGCCAGCGTGGTGACCTTCTCGTCGCCGAGCAGGGCCCGCAGGGTGCGGTGGGCGTCCGCGTAGAAGCCGGGGTTCGTTCCCCGGTCCAGCGGTGCGAGGGAGCTGTGGTAGAGCGTGACGTTCGTCGCGATGGAGGCGCTGTCGCTGAACGTGTCCTTGGTCAGATCGTCCCCGGTGAACACCGTCAGCGCCCGGTTCCAGCACCCGGTGGTCTCCGACAGGCCCCGCATCAGGGCCCGTACGTCCTCGACGCGCCCGGCGAAGTACAGCGCGTCCGGCACCCGCTCCGCCTGGCAGATGCCGGTGAGCGGGGCGTTCAGACTGGCGCCGCCCGCCAGGTCGAAGTCGACGTCGGGGCCGAGCGCGAAGCCCGACGCCCGCAGCATCGCCCGGCCCGCGTCCCGCTGCTCGGCGGTGTACCGGTCCAGGTCCCCGTTGCGGTCCTTGCGCGAGAGCACGATCGCGTGCGGGCGGTCCAGCTTCCGCGCGATCTGCCGGGCGACCAGCCCGAGCGCGTACGTCTGCTCCTCGTCCGTCGCCGCCAGGCCGAAGTAGTTGGGGAACCGGCGGGGCAGATCGCTGCTGGAGTTCGTCGTGTTCACCAGCGGCAGCCCGGCCGTGCGGAGCAGCGCGGCGGCGTCGTCGCTCTCGTCGGTGTTACGGCCGAGGCCGACCACCCCCACCACCGTCGGGTCCCGCCGGGCCACCTCGATGATCTTGCGGACGGCGGTGAGCTGGCGCAGCATGTCCTGGCCGGCGTTGGCGGTGAGCACCCGCAGCTTGACCGACCGGTTCACGGTCTTGTTCACCGCCTGCTGGTGGAGATAGACGCCGGTCAGCTCCTCCAGACCCTTGCGGGTCGCCTCGGGGCCCTTGCCGGTCGAGGTCAGCGGGCCGGCGTAGACGACGGTGACGTACGCGTCGCCGGGCGCGATGTCCGCGTTCTCCTCCCGGATCGCCTGCTCGATCCGGTCGAACGTGATGCCCTTCCCGCCCCCGTACAGCTCCAGGCCGTTGCCCCGCGCGAAGCGCACCTCGGGCACGGTCGCCACGCCGACGCACTCCCGGTCCCCGTCCCGCCCGGCCCAGATCGCGTCCGTGCTCCGGTCGGTCAGCGGCCCGTGGCAGTACGTGTCGCGCCAGTGCCCGGCCCACAGGAACGCCCCCAGCAGACTCCCCACGACGACCAGCGCGATGCTCGTCCTCGACATCACCCACCACGCCCAGGTCCGCGGCACCGGATGGGTGACCAGCTCGGTCCGGGCGGGCGCGGTGGTCAGCTCCTGGGTGGTCAGCGGCAGCTGGAGCACCCACGCCAGCATCGCCGCCGCCACCGGCGACTGCCCCAGGCTCAGCTCGTCGGCCCAGCGGTCGTACTGCTCCTGGGCCCCCGGCGGAGCGGCTGGCCGGACCGCCCCCGGCCGCTCCGGGGGCGGCGGGGTGTGGCGCATGACCTCGGCGGCCGGCAGCGCGGCGAGCAGCAGCAGCGGATCGACCTCGCTGCGCCGCGACCGTACGTTGTTGATCGCGTTGATCAGCAGGATGCCGCCGTTGTCCTGGGTGGCCCGGTGCAGGAGCACCACCGGTGGCCGGGTCCGCTTGGCGCGCCGCCAGTCCGCCGCGTGGGGGCGGTAGTTGTCCCGCAGGTCCTCCAGCAGCGCCTGCACCCGCAGCTCCAGGTGGAACTGGCGCGCGTGCCCGTCGCCCGCCCCCGCATGCGCCACCCGCTTCGCGACCGCCGCCGCCCGCACCCGGATCACGTCCCACGACCCTCTGGGCGAGAGGCGGGACCAGCCGTCCGAGGGGTAGCCGGTGCTGGAGGCGGCCAGGGAGGAAGTGGTGGCGAACCACCGGCTGGCCCGGCGCAGCCACAGCAGCGGCGGCGCGGACCGGCCCACCAGCCCCACCACGGCCAGCCCGACCAGGGCGAGGGACGCCACCACCACCGTCAGGAACCAGTCGATCTCCCCGAGCAGCACACTGAGCAGGGCGATGAAGAGCGCGCCGACGAAGGTCTCCGGCCGCACGGAGTTCCGTAACGACGACCCCCAGGTGCCCCGGCGCGGCCGGTCGGCCCGCCAGCGCAGCCGGCGCAGCTGCTCCAGGATCAGCTCCTCGCCGATCTCACCGGTGTTCCCGTCGGACTGCTCGACCACGGTCGCGGTCGCCTGCTCGATCGCCCCGAGCAGCCGCGAGCGGGGAAAGGCGAGGGGCTTGTACTGCGTGGTCCCGGGCGATTCCCACGGCTTCTCCGCCAGCGTGCGCACCATGTCCAGCGCCGCCTCGTACGGGGTGGCCCCGCCGCCCTCCAGCCGCTGCACCGGAACCCCGCGCCGCTCATTGGCCTTGTGGACCAGCCTGACGATCGCCTCGACCTGCTCGTCGATCTCGCGCCCGGCCCCGGCGTCCTCGGCCTTGATCACCACCAGCGGCATCACCGGCCGGTTCCTGCGGTACCGGTCGATCAGCTGCTGCATCAGACGGAAGACGGCCAGAGCCGCCTCGTTCCCCGCTCCGCCCCGCCAGTTCCCTTGTCGCATCGCCCGTGCCCTTCCCCCGTGAACGGGTGAGCCCGTTCCCCCCACCCTCCATAACCGATGGTGCGTGTGGGACGCAGGCATTCCTAGGGATCGGCACGTGATCCTCTCGGGCGGGCCGGCGACGAGCCCGGGACATCACTCAGGAAGGGTGACGAAGTCAATCAATTCCTCCACCCGGCCGAGGAGTTGAGGCTCAAGATCCTTGTAGCTGCGGACCTTGGACAGGATGTGCTGCCAGGCCGCCCCGGTGTTCTCCGGCCACCCCAGCGCCCGGCACACCCCCGTCTTCCAGTCCTGGCCCCGGGGCACCACCGGCCACGCGTCGATCCCCACCGAGGACGGCTTCACCGCCTCCCACACGTCGATGTACGGGTGGCCCACCACCAGCACATGCGGATCCGAGACCTGCGCGGCGATCCGGGACTCCTTGGAGCCGGTCACCAGGTGGTCCACCAGCACCCCGAGCCGGGCGTCCGGCCCGGGGGAGAACTCACCCACGATGGCCGGGAGGTCGTCGATGCCCTCCAGGTACTCGACCACCACGCCCTCGATGCGCAGATCGTCGCCCCACACCCGCTCCACCAGCTCCGCGTCGTGCCGGCCCTCCACATAGATCCGCCCCGCCCGTGCCACCCGGGCCCGCGCACCGGGCACCGCCACCGAACCGGAGGCCGTACGGGCGGGACGCACCGGACCGCCGGGCCCCGGGCGCACCAGCGTGACCACCTTGCCCTCCAGCAGGAAGGCCCGCGGCTCCATCGGGAAGACCCGGTGCTTGCCGAAGCGGTCCTCCAGGGTCACCGTGGGCCCCTGGGCCGTCTTCTCGCAGCGGATCACGGCGCCGCAGAAGCCGGTGGCGACCTCCTCCACGACCAGATCGGGTTCGGCGGGGACCTCGGGCACGGGGGCGGACCTCTTCCACGGCGGGGTCAGGTCCGGCTGGTAGCTGCGCATGCGCCGACGATAATCCTCACCCCGCCCCGAAGATCGTCACTCCGCCCGAGAACCGTCACACCACGCTGAGAGCCGTCCCCCGGAACCCTCACCCCGCCCCGAACCGCTCCGCCAGCGACCCCCGCTGCGCCCGGACGAACGCCGCGTCCACCACCGCCCCGTGCCCCGGCACGTACACCGCGCCCTCGCCGCCCAGTTCGAGCAGCCGGTCCAGGGCGGCCGGCCAGCGGGAGGTGATCGCGTCCCGGCCCGCCTGCGGTTCGCCCGACTCCTCCACCAGGTCCCCGCAGAGCACCACCGGAGGCTCGCCGTCCGTCCCCGGCACCAGCACCGCGAGGTCATGGCCGCTGTGGCCCGGGCCCACGTTGGCCAGCAGCACCTGACGGCCGCCGCCCAGGTCCAGCGTCCACTCGCCGGTCACCTCGTGGTGCGGCACCACCAGCGTGTCCACCGCCCGGTGCGCCTCCTCCTCCGAGAGCCCGTGGTGCACGGCCGACCCGGTCAGCTCGTCCGCCGAGCGCCGCAGCAGGGCGGTGATGCCCACCGCCCCGTACACCTGGGCCCCGGCGAACGCCGCCGTACCCAGCACATGATCGAAGTGGGGGTGGCTCAGTGCGATATGCGTCACCCTCCGGCCGAGCAGGGCCTCGGCCTGCCTCCGCAGCTCGACGCCCTCGCGCAGGGTCGAGCCGGTGTCGTACAGCAGCACACCGCCGGGCCCGGCCACCAGCGCGACCGTGGCGTCCCAGCCCGGCAGGCGCCGCCGCCCGATACCGTGGCCCAACCGCTCCCAGCCGAAGTCTTCCCAAGAGACGTCCATGGGACGACGCTATCGGGGCGACCCGCGCGGTCCGGTGGCGGCGTGGCCGGTCGCCCTTGCCCCTGCCCCACCCCACCCCCGTACACTGACCGGGGGGTAACTGGCACTCGTACGCACCGAGTGCCAACAGGCACCGGGAAACAACAGCTGGAGGTGTGCGCCATGCTCAGCGAACGCAGACTGGAAGTGCTGCGCGCCATCGTCCAGGACTATGTCGGCACCGAGGAGCCCGTCGGCTCCAAGGCGCTCACGGAACGGCACCAGCTGGGGGTCTCCCCAGCCACCGTCCGCAACGACATGGCGGTGCTGGAGGACGAGGGCTTCATCGCGCAGCCGCACACGAGCGCGGGCCGCATCCCCACCGACAAGGGGTACCGCCTCTTCGTCGACAAGCTCGCCGGCGTCAAGCCGCTCTCCTCGCCCGAGCGCCGGGCCATCCAGAACTTCCTCGACGGCGCGGTCGACCTCGACGACGTGGTCGGCCGGACCGTACGGCTGCTCGCGCAGCTGACCCGGCAGGTCGCGGTGGTGCAGTACCCCTCGCTGACCCGCTCGACGGTCCGGCACGTGGAACTGCTCTCGCTCGCCCCCGCCCGGCTGATGCTGGTCCTGATCACGGACACCGGCCGGGTCGAACAGCGTATGATCGACTGCCCCGCGCCCTTCGGCGAGGCATCGCTCGCGGATCTGCGTGCCCGGCTCAACAGCCGGGTCGTCGGACGCCGCTTCGCGGATGTCCCGCAGCTGGTGCGGGAGCTGCCGGAATCCTTCGACAGCGAGGACCGCGGAACGGTTTCCACGGTCCTTACCACCCTCCTCGAAACCCTGGTCGAGGAGACGGAGGAGCGGCTGATGATCGGCGGCACCTCCAACCTCACCCGCTTCGGGCACGACTTCCCTGTGATGATCCGGCCGGTGCTGGAAGCACTGGAGGAGCAGGTCGTCCTGCTGAAGCTGCTGGGTGAGGCCACGGACTCAGCCATGACCGTACGGATCGGGCACGAGAACGCCCACGAGGGCCTCACGTCCACGTCCGTCGTTGCGGTCGGCTACGGTTCGGGCGACGAGGCAGTCGCCAAACTCGGCGTGGTCGGACCGACCCGCATGGACTACCCCGGAACGATGGGAGCGGTACGCGCAGTGGCACGTTACGTCGGACAGATCCTGGCGGAGTCGTAAGTGGCCACGGACTACTACGCCGTACTCGGCGTGCGCCGCGACGCATCTCAGGACGAGATCAAGAAGGCATTCCGTCGGCTCGCACGCGAGCTGCACCCGGATGTCAACCCGGATCCGAAGACCCAGGAGCGGTTCAAGGAGATCAACGCCGCTTACGAGGTGCTCTCGGACCCGCAGAAGAAGCAGGTCTACGACCTCGGCGGCGACCCGCTCTCCGCCAACGGCGGTGGCGGCGGCGCGGGCGGTTTCGGAGCCGGTGGCTTCGGCAACTTCTCCGACATCATGGACGCGTTCTTCGGAACTGCCTCGCAGCGCGGGCCCCGCTCGCGCACCCGCCGCGGCCAGGACGCCATGATCCGGCTGGAGATCGACCTCTCCGAGGCGGCCTTCGGCACCACCAAGGACATCCAGGTCGACACGGCCGTCGTCTGCAACACCTGCAGCGGCGAGGGCGCCGCCCCCGGCACCTCCGCCCAGACCTGTGACATGTGCCGCGGTCGCGGCGAGGTCTCGCAGGTCACCCGGTCCTTCCTGGGCCAGGTCATGACCTCGCGCCCCTGCCCGCAGTGCCAGGGCTTCGGCACGGTCGTGCCCACCCCGTGCCCGGAGTGCGCCGGCGACGGCCGCATCCGCTCGCGGCGCACGCTCACCGTCAAGATCCCGGCGGGCGTCGACAACGGCACCCGTATCCAGCTCGCCGGTGAGGGCGAGGTCGGCCCCGGCGGCGGCCCGCCCGGCGACCTGTACGTCGAGATCCACGAGCTGCCGCACGCCGTCTTCCAGCGGCGCGGCGACGACCTGCACTGCACGGTCACCATCCCGATGACCGCTGCGGCCCTCGGAACCAAGTGTCCGCTGGAGACCCTGGACGGCCTGGAGGAGATCGACATCCGGCCCGGCACCCAGTCCGGCCAGTCCGTCCCGCTGCACGGGCGGGGCATCACGCACCTGCGCGGCGGCGGCCGGGGCGACCTGATCGTGCACGTCGAGGTGACGACCCCCTCCAAGCTCGACGCGGAACAGGAGCGGCTGCTGCGGGAGTTCTCCAAGCTGCGCGGCGAGGAGCGCCCCTTGGGCCAGTTTCAGCCAGGTCAGCAGGGGCTCTTCTCCCGGCTGAAGGACGCCTTCAACGGCCGCTGAAGCGTTTTCCGCCTTTCACCGCACCGCCCATCGGTTCCGTACCGGTGGGCGGTGCGGCGTTCGGAGGGAGAACCGGTCACGCCGAACGCTGGCTGATTCGGCCCCTGTGCGACCGACGTGGCACGATGCCGTCATGTCCTCCGCGTTGACCGATCTCTGCCGGTATCCGATCGTGCAGGCCCCGATGGCGGGCGGCGCTTCCGGACCTAAGCTCGCCGCGGCCGTCGCCGAGGCGGGCGGGCTCGGATTCCTGGCCGCCGGGTACAAAACGGCGGACGGCGTGTACAACGAGATCAAACAGCTGCGCCGGCTCACCGGCGGGCCGTTCGGCGTCAACCTCTTCATGCCGCAGCCCGCGCTCGCCGACCCCAGCGCCGTCGAGGTCTACCGCCACCAGCTGGCCGGCGAGGCCACCTGGTACGAGACCCCGCTCGGCGACCCCGACAGCAGCGGCGACGACGGGTACGAGGCGAAGGTCGCCATCCTGCTGGAGGACCCCGTCCCGGTGGTCTCCTTCACCTTCGGATGCCCCACCCGCGACACTCTCGACGCCTTCGCCAAGGCCGGGACGCACACCATCGTGACGGTCACCTCCGCCGAGGAGGCCCAGGCCGCCCAGTGGGCGGGCGCCGACGCCGTCTGCGTCCAGGGCGTCGAGGCGGGCGGCCACCAGTCCACCCACCGCGACGACCCGCAGGCCGACCACACCGGCACCGGGCTGCTCACCCTCGTCACCCAGGTCCGCGAGACCGTCCAGATCCCCATCATCGCGACGGGCGGCCTGATGCGCGGCTCACAGATCGCCGCAGCCCTCGCGGCCGGCGCGGACGCCGCCCAGCTCGGCACCGCCTTCCTGATCTGCCCCGAGTCCGGGGCCCACCTGCTCCACAAGCAGGCCCTGACCAACCCGCTCTTCGTCCGCACCGAGCTGACCCGCGCCTTCTCCGGTCGGCCCGCCCGCGGCCTGGTCAACCGGTTCATCCGCGAACACGGCCCGTACGCCCCCGCCGCCTATCCCCAGGTCCACTACGTCACCAGCGGGCTGCGCCAGGCCGCCGCCAAGGCCGGGGACGCCCAGGGCATGGCCCTGTGGGCGGGGCAGGGCCACCGGATGGCCCGCGAACTGCCCGTCGGCGAGCTGATCGAACTGCTCGCCGCCGAACTGGAGGCCGCCAGGTCGGCCCTGAGCATGAGGAGCCCCCGGTGACCGCACCGGTCTTCGTCGTCGAACGGATGCCCACCGGAACGGAGTTCGTCCTCGACGGCCCCGAGGGGCGGCACGCCGTCTCCGTGAAGCGGCTCCAGACCGGCGAGGAACTCGTCCTCACCGACGGCCTCGGCCACTGGGCGGACGCCACCGTACGCACCGCCGAGGGCAAGGACCGCCTCACGGTCACCGTCCGCGGAGCCGTCCAGGAGGAGCCCGAGCCCGCGCCCCGGATCACCGTCGTCCAGGCGCTCCCCAAGGGCGACCGGGGCGAACTGGCCGTCGAGACGATGACCGAGACCGGCGTCGACGCGATCGTGCCGTGGCAGGCCGCCCGCTGCATCACCCAGTGGAAGGGCGAGCGCGGCGCCAAGGCCCTGACGAAGTGGCGCAGTACGGCACGGGAGGCGGGCAAGCAGTCCCGCCGGGTGCGCTTCCCCGAGGTCACCGAGGCCATGACGACCAAGCAGGTCGCCGCCCTCCTGTCCGACGCCGACTTCGCCGGGGTCCTGCACGAGGACCGCGACCACGACAGCACCCCCCTCGCCACCGCCGGACTCCCCGCCACCGGCACGATCGTGCTCGTCGTCGGCCCCGAGGGGGGCGTCTCCCCGCAGGAGCTGGCCGCCTTCGCGGACGCGGGCGCCCGCCCCTACCGGCTGGGCCGCAGCGTGCTGCGCACCTCCACCGCGGGGACCGCCGCGGCCGCGCTGCTCCTCGGGCGCACCGGCCGCTGGGGATGAACGGGGCCCGACGGGCCGGGGATAGCATGCCCCTGTACCGATCACCTCACTGATCACCAGCGAACGAGGAGGCCCGGCGCCATGGCGGGAGAGCCGCAGACCGACTGCCTGTTCTGCAAGATCGTCTCGGGAGACATCCCGGCGACCATCGTCCGCGAGAGCGACACGACCGTCGCCTTCCGCGACATCAACCCGCAGGCCCCGACCCACGTCCTGGTCATCCCCAAGGTCCACTACCCGGACGCCGCGACGCTGGCCGCCGCCGAACCGCAGATCGCCGCCGACGTGCTGCGCGAGGCCGGAGCGGTCGCCGCCGACGAGAAGGTGGACGGCAGCGGCTACCGGATCATCCTCAACACGGGCTCCGGCGCCGGCCAGACCGTCTTCCACGCGCACGCCCACGTCCTGGGCGGCCGCGGCCTCCAGTGGCCCCCCGGATAACGCCCGCCCCGTAGGAGCCTCTCTCAATGTCCGTACGCGAGCTGGTGGTGCTCGGCACCGCCAGTCAGGTCCCCACCCGGCACCGCAACCACAACGGCTATCTGCTGCGCTGGGACGGTCAGGGCATCCTCTTCGATCCCGGCGAGGGCACCCAGCGCCAGATGCTGCGGGCCGGGGTCGCCGCGCACGACATCGACCGGATCTGCATCACGCACTTCCACGGCGACCACTCCCTCGGACTCGCCGGGGTGATCCAGCGCATCAACCTCGACCAGGTGCCGCACCCCGTCACCGCCCACTACCCGGCGAGCGGGCAGCACTTCTTCGACCGGCTGCGGTACGCCACCGCCTACCGCGAGACCGTCGAGCTGACCCAGGCCCCGGTCGCCGGAGCCGGCGGGGTCCTCGCCACCACGGCCTCGTACACCCTGGACAGCCACAGGCTCTCGCACCCCGTCGAGTCGTACGGCTACCGCCTCACCGAGCCCGACACCCGCCGCATGCTGCCCGCCCTCCTCAAGGAGCACGGCATCGCCGGACCGGACGTCGGCCGCCTCCAGCGTGAGGGCGTCCTCGGCGGCGTAACACTGGAGCAGGTCTCCGAGCACCGGCGGGGGCAGCGGTTCGCGTTCGTCATGGACACCCGGCTCTGCGACGGGGTGTACGCGCTCGCCGAGGAGTGCGACATGCTCGTCATAGAGTCGACCTTCCTCGACGAGGACGAGAAGCTCGCCACCGACCACGGCCATCTGACCGCCGGACAGGCCGCCCGGGTGGCGAAGGAGTCGGGCGTACGCCACCTCGTGCTGACCCACTTCTCGCAGCGCTACAGCGACCTGGAACTCTTCGAGACCCAGGCCCGCGCCGCCGGGTTCGACGGCGAACTCACCGTCGCGCAGGACCTGATCCGGGTCCCGCTCCCCACCCGGCACCACCACTGACCCACCGGCACCACCGTTGTGAACCCACCCGGCACCACCGTTTGCGAGACACCGTGCACCTCCCCAAGGCAGAACTCCACCTCCACATCGAAGGCACCCTCGAACCCGAGCTCGCCTTCGCCCTCGCGGAACGCAACGGGGTGACCCTGCCGTACGCCACCACCGACGAGCTGCGCAGGGCCTACCAGTTCGACGACCTCCAGTCCTTCCTGGACCTCTACTACGCGCTCATGGCCGTGCTGCGTACGGAGGAGGACTTCACCGAACTCGCCGACGCCTACCTGGCCCGCGCCGCCGCCCAGGGCGTCCGGCACGCCGAGATCTTCTTCGACCCGCAGGCCCACACCGCCCGCGGTGTCCCGATCGGCACGGTCATCGAAGGGCTGAGCCGGGCGCTGGAGCGCAGCGAGGAGACCCACGGCATCTCCACCCAGCTCATCCTCTGCTTCCTGCGCGACCTCTCCGCCGAAGCCGCCCTGGGCACCCTCGACGCGGCCCGCCCCTACCTGCACCGGATCAGCGCCGTCGGCCTGGACTCCGCCGAGGTCGGCCACCCGCCAGCCAAGTTCCGCGAGGTGTACGAGGAGGCCACCGCGCTCGGACTGCGCAAGGTGGCCCACGCGGGGGAGGAGGGGCCGCCGGAGTACATCAGGGAGGCCCTGGACGTCCTCGGCGTCGAGCGCGTCGACCACGGGCTGCGCTGTATGGAGGACCCGGAGCTGGTGGCGCGGCTGGTCGCGGACCGGGTGCCGCTGACGCTGTGCCCGCTCTCCAACGTACGGCTGCGCACGGTCGACACGCTCAAGGACCACCCGCTGCCGGAGATGATGGCCGCGGGGCTCCTGTGCACGGTCAACTCCGACGACCCCGCCTACTTCGGCGGGTACGCCGGGGACAACTTCGACGCCGTCCGCGACGCCCTCGCCCTGGACCCCGAGCAGCTGCGGACCCTGGCCCGCAACTCCTTCGAGGCGGCCTTCCTCGACCACGACGAGGAGCGCCGGGCGCGCTACCTGTCCGAGGTCGAGGCGTACGCGTTCGACTGACCGGGCCCGCCGTCCGGACCGGCCGTCCGGATCGCGCTGCGCACCAGCCGCCTGCGCCGCAGGGCCGGTACGCGGAGCTCCGTGACGGCCTGCTCCGGTGAACCGAGCTTCGGCACGGCACCGGACAGGCTGCCGGTGGTGGCGGCGAGCAGGGCGGCCGGGGCGCCACCGCGGCGGCGGACCGAGCCGGGCACCAGCGGACGCCCACCGGTGTGCAGCGCCACGGCGGTGACGGGCGCGGCGACCAGCAGGGTTGCCACGCCCAGGATCAGCCCCATCGCCGGGTAGCCGGCCTCCTCGGAGAGCACGCTGCCCAGGAGCGGGCCGCAGGCCACGCCCACCGAGGACGCCGAGCCCGCCAGGACCGCCCAGCGGCCGCGTACGTCCAGGGAGGCGGCCAGGCCGATCAGGTAGGAGAGGACCACCGGGTAGACGGTGTTCCACAGGATCTCGCCGGTCGCGAACGAACCGAGGTCCCGGGCCGAGGAGCTGACCACGATGCTCCCCGCGATGACCACGGTCCCCAGCCCGATCGGCACCGCCCTGCCCAGCCGCGCGCCGAGCACCCCGGCGCCCATGACACCCAGCAGACCCGCGCCGAGGGCGGCGGCGAAGACCGCGCCGACGGTGACCTCGGTCAGCCCCGCCTGCACAACGCCGATGCGGCTGCTGACACCCCACAGCGCGTTCTGCGCCATGGACCAGACGAGCATCCCGCCCGCCAGGACGAGACCGGAGCGGCGGTGCGGCAGCCGGCCGGTGATCTGCGAGGTCGACTCCTCGGTGGCCGTGGGGCCGTTCAGCCGTCCGGTCGCGGGCCAGACGAGGAGGGCGACCAGGGCGATCGCGGCGAAGGGGAGCCGGTGGCCGCCGCCGAGGTGCGGGATCGTCAGATAGAGGGCGCCCGCCGTGGCGGAGACGGTGAGCAGCCCGAGCGAGGACGTCCGGTGCGGGTCGCGCTGCGCGGCGATCCCGGCCGCGGCGACCGCCGTCGCCGCCCCCGAGCCGAAGCCGCCGACCACCACGGAGAGCACCACCAGCGGCACGGACCCGGCCAGCGCGGCACAGCCGTACCCCGCGACGGCCAGCACCAGACCGACGCGGGCAGGGGTGCGGGACCCGTACCGCTCGACCCGTCCCGCCAGGGTGAAGCCGGCGCTCGCCGAACTCAGCAGCAGAGCGCTGCCGACCAGACCCGCCTGCGCGGGACTCAGCCCGAGATGGACGCTGAGGCGGCCGACGATGGTGGGAAGCAGATAAGAGGCGAGGTAACCGGCGGTGAAGACGGCGACCAGAGGCCACGCGGCGCGGGGGCGCGAGGACATGGGCGTTCCTGAAGACATGCCTGAGCAGGCAGGGGGGAGGGGGAGGCAACACAGGGCACGCCCGAGAAGGGCAGCGCGAAGCAAGCGGGGAATGCGAGAATACGGGGAGGGGTATGGCTAGATAAGCGGAGATACGGGGAAGTGCGGCTCTCGTCGGACAACGTCCCCGAAGGTGCTCGCGGGGCAATTTGTATCAAGCGCTCCCGGCCGACCGAAAGCCGCCCCGATGTGATCTGGGTCACTTATGCGTTTATGCACTCCGGGCCCGGGTAGCGGCGCATGTTTATGCAGGTCAGGATCGGCTGTCGGCCCTCTCCCCATCGGCGGGGGAGGCCCCGCCCCTGGCCCCGAATCGGGCAGACTGGCCGGATCTCACACTGTCCAGATCTGCCGCACGGCCGGGGAGCGCACGGTGAGCACTGACACTCCAGGGATCGACCCGCTGCTGGCGCTGCGCGCCCCGCAGGACCCCGCCTGCGACGTCTTCCTGACGGGCACGGTCTTCCTCGACATCATCTTCACCGGCCTCGACAGCGCCCCCGTGCGCGGCACCGAGTCCTGGGCCCGCGGGATGGGCTCCAGCCCCGGCGGCGTCGCCAACATGGCCACCGCGCTCGCCCGGCTCGGCCTGCGCACCTCCCTCGCCGCCGCCTTCGGCGACGACCACTACGGCGAGTACTGCTGGGACGCCCTCGAACAGGGCGAGGGCATCGACCTGTCGATGTCGCACACCGTCCCCGGCTGGCACTCCCCGGTCACCGTCTCCATGGCGTACGAGGGGGAGCGCACGATGGTCTCCCACGGCCACGAGGCCCCGGCCCCTCCGGCCGTTCCGGGGCAGGCCACCGCCGCCCCGAATCCGGCGTTCCCCCAGTGCCCGCCGCGCGCCCGCGCGGCCATCGCCTCGCTCGCCCCCGGCCGCAGCGAACCCTGGGTGGCCACCGCCGCCCGGCACGGCGCGCTGATCTTCGCCGACGTCGGCTGGGACGAGACCGGCCGCTGGGACCTGGACGCGCTGCCCGACCTGGCGCACTGCGAGGCGTTCCTGCCCAACGCCGAGGAGGCCATGCGCTACACCCGCACCGACTGCCCGCGCGCCGCCGCCCACGCACTGGCCGAACGCGTCCCGCTCGCCGTGGTCACCCTGGGTGCCGAGGGCGCGTACGCCGTCGACGGACGCACCGGCGTCAGCGCCCAGGTGCCCGCCATCGAGGTGGAGGCGCTCGACCCGACCGGCGCCGGGGACGTCTTCGTGGCCGGATTCGTCACCGGCACCCTCGCCGACTGGCCGCTCGCCGACCGGCTCGCCTTCGCCGGGCTGACCGCCGCCCTCTCGGTCCAGGAGTTCGGCGGCTCGCTCTCCGCACCCGGCTGGGCCGAGATCGCCGCCTGGTGGCAGCGGATCCGCACCTGCGAGAGCCAGGACCCCACCGCCCTGGAGCGGTACGCGTTCCTGGAGGAGCTGCTCCCCACCACGGCCCGCGCCTGGCCGCTGCGGCGCGCGGTCCCCACGATCGGCTTCCGCCAGTGAGCGGGCCCGGGAACGCCCCGCAGCACGGCCGGTAAAACCTCTCGGAGTTGTCACTGCCAGGTCGTAGGCTTGGTAATCCAGAGGTTGTCGAGCAGCGAGAACCCTGCAACGGGAGGTATGCGCAGGCCCTAGGGCCGGCCCATGACTCAGACACCCACACAGCCGCAGGCGCGTGCCCAGATCCGGATTCCGGCCGCACACCCCATGGTGATGCTCCTCGGATCGGGTGACTCGCTGTTGCGCGTGATCGAAGAGGCCTTCCCGGCGGCCGACATCCATGTCCGGGGCAACGAGATCAGCGCCACGGGCGAGGCGGCCGACGTCGCCCTCATCCAACGCCTGTTCGACGAGATGATGCTCGTGCTCCGCACCGGAGCGCCGATGACGGAGGACGCAGTGGAACGGTCGATCGCCATGCTCAGGGCGGCCGGTACCGGACAGGGAGAGCCCCAGGGCGAGACGCCCGCCGAGGTGCTGACGCAGAACATCCTCTCCAGCCGCGGCCGCACCATCCGCCCGAAGACGCTCAACCAGAAGCGGTATGTCGACGCGATCGACGAGCACACGATCGTCTTCGGCATCGGCCCCGCCGGCACCGGCAAGACGTACCTCGCCATGGCCAAGGCGGTCCAGGCCCTGCAGTCCAAGCAGGTCAGCCGCATCATCCTGACCCGCCCCGCGGTCGAGGCGGGGGAGCGGCTCGGCTTCCTCCCGGGCACACTCTTCGACAAGATCGACCCGTATCTGCGCCCGCTCTACGACGCCCTGCACGACATGCTCGACCCGGACTCGATCCCGCGGCTGATGGCGGCGGGCACGATCGAGGTGGCGCCACTGGCGTACATGCGCGGCCGCGCGCAACCGGTCTTCACCAACGTGCTGACGCCCGACGGTTGGCGGCCCATCGGCAGCCTTGAGGTGGGTGACCTCGTCATCGGCTCCAACGGCGAGCCGACCCCGGTCCTCGGCGTCTACCCGCAGGGCGAGAAGGACATCTACCGCGTCAGCGCCCAGGACGGTTCCTGGACGCTGTGCTGCGGCGAGCACCTGTGGACGGTCCGGACGGCGTCCGACCGTCGCCGGGACAAGCCATGGCGGGTCTTGGAGACCAAGGAGATGATCGGCAACCTCCGAGCGGCGCACGCGCGCCGTTACGAGCTGCCGATGCTGACCGCGCCCGTCAGCTTCCCCGAGCGCGAGGTCCCGATGGACCCGTACGCACTGGGTCTGCTGCTGGGTGACGGCTGCCTCACCGGTTCCACCACACCGTCGTTCGCCACTGCGGACCAGGAGCTTGCCGAAGCGCTGCAAGGAGCACTCACCGGCGTCACTCTGCGCCACATGGGCGGGCCGGACCATGTGCTGAACCGGACCAAGGCGCCGGGCGATGTGGTGACACTGGAGAACCCTGTCACCGCGATCCTGCGTCAGCTGGACCTTCTCGGGAGCCGGTCCCACTCGAAGTTCGTTCCGGACGCCTATCTGCACAATTCCGCCGAGGTCCGCCACGGCGTGCTCCAAGGCCTCCTCGACGCCGATGGCGGTCCGGTCACGCAGTCGGACCGCACCTGCCGTATCCAGTACTCGACCGCCTCGATCGCCCTTCGCGACGATGTGATCGCACTGGTCCAGTCGCTCGGTGGAGTCGCCTACACGCGCCGCCGGCCGGCGGCGGGCCGGGCGCCCGGACTTGCCAAGGGCCGGCCGGTCCACCACCGCTACGACGCCCACATCGTCGACATCCGTCTCCCCGAGGGCATCGAGCCCTTCCGGCTCGCCCGCAAGGCTGAGAAGTACCGGGCGGCCGGCAGCGGTGGCCGCCCGATGCGATTCATCGACAGCATCGAACCGGCCGGGCGTGAAGAGGCCGTCTGCATCCAGGTGGCGGCGGAGGACTCGCTGTACGTCACTCAGGACTACCTGCTGACGCACAACACGCTCAATGACGCCTTCATCATCCTCGACGAGGCGCAGAACACCAGCGCCGAGCAGATGAAGATGTTCCTCACCCGCCTCGGCTTCGACTCCAAGATCGTCGTCACCGGTGACGTCACCCAGGTCGACCTGCCGAGCGGCACCAAGAGCGGGCTGCGGCAGGTCCAGGACATCCTGGAGGGCCTGGACGACGTGCACTTCTCCCGTCTCACCTCGCAGGATGTCGTCCGGCACAAGCTCGTCGGCCGTATCGTCGACGCGTACGAGAAGTACGACAGCCGAAACGGTCAACAGGACGGTCAGGCGGACGGCCGGGAAGACGGCCGACGCGACCGCCGAAAAGGGAAGTAGTCGCAGCGCACCATGTCGATCGATGTCAACAACGAGTCCGGAACCGAGGTCGACGAGCAGGCGATCCTCGACATCGCCCGCTACGCACTGGCCCGGATGCGGATCCACCCGCTGTCCGAGCTCTCGGTGATCGTGGTGGACACCGACGCCATGGAGCAGCTGCACATCCAGTGGATGGACCTCCCCGGTCCGACCGACGTCATGTCCTTCCCGATGGACGAGCTCCGTCCGCCGGCCAAGGACGAGGAGGAGCCCCCGCAGGGGCTCCTCGGTGACATCGTGCTCTGCCCGGAGGTCGCGAAGAAGCAGGGCGAAGAGGCGCCGACGCAGCACTCCATGGACGAGGAGCTCCAGCTCCTGACCGTCCACGGGGTGCTGCACCTGCTGGGGTACGACCACGAGGAGCCGGACGAGAAGGCCGAGATGTTCGGCCTCCAGGCCGCCATCGTGGACGGCTGGCGCGGTGAGCACGGGCTCACCGGCGCGTCCCCCGCCCCCACCGTCTCGTGATCGCCCCCCTGATCACCGGAGCCGTCCTGCTGGTCGTCGTCGGCTGGCTGGCCGCCTGCGCCGAGGCGGGCATCGCCCGTACGTCGAGCTTCCGGGCGGACGAGGCCGTCCGGGCCGGGCGGCGCGGCAGCGCGAAGCTGGCGCAGGTCGCCGCCGACCCGGTGCGCTATCTCAACGTCGCCCTGCTGGTGCGGGTCGCCTGCGAGATGTCGGCCGGGGTGCTGGTCACCTACGTCTGCCTGCAGAAGTTCCCGGAGACCTGGGAGGCGCTCGCCTTCGCGATGGGCGTGATGGTCCTCGTCAGCTATGTCGCCATCGGGGTCTCCCCGCGCACCATCGGCCGCCAGCACCCGCTGAACACGGCGACCGCCTCGGCGTACGTGCTGCTGCCACTGGCCCGGATCATGGGCCCGATCCCGCAGCTGCTGATCCTCATCGGCAACGCGCTCACCCCGGGCAAGGGGTTCCGCAAGGGCCCGTTCGCCAGCGAGGCCGAGCTGCGCGCCATGGTCGACCTCGCCGAGGCCGAGTCGCTGATCGAGGACGACGAGCGCCGCATGGTGCACTCCGTCTTCGAGCTGGGCGACACCCTGGTGCGCGAGGTGATGGTGCCGCGCACCGACCTGGTCTCCATCGAGCGCTACAAGACGATCCGTCAGGCCCTCACCCTCGCCCTGCGCTCCGGTTTCTCCCGGATCCCGGTCACCGGGGAGAACGAGGACGACATCGTGGGGATCGTCTACCTCAAGGACCTGGTCCGCAAGACCCACATCAACCGCGAGTCCGAGGCCGACCCGGTCTCCACCGCGATGCGCCCGGCCGCCTTCGTCCCCGACACCAAGAACGCCGGGGACCTGCTGCGCGAGATGCAGCGGGACCGCAGCCATGTCGCCGTCGTCATCGACGAGTACGGCGGCACGGCGGGCATCGTCACCATCGAGGACATCCTGGAGGAGATCGTCGGCGAGATCACCGACGAGTACGACCGCGAGCTGCCGCCCGTCCAGGAGCTGGAGAACGGCTGCTACCGGGTTACCGCCCGGCTCGACATCGGGGACCTCGGCGACCTCTTCGGGCTCGACGAGTACGACGACGAGGACGTGGAGACCGTCGGCGGGCTGCTCGCCAAGGCGCTCGGCCGGGTTCCGATCGCCGGTGCGTCGGCCGTCGTCGAGCTGCCCGACAGCCGAAAGCTCCGGCTCACCGCCGAGTCCCCGGCCGGCCGCCGGAACAAGATCGTCACGGTGCTGGTGGAGCCCGAGGAGAAGGAAGCGGAGACGGTATGACGCCCGAGCGGCTGCGCGCCTTCTGCCTGGAGTTCAACGCGAGCGTGGAGGAGTTCCCGTTCGGACCCGAGACCTCGGTCTTCAAGGTGCTCGGCAAGCTGTTCGCCCTCACCGCGCTGGACGCGCGGCCGCTGACGGTCAACCTCAAGTGCGACCCGGACGAGGCCGTCCGGCTCCGCGAGGAGCACCCGGCGGCGATCGTGCCCGGCTGGCACATGAACAAGCGCCACTGGAACACGGTGACCGTCTCCGGCGTCCCGGACCGGCTGCTGCGCGAGCTGATCGAGGACTCCTACGACCTGGTGGTCGCCGGACTCCCGAAGGCGGAGCGGCTGAAGCTGGACCGCCCTTAGGGCGTGTCCGGCGGGGTTACGTGGACGGGCCCGCTCCTCCCCCGTGGGGAGCGGGCCCGTCCACGTACCGGCACAGGGTCAGCCGCGGCGCAGCCCCGCCGCCACCGCCGCGCCCGCCGCCAGCAGGACGGCCGCCGCGATCGCCACCACCGTCCGTACGCCGTCGAACAGCCCGCCCTGCGTCGTCGCCAGCACCCCCAGCAGCGGGATGCCGACCGTCAGCCCCACCTGCTGGGTCGTGGTGACCAGCCCGGTCGCGAGCCCCTGCTCCTCGTTCGGGACACCGGACGTCACGGTCAGGCCGTACGCGATGATCGCGCCCAGATGGCACATGCTCGCCAGGGACACCGCCGCCGTGGCCAGCCAGACCCCCGCATCCGTGCCGAGCCCCAGCAGCGCGCCGATGAACAGCCCCTGGCCCAGCAGCGACACCACCAGGGTCCGGCGCGCGCCGATCCGGCCGATCAGCCTCGGCGCGTACATCCCCGCCACCACCGACAGCACGCCCTGCACCCCGAAGACGAGCCCGGTGGCGAACGGCGAGAGGCCCAGGACCTCCTGGAGGTAGAGCGTCAGGACGAACACGACGGTGCTCATCATCGAGAAGGTGACGAGTCCGCCCAGATTGCCGAACGCCACCGTCCGCCGCCGCAGCATCGGCAGCGAGACCAGCGGGGCCGCCGCACGGGACTCCACGACCACGAACGCGGCCAGCAGACCGACGCCGAGGACCAGGGTGACGAGCACGTCCGCGCCGCCGAAGCCGTGCTCCGCCGCCGTGGACAGGGAGTAGATCAGCGCCAGCAGACCACCGGTGACGGCGACCGCGCCCGGTACGTCGAGCCGGGGGCGGTCCGGCGTACGCGACTCCTCCAGAACCTTCGGGGCCAGCACCAGCACCACCACCGAGGCCACGGTCAGCAGGCCCATCGTGGAGCGCCAGCCCAGCGTGTCGGTGAGGACGCCGCCCGCCACCATGCCCACCGTGAAGCCGAGCGAGAGCAGGGTCCCGCTGATCCCGAGCGCCCGGTCCCGCAGCGGGCCCTCCGGGAACGTGGTGGTCAGCAGGGACATCCCGGTCGGCACGATCACCGCTGCCCCGAGGCCCTGGAGCGCCCGCCCTGCGAGGAAGGAGGCCGGGTCCCAGGCCAGGGTCGCCAGCAGCGAGGAGGCGCCGAAGAGGGTGAGCCCGGCGAGGAACAGCCGGCGCCGCCCGTACAGATCGGCGATCCTCCCGAACAGCAGCAGGAACCCGCCCGACGGCAGCGCGAACGCGGTCACCGCCCACTGGAGCCCCGAGGTGGAGAGCCCCAGGTCCGCACCCAGGACAGGCAGGGCCACATTCAGTACGGAGAAGTCGAGCGCCACCATGAACTGGGCGGCGCACAGCACGAAGAGGACGAGCCGGGCGCGGCCGGAGAGCCGGGCCGGGGGTGCGGGTGCGGGGGCCGGGGGGAGCGGGGGAGCTGAGGTGACAGGGGTTCCAGGGGTTTCGATCGCCATGGGCCCCACCCTGCGGCGGCCGGAATATCCGTGGGGAGCGGGAACTTATCCTGTTGCCCGCACCACCAGGCAGGCGCACCACAACACAGGGGGAGTACGTGGCCACACCGGCCCGGCAGGCGACGGACGACACCAGAACCCGGCAGGCGACGGACGACACCAAGGCCCACCGGCTCGCGGAGCTGCGGGAGTTCCTCAGGAGCCGCCGGGCGCGCGTCACCCCGGCCGCCGCGGGCCTCCCGGACGGCGGTGCCCGCCGGCGTACGCCCGGTCTGCGCCGGGAGGAGGTCGCCGTCCTCGCGGGCGTCGGCGTCTCCTGGTACCAGTGGCTGGAGCAGGGCCGCGACATCACCGTCTCGCCGCAGGTGCTGGACGCCGTCGCCCGGGTGCTGCGCCTCAGCAGCGCCGAGCGCCGCCATCTGTACGTCCTCGCCGGGCTGAACGCGCCCCCGTTGGAGGTCGATCCGGCGCACGCCGACATGTGCGACGGGCTGACCCGGCTGATCGAGGCGTGGATGCCGTACCCGGCCCACATCATGGACCGGTACTGGAACACCGTCCTCCACAACGACGCGGCCGCCGCGGTCCTCGGTATGCGCCCCGGCATCCGGCAGAACTGTCTGATCGACTTCTTCACCGACCCGGTCTACCGGGCGCGGACCGGGCCGAGCTGGGCGGCGCTCGCCCCGCAGGTGGTGGCCCAGTTCCGGGCGGCCTGCTCGGAGTGCCCGGACGACGACGGCTTCCGGGCCGTCGTGGAGGAGGCGAAGGCGGCCAGCGAGCTCTTCGCCGAACTGTGGGAGCGGCGCGACATCGTGCCCGCCGGGCAGAACCGCAAGGAGGTGGAGCACCCGCTCGTCGGCCGGCTGTTCCTGGAGGCGACCCAGCTGCGGGTGCCCGCCCGGCCGGACCTGGCGATCGTGCTGCACATCCCGCTGCCGGACACCGGGAGCGAGGCCAAGCTCCAGTGGCTCGCCTCGCCCGAGGGGCGGCGCGGCTCGATGTACCCGGTGCCGGGGTGAGTGGATCCGCACGGTCCGGTGCTTCGTATGCTCGTGCCATGACCGATACCACCGACACCACCGCCCTCGACGCCGAGGACCGCAAGATCGTCACCCTGGCGCGCAGCGCCCGCGCCCGCAACGGTGTGGCCGAGGGCGCCGCCGTACGGGACGAGACGGGACGTACATATGTGGCGGGCACCGTGGCGCTGGAGTCGCTGAAACTGAGCGCCCTGCGGACCGCCGTCGCCATGGCCGTCGCCAGCGGCGCCACCTCGCTGGAGGCCGCGGCCGTCGTCTCCGCCGCCGAGACCCCCGCCGACGAGGACCGCGCGGCCGTACGGGACCTGGGCGGGCCGGAGACGCCGGTGCTCCTCGCGGGCCCGGACGGCACCCTGCGGCTGCGGGTCACAGCGGGCTGACGGACCGGCCCGGGCGGCGGTTCCGTACGGCCTTCCGGCGCGTCCGCGGGGCCCTCCCGACCGGCCTCCCGGCGCGTCCGGGCGGACCGCTGTTCGGGAGTGCCGCCGCGATCGGGGAGAATGGTCGCCATGAGCGCTCGCCCGAACCAAGAATCCGCTGCCCAGCAGACGGAGACCACCTCCCCCCACCGGGCCGGCTTCGCCTGCTTCGTGGGCCGCCCCAACGCGGGCAAGTCCACCCTGACGAACGCTCTGGTCGGTCAGAAGGTGGCGATCACCTCCAACCGCCCCCAGACCACCCGGCACACCGTGCGCGGCATCGTGCACCGGGACGACGCGCAGCTGATCCTGGTCGACACCCCCGGCCTCCACAAGCCGCGCACGCTCCTCGGCGAGCGGCTGAACGACGTGGTGCGCACCACCTGGGCCGAGGTCGACGTCATCGGCTTCTGCCTGCCCGCCGACCAGAAGCTCGGCCCGGGCGACAAATACATCATCAAGGAGCTCGCGGGGATCAAGAAGACCCCCAAGATCGCCATCATCACCAAGACCGACCTGGTCGAGTCGAAGGCGCTGGCCGAACAGCTCCTCGCCGTCTCCGCGCTCTCCGACGAGCTCGGCTTCGAGTGGGCCGAGATCATCCCGGTCTCGGCGGTCAAGGACCAGCAGGTCGGCCTGCTCGCCGACCTCATCGCACCGCTGCTCCCGGAGAGCCCGCCGCTCTACCCGGAGGGCGACCTCACCGACGAGCCGGAGATGGTCATGGTCGCGGAGCTGATCCGCGAGGCCGCGCTGGAGGGCGTACGCGACGAGCTGCCGCACTCCATCGCGGTCGTCGTCGAGGAGATGCTGCCCCGCGAGAACCGTCCGGCGGACAAGCCGCTGCTGGACATCCACGCCAACGTCTACATCGAGCGCCCCAGCCAGAAGGGCATCATCATCGGCCCGAAGGGCCAGCGGCTGAAGGACGTCGGCACCAAGTCGCGCAAGCACATCGAGGCGCTGCTCGGCACGCCGGTCTTCCTGGACCTGCATGTGAAGGTCGCGAAGGACTGGCAGCGCGACCCGAAGCAGCTGCGCAAGCTCGGGTTCTAGAAGCCTCCTCCCGGGTTCCGGAAGCCTCCTGAAGAAGGCGCCGGTCTCACGCGCCCTCCTTGAGGATGCGTGAGACCAGCGTGCGCTGGGCCCCGGTCAGATCGGGGTCAGCGCAGTACACGGTGCGGTCCCCGACCGTGATCCGGTAGCGGAACCCGTCCGGCACCCCGGACGGCGGCGCGTCCGGGGTGCCGGCGAGGACCTCCTGGGCGAGCGACTCCCACTCCGTGGCGTCCTCCCGACCCTCGGTGTCGACCTCGTGGTGGCGGGAGATGCCGGCGAAGCCGCCGGTGCGGGTGACCTGAATAAGCATGGGGTCCTGTCTAGCCGGGGTCGGTCGCGGGCTCAAGCCCGCCTCGCTCCGGCCCGCTCACTCCGCCGTGGGAACGCCCACCTCGGACCAGGCCTTCAGCACCGCCTCCCGCTCACCGCGCTCGCCGAAGCGGTCGCCCGCCGCCGCGACCGTCAGCCGGGCGAACTCGGCGAAGTCCGCGGTGGCCGTCAGCTCGCCGCCGGTCAGCACGTCGAACCAGATCTGCCCGGCCCGCTCCCAGGCGTTGCCGCCCAGTGCGGTGGCCAGGAGGTAGAAGGCGCGGTTGGGGATGCCGGAGTTGATGTGGACCCCGCCGTTGTCCTCCTCCGTCTCGACGTACTCCTCCATCGACGCGGGCTGCGGGTCCTTGCCGAGCAAATCGTCGTCGTACGCCGTGCCGGGGGCCTTCATCGAGCGCAGGGCGTCCCCGCTGACCCGGGGCGCCAGCAGCCCCGCGCCGATCAGCCAGTCGGCCTGCTCGGCGCTCTGGCCCAGCGAGTACTGCTTGACCAGCGAGCCGAAGACGTCGGAGACGGATTCGTTGAGCGCGCCCGACTGGCCCTCGTAGCGCAGGTTGGCGGTGTACTGGGTGAGGCCGTGGGCCAGTTCGTGGGCGATGACGTCGATGGCGTAGGTGAAGTCGAGGAAGATCTCCCCGTCACCGTCGCCGAAGACCATCTGCTCGCCGTCGAAGAACGCGTTGTTGTACTCGTGGCCGTAGTGCACGGAGCCGATGAGCGGCAGGCCCTTGCCGTCGATCGAACTGCGCCCGTACGCGGAGAGCAGCAGTTCGAAGGTGGCGCCGAGTCCGGCGTACGCGCGGTTGACGCTGGCGTCCGAGGTGGGCTTCTCGCCCTCGTCGCGGACCTGGCGGCCGGGCAGGGAGGTGCCGTTCTCGCAGTCGTACAGGGTGCGGTGGGGCTTGGTGGGGACCGCGCCCGCCGTGGGGGTGGCGGGCGCGGCGGCCAGGGCCGTCAGCCGGCGGCGGTTGCGGCGGAGGCCGTCGGCCTCCAGTGTGCGGCGGGCGGGGTCGGCCAGCCGGGCGTCGCCGGAGTGCGACAGCTTGTCGAGGACGTGGGGCGGCACGATGGTGCAGAAGACGGGGTGGAGCCCGTCTTCGTTGGTTCGAGGCTGCATGACATCGACTGTGGCACTCCGTCACCGTCCTGTCACTGGTTGCGATGATGATTGACGAAATGGAGTGATGAGTCACCGTTTTCCCCTCATCGATGCCCGGTCCCGCATACTGATACGGACCGACACCCCGGGCCACCCTCGGCTAGGCTCGTCGCATCATGCGTTTCGGGCTGCTTCTCCTTAGCTGCCGCGGCGAGGGCCTGTAGTCGTAGGCCGACCCCCTCCCCGCGGAGTCTGGTGCTGCAGCGACACCGTCGGCCGACCCCATGTCGGACCCCGAGGAGCCCTACGCCATGACCACCGTGAACCCCGCCGGTGCTGTGAACCCCGCCGCTGATTCCGTCGGCCGCCCCACCCCGGTCACCAACGCGACGCAGCTGCAGAAGCCGTCCGGGATGCCGGTCCACAAGTACCGCGGTTACGAGGCCGTGGACATCGCCGACCGCACCTGGCCGGACAACCGGATCACCGTGGCGCCCCGCTGGCTGTCCACCGATCTGCGCGACGGCAACCAGGCGCTGATCGACCCGATGTCGCCGGCCCGCAAGCGCGAGATGTTCGACCTGCTCGTACGCATGGGCTACAAGGAGATCGAGGTCGGCTTCCCGTCCTCCGGCGAGACCGACTTCGCCTTCGTCCGCTCCATCATCGAAGAGGGCGCGATCCCCGAGGACGTGACGATCTCCGTCCTGACGCAGGCCCGCGAGGAGCTGATCGAGCGGACCGTCGAGTCGCTGGTCGGCGCCCGCCGGGCCACGGTCCACCTGTACAACGCGACCGCCCCCACCTTCCGCCGGGTCGTCTTCCGGGGGTCGAAGGAGCAGGTCAAGCAGATCGCGGTGGACGGGACCCGGCTGGTCATGGAGTACGCCGAGAAGATCCTGGGTCCCGAGACGGTCTTCGGCTACCAGTACAGCCCGGAGATCTTCACCGACACCGAGCTGGACTTCGCCCTGGAGGTCTGCGAGGCGGTCTGTGACGTCTGGCAGCCCGAGGAGGGCCGCGAGATCATCCTGAACCTGCCCGCCACCGTGGAGCGCTCCACGCCCTCCACCCACGCGGACCGCTTCGAGTGGATGTCGCGCAACCTGACCCGCCGCGAGTTCGTCTGCCTGTCGGTCCACCCGCACAACGACCGGGGCACCGCCGTCGCCGCCGCCGAGCTGGCCATCATGGCGGGCGCCGACCGCATCGAGGGCTGCCTGTTCGGTCAGGGCGAGCGGACCGGCAACGTCGACCTGGTCACCCTGGGCATGAACCTGTTCTCGCAGGGCGTGGACCCGCAGATCGACTTCTCGCAGATCGACGAGATCCGCCGCACCAGCGAGTACTGCAACCAGATGGAGATCCACCCGCGCCACCCGTACGCGGGCGACCTGGTCTACACCGCCTTCTCCGGCTCCCACCAGGACGCCATCAAGAAGGGCTTCGACGCGATGGAGAAGGACGCGGCGGCCCAGGGGAAGACGGTCGACGACATCGAGTGGGCCGTGCCGTACCTGCCGATCGACCCGAAGGACGTCGGCCGTTCCTACGAGGCGGTCATCCGGGTCAACTCGCAGTCCGGCAAGGGCGGTATCGCGTACGTCCTGAAGAACGACCACAAGCTGGACCTGCCGCGCCGGATGCAGATCGAGTTCTCCCGGATCATTCAGGCCAAGACCGACGCCGAGGGCGGCGAGGTCACCCCGACGCAGATCTGGTCCACCTTCCAGGACGAGTACCTGCCGAACGCCGAGAATGCCTGGGGACGCATCCAGCTGCGTTCCGGCCAGACCACCACCGACACCGACGGCACGGACACCCTGACCGTCGAGGCCACCGTGGACGGCACGGACACCGTGCTGACCGGAACGGGCAACGGCCCGATCTCCGCGTTCTTCGAAGCGCTGCAGGCCACCGGCATCGACGCCCGGCTGCTGGACTACACCGAGCACACGATGAGCGAGGGTGCCAGCGCCCAGGCCGCCTCGTACATCGAGTGCGCGATCGACGGCAAGGTGCTGTGGGGCATCGGTATCGACGCCAACACCACCCGCGCCTCGCTCAAGGCGGTCGTCTCCGCGGTCAACCGCGCCTCCCGCTGATCCGGCCGGGCGCCCCCTCGTACGGACGTCCGCTTTGACCCCGTACGGGAGCAGCCCCAGAACCCCGACCGCCCGCTCCGGGCGGTCGGGGTTCGGCCATATCCGAGGGTTGTGACCTCCGGGATACTGACGTCACATCACGCATGTGGCTAACATCACGTCCAACACACGGCAATGTTGCCGGAGCGTTACGGAGGTGTGCGACGTGCGGTCAGCCAAAGGACAACGCGCTCTGAGGCCGGTCTTCTGCGGCATCCGCACGGTCTGGGACGCCGTCGGCGACGGGGCCTTCTTCTGCCCCGGCTGCGGTGGGGACCGCAACTACCGCCGCCTCACCGGCCGCCGCCGCCTCACCGTCCTCGGCATCCCGCTGGCCCGCCGGGGCGAGACCGGGCCCGTCGTGGAGTGCGCCGCCTGCCGCGCCCGCTTCGCCACCGACGCCTTGGACCACCCCACCACCACCCGGTTCTCCTCGATGCTCCGGGAGGCCGTCCACACCGTGACCCTGGCCGTTCTCGCGGCCGGCGGGACCACCTCCCGCACTGTCCTGGACACCGCGGTCGGGGTCGTACGCGACGCCGGGCTCGACGACTGCACCCAGGAACAGCTGTACACCGTGGTGGAGGTGCTGGCCGCCGACACCGGGTACGGCGGCCGCTCCGACCCGGCGGCCGAGGCATGCGGCGTGACCCTCGCCATCGAGCTGCACGAGGTGCTGGCCCCGCTCGCCCCGCACCTGGCCACCGCCGGCCGGGAATCGGTCCTCCTCCAGGGCGCCCGCATCGCGCTCGCCGACGGGCCCTACAGCGCGGCCGAGCGCGAGGTCCTGACGACGGTGGGCGGCGCCCTGAAGCTCCCGGCCGACGACACCGCCCGCCTGCTGGCGGCCGCGGCCCGCACGCCCTCCTAGGGGCTCCTGAGGTCTCCTGGGGTCTCCTGGAGGCGAACGGCCGTCCGGGTGTGCGCGACAATGGCCCCATGAGCTTGTTCCGGGACGACGGCGTCGTGCTGCGTACGCAGAAACTGGGCGAGGCCGACCGGATCATCACGATCCTGACCCGTGGCCACGGCCGGGTCCGCGCTGTCGCCCGGGGGGTGCGCCGCACGAAGTCCAAGTTCGGGGCCCGCCTGGAACCCTTCTCCCACGTCGACGTGCAGTTCTTCGCCCGGGGCAGCGAGCTGATCGGCCGCGGTCTGCCGCTCTGCACCCAGAGCGAGACCATCGCCCCGTACGGCGGCGGGATCGTCGCCGACTACGCCCGCTACACCGCCGGCACCGCGATGCTGGAGACCGCCGAGCGGTTCACCGACCACGAGGGCGAGCCGGCCGTCCAGCAGTACCTGCTCCTCGTCGGAGGCCTGCGCACCCTCGCCCGCGGCGAGCACGCGCCCCATCTGATCCTGGACGCGTTCCTGCTGCGCTCGCTCGCGGTGAACGGGTACGCGCCGAGCTTCGAGGACTGCGCCAAGTGCGGAATGCCGGGTCCGAACCGGTTCTTCTCCGTCGCCGCGGGGGGCGTCATATGCGGTGACTGCCGGGTCCCCGGGAGCGTCGTACCCTCGGCACAGGCCCTGGGGCTGCTGAGCGCGCTGCTCAGTGGCGACTGGGCGACGGCGGACGCCTGCGAGGCACGCCATGTCAGGGAGGGGAGCGGGCTGGTGTCCGCCTATCTGCACTGGCATCTGGAGCGCGGCCTGCGCTCGCTGCGGTACGTGGAGAAGTGACGCGGGCCCCAAGAGAGCGACGCGTTGCGTAAAGAAGTGACACAGGGAGACTGAGAAGCTCATGGCAGTACGCGGGATCCTCGGCGGCCGTAACCGGCGCACGTACAAGACCCCCGAGCCGCACCCCTCGGGCGCGACGCCTCCGAAGATCCCCGGCGAGCTGGTGCCCCAGCACGTCGCCGTCGTGATGGACGGTAACGGCCGCTGGGCCAAGGAGCGGGGTCTGCCCCGCACCGAGGGCCACAAGGTCGGTGAGGGCGTCGTCATGGACGTTCTCAAGGGGTGTATCGAGATGGGCGTCAAGAACCTCTCGCTCTACGCCTTCTCCACGGAGAACTGGAAGCGCTCGCCGGACGAGGTGAAGTTCCTGATGAACTTCAACCGTGACGTGATCCGCCGCCGCCGCGACGAGATGGACGAGCTCGGCATCCGTATCCGCTGGGTGGGCCGCATGCCCAAGCTGTGGAAGTCCGTCGTCCAGGAGCTCCAGGTCGCCCAGGAGCAGACCAAGGACAACGACAGGATGACGCTGTACTTCTGCGTCAACTACGGCGGCCGCGCCGAGATCGCGGACGCCGCGCAGCGCATCGCCCGGGACGTGGCGGCCGGGAAGCTCGACCCGTCCAAGGTGAACGAGAAGACCGTCGCGAAGTACATGTACTACCCGGACATGCCGGACGTGGACCTCTTCGTGCGCCCCAGCGGCGAGCAGCGCACCTCGAACTACCTGATCTGGCAGAGCGCGTACGCCGAGATGGTCTTCCAGGACGTCCTGTGGCCGGATTTCGACCGTCGGGACCTGTGGCGGGCCTGCCTGGAGTACGCCCAGCGCGACCGCCGCTTCGGCGGGGCGGAAGCGGTGGAGGCTGCGGCAGCAGCCCAGGCGGCGGAGGCCGCGGAGAAGTGACGTAGAACGTGGAAGAGGGCCCTGTACGCGTACAGGGCCCTCTTCTTTTACGTTCGCGCGCTTACTTCTTGCTCGCGGCGCACTCCGCACACGTGCCGAAAATCTCGACGGTGTGCGCGACGTTCACATAGCCGTGCTGGGCGGCGATCGTCTCGGCCCACTGTTCGACGGCGGGACCCTCGACCTCCACCGCCTTGCCGCAGAGCCGGCAGACCAGGTGGTGGTGATGGTCACCGGTCGAGCACCGCCGGTAGACGGCCTCGCCCTCGGTGGTGCGCAGGACGTCGACCTCGCCCGCGTCGGCGAGGGACTGCAGGGTCCGGTAGACCGTGGTCAGGCCCACGGAGTCGCCGCGGTGTTTGAGCACGTCGTGCAGCTCCTGGGCGCTGCGGAACTCGTCGACCTCGTCGAGGGCCGCCGCCACCGCCGCCCGCTGCCGGGTGGACCGGCCGCGTACCGGCGCTGCGTTCGTGCCACTGATCGGCGCCGTGGCCACAGGTGCCTCCTCGTGTCGCCCGTACATGTGTCGGGCCATTGTGCCAGCCCGCCCGGGCGCCGCACTCAAACGCGCACGTCACCCGAGGACCGGCGGGCCGCCGGTACCTCCAGGGTGCACTCGGCCCCCTTCGCCTCGCTCGCCCTGGCCCGGCGTTTCGCGAGCGGAGCGGCAAGTGCGGTCAGTGCGACGAACACCGCGATGGCCAGCAGCACGATCGTCGCGCCCGGCGGGACGTCCTGGTAGTACGAGGTCACGGTGCCGGCCAGGGTCACGGCCGTGCCGATCATCACGGAGAGCACGAAGGTCACCTTGAAGGACTTGGTGATCTGCTGGGCTGCCGCCACCGGCACCACCATCAGCGCGCTGACCAGCAGCAGCCCGACGACCCGCATCGCGACGGTCACCGTCACGGCGGCCACCACTGCGATCAGCAGGTTGAGCACCCGCACCGGCAGCCCGGTCACCCGGGCGAACTCCTCGTCCTGGCTGACCGCGAACAGCTGCCGCCGCAGCCCCACGGTGACCAGCACCACGAAGGCGGCCAGCACGCAGATCGCGATGACGTCGGACTCGGAGACGGTGGAGAGGGAGCCGAAGAGGTACGAGGTCAGGTTGGCGTTGGACCCCGTCTCGGACAGGTTGATCAGCATGATGCCGCCCGCCATGCCCCCGTAGAAGAGCATCGCCAGGGCGAGGTCGCCGCGCGTGTGCCCGTACCAGCGGATCAGCTCCATGACGACGGCACCGGCCACGGCGACGGCGGTGGCCATCCAGACGGGGCTGGTGGAGAGCAGGAAGCCGAGGCCGACACCGGTCAACGCGATGTGACCGATGCCGTCGCCCATGAGGGCCTGGCGGCGCTGGACCAGGTAGATGCCGATGGCGGGCGCGGTGATGCCGACCAGGACGGCCGCGATGAGCGCCCGCTGCATGAAGGGAGGGTTGAGGAATTCGAACAGCATCAGGTCAGCAGTCCCGTCCGTACGGGCTCGGCGGCCGCGTGGGGGTGTACGTGGTCGTGGCCGGGCAGCGCGTGCTGGCCGAGCGCCTCGGGCGGCGGGCCGTCGTGCGTCACGCAGCCGTCGCGCAGGACCACGGCCCGGTCGATCAGCGGCTCCAGCGGGCCCAGCTCGTGCAGCACGAGGAGCACGGAGGTGGAGAGGGCCACCTGCTCGCGCAGGGTCGCCGCCAGGATCTCCTGGCTGGCCAGGTCCACCCCGGCCATCGGTTCGTCCATGATCAGCAGCTCCGGCTCGGCAGCCAGGGCGCGGGCGATCAGGACCCGCTGGTGCTGGCCGCCCGACAGGGCGCTCACGGAGTCCTTGGCGCGGTCGGCGAGGCCCACCAGCTCGATGGCCCGGTCCACGGCCGCCCGGTCCGCCTTCCCGGGCCACCGCAGCTTGGTACGGGCCAGCCGACCGGAGGCGACGACCTCGCGGATGGTGGCCGGGACCCCGCCCGCGGCCGTGGTGCGCTGGGGCACGTAACCGATCCGGCCCCACTGGCGGAAGCGGCGCAGCTCGGTGCCGAACAGCTCGACGGTGCCGCCGGTCAGCGGGACCTGGCCGATGGCGGACCGTACGGCGGTGGACTTGCCGGAGCCGTTGGCGCCGAGCAGGGCGACGACCTCGCCGCGGTGCACGGCGAGGTCCACCCCGCGCAGCACGGGGCGTGCGCCGAGGGTGGCCGTGGCGCCGCGCAGGCTGACCACGGGCTCGTGGGTGGTGCTCTCACGCTCCGGCATGAGCGCCTCCGATCCGAAGGTGGGGCGGGTGGGGCTGGTCACTTCGCGCCGAGTGCCTTCTGCAGCGCGGTGAGGTTGGACTCCATGACCTCGATGTAGTCAGCGCCCTGGGACTTCTTCGTGATTCCCTCCAGCGGATCCAGGACGCCGGTCTTCAGTCCGGTGTCCTTCGCGAGGGTCTTCGCCGTCCTGTCGCTGGCGAGCGTCTCGAAGAAGACCGTGGTGGCCTTCTCCTTCTCCGCGATGGTGTGGATCTCCTGGATCCGGGCGGGGCTCGGCTCGGCCTCGGGGTCGATGCCGGCGATGCCCTGCTGGGTGAGCCCGTAGCGCTCGGCGAGGTAGCCGAAGGCGGAGTGAGTGGTGATGAAGGTCTTGGTGGCGGTGTTCTTCAGCCCGGTCTCGTACGCCGTGTTCAGCTTGCTCAACTCACCGACCAGGGCCTCGGTGTTCTTCTTGTAGTCGGCGGCGTGGTCGGGGTCGGCCTTCTCCAGGGACTTCCCGACGCCCTTGGCGACCTCGGCGTACTTCACCGGGTCCAGCCAGATGTGCGGGTCGGCGCCGCCCTCCTCGCCGTGGTTGTGGCCGTCGCCCTCGGCGTGCTCCTCGTGGGCCTCGTCCTCATGGGCTTCCTCTTCGTGCCCGTGGTCGTGGCCGCTGACCTCGGAGCCGTGGTCCTCCAGCGTGGTGAGGGTCGCGGCGTCGACGGTGTTCTTCACACCGGACTGCAGAATCGCGTCGTCCACGGCGGGCTGGATGCCCTTGAGGTACAGCACGTAGTCGGACTCGCTGATGGAGCCGATCTGGCGGGGGGTGAGTTCCAGGTCGTGCGGCTCGACGCCCGGCTTGGTGAGGCTGGTGACGGCGACGTGCTCGCCGCCGATCCTCTCGGCCAGGAACTGCATCGGGTAGAACGACGCCGTCACCTTCAGCTTGTCGCCGTTGCCCCCGTCCGCTGCGTCGGAGGTGGAGCAGGCCGAAAGAGCGGTCAGACCGAGGACGACTGCTCCGGCGACGGCGGTGGTGGGTATGAGGCGGCGTACGTTCATGACAGTCATTTTCAACAAAAGTGGAAACGATTGTCAACAAGGCTGATGAGATGCCCGGAACATCACATAGGGAGGGGCCGGAGATCGTCGGACCACCCGCCGATTTGATCCAGGGGGTGCGCCCGCCGGTAATCTGAAGCATTCGCCGTTCGTCGCCGTCGTAATGAAGAGAGCACCGTGGCCGCCGACAAGATCGACACCATCGTCAGCCTGAGCAAGCGCCGTGGCTTCGTCTACCCCTCCAGTGAGATCTACGGTGGTCAGCGCGCCGCCTGGGACTACGGGCCGCTGGGCGTCGAGATGAAGGAGAACCTGAAGCGTCAGTGGTGGCGCTACATGGTCACCGCGCGCGAGGACGTGGTCGGTCTCGACTCGTCGGTCATCCTGGCCCCGGACGTCTGGGTCGCCTCGGGCCACGTCGCCACCTTCTCGGACCCGCTCACCGAGTGCACCTCCTGTCACAAGCGCTACCGCGCCGACCACCTGGAGGAGGCGTACGAGGAGAAGCACGGCAAGCCGCCGGTCAACGGCCTCGCCGACCTCAACTGCCCCAACTGCGGTAACAAGGGCACCTTCACCGAGCCCAAGGAGTTCTCGGGCCTGCTCTCCACCCACCTCGGCCCCACCCAGGACTCCGGCTCGGTCGCCTACCTGCGCCCCGAGACCGCCCAGGGCATCTTCACCAACTTCGGCCAGGTGCAGCAGACTTCGCGCAAGAAGCCGCCGTTCGGCATCGCGCAGGTGGGCAAGTCCTTCCGGAACGAGATCACTCCGGGCAACTTCATCTTCCGGACCCGCGAGTTCGAGCAGATGGAGATGGAGTTCTTCGTCAAGCCGGGCGAGGACGAGGAGTGGCAGCAGTACTGGATGGACCAGCGCTGGAACTGGTACACGGACCTCGGCATGCGCGAGGAGAACATGCGCTGGTTCGAGCACCCCAAGGAGAAGCTCTCCCACTACTCCAAGCGCACCGCCGACATCGAGTACCGCTTCCGCTTCGGCGGCAGCGAGTGGGGCGAGCTGGAGGGTGTGGCCAACCGCACCGACTACGACCTCAAGGCGCACTCCGCGGCGTCGGGCACCGACCTGTCGTACTTCGACCAGGAGGCCGGCGAGCGCTGGACGCCGTACGTCATCGAGCCCGCGGCCGGTGTCGGCCGCGCGATGCTGGCGTTCCTCCTCGACGCCTACATCGAGGACGAGGCGCCCAACGCCAAGGGCGTCATGGAGAAGCGCACCGTGATGCGTCTCGACCCGCGCCTGGCGCCGGTCAAGGTCGCGGTCCTGCCGCTGTCGCGCAACCCGCAGCTGTCGCCGAAGGCCAAGGGCCTGGCGACGGACCTGCGCAAGAACTGGAACATCGAGTTCGACGACGCGGGTGCGATCGGCCGCCGCTACCGCCGCCAGGACGAGATCGGCACCCCGTTCTGCGTGACCGTCGACTTCGACACCCTCGACGACAACGCGGTGACCGTGCGTGAGCGCGACACCATGAAGCAGGAGCGCGTCTCCCTGGACCAGATCCAGGCCTACCTCGGCGCCCGCCTCATCGGCTGCTGACGCCCTCGTAAGCGCGTGAGGCCCCCGGTTCCGGGTACGGAACCGGGGGCTTCGTCGTACAGTCCCCCGGAGCCCCCGCCGCCGTTCCGGGAGGTACGCGATGCCGTCCATCACCACCAGCAAGGTCAGCAGATGGGACCAGCACGGACGTGAACACGTCGTGCAGGTAAGAAAGTCGGGTATGTCGCGCGAGCTGACCTGCTCCACCTGCGGCTGGCGCCGCTCGGCGCAGTTCCTGCCCTGGCTCAAGGCCCAGGAGCACCTGACCGAGGCCCACCAGGCGACGGTCGACCCGACGGCCTGAAAACCTGGTGCGGGGCGCTCCGGGAGCGGGGTACCGTTTCCGCATGTCTTCGTTCTTCCAGATCTACGAGTGAGAGCGCGGCGGGGGTCCGAACCACCCGCCGCCCACCGGACCGATCGATCTCGATCACCTGATCACTTCCGCCTCACCTCACCACGAATGGGAGAACGCCGTGGCCAAGAGCCGCAACAACCTTCTCGGCGTCGGCGGACAGCGCAAGAAGCTGTCCCGGGCCGAGCAGCAGGGCGCGGGTACCGCGCGCGACTCCGACCGCAAGGTCGCCGAGGACAAGAAGCAGGAGCTGGTGCGCAAGATGCGCGAGCGCGCCGAGGCCCAGGCGGCCACGACCGCCGAGCCGGCCGAGCAGGAAGCGCCGCCCGCACAGAGCTGACACCTGAGCAGTACCCCGTACGACGGTGGGCCCGGATCATCCGTGATCCGGGCCCACACCCGTACCCGGGCGACGACCGAGCGAGAGGATGTTCCGCACGTGGAGCGAGCCGGCAAGGACGACAGGGGCGGCATGGACGGCATGGACGGCACGCACGGCACGGACGTGGACCGGGTGGACTGGGTCGACGTACCCGCCGGGAGCCTGTGGCGCGGCACCCCGGCCGACGCGGTGGCGGAGGTGGCCCGCCGTTACGCCGACACCGGGGTTCCGGAGGACTGGTACCGGAAGGAGGCCCCGCGCACCCGTGTCCGGGTGGAAGCCTTCCGGATGGCCCGTACCCCCGTCACGGTCGGCCAGTGGCGGCTGTTCGCGCGGGAGACCGGCGGGGTGACACCGTCCGACGCCCCCGCCGACCACCCGGTGACGGGGGTCGGCCACGACGGGGCGGTGGCGTACTGCCGCTGGCTCGGGGAACGGATCGGCGAGCCCGGTGTCCGGCTGCCGACCGAGACGGAGTGGGAGCGTGCCGCGCGCGGGGACGACGACCGGGAGTTCCCCTGGGGGGCGGAGTACCGCACCGGGCTGGCGAACCTGGTGGACCTGGGCCTCGGCACCACCACGCCGGTCGGCTCCTTCCCCCTGGGGGCAAGCCCGTTCGGGGTGCTCGACCTGGCGGGCAACGCCGACGAGTGGACCTCCACCCGCTACGCGCCCTACCCCGGCGCCCCCGACGGCGTACCGGAGGCCGAGGACTGGGCCCACGACCCGCACATCACCCGGGGCGGCGCGTTCTGCCACGACCGGGACCTCGCCCGGTGCGCCCGTCGGCACGGGGTGTACGAGCGGGATCTTTCGGCGATCGGTGTCGGCTTCCGCCTGGCGGCTCCGGCCCGGTGACCTGGGCCCGGGGCGCCCCGAGGCGCTCCGGCGCCATGCGGCCCGCCACGTGGTACCCCAGCCCGCCCAGCGCCGTCAGCACGGCCAGCACCGCCCACAGCAGCAGGGTGTGATCCTCGATCAGAGCCCCGACGAGCGCCGGCCCGGTGATGGCCGACACCGTCCAGGTGAGGTTGACGACGGAGAGGTAGCGGCCCCGGGCGCGGCGGGGCGCCACGGTCGCGGAGACGGCAGTCATGGCGGGGGTCGCCGCCATCTGCCCGAAGGTGAACAGGGCGACGGCCGCGAAGACCAGGGCCACCCCCACCGCGCTCCCCGCCGCCGGGAGGACCGCGAGGAGCAGGAGGGTGGCGAGCATCAGGGCGGCGCTGCGGACGACCACCCGGCTGCGCCGGAACGTGGCCAGCCGGGCCGTGAGGGCGGACTGCGCCACCACGATCAGCAGGGCGTTGAGGGTGAACGCGGTCGAGGGCAGCCAGGGCGGCAGTCCTCGCACCGCCACCAGGTAGACCGGCAGCACCGTGGTGGGGATCAGCCAGGCGAAGACGAACGCGGTCTGCGCCCCTATCAGCACGAACACCGTCCGGTCGCCCAGCAGGGACCGCCAGCCGCCCTCCTCGTCGCCTGCCGCCTCCGGAGCCGCGGTGTCCGGCGGGGGAGGCGTGGTGTCCGGCCGGGGAGCGGCGGTGGTCCGTACCCCGCGGCCCGGGTAGGCGAAGAGCAGCGCCGTGATCGCGCTGGTGCCCGCGTTCACCACCACGATCAGCACGGCCGCGCCGGACCAGCCGGTGCCCAGCAGGGCGCCGCCGGCCGCACCGCCGAGACCCACGCTCGCGTTCTTCCCGGCGGCGGTGAACGCGTACCACCGGTCCAGCTCCTCCCCCTCGGCCAGGTCGGCGACGAAGGCGGGCCACGCCACCCAGTACAGGCGCTCCGCGCACAGGACCACGAAGAGGACCACGACCAGCGAGGTCTGGCTGTCGACGAGCAGGTAGCAGAGGAAGCCGACGGTCGAGATCAGGTTGTTGGCGACCAGGGAGGCCTTGGGGCCCCAGCGGTCCACGGCGATCCCGGCCAGCGGTGCCACCGGCAGGGAGAGCAGTGTCGCCAGGCTCGTCCCGTACCCCACCTGCTGGACCGTCAGATCGGTGGTGAGCAGGAAGAACAGGAAGTTCAACGGGATGAACATCCCCACGCCGAAGGAGTCCAGCGCCGTCGCGGTGACGATCCTTCCGTTGCCGGACAGGCGCGGGACCCCGAGACGGTCGGCCAGACGGCCCTTCCTGGAGCGGGGGGCGTCCTCCTCCGTCACGTCCGTTCCGCGTCGGGCAGCTCGATCCGGTGACCTGCGACCTCCCGCTTGGCCGTCAGATACCCCCGGTTGCTGCCGCTCACGAACGCCCCGGTGGTGCGGGTGGAGCGCACCTCCATCCCGCTGTCGGTCAACTGCCGTGCCTTGTCGGGGTTGTTGGTGAGCAGTTTGACGGCGGTCACGGAGAGCGCGGCGAGCATCTGGGCGGCGGGCCGGTAGTCCCGCAGGTCGTCGGCGAAGTTCAGCTTCCGGTTCGCCTCGAAGGTGTCGAGCCCGCCGTCCTGGAGGATGTACGCGTCCAGCTTGTTGTACAGGCCGATGCCCCGGCCCTCCTGGCGGAGGTAGAGGAGGATCCCTCCCTGGGCGGCGAGGAGGTCGATGGCCTCCCGGAGCTGTGGCCCGCAGTCGCAGCGCCCGGAGCCGAACACATCGCCGGTCAGGCACTCGGAGTGCACCCGCACCAGCGGAACCTCCCGCTGCCGCTCCCCGAAGACCAGGGCGATGTGCTCCCTGCCGTCCACGAGACCGGTGAAGCTCATCATGCGCGCCGTCACCGTGCCCGCTCCGGTCTCCACCGGTACGGGTACGTCGGCGCGGATCTTGCCGGGCAGCAAGGGGTACCGGTGCCCGGCGGCTGTCGGAATCGTGCTGCTCATGCGTCTCTTCCTCCAGGCCGGACGGGTGTTCCCGGGGGCGGGGAACCGGCGGTCACCGGCTCCCACAGGTGGGCGGGCAGGTCCCAGGTGTACTCGCGCCCCAGGTTCGCGGGGTCGAGCAGCGTTCCGTAGGTCGCCCGGTCGAGTTCGGGGACCTGGGTGCGGTGACAGCGGACCGCTCGCTCCTTGGCGGCCACGGTGTCCTCGGAGAGCGTGTGCCGCCGGGGCCGGGCGTGCTCCTGGGAGCCCCCGGGGAAGTGCTGCGCGAACCACTCGGTCAGGGCGAGCGGGTCCTCGTTGTGCCAGGTGTACGTGGACCAGGTGCCGTGGGCGCGGTGGCGGTTGCTCATGGCGAAGAGCTGGTACGGGTAGTCCGCGTAGAGCCGCACCCGGGGAGGCCGTCCGGCGGCGGCGAGTTCGCGGCAGGCCGCCAGTCCGGTGTCGCGGACGGCCAGGTGGTCGGGGTGGTCCCCGATGGCGGCGGGCAGCCGCACCTCCCCGGCCCGGTCGATCCGCTGTCGCATCTCCCGGCGCAGGGCCCCGGTGTCCGGCGGGCCGGGCCGGTACTGGCCGTCCAGGTGGGCCCAGGCGTCCAGCGCCACCCCCGTACCCCGGTAGGCCGCCGCGTCCTCGCGGAGCCGCTCCAGGGCGAACTCACGTGACGTACGGGCTCCGAGGCGCTCGTCCCAGGGAGCGAGGAGGGCGGGGTCGTCGGGCACGCCGGCGAAGACCGTGACCGCCTCGCCGCCGGGCCGCAGGGCGCCGAAGGAGGAGAGCACCACGTCGTCGGCGTGCGGCGAGAACACCAGGACGGTGGCCGGGCCGGTGGCCGTCGCCCCTTCGGCGTCAGCGGGCACCGGCCCTTCGGTGTCAGCGGTCACCGGCCTTTCGGCGTCAGCCGGCACCGGCCCTTCGGCATCAGCGGTCATCGTTCCTCCAGCGTCAGCGGGTGGGACCAGATCAGCGCGGCCTCGGGGAGGGCGGCGAGCTGTTCCGGCGGAAGGGGTGCGGGGCGGCCGTACGCCTCCCGGTCTTCGAATCCGGCCCGCAGGCCGTCCTCGGCCAGGCCGATCAGCGGGCCCACCCGGTGCAGGGCCCACAACCGCAGGTCGGCGCGGTCGGCGGTGCCGCCGAGGACCAGGCTGCGCAGACAGAGCCGGATCCGGTCGTCCCCGGCGCCGGGTGCCCGGCCGGCCGGGGTGTGCAGGGCCATGAGATAGGCGGCGTACCAGATCTCCTCGCACAGGGCGCCGAGGAGGACGCTCGGGGCGCGCAGGGCCGCGACCGCCCGCGCCGAGCGGCGGGGGCTCCGCCCCGCCGGCCCCGCCGCCCGCAGATAGCCTTCCCGCGATGCCCGGCGCGGCGTCCCGGTGTCGGCCGCCAGGACCAGCTGGACCCGGCCCTTGAACAGGTGGACGAGGACGTCGGGCGCCGCCGCCACCGGTCCCGCCGGGTCGGGCCCAGCGGCCGTGTCGTCGGCGAAGCAGGCGGAGTGCCGGGGCCCGTACACGTCGTTGCCGACCAGGCTGGTCCCGTCGGCGTGCTCCACCCAGTGCGGTACGGGGATCAGCACCCGCCGTCCGCGCCGGCCGAGTTCACGGGCGAGGACGGTGTCGTCCGGGTCGGGACCGGTGACGTCCGGGGGTACGGCCGTCAGCAGCGCGTCCACGTCCGCGCGGGGCAGCACGAGAGCCAGGCTGGGGGTCCACTCGCCCGGTACGGCGGGCACCCAGGAGGCGCCCTGGAGGGCCGCGGCACGGGTGGCCGCGCCGTTCCAGGAGTTCCAGTTGGCGTACAGGGCCAGCGGAGTATCGGGCAGCTCCCGTACGGCGTGGGCGACCTGGGCGGCGAACTCCCGGCAGGGCACCACGTCGTCCTGGAGCACGACGTGATGGGTGGCCTCCGGTGCCACCGCCGCCCAGGCCGCCCGTGCCGTCCGCAGGGCCCCGGGCCCGGCCTCGGGCGAGGGGTCGACGACCACCCGGGTGCCCCATGCGGGCAGCGAGGCGGCCAGCCGGGCGGCCTCCGCCGCCCGGCGCGGGTGGGCCATCACGGCTCCGCTGATCACCGCCGTGGAGGTGACACTCTCAGTCGGCACGACGGACTCCTTCCGGGGCCGGGGCCGGGGCCGGGTTCGCCGTGGCGTCGGAAGCCCGGTCGGCCGCAGAGTCCACGGGTGCCCCGGAGTCGTCCCCGTCCCGCACGCTGTGCCAGCCCCGCTGCCCCCTCGCCCACTCGTACAGGGCCAGGTACACGGCGAGGGACCCCAGCATGTGCCAGGGCACGACGAGGGCCCAGCCGACCGCGTCCGTACGCTGCCGGTAGGCCGTTTCGCGCCGGGCGCCCAGGACGCAGGCCGCGTCCGCCAGCACCAGGGCGAGCGCCGCCGGGCGCAGGGCGCGTACGGCGACGGCACCCCCGCACACCAGGGGCAGCGCGGCCCTGGCCGCCAGCGAGCCGACCGTGACGGCGCCCAGCAGCCTTCCTCGGGGCGGGAGTTCGGCCCAGTTCACGGCGACCGCGCGCAGCTGTCCCCGCGCCCAGCGGGCCCGCTGGCGGAGTGCGGCGGCGGGCCGTTCGGTGGCGCTGACCCGCGAGGCGGAGGCGAGGAAGCCGGTCTCCACCCCGGCCCCCATCAGCCGCAGTGACCAGTGGTAGGACTCCTCCACGTCGTCGGAGCGCACGGGGCGCACCAGGTCCCATGTCCCGGCCCAGGCGTAGACGGAGCTGCCCGCCACGACATGGACGCCCGCCAGCCGCTTGAGGCCGCGCACGGAGGCGTGCCACACCGCGTCCTCGCCCGCCTTGGCGCGCGCGGCGAGACCGGCCCCCGGCTCACTGATCTCCTCGGCCTGGACGAGCGCGTTGCCCTGCTCCAGCGCGAGGACGGCCTCGGCCGCCTGGCCGGGCGCGGGGACCACGTCGGCGTCGAGGATGGCGATCACCTCGCCCTCGGCGTACGGGAAGGCGTGGTTCAGCGCCGCGCCCTTGGGGCTCATGCCCGGCAGCCGCAGCAGCCGCCAGTCCAGCCCGGCCCGCCGGTACGCGGCCATCGCCGCGCCCGCCCGCGCCGCGTCCTGGTCCCCGGCGCTGCCCGCCTCGACGAGCCAGAGCACTTGAAGCAGTTCGTCCGGGTACTCCAGGGCCGCCACCGCGCGCGCCGAGCGCTCGAAGGTGGCTGCGGCCTCGCGGTAGAGGGGCGTCAGCACGGTCAGCCGGCGGGTGGGCCGCCAGCCGGGCTCCACGCCCTCCACGGCGTACGGGTGCAGGGGCCTCGTCGGTACCAGCAGATCGGTCATCACACGGTCCGCGAGGCGTCCGGCGCGACCTCGTGGACCGCCCCGTCGTAGGAGGAGGCGAGGAAGACGCCGCGCCCGCTGTCGTACGTCAGGGAGGAGACGCCCGCCGTGGTCGGGCGGACGTCGGTGGACCAGCGGCCGGTCTCCCGGTCGTACACCGTGACGCGCCCGTTGTAGGCGCCGACGGCGATGTGGCGGCCCTGCTCGTCGGCGCTGACGCACTTGAGGGAGTGGCGGTGCGGGGTGGGCACCTCGGTGGAGGTGAAGTCGGGGCTCCACAGGCGCAGGACGAGGTCGCGCGAGACGCTGGCGAACCAGCCGTCGCCGCCCAGCCCGACGCAGCCGTTGGCGATCATGCCGTGCGCGTCCGCCAGGGCGTGGACCCGGGTGAGCCCGGCCGTCTCGTGCCAGGCCGCGCCGCCGTCCGCCGAGACGGAGAAGATCAGGCCGCCGGAGAGAGCCACGCCCTTCACCGCGTTGGAGTGCAGGGGGACATCCCGGACATGCTCCAGGGAGCCGTCGTCGGACTCCGCCAGCACGACGCCCTCGCCGGTGTACGCCCCGACCACGACATGGCGCCTGCCGTCCCGCTCGAAGGCGGCCGCGCAGTTCAGCGGGGAGCGGTGCTGGTGGACCGGGGCACCGGTGAGGGCGTCGAAGACGGTCCCGAGCTGCCCTCCGGTGACTACCGTGGAGCCGACGGGCGTGAGGAAGTTGCAGAGGCTGTCCGGCTGCGCGTGCACCTCGCCGTTCCGCCACAGCGTGCCCGCGTCACCGATGGTGTAGACCGAACCCCCGTGTACGGCAACGGCGTTGAGGCCCCAGGTGGGGGCGACGGGGTCCTCGCTCCACAGGCCCTTGGCGAAGTCGTAGCGGTGGTAGCTGTCGCCGAACGTGCCGAAGACGATCTCGGAGCCCGCGGCGAAGGCGCAGGTGCGGGGCCAGACGACGGGCGGCAGGGCGACGCTGTCGCGCAGCTGCGGGGTCCCGCCGGACACGTCCCACAGCCGCATGGTCCGGTCGTAGCTCAGGCTGATGAGCAGCCCTCGCTCCTCGCCCAGCACCACCCGCTTGATACCCGCGTCATGGGCGGGCACGAAGTGCCGTTCACCGCCCCGGAGGACGATGAGTTCCCCCTCGTCGTTCCCGGCGTAGACCGTGCCGTTCCCGCCGATGGCGACGGTGTCGGTCTCCACCCCGCCGAGGTCCAGGTCCTCGACGAGGCCCCCGGTCGCCAGGGACCAGCGCTTGATCGTCCCGTCGTCGCTGGAGCTGATGATCTCCCGGCCGTCGTGGCTCCAGGCCACGGAGATGACATCCGCCGTGTGCCCGCTGAAGACGTGCAGGAGGTCTCCGGTGAAGTCGAAGACCCTGACCCGGTGGTCACGGGAGGCGGTGGCCACCTTCTCCTCGGTGGGATGGAAGGCGGACATCTCCACGTCGTCCTCGTGGTGGCCGAGCACCGCCCGCAGCCGCATGTCGGGCACCGACCAGATACGGGCGCTGTAGTCGCTGGAGGAGGTCACCAGGAATCTGCCGTCGGGGCTGAAGGCGCACTGGTTGGCGAGGTGATCGTGTGCCACCCGGGCGAGCGGGACGCGGGTGCGCTGGTCCCAGAGGATGACGTGGTTGTCGTAACCGGCGGTGGCGACGTAGGAGTCCTCGTGGGCGGCGACGCCGCTGATGGGGCTGGAGTGGCGGATCACGGTGGGGTTCCCTTCGTTGGGCGCTTGCGGGCTCGTACGGGGGAGAACACGTGGTGCCAGGGGAAGGAGGGGCGTCAGATCCGGCGGTAGACCAGCCCGACACTTCCCCTTTTCCGTTGATAAGCGACGCCGTCCACCAGGAAATCCATGCGGGGCGGCACGAGGGTGCGCTGCCCGTCCGGTCGCCATTTCCCTTTCCCCGGTCCTGAGAACCAGGGCCGCACGGAACTCTCGATGAATTCCGGCGAGGAAGTGACCAGGAGCAGATCGGTGGGAAGGCCGTCGACCACCGAAATGTCGTCGAGGTAGTAGAAGATTTCGGCGAGGAGATAGGCGTCGGCGGGGAGATGCCGTTTCTCGGCGAGTTCCTCCACCGTGTCCGCCGTGATGCCGGCGGGGCCGAGACGCCGGGAGAGTCTCCGCCGGAATTCGTCGTGGGGCTCGGTCGGGATCACCGTGAGACCGGTCTCGCGGAGCGGAGCGGTCAGCGCCCCCTCGCAGGCGCCCGGCTCCACGACGGTGAACCCGGTGCCGCCCAGCGTCTCCCGTACCCAGCGGCAGGTGGCGGAGAGCCGTTCCCTCTCGTACGCCGAGGTGTCGAGCCCCCATGGGTCGGGCGGCACCGCGACCTGGCCGAGCGGGGCGTAGAGCAGGTAGTACAGGTGCTCGGCCTGCTGGGGGCCGAGGCTGAAGAACTGCTCGCAGGAGGGCGCGGTGGCGGTGATGACCCGCGGCTGTTCCCCGTCACCGCTCAGCAGCTCCGGCGGGAGCCGGTTGAGGGCGTCCAGCTTGGCGCCGAGGAGCCGCCCGTCGAGGGGGTGCGCACGGTCGACGGCGAACTGGGAGTGGCCCGCGTGCCCGACCGCGTACCGTACGGGGCGTCCGCCCGCCGCGCGGGCCGCCAGCAGCCCCGAACGCGCCTGCGGGCCACGCCAGTCGGCCGGATTGTGCGCCCACCACACGCTGCCGTACTCCGCCGAGGAGCTCAGCTCCAAGGAGTCCGGCGTCCCGCCCGTGTCCACGGGCCCGGCCTCCCGCAGCAGCCGCGCGACCCGCGCGTCCAGCTCTTCCGGGGGAAGGGTGACCGTCCGGCCGCCGTGCCCGGTCAGGACGACGCACACGTTCTCTTCCGGTGAATCCAGAATGCTCATGAATTCACTCAGGACGTCGACCACGGAATGAGCTATGACGGAATGGGCTATGACGGCATGCAAAGCTACCCCCGTTTTCCCGTGCGGGATCGGAGTCGTACTATAGGCACGGCCCCGATTTGAAGTAAAGGGCGCGATCATCTTCCCCGGCCGGGAAGATGGGGGCATTCATGCCTCTTTGCTCACCGGCCGGGCCGGGCTGTACCCGGTTACCGAGCGGATGTTATCGCAGCATTCTTTCAATATGTTGGTGCTGACTGAAAAGGCTTGCGTAAGAAATCCGTCATGTCGCCGGTGAACGGCGTGAACCTGCCAGGGCTGTTTCGGCCACCTCATTCACCCCGAGGAGGGCGCTCGGGGAACAGATGGGGGTGCTGCTCCGCGAGGGCCCGCCTGATCGCCTCGTCGGTGGGGTCGGTGACCTGCCAGCTGTGCCCGGACGGGTGCCCGGCGAACAGCCCGCAGGCCTCGTCGCGGGTGTCGAGGGCGGAACACCAGGGGAGCGGCACCAGCTCGGTCCGCTCGGCGTCCCACCGGGCCCAGACGGCGCTTCCGGGACGCCCGCCCTCGTCCCAGAGCATGGCCGCGTGGGCGTGACCGTGGTCCTCCCCGAGTTCGCAGAGTACGTGCCCGGCTTCGGGGCGGTGCCCGGGGACCGACAGGGCGACCACGTGGTCAGGGGGTGGCAGCAGCACAACGGCGGTGCACTGGTTCATGGTTGGGTCCGGCCCTTCGGTTCCTCGTCGGAAACGGACCCGTCGGCGAGCAGATCACCGAGCGGGTCGGTCACGCCCCAGGAGTGGGACGCGGTGTGGCGGTCGAAGAACGAGCACTGAAGCACGGCGCCCGTGTCGAGATGGCGGAGGACGGCGGGGCACCAGGGCACCGGCCCGATCCGGTGGACGCGGTCCGTGCCGGCACCGGTCCAGAAGAACCAGAGGGCGGGTCTGCTGGGTGTCTCGGACGGCCGGAGGAGGGCGGCGTGCTCGGTACGGGAGTCGTGCTCGGTACGGGAGTCGTGCTCACCGAGCTCGCACAGGAGGAAGTGGTCCAGGGAGAGGTCATGCGACGGGTCGTCGGGCCCGCCGCCCATGGTGGCGAGGGCGACCAGTGCGTCGCTGAGCGGGACGTCGGTCACGGCGGTGCATTGCAGCACGTCGGCCTCTTCTGTGGAGGGGGCCTGGGGCCTAGAGGTCGGCCGGTGAACCGCGCCACCCGGCGAGAGTCAGGCTCAGCCCGACGGCAGGGTCAACTACGGTGAACAGCAAGGGAAAGCCCGCTTCCAGGGCCCGTATCGCATCGTCCTGGCGCCGGCCGTCGGTGGCCCAGAACCGCAACCCTTCTGGAGCATCGGAGCCGTGAAAGAGGACGGGCCGTACATCGGCGGGCGACTCGTCTCTCACGGCGCTCCCGTGTCCGTCAGCGAGGCGGAGCGCCTGCCTGCGGAGCCACAGTAGGACCAGCCGACGGTTCCGTACGGTGACCCCGCCGAGTGAGGCGAACCGCTGCCCGACGGTCACGGTGACCTCGGCGGCGTAACGAGCGCGCATCACGCGGCACGCCCGTGGTCGCCGTGCCGGATCAGGGCCTTCAGCCGTTCGGCCGCCGCCTCGATCTCGTCCACGACGGCGGTGCGGGTCGCGAGTCGTTCTTCGAGTGCCACGTCCAACTCCGCGAAGAACAGGGCCCGGTAGGCGGGGTCGGATTCGATGCGTACGAGTTCGGCGAAGGGTGCGGCGGGGCGGGCGGGCCGCCGGGTGAGCGCCCACATGAGGCGGGGGAGCCGGAGCCGTGCCCGGATTTCCGCCGCCCCCAGAGCGAGGACGAGCCGAACCTGGAACAGGGCGAGGGGGTGGTTCACAGCACCTCACCCCGGCTGCGGGCGTTGGCCCGTGCGGTACGGGCGCGGAGCTGCTCTATGGGGAGCGCGGGGCGCACGTGCCGGGGCTCGACCTCCCACTCGATGCCGCCACCCATGGGGCGGAGGGACCAGTGGAGGCCGGCGACCCCTCGGAACTCGCCGACGCGGTTGGCGCGGCCGGTGTCGACCAGGAGGGTGCCCACGGTGGGCGGCAGCGACTCGGTTTCCACTCGCACCTGATCCCTTTCGCTTAGTGATCGACTGTGTACTCCAGGCAACAGCGCGAGCGCCCTCGGCGGTAGTGTTGGGAAGCGCACAAGAATTAAGAGCGTTAAGCCTCAACGTCTCTGTGCTAGGGGGAGTTGACGAAAACGTGAGTACCAGCGAATCGAACGCGAGCTTTGATCGGCTGTTGCGCGAGACAGGGTGGACGCTCAGACAGTGCGCGCAAGCGGTCAACCGAATCGGTACGGAACGCGGCACCCCGAAGCAGTACCGTGCCCCTTCCGTGCACCAGTGGCTGAGCGGGAGCGTGCCGCGCGAAGACGCTCGGCCGCTGATCCTTGAGGCGTTCGCCCGCAAGCTCGGGCGGCCCGTGGCGCCGTCGGAAGTCGGCTTCCCTGCCCCTGCCACCAAGGGCGGGAGGGAAGTAGCGCCTCTCAGTACGGTGGATGGAATCATCGATCTGGGGAGGCTGGACATGGACCCGTCCCGCCGCAGTGTGCTGGGTGTTGCCCTGTTCTCCGTCGCCCTCACCGTGCCGGGCTGGCCGGACGTAGTTGGCCGAATGGAAGCCGCGCAGCAAGGAGTCCGCTCCCGCGTCGGCATGTCCGACGTCGACACCGTAGCCGCGATGACCGAACAGCTCTCCTCGATGGATGACCAGTTCGGAGGCCGCACTGCACGGCCACTCGCCGCTGCGTTTCTGGTGAACACGGTCGTGCCGTTCCTGCGGACAAGCGGGCCCGAGGACGTACGCAAGGCGATGATGTCGGCGGCGTCGGACCTCTGCTATCTCACGGGATACATGGCGGTCGACGAAGGGCTGCACGGGCTGGCACAGCGCTACTACCTCCAGGCGCTGGAGCTGGCCGGGGCGTCCGAGGATCACCTGACGTTCTGCACCACGCTCCGGGGAATGAGCGTGCAAGCCGTGGACCTGGGCCAAGGACCGGTAGCCATGCGCCTTGCCGATGCCGCAGCGGCTGCGTCACCTCAAGCCGGACCACGGATGCGCGCTTTCCTCGCCGGACAACAGGCGCACGCGGCAGCACAGATCGGTGAACGGCGTTCGGCCCTCATGTACTTACAGGAAGCCGAGTTCGCCATGGACAAGGCGGAGTCCAGGGGGAAGGCGTTCGGCTCGTACGACCCCGCGTCCCTCAGTTACCACACCAGCCAAGTGCGATTTGAGATGGGCGATGTGCACGGCGCTGTTGCTGCCATGCAGGAATCGGACCGGTTGAGGTATGGCATCTATCGCCGTACACGTGTGAAGGAACGAGCGATCCTCGCCGAACGGCAACTGGCAACGGGACATCTCGAAGCCGCCTGCAAGACGTGGGGACTCGCGCTGGACGACTACCCCCTGGTGAACTCGGGGCGTATCGACAAGCGCATGACGGACATGTTCAAGCTCATCGGCCCGCACATCAGAAACCATGACGCCCAGGCCCTGTACGAACGGGCTCGGGAGACCGTCCGGCCTGAACTGATTCCAGCATGACGAGCTCGGGTCGTGGCTTCCAGCCGCTGAGGCGTCGGGGGATCCAGCGGTTGGCGCGCGAGCAGTGGGAGTCCGGACGCTCGGTCTGGGAGGCGGATCTCGGGGGCCGGACCTGGTGGTGGATCAGGTGGAGGTGCGCGAAGGAGCCGCCCCGGAGAGTGCAGCGAGGGTGCTCGACCTCGGGGAGGGCGAGAGTGCGTGGATCAGGAGCCGGAGGTTCGTGCTGGACGGCAAACCGGTGCTGCTGTCGACGTCGTACCTTCCCGCTTCCCTCGTCGCGGGCTCGGCCATCACCCAGGAGGACACCGGGCCGGGAGGCACCTACGCGCGGCTGGCCGAACTGGGCCACAAGCCGGTCCGCTTCCGGGAGGAGATGCGGTCGCGCATGCCTCTGCCGGAGGAGGCGTCGAGGCTGAATGCCGTGCCGTTCACTGAGCACGTCGAACTCTTCGGCGGTCGCTCGCCGGATGTGGAGCCCGTTCCTGTAGTAGGGCTTGAGGAACATCAGTTCCACATGCCCGACGCAAACCTCGACCGTCGTCGTGGTTCCGTTCTCGAATGTGGCTTCGCTGATCAGAAAGAGCTGCCTGTTAGAGGGAACGAACCCACTTACTCTGAAGAGTCGCCCTTCCCGAATGAAATCTGTCACGACGAGTCCCTCTTCCTCACTCGGGCACCGACTCTCCGTTGTCGTACTTGAAGCGTTTCGGGAAGACCTCTACGACCTTTGCGGTGCTTCAGGGAGGGTCGCGTCGCAGGTTGCGCTGGCGTAGCAGGAGGTAGAGCGGCAGCCCGACTGAGGCGCCGAGTAGTGCGCCGAGGCCTACCAAAGCCTTCTGGCCTTTGGGCAGGTGCGTGTCGACGGATACGGCAGTCAGCAGCACGACGACGGCGACGATCACGTCCCAGCCGAAGAAGCTGCTGATTCGGGTCGCGAAGATCTCATCGATCAGACGATGCAGGTCCAGCCCGTTCTCTGCCAGCCATGGAATTGCTTGGGCATAGGGGAGAGCGATGCCGGCAACCAGCAGCAACGCGAATACGGCCTCAAGAGTGCGATTGCCGCGCTGCCGGGTGCTGTCGGTCTCGTCCTGACCATTCATCGATCACTCCAGAATTCAATCCGAGGATACGGGTGGTGAGTACCTCGGAGTAGGGCTCTGTAAGATCAGCTGGCTCGTTACGAGCATAGCTGTGAGGGGTCTGCGACCGGTCAGGGGGACTGTTGCGCGCGAGCCGCAGCGCAGGAATCGGCAGAGGAGCCGAGCGTACATGTGGCCCCTCGCTTCGTCCTCGAATTCCTGCGCAACGGCGTGATCAGCCCCTGCTGGTCAGGCCTCCGTGAAACCGTCGTCACGACACGGATCACGCTCGATCCCCGGGAAGCCGCCCGGTACGACTGGCTGGCCGAGTCCGAACTCGAAGACCTCGTGCATGGCCGGGAGTTCGCCCCGGACGCTGTTTGCCGGGTCTGCCGGGCTGAGCCTGGAGGCGAACACATACGGGCGCTACCGGCACCGCGTCGCCCATCGTGTCGAGCGCGGTGGGGCGTCCTGCTGTACGAGGATGAAGTCCTCCGCAGGCTCGGCTATGCCGAGGTGGCGAACCCGCCCAAGGTCCAGGTTTCCAGGGGTAGTTGTCTGCAGCTGTACGTCCGGCCGGGGCCCAGAGGCATCCGCGTACCGACCCGTTCCCGAGCGCATCGGCAGCACGCGGAAGAGCTCCTCCGGAACCCGGATGGGTTCGATGACGGTCCGGGTTGGCCTGTGCGCCAAGCCGGGAGAAGATCCCCGGCCAACGGAGGGAAGAACGTGGAGCAGAACAGGCGGAACGGCGTCTCGCGTCGTGGGCTGATCAGAGGCGGGCTGCTGGCGGTGGCGGCATCCGGCGTGGCGGTGGTCGGCCTCGCCGGGCCGGCGAGCGCGGCCGTGATCAATCTCGGCCTCGACAAGCAGGGTGCCCAGCGGATCCAGCGGTGGATCCTCACCATGTACGGCTACAAGGGCAAGATCGACGGGTGCTCGGAACCAACAGTTGGAAGGCGATGCAGCGCTTCCTGGCCACTTGGCCCGACCAGCCCCTTCCCTACAAGGGTGACATCGACGGGATCGTGGGGCTCAAGACGATCGCGTCGCTCCAGGCCAACCTGAAGAAGTTCAACGGCTACACCGGTGACATCGACGGCATCGCCGGACCGGGGACCGAGGCTGCGTTCCGGCGCAAGGCGTACTCCAACCCGCCAGTCTGACCGGCTGAACATCGCAAGCGGCCCGACCTTCAGGGGCCGGGCCAGAAATGCCTCTGCCGGAGGAGGCGTCGAGGCTGAGCCTTGATGTCTCCGCGGACGCGTTCACCGCGTTCGTCGCAGGCCTGCAAGCCGGGCAACTCGGCTCCATCTGTCTGCTGCGGTCCAGCGTCGCCAGTTCAGAGGGACACCCGGGCTGTTCTGCCAGCGGCAGAGCACCGGCCGACCCGGGCTCGACGGTCACTACAGTCCAGTCTCATGACAACGATTACGACGCGTACGGTCGAGTATCCGGCCGACGGTTTGACGATGATCGGGCACCTCGCGCTCCCGGCCGGTGTCGACCGCCGGCCTGCGGTGCTGCTCGGACCGGAGGGCATGGGGCTCAGCGACGTCGAGCGTCGCAGGGCCGATGCTCTCGCCGAGCTGGGATATGTGGCGCTGGCCTTCGACCTTCACGGTGGGCGCTATTTGGGCGACCCCGAGGAGATGCTGGCCCGTTGCCTGCCGCTGCTCGCTGATCCCGACCGGATGCGGGGCATCGGCCATGCGGCGCTCGACGTGTTGCGCACCGAACCGCGGACCGACCCCGACCGGATCGCCGCCGTCGGCTACGGCACCGGGGGCGCCGTCGGGCTGGAACTCGGGCGCGACGGCGTCAGCCTGCGCGCGATCGGGACAGTCAACGCAACTACCACGGGCCGACCGGGCGAGACGGCGCGCATTCGCTGCCCGGTGTGGGCCGGGGTCGGGTCGGAAGACCCGATCATGCCGCCCGCGCAACGGAACGCGTTCACCGCCGAGATGCAGGCCGCGGGCGTCGACTGGCGCCTCACGGTCTATGGCGGCGCCTTGCACGCCTTCCACCACCCGCCGGTCGGCCACCCTGTGGTCCCCGGCGTCGGCTACCACCCTCAGCACGCGCAGCGAGCCTGGCGCGACGTCGTCGACCTGCTCGCCGAGTGCCTGCCCGTGACGGAGGATCTGGGGCATGGCCCAGGTGAGCATCCCGGCGCCGGGTACTGACAGTCCCCACCTCTCAAGTCCGCACAGCAGAACCGAACTCGGGCGGATGCCTGATCGCGGAACGCGTTCGCAACTGCCGCAGTAAATGCACCGCCGCAACGGCCCTCAGATGACGTCGAATTCGTTGCTCTCGGGGTCCTGCATGGCGACGGCGTACAGCCCCATGTCCGGCTCGTCCCTGATCCGCAGCACCGTGGCACCAGCTTCGACCAGCCGTTCCGCCGTAGCCTTGACCCGCTGTGTGCGGACGTCCAGGGGGACGTCACGGCCCCCGCCGACCTTCAGGTCGAAGTGCCACCGGTTCTTGGCGGCCTTCGGCTCCGGAACCTGCTGGAACCACACCCTCGGTCCTCGTCCCGCGGGATCGATGATCGACTCAGGAATGTCCCCGGCACCGGGCGGCAACTCCTCCTCGGGCACCCCCATCGACGCCCAGTACGTACGCCATGTGGCGTGCCCGCCCGGCGGAGGCTCAGGCACGTAGTCGAGGGCCTCGGCCCAGAAGGTCACCATCTTCTGCGGATCGGAGCAGTCGATCGTCAGCTGCAGCGTCATCGCCATGCTCGGAGCATCCCAGAGAGGTCTGACAGGCGATCCGCTTCGCCGGCAGGCCCCAGGATGCTGCAGGAGATCGCGCAGGAGTCAGGCCGTGAGCTGCATACGGTCCACAGATGCGGCACCGTCGGGAGTGGGTGCTTCGATTCGGTGGACCATGCGCATCATTCTCAGAGATGCAACTGATCTGCCGCGTGCGCAGTCCTCAACGAGCGTATGTGGCCAGGGCCTTCAGCCTGTTCGAGCATGCGGAGCGCGTCCGCCACTGCCGGTGACAGCATGGTGTCGTCCCGGAGGTCGGCCAGAGGAATCCACATCACCGCGTCGGTGGAGCCATCGACCTCGGTCACCTCACTCGCCCCGCCCTTGAGGGCAACGGCGTAGAACAACGCCGTGAGGCTCCAGCTCACTCCGTTTCGCCGGACTGCGTAGGTCCGCGCGTCGAGCAGTCGGGCATCGGCGAGTTCACGTCCCGTCTCCTCCCGGAGTTCACGGGACAGGGCTTCCACGGGCTGCTCGCCCGGGTCGATTCCGCCGCCCGGCATGTGCCACAGACCCGGTGTGAAGACCGGTGAGGCGTCCGACAGCCGGGTCAGCAGCAGCCGTTCGTCCTCCACCGCGATGGCGTATGCCGAAACGCGAGTCCGTACGTGAGCGTCCATGGTTCCTGCCCCTCCCCACGCGAAAGCCGACAGAGAGGGACCCTGGCGTCACCAAGATCTACTTCCGCAACAGACCCTGGGCCAGGGCGTTTCCGGGTGGGTCGGCAAGCGCGCGGCGGAACCCCTCCCGCTATTGGTCCAGACCAAATATGGTGTGGCTGGATTCCTCCCCCGATCGCCCCCTCCTCCGAGGAGATACCGGTGTTCACCCGACGCGCAGTCGCTCACCATCGCCCTCGCGGCCCTCGGCTCCGGCGCACTGCCGACCGCCACCGCCGCCGCTCTCCCTCGCTCCCCGGCCGCCACCCCGCCGGTCACGCGCGCCGTGCTGCCGCGCCCCACCGGCAGGCACTCCGTCTCCACCCGCTCCCTGCCGCTCACCGATCTCGGGCGCACGGATCCGTTCGCCTCGCGTCCCGGCCCCCGCAAGCTCATGGTGCAGCTCTGGTACCCCGCCGGCTCCCGGGCTTCCTCGCCCCACCGCCGTAACCCCGTCGCCCCCTACGCCGACCCGGGCACCGCCGCGCCGCTGGAGGCCGACTGGGGAATGCGGCCGGGCGTGCTGAAGGGCGTCGGCACGCACGCGCGTGCCGGAGGCCGCCCCGCCCCCGGGACCCGTTCGGCCGTGGTGCTGAGCCACGGACGCGGCGCCTCGCGCATCCTCACCAGCGGCCTGGCCGAGGAACTCGCCTCCCACGGTCACCTCGTCGCGGCCGTCGACCACACCTACGATGCCGCCGCCGTCCGCTTCCCCGACGGCCGCCTGGGGCTCGGCGCCCTGCCGGCCGAACCGGAGGACTGGGATGCCCAGGACCGGCTGGAGGTCGCCGTGCGGGCCGCGGACCTGCGCTGCGTCGCGGATGCGCTGTGCCGTCGTACCCGCCCCCTCGGCGGGGTCCCCGTCCACCGCGTCGGGCTGCTCGGCCACTCCCTGGGCGGTGCCGCCGCAGCCGAGGCCATGCGGACCGACCGCCGCTTCGTCGCCGGGCTCGACCTGGACGGCGGCCTGTTCGGCACCACGGTGGCGGAGACCGGGCTCGACCGGCCCTTCCTGCTGCTGACCTCCTCACCGGACCACGAGACATGGGCGCGGTGGCGGGCCCACCACCGAAATTGGGGTCGGCACGTGCACCTGAGGGGCGGCGGCCACCTCTCTGCCACCGACGTGCCCGACCTCGCGGCCGCCGCCGGGCTCCGGGAGCGGTGGCCCGAGCCGCTCTTCAGCGACTACCTCGGCACGATCGCACCGCATCGCGCCGCGACGGTCACCCGCGCCTGCGCCACCGCGTTCTTCGACCGGTTCCTGCTTGGGCTCCACCGACCGCTGCTCGACGCCCCCACCCACCGCTATCCCGAGCTCCGGTTCCTCTGGACGCAGGGGGCGTGAACCGGCCGGGGGGCCAGGTCCAGGAGCACGGCTCCGGGGCCTGAAGACAGGCGGCGCGAGGGGATTCTTGGCCGATTTCGGTCGGCGGGTCACACTATGGGCGACCTCCCGCTCCGACTCCGCCCGCCGGGCCCCCTCGCTCCCCTCGCCGTCAGGAATTGCCGTGTCCCACGCCTCCGCCACCCCTCGGGCCAGCACTCCGGCCCCGCGCACCGGCTCCCACCGCTTCAGCGCCGTGATCAGCCGCATAGCCGAGGAGATGGCCACGCTCACCGACCACGGCACCCCCGCCGACTACATACCGATGCTCGCCGGTGCCGACCCCCGGCGGTTCGGCATGGCCGTCGCGGAGCCGGACGGGACCGTCTACGGGGTCGGTGACTGGCAGCAGCCCTTCTCGACGCAGTCCATCTCCAAGGTGTTCGCCCTGGCCCTGGCGCTCTCCCTGGACGGCGAGCAGATATGGCGGGGCGTGGGCCGCGAGCCCTCGGGCAACCCCTTCAACTCTTTGGTTCAGCTGGAGTACGAGAACGGGATTCCCCGTAACCCGTTCATCAACGCAGGCGCCCTCGTGGTGACCGATCGGCTGCAGGCCCTGACCGGGGACGCCGCCGGCCAGGTGCGGGAGCTGCTGCGCTCGGAGAGCGGGAATCCCGCCATCGACTTCATGCCGGAGGTCGCCGCCTCCGAGGCGGCCTTCGGTGACCGCAACGCCGCGCTGGCCCACTTCATGGCCTCCTACGGCAACATCACGCTCCCGGTCCCCGAGCTGCTCGCCGCCTACTTCCGCCAGTGCTCCATCGAGGCGTCCTGCGCGGACCTGGCCCTCTCCGCCGGGTTCCTGGCCCGGCACGGAGTCCGGGCCGACGGCTCCGCGCTGCTGACCCGCAGCCAGGCCAAGCAGGTCAACGCGGTCATGCTCACCTGCGGGACGTACGACGCGGCCGGAGAGTTCGCCTACCGGGTGGGGCTGCCGGGCAAGAGCGGTGTCGGCGGCGGAATCATCGCCATCGTGCCCGGGGTGTGCACCCTGTGCGTCTGGAGCCCGGGCCTAGACCGGCGCGGCAACTCGGTGGCGGGCGTGTCGGCCCTCGACCGCTTCACCACGCTCACCGGGCTGTCCGTCTTCTGACGTGCTGCCGGGCCTACTTCAAGGCGACCAGACGGTACTGCGGGTCAGGCCGGGCCGCGTCCTGGTCCGGTAGGGCGGCGAGGCGGCGGCGTACGTCGGCCACCTGGTCCGGGGAGGCGTGCGTGCACCATGAGATGTGGCCCGCGTCGATCGCCTCGCGCCGGCTGCGGCCCTGCCCGGTGCCGGGGAACTCCGTCCGGGCCGTGAGCGCCAGCCCCAGTTCCGTCGCCCGGTCGAGCACGCGGGTGATGCTGTCGGGCACATGGGGTGCGTACTGGTGCCGCAGGTCCGCCGTGACCCGGGCGATGTCGCTGTCCTCGGCGAAGTACGCGTCGTTCTTGTCGACGGTGGTGATCAGCACCCCGCCGGGCCGCAGCACCCTGGCCGCCTCGGCCAGCACCGGTTCGGGGTGCGGCAGCAGGTGGAGCAACCAGACGATCACGACGGCGTCCACCGCGTCCGAAGCGAAGGGCAGCCTCGTGGCGTCGCCCCGTACGACACCTCCCGGCACCCGCCGCCCGGCAAGGCCCAGCATCCCGGGCGAACGGTCGACGCCCACCACTCTCCGCCCCGGGCGCAGCAGCCGTCCGGTCACGATGCCCGTACCGCACGCGATGTCCAGGATCGTGCAGGGCCCTTGCGGCAGCAGCCGTTCCACCGCGTCCGCCGCGGCCCAAGGGCCCTCGGTTCGCCGCCGCGGGACGCGTCGTAGTCCCGCGCCTCGTCGTCGTAATCCAGCACCTGTCCCCGTCCCCTCCCCGGCCTGCTCAGGCCACCGTACGCGGCAGCCGCAGGCTCAGTCCGACCGTCAGGGCCACCGCCGCCAGCGCCAGGAACAGAGTGCCTAGCGTGGCCACCCCGAGGGCCAGTGCCGCCTGCTGCGTCGTCGTCATCACGCCGCCGCCCACCCCGGCCTTCTCGGGCGGTACGTCGGAGAGCACGATCCGGAAGAGTACGGGGAGCTGGAGGCCCTGGCCGAGGCCCGCGACGGCCACACCCGGCAGGAGGCCCCACAGGCCGAGGCCCTGCCACGCGAAGTGCACGGTCAGCACCAGCACCACCACGCCCACCGCCTGGATCAGCCCGCCCGCCGTGACGATGCGGGTGCCGTAGCGGCGGATCAGCCGGGGGCCCGCGAGTGAGGCCGCGAAGAACGCCAGGGCCATCGGGGCCAGCGAGAGACCGGACCCAGGTCCACAGCCGCCACCCGGCGGCCCGCCCCTCCGTGAGCGGGGCCAGCAGCGTCACCAGGGACAGGGCCAGGAGGAGCGTCCCGGGTACGTCGACGGGTGCGGGGCGGTCCGAGCGCGTCTCCGGCACCGCGCGGGCGGCCAGGATCAGGCCCACCACCGCCACCGGCACGTTCACCAGGAACACCGACCGCCATCCCGCGCTCTCGCCGAACACCGAGGACATCGGGGCGGCGGCGACCAGCACCCCGCCCAGGATCTGGCCCGCGACCATGGAGAGCCCGGCCGTCGCCCCGTACAGGCTCATCGCCCGGGCCCGGCGCGGGCCCCGCGTCGCCGCCTGGATCGTGGCCAGCACCTGCGGCAGCATCAGCGCGGCGGCGGCGCCCTGCGCGACCCGGGCGCCGACGAGCGTCCAGGCGTCGGGGGCGAGTCCGCAGGCCAGTGACGTGATTCCGAAGGCCGCCATGCCGACGAGGAACAGCCGCCTCCGGCCCACCATGTCGCCGAGCCTCCCGCCGAGGACCAGCAGGACGGCGTACGCGAGGCCGTAGCCCGCGACGACGAGTTCGAGCAGGGCGGGGCCCGCGTTCAGGTCGCGGTCGATCGTGGGCAGGGCCACGTTGACGATGAAGAAGTCGATGAGCGGGAGCGCGGCTCCCAGCAGCGGCTGCGCCGCGAGGAGGTCGCCCAGCTCTCGGCGGTCGGGGTCACCTGGTACACGTGGCTGGAGCAGGCCCGGGACATCCAGGTGTCCGCCCAGGTGCTGGACGCCCTCGCCCGCGCCCTGCTGCTCGACCCGAGCGAACGCGCCCACCTCTTCGCCCTCTCCGAGGCCGCCGACCCGGCCCCCGGCACGGAGTGCCCCACCGTGACCCCGGCGCTGCGGACCATGCTGGAGCAGCTGGACCCCATTCCGGCCTGCGTCCAGAACAGCCGGTACGACGTCCTCGCGTACAACCGCACCTACTCCCGGCTGCTCTGCGACCTCGACGCGCTGCCGCCCGAGGACCGCAACTGCCTGCTGCTGGCCTTCACCCACGACGAGTGGCGGGCCTCCGTCGTCGACCTGCCCGAGGTCACCCGGATGATGGCCGCCAAGTTCCGGGCCTCGATGGCCGGGCACCTGGCCGAGCCCGCCTGGAAGGCGCTGCTGCACCGGCTGGAGACGCGGTCGCCGGAGTTCCGGGAGGTGTGGGAGCGCCACGAGGTGGTCGACCAGCGGGGGCGGACCAAGTACATCCGCAACGCGCGGGTGGGGCTGCTCCACGTCGAGCACACCAACCTCTGGCTCGGCCCGGCGAGCGGGCCGAGCCTGGTCAGCTACCCGCCGGTGGACGACGAGACCCGCGCGCGGCTGGACCGGCTGCACCGGATCGCCCTTGCCGCCGACTCCAAGTAGGTGTGTCAGCAAGGAACTTCGGGGCACCCGAGGGGCAGGCCGGTCCACGTCGGGACCGGATCTCGCAGCGACCGTCCCGAAGGAGCGACAGATGGCTACGCAGTACGGCAACCAGCAGCCGACCGGGCAGCAGCATCACGGCGCGCCCCAGCGTGGGGCGGACAACAACGTGCTCAGCATCATCGCGATCGTCCTGGGCGTGATCGGGTTCATCTTCCTGCCGATCGTGTTCGCCCTGGCCGGCCTGGTGCTGGCCATCGTCGCCAAGACCGTCCGGCACGAGCGGCTCTCCACCGTCGCCATCGTCGTCAGCGCCATCGGGCTGGTGGGCGGCATGGTCATCGGAGCGGTCTTCGCGAGCATGTGAGCCGGTTGAGGACCGGTGGCCCGAGGCGTACTACGCCTCGGGCCACCGGTGTTCTCGGCGCTCGCCGGACGCGCTGTTCTCGGCGCTCGCCGGACGCGCTGCTCTCGGCGCTCGACGGGCCGGATCGAGCAGATGGCAGGGTGACACCCATGCCCAGTGACCGTCTCATGCGCATCCACAGCCCCGAGTTCCAGACCATGGCCGACCGGGTCCTCCGAGTCACCGAGCTGACCTCCCGGCTGAATGTCCTGCCCTTCGACGACGAGGAGGGCAGAGCGGCCCTGTTCGCGCAGATCCTCGGCAGACCGCTGCCCGCGCGGGTCACGATCTACCCGCCCTTCTTCACCGACCACGGCCTCCGGCTCGATCTGGCCGAGCGGGTGTTCATCAACCAGAACTGCACGTTCCTGGACCACGCCGGGATCCGGCTCGACGAGCGCGTGATGGTCGGCCCGAAGGCGACCTTCATCACCAGCGGCCACCCGGTCGACCCGGTGGAGCGGCGTCTCTATCTCACCGGCGGCCCCATCCATGTGGAGGAGAACGTCTGGATCGGAGCCGGCGCCACGATCCTGCCCGGCGTCACCATCGGCAAGGACGCCGTGATCGCCGCCGGTGCGGTGGTGGCCGAGGACGTTCCGGCGGCGACCCTGGTGACCGGCCCGAAAGCCACGGTGAACCGCCGGTGGTGACACCGTCCGCCCGGGACGTTCAGTTGCCCACGCCGAGGCCGGACATGAACGCGGCCGGGTAACGGTCGCCGCGCGCCGTACCCGCGGGCACCGCCGTCTCGATGGCGGCGAGATCCTCCGCGGTCAGACGGACGTTCAGCGCGGGCAGGGCCTCGGCCAGACGCTCACGGGTACGGGCGCCGACGAGCGGCACGATGTCCGGACCCTGGGCGGCGACCCAGGCGATGGCAAGCTGGGCGACCGTGCACCCCTTCTCCGAGGCGATGGCGCGCAGCGCTTCGACGAGGGCCAGGTTGTGCTCGACGTTCCCCGCGGCGAAGCGCGGACTGACGGTACGCATGTCACCGGGCTCGGATGCCCGGTCGGCGGACCAGTGGCCCGAGATCAGCCCCCGGCTGAGGACGCCGTACGGGGTGAGCCCGATGCCCAGCTCCCGCAGGGTGGGCAGCACCTCCGCCTCGACGGCGCGGGAGATCAGCGAATACTCGATCTGAAGGTCGGCGACGGGGTGGACGGCGTGCGCCCGGCGGATCGTCGCGGCGCCGACCTCCGAAAGCCCGATGTGGCGTACGTACCCGGCGTCGACCATCTCCTTGATCGCGCCGACCGTCTCCTCGATCGGCACGGCGGGGTCCAGCCGGGCGGGACGGTAGACGTCGATGTGGTCGGTGCCCAGGCGGTTCAGCGAGTACGCAAGGAAGTTCTTCACCGCTTCGGGACGGCCGTCCTGCCCGCTGAACTCATGGCCCGGCCCCCGCAGCGCCCCGAACTTGACGCTCAGCGCGTAGCTGTCCCGGTCCCGGCCCCGGAGGGCCTCGGCCAGCAGCAGTTCGTTGTGGCCCATGGCGTAGAAGTCGCCGGTGTCGATCAGGCTGACCCCCGCGTCCAGGGCGGCGTGCACGGTCGCGACGGACTCCGCGCGGTCGGCCGCGCCGTAGGCGCCCGACATCCCCATGGCCCCGAGTCCGAGGGCGGAGACGGCGGGCCCGCCGGTGCCGAGGGTGCGTGTCGGCAAGCTGTGCGTGGCATGCATGGAACTCTCCTTCGTCGGGGTCTCTCCCTGCCACCTTGCGCCCGCGCGGACCGGCGCGGGAGCGGAGCGTCGATCATGGGAGAGCCGCTCCCTGGATGAGGCAGCCGGGGCGAGGGACCATGGAGGACATGGAACGCGAAGAGCTGGCCGACTTCCTGCGCAGGCGCCGTCAGGCGATCCAGCCGGCCGAGGTCGGCATCACCGCGAGCCCTCGCCGCCGTACCGCCGGGCTGCGGCGCGAGGAGGTGGCCCTGCTCGCCGGGATGTCCGTGGACTACGTCGTACGCCTGGAACAGGGCCGCAGCAGCCGGCCCTCCGCTCAGCTCCTCGGCGCCCTCTCCCGGGCCCTGCGGCTGTCCAACGACGAACACGACCACCTGTTCCACCTGGCGGGCCACCAGCCTCCGGCCCACGGGGAGGCGGCCAGGCGGGCCCGCGCCGGTCTGGTGCGCATGCTCGACCTGCTGGGCGACACCCCGGCCCTGGTCCTCTCCGACCTCGGCGAGATCCTGGCCCAGAACCGGGCCGCGATCCTGCTCCACGGCGACCACACGGGCTTCACCGGCGACCGCCGCTATCTGGTCCACCGCTGGTTCACCGACCCCGCCGTCCGGGCCGGCCACCCGCCGGAGGAGGTGAGCCGCCAGTCCCGTCAGCTGGTGGCCGACCTCCGCGCGACCGCCGGCCGCCGGGGCGGCGACCCGGAGGTCACCGGCCTGGTCGACCGGCTCCAGGCCGAGAGCGAGGACTTCCGCCGCCTCTGGACCGAACACGCGGTCGCTGTCCGCCGCGCCGACCGCAAGACCCTGCTGCATCCGCGCGTGGGCCGCCTGGAACTGGACTGCGAGACCCTGGTCACCCCCGACCAGGGGCAGCTGCTGCTGGTCCTCACCCCGGCGGACGGGGAGACCCGCAGGCGGATGGAGCTGCTGCGGGTGCTCGGTACGCAGGAGTTCGCCGCGGAGAGGTCCTGACGCCAAGAAGGGCGGCGGGACTGCCTGCCATGGATCAGCCACCCCGCCCCTTCGTCGCTCATGCCGCTCAGGAAGCGGAGGAGTACGGTGCTGCTCCCGGGGGTGTGCGCCGCTGCTCAGGGATGTCGGGCAGGGAGTGCGCCGCTGCCGCCGGCGCGGTCCGCAGGACGGCCTCCGCGGCGAGCAGCGCGTCCTGCACGGTGCGGGTGCCGGTGGTGGTGACGCACAGGGTGTACGTCACGTCCTCCAGACTCCGCTGCAACTCGTAGGGGGGTTCCTGGGAGTGTTCCAACTGCAGCTCGTAGTAACGGGCCAGCAGCGTGCGCACCCTGTCGGGGCGGGGGAGCGGCATGGGGGCACCATCCGTCACATCGGTGGTGTGACCGACCTTGTGCCCCCTGTAGCCGCTCCCACCCCGGCGACATCAAGCGTTCACTTCTCGGTGAGCAGTCCCGCACGCAGTCTGGCGAGGATGCGGTTGAGCAGCCGCGAGACGTGCATCTGGGAGAGCCCGAGCCGCTCCCCGATCTGGGCCTGGGTCATTTCCTGGCCGAAGCGCATGGAGATGATGGTGCGCTCGCGCTCATCCAGATCCTGGAGGAGCGGGGCGAGCGCGTGGAGGTTCTCGACCAGCTCCATGGCCGCGTCCGGTTCGCCCATCACATCGGCGTAGGACCGGGTTCCCGCCTCCTGCTCGGGGCCGGTGGGCGGGACTTCCAGGGAGCCCGCGGTGTAGCCGTTGGCGGCGACGAGGCCCTCGATGACCTCCTCCTCGCCGATGCCGAGGTGGGTGGCGAGCTCGGCGACGGTCGGGTCGCGGTCCAGGTCGCCGGCGAGCTGCTCCTTGGCCTTGGCGAGCGTCACCCGGAGTTCCTGGAGGCGCCTGGGCACATGGACCGACCAGGTGGAGTCACGGAAGAAGCGCTTGATCTCGCCGACGATGTAGGGGATCGCGAACGAGGTGAACTCGACCTCGCGCGACAGCTCGAAGCGGTCGATCGCCTTGATCAGGCCGATGGTGCCGACCTGGATGATCTCCTCCATCTGGCCGTCTCCGCGATTGCGGAAGCGCTTCGCCGCGAACTGCACCAGCGACAGGTTCATCTCGATCAGCGTGTTGCGCGCGTACTGGTACTCGTGCGTGCCCTCTTCGAGGACCTGGAGCCGGTCGAAGAACAGTTTGCTCAGGTCCCGGGCATCCCGGGGCCGCACCGCCGACGGATCGACGTACGGCAGCGGCGACGGCTCCGTGACCACCGAGGCCGCCGTCTGCGCACCCACCACCATGATCTTCTCCCCAAGCTCTCGGACACGCTGCGCCCTGCACCGGTCAGGGGCGGCCGGTACCCCCACATCCTCCGGGTACACCTGCACGGCATATTTTTCTACGCGATGCAGATCCGACGGCGCTCCGCGAGGGAAGGGCCGGCCGCGCGACACCGAGGCCACGCCCCTGCCCGCCACCCGGGATGTCGCAGCGGGTGTGGTGCACCCCGGTCGGGGAAGCTGACGGACATGGCTGTTCTGCGCAGAGTCGCCCGGCCCTTGTTGGCCTCGAAGTTCATCCGTGACGGGTACGCGGCGGTACGCAACCCGGTCCCCCGTGACTCCTCCGGGAGGACCGGCAACGACCCGGGGGTCGTGAGACTCGCCTCGCGGGTCTCCTTCCTCCCGGAGGATCCCGGGCAGCTCGCACGTGTCCAGGGGGCCGTGCAGCTCGGCGCCGGCGTCCTCCTCGCGCTGGGGCGTGCGCCGCGGCTGGCATCGGCGGCGCTCGCGGTGACGCTGGTGCCGGCGGCCCTCGCCGCCTACTCCGACGGGGCGGCCGAGGACCCCGAAGAACGCTCGGCCCGCCGGGCCGAGCTGCTCGCGAACGTATCCCTGCTCGGCGGCCTCCTCATCGCCGCGGCCGACACTCATGGCAAGCCCTCGCTCGCCTTCCGCACCCGCCACACCGCAGGCCACGCGTCCGACGCCCTCACCCACCGGGCGCACGCCGTCGCCGACCGGGTCGGCGACGTGACGGACACGGCGGTGCACGGCGTCACGGACTCCGTGGCTGCGGCCCGCAAGCACCTTCCCTGAGGACACCGCACCGAGGCCGGCCGCATCACGCATGCGGCCGGCCTCGGTGCGGAACGACTCCTCCGTCCGGCCCGACGCCGCCGAGGACCGAGGCCGTGCCGCCCGACCGCCACGCCCGGGCGGCCACCCCTCCGGCGTACGCGACAATGGAGCAATGACCACGCTCGCCCCCGCTCTCCCGCAGCTCCGCATCGGCCCGCACACCGTGCAGCCGCCAGTGGTGCTCGCGCCCATGGCCGGCATCACCAACGCCCCGTTCCGGACGCTGTGCCGGGAGTTCTCCGGGGGCAAGGGGCTGTTCGTCAGCGAGATGATCACCACGCGGGCGCTGGTCGAGCGCAACGAGAAGACCATGCAGCTGATCCACTTCGACGCGACCGAGACCCCGCGCTCGATCCAGCTGTACGGGGTGGACCCGGTCACCGTCGGCAAGGCGGTCCGGATGATCGTCGACGAGAACCTCGCCGACCACATCGACCTGAACTTCGGCTGCCCGGTCCCCAAGGTCACCCGCAAGGGCGGCGGCTCCGCGCTGCCGTACAAGCGGCCCCTGCTGCGGGCCATCCTCAACCAGGCCGTCTCCAACGCCGGTGACCTCCCCGTCACCATCAAGATGCGCAAGGGCATCGACGACGACCACATCACCTTCCTCGACGCGGGCCGCATCGCCGTCGAGGAGGGCGTCACCGCCGTCGCCCTGCACGGCAGGACCGCCGCCCAGCACTACGGCGGCACCGCCGACTGGGACGCCATCGCCCGGCTCAAGGAGCACGTCCCGGAGATCCCCGTCCTCGGCAACGGGGACATCTGGTGTGCCGACGACGCCCTGCGGATGATGCGGGAGACCGGCTGCGACGGAGTCGTCGTCGGGCGCGGATGCCTGGGGCGGCCCTGGCTCTTCGCCGACCTGGTGAACGCCATGGAGGGCAGCCCCACCCGGCACGCGCCGACCCTGCGCGAGGTCGCGGACGTCATGGTGCGCCACGCGACGCTGCTGGGGGAGTGGATCGGCGACGAGACCCGTGGCGTGATCGACTTCCGTAAGCACGTCGCCTGGTATCTGAAGGGGTTCGCCGTCGGATCGGAGATGCGCAAGAAGCTGGCGATCACCTCCTCGCTGGAGGAGCTGGGCGGTCAGCTGCACGAGCTGGACCTCGACCAGCCCTGGCCGGACGGCGCCGACGGGCCGCGCGGGCGCACCTCGGGCAACAACCGGGTCGTCCTGCCGGACGGCTGGCTCAAGGACCCCTACGACTGCTCGGGCATCAGCGCCGACGCGGAGCTGGACACCTCCGGCGGCTGAGTCCGTACGCGTACGAGCGCGGCTCAGCCCGTACGCGTACGAGGCGGCAGAGCCCGTACGCGTACGGGAAGTTCTCAGCCCCGCACGTCCGGCCCCGCCCTGCGTTCCAGCGGGGCCGCCCCCGCGGAGTTCATCACGTTGAAGACCACGCTGCCCGCCCGGTAGCGGTCGTCCGTCCACTCGATGGCCCGGCCCGCCGCCGTGTACGTCAGGTGGCGCTGGCGCAGCAGCGGGCTGGCCCGGCGCACCCGCAGCAGCCGGGCGTCCTCGCTGCCCGCCGCGACCGCGTCGATCAGGTGCTCGCCGTAGTGCGCGACGATGTCCGCCCGCTCCGCGATGCTGTCCATGATCGAGACGCAGTCCTCCGGCAGCTCCAGGACGGCCGGCGCCACCCAGCCCGCGTACACGGTCCGCTCGACCATCACCGGCTCCCCGTCCAGCCATCGCAGCCGCAGCACGTACAGCACCTCGCTGCCCGGCTCCGCGTCCAGGCGTTCGGCCTCCTCGTCGGTCGCCGTCCGCACCGTGCGGGTCAGGATGCGGCTGGCTACCTCGCACCCCATCGCCTGCGCCCACTGCGCGAAGCTGTTGAGCTGCTGGAAGCTCTGGCGCCGCTCCTGGCGCAGCACGACCCGGCGGGCTCCCTGCCGGGAGCCGATCAGCCCCTCGGACGCGAGCAGCGCCACCGCCTGGCGGACCGTGCCGCGCGAGACCTCCCAGCGGGCGGAGAGGTCGCTCTCCGACGGCAGTCGTGAGCCGAGCGGGTAGGTGCCGGTGCGGATGGCGTGCCGCAGCGACTCGGCGATCTCCCGGTAGCGCGTAGCGCCCATGCGTCCCCCTCGGCCGTCAATGCGCAGGATGCGCTGTGTACAGGTCCGCTCTTCGGTGACGGTCCTGCCGCTCACTCTAGCGTCGTCGCGAGGCGTTTCGATGCGAGGTCGTTATCTACCAGAACCCCTGGATAGTGCGCTTTCCTCTTCCCGCCCTCTTGCGGCGGCAGACATGGGACGTTAACTTCCCGGACACCTGGCCCGGGCGAACTGGTGCCAGCTTGTATGAACAAGTGGCCCTCACGCTTCGCTCCTGGGAGACCTACCGTGCGCAGAGCCCGACCCCGCCCCCGTATCCGCGCCAACAGCCGTGCCGTTGCCGCCCTCGCCCTCTCCACCGCAGCCCTCACCGCCCTCACCGCGTGCGGTGCCGCGCCCGAGGAGAAGGCCGCGACCGGTGCCAACGGGGTGAAGTCCACCGAGGCCGCCTCCGTCGCCGACTTCGGCGGGCTGGAGAAGCTGGTGGCCGCCGCCGAGAAGGAGGGCGAGCTCAACGTGATCGCCCTGCCGCCGGACTGGGCGAACTACGGCGAGCTGATCAAGAGCTTCCAGGCCAAGTACAAGATCAAGATCAAGAGCGAGAACCCGGACGGCTCCAGCTCCGACGAGATAGCCGCAGTCAAGTCCCGCAAGGGCCAGAAGCGCGCCCCCGACGTCCTCGACCTCGGTATCGCCTTCGCCCGCAGCGGCGCGTCCGAGAACCTCTTCGCCCCGTACAAGGTCGCCACCTGGGACAAGATCCCCGACAGCCAGAAGGACGCGGACGGCCGCTGGTACAACGACTACGGCGGCTACGTCTCCATCGGCTGCGACGCCGCCCGCATCAAGAGCTGCCCCGAGACCTTCGCGGACCTGCTGAAGCCCGAGTACAAGGGCAAGGTCGCCCTCAACGGCAACCCGACCAAGTCCGGCTCCGCGTTCGGCGGCGTGTACGCGGCGTCCCTGGCCAACAAGGGCTCGTTCGGGGACATCCAGCCCGGCATCGACTTCTTCGGCAAGCTGAAGAAGAGCGGCAACTTCATCCCCGTCGAGTCCACCCCGGCGACCGTCGAGAAGGGCGAGACGCCGATCAGCATCGACTGGGACTACCTGAACGCCGGGTACGCCGACCAGTTCAAGGGCAAGGGCGTCGACTGGAAGGTCTCCGTACCGACCGACGGCGTGTACGCCCAGTTCTACTCGCAGGCCATCAACAAGGACGCCCCGCACCCGGCGGCCGCCCGCCTCTGGATGGAGTACCTGTACAGCGCCGAGGGCCAGAACCTCTGGCTCAAGGGGTACGCCCGCCCGGTGCTGCTGCCCGCCATGACCGAGGACGGGACGGCCGACAAGACCTTCGTAGCCAAGCTTCCCGCCGTCGAGGGCACGCCGACGTTCCCGAGCTCCGAGGAGCTCGACAAGGCCAACGCCACGCTCTCCGAGAACTGGGACAAGGCCGTCTCCTGATGACCCCATCCCACCCGACCGCCGCCCCGGGACCCGGGGCGGCCCCTGTGAAGGCCGGTGGCCGTACGCGCCGCCGTCGGCCGCCCCGCGCCTGGCTCGGCGCTCTCCCGCTGCTCGTCTTCGCCGGACTCTGCTTCGGACTGCCCGCCGGCGCCCTGCTGTACGGGGCGATCACCCGTACCGACCCGGTCGCCGGGACCACCGAGTTCACCGGAGAGCACCTCCAGCGCTCGCTCCAGGGCCCCTACCTCACCTCGCTCACCGGCAGCGTCGAACTCTCCGCGCTGACCGCGGCCATCGCCACCGTCTTCGGCGTGCTGATCGCGCAGGCCGTCGTCACCTCGCGGCGCGGCGCGCTGCGCGGGGCCGTGCTCACCGCCTCCGGGGTGCTCGCCAACTTCGGCGGGATCCCGCTGGCCTTCGCCTTCGTCGCCACCCTCGGCATCTCCGGTGTGGTCACCCAGCTGGGGCACCTGGACGCGCTCGGCTGGAACCTCTACTCCTTCACCGGGCTCACCGTCATCTACCTCTACTTCCTCATCCCGCTCATGGTGATCGTCGTCGTCCCGGCACTGGACGGGCTGCGCCCCCAGTGGCGCGAGGCCGCCCGCAACACCGGCGCCACCACCTGGCAGTTCTGGCGCCACGTCGGCCTGCCGGTGCTCGCGCCCTCGCTGCTCGGCGGGTTCGTCCTCCTCTTCGGCAGCGCCTTCGCCGCGCACGCCACGGCCGCCGCCCTCGTCGGCGGCTCCGTACCGCTGGTCACCCTGAAGATCGCCGACGCGCTCTCCGGGAACGTCCTGGTCGGCCAGGAGAACGTGGCGCTGGCGCTGAGCCTCGACATGATCGTGATCGCCGGACTGGTGATGGCGGTCTATCTGCCCCTCCAGCGACGGAGCTCCCGATGGCTGCACTGACCACCGCCGCCCCCGAGGCCCTCGCCCCGGTGAAGGCCCGCCGTACGCGCCCCCGGTACTGGCGCGGTGCCGTCCTGGCGATCGCCGGGCTCTACTTCGTCACCCCGCTGCTCTCCTCGTTCGTCTTCACCGTCCACGTACCGAACCAGGGCCTCACCTTCGAGGCGTACAGCGGCATCCTGTCCGCCGAAGGCTTCACCGAGAGCCTCTTCCTCTCGCTCTCCCTCGCCGCCGCCACCATCGCCCTGGCCCTGCTGCTCGTCGTCCCCGCGCTCGTCGCGGTGCGGCTCGGGCCGCCCCGGCTGCGGGCCGTGGTCGAGGTCGTCTGCATGCTGCCGCTGGTGGTGCCGCCGATCGCCCTGGTCACCGGGATCGCCACCGTGCTGCGCTGGGGGCCCGACCACTTCTCGCGCACCCCGCTCTACCAGACCTTCCTCGCCGTGCAGAACGAGTCGTTCCCGGTGGTGCTGGTCCTCGCCTACACCGTGCTGGCGCTGCCGTTCGTGCACCGCTCGCTGGACGCGGGACTGCGCGCCGTCGACGTCCCCACGCTGGTGGAGGCGGCCCGCAACTGCGGGGCGAGCCGGCTGCAGGTCATCGTGGGCGTCATCCTGCCCAACCTGCGCTCCTCGCTCGCCGGGGCCTCCTTCCTCACCCTGGCGCTGGTGCTCGGCGAGTACACCGTCGCCTCGCTGCTGGGCTTCCGGCCCTTCGCGGTGTGGATCGTCACCGTCTCCGGCGCCGAGGCCCGGATGTCGGTCGCCGTCTCCCTGCTCTCCCTGCTCATCACCTGGGCCCTGCTGCTCGTCCTCTCGCGCGCCGGAACCGGGTCCGCCACCACCGCCGTCCCGGCCGCCGCCCCCACCCCCGTACCCGGCAAGGAGTAGCCACCCATGTCAGCCCTGCCAGCCCCGTCCACCGCCGCCGGACGCCCCGAGGCGGCCAGGACCGCCGCCTCCGAAGGGCGGGCCGCCACCGGAGCGCGGGTGGAGTTCCGCTCCCTGCGCCGGGCGTTCGGCCCCACCGTGGCCCTCGACGGACTCGACCTCACCGCCGAACCGGGCGAGCTCCTCGCCCTGCTGGGCCCCTCCGGCTGCGGCAAGACCACCGCGCTGCGGGTCCTCGCCGGGTTCGAGCAGCCGGACTCCGGCGAGGTCCTGGTCGACGGCGAGGACATCACCCCGGTCCCCGCCAACCGGCGCGACGCCGGGATGGTCTTCCAGTCCTACAGCCTCTTCCCGCACCTCAACGCCCGCGACAACGTGGCTTTCGGTCCCCGGATGCGGGGCGTCGCCACCGCCGAACGGCACGCCACCGCGAACGAACTCCTCGAACTCGTCGGACTGCCCGACCACGGCAACCGCTTCCCGCACCAGATGTCCGGCGGCCAGCAGCAGCGCGTCGCCCTGGCCCGTGCCCTCGCCCTGCGCCCCCGGGTCCTGCTCCTGGACGAACCGCTCTCGGCACTCGATGCCAAGGTCCGGCTCACGCTCCGCGAGGAGATCCGCCGCCTCCAGCTGTCGCTCGGCATCACCACCATCTTCGTCACCCACGACCAGGAGGAGGCCCTCTCCATGGCCGACCGGGTCGCCGTCCTCAACGCGGGCCGCCTGGAGCAGTGCGCGCCCCCGGCCGAGCTGTACGAGCGCCCCGCCACGCCGTTCGTCGCCGAGTTCGTCGGCACCATGAACCGGCTGCCCGGCCGGCTGACCGGCGACGGGTCCGTGCAGGTCGCGGGCGCCTCGCTGCCGGTCGACGGGGACATCCCCGCGGGCCGGGGCGCGGTCGACGTCCTGATCCGCCCCGAGAGCATCGGCGTCACCGCCGACCCCGAGGGCACCGCCACGGTCGTCTCCGCCTCCTTCCTCGGCTCGGTCACCCGGGTCCTGCTCGACCTCCCGGACGGCGTCGCGGCCAAGGCCGACCTCCCCTCGAGGGACGCCACGGAACTCGCTCCCGGTGTACGGGTACGGGTCACCCCGGTCCGCCGCCCGGTGCTCGTCGTGCCCGTACGGGAGACGGCGACCGCCCCGGAAGCCGCCGCCCCGGGCGACAAGGTGGACGCGTGAGGACCTTCGCTCCCGCCGCCGTCCTCTTCGACATGGACGGCACCCTCGTCGACACCGAGGTGCTCTGGTGGGAGACCGCCCGTGAGGTCGCGGCCGGGCTCGGCCACCGGCTGACCGACGCGGACGCGCCGGAGGTGGTCGGCCGGGCCGTCGCCGACACGGCCGCTCATCTGATCGGGGTGACGGGGGGTGACTCCTCCACCCTCTCCGACACCGCCGCCGAGCTGACCGACTCCTTCTTCCGGAAGGTCGACGCGGGTGCCCCGCTGCGCCCCGGGGCCGCCGCGCTGCTGGCCTCGCTGGAAGGCGCCGGGGTGCCGTTCGCCCTGGTCAGCGCCTCGCCCAGGAGTGTGGTCGACGCGGTGGTGGCCGGGTCCCTGGCCGGGGTGGACTTCGCCTTCACGCTGTCGGCCGACGACACCGTACGGACCAAGCCGCACCCGGATCCGTACCGCACTGCGGCCGAGCGGTTCGCGGCCGACCCCGCCGCCTGTGTGGCGGTGGAGGACTCCCCGGACGGCACCGCCTCCGCCGACGCGGCGGGGTGCGCGGTGCTGGTCGTCCCGTCGCTGCTGCCGGTGGCCCCGGGGCGGGGGCGGACGTTCGCCCGTAGCCTGGAAGAGGTGGACCTCGGGGTGCTGAGCGACTGCCTTCGACGTCCCTGAGGCGTCCGGATCCTGAAATCCGGGGTCCGAAACGAGCGTGATTCGCGCCACCCTTGATCGGTGGTGTGCTCAGATGAGCGTTTTGGTGGTGGCTGCACTTCTGGAAGACCTGGCACTCAGTGCCACGTAGCAGCCTTCGAGAAGTGCACTCAGATGCAGGTTGGTCCGCTCAGATGAGAGCTTAGGGTCAAGAAATGACCATGCCGCCTTCAAGAGCTGAACGGACGGCTGCAGCCCGCTCGCCGGTGAGTTTCTTTAGATCTGCTGGCGGACGGGTGGTTGCGGCCGCATGACGACCAAGTGGACGTACCCATACACCTTCGATCTGGGTATGTTCCTGGCCGTCAGGGCAGCCACCGCGTCCTCGAGGAGTCGAGACCCGTGTCGGAAAACAAAGATCCCCAGAAGTTCGTCTACGACTTCACCGAGGGCAACAAGGATCTGAAGGATCTTCTGGGCGGCAAGGGTGCCAACCTCGCCGAGATGACCAACCTCGGGTTGCCCGTCCCTCCGGGCTTCACCATCACCACCGAGGCCTGCAAGGTCTACCTGGAGAGCGGCGAGGCGCCTACCGCGCTGCGCGACGAGGTGAGTGCGCACCTCTCGGCGCTGGAAGCCCGGATGGGCAAGCAGCTCGGCCAGGCCGACGACCCGCTGCTGGTCTCCGTCCGCTCCGGCGCCAAGTTCTCCATGCCCGGCATGATGGACACGGTCCTCAACATCGGTCTCTCCGACGCCTCGGTGGTCGGCCTCGCCACCCAGTCCGGCGACGAGCGCTTCGCCTGGGACTCCTACCGGCGCCTCATCCAGATGTTCGGCAAGACCGTCCTCGGTGTCGACGGCGACCTCTTCGAGGAGGCCCTGGAGGACGCCAAGGCGGTCAAGAAGGTCACGGTCGACACCGACCTGGGCGCGGCCGACCTCAAGAAGCTCGTCAAGCAGTTCAAGAAGATCGTCGAGACGCAGGCCGGACGCGAGTTCCCGCAGAACGCGCGGGAGCAGATGGACCTGGCCATAAACGCGGTCTTCGACTCGTGGAACACCGACCGCGCCAAGCTCTACCGCCGCCAGGAGCGCATCCCCGGCGACCTCGGCACGGCCGTCAACGTCTGTTCGATGGTCTTCGGCAACCTCGGCCCCGACTCCGGTACGGGCGTCGCCTTCACCCGCGACCCGGCCAGCGGCCACCAGGGCGTCTACGGCGACTACCTCCAGAACGCGCAGGGCGAGGACGTCGTCGCCGGTATCCGCAACACGGTGCCGCTCGCCGATCTCGAGTCGATCGACAAGAAGTCGTACGACCAGCTCATGCAGATCATGAAGACGCTGGAGAACCACTACAAGGATCTCTGCGACATCGAGTTCACCATCGAGCGCGGCCAGCTCTGGATGCTCCAGACCCGGGTCGGCAAGCGCACCGCCGGTGCCGCCTTCCGGATCGCCACCCAGCTCGTCGACCAGGGCCTGATCGACGAGGCCGAGGCCCTCCAGCGCGTCAACGGCGCCCAGCTCGCGCAGCTGATGTTCCCCCGCTTCGACGACGAGGCGAAGACCGAGCTGCTCGGCCGGGGCATCGCCGCATCGCCGGGTGCCGCCGTCGGTAAGGCCGTCTTCGACTCGTACACCGCGATCAAGTGGTCCCGCTCCGGCGAGAAGGTGATCCTGATCCGCCGCGAGACCAACCCCGACGACCTCGAAGGCATGATCGCCGCCGAGGGCATCCTGACCTCGCGCGGCGGCAAGACCTCGCACGCGGCGGTCGTGGCGCGCGGCATGGGCAAGACCTGTGTCTGCGGCGCCGAGGACCTGGAGGTCGACACCAAGCGCCGCCGGATGACGGTGGGCGGCAAGGTTATCGAGGAGGGCGACCTCGTCTCGATCGACGGCTCCACCGGCAAGGTCTACCTGGGCGAGGTACCCGTCGTACCGTCGCCGGTCGTCGAGTACTTCGAGGGCCGGATGCACGCGGGCGCCGACGACGCCGACGAGCTGGTCGCCGCCGTGCACCGGATCATGGCGTACGCGGACCGGGTGCGCCGGCTGCGGGTGCGGGCCAACGCGGACAACGCCGAGGACGCCCTGCGGGCCCGCCGCTTCGGCGCCCAGGGCATCGGCCTGTGCCGCACCGAGCACATGTTCCTCGGCGAGCGCCGCGAGATGGTCGAGAAGCTGATCCTGGCGGACACCGACGACGAGCGCGAGACCGCCCTCGCCGCGCTCCTCCCGCTCCAGAAGGCCGACTTCATCGAGCTGTTCGAGTCGATGGACGGGTTGCCCGTCACCGTACGGCTGCTCGACCCGCCGCTGCACGAGTTCCTCCCCGACATCACCGAGCTCTCCGTCCGGGTGGCGCTCGCGGAGTCCCGCAAGGACGCCAACGAGAACGACCTGCGCCTCCTCCAGGCGGTCCACAAGCTGCACGAGCAGAACCCGATGCTGGGTCTGCGCGGGGTACGCCTCGGGCTCGTCATCCCCGGCCTGTTCGCCATGCAGGTGCGGGCCATCGCGGAGGCGGCCGCCCAGCGCAAGAACGCCAAGGGCGACCCGCGTCCCGAGATCATGATTCCGCTCGTCGGCACGGTCCAGGAGCTGGAGATCGTCCGCGAGGAGGCCGACCGGGTCATCGCGGAGGTCCAGGCGGCCACCGGCACCGACCTCAAGCTGACCATCGGCACCATGATCGAGCTGCCGCGCGCCGCGCTGACGGCGGGCCAGATCGCCGAGGCCGCCCAGTTCTTCTCGTTCGGCACCAACGACCTGACCCAGACGGTGTGGGGCTTCTCCCGCGACGACGTGGAGGCCTCGTTCTTCACCGCGTACCTGGAGAAGGGCATCTTCGGGGTCTCTCCGTTCGAGACGATCGACAGGGACGGCGTGGGCGCGCTGGTGCGCAGCGCCGTGGAGGCCGGCCGGGCCACCCGCCCGGACCTCAAGCTCGGCGTCTGCGGCGAGCACGGCGGTGACCCGGAGTCGGTGCACTTCTTCCACGAGGTGGGCCTGGACTACGTCTCCTGCTCGCCGTTCCGCATCCCGGTGGCCCGCCTCGAAGCGGGCCGGGCGGCGGCCCAGTCGCGGGGAAGCGACAGCCGCTGATGCGGCACGCATGACCAACTCCGGGGATTTATAAGGGAATTGGGCCGGGTCCCTCATCGGCTCGCCACCCTGATGACATCTCCGGAACACCGAGAAGCGGCGGCACCCTGTGCGGGGGTGCCGCCGCTTCGTCTTGCCTGCGGAATATGTGCGCCCCTGGGACCGGAGCGGAATGTGCGCTACCGATGTGTCCTGGAGCACATTGCTTCGTTTAATGCGCAAAGAAGTTGGGGTGACTGTCCGGTGGACCGGGGTGCGGTCCATGGATCCCCACCCATGGACCGCACCCGGCTTACCCCCGTCGGGTACGGAGCCGCACCGTTGCCCACCGCCGCCGAACACACAAAGCCCCCCACGGCCTTCGCGTGCTCATCCGGCAGGCACCGGATGCGTACCCGACGTCGTACAGCTTTTCGGGTGAAGCGGAACGGGGCGAGACGTTTCACTTCTGGCCGAAACCCCGTGGTGACCTCCTGTGACGGTCCGCATACCCTTCGGTGGGGGCAATTGCGGATGCAACAGGTGGGGGAGTAGTGCTGCGTATCCATGTGTCCAGGCTGGACCTTTCGCGGGTGCGGATGGCCACGAGGCCGGACGCGATGTGGGAAACGATTCTCAGTTTTCACCGGCTGAGAGACCGACGGGCTTCGACGGTGTTCGGGAAATGGCGGACAGAAACGCGAGCTCGGTTGAATGGTGAAGCGCAACTGCTGGCGGCGGTCGTCCCGCCCCGCGGCTATTTCCCGGATTTCCTGACCCCCTCGCAGGAAGGCGCCGAGCCTTTCGGGCTCGATGTCGGAATGGAGGCCCTGCGCGACACCCCCGCCGACCGCGTCCGCCGCGAACTGGACGTGATGGCGGCCGGACGGCGGCGGCAGCGGGGCGTGCGGGGGACCGCGGGCCGGGACGCCGGCGCCGGGCGGCTCACGGCCGCGCTGCCCGCCGCGCTCTCCGAGGGCCGCGCCGAACCCCTCGCCCGGCTCATCGGCGCCCTGCGCAGCTACCACGACGCCGCTGTCGAGCCGTACTGGCCGCACATCCGGGCCAGCATCGAGGCCGACCGGGCCGTGCGGGGCCGCGCGCTCCTGGACGGCGGGGCCGACGGGCTGCTGGCGACCCTGCCGCCGATGATCCGGTGGCGGGCGCCCGTGCTGGAGGCGGACTACCCTGTCGACCGCGATCTGTATCTGGACGGACGCGGGCTGCTGCTCCAGCCGTCCTTCTTCTGCCGGGGCACCCCGGTCGTCTACCGCGACCCGTCGCTCCCGCCCGTGCTCGTCTACCCGGTCACCCACACCGGCGCCCCGGAGTTCGCCGAGGCCGGACCCTGGCTCGGCCGGCTCGTCGGCCACACCCGCTCCGCCGTCCTGCAGGCCATAGGCAACGGCTGCACGACGAGCGAACTGGCCCGCCGGGCCGGGGTGTCGCTCGCCTCGGCGAGCCAGCACGCCTCCGTCCTGCGCGAGGCGGGCCTGGTCCTCACCCTGCGCCACGGCAGCTCGGTGCTGCACACGCTGACCCCGCTGGGCGGCTCCCTGCTCCGGGGCGGCGCCCCGCTCGCCATGTCCTGAACGGTGGCCGCCCGGAACTCGTGAAAACTCGTCCGGCTTACGGCGATGAGTTCCCGGCGGCCCCGCCGTCTATCCCTTCGAAAGCGCCGGACGGACCGCCGTGGCGCACGACGGAACGCGGGAAGAGGAAACGACCATGGCTCAGATGATCTTCGTGAACCTGCCGGTGAAGGACCTGGAGACCTCGAAGGGCTTCTTCGAGAAGCTCGGCTTCACGACCAACCCGCAGTTCAGCGACGACAAGACCGCGTGTGTGGTCCTCAGCGACACGATCTTCGTCATGCTGCTGACCGAACCGCGCTTCAAGGACTTCACCAAGAAGGACATCGCGGACGCGTCGAAGACGACCGAGGTCATCCTCGCCCTGAGCGCCGACAGCCGCGAGAAGGTCGACCAGCTCGCCGACGCGGCGCTGGCGGCCGGCGGGTTCCCGGCGGGCGAGACGCAGGACATGGGCTTCATGTACGGCCGCTCGTTCCAGGACCCCGACCACCACATCTGGGAGGTCATGTGGATGGACCCGGCCGCCGTCGAGGGCCAGGGCTGAACCGCGGGGCCGCACGACGGGGCCGAGCCGCGGGGTGTGCGCCGGGGCCACGGGGGAGCCCCGGCGCACACGGGTGCGTCAGCTGCGGAACGGTCCCGTCACCTCGTACGTGATGCCGCCGGACGAGCTGCCGCTGGTGCCGCGCTGCGAGGAGAAGTAGAGCCGCTTGCCGTCCGGGGAGAACGCCGGACCGGTGATCTCCGAGCCGGACTGGCCGGTGATCCGCAGGAACGGGGCGACCGTGTCGGCGGGCGTGATCAGGCAGATCTCCATGTTTCCGCCGTCCTCCGCCACGTACAGGTCGCCGGAGCCGGCCCGGGTGACGTTGTCGACGCCGGTCAGCGGGGCCGCGCCGCCCGTCACCAGGGAGTCGTCGTACGTCAGGGAGATCGACGAGGTGTTCGCGTCGTACGCCCACACCCGGTTGTCGCCCTTGGTGGTGAACCAGCAGGTGCCCGCCGCGTAGAAGCAGCCCTCGCCGCCGTTGAAGACCTTGGCGCCGGAGACCTGGTAGCGGGTCTGGGTCGATGAGGCGGCCGGGTCCGGAACGTTCGCCCAGGTCACCGGTCCCGAGGTGGCCGTACCCGCCACCAGGACCTGGAGGGTGCCGCTCGACAGGTTGCCCCAGGTCGTGGGCCGGAAGCGGTAGAAGCGGCCGTCGCTCTCGTCCTCGGTGAGGTAGATGTACCCGTGGTCGGGGTCCGCGGCCGCCGCCTCGTGCTTGAAGCGGCCCAGCGCGGGCCGCCGCACGGAGGCGTTCACGCCCCACGGGTCGGTCTCGTAGACGTACCCCCGGGTGACCTCCTCGCAGGAGAGCCAGGTGTTCCACGGGGTGGAGCCGCCCGCGCAGTTGTTGTTCGTCCCCGACAGGATCCGGTACGCGGACGTCACCGTGCCCGAGGAGTTGAACCGCACGGCGCTCGCCCCGCCGCCGCTGCCCGAGGAGACCTCGGCGTTGGAGACGTAGATCCACCCCGAGCCGTCGGCGTAGGTCGCCCCGCCGTCGGGGGCGCTGTGCCACCGGTAGGAGGTGCCCGCCACGGTCTGCCCCGACCGGGCGACGATGCGGCTGGTGAAGCCGCTCGGCAGCTGGATGCCGTTGCCGTTGGCCGCCTGCAGTGCACCGTACGGGCCGGTGGCCGGCTGGGCGGGTCCGGCGAAGGCGGCGCCCCGCCACAGGGTGCCGCCGAAGGCCGCCGCCGAGGTGCCGACCACAGCCGTGCGCAAGAAGGTCCGACGTTCCACGATCACTCCACGGATGAGTGAGGGCCCGCCGCTCCGGACGGACCGGCGGGTCGCGCGTCAGGACTGTAGAAGGGCCTAATTGATGGAGCGTCAATTCCCGGTGAACAGAAGGAGGATGGTGGCGGTCCGGGCTGTCACTCCACCCGTACCGCATACACCGGCACCGAGACCTCCTCGTCGTCCAGACACACCCCCGTGGCCAGGTCGAAGCGCTGCTTCAGCAGCGGCGAGGCCACGAACGGCCGCCCGTCCGCCGTGCCGAGCAGCCCGCGGGAGAGGACGTACGCCCCGGTGAACGGGTCCCGGTTGCCGATCGCGCGCACCGCACCCGACCGGTCCATGAACAGGGCGGCCTGCCCGCCGTCCGGCAGCAGCACCGCGGCACCGCGTCCCGGGCTCAGCAGGGCCCGGTCGCAGACCGTGACCCAGCCGTCGGCGTGGGCGATCCGGACGACGGCCACAGGGGCGCTCAGGGTGTCGATGGTCATCAGGAGGAGGTCCCTTCCAGGGTGCGGACGGCGAGCACGGGACCCGCGAGCAGTTCCAGATCGGGTTTCATCTGGTCCCGCTCCGGGACGAACTTCACCGAGGGGTCCGGGGCGTCGGGGGCGTTGACGAAGGTCACGAACCGCCGCAGCCGCTCCGGGTCCTCGATGGTCTCGGCCCACTCGTCGCGGTAGCCGGTCACATGGTCGGCCATCAGCCGTTCCAACTCGTCGCAGAGCCCCAGCGAGTCATGGACGACGACATCCCGTACGTGCTCCAGGCCGCCGTCGATCCGCTCCAGCCAGGCCGAGGTGCGCTCCAGGCGGTCCGCCGTACGGATGTAGAACATCAGGAACCGGTCGATCAGCCGCACCAGTTCGGCGTCCGAGAGATCCTGCGCCAGCAGATCGGCGTGGCGCGGGGTGGCACCGCCGTTGCCCCCGACGTAGAGGTTCCAGCCGCCGGCGGTGGCGATGATCCCGAAGTCCTTGCCCCGGGCCTCCGCGCACTCCCGGGCGCACCCGGAGACCGCCGACTTCAGTTTGTGCGGGGAGCGCAGGCCCCGGTAGCGCAGCTCCAGGTCGATCGCCATCTTCACGGAGTCCTGCACGCCGTAGCGGCACCAGGTCTGCCCCACACAGGACTTGACCGTACGCAGCGACTTCCCGTACGCGTGCCCGGACTCGAAGCCCGCGTCCACCAGCCGGGTCCAGATCAGCGGGAGCTGGTCGACCCGGGCGCCGAAGAGGTCGATGCGCTGGCCACCGGTGATCTTCGTGTAGAGGCCGAAGTCGCGGGCCACCTCGCCGATCACGATGAGCTTCTCCGGGGTGATCTCACCGCCCGGGATGCGCGGCACGACCGAATAGGAGCCGTTGCGCTGGAGGTTGGCGAGGAAGTGGTCGTTGGTGTCCTGGAGCGCCGCCTGCTCCCCGTCCAGCACATAGCCGCTGGCGCCGACGGTCGGGGCGAGCGAGGCGATGACCGAGCCGACCGTCGGCTTGCAGACCTCGCAGCCCTCCCCGCCGCGCGCCTCCTCACGACCGTGCGAGTCGAGCAGAGCGGTGAAGGAGGTGACCCTCAGGGTCCGGACGATCTCGTACAACTCCACCCGGCTGTAGGGGAAGCAGCCGCAGAGGCCGGTGTCCTGGCTCTGCGGCAGCAGCTGCCCGATCACCTTGACGCAACTGCCGCAGCCCGTCCCCGCCCGGGTGCACTTCTTCACCTCGGGCAGGGTTGTGTGCTCGCAGACCGCGCCCTTGGTCACGTTGTGGCAGGAGCAGATGACGGCGTCGTCCGGGAGCGCGGACGGGCCGAGCGTGACCGGGCCGCCCGCGCCGGCCGGCAGCACCAGCTGCTCCGGGGAGACCGGCAGGACGCTGCCCGTCATCGGCCGCAGGGTGCCGTAGTCGTCGGCGTCCCCGACCAGCACCCCGCCCAGCAGGGTGCCGTCCGCCGCGACGACCAGCTTCTTGTAGACGCCGGAGCGGGAGTCGGCGTACACCACGTCGAGCGCGCCCTCCGCCGTCCCGTGCGCGTCACCGAACGAGGCCACGTCCACGCCGAGCAGCTTGAGCTTGGTCGACATGTCCGCCCCGGTGAACCCGGCCCGCCCGCCGCCGAGCACCTCGGCCACGGTTTCCGCCATCTCGTAGCCGGGCGCCACCAGACCGTAGACCCGCCCGTCCGAGGCGAGCGCGCACTCACCGATCGCGAACACCGCCGGGTCGGAGGTCCGGCACTCCGCGTCGACCACGATCCCGCCGCGCTCCCCGACCGCGAGCCCGCTCTCCCGGGCCAGCTGATCGCGCGGGCGCACGCCCGCCGAGAAGACCACGAGATCGGTGGCGAGGGAGGACCCGTCGGAGAGCGCCATCCCGTTCACCGCCCCGTCATCGCCCGCCGTGACCTCCTGCGTACCGACACCGGTGTGGACGGTCAGCCCCATCCCCTCGATCGTCCGCAGCAGCGCCGCGCCCCCGCCCTCGTCCACCTGCACCGGCATCAGCCGGGGCGCGAACTCCACGACATGGGTGCGCAGCCCGAGCCCCTTGAGCGCCCCCGCCGCCTCCAGGCCGAGCAGCCCGCCCCCGACCACCGCGCCGGTCACCGCCCCCTTCGCGTACTCCTCGATCGCCAGCAGGTCCTCGATGGTCCGGTACACGAAACAGCCCCGGGCGTCCCTCCCCGGCACCGGCGGCACGAACGGGTACGAGCCCGTCGCCAGCACCAGCGTGTCGTACGGGAACACCGCCCCGGACCGCGCGGTCACCGTCCGCCCCGCACGGTCGACGCTCTCCGCCGGGTCGCCGACGTACAGCTCGAAGCCGTGCTCCTCCATGAACCCTGGCTCCACCAGCGAGAGTTCCTCGGGGGACCGCCCGGCGAAGTACGAGGTGAGCCGCACCCGGTCGTAGGCCGGCCGGGGCTCCTCGCAGAGCACGACGACCCGGGCCCGCCCGGCTGCCGGGGTCAGCCCGCGCGCGGCCAGGGACTCCAGGAACCGCTGGCCGACCATGCCGTGCCCGACGAGGACGAAGGCGGGGGTGTTCGGGATGGTGGTTTCCGGCATCTCAGTGGCCTCCGTCGTCGATGAGCAGGTGGAGCAGGGACATGGCGGGCGGCAGCGGTTCGTCGTCCTGCCAGGTACGGGCGAGGCCGGCGACCGCGCCGAGGTCGCCCAGGAGCACCCCGCCGGCCAGCCGGCCCTCGCGGACGACGACCGTGCGGTACGCGCCCCGGGTGGCATCGGCCAGCCGGATCACGTCGTCGCCCGGCAGCGGACGGGCCTCGCCGAAAGCGGCCAGGTCGAGGGCTTCCCGGGGGCCGGGGGAGCGCAGGGTCAGCCGGGTCAGGGCCCGGGTGCCCTCGTAGCGGGCGGGCCGCCCGGCCAGCACCTCGGCCAGGACGTCGGCCTGCTCCAGCGCCGGGCCGGCCAGCCCGTAGAGCGTGGAGCGGTGCTCGGCGCAGTCGCCGAGGGCGTGGATGTACGGGTCCGAGGTGCGCAGCTCGTCGTCGACCACGATCCCCTTGCGGACGTCGAGCCCGGCGGCCAGGGCGAGACCGGTCCGGGGCCGTACCCCGCAGGCCAGGACGGTGAGGTCGGCGGCGAGCTCGTAGCCGTCGGCCAGCTCGACCGCCCGTACGGACTCCGTGGTGGTCGCGGCCGTGCAGCGCAGCCCGCGTACCCGGCACTCGGTGTGCACCTCCACACCGAGCGCTTCGAGGTGGACGCGGAGCAGGGCGGCGGCCTCCGGGTCGAGCTGGCGCTCCATGAGGTGCTCGCCCTGCTGCGCCAGCACCACCTGTGCGCCGCACTCCGCGAGCGCCCGGGCCGCCGACACCCCGAGGAGCCCGCCGCCGATGACGACCGCGCGCACTCCGGGCCGTACGGCGGCGCGCAGAGCCAGGGCGTCGTCGAGCGTGCGGAAGGGGTGCACCCCGTCGGGCAGGGTGTCGCCGACCCCGCGCAGCGGCGGCAGCACCGGGTTGGAGCCGGTGGCCAGGACCAGGCGCCCGTAGTGCAGGACGCTGCCGTCGTCGCAGTGGACCAGCCGGTCGGCCCGGTCGATCCGGACCGCCCGCACCCCGCGCCGCACCTCGGTGGCCGGCAGGGCGATGACGTCCGGGGCGTACCGCCCGGCCAGCACATCCGCCAGCAGCACCCGGTTGTAGGGGGCGTGCCGCTCCTCGCCGACGACGGTGGCCCCGGGGACCCGGGCGGCGAGCCGGGCACCGGCCATACCGGCCCCGATCACCACGACGGGCAAGGCGCTCTCCGTCTTCTTCCTCATGAGGAAGACAGTGGGCGGCGGGTGTTACCCAGCCGCATCCCGCCGGTTTCCCGGGCGGAACCGTGCGCTCAGCGCGGCCCGGCGGGCCCTGTGAGGACGACGGACACCGGGGCAACCACCGGCGGACCGCCCCCTGCACGCGTTGCGGACCCCAAGAGATCCACCCACGGACCGCCCCTTAGTGTCGAGTACATGCCCGACATCACCTTGACCACCCTGGTTCTCCTCTGTCTGGCCGCGGCCGCCGCGGGCTGGATCGACGCGGTGGTGGGCGGCGGCGGGCTGCTGCTCCTGCCCGCGCTGCTGCTCGGCCTGCCGAACGTTCCGGCGGCCCATGTCCTCGGTACCAACAAGGCCGTGGCGATCGTCGGCACCTCGGGTGCCGCGATCACCTATGTCCGCAGGGCCCCGGTACGGGTGGGGCTGGCGGTACGGGTGGGGCTGATGGCGCTGGCCGGGTCGATGGCGGGGGCGTTCTTCGCCGCCGGGATCAGCAGTGAGGTGCTGCGCCCGGTGATCATGGCGGCGCTGCTCGGGGTGGCCGCCTTCGTCATGCTGCGCCCGTCCTTCGGCACGGCGGCGGCGGGCGACACCGACGCCCGGCCGGTCACCCGGGCCCGGATCGTCACCGCGGTCGTGCTGGTCGGCGGCGGGATCGGCTTCTACGACGGCCTGTTCGGCCCGGGCACGGGCACGTTCCTGGTGCTGGCCCTGACCGCTGTGCTCCACCTGGACCTGGTGACCGCCTCGGCCACCGCCAAGATCGTCAACGTGTGCACGAACGCGGGGGCGCTGGCGATGTTCGCGTACCAGGGCACGGTCCTGTGGCAGCTGGCCGCCGTGATGGCCGTCTTCAACCTGGCGGGCGGGATGGCCGGGGCCCGGATGGCGCTGAGCCGGGGGAGCGGTTTCGTCCGGGCGGTGCTGCTGACGGTGGTGTTCTCGCTGGTGGCCAAGCTGGGCTACGACCAGTGGACGGCGTAGCCAGGGGTTCCGGGGGCGGGTTCACCGCACGTCGGCGAGATGGGCGTAGGCCACCACATTGCCCTGGTAGCCGGTCTCCTTCGAGAACCCGCCGCCGCAGGTGATCAGCCGTAGCGAGGCGTGCGGGGAGTCGCCGTAGACGCGCTGGTCGGGGAAGTCCTTGTTGTCGTACACCTCGATGGCGTCGATCGAGAAGACCGCGGTGCGCCCGTCCTCGCGGACGACCTCGACCCGGGTGCCCTTGGTCAGGGCGCCGAGGGCGTAGAAGACGGAGGGCCCCTCGGCGTTGTCGACGTGCCCGGCGACGATCGCGGTGCCCTGGGCGCCGGGCGGGACCCCGTCGGCGTACCAGCCCGCGAGGTTGCGGTTCTCGTCCGGCGGGACGTCCAGGCTGCCTTCGGGGCCGAGGCCCAGCCGCATCATCGGCGCGTCCACCTCGATGCTCGGGATGCGGATGCGGACCGGGTCGGAGGGGCGCAGCGGCTCGGCGACCGGAGAGCCGGGCTGGAGCTGGGGCCCGGCGGCGAAGGCCTGGGCGCCGGAGGGCTGCGGCGGGATCAGCTGGTCGCCGGAGCCGTTCTGGATGAGCCAGATGCCGCACAGTACGGCGATGCCCACCAGCCAGCCCCTGGCTTTCTGCGCGCTCTGGGACACGTCGTCGTCCTCGTAGGCCTGGTGAGTCTCGGATCGAAGGCGGGCCGGGCGCGCTCGGGGACGCGCCCGGCCCGGTCGGTGCGGGGGAGCGGCGGGGCTCCCCCGGGGCGTGGGCCGGAGCCGGGGGCCCTCGGTCCCACGGCCCCTGGTCGCGGCCTGGGTCCGGCCTCAGCTGCCCTCGGTGGACTCGGTCCGGCGGCGCAGCAGCCACAGGCCGCCGACGGCCGCCATGCCGATCACACCGACGCCGAGGGCGACCTGCGTGGAGTTCGGCTCGACGCTGCCGCCGACCCCGGTCCGCACATGGCCGGACGGGCGGTCGTGGTCCGGCTTCTCGTGCTTGCCGCCGCCGATCACCTTGAGGTCCCCGACGGCGTCCTTGCCGTCGTCGCAGGAGACGACGATCTCGTAGACCCCGGGCCGGGTGTCGTGCGGCACGGTGAACTGGCCGACGAGGACCTCCTTGTGCGTACCCTTGCGGACCTCGAAGTCCCCGGCGTCCAGGGAGTTCGCGTCACCGATGCCGGAGCCCTTGGGGCCGCAGGCGGTGGTGTTCACGGTGACCGTGGAGCCGGGGGGCGCGGTCGCGGGGGTGATCTCCAGCCGGCCGAAGTCGTCGCCTGCGTACGCGGACGGGGCGGCGGTGAGACCGAGCGCTATGACGGTGACCGCGGCGGTGGCGGTACCGGTCATCAGGCGAGCAGGACTGCGCATGGGGATTCCTCCGGGCAGACGGCGCGAGCGGTTGTGTCCTGCCCCTGACCTAACGGGCAGTCGGCACCGCCTGCCTTCTGACGCCAGGTCAGCTTTCACCCGTACGGACCGGCGCGGCACCCTTGCCGCCGGGGATCACCGCAGGTCGCGGCGGTGCGGCTGGGCCGTTCGGTCCGTGCTGCCGGGCCGGGTGCCGATCGGGTGAGCCCCGGAACGAGGATGTGACGCACGTCACATACATGGGCTTCCCGGTCGGGGGCACACGCAAGACATCTCCCCCACGGGACGGATCCCCGCCCCCACGGCACCCGCCCCCACCGGGCCCAACCCCCCCCCGGGTCCGGTGGGGGCGGTGTCGGATCCGGGCAGGCAGGCTCCCTCCCCTCAGGCCTCAGGGGGTCGTCGCGCTCCAGGAGATCAGCGGCGGCCGCACCCGCGCGCACAGCGGCTGCCCCTTGGCGTCGGTCAGCCCCAGCCGCCCGGTGAGGTGCCCGGAGCGCGCGGCGGCTTCGAGGACCTCGGGTTCGATGTCGCTGAACATCAGCTTGGCGCGCCGGAACATGCTGAACAGCCCGGCCTCGTCCACCGTGCCCCACGACAGATAGACGAACCGCCCGCCCAGCCGGTTCTGGATGTACGGCCCCGAGACCTCGACCCCGTCCGCCGTGGTCTTCGCCGTGCACTCCAGGGTCCAGGAGGCGGCCGGGGCGTCACCGGGGTACAGGCCGAGCAGCTCACCGGGCCGGTCCTTGCGCTGGATTCCGACGTGGATGTTCTCGTACCCGGGAAAGTCGGAGTCCGGCCCGCAGGTGCGGCCGGGGAGCGCTGAGGCCTCGATATGGATCTGCATGCTCCCCATGGTCCGTCACGGCGGCGGAACGGCCGCGCCACCGTCGGTTTTCGGACAGAGCTGACTTCCGGCTACAGGGGATCCGCCGGCGCACTCCCGTACGCACTCCCCAGCCGGCTCATCACCCCCTCCATCTCCCCGTCACCGCTCGCGAACTCCACCGCGTCGATCCGCCGCACCGGCGCGATCCCCTGCGAGTTGCAGATGAAGGCGCCCCGGTACGCGCCCAGCCCGTCCAGCGTCACCGCCCGCCGCACCGACGGCTCCCCGGCCGCCGCGAGGCCGCGCTCCAGCAGCGCCATGGTGATCCCGATGAGTGCGGGCGCGTCCGGCCACACCACCGAAGTGCCGTCCCAGAAGGCGATGTTGGTGATGGCCCCCTCGGTCACCACTCCGCCCGGCGCGGTCAGCAGGGCCTCGTCGAAACCGGCCCGCGCGGCGAGCATCCCGTAGTAGGTCTGCCCGAACTCGCCCGGCCGCTTGATGTGCGGCACAACCCGGGCGTACGGCACCGACATCAGGCTCCGGGCCCCGGGCGCCATCGCGGCGGGCCCGCGCACAGTGACCATGACCCGCGTACGGCTCTCCCCGGGCGGCAGAAACCCGTGCACCCGCACGGAGGCGTCCCGCACTTTGGCACCGTCCAGGGCGTGCCGGACCAGTTCCCGCACCCGGCCGCCGTCCAGGGGCAGTTGGAACAGCTCCCGGTTCGCACCCTCCAGCCGGTCGAGGTGCAGCCCGAGCCCCCGCACCTTCCGGTCCCTGACCTGCATGGCGGTGAAGTGCCCGAACCCGAAGAGGGCGGGGACGCGCAGGTCGTCCTCGGTGGCGGGGTGTCCGTCCATCTCGACGTAGGGCGGCGGTGGGGAGGGGGTGATCGTCATGGGGCAACCGTAGATCGCGGCTTCCTCCGCCGGTGACTTGACCTCAACCAAGCTTGAGGCTCAATGCTCGACGCCATGGACACCGCAACCGCACCCACGACATCCACCGCCCCCCTCAAGGTCGCCGTCATCCTCGGCAGCAACCGCGAAGGCCGCTTCGGCCCGGTCATCGCCGACTGGTTCCTGGAACGCGCGGCCCGGTACGACGGCATCGAGACCGAGCTCATCGACGTCGTCACCGCTCGCCTCCCCGACGCGCTCTCCTTCAGCCCGCAGCCCGAGGCGGCGGCGCGCGTCGAGGCGGTCTCGGAGCGGCTGGCGGCGGCCGACGCGTTCGTCGTGCTCACCCCCGAGTACAACCACTCCTTCCCCGCCCCTCTCAAGAACCTCATCGACTGGCACCGCGCCGAGTGGCAGGCCAAGCCCGTCGCGTTCGTCTCGTACGGCGGCAGGTCCGGCGGGCTGCGGGCCGTCGAGCAGCTCCGCCAGGTCTTCGCGGAGATGCACACCGTCTCCGTCCGCGACACCGTCTCCTTCCACAACGCGGGCGCCCTCTTCGACGACGAGGGGAACCACCGCGACCCGGCGGACGCCGACGGGGCGGCCAAGGCGCTCCTGGACCAGCTCGCCTGGTGGGGCAACGCCCTGCGCGACGCCAGAAACCGGCATCCGTACAGCGCCTGACCCCCTCCGGGCCGACAATCGGTGCACGGGCAGAGAAGCCCGCCGCACTCCGAGGAGATGGACGATGACAGCGCCGCCGGCATGGCTGACCGTACTGACCACGACCGACAGCGAGGAGAAGGCCCACGAGCTGGCACAGGGGGCGGTGGAGGGCCGGCTGGCGGCCTGCGCGCAGGTCTCCGCGCCCGTCACCTCGGTCTACCGGTGGCAGAACGCCATCGAGTCCTCCCAGGAGTGGCAGGTGCTGTTCAAGACGGCGGCCGAGCGCTACGAGGAGCTGGAGGAGTACCTCCAGGGGGCGCACGACTACGACACACCCGAGATCATCGCGATCCCGGTGATCCGTGGCAGCGCCCGTTACCTCGGCTGGGTCACGGCGGAGACGGCCCCCGCAGCCGCTCTGTGACGGCGGCCATGAGCACCCTGGACCCCGCCTCCCCGCCCACCGGCGAGCTGCCGTTCTTCGTGTACGGGACGCTGCTCCCCGGCGAACCCAACCACGACCTGTTCCTCCGGGGCCGTACGTCGGGGGAGCGGGCGGCCGTCCTGCCCCGGGCCCTGCTGTACGACGGCCCCGGCTACCCGTACGCCATCGACGGCCACGGCCGCGTCCACGGCACCCTGCTCACCGCCGCGCCGGGGGTGTACGAGGAGCTGCTCGGGCTCCTGGACGACCTGGAGGAGTACCTGGGGCCCGGCCACCCGCGCAATCTGTACGAGCGGGTCGTCCGCGAGATCGAGCCGCCGGGGGAGGGGCAGGCAGGAAAGGGGCAACCGGGGGAGAGGACCGTGCGCGCCTGGGTCTACCTCGCCGCGGCCGCCGTCACCCGCTCCCTCCGTACCGGCGGCAGCGTCATCGACGGCGGGCGGTGGGTCACCCGACGGCCTCCAGGCGGACCGCGCACACCTTGAACTCCGGCATCCGCGACACCGGGTCGAGCGCCGGGTTGGTCAGCGTGTTGGCCCGGCCCTCACCCGGCCAGTGGAACGGCATGAACACCGTGTCCGCCCGGATCGCCCCGGTGATCCGGGCCGGTGCCACCGCCCGCCCGCGCCGGGACGTCACCGCGACGAGCTCGCCCTCGGCCACCCCGATCCGCTCCGCGAGGCGCGGGTGCAGCTCCACGAAGGGGCCGGGGGCCGCCGCGTTCAGCTCGTCGACCCGGCGGGTCTGGGCCCCCGACTGGTACTGGGCGACCACCCGCCCCGTCGTCAGCACCACCGGGTACTCCCGGTCCGTCTCCTCGGCCGCCGCGCGGTGCACCACAGGCACGAAGGAGGCCCGCCCGTCCTCCGTCGCGAACCGGTCCAGGAAGAGCCGGGGCGTCCCCGGGTGGGCCTCGTCGGGGCAGGGCCAGAACACCCCGTCCTCGGCCGCGATCCGCTCGTAGGTGATGCCCGCGTAGTCGGCCGCACCGCCCGCCGAGGCCCGCCGCAGCTCCTCGAAGACCTCGGCCGGGTCGGAGGGGAACCCCTTGCCGTGGCCCAGCAGCCCGGCCAGGGCGTGCAGCACCTCCAGATCGCTGCGCACCCCCTCCGGCGGGTCCAGCGCCCGCCGCCGCAGCAGCACCCGGCCCTCCAGGTTGGTGGTGGTCCCGCTCTCCTCCGCCCACTGGGCCACCGGCAGCACCACATCCGCCGGCGCCGCCGTCTCGGAGAGCACGACATCCGCGACCGCGAGGAAGTCCAGGGACGCCAGCCGCTGTTCCACGTGCGAGGCGTGCGGGGCGGAGACCACCGGGTTGGAGCCCATCACCAGCAGCGCCCGCACGTCCTGGCCGAGCGCGTCCAGCAGCTCGTACGCGCTCCGCCCCGGCCCCGGCAGGCTGTCCGGGTCGACGCCCCACACCCCGGCGACATGGCGGCGGGCGGCCGGATCGGTCAGCTTGCGGTAGCCGGGCAACTGGTCGGCCTTCTGGCCGTGCTCCCGGCCGCCCTGCCCGTTTCCCTGCCCGGTCAGGCACCCGTACCCGGAGAACGGCCTCCCCGCCCGCCCGGTGGCCAGGCAGAAGTTGATCCACGCGCCCACCGTGTCGGTCCCCTTGGCCTGCTGCTCTGGCCCCCGCGCGGTCAGCACCATCCCGCTCTCCGCCCCGCAGAACAGCTCCACCGCCTCCCGCAGCCGCGCCACCGGTACCCCGCAGATCCGCTCCACCAGCTCCGGCCAGTGCGCCATCGCCCCGGCCCGCGCCTCCTCCCACCCCCGGGTCCTGGTCCGCACGAACTCCTCGTCCACCCGGCCCTCCGCCACCACCAGGTGCAACAGCCCCAGGGCGAGGGCCAGATCGGTGCCGGGGCGCGGCGCCAGATGCAGATCCGCCTGCTCGGCGGTACGGGTGCGACGCGGGTCGATGACGATCAGCCGGCCCCCCCTCTCACGCAGCTCCGTCAGATACCGCAGCGCGGGCGGCATCGTCTCGGCGAGGTTCGACCCGACGAGGATCACGCACCCCGAGCGCGGGATGTCCTCCAGCGGGAACGGCAGCCCCCGGTCGAGCCCGAACGCCCGCTGGTGCGCGGCCGCCGCCGACGACATGCAGAAGCGCCCGTTGTAGTCGATCTGCGAGGTCCCGAGCACCACCCGGGCGAACTTCCCGAGCGCGTACGCCTTCTCGTTGGTCAGCCCGCCCCCGCCGAACACGCCCACCGCGTCCGCCCCGTGCGCCGCCCGCACCCCGCCGAGCCCCTCGGCGATCCGCCCCAGCGCCTCGTCCCAGCCCGCTTCCTCCAGCTCACCGCCGGGCCGCCTCCGTACCAGCGGGGAGGTCAGCCGCACCTCCTGGCGCAGCACGGCGGGCGCGGTCCGCCCCTTGCCGCACAACGCGCCCCGGTTGACGGGGAATCCGGTGCGCTCCACCACCTCGGCCACCTCCGGGCCCGGTACCGGGCGCAGGGTCATCCCGCACTGGAGGGCGCAGTACGGGCAGTGGGTGGGGGTCTCGGCACCGGTCATGGTGCCCAGCCTGCGAGAGAGGTATTACGGGGACGGGGGAACCCGGTTACACCCCCGGAACGCGCACCTCAGCCCGCCGCCCACACCCCTGTGAGGTCCCGGGTCGGATGCGGGACCTCACCGCCCGCAGGCGTCGGGGCGCACTGCCCCCAGGTCACGGCGTGGCCGAGGCCAGCGCCTCCGCCACGCCCGCCTCCTGGGGCCCCAGGAAGCGCGGGTCGGGCCTCAGCAGGGCGTCGAGGGCCGCCTTCCCCGACGCGGCCAGCTCCCGGGTCCCGCCGTAATACCAGGTCGCGTCCCGTGGCGCGTCGACCCCGACCCCGTACGCGTCGATCCCGGCGGAGCGGCACAGTGTGGTCGCCCGGTGGATGTGGAAGCCCTGGCTCACCAGCACCGCCCGGTCGACCCCGAATATCTTCTTGGCGCGCACGCAGGAGTCCCAGCTGTCGAACCCGGCGTAGTCGCTGACGATCCGGTCGTCCGGCACCCCGCGCTCGGTGAGGTACGTGCGCATCGCGTCCGGCTCGTCGTACTCCACCCGGCTGTTGTCCCCGGTGACCAGGACGACCTTCACCTTCCCGGCCCGGTACAGCTCGGCCGCCGCGTCCAGGCGGTGGGCGAGATACGGGGTCGGCCGGCCCTTCCACAGCCCGGCGCCGAACACCATGGCGACCTCGCGGGCCGGGGCGTCCGCCGCGGTCCCCACCTGCGATCCGGGGCCCACCCGCATCCAGGTCGCGGGCAGCAGCGCCAGCACGCAGAGGGCCATCACGCCCTGCACCGCGAGCCGTCGGCCACGGCGGGAGCGCGGCAGCCGAGGCACGGAGAGCCGGAGTGCGGAGAGCCGGAGCACGGACAGCCGGGGCAGGCGCAGCCACGGTCTGTGCTTCTTCGCGCCGGCCTCCGACGCCCCCGACGCCTCCCGCGTCTCCCGAGCCCTTCGCATCCCTCGCATCCCTCGCACGGGAGCTCCCCTCGTCGTCCGTACCGTTGTTCGGTCCCATCTCACCTGACGAGCGAAACGCCCGAAAGGTTCGCCGATCGGCAGAAACGGGTGCAGGCCCCCGCCCCGCACACCGGCCACCACCCCACCGTGAGACTGCGGAAAACCCCCGTGACCCTCGCGCAACGGCCCGGCAACCTCCACCCGGCACCATCGGTCCATGACGGAGCCGTCCACGCAGCAGCCTCGCCAGTCACCGCCCCCGCCCGCCGGGAGCGGCGGCACCGTGCCCCTCGACAGCACCGCGCAGCTCCTCACCCGCATCACCGCCCAGCTCGGCACCCAGCTCAGCCTCGTCTCCCGGAACGGAACCCGCAGGCCCATGCACCGCACCCGGCCCTCCGACGCGCCCGGACCACCCGCCGCGCCCCGGCCGCCCGCCGCGCCCACCCTGCTCGTCGTCGCCCACGGCAGCCGCGACCCGCAGGCCCTGCGTACCGTCCTGGCGCTCCTGGACCGGGTCCGCGACCTGCGCCCCGGCCTCGACGTCCGCCTCGGCCACATCGAGCTGAACCGGCCGCTCCTCCCGGACACCCTGGACGGCCTGCGCGGGGCCGACGCCGTCCTCGTACCGCTGCTCCTGGGGCGCGGCCACCACGTCAAGCACGACCTGCCCGCCGCGGCGGGCGCCGCCCCCGCCGTACGGACCCGGGTCGCCGCCCCCCTCGGGCCGCACCCGCTGCTGGTGGAGGCCCTGTACGGGCGGCTCGTGGAGGCGGGCTGGGACCCCGCCGACCAGGGGAGCCGCAGCGCCGCCGTGGTCCTCGCCGCCGCCGGGTCCCGCGACCCCGACTCCGCCCAGGACACCCGGCGTACGGCCCGGATGCTCGCCGAGCGGCTCGGCGGGGTGCCCGTCGTCCCCGCGTACGCCTCCGCCGCCACCCCCACCGTCCCCGCAGCGCTGCGCGCGCTGGCCGCCCGGGGCCGCCACCGTACGTTCGTCGCCTCGTACTTCACCGCGCCCGGCCGCTTCGCGAGCGCCGCCGCCGGGGCCGCGCCCCGCACCGCCGCCGTTCCGCTCGGCGCCCACCCGGCCATGGCCCGCCTGCTCCTGCACCGCTACGACCAGGCACTGTCCGCCACCGCGCCCTCCGAGATGGTGAGCTTGCTCGCTTCCGCCTGACTCCCGGGCCCGCTCACGACACGTTGTCCGTCCCGGTCGCTACTGTCGGGACCATGGACGGCACACAGGGCGCACGCGGGGCAGATCAGACACACGGCACGGAAGGTGCGCAGAGCGCACAGAGCGGGGCGGGGCCGGCTCCGTACGGACCGGCCGACACCGAGCGTTTCGACACCGAGCAGGACAAGCGCCCCGGCCGTACCGCCTTCCAGCGCGACCGGGCCCGGGTGCTGCACTCCGCGGCCCTGCGCCGGCTCGCCGGGAAGACCCAGGTGGTCACACCCGGCACCCGCTCCCTCGTCTGGGACGCCAGCCCCCGCACCCGGCTCACCCACTCCCTGGAGTGCGCGCAGGTCGGCCGGGAGCTGGGCGCGGTCCTCGGCTGCGACCCGGACCTGGTGGAGACGGCCTGCCTCTCCCACGACATGGGCCACCCCCCGTTCGGCCACAACGGCGAGCAGGCGCTCAACGACTTCGCCTCCGACTGCGGCGGCTTCGAGGGCAACGCCCAGTCGCTGCGGCTGCTGACCCGCCTGGAACCGAAGCGGTTCGTCCGCGACCCGCGCACCGGCGACCTGGTCAGCGTCGGCCTCAACCTGACCCGGGCCGCCCTGGACGCCGCCACCAAGTACCCCTGGCCGCGCGGCGCGCACCCCACCGACCCGCACTCGGTGAAGTTCGGGGTGTACGCCGACGACCTCCCGGTCTTCGAGTGGGCCCGCAAGGGGGCGCCCGAGGACCGCACCTGCTTCGAGGCCCAGGTGATGGACTGGTCCGACGACGTGGCCTACTCGGTGCACGACTTCGAGGACGGGCTGCACGCCGGGCACATCGACCCCAACTGCCTCTACGCCGAGCCGGAGCGCCAGGAGATCTGGGCCGTCGCCATCGGACGGTACGTCCCCGCCGACACCGACCCGCAGGAGCTGGGGGAGGCCCTGGACCGGCTGATCGACCAGGAGTGGTGGCCGCACGGCTACGACGGCTCCGCCGTGGCCCAGGCCCGCCTGAAGGACGCCACCAGCCAGCTCATCGGCCGGTTCTGCACCGAGGCCGAGACCGCCACCCGCGAGGTCTACGGCCCCGGCCGCCTCACCCGGTACGGGGCGGAGCTCGTCGTTCCGCGCACGGTCCGCAACGAGTGCGCGGTCCTCAAGGCGGTCGCCGACCGTTACGTGATGCAGCGCGCCGAGCAGGAGACCCTCCGCGCCGACCAGCGCATCGTCATCGCCGAACTGGCCGCCGCCCTCACCGCCCGCGCCCCCGAGGGCCTGGAGCCGCACTTCCGCGCCCTGTTCGACCAGGCGCCCGACGACCACACCCGTAAGCGCGTCCTGGTCGACCAGATCGCGGCCCTCACCGACGCCTCCGCACGATCCCTGCACGCCGCACTCACCGCCCGCCGGGGCTGAGGGGCAGACTGGAACCTGACCACTGGGTGTGACCTGTCCGGGGCACACCCTCTTTCGCCATCACGCTGCGTGCGGGACGCTCGCAGCCGGGGCGCCGCGCAGCACAGCACTGAGGAGGCATCAAGTGGTCGACGCACATCGGACGTTCGTCATCGTCGGAGCGGGACTCGCAGGGGCGAAGGCGGCCGAAACACTCCGCGCGGAAGGGTTCACCGGCCGGGTGATCCTCATCGGGGACGAGCGCGACCACCCCTATGAGCGGCCGCCGCTCTCCAAGGGCTACCTCGGCGGCAAGGAGGAACGCGACAGCGTCTTCGTCCACGAGCGCCCCTGGTACGCGGGCGCCGACATCGAACTGCACCTCGGCCAGCCCGTCACGGTGCTCGACCGGTACGCGAAGACCGTGCAGCTCGGCGACAACACCGTCATCCACTACGACAAGCTGCTGCTCGCCACCGGCTCCGAACCGCGCCGCCTGGACGTCCCCGGCACCGACCTGGTGGGCGTCCACCACCTGCGCCGGCTAGCCCACGCCGACCGGCTGCGCAACGTCCTGGCCGCCCTCGGCCGCGACAACGGCCACCTGGTGATCGCCGGAGGGGGCTGGATCGGCCTGGAGGTCGCCGCCGCCGCCCGGGGATACGGGGCCGAGGTCACCGTCGTCGAGTCGGAGGCCACCCCGCTGCACCAGGTCGTCGGCCCCGAACTGGGCCAGATCTTCACCGAACTCCACAGCTCCCACGGCGTCCGCTTCCACTTCGGCGCCCGCCTCACCGAGATCGTCGGCCAGGACGGCATGGTCCTGGCCGCCCGCACCGACGACGGCGAGGAGCACCCCGCCCACGACGTCCTCGCCGCGATCGGCGCCGCCCCGCGCTCCGCCCTCGCCGAGGCCGCCGGCCTGGAGATGGCCGAGCGGGCGCACGGCGGCGGTATCGCCGTGGACGCCTCGCTGCGCACCTCCGACCCCCACATCTACGCCGCCGGGGACGTCGCCGCCGTCGCCCACCCGCTGCTCGGCGTCCGGCTGCGCGTCGAGCACTGGGCCAACGCCCTCAACAGCGGTCCCGCCGCCGCCCGCGCGATGCTCGGCCAGGACGTGACGTACGACCGGGTGCCGTACTTCTTCTCCGACCAGTACGACCTGGGCCTCGAATACTCCGGCTGGGCGCCGCCCGGCACCTACGACGAGGTGATCATCCGGGGCGACGCGGGGAAGCGGGAGTTCATCGCGTTCTGGCTCAAGGACCGCCGCGTCCTGGCCGGGATGAACGTCAACGTGTGGGACGTGACGGAGACGATCCAGGAGCTGATCCGGGCAGGTCAGCAGCATGACCCGGAGGCACTGGCCGATCCGTCGGTGCCGCTGGACTCCCTGCTCTGACGACTTCCCGGAGGGTGGGGGCATCGGCCCCCGCCCCCGGGGCCGGACTCTTCGGACCACGCAGGAGTACGAGGAGGAGCAGGGCGGCCATCACGGCGACCCCCGCCCACATGGCCTGCTGCCACCCGTCCACGAAGGACCGCTGGGCGGCGTCCAGGAGCGCTTCCCGGTGCGGGCCCGCGCCGCCCGCCGCCTCGACCGCGTTGGCGACGCCCTCGCGCGCGGTGTCCGCCGCGTCCCGGGGGATGCCGCTCAGCCGGTCGTCCACGGCGCTCCGGTAGCCGGCCGACAGCAGCGCACCGAGCAGGGCGACCCCGAGCGCGGTGCCGAACTCCCGGGTGACGTCGTTGAGAGCGGACGCCACGCCCTGGCGCTCGCGCGGCAGGGATGCGGTGATGGCCTCGGTGGAGGGCGTCATCGCCAGACCCATGCCGAGGCCCATCGCGAGCATGCCGGGCAGGATGGACAGGTAGCCGCCGCCGACCGAGACGAACAGGGCCATGAGGGCGAGTCCGGCGCCGCCCGTCGCGATCCCCGTCGCCATCGTCGTACGGGCCCCGACCCGCGCCGCCAGCCGCGGGGCGAGCCCCGACGTCAGCATCATGAGGACCGCCATCGGCATCAGCGCGAGGGTGGACAGCAGCCCCGACCAGCCCAGCACCGCCTGGAGGAACGGGAAGAGGACCACGGCTATCCCCGCCTGGACACCGAAGACCACCAGCAGAGTGACCGAACCGCTCGCCAGGCGCCGCTCCCGGAAGAGCCGCACATCCAGCAGAGCGGCCTCCCGGCGGCGCAGCTCCCGCGCCACGAAGCCGGCGGCGGCGAGGATGCCGACGGTGAGGGCGGCGAGGGTGACGGGGGCGCTCCAGCCCTTCTCCGGGCCTTCCTGGAGGGCGAAGATGAGCCCGGTCACCGCGACGACCGAGGTCAGCGCGCCGACGGTGTCGAAGGAGTGCCCGGCGTGCTCCCGGGAGTCGGGGACCGAGCGCAGCGTCATGGCGAGCGCCACCCCGACCAGCGCGACCGGCAGGACGAACAGCCACCGCCAGCTCGCCACGTCCACGAGCAGCGCGGAGAGGAACATCCCGATGACGCCACCGCCCCCGGCGACCCCGGTCCAGACGCCGATCGCCTTTCCGCGCTCCTCCTCGGGGAACGTGGAGGTGATCACGGCCAGGGTGATCGGCATGATCATCGCCGCCCCGACGCCACTGAGGACGCGGGTGGCGAGCATGATCCCGGCCGTCGGCGCCAGCCCCGCCAGCACGCTCGCGACGCCGAAGACGGTCAGGCCCGCGATCAGCATCGGCTTCCGGCCGATCCGGTCGCCGATCGCGCCCAGCGGCAGCAGAAGCGCGGCCAGGGCGAGGGTGTAGATGTTGATGATCCACAGGACCGTGGACTGGGAGGCGCCGAACTCGACGGCCAGGTCGCTCTGGGCCACGTTCAGCCCGGACACCGAAGCGATGACAGCCATCAACGCGACCGAGACGGCGACCAGGATCATGCGGAGCTGACGCGGGCCCGGCGTGCCGGGGCCGTCGGGGCTCCCGGGACCGGGTTCCGCGAACGCTCCCTCTGCGGGCTGTCGGTCTCTCATGGGTCCCTCTCACCTGATGCGTGGCCCCGGCTGTCCCGGGCCTGAGCTCACGACGCTAAGCGCACTTTGCATCAGGGGCATACAATGTTGCGCATGGAGCAAAACAATGACGAGCTGGACGGCCTCGTACGCAAACGGATCCGGGCCCTGCGGGTGGCACAGGGCTGGTCCCTGGAGGAGCTGGCCGGCCGGGCCAACCTCAGCCAGTCCTCGCTCAGCCGCATCGAGAACGGGCAGCGGCGGCTCGCCCTCGACCAGCTCGTCACGCTCGCCCGGGCCCTGGACACCACCCTCGACCAGCTGGTGGAGACCGCATCCGACGACGTCATCATCAGCCCGATGATCGACGGCGCCCACGGGCTGATGCGCTGGCCCGTGAAGGGCGACCCCGGCATGACCGTCGTACGGCAGCGGATGACCGAGCCGCCTCCGGACAACCCCGCCCGGATGCGCGCGCACCCCGGCCGGGAGTGGCTGGTCGTCCTCTCCGGCACCGCGGTCCTCATGCTGGGCCACCGCCGCTTCCGGGTGGAGACCAACCAGGCCGCCGAGTTCCCCACGATGCTGCCGCACGCGATCGGCGCCGAGGGCGGCCCCTGCGAGATCCTGGGGATCTTCGACCGCGACGCCCGCCGCGGCCACCTGCGCGACACCCGGCGCACCGGGGGCGACTGCGCACCGGACCTCCCGCACACGACGTGACAGCCGGCGGATCACGCGCTCCGCTTGCGCGCCCGGCATCCCTGGCGGCGACCTTCTTGCCTGTATCGGGAGAACTCGTGCCACACAGGCATGACTGCCCTAGCTTGGGGTCCATGACCCACGCACACACCCACGGCCACGGCCGGCACGGCGAGGCGGAGATCCTCGACCTGGACGCCCAGGTCCTCGCCGAACACATCACCGCCCTCACCGGGTGGCTCCCCGTCCAGGCACCGCCCCGCCGGATCGTCGACCTGGGCTGCGGTACGGGAACGGGCACCTTCGCCCTCCTCGACCGCTTCCCCGAGGCGCACATCACCGCCGTCGACACCTCGGCCGCGCACCTCCAGCGCCTCCGCGAGAGGGCGTGCGCCCGCGGTGCGGAGGGGCGCGTACGGACCGTGCAGGCCGACCTCGACGCCGCCGACTGGCCCGACCTCGGCGCCCCGGACCTGGTGTGGGCGTCGGCCTCGATGCACCACGTGGCCGACCCCGGCCGGGCCCTGGGCCAGGTCCACGACCTGCTCGCCCCCGGCGGGCTGTTCGCCGTGGTGGAGCTGTCCGGCTTCCCCCGCTTCCTCCCCGCGGGCGCCCCCGAGGACCGGCCCGGCCTGGAGGAGCGCTGCCACGAGGCGAGCGACCGCTTCCACGCCGAACACGTGCCCCACCGCGGCGCCGACTGGGGCCCGAAGCTGACCGGGGCCGGATTCACCGTCGAGGACGAGCGGGTCGTCACGGTGAACATCGACAACACCGACCGCTCCCGCAGAGAGGCGGTCGGCGCCTACGCCCTCGGCAGCCTGCAGCGCCTGCGCCACAGCGTCGCCGAGGCGCTCACGCCCGAGGACCTCGCCGCGCTCGACCGGCTGCTCGACACCGCAGGACCCGGCTCCCTCCTGCGCCGCGACGACCTCGCCGTACGCACCGAACGCTCCGTCTGGGCCGCCCGCCGCACCGGCTGACCCCCGGCGGACCACGGACCCGGCCCCGGCCGGCCCCCGCACCGGCCGGGGCGGAGTCCTGCGGGCGTCGGGTTGTCGTCGGCCACCCGTAGACTTCATCCGTGGCTGGCAGGATCAATGACGACGACGTGAAGGCGGTACGGGACGCGGTCCCGATCGACTCCGTCGTGTCCGAATACCTCCAGCTGCGCAACGCGGGCGGCGGAAACCTCAAGGGACTCTGCCCCTTCCACGACGAGAAGTCCCCCTCCTTCCAGGTCAGCCCCGGCAAGGGTCTGTTCCACTGCTTCGGCTGCCAGGAGGGCGGCGACACCATCGCGTTCGTGATGAAGATCGACCACCTCTCCTTCTCGGAGACGGTCGAGCGCCTCGCCGCCAAGGCGGGCATCACCCTGCGGTACGAGGAGGGCGGCTACAACCCCTCCCACCAGCGCGGCGAACGCATCCGGCTGATCGAGGCCCACCAGGCCGCCGCCGAGTTCTACGTACGCCAGCTGGAGAGCCCCGAGGCCGAGATCGGCCGGAAGTTCCTCGCCGAGCGCGGCTTCGACCAGGACGCCGCGACCCACTTCCGCGTCGGCTACAGCCCGGCCGGCTGGGACCACCTCACCCGCTATCTGCGCGGCAAGGGGTTCAGCGACAAGGAGCTGATCACCTCCGGTCTCTCCCAGGACGGCCGCCGCGGCCCCATCGACCGCTTCCGCGGCCGGCTCATGTGGCCGATCAGCGACACCGCCGGGGAGATCGTCGGCTTCGGCGCCCGCAAGCTCCGCGACGACGACAACGGCCCGAAGTACCTGAACACCCCCGAGACCCCCGTCTACAAGAAGTCCCAGGTGCTGTACGGCATCGACCTGGCCAAGAAGGACATCGCCAAGGCCAGCCGGGCCGTCGTCGTCGAGGGCTACACCGACGTCATGGCCTGCCACCTCGCCGGGGTCACCACCGCCATCGCCACCTGCGGCACCGCCTTCGGCAACGACCACATCAAGATCCTGCGCCGCCTCCTCATGGACAACGGCAGCGCCCGCGTGATCTTCACCTTCGACGGCGACTCGGCCGGCCAGAAGGCCGCCCTGCGCGCCTTCGAGGACGACCAGAAGTTCGCCGCCGAGACGTACATCGCCATCGCCCCGGACAACATGGACCCGTGCGACCTGCGGCTCGCCAAGGGCGACGACGCCGTACGCGACCTGGTCGAGCCGCGCACCCCGCTCTTCGAGTTCGCCCTGCGCCAGATCGTCGGCCGGTACGACCTGGAGACCCCGGCGGGCCGCGCGGCCGCGCTCGACGAGGCCGCCGCCGTCGTCGCCAAGATCAAGACCAGCAGCGTGCAGCGCGAGGTGGCCGTCCAGCTCGCCGGACTCGTCGGCATCCTCGACCAGGAGTTCGTCGTCCACCGCGTCGCCCAGCTCGCCCGCTGGGCCCGTGACAAGGGCGGCGACGGCCGGGGCGACGGACGCGGCGGCCGGGGGCCCGGCCCCCAGGACCGGCGCGGCGGCACATCGCACCAGGCCGTCCAGGCCCCCACCGCCCCCTCCGGCCCCGCGCTCAACCTCCGCAGCCCCGCCCACCGCACAGAGCGCGAGCTGCTCAAGCTCGCCCTCCAGAAGCCCGCCCTGGTCTCCCCGGCCTTCGACGCGTACGGCATGGACGAGTTCACCGCCCCGCCCTACGCGGCCGTGCGCCAGTGCATCGAGGAGGCGGGCGGCGCCGAGCGGGGCCTCGGCGACAACCGCGAGTATCTGGTCGCCGTCATGGACGCGGCCCCCAACAACACCGTGCGCAGCCTCGTCACCGAGCTCGCCGTCGAGGTCTTCATCGGCAAGACGATCGACGAGACGTACGCCGGCATGCAGCTCGTCCACGTCCGGCTGCGCGCCGTCGACCGCCGGATCAACGACGTACAGGGCAGCCTCGCCCGCCTCGGCAGCAATGTGGCCCCCGAGGATCTGGCGGCCGCGCAGAACGAGGTCTGGGTCCTCCAGCAGTACGCGCAGTCCCTGCGGGCGAAGGGCGCCGACGCGCTCTGAGCGCCGGGCCCGCACGGGCCGACGGCTCCGGGAGCAGTAACCGGCCGGTGACCGACCGGAATCAAAAAGTCCCCGCACGCCCCTCGTGGCAACCCTGTGCCGTGCCTCACACTGGGGCTGCCAGAGTCATCCGGCAGCGATCACCTGGAGGTCGCCCCCGTGCAGACCCGGACCGTGACTACCACGACCGAGCACATGTCGGCGATTCCCGTGCAGCACCGGGCCGTCCACCACCCGGAGAACCACCCGGAGAACGACCCGGGAGCCGCGGCCGGACCGCCCGCGAGGGCACCCGAGGTGGTCATGAGCGCACCCGAGGCCGTCATGGAGGAAGCGGAGCACGTCCCCGAACCCCGCGAGGCGCGGAGTCGGACCGACAACGGCGGCCCCACCTCCGACCTCTTCCGGCAGTACCTGCGGGAGATCGGCCGCATCCCGCTGCTCAACGCCGCCGACGAGGTCGAGCTGGCCCGCCGGGTCGAGGCCGGGCTCTTCGCCGAGGAGCGCCTCGCCAACACCCCGGACCTGGACTCCCGGCTCGCCGTCGACCTGGACCGGCTCGTGGTCATGGGCCGCACCGCCAAACGCCGGCTCATCGAGGCCAACCTCCGCCTGGTCGTCTCCGTCGCCAAGCGGTACGTGGGCCGGGGCCTCACCATGCTCGACCTGGTCCAGGAGGGGAACCTCGGCCTGATCCGGGCGGTGGAGAAGTTCGACTACGCCCGGGGCTACAAGTTCTCCACGTACGCCACCTGGTGGATCCGCCAGGCCATGTCCCGCGCCCTGGCCGACCAGGCCCGCACCATCCGCGTCCCCGTCCACGTCGTGGAGCTGATCAACCGTGTGGTGCGCGTCCAGCGCCGGATGCTCCAGGAGCGGGGGTACGAGCCGACCGCCGAAGAGGTCGCGGGCCAGCTCGACCTGACCCCGGAGCGGGTCACCGAGGTGCTGCGCCTGGCCCAGGAGCCGGTCTCCCTGCACGCCCCCGTGGGCGAGGAGGACGACGTCTCCTTCGGCGACCTCATCGAGGACGGCGACGCCGCCTCACCCGTGGAGTCCGCCGCCTTCCTGCTGCTGCGCGAACACCTGGAAGCGGTGCTCTCCACCCTCGGGGAGCGCGAACGCAAGGTCGTACAGCTGCGGTACGGGCTGGAGGACGGGCGGCCCCGCACCCTGGAGGAGATCGGCCGGATCTTCGGCGTGACGCGCGAACGCATCCGCCAGATCGAGTCCAAGACCCTCAGCAGGCTGCGGGACCACGCCTTCGCCGACCAACTCCGCGGCTACCTCGACTGATCCACCGGACAGGGTCTAGTCCACCTCGGCCAGCGCCTCCGCGAACTGGGCCGCGTACAGCCGGGCATAGGCACCGCCGGACGCCAACAGCTCCTCGTGCGTGCCCTGTTCGACGATGGCCCCGTTCTCCATGACCAGGATGACGTCGGCGTCCCGGATCGTGGAGAGCCGGTGCGCGATCACGAACGACGTACGCCCATGGGCCAGCCGTGCCATCGCCTTCTGGATCAGTACCTCGGTCCGGGTGTCCACCGAGCTCGTCGCCTCGTCCAGGACCAGGATCACCGGGTCGGAGAGGAACGCCCGGGCGATGGTGATCAGTTGCTTCTCGCCCGCGCTGACCCCGGACCCCTCGTCGTCGATCACCGAGTCGTACCCGTCGGGCAGCGTCCGGATGAACCGGTCCGCGTGCGCCGCCCGGGCCGCCTCCTCGATCTCTTCCCGGGTGACCGCGCGCGCAGCGCCGTACGCGATGTTCTCGGCTATGGAACCGCCGAACAGCCAGGTGTCCTGGAGCACCATGCCGATCCGGGACCGCAGATCGTCCCGGCTCATCCGCGCCACATCGACCCCGTCGAGCGCTATCCGCCCGCCGGTCACCTCGTAGAACCGCATCAGCAGATTGACCAGCGTGGTCTTGCCCGCCCCCGTCGGACCGACGATCGCGACCGTCTGCCCCGGCTCCACACTCAGCGACAGATCCTCGATGAGCGGCTTCTCCGGGTCGTAGCGGAAGGACACCTTCTCCAGCGACACCCGGCCCAGCAGCTCCTTCGGACGCTCACCGTCCACCGGGTCCGCGCCCTGCTCCTCAGCGTCCAGCAGCTCGAAGACGCGCTCGGCCGAGGCGATCCCGGACTGCACCAGGTTCGCCATCGAGGCGACCTGCGTCAGCGGCATCGAGAACTGCCGGGAGTACTGGATGAACGCCTGTACGTCACCGATCGACAGGGTGCCAGAAGCGACCCGCAGACCACCGACGACGGCCACCAGCACATAGTTGAGGTTCGAGATGAACATCATCAGCGGCTGCATGATCCCGCTGGCGAACTGTGCCTTGAACCCGGCCTCGTACAGCGCGTCGTTCTGCTCGGCGAAGTCCTTCGCCGACTCCTCCTGCCGCCCGAAGACCTTCACCAGGTTGTGCCCGGTGTACATCTCCTCGATATGGGCGTTGAGCTTCCCCGTCACCCGCCACTGCTGCACGAACTGCGGCTGCGAACGCTTGCCGACCTGCGTCGCCACGACCACCGACAGCGGGATCGTCACCAGCGCCACCAGGGCCAGCAGCGGCGAGATCCAGACCATCATGATCAGTACGCCGACGATGGTCAGCAGCGAGTTGATGAGCTGCCCCATCGTCTGCTGGAGCGTCTGCGAGATGTTGTCGATGTCGTTGGTCGCCCGGCTCAGCACCTCACCGCGCTTGGCCCGGTCGAAGTACGACAGCGGCAGCCGCGACAGCTTCGTCTGGAGGTCCTCCCGCAGCTGGAAGACGATCCGGTTGATCACCCGGATCGACAGCCGCGTGGAGACCAGCATCAGCAGCCCCGCGCCGACATAGATCACCAGCACCGCCAGCAGGACGCTGCCCACCGCGCCGAAGTCGATGCCCTCGCCCGGGGTGAAGTCCACCCCCGAGAGCATGTCGGCCATCGAACCGCTGCCCTCCCGGCGCAGCCCCTCGATCGCCTGCGCCTTGGTGGTGCCCTCCCGCATCTGCCGGCCGACCACCCCCGCGAAGATCAGGTCGGTCGCCTTCCCGAGGATCTTCGGCCCGGCCACCGACAGCGCCACGCTGACGGTCACCGCGCCCAGCATCAGATACAGCGACGCCTTCTCCCGGCCGAACCGCTTCAGCAGCCGCTTGCTGGACCCCTTGAAGTCCATCGACCGCTCGGTGGGCGCGCCCCCGGCCATCATCCGTCCGCCCGGACCGGCCATTACGCGGCCTCCGCTTCCGTCAGCTGGGAGAGCACGATCTCCCGGTACGTTTCATTGCCGTCCATCAGCTCGTGATGGGTACCGCTGCCCACGACCCGCCCCTCGTCCAGCACCAGGATCCGGTCGGCGTCGCGGATGGTGGAGACCCGCTGTGCGACGATCACCACGGTCGCCCCGGCCGTCTCCCGGGCCAGCGCCGCCCGCAGCGCGGCATCGGTCGCGTAGTCCAGCGCCGAGAACGAGTCGTCGAAGAGATAGATCTCCGGCCGCTGCACCAGCGTCCGGGCGATGGCGAGCCGCTGCCGCTGACCGCCCGACACATTGGTGCCGCCCTGCGCGATCGGCGCCTCCAGACCGTGCTCAAGCCCCTCCACGAACCCCTTGGCCTGCGCCACCTCCAGCGCGTGCCACAGCTCCTCGTCGGTGGCGTCCGGATTCCCGTACCGCAGGTTCGTCGCGACCGTCCCCGAGAAGAGGTACGGCTTCTGCGGCACCAGACTCACCGTCTTCGCCAGCAGCACCGGATCCAGCGTCCGCACGTCCTCGCCGTCGACCAGCACCTCGCCGTCCGTCACATCGAACAGCCGGGGTACGAGACCGAGCAGCGTGGACTTCCCGCTCCCCGTCGACCCGATGATCGCGGTGGTCTCCCCGGGCCGCGCCACCAGATCCACGGCCCGCAGCACCGGCTCCTCGGCACCCGGGTACCGGAACTCCGCACCCCGCACCTCCAGATGCCCGTGCCGCCGCAGCTCGGTGACGGGAGAGACGGGCGGCACGACGCTCGACTCGGTACCGAGCACCTCCTCGATGCGCTCGGCGCACACCTCGGCGCGCGGCACCATCATGAACATGAAGGTGGCCATCATCACGGCCATCACGATCTGCATCAGATAGGCGAGGAACGCGGTCAGCGCCCCTATCTGCATCCCCCCGCTGTCGATGCGGTGCGCGCCGAACCACACCACCGCGACGGACGACAGGTTGACCACCGTCATCACGGTCGGGAACATCAGCGCCATCAGCCGCCCCGTCGCCACCGACACATCGGTCAGCTCGGTGTTGGCACCCCGGAACCGCTTCTCCTCGTACCCGTCGCGGACGAACGCCCGGATCACCCGGTTGCCGGTGATCTGCTCGCGCAGCACCCGGTTCACGGTGTCCAGCCGCTCCTGCATCGTCCGGAACAGCGGCCGCATCCTCTTCACGATGAGGCTCACCGAGATGCCGAGCACCGGCACCACCGCCAGCAGCACCGCCGACAGCGGAACGTCCTGCCCGAGCGCCATGATGATGCCGCCGACACACATGATCGGCGCCGAGACCATCAGGGTGAACGCCATCAGCACCAGCATCTGGACCTGCTGGACGTCATTGGTGGTCCGGGTGATCAGCGAGGGCGCCCCGAACCGCCCGAGCTCCCGGGCCGAGAACGACTGCACCCGGTCGAAGACGGCACCCCGCACGTCCCGCCCCAGCGCCGACGCCGTCCGGGCCCCATAGAAGACGGCCCCCACATTGCAGAGCACCTGCAGCACGCTGACAGCGATCATGAGACCGCCGAACTCCAGGATGTAACCGGTATCGCCCGTGATGACACCGTTGTCGATGATGTCCGCGTTCAGGCTGGGCAGATACAGGGTGGCGCAGGTCTGGAGCAGCTGCAGGAAGACCAGCAGCGCGATGGGTTTCTTGTACGGGGCCAGATGGGCCCGCAGGAGTTTTATGAGCACGCGTGTCTCTCGGAGTCGGCGGAGGGCAGAAGCCGACTCAGTTTCGCGTACGCCGTACTCGGAAGGCGAGCAGTTTTTCCCAAACTCAGGTCAAGGCTGGAGCGCGCGTACGTGAGCACGCGCGCCCCACCCACACCCGGCTCACTCCGCCTGCTGGGCCCCGCCGAACGCCCCGGGATGGATCTGATCCCGCGTCGCCCCGTACTGCTGGCGCACCGCCCGCCCGACCGCCAGGTCGTCGCCCGGCTCCATCACCTGGGCGGCAGCGCCCTGCCAGGCCGGGGGAGTACGGGGGTCGAGGGTGCCCTGCGACACCCCGAGCGCCCAGGCCGCCTGCCGGGCAGCGCCGATCGCCGCGTACTGGGCGGGCTGCGGTACGACGACCTGGGTGCCGAACACCGCCGGAGCGAGAGCCTGTACGGCGGGGAGTTCGGCGGCGGCGCCCAGCAGGAACACCCGCCGCACCTCCACACCCCGCCCGCGCAGCACGTCCAGGGCGTCGGCCAGCGAGCACAGCATCCCCTCGAACGAGGCGCGCGCCAGGTGCTCGGGCTTCATCGACTCGCGCCGCAGCCCGCTGAGGGTGCCGGCGGTGTGCGGGAGCTGCGGAGTGCGCTCGCCCTCCAGGTACGGCAGCAGCACCAGCCCGGAGGCGCCGGGCGTGGACTTCAGCGCCAGGGCCGACAACTCCTCCAGCCCGTCCAGGCCGAGCATCTCGGCGGTCCCGCGCAGCGCGCGTACGGCATTGGAGACGTGCACCACCGGCAGGTGCATCCCGGTGGCGTCGGCGAAGGAGGTGATCATCCCGCTCGGATCGGCGAGCGCCTCGTGGTGCACCGCCATCACGGACCCGGAGGCCCCCAGCGACACCACCGCGTCGCCCACCGCGACCCCGAGACCGAAGGCCGCGGCCATGGTCTCGCCGGTCCCGGCGGAGATCAGGAGCCCCTCGGGCGTCATCCCGGCGGAGTCGGCGGGCCCGAGCACCTCGGGCAGCGCGGCGGGGTGCCCGAGCGCGAGCTCCACCAGATCGGGCCGGTAGGCGGCGGACCCGGCCGACCAGTAACCGGTACCCGATGCGGCGCCCCGGTCCGTGGTCCGCCGGGCGGGCCGGCCGAGCAGCTGCCACACGAGCCAGTCGTGCGGCTGTATGACGGCGGCGACCCGCTGCGCGTTCTCCGGCTCGGTCCGCGCCAGCCACCGCAGCTTCGCCACGGGCTGCGCGGCCTGCGGTACGGCCCCGACCGCCTCGGCCCAGGCCTGCCGCCCGCCCAGCGCGTCGACCAGATCGGCCGCGGCCACCTGCGCCCGCCGGTCGTTGCCGAGCAGGGCGGGGCGTACGAGGTTGCCCTGCCGGTCCAGCGGTACGAGCCCGTGCTGCTGGGCGGAGACACCGATGGCCTGCACACCTTCGAGCAGCCCGCCGGAGGCCGCCTCACCGAGGGAGAGCAGCCAGACCTGCGGATCGACCTCGGCGGCTTTGGCCTCGACCGGATGGGCGGCGTACCCCTCCCGGAGCACGGCGCCCGAGTCCGCGTCGCAGACGACGATGTGAGTGAAGGCGGAAGAACTGTCCAGCCCCGCGACTATGCCCATACACAGATTCTGCCGCACCGCGGGACATTCCCGTAACCGCCGCCTCCCGCCGGGCCTCAGGTGTTGGTGGTCCCCCAGTCGTCCTCGGCGCCGCCGTTCTGGCTGCTGCGGTCCCGCAGCGACCGGACGCGCTCGGCGACGGAGGCGGGCACCTTGTCCCCGACCTTGTCGCTGACCGAGTGGTACGCCTTCCCGGCGAAGTCCCGGCCGCTGTGCGCGGCACTCTCGGCGGCGTTGCGCACGGCGGGGTTCTCCGTGAACTGCCGGGCCGACTTCTTCAACTGCTCGTAACGCTCGCGCCCGGCTCGCGTGCCGAGCACGTAACCGAGGGCCACTCCGGCGATGAACGTGAGCCGGTACCGCATGGCTGCCACCCTTCCTACGCTTGGTGCGACGTGTGCAGCCCGCCTACCCGCGAGCACCCGAGATCACCCCGGGCGATACCGATTGGCGGAGCACCCCCCTGCTTGCGCTAATGTATGTGTCGCAGCGAACGCGCGCCGCCCGGCAGCCGCCAGGCAGGTACGATTTCGAAGCAACGCAGCAATCCCCTGTAGCTCAATTGGCAGAGCAGCCGGCTGTTAACCGGCAGGTTACTGGTTCGAGTCCAGTCGGGGGAGCGCGATCCCCTGTAGCTCAATTGGCAGAGCATTCGGCTGTTAACCGGAGGGTTACTGGTTCGAGTCCAGTCGGGGGAGCGGAACGGAAGAGGGCCCTTCGGGGTCCTCTTTCGCGTGCCCGGCCGATGCGGTCGCGGGGTGCCCGAGGGCCCCCGGAGCGACTCTTTCGGGTCTCCTTCAACTCCCCTGCAACCGGGCAGCACGCAGCGCCGTCCTCAAGATCAGGCGAAGTCGACCATCCGAAGCGAGAGATCGTATGACCGGCTATGCTGCGGCAGACGGTGCGCACACTTGTACGCGCCACACCGAAACGGGGCGGTAGCTCAGCCGGTTAGAGCAGCGGACTCATAATCCGTCGGCCGTGGGTTCGAGTCCCACCCGCCCCACCGAGCGTCCCCAGGCAGAATCGTTCTGACCTGGGGATACGCGTTTTTCGGGGGTGTTTCGTGTGTGGCGGAGGTGTGGCGGACGTGGGTCATCGCGCATCCAGGATGGTCTTTGTGCGGCTGTGACCTGGGCTTTTGTAGTCCCGCGCCGGTGGGGGCGTTGAGAATGATCCCACCCGCCCTGTCGTGGGCTGCCCATGCCTTCGTGCGCGAGTGGGTGGCGATGGCGAGTTCCGATCAGATACTGGGCAGCGTCGTCGCCAGCGACTGGAACCAGGCTCCGTGGGAGAACGGTTCGGGCGGGCTCACCTCCATGCCGAGCTCGGCGGCGGCCAAGGCGTAGTCGCCCTCGTCCAGAGGGAGGGCGAGCAGCTCGTGGAGTTCGCCCACGAGGCGTGCGACGAGATAGGGATCGGTGGTGGCGGTGTAGTCGGTGACGGCGGCGTCGTGGTCGGGGAACTCGTCGACGATGTCCTGCGAGAACCAGCCGCCGAACAGTTGCGCGGTCTCGGGGAACCGCATATGCCATTCCCAGTGGGTCTGAGGGGAGGACGGTTTGGGGACGTCGCCTTCTTCGATGCTCTGCCTCAGGTGGTCGGCCAGCACCGTCAGCCAGTCACCGATCTTCGATTCGGGCATGCCGGTGTCCGGGATCGCGTAGAACTCGCCCAGGCCGAGCCGGACGCGGCCCGGCGGGTTGCGGCTGTACTCACGCAGCTGGCGCTCCGCTTCCGCGATGGCCGAGGGGCGGGTGTGCCAGGTGTGGCGGAGATACGCGTCCAGGGCACGGCTGCGCCGCTGCGGGGTGTCGTCGGCGGGCTGCCCCAGGTATGCGCGCATGACCTGGTCCAGCTCGCCGTAGCGGCGGTCGTGTTCGAGGGGCTTCATGGGCATGTGCGTGCGATCCCTAGAGGTAGAACGGGATGGTCGTGTGGACGATGAAGCCGTGCGGGTTCGACGGCTCGCGGCGCAGCACCACGCGTGCCGCGCGGACATCGACGGGCCCGCGTCCGGCCATCAGCTCGGCCTCCAGCTGGACCCGTCCCACGGGTTCCTCCCGGGAGGGCCAGGCGGCCTCGATGGTGAGGCGGGACCGGGTGTTCTGGGCGAGCCAGCGGTGAATGGCCTGCTCGTTTGCGGTCACCACCTGCTGGGTGGCCCACTGGGCGGTCTCCCGGTCGGGGTACGTCGCGGATCTCGTCAGCAATGCTCACCTTCCTCCAAGGCGCCGGGAACGGTTGTTCCTGGTACCTGAGCGTGTTCTCAGTTTGCGTTGAAAGACCAGAAGACCCCGACCTCGTCCGTGCTCACGGCGATCAGTCCGAGATCCATGACGTGGTCGGTGAAGGCGCGGCCGCCGGCAAGTTCTCCGGCGAGGAAGTCCGGCGACGTGGAGGTCCGGGCCAGGTCGGACGACGTACGAAAGTCGGCGTCGGCACCAAAACGGCTGAGTACCGAGCAGGCGTCGGCCATTACATCGTCCCGGTCGGCACGCGTCCGCACGGGGCGCGCTTCGAAGAACCACTCCTGGGTCAGAGAGGCGAGTAGCGCGGCGGCGGCAGAGGCCGTGACAGGATACGTCCACGCGTGCACCTGCTCAGCCGTGAGCGGCAGGAACGGATAGGAAGGACGGATGTTCTCCCGTCCCTTCTTGTCGATCTGCCACTCCAGTGTCTGCAGGCCCCGGGGGTCGGTGACCGAGCGGTCCATGACATCCAGGACATCTCTTCCCCAGTCGTCGTGCCGTCGGGGTCCAGTCCTCGCGAAGGCGTACACGTCGTCCAGAAGCCGCTCCAGAGCGGCGTCCCAGACAGTGTTGTCGATCGGGTTCATTCGGCTTCCGTCGCTCACGGGGCGGGCATGGATGTGTAAACGATGTAGGGCGGATCGAGCCTGGAATCGTACTTCAGGATCGTCTTCACGTTTTTGACGTCGACCGCCTTCGCATCGAGCCCGTGGTCCTTGTACCCGGTCCCGGGAATGGTGTTGCCCGACCCGCCCGGATCAGGAGTGGGCTGCTTGGACACGTACCGGCCACTCACGTCACCGTCCGGGGCCGGGCTCGTGAACGCCTGCGTCTTCCCCTCTGGAGGATTGGTGGCCAGCCACGTGTCGATCTCGGACTGTCTGGCCCGCAGATTGTGTTCCGTCAGCCGCTGCGCGTCGGACATGTCTTTGAAGGACGAAGAGCCGCCGATCATGGGCTTGCGCTGCTCAGGCCAGTTGTTGTTGTCGTCGGCCTGGTCGCGCAATCGTTGGGCGAGCTGCTCGTCGGTCTTGCCGACGTGCTTGTCCAGGGTGTGACCGCCGCCCAGGTACTCGTTGCTCGCCAAGTTGAAGGTGTGATTGCCGCTGGAGCCAGCTTCAGTCCACCGCTGCTCGTGTCTGAACTCCTCCAGGGCCCGGGCCCCGAAGCCATGCGCACGGGCGACGCCGGCCTCGAACTTGGGGGCGCTGCGGTACGCCTCGTCCAGCGGCCCTTTCAGTGCCGTCATCCGGGTGGTCAGGCCGTCCAGGATGCCGGTGTATTTGGCGACGATCCCGTTCAGCTTGCCGGTGTCTAGGTTCAGTACCGTCTTGACATCGAACGACAGGAGCAGGCCGGCGCCGCTGCCGAGGAGAGAAGTGGCTGAGCCGAGCGCGCTCTTCAGATCTTTGGGCTTGGCCAGGTCCTCGATGATGTCCTTGGCGGCTTTCCACATGGCGCGGTCGAGCTCGTCCTTGACGTCGCGGTTCAGGTCGACGGCGGCTTCCGCGTACTCGCGCAGGATGGTGGCGATGTCATCGGCCGTGTCCTTCAGTACGGCCAGGACGGGCTGACTTCCCGTGGGGACGCGAGGTGTTCCGGGACCGGAGTTGGCGGTCTGCGCCCACTGGTAGCCGTGCTGTCGCTGCCCCCAGGCCGTTCCTCCCCACAGGGCGCTGCAGAAGGTCCGCATCGCGGCCTCCCACTCGGCCTGCTGGTGGTTGGTGATGGCCCCGACGGCCTGGGTGAGCTGGTCCGCTCCCAGCGACGCGGTGATGGAGACGTTCATCCAGCTGTGGCAGAGGGAGTTGAGGTAGTGCTGTTCCGGATAGGGGTAGACGTCTGCCACCCTGCCGACCCGGAACACGTTCTTGCACAGCGGATGGAGGAGGTCCCGGACGATTTCGGGGATGCCCTCCATCAGGCCGCGCAGGATGTCGTCGCCGTCGTCGTCGCCCCACTTGATGTCGGGGACGGAGCCGAGGTTCGGGGCTTTGTCGATGACCGCGGGCCGGGGGCGCTGCTCGGCAGTCCTGCCGGGCTTGGGGTGGGCCGCGACGTCGGCCTTCGTGTAGGCGTTGGCCGTCTCGGTGAACCCGACTGCCACACCGCCGACGCTGAGTACGGACCGGCCCCAGACCTCCAGCCAGCGGTCACCGATCTTTTTGTACGCTTGGGCGAACTTCTGGGCCTCGGTGCCTGCGCCTCCTGCATCGGGGTACTTGCCCAGCTCCTCCAGAAGCTTTTTGGCGCCGCGTACCAGAAAGTCCTGTTGCACGGCGACGCGGCCGGAGACCGACCAGAGGTCACTCGGCTTGACGTCGATGGTGCCGTTGCCACCCGGCGGCTGGGCAGGGGCGGAGGGCCCGGCCATCAGGCGCCGCCTCCCCAGCCTTCGAGAACGGACCTGTTGGCCGAGGCGTAGCTGAGGTGCCCCTTGACCACGACCTCGTGGAGCCAGGCTTGGGTGGCCTTGAGGTCATCGGCCGAGCGTCCCCATTTGTCCAGCTCGTCGATGAAGACCTCGCGTGCCTCACCGTCCCAGCTCAGTACGGCATCGGTAGCTCGCTCGTACAGGATGTCCAGCTTCTCGTTCAGGGCGCGGAGGATGACCTCCAGCTCCCCTGAGAGGCGGTGCAGGGTGGCGAAATCGACGGTGATCCGGTCGTCGTCCGGCATGGTGCTGATCCCCCGTGGTTCAGACGTCCAGAATGCTGGGCTCCGATGCAGATACCGGCCCGGGAACCTTGACGGCGCGGTGCCCGGTCAACCACTCGGGTATCCGGTTCGGCATCTGTGTTCTGGGCCTTGCCCGCGGCGCCGTTCGTCCGCGTGTTCTAGGCGTGGGTACTCACTTTAAGCTCCATCCGGAGGGTCGCCTGTATTTCTCGCCAGTGACCGAGGAGGAGGGGGCAACCGCGGCATGTTGACTCAACGGATCCCCGCTCCAGGTTCGGTCGTGCCCGTGGTGTGATCCGGCTGAATGTGATGGCTTCGGGGGCCACCCAAGATCGGCATCGTGGTCGGCCGACGCGAAGCTTGGGAACGGGCGGTCGCAAGTTTTACTGGCGGATGCGATCTGCCGGGCCGGATCGACGGCGGCTCGAGCCGCACGGGAGGGAGGGTTGGGCCGACTCCTCTGCTTGACGGCCGTAGGTTTCCTGCGCGTTCGCACGTCGGTGGACAAGGCGGCCCCCTCGACATGCCATCGCTGACCACACACGAGCTCGGTAAGGTTGGGTATGCGACTGCCGCACAAGCCCGAAGAAGGAGGGTGGCATGGGCGATGAGCCTAAACTCGCTTACACATCCAGTGAGTTGAGCAAGCTGGCGGACGATCTGGATGACATGCAGGAGTACCTTGGCAAGCAGGTCAAACGCATGGACGAGGTCGTCGACAGTATCGAGGTCGGCTGGCGCGGTCCCACAGCCAATACCTACCGAGCTCTCCATCGCGACGCCGCGCTGGATGCCGTTCGCATTCAGCAGACCATGCAACTGCTCGCGCTGGGTGTCCGTCTGAGTGAAGACGGTTTCACGAAGCAAGAGCTTGAGACCCTCGAACAGTTCCGCAGGGTCCAAGTTGACGTTGATATCGAGGCAGAAGCCGACGTCCTTTCCACGCCGGCGGTGCCTCCCAGTCGCCTGAACGATTTCTGAGCTCTCTCAGTGTGGCCGTCGAGCGGGTGAAGTCGTCGGGGTGTTGCAACGCACGACGTTTCTGCGCTGCTGAGAGAGGTGTACGACATCTCGTTCTGCCGACGTAGGAGTCTCATCGGGTTCCTGCCCTACAGCCGCCCTGCCTCACTCCCAGGTGGAGTGGTTCGCCATGCTCTTCGTCGCTCGCGAGGATGGCCGTCGCTGCAAGTTGTCCCATCCGCCGTCTGGTCCAGGCCGTGACCAACGCGCGCTGCCGACATCGGCACGATGCTTCCGCCAACAGTCGACGGCTACAGATCGTCACCACATATGGTGGGCGCTGGCGAGACTGCAGGGCCATGGAAGCCCTCGCTGCTCCAGCGTGATCTGTTGGCCCTCCCAGCCCAACTTCCCTTTACTTCTGCAGGGCAGAAGTGGTGTTGAGCGGAACGAAACTGGTGTGGCGAACGCCTAACCGATCCCCATTCGAGCGGGAGCGAGGGGGATGCAGCCGGATGGAAACGGGTGGCTATGTCATTTCTTCCGGCATCGTCGCAGGTAAGACGCGTCACCTTTATGGGTTCGAGTCCCACCCGCCCCACCGAGCTTCCCCAGGCAGAATCGTTCTGACCTGGGGATAAGCGTTTTCCGGGGGTGTTTTCCGTGCAACGGATGCTGCACGGAGGTGCAGCGAACGTGGCTCTTGGGCCCTCTGGGGGGTACCCGCCCAGCGGTATCGCCAGGGCGGCCCTTGCGAGAGCGGCGGCGGTGCAGAGGGCGAGTGCTACCGCGAGCACACGGAAGGGGCAGGTGCGAGCCGCCGTCGGGGCCTTGCCGGCGTGTGCCGTCGAGGGCGGTGGTGCTGAAGGCCAGGGGGCTCTGAGTGCCAGTGCGTGGGCGGGAATCGTGACGGCGGTGAGCACCGTGTAGGTCATGCGCCATGACAGGAGGTCGGCCGGCGCTGCGGTGAGGGGTGCGACGAGGGTGGAGGTCGGCCCGTCGGCGAGAGGCACGATGGTCAGTGCGCGGACGTGGTCGGGGGCCTGCCAGTGGGTGATGGCGGCGAGCCCCGGCTGTCACCGGCGCGAGGACAGCCAGGCCGTGGCACGGGCAGGCCGGGGACGATTCCGGCGTTGGCGGTCTGGACAGCCGGATGCATGTTGCCGAGGGGCTGTGGCGTCCTGGAGTCGGCAGCGAGGCGCCATGCGCCTTGGCGGTTGCTCGCGATGCGCCAGAGTCTTGGGTGCCTTCCCCGTGCCGGCCGAGGTGACTCGTGGACCGCACACGGACGAGCCGGTCAGTTCTGCGTCGAAGCGCTTCGGGTGCGGCGAAGGACGCGCCTCACCCGAAGCCGACGGCCCCGGCCAGTGTCCGGGGCCGTCTCTGCTGGTTCGGGGCAGTGGTTCGAGCGGGTCTACGTATGTGTCGGGGTCGCTGCGACGGATGCGCCGTGTGCCCCCCTGTCCGAGATGCTTCGCGGGTGGAACGGTCAGAACAGCGGCTCGTACTGGAGGGAGGGGAAGTAGTCCTGCTTGTCGCCGTCACGGTGGATGTCCCACGTGGCGCAGTGGAGGGAGCCGCCGTACTCGAAGACGTTGCGGAACGGGATCGGGAAGACCTCGAAACCGTGCGAGGAGAGAAGGTCCTGGAGGGGCTTCTCCTGCTCCTCGCAGATGACCTTGGTCGGCGAGATGCTCAGCACGTTCATCGAGAGCCACTTCGACGACTGGCAGTACATCGGCATCTCGTCGTTGGTCAGGACGGGCTGGGGCACATCGACCAGTTGCCAGTCGTTGTCGAGGAACATCTTCTCCTCGCCCTCGCGCAGCGGCCGTTCCGGGTTGGTGAGGATCAGGCCGGGGCGCAGCGGTACGAAGGTGCAGTCGATGTGGGACGGGAAGAAGTCCAGCGGGAAGTGCACGGGGTGGACGCGGAAGCCGCGGGGTTCCAGGTGGCGCTTGAGCCAGTGGATGCCGGCCCGGTTGGTGGTCATCGACTCCTGGACCAGGATGTCGCGGCCCAGCCGGCTCATGTCGGCTGCGTCGAAGACCACCTCGTCCTGGTTGATGCAGAACTCGAACGAGTGCATCTTCGCGTGGCGCTTCTCCACCGGCCACTCCCAGAAGTCCTCGCGGTACATGCCGTCCTTCATCGACGGCTTGGGCGCGGTCGTCCATCCCACCCGCGGGTCGGCGTTCCAGTACTCGTAGACCAGCTTGCGGTAGGGCTGGTACTCGAAGTAGCGGGCCCGACGCGACATGGTCGCCTCGATGATCTCGTTGCCCATGGTGATCATCACGTCGCGAGGGCAGACGGCGCAGTACTGGTTCTCGACCTCGAAGTCGGGGGTGGTGACCGGGGCGGAGAAGTCGTGCGTCTCGGGGCGGCGTACGGTCACGCCCTGGGATTCCAGGAGCGAGGCGAGACCGGCGAGTTCCTCGTTGGCCAGATCGATGGCCTCTTTGGACTTCGGGCCCGTCGGGAACGGCTGGTCGGGAGCGTTGCGTATCGCGGGCCGGCTGCCTGGTTCAGCCGGTTCGAAGCAGGCGTTGTCGGCGGAGCCGACCACCATTTCCCGGAGGGTGTCCCACTCGTTCCATGAGTTGACGACGGGGGGGAAGTTGTTCGGCATGTGCAGTCACCTATCTCTGCCGGAGCGTTCGATGAGGGAAACGGGTCAGGCCGCGTCGGTCGCGGCGAGCGAGGCGGGCCGGAGGTCGGTCCAGTTCTCCTCGATGTAGTCGAGGCAGGTCTGCCGGGTGCTGTCCGACACCACCACGTTCCAGCCGGCCGGGACCTCGACGAACGCGGGCCACAGGGAGTGCTGACGCTCGTCGTTGACGAGCACGTGGAAGACGCCGTCTTCGTTGTCGAAGGGGTTTGTCATGGTTTCAGTCTTTCCGTTCTCAGAGTTCGTCCCGGGCTGATTCCGGGCCTCGCGTGGGCCTCAGGTGAGTGCGGTGCCGAGGGCGCGGGCGGTACGGCAGCGGAAGACGCTCTCCACGTCGACGGGCCGTCCCAGCTCCGTCTCGATCCGGCCCGCCAGGCGCAGGGCCGTCAGGGAGTCGCAGCCGAGCTCGAACACGTCTTCGTCCGCGCTGACGAAGTCGCGTCCCAGCACCTCCGCGATCAACTCGCACATCATCTGCTGCCCTGGTTCGGCAGGTGGTGCGGGAGTGTGTTCCAGGAACCGGCCCGTCGGGAGGGCCAGCGCTCCGGGCAGCTCGATCAGCAGTTCCCGTAGACGATCGGCCACCTGCTGCCCGAGTGGTGCGTCGAACAGGTCCGGGCGGTAGCTGATCTCCAGCTCCAGCTGCCGGCCGGGTGCGGCCATCAGCTTGAGCGGATAGTGATAGGCGTCGTGGCCGACGACATCCGTCAGCCGCAAGCCGTTGTCCGGACCGCTCGGCAGGGTCTCGGCGGTCGGGAAGTTCTCGAAGACGACGCAACTGTCGAACAGGGTCCCCAGTCCCACCGTCCGCTGGATGTCGCTCAGCGGGAGGTAGTGGTACTCGAGAAGTTCGGCGTGCTCGCCCTGGAGGCGTTCGAGCAGTTCGGCCACCGGCTCGGACGGGTCGAGACGCACCCGTACCGGCACCGTGTTGATGAACACCCCCACCATCTCCTCGACGCCGGGGAGTTCGGCCACCCTGCCCGAGACCGTGGCCCCGAAGGTGATGTCCAGCTGCCCGGTCCGCCGGTGCAGGCACAGCGCCCAGGCGACCCGGACCAGGGTGTTGAGCGTGACACCGTGACGGCGCGAGATGTCGAGCAGCGCGGAGGTGTCCGCCTCGGAGAGGGCGACGACGATCCGCTCCGGAAGGACGCGTATCCGCGCGGTGTCCGTGCCGGGGCAGGCCAGCGTGGGCTCCTTCAGGCCCGCCAGCGCCTCCAGCCAGGCCGTACGCGCCTTCTCGCGGTCCTGTTCGGCCAGCCACCGCAGATAGTCGGGGTAGTGGCCGGGTGCGGGCAGCCCGCTCGCGGTGCCGTGGTCGTAGAGAGCGAGCAGGTCGCGCAGCAGCAGCGAAGTGGTCCAGCCGTCCACCAGCAGGTGGTGCATGGTCAGGACGATCTGCTGCCTGTCCTCGCCCAGGCCGACCAGGGTGCAGCGCATCAGCGGCGGGTCGGCGGGGTCGAAGCGCTGGTGCCGGTCGGCCGCCAGCACCGCCGCCAGCCTGTCGGCCTGTTCGCGCGGGTCGAGGCCGGCCAGGTCATGGACGTGCCACGGCATGGCCGTCCGCTCCGGGATCACCTGCACCGGCTCCCCGGACCGCTTCTGCAGGAAGGCTGCCCGCAGCATCGGGTGCCGTTCCAGGAGAGCGTCGCAGGCGCCCCGGAACCGCTCGGCGTGGAGCCGGCCCTGCACCTCCAACGAGATCTGCACGTTGTAGACATCGAGGTCCCGGCTGTCGTACCGGGCGTGGAAGAGCAGCCCTTCCTGGAGAGGCGTCATCGGCAGGGCCTCGACGACGGGCAGGCCGATACGGGCGCCGAGACCGGCGAGCTCGGTGTCGTGCCGGTCGAGCGGTTCTCCGCCCAGTGGCCCGCCCTCCCGTGGAAGGGCGGGCGGCATCGTCTGCCGCGGGACGATGGCCTCCGTGCTTGTCCCGTGCTCCACCAGCGCGCGCAGGGCCGCGAACCAGAGCCGGCCCAGCTCGGCGACGTCCTGGTCGGACAGGAGCCGGCGGGCCCACAGCCAGTTGGTGACCAGGCGTGGCCCTTCCGCGCCGTCGCTGACCGCTGCGGTCAGTTCGACGACGTGCGCCATGGGCATACGGGGGTCGGCCCCGAGGGGTAGTACGTCCGACTCGGGGGCCACGCTCCAGTCGGTGGTTCCCGCACCGCCCTGTCTCCCGAGGTAGTTGTACCCGATCTGGGGTGCGGGGCGGGCCGCCAGCTCGGCGGCTGTCTCCTGGTTGAGGTAGCGCAGCAGACCGAAGCCGGTGCCGCGCCGGGGGATGGCTTCGAACTGGGCCGTGACCCGGCGCACTGCCTCGCCGAGGCGGGCTCCGGCCGGATCGTCGTCCGGCGCCCAGTCGGCGATCCTGGCGTCGACGCGTACCGGGTACAGCGTGGTCAGCCAGCCGACGGTGCCGGACAGGTCGACGTCCTCGGACATCTGTTCGCGGCCGTGGCCCTCGACGTCGATCAGTACGGCCGTGCTGTCGCCCTCATCGGGCGAGCGGTCACGACGCCAGGCGGCGACGGCCACCGCGAGAGCGGTGAGCAGTACCTCGTTCGTGTGTGTGCCGAAGACGGCGGGCACGGTCGTGAGCAGGGGGGCGGTCAGATCCGGCGGAAGGGTGAGGGAGAGTTCACCTGCCGTCGCGTAGACGTCGTGCGACGGGGAGAGCTCCACGTCGGCGAGCCTGCCGTCACCCGGCCCCCGTCCTCTGCTGAGAGTCCTCCGCCAGTGGGGCAGTTCGTCCCGCAGAGCGGGTGCTTCCGCTGCGGCGCGGAGCAGCAGGCTCCACTCCCGCATCGAGAACGGCACCGGACCGGTCTCCGGGACGGCACCCGCTGCCAGGTCCTGCCAGATGCCGTACAGGTCGGTCAGCAGGATGTGCCAGGAGACCGCGTCGACGGCCAGGTGGTGGACGGTGACGAGCAACCTGCCCTGGGCACCCGCGCCGGCGTCGAACCAGGTCACCCGCAGCATGGCGCCGGCCCGTGGGGCGAGGGAGTCGGCGTCCTCGCGGGCGCACGCGGCAATCCGCAGACGGACACCTTCCGGCGCGAGACCCACGACATCCACCCGGCGTACCGAATTCCGCGACTTCACCGGGTCCAGCGTCAGCGCCCCGTCCTCCTGGAGACGTGCGCGCAGCGACTGATGCCGCTCGGCGAGAGTCTGTACGGCGGCGGCCAGCAGGTCGGCGTCGAGTGCGGTCGGCACCCGGAGCAGTGTCGACTGGTGGTACGCGTCGGTCGTTCCGCCCTGCTCCCGCAGCCAGAGCATGATCGGCGTTGCGGGGATCACGTCCGCCGGCCACTGCGCCGCCGGGTCGGCCGCGCCCGAGCCGCCGTCCGCGGTGTCCACCGCGCCGGTCGGGCTCACCATGAGAAAGGCGGCGAGAGCGCTCGCGGTGCGGTGGGTGAAGATGTGCTTCGGGGTCAGGTGGAAGCCTGCGGCGCGGGCGCGGACGACGAGTTGGATGGCGGTGATGGAGTCGCCGCCGAGGGCGAAGAAGTCGTCCGCCGCCACGGCGCTGTCCACACCGAGCACCTGGATGAACAGTTCGACGAGAACGGTCTCGACGCTCTCGTCCCGCGCCTGGTCCGCCCGCTGCCGCTGCCCGGACTCGCGCGCCTCGTCCGGGGCCGGCAGCGCGGCCCGGTCCACCTTGCCGTTCGGGCTCATCGGCAGTGCGGGCAGGGTGACGAACGCCGAGGGAACCATGCTCGCGGGCAGCCGCGCCCCGATCCGGTCCGCCAGCGCGGCAAGGTCCGCGGACGGGTCGGCCGCCGGTACGACATAGGCCACCAACCGCTCGTTCCCGTGCCGGTCCTTCCGTACGGCTGCCGCGGCCTGGGCGACGGCCGGATCGGCCGCGACGACGGTCTCCACCTCGCCCAGTTCGATCCGGAAGCCGCGGACCTTGACCTGGTCGTCGGACCGGCCGCGGTAGACCATGGTGCCGTCGGGCCGCCAGCACGCGATGTCACCGGTGCGGTACATCCGGGAACCGGGCGGGCCGAAGGGGTCGGCGACGAAGCGGGATGCGGAGAGCCCGGGCCGGTTGACGTAGCCGCGGGCGAGCACGTCACCGCCGATGTACAGCTCGGCGGGCAGGCCCGCGGGGACGGGACGCAGGAAACCGTCCAGGAGGTAGACACGGGCGTCGGGGACCGGACGGCCGATCGGCACCGCACCCTCCGGCAGCGGATCGCCGGGTTTCAGGCGGTACTCCATGCATCCCACGGTGGCCTCCGTGGGTCCGTACTCGTTCACGACGGTCACGCCCGGGTGGGCCTCACGCCATGGTGCCAGCGCCTCGCCGTTGAGTTGTTCACCGCCCAGGACCAGTTCCCCGGTCGGTGAGTACCAGTCGGACGACGCGGTCAGCACCGGCAGGTGGCTGGGCGTGGCTTTGACGAAGGTGGGCGGCGGGGTGGCGCCGGCCGGGGCGTCGAAGTCCTCCAGGTCGACGATGCGCACCAGACCGCCGGAGGTCAGCGGGCCGAAGATGCCGGTGACGGTGAGGTCGAAGGAGGGCGGTGAGTGCACCAGCGCCTGTCCGGCGAGGCCGGGATATGCGGCGCGGGCGAAGGCGAGGTAGCTGTCGACCGTACGGTGCTCGACGGCGACGCCCTTGGGCCGGCCGGTCGATCCCGAGGTGTAGATGACGTACGCGGCGTCCGCGGGCCGCAGCGGCGCGCCGCGTTCGCCGTCCTCCACGCGGTGCCCGGGCAGAAGTGCCAGCTCCTCCTGGACGGCGGGGTCGGCGAGCGGGACGACCGACGGATGTGTGATGAGCGCCGGGCGGGTGGTGCCGGCGCAGACGACGACGGACGGGGAGGCGTCGTCGAGCATGAACGAGATGCGTTCGGCGGGATAGGAGGGATCGATCGGCAGGTATCCGGCTCCCGCCTTCAGCGTGCCGAGCAGCGCCACGATCAGGTCCGTACCGCGCGGCAGCGCCACGGCGACGAAGTCGCCGGGCTTCACCCCGCGGGCCAGCAGCAGCCGTGCCAGCCGGTTCGCCTCCGCGTCGAGCCGGAGGTAGCTGAGCGACCGCTCCCCGTCCGCCACGGCCGGGGCGTCGGGTGTGGCGTCCACCTGGGCCTCGAACCGCTCGGTGAGTGTCGCCGGTACGCGGGCGGGAACGTGCCCGGACTCCGCTCGCCGGCCTCCCCAGTCGCCGATCACCTGCTCCCGTTCCTCGCGGGTCAGCAGCGGAACGGCGGCGACCGGCGTCGTGGGCTGTTCGGCGAATGTCCTGAGCAGCAACCTCATCCGGGAGCCGATCAGTTCGACACGTTCGGCGTCGAACAGGTCGGTGCGGTAGTTGAGTTCGAGCCGCAGGCTGGGGCCGGGGACGGCGAAGACACTCAGGGGGTAGTGGGTCGATCCGGTGATCTCCTGCTGGCCGGCCGCTTCCTTGTCCCCTTCCAGCAGCGTAACTCGCAGGCCGGCCGGACCGTCCTGTACGGCCTCCCGGTCGAAGGGCGCGTTGCCGAAGCCGGTGGAGGTGTCGAAGAGCGCGCCGAGCCCGGCCAGCCGCTGCACCTCGGCCAGCCCCAGGTGGTGGTGCGGGGCGAGTGCGGCCTGTTCGTTCTGGATCCGGGCGAAGAGGGCGGCCATCGAATCCTCGGGGGCGATCCGTACCCGTACCGGGATCGCGTTCATGAGCAGGCCCACGACCGAGTCGACCCCGGGGAGCTGTGGCGGGCGGCCGTGCACGGTCTGGCCGAAGACCACGTCGTCACGCCCGGTCAGCAGCGAGAGGAGCAGTGACCAGGCACCCTGTACAACGGTGTTGAGCGTGAGGCCGTGCTCCCGGGCGGTCGCGGTCAGCGCCTTGGTCGCATGCTCGGACAGCGTCACGAAGGCCAGCCCGGGCATCGCCTCCGCGAAGGGCGCGCCGGGGGCGACGAGTGTCGGTTCGTCCAGACCGTGCAGAGCGTCGCGCCATGCCTGTTCCGCGGCGGGCCGGTCCTGGCGGGAGAGCCACCTGAGGAAGTCCGAGAAGGAGGTGAGGGGGCCGAGTTCGGCGTCGTCGCCGTCGCTCCGGTAGAACGCCAGCAGGTCCTGGAGGACGAGTGGCAGAGACCACCCGTCCAGCAGAATATGATGGTATGTCATGACGAAGGCGTGGTGGTCGGGTGCCAGCCGGATCAGCGCGAACCGCATCAACGGTGGCGCCCCCATGTCGAAGCGGCGCATCCGCTCGTCCTCGAGGAAGGTCAGCAGCCTCGCCCGCCGTCCGGACTCGGACTCCGCCGACAGATCGAGTTCCGTCCACGGCGTCCCCACGACGCGGCGTACCAACTGCACGGGCTTCCCGTTGGCACGCAGCCGGAAACCGGCCCGCAGGGCGGCATGGCGGCGGAGCGTGGCGGCGCAGGCCGCGCGCAGACGCTCCGCCGAGATCCCCCCGGTCAGTTCGAAGCCGGCCTGGATGTTGTAGACGTCCACCGTCTCGGAGTCGTACAGCGCGTGGAAGAGCATGCCCTCCTGCAGTGGCGTGAGGGGCAGCGCCATCTCGATCGGCGACTCTGTCGCTTCGTTCACTGTGAGGTCTTCCCCGTGAGCGGTCGGTGGTGGCGGTGATAAGGCGGCGGGCGGTGTGCGGAGGACGCCGGCGCGGCCGACAGCGCGATGCTGCCGCACGGTTCGCGTGCGGGGACAGGCAGCCGACCGGCAGCTTCCCCGTCCGGCCCCCGCCCTCAGCGCAGCGTCGTTCCGAGGGCGTCGAGCGCCGCAGGCGCGCCGGTGAAGAGGTAGTCGTGCCCGCCGGGCAGCAGCCGGAGGGAGAACTCGCCCGCCGCGCAGTCCCGCCAGCGCTCCAACTGCGCCCCGCTGATCAGTGGGTCGTCCGCACCGCCGAGGACATGCAGCGGGCAGTCGACCCGCTCCGGCCCGGGGGCCAGGTAGGCCTCTGTGAGGGCGAGGTCGCGGCGGACGGTGCGCAGCGCGTACCGCAAATACGCCGGGTAGCGTGACAATTCTGAAGGAATGCCGCCGAAGCTGTTCAGCCAGGCGAGCAGCCCGGCGTCGTCCCGGTCCGATACACGCCGGCGCACCGGGGTGTGCGGCGACCGTGCCGCGGACACCAGCAGTGCGCGCGGCGGGGTCAGGCCGCGCCGCGCGATCCCGACGGCGATCTCATAGCCGAGCAGCGCGCCGAAACTGTGGCCGAAGATCGCGTACGGCAGGTCGAACTCGTCCGAAATGCCGTCGATCACCGCGTCGGCCAGTTCCTCCATGGTCTCCGGCAGCGGATCCGTGCCGCGTACACCTCGGCCCGGCAGCTCCACCGTCGCGAGCTCCACGCCGGAGGGTGGGGCGAGACGCCACGGGGCGAACGAGGCCGCGCTGCCGCCTGCCTGCGGCAGACAGAACAGCCGCATCCGGGGCCGTGAAGCGCGTACCCGGCCCACGATCCAGGGACAGTCGTCATGGGGAGCCGGTGCGCTTCGCGAGCCGGACGGATTCCCTGAGCGGGTGGGTGGTGCGGCGGCAGTCATGCGCGTCCCGCCCCTTCGGTCGGCCGACGGTCATGCGGGGCAGCAGCCCCTTCCGGGCATCATGGTTCGACGGGTGGCAGCGGGGCCAGGCATGGGACCGGCAACCGGTCTGCCGCCAAGTTGCCCCATGGGTGCCTGGAGAGCTGTTCCGGGGCGCGTCAGACTCCACGAGCGTCAGTCCTGTTCCGTGCCCGAGGGGTGGACCGTAATCCAATGACCACAGTTCCGGACTCGGTGACCGGCTTGGCGGCCGCTCCTGGCGGGTCGGCCGCCACGACCGGCTCGGCCGAATCGACCTTCTTCACACTGGACACCGTCACCGCGGACCTCATGGAGGTCGACGCGATGTTCAAGGCATTCTTGAACTGGGACTACGGCCAACGCGACAGCCGGGTGTGGAACCTCTACGAGAAGAACAAGCTCTCGCAGTGGAACGCCACCACCGACATCGACTGGGACCACGACATCCACTTCGGGTCGGAGATGTCGGAGGAGAGCGGGGGGAGACTCGCGTCCTTCGTCGTCGGCGAGGGAAGTCCCGTGCCCCGCGAACTGCTGACGCAGTTCCGCTGGCAGTACCAGTCGTGGATGTGCAGCCAGTTCCTGCACGGCGAGCAGGGTGCGCTGGTGACCACGGCCCGGCTGGTGGAGACGGTGCCGGACATGGATGCCAAGACCTACGCGGCCTCGCAGGTCGCCGACGAGGCGAGGCATGTCGAGGCGTTCGCCCGCTATGTCGACGAGAAGCTGGGCGATTCCTACCCGATCAATCCCGGGCTCAAGACGTTGCTGCACGATCTGCTGTCGGAATCCCGGTGGGACATCGTCTATCTCGGCATGCAGGTGGTCGTGGAGGGGCTGGCGATCACCGCGCTGCGGCTCGCGAGCAGCGGCTTCGGGGACCCGATCATCCGTCAGATCACCAAGATGGTCGCGAGCGACGAGGCCCGGCACATCGCCTTCGGGGTCACCGCGCTCACCGGCATGTACGGGCAGGTGACCGCCGCCGAACTGCGTGAGCGCGAGGACTTCCTGCTGGAGGCCATACAGCTGATGTCGCGCCGGTTCATGCTGCGCGAGGTCTGGGAGCGGATGGACCTCGACGTGGAGAAGGGGCTGCTGTTCGCCCGGACGAACCCGATGATGGCCACCTACCGGCAGATGCTGTTCCAGCAGGTCATCCATGTCCTGCGGCAGTTGGACATGCTCTCGGACCGGGTCAAGAGCCTGCTGCTGGCGGAGAACCTGGTGCGTCCCGAGATCATGGCGGTGACGCGCTGATTCCGGGCTCCTCCACCGTCGCGCCGGCGCCGATGTCACCTCGGGTGACATCGGCGCCGGCGTTCCCGCTTCCCTCGCCTCTCTCCCGTCCTACTTCTTCGCCGCGCGGAAGCTGTTGACGACGGCGATCAGACTCGCGACCAGGACGATCAGCGCCACTCCGGTGTAGACCTCGGGCGTCGTGTTGTCGGTGACGTCCGCCAGGAAGTCCGGGTTGAAGATCTGCCGCTGCTGGAGGATCCAGGCCAGCGGCAGCACGAACACCGCCTGGGCGATGGCGTGCAGGACGGCCAGCCGGCTGGTCCAGCCGTGCGTGACCACGCGGACCAGAGCGAGCACGACGAGGCCGGCGAGCCCGGTGAGGATCGGCCAGATCCACCCCGACCACAGGTCCGGGTCGAGTACGGCGATCCGCTCCCCGCCGTCGGTCCGGTAGGGCTCGGAGAGCTGCTGCCAGACGGTCAGGCCGAGCAGCAGCGCGTACCAGACCGCCGTCAGGACGGCACCGATGCCGACCTTCTGGGGCTCACGGGTCTCGGGCAGGTCGTCGGGGGTCCAGTCGGTGGTACGGATGAGAGTCCCCTTCCGATGGCCGACGCGCTCGGCGACGGCGAACAGCACGGTGAGTACGGTGACCATCTGGGCGCCGACCGTGAACACCGTCTCGACGCCGGCGCCCACGGCCGCCCCGAGGCCGTTGTCGTCCACGATCTCCAGCAGCACGAACACGGCGGTGAGCGCCGGCAGCACGGTGGTAAGCAGGAAGACCAGCAGCCGGATGTAGGTCGGGTAGAGATCGGGGCCGATCAGGGCGAGCGGCCGGTCGGTGTAGCGCGCGGCGTGCCGGATCGGATCGCCCATCTCGCTCAGCACCTCGCGCTCGACCGTCTCGGGACGGGCCGGGTCGCGTGCTTCGATGGTGTCGGCGATGGTGGTGCGCAGCTCGTCGGCGATGTCGTCGCGCTGATCCGCGGGCAGCCGCCTGACGACCTCGTGCACGTAGCGCTCGGTGAGCGTGTTCGTGCTCATCCATTCTCCTTGGTAAGCCGTGAGATCGAGGCGACGAGGTCCTGCCATTCGCGCACCAGTGAGGTGCGTACCCGGGAGCCCTCGGGACTCACCCGGTAGAACTTCCGTGGCCGGGACTCGTCGGTGTTCCATTCGCTGGTGAGCAGGCCTTGCTTCTCGAGTCGGCGCAGCAAGGGATAGAGGGTGTTGCCGTCGACGGTGACACCCGCGTCGTTGAGTGTCTCCAGCAGTGCGTAGCCGTACTGCGGCTTGCGGAGCAGCGCGAGGCAGGCCAGGACGACCGTGCCGCGCCGCAGCTCCTGGGCCTGGCCAAGAGCGATCTCTTCTGTAGCCATGCACTGCACTGTACTGTGCGGCACACACTATTGTCACGCGTACGGTTCGCCCAGGACCGATCAGTCCGCTGCGACCGGCGCGTCCTCCGCCTCCGCCGCCTCCTCCGCTTCCGCCGTCAGCGGTCGGGTCGTCGCGTCGAACTCGCCCGCGCAGAGCGCCTTCCAGATGACCCTCCGGCGCGGTTTTCCGCTCGACGTGACCGAGACACCGCCACGGGGCAGCTCGACCATGTGGAGCTCCGCGTCGCCGAGCCACTCGGAGAGAACCTCGTGGGCGGCCTCCCGCCAGCCGGGCCGCACGCCGCCGAACACCGCCACGCCGGTCGGTACCCCGTCGCGTACCCCCAGCAGGACGGCGACGCGCCGCTCGGGAATGCCCCGGTGGTGCAGCAGGGCCTCCAGGCTCTCGGCGAAGACCATCTTCCCGTTCACCTTCAGCCCGTCGCCGAGCCGGCCGATCACGAAGAGCTGCCCGTCCCGCAGGAAGCCCGCGTCACCGGTGGCGAGCCCCCCGTCATCGACGCTGGTGCCTGAGGCGGACCCGGTGGTACCGATGTACCCGCTCGCGATCGACACCCCGGTGACGACGATCTCGCCGACCCGTCCGTCCGGCAGTTCCTCACCTTCCTCGGACAGGATCCGCACCGTCCTGCCCTCCAGCGGACGGCCGCAGCCGACCACCGCCGCTCCGGCGAGAGACGCCGCGTCTCCGGCGTCCGGTGCCTGCGCCGACCAGCCCTCGCCGGGGGCCAGACCGGTCACCGCGAGGGTCGCCTCGGCGCTGCCGTACGCGGGGAGCAGCGCGCCGCGGTCGAGACCGTGCGGCCCCAGCAGGGCGTGGAAGTCCTCGAGCACCTGCCGGTCGACCCGCTCCGCGCCGATGATCACGCACCGGACCGAGTCGAAGCGCAGCTCCCGCAGGTCGGCCGGTCTCACCCGGCGAAGGATGTACGCCAGTCCGAAGTTGGGCATGGCCGTCATGACGGCGCCCTGGTCGCTGATGCAGCGCAGATACCGCAGCGGCGAGCGGATGAAGTCGTCCGGCTGCATCATCCAGCCGTCGAAGCCGGTGACGACGACGTTCAGCAGGAAGCCGACGAGACCCATGTCGTGGTGGACCGGCAGCCAGCTGATCGCAGGGTACTGGGGCGCGCAGCCCAGCCACTGCCCCATTCCGGCGAGGTTGGTCCGCAGGGCATCGGCGGAGATCGACACGCCGCGCGAGAAGCCGCTCGACCCGGAGGTGAACTGGATCAGCGCGGTCTCCGGCAGTGGCATCGGCCGCTCCAACGGCGCCACTCCGAACACGAGTTCGTCGAAGGTGACCGGCTCCTCCAGCCCCAGCCCACTCGCGATCTTACGGATCTGCTCCAGCGACTCGTCGTCGCAGATGGTGAACCGGGGCGCGGCTGTCCCGAACAGATGGCTCGCGTGCCTCTCGTACTCGTCGGCGCGCTGGAAGGCGAAGGGCGGAGGGATGGAGCACGGCGTCGCACCGGCCGCCAGCGCTCCGAAGAACCCGGCGACGAAACCCGGGCTGGAGCGCAGCACCAGGGCGACCACGTCGCCCTGCCCGACCCCCTGCGCCCGCAGGGCGGCGGCGGTTCTCAGCACCAGCGCGGCCAGATCACGGTAGGACCAGAAGTCCCATCCGTCGGCGGAATCCGCGTAGTACAGGCCGCGCTCGGTGGACGGCTGGTCCAGCCAATCGAGCAGGCCTCGGTTCCGGTCTCCCAACGTCCCTGTCCTCTCACATGGTTCACGGCACGTCCGGCACACGCGAGGCGTGGCGCCGTGCCCGGCTCGCCGCAGCATCACCCGCGTCCCGTACGAGAACCAGGCAAGCGGCCGGTAACTCGGCCCGGTCCGGGCGGCATTTCGACCAGCGCCGCTGATTGCCGGTTCGGTTGCCTGGTTACCGCACGGGCGGGCGATGCAGCATCGTCGCGAGATCCGGGCCTTCAGGCTCGCGGGGATGCACGAGAGAGCGGTTACGACCCGATGACTTCACGCGCCGAGAACGGTCTGCTGCCGCTGACGGCGGCCCAGCGGGGGGTGTTCTTCGCCCAACGGCTCGACCCCGCCAACCCGGCCTACAACACCATGGTCGCCATGGAGGTACGCGGGCCGCTGGACGGCGGGCTGCTCCAGCGCGCGATCCGCCGGGCCGAGGGGGAGAGCGGAAGCTTCGACGTCGAACTGGTGGAGCGGCCGGACGGTACGTACCAGCGGCCGGTCCCACCCGGCTGTTCGACCTGGCAGGAGTACGACTTCAGCGACGAGCCGGACCCCCTCGCCGCCGCGCGGACGCTGATCGACAGTGACCGCGCGACCCCGCTCGACCTGGAGAAGGACGCGCTGTCGGCGCACATCCTGATACGGGTCGGAGCCGATCACCACGTCTGGTACCAGCGCAGCCACCACATCCTGTCCGACGCCTTCGGGTCGGTGCTGCACTCGCGCCGGATCTCCGCGTGCTACGAGGCGCTGGCCGCCGGGACGGAACCCGACGGTGAACCGCTGGGCCGGCTCCAGGACCTGCTGGCGGACGAGAGCGCCTACCGTGCGTCGGCGGACTACACCGCGGACCGGGCGTACTGGGCCGGCATCTTCACCGACCGGCCCGAGACGGCCGGTCTGGCGCCGGGAGCGCCGACGACCGCGGCGGGCATGGCGATCGCCACGACGACGATGCTTCCACCGGCCGAACTTCGGGCGCTGCACACCGCCGGGCGGGCCGCCCGCACTCCCTGGACGGTGCCGATGCTGGCGGCGGTCGCCGCCTATCTGCACGGGATGACGGGGGCTCAGGACCTGACGATCGGGGTGCCCACCACCGCGCGGCTCGGGGCGAGGTCCCAGAACGTGCCCGGGATGCTGTCGAACACGCTTCCGCTGCGGATCACCGTCGACCCCGCGGCCGACCGCGCCCAGCTGGTGCGGCAGGTCGCCCGGCGTCTGGGGGAACTGCTCACCCATCAGCGCTACCCGTACGACGAACTCCGGCGTGACCTGCGCATGCTCGGCACCAATGAGCAGTTGTTCGGGGTGCTCGTGAACATCATGCCGTCGGGGTCCGAGACCGCGTTCACCGGTCGCGAGGCCGAGGTGATGGCGCTGTCCGGCGGACCCGTCACCGACCTCAACATCACCTGCCACCCCGATCCGGGCGGCCGGGGCATGCGCATCGAGTTCGAGGCCAACCCCGACCGGTACGGCCTCGCCGAACTCCGCACACACCAGCACCGGTTCATGGACTTCCTCTCCCGCTTCCTCGCCAGTCCCGCAGATGTGCCGCTCGCCCGCGTCGATGTCCTGACCGCGGCGGAACGCACGCGGGCACTCGCTGCGGGCAGCCCCCGGCAGGACACGGAGCCCGTCGTCCCGCGTACCTTCCCGCAGCTGTTCGAGGAGCAGGTCAGGCGGACCCCGCACGCCTGCGCCGTGCTCTCCCCGACCGAATCCCTCGACTACGCGGCGCTCAACGTCCGTGCCAACCGTCTGGCAAGGGTGCTGGTCGGGCAAGGTGCCGGCCCCGAGCGGCTGGTGGCGGTCGCCCTCCCGCGCGGCAGTGCCGCCCTGACCGCCACGGTGGCGGTGATGAAGTCGGGCGCGGCGTGTCTCCCGGTCGACCTCGACTACCCGCGGTCCCGGATCACCGCCATGCTCGACGACACCGCACCACTGCTGCTGCTGACGACCCACGTGGCCGACGACGCCACGCTCGCCCCCGAGGTGCCGCGCCTGTACCTGGACGAGGCGGCCGCTCCCGTCGGCTCCCCACCGGCGGGCGGCGACACCGGCGGCCGCGATCTCGACGACCGGGACCGCCTCACGCCCCTGCGACTGACACACCCGGCGTACGTCATCTACACCTCAGGGTCGACCGGCAGGCCCAAGGGCGTCGTCGTCACGCACACCGGCCTCGCCGCGCTGACGCGCCACCAGAGCGACCTGCTGCGCCTGACCCCCCGGACCCGCGTACTCCAGTTCTCCTCGCCCAGCTTCGACGCCTCCGTATGGGAGCTGTGTGCGGCGCTCCTCACCGGCGCCGCCGCGGTGGTCGCGCCGACCGAACGGCTCACGCCCGGGCCACCACTGGCCGAGCTCGTCGGCGAACTCGGCGTCGACTGTCTGCTGCTGGCCCCGTCCACGCTGGCGGCCATGCCGGCCGGGGGGCTTCCGGACGGAATCAACCTGGTCGTCGGCGCCGAGGCGTGCCCGCCGGACCTGGTCGCACGCTGGTCGCCCGGCCGGCACATGGTGAACGCCTACGGCCCCACCGAGTCGACGGTCATCGCGACCCAGACCGGTGCGCTGTCCGGGCGGACCGTCCCGCCCATGGGCCGTGCTGTCCCCGGCACCCGCGTCCGGCTGCTCGACGACGCGCTGCGGCCGGTGCCGCCCGGAGTGGCGGGCGAGGTGTATCTGAGCGGTGACGGGCTCGCCCGCGGCTACCTCGGCCGTCCCGGAACCACCGCGGAACGGTTCGTCGCCGACCCCTTCGGCGTGCCCGGCACCCGGATGTACCGGACGGGAGACGTGGCACGGCGGTCGGAGAGCGGCGAGCTGTCCTACCTGGGCCGTGCCGACAGCCAGGTCAAGGTACGGGGCTTCCGCATCGAACTCGGCGAGGTCGAGAGCGTTCTCGCCGAGGCGCCCGGAGTCGACCGGGCCGTGGCGACCGTCCGCGAGGACCGGCCGGGCCACCGGCACCTGGTGGCCTACGTGACCCCGGCCGTGGAGGGCGCGGCGGACGTGGTCGCGTTGCGTGAGTTCGTGGCGGGGCGGTTGCCGGAGTACATGGTTCCGGCGGTGGTGATGGTGGTGGAGTCGTTCGCTCTGACGCCGAACGGGAAGGTGGACCGGGGGGCGTTGCCGGTGCCTGAGTTCCGGGCGGCGGAGGTGTACCGGGCTCCGGTCACCGAGCGGGAGCTGGTGTTGCACGAGGTGTTCGCGGAGGTGCTGGGGCAGCCGCGTATCGGTGTCGACGACAGCTTCTTCGACCTCGGCGGCGACTCCATCATCGCCGTACGGGTGGCGTCCGGGGCCCATCGGGCCGGACTCGCCATCGCAGTCAAGGACGTCTTCGTCCACAAGACCATCGCCAAGCTCGCCGAGGCGGCCGAGGACGTCGGCGAGCGGGCCGCGACCCCCCGTGCCGGGAGCCTGGTGCGGATCGACGCGGAAGAACTCGACGAGCTCGAAGCCCAGTGGGGGACAGCACTGTGAGACAGACATCCCTGGAAGCGGTCCTGCCGCTCTCGCCGTTGCAGCAGGGCATTCTCTTCCACGCCCTCTACGAGGAGGGACAAGCCGACAGCGGGAACATCGACTTCTACAACGTCCAGACGCCGCTGGAGCTGACCGGGGCACTCGACACCGACCTGCTGCGTGCTTCCTGCGGTGCGCTGGTCGGCCGGCACGCGAGCCTGCGCGCAGGATTCCTGCGCCGTCGCTCAGGCGAGGCCGTCCAGGCCGTCGCGCGGGTGGTCGAGCCGCCGTGGGAGGAGATCGACCTCTCCGGCTTCGGCCAGGAGGAACTGAGGCCACGTCTCTCCCGGCTGCTCACCGAGGAGCGCGCGAGGCGCTTCGACATGGCGAAGCCGCCGCTGCTCCGGTTCACGCTGATACGGCTCGCACCCGACCGGCACATCCTGCTGATCACCAACCACCACATTCTGCTGGACGGCTGGTCGCTGCCCCTGATCCTCGGCGATCTGTTCCGCATCTACGGGGACGGCGGCACGGCGGAGCGGCTGGAGCCGACGGTGCCCTTCCAGGACTATCTCGGCTGGGTCGGCGAGCAGGACAGGGACCAGGCCGAGCGGGCCTGGAAGGGCGTGCTCTCGGGGGTCGACGGCGCCACGCTCGTCGCGGACGGGGCCGGCACCGGCTCCTCGGACCGGGGACAGCGGCGCGTCGTGACGGAGCTGTCCGAGCGGGCCGCGGCGGAACTCACCGCCCTGGCCCGGAGCCGCGAACTCACCATCAACACCCTGGTCCAGGGCGCTTGGGCGCTGTTGCTGACCGAGCTGACCGGACGCCAGGACGTCGTCTACGGGAACACCGTCGCCGGCCGCCCACCGGAGCTCCCCGGCAGCGACCGCATGGTGGGCCTGATGATGAACACCGTGCCCGCCCGGGTACGGATCAACCCGGCAGAGCCGGTGGCGGACCTGCTGGCCCGTATCCAGCACGACCACACGGCCGTGATGGGTCACGAATACCTCGGCCTTGCCGAGATCCACCGCGCCGTAGGCGCCACCGAACTCTTCGACACCACCGTCGCCTTCGAGAACGTTCCCGTGGAACAGGCCGTCCAGGGCGCCTCGGTGCCCGGGCTCGACGTCGGCCTGCTGCGGGACGCCGTCGACGAGGCGTTCGAGGGCACCCACTACCCGCTGAGCCTGGCCGTCCACCCCGGCAGCCGCCTCCGCTTCGAACTCAACTACCGCGAGGACGTCTACAGCGCCGATACCGCGAGCGGCGTACTGCGGCGCCTGACCGGTCTGCTGGAGGACATCGCCGCCCGGCCCGACGAGCAGGCCGGGCGGCTCCCCTCGCGGACGGACGCCGAGCGGCGCGAGATCCTGCGCGAGGCGAGCGGACACGCCGTCGAGCGGCCGGCCGGGACGCTGCCCGGTCTCTTCGAGGCACAGGTCCGCGCGACGCCCGACGCGGTGGCCGTCGCGGACGGCACGACCAGCCTCACCTTCAGTCTGCTCAACGCCGACGCCAACCGCCTGGCCCGGCTGCTCGCAGCCCGTGGCGTGGGACCGGGCGACCTCGTCGGTGTCGCCGTGCCGCGCTCCGCGGACGCCGTGGTGGCGATCCTGGCAGTCCTCAAGTCGGGCGCAGCGTACCTGCCGATCGATGTCGACCACCCCGCGGAGCGCATCGCGGCGATCTGCGCGGAGGCCCGACCGGCCCTCGTCCTGGCTTCCGTCGCCACGGTGGGCGACGTACCCGAATCGGTGCCGGCGCTGCTGCTCGACGAGACCATTCCGCCCGCGGACGGGACGGACCTCGACGACGACGACCGCACCGGTGCGCTGCTGCCCGCCCACCTCGCGTACGTCATCTACACCTCGGGCTCCACGGGGCGCCCCAAGGGTGTGGCCGTGGAACACCGCAACCTGGCCAACATGTTCCACAGCCACCGGGCGAACTTCTTCGAACCCGAGCGGGCGAGGGCGGGCGGCCGGCCGCTGCGTGCCGCGCTCACCAACTCGCTCGGCTTCGACGCCTCCTGGAGCCAGCTCCTGTGGATGGTCGCCGGACACGAGTTGCACATCGTCGGTGACACCGTGCGCAAGGATTCTCTGGCACTCGTCCGCCACGCGGCGGAAGCACGGATCGACGTCGTCGACACCACACCCTCCGTCGCGCGGCAGATGCTCGACGCGGGCATGTTCGAGGCGGCGGGGGAGCGGCACCGCGTGCGAGTCCTCGCGCTCGGCGGCGAGGAGGTGGGCGACGACCTGTGGGCCGAACTCCACGGCGTACCAGGCCTGTCGGTCTACAACCTCTACGGTCCCGCCGAGTGCACGGTCGACGCGATGTTCTGGCACCCCGGCGGCTCACCCGGTGCGGCGGCGGACCCGCCCGCCATCGGTGTCCCCGCCGACAACACCCGGGTCTATCTCCTTGACGCGTTCCTGCGGCCGGTGCCGGCCGGGGTCGTCGGCGAGCTGTACATCGCCGGTGACGGGGTCGCCCGCGGATATCTGGGCCGGCCCGGCCTGTCGGCGGAGCGTTTCGTGGCCGACGTGTTCGGCCCGGCGGGTGCCCGGATGTACCGCACCGGCGACCTGGGGCGCCGCCGGCCCGACGGTGTCGTGGAATACCGCGGCCGGTCCGACTTCCAGGTCAAGGTACGCGGCCACCGCATCGAACTCGGCGAGATCCAGGCCGTTCTGGCCGACCACCCCTCGGTGGGCCAGGCGGTCGCGGCGGTGTCCGCCGACGCCGAGGGCGTACGGCGGATCGTCGGATACGTACGGGCGGCCTCCGGTGAGCGGCCGGACGTGGTCGCGTTGCGTGAGTTCGTGGCGGGGCGGTTGCCGGAGTACATGGTTCCGGCGGTGGTGATGGTGGTGGAGTCGTTCGCTCTGACGCCGAACGGGAAGGTGGACCGGGGGGCGTTGCCGGTGCCTGAGTTCCGGGCGGCGGAGGTGTACCGGGCTCCGGTCACCGAGCGGGAGCTGGTGTTGCACGAGGTGTTCGCGGAGGTGCTGGGGCAGCCGCGTATCGGTGTCGACGACAGCTTCTTCGACCTCGGCGGCGACTCCATCATCTCGATGCAGCTCGCGGCCCGCGCCCACCGCGCCGGACTCGCCGTCACCGTCAGGGACGTCTTCGTCCACAGGACCATCGCCCGGCTCGCCGAGGCGGCCGAGGACATCGAGGAGAAGGCCCCCACGGCGGCGGACAGCTCCGGCACCGGGCCGCTGCTGTCGCTGAACGATGCCGAACTGGCGGAGATCACCGCCGACGGACACGAGCTGACCGACGTACTGCCTCTCACCCCGCTCCAGCAGGGCATGCACTTCCATGCCCTGCTGGCCGCCGACGGCATCGACGTCTACACCGCCCAGGCGCCCGCACGGCTGGAGGGACCACTGACGCCCGCCGTGCTGCGCAAGGCGTTCGACGCGGCTCTCGCCCGCCACACCGCGCTGCGCGTCTCGTTCCGGCTCCTGGCATCGGGCCGTTCCGTCCAGGTGGTGCACGGGGGCCTGCGCGTCCCGTGGCGGGAGATCGACCTCTCCGGTCACGGCCAGGACGAACGCCGCCGGCGACTGGCGGAGCTGGTCGACGAGGACCGCGTCACCCGCTTCGACCTCACCGCTCCTCCGCTGATGCGGGTCACCCTGGTCCGGCTCGGGACCGACGACCACGCCCTGCTGACCACCTACCACCACGCCCTGCTCGACGGATGGTCGCTGCCGCTGTTCTTCCGTGACGTCTTCTCCCTCTACGCCCGCGGCGGAGCCGACACGGGTCGGCCGGTGGCTCAGTTCACCGACTTCCTCGGCTGGCTCACCCACCAGGACGATGAGGGGGCGACGCGGGCCTGGAGCGAGGCCCTGGCCGGTATCGACGAACCGACGCTGGTCGCCCCGGGCGCCGACGCGGCGGCCGCGACCGTGCCCCACCTGGTGACGGAGGTCCTGGACGCGGAGGGGACGGACGCGCTCACCGCCGCGGCGCGCGGCGCGGGCCTGACGCTCAACACGGTCGTCCAAGGAGCCTGGGCGGTGGCACTCGGTCACCAACTGGGGCGGGACGACGTCGTGTTCGGTGCGACGACCGCCGGGCGCCCACCGGAACTGGCCGGCGTCGAGGAGATCGTCGGCCTGTTCATGAACACCGTCGCCGTACGGGTACGGCTGGACCCCGCACGATCGCTCGACCACATCCTGACCGACCTCCAGTCGCACCAGGCCGAGCTGCGCCCGTACCACCATCTCGGGCTCCCCGACGTACAGCGGGCTCTGGGACTGGGGGATCTCTTCGACACCGTCATCGGGTTCGAGAACACCCCCTTCGACGGGGCGGCCATCCAGGAGCAGGTCCCGGGCCTGCGGATCTCCCTCGACGAGGAGCCCGTACCCGGCGCTTCGCACTATCCGCTCAGCCTGGTCGTCATGCCCGACGAGCGTCTCAGCCTCGAACTCAGCTATCGTGCCGACCTGTTCACGGCCGAGGCGGCCGGCGCGCTGCTGGCCCGGGTGCGCAGGGTCCTCGACTGCTTCGTGCACGACCGGACCGTACCTCTGGGCCGGATCGACCTGCTCACGGACCGGGAACGCGGTCAGCTCCTGGCCGCGGCGGAAGGGGCGGCCCACGAGCGGACGGCGACCTTCCCGGAGCTCTTCGAGGAGCAGGTACGGGCCACACCCGACGCCGTCGCGGTGTACGACCACGAGCTGGCCCTCACCTACGGGGACCTCGATGTCCAGGCCAACCGGCTCGCCCGCGCGCTGGTGGACCGGGGTATCGGTCCGGAGCGTGTCGTGGCGATCGCGATGCCGAAGTCGGCACGGTCCGTCCTCGCGGTCCTGGCGGTCCTCAAGGCCGGCGCGGCCTATCTTCCGCTGGACCTCGGCTACCCGCCGGACCGGCTCCGCTACCTGATCGGTGACGCGCGGCCGGATCTCGTCCTCACCACCGGTGAGGGCGCGGCGGTCATGGCCGAGGCCGGTGCGGGGAAGGTGCTGTGCCTGGACGGGTCCGGGCCGGATGCCGAGAACGTCACCGAACTTCTGTACTCGGAAGCGGAGTTGACTGCCGGTCTGTCCGGGGCGACTCTCACCGACGCCGACCGGGTCGCGCCGCTGCGGCCCGCGAACGCCGCCTATCTGATCTACACCTCCGGGTCGACCGGCCGCCCCAAGGGCGTGGTGGTGTCCCACCTCGGGATCGCCGCTCTGATCGCCCAGCAGCGTGACGGGCTCGCGCTCCGTCCGCAGGAGCGGGTGCTGCTGTTCGCCTCGCCGAGCTTCGACGCGTCCGTATGGGAACTGGCCACGGCGCTCCTGACCGGGGCGAGTGCGGTGACCGCGGACCCCGACGAGCTGCTCCCCGGACCGGCCCTGGCGCGGACCGTGGCGCGCCACGGTGTGACCGCGCTCCTGCTGCCGCCGTCCTCGCTCGCCGTACTGCCCGAGGACGCCCTGCCCCACGGGGTCACCCTCGTCGTGGGCGGCGAGGCGTGCCCGCCGGACCTGGTCGCACGCTGGTCGGCCGGGCGCCGCATGGTCAACGCGTACGGTCCCACCGAGGCGACCGTCATGGCGACGATGAGCCGCCCGCTGTCCGGGCGGACCGCTCCGCCGATGGGCGGGCCGGTCGTCGGCGCCCGGGTCCATGTGCTGGACGACTCCCTGCGGCCGACGCCCGTCGGGGTGGCGGGTGAGCTCTACCTGGCGGGCCAAGGCCTCGCCCGCGGCTATCTGCGGCGGTCCGGGCTCACCGCGGAGCGCTTCGTGGCCGACCCGTTCGGCCCGCCGGGCGCGCGGATGTACCGTTCGGGCGACATGGCGCGGCGCACGGCGGACGGGGGCCTGGAGTACCTCGGCCGCGTCGACGAGCAGGTCAAGGTACGGGGCTTCCGTATCGAGCCTGGCGAGATCGAGGCGGTGCTCGCCGCCGACCCCTCGGTGGGGCAGACCGTCGTGGTCGTACGGGAGGACACCCCCGGCTCACCACGCCTGGTTGCGTACGCGGCCCCGGTGGCGGACGGTCCGCTCGACCCGGCTGCGCTCCGTGAACGCGTCGCCGCCGTGCTGCCGGAGCACATGGTGCCCGTGGCCGTCGTCGCCCTCGACCGACTGCCGGTGACGCCGAGCGGCAAGCTCGACCGCGCCGCTCTGCCCGCACCCGACTTCTCCGGAGCCGGCGGCGGCCGGGCACCGCGGACCGAGCGCGAGAAGCTGCTGTGCGCGTTGTTCGAGAAGGCCCTCGGCACGGAGGGCGTCGGCATCGACGACAGCTTCTTCGACCTGGGGGGCGACTCGATCGTCTCCATCAAGCTCGTCACGATGGCCTACGCGGAGGGCCTGGACATCGCCCCGCGCGACGTGTTCGCCCACAAGACCGTGGCGGCGCTCGCCACCGCGGTCAAGGACCTGGTTCCGGCGGCGGACGCCGATGAGGCCGACTCGCAGGAACCGCTGATCACCCTGGACCAGAGCGAACTCGACGAGTTCGCCGAGGACTGGCGGTAGCCGGCCCCTCGCACACGGGGCCGACGCACCACCGCACCGAGCGACATCACCGGACCACGAAAGGCCTGGACCCTGCCAGGCCGGTCCGGTGCGCACCACCACGCGGCCCGGCCACCCGGCGCGGACCGCACAGGACCGAACGACGGACGACCCGAGCGGTCACGACCAGGTGAGGACAACCGACATGACCAGCAGCACCCCGACTGTTGACGTACCTTTCCCGGACGTGGCCGCGGCGGCCATGCCGGGGAAGGACCGCGGCGACACTCCCGCCGAATACCACCTGGACACCACCGAAGTCGCCCAGTTGGAGGAGGCCGCCGCACGGCTCCGTGACGCCCACGGGTCACCCGGCCTGCCGGACTTCTACGACCACGCCCACACGGCCGAGGAGCTTCTCCCCGCCGGTCTGCGCAGATTCCTCCTCTCCTACCGCAGGACCGAGAGGTCCGCCGCATGCCTGGTGCACGGCTTCCCGGTGGACGACGCGCTGATCGGACCCACACCCGACCACTGGCGCCACGCCATCCGCTCCGACGCGGCCCGGTCCCAGGAGCTGTGGCTGGCGATGTGCGGCATGGCGCTGGGCGACCCGTTCGGCTGGGAGACCCTCCAGGAAGGGCGCATCATCCAGAACATCCTGCCGATCCGGGGCGACGAGCTGCGTCAGAGCGGCTACGGCAGCGAGAGCCTGCTGGAGTTCCACACCGAGGACGGCTTCCACCCCAACCGCTGTGACTACCTCCTGCTCTTCGGGCTGCGCAACCCCGACCTGGTGCCGACCATCGTCGCCTCCGTCCGTGACGTCCGGCTGAGCGACCACGACCGCGCGGTACTCGCCGAGGCCCGCTTCCGGATCATGCCGGACACCGAGCACATACGGCAGTTGGAGGCTCTGGACCCCGCACATCCCGCGCTGGAGAAGCTGTACGGGATGATCGACAGCGCCGTTCCGACCGCCGTTCTGTCGGGCGACCGTTTCAATCCCTACCTGCGCATCGACCGGCCGTTCATGGACGTCGCACCGGGGGACACCGAGGCCGAGGGCGCGCTCGACCGGCTGATGGCCGAGCTGCACCGGGTGCAGCGGGACGTCGCTGTGGGCCCCGGCTCGCTGCTCATCGTGGACAACTACCGGGCCGTGCACGGCCGCCGGTCGTTCACGGCCCGGTACGACGGCACCGACCGCTGGCTGAAGAAGCTCACCGTCAGCCGCAACCTGCGCCGCAACTTCAGCGGATACGTACTCGGCAACCACCGCGTCATCGTCTGAGCCGCTCGGGCGGGAGGAGCAGGAGGAGCATCATGCGCACAGTCATCGTGTCCGGCGCGTCCAGCGGTATCGGACTCGCCACCGCCGAGCGGTTCGCCCGCTCGGGCGACCACGTGGTCAATCTCGACATCCAGGCACCCACCGGCGACGCGGCGGACGGCCCTCGCGAGGGGGGAGGTGAGATCCGGACGGTCATGCTCGACATCGCCGACTGGACCGCCGTGGGTGAGGCCGTCGACCGGGTGCACGCCGAGCGCGGCCGCATCGACGTCGTCATCGCCAATGCGGGCATCAGTGTCCGGCACTCCATCCTCGACCTCACCGAGGCGGACGCCCGGCGCACCCTGGATGTCAATCTGATGGGTGTCCTGGCCCTGTGGCGGCACGCCGTTCCGCACATGCTGCGGGAGGGACACGGAGTGCTCCTGGCGACGGCGTCCGTCAACGGGTCGCGCGGCTACCCCCTCTACGCGGACTACAACGCCAGCAAGGCGGGTGTCGCCTCGCTGTGCCAGACCTTCGCCGTGGAGCTGAGCCCGCTGATCAGGACGGCGTGTGTCGCCCCCGGCGCCGTACTGACACCCATGCAGCGCGCCGAGTACACCGACGCGATGCTCGATGAGGTCAACGAACGCATCCCGGCCAGGCGGCACGCCCTGCCCGAGGAGATCGCGGACGTGTTCCACTTCCTGGCCTCGCCGCAGGCATCCTTCATCTCCGGTCAGCAGTTCACCGTGGACGGCGCGGAGACAGCCGGTGCCACCACAGCGTTCTTCCCCGGCCCCACCGAGCCGATGCGCTGACCCGGACGGCGGCGCCCAGCCGCCGTCCGCCCCGCGCCCTTCCGCTGCCGCCCGCCCGTAACCGAGTCCGAGGAAACCGCCCCATGGACACCCGCCCCGCACTCGATCAGGGCCCGCTCGACGCCGTCGATCTGGCCGATCCGCTCCTGCACGCCCACCACGACCTGGGGCCGTTGTGGCGCCGCCTGCGGGACGAGGCGCCGGTGCACTGGCAGCCCGAGAGCGACAGCCGTCCAGGGTTCTGGGTGATCAGTGGTCACGCGGACGTCGTCTCGGTGCTCAGCGACAGCGCGAGCTTCACCTCGGAGCGGGGAAACGTGCTGGACACCCTGCTCGCCGGCGGTGACTCGGCGGCCGGGAGGATGCTGGCCGTCACGGACGGACAGCCGCACAAGGCGCTGCGCAGCGCCCTGCTGAAGCCGTTCTCGCCGCGATCCCTCGACGTGGTGGTCGAGAGCGTGCGGCGGGGTACCCGGCGGCTGGTCGAGGAGGCGGTGGAGCGGGGCGAGGTGGACTTCGCCGCTGACGTGGCCGCGCACATCCCGCTCGCCGCCATCTGCGACCTGCTCGGCGTGCCGCCCACCGACCGGCAGCACATCATCGAACTCACCTCCTCCGCCCTGTCCACCGAGGACGGGCTCCCCAACGAGGAGGCGACCTGGGCGTCGCGCAACGGACTGCTGCTCTACTTCTCGGAGCTTGCCGCCGCCCGGCACGACAAACCGTACGACGATGTTGTCAGCCTGCTGGTGACCAAGGAGATCGACGGGCGGCCCCTCACGCACGAGGAGATCGTCTTCAACTGTTACAGCATCATCATGGGCGGCCACGAGACGACCCGCTTCTCGATGGTCGGCGGGCTCCAGGCGCTGATGGAGCGGCCCGGCCAGTGGCGGGCCCTCAAGTCCGGCGAAGTGACGACGGACTCGGCGGTCGAGGAGGTACTGCGCTGGACGAGCCCTGCCCTGCACAGCGGGCGGACCGCGACCCAGGACCTCTTCCTCGGCGACCAGTTCGTCGAGGAGGGCGACATCGTCACCACCTGGCTGGCCTCCGCCAACCGCGACGGCCGGGTCTTCGCCGAGCCCGACGAGTTCGACCTTGCAAGGACCCCCAACAAGCACCTGTCGTTCGCCTACGGGCCCCACTTCTGCCTCGGTGCGTTCCTGGCCCGTGCCGAGCTGACGGCCCTCCTGGAGAGCCTGTGCGACCTGGTCGCACAGGCTCGTCCGACAGGCCCGCCGACCTACGTGTACTCGAACTTCCTGAGCGGTCTCTCGTCCCAGCCGGTGAGCCTCACCGGAGAGCCGGCAGGGCGTCGAGCACCGCTGACATCGTCTGCCGGGGGTGGGTGCCCGGGAACGAGTGACCGCCGGGCAGCACCCGGGTCCGGTGCTCCGCCGGTGTGTACGCGGCCCACGGTCTGACCTGTGCCACCGGGGCCACCGTGTCGTCCTCGCCGGCCAAGGTGAAGAGCGGGCAGCTCACGGCGACCGGGTGCGGAATGACGTAGCCCTCGGCGAGGGCCAGGTCGCCCCGGACAGCCGTCAGCAGATCGCTCAGAAAGTCGGGGAAGGCCAGGAGTTCGCGCGGCAGCCCGCCGGTACTCAGCAGCCAGGCGATCAGCTCGTCGTCGGAGCCGGCCGAGATCGGCTCACGCATGAGGGGCAGATGCGGCGCGCGGGACGCCGAGGCCAGCAGGGCGCTGGGCGGTCGCAGCCCCGCCCGCTCGATCCGCAGCGCCAGCTCGTACGCCACCACGGCGCCGAAGCTGTGGCCGAACAGGGCGTAGGGCAAAGTCAGTTCGGGCTCAAGGCCGTGGAGAAGGGCCTCGACCAGTGCGTCGAGATCGTCCGGTACGGGCTCGTCGATCCGCGAGCCGCGGCCCGGCAGCTCCACCGGCACCAGCTCCATGTGCTCGGGGACGTAAGGTCGCCAGGCATGGAAGGCACCCGCGCCACTGCCCGCAGGCGGAAGGCATATCAGCCTCAGTCGCGGGTTCCCGACGGTGAACCGGGCGCTGACCCAGTCGACTGCTGGTGTGCTGTCCGTTGTGCTCATGCCGGTCAGCCTCATCGCCGAGCCCGGTTCCGGCAAGGCAGGCGGGCGGCAACTTCGGTGGGACGGCGGGTTCTCGGAGCGCTGGTAACGCCTCGACGGCCGGGCCGGGTCCACCTCCTCCGGCCATGGCGACTGACGAGGCGTCATGATGCCCTGGACGGACAGTCGGTCGGGTTGCCCGACAGGCTCCTAGTTGCCGCGCGCTTGCCGGGCCCGTTGCCTGGGCCCGGTCATCGGCAGGTCCTAGCGTCGACGGCATGACTCACACTCCTGCCGCCATCGGCACCGAGGCCATCGCTCCCGTGGTGATCGGTATGGTCCAGGTGGTCGCGCCTCGCAAGCTGGACCGGATCGATCTCGACCACCGGCTCGTCGGTGACCTCGGCTTCCACTCCTTGGTCCTCGCGGAGCTCGGATACAACCTGGAGGATCTCTTCACCCTCCAGGCGCTGAACCCTGAGGCCGCCATGAAGCTGGAGCGGGTCAGTGACGTGATCGAGCTGGTCAGCGCCGAGGTGGTTGCGGGCCGGGCGGAGCTGCCCGACGCGGAAGCCTTGAGCGGCATGTTCAGCCGCTACGGCGTCGACAGCCCCCTGGTATGAGCGGCCACGCAGGCGAGCGCCCGGCCCACGCGCTGGTCGCCGATCTGGAGCGGACGCTCGGTGACCCGGCCGCCGAGAGCGGCCCCTTCAGCTTTGCCGAGATCGTGGCGCACGAGGAGAACGACAGTCTTCCACCAGGGGCGGTGGAGCTGCTCAGATCGTGGGGCTTCTCCGGTTACCTGGTGCCCGAGGAGTTCGGCGGCCGGCTCCGGAACCTCGAAGACCTCTTCCTGCTCACCCGTACGCTCGCGCGCCGCAATCTGACGCTCGCGGTGATGTTCGGCTCCGCGCTCCTCGGGGTCAACTCGGTCTGGCTGTGGGGGAACGACGAGCAGCGCGCACGGGTCGCGGGTGCCCTCCTGGACGGAGAACTCGCCTGCTTCGCGGTTTCCGAACCCGACCACGGCAGCGATCTCGGCACCAACGAGACCATTGCCGAGCCCGATGGTGACGACTTCCTCCTGACCGGAGAGAAGTGGCCCGTCGGCAATGCGACCCGGGGCCGTTTCGTCACCGTCTATGCGGCGATCGACGGTTCGCGGTCCTCTTTGCTGCTCCTTGACAAGGAGCAGATGGAGAAAGGCAGTTGGACCAACCACCCGTTCGTGAGGACGGTCGGGCTGCGCGGTCACGACCTCAGCGGGATCACCTTCGAACGTACCAGGGTGCCCGCCGGCGCACTCCTCGGGCGTCCCGGTGCCGGACTGGTCGGAATCCTTCAGGTGCTCCAGATCACCCGTACGGCGATCGGAGCACTGTCCATCGGCACCATGGACTCGGTGTTGCGGATCGCTCTGCGTCACGCGCGTGAGCGGGTGCTCTACGGACAGGAGATCTACCAGCTTCCGGTCATCCGGCGGCATCTGGTCCACTCCCATGTGGACCTGCTGATCGCGGAATGCACGGCGCTGCCGGTGGCGCGTTCGCTCTCCATCGTGCCGTCCCGGCTCAGCCTGTGGTCGTCCGTGGTCAAATACCTCGTCCCGACCCTCGGCGAGGAGGTGGTGCAGGAGGCGGCCAGGGTTCTCGGAGCCCGGAGCTATCTGCGGGAAGGCGTGGCCTCCGGCGCGTTCCAGAAGCTCCAGCGCGACCATGCGATAGCGAGCATCTTCGAGGGGACCACGCACGTCAACCTCCACAGCATCGCCGCACAGCTTCCCGCGGTGGCGCGAGTGGCCGACCGTCCCGCCGTCGGCGGGGAAGAGGTGCTGCGGCAGCTCTTCGACTGGTCCGAGGACGCCCCGCAGTGGCATCCGTCGGGCAGGGCGCTGCGGCTGACCAACGCCAGTGAGGACGAGATCACCCGGGGCTGGGGTCCGGCGGCCGCCGAGGCCCGCCGGATCGCGGAACGCGAACTCGCCGGGCCCGAGGGCGCCGCGCTCGTCAAGGTTCTCAGCGAGCTCTCCCGACGCCGGACCGACTTCTACGCGCGGATCGCCGCCGAGGCGCCCGACGCCGCCTCCACGCACGGGCAGGATCAGGCCACCGAGCACAGCGTCCACCACGCGGCTGCCTCCTGCCTCTACACCTGGCTCTACTCCTTCGAGCGGGAGCGCGCGGCGCCGGGCGGCAGCGGATGGCTGGTGCTGGCGCTTCAGCGACTGCTGCGGCGGCTGGACCACACGACCGAGCTGGAGGAGAGCTGCCTGCCGTGGCTGGAGGAGCTGATGCTGTCGAGCCTCGAAGGCCCGCGGCATTTCTCACTCCAGGCCGTCAGGTCAGCTGCCGGGCCGGCGCCGGCATGAGCGGGCCGCCGTCCCCGGCGGCGCGTCAGATGGCCCGGCGCCAGGTGCTGCCCGCGAGTACAGGCCGGTCGCGGGCCTGCTCGGCGGACCGTCCGAGGTCCGTCGAGGCTTCCTCCTGTGTGACCCAGTGGCGCACGAGTGCGTGGACCCCGTATCTGTACTGCTGCCCCCGATTGATCTGGACCAGTGAGACGTCGGCGAGTTCGGCCAGGAGGTGGGCGACGCGTGTGCTTCCGAATCCCCCGCCCGACTGGGCCGGGATCGCGTCCAGGGAGAACGTGCGGGGCAGCGAGGACAGTTCACGGAGCAGCTCGCGATGAGGGGCGGGCAGCAGTTCGTAGCTCCACCGCACGCTGTCCGACAGCGTGCGGTGCCGCGACAGGTCACCGGCGTCGACATGTGCGAGCAGGTGGAAGAGCGTCCCGTCGTGCAGGAGTGTGGTGAGAGGGAGCGATCTGAGTCCTCGCGCGGCCACTTCTATCGCGAGTGGCATGCCGTCGAGGAGCCGGCAGAGCTGCTGCACCAGCGGCAGGCGGTTGCCGAGGTCGAGCGTCGGCAGACTGGCCCGTACCCGGCGCAGGAACAGCTCCACCGCGCTCGGGAGTTCGGTGTCCGAGCCGTCCCGCTGGTCGCACGAAAGCGGCTCGACCTCCCAGGTCTCGGCCGCGCCGACGGCCAGGGCGCGGCGCGAGGTCACGATGATCTGGAGCCCGGGATGCTCGTCGAGGAGCTGCCGCGCGATCCGCGCCGTCTGCTGCGAGACATGCTCGGCGCTGTCCAGTACCAGGAGCCGCCGTCCGAGCCCGGCACCGCCCCGCGCACCGCCTTCGTTGCTGGTCAGGCGGCGCACTACACGCGTCAACTCAGCTGCCGAGGCGGCGGGTTCCAGATGCTGGGGCGGGATGTCGTGCAGTTCGGCGACGGCCACTCCGCCCTGGAACAGCGGGCGCAGCCGGGATGCCGCTGCCAGGGCGATCCGGGTCTTGCCCACGCCGCCGGGTCCGGTGAGAACGATCAGCCGGCTGCGCTGCGCGGCGGACAGGACGTGCCCCAGGTCGGCCTGGCGGCCCACCAACGCGTCGCCCAAGGGCCGGGGGCCCTGCCACGGCGGGAGTGCTGTCTGGTCGGAGTGGAGGTCCGGGGACTGCCCGAGCGCCGGCCTGCGCCCGCTGTCCCAGGGCGCCGGCTCGGAGAACGCGGTGGCGGTGGCGCCGAGTGCGGTGAGCAGCAGGCTGACGGAGGTCCGACGTGGATTGGTGTTGGAGCCGGTTTCCAGATTGCGGATGGTCCGGACACTGACGCCGGAGCGGTCGGAGAGCTCCTCCTGCGTCCAGCCGGACAGTCTGCGTTGATTGACCAGGAAGTCGCGGAGCTGACGAATGTCTGTTCTGTCGAAAGAGTAGTGTTCCTTCAGAATCGGCATGTAAGCCCCCCGTGAATTATTAACAGTGCCAGTCGTGCGCATCCGCGCGATGCGAAAATCCGGTCGCCGCATTCTTTATGAGAGCGGTGGTACCGATAGGCGAGCCGTGGCGTTTGTAGCGCCGTGAGGTTCGCGTGTGCGCTGACGAGCGGCTCAGTGAAACATCTCCTGCAATTACGGAGGACCCTACTCCAAGACCTCATCCGAGTGGGAGATGTGGAGGCGGCAGAAAATTCGGCTGAGCAGCACGGCTCCGATCGCTCCGGCTTTGACCAGCTGTGACTCGCCGGTAAGCGCGCTGCCCACCGGTGTACATGCTGAAATCATCAGCATGTGCCTATTCGTTCCTTGTGGAGCGAGTGCGTGGGGAGGCATGGGTACGGCAAGGACCTGCTTGCCCGTATCGCCTGCGCAGCCCCCGTCGAAGAGGCGGGAAACCGACGTTCAAGGTGTCCAGCACTGATCGGTCGCCTTTCCTGTCTGGGGCGTCGGATCGGACTTCGACGAGTCACCCCTACCCACTGCGGATCCCGGTCACGTCGTCCTGCCGGGCGCCCGGACAGGAAGCGCCGCACTCTCCCGAGGTCGATCGGGGCTCCCGGCCCCGAAGGGGCGTTGGCCAAGTCGACGAACGCTCATGACGGCCTGAAAGTACCGCATCGATGTGCTCTCAGACAGGCGAGATTGGCTTAAAGTAACATTGTCAGATGGTGAAGCTCAGATGTTTCACCGGGTTGGTTGTTTCCGATTGTCCCAATTTTTCCCTGCTTTCGGCGCCAAATCGTCCAGGAGGTCAGGCGATACATAGCTGGCCGAAAGTGCCACTACGGACAGGAGGAGGCCGGAACGTGCCGCCCAGCGGCCGGTGAACCCAGCTGGGCCGGGGGATGAATTGGGTGGTTCAGGCGCCGGGGGAACTGCGAGGAACGTGCCGTCGGGCCGCAGTCGAACGGTGAAGTCCCGAAAGCCGAAACGGGTTCCCGTCCACGGCGAGAACGCCTTGTAGGAAGCCTCTTTGGCGCAGAAGAGCAGACGGTCCAGTGGCAGACCGACGGCCGAGGGAAAGTCCTGCCGGAGCCAGCTCGCTTCGACGTCCGTGACGATCCGCTCCGCCATAAAGCGGGAGAGGGGCTCCCGCGGTTCCGCGTCGATGCCCAGAGCGGCGAAGTCCTTGGTCAGCGCGACAGCGGCCGCGCGATAGTTCCGGCAATGGGTCATGCTCCCCACGACCCCCGCAGGCCAGCCGGGTGCGCCCAGGGGGCCGGGCACCAAGGGTGCCGGGTCCACCCCGAGGGCGGTCAGTGCCGCACGGGCGCACCCGCGCACCGTGGTGAACTCCTTGCGCCGCTCGTCGAGCACCCCTTCCACCACTGCCTGTTCGGTGGCGAAGAGGGGGACGGCGCCGTCCGGGCCGTCGTCGTCGAATGCCTCCCGCGCCCGCACCTCGGTGGGCACCACCTCAGCGATCACGCCTCGCCTCCTCCTGCTGAACAACGGGTTACGTGGGAGTCGCGATTCTTCCGGTAGCGGTGCGCCGGGCCTGCCGCCGGGTGTTCGATCCGGCGGCGGGGCGGGCCGGATCCGCGCCGGGACCATCGATGTGTACGACCGTGGCCCGGTCGATCGAGCGGCAATTCCCGCCCGGTGAGTTGCCGGTGCGCTGCCTGGCCCGGCCCGCTCCCTATCGACCAGCATGCATCGCAGGTCGGCGGCATACGCCCGGACGAGCGTGGAGACAAAGGACAGAGGACGACTAGCCATGGCGCAGGCGCGTCCCGAAGAGACCGGGCCGGCTTCGGTCAGCCCCCCGTCACTGTGGCGGGATCGCGACTACATGTACTGGTGGTCGGGCAACGGCCTGTCGGCGCTGGGCACCAGCGTGTCGACGCTCGCCTTCCCGCTGCTTGTCCTCCACCTGACAGGATCCGCCGCCCAAGCCGGCGTCATCACCGTCCTGCACATGGTCGGCAAGCTGGCTACCCTCGCGGTGGGCGGGGCGCTGGCGGACCGGGTGTCCCGCCGCGCCATCCTGTGTCTCGCACCGCTGGTCCAGGCGGTGTCGATGGGCGTCGTCGCCCTGCTGGTGTACCGGGGCGCCCCCTCGATCACCGCGATCGGCGCGATGGCCCTGGTCAGTGGTCTGGCGGCCGGACTGCGGGTCGCTGTCTCGATGCCGGTCCTCCGCAGGATCGTACCCAAGGAGCAGATAGCGACCGCGACGGCCCAAGGGATGGGGCGCGACATGGTCGCCCAGCTGATCGGCGCTCCGCTCGGTGGCCTGCTCTACGCGATGGGCCGCTGGATCCCGTTCCTCTTCGACGCGGTCTCCTTCCTCTTCGTCACCCTGGGCTCCCTGCTGATCCGCCGGCCCCTCGGCCCGGACCGGCACCCCGGCGACGGGCCCAGGTCCAGCCTGGCCAAGGACGTGGGCGACGGCCTGCGCATGATCAGGCGCAGCGACTACCTGGTGTTCACGCTCATCTGGGGCGCTGTACTCAACGCCGTCGCCGAGGGCTTCATCCTGCTCTTCGTGGTGCTGATACAGCACCGGGGAGGCGGGCCCACGGCGGTCGGTCTCGCCACCTCGCTCGCGGTCACCGGTGGTGTCATCGGAGCGGTCCTCGGCCCTTTGCTGATGGGCAAGCTGGGCGCACGGCGGGTCCTGATCATCTCCGCGTGGGTCTTCATGGCCTCCTTCGCCGTGGTGGTGTCGGTCTCCCAGCCGTGGCAGATCGGCCTGGTGGTGATGGTCGCCATGATCAGCATGGTGCCGATGAACGTCGTGACCGAGTCGTACGAGGTCCGGCTGGTCCCGGACCAGTACCAGGGCAGAGTCGCGGCGACCAGTCGCTTCTTCGTCCAAGGGGTCCAGTGGATCGGCCCGTTGGGAGCGGGCATCCTCGCCGACGCGGCGGGCGTGGAGCGGGCCATCCTGGTGCTGGCCGCCGCCATGGCCCTGCTGGCTATCACCCTGCACGCGGCGCGGCGGTATCTCAGGGCGCTCGACATCCCGCTGGCCGACGTGGAGGAACTGCTCCCGCCGGGCGCCCCGCCCACCGGCGAGCAGAGCGGGCCGGCGACCCCTCCGGAGAGCGACATCCCCACTCCGGCGACCGGGACCAAGACGCTTGGAGAGGCACAGCAGCGATGACGGGCCTCGGCCCGCCGACCGGAACATATGCCCGCCGACCGGAACGTATGAAGGAAATCATGGAAGATCTTGTTCAGCCCATATCGCTGACGGACGCCGCCGAAAGCCTGCGGACGGGTGCTGTCGAGCCGCAGAAGTACGCGGCGAGAACCATCGAGCGCATCGCGGAAGTGGACGGTACCGTCCAGTCCTTCGTGGCGGAGCCCGGCCGGGCGGACCGGTTGGCCCACGCGGCCCAGGAAGCCGGCCGGCGCGGGACAAAGCCGGGAGACCGGCCTCCGCTGTACGGAGTTCCGGTCGGGATCAAGGACATCATCCACGTCGAGGGGCTGCCCACCGGGGCGGGTTCGGCGCTGCCGCCCGAGGCCCTGGCAGGAAGGCAGGCCACGGTCGTGGACCGGCTGCTCAAGGCCGGGGCGGTCATCGCGGGAAAGACGGTGACGGGCGAGTTCGCCGTCACGGCGCCGGGGCCCACCCGTAATCCGCACCGTCTGGAGCACACTCCGGGCGGAACGAGCAGCGGCTCCGCCGCGGCCGTCGCCGCGGGTCTGGTGCCCCTCGCCATCGGTACCCAGACCATCGGGTCGCTCATCCGCCCCGCCGCGTACTGCGGAGTGGTCGGCTTCAAGCCCAGCCACGGACGCATTCCGCTGGACGGTGTCCTCCCCGTAGCCCCGACCTTCGACACCGTCGGCATGATCACCGCTCGGGTCGCCGACGTCGCGCTGGCCGCGAGCTGTCTGTGCGACGACTGGCGGTCCGACCGTGAGGTCCCCGGCCGGCCGGTGCTCGGCATCCCGGAGGGTCCGTACATGAACTTCGCCGAGCCGGAGGCCCGTAGCGCTTTCGACGAGCAGGTGGCCGCGCTGCGCACGGCCGGCTACGACGTGGTGAGCGTCCCCATGTTCGAGAACTTCGAGGAAGAGGTCTTCGACTTCTTCGTGATCAACCTCTACGAGCTGTCCCAGGCGCACGCCGACTGGTTCGCACGCTACGAGGAGCTCTACGACGAGCGCACCGCCGAGGCCATCCGCCAGGGCCAGGGTGCCCAGGCGTCCGACCACGCTGACTCACTGGCGCGACGCGAAGCGTTCCGTGACCGGCTGGCCGCCTCCACGGCCGAGCACGGCGTCGACCTGTGGATCACCCCTGCCGCCACCGGACCGGCTCCGCTCGGCCTGGAGAGCGCCGGAGACTCGGTGATGTCCCTGCCGTGGAGCGGCGTCGGCCTTCCGTGCCTCACCATCCCCACCGCCCGTCCCGCGGGCGCCCTGCCGCTCGGCTTCCAGTGCGTCGGCCGTGCCGGTGAGGACGAGCACCTGCTGCACTGGGCCCTCGACCTCGAAGCAGTACTCACCGCCCGGGGGACCGATACCCGTGAGAGCTGAAGGACGACCAGTGGAGACTTCGGCGGAGATGGGCATCGTCGCGACCGGTACCGCTTTCGGCACTCCACGTGATGTGGCCGGGACCGCGCACGAGTACCTTCCCGATCCCGAGGCTGTCACCAAACTGGGCTACGAGAGCTATCACCGGGTGGCCGACGGGGTGACGGCGGTCGACCTGGCGGCCGAGGCGTCCCGCGTCGCCCTGAAGAACGCCGGCCTCGACATCGCGGACGTGGACCTGATCGTCCTCGGCCACTCCGACATCCCCCAGTACCTGGGATGGGACCCCTCGGCGGCGGTGGCCAGGGCGCTCGACGCCCAGGGCACCCCGACCGTGCTGTTCACCCAGTCCTGCGCCGCCTGGTCGTTGGCCCTCGACCACGCGGCCGGTGCGATGGCGCTCTCGCCCGACACGGGCACCGTACTGGTGGCCATGGTCAACGTGGTCAGCGAGACGCACACCAACCGGATGGACTTCAACGGCACCATCGCCAGTGACGGAGCCGCCGCCGCCGTCCTGCGCCGGGGGCATCCACGCCTCCGTCGGCTCTCCTCCGCCAGCTTCACCAATCCTGAGTTCGCGGATCTGTTCCGTATCGACATCGGTGGTTCCGCCCACCCCGTACCGCCCCCGGGCCGCACCCATCGCGACCTGGACCCGATGATCGCGGTCTACGAACACTTCGGCGCGGACCCCGAGCGCTTCGGGCGGTTCATCGGGGAGGTCGTCGGACGGTTCACCGACGTGGTCGATCAGGCTCTGGCGCGGGCCGGCCGTGACCGGAGCGAACTGACCCGGCTCGTCTACTTCAACGACAGCCAACGGGCGATCCACGGTGCCGCCGACGCGATCGGCATCCACGTCGCCCGCACCAACGCCGAACTCGCCCGCCGACTCGGCCACATGGGCGCTGCCGATCAACTGGTCTCCCTCCACCTGCACGCGGAGGCCGGAGAACTGGCCCCGGGGGACCTCGTCGCCCTCGCGGGTGTCGCCTCCCCCGGCATGCACTGGTTCTGCACGCTCCTCGAGGTGTGAGACCGGAACATCGAGACAAGGCGGTGCTCCCCATGTCACGACCCCAGGATGGGAAACAGAAATGACCACCGAGTCCGGGATCGAGCCGGAGGAACTGATCAGGATCTCCGAGGATCAGATCGCCCGATTCGTCGTCGAGCGCTTTCTCTCCGATGTCGAGTGGACCGAACTCGACGCAGATTACGACCTGTTGGCGACCGGGGTGGTCGACAGCCTCGGGGTGCTGCAGATCGCGAGCTGGCTGGCGAAGCAGCACGGCATCACTCTGGCCGGCCCTGAACTGACGGCCGGGAACTTCCGTTCCGTGCGGACCATCCGGGCGACGGCCGAGCGGGCGGAAGCGGGTGGTGCGGCATGACCCGCTCACTCGTCGCGTCGTTCACGGCTCACGCGGCCGCCCAGCCCGGCGCACCCGCGCTCATCTGGGAGGACCGGCCCGTAAGTTACGGCGATCTGTACGCCATGGCGGCCAGGGCACGCACCCAGGTCGAGGAGGCGGCGCCGGACGCCTACCGTCCCGTCGGTCTGCTGGTACGCAAGTCACCGGAAGCCGTGGCCCTGGTGCTCGGCTGCCTGATGGCCGGCCGCTCCTTCCTCCTGCCCTCGCACGAGCTGCCCGAAGCACCCCTGAAAGCCCTCTTCCAGCAGGCGGGATGCGCGGTGGTGCTCGGCCTCGCCGACGCTCCACCCGTCGACCGGGTGGTGGATCCAGCGGGGGGTCCCAAGGGCTGTGAGGAGTACCCCCCCGCCGCGGCCGTCGGCGACGAAGCCGTGACCTTCATGCTCACCACGTCCGGCTCGACCGGTCTGCCCAAGGTCGTTCCGCTGTCGTCCGGGGCGGTCGGCCGTTTCACCGAGTGGGCGGCCGAGACCTTCGGGATCACGACCGGCGTCGCTGTCCTCAACTACGCGCCGCTCAACTTCGATCTCTGCATGCTGGACGTGTGGACGACGCTTGCGTACGGCGGCACCGTCGTGCTGGTCGACCCGGGCAGGGGTGCCTCGGCCGGCTATCTGCGTGATCTGGTCGCCGATCACGCGGTGTCCGTGGTTCAGGGTGTGCCGATGCTCTTCCAGCTGCTCGCAGAGGCGACAGCGGAAAGCGGTTCTCTCGACACGCCCGACCACGTCATCTTCGCCGGTGACAGCATGCCCGCTCGTGTGCTGGCCGGGGTGTCCACCACCTTCTCCAAAGCACGCTGGTACAACAACTACGGTTGTACCGAGACGAACAACAGCTTCCTCCACGAAGTGGACCAGGATCGGCCCCTCCGTACACCGCTGCCGATCGGCCGGCCGCTGGCAGGTGTGCGCTGGCTGATCATCGGCCAGGACGGCCGGGCGCTGACCGGCCCCGGTCAGGGTGAGCTCTTGGTCAACACCCCCTTCCAGAGCGCGGGATACGTGAACGCGCCCAACGCGAAGACCTTCGCCCCGCACCCGGACGGTGCACCCGGCCTTGTCTACTACCGCACCGGCGACGTGGTCACCCTGCACGAGGACGGCGCCCTGAGCGTGATCGGCCGGACCGACTACCTGGTGAAGGTGCGTGGTTTCCAGGTCAGCACCCAGAGTGTGGAGCAGATCCTCCTGGACCACCCGGCCGTCGCCGAGGCCGCCGTCATCGCCCTCCCCGATCCGGTCGCCGGTCATCGCCTGCATGCCCGCCTTCGGCTGACCGATGCGGGAAGCGTGAACAGCCTTTCGCTGCGCCAGCATTGCTCGGAGCGAACGGTGCGCGCGGCGATCCCCAGCGTGATCGAGATGGTGACGGACCCGCTGCCCAGGACCTCCACCGGCAAAGTCGACCGTAACCGGATCAAGGCCTGCGTTCTCGCAGCCGAGGAGGAGCCTGCCCGGACACCGCGGCCCTGAGGAGCCGCAGTTCGATCGATCATGCGGCCTGGTGGTGGATGCGATGTTCCTCAGTTTCGCGAAGTGCCTGATAGGCGAGCCGAACGCCCCGCGGAGAGCGTCCTCGTGTGCAGTGAGCTGTCGGCTGGAACGCTGGTTACCTCTCACGGCCATGGGCATCATGGGCCTTGCACGCGGGGTGGCCGGTACATCCGGAGCGTGTGACCCTGGGTCGCAACCTCGCCGTACATGCCCACTCGGTGAGTTCGGCCGGAGGAATGCGGCAGGAAGTCTGAATATGTTCGGCACGCTCCTCATCGCCATGCTCCTCCTGGCCATGGCGATCGTGGTTGCCCTGTGTGTAGCGGGAATTCACGCCGTTCTTCTCGGCCGGGTGCCCGGGCGGTGGCTGCGTACCGCGTGCAACGTCCTCGGGCCTGGGGAGCGGGAGCGATACTCCTGGCGCTCGCCTGGCCCTCGGGCTCCCTCTACGCCTGCGTGGTGGGAATCGGCCTGATGGCGATCGGGTACGTACCGGAAGGAAAGAGCTGAGGGGCGCCCGGCGGGATCATGGCCGGACGCCCATCGGTTGGGCCGGGTGGTGGATCAGGCGAAGCTCTTGACCGCTTCGTCCTCGGTGTCGTACACGTCGAAGACCGTGATCAGCTGCGTGATGGCCAGGATGTCGTAGATCTTCGGGGGCAGGTTCACCAGCTTGAGCTTCGCGCCCCGGTTGGTGGCCGTCGTGTAGGCCGAGACGAGCTCGCCGATGCCCGAACTGTCGATCGTGGTGACACCCCCCAGGTCGAGGAGGATCTTCGTCGAGCCGTTGCTGAGCTCGTCCTGCACGGCACTGCGCAGTACTACGTCACCGACTCCGATGGTGATCTTTCCGGTCAGGGTGACGATGCTGACGTCGCCCACGGTGCGGCGGTTTGCCTGAGCCATGAGTGCCTGCCTCCATGTAGTGGTGCTGAAGACCAGGACCACGTCGGTTCCCGGTGGATCGTCGCGGCGTGCGACGGTGTAGCTGTCCGTCAGGTGGTCGATCAGGACGAGGCCGCGGCCGGAGGGGGTCAGGTTGACCTTCACGGTGGGCGGGGGAGGCGTGAAGCCGTCGCCCTCGTCGCCGACCGTGACGCGCACCCGGCCCTCCTGGGTCTCCCAGTCGAGCCGGACGCGTTTGCCGGGGTGCTGCCGGTTGCCGTGGAGGACGGCGTTGGCCGCCGCTTCCCTGACGGCCAGGCAGATCCTGTACCGGTCGTCCTCGCCGAGCCCACAGGTCTCGGCGAGCGTCTCCGCCCAGGCCTCGGCCTCGTCGATGTGCACCACACCGGACGGCAACTGCACTGCGTTCCCACCCATCTGCGCCCTCCGCCCGGTGTTCCCTCGGCAACCTCGGCGAGGCTATGCAGGGACGGGCGACGGCTTCCGGGAGATGGCCGGCCGTTCACACGAATGGGGCAGCGGCTTCAGGACACGGCTCATCTGCGCCCCTCACCTGCGCTGTCGCCCTAGGCCGGCCCCACCGCCGTCAGGCCGTGTAGCCGCCGTCCACCGCCAGCGAGGTCCCGGTGATCCACTGGGCGTCCGGGCCCGCCAGGAAGGCCACAGCCTTCGCGGTGTCGGCGCCGGTGCCCAGAACCTTCGCGGCCGTCCTCAGGCGCTCCTCCTCCGCCTCGTCCGTGCCCTCCGGGTTCATGTCGGTGACCGTGGGGCCGGGGTCCACGACGTTCGCGGTGATCCCCCTGGGTGCCAGGTCGTGGGCCAGGCCCTTGGTGGAGCCGGTCAGCGCCGACTTGCTCATCGCGTAGAGCGTCACGTTCGGCACGGGTACGCGGGTGGCCCGCTCCCGACGCTGATGACGCGTCCGCCGTGTCACATGTGGGGCACGGCTGCCTGGGTGGCGAGGAAGACGGCCCGCACATGGACGGCGAGCGTGCGGTCGATCTCCGCCAGCGTCACGTCCTCGACCGGGCCGTAAGGGAAGATCCCGGCGTTGTTCACCAGGATGTCGAGCCGGCCGAACGCGCCTGCCGCCTCCTCGACGGAGCGCACGACCGCCGCCGGGTCGGCGCTGTCGGCCCGGATGGCCACGCCCTTGCGGCCCAGCGCCTCGGCCGCCGCGACGACCTCCCGGGCCTTGTCGGCCGCGTTGACATAGGTCAGCGCCACATCCGCGCCCTCCTCGGCCAGTCGAAGGGCGATCGCGACGCCTATGCCGCGGCCCCCCGGGTCACCAGCGCCACCCTGCCCGCTGACTGAGGCATGTTGTTCCTTCCGCTGCCACGTTGAGCTATTTTTAGGTTGAACGATCCAGAAATAGTAGACCGGCAGGGACGGGCAGGGGGCAACCCCCTTTCGAGGAGGCGGAGATGGGCGGAAGAGGGCGGCCGCGCGGCTTCGACCGTGACGCGGCGCTGCGGGGTGCGATGGAGACGTTCTGGGAGTACGGGTACGAGGGGGCGAAGCTCACCGATCTGACCGCCGCCATGGGCATCAACTCCGCCAGCATCTACAACGCCTTCGGCTCGAAGGAGGAGTTGTTCCGCGAGGCCGTGGCTCTCTACGGCTCCACCACGGGCTCGGCGACCGCTCGCGCCCTGCGGGAGGAGCCGACCGCCCGGGGTGCCGTCGAGGCCATGCTGCGCGGCAACATCGACACCTTCACCGACCCGGGCACTCCCACCGGCTGCATGATCGTCCTCGCCGCCGCCAACTGCTCCCAGCAGAACCGGGAGGTCGGCGAGTTCCTGGCCGGATGGCGTAGGAGGGCCGTCGCGGAGCTGGAGGCGCGGCTGGAACAGGCTGTTTTGGAAGGTGAGTTGGCCTCCGGGACCGACGTCCGGTCCGTCGCCGCCTTCTACGCGACCGTCCTCCACGGGCTGTCGGTCGAGGCGCGCGACGGCGTGCCCCTGGAGCGCCTCAGCTCCACCGTGGACCACGCCGTCGCCCTGTGGGACTCGCTGGTGGGGCGGGCGGCGACCCAGCAGTCGTGAGCGTCTTCTACGAGACGATCGAGCGGGCGATGCCCAGCTCCACCAGGTCCTGCGGGCGCAGGCGGAGCTGGTCGGCGGTGGCGCCCGTCTCCGCAGGGGGCCGCTTGAGGATCGCCGCCGCGAGCTCGGGCGCGATGACGGAGAAGTAACTGTCTGCCGTCACATGGGTGTTGCCCGGCGCCGCGAGGGCCAGTGCCCCGCCCGAGCCGCCCTCGCCGATGACCAGCGTCGTCACCGGGACCCGGGCCGCGGCGATCGCCGCGAAGGTGTCCGCGATGGCCGCGCCCGCGCCCGTCCGTTCCGCTTCGGCGTCGTTGGCGGCGCCCGGGGTGTCGACCAGGGTGAGGACGGGGACGCCGAGCCGGTCCGCGAGCCGGATCGTGCGGGCCGCTGCCCGGTACCCGGCCGGGCGGGTCGCGGTCCCGCACTGGGCGGCGTACGCCACCGGCTGCCCGTCCGCGCGCAGCCCGAAGCCGCTCAGCAGCCCCGGGTCGCTGCCGCCGCACCTGTCCCCGTGGAGGGGGAGCCGTACGGTGAAGTAGTCGGCCAGGTACGCCTCCGCGCGCGGGCGTTGCGGGGAACGGGCCCGCTCCACCGCCTCCCGGCCGCTCGCAGGCAGCCCGGAAGTGGATGACGGCCGGGCGCGGGGGAGTGGCGCGGCGGACCGGGGTGCCTCGCACGACCCGCCCGCCCCCAGCGCCCGCAGCCACAGGGCCACCGTGGCCGGCAGCTCCGCGCCCGGGACCACCGCGTCGGCCTGGCCCGCCGCGAACTGGCCCTCGGCGCTGTACGCGTACGGGTCCGCGTCCGGCGGCCGCACCCGGGACCCCGCGAATCCGACCTGGGCGCCCGGCAGGGCCAGCACCACATCCGCGCCGGCCCCCACGGTGGCCCAGCCGCCGCCGGTCGTGGGGTCGCGGACCACGGCGATCTGCGCGAGCCCCGCCGTGCGCAGCCGGGCGGAGGCGGCCGCCACCCGCTGGAGCTGGGTGAGGGCGACCATGCCCTCCTGCATCCGGCTGCCGCCGGTGGCGACGAGCGCGACCAGGGGGAGGCGCCGGGAGAGCGCCAGTCCGTACGCGGCTTCCAGTCGGTCGCCCGTCAGCTGCCCCAACGAGCCGCCCAGGAAGCCGAATTCGAAGGAGAGGAGCACGCACTCCCGGTCGCCGACGACCCCGGTCCCGTACACCACGGACTCGTCCTCGCCCGTGCGTTCCGCCGCCCGCTCCCGCGCCGCGTCGTACCCTGCCCAGCCGAGCGGACCGTCCGGCGGCAGGGTGCGCGGCGGCGGGCGGTGCTCGGTGAAGCCCGCGCCGCCCGTGAGCAGCGCGATCGTCTCCCGGGCCGTCATACGAAGGGAGGGCTCAGCGGGCATGGAGCGACCTCTTCATGATCTTGCCCAGGTCGTTGCGGGGCAGCGCGTCCAGATAGTGCACCGTACGCGGGCGTTTGTGCGGGGCCAGCTGGGCCGCCACATGGTCCGCCAACTCTTCGGCAGGGGGTGGAGAGCCGGGGTCGGCGGCGACCACCCACGCCACGACTCGCTCGCCGAGGTCCGGGTCCTCCTCGCCGGTCACGGCCGCCTCCCGGACGCCTGGGTGGGCCAGCAGGATGTTCTCGATCTCGCCCGCGCCGATCTTGTAGCCGCCGCTCTTGATCAGGTCGGTGGCCTTGCGCCCGACGATCGTGATGTACCCGTCCTCGTCCACCGTGCCGACGTCACCCGTACGGAACCAGCCGTCCTCCGTGTGCGCGGCGGCCGTGGCGTCGGGCCGGTTCAGGTACCCCGTGAACAGGTTCGGGCCCCGGACCTGGATCTCGCCGATCGCCTCCGGCCCGGACAGCACCGAGCCGTCCTCCTCCACCAGGCGCAGCTCCACCCCGGCGAGCGGCGGGCCCACCGTGCCCGGGCGCGGTACGCCGTACGCCCGGATCCCCGTGTTCATCAGGGTCTCCGTCATCCCGTACCGCTCGATCACCCGCCGCCCGGTCGCCGCCGCGATGCGTTCGTGGTCGTGCACGGGCAGCGCCGCCGAACCGGAGACCAGCAGCCGCGCCCCCGCCAGCGCCCCGGCCAGGGCGTCCCGCTCCGTGCCGCCCGCCGGGGCGTCCAGCACCTCGGCCAGCCGGTGGTACATCGTCGGTACGCCGAACAGCATCGTGCCCCCGGACGCCAGCTCGCGGGCCACGGCCTCGGGCGAGAACTTCCCCAGGTGGCGCAGGGAGCCGCCGCGGCGCAGCGGGCCGAGGACGCCCAGGATCAGCCCGTGCACATGGAACAGCGGCAGCGCGTGGACCAGGACGTCGTCATCGGTCCACCCCCAGGCGTCCTCCAGCGCGTCCAGGGACGCGGCGACGGCCCGGCGCGGCAGCACGGCCCCCTTGGGCGGGCCGGTGGTGCCGGAGGTGTACACGATCAGGGCGGGGGCCTCGGGGCCGGCCTCGCCCGCTCCGTACTCCTCCGATGCCGCCACTGCTGACGCCGCCAGCGCCCGCGCGTCCACCGTCACCCGCCGCAGCTTCTCCAGCGCCGGCGGCAGCTCGTCGTCCGGGCCCGCCAGTACGGCCGTGGGCTCGCTGTCGGCCAGGATGTGCGCCAACTCGCGTTCGCCGGTACGGGGGTTGAGCGGCACGACCGGCACTCCGGCCCGCAACGCCGCCACCACCGCGATCACCGTTGCGGCCGTCGGGGTGGCCCAGACGGCGACGCGCCCCGCGTCCGCGATCCGGGCGGCGAGCGCGGCGGAGGCCGCGGCCAGTCCGCCGTAGGTCAGGGAGAGGCCGCCTTGGGGCAGGGACAGGTCACCGAAGCGGATGGCCTCCCGGGAGGCTGCCGGGCCGGTGGGGGACTGGAGCGCGGGAAGAAGGAGGGTCACGCCGGGAAGCCTAGGCCGTCCCGGCGCGACCCGCCGGGACCCGGACGGGGATGAGGGCAGCGTCACCACAGGTCGGCTTCCGCGGGGCCGGTTTCCCCGCCGGAGTCGCTGCACGGGGCACTCAACCGCAATTTTGACACGACCTTGACAAATTAATTTTGCGTTGCCAGCATGCAAAAAGCCTGCCTGGTGAGGGAGTTGGAGCGCTCTCCAGGAGAAAAAAGCTGCCTGCCCCCCTGCCCCATGCACCGGTGCAGTCGCTGCACGTCGCAAAGCGCGACAGCGCCTTGCCTGACAGACCCCACGTACCGTCAGGAAGGAACATCCATGTCACCCGCCCCGCGGTGGTCCAGATACGCCACCGCGCTCGCCGCACTGCTGGCCACCGCCCTGGCCGTCCCCACCGTCACCGCCACGGCCGCCGATGCCGATGCCCGCGCCCCACGCGTCGCGGCCGACATCCCCGCCGCCGACTACCAGCAGGTCCAGCTGGCCCTGGGCCCGGCCGAACTGGGCGAGGCCATGTCCCTCGCCGTGCTGCCCGACCGGTCCGTCCTGCACACCGCCCGCGACGGCACACTCCGCCTCACCGACGCGGCCGGGTCCACGAAGACAGCGGGGAAGCTCGACGTCTACACGCACGACGAGGAAGGCCTCCAAGGCGTCGCCGTCGACCCGGACTTCACCGCCAACCGGTACGTCTACCTCTACTACTCACCCGTCCTGAACACCCCGCCCGGCGACGCCCCCACCACCGGCTCCGCCGCCGACTTCGAGCCGTGGAAGGGGCACCTCAACCTCTCCCGCTTCGTGCTGAAGGCCGACGGAACGCTGGACACCGCCAGCGAGAAGGTCGTCCTCGAAGTCGAGAGCGACCGGGGCCAGTGCTGCCACGTCGGCGGTGACATCGACTTCGACGCCGCCGGGAACCTCTACCTGACCACCGGCGACGACACCAACCCGTTCGAGTCGAGCGGCTACGCGCCCATCGACGAACGCACCGACCGCAACCCGCAGTTCGACGCCCAGCGGTCCTCCGGGAACACCGACGACCTGCGCGGCAAGCTGCTGCGGATCAAGCCCACGGCCGACGGCGGCTACACCGTCCCGGCGGGCAACCTCTTCGCTCCCGGCACCGCGGGCACCCGCCCCGAGATCTACGCGATGGGCTTCCGCAACCCCTTCCGGATGTCCGTCGACAAGTCGACCGGAGCCGTCTACATCGGCGACTACGGCCCCGACGCCGGGTCCACCGACCCGAACCGCGGCCCCAGCGGCCAGGTCGAGTTCAACCGCGTCACCCAGCCCGGCAACTTCGGCTGGCCGTACTGCACGGGGACCAACACCGCCTCGGAGACGTACGGCGAGTACACCTTCCCCAGCGGTCCGGCCGGCGGGAAGTACGCCTGCGCCACCGGCCCGGCCAACAACTCCTTCCGCAACACCGGACTCGCCACCCTGCCCCCGGCCCGGCCCGCCTGGATCCGGTACGCCGGTGACGCGGGCTCCCCGCCGGAGTTCGGCGGCGGCTCCGAGTCCCCGATGGCCGGCCCCGTATACAACTTCGACGCCGGTCTCGACTCGGCCGTGAAGTTCCCGGCCTCCCTCGACGGCCGGTTCTTCGCCACCGAGTACGGCCGCAAGTGGATCAAGCCGGTGGAGGTGAAGGCCGACGGATCGCCCGGGGTGATCGACACCTTCCCGTGGACCGGCACCCAGGTGATGGACTCCGCGTTCGGACCCGACGGGGCGCTGTACGTCCTCGACTACGGGACCGGCGCGAGCAACCAGGCGCTCTACCGCATCGAGTACCTCGCCGGCAGCAACCGCTCCCCGGTCGCCAGGGCCGCCGCCGACCGCACCTCCGGGCCCACCCCGCTCGCGGTCACCTTCTCCTCGGCGGGCAGCAACGACCCCGAGGGCGGAAACCTCACCCACGCCTGGGACTTCGGCGACGGAGCCACCTCCACCGACCCGAACCCCAGCCACACCTACACCACGGCCGGGACCTACAACCCGACCCTCACCGTCACCGACCCCGAAGGGCTCACCGGCACCGCGAGCCTGGTCGTGACGGCGGGCAACAGCGCCCCCACGGTCACCCTCGACACCCCGGCCGACGGCACCCTGTTCTACTTCGGCGACTCCGTCCCCTTCACCGTGAGCGTCAGCGACCCCGAGGACGGCACGATCGACTGCTCCAAGGTCAAGGTCACCTACCTCCTCGGCCATGACAGCCACCGCCACCAGATCACCTCGAAGAACGGCTGCTCCGGCACCATCGGCGTCCCCGTCGACGGGGAGCACGACAGCGCCGCCAACATCTACGGGGTCTTCGACGCCGAGTACACCGACGCGGGCGGTCTGACCACCCACAGCGACTCCATCCTCCAGCCCCGCCACCGCCAGGGCGAGCACTTCGCCGCCCAGAACGGCATCGAGGTCGCCCCCCACGGCCCGGCCGAGGGCGGCGCCACGGTCGGCTACACGGACGACGGCGACTGGGTCTCCTTCAAGCCGTACGTGCTGTCCAACGCCACCTCCATCACCGCCCGGGTCGCCTCCGGCGGGGCCGGCGGCACCCTGGAGGTACGGGCGGGCTCCGCGACCGGCACGCTGCTCTCCTCGCTCACCGTCGCCCCGACCGGCGGCTGGGAGAACTTCGTGGACATCACCGCGGACGTGAACAACGCGCCCGCCGGATCCACCGAACTCTTCTTCGTCTTCAAGGGACCGACGGGTCAGGGCAGCCTCTTCGACCTGGACGCCTTCACGTTCAACACACTGGGAGCGGAGGTGAGCAGCCGATGAGGATGTCCCGTGTCCGCCGCCTGGCGTGCGCCGTGGCCCTCGCCCTCGGGGCGGCCTTCCTGAGCCCCGGCATCCAGAGCGCGGCGGCGGTAGCCGACCCGTACCAGGTCCTGGTCTTCTCCAAGACCGCCGGATTCCGTCACGACTCCATTCCGGCGGGCATCACCGCCATCCGACAGCTTGGCGCGTCCAGCGACTTCACCGTCACCGCCACCGAGGACGCGACCGCCTTCACCCCGCAGAACCTTGCCGAGTACGAGGCCGTCGTCTTCCTCTCCACCACCGGCGACGTCCTTGACGACACCCAGCAGAACGCTCTCAAGGGGTACGTCGACGGGGGCGGCGGCTTCGTCGGCGTCCACGCGGCGGCCGACACCGAGTACGACTGGCCGGAGTACGAGGACCTCGTCGGCGCCTGGTTCCAGAGCCACCCGGCGATCCAGGAGGCCCGCCTCACCACCGAGGACCACGTCCACCCGGCGACCGCGCACCTGGACGACACCTGGACGCGGACCGACGAGTGGTACAACTACCGCTCCAACCCACGGCAGGACGTCCACGTCCTGCAGTCCCTGGACGAGTCCAGCTACAGCGGCGGCGAGATGGCGGGCGACCACCCCATCACCTGGTGCCATCCGCAGCAGGACGGGCGCTCCTTCTACACCGGGCTCGGCCACACCATCGAGTCCTTCGCCGACCCGGACTTCCGCCGACTCCTCCTCGGGGGAATCCAGTACGCCGCCGGAGCCGTCGAGGCCGACTGCGGAACCGGCGATACGGGCCCCGGCCCGGACCCGGGCGGCGACAGCGCGGAGGCGGAGGCGTACACCTCCTCCTCCGGCGTCCAGGCCGCCCCGCACGCGGCGGCGAGCGGCGGCGCCACCCTCGGGTACATCGACCACGGCGACTGGGCGGGCTACGCCTCGCTCGACCCCGCCGGGGCCACCGCCTTCACCGCACGGGTCTCCTCGGCCGGTGCGGGCGGCACCATCGAGGTCCGCGCCGGGTCCGCCACCGGCCAACTCCTCGGCTCGGCAGCCGTCGCCCCCACCGGCGGCTGGGACATGTTCACCGAGGTCACCACCACCCTGACGGCCGCCGCACCCGGCGCGGGTCCGCTGTTCCTCCGGTTCACCGGCGGCGCGGGCGCCCTCTTCGACGTCGACCGCTTCACCCTCACGCGCGCCCCGGCCACCGAGGAGGGCGGCTCGTCCAACGTGCACCTCTTCTACTACCCCTGGTACGGCACCCCGGAAGGCCCGGGAGGGAGCTGGCGCCACTGGCAGCAGGGCGGCCACACCCCGCCCGCCTCCATCGGCGCCGACCTGTACCCGAAGCTCGGCCCGTACGACTCCGGGGACATCGCCGGGGCGGTGGACCGGCACATGGAGTGGGTCCAGCGGTCCGGCGCGGGCGTCATCGTCTACAGCTGGTGGGGACAAGGGGGTTACGAGGACTCCCTGGCCGGAGACGTCCTGGACGCCGCCGCCCGCCACGGCATCGAGGTCGCCTGGCACATCGAGCCGTACAACGGCCGCACCGCCGCCTCCGTCGTCGACGACATCGCCTATCTGGAAGGGAAGTTCGGCGACCATCCGGCGTTCTACCGGGACGCGGCACATGGCGACCGCAACGCCTACTACATCTTCGAGAGCCTGAAGATCCAGGACTGGTCGGCCCTGGACGCCGTCAAGGACACCGCCATCGTCCTCGCCCAGACCACCGACACCACCAAGGTCGACCACTTCGGCGGGATCTACACCTACGACGGCATCGCCGGCGCCACCGCCCCCGGCTGGAAGCAGGCGGGCGACTACGCCAGGGCCAACGGCCTGGTCTGGGCCCCCTCGGTCGCCCCCGGCTACATCGACGACCGGGCCGTCCCCGGCAACACCACCCCCACCCTGGGCCGCGCGGACGGCGCCTCCTACGACCTGGAGTGGAACAACGCCCTGGACCCGGCCATCGGCGGTGACCCCACCTGGGTCTCCGTCACCTCGTTCAACGAGTGGCACGAGGGCAGCTCCATCGAACCGGCCTCCTCCAACCCGCCGCCGGGCCACGGCTACGAGACCTTCGAGGGGGCCTACGGCAAGACCGGAGTGGCCGCCGAGACGGCCTACCTGGACCGGACCGCGTACTGGGCGGACCGGTTCGAGCAGCAGCGCAGGTAGAACCTGGGCCCGCATACGAACGGCCGCGTTCCGGCGGGAACGCGGCCGTTCTCATGGATCCTCGTGTCCCGCCCGTCTCACCCGTCGCGCTGGAGCGTCCGCATCCGCGCGTACGCGTACACGCACCCCGCGAGCGCCAGGTCGGACAGGAGCATGAAGCCGATCGCGTACGAGTCCTTGGCGCTGTAGATCGCCCCCATCACCAGCGGCGGTACGAAGCCGCCGAGCCCGCCCATCGCGCCGACGATGCCCGTCACACTGCCCACCTTCGGCTGCGGGGTCACCTGGGAGACCAGGGTGAACACACTGCCGCTCGCCGTGCCCAGCCCGGCCGCCATGGCCAGCAGCGCGATCGTGCCACCCGGGTCCAGCGGCGGCTCGAAGGCCTGGACGACCGCCATCAGGGCCGCCACCAGCAGCGCGCCGGAGGTCACCAGCGCCGGGTGGATCCGGTCCGAGAGCCAGCCGCCGATCGGCCGGAAGACGACGGTGACCAGGGCGAACCCGGCTGCCTTGGTGCCCGCCTCGGTCGGCGACATCTCGTACCAGGTCTTCAGGTACGTCGGCAGATAGACCCCGAACGCCACGATCCCGCCGAAGCCGATCGCGTACAGCGCCGACAGCTCCCAGGTCACCCGCAGCTTCCCGGCCTCGCCCAGCCGGTGCACCAGCGTGTCCGTGGGGACCCTCCGGTCGGGGTGGTCGCTGATCAGGGCGGCGGCCAGCAGCGCGAACACCACGAGGGCCCCCGCGACCACGAGGAACGGCAGGTTGTCGCCCTGCTTCGCGATGCGCGGGGTGAAGTACCCCGACAGTGCCACCCCGCCCATGCCCATCCCGAACACACCCAGCGCGAACCCCCGCTTGGCGGGCGGGAACCACGAGTTGACCAGCGGGACACCGATCGCGAACGTGGTGCCGCCGAGTCCCAGCAGGAAGCCGACCGCGATCATCGCCCCGTACGAGTTCTTCGCCGGGATCAGCAGCAGCACCGGGACCACCGTCAGCGCCGACACCACGGGGAACATCAGCTTCGCACCGTACTTGTCCGTCAGCGCGCCCACCGGGATACGGCCGAGCGACCCGACGAGCACCGGCACGGCCACCAGGAACGACTGCTGGAACGAGCTGAGCCCCAGCCGGTCCTTGTAGTCGCCGGACATCGGCGCGATCAGGTTCCACGCCCAGAAGGTGAGGGCGAAGCCGACCGTCGCCATGACGAGGTTGCGGTACGCGGCGGTGGAGGGTGCGGCGGCCGCCGGGGCGTGGGCGTCCGGAGGCTCGGGGGACTGCTTGACGGCGGTATCCACACGGTAAGTCAAGGGCGCGAGGGAGCGCACGGCCCGCCGGACTGCGCCGACCGGGCGACAGCGGGCTCCCGTCAGCTCCCCTCAGCCAATATCGCCGCAAGCTGGGACAATTGCGGTATGGATCGGCTGGACAGGGAAATCCTCGGCATTCTCCAGGAGGACGCCCGGATCTCGTACCGGGATCTCGGCGTACGCGTGGGGCTCAGCGCCAACGCGGCGGGCGACCGCGTCCGCCGCATGCGCCGGGACGGGGTGATCCGCGGCTTCACCGTCATCGTCGACCCGGCCGCCGACACCCGTTCGGGCCTGGTCGTCTTCATCGATGTGAGCCTGCGGCTCGACACGACGAACGAGGAGTTCGAGCGCTCGGTGCTGATGCTGCCCGGGATCACGGAGGTGGTGCACGTGACGGGCGGCCACGACTATCTGATCCGCGCCACGGCGGCCGACCAGGTGGCGCTGGACACGCTGCTGCGGCGGCTCAAGCGGGAGGCGGGGGTGGCCCACTCCACCACCCGGATCGCGCTACGCGCGGCGCCGAAGCACTGACCGGCGCGCTACGGGAGGCGCCGTAACAGGCACTTCTCGCGAGCCCACCCCGTCAGATCGGCGTCTGCCACGTCACCGCCGTCGACCGGCCGCCCTCCTCGTCCCGCCCGTCGTCCGCCACCACCAGGCGCACCGCGCTCCGCCCGTCCGGCAGCCGGACCGTCGCGTCCACCTCCACCTCGATGGCCGAGACCCCGGGCCTGCGGTGCGCGGCGGCCAGCGCCCCGCGCAGCGCGGCCAGCAGCTCCCGGCCCGCCTCCTCGCCCACCAGCGCGTCCACCGCCCCCGTGAAGTGCACCGACGGCGGGAAGCCGAGCAGCGCCGAGGCGCCCCCGGTCTCCCGCAGCACCCGGCCCCGGAACGTGCTCGGGGCCTCGGCGGGCGGCTGCTGGAGGGCGAAGATCGCGGTGCGGACCTCCTGGATGGTGGAGTCCAGCTCGTCCACGGCCCGGCCGAGCAGCTCGCCCGCCCCCTCCTCCGTACTGTCGCCGCTCTCCTCCGCCGTGGCCCGCCGACGCGTCGACTCCAGCATCATCTCGGTGGCAAAGAGCCGCTGGACCACCAGATCGTGCAGGTCACGGGCGATCCGGTCGCGGTCCTCGTACACCGCGAGCTGCTCCCGGTCCGCCTGCGCGTCCGCCATCACCAGCGCCAGGGCGGCCTGCGAGGCGAACTGGGTCGCGAGCAGCCGGTCGACCGCCGTGTACGGGGGTTCGCCGCGCCGCCGGGGGAGGGCGAGGGTGCCGATGAGCCGGCCGCCGCTCTGCAGCGGCAGCATCATGCTGGGCCCGAACCGGGACCGTACCTCGGTGGTCATCCGGGGGTCGGTGGCGGAGTCGTCGATGAAGACCGGTTCGCCGCCGAGCAGTTGGACCAGGACGGGGGAGCCGGGCGCGATGGTGGTGCCGACGATGCCCGCCGGGTCGTCGAGCGTGGAGGCGGTCACGATCTCCATGCCGCCCGCCTCGGTCGGCTGGAGGATCACCCCGGCCGAGGCGCCGGCGAGCACCCGCGCCCGTTCGGCCACGGTCATCAGGGCGTCGGCCGCGTTGGTGCCGGTGAGCAGGGCCGTGGTGACCGCGGCCGCCCCTTCGATCCACCGCTCGCGCTGCCGGGCGCTCTCGTAGAGCCGGGCGTTGCCGATCGCGATGCCCGCCTGGGCGGCGAGGACCTGCAGCAGGGCCCGGTCGGTCTCGCTGAAGGTACCGGTGCTCTTCTCGGCCAGGCAGAGGTGGCCGAAGAGCTCGGTGTGCACCTGGATCGGGGCGGTGAGCAAGGCCCGCGCGGGCGGTCCGCCCGGCGCCCGGCCACCCTCGGGCGGAAGCCCCGCGCGGCGGTCCGGGAGGAGCCGGCCGACGCGTTGCCGCTCCGCCTCCGTCATCCCGGTGGTGTAGAGCGCCTCGGTCCGGTCCTGGTCGGGCTCCAGCACGCCGAGCGCGCCGTAGCGGGCCCCGGTGAGGGTGGTCGCGGTGTCCACGATCTGCTGCAGGGTGGCCCGGAGCCCGAGGTCGCTGCCGATGCTGAGGACGGCCTCCAGGAGGAGCGGCAGCCGGCCCACGGAGGGCTGCCGCTCGTCCGGGGCGCTCCCGGCGGGCCGGGGCGCACCGGAGTCGTCCACCGGGGCCGCCCCTGCCGAGTCCTGTCCGGGCTGCCCTGCCTGTCCCGCCTGTCCTGTCTGTTCCGGCCGTCCTGCCTGCCCCGGCCGTTCCGGCTGCCCGGTCATCCGCGCCGCCCGGCCCATGCCCGAAGGCACGTCCTAGCCCGCCAGCGGGTTGAGGACCATCGGCTGGATCTTGCCCTCCAGCATCGCGCCCAGGCCGAGCACCGAGCAGACGTCGGGGCGTTCGGCGATGTTCACCGGCATACCGGTCGCGTCACGGAGCATCTGGTCGAGCCCCGGCAGCAGCGCGCTGCCGCCCACCATCATGATCCCGCGGTCCGCGAGGTCGGCCACCAGATCGGGCGGGCACTCGCGCAGCACCTTGCCCACGCCGTCGAGGACGGCGGTGAGCGGGGTGTGGATGGCCTGTCGTACGGCGGCGGTGTCGACCTGCACCGAGCGGGCCAGACCGGTCGCCACGTCGCGGCCGTGGATCTCGGTCAGGGCGGGGCCGGTGAGCTGGAGGCCGTTGCCGTGCAGCGCCAGCTGCAGAGGACGTACGGACTGGCTCGGGAGCATCAGCTCGTGGCGCTGGCGCAGGTACTGGATCACCGCTTCGTCGATGGCGTTGCCGCCGACCGGGATCCGGACGGCCGTCACGATCGAGCCGAGCGAGAGCACGGCGATCTGGGTGGTGGCCGCACCGCACGCCATGATCATGGTGGCGGTCGGCTGCTCCACCGGCAGCCCGCAGCCCGCGGCCGCCGCGATCAGGGTGTCCACCAGCTCGACCCGCCGGGCGCCGAGCCCGACGAGGGTCTCCACCGTGGCGCGCTGGGCCAGCGGATCGGCCTCGTGCGGGATGCAGGCGGCGGCCCGCAGCCGGGGCTTGCGGCGCAGCTGGCGGCGGAGCTTGTCGCCGAGCAGGTGGCGCAGCATCCGCTGGGCCATCTCGATGTCGACGACGGAGCCGCCGGAGACAGGGCGGACGACCCGGATGTATTCGGGGGTGCGGCCGGTCATCTGCTCGGCGAGCACGCCGACCGCGATGAGCGATCCGGTACGGGTGTTGACGGCGGCGACGCTCGGTTCGTCGACGACGAGCCCGAGCCCCTTCACGTACACACGGGTCCTCGCGGCCCCGAGATCGACGGCGACGTGGCAACGCTGCAACTGCTCAAGGCTGACGGTCACGGCAGGTTCTCCCGAGAGCGCGGATGGGGGTACCGGCGGCAGCCGGCCTCTCATCGCATCGTCGCGTTCCCCGCCGGGTCGCGCGCGCTGGGATCCGCCGTAAGAGGGTCGGGAGCTGACGGCCCGCCAGGTTCCCCCTCCGGAGGTCTCACCCCAGCAGGCACCAGGTACCCCCAAGGCCTCACCCCGGCAGCAGCCGCTGGAACAGCCCCCAGGTGAACTCCGCGATGTACGGCTCCCCGCTGTCCGGGTCCGTGAGGGCCAGCGCCCACCGGGTCGGCGCGCTGCCCTCCATCGGCCGTGCCGGGGGAAACGCCCGGGCCACCTCGTCCACGGTGCACGACCAGGGACGCAGCGAGGGTACGGAGGTGAGCGCGGGGCCCGCCGCCCCCGGGGCCCGGACCAGCCACTCGTTCCACACGGCCCCGCCCGGCCCCGCCATCACCTCGAACCGGAGGTCAGGCCAGAGCGGCACCGGCCAGAGCAGCGCCTCGCACTCCAGGTCGCCCACCCGCCGCTTCAGGGTCAGCTCCGGCTCGCCGAGCACCGAGCGGTAGCGCCGCAGCGACCCCCGCCCCCGGGGTGCCCGGACCATGGCCTGCCAGCGCCGGTTGGCCTCCCGCATATCGGCGAGCGAGGCGCTCAGCTCCTGCCGTGCCTCCTCCACCAGATCCGGCTGGTGGTCGGCCATCCGCCGGAGCAGGACGAGCTGGAACTGGAGGGGGCCGAAGGGGGTGGGAGCGGTCATGCCGCCCATCTTCCCGCAGGTCAGGCGTATCGGACCGGCTGTTCGCGGAATCCGTCGTTCCTCACAGGATCCTCACCTGGTCCGCTTCCTCCGTTGAACTGCGCGCGTCTAATCTGCGGGCGCCATGGATTACTGCCACCCGTGCCGACGGCATCTCAACGGAGCTCTGGCCTGCGCCGGGTGCGGAACTCCCGCTGACGCGCTGGGCCCCTACGCCGTGCCCGCGCCGACGCCCGCGGGCCACGCCCCGGACGCCCCGGACGAAGCCGCCGACGCGCCCGCGCCCGTCGCCCGCTCCCGCCGGCGTGCGCGGGGCAGCCACCGCAGACGCGGCCGTACGGCGCTGCTCGCGGTGGGAGGTCTGGTCCTCGCGGCGGGTGCGCTGAGCCTGGCGGAGCTGGCCATGGAGGCGGACCGGCAGGAGGCCGCCGCCGACTTCGTGCAGGAGGCGCCGCACGGCCCCGCCGAGCCCGTACCGGCCTCCGCCTCGGGTGGTGCTCCGCAGGATCCGGGCCCGGTCACCTCCGGCGGGGGCAAGCCCGTGGACCCGTCGGCGTCGGGCAGCGCCCCGGCGGACGGCCCGTCGGAGTCACCCACCCCTGACGCCTCCGCCACGGCCTCGCCCACGGCGTCCCCGGACCCCGTCGAGGCGACCGCCTCACCCGGCTCGACCCCGGACCCCTCCGACAGCCCGCCCGCCGACCCGCCAGGCCCTGGGGAGCCCGAGGAACCGCCGACCGCGCCGGCGCCCCCGCCGCCGGGCGACCCGACCGAGGCCCCGACGCCCACACCGACACCGTCGCCTACCTGCACCCGCTTCCTGTGGTGGTGCACGTAGATCCCTGGGTCAGGCTTCGCCCCCTGGGTCAGGCTTCGCCCAGCATCCGCCGCAGCAGATCCCGCAGTACGGTCCGCTCGGCGTCGGACAGCTCGGCCAGCGGCTCCCGGGCGAAGGTCAGCGACCCCCGCAGCTCCCGGGCCGTCCGCACCCCCGCCTCCGTCGCGGCGGCCAGCTTCACCCGGCGGTCGACCGGATCCGGCCGGCGTTCGACCAGTCCGCGGGTCTCCAGGCGGTCGACGATGCCGGTCACGTTCGACGGCTCGCACTTCAGCTTGACGGCGATCTTCCGCATCGGGGTCGGCTCCAGCGCGAGCAGCCCGAGGACCCGCGCCTGTGCCCCGGTGAGGGAGTGGTCGGCGGCGGCACGGTCGTACTCCTCGTGGTAGCGCGCCACGACGGTGCCGATGAGCTCGACGACCTCAAGGGTCAGGGGGTCTGTGCGAGTGGCCATGGAGACCAGCGTACCGATTTACTTGACAATATGAAATATTCAGGAGCATGGTTGTTTCATGTAATGAAGCTTTCTTAGCAGGGCTTCCCCCCGTAGGACATTGAGGAGACCCCGAGCCCATGTCTGCAGCACTTCCCACGTCCAGCCGCGAATGGCACCTCGTCGCCCGCCCCCACGGCTGGCCCAAGTCCGAGGATTTCGCGCTGCGTGAGGCCGCGGTGGCCGCTCCGGCCGAAGGCCGCATCCTCGTCCGCAACAAGTACTTCTCCGTCGACCCGTACATGCGGGGCCGGATGAACGACGTGAAGTCGTACACCCCGCCCTTCAAGCTGGACCACCCCATGGACGGCGGCGCGGTCGGCGAGGTCATCGCCTCCAACGCCGAGGGCTTCTCCGTCGGCGACCACGTCCTGCACGGCCTCGGCTGGCGCGAGATCGCCGATGTGCCCGCGAAGCACGCGGTGAAGGTCGACGCCGACCTCGCCCCGCTCTCCGCCTATCTCGGCGTGCTCGGCATGACCGGACTCACCGCCTACGCGGGCCTGTTCGACGTCGCCTCCTTCAAGGAGGGCGACGCGGTCTTCGTCTCCGGCGCCGCCGGTGCCGTGGGCAGCCAGGTCGGCCAGCTCGCCAAGCTCAAGGGCGCCTCCCGGGTCATCGGCTCCGCGGGCTCCGACGAGAAGGTCAAGCTCCTCATCGAGGAGTACGGCTTCGACGCCGCCTTCAACTACAAGAACGGGCCGGTCCGCGACCAGCTCAGGGAAGCCGCCCCCGACGGCATCGACGTCTACTTCGACAACGTCGGCGGCGACCACCTCGAAGCCGCGATCGGCGCGCTCAACGTGCACGGCCGCGCCACCATCTGCGGCATGATCGCCCAGTACAACGCCACCGAGCCGACCCCCGGCCCGCGCAACATGGCGCTGATCATCGGCAAGCGGCTGCGGCTGCAGGGCATGCTCGTCGGCGACCACGCCGACCTCCAGCCGAAGTTCGTCGAAGAGGTCGCCGGCTGGCTGGCCTCGGGCGAGCTGAAGTACCGCGAGACCACGGTCGAGGGCATCGAGAACGGCTACGACGCGTTCATCGGTCTCCTGCGCGGTGAGAACACCGGCAAGATGATCGTTTCCCTCGTCTGACCCGGCCCCGGCCGGTCCCGGTCACGCGTTAGGCTCGTCCCCAGGCCGTCGCGATCGTGGGCGCGAGTCGCGGCGCACCAACAGGAGGAATCCTCACATCATGACCATCCAGAAGATCGACGTCGCCTACACCGCTGTCGCCACCGCCGAGAACGGCCGTGACGGCCGCGTCTCCTCGGACGACGGCCAGCTCGACGTGGTCGTCAATCCGCCGAAGGTCCTGGGCGGCAGCGGCGCGGGCACCAACCCGGAGCAGCTCTTCGCGGCGGGCTACAGCGCCTGCTTCCAGGGCGCGCTGGGCGTCGTCGCCCGCCAGGAGAAGGCCGACATCTCCGGCTCCACGGTCACCGCCTCGGTCTCCATCGGCAAGACCGAGGCCGGCGGCTTCGGCCTGGAGGTCGCGATCAGCGCGACCATCCCCAACGTCGACGCCGCCACCGCCCAGTCGCTCATCGAGAAGGCCCACCAGGTCTGTCCGTACTCGAACGCGACCCGCGGCAACATCAAGGTCGAGCTCTCGGTCGCCTGAGGCCGACCGAAGCGTCTTCGCGCGAGGACCGCACCCCGCTCCGGGGTGCGGTCCTCGCCGCCTTCCGCACGCCAGTACGCTGACGCCCATGAACGATCTCGGGGCAGGCTTCGGCTACTTGATGAAGGGGCAACGGTGGGTTGCCCAGCACGGACGATGGTTCGGGTTCGGGCTGCTGCCCGGACTCATCACCCTCGTGGTGTACGCCGGGGCGCTGGTCGGACTCGGTTACGGCGCGGACGACTTCGTCGCCTGGGCCACCCCGTTCGCCGACGACTGGTCCTCGCCGTGGCTCGGCCTGCTGCGCACCACGCTGACCGCGTTCGTCTTCGTCTTCGGTCTGTTCCTCGCGGTCATCACCTTCACCGCCGTCACCCTCCTGGTCGGCCAGCCGTTCTACGAGTCGCTCTCCGAGGAGGTCGAGCGCGGCGAGGGCGGCGAGGTCCACGAGTCCGGACTGCCGCTCTGGCGCGAACTGTGGATCTCCGCCCGGGACTCCGTACGCATCCTGCTGCGCGTCGCCCTCTTCGGAATCGTCCTCTTCGCCTGCGGTTTCATCCCGGTCGTCGGCCAGACCGTCGTGCCCGCGCTCGGCTTCTGCGTCTCCGGCTACTTCCTGACCCAGGAGCTGACCGGCGTGGCCCTCCAGCGCCGGGGCATGGTCCTCAAGGACCGGCTCGCAGTCCTGCGCCGCCGCCGGCTGCTGGTGCTCGGCTTCGGCGTCCCGCTGACCCTGGCGTTCCTGGTCCCGGTCGTCGCGGTGTTCCTGATGCCGGGGGCGGTCGCCGGGGCCACCCTCCTCGCCCGTGACCTGGTGGACGCGGACGAGGACCCCGCCCCCGGCCCCGACGGCGCCGCCACGACCAAGCAGTGGGCCGCATGACCGAGCTGCTGGCGGTCGCCGCCATCACCCTCCTCGCCGTCATCAGCCCGGGCGCCGACTTCGCCATGGTCGTCCGCAACAGCTATCTGTACGGGCGCACCACCGGCGTCCTCGCGGCCGCCGGTGTCGCGGCGGGCGTCCTGGTCCACGTCACGTACACGATGCTCGGCGTCGGGCTGCTCATCGCCTCCTCCACCGCCCTGTTCACCGCGGTGAAACTCGCCGGTGCGGCCTACCTGATCTACATCGGCGTACGCACCTTCCTGGCCCGCGCCGACTTCGACGTAGACCTGAGCGACCGGCCGGGACTCACCCGCTTCGGGGCGCTGCGCAGCGGGTTCCTGACCAACGCGCTCAACCCGAAGACGACCCTGTTCGTCGTCGCGACCTTCACCCAGGTCGTCGGGCCGGAGACCGCTCTGTGGCAGCAGGCGGGTTACGGACTCTTCATGTCGGCGGCGCACCTCGGCTGGTTCGCACTGGTCGCGCTCTTCTTCTCGCACTCCCGGCTGCGCGGCGCGATGCTGCGCCGCCAGAAGGCGCTGAACCGGTCCATCGGCTCGGTCCTGGTCGGCCTCGGCGTCACCCTGGGCCTGGCCCGCTGAGACGAGGGCAGCTCCACGAGGGGGCCTCAAGCTCTACGAGGGGGCCTCGGGCCCTCTCAGCAGCCCCAGGAAGTCGCCGAACGCCCCCGGCATGTCCACCGCCTCCGGGTCCAGCAGCCACTGGTACTGGAGCCCGTCCAACACCGCCACCAGCAGCACCGCCGCCCGTTCCGGGGTCAGCCCGCCCGGCAGCGTGTCGCCGTACTCGGCGCGCAGGGTGGCGGCCATGCCCGCCCGGACCTGGGTGTAGCGCCGGGTGAAGAACTCCCGGGCCGGGTGGTCCTCCGTCACGCTCTCGCCGAGCAGCGCCGAGAAGGTCTGCACGATCACCGGCCGCATCGCGTTGTACTCCACCAGTGAGCCCAGCAGCTCCAGCCGCCAGGCGCCTTCCTCGCTGCCGCCCCCGCCGGTGTCCCACCGGTCCCGGTCCTCCAGCACCGCCACCAGCAGCGCCTCCTTCGTCGGGAAGTAGTGCAGCAGCCCCTGCTGGGTCAGGCCCACCCGCTCGGCCACCGCCCCCAGCGTCGCGCCCCGGTAGCCGCGCTCGGCGATCACTTCGAGGGTGGCCCGCAGGATCTCGGCCCGCCGCTCCTCGCTCCTGGCCCGTGCCATCGCCGGCCCCTTCCCTGCCGCCCTGCCCCACACCGGTCACGCTCACCAGAACCGTACGTCGTCACCGGACCCGCCCCGGTAACATAACGAACAAATAACAAAACCTACCGTGCTACCGGTATGCGCGTCACCATGGAGGCGTCCACCGGACTCGACCAGGAGGTACGGCCGTGGCAGCCGCGTCCAGCACCAGCAACTCCAAGGCCCTCCGCCGGGAGGCCGTCGACACGGCCCTCGCCGCCCTCGGCCTCGACGACAAGACGCGTCTCCTGGCCGGCCAGGACCTGTGGTCGCTGCCCGCGCTGCCCGCCATCGGCCTGCGCTCCCTGGTGATGTCGGACGGCCCGATCGGTGTCCGGGGAGTCCGCTGGACCGCCGCCGACCCCTCGATCGCCCTGCCCTCGCCCACCGCGCTCGCCGCCACCTGGGACCCGGAGCTCGCCCGCCGCGCCGGCCGGCTGCTCGCCCAGGAGGCCCGCCGCAAGGGCGTCCACGTGCTGCTCGCCCCCACGGTCAACCTGCACCGCACCCCGCTCGGCGGCCGCCACTTCGAGGCGTACAGCGAGGACCCGTACCTCACCGGCGAGATCGGCACCGGTTACGTCCGGGGCGTCCAGGACGGCGGGGTCGGCACCACCGTCAAGCACTTCGTCGCCAACGACGCCGAGACCGACCGCTTCACCGTGAACAACACCGTCGCCCCGCGCCCCCTGCGCGAGCTCTACCTGGCCCCCTTCGAGCGGATCGTCAGGAACGCCCACCCCTGGGGCATCATGGCCGCCTACAACCAGGTCAACGGCTCCACGATGACCGAACACCGCTACCTCCAGAACGCCGTCCTGCGCGGCGAATGGGGCTTCGACGGCTTCATCGTCTCCGACTGGCTCGCCGCCCGGACCACGGTCGGCGCCATCACCGGCGGACTCGACGCCGCGATGCCCGGCCCGCGCACGGTCTACGGCGAGGCGCTGGCCGACGCCGTCCGGGCGGGTGAGGTGGACGAGAAGATCGTCGACATCGCCGTACGGAACATCCTGCTGCTCGCCGCCCGCGTCGGCGCCCTGGAGTCGGCCCCGCCCGCAGTGGCCGCCGCCGACCTCCCCGCCACCGTGGACGGCGAGGCGCTGGCCCGCGAAATCGCCCGCCGCTCCTTCGTGCTCGTACGCAACGAGGTACGCGACGGGGCCGACGTCCTCCCGCTCGCCCCCGGCACCTCCGTCGCCCTCTCCGGCGCACTCGCCCGGGACGCCCGGGTCCTCGGCGGCGGCTCGGCCCTGGTCTTCCCCGACCATGTCGTCTCCCCGCTCGACGGACTGACCGCCGCCCTCCCCGAAGGCGCGCTGACGTACGCGGTCGGCGCCGACCCGAGCGACGAACTCGCCATCGCCGAGGCCGGGTTCGACCTCACCGCCGTCTGCCGCGACGCCTCCGGGGCGGTCCTCGCCACCGTCCCGCTGCCCAGCGGCCAGATCCAGTGGATCGGCGCCGACCTGCCCGACGGGGTCACCCACGACACTCTCGACACCGTCGAGATCACCGGCACGTTCACCCCGCGCGCGAGCGGCGAGCACACCTTCGGCACCCGTGGCACCGGTTCCTTCGCCCTCACCGTCGACGACCGCCCCCTCTTCGACGGCACCCAGGACCGCGCCCCCCGGCACCGACCCGCTCGGCGCCTTCTTCAACGAGCCGGTCGAACGCGGCCGCCTCCCGCTCACCGAGGGCGCCCCCGTCCGGGTCTCGCTCAGCCACCGCCCCGGCCCCGGAACCGGCCACCCGCTCAAGGGCGTCGCCTTCTCGCTCGTCCACCTCGCCCCGCTCCGCGACCCGGACGAGCTGATCGCCGAGGCCGCCGAGGCGGCCCGTACGGCGGACACCGCGATCGTCGTCGTCGGCACCACCGAACGCGTCGAGTCCGAGGGCTTCGACCGTACCGACCTGAAGCTCCCCGGCCACCAGGACGCCCTGGTCCACGCGGTCGCCGCCGTCAACCCCCGTACGGTCGTCGTCGTCAACTCCGGCTCCCCGGTGGAGCTTCCCTGGCGGAACGAGGTGGCGGCGGTCCTCCTGTCCTGGTTCCCCGGTCAGGAGGCGGGCCACGCGCTCGCCGACGTGCTGCGCGGGGAGGAAGAGCCGGGCGGCCGCCTCCCCACCACCTGGCCCGTCGCCCTCGCCGACGTCCCGGTCTCCGCCACCACCCCCGCCAACGGCGAACTCCCCTACACCGAGGGCGTCTTCATCGGCTACCGCGCCTGGGAGAAGGCGGGCACCACCCCCGCGTACGCCTTCGGCCACGGCCTCGGCTACACCACCTGGGAGTACGAGAACGTGTCGGCCACCCCCGACGCGGTCACCGTGCGAGTCCGCAACACCGGCTCCCGCCCCGGCAGCGACACCGTCCAGATCTACCTGGCCCCCGCGCCCGCCCCGGACGCCCCCGAGCGCCCGGCCCGCTGGCTCGCCGGCTTCGCCCGGGTCACCGCCGCCCCCGGCGGGAGCGTGGAGGTCACCGTCCCCGTCGAGACGCGCGCCTACCAGGTCTGGGACGAGGAGGCGTACGGCTGGAAGACGGTCCCCGGCACCTACGAGGTCCAGGCGGCCCGCTCCCTGGCAGACGTCCGCGCCACCACCACGGTCGACATCACGGCTTAGAAGCGGACAGGCACCGGCACCGGCCCCGGGGCCTCAGCGCACCGAGGCTTCAGCTCCCGGAGGCCTCAGCGCACCGAGAACGCGTACTCCGTACGGGAGGTGAACTCCTCGCCGGGCCGGAGCACGGTGCTGGGGAACTCCGGCCGGTTCGGGGAGTCCGGGAAGTGCTGGGTCTCCAGCGCGATCCCGGCGCACGGCACGAACGGCCGCCCGTCGAAGTGGTCGGCCGTGTAGAGCTGGAGCCCCGGCTCGGTGGTCCGCACGGTCAGCACCCGCCCGGTGCCGGGGTCGTACAACTCAGCGGCGAAACCGCCCCGGTCCCCGTCCCCGCCCCTGTCCTCGTCCAGCACGAAGTTCTGGTCGTACCCGGCTTCCACCGCCCGCCCCCGCCGGAAGTCGAACCGGGTCCCGGCCACCGGGGCGAGCTCACCGGTCGGCACCGCGTCCGCGTCCACCGGCGTGAAGCGCCCGGCGGCGATCCGCAGCTCCTGCCCCAGCGCGCTCCCGCTCAACGCGCCCGCCAGGTTCCAGTAGAGATGGGAGGTCGGGTTGAGCACGGTCGGGGCGTCGGTCACCGCCCGGTAGTCGATCCGCAGCGCCCCGCCCGGCTCCAGGGTGTACGTCACCGAGAAGTCGAGCCGCCCCGGATAGCCCTCCTCGCCGTCCTCGGCCACCAGGGACATCCGCACCCCGCCCGGGACCGCCCCCGCCTCCCACACCCGCTTGTCGAAGCCCCGCAGCCCGCCGTGCAGATGGACGCGGCCCTCGTTGGGCGTCAGGCGGTGCGTCCGGCCGTCCAGGACGAAGGAGGCGCCCCCGATCCGGTTCGCGTACCGCCCGACCACCGCACCGAAGTAGGGGGCCGGGAACTCCTCGTACCCCGCCACCTCCGGCAGCCCCAGCGCCACGGCTCCGCGCGAACCGTCGCGCCCCGGCACCTCCACGGACTGCACGATCGCGCCGTACGTCAGCACGCGTACGCGGACCCCGTCACGCTCCAGCGTCCACCGGCGGACGGGTGACCCGTCCGCGAGCGCGCCGAAGTCCTCCGCATACGCCGCTGTGCTTGTGCCTGTACCTGTGCCTGCGCCCGTGCTCATGGTGCTGGACCCTACGCGGGCGGCTCGGCCGCAGTGATGTTGCGGTAGGCGATCTCCGCCAGCCGGGCCTGGCCGTCGCGGCTCGGGTGGAACCAGTCCCACTGGCTGAGCTGCGCCCCGGTGAAGCGGAAGCCGAAGACGGCCCCGCCGTCGTACCGGCAGTGCCGGTCCTGAGCGCAGACGTCCCGAAGCACCTCGTTGTACGCCACCACCCGGTCCTGCACCGCGTCCCGCCGCGCCACGGCCGCGGGCCCCAGGTCGTCCGCGTCCGCCAGCATCGACTGGCAGATTCCGAGGTCCCAGATCTTCTTGCCGGTCTCGTTGAGCCGCCCGGTCGACCACAGCCGCTTCAGGTCCGGCACGCTGGACACGTATACCTGCGCCTTGGGCGCCCCGGCCCGCAACTGCCGTATCGACGCCTCGAACGACGCCCGGAAGTCCGCCACGGGCGTCATCAGCCGCACCGAGTCCCGGCACGCGTCGTTCGCGCCCATCATCACCGTGACCAGCTCCGGCCGTTCCTTCGCCGCCAGCGCCATCTGCTCCGGCAGCTGGACCATCCGGGCCCCCGACACCGCGTGGTTCCAGCTGCGGTCCGCCGCCTTCGACGCACCGAGCAGCCGCACGGCGAGACTGCGCACCAGGCTGTCGCTCCCGGTCGCCCAGGACACCTCCGGGCAGTCGGCCAGCACCGAGCAGGCGTCGAAGCCCCGCGTGATGGAGTCCCCGACCGCCGCGACCGACCCCGGATTCGGGTTCCAGCCGGAGGAGACGGGGGCGGAGGGGGACGGCGACACGGAGGGCGAGGAGGCGGCGGGCGCGTTCCGTGACACGCCGTCACCCGAGTCCCCGCTGCTGCATCCGGCCAGCGCGGCCACCCCCACCAAGGAGAGCGCCGCCAGCGCCACTCCGGCGGTACGCATCCGAGGGCGTGTCGCACGCTCCGGCATTCTCAGATCCCCTCCGGTCAACCTCTGGTCTATGCCCCTGGCCATGCCCCCGGCAAGCCCACGATCCCCAGGTCGCAGGCTTGCGCGCCCTGCCGGGTGAAAGCCGGCGAATCAGAGGCACCGGACCGACGGTACGTCACACGGACGGCCCCGGCGCACGGTAGCTTTTCCCCGTCGAACCAGTGGCACCGCGCCCGCCCTCTCCACGGCAGGTGGCTCCGGTACATTACGTCACGTCACACACTGTCCCTTTTCAGGAGATTAACTCCCGATGCTGTTTACTGATGACAACCTCGGGAACCGGCCGAAAAGAGGCGGTACGGGTGCGAGGCCGCTGGGGAAGGCGTACCTCGTCCCACACGGGAGGTTCCGGTGACGACACGTGGAGTCCTGTACGTTCACTCCGCACCGCGCGCGCTGTGCCCACATGTCGAATGGGCAGTGGCGGGCGTCCTCGGTGTGCGGGTCCAGCTGGACTGGATCAGACAGCCGGCCGCGCCCGGCACCTGGCGGTCCGAATTCTCCTGGAAGGGCCGCGCCGGCACCGCCTCGCAGCTCGCCTCCGCCCTGCGCGGCTGGGACCTCCTGCGCTTCGAGGTGACCGCCGAGCCCTGCCCCACCGCCGAGGGTGAGCGCTACAGCTCCACCCCCGGCCTGGGCATCTTCCACGCCGTCACCGGCATGCACGGCGACATCCTGATCCCCGAGGACCGCCTGCGCGCAGCCCTGGCCCGCTCGACGCGCGGCGAGAGCGACCTGGAGGTGGAGATCGCCTCCCTCCTGGGCAAACCGTGGGACGACGAACTGGAGTCCTTCCGCCACGCGGGCGAGGGCGCCCCTGTCCGCTGGCTCCACCAGGTGGTCTGAGCCCCTCCGGCTGCTCCTCACCCAGCGGTGACCGGGAGCGATTCAAGCCCCTCCGGCGATTGAGGAGCGGGGTCCGGGGCGGAGCCCCGAAGAACGATGAAGCCCGCCTCCCGGACCCCGGGAAGCGGGCTTCACACGTACAAGGGGCGGCGTTACACGGACCGGAACGCCAGCACCACGTTGTGCCCACCGAACCCGAACGAGTTGTTGATCGCCGCGATCGGCCCCGCGGGCAGCGCCCGGGGCTCACCCCGCACGATGTCCGCGTCGATCGCCTCGTCGAGGTCGTCGATGTTGATCGTCGGAGGAGCGATCCGGTGGTGCAGCGCGAGCACGGTGGCAACGGTCTCGATACCGCCCGCACCACCCAGCAGGTGCCCCGTCATCGACTTCGTGGCCGAGATCGCGACATGGTCCAGATCGTCCCCCAGAACCTTCCGCAGCGCCTTGATCTCCGCGATGTCACCCTGCGGCGTGGACGTGGCGTGCGCGTTGAGGTGGACCACCTCGGACGGCTTGAGGTCGCTGGAGTCCAGCAGGTTCTGCATCGCGGCGGCGATACCCCGCCCGGTGGGCTCGGGCTGCGCGATGTGGTGGGCGTCGGCCGACAGGCCCTGGCCCAGCACCTCGCAGTAGACCCTGGCGCCCCGCGCGGCGGCGTGCTCGGCGGACTCCAGGACCACGACGCCGGCGCCCTCACCGAGGACGAAGCCGTCACGGGCCGTGTCGTACGGGCGCGAGGCCTTCTCCGGCTCGTCGTTGCTCTTGGACATCGCCATCATGTTGGCGAAGGCCGCGATCGGCAGCGGGTGGATCGCCGCCTCAGTGCCGCCGGCGACGACCACGTCGGCCCGGCCGGTGCGGATCATCTCGACGGCGTACCCGATCGCCTCCGCGCCCGAGGCGCAGGCGGAGACCGGCGTGTGGACACCGGCCTGGGCGTTGACCTCCAGGCCGACGTTGGCCGCCGGGCCGTTGGGCATGAGCATGGGAACGGTGTGCGGGGAGACGCGGCGTACGCCCTTCTCCTTGAGCACGTCGTACTGGTCGAGCAGGGTGGTCACGCCGCCGATGCCGGAGGCGATGACCGAGCCGAGCCGCTCGGGGCGGACGTTCTCGTCCTCACCGGCCTTGGCGGTGAAGCCCGCGTCCGCCCAGGCTTCGCGGGCCGCGATCAGCGCGAACTGCGCCGAGCGGTCCAGCTTGCGGGCGAGCGGGCGGGGCAGTACGTCGCCCGGGTCGACAGCCGCGAGGGCGGCGATCCGGACGGGCAGTTCGGCGAAGCGCTCGCCTTCGAGAGGCTTGACGCCGGAGCGGCCGGCCATCAGACCTTCCCAGGTCGATGCGGAGTCGCCACCCAGCGGAGTGGTTGCGCCGATACCGGTGACGACCACGGTGCGATTGGTCGAGTTCACTGGAAAATCTTCTCCACGTGTAGAGGGTCGTGAATCAGCGGCGCCACCGCCGGGTGGCGACACAGCCGGGCTGGGATCAGCCCTGGTGCTTCAGGATGTAGTCGGCAGCGTCGCCGACCGTCTTGAGGTTCTTGACGTCCTCGTCGGGGATCTTGACGTCGAAGCGCTCCTCGGCGGCGACGACGACCTCGACCATGGACAGCGAGTCGACGTCCAGGTCGTCGGTGAAGGACTTGTCCAGCTGGACGTCCTCGACCGGGATCCCGGCGATCTCGTTGACGATCTCGGCGAGACCGGTGACGATCTCTTCCTGCGTGGCGGCCATCTTGGCGCTCCTTCGGTGGGTTTCTTCAGGGTTCGTGCGTACGGACCAAAAGGTCCGGTGTGCCTAGGGGAGGGTAACGACCGTCGCGGCGTAGACGAGACCCGCCCCGAAGCCGATGACGAGCGCGGTGTCGCCGCTCTTCGCCTGACCGGTCGCCAGGAGCCGCTCCATCGCGAGCGGGATCGAGGCGGCGGACGTGTTGCCGGTGGACTCGATGTCACGGGCGACCGTGACGTGTTCCGGCAGCTTGAGGGTCTTCACCATCGAGTCGATGATCCGCATGTTGGCCTGGTGCGGGATGAAGACGTCCAGGTCCTCCGGGGAGATCCCGGCCGCGTCCAGCGCCTGCTGGGCGACCTTCGCCATCTCGTAGACGGCCCAGCGGAAGACCGCCTGGCCCTCCTGGGTGATGGCCGGGAACTTGATCTCGCCCTTGGAGTCGAGCGGCAGCTTGGAGACGTCGCCGATGTGCAGCTCGTTCCAGGACACCGTCTGCTTGATGGTCTCGGACTTGTCGCCCTCGGAACCCCACACGGTGGGGCCGATGGCCGGCTCCTGGGAGGGGCCGACGACGACCGCGCCCGCGCCGTCACCGAACAGGAAGGCCGTCGCGCGGTCCTCCAGGTCGGTCAGGTCGCTGAGCCGCTCCACGCCGATCACGAGGACGTGCTCCGCCGAACCCTCGACGATCATGCCCTTGGCGAGGGTCAGGCCGTAGCCGAAGCCCGCGCAGCCGGCCGAGATGTCGAAGGCGGCGGGCTTGCCCGCGCCGATCTTGTGGGCGATCTCGGTCGCGACGGCCGGGGTCTGCTTGAAGTGCGAGACGGTCGAGACGATGACCGCGCCGATCTGCTCGGGCGTGATGCCCGCGTCGGCGATGGCCTTGCCGGACGCCTCGATCGACATCATGGCCACGGTCTCCTCGTCGGAGGCCCAGTGGCGGGTGACGATGCCGGAGCGGGAGCGGATCCACTCGTCGGAGGAGTCGATCGTTTCGAGGATCACCTCGTTCGGCACGACACGGGTCGGGCGGTAGCCGCCGACGCCGAGAATCCGTGCGTACGGGGCGCCCTTGCTGGGCTTGATCTTCGACATGCTCTCGGGCTCCTTAGGCGCCTGCGTGCTCTGAGATGAGCGCGCGGGCGGCGTCGAGGTCGTCGGGTGTCTTGAGCGCGAGCGTCTTCACACCGGGCAGCGCCCGCTTGGCGAGCCCGGTGAGCGTGCCGCCGGGGCTCAGCTCGACCAGCGCGGTGACGCCGAGCTCCTGGAAGGTCTCCATGCACAGGTCCCAGCGGACCGGGTTGGCGACCTGGCCGACCAGCCGGGCGATGACCTCGGTGCCGGTGGCGACCGTGTGGCCGTCGGCGTTGGAAACGTAACGCACGGTCGGGTCGGTGACCGTGAGGTCCCCGACAGCCGCGCGCAGCTTCTCCACGGCCGGGGCCATGTGGTGCGTGTGGAACGCGCCGGCCACCTTCAGCGCGACGACCCGGCGTACGCCTTCGGGCTTGTCGGCCTCCAGGGCGGCGATCTGGGCCGCGGTGCCGGCGGCGACGATCTGGCCGCCCCCGTTGACGTTGGCGGGGGTCAGGCCGAGCTTCTCCAGGTGCGGGACCGTCACGGCGGGGTCGCCGCCGAGCAGGGCCGCCATACCGGTCTCGGTGACCGCGGCGGCCTCGGCCATGCCGAGCCCCCGGGTACGGACGAAGCGGAGTGCCGCCTCGTCACCGATGACACCGGCGATCGCGGCGGCGGTGATCTCACCGACGCTGTGACCCGCGACGACGTCGGGGGAGGGCGCGTCCAGGGCCGCGGCCGAGAGCAGGCCCGCGGCGACCAGGAGCGGCTGGGCGACGGCCGTGTCGCGGATCTCGTCCGCGTCGGCCTGCGTGCCGTAGTGGGCAAGGTCGAGCCCGATGGCGTCGGACCAGGCCGCGATGCGGTCGGCGGCACCGGGGAGGTCGAGCCAGGGAGTCAGGAAGCCGGGCGTCTGAGCGCCTTGGCCGGGAGCGACGAGTACGAGCACCCTCACACTCTCTCTTGTGGACGGCTCCGCACGCCCGTGGGGACAGGGACGAAGAACCGTCAGGGGAATTGTTGAAGTCCGACAAAAGTCTAGGACTGAGGATCCGCCGCGGCCAAGCGCCCCAGGATCAGAGCGATCCGCAGGGTGAACGCGGAGCGCACATCGGAGGGTGACCATCCGGTGACGTCGGTCACACGTCGTAGCCGGTAGCGCACGGTGTTGGGGTGGACGAAAAGCATCCGTGCGGCTCCCTCAAGACTGCTCGCCTGTTCGAGATAGACACTCAGCGTTTCCAGAAGCGCCGAACCGGCTTCCTCCAGCGGTCTGTAGATCTCCTCCACCAACTGGTCCCGCGCGGCAGGGTCCCCCGCCATCGCGCGCTCGGGCAGGAGATCGTCCGCCAGTACCGGGCGCGGCGCGTCCTGCCACGCCAGGCACGCCTTCAGCCCGGCCGCCGCGGCCTGCGCGGACCGGGTGGCCGCCAGGAGGTCCGGCACCACGGGCCCGGCGACGACGGGCCCGGCCGCGTACGGCCCGATCAGGCCCTTCGCGACCTGGAGCGGGTTGTCGCTGCCGCCCGCGATCACGACGAGCCGGTTGCCGAGGACCCCGGTGAGGACCTGGAGCTTCGCGTGCCGGGCGGCCCGCCGGATCGCCTCCACGGTCAGCTCGCTGTCCCCGTCGGGCGCGGTGCCGAGGATGACGCAGACGTGCTCGGGCGAGTTCCACCCGAGCGCGGCGGCCCGGGACACGGCCCCCTCGTCGGCCTCCCCGGACAGCACCGCGTTCACGACCAGCGACTCCAGCCGGGCATCCCAGGCGCCCCGGGCCTCGGCGGCCTGGGCGTAGACCTGGGCGGTGGCGAAGGCGATCTCCCGCGCGTAGACGAGCAGCGCCTCCCGCAGCACGGACTCGTCGCCCGGCGCGGCCACCTCCTCGATCGCGGCCTCCATGACCTCGATCGTCGTACGCACCATCTCGACGGTCTGCCGCAGCGTGATCGCTCGTGTCAGCTCGCGCGGGGCGGTGCCGAACACATCGGTCGAGATGGCCTGCGGGGTCTCGGGATGCCGGAACCACTCGGTGAACGCCGCGATACCGGCCTGGGCGACCAGGCCGATCCAGGACCGGTTCTCCGGGGGCATCGCCCGGTACCACGGCAGCGATTCGTCCATGCGGGCAATCGCGTTCGCGGCCAGCCGGCCGGAGGACTGCTCCAGCCGTTTCAGGGTCGCGGCATGCAGGTGGGCGTCGTGGGCGGCGGAATGCTCAGGATCGGGTCGGGGCACGAGGACAAGACTGCCTTATCGGGCCGGTGGATCGGTGGGGTGGGGCAAGGGTCTCGCCTACTGGTCGGTACGGGGGTGTCGGGCCCGGTCGGTACGGGGGCGTCCGGCCCGCCGCGTACGGGACCACGTGGCCGGGTGGCCGCCGCTCCCGGAAGAAGGGGCGACCGAGCTACCGTGGCCAGGTGATTTCCGTACACCGGTCCGAGGACCGCTACCGGGGCGGCGAGCCGGATGCCGGTATCGAGACCAGGCACGCCCTGTCCTTCGGCTCCTTCTACGACCCCGGCAACCTCCGCTTCGGCCCGATCCTGGCCTGCAACGAGGAGCGCCTGGCCCCCGGTGCGGGCTTCGACGAGCACCCGCACAGCCATACGGAGATCGTCACCTGGGTGGTCGAGGGCGAGCTGACCCATCGCGACTCGGCCGGCCACTCCACCGTCGTACGCGCCGGGGACGTCGCCCATCTCAGCGCCGCCGCAGGAGTCCGCCACGTCGAACGCAACGACGGCCCCGACCCGTTGACCTTCCTCCAGATGTGGCTGGCCCCCCTGGAGACGGGCGCCGAACCCTCGTACACGGTCGTCCGCGGCATCGCGGACTCGACCCCGTACGCCTTGCCCGCCGCCGGTGCCATGCTGCACGTCCGCAGGCTCTCGGAGGGCGAGCGCACGGCACTGCCGGACGCGGTGCGCCTGTACGTGCATGTGGTGCGGGGGCGAGTCGGCCTGGGCGGTGGGGAGTTGGGCCCGGGGGACGCGGCCCGGATCACGGGTGCGGAGGACCTGGAAGCGGTCGCGGTGACGGGGGCGGAGTTCGTGGTCTGGGAGATGGCCGGCTGAGAGCAGGGCCCCAGGCTCAGGCGGGCGGCGGGGCCGGGGCAGGATGACCCCCGTGACCGCGATCATTGTCGAGATACACGTACCGCTACGGGTGGCGCCGGACCTGCCGGCCGGCGCCTATCCGTTCCCGTGGATCGACCAGGTGGAGGACTTCCTGGCCGATCTTGAGGACGAGGACGCCGTGGCGGTCTTCGAGGGCGAGGAGGACGGGGACGCCTACGTCTTCCTGGTCACCGGAGCCGCCTGCGAAGAACTCCTGGCGGTGGCTGCCCGCGTGGCCGCGCTGCCCGGGGTTCCGGCGGGAGCGTTCGCGGTCGTCAGCGACGACGAGGCCGAGGAGTTCGGGCGTGGGCGGCGGGTGGCGCTTCCGCTGACCGAGGCGTGAGGGGGAGGAACGATGCAGCGGCCCGCACGGGGGCCCGCGTATCAGGGACCTGCGGAACCGGCGCGGCGCCGTGAGCAAGCCGGGCGGTACGGGGACGGGTTGCTGCCCCGTACCGACACTGCTCGGTGACGGCGGGTCAGCGCAGTCCGTCCACGAACGCCTGCCAGGCGGGGGCGCCGGTCACGGTGCACTCGACGAGTCGCCGCCCGTGGATCCGCTGTAGCTGGACTTACGCCATTCCGTACTCTTCAGGTCAGGGCCGGTCTCCATAACGCTCCTCCATCACGCGGCTGATCCGCGCCACCGATTCCTCGACGGAGAGTGCGGTGGCCTGCAGGCGAGCGTATCGGAGCGAGCCCTCCCTGACCGTGTCGGGGTTGGCCGTCATGTGGCCGGAGATGAGGTCCTCGGTGTAGACGATGTCCGGGTCGTCGTCGAAGCGCATGGTGGTGAACGAGCCAGCCAGGCTCGCGTGTTCACCGGCCTCGAAGGGCAGCACCTGGATCTGCATCCAGCGGTTGGTCGCGGACTGAAACAGCTTGCCGAGTTGGGCTCGCATCACCTCGTGGCCGCCGATCGGGCGGTACAGCACGGCCTCGTCCAGGACCACCCAGCAGAGCGGCGGCTGCTCCCGCTCCAGGATCCGCTGGCGCTGCATCCGGGCGGCCACCAGGCTGTCCAGTTCGTCGGGCATACCGGTGGCCAGAACGGCCCGCGCGTACGCCTCCGTCTGCAGCAGCCCGTAGACCAGCTGCGACTGGTACGTCGCGATGTACGCGGCCTTCGCCTCCATGTCCGCGTACGGACGAAACCAGCTCGGCAGTTGGCTTCGCAGGACCAGCCCCACCAGCCGGGAGAAATGCCCGTCCGTGCTCAGCACCCTGTCCAGGCGCTCGGCGAACTCGCGGGTGGGGATCTTCTTCGTCGTCTCGATCTGGCCGATCAGCTAACCCGAGCAGTAGGGCATGGTGCCCAACTGGCCCTGTTTCAGGCCGTGTGCCTCGCGCAGGCGGCGCAGCTCCGAGCCGAAGTAGTCCAGCGGGGAGGCGAAGGGGTCGAGCGTTTGGATGTTGGCCACAGCGCGGACCTCCGGTGGGCAACGCCTTGCGGCGTTCGGTTCACGGCGTAGCCGAGCGTAGCCAGGTGGTCGCAGGCTGGGAGCATGAATCGTGTATCCATCCCCCGAATTGATCCAGGGGAGCCCGTCTACCGCGCCGACCTCGCCCTGGGGGAGCACTCCGCCCGCCATCTGCGCCGCATCCTGCGGATCTACCTCACCAGCTGGGATCTGCTCGAACTCGCCCCGGCGGCGGAGCTCGCCCTCACCGAGCTGATCTCCAACGTGGTGCGGCACGTGCCAGGGCGCCGCTGCCAGACCTTCATCTTCCGGCTGCCGACCGGGGACGGCGTACGGGTGGAGGTGGCGGACAACAGCACGGCCGTGCCGCTCGCGATCAAGCGCGATGAGCTCGACGACGGCGGGCGGGGGCTGATTCTGGTCAACGCCGTGACCGACGACTGGGGGGTGGTGAAGCGGAGGGACGGCACCGGGAAGACCGTGCGGTTCGAGTGCGTCGACCGGAAGAGGGCGACGGGCGACCGCGCCCGGTTCAGCCCGCGACCTCCGACAGGACCGCGTCCGTGAACGGGGTCCACGCCTCGGCCGCCCACGGCCCGAAGGCCCGGTCGGTCAGTGCCACGCAGGCGACCCCGGCCGCCGGGTCGATCCACAGGAACGTGCCCGACTGGCCGAAGTGGCCGAAGGTCGCGGGGGAGGAAGAGGTGCCCGTCCAGTGCGGGGACTTTGAGTCGCGGATCTCGAAGCCGAGGCCCCAGTCGTTCGGGCTCTGGTGGCCGTAGCCCGGCAGGACGCCCTTGAGGCCCGGGTGCACGACGCTCTGGGCTTCGAGGACCGTACGGGGGTCGAGGAGGCGGGGGGCCTGGACCTCGGCGGCGAAGCGGACCAGGTCGTCCACGGTGGAGACGCCGTCGCGGGCGGGGGAGCCGTCGAGCGAGGTGGAGGCCATGTTCAGCGGCTCCAGGACGGCCTGGCGCAGGTACTCCGCGAACGGGATGCCGGACGCCTTGGCGATGTGGTCGCCCAGCACCTCGAAGCCCGCGTTGGAGTAGAGGCGGCGGTTGCCGGGAGGGGCCGTCACCCGGTGCTCGTCGAAGGCGAGGCCGCTGGTGTGGGCCAGGAGGTGGCGGACCGTGGAGCCCTCGGGCCCGGCCGGTTCGTCCAGCTCGATCGCCCCCTCCTCGTAGGCCACCAGCGCCGCGTAGGCCGCCAGCGGCTTGGTGACCGAGGCGAGGGGGAAACGGTGGGCGGTCGGCCCGTGCGAACCGAGGACGGTGCCGTCCGCCCGTACGACGGCGGCCGCCGCGGTCGGGACGGGCCAGGTGTCGATGATCCGCAAGCTCTCCATGGACCCGAGCCTAGCGTTCGGTCCGGCGGCGGCCGCACCGCGTCCGAAAGGTGATGAAGTCACCAACTCCCGCTTCCCCGGCCGACTACTGTGCGGAATCGTAGCGCTGCGCACCGCAGCCGTCCGAGGAGGTTTCCGTGTCACCTGTGTCATCGCCCTACGGCCCTCAGCACGCTCCCGCCGGCGATGTCGGCGCCGCGCTCATGCTGATCGACTCCCGGCTCCGGAGCATCCACGAGGGCAGTCCCGAGAGCGATGCCGAGCAGCAGGCGATGATGGCGCAGTTCACCGAGTCCCTGGGGCCCGAAGGTGCCGATGGGCTGCTGGACGGCGTGTGTACGTTGATCTACATGTTCATGACGTGGCTGCGGAAGGCCCACGAGGACCACGACAAGGACGTCATCGAGTACGTGGTCCCGACCCTTGTGGCCTCGATGCGCATGATGCCCATGAGCATCCGTCCCGAGGCCGTCCCCACCATGGCGGGCCTCGTCATCGCCGCGGGCACCGGCCTGAGCCCCAGCCTCTGGCGCAAGCAGTACGGCGACTGGACCGAGGCGGAGATGACTCCCCTGGAGGCGACCGCCTTCCTGCTCGCGGAGCACATCAACCGCATCGCCGACGACGCCGACTTCGCCACCCGGGTGATCACCGACGCGCTGTCCCGGGCGGAGGACGAACTCTGACGTTCCCTGGACGTTCCCTGTTTCCGCTGATGCCCTTGATGCCCGCTGGTTCCCTCCTGCTTCGCTTGCTTAGAGTGCACTCCAAGGATTTAGCGTGGAAGGCATGACGGTGATCGACGGAACTTCCCGGAGCATTCCCGCGACCAGCACACAGCCACAGCCGCAGCAGCCCTCCTCAGGGGTGGACGCCTGTACGGCCGCCCCCAAGGCGCACCCCCGGCCCGCGGGCAAGGACAGCTACACGATCAGCGAGGTCGTCGCCTTCACCGGGCTCACCGCGCACACCCTGCGCTGGTACGAACGGATCGGGCTGATGCCCCACGTCGACCGCTCGCACACCGGCCAGCGCCGCTTCTCCAACCGCGACCTGGACTGGCTGGTCTTCGTCGGCAAGCTGCGGCTGACCGGAATGCCCGTCGCCGACATGGTGCGGTACGCGGAGCTGCTGCGCGTGGGCGAGTCGACCTTCGAGGAGCGGCAGGAGCTGCTGGAATCGACCCGTCGCGATGTGATCACGCGGATCGCGGAGCTCCATGACACCCTCGCCGTCCTCGACCACAAGATCGAGTACTACGCGGGCGCCCGCCGGGCGCCGGAAAGGCACAGTGCCTGATGACCGACGACAGGAACAGGATCGCCACCGTCGAGCTGGGCTCCGGTGGACCGCGGATCGGCGTCCAGGGCCTCGGCTGCATGGGCATGAGCGAGTTCTACGGTGACACCGACGAGCTCTCCGCCAGGGACACCCTGGACGCGGCGCTGGAAGCGGGCGTGACCTTCTTCGACACCGCGGACATCTACGGGCGCGGGGCCAACGAGGAGTTCCTCGCGCCCTTCGCCGGAGCCCACCGTGACGAGATCACGCTCGCTACCAAGTTCGCCGTCGAGAGGACGGACGACCCCGAGTACCGGGCGGTGCGCAACGACCCCGCGTACATCCGGACCGCCGTCGAGGCGAGCCTGCGACGGCTGAACACCGACGTCATCGACCTCTACTACATGCACCGCCGCGACCCGGCCGTCCCGCTCGCCGAATCGGTCGGCGCGATGGCGGAGCTGGTGCAGCAGGGCAAGGTCAAGCAGCTCGGCCTGAGCGAGGTGACCGGCCCCGAGCTGCGTGAGGCGCACGCCGTGCACCCGATCGCCGCTCTTCAGTCGGAGTGGTCCCTCTTCAGCCGGGACGTGGAGAAGAGCGCGGTCGGCGCGGCGGCGGAGCTGGGCGTCACGCTCGTGCCGTACTCGCCGCTCGGCCGGGGCTTCCTCACCGGGGCCTTCACCGACGCGGGCAAGGACCTGTCCGAGGGCGACTTCCGCAAGTATCAGCCGCGCTTCACCGGCGACAACGCCCGTACGAACGCGGCCCTGTTGGAGCCGGTCCACAAGATCGCCGCCGCTCGCGGGGTGACGGCCGCGCAGGTCGCGCTCGCCTGGGTGCAGCAGCGGGCGCAGGTGCACGGCCTGACCGTGGTCCCGATCCCCGGCACCCGTAAGCGCAGCCGCCTGCTGGAGAACGTGGCGGCGACCCGGCTGACGCTGACGGCGGAGGAGCTGGACCTGCTGGAGCCGATCGCGGGCCAGGTGGCGGGGGACCGGTACCCGAACATGAGCAGTACGTCGGCGGCGCGGGAGTAGGCGTCACGCTGGGGCCCCTCACGCCAGCCCCAGCGCGAACACCGCGAACCCCGCCGCCAGCAGCCCCGCCAGCGCGCGGCGGGCGTTCGCGGCCCTGGTGCCCGTCTTCCAGGGGGCGTCGAAGCGGCGCGTGTACCGGGCTATCAGCACCAGCAGCCCCGCGAACACCGGCAGCCACACGATCCGGGCCAGCACCCAGCCCACCGTGTCCGGGCCGGTCGTCAGCCCCGCCACCGCCGCCGTACCGCCGTTCAGCAAGGAGGCCGGTACGGCGGCGGCCAGTATCGCGCTCTGGTGCCAGCACAGGATCGTCATCGCCGACAGGTTGACCACCACCACCGGCGCCCACAGCAGCGGCCTGCGCAGCAACCGCCCCAGCCGGTCCCGCAGCAGGATCGCCGCCCCGCTCTGAGCCGCGGCCAGCGCCACCACCAGGAGCGACGGCGGGTGCGAGTTGGTGCGCACCTCGCCGGGCACGCCGACCATCGACGCCGGGTAGTGGAACGCCAGCAGCAGTACGGCGAAGAGGACCCCGCCCCCGACGAGCAGCAGCCGCGCGCCCCGCTTCCCGATCCGTCCCTCGCCCCACGAGACGCCGAGCTGATAGGCGAAGAGCCACCCCGGCAGGATGTTCAGCACGCTCAGCCAGGACGGCATCCCCTCGGCGAAGGGGCCGTACCGCAGGAAGTCCACCACCGCGACCGACCCCAGCAGGGGCAGCGCCGCCCACCCGCCGAGCTTCCGTGCCAGGCGGATGCAGAGCGGGGTGAGCGCGGTGACCACGGTGTACACCCCGACGAACCAGAGCGGCTGGATCACCAGCGTCGACCCCGTACGCAGGGTGTCGCCTGGTACACCGAGCCAGGACAGCGCGGCCAGCAGCACCGCCCATACGGCGGTCACCCCGAGCACCGGCCTGCCGAGCCGGACCATTCGCCCGCGCAGCCAGGCGGCCGTGGTGGAGGGCCGGCGGTGGTAGGAGAGGACGGACGCGTACCCGCCGACCAGAAAGAAGATCCCCAGCATCTGGAGCACCCAGCTGAGCGGGGCGAAGGCCCCGAACGTCGAGAGCGGGCTGGCGTTGTGCAGCCCGTCCGCGTCGAGCCGGAAGCCGCCGAGCATCCAGTGCCCGAGCGGCACGGCGAGCAGCGCCAGTGCCCTCAGGCCGTCGATGGCACGGTCCCGGTGGGCGGGTGTGGCGGCTTCGACACGGGCGGCGAGCCGCTGCGCGCGGGAAACGGTTCGGGTGCGCGCCGGGGTGCCCGTACTGGCCTGGGCGTTCATCGGGCCGCGCCTTCCACGGCGGTGGTGTCTGCGGAGGTGCCCCGGGCGATCGCCGCGAAGGCCCGGAGTGACTCCGTGCCCGGGGCGAAGTAGCCCGCGTGGCCCTGCGCGTCGCCGGCCGGGATGCGGCGGGCGCCGAACGCCGGGTCCGTGGGGTCGGTGCCGTGGCCGAGCCCGGCGAACCGCACGCTCGGAACGTCGTCGATCCAGTCCGTCGGGTCCTTCGCCGCCCACACCGTCGCCCGGGTCCGCAGCCCGTCCACATCGTCCGCCCGCATACCGGGGGAGCCGAGGACCACCAGGTCGGTGGCGGGCAGGCGGTGCGCGGCGAGGCCGCAGACGACGGAGCCGTAGCTGTGGCAGAAGACGGCCGGTTCGGGCAGCCCGTCGGCGGTCAGCCCCTGCGTGAATCGCTCCAGCCGCCCGGCGCCCGCCTCCGCGAGCCGCCCGGTCGCGGCGTCTATGCCGACGCCCACGGGGGTGGTGTACCCGGCCCAGGCGATGACGGCGGTGCCCGGACCGGCCGCCTTGTGCAGGGTCCTGGCCATACCGTGCGGGGCCTCGTGGCCGGCGACCTTCCGGTCGAAGGTCCCGGCGTCGTTGTCGGAGCCGGGGACCACCACCGAGACCCGGCGCGCCGAGCGCAGGTCCCCGAAGACCTCGGCGACCTGGCCGCGTCCGCGCGGGTCGAACGCGAGGATCTGACGGCCGGGCGCGGCGAGCGAGCGGTAGCGGGGGTCATCGGCGGTGGCGAGGGCAAGGGAGTTGGCGCGGTACCGCAGCTCAAGGGGCGCGCCGTCGAGGTTGCCGACGACGGCTGGGTGCCGAACGAGGAGTAGTTGACGCTTCTGCTTGCTCAACTCCGCGAAGAACGCGGCAACTTCGGTGGGCTTCGAGCGCTCCGGGTCGGGCAGTTCCTCGCCCAGCGCCCGGTCCGCCCGCCACGACGTGGTGCCCGGCGGCGGCCCGGTCAGCGCCTGCTGCGCGTCCCCCGAAACCCAGCCCGCGGTGCCCGTCACCACGCTCGTAGCCAGTGCGAACGCGACTACGGTCCTCGCGTATCGGCGCATCGTGCCCTCCCTCTCCGCTGCCGCACCGAGCGGCGCGAGCGAGAGGAAGGTAAGAAGAAGGTGGGTGAGGGGGCGTCACACCGGGGGGCCAACTGCGATGTACTACCGGGGTAGGGGGTGGGCGAAGGGTCAGGCCCCCGCGTCCCCCGGCGTCACCAGCCCCGACTCGTACGCGAAGATCACCGCCTGCGCCCGGTCCCGCAGGTCCAACTTGGCCAGCACCCGGCCGATGTGTGTCTTCACCGTCTGCTCGGCCAGCACCAGCCGCCCCGCGATCTCCTGGTTCGACAGCCCCCGGGCGATCAGCTCCAGCACCTCCGTCTCGCGCGGGGTCAGCCCGTTCAGCCGCAGGGCCTGGCCGCCGCGCGTCGCCCCCGAGGGCCGCTGCGCCGCGAAGTCCGCGATCAGCCGCCGCGTCACGGAGGGCGCCAGCAGCGCGTCGCCCGCCGCCACCACCCGTACCGCCGCGATCAGATCGGCGGGCGGGGCGTCCTTCAGCAGGAACCCGGAGGCCCCGGCGCGGAGCGCCTCGTACACGTAGTCGTCCACGTCGAACGTGGTCAGCATCAGCACCTTCGGCCGGTGCGCCACCCCGATCGGCGGGTTCAACAGCTCGCGGGCGGCGGCCAGTCCGTCCATCTCCGGCATCCGCACGTCCATCAGGACCACATCAGGGTGCTTGTTGCGGCTGACGTCCACGCCCTGCCGGCCGTCCGCCGCCTCGCCGACCACGTCGATGTCGCTCTGCGCGGCCAGCAGCGCCGCGAACCCCGCCCGCACCATGGCCTGGTCGTCGACGATGATCACGCGGATGGTCACAGATCCTCCGGAGGCAGGGGGTCGGCAGGTGCGGCGGACGGCGCGGTGGCAGGCGGCAGCGGCATCCGGGCCGCGACCCGGAACCCGCCGTCGGGCAGCGGGCCGGTGTCCAGCGTGCCGCCGGTCAACCGTACGCGCTCGCGCATCCCGACCAGCCCGTGCCCGGTTCCGCTCGTCTCCAGCGGTGAACCGCGGGTGGCGGCGGGCCCGTTGACGACGAGTACAAGGAGGTGGCCGTTGTCCGGCGCGACGAGGACCCGGGTGCGGGCACCCGGCGCGTGCCGCACCACATTGGCCAAGGCCTCCTGCACGATCCGGTATGCCGACAGGTCCACCGCCGGGGGCACCTCGCTCAGCCGGGAGCCCCGCCCCGGGCTCAGCTCCTTGCTGAGGGCCAGCTCCGCCGGCAGCCCCGCCCGCACGGTCGCCTCCACCAGCTGCTGGAGCCGGTCGAGGCCCGGCTGCGGTGCCCGGTCGCCCTCCGTGCCGTCACTGCGCAGCACCGACAGCAGCCGCCGCATCTCGCCCAGCGACTCCCGTGCGGCCGCCGCGATGGCCGTGAACTCCTCCTCGGCGGCCTTCGGCAGCCCGCTGATCCGGTACGGGGCCGAGTCGGCCTGCACGGTGATCACCGACATGTGGTGGGCGACCACGTCGTGCAGCTCGCGCGCGATCCGGGTCCGCTCCTCCAGCAGCGTGCGCTGGGCCCGCTCGGCCTCGCTGATCGTCTCCTGCTCGGCGAGCCGGCGCTGCGCCACGCCCCGCTCCCGCACCGCCCCGCCGATCACCAGTACGACCGCACCCAGGATGGTCAGCAGCAGGGCGCTGCCACTGCTGCGGTCCGGTGCGATCAGGTGGAGTACGGCTCCGGCGGCGCCGGTCACCGCCCACACGGCGATCACGGTCCGCCGCGTCTCGCGCAGCCCCAGCGCCAGCAGCAGGAAGAGATAGGCGACGATCACCGGCGGGGTCCACGGCCAGACGCCGTCCGGCTCGGCGGGCTGCGCCAGCACCACCAGCGCCCCCAGGATGTCGGCGGGGAAGATGATCCACCACGCCTGGAGGGGGCGGTGGGCCAGCATCAGCAGCGGTGCCGCCTGGGCCACACCGAGCGCCCCCGCCAGCGCGCCGGGCACACCGTAGTCCGTGGTCAGGACGGTGATGGTGACCGGGATGAAGGTCGAGGCAAGGGCGAGGACCACGACGTACGGGAGCAGCCGCTGCCACCGTTTCGGGGCGTGGGCCAGCAACGGCGTGGACGGATGGGACGCGTGGGACAGCCCGTGGGCGAGCTCCCGCAGATTGCGGCGGGCGGCGCTCAGCAGGCCGTCGGCGGGCGGCAGGGGCCCGGCGGGGGAAGTGGACATGACCGGGCCAGCCTAGGCAGTGGGCCGGGGCCCGGGCGTCATACCGGGGACCCGACCGTGTCCGGTCCGCCTCATACCGGGGTACGGGGTGCGCCCGCTCTTCCCACCGGGCCTCACAGCTCCGCGAGCAGCTGGGCCTTCTTCGCGCTGTACTCGTCGTCCGTCACCAGGCCTGCCTGATGGAGTTCGCCGAGGTGATGTATCCGCTCGGCGATGTCCGCGGGGTCGCGCCGCCCGGCGTTCACGAGGACGGGGGCCGGGACGGCCGGCGCGCTCTGGGTCCGGCGTACGGATTCCAGTACGGCGGCGGCGAAGGGCAGCGACTCGTGCACCGGCCCGTAGCCGAGGCCGAAAAGTACCGCCGCCGGATCCTGGTCGGCCGCGACGCGGCTCACGGCGGCCGGGACGCCGTTCACGGTAGTGCCCGCCGCCGGGGAGCCGGTGGCGTCGGGCCCGTGCAGGTCACCGAGGCTGCCGCCGGTCCGGTGGTCCGCCGGGAGGGCCGCGCGGGGCACCAGACGGAGGTAGCCGTCGAGGGCCTCGGGGGAGCGCCACTCGATTCCGGCCAGTTCGCTCACCCGGTACGTCTGGTCACCGGCCTTCCACTTCGCGCTGGAGGCCCCCGTCCAGAACCACCGGAAGGAGACCCGCTCCCCGTCGAAGGCGGCCCGCCCGTCGTACGCCTTGAACTGCATCGGCGCCTCGAGGGCGGTGACCATGAAGCGGTCGGCGGGCTCGTCGGACGCGGGGCCCAGACAGGACCGGAGCTCGTCCGCGTAATACTCCGCGAGCAGCTCCCGCTCCGCCGGAAGCACCAGGCGGTAGGGGTCGCACCCCTCCTTGAGCTGCCCCGCGGCAGCCTCCAGGAGCGGATCGGCACCCGGTCTCGGGACGACACGCAGAACCACCGTGTCCCGCTTGCCCGGGGTCAGCGTCACCGACGACATCGCAGCGTGCGGGATGCGGCGCTCCCGCAGGCTCTGCAGGAGCTTCGGCGTGCGGATACCCCGTTCGAAGCGGATGAGCACGGAGTCGGTGTCGAACTCCCAGGTGGCATGAATTCCGGCCAGCACATCACCCATGTGCCTCATCGTATGCGGCACAGGCTCACACGTCCCCCCTCGGCGTAAGTCGCAATTAATCGGCTTGTCACGCATATCTACGCGCGTCAGCCCTCCCGCTCGGCGGAGATACCGCTGTGGCAGGCGCCATCGGCGGTCGCGCAGCGGACCGATCCGTATGCGCCGACGCCGATCGCGGCGAAGTTGCCGAGGCTCTCGGTGCCGGGTTCGAAGTAGCCGCTGTGCCCGGCGGCCCCGGCCGCCGAGACCAGCCGGGCGCCGAAGGCCGGGTCGACCGGGTCGGCGCCGTGCCCGATACCGCCGAACTCCAGGTGGGGCACATCCCGGATCCAGTCGTCCTGGTCCCGCATCGCCCAGATCCGGGCATCGGTGTCCAGCCGCGCGGCGCTCTCGGCCCGCATGCCGGGGCTTCCGGCGACCGCGATGTCGGCCACCCGGTCGGGGGTGCCGGCGGCGGCCACCCCGCACACCACGGAGCCGTAGCTGTGGCAGAACAGCGAGACGGTCGATGTGCCGGGCAGCGCCCCGACCATCGCGTTCAGCCGCAGCGCACCCTCCGCCGCGAGCCCGCCGAGCGCCGCGTCCATGCCGAGACCGGCCGGGGCGGTGTAGTCGGCCCAGGCGATGACCGCGGTACGGGTGGCGGGTGCGGCCGCGCGCTCCGCCCCGTACAGGGTCTTCGCCATGCCGACAGGCGCGGAGTTGACGCGGCGGTTCCGCTCCAGTGTCAGGAGGCTGGTGTCGACGCCCGGGACGATCACGGAGACCCTGTCGGCCCGGTCGAGGCTGCCGAACACCTCGGCGGCGCGGCCTCTCCCCGACGGGTCGAAGGCCAGGATCTGGCGGTCCTTCGCGAGCATCGACCGGAAGCGGGCCATGCGCTGGGCCGCCTCGCTGCGGCCGTCCGGCGAGAGTGCCTCGTCGTGCGTCCGCCGTTTCTCCACGGACATCGCCTTCTTCAGGGCGAGCCGGTTTGCGTGGTAGCGCAGGGTGACCGGTACGCCGTTCAGATTCCCCACGACCGAGGGGTACTTGTCGGCGAGGGCGACCTGCTGCCCGGAGGTGAGCGTGGCGAAGAAGTGGGCCATCCGATAGGCCGGCGCCCCGGCCTCGGGCAGCGAATGACCCGCTATCCGGTCCCGCGCCCAGGAGGCGAGGGCGAGCTCACGCTCCCCGTCGGCCTGGTGATGCCGTACGGCGGACCAGCCCGTGGTCGCCAGCATCACGAACACGACCGCGACGGCGAGCAGAGCGCGCCATGCGGTCAACGTGGGGGAGGAGTCGAAAGAAGTCACTGCGCCACACCCTAGGAGACGCGCGCGGATGACCGTGATTCAGGTGAGGTACATCACCCGGCTGCGAAGGATTCAACTGAATTTCTTCACACAGGGTCACAGGCCGCCGCTGTCCGCCGCCTGCCGCCAGTCGCCCGCCAGGGCCGGGACGAGCTGGTCCAGATACTCCTCCGTGAGGTCGCGCAGCGCCTCCACGCTCGAATCGCTGCCCCGGCCCCACAGCTGGCCGGTCACCCGCATCACCCCGGAGAACGCGGCGACGGCCACCCGGGGGCGGGGGTCCCGCTCCACGTCGAGCCCTTCGCGTTCCGCGATCAGCCGGGCGATCTGGTTCTCCAGGGCGACCCCGCGCCGCATGTGGGCGGCGAGCAGGGAGGGGGTCGACTCGATCATCTGGTACGTCCGCATATGGAGATCCACCGTGATGACCTCCTCGATCGCCTCGCCGATGCTGCCCCAGGCGCAGAGCACCGCCCGGCGCATGGCCTCGAAGGGGGCCTCGCAGGGCGGGCGGCGGCGCAGCTCCGCGATGAAGCGGGACTCGACCATGTCCTGTACCGCGAACGTGGTGTCCTCCTTGTTCGCGAAGTAGCGGAAGAAGGTGCGCTGGGAGACGTCGACCGCCTCGACGATCTCGTCGACGGTGGTCCGCTCGTACCCCTGGGTCGTGAAGAGTTCGAGGGCGGCGCGCAACAGGGCGTCACGGGTGCGCTGTTTCTTGCGCTCACGCAGTCCGGGCCGGGTGACGGCTCTCTGCCCGTGGGTCACGTACCAGCCTCATTTCTGCTTGTTTGTCCAGGTCAGCTTACCTGTGAGCTACGCGACAGTTACTGACTTGTGAATGCGTTTGTCAACTGTCAGTGGCTGTCACTAGTCTCCCCGTATGACTAGTCAGACCACCGTCGAGAAGGCGCCTCGGGAACCGGAAGACGGCCCCGCACCCGCCGCGGCCAAGGGGCTTCGCGGCCACCCCTGGCTGACCCTGTTCGCCGTCGCCATCGGCGTGATGATGGTCGCGCTCGACGGCACGATCGTCGCCATCGCGAACCCCGCCATCCAGAAGGACCTCGGCGCCTCGCTCGCCGACGTCCAGTGGATCACCAACGGCTATCTGCTCGCCCTCGCCGTCGCCCTGATCACCGCGGGCAAGCTCGGTGACCGCTTCGGCCACCGGCAGACCTTCCTGATCGGCATCGCGGGCTTCGCGGTCTCCTCCGCCGCGATCGGCTTCTCCAAGGAGATCGGCCTGGTCGTCCTCTTCCGGGTCCTCCAGGGACTCTTCGGCGCGCTGCTGATGCCGGCCGCGCTCGGCCTGCTGCGGGCCACCTTCCCCGCCGAGAAGCTGAACATGGCGATCGGCATCTGGGGCATGGTCATCGGCGCGTCCACCGCGGGCGGCCCCATCGTCGGCGGTCTGCTCGTCGAGCACGTCTCCTGGCAGTCGGTGTTCTTCATCAACGTGCCGGTCGGCATCGTCGCGCTCATCTTCGGCCTGGTGATCCTCAAGGACCACCGAGCCGCCAACGCGCCGCGCTCCTTCGACATCCTCGGCATCGTTCTGCTCTCGGGCGCGATGTTCTCCCTCATCTGGGGCATCATCAAGGCCGGTGAGTCCTGGGGCTGGGGCGGCGGCTGGACCTGGTTCTTCCTCGGCCTCGCGATCGCGCTCTTCCTCGCCTTCGGTCTCTGGCAGACACGGGTACGGGAGCCGCTCGTTCCGCTCGCGATGTTCCGCTCCATCCCGTTGACGGCCGGCACCATCCTCATGGTGCTGATGGCGTTCGCCTTCATGGGCGGCCTCTTCTTCGTGACGTTCTTCCTCCAGGGCGTCCACGGTCTGAGCCCGGTCGACAGCGGTCTGCACCTGCTGCCGCTGACGGCCATGATGATCGTCTCCTCGCCGGTCGCCGGTCTGCTGATCACCAAGTTCGGCCCCCGCGTCCCGCTGGTCGGTGGCATGGTCTGCACGGCCACCGCCATGTTCGGCATGACGACGCTCAGCGAGTCCACCGGCACCTTCGCCATGTCCCTCTGGTTCGCCCTGCTCGGCTGCGGGCTCGCCCCGGTCATGGTCGGCGCCACCGAGGTCATCGTCGGCAACGCGCCCCTGGAGCTCTCCGGTGTGGCCGGCGGCCTCCAGCAGGCCGCCATGCAGGTCGGCGGGGCGCTCGGCACCGCCGTCCTCGGCGCGGTCATGTCCTCCAAGGTCAGCTCTGAGTTCGCGGGCAACTGGACGGACGCGGGCCTGCCCGGCACGCCCGATCCGAAGCTGGAGGAGGCAGCCGAGTTCGGCATGGTCCCCGCCGACGCGCTCGCCAAGGCCCCCGGCATGACGCCGGACACCATCGACACCATCGGCGGCGTCATCCACGACACGTTCATGTCCGGCATGGGCCTGGCCTTCACCGTCGCGGGCTGTGTCGCCGTCGTCGCGGCCCTGGTCGCCACCCTCACCAAGCGCGGCGCGAACGCCGAGGCGGGTGCCGGAGTAGGTCACATCTGACACCCCCTCACGAGGGTTGACGTCTCCCCCGCCCGGGGGAAACACGTCAACACAGCGCACGTCACAGCCCCGCCGAACCCTTTCGGCGGGGCTGTCGCCTATCAGGGTGGCGTGGACCGCCCACCTCTTCCCCGGAAGCTGCCGCGCTGGTCAGGGTGGTCAGGACAGCGCAACGCGCCACCATCCGGCGCGGCGCACGACCACGGGGGTTGATCCACCATGCGTACAACCATGCGTACGAACCGTACGACCGCTCTCGCCGCAGGCCTGGCCGTCACCGCACTCACCGCACTGATCCCGCAGGCGTTCGCCCAGGACCGGGCGGCCGCCGCCCCGGAGGCGTCCTCGGACGTCCGGCTCGGCACCTGCGAGGCGGGCCGGCTCTGCCTCTGGAAGAAGCCCGACTTCACGGGCGCCCGGCAGACGTACGAACTCTCCACCGTCGACATCGAGAGCTGCACCCCGCTGCCGAAGGGCGGCGACGCCCAGTCCCTCGCCAACCGCACCGGGCGGCCCGTCACCACCTACCAGTCGGCCGAGTGCGCGGAGACGGGGGAGTTCGAGACGTACCCGGGCGGCGGGACCTGGCTGCCCCGCTCCCCTTACCAGGTACGGGCGTTCAAGATCTGGGAGAACTAGCCGGGGCGTCCTGACACGCCGAAGGGCGGTGACGCACTCGCGCCACCGCCCTTCGGAACCGCTCTGCTTACGCGTCGCCGCCCGCCGCACCCGGATCGGCCGCGGCCACATCCAGGAGGTCGTAACGGTCCAGCGCCGTCTTCAGGGACGACCGGTCGATCTTCCCCTCCTTCGCGAGCTCGGTGAGCACCGCGAGGACGATCGACTGCGCGTCGATGTGGAAGAACCGGCGGGCCGCACCACGGGTGTCGGCGAAGCCGAAGCCGTCCGCACCCAGCGACTGGTACGCACCGGGCACCCAGCGCGCGATCTGGTCCGGCACCGAGCGCATCCAGTCCGAGACCGCCACGAACGGGCCCTCGGCCCCTTCCAGCTTCCGCGTCACGTACGGGACGCGCTGCTCCTCCTCCGGGTGGAGCAGGTTGTACCGCTCCACGTCCACGGCCTCGCGCCGCAGTTCGTTCCAGGAGGTCGCCGACCAGACGTCCGCCTTGACGTTCCACTCCTCGGCGAGGATCCGCTGCGCCTCGACGGCCCACGGGACCGCCACACCGGACGCCAGGATCTGTGCCGGGATCTCGCCCGCCTCGCCCTGCTTGAAGCGGTAGACGCCCTTGAGGATGCCGTCCACGTCGACGTTCTCGGGCTCGGCCGGGTGCTGGATCGGCTCGTTGTAGACGGTGAGGTAGTAGAAGACGTCCTCGTTCGCCTCGCCGTACATCCGGCGCAGCCCGTCCTGCATGATGTGCGCGATCTCGTACCCGAAGGCCGGGTCGTAGGCGACACAGCCCGGGTTGGTCGAGGCGAGCAGCTGCGAGTGGCCGTCCGCGTGCTGGAGGCCCTCACCGGTCAGCGTCGTACGCCCGGCGGTCGCACCCAGCACGAAACCGCGCGCGAGCTGGTCGGCCATCTGCCAGAACTGGTCACCGGTGCGCTGGAACCCGAACATCGAGTAGAAGACGTACACCGGGATCAGCGGCTCGCCGTGCGTCGCGTACGCCGAACCGGCGGCGATCAGCGAGGCCGTACAGCCCGCCTCGGAGATGCCGTCGTGCAGCATCTGACCCGTCGGCGACTCCTTGTACGCGAGCAGCAGGTCGCGGTCGACCGCCTCGTACTGCTGGCCAAGCGGATTGTAGATCTTCGCGCTCGGGAAGAACGCGTCCATTCCGAACGTGCGGTACTCATCGGGCGCGATCAGCACGAACCGCTTGCCGATCTCCTTGTCCCGCATGAGGTCCTTGAGGATGCGGACGAACGCCATGGTGGTGGCGATCGACTGCTGACCCGACCCCTTCTTCGCAGCCGCGTACGTCTTCTCCACGGGCTGCGGCAGGGGCTTCGCACGCACCACCCGGGTAGGCACATAGCCGCCCAGACCGTTGCGGCGGTCGTGCATGTACTGGATCTCCTCCGAGTCGCGGCCCGGGTGGTAGTAGGGCGGGTAGCCCTCGTCCAGCTGCTTGTCGGTGATCGGGATGTGCAGCCGGTCGCGGAACCGCTTGAGGTCCTCGACCGTGAGCTTCTTCATCTGGTGGGTCGCGTTGCGGCCCTCGAAGTTCGGCCCCAGCGTCCAGCCCTTGACCGTCTGCGCGAGGATCACGGTCGGCTGACCCTTGTGCGCCTTGGCCGCCGCGTAGGCCGCGTAGACCTTCTTGTGGTCGTGCCCGCCGCGTCCCAGGTGCAGGATCTGCTGGTCGGTCATGTCCTTGACCATGTCGCGCAGCCGCGGGTCGTCACCGAAGAAGTGCTCGCGGATGTACGAGCCGGTCTCGGTGGCGTACGTCTGGAACTGCCCGTCCGGCGTGGTGTTCAGCTTGTTGACCAGGATGCCCGTGCGGTCCTGCGCCAGCAGCGGGTCCCAGGAACGGTCCCAGACCAGCTTGATGACGTTCCAGCCGGCGCCCCGGAACTGCGACTCCAGCTCCTGGATGATCTTGCCGTTGCCGCGCACAGGCCCGTCGAGGCGCTGCAGGTTGCAGTTGACGACGAAGGTCAGGTTGTCCAGGCCCTCACGCGCGGCGATGGAGAGCTGGCCCAGCGACTCGGGCTCGTCCATCTCGCCGTCGCCCAGGTAGGCCCAGACGTGCGACTTGGAGGTGTCGGCGATCCCGCGCGCCTCCATATAGCGGTTCATCCGCGCCTGGTAGATCGCGCCGAGCGGGCCGAGACCCATCGAGACGGTCGGGAACTCCCAGAAGTCCGGCATCAGCCGCGGGTGCGGGTAGCTGGACAGCCCGTTCGGGGCCTTCGACTTCTCCTGGCGGAACGCGTCGAGCTGCGCCTCGCTCAGCCGGTCGAGCAGGAAGGCGCGGGCGTAGATCCCCGGGGACGCGTGCCCCTGGAAGAAGATCTGGTCGCCGCCGTCGCCCTGGTCCTTGCCGCGGAAGAAGTGGTTGAAGCCCACGTCGTACAGCGAGGCGGAGGAGGCGAAGGTGGCGATGTGGCCGCCGACGCCGATTCCGGGACGCTGCGCCCGGGAGACCATCACGGCCGCGTTCCAGCGGGTCGCGTTGAGGACCTTGCGCTCGATCTCCTCGTCGCCGGGGAAGAACGGCTCGTCCTTCGTGGCGATCGTGTTCACGTAGTCCGTGCTGCGCATCTCCGGCACGGCGACGCGCTTTTCGCGCGCGCGCTCGATGAGCCGGAGCATGAGGTAGCGGGCCCGCTCACGGCCTCGCTCGTCGACGGCGGCGTCGAGGGAGTCGAGCCATTCCTGGGTCTCTTCGGGATCAAAATCCGGGACCTGGCTCGGAAGGCCGCCAATGATGATCGGGTTGCGATCGGATCCGGAAGCCACACTGTTCCTTCGCTGTTCGGTGGTGCTCTGCGGGGTCTGTTACGGGGAACGTACCCCCGGGACAACTGTGTGTGCGCCGTCTCCATCGTGCTACCGCGAGGGCCCGGACGTCATCTCTACCGTGGGGTAACCCCGAGGTTCCGAAATTTCCTCGGCGGGGCACGAGTATGGGCATGACGCGGCGGGGTACGGGCAAACCGCAATCTTACGCCCAAGCCGTCCAAGCGTTCCCAAAGGCTGTTCGACTCCGATTGGCGGAGCGAAACGGCATAAGCTGAGGAAGGACGTAAACGGATGGGGTGACCTTGCGGGAGCCCCGGAGGGACAGGCCCGAGCCCCGGCAGAGACAGGCCGGAGCTTGCGGTGACGTGGCAGGGAACGTCACCGTTTAGGCGGTCTCGGACGCCGGGTACTTGCGCGATTCGCCGGGCCCGTGTGGACTACGGCCTACGCCCCGCGCACGCGCGTGGCTGCAGCATTTTCCGAAGACATGATCAGGAGGCAACCCGTGAGCGCGACCGCGGACCACGCGGAGGAGCGGACCAACCCGGCAGCACGCCTGGGGTTCGAGCCCGGACAAGTGGTCCAGGAGATCGGCTACGACGAAGACGTCGAGCTGGAGCTCCGTGAGGGCATTGAGGCCACTACCGGCCAGGAACTCGTCGACGAGGAGTACGACGACGTCGCTGACGTCGTCCTGCTCTGGTTCCGCGACGAGGACGGCGACCTTACGGACGCGCTGGTGGATGCCATTGGTCTGCTCGAGGACGGCGGTACGGTCTGGCTGATGACGCCGAAGACCGGCCGTGACGGATACGTCGAACCGAGCGACATCAATGAGGCTGCCCAGACGGCCGGTCTCGCCCAGACCAAGAGCATCAGCGCGGGCAAGGACTGGACGGGCAGCCGTCTGGTCACCCCCAAGGGGGCCAAGGCCAAGCGCTGAACCACTCGCTACACCACCCGGGGCCCCCGATGGCGCATCACACGCTGCCGGGGGCCTTCGTACGTGCCCTTCCGGCCGTGCGTAGGGTGGAGTCACCCGGACGGACGGACACGTACGTACGGAACCCGGGAAGCGAGAAGCGGCGAAGGGAAACCTGTTCCATGGCGATCGAGGTCGGCACCGAGGCCCCGGATTTCGAACTCAAGGACAACCACGGCCGAACCGTGCGGCTCGCGGACTTCCGGGGCGAGAAGAACGTGGTGCTGCTCTTCTACCCGTTCGCCTTCACCGGGGTCTGCACGGGTGAGCTGTGCGCGCTCCGCGACGAGCTGCCCCGCTTCGAGAACGCCGACACCCAGCTGCTCGCGGTCTCCAACGACTCCATCCACACCCTGCGCGTCTTCGCCGAGCAGGAGGGCCTCGAATACCCGCTGCTCTCCGACTTCTGGCCGCACGGCGAGACCTCGCGGGCCTACGGCGTCCTCGACGAGGACAAGGGCTGCGCGGTGCGCGGCACCTTCATCGTCGACAAGGCGGGCACCGTCCGCTGGAGCGTCGTCAACGGCCTGCCGGACGCGCGTGACCTGAACGACTACGTGAAGGCGCTGGAAGCGCTCTGAGACGATCTCCTGGCGACGCCCGGCCAAAAGCCTGTTTTGGCCGGGAACCGGTCACTAGGATCCAATCGTTGATCCGATGCCAACGAACGACGGGGACGCTGGTGTCTGCCGGCCCCTGAGAAAACTACTGGAGGACTCGTGGGAGTCAGCCTCAGCAAGGGCGGCAACGTCTCGCTGACCAAGGCCGCGCCCAACCTGACCGCGGTCATCGTCGGTCTGGGCTGGGACGCCCGCACCACCACCGGCGGTGACTTCGACCTCGACGCCAGCGCGCTGCTGGCGAACGCCGAGGGCAAGGTCGCGGCGGACGGCAATTTCGTCTTCTTCAACAACCTGAAGAGCCCCGACGGCTCCGTCGAGCACACCGGTGACAACCTCACCGGTGAGGGCGAGGGCGACGACGAGGTCATCAAGGTGAACCTCGCCGGTGTCCCGGCCGACGTCGACAAGATCGTCTTCCCGGTCTCGATCTACGAGGCCGAGAGCCGCCAGCAGAGCTTCGGCCAGGTCCGCAACGCGTACATCCGCGTGGTCAACCAGGCCGACAACACCGAGCTCGCCCGCTACGACCTGAGCGAGGACGCCTCGACGGAGACCGCGATGGTCTTCGGCGAGCTCTACCGCAACGGTGCCGAGTGGAAGTTCCGTGCCATCGGCCAGGGCTACGCCTCGGGCCTGCGCGGCATCGCGCAGGACTTCGGCGTCAACGTCTGAGGACGTCACTCCTCCGGTCCCCCGCTCCCGGGCGGAGGACCCCGGCACCACCGAGCGCGCAGCGCTCACGTACCACCCCGTCCGGCGCCGCATCCTGTGCGGCGCCGGACGCGCTCAGGGAGGCCTTCGACACCCGATCTCAGGCGTCGAGGAGGCCCGGCAGCGTTTCCACGACTAGGGGAGGACACACATGGGCGTCACGCTCGCCAAGGGAGGCAATGTCTCCCTCTCCAAGGTCGCACCCAACCTCACCCAGGTGCTGGTCGGGCTCGGCTGGGACGCACGCTCCACCACCGGAGCAGATTTCGACCTCGACGCCAGCGCACTGCTGTGCCAGTCGGGCCGGGTGCTCGGTGACGAGTGGTTCGTCTTCTACAACAACCTCACCAGCCCCGACGGCTCCGTCGAGCACACCGGTGACAATCTGACCGGTGAGGGCGACGGCGACGACGAGTCGGTCATCGTCCGGCTCGACCAGGTCCCCGCCCACTGCGACAAGATCGTCTTTCCGGTCTCCATCCATGACGCGGACAACCGGGGCCAGGCGTTCGGGCAGGTCAGCAACGCCTTCATCCGCGTGGTGAACCAGGCCGACGGCCAGGAGCTGGCGCGCTACGACCTCAGCGAGGACGCCTCCACGGAGACCGCGATGATCTTCGGTGAGCTCTACCGCTACCAGGGCGAGTGGAAATTCCGTGCAGTCGGTCAGGGGTACGCGTCGGGCCTGCGGGGCATCGCTCTAGACTTCGGCGTCAACGTTTCGTAACGCCGCGCACGGCGCGGGGGAGCCCCGTACACACCGGGGGAGACCCTTACATAAACACGATGGGGTAGCCAGTGGTTCTGAAAACCTTCGGCTGGTCGTTCGCGGTCACCGCGCTCGGCCTGGTCGCAGCCTTCTTCTACGGGGGGTGGCAGGCCTTCGGCATCGTCGCGATTCTGACGATCCTGGAGATCTCGCTGTCCTTCGACAACGCGGTGATCAACGCCGGAATCCTGAAGAAGATGAATGCCTTCTGGCAGAAAATCTTCCTTACCATCGGCATCCTGATCGCCGTCTTCGGTATGCGGCTGGTCTTCCCCGTCGTGATCGTGGCCGTGAGCGCCCAGCTCGGGCCCATCGAGGCCATCGACCTTTCCTTCAACGACCCCGAGAGGTACAAGGAACTGGTCACGGACGCCCATCCGTCGATCGCCGCCTTCGGTGGCATGTTCCTGTTGATGATCTTCCTCGACTTCATCTTCGAGGACCGTGACATCCAGTGGCTCCGCTGGATCGAGCGCCCGCTCGCCAAGCTCGGCAAGGTCGACATGCTGTCGGTCTGCGTCGCGCTGATCGTGCTGATGATCACCGCCATGACCTTCGCGACCCAGGCCCACCAGCACGGTGGCGGGCACGTGGACAAGGCGTCGACCGTCATGCTCTCGGGTATCGCGGGTCTGATCACCTACCTCGTCGTCGGCGGGCTCTCCGGATTCTTCGAGGGCAAGCTCGAAGAGGAGGAGGAGCGCGAGCACGAGGCCGAGGAAGAGGCCAAGAAGAAGGGCAAGCCCGTCACCGGGGTCGCCCTCGCCGGAAAGGCCGCGTTCTTCCTCTTCCTCTACCTGGAAGTCCTGGACGCCTCCTTCTCCTTCGACGGCGTCATCGGCGCCTTCGCCATCACCAACGAGATCGTGCTGATGGCCCTGGGCCTCGGTATCGGCGCCATGTACGTCCGTTCGCTCACCGTCTACCTGGTCCGCCAGGGCACGCTGGACGACTACGTCTACCTGGAGCACGGCGCCCACTACGCGATCGGCGCGCTCTCCGTCATCCTGCTGGTCACCATCCGGTACGAGATCAACGAGATCATCACCGGCCTGATCGGCGTCGTCCTCATCGGCCTATCCTTCTGGTCCTCGCTCCGCCGCAACAGGGCCATCGCCGCGGCGGGCGGAGGCGACGGGGGCGCCGGAGGAAGCGCGGGTCCCAAGGCCGAAGTCCACTCCGGGGTGTGACCCGGTAGGGATTGAGGAACGCTCTCTGCGGGGCGGCCACACGGCGACGGCTCTCCGGGATCTCCCGGATCCGGCCCGGTTGGCCGCCCCGCAGCGGTGTGCGGGGCCCGCGACAGCAGGCGACAGGCCGACAGGCCGACAGGTGGGGGTTGGGATGGGATTCTTCGACGGCCTGTGGCCGACGCGCGCGGCACAGTTCGACTCGGGCAACGGCACATCGAGCGCCATCGTGCTCTCGAAACGCAATGCCACGGTCTCGCTCAGCAAACAGGGCGCCCTCTCGGGCAACCTCCGCGTCAACCTGTCCTGGCGGATGCGCACCTCTGACATCGAGGGCCGCTCGCGCCAGAGCGGCCGGCTTCGGCGCCCCCTCAAGCTCTTCCAGCCCGAGGTGGTCCAGGCCCACACCCAGGGCGTCGTCAACGTCGACCTGGACCTCGGCTGCATGTACGAGCTGATGGACGGCACCAAGGGGGTCGTACAGCCGCTCGGCAACCTCATCGGCGATCTGAACAGCCCGCCCTACATCCGGCTCAGCGGGGACGACCGCTTCGGCGCCCCCTCCGGGGAGACGGTCTACGTCAACCTCGACCAGCGCGACCAGTTCAAGCGGCTGCTGTTCTTCGTCTACATCTACGACCGGACGCCCGCGTTCGACCGCACGCACGCCAAGATCACGCTCTACCCGGGCAACGGCCCCCGGATCGAGATCGAACTGGACGAGCGCGCGCCGCAGGCCCGTTCCTGCGCGGTGTTCACCGTGGAGAACATCAAGGACGAGCTGATCGTGCGGCGCGAGGTGAAGTTCGTCTACGGATTCCAGTCGGAGCTGGACCGGCTCTACGGCTACGGCATGCAGTGGGGGCGGGGCTACAAGTCACGGACCTGACCGCCCCGTGCCCGTACCGCCGCTCCATGAGCTGAGCCGTACTGCCCCTGGGCCGGTCTCAGGACCGGCCTCAGGACCGGATGAACTGCGGACCTTGCGGAGGCAGGACGAAATGCGGGTCGGGTGCGTGGGCGGCGGCCGCCGCCGGCTGCGGATAGCCGTACGCGGGCGGCGCACCGGCCCCCTGCGGGTAGCCGTACGCCGGCTGGGAGCTCGCGGCGGGCTGCGGCGCGGGCACCGGGGGCACGGCGGGGGGTGCGACGGGCGGCGGATAGCCGTAGGCGGGCTGCGGGTGCAGCACCGTGGCCTGGGAGTCGGGCCCCGGCGCGGAAGCCGCGTGCGTGGGGGCCACGGGCTCGGCGGCGGCCTGCGTGAGGGCGGCAGGTGCCTGACCGGCCGCGGCCGGCCCCTCCGGCCCGCCCCCGGTCTCCGAATCGTCGACCGAGATCCCGAAGGCGGTGGCCAGCCCGATCAGCCCGGTCGGATAGCCCTGGCCGACCGCCCGGAACTTCCACCCCTCACCGCGCCGGTAGAGCTCCCCGCAGATGATCGCGGTCTCCTCCCCGGTCTCCGGCCGCACATCGAAGACCGCCAGCGGCTCCCCGTCGGCGAGCGCGGCATCGAAGAGAAGTATCCGCAGGTCCGGGACCTGCTGGAAGGCGTCGCCGTCGGACGAGGCGGCGATGACCACCTGGTCCACCGACGCGTCGAGCGCGCCGAGATCCGCCTCGATCGTGTCCGTGAGCCCCTCGGCGACGCTGCGCTTCGGCAGTCGCCGGACCAGCCCGGAGGGGTGGCGAGGCTGGTTGTAGAAGACGAAGTCCTCGTCCGACCGCACACGGCCCAGGGCGCCGAGCAGCAGGGCGGAGGCGTCCACATCGGGAACATCCGTCCCAGGGGTCCAGCGCAGCACGGCCCGTACGGCCACGGCGTCGACCGGGACGTTCGAGCCCTTCAGCATCGTGTGCGTCATGGGCGTCATCCTGCCTGCCGGCAGCACGTGCGGACAACGCGGGGGGCGGCAAAGACCTGCCCTGTTCCCCTGCTGCCGGGCCGGAGAGGGGGAAGAAGGAGGACCGAACGGTACCGCGAGGAGAGACCGGGTGAAGGGTGGGTAACCGGAAATTCATGTACATGGGGAACTGTTGACATGCGTCCGTACGTACTATTACCGGCCATACGTTGTCCGGCCGGTCAGGCAGTTCGGGGGAAACTCATGCGTCACTTCGGGTATATATCGCCCGCTGCCCGAGAGGGCCTGTTCTTCCGGGAGCCGTGCGAGTTCAGCGCGTCCTCGCCCGCGAGCCTGCTCTCCGTCGCCCTGGGCGCCACGCTCTACTCCCCGGCCACCCGCCCCACACTGGCCGACGATGTGCTGAAGCAGGCCGGGCGCGGCGTCGTCTCCATGGTGCTGTGCCTGGAGGACTCGATCGACGACGCCGAGGTGGTCGACGCCGAGGCCAACCTGGTCAGGCAGTTCGCGGAGCTCGCGGAACGGAACGCGGCGGGAGCCGAGCTGCCGCTGCTCTTCGTCCGGGTGCGCGAACCGGGCCAGATCACCGACCTGGTGAACCGGCTGGGTACCTCCGTCCGGACATTGTCCGGTTTTGTACTTCCCAAATTCACCGAAGAGCGTGGAGCCCTCTTCCTGGAGGCCCTGGCGGAAGCCGAGGCCTCCTGCGGACAGCGGCTCTTCGCCATGCCCGTCCTGGAATCGCCCGAGCTGCTCCACCTGGAGACACGCGGCGAAGTCCTCCAGGGAATCGCGCGCTCCGTCGACAAGTACCGGGACCGGGTCCTCGCCCTGCGGCTCGGCGTCACCGACTTCTGCTCGGCCTACGGACTGCGCCGCGCGCCCGACATGACGGCGTACGACGTCCAGATCGTCGGCTCCGTCATCGCCGACGTGGTCAACGTGCTGGGCCGGGCCGACGGCACCGGCTTCACGATCACCGGCCCGGTCTGGGAGTACTTCCGCCGCCAGGAGCGCATGTTCAAGCCCCAGCTGCGCCGCAGCCCCTTCCTGGAGGGCAGCGCCGAGGAGCTGCGTACAGCACTGATCGAGCACGACCTGGACGGCCTGCTGCGGGAGATCGAGCTGGACCGGGCCAACGGCCTGCTCGGCAAGACCTGCATCCACCCGTCGCACGTGGCACCCGTCCACGCACTGTCCGTGGTCAGCCACGAGGAGTTCACCGACGCGCAGGACATCCTGCGGCCCGAACGCGAGGGCGGCGGGGTGCTGCGCTCGGCGTATACGAACAAGATGAACGAAGTGAAGCCCCACCGGGCCTGGGCCGAGCGCACGCTCCGGCGGGCCGAGGTCTTCGGTGTGGCGAGTGAGGACGTCGGCTTCGTGGATCTGCTGGCCGCCGGCCTGACGAAGTGAGCGCGCGTCGATGAGCGGGCGAAGTGAGCGCGTATCGATGAGCGAGCGCGCGAGGAGAGAAGGGGCCGTGGACGTGGTGTGGTCGGGCGACTGGGTGGCCGAGCGGCTGGGAGTGGCCCTGGAGGGCGACGGGGAGCTCCCGGAGCTGCTGGGCCTGGCCCTGCGGCGTAACCCCAAGCGGGCCCACCTGCTCGTCTCCAACGTGCTGGGCAAGCATGTGCCCCAGCACCCGTCCGTCGTGTACGGGGCGGGGTACGAGCTGGGCGAGCGCGTACGGGCGCTCCTCGGCGAGGACCGGACCCGCCGCGCGGTCGTCCTCGGCTACGCGGAGACGGCCACCGGCCTCGGCCACGCCGTCACGGACGGCCTGCGCGACGCCCCGTACCTCCACTCCACCCGGCGGCCCGTCGCGGGGGTCGCGCAGGCGGGCGGCTTCGAGGAGGCCCACTCGCACGCCACCTCGCACCTGCTGCTGCCGGAGGATCCCGAGCTGCTGGCGGGAGGCGCCGAGGCCTCCGTGCTGGTGCTGGTCGACGACGAGTTCTCCACCGGCAACACCGTGCTCAACACCATCCGCGCGCTGCACGAGTCGCACCCGCGCGAGCGGTACGTCATCGTCGCGCTGGTCGACATGCGCTCGGCGGGGGACCGAGACCGGCTGACCGCCTTCGCCGCCGAGATCGGCGCCCGCGTCGACCTGGTGACCCGCTCCTCGGGCACGGTCACGCTCCCCGAAGGCGTACTGGAACGGGGCCAGGCCCTGGTCGCGGCCCAGGAGGCGGAGCAGGCGGCACCGGCCGGGGAGCCCATCGAGCGTGCTGCCCCCGTCACCCGGGTCGGCCTGGGCTGGCCCGAAGGCGTCCCCGACGGCGGCCGGCACGGCTTCACCCCGGCTCACCGGGCGGCGCTCGAAGCGGCGCTCCCGGGCATGGCGGAGCGGATCGCCGCCGCGCTGGGCGACGACACCCGCCACGACCCCGGCAGCGGCCCCCGCCGCGTGCTCGTACTCGGCTTCGAGGAGCTGATGTACGCGCCGCTGCGCCTGGGCACCGCCCTGGAAGCCGCGCTGGGGGCGGATACCGAGGTCCGCTACTCCACCACCACCCGCTCGCCCGTCCTCGCCGTCGACGACCCCGGCTACGCGATACGCACCCGCCTCGTCTTCCCGGCCCACGACGACCCGGCGGACGGCCCCGGCGACCGGTACGCGTACAACGTGGCGGGAGCGGGCTTCGACGCGGTGGTCGCCGTCGTCGACTCCACCGCCGACACCCCCGAACTGCACGCCCCCGACGGCCTGCTGGCCCGCCTGGCGGCCCACACCGGCCAGGTCCTCCTCGCGGTCGTCCCCTCGTACACCCCTCACCACAAGCTGGAGCCCGCCGTGCTGCCCGAGCCCCTCCGAGGCCCCGACTTCTCCAGTTACGCGCCCGAGGACGTCGGCTGGCTGCTCCAGGACCTCTCGGACACCGAGCTGGAAGCGCCCACCGAGGAGCGCGAGGAGGCGATCCAGAGCGGCGGCGCGCACTACGCCGAGTCGCTCCCCGTCGAGTACCAGCCGAGCGCCGAGTACCAGGCCCTCTTCACGGCCGCCCTGGGCGCCTCCGCCGCGCGCATCGCCCGTGCGGTGGGCACCGTCACCGAGACGGTCCTCGCCGAACGCGGCCCGCGCCCGGTGCTCGTCTCGCTCGCCCGCGCCGGGACGCCCGTCGGGGTCCTGATGCGCCACTGGGCCCGGCACCGGCACGGCCTGGACCTGCCGCACTACGCCATCTCCATCGTCCGGGGCCGGGGCATCGACGCCACCGCCCTGCGCTGGCTCGCCGCCCACCACGACCCGGCCGACGTGGTGTTCGTCGACGGCTGGACGGGGAAGGGCGCGATCACCCGCGAACTGGCGGCGGCGGTGGCGGAGTTCGAGGCGTCGGGCGGGCCCGCCGGCTTCGACCCGGAGATCGCGGTGCTCGCCGACCCGGGCGGCTGCGTCCGCACGTACGGCACCCGCGAGGACTTCCTCATCCCATCGGCCTGCCTCAACTCGACGGTCTCCGGCCTCATTTCCCGTACGGTGCTCCGCGCCGACCTGGTCGGCCCCGACGACTTCCACGGCGCGAAATTCTACCGTGAGCTGGCGGAGTCCGACGTCTCCGGCGACTTCCTGACCGCGGTGACCGCGCGCTTCGACGAGGTGGCGGGCCAGGTCGACGCCGAGACCAAGGAACTGCTCGCCGCCGACCGGGCCCCGACCTGGGAGGGCTGGGCGGCCGTCGAGCGGATCAGCGAGGAGTACGGCATCCACGACGTCAACCTGGTCAAGCCGGGCGTCGGCGAGACCACCCGGGTCCTGCTGCGCCGGGTCCCCTGGAAGATCCTCGCGAAGCGCGGCGCGGGCGCGGACCTCCAGCACATCCGGCTGCTGGCCGGACAGCGCGGCGTACCGGTCGAGGAGGTCGACGACCTCCCGTACAGCTGTGTCGGTCTGATCCACCCCCGGTTCACCCGGGGCGCGACGGGCGCGGACGGCAAGGCGGTGCAGGGCGCATGACTACTGTGAACGGCTCCGCCACGTTGGTGGCGAGCGACCTCGACCGCACCCTCATCTACTCGGCGGCCGCGCTCGACCTGTCGATGCCGGACGCGGAGGCGCCCCGGCTCCTCTGCGTCGAGGTGTACGGCCACAAGCCCCTCTCGTACATGACGGAGACGGCGGCCGCCCTTCTCACCGACGTGGCCGGCTCCACGGTCTTCGTGCCCACCACCACCCGGACCCGCGAGCAGTACCATCGCATCCACCTCCCCGGCCCCGCCTCCCGGTACGCGATCTGCGCCAACGGCGGGCACATCCTGGTCGACGGGGTCTCCGACCGTGACTGGCAGGCCCAGGTGGAGGCCCGCATCGCGGACGAGTGCGCCCCCCTCACCGAGATCCGCGCCCATCTCGCCACCACCGCCGACCCGGCCTGGCTCCTCAAGGAACGGGTGGCCGAGAACCTCTTCGCGTACCTGGTCGTCGAGCGCTCGCTGCTGCCCGAGGAGTGGGTGAAGGAGCTCGCGGTGTGGGCGCAGGAGCGGGGGTGGACGGTCTCCCTCCAGGGCCGCAAGATCTACGCGGTCCCCGTGCCGCTCACCAAGAGCGCCGCCATGAACGAGGTCGCCCGCCGCTCCGGCGCCACCCGCACCCTCGCCGCCGGGGACTCCCTCCTCGACGCGGACCTGCTGCTCGCCGCCGACCTCGGCTGGCGCCCCGGCCACGGCGAACTTGCCGAGAACGACTGGCGCGCCCCGCACGTCGTGGCGCTGGAGGAGCGGGGCGGAGCGGCGGGGGAGGAGATCCTGCGCCGGTTCCTGGCGGCTTCCGCTGCGTGAGGGCGCGGGTTGGGGAAGGCTGGGGGCATGACCAAGGGCAACGAGACCACGATCACGGACGAGCTGTACGCGTACACGCTGGCCCACAACCCGCCGCTGGACCCGGTCCAGCGGGAGCTGGTGGAGACCACGTACGCCCGCTTCCCCGACCACGCGGGCATGCAGTCGGCCGAGGAGCAGGCCCCGCTGCTCGCCTTCCTCGTCCGGCTGGTGGGTGCCCGGCACGTGGTGGAGGTCGGCACGTTCACCGGGTTCAGCGCCCTGGCGATGGCCCGGGCACTGCCCGCCGACGGCACGCTGATCGCCTGCGACATCTCGGAGGAGTGGACGGCGTACGGCCGTGAGGCCTGGGAGAAGGCGGGCGTCGCGGACCGGATCGACCTGCGCATCGCCCCGGCCCTGGACACCCTGCGCGCGATGCCCGCCGAGCCGCACATCGACTTCGCCTACCTGGACGCGGACAAGGGCGGCTACATCGCGTACTGGGAGGAGCTGGTGCCCCGGATGCGGCAGGGCGGTGTCATTGCCGTGGACAACGTGCTCTTCCACGGCGGTGTCACGGACCCGGCGGCGACCGGGCCCGCGGCAGCGATCAAGGAGTTCAACGAGCATGTGAGCGCCGACACCCGGATGGACAGCGTGCTGCTGACGGTCTCGGACGGCCTGACGCTCTCCCGCAAGCGGTAGCGCGCCAGGGCCACCGGGTCCGGCCGGCTACGCGGGTGGGGTCAGCCGCAGCAACCGCCGCCGCAGCAACCTCCGCCCCCGCCGCCGCCCCCGGACGGTGCGGGCGCTGACGCGGCGGCGCCGCCCACGGCCACCGCGGAGAGCAGCTTCACGGTGTCGTCGTGGCCCGCGGGGCAGGAGGCCGGGTCCGAGGACTGGGCCATGGGACGGCTGAGTTCGAACGTGTCGCCGCAGGTGCGGCAGCGGAATTCATAGCGAGGCATGGCCTCAGGCTAGAGCCATCGGGGTCCCACGGCTACGGGCTCCCGGGACGGCGAGGGCTCAGGCGCCGCCGCCGCGCTCCTCGCGGATGTCGGAGACGACCCGGGCGGCGGTCTGCCGCACGGCCTCGGTCTCGGTCAGGAAGTGCCAGTAGTCGGGGTGACGGCCCTCCAGACCGGCGATGGCCCGGTCCAGCCGGGTCACGGAGTCGTCCAGCGGCCGGGCGTGCCGGGGATCGGGCGTGTGCCGGCCGGCCATGGCGAGGCGCTGCGCGTCCCGTACGGCGAACCGGGTCCGCTCGATCTCCTGCTGCGGGTCCTTCGCCACGGCGTCCAGCCGCTGCAGCCGGTCCCCGGCGGCGGAGACCGCCTCGTCCGTCGCGTTGAGCAGGGCACGGACAGTGGACAGCCGGGACGTGGCATCCGCCCAGCGCTGCTCGTCCCGGGCCTTCGCCGCCTCCGCGAGCTTCTCCTCGGCCTGGCGCACGTTGACGGCGGCCTGCTCCGGCACCTGCTGGAGGTCCTGCCAGCAGGCGGCCGAGAAACGCCGCCGCAGCTCGCTGAGGACCGGCTCCACCGAGCCCGCCCGCGTCGTCAGGGCCTGGGCGCGGGTCCGCAGCGACACCAGACGCCGGTCGATCTCGGCGGCCCGATCCGGCAGCCGCTCCGCCTCGGCCCGCAGGGCCTCCGCATCGCGCAGGACCACATCGGCCCGCTGAAGCGTCTCGGCGACCCCGTGCTTTCCGGCGCCCTGGTTCAGCTTGGTCAGCTCCGGGGCGAGGGCGGCGAGCCGGGCGGCGAGCTCATCGGCGCGCAGCCCCGCCGCCCGTACCGCGTCGAGCGCGTTGCTCGCTCCGAGCAGCGCCTGCCGGGCCCGCTCCACGGCGGGGGCGAGCCGTGCGAGCTGGGTCTCCGCACTGCCCAGCAGCGCCCCGAGCCCCTGCCCGAACCGGTCCAGCTCGCCCTTGACCCGTACGAGATCGTCCTTGGCCCGGGTCAGCTCGGTGCGGGCGCTGGAGGCCACGGAGGGCTCCAGATCGTCCCGGTCCAGGTCGTGGGCGTCGACGGCGGTGATGTAGGCGTGGCTGACGTCGTCGATCCGCCGCCCCAGCGCGGCGAAGTCCTCCGCCGCCTTGCGGCCCCGGGAGGAGTTGTCCACGGCGTTGATCGTCTCGATGGAGATCTTGAGATCACGCTGGGCGGTGTCCAGCTCGTAGAAGGCCTCGGCGGCCGCGTCCCTGGCCGCCTGGGCCTCGGCACGCTGGCTCTCCCCACGCCCGCCGAACCACCGCCGCGTACCGCCCCCGGCGAAGGCGGCGGGCAGAGCGGCGACGAGAAGGGGCACGGGCAGCAGCGCGAGGGCCAGAACATCCCGGAGCCCCTGGCCTGCCGGGCCCGCCTGCCTTCCGGGCGCTCGCCGCTCGCGGCTCCCGCCCCGGGCACCGGAAACGCTCCCGACGGCGGAACTCCCACCCGCTCCTGCCTCTGGCCGCGTGTGTGTCGCCGTCACATCCCTCTCCCGTGCTGTTCCGCCCCTGCCGGTACATTCTCCCACCAGGTAAGGACGAACACACGGGTCGGTTAGTTCGCGGTTCGAACCTTCACTTCCCCGTTGTCGCTGTGAGCCTTCACCACATGGGCGCTGCTGTCGCTGCGCGGCACCCCGATGCGCACCTCGCCGTTGTCGGCGCTCGCGTTCACGGCGTACTTCTGTCCGCCCTTCGGCAGATCGATGACGATGCTCCCGTTGTCGCTCACCGTGTCCACCAGATCGGGCACGCCGCTGAACCCCAGCCGGATCTCCCCGTTGTCCGCGCGGGCGAGCACGGACTTGGTGCCTATCCGCTCGGCGACGACCGACCCGTTGTCGCTCTTGAGGTCGAGCGGCCCGCCGGAATCCCGTACGACGATGTCGCCGTTGTCGGCGGAGAGCCGCAGCGGGGTGTCGAACCCGACCGCGGTGACCTCGCCGTTGTCCGCGTCGGCCACCACGGTCACCCCGCGGGGCACCTTCACCTCGTGGCGCGCCCCACAGTTGTTGATCATGGCGTCGCACTTCACCCGGAGCGTCAGGGTGTCGTTCTTCATCGTCCAGACAGGATCGGGCCCGCTGCCCAGCACGACCCACCCGTCGACCTGCCGCTCCACCTCGACCTCCTCCACATCGGCCGGCACGAGGGTCACGGTCGAGTCCTCGGCGTCGATGGTGAGCGTCTTCCCCTCCAACACGAAGGTCTTGCGCTCCACGGGCGCGTCCTCGACGTCGGCGCCCCCGCACCCGGTGAGAGCCAGCGCGAGCAGCGCGGCCCCGCCCCCTCCGGCGAATACGCGTCCGGGGACCGCGCTGCGCTTGCGGGTCGGTGCGCTGGTAACGATGTCCACGGTGATCGGTCCCCCAGGAAGTACAGCCGGACGGTGCCACCGGTCGTCGCTGCCGGTGTACTGCAAACCGTATGTACCGAGGCCCCTGTGGGGGCATCCGGACGGCTACCGTCTCGGGGGTGGGGTTATCCCCCCCCACCCACCCACCCGCGCCCAGCCCCCGCAGCTCGGGCCTCGTATCGGTTTAGGAGCCGGGGGCCCGGTCCATGTACGCTGTTGCCTCATCCACGGGTGCGTAGCTCAGGGGTAGAGCGCTGCTCTTACAAAGCAGATGTCGGCGGTTCGAAACCGTCCGCGCCCACCAAGGGTAAGTAGCAGGTGAGAGCCTGTTTTTGACCCCCCAACCATGATCGGTTGGGGGGTCTTCTCGTGGCCAAAATCCACTAAGAGTCCACTTCCCCCAGTGATCTTGCAGAAATCGTCACCCGTTCGAGGGATGGACTCCGTGCCCCCGGCACGTAGAGTGCAGAACACGGACGGGGCAGGCGTGTCTCCCCCACATGCGCCTGACACGCGCCGTCCGGAAATCTGTGGTGACTGGGCGGGGAGGCCCGGCCCACAGGAGCGAGGCCCCCGCCGTGAGAATCGGCGGGGGCCTTCTGCTGTCCAACGTAGACCGCCCCGCACCTGGATGGGTGCGGGGCGGGGCGTCTTGACCGAGTCATGACGCCATACGGCGCAATCTGGTGGACACGCGAACACCAGCTGGCCGCATCGTGGCCACACCGGACCGGGTGTGGCTGCCTAGGATTCCGCGCTCACGGCGCAGAGGGAAGTGTGGGTTTCGTCCTACATACTTTCGATCTTGATCAAACCACGGTGGTGGAGTGCCACGCTCCGTACCGCCGCCCGACTGGGTCATCGCCCGCCGCCGCGCCATCGGGGACCGCATCCGCGCCGCCCGCCGGACCGCCGGACTGACGCAGCAGCACGTAGCCGAGAGCATCGGCATGGACCGGGCGAACTACGTGAACATCGAGCAGGGCCACATCGCGCCGCTCATCGACTCGCTCATCCGCATCGCCGACGCCATCGACGTCCCGCTGTCCGAGCTCGTCGAGTAGGCCCCGGCCGCACAAAACCGGGGCCCACCACGTCACACCGGCGGCGTGCCCGGAGGAGACGGCGTCGGCGGCGGATGAGGCAGCGCCGGCCCCGGACTCGGAGGAGTCTGCGGCGACCCGCTCCCATGCCGGCCCGCCTCGATCCGGCGGACCGTCAGCCCGTAGATGCCGAGCGGCGGGAACAGGTCGACGCGACGCGGGTAGCCGCCGCCCGCGCACGGGCGGCACAGCAGGTCCGTGCCTGTGTCCGTGGCGCGCACGCCCTGCACCGGGTTCACCCAGCAGGCCTCACAGGTGATAACTGCGGTCGGCGACATGGTGGCGGTCATCGGCGCCGCCCGAGGGATGTTGGCGGGCGGGCTGTGGTGGTACGCATGGTGGAGCCTCCGTCCGGTGGATGGGGTGATGACCCGGCCCGGCCGCTGTCCTGCCAGGGGTGAGCGGCCGGGCAGGGAGCTCAGGTATGGCAGGTGCAAGCGCAGCGCAGGCGCTCGACGACGGCGGTGCCCACGGTGATGTCCTGGTTGCCAGCGCACATCCGGTGGGCCTCCGGCCAGTCGGCGGCAACGCGACACTCCGGCGACCGGTACCCCGCCCCCGGCCGAGCGGCAGGCCGGGTGTCCATGAGCGTCACCGGGCGGCGCGATCAGCGCACGCGGCTGCGTCCGCACACTCGCGGGGGAACCAGCTGTACGCGGCACCGTCGGGCGGGGAGACGCGCTGCTCGCCCAGGTCGGTGCCCAGGTCGACGCCCAGGCGCTCCCGGCACCAGACACAGCACCAACCTCGCTGCTGCCGCTCGGACATCTCGCGGACCGGAGGTAACTGGCGTACAGCCACGGTCGCTCCCTGGTCGTCGGGGGTAGTCCTCAGACCGTAGGGAGCGATGTTTCTCGGATGCCGCCGTGTTTCTCGCTGTTTCTCCGGAGGACTCCGCCGTTGCTCCGAGTTTCTCAGAAGCCGATCGTGGTCCGCGCGCGGGCGATGACGCCATGAGCGGCCCGCCCCGTCACCGCACCCTCGGCCAAGCCGTCCCAGACCTTCGCGTACAAGGCGATGTCGTCGGCCGAGTCGAGCCACATCTCCGTGTGCCAGGTCTCCGCGATGACGAGCCGGTCATCGTGGATCCAGAAGTCGTCACCGATGCCGATCCGTACGTCGGCGGTGAGGGGGATGACGCCCAGTTCCACCGTGCTCAGCCCGTTCACGGACATCAGCCGGTCCAGCTGGTCGGCGAGAACAGCGCGCGAGCAGATCCGCGCGTGCAGAGCCGCCTCCGCGACGAGCACCCGATACCGGCGGCCGACCCGGTACAGCCCCTCCTGCCGGCGCATCCGAGAGACGACTGCCGCCTCGATGTCGCGGGTCACGCCGTGCAGTTCGGCGTACCGGGAGAGGACGCTGCGCGCGTACTCGGGGGTCTGGAAGACGCCGGGGATGACGGCTGCGCTGAATCCGCGGAACACGCTGGTCCTCTCGTGCTGGGCTCCGAGCGCGTCCTGTACGGCGCGGTGCCCGCCCGCGAGCTGGCGGCGCCAGGACCGGTACGTCGACTCCAGCCCAGCGAGGCGGCCGTGCAGCTCCGGCGCGCACTCCGGCTGCCCGGCCGCAGCCGCCCATGCTTCCAGGTCCGCTGTGCTCGCGGTCTGCTTGCCGTTCTCCAGCTTCGAGACCTTTGACGGGGCCCACCCGCAGCGAGCGGCGAAGTCGCGGACAGTCAGCCCGGCCTCGGTGCGCAGCTCACGGAGCCGCGCACCAAGGAGGACCCGGGCTCGCTGAAAATCGGTGCTCACATGGGGGACGGTACCCGGCCGATGAAGTCCTCGTACCTGACCGCGTAATGCCATGCCGCGTCGCGGACCTGGCACGCCCGAAGAACCTGCTCCGGGTCAGTCGTCAGCTCCATGCGTCGGTCCGCATCATCCCAGTTGAAGCGGGCCAGGACCCGGGAGTCGAACAGCCAGAAGTCACCTTCGTCCGAGAGGCTGAGGGCGGCGGCCGCCGACCGGTGCAGGTAGCGGATGTCCTCCCCGGCCGCCAGGTTGGCGGGTGTCGTGGCCAGCAGGTACCGCTGGTTGTCCGTCGGAGGCTCATCGACCAGGCGAACGCGCTCGATACGCCGCCCGTCCGCCGTCTGCGCGCGGGCGTTGGTGAACCAGGGGCCACCGTCGTCGAGAGGCGGCATGGCGCCTTGGAGGAACTGCTGGTACTCCTCCGTCCCTTGGTCGGCGGCGTACTCCCGTTGGGTCTCCAGCCGCCACGCGGTGTGCTCGAATCCGTCCCGGAAGAAGTCGAGTATCCGGGTGGCGGGTACGACGTCCGGCAACGTCACTCCTTGGGGGCGAAGTTCACGAGGAGCGCGCGGTCGACGACGACCAGCGACTCGCCCTTCAGCGGGTTGGCCATCTGCGCGAGGACCTCGGGGTCGGTGACGGTGTACCCCTGGACGAGGATCTCGCCCGAGTCGACGTCCTCGTACAAGGTCGGGCACTCGCCGGTCTTCGAGTTGGTGCCGAGCATTCGCAGTGTGCGGGCCATGTGCATCCCCTCCCGATCGTGGGCCCGGCCGGGTAGCCGGGATGTGACCGACCGTAGCCCGACGATCAAGAAACACGCCACCGTCCAGGCGCACATCAGGGTCTCGATCGTGGGGCCGTACGATTCCGGCCGTGGCTGACATTGACATTCCCGAGTTCCTGATCGAGCTGGAGCGCGCGGCCTGGGCCGAGCAACAGGCTGGCGCACTGACCGTGCCGACCGCTGCCGCCGTACAGCAAGCCATCACCGAGCACGCGACCGCTACCCCCGGGCTCTCCCGGTACAAGGTCGAGAGCGCGGTGAAGAAGCTGGTCCGCCACCCGGCCTCCGGCGCCTGACCTTGGACGCACGAAACCGCCCCCGCCGCCGGCCGAAGCCGGGGCGGGGGCGTTTCATCGGGCATCGCGGGCAGCGACCAGCTCGGGGCACATCGGGACGAGCGGCATACCAGCGGCGGTCAGACGGGCGTCCTGCTGACTGATGTGGTCGAGCGCCAGGCCGAGCAGCCGGTCCGTACGATCCGCTCGGGTCCGCGCCTCCGCCTCCGCATCCTCCAGCGTTCTGATGCGGGCGTGCATGGACACCATCTGGTCCTGGAACCATCTGTACATCTCTGGGCTGACAGTCCACGTGCCCTCGGGCTGCGCGGGCGCCGGGGGCATGCCCTCGGCCGGGATCTCCTGGACCGTCGTGCGGGTCCGCCCGAGCCATGTCCCCCAGACCGTGCCCAGCGTGGTGATCAGCACGGCCAAGAGGCCCAGCCAGCTACTCGGCTCCATGTCTCACCACCCTCGGAACGATCAGGCGGGGTCGGGTCAGGTAGGCGACGATCGCGATGAGCACGGCGTGCGTCCCCCAGGGCATCACCGCCCCCCACGCGGTGCCGGACGCGCCGGACGCGCCGGACGCGCCACCGAGCGCGTACGCCAGCGACCAGAGCAGCGGCGGGGCCATGCTCGCCGCGACACCGGGCAGATCCCGCCCAGGGCGGGCCACCGCGTAGACGGCCGCGATCACGCCACAGCCGATCCAGCCCCAGCCCCAGACCGGCATCGGCGCCCAGCCGAGCAGCACGCTGATGCCCCGCACTGTGCCGTACCGGGGTTGCACGGTCAGGCTCGCCCCGTAGGTGATCCAGGCGAGGCCGGTGGTGAGGAGGGTGAGGCCGCGCCAGTCCAGCCGCGCCCAGCACCAGGCCAGCGCGGCGCGCATCAAGCGTCCGTACGCGGGGTGTGCGGTGCCGCCCACCCGGCGACCGCCGCCGCGGCGGCCGGCACCAGGGCGAGCACGAACGGTTCCAGCGCGTCCGGCATCGAGCCGATGAGCGACGGGTCGTCCGTCACCGCGCCGAGGACCGCCAGGCCCGCCAGGCTGGTCAGGTAGGCGAAGGCGGAGCTGGCCTTGACCTTCTTCTCGATCGGGTCCGTGGAACGTGCCATGTTGATCAGTCCTTCTGCCAGTTCGAGCCCCGGAACGTCTCCGGGACAAGGGGCTTTGCCCGGGCGGTGAGCCACTCGGCGATCACGGCCCAGGCATTTGGTTCCTGCATGCGGTGGGTGAGCGACGGGTCGACGATCAGGTCTACGGACACGAGGGCTCCTCAGACGTTGGGGACCTTGAGCCGGTCCCAGCTGGATTTGCCGGGGATGCCGTCCGCGTCGGTGCCCGTGTAGCCGAGCTTCCGCTGCCAGGCGGCGTACGAGTTGCGGTCCGCCGTGGACCAGGCCGGGCCGGGGCCGACGTTGTATCGGCCACAGCCCTCGGCGACGAGGCGCTTGCCCATCGCCGTGACAACCGGGCTGCTGCGGCCCATCGCGAAGAAGGACGACCCGGGGAACGGCTCGAACCTCGGCTTCGGCGTCGGTGTCGGCTTTACGGCCGGGGGCTTGGCGGGCGGCTTCGGGTTCTCGGGCTTCTCGGGCTCGGCGGGCCCGTCCGGTGCACCCTCCAACCGTGCCCCGATCCTGGTGCGCATCGAGTTCATGGTGAAGCCGCGCGGATCGACCTTGCCCGGCTGCCACTCCAGGTGGCCGATCACCGATCGCGGACCCCAGTCGTGCGCCCGGCAGACGGCCGCGGCAGCCCGCTCGATCGCCAGCAGCTGCTCGGCCGGCCACGGGTCCTTGCCGTCGCCCAGGTTCACGGCCTCGAAACCGTAGAAATAGCGGTTGCCGTCGGTGTTCGCCTCGTTGTCCGACGGCAGGGGGGTCTCCATCACGACAGCGTTCAGGACGTTGTCGTCGCCCAGGCCCGCGTGGTTGGCCCGCCCGTTGGCGACGAGGTGGACGGTGCCGGCCTTGTCGATGACCCCGTGGCAGAGCGGGCCGGGGAGGGCGGAGTGGCCGTTGTAGCAGAGCTCCACCGAGGACGCGGTCCCAGCGCTCACCGTGTGATGGATCATGACGCCGTGAGTCGGACCCCAGGGCCCCTTGTGATTGCGGTTGTTCGTACGCCAGCTCCGGTGCTCGACGACATGAAGACCTTCGTCGCGGAGGACCTTGAGCAGCCGGTCGGCGGACAGCGGCGTCGACATCAGCCGCTCCCCTCGTCGGCCCGGACGATCGCGGCCAGGAGGACCGCGCAGTCCTTCGCCTCTCGGAGCTTCCGCAGAGCAGCGCTCAGCTCCGGGTCGTCAGGGAGCCGGTCGAGCAAGTTCTCCGCGAGGTCGTGGAACGGCTTGCTCACCTCCTGGAGGTCGGCGGGCAGGTGGTCGTAGGCGAAGCCGCGGACCGCTTGGGCGGTGCTCGGGTGACGGCCGGTGGTGTCCATGGGTGCCTCCAGGGCATGACGAAAGCCCCGGCCGAATCGGCACGGGGCTCGGCGGGTGAGCAGCGGGATCAGGTGGGCATGCGGGCGGTCCAGTGGACCGGCTGATTGACCCAGGTGTCCGCGCCCTCGGCTGTGTCGGTCAGCAGGATGAACAGGGAGAAGCCGGTCGTGGTGACGTTGATCGGCCGGGCCTCGAAGCGGCCGGTGACGCCTGCGCCGGATGCGATCTCGCAGTTCATGATCGGAGCGACGGGAAAAGCCTCCGGAAAGGAGACTGCCTGGGTGAAGCTCGTCTGGCTCGTGAAGCTGATCAGTACCTGACCGGCCTGGTAGTCCTTCGCGTTGAGCCGACTGTCCGTCACGCGCATGCCTGGTTGCCAGAGCGTCGCGGGAACGGCCACGGGTACCTCCTACAGGGCGACGATGGTGGGCTGGGCCAAGCGCAGGTCGCTGGCCGCCAGGTGCGGTTTGGAGACGCCGTTGACGGCTCGGGTCACCGTGAACGTCTGCGGTGAGCTGGCACCACTGATCGCCGTGACGGTGACGACCTCGCCGCCGAGCTGGACGTCGAAGGGGAACTCAGAAGGGAATGCCGCGCTCGTGATCCAGGGGCGCCCAGCCGTCACCGCGACAGTTAGCGTCGTCGAGGAAGCCGTCGCGTCGGCAGCCAGCTCCGAGCCGCTCGTATCGACGCGCCCCCGCACGGTGTCACCCACGACGCCGACCCGGTAGGGACTGGCCGGAGTGCAGACCAGGGTGACGGTCCAGGCGCGAGGGCGGGGCTCGTGCTGGATCTGCATCACGTGCAGATCTGTCGTCGACTCCCCAACCCACAGCGGCAGACTCGTCAGCCGGACAAGATCACCGATCCGGAGCTGGAGTACAGCCGAGATCAGCTCGGGGTGCTTGTGAAGATTGATCTTGATGCTCGGGTACCGGGCCTCATCCACGGTGCCCAGGTGGGCGAGCCACGAAGCCATCGGTTGCGCCTGCGAGTCGTCCGCGAGGTTCAGCTCGACGGACTCGTCGTAGATGCCCACGCCGCCCTGCTCCGATGGCAGGACCGAGAGCGGACCGGTCTCGACGACCGCCCGCCCGGACCCGCCGCCCCGCCGACTGGCCGTGACGTCGTTGCGGAGAGCTTGGTCGTCCTCGACCGGCTCCAACGACGGCGCGATCGACCCGTACGGAAGGGTCAGCGTCGGGGACTGGTTGTAGAGCGAGGTCCGCGTTCGGTAGACCAGGCCCAGAGCGCCCGGCATTTCCATCAGGATCCCGCTGTCGGCCGCCGCGCACTCGTGCAGCAGCTCCACGAGGGTCTGCGGACGCTGCGGACCCATCAGGGCAGTGTCCGCCGCGTCGCCCAGGACGGAGAGCTGGACGCCCTCCTCGGCCGCGATCCGTAGCGCGCGGGCACCCGCAGACTCACGGTTGTACCCGTGGTCGGCGAAGTCCATCACGCCCACGCCCGTACGGGAGAAGACTGTGATGTGCCCGATCGCTGTGCCCTCCAAGGTGGAGGTGTACAGCCCGCTCAGGCTCCGCAGCGGACCCACCGTGCCCGTGTAACTACCAGACCACAGCTCGCCGGCCCCGCCGATCGGGATCAGCAGGAAAGCCAGCCGGACCAACGTGCCGTCCTGGCTGACGCTGAGCCTCAACCTGTTCCACTGGCCAGCCACCGACCCCGAGCCACCCGGTACCAGAATGGACGTGGACTCCCCGTCCGCGCTGACGCCGAGCACCTGGATGGCGCCCGACGGGCCGATGCTCAGGCGCAGACGGGGCCATGAGGACAGGCCCGTCGTCAGCTCCATGATGGGCATCAGGAGCGTGGGCTCCGTGGCCCGGAAGTAGACGAACTCCAACTGCCAGGATGTGCTGGCGGGGTACGCGGGCACCGACGCCTTGAGCGTGGCCCCCGACGTGATTGTGGGTAGCGCGGCGGAGCCCGGGAGAGTGTCGGCGGAGGCCCAGTCCAGGCCGGGACCGGTGAGCGGGAGGCAACCGGGGACAGGGCTGTACGCCTGGGTGGCTGTGTCTCCTTCCTCCATCGGCCAGTACGCCACCGGGGCGCCAGTAGGGATGCGGCGCCGTAGCGTTGAGCTGAGCGCCTTCCGGCCCTGTTCCATCCTTCGGAGGATCCCAGCGCCCTCAATGGGAACCCACGCATCCTCGCCGGACGGGGCCCACCGCGACGGCAAGGACGCCACCTCCCCCATGAAGATCGGCACTCGGGTGCTGATCTCCGCATCACCTTCCAGCGTCCACACGCGGCCCGTGGTGTCCGTGTGCGATGTCGCGCCCGCAGTTGCCGTCGTCCAGTCGACCTTCGCAGCCACGGTCCCGTCGATGCCGGACCTGACCTCCGCGGCATGCACCCGGTCCGGCATCCCGGTCCAAGAACCGCCTGGTTGGTCCCCAATCCCGAGCGGAGCCGACGATGCGAAGGTCGAGGTGGTGCCAACCTGGACGGTCGGGGTGCCGAGCTGAGTCCAGGGGCCGGCGAGCGTAGGCGCCTTATACCAGGTGAAAGTCCGCCCGCTGGCTCCGTTGTTCACGTCCATGGTGATCCGTACGGCTGCGCGCTCACCGGGAAGCAGGTCCGGCGGCGGGGAGACGACCCCAAGCGTGGTGCTGCCATCGGTGCTCCATGTGAGCTGGAGTCGCCCGGTCCCGCCCTGCATGATCAGAACCCAACTACGGGTGGGGGCTAGCCCCCACCGCCCGATGAGCTCGACTGCCTTGGCCGGAGCCCAGGTTTCGGGTGTCAGCTCGATACGGATGTCGAGGTCTGTGGTGCCGCTGGGAATGCCGGAGTTGGAGGCGCTAGCCCGCGTGCCAGGGGCGCCGTTGAGTGAGAGGTGCGCCTGACCTCCGGACACACCAACCCTCGCCGGTGTCGTCCTGCCGAGCTGCCCGTAGTACGGGCTCATCGCGTTTCGCCGCGAGTAGCGGCCGTCCTTGTTGTTGAGGGTGAGCGACAGGGTCGAAGGGTCCACCCCCGTGCCCTGTGCGCTCATCCCCGCGACGGTTCGGATCGGATCTCGGGTGTACCCGTGGCCGGTCACGTTCACCCAGGACCCGTTGATCCGGAGCTCCGCACGCAGGCCCAGCGGATCCTCAGGGAAGGCCATCACTTCCTCCTTCCGCCAAGAGCGAGCTGGACATCGCCACCGGTCTTGGCCTGGATCGAGGATCGGAGCTCCTCGACGAGCCAATCGGCCCGGCGCCCACCGTCGGAGCGGATCTCGATGACCACCGTGGCCCCGCCCAGCGCTGCGGTCCCACTGCCCCCGCCGCCGTATGCGCCTGCGCCCGGGGGTGTCAGCACGGCGTTCGGGTCGACGAGGCCGGCCATGCTGCGGTCGACCAGGCCGCGGTCGCCATCGATGCCTGCCGCCAGACCCTGCGGGATGAAGCGCCCGATGAGCGCCATCACCCGCGACGGGCTCTTGATGCCGAGCGCCTTCCTGATCGCCTTCTGCATGCCCTTGGCGATCGTGAGCATCTGGCGCTCGATGTTCTTCTGCTCGCTCTGGAGCCCCTTGACGAGGCCCTGGGCCGCGCGGATGCCGCTGCCGTACAGGGCATCACCCGCAGTCGCCCCAGCAGCTCCAGCGGCCTTGACCAACTGGGCCTGAGCCGCGTTGACCTGGTTGACCTGTGCCTTCGACGCCCCGGCCAGAGCGGCGGCCGCCGAAGCGCCCTGCTCGACGCCCGCGCTCGCGATCTGGGCAATCAGGTCACTGCGCAGCCCCTTCTTGCGGAGCGCGGCGAGGGCAGCGGCGAAGTTCTGCGCCTGGGTGACCCGGGCACCGAGGGTCTGGATGATCTGGTCGGCGCTGGTCGGCCCGTCGTCCGCCGTGATGTTCCCGGCGTCGAGGATCCCCTTTCGCACATCGGCGGAGAGGGCGTCACGCGCCTTGATCTGGTCGGCCAGCTTCTTCTGCGCGGTCTTCAGCCGCGCCGCGACCACCAGCTCGCGGTTGGCCAGCTTCACCAGCTTCTTGCTGCCGGAGCTGATCTTCCCGAGCGCCTTCGACCGGGCCTTCCCCGGGCGGAGGCTGTCCGTGACGATGTCCGCGAGCTTCGCGGCCGCCGCCCGTACCTGCTTCGCGGACCCAGTGAGCCCGTCGACCAGACCGCGGGCGATCCAACGCCCCTGTGCCTTCGTCACCTTCGACGGACTGGCAATCCCCAAGGCCTTCGCGATCGGCCCCGGGATGACGTTGCGGGCCCAACCCATGATCTGAGACTTGATCCAGCCGCCCATCGACTGGATGCCGCTCCACAGGCCCTGGACTACGTTGCGGCCCTTCTCCAGCAGCAACGAACCGAGGCTGCCGATGCTGGAGTTGATGCGCCCCGGGAGGCCTGCCACCCAGGAGAGGAGCTGGCCGCCCTTGGTGACGACACCGGTCTTGATGGCGTCCCAGTGCCGCAGGAAGATCCCGACGAGCGACCACTTGACGAAGAAGGCCACGATGGCGCCACCGACGGACTTGATCTTGTTCCAGATCCAACCCCACGCCTGGGTCGTCCACTTGACGATCTTGTCCCAGTTCTTCCAGATCAGGATGCCGAGCCCGACGATCGCGGCGATCACCCAGCCCACCGGGCCCATCGCGATGAACCACGCCGCCGCCATCCGCGCGCCCTGAAGCAGCGACTGCACGCCCATCAGCAACCAGGCCCCGACTACGCGCGCCCCCGCGAGCACGTGCCGCGCCGCCGACGCCGTGGCACCGGCCCCGGCCATCACCCACCCGGCGACGACCAGAGCAGCCGACGCCAGAGAGCGCATGCCCATGAGGAGCCACGCCCCCACCACACGACCAGCGGCGAGGACCTGCGTACCAGCCGACCGCAGCGCAGCCAGGCCGGTCATCACCCACCCAGCCACCACCCCGGCCGCGGACATCAGTGCGCGGCCACGCATCAGAACCCAGGCGGCCGCGGTCCGGGTGGCAGCGAGCACATGGGCTCCAGCCGACCGCAGCGCCGCCATCTGAACCATCACCCACGCTGCGACGGCGCGAGTGGCGGCAACGGTGGCGGAGATCCCCATCAAGATCAGGGCCGGAACGAGGACTCCAGCCACCACGCTAGCGACGACTCGCAGCGTTCCGGAATTGCGCTGCGCCCACTGGCCGAACTTCGCCAGCGCCGGAATTACCTTGGTGCCGATAACCATCACGAGCCCTTGGGTAAGGCTTCGCTTGAATGCTTCGACACGCACACCGGCGGATTTCTGGATGGAGTCTCCAGCCTTGTCGACCGCGCCGGAGAACGTGCCGAATTTTGCGGCGGCTTTCGACGGGTCCATGGTGTCGAATGCGCCGCCGAGGTCCTCGAATTTGGTACCGAAGAGCCCGATGGCGACGGTGTTCTTCTTGACCGGGTCGTCGAGCCCACGAATCTTGTCGAAGATCGTGTCCATCGCCTTGGTGGCCTCGGGGCCACCACCGGCGAGAGTCTTGATCATCGTGTCGGCGTCGAGCCCGAGCGCCTTGTACGCTTCGGCGGCACCCTTGCTGCCGTCGATCGAAAGGAGCGAGAATTCCTTGACTGCGTCAGCCGCAACATCAGTGTCGCGTGCGCCCCCGGCAAGAGCCTGAGAGACCAAGCCCATTGCCATAGGGCCATCAATTCCGACCTTACGGAACTGAGTTGAATACTCGTCGAATGTGTCGAGGAGGTCCTCTGACGCATTCAGGCCCTTCTGCTGGGCCTTGACGAGGATGTCCATCGCCTCTCCGGCGTCCCTCGCCATACCGGTTTTGACCATCTTCCCGACGGTCGTGGAGACGTGGGCGACCTCCTCGCCGAGGATCCGCCCGGTGGTCGCGATGCGGATGCCGAGCGCGTCGAGCTGCTTCTCGGTCGCGCCGGTCGGGATCAGCCCGTTCTGGCTGATCGCGGCCATGGTGTCGGCCGCGGTCTGGAAGTCCTCAACCATCGCGCTGGCGAACAACCTGCCAGCCGCTTTGCCGTACTTCTGGGCGACGGCCGGAGCTCCGCCGATCCGCCCCTCCAGCGTCCCCAGGATCTGGGACTGCTCCAGGTAGTCGGTGAGCCCGACCATGAGCGCTGCACCCGCCGCAACACCCGCGCCAGCCGCGATGGTCTGGAGCCGGGTGAGGCCCCCTTCGGCAGCCTGGACGGCATCGTCGGCGCCGTCGCGGGCGCCGTCGGCCAGGGCGTCGCCGAGAGCGTCACCGGCGGCGTCCCCGGATCGGCGGGCGGCCGCGACGAACCGTCCGCGTGCGTCCCGGATCGAGCCGTCGGCGGCGCGGGTGAAGCCGTCGCCGAGGGCCTGGCCCGCCTGCTGCCCGGCCTGCTCGGCGTCGTCGGCCATCCGCTGCCCGGAAGCGTTGAGCTCGCCCTCCGCCCGTCGGAGGGCAGGGCGCACCTCTCCGTCGTCGAGCCGGATGAAGCCGACCAGCTCGCCGACGGTCAACGCCACGGTGCGCCCCCTTAGGTGCTGCGCTCAGGAGGCGCGAAGTGCCGGTTGATCCGGGTCTCCGCAGAGAGGAGCCCGTAGATGCGCGCCTTGAGCCAGCGCCAGGTGCGCGCCTGCATGAGGCCGGGGGTGTCGAGGTCGATCCCGTACGTCTGCTGGAAGTCGGCCTCGATCAGGGCCCATTGCTCTAGCAGGCCCGCCCAGGTCAGCTCTGGTCCGCCGCCTTTTTGGGCTTTCTGGGCCGGGACGCCGCCTTCGTACCACTCGTAGAGGCCGGTTTCCGGGTCGTAGTCGCCGCACCCTTTGCCGAGGAGCCGCGCGCGACCGACTTCCGCCGTGCCGCGCGATTCGGTTTTCCCGGCTGGGCCCCGGTCGACCAGTACTGGGCGGCGGTCTCACGGTCCACGGTGATCCACATCATCACGGTGATCGCGACGTGCTTGAAGCGGCTCCAGCGCAGGTCCTTCAGGAGGACGTCGTACTGGTCGCCGAGGCACATCTTGTAGAGGTCCAGCTCCTCCTGGTCGTCGAGGGCCGGGGAGTCGACCGGGGCCCCGCCCGCGACCATCCGGGCGGCCAGGGTCGTGATCTTCTCGATCTTGACGCCGTCCTCGGCTGCCGGGTCCTCGATCCGGTAGACCCGCTCGACCCCGTCCTTGCCCGTGACCGGGAGCTCCAGGACGTCGTCGAGGAAGGCGTCGAGCGCCTCGAAGTCGCCGGCCATCAGGCGACCGGGTTCGTGATCGTGGTGATCTTGCCGTCGCCGGTGATGGTGATCTCCACCTGGCCGAGCGCGGTGTGCTCGCCGCCGGACTCCTCCCACTTCACGATGCCGGTCCCCTCGTATGCCTCGGGGTAGCCCTCGCGGTCGAACCAGCGCGAGTGGACCTTTGAGCCGGAGCCCCACTCGAAGGCGGCCACCCTGAGCTTCTCGTGGGTCGGGTGGTATGTCTTGACCTGGTCGTTGACCTTCCGGTTCAGGGTGCAGGTCAGCTCCCAGGACTGCGCGGTCTTGGTGTTTCCGTTCCACCCCTCCGACTCGTAGTCCGAGGAGTCCTCGATGTTGGGGTCGGGGAACGGTGGCTTGAAGTCGGTGACGCCCATGACCGTCTGCCAGTCCGGCGCCTCGGTGGTGCCCATGTTGAGCTGCCAGCGCCACCGGCGGGCGAGGGCGGTCTCCGGGGTGGGTGTCGACATGCGCGATCTCCTAGTCGTTCAGGAAGGGGCCCGGCCGGGTGGTCCGGAAGTAGAAGTTGCTGGTCAGCTCGTGCCGACCGTGGGTGTCCTGGCCCATGAGTCCGGCGGACTCGCGCCAGGACAGGGCCACGTAGACGTCGCGGAGCCTGTAGCTGCGCCGCTCGTGCAGGAGGCGGAAGGCGGCGTCGGCGAGGCCCCAGACCTCGCGGAGGTCGGGGCCGGCGCGGTACCGGATCTGCACCGCTGTGATCGCATCCGTGGTGTCCGTGTCCTCGACCGGGTACGGCGTGAGGACGTACACCCGGGCGGGCTCCTCAGGCATGACGCCCAGGACGATCGGGGTCTCACCCGAGCCGATCAGGCCGTCGGGCCGGTAGACCCCAAGGCCCTCGGCGGCCATCAGCTCGGCCAGGCCCTCGACCAGGTCGACGGTGTACGTCATCGCAGCGCCCGCCGGAGCTCGGCCGCGACGATCGCGGCCACCTGCTGCCGGGCCTGGTTAAGCGGCTGCTCGACGTACTTCGCCTGCCTGCCAGGCGCGTGCTGGAAGTCCAACTCCTCATGCTGCCTGACCGCGTACGGGGTGTCGTAGCTAACGGCGGAGGTCAGCGTCGCCTCGTCGACCGACGCAGTCCCGGACCGGGACAGGGCAGCCTCGTCGAGCGCCACGACGGCCTGCGTCTCGCCGAGGACGTACTCCGCAGCAAGGAACGCGCCACGGGCGGCGGCGGGCCGAAGCGCGCGCACCACCTGGTCGTCGTTGAAGCGGAGTCTGTAGCGCGCGGGCATGCGGCCCCCTATTCGAGCTGGATTTCCACGTGGTCGGGGGCTCCGAGGCCGCCGCTGTCCCGGGGCGCGTCCTGGATGACCCGGGTCTGGCGTCCGCCCGGGAGTGTGACCCGGGACAGCGGCGGGGCCGTCGTGCCCGGCGAGGCGTACGCGGTCGACGAGGAGACGACGACGTCGCCCTGCGGCGTCCGTACGTTGCGCGTCTTCTGGTCCAGGAGGCACCGCACCTCGACCGGCGACCCGTACAGCGGGCCCGTGCTGGAGCGGCCGGCGTACGGCTCGACGGTGATCCGGTGCCGCAGGAAGCGGCGCGGGATGGCCATCAGCAGCTCGCCAGGGCCGTGAAGCGGATGTGCTGCGAGGGGATGAGCTGGAGCGCCCGGAGGAGCTTGGGCGCGTAGTACGACGGGCCGGACCGGTTCGAGCCTGCGCCGAACTGGAGGTTCACGCTGCCGATTTGGGCACCCTGGAGGGGCCCAGAGATGTCGGTCTCCTCGCCGACCTCGCCCCAGAACTCGATCTGCGCACAGACCGCGTCGCGGAATCCGGCGGCGACCAGGGGGTGGGTTGGCATCCCGTCGTCGTCCACGTCGTAGATCGCGGTGAGCAGGAAGTCACTGTCGAGCAGCTGCGAGGCCCGCTCCAGCAGCCGCTGGGCGCCCAACGGCGGGGCCGCGTCGAGGGCGTTCGCGAGGTCGGTCGTCGTGGCGTACAACCGGCCGTCCCCGCGCGCACCCGGGGCCGGGGCGACAGACACGAGCTCGTGCTCAACACCCGCCCCAGTGCCGGTGACCGCCCACGACAGACGCCACACCCCAGCCGCCGTGTAGACCACCGGAGCCGTCCACGCCGCGCCGTCATCCACAGGAGTGACCACAGGTGTGGACAACTGCCCGTCCGGCGCGGCCACGACCAGCGTGACCGATGTCGTCTCGTCGTGCGGCTCGACTCCGAGCCGGGCTGTGACCAGGTCTCCCACGTCGGGCATCGTCAGCCTCCTGTCGTGCTGCTGGCGTTGAGCACCGGCCCGGAGGTCGACGCCGTGAGGTGCGGGCCGGTGACGCTCGACGTGAGGTCATCAGCGGGCCGCTGCTGGGACGGTGAGATGTCCAGTGCACGGAGCGTGCATCGTGCGGGTCCCACTGCGCGGATCTGCCATGGCTGCCGGGTCGGGAGCCCGCCGTCGACCGCGCGAGCGGCACCGAGCGGTACCCGCATCCCGATCCGCAGCGGGTGGCCGTGCTCCGTGCACCCAGCCGCGCCGAGCCGGACCGTACGGCGGACGCTCACCGGCCGCGCCGCATCCGCAGCCTGGCCTGCCGCGAGTACCACGCGCGACCTGGTGGTCATCGGTACCGTGCGGGTGCCCTCGGCCGCAGCACCGAGCCGCAGGCTCTTCGTGGCCCGCACCGACAGGGCCGACGATGTCGAGCTGGCGCAGGGCAGCGGGTGGGCCTTCGCGCCCTCCACCGGGCGCGCGCCCTCGACCGAAGCCGCTGCCCCGAGAGGCGCGGCACCAGCAGGAGCGGCTAGACGACCCCAGTCGCGCTCGCGGGCCACACCAAGCCGAACAGTCCGCGCCGTGCTGATCCCCGCGGCTGCCGTTGTCTCTCCCGCCCGGCCGAGCGCCAGCACCCGAACCGGGGTCACCGGCAAGGCCGCCGTCGCCGCCACGGCTGGCCCCAACTGTGCGGCCCGGGAGGGAAGAAGAGGATGGGCGGTATCGGAGGCGGCGGCGGCGCCGACGCTCTGTACCTTCGCGGCGATGAGCGCCAGGGCGACGTCGCCGGACCCGGCCCGGCCGACCGGTACGGCGCCGGCAGCACGAAGCTGCCCGGCCCCCTCTGCCGAAACTGCAGGCCCGAGATGGGCCCGTCTCGCCGACGAGATCACACCGGCCGCCGCCAGCGAGACCGCAGAGTCCAACGCCGCGGCCTTCGTCGGTCGGACCGTCCGCGCGGCGCCTACGTCGTGCGCGACCGCGAGCTGTACAGCCCGCGCGGTGCTGGCCGCCTGGCCGCCGGACAGCTCCTGCGCCGCGCCCAGCAGGGCCACGGAGCGGGCAAATGCCGGGTGTCCGGTCTCGGCTGCACGGGCCGCGCCGAGCGGTACGGTGCGCACCGCCGTCACTGGCCGCGCCTGCTCGCCCGCGCCCGCGCTACCAATGTTTCGGGTGCGTCTGACGCCGAGCGGCCAGGCCCTGTCCACCACGTGAGGAGCGCCCACCACAGCACTCCGGCTCACTGACAGGGCCCTGGCCGCCGACGTCTCCATCGCCGCACCCACAGGGATGGTCTTTGGGAACAAGTTGAAGGAGTCGTACTCGGCGAAGTCCGCCGTGCCGCTGTCGCGGTGGGCGATCAGCTGCACGCCTAGCGCATGGGTGGTCACCCACCCGGGCGCGGTAGCAGTCCGCCGCACCGTCCAGGTCACGCCGGTCGGCGACGTCTCCCACATCAGCTGGCCGGCCGCCGCGCGGATCCGCACCCAGGCGTGCGCCACGGGGTCGTACGGGATCGTCGCGTAGCCCGCGTCCGAGTACCCGGCTCGCACGGCCATCGCGAGGACGCCGGTCGCGGCGTTCACCTCGATGACCGCGTCGGTGCCGCCCGTGCTCGTCGTGATCAGGACCTGCGACCACGCCTCTGTCGCGGCGCCGCCCGCAGCCGCCGGGTAGAGGCGGCACCCGAAGTGCGACCCGGCCAGGGTGTAGGCGCGGGCCGAGGCGTAGGCGGCGTACCCGGTGGTGCACGGCACCCGCGCGCGGCCACCGGTCTCGCTGATCGAGCCGTACGAGCGGGGCCACCGGACGGCGGTGTCCACGGTGTTGTCGTTGAAGTTGTCCTGGAGCGTCCCGACGAGGGGCATGAACCGGACGACCGGTGCGGCCGCCGAGACTTCGACCGCCGCACCGAGAGTCAGGGTGGCCATGACGCCCCCTCTCCACTACGCGTTCTGCGCGACCGCCAGGCCCGCCGCGTTGATCTGCGCGGTGATGTCCGTACTGTCCGGAGTCACCGCGAAGTCGTGCAGCGTCAGCGGAATGAGGTCCGCGTCCGTGCCGGTCGTGGTGTCCGGGTCGTAGCAGATGAGGAGCTTCCCGGTGGCGTTGCCGGCCGCCGCCGTCCACGTGATGTCAGCGGCGTCGACGCTCGCGGTATTCGTCGTGTCGTTGACCGCCACGACGACGCTCGTAAGCGTCTTCCTGCCCATCGTCACCTGCTCGTTGGAGGCTCCGGCGAGCAGCGCGGACAGGGTGTCGTAGTCCTGGAGAGCATCGTCCGACTCCAGGCCGGCCGCCTCCAGGACAACCGCGATCAGCGCGTCATTCGTCAAGGGCAGCCCCGCGTAGTGCAGGAACTTGCCCTTCGCGATGTTGGTGACGAGGTCAGCCATGGGTCAGCCTCCTCACGCGCTCGCGCCGATGATGTGGATGTCGTAGGTGACCGCGCTGCCAGCCGCCGAGTTGGCGATCTTCAGCAGGTCGCCCGTGGACGCGGTGACCGCGTACCCGGTGGCGTCGGCCACCCCAGTCCCGACGGCCACGAACCCGCCCGGGCGGACGGTCAGCGTGTGCGTCGCACCGAGCAGCGTGGCCCAGGGATTGGAACTGGCCGCCCCGATGACCACGTTGTTCGTGTTCCCGGCCGCCGCCGCGATCACCAGGCCCTTGATCCGGGCGAAGGTGATCGTCGCGCCGAACGCGTCGACCAACGCGCCCGCCAGGTCGAGGTCCTCGGTCGCCGACGCGGCCAGAGTGCGCCGGTCGGAGAACACGCGGTCCGCCTGGCCCGCCCCCGTGCCGCTCGCCAGGGACATGGACCGGGAGAGCGCCTGGGGTGCCCGACTGGTCCCGAGGTCGATGGCAGTGACTTGCTCGGCGAACGCCGACACGGCCAGCATGGTTCCGGACATCGGCATCAGCTATCGCCTCCGTACCGGGCCGCGAGCTCGTCGCGGGTGAGGCCGTCGATCTCGGCCTCCTCGTTGGAGTCCTTGGCGCGCGTGCGGGCGTACGCCTGCCAGTCCGCCTTGGAGCCGGACTTGGCCGGCTGGCGGGGCTCGTCCACCGGGGCCTTGCTGACGGGGGTCAGCTCGACCGGCGGAGTGTCCTGCGTCGGCACCTCGTCAGGAGCCGGGGGCGTCGTCTCGACGAGAACCTGCCCGGGTCCCTGCTCGGCCCGCGGGCCGGCCAAGGAGGGGCGGGACAGAATGCCGTCGTCGACCACGGGCGGGTTGGGCTCGTCGTCTCCGAGCCGGGTCCAGTTGTCCAGCGCGTCGAGCCGGGCGGAGCGGCCGTCGAGCTCGACCCGGTCGCCGGTGCGCTTGTTGAAGTAGGTCGTCATGCTGCCGGTACCGCCGTCCGCAGATCGACCTGGACCAGGGTCTCGGTCGGGGAGCCGGCGGGGGTGCCGAGGACGACGGACAGGTTGTCGCCAGCCGCGCAGGTGGCGTTCTGGACGGTGGTGCTGCCCGCCCAGGCGTCGGTCGTGGTGGCCATCGGCGACGCGAGTACGTCCGACGAGCCCTTCTTGACCTGGACGGTGCCGGACGATCCGCCGGTCCGGTAGGCGCGGACGGCGATGATCGCCGCTCCGGCCGGGACCTTGCACAGCTGGTACGTACCGGCCGCCGAGGAGGCGACCCGGAGCTCCTTGCTGTAGGTGCGGGCCGTCGAGGTGTCGACCTCGCCCGCACGACCGTCCACGGTGTGGACCTTGTAGCCCATGTGGAATCCCTTCCTGGGAATGCGAAAGGGCCCGCCGCGGCGGGCCCTGCTGGGTCGGGTGGCGCGTGGTGCGCCGCAGGTCAGGCGGCGTCGGCACCCTTGATGAGCACGGCGCGGTTGGCGTCCAGGGTCTTGATGCCGTACAGGGTGTCGATGCTGACGACGTCCTGCTTCTTGTCCTGGTCGTAGCCGTAGATCACGCGCAGGGCGAAGCCCTTGTAGTTCATGATCGCGGCGTTCTGGGCGCCCTTCGGGAGCTCCAGCGGGCGGAAGGCGAGGGCGAACGCGGTCCGGTGGAAGGCGAGGTTGACCTCGGTGGTCGGCTCGCCGGAGGCCGGGGATTCTGCGGGCTGGCCGACGTTCTGCGTCATGTACGGGTCGAAGCCGGAGACCCGGCCACCCATGGAAGCCTCAAGCAGGCCTTCCGTCGACCCGCGCTTGTCCGCCTGCCGCCATGTCTTCTCCGCGGTCCAGCGTGCCTGCGTGGTCGGGCCAACGACGACGCTGCGCTGGGACAGCGGCACGTTCTTGCGGCTCAGGACCGCTCCGGCCTGGACCAGGACGCGGGAGTCGCTGTACGGGTAGAGGCCGCCGGGGTAGTTGTAGTCCTCGCCTGCAACGTTCTCGGCGACGCCGCCGACCTCCTGGACGATGTCGTTGCGCAGGAGGAGCAGGTCGTTGTCGATCTTCTGGGAGATCGCCTCCATGGCCGGGGTGAGGAGCTGCTCGTCGAAGTCCTCGATCTTCAGCGTCATGTCCTCGGACGTGACGGCGAAGGAGACGTCGGCGAAGTGGTTCAGCGTCATGTTGACGCTGGTCTCCGTCGCCTCCTGGACGATGATGCCCTGCGCCCGGTTGTACTCGTGGGCCTCGAAGACGGCGGGCTTCCGGATGGTGATCGCGTCGCCCTGTTTGCGCGCGAACTCCGCCTCGTAGTCCCTGTGGATGAGGCTCGCCATGACGGTGGTCTCGTACAGGTTGGCGAGGGCCTGGCGCGCGATGACCTGCGCGGTCAGGAACGTGTTGGCCATGGGGTGTGTCCTTCCTTAGCCGGTACGGCGCGCGCGGCGCGCCTTCCGGATCTCGTCGATATCGGTGGGGTCGGAGCCGTCGCCGTCCCCGGTGCCGCCGTTGAAGTCGCCGGCGGAGCGGTCCGGCGCCTTGCTGCCGGTCTTGAGCTTGGGGTTGTCCTCGACGGCCTTCTTGATGGCCGCACTCACGGCCTTGCTGAACCCGTCGTCGGCCGGATCGAGGCCCTTGATCGAGTTGAGGAACGCCCGGGAGTCGGTGAGCGCGTCGGGGTCGGCCCCGTACTTGCCCGCGCCCCGGTACACCGCGAGCTCGACCGCGGTCTCGCGGTGGGCTGCCGTGGCCTGCTCGATCTTGGCCGTCAGGGCGGCCGGGTCCGGCGGGGCCGCGTCCTTGTCGTCGTCCTTGATCAGGCCGAGCGCCTTGCCGAGCTCCTGCACGATCTCCGTGCGGGCCTCGTCGGCGGCAGCCTTCTTCGCCGTCGTGCGGGCCTTCGCCGACTCGCCGTTGGCTGCCTTCAGCTCCTTCTGGAGCCGCGCGATCGTCGCCTCGGGGGCTTCGTCGCCCCCCGCCGGCTTCTTCGCGGGTGCCTTCGGCTTCGGCTTTTCGCCCTTCGCCGCGTCATCGTCCTGGCCGTCGTCGTCACCGGTCCCGCCGGTGTCTTCGTCGTCCTGGCCTTCCGCGTCGTCACCCCCTTCGCCGGTGTCGTCGTTGCTGGATCCGGAGTCGTCTCCGTCCCCGCCGTCGGCGTAGAGGACCTGACCGAAAGGGCCGACGGGATACGGGTGTGACCACCCGGGCCGGTGACGGGCAAGGGTTCGCTGCTGCATCGTGCACTCCTGGCGCGCGTAGGGGTGGGCCCCGCGCCCGGCGGGGCTGTACTGCGATCCAGCCCGCACCCGGCGGGCGGAAATCTGAAGGGCTGTGACCTGGGGTAAAAGGGAGCAGGGGGAACAACTCGCCTGATAGGGCTTACGGTTCGCTCATGACTGAGAACCAGAGCGAGCCGCAGCTCGCAGACCAGGCCCGTACCGCACTGCTCGAAGCCATTGCGAAGGCTGCACAGGCAGGCCGTGGTGAGAACGCTCGTAATCTCGCTGAGGCATACGCGCTGATCAACCCGCAGGCGCCTACCGACGTGAAGCCCGTTCCTTCCCCGACTCGCGAAGCCCTGGGCGGACGCCGGTAATCACCGTGCGGTCGTGAGCTGCTCGCGTCGGCTCTTGCGCGGCAGGCCCGTTTCGTCTACCAGGTCCCGGATTCGGGCCTGGTAGGCGCGGACCTTCGCGCGCGCGGCCGTGGCCTTCTGCTCGTCCATCGCGCCCGCAGCCTCGCGCTTCCAGCGGCGGATCTGCCGCTCGTAGTAGCGCTGCCGTTGCGTGTCCTGGTACGTCCCGCGCGACTCGGGCTTCGGCCGGTGCTTCGTGAGCCCCGGCAGGTAGGCGCGCACGTCGTGCCGGCAGTTCGGATGGAACAGTCCGGCCGCCCGCGCCTCCGAGAGCGACCCGGCGACCGGCACGGTCACCATTCGGCCGTCCTCCGTCGCGTGCTCCAGCTCGACGTCGCGCTCACCCGGGGCATCGTCGCGGGCGAGGATCTTCCCCTCCCAGCGGCGGCACAGCGGGCACTCCTCGGGGGCCTCCGAGATCATCACCAGCTCGACTTCGGCCGCACCGAGGCGGTCGGTGTGCGCGTCGACCGCAGCCCGGCCGACGACACTGCGGGTGGCCATCTCGACGTACGACCTCATGTCCCACGAGCGGCCGGCCCGGTCGATGAACCCGGTGACGCCGCGCGCGGTGAAGCGGTCGAGGGCGGTCTGCGCGGTCTGGCGGCGGGTCTGCGCGCCGAGCAGCGGAGCCGATGAGGCGTGGGCGACGACCTCGCGGTAGACGTCCATGGTCTGCCGCAGGATCCGCAGGTGCACCGGCCCGGTGTCGGCGATGAGCGCGTTGGCCAGCCGGTCGACCGCAGCAGCAGCCGGTACCGCCGAAGCGGCGGCCGCGGCCTGGCCGACGGCGAGCGCCCCGAGCTCAGCCACCGCCGCCTGCTGCCCCCGCTCGTACGCCTCCGCCACTGCCTGCTGGATCGCCCCGGACGCGTCGAGCTGAAGCGCGTCGATGACGGCCTGGATCGCCGCCTGGAGGTCGCCGAGGGATCGGGCCTTGAGCTCTAGCCACAGGGGCGACTCGATGTCGGCGGCCAGGGCGTCCCGGATGCGCTCGATGATCGTGCCTTGCGCCGCCTCGTACAGGTCGGCGATCGCCGCGGCCAGGTCCTCGGCAAGCGCAGGGGACACGGGCATCGCAGCCTCCTACGGCAGGGCGCCGGACTGCATCGGGTCCGGTACGGCCATGCCGGACTCATCGTGGATGCGCTGCACCTCGGCGGACACCATCGGCTCATCCCATTCCGGGTGAGTCATCCGAACCAGGGTCTCCGTGCTCGCTGCGTTCGCCCGGCGGAGCATTTCCGCCGTGGTGGCGAGGGCGAGCGGGTCCTCCTGGACGCCGTCCTGGAACTCGATGTTCGGCCTCTGCGGCTCGCCCTTGGTTCCGAACACGTACTGGTCGACGGCGAGAAGGGCGTGCACCGCGTTGGCGAGCCCGGGGCGGACTCGGAGGATCTTCTTGCCCCGGGTCGTCATGGACCGGCGCTCTTTCGAGACGACCTCGGTGGCCGTCAAGGCGACGTCCGCGCCGATCCCGAAGGTCTGGGCGCTGTAGCCGCAGGACCGGAGGATCTGGTTGATCAGGTCCTCCGAGGTGTCTCGGTGCTCCTGCACGCGGATCGCGAACTGGCTGACCGTGAGGGCCATGCCGTCGCCGCGGGCGAGCGCGTTGACACCGGCGAACGCCTCCTGATCCGGGTTCCAGCTCGCTCCCCGACCGGGCCCGTTGGACTGGAGGTAGGAGTCCGGGACCACGAGGCGGCCCTTGCCGATGCGGATGTCCCGCATCCAGCTGGCGTACGTCTCGTCGAGCTGGTCCATGAGCGACTCGACGCCGTCGAGGTCGGAGCGGCCGAAGTCGCGGAGGTACCCGTCCTTCCGCCACCGGCGTGATGCCTGGTTCGGGATGTACGAGACGTCGAGGCCCTTGAAGCCGGTCTCGATGATCCCATCCGCGTTCACAGAGGTCGCGAAGCCGCGGGTCGCGTCGCTTTCCTCCAGCGGCACCGGGTGGCCGAGCTTGCCGCTCGTGCCCTGATACAGGCCGTGCTGGATACCCTCCGGCTCGTGGCGCTCCAGGTGACGCCAGACCTGCCCGTCTTGCTCCCGTACGACTTTCCAGAAGGTGACCGCAGCGAGGCGACCCCACCGGAATTCCGGTACGGCGCTGTCGGCGTGCACGGCGTCGAGCCAGGCCTGATCTGCCAGCTTCTTGTCGTAGACCGGGCGGAGGTAGATACCGCCGAGAGCGGCCTTGACCTCGGCCGCTGTCTGAAGGGTGGCGAGCATCCCGTCATCGGTCAGCGCGTCCAGGCGCTTCTGCGTCTTCTCGCTCTCGACCGTGAACTGCGGAGGCTCGGAGAAGAGGAGGTCGGCGCTGCCGGCGCAGATGTCGCCCGCGATCGGTACGTGGATCTTCGTGCGCCGCTCGCCTTGAGCGGTGGGAGTTCCCCACCACCAGCGGGCGATCCGGCCGATGGCGCCGTTGGCGTACTGAAGGCGCTTCGGGTCTGGTGATCCAGCCCCGGAGCCGCCCCCGTAGAGAGACTCCAGGCGGTCCGGGTCGCCTGCCCACCAGGTGTCCCACGTGTTCATGGACGCAAGCGCGGGCGCCAGCTTCGGCGGAGGCCAGGGGACGTTATCCGTCGGCAGCGGCATCGTCGACTCCTTCGTCCGGACTGGGGTTTTCGACCTCGTCGGCAGCCGCACGGAGCAGCTGGGCGAGCTCGGGGCGTCCGTACTTGAGAGTCCCTTCGCCGGCGAGGTCCACGGTGAAGTCGCCGAGGCGGATCTCGGGGGTGCTGCCCACACGCAGGAACACGGGCAGTGTCAGGGACGCAGTCACGCGGCCACCTCCAGGCGGGTCGGGATGTACGGGCGCCACAGGGCCTCGGTCGTACGGACGCCGTACCTGAGCGCGTCGCAGCTGTGGTCGTTCTCCTTGATCGGCTTGTCCTCGCCCGCCTCGGCGGCGGTGTCGTCCCACGAGTAGCCCGGGAGCTCCTCGATGAGGCCGGTCGCGGACTCGTGGATCAGGAGGTCGCCGGTGCCGAAGAGGGAGCTGATGGTGCGGATGCCGTCGAGGACGGCGTTGTCGGCGTGTGTCACGCCCGCCACGCCGTCGCGGTGCAGCTGCTCGATGAACGAGCTCGCGGAGGGGTCGACGACCGTCCACTCCGGTGTGACCCCGACGGCCGTTGAGTGAGGGTGGGCCACCTTCGCGAGCCACGTCCTGCGGGCCCGCGAGTACTCAGCGTCGGTCATCTGCCGGCGCTGGAGACGGGAGTCGTGCCGGTACTCGCCGACCACGTACAGCCGCCGGTCCGTGCCGAGGCCGACGAGGACGTCCGCGAAGGGGTTCACGGTGCCGTAGTCGATGCCGTCCGCGATCCACCGGTCGATCCTCGGGAGCTCCGAGACCACGTGCCGGGTGGGGTCGAACATCTCGTAGACCGCGCCCTCGGACTGCACCCACGCCCCGAGGATGAACCGCCGGTACCAGAGCCCGACGTACTCCTTCTTCAGTGAGGCGACGTAGTCCGCATCGAGCGATGGGTTGTCGTCGAGGTTGAAGTGCCAGGCCCGCAGGTTCAGTTCGCCCGCGCGGTCGAGGTACTCCTTCTTCAGCCAGTGCCCGGGGTTGTCCGGGTTGGTGGTGCCCATCAGCTTGGCGCCCTTGACGGACAGTCGGCCGAGGAGCTGGCGGAAGAAGTCCTTCGGGAGGAGCGACACCTCGTCGCAGTAGACGAGGCTGACGGTTGCCCCTCGGATCTTGGCCTCGGAGCGGCGGTCGTTCGCGCCGATCAGGTGCACGGTGCGGCCGAGGATGACCGCGGTTTTGGCGCCCGGGGTCCAGACGATCAGCTTCGACAGCTCACCGAACAGGCCGGGGTCGACGAGCGGCTCCATGATGTTGCGGCCGATGGTGTCGAGCGTCCGCCCGGTGATCAGGATGAGGCCAGCGCGCGGGGCTGCGGCGACCGCAGCGAGCAGTGCGATCAGGCTCGCGATGGTCTTTCCGGAGCGGATCGCCCCGTGCCAGATGTTGATACGCGCCGTGCACTCGACGATCGATGCGATCTGCTTCCGGGACAGGGGAAGGTCGACGTTCCGGAGCATCACGCCCCCTCGTCGGCCTCCTGGTCCTGCTGCTGGGCCTGGTAGACCGCCGTCAGTCCGGACATCAGCTGTGTGATGAGGGCCAGGCCCTCTTCGACGCCGGACTCGTCCTTCGGGGGCACGAGCTTCAGGGAGCGGTCCAGCGCAGTGGCCACCGTGCCCATGAGGGCCCGCTTGTCGGCGGGCGTCGGCTCCGGTGCGAGGTGAGTGTCGAAGTCGTGTTCCTTGCCGCCCCAGTCCCAGTACACGAGCGGCTGGTTGATCTTCGCGGCTTCGCGCTCGGCGATGTCCTGGAGCTTGACGGCGAAGGCGGCGCGGCGGTCGGCCAGGTCCGCTTGGCGTACTTCGGTGGCGGCGGCGACCTGTCCGGCGCGGGCGGCGAAGCTGATACCGAGCTCACCCGCGATCTCGCTGATCGTCCGGCCGGAGCGCTTGAGCTGCTTGGCGATGGCGTTGCGGCCGAGCCCGTCGGCGTGCAGCTGGCGGACAGTCTCACGTTCCTGGTCGGTGACCGGATTGGCCTTTGCCATGGCCACCCCCGGACGCGCGGAGGCCCGGCCGCGCACGGGCGCAGCCGGGCCAGTCTGGGACGGCTACTTGGCCTTCGCGACCAGGTCTCCGAGAGCCTTCGCCAGCTCGGCCCGCCGCTCCTCCGACGTGAGGTCCTGGTCGCGTGCACCCCAGGCCAGAGCGAACCGGTCGACCTGCCGCCAGTCCTGCTGCTTCCCCAGCCGCTTCACCCAGTGCGCGGCGACCTTCGGCGTCTCGAACTCGTAGATGGAGACCGTGTCAGTGGTGATGAGCTGCGTGCAGTCGTTCGCGTGCGGCTCCTCACCTGCGGCTTTCTGGGAGCAGCCCGTCGTGTTGTCGTGCGGGTCACCAAGGGTCTTGACCCCGACGGCGTCGGCGAGGCCGGCCGCCGCGGACTTCGCGGTGAGGCCAGCAGGTTGGCTGCTGCTCGGCGCGGAGGGCTTCGACTCCGGGACCGGCTGGTCCTGCGGGTTGCAGGCGACGAGGGCGAGAAGGAGAGCGGCGCCGGTGACGGCGGCCGCGGTGGTGCGGGTGCGCATGGTCCCCCCAGGACAGGTGCGATGAGGGGCCCAGCATGGCGGACCCGTGGCCACCGTGTGGAGGAAACGCGAAGGCCCGCACAGTGGCGGGCCCTTATGTCCGGGCACGCCGGACTTGGGGTCATCATGCGTCATTGATTACCGATGCGCAAGAGCGGTCGACTTGCGTTGGGCGAAGCGTCGTCCGTACTGAAACGGCGCCGAAGGACACTAGCTGAATGGGGCGGGGCCTGACCCTTACGCCTGGTCAGGGCCGCGGTTACGCAATCGTCTTGGAGAATTACAACGGTCCCGCACCTGCACCGTAGACTGACGACCGCTAACTACTTCTCCGGAACTCGGCGCCCACGGCGCAGAGTTCCAAGACTCCGACCTGCGAGGGTCGGTTGCGGACCGGGACGAATCCCGGCAAGGAGAAGATGGGAGGCCTGGGTGAGTTCCGACCTGGAGAAGCCCCGCAAGCGATGGACCGGTGCCGAGAGGGCGCAGGTCGCGTTGGGCGCGGCGGCGCTTCTGGTGGCGATCATCGCCCTCGTGGTGCAGTTCGTCCAGTAACTCTGGACGTCCACGGACGAGAACGGTCGGGACCGGCACGCTGAACATGCAGCGAGCCCGGTCTTCTGGAAATCGACCGGGCTCGTGACTGCGATGGAGGGGCCCGGCTCTGGCAGGAGCTGGGCTCTTCCGTTTTGTGGTGGTGAGAATATGTCACCCCCAACCGGCAACGAGACTACTCGAAGCACCGCCATACCGCGAAACGTATTGCTGTGCAACTCATGTCGGGTTGTTCCATGCGTGAGGCGTGGCCGTTCGGAAGCCAGTCGCCGAGAGCAGGGGATGGTCAGCTTCGCCGGTAGACCTGCCGTCCCGCGAGGGCGGCGGTTGCGGTCGCCCCGCCAGCGGGCCGTCGAGATCGTCGGGGGGCCGACCGCCACCCTGTCGACGCGCATAGTGGCAGCGTGGCGGTAGCTCGACAAACACAAGCTGATGGCCGAGCCGCCGCAGTAGTCTGCCGCGCATGAGTTCCATTGATTGGGGCGACGCCCCGACCTGGATAGCCGCGATCTTCGCGGGCGGCGCCGCCCTGTTTGCCGGTCTGACCATCAGGAGTCAGCGCCAGCAGATCGCGGAACAGAGGGAGTTCATTGCCGAGCAGTCAAGGAATCTGCGGCTGGAGCGGGAGGCTCTGGAAGCCGGGCATCAAGAACGCCGACGTGCCCAGGCCGATCTGGTCGACGTCAGAAGATCCCCCCAAGGTATGGGCCTGGTCCTGAACGAGAGCGGCGCTCCCATCAAGCTCGTAAGCCTCCGAGCGGGGGATGCACAAGCAGTCAACGCTGGCGTCCATATGAGGGGAAACTGGCAGATGCCGGACGGGGATCGGACCAGCCTCCCCTTGGCCCTGATCGGGGCTGGTCGGGGAGCCACCTTTGGTTTCGGTGATATCTGGCGAGAGATCGCTCAGAACCGGGAGACGTTGGTCGCGACATTCACTGACGCGGACGGCATTCGGTGGCAGATGGACGAGCACGGCCTGCTTGTTGAGCTGGTTGACGAGGAGTAGAGCATGGCGGCGCCCCCGCCGGATGGGGTCGGCGGGGGCGTCTGGCCGGTAGCGAACCGGCGGTACGGAGGGCCGGTGTCAGGCGTAGGCGGACAGGTCCTGGGCCATGTCGAGGTCGATGTCACCAGCGTCCAGGGCCGTCTGCAGAAGCGGGCTGATGGTCTGGGCGGGCGGGCGGTGCGCGCCGGTCACGGGCAGCGTGCTGGCCTCGGATTGGCCGGCCAGAACGAGGCGTGCCGCGCGGACGATGGAGTCGGGGTCGGGTACGGGGCCGGTGGCGAGATCCTGGACGTACTGCAGGAGTGCTCCGTCTGTGCCCGGGCCCCACTCCCAGCCGCGGAGCTGGTTCCACTTGAGGAGCGCGCCGTGGGTCCAGCCGGCCGTCTCGGCGCGGTCGGTGTCCAGGGCGATGACGATCTCCATGAGCATGACCTCGCCGTCGTCCTCGGCGTAATCGGTCCACGAGTCGGCGGCGTCCAGGAGGCCTTCGGCGTTGAGTGTGGCCATGACGGCGTTGGCGTAGGGGTCGTGGGGCAGGGGTCGCGTCGGCATGTGGTCATCGTCCCGTCTGCTGGGGGCTGTTGCGGGTGGATCCGCTCTTCTCGGTGGCGCGGGCGGCCTGCGAGGCCTCGTGGCGTCTCTTCAGTTCGCGATGCTCATCGTCTTGGGCTCCAGGCCGGCGCTCGTCGTCTTGGGCGGTGTCATGATCGTGGTCCTGTCTCGTCAGTGGGATAGGGCCCGGGGCGGCCGATGTCTTGGCGGATGGCGGCCGACCCGGGGACTTATGGCCGGGCTGTCCGGCTCCCCTCACCGCCCGTACGACGTCGGGCGGATCGGGCAGCCGTCAGCGCGACGAGGAGGTACCGCTCTGCTTCGGCAGCGCGCCGTCAAGCGCGGCAGCAGCAGCCGCCGCGATCTCCGCCGAGCTGAGAACCGACTTCGGCGCCTGCCCCGCCGCTGGAGATTTCGGCGCTTCCGCACGGGCCGCCTCGGCGACCTGGGTGTACATCAGCAGCGCAAGGCCCAAGTGCGAGGCGAGAAGCAGCCAGCCGAGGTTGGTCAACGGGTGCTCCAGGTACTCATTCCAGAAGCCCAGGGTCTGATCGATGGGCAGGTGCGGGACCACCTTGTCGCGGACGAGGTGATCGAACCCGACTGTCCACAACCCGCAGCCCCAGAACAGAGTCAAGAGCACGAGGCGTACGGCCCTGACGTTGAAGGTCGACCAGGCGATGAGGAACGCGAGCACGGGAGCCCGAAGAAGAACCTCGACCGCAGTCCTACCGCCCGATGCGCGCCCAGCTGCTTTCGCGGCGGCGAGAGGGCCGTACACGTTGTGAGCGTGCTGATCGATCTTGTTCATCGGCGGGTCATCGCTCACGCGCGCCGCTGCCGTCGCCTTCGGGGGAAGGCACAGATCGGCGAGGTTCCGGTGGTAGTACGGAGCGTTGAAGATGCGATGCCCAGCCCGGTGGTGGGCGGCGATCTGCTTCTCCTCCTCCACCGAGAGACGGTCGACAGGAGGCTTGGCGATCGGGGTGATGCGAGGCGTGAGGCCTTGGAGCGCGAGAGCGTGAATCCACACACGCATCGCAGGGTTGGTGGGTGAGGCGAGGTGGCCGGCCAGTCGGTCGGCGGCCGTCTTTGTCGTCTTGCCGACGTAGCGGATCCGGTCGTCGCGGGGGTCGGTGAGGGTGTAGATGATGCCGGTCTGCACGGGTCCTTCTCGGGTAGGCGTCCGGTAGGTGACTGGTATTTGCGCAGGTCAGGCGGCGGTAGAGCGCGTAGGTAGCGGCTCTTGGGCCGGGCCGGGGGATGCCTCCTGGGTGGGCCTGGGCGGGAGGTCCTCGTGGTGGATGCCGGGGCGGTTGCGCCCGCCCACCTTCAGCTGCTGCCGGACGGGGATGTGCCAGCGCTCCAGTGTGGCCCGGAAGTTGGGCAGATCGAGACCGGTGAAGAGGCCGTGCGCCTGGGCGTGGGAGAGCAGTTCGGAGAGGTGGATTCCGTTGCGCTGGGCGATCTGCTGGTGGATCCATTCGAGGGTGGCGTCGTACACCTCTTCCGGCGTCGACCCGGGGGGCTGCTCGGGCTCCTCGGAAGGCTCTTCTGGGGCGGGTTCGGAGGCATCACGGGGAGCGGCGCGGATGGCCGTCCAGCACCACGCGGGGACCAGCGCCCAGAGCAGCGCGGGGGCGGCGCGGATGATGCGCCACAGGACGTACGCCCCGGCGGCGACGATCAGGGTGCGGGCGATGCAGCCGAGGATGGCGGCCAGGCCGGAGAGGTCGTCGCGGCGGCCGGCCCGGATCCACGCTGCGGTACGGGTGCCGATCCGGGTGATCAGGGCGTGGCTGCCGGTGGTGAGGCGCTGCGCGGTCGTGGTGCGGGCGGCCCAGATGACCGCGGCCCGCTTCATGCCGCGCCCTTGTTGCCCAGCGACGCGCCCCACGCGCCGACCATGTTCGCGGTCTCCGGCAGCCATCCGAGCTGGGAGGCGACGCCGGGCAGGAAGCCGAGGACGGAGCCGGTGACGACGCCCCCGATGATGCGCCGCCGGTCCTTCTTGTCGGACACCTTGAAGACGAGGGCGACGATGAAGAAGACGAGGGCGACGACGATGCCGCCAGCAGGTTCAAGGGCACCCATGCGGCGTGAGGTCAGGGCTGCGGCTCCGGTGCCGACGAGGCTGCCGACGGCGGTGTCGCCGCCCTTGGACAGAAGGCCGGCGATTCCGGCAGCGCCCCAGCCGAGCGCCCCGCCCGCGCAGACGGTGGCAAGGGAGCCGAGGAGCCATCCGGAGCCGTACGGGAGGAGGGCCTTGGGGTCGCGGCCGCCCTTCCACCAAGGCCTGAAATTGGCCCACATGATGGCGAGGGCGGCGGCGACTCCGGCGAGGCTGAGGCCGGTAGCGGCGTTCATCGGGTGACTCCAGTGAGCAGGGTGACGAGGTCGAAGAGGTTGATGGCGCTGATCAGGCCGATCACGGTCACGACCCCGGCCCAGATGCGCAGCAGGGTCCCGCCGTGGCGGACGATCCGGAGGGCAACCCAGGCGAGCGCGAGGCCCGCGAGGGCGTAGCCGAACGGTGCGCCCCACTCGGTGCGGGCGAGGTAGACGGTGGCCGCCCAGGTCGACGCGGCCGAGTGCCCGGTGAAGGGCATCGGGAGCACGGCGGCCAGGAGCGCGGCGATCAGCTGCCAGGGCCGGCCGAGCGTCCGTACCCACGCCCAGAGGCGCTCCCACCGGGTGGGCTCGATGGGCTCGTAGTAGGGGACTGGCTGGAGGGTGACGTGCACGTGATGGTGGTGGACCTGCTCGGGCGGCGGGGCCGGGGCCGGTACCGCGACGGCGGGCGGGGCGGGCGGAGGCGGGGGCGGCGGTGCAGCCGCAGCCGGGGCCGGGGCGCGCCACGGGGGTACGGCGCCGGGCGGCGGAGACCCAGCGGGCAGCGGCGCTCCCCCGGGGATGATCATGCTCGGGATGATCGGCTTGCGGGCGGTCACTGCTTGCCTCCGAGGGCGTCGCGGATGAGCTGAGCGCGGGTCTGGCCGATGCCGTACTGCTTCTTCAGGGCCTTGACGCCGGGTACCTGGGACCCGTGGTCCGCGCGGACCCGGGCGATGAGCGGGTCGGGGTCGGGGATGTTCAGATCCCCCTCGGGTACCTCTTCGTCTTGGTCGGGTGCCTCCTCGCCGGGTACCTCGGGTACGGGTACCTCGTCGGGCGCGGGTGCCCCGGTCTCTGCGGGTACCCCGGGTACCTCGGGGTCGGGTACCGCAATGTGCTCGGGCTCGGCCTGCTCGTCCGGATCGGGGATGCGAACGTCGATGCGCGGGGCGCGGGCCTCGGCGGCGAAGGCTGGTACCCGGTGACGTACCTCGGCGTGTACCTCCGGTGCCGACACGAGGTCGAGTAGCAGGTCAGGGGCGGGTACCTGCTGGGGTACCTCGGCCGCGGCCTCCAGCGCCGGAGGTGCAACAGCGTCGGCGAACAGCTGCCGCCGGACCGGACGCAGCGCCATGAGAACCTGCGTCTCCGAGACGGGTACCCCGTACTCCGTGCACATGGCGGCCAGCGCCGATGGTGCCGCCTCCGGGTGCGCGGAATGCACCTGCCGCACCACGTCAAACGGGTCCATCGCGCGGAGCTGCGCTCCGGTGACACCGAGTGGGGTACGCGGGTACGGGTCTCCGGGTACGGGGGTACTCGCCCACGGTGAGGCCAGGGGTACGGTCGCGAGCTGGCCGGAGGTACGGCGCGCGGCGAGCTGCTGGAGAAGGCGGTGGCGCTGTTGTCCGTCGGTGCCGGCCCCGGAGCGGGCGACGGCGGCGGCCAGGCGACGTCGCCGGTACCCGGACACCCAGCCGTTGGGGCGGAGCTCCAGGACGGCGGCAAGGTGGACGGCGCGTGCGGTGGCCCGGTCGCGAGTGATCTGCTCTGCGGTACGGTCCCGGGCGGCGAGGCCGAGCCGGGACAGCAGCCGCTCGCGGAGCTCCCTGCCGATGATCGCGGGCAGCCCGGTGGACAGCGCCTCGGGGCGGGCGACGCGGATCTCCAGGCCCATGGCGAGGTGCCAGAGCAGACCGGCGAGGACCGGGCCGATGACAGCGCGGACGGTGCCGCCGACGAACCCGGACGTGGCGTAGCAGGGGATGATCTGGACGCCGGTAATGACCCAGACGAGGACGCCGGGGACACCCGCCGAACCGGCAGTCGCCTCCGTGGCGGTGGCGGCCTTGTTGGCGCGGGCCATGACGGCGCAGGCGAGGAGCGCGAGCTCCCCAGCCCCGAACATCAGGGCACGCTCGGTGCTGTCGACCATGCCGAGGCGCTCCCCGGCGAACCGCCAGCTCGTGTCCCCGCTGTAGGCGGTGCAGACGAGGGCGCCGGCCCCGGCGACGAGGAAGGGCAGCGGCGGCCAGGTCCAGGAGCGGACGGTGCGGATGGTGCCCCACAGTGCGGCGCCGAGGATGGCGAGGGCGGCCGCGGTGGTTCCGGCGGTCGGCCAGGGGTGGTCGACCGCCCAGGTGGTGAGCGGGTGGGTGAGCACGTGCTCCTCCGGGAGCGTGGGGCGGCCGGGTGGTGGTGCGCGCCCGGCCGGGGTGATCAGGCGGAAGCGGCTGCGTTGCCGTCGATGCGCGCGTAGATGAGCGCGGCGCGCGCCTGGCCCTCGCGCGGGTGGGCGGCGGTGTACGCCTCGGCCGCTTCGCGCTGGAGGTCGGCGACACGCTCGGCCCGGGTGGGGCGGTTGGCACGGGCGCGGAGGAGGAGCGCGTACTCGCCGCGGGTGATGACCCGGTCGTCAGAGCGCGGCATCTGCCGAAGCAGTGCCTGCTCGACGGCGCGCGCCATCTCGGTGCCGGGGCCGTGCTCGTGGGCGGCGTAGTCCCGGGCGTAGGCGAACCGGTTGAGCTCGCCCATCGTGGCGTGGGGCCAGTTGTCGGTGAGCCGGTCGGCGATGCGCGCGAGGAGCGGGCGGATGTCGCCGGCCTCCTCGATGGCGAGGGTCTGGCGGAGGGCTTCGTCGGGCTGGGTGAGCTGGGTAGGGTCGGGCACGGTCATACCTCCTGATGAAGCAGGCGGGATGGCTGGCCCCGGGCGGAGGTTCGCAGCTCTGCCCGGGGCCGTTGTGTTGGCGAGTACGACCGTACTGACTTCCTTGCCATATGGCAATGAGGTCGTGGAGGATGGTGCCCTGTGGCCGTGGATGAAGGAGGGCCCGAGATGCTGAGTTTCCGGGAGCTGGCCCGGCGGCTGGTGGCTGATGGGGTGGTGGAGAAGATCACCCATCAGCGGATTTCGCAGCTGGCCAAGGCGGACGAGGGGTTCCCGCCGGTGGTGCAGATCGGGCGGTCGAGTGCGGTGGATTACCGGGCGGCGCGGCCGTATTTCGCGGGTCGGAAGTCGAGGCAGGGGCAGCGGACCGATCTGGCGGGGCGTGCTGAGGGTGAGCAGGCCCCCCCTCGGCCGTAGACTCGAACACATGAACGAACAGGAGGTTCCGCGCCTAGACCTGCTCCGCTTCCTGGAGCGCGTCCAGGAGCGGGACCTCGCCCGCACCCGGGACTGGATCACGGCCGAAGAGCAGCGCCTCGCGGAACTCGCCGCCCGCCGGCCCCCGCCACCGCCCCCGGACTGGGTACTGGAGACCGGCATCGGTGCCGGGCGGCGGGCGGTCGCCGTGCATCAGGGGTTCTGCCGACCCCAGGGTGCCCGGGTCCGCGCAATCCCAGCCGACGAAGCCCGGCGCCTCATCGCCGGAGATACCGGACTCGCCTGCCAGTTCTGCCGACCAGACACAGAGCTCGGGCTGCTATGACGGAACGGCTCTCAGCTCAGCCCGCCTGCAGCTGCGCACCTGCCCACGCGAGAAACTCACCCTGTGTGCGGGTTACCCCGTCCTTCGCTTCCTGCAATTCCTCCATTGAGTTCGACGGCGTTATCGCAGGCGTGGCCAACTCGGTAGCGATAGCCGTCGATACCTCCGCCAGAGTGAGGCCTGCTTCGCCGAGAGCGAAGGCTGTCTCGCTGGCTTGGCCCTCGGCTAGAAGCATCGTGCGGTGGAGGGAGCTCTGCAAGGCTCTGGCCTGAACGGCTATGTCTTGAAGTACGGGCACGGCTTGCTGCCGCTCTGCTTCCGAGAATCCGTGTGAGCGAACAGACTCGGCGGTGGCGATGGCATCTCGACACGACCTCACAATGCGGTCGATTGCGACCATAAGCCCTTCGTATGCCTGTTGTTGGTGGTTGCGAAGCCACAGCTGATGAGCATTGGTTCCCTGCAGTTTGGCCTGCTTGATCAGGCCTGAACTGGTGGCGAATGCGGCAAGGGCTGCTCCGCCCGCGCCCGCTGCTCCCGCGATCACTGCTGCAAGTCCTGCGTCCATGACGTGAGTTTGCAGCAACCTCGGGGTCTTGCGGCAGGAACGGGAGGTTCCGTTTGGTCATCGAGCTGTGCCGGGCCACCCATGGCGGTACGGTCCGCCCCATGAACTGGGGATACGCGCGGTCATGGGCCGCATCACTGGGCTGGGGAGATTGGCCTGCCTGGCTGGCTTGCTTGTTCGCCTTGATCGCGTTGTGGATCAGCATCAGGGCGCAGAGGGACGGGCGCCGTTCCGCGAACGCTTCCGAGACGTCGGCGACTGCGGCACAGGAGTCGGTCGAGGAGGCGCGGCTCTCCCGCATCGCATCGGAGCGATCGGCAACCGTGGCCGAGGAGACACTTGCCGACCAGCGGCGGGAAGCAGCCGGGCGTCGTGCGGCCGAGGAGGAAGCCAACAGGCCTCGGCCCCGCTTCCAGATTGAGAAGATTGGGAGGTATCAATACCAGTTGCGCAACGTAGGTACGGGGCCTGCGACAGGTATTACCGTCACCCCTCGAACCGCGCCTTACCGAATGGACGCCATAGACAATGTGGCGTTGATGGATGGTGAGGCCTTTCCGTTCACCATGATGTCAGCTGACGGGCTTCCAGTTCCCCGCACGCTGTATGCCGTTTGGGACGGCCAAGTCCAGGAAGTTGCCTTGACCGTCCTCGGATGAGTTGTCAGCCCATCGGCTGACTCCAGGCACGTCCGCAGCTGGCGCAACGTACGACCGGCGCGGCTCCGGCTCCGCCGTGCATGTCGAGCGGGCCGGCGCACGACGGGCAGGCTGCGGCGAGGCGTACGCGGCCGTCGCCGACGTCGAGGGCCCCCTCAACGAGGTCGGCGGATGTACGGGCGACGACGTCGATGCGGTGTTGCTCGACGTCGGTGAGCGGCCGCCACGGGCCCCGTACGCCTTGGGTGCGGGCGAGGAGCCAGAGGGCGGCGAGCGGTGCGGTGCGCTGGGCGCCGGTGTACCGCCACCGGCGCGGGTTCTTCGACTCTCGGAGGGCCAGCTGGTTGCGGCGGAGGTCGTCCGCCTCGGCCGTACGGCGGGCGCGCGGGTCGTCCGGCCACGAACGGCGCGGCGGGGCTGGGGTGATCGGGGCGTGCTGGATGGCGGCTGCGGTCTGGTCGGCGAGCTCCAGGAGGCCGGCCTCGACGGTGACCATGGTGTCAAGGACGTCGAGGCGCAACGGGGCGGCGGTCCACCCGGGCTGCTCCGGGGAGCGTTCGAGGGCGCGGAGGGCTTCGGCCCGCCAGGTGGCGGCTTCGGCCTGCTCCTCGTCCTGGTCGCGGTGGCTGATGGTGCTGATGCCCATGGTGGGGGGCCAGGTGGTGCCGCGGGTGGTGAGGTGTTCGCGGAGGTCGCGCCAGTGGTGGGCGATGGTGAAGAGGTTGCGCTCGGTGGTGGCGATGGTGGTGGTGGTCATCGGGCGCTCCGGGGTGCGGTGGGGCTATCGTGATGATCACCTGGGGGCGCATCCGGTCTTGGCGGACGGTGGATGCGCCCCTGCTGCATGCTCAGCGTCGGCGGGGCGGGCCGTACGGGGACTGCCACGCTGGGCGGTCCCGATGGCGGGCCTTGCCGGTCTCGTCGACCAGGCCCGTGCTCTGGACGGCGCGCGAGGCCTGGTCGATTCTCCGGATCAGTTCGGCCATGACGGTGGTCGCAGTTCGGAGGGCGGTCTGCCAGGTGATGACCGGCATGGGGTCGGGCTCGGCCTGGTGGAGTTCGACGGAGCTCACGCCTTCGACCGGCACCCACTCGCCGTCGACCTCGATTTCCATGCGGCTCATGTCGGCTCCTCCGTGAAGATCATGTGGTCGCCTTCGACGCAGTGCGAGGAGACGCACTCCCCGACGTGCATGGCGTCGAGCGCCGCGTTGACCGCACGCCAGATGTGGGCGTTCCTGATGGGCACAGGCTCGACGGGCAGGGTTCGGATGTAGGCGTACACGGCGTCGTAGGCGGGCTGACGACGGCGGACTAGGTCGCGGAGGGCGGACTCGGATTCGTCCAGGCCGGGTGAGCCCTTGACCTGCTGCTCTTCGTCGAGGTGGGCGACACCGTCCGGTGCGGGCCGGAAGTTGTCCACCCGTTCGGCGATGGCCGCAGTCTTCCGGCGTTCGGTGTCGAGGTGCTCGGCGGCTTCGGCGATGACCAGCACGGTCAGGCTGATGCTGATGGCCTGGGTGACCATGCCGGTGATGCTGAGCGTGAAGATGACGGCGATCAGGAGGCCGGCGGCGATGGCGAGCAGGTAGACGCGGAGACGGGCGTTGATCACGACGTCGCCTCCACGGAGCCGAGGGCGGGCGCTTCGTAGTTGCCGTCGGGCCAGGTCGTGGAGAGCAGGCCGATCACTTGCTGGGGGTTCACGCCCGCGCAGCCGGAGGCGACGACGTACGCGCGCATCTGGTGGACGGTGCGCTTGATCGCGGCCTCGGCCTGGTCGGCGCGGGCGCGCTGCTCATCGGCGTCGCACGGCTCCATCACCGTGCCGGTGCACTGCGCAACGGTCTCGTCGATCAGGGTGACCACGTAGTCGGCGGCGAAGTCGTTGCCCTTGGCGCGGGTCATGCCGTATCGGAGGAGGTGCAGCGCCCGGCGCAGGCCGTCGCGCTCCTTCTCGGCTTCGTCGGCGCGGCTGCGCACGTCGGCGACGTCCTCGACGACGCCGCGGATCGGCCCCATGCCCTTGCGGCCGGTAGCGGCCTCGTACATCTCGGCGATGGTCTTGCACGAGGCGAGATGGTCGGCCTTGTACCGCTCGGCGTCATGCCCGGCCTCGCCGGTGGCGCGGCGGAGCAGCTCTTCGAGCATCGTGCCTGAGCCGGGGAGAGCGGCGTACAGGATGGTGTTGCGGAGCATCTCGGTCGGGAACTCGGCCTCGCAGGTTGGGCCACAGTGCTCGTGGTCACCGGCCTCGTGGGCGCGCTCGGTCTCCTCTCGGTCCGCGCGCTGTTCCTCGGTCTCCGGCTCGTTCTCGGTCACGGCGGAGAACACCCGGCGCCGACGGGCGAGGTACTCCTTGAACTGGGTGACGGCGGCCTGGTCGCCGGGGCTGAGTACGGTCCGCGGGTCGGTTCCGCAGCGGCCGGTGTGCTGCGCCGCCCCCGTCAGAACGTTGTAGACCTCCGCCGGGTCGACCGCGACCTGATCGAGGCGCGCCGCCAGGTAAGAGCGCACGCGCTCCAGGGCGGCCCGGTCAACGCCGGTCATGGCCTGCTCTGGATCGGCACCAAGGAGCCGCCGGGCCACCGTCGCGGCGACCGCGGCAATCGTGCGCGGGTCGTCGACCACGGTGCTCGGGCCCTCGGTGGTGCACTGCTCCCACACTGCGGAGGCGGTGGCCTCCATCAGCGGGTCGCTATCGGTCCAGACGGCGGGGGTCTTGGGCTGGTCGGTCATGGGTTCCTCGAAGGTGAGTTGGTGGGAGCCCGCGGTCGCGGTGCTGCCGTGGAATTTCTTTGCGCAGGTGGGGCCGATACCGGCCGCCCTCGACTCGGGGTCGAGGAGCGGCCGGTTGCACACCCCGCAGGTGTCGGTCACAGGGCGAGCGACCCCGTCCAGGTGGCGAGTTCCTCGGCTGTCTCGGCGCTCGCGCGGACCAGGTCGTCGCGGTCGCGGAGCAGGTCCTGGATGGCGGCCCAGCAGGCGATCGGGTCGGAGGTCGGTCCGAGGCTGCGGATCTCGGAGAGTCGCTCGGGGGTCAGGTCAGCCATCGGTGTCGGCCTTGACGGTGGCCGTGTGCACTTCATCGACGGTGGTGGCGAGGGGGGTCTCGTGGCCGTGGACCAGATGCCAGAGGCCGGCTTCGGGGTCCCATTCGATGCGTTCGTTGCCGAGCAGGCTTCTGATGCGCCCGTCGGGCTCGATGTGGAATGGGATCTCTGCGTCGATGAGGGAGTTGAGTCCGTCGAGCGCGCGCTGCCAGGGGCCCTCTTCAGGGAGGCCGAGGGCGCGGCGGGCGGCTGCGGACTGGCTGCTGGTGGCGGTGAGCAGCTGCTCGGCGAGGAGCCGGGCTTCGCGCTGGGCGCGGTGGGCTTCGGTGCGCCACCGGACCACGTTGCTCAGGGCTCGGTCGAGGCGGCGCTTCAGGTCCGCGTACCGGCGGCGGCCGAGCGGGGCTGGCCCGCGGTCTTCTGTCCACCACCGCATGAGTTCGAGGGCCTGGGCGTGGTCCTCGGGGGTGATGGCCTGGAGGAAGGTGTCGGCGAGGCGCTCGCGGAAGGTGTCGCCCATGCCGGAGCCCCAGAGGGTCCAGTCGATGAGGGACCAGAGCTCGTCGGGGTGCTCGATGGTGCGCGGCTCGGTGGCCGTCTGCTCGGAGGCGAAGGCGGCCCGGATGCTGGCGAGGTGGGCTTCGACTTCGTCGCGGAGGTCGCGGTGTGCGTCAGCAGCCAGTTCCTCGTTGCTGCGGAGTCTGCGGATGGTGGCGAGGTGGGCATCGATCTCGTCGGCGAGGTTCTGCTCAGCGCGGCGGGTGGTGGTGAGTCCGAACACGGTGGGTGCTCCTGGCGGTGTGCCGGGGGCGGGCTCCCGTGTGGTGCCCCAAGTCCGGTCGTACGGGTGGGTCAGCGGCGGATGCCGAGGAATCTGTCGAGCGCGTTGCGCAGGCGTCTCGGGAGGCCGAGGTACAGGCGGACGATCAGCGGGTCGTCCATCAGCGGGTGCGGGCGATGCTGTCGAGGTACTGGGCCATGACGAGGTTGTGGCGGGCGTCGGCGATGGCGTTGTGGTTGCCGCCGTACTGCTTCGGGAGGTCGTCCGGGGTGAGGCCGAGGCGCTTGGCCTCGGTGACCAGGTCGTCGGTCTGCATGGGGATGCCGTGCGGCAGGTTGGACATCGGCCCCCAGAGTTGGGCCATGGCGACGTGGTCGTAGGCGGAGTAGTACGCCCAGAGCTGCGGGTCCGGGGTCTCCAGGATGAACCGTTCGACCATGCGGGCGATCTGGGCGCGGGGGTGGACGTCGGGGTCGGTGACGTCGATGCGGTCCGTACCGCGCGTGCCCCGGGGGTTCTTCAGGATCGGGAGGCTGGGCCAGACGTTGGCCATGAGCCAGCCGTGCCGGCGGACGGCACCCTGGTCGAACTGGGAGGAGACGGCGTAGAGCTCGCGGCCGTCCTCAGCGACCATGCCGATGCTGATCAGGTCGATGGTCCGACCGTCGTCGAGGAACTCGGTGTCGTAGTAGATGCGCATCAGTTCTGCTCCTGGGTGATCTTCGGTACGGGCAGCTGGTCGAGGGCGTCGCCGATGTCGTCGGCGATCTGGCGCCAGCGGGCGGCGAGCCCGGGTGCGGTGGTGTCGCGGGCCTGGGCGGCGACGACGAGGGCCTCGACGATCTCGGAGGCCTCGGCCGGCCCGCCGGGGAGGCGGAGGACGGCGGCCATCAGTCGTCGTCGCAGGGGCCGTGCCCGTGGCTCCCGCCGGTGGAGCCGGTCGAGTACCGCGGGGCCTTCGGCTTCGACGGCTTGGACTTCGAGCCGCTGCTCCTGGAGCCGGAGCTCCGGCCGCCGCTGCTCCCGCCGGACGGACGCTCGGGGGCGACCTGCGCGATGGGCGCCGGGTGAGTGCCGGCCGCGCTGTCGCAGTCGTCGTCCGGGGTGCACCCGGTGAGGAGCGCGGCGGCCAGGGCGGCAACGGCGATGGTGGGGATGATGCGCTTCATGGTGGTGGTCTCCGGCTAGAAGGGGGGCTCGTCGCTGTGGCCGCGGGCGTTGTCGATGGCCCAGGGGTCGTCGGCGGGCGGCTGGGTCGGGCGGGACTGCTGGGGTCGGCCCTGGGAGGCCCCTCCGCGCGGCTGGCTGGCTCCCTGCCCGCCGTTCTGGGCGGGGGCGGCCTTGGTGACCTTGGCGGTCGCGTACGCCAGCGTCGGGCCGATGCTGCGGATCATCAGCGCCGGACGCTCGTGCTTGACCCCGTCCTTCTCCCAGCGCTCCGTCCGCAGCTCACCCGAGACCATGACCTCCATGCCCTTGGCCAGGGACTCGGCGATGTTCTCGGCGTGCTGCTCCCAGGCCGAGCCCCGGACGAAGAAGGTGTCCCCGTCCTCCCACTGTTGGGTCTGCTGGTTCAGCCGGCGGGAGTTGAAAGCGAGCCGCACGTCCGCGACGGCCTTCCCGGAGGGGGTGAAGCGGAGCTCGGGATCGTCGACCAGGCGGGCGACGCCGGCCAGGGTGGGCAGTGCCATGTGATCTTCCTGTTCTCCCTGCGCGCGAACCGGATCGGAACCGGTTCGCGCGGTGGGTACTTAGCGCTTTGTGATCTTGAGGTTGGGGAGGTTGGTCCAGGTGCCGGTGATGAGGCCGGTGGTGATCGCGACGAGGGCCACGAAGGCGACGGTGATCACTGGGTGGGGTTGGGGAGGAGCTTGCGGAGCTCGTCACACGCGTCGCCTCGGCCGGGATCGCACTCGTAGTCCTGGGGCAGCGATTCGATCTCTTCGATGGCTTTGGTGAGGATTGCGGTGCGGATCGCGGCGGCGGCCGGGTCTGTGCGGCAGCTCGGGCAGTTGTCGCCGGTCTCGTCGCTCTGCCAGCCCAGCTTGGTCCGGACGTGGTTGCGGATGACCTCCAGGCGCTCGGCCTTGGTCATGGTGTCGGTGACGATGAAGTCGCCGCGGAACTCGGTGCCGCAGGTGTCACAGAAGATGCCGAGGCCGCAGGGGTACTTCTGACCGGTGGGGGTGTCGTCCTCAGCGCCGAGTCCTTCCTTGGCCATGCGGTCGAGGTGGTCGGCTGCCCAGCGGATGCCTGCTCCCCGTTCGGTGTTGGGGTGGGCTACGGCTCGCAGGGTGGTGATGGTGTCGGCGATGGCCTGGGTGCGGATCTCGGCGTGCTGCTGCGCCTTGGCCTTGCGGATGGCGGCTTCGAGCGGGGCGATGGCAGCGCGGGCGGCCTGGTCGTCATCCTCGTCGGGGCGGGGCGCGCACTCCCCGTCGTGGCCGATGCGACGGGAGCAGACGAAGCCCGTCTCGGTGGTGACGTCGATGCTCGCGCCGCAGGAGCGGTATTCGGCGGAGCGAAGGCTGAGACCGTCGACGAAGGCGCGACGGGTGGCCTGCTCGGCGGCGAGGCCAGCGGACTGGGCGATCCCCGCGAGGACCTTCGGCAGCTCGGTCACGGGCACGTGCGCCGACTGCGGCTCGTCACTGCCTTCAATCGTGATCGACACGGTGCCGGTCGTGCCACCGGTGTTGAGGTCCGGCAGGAGACGGGCGGACAGGCAGTACTGGTCCTCGTCGACGTACCGGAACGGGACGGGCTGATCGGGCGGCTGCGGGGTGGTCTGGTCGGTCATCGGTTCTTCTTCCGTCGGTGGTCGGCGAGTCGTACGACGCCGATGGGGAGGGCGGTCTGTTCCTGGCGGGTGGGGCAGGTGGCGATGTGGGGGAGGTGGAGGCGTTCCCAGCCGGTCAGGGGGAGTTCGGCGGTGGGGCGGCGGGACCGGAGAGTGCCGTTGCCGTCGCGCCAGACGGCGGCGTTGCCGGTTGGGTCTGGGTCGGGATCGACGGCGAGGCGGCGGCCGGCTTCGGTACGGGTCCAGCGGATCGGCTGGTGGCAGTCGGGGCACTGTGGGGCCATGGCGGGGTCCTGTGGGTGGCGGTGTGGTTGGTGTCGGCCTCGGTGATGCGCTCGGGGTGGGGCATGGACAGGGCGGTGCGGAGGCTGGGGGGCAGGGACATGCACGGGCTGTCGGGGGCGGCGGCGCAGACGGGGCAGGTGGTGGTGTGGATGACCCAGGTGATGCGGCGGGCGTCGTGGGTGCCTCGGCGTTGCTCGCGGCCGGTGGCGGGGTTGGTGCAGAGCTGGCCCTGCGGGGCCGAGCACCAGGAGCAGCGGACGGCCATCTGCGGGAAGCGGGCGGTGCGCATCAGGGGGTCCTCCGGGCGAGGAGGGTGGGGCCGACTCCGACCCAGCGGGGCGTGCCGGGGCGGGGAGTCTGGCCGGTGTGCTCGGCGGCATAGGCGATGGCGCGGAGCAGGGTGTTGCGGCGGTCGTCGGGGCAGCGGATGTCGGCCTGTACGTCGGCGAGGATCGGGCGCAGTGGGTGTGCCTGGATCTCGATGCGGCCGCGGGTGCTGGTCTGGGCGTGCTCGCTGATGATGTGGAGCCAGTCGGCGGAGTCGAGGGGGGTGGCGACGGCGAGGAGGTCGATGCGGTCGCCGAGTTCGTGCCCTCCTGCGGTCCAGGCGTAGCGGATGTTCACGCCGCCGTCGGGGCGGTGGAAGTTGATCCAGAGCCAGGTCTCGGGCGGGTGGCCGGCGGCGATGCTCTGGGCGAGGGCGTTGAGGAGGGGTGCGCTGTCGGTGTTGGGCGTCAGCGTGAGGGGTTCGGTGGCGGTGAGGCTCATGAGGTGGGTTCCTCCTGGGTGGTCTCGGGTGCCGGGGGGACGGTGCGGTCGTCGGCGGCGAGGGCGGCGGTTGCGGCGCGGATGCGGTCCTCGGCGACGCGGTCCTGGGCGGGGTCGGTCGGGGGGAGGCCGGCGGCGCGGCGCTTCGCGTCGTCGAGGCGGGCGGGGTGGGGGTCTTTCATGCGGCGGCCGCGGACGGTGCAGCTGGTCCCGGGGAGGGCCTGGCAGATGCGGCAGCTGATGGCGCGGGGGTTGACGACGCCTTCGCGGGCGGTGGGGAGGGCTTGGCCGACGGCGGCGCGGGCGGCGGCGACGCGGTTGGTGTACGGGCCGGGTGCGCCGGGCGGGAGGGCGAGGCGGTCGGCGGTGCCGAGGGCGGCGGCGGGGGTGCGGGCCGGGAGGAGGCCGTCGGCGGCGGCGGTGATGAGGGCGCGGCGGGAGGCGGCGGACTGGGCTCCGGTCTCCAGCGGGTTGCCGTCGTAGACGACGTGCGCCAGCTCGATGCGCTCGGCCCGTCGGGCCTTGATCTCCGTGACGATCTCGGCTGGGGCGACGAAGGCCTGGCGGGCGGCGACAGTGATGACTGCGGCGCGGGCGTCGTCCACGGTGTACGGGGCGAGGATGTCGCCCCAGACGTCGGGGGTGTGCTCGTTGAAGCGCTGCTGGGGGCAGACGCTGGCGACGTACTTCGCGACGAGGATGGCTTCCTCGGGTGTCACTGATCCTCCTGGGGCTGGCGGGCCTGGGCGCGGGCGAGGGCGCGGTCGAAGAGGTCCATGCCGGTGTCGGGGTCGTAGCCGTGTTGGCCGCTGGGCTGGCGGGGGGCGGCCGTACGGGGGGCGTTCATGACCTGGTTCACGACGGACGGCAGCGTGCTGGGGTCAAGGCCCTTGGACATCCAGTGGGCGATGCCGCGTCGGATGTCGTCGGGGTCGATGCGGTCCTCTTCGAGGAGCACACGGATGGTTTTGGAGACCCGGCCGATGACGGAGCCGGGCGGGCGCTTCGGTGCGCGCTCCAGCCACTCGCCGACGATCATCTGGGTGGTGACTGGCTTGGGCTGCTCGGCGGCAGCTTCCTCGAGGACCTCGGCGTCGACGATGTCGTCTTGCGCGGCTTGTGCGTCAGCTGAGTCGGACGGTTCGCCGAACGAGAGAGGTCTTGTAGAGAGAGGAGAGAGAGTAGGCGTCCGGGATTCCCTGACACTGACGTCCGGGATTTCCTGACACTGAGACTCGTCAGTGTCCGCAGAATCCGGACACTGGGATTTCGGCTCAGTGTCCGCAGAATCCGGATGCTGAGAGTCGTCAGTGTCCGGGATTTCCGGACCCTGAGCGTCAGTGTCCGGGTTCTCCGGACCCTGGGAGTCCTCGTCAGCGTCAGGGGAATCCGGACGCTGACCGTCGTCCTCAGCGTCCGGGATCTGCGGACGCTGGAGCGGCAGGATCATGTACTTCGCCGTGCCGTTCTTCTGGCCGGCGGAGACCCGCGTGAGGCAGTCCTTCGCGATCAGGGCCTTGATCAGGGCGTAGATCTGGGCGCGGGAGACCTGTGCGCGGCGGAGGATCTTCTCCGACTCGACGCTGGACCAGGTGATGCGGGTCGAGTCCCGGGCGTCGTCGGCCAGCACTGCGAGGGCGAGCTTCTCGCGGTGTGTCAGCGTCGTCGGCGCGTAGTCCAGCACCTCGACGTACAGGCGGCCGCCCACAGGGCTCCTTCGGGATGGTGCGGGGTGCGGCCGGGGGTGACCCGGCCGCACCATGAGCGGTGGATCAGCGGTGTGCGGGTGCGCCGTTCAGCACGGCCATCGGGACGTCGGAATCGATGAGCGTCCGGATGTCGGCGAAGGCTGCGGCGAGGACATCGCCGGGGCGCTCGATCTTGAAGCCGAGGCGCAGCTCGCCCTTCGCCTTGTCCAGGCGGTACTTGAAGCGGGCGATCACCTTGTAGGGCTCGGTGCCCTCGAAAGGCCGCAGGGCCAGGGTCAGCGTCGCCGGGATGGTGATGTCGCCCTTGTGGCCGGCCTTCCCGGTCTGCTCCTCGACGTACGAGAACTTCCGGGCACCGGAGTCGAGCCGCTGGGACGACTGGAACTCGGCGGAGGTGGTCACCTCGAAGGACTCGGCGAGCTCCAGCATCGTGGCGGCCGTCGGCTCGACCAGGTCAACGAGGTTGTCCTCGATGAACTCGGCGAACTGGCCCTGCGGGACCAGTTGGCCGTCCATGGAGGTCCAGGCCCGCCAGGCGGACGTCTCGCGAAGGTGGAGCTCGACGCGGTGACCGCCCCAGCGGGCGTCCTCGCCGGTGTGGGCGTCGAGGACCGCGGTGATGGTGCGGCGCTCGACGTCCGCGTACACCTCGGAGTGGTCGTCGCCGTGCTTGTCGAAGTAGGCGAGGAAGCTGTCGACGTCGCGGACCAACGTGGTGCCGGACTTCCGCGCCGGGACGCCGGTGTGCTCGGGGCCGGTGAGGTCGACCTTCTGGACGCCGCCGCCCGGGGTGACGAGGGTGTAGAAGTTCCCGGGTTCGAGCTGGTGGGGCTGGGCGGCGCGCATGGCGACGTCGATCACGGCCTGGGTGCCGTTGAGGTCGGACGGCATGGTGTTGTCGTAGCGGTTCAGCGTCACTTGGCGCTCCTGAGCTGGGTGGGGGCGGGGGTGGGCTCGACCTCGCGGAGGCCGGTGATGACGGGCTGGCGGGGGTCGGTGCGGGAGAGGTTGCCGGTGTCGTCGACGAAGAAGATGCTCTTCGGGCGCTCGGTGTGCGGGACCTTCGAGGTGACGGTGTCCGTGACAGTGACGGTCCGGCCGTCGGTGCCCGCGATCGGCTTGACGTCGATCTTCAGCGCGATGGCACCGGCCTTTCCGGTCTCGCGGACGGCCTCGATGAGCTCGTGCAGGCGGGTGGACAGCTCGTCGTGCAGCTGGCCGCCGGACTGGTCCTGGAGGAACGCCGCGAACGGGCGGACGACCTGCTCGGTGTCCTCGGCGGTGGGCTCGGTGGTGCTCATGACTTCCTTTCGTGCACTGCTCGTTGTGCTGCTCGGTAGGTGTGGGCGGGAGCCCGGCGCTTGCCGGAGGCGACCGCCCGGTGGTCGACGAGCGCGGACGCGCTCTGGGGTGAGGGGGTGGTCCAGGCGCCCGCCGGCCAACCGGGGCCGGGCGGCGGTTCCGGCCGCCCCCGGAGTGCTGACGGGGTGTGGGAGGGACACCGGAGGCCAGGCAGGTAACGGCGGACCGCGTCGAGCGCACGGCAGTACCGGCGCTCAGGGCCGATCCAGTGCGTGCACTCGGGCGGGGTCGTCACCGCGTGCTGTCCTTCCGTGGTTGGGGGTGGTGGCCGGGTGCGCGGACGGAGCGGGAGGTCGCGTCCGCGCACCCGGAGTCAGGTGGCGCGGCCCTTCTGTCGCTTGCCGCGTTCGACGAGATAGGCCCGGTCCAGGCCGGTGAGCCCGCCCCGGACGCCGAACCGGTAGTCCCGGCCGGTCCCGTCCTCCTCGATCAGCGCGGTGGAGAGGCACTCGACGCGGACGGCGCACCGGGCGCACACCTTCTGCGCGCGCTTCGTGGCTGCCTTCGCCGCCAGGCCCTTCTCCCGGTCGCGGAACCACTCCTCGGTGTCCGCGCCCCTGCAGGCCCGCCGGATGTCGGTGGTCATCGGGTGCCGTCCTCTCCGGCGTGGGTGGGGGCGTCGGGCCAGATCGCCCAGCAGTCGATGAGCTCGGCGGACGGGCCGCCGGGCTCGGTCTCGATGTCCGCGGTGGCGATGGCGGTACGGAGGCGGTCGAGGCCGGCGGCGAAGTCGTCCTCGTCGGCGATGCGGAGCAGGACGCCCGCGCCCGCGATTGCGGCGGCCCAGGCGGTGACGAGGCCGATGACGACCCACTCGACGATGCTCATGCGCTCACCGCCGTGATGGTGTCGACCCAAGCGAGGGCCTCGGCGTCGAGCTGCTGGCGGGCCCGGGTGACGGCGACGTACGCAAGCCGGCCCTCCTCACGCGGGAGGAGGACGTGCCCGGTGGTCGGGTCCGGCTTTGGGGCCCGGAAGTCCGAGTGGATCCGGACGGCGGGCCACTCGCGGCCCTTGGCCTTGTGCGCGGTGGAGACGACGAGCTCCGCGCGGTTCTCGGAGACCAGGGCGTCGGCGGCCGCGAGGATCGGCCCGGTGCCGTGCTCGTTGATCAGCTTCACGAGCACCTTGAGCGAGCCGTCCTCCTCCTCGGCGTACTCGCACACCGCGTCCCAGGACGGGAAGCCCATGAGCTCGGGGTGGTCGGTGACGCCGCCGGACTGGAGCGCTTCGGCGGCCCAGGCGAGGGCCTTGATGTCCCCGCCTCCGCCGACGAGCGCGACCTGCCGCCCGGCAGCCAGGCCCTCCATCACGATGCCCATCGCGCCGGAGTTGCTGCGGCAGAGGATCGCGTCCGGGGTGCTGACGGGGCCGACGGTGGAGTCGGCCTGGTCGTAGCCGGTGAGGCGGAGGGGGGCGTCGATGACGCGGAGCCACCTGTTCGCCTCGGCGGCGATGGCCGGGCCGAACCGGAAGGACTGGCTGAGCGTCAGCTCGGGTGCGCCGAGCTCGCGGACAAAGCGGGCCAAGGCGTCGTTCGCGCCGCGCCAGCTGTAGATCTGCTGGGCGGAGTCGCCGACCGCGATCCGCTGGGCATGGTCCTGGTCCAGGAGGACGGCGGACAGGACGTCGTTGGTGTCCTGCGCCTCATCGAGGAGCACCACGTCCGTCTGGAGCTTCGGGCCGCTGAGCGCCCACATCTTCAGGTAGTGGTCGTGGCTGAGCTTCAGCCCGCCGGTCTCGTCGGTGAGGTCGGCCCACGCGGCGAGGGCCACGGGGAGTACCAGGGCGAGGAGTTCGGTGCGGGGCTGCTCGGTGAGGAGGCCGTCGTACTGCGGGACGTGCCACTTCCGGATCTCGGGGTCGGCGCTGTGGCACCAGCGGGTGATCGTGTCGAGGGCCGCCCGCATGATGATCTTGCCGGTCATCGGCTTCCGAGGGCCGATGTCCGTCGGGATGGACGGGGTCGCGCCTACGATGCCGAGGATTTCCTTCACACCGAGGGCCTGAGCGGCCTGGTGCGCGGTCTGGCGAGGGCCGAAGAGCCGCTCGTTGTACCGGGGGTCGTAGGCCAGGCCGTGGCCGGTCTTGCACAGCACGGTCGACGGGAAGCTCCGCGACGCCTCGGCTGCGATGGCCTTGTTGTACGCGACGTAGACCATCCGTCGGCGCGGGTCGCTCCGGGCGATCATCTTGAGCGTCGAGCTCTTCCCGCATCCGGCGCCGGCCTGGAGTACGAGGTCGATGCCGTCGCCGTAGGTGTCGATGGCGTCGGTCTGCTCGGGGGTGGGGTCCACCACTGGGTGTCCTCCTCTCTGGGGTGGTGCGGGCCCGGCCGGGAGTCGGCGGCCGGGCCCGCGGTCAGTGGTGGTTCAGGCGTGGGCGGGCTGCTTGGCGAACTCGTCTTCGAGGCCCTGGACCATGGCGGTGAACTCATCGACGGGGTTGTCGAAGTCGCCGTACGCGGTGAGGGTGTCGAGGAGGGTCGCGGCCTCGTCGAAGGTCAGCTCGTTGGCGGTGGCGACTTGGCGGCCGATGATGAGGCCGGTGGCGCGGAGCCGTTCCTCGCGCTGGTCCTTCGCGCCGAGGCCGACCTTGGCGAAGCAGGCGTGCATCATCCGCATCTGCGGAGCCGACACCGGCGAGGAGCCGAAGGCAGCGGGCTGCCGGTCCGGGCCGGTTGCTCCCTCGGCGGCGACCGCGTCGGAGATGGAGTGCGGCGTGGGCCCGGCCGGAGCCTGAGTGGTGGGCTGCGCACGAAGCGCCGTCCCGTACTCGGCGATCAGCGCGCCGATCGTCGTGGGCTCACCGGTCTTCGGGTGCAGCTGCCCCGTGTCCAGCAGCCCACGGTTCTTCGCCCGAGCGTGCAGAGCCAGAGCACCCTCGTAGGTCAGCTCGGCGTCCGTCAGGTCGGTCATCAGGACCTCGATCGGGTCCACGCCCTGGCCGAGCTGCTCAAGGATGATGTCCGCCAGGTCTTCGCCCGGGTGGTGGATCGTCAGGCCCTCCAGCGGCTCGTACCGGGTCTTCGTGACGCTGCCGGTGCCTTCGACCATGTCGAGGATCAGCCCGAGCTCGTACTCGGCACCTTCACGCTGGACTGCCTTGACGCCGACCTTGGTGACCTTCTTGCCCTCGATCACGTAGTCGCCCTTGGTGCGCATGGTGGCGATGACGTGGCCCGGGTAGTTCAGGAGGGCGTCGAGCATGTCCTGCTCGATCGGGTTGCCCTCACGCCAGCCGCCGAAGGACCCACCCGCTCCGGGCTTCCGGCCGGCCTCCTCCACGATGGTGAGGAGGCCTCCCCGGCCGTTCCAGAAGTGGGACCAGCTGTCGACGATCAGCACGCCGATGTTGGCGGCGCGGGCGGCGGCGATGGCCTCGATCAGGTGTCGGGGGTCGTGGGTGTCCATCGGCATGTGGCCGAACTCGTGGCCACCGAGCTCGGGCTTTCCGGGGACGGGGGCGTAGGTGAGGGCGGAGCCGCGCTCGGTGTCGATGACGCCGATGGAGCCGCCCTTGGCGAGGCCCTCGGCGATACGGAGGGCGGATTTTGTCTTGCCGGAACCGGCCGGGCCCTGGAGGCCGATGCGGGCCTTGGCGGCTTCTCGGGTGGCGGGAGTGAAGGAGAAGTTCACGTGTTGCTCCGGTGGTCGCGCTGCTGAGGGGTGGTGGTGAGGCGGCCGGTGGTGGTGGCGGTGATGACCCAGTCGGCGGCGTCGCGGACCGCGCCGAACCGGGCGGTCTTCCGGCGCTTGATCGCGTTGGAGTCGGTCGGCATCTGGCGGTACGTCTCGGTGGCGCGGGCGAGAAGGCCGGCGGACAGCTCCGCCCCCGTCTCCGCCCGCAGCTGGCCGAGGACGTTCGCGGCCTCGGTGGCGGACATGCCGCCCCGGACGAGGCCCTGGTAGGCCCGCGAGTAGGCGCTCATCGGCGCTCACCCGGCTTGACGCCCGCGATCTCGTACCAGGCAGCGAACTCGCCGCCGCCCATGCCTGGCTCGGAACCGTCGACGGCGGCCTGCATGGCGGTCGCGGCGGTGAGAGCGAGGGTGGCGTGCACCTGTGCCTCGGCGGCAAGCGCGGCCCCGGTGACCGGGTCAGCGCCGTCGCCGTAGGTGAAGTGGTGCGCCCTGTCCGCCAGGCGCTCGGCCTCGCGGTAGTGCTCGGGCCCGGTCATCGGCCCCCCTCCATCTGCTGGGCGAGGAGGAAGTACCGGCCGTCGTCGGGGCCGTGGACCGTGAGGAGGTCGCGGGCGGCAAGCTCGTGCAGGTCGCCCCGGGCGTTGTGGCGGCGGCCGCGCTTCGGGTAGCCGAGCTCGGCGTACACCTGCTCCGCGCGCCCGGTCTTCCACCGAGTGCCGGGGTCGTCCTGGATGTGGGCGAGCAGCTGCTGAGCCCGGTAGCTGAGGGCCGGAGCTCCCCAGGTCCCGGCGTCGATGCGGGCGACGATCTCGGCGCGCTCGTCGGCGGAGTCCGCGCACTGCACGCACAGCCAGCCGTCACCGCGCCGGACCCAGCCGCGCTCCTCGGCCTTCGAGGACCACTCGCCGAAGGAGCACCGGTCTGCGGAGCACTGGAGGAAGTCGCCTAGCAGGGCCTTCCTGGAGGCCAGCCAGCCCGCGGCGGGGCCCTCAGCTTCGGCCGTGTCGAGTTCGAGTTGAGCCTCCAGGAGGCCCACCGACATGGGCAGACCCTCTTGCCGCATGACCTCGATCGCCTTCCGGTAGCCAGCTTCGTGCCCGGCTTCGGCGTCCAACAGGCGCCGTAGCACCGGCGCGATCCGCTCGCCCATGTAGGACGAGAGGTTCATGCAGTACAGGTCCTCCCACTTCGGGTGTTCGTGCTCCCGACAGTCCCGAACTGCCTTCGCGAAGGTCAGAAGGAGGTCGTCGGTCGCGGGCTCCACGTCGCCGATCAACGCATCGAGCGCCTCGCGGCCCAGGGGCTTCTGCTCCGTCATCCGCGCTCGCCGCCCTGCGCGGCCGCAACCGGCTCACGGACGGGGAGGATCGGGCCGAGCAGGTCGACCACGGCGGCCAGGCTGCACCGCTCGGGCCGGCCGTCCGTCGACAGGAGCGGCATGCCCTCCGCCGAGTAGTCGCCGTGGAAGAACCAGGTGTCGCCGGTGATGTCCTTGTGCCCGACGGCCAGGTCGTAGATGAGTCCTGCGTGCCGGTACGGGCGGCGGGCCTTGGCCTGGGCGGCGAGCTGCACCTCCGGCAGGTCGTACGCCAGCACGGTCACCGGCACGTCGCCGATCGTCGTGCGGCCGCAGACCACGTAGTCGAGGCCGGTGAGCTGGTGCTCGACGATGCCGAGCGTGGCCATCCACCCGGCCCACCGGGACAGCTCGGTGATCTGGAGGGTGATGACGACGGTGTCGCGGTCAGCCCGGACACCGACGAAGTCCGGCTCTGCGGCGTACGTGGAGCGGACGACGTCGACCAGCTGCACGGCGCGCTCGCACGCCGCGTCCCAGTCCGACGCCTGCTGCTCCAACTCCGTCAGCTCCGGCGGAGCGGGCTGGGTGGCCGGTGCGACCGGGGCCCATCCCTGCGGGGTCCGGCGGAGCACCGTCCCGAAGGTGCGCTCGGGGTCGACCAGGAGGCCGGCCCCGTCGAGGGCGTGACCGATGGTGCTCGCGACGTCGCCGTCACAGGCGAGGAGCTCGCGGACCATCGTGATCGCGGCGGGGAGGTTCTTGTTCATGCCGCCACCGCCAGACGGCGGCGCATCGTGGCCATGCCGCGGTGCGTGAGCTGCTTGATGCTGCCCTCGCTCCGGCGCATCGCCGTGGCGGTCTCGGTGAGCGACAGCTCCCGGAGGTACCGGAGCTGGATCGCGCCGTACTGCTCGTGGGTGAGCTTCAGGAGCACGGCGTGCACGGTGTCGGCGGCCTCGAAGGCGGCCAGCTTGCGCAGCCCCATGTCCTCGGCGCTGTCGACCACCGCGTCGGTGTCTAGCGCGTCCCCGACGACGACCTCCAGCCTGGTGAGGGACGACCGGAAGTGGTCGGCGACCAGGTTGCGGGCGATGGTGACGAGCCAGGCGCCGAAGTCGCGGCCCTGCCAGCTGAACGTGCTGATACGGCTCAGCGCGCGGAGGAACGTCTCGCTCGTGAGGTCTTCGGCGAGATGCACGTCACGGACGCGGCCGCGGATGTACCGGGACACTTCCGGGGCGTGGACGTTGTACAGGGTGGCGAATGCCTCCCGGTCGCCTGCTCGGGCGCGGACGAGGAGCTCCGGCTCCCGTCCCGCTCCTGGCGGGGTGATCTTGGGGCTAGCCTGTGGTTTCACGGCCTGCCTCCCTCTCTCGGTGAGGTTGGGTCTGGGGTCGTCCGGTACTTGGCGGTGCGGGCGACCCCGCGGTGTGACAGATGGCAGTGCGCCAACTCGGCAGGTCAATTGCGGTGAATCACCTGTTCGTGGCGACGAGTTCGGAGTCCGATCCCTGCGTCGCCATCCACGCCCGTACCTCGTCGATGTCGAACCGGCGCTGGCGGCCGGCGAACGGGGCGACGGGCATCCCGGCCTTGATCCACTGGAGGATCTGCCAGTCGGAGACGCCGTAGTACGTCTCCATCTCGCGCATGGTCAGGAGGGGCACGAGTCCGGCCGGGAGGTCAGTGAGTCGCTCACTCTTCGTCGGCATCGGAGCTTGACCTTTCTACTGTCGCGGTCGAATGTGTTGGCGTGCGGCTGAACAGTGCGTGCATGCGGTCGTCGAGTGCCTCGGTGATGAGCCATGCCGTGCGGAGCTCGGTGCGCTCCCGGGCGGTGGTTCCGCGCCCGGTAAGTCGAGCGATGGTGGCCGGGCTGACGCCGCGCCCCTCCGGGTCGACCTGCTTGGTCTTCTCGGAGAGTTGGTCGAGGGTGAGCTGCTGCCGCTTCAGTGCGTCGCGGAGTGGCTGCCCTTCGCCGTTGCGGAGCACCTTCGGCATGGGCACCTCGGCTTGTTGTTGCGTGTGAGCTCCTCGTTCTGAGGCGCTGTGACAGTTCTACAGTCGCTGTCGTAGTCGTGTCAACGAGAACTGCCGAGAACCTCCGAGAGCTTTCCGGTGGTGGCGATCTTCGAACGCGCGTTCTATGGTGGCGTCATATGCCAGTGCGTCGGGGCGTGACGGGGAGGTCACGCGCCGTACGAGAACGCCCCACGCTTCTACTTTTACTTGCGAAAAGTAGAAGGCTGAGGGCACCCTTAGCCCGTGGCCACAGAGGATACGACCCCCACCGAAGACCTTGCCCAGCTGCTCGCGCGCCTGAAGGACGAGTACGGCGTGAACGACAGCCAGATCGCGGGAGCCATCGGCGCGTCCGTATCAACGGTCAACACCTGGGTCCACCGCAAACGGCAGCCCCGCCCGGAGGCGCTGCGCGCCCTCGCCGCGGCCTACCCCAAGTTCACCGAAGACCAGATCTTCGCCGCCGCCGGCCGCAAGACCCCCGGTCCACTCAGCCCGGCCGCAGAAGAGCGCCTCCTCGAACTCTTCCGCGGGCTGACCGCTGAGCAGCAGGCCGACAAAGAGGTAGAGCTCCGCGCGCTGAACGAACGCAACCGTTCCGCCCTGTCGTGAGTCTCCGTTAAATGGAGTCCGTCACTCCCTGCTTATGACGGGTCGTCATCTCCTGTAACAGTGGTCGCATTCTCAACCACTCAGGGGTACGGTCGTGCTCACGGCCGTTGCCCTCCCCCTTCGGCCGCAGGTTCCCATCCCGCCTGCGTACACGGGGGTCAGCATGTGCATGCGCGTCCGCTTCGCGTCGATCGGTACGGCTCCGCCGTTCGACGCCACCACCCAGACCATCGCCCTGCCGCCCGGCCTCGACCGCGAACACACGGTCACCGCCGCACGGGCGATTCTTATCGAACTCGCCGTGCCACAGCCCCTGTTCGGTGCACGCTGCTTCTGTGGGGAGCCGCTCGACCTGGCCCCTCGCATTCCACAGCAGAGGACAGGAGAGCAGGCGGTGACCCATGGCGCGTAAGCCGATCAACAACCCACGCCAGATCAGATCCAAGAACTGCGGATGCACGCTGTGCATGGAGGAGTACCCGCCAGCCAAGCACGGCGAGCGCAAGGCCCGGCGCGACTGCATCGGCAGCTGGCAGGCCCGCTACCGCGACCCCACCGGGAAGCAGACAGCGCGGAACTTCAAGAAGAAAACCGGCGACGACGGAGCCGACGCCTTCCTCGACAAGATCCGCACCGCAGTCCGAGACCGCACCTACCGTGATCCAAAGCGCGGCAAGATCACCCTCGCCGAATGGTGGGTGGAGTGGTGGGAAGTCCAGGAGAAGAAGGGGCGCATCACCACCCGGAACCGGAAGCAAGGGGTGTGGAAGAACCACATCGCCAAGAAGTGGGGCGGGTACAGGCTCATCGACCTGGAGTACATGGAACTTCAGCGGTGGCTCAGCAAGGACGTGAAGGGGCACGAGAGCCAGAAGCGGTGCAAGGAGCTGCTGACCGCGCTGCTTGACGCCGCAATCAAGGACGGCGAGCGGATCTCCATCAACCCAGCGCTGCACCTGGAGATCACCACCCCCCGGGTGGAAAAGCACCCCGACGACCTGAAGCCGCCGACCGAGGCGCAGTACGCACTCATCCACGCCGCGCTTCCCGCGTACTACCAGGTGATCCTCCGGGACTTCGCCCACGAGACCGGCATGCGGCCGGGGGAGTATGCCGGTCTCCGGCTTCACTGCGTGGACGAGGAGGAGATGCTCGTCCACATCAAGGAGATCCTTGTCCTCGACAAAGGCAAGCTTCGGCGCCAGGCGGCGCCGAAGACAAAGGCCGGGTTCCGTACAGTGCCCCTCACCCCAACGGCCTTCGGGGCGATCCAGTTCATGAAGGAGAAGTGGAAGCCGCACGCGACCCGCTCGCGGATCGGAGACGGGTCCGACCTCGCGGTGGCCGAGCTGGTATTCCGCGGGCCCCGTGGGCAGGCGCTGAACGCCAACAACATGTCGAAGCGGCCTTGGCGAAAGGCCATCACGCAGGCCGGGGTCGCGCGCGAGGTCGTCAACCCGGAGACGGGGCACGTTGAGTGGTGGCCGCGGATCTACGAGTACCGGCACCGGGTGACGTCGGTGCTACACCACGCGGGCATCTCCGAGAAGGACGCCCAGTCAGTGCTCGGCCAGGAGCGCGGTGGCCGGGTGACGTGGGTCTACACGCACGAGAGCGAGGGCGCGCGCGAGAACGTGCGGGCGGCGCTCACCGGTCGTAGTGGACTTCGGGTCGTGCCGGAGCAGGAGTCGGCGTGAGTCCACGAAGAGTCCACAAACCCCCCTCGGGAGTTCTCGGAAGGTCTCGGGAATTCCGTGATTCGGAGGGGTGGAATGCCTTCCGGTACTCTCGGAAGCTCTCGGAACTTCTCGGCGGTTTCACGCCTATTCGACGGATGCTCTTACAAAGCAGATGTCGGCGGTTCGAAACCGTCCGCGCCCACCGGTCAGAACGCCCCCGCAGCGAGCCGCTGCGGGGGCGTTGACCGTTGACGACCACCTGCGGCGAGTGCTCCGACGCGAGGTCATCGGGACTCTGTCGGCCTTCGTTGCCGACAGCGGGCAGCCGTGTCGTGTCCGGTCTGCCGACATCAGCACATGAAGCCAACTCGGCTCACGATTTAGCCTGTTCAGCATCATGGATACGAGGTGCGGCCCACCTATGGGGTGTGCCGCACGAGCTGGAAGGGATGGCGAGCGACCTGGACGGCACAGCCCACGCAGGCTCCTCCTCCGCGCACCAGGGGGTTGCGGGTGCAGACCGCTCCAACCCTCGTGCGGCCCTGTTGATGTCGTTGGTCCTCGGGCTGCTCCTGGGCGCGCTGTCGGCGTTGGTGATGTTTCCGGCTGCGCAGCACCTGCGCTCCCTCCAGGACGGTGAGCGGGCACAGGCGACGCGGTACGCGAGCGGCGCGTGCATGGCGGGCCAGTGCGAGGTCGAGTTCGAGGCCGGTGGGCGGACCGTGGTGGCGGATCTGCCGGTGGGCAGCGGGGCGGCAGGAGCTCTGTCGGCGCCCGCATGACCGTCCGGTACCAGGCGGACGACCCCAAGATCGTCGCCCGCGAAGCGGATGTCGGGGGCGGCGGGGCAGTCGTGCTGGCGGTGCTGTCGGACGGGATCTCCCTGCTCTTCCTGCTGGTCTCGGCCGTGGCGGCGGTCTTCGTGGTGCGGCAGTGGCTCGCGGCCCCGAGGCCGGGCCGCACTCCGCAGGACGGGCAGCGGCACGACGGGGACGAGGCCGAGCCGCTCGGCACCTGACACGGGGTGCCGATCCCCTGTTCCCTGGCCGCTGTGGTCAACAAAGCGGCGGGTGAGGCGCACACTGGCGGTATGCCCCTACCCAGAACGCATCACTGCTCGGCCTGTTCGGACGGCTCCGCGACCGGCGACGTCCTTCACGAGGACCTCGTGGTCGGGGCGCCGCTGTCCATGGAGGAACTGACCGACGCGCAGCGTCTCGACCGGTTCGCGCTCAAATACGCGCACGACGGTTGCCAGGTCAGAGAGGTCCGGCAGGTCCCGCACGACACCTTGAGCGGCTACGCCTGGTCCGTCCGCTTCAGCGAGGGTTCGTAGCGCATCCACGGGTGGAATGGGGGCTCCCGGCCCCGCGTTGTGCAGTGAGTGACCGATGACATCCGTGGTGACCCGTACGTTCCGCACGAGCGCGAAGCGGTACGGAGGCGGCTCGTGGCGGAACACGCCGACACGAGCGAGCGGATGGCGGCCTTGAGCCGTGACTTCGACGCCATCGTCGAGGCGAACGCCCTGGTGGCCGTCGACGACGAGCACGACCCCGAGGGGGCGAGCACTGCCTTCGAGCGGGCACATGTCGCCGCCCTCCTGGCCCAGGCACGGGAGCACCTGGCCGAGCTCGACCTGGCCGTGGAGCGGCTGGAGGCCGGCGACTACGGGCGCTGCGAGGAGTGTGGCGAGTCCATTCCGGCGGCCCGGCTGGAAGTGCGTCCGGCGGCTACCACCTGCGTCGGCTGTGCCGGCGGGAGCGCGGAGCGTCGGCGTTGAGTGTGCGGGTCGGACCGATGATGAGCGTGCGGGTCGGACCGGTGTTGAGTGTGTCGGGCGGGCCCGTGTCCAGCGTGCCGGCGTCCTGCGGGCGCAGTCGGGCGGGAACGGCGAACGGGGAGAGGCACAGCCGATGGGGCAGACCCTTGCGGAGATCTTGGACGGGGCCGCGTACGGCCGGTTCCCGGCGGCCGACGGAAGTACCACCGTGGTGGCCGCGCCGAGCGGGCGGGACAGCGGGGTGATCGCCTTCACCGCGCACTCGGTGGTGTTCACCGACGAGGACCCCGCGTGGGTCCACGCCACCCTGGACTCCCTGGAGTGCGACGCGCTGGCCGCCACGATGCACCCGCGCTTCCTGCACGCGTTCCTGGAGCGGACCGGCCGGACCACCGACACGATCGACCTCCTCACTGTCGCGCCCGCTCTGCCCGGCGATCCTCCGCCGGAGCTGCGGGAGATCACCGACCCCGTCCACCCCCGCGTGGTGAGCGCGCGCCGACGCCGTGACGGGGTGCGTGTGTGGGCCGTCGACGGTGGGGTGCTGGTCCTCGGACGGGGTGTGGCGGGCCGCTGGGAAGTGGCCGTCGAGCTGGACGAGGACGCCCGGCACCGGGGTCTCGGGCGGGCCCTGGCCACCGCCGCCCGCCATCTGGTGCCCGACGGCGAACCCCTCTGGTCGCAGCAGGCCGCGGGCAACGCGCGCAGCATCAGGGCGTTCCAGGCCGCCGGGTTCCGGCCGGTGGGCTCGGAGGCGTTGCTGCTCGGCCGGTAGGGGGGAGTGCGCTGTGCGCCTCCGCCTACCGACCGGGGGCGTTGACATGGCTCCCGCCGCCCGGGGGCCCCGGATCCCGGCCGGCCTTCTCCCGGGATGCGCTCCGCGATCCCCCAAGGCACCGTGGAGACATGGCCGCACATCCGCCTGTGATCGTCTATCCGCCCTCCGCGACCGGAGGGCGGCGGGTCACCGTGCACGGGCAGATCGTGGGGCTGGCGCACGGGCGGGGCGAAGTGGCCGCGTTGTTGCGGGCCGCCGGGTTCGCGCCTGGGCCGGACGAGGTCGTCGAGCTGGACCGGCCGGGGCTGATCGAATGGCGCGGCGGCGACCTCGACACCTGGGCGTGAGCACGTGATGCGCCCGAAGCGTCCGGTCGTGAGCCTGTGCAAGCGCCCGAAGCGCCCGAAGCGTCCGGTCGTGAGCCTGTGAACCGCCCGAAGCGTCGCCGTACGGCATCGGAAGAGGTCTCCATCGAGCCGCCGCCCGGCTAGTACACCGCCTGGGGGCGAGCCGCCCGATGCCGCGCAGCGCGTGCTGATCCTCGACTGGGTCGTCAGCCGGCGGATCGCGAGCGGGTGGCGGGTGGAGTCGCGGTCCGGGAGCCAGGCGGTGCTGGTGCGCGGGCAGCCCGTGAACCATGTCCTGCACGCCATCCTCACCGTCTTCTCCTGCCTGCTCCGGGGGATCGTGTGGGCGGGCTTGGCGCTGGTCAACCGGGTCGAGCGGGTGGCCCTCACCGTGGACGCCCAGGGGCACATCGTCTCCGTCAGCGCTCCGTGAGCCGTCACCCGAACGGGTGCGTCCAGGTGGCTGGCCGGGGCGGCCGCGAGGAACGTCGAAGCTGATCTGCACGCACCATCAGCGCAGGTCAGGACAGCAGGCGCCCGCGCCTGTACCGGCCAAGGAGTCCCCATGTCCCAGCCCACCGCACCGACGCCCGGCACCTCCCGCCCCGCCGCATCCTCCTCCGGCAACGACTCCGGCAGCGCCTGGGCCGGCGGCGGAACGCTGTTCGCCGGTTTCCTGCTCCTCGTCGACGGTGTCCTCGGAGTGATCAAGGGCGTCGCCGGGATCGCCACCAACGACGTGTACGCGGCGGTCAACGACTACGTCTTCAAGTTCAACGTCACCACGTGGGGCTGGATCCACCTCATCCTCGGCGTGGTCCTGATCTTCGTCGGCTGGGGCATCCTCAAGGGCGCGACCTGGGCCCGGGCCGTGGGCATCGCCCTCGTCTCCCTGAACCTCATCGCCAACTTCATGTGGCTCCCGTACACGCCGATCTGGGCCGTCGTCACCATCGCCATCGACGTCTTCATCATCTGGGCCCTGTGCACCGACCACTCCAAGCGGGCGTTCTGACGTGGCAGAAAGCAACGACGCGGACCGCGTGGAGCTTGCGGACCTCGTGGACCTCGCCGCCGAGGCGTACATCTACGGATACCCCCTGGTCTACGACCTCTCCATGGTGGGGACCTCGCTCCATGACGGGTTCGGGGCGCTGGCGGCCGCCCCGTTCAACCGGTTCGCCCACTCCGAGCACCTCGCCGACCACCGGACGGAGTTCGTCTCCGTCAACAACGACACCGTCTACTCGATCGCGCAGCTCGATCTGTCCGGCGGGCCGCTGCGTCTCCACGTCCCCGACACCGGCGGCGCGTACTACGTGCTCCAGTTCGTCGACGCCTGGACGAACAACTTCGCGTACGTCGGCCGGCGCGCCACCGGCACCGGCGAGGGTGAGTGGCTGATCGTGCCGCCCGGCTGGTCCGGCAGCGTCCCCGACGGCGTACGCGGCGTGATCGACGCACCCACCGCCGTGGTCACCGTCGCAGGGCGCAACGCCTGCGACGGCCCCGGCGACCTGCCGCGCGTCCGGGCGCTCCAGGAGCAGCTCACCCTCACCCCGCTCGACGGCCGGCCCCACCGCACCGGGCTGCCCATGCCCGAGCCCGGCGTACCGGAGGAGCTGTGCTTCTTCGAGGAGCTGCGGGTGTGGATGGCCGACTTCCCGCCGTCCCCGGCCGATCAGGCCTACCAGGACCGCTTTCAGCCGCTGGGGCTGCTGGAGGAGGGGCCCTCGCCGTACGCCGCCGCGGACCAGGCTCTCGTCGGGGCGCTGACGAAGGGGCTGGAACGGGGGCGGGCCCGGGTCGAGGGGGTCAGCCGCGCCGGGACGGGCGGGGGCGCGAGGCCGGGGAGCTGGAACACGAACCCGCACCTCTTCGACTACAACCTGGACCACTTCGGCGTGGGCACGATCGACTCGCCGGAGTGGCGGATAGCCGACCGGGAGGCCTCCTACCTGGCCCGGGCCGTGGCTGCCCGCGTCGGGCTGTGGGGGAACCACGGCTACGAGGCGGTGTACGCCCAGACCTTCCAGGACAGCGAGGGCCGGCAGCTGAACGGGGCGCACTCCTACGTGCTGCGCTTCCCGGAGCCGCCGCCCGTCGAGTCGTTCTGGTCGGTGACCATGTACAACACGCCGGACTACTACCTCGTCGACAACCCGGCCGGCCGGTACTCGATCGGGGACCGTACGCCAGGCCTCGTCCACGCGGACGACGGCTCACTCACCCTGTACCTCTCCCGGGAACGGCCCGCCGACCCCGCGCGGGCGGCGAACTGGCTTCCCGCGCCCGCCGGGGACTTCCGGCCCCTGCTGCGGCTCTACACACCGGGGGCCGCCGTTCTCGACGGGAGTTACGAGATCCCCGCCGTCGAGCGGGACGGGGATTGAGCGCCGGTCGCGTGGGCGGGATGCGCGTGGGCGGGACGAGTGAACGTACCGTGGGCCGGTGCCGGGCAGTTGTCAGTGGTGCGGTCCACACTGGAGTCATGTGCCGCAGCATCAAGACCCTTCGACCGCCCGCCCTCCCCGAAGAGGCCACCGAGGAGGACATGCGGGCCGCAGCCCTTCAGTACGTGCGCAAGGTGTCCGGCTTCCGTGCGCCCGCCGTGCACAACCGGGAGGTGTTCGACCGTGCCGTCGAGGAGATCACCGCAGCCACGATGACGCTCCTGGACGGCCTGGAGATACGGGGCTCCGGCGCCCGGAGCACCGTCGAGGGCTGAATCCGCAGCTGGGGGACGCTCAGGGGGAGACCGGAGCCGGTGAGGTGGCCGGGGCGGGACCGCCCGCCTGGCCGGGCAGGGTGCCGGGGACGAGGCCCTGGACTGCCTGGACGGCGGTGGCCCCGGCGGATACGGCTGCCGCCGGTCCGGAGGAGTCCTGGTGCGCCTCCGCCGTCCCGGCCCGGGCTGCGGCCGGGCGCTTCACGACGAACGCGGCCAGCGCGCCCGCCACGAACAGGGCGAGCACCGAGACGGCCGTCCCGAACCAGGTCGAACCGAGCCACCGGCCGCCGAAGTAGCCGAGCCCCACGCTGTAGCCCGCCCAGGCCAGGCCCGCCAGGGCCGACCACGGCAGGAAGTCCCGCACCCTGCGGTGGGCGGCGCCCGCTCCGAGGGAGACCACCGAGCGGCCGGCGGGCGCGAACCGGGCGATGACGACGAGCGCCCCGCCGCCCCGGCTCAGCGCCGCGCCGAGACGTTCCTGCGCCTTGGTGAGGCGGCGTGAGCGCGCGATCGCCCGGTCCAGCCGGTCGCCCCCGCGCCAGGCGAGGCGGTACGCGACGAGGTCACCGAGCACCGAGGCGGTGGCCGCGCAGAGGATGAGCACGACGAGCGAGGGCACCTCACCGGTCGCGTCCCCCGAACCGTTGACGCCGGTCGAGCCCGCGGCGGCCGCGGTGGCGGCGGTGATCACGAGAACCCCGCTGGGCAGCAGAGGGAGAAAGACGTCCAGGAGCACCGAAGCGGCGACCACCACGTAGATCCATGGGCTGCTGGTCAGTGCGCCCAGACTCTCAAGCACCCGTCTACTCCCCGTTCGTGTCAACGCCGCGACGTCGCAGGGGAGCGGCATGGGCGGCATGTTCAGCTGTACAGCGTACGCGTGAGAGCTCCGCGCAGATCGCTCAGGGGCGGGTGATGTTGTGCGGGTCACGTACACCTCGTGGGCGGTACGCGCGTTAGGGAGGCGAAGGCGACCGGCACGAGCGAGGAGCAGCAGCACATGACGGCACAGGTGGATGGGTCAGCAGCAGGGGCTGTAGGGGCCGCAGGGGCGGAGTCGGGGCGGACGTCACGGGTGCCGGGGACGGTACGGAGGCGGGCGCTGGTCGGCGCGGTGGCCCTGGTGATGCTCGCCGGCGGTGTCTCCATCGCCCATGGCGCGGCGGACGGCACGGACGGGGCGCCCGCTCCGGACGCCGGAGGGCACGCGGCCCACAGCGCAGGGAAGGCCGGCGGGAGCGGGGAGACGAGCGGGACCGGGAAGGCGAGCGGCGACGGCAAGGCGGGCGGGGCGGGGGCGGCGAACGGTTCAGGGAAGGCCAGTGGGGCCGGGGAGGCCGGGCTGGTCGGTGGTGCCTCGCGGAGCGGCGGGTTCTGGATGCGGGCCGACGGGGTCTTCTCCCCGCCCGGCTCCTTCGTCCCGTCCGACGCCCTCACGTACGACACCGGCCTGGTGCCGGCCGCCGCGCGGATCGAGGTCACGCAGTACGCCGACCGGTCCGCCACCCGTGTCGGCACCCGGCTGCGCGGCCTCGTCCCGAACCGTGCGTACGGGATGCACGTGCACACCTCGCCCTGTGGAGCCGACCCCGTGTCGGCGGGGCCGCACTACCAGCACCGCACCTCGGCCACCGCGGACCCGGTCAACGAGGTGTGGCTGGACTTCCGCACCGACGGGAACGGGGGCGGCGAGGCGGAGGCCCGGCACGACTGGGGGTTCAGGGAGGGCGGCGCCCGGTCGGTGATCGTTCACGACGCGCAGGGCGGCGCGGGGAAGCGGGTGGCCTGCTTCACGGTGCCGTTCGCGCCCTAGGCGCCCGGCCCGCGACCCGGAGGAACGGCCCGTGCCCTGGGTGCTCGGCCCGTGCCCCGGGGCGCTCGCCCCGCACCCTGGGCGTGAGGACGGGAGTACGGCGGTGCCCCGCCCGACGCGACAGTCGCGTCGGGCGGGGCACCGTACCGTCCGGGGCCCGGCCACCGGGTCGGCGCCGGTGGGGGTGTGCCGGGTTCCCGGAGTACCGGGGCGTCAGACCGAGACGGGCGTGGCCGGCTCGCGCCGGGGCTCCTCGGCGGCGACCCGCGTGGTGCGCGCCCCGAAGAACCGGTCCAGGGCCACGGCGCCCGGGCCGGTGAAGACCAGCAGCAGGAACGCCCAGCAGAAGAGGGCCGAGGCCTCGCCGCCGTTGCCCACCGGCATGAGCGCCTCGGGCTGGTGGACCTTGAAGTACGCGTAGGCCATCGAGCCGGAGGCGAGGAAGGCGGCGACCCGGGTGCCGAGGCCGAGGGCGACCAGGGTGCCGCAGACCAGCTGGATCAGGGCGGCGTACCAGCCCGGCCAGGCTCCGGCCTCCGCCTCGCGGCCGCCGAACAGGCCGAAGAGGGTGGAGGCGCCGTGGATGGCGAAGATCAGGCCGATGATGAAGCGGAAGAGGCCGAGCGCATAGGGCTGGGCCCCGTTCAGGCGGATGAGCATGGGGGGTGGGCTCCTTCGGTCTGGGTGGGGACGTGAACCGACTGAGCGCCTCAGGTTAGGGAAACCTCACTAGTACTTGCAAGTTCAACATTCTGTCGGGTGGCTGAAAATCGACTACGGCTCCTTGGTGAGTGAACGCTCAAGAACGCTCACCAGCTGGTTGCCTCCAGCGACGGACTTGGCCTGGACCAATGTCAGCACAGAGTTCCGGCCACGCAGGGTCAGCGTCATGATCTGGTTGCCGAACCAGGGGCCGCCCGCCCTGCTCCAGGTGACCGGCGAGGGCTCCGTACGGCCGTGGCGGGTCAGCAGCCGACCGATACGCCGGCCGACCCGGCTCCAGCCGAACCGGAACCCCAGCCGGATCGACCGGGGGACCGAGTTGTGCACGGGCGAGCACGTCAGCTGGAGGACGTGGGCGTCCGGAGCGCCGCCGGGGGTGGCGGCGGGCCAGTGCGGCTCGGCGATGTAGGCGTGGTGCACGTCCCCGGACAGCACACATACCGTCGCCGGGGCGTCCGGCCCGCTCCCCGCCCGGCGGAGCAGCTCCGTGAAACGGCCGAAGGAATCGGGGAACGCGGCCCAGTGCTCCAGGTCGGCCGCCCGGCGCAGCTTCTCCCCGAAACGCGCCCAGCGCCCGCCGCGGGCGCCCGCGCACAGGGCCGCGTTCCAGGTCTCGGCGTCGTGGACGAGCGGGGGCAGCAGCCACGGCAGCGAACTGCCGATCAGGAGGTGGTCGTACGCGGCGGGGTTCTCCAGCACCCTCTCCCGCAGCCAGCGGGCCTCGTCGTCGTCCAGCATCGCCCGCCGCTCCTCGTCCAGGACGCGGGCCGCCCGGGTGTCCACCATCAGCAATTGCACTCGGCCGAAAATGCGCTGGTAGCTCCAGCGGGTCCGGGCGGGATCCGCATCGGTCTCGGCGGCGAAGCGGCGCAGCGCCTCGGTGCCGTCGGGGGAGGCCGTGACGGTGGCGTACAGGGGATCGGCCGCCAGTTCGGCGGGGGAGAGGTTGCCCAGGTGCTGGTAGACCCAGTACGACATCAGCCCGCTGACGATCCGCTCGTGCCACCAGGGTGTGGCGCGGATCTCCTCCTGCCAGGCGGCGCTGGTGTTCCAGTCGTCGATCACGTCATGATCGTCGAAGATCATGCAGCTCGGCACGGTGGAGAGCAGCCAGCGCACCTCGGGGTCGCGCCACGATTCGTCGTACAGGCAGGTGTACTCCTCGAAGTCCGCCACCTCCGCGCCCGGCGGCTCGCGCAGATCGCGCCGGGCCGCCAGCCGACGCCGCGTCGCCTCCGACGTCTCGTCCGCGTAGACCTGGTCGCCGAGCAGGAGGAGTACGTCGGGGCGTTCGGCGGCCGGGTCGGCGGCGAGGCGGGCGGCCAGGGTCACCAGGGCGTCCGGGCCCACGGGGTCGTGCCCGCCGCCGGGGGACGCGGCCCAGCGGCACGAGCCGAACGAGATCCTGACGCCGGGCCCGTCCGTCGCGGCCGCCGCCCCGTCCGCCCCCGCCACCGGGGGTGTGGTGATGGTGCTCGGAGGAAGGCGGGTGTCCTCGGGCGGCCAGACGCGCCGGTCCTCGATCAGCACCTCGTACGCCGTGGTGGTGCCGGGCGTCAGCCCCTCCACGACCACCAGCGCGTAGTGATGCCCGGCCACCGCGAAGGTCGGTGAGGCGCCCGAGGCGCCGTCCGTGCACCGGACCTCCACGGTGCACGGACGGCTCGCCTCGACCCAGACGGTCGCGGTGGACCCGCTCTCCCAGTCCACGTACCGCAGCAGTGGTCCCAGACGCAGCCCGGCCATGTGTTGCCTCCTCGCGTCAGACGTCGCGGATGAGGCTCCGTAACGTACATAACGAAGGGGGAGGGTGCACAGGTTCCGGCGGTCAGCAGCCGCTCAGCGCCGACTGCAGTGCGCTCTTCTCGGCCGCGTCCACGCTCAGGTTGTACTGGTGCTTCACGTGCACCCACGCGCGGACATAGGTGCACGTGTACGCCGTGCGCGGCGGCATCCACTTGGCCGGGTCCTTGTCGCCCTTGGCCTGGTTGACGTTGTCGGTGACCGCGATGAGCTGGGGGCGGGTCAGGTCGTTGGCGAAGGACTGCCGTTGGGCGTTGGTCCAGCTGCTGGCACCGGAGCGCCAGGCCTCGGCGAGCGGGACCATGTGGTCGATGTCGACATCGGACGCGGCGCTCCAGGTGGCGCCGTCGTACTGCGAGTACCAGCTGCCGCTGACGGCGGCGCAGGAGGCGTCCTGCTGGACGTTCGTACCGTCGCGCTTGAGGACCACTTCACGGGTGTTGCAGGCACCCGACTGGGTGATCCAGTGCGGGAACTTGTCGCGGCTGTACCCGCTGGACGAGCCCTCGGCGCCGACGGTGAGCTGGCCGAGGTAGGTGCGTGCGGTCGCCGCGCTGACCGGGGTGGGGAGGGCGGCCTGCGCGGTCGGGGCGGTCAGCAGTACGGAGGTGGCGGCGAGGGCGGCGGATGCAGCGACGACGGCTGAGCGACGCGCGTAGACACCGAACATGCGAACTCCCTTGAGGTGGGGGGTGCGTGGGCGGGCGGCATGTGGAGCCCGGCCAGCGTGGCGGTGCCAGGTTTCTTGGGGATGGGCACCAGGTAACAGCGTGACGACATGTGCACGTCACATCAAGGGGTGTGACGGGTGCGGGGGAGTGAATCAACCGCCGGGCGGGCGGCGGGAGTCGAAGGGCGCGCGGAAGGGATGCGGCGCCGTCGGTGTCCGGAGACGGTGCCGGCCGGTCCTATCGTTGCCGCGTGCTGCTTCCCGTCTCACCGGCCCTCGGGGCCGTCCTCGCCGTCCTGCTGGCCTTCGCGGCCGCCGTCGCCGCGCGCGCCGGGCTCGGCCGCTCGCGCGAGATCCTGGTGGCCGGGGTGCGGGCCGCGGTCCAACTCGCCGTGGTATCCCTGCTGATCGGCTGGGTGGCCCGGTATCTGGCCCCGCTGCTCGGCTTCGTGGCGCTGATGTTCGCCGTGGCGGCCTGGACGGCGGGGCGGCGCATCACCCGCAACAGCACCTGGTGGTGGGCGGCCGTGCCGATCGCGGCCGGGGCGCTCCCGGTGGTCGGGCTGCTGCTGGTCACCGGGCTCGTGCCGGTCCGGGGCCTGGCGCTCATCCCGGTGGCGGGCATCCTCATCGGAGGGGCGCTCACCGCGACCGTCCTGGGCGGGCGGCGGGCCCTGGACGAACTCACCACCCGTTACGGGGAGGTGGAGGCGGGAATGGCCCTCGGGATGCTCGACCGGGACGCCCGGCTGGAGATCGTACGGCCCGCCGCGTCGGACGCGCTGCTGCCGGGGCTCGACCAGACCAGGACGGTGGGGCTCGTCACGCTGCCGGGGGCGTTCGTGGGCATGCTGCTGGGCGGCGCCTCACCGGTGGAGGCGGGCGCCGTGCAGCTCTTCGTCCTGGTGGCGTTGATGGCGGTGCAGGTGGTGGCCGTCGCGACCGTTTTGGGACTGGTCGCGCGGGGGCGGCTGCACCGGGAGTGACCCTGCCCGGGGGTGGGGCGGGCCAGGGCGGGGTGTGTCGGGGGTTTCAGGCCGCGCTGATGTGCAGGCGGATCGTGCCGTCCTCGGCCGACTCCACCCGGATCTGCGTCAGGTCCTCGACATGGGCGTCCGGCGACAGGGCCGCGGCGCGCGGGCCGACGCCCACCACCCGCATCCCGGCCGCCCGGCCCGCCGCGATGCCCGCCTCGGAGTCCTCGAACACGATGCAGTCCGCCGGTCCGAAGCCCAGCTCCGCCGCACCCTTGAGGAAGCCCTCCGGGTCCGGCTTGCTGGCGCCGACCTGCTCGGCGGTGACGCGGACGGCGGGCATCGGCAGCGCGGCCGCCGTCATCCGGGCCGTCGCCAGAGCACTGTCGGCCGAGGTCACCAGAGCGTGCGGGAGGTCGGCGATCGCGGCCATGAACGCGGGAGCGCCGCCGACCGGCACCACGCCGTCGACATCGGCGGTCTCCTCGGCGAGCATCACGCGGTTGTCCGCGTAGTTCTCCTCGACCGGGCGGTCCGGAAGCAGGACGGCCATCGTGGCGTACCCCTGGCGTCCGTGGACCACCTTGAGTGCGGCCTCGGGGTCCAGTCCGTGCTTGAGGGCCCACCGGCGCCAGCAGCGCTCGACTACCGCGTCGGAGTTCACGAGGGTGCCGTCCATGTCCAGCAGGAGGGCACGTGCGGTGAGGACGGTGGCCGACATCGGCTTGCTCCAGAGCGCGGGGGATGGTGGTGCGGTACAGAGCGGCGCCCGCCCGCCGGTCAGGGAGTGCGGGCGGGAGCCACTTTGTTCCACGAAGATACAAAAACCTGGGCCGGAAAGCCAATCCCGCAGGTCCGCCCCTGCCCGGGGTCCCTGTGCGGCCGGTCAGTCGCGCCCCTGCCCGGTCGTCTCCGCCTCCAGCGCGCGCCGGGTGTTCGGTCCGTACGCGCCGACCGGGTCACCCTGGATCGCCTTGTACGACTGGTAGATCCGCACGGCGTTCTCCACCCGGTCGTTGAAGTTCCCGTCCGCATCGCCGTGGTAGAGCCACACCTCCTGGAGCCGGTTCTGCAACACGACCACCTGCGGACCCTGGTCGCCGCGCCGCAGCGAGGAAGGGGCCAGCTCCGCGGGCGGGCCGTCGGACGGCGGGGCCGGGCTCCCGCTCGGCGGTGCGGACGTGGTGCCGGGGGCCGGTGCCGCCGGGGCGGAGGCGGTCGGGCTCGGGGTGGCGCTCTGCGAGGGCGAGGCGGAGGCGGACGGCGAGGCGGATGCCGACGGGGTGGGCGAGGCCGACCTCGTACGGGACGGAGCGGCCGAGGGGGAGGGGGGCGGCGCGACGGAGGCCGCCGACCCTTCCTCGACGTCCGGGACGCTCGTGGTCGCCTCCGGCAGCGCCTCGTCCTGGCTCCCGTCCCGGTCGAAGAGCCCTCCGGCGAAGGCCGCCGTGCCGACCACCGCGGCCACCGCCGCCCCCACGGCCAGGACCGCGAAGGGGCGCCTGCGGCGCGGCTGCACGGGGTCGGGGGCGCCGGGGGCCGTCCCGAAGGCCGGCCCCGCGCCGAAGCCGGGGCCCGCGCCCATCGCGGCGGTGCGCCGCCTGCTCTCGTCGGCCGCCGGGTACGCGCTCGCGCCCAGGGCCGCGCCCGAGCCGGTACCCGTACCCATGCTCGTACGGGAATCCGTGCCCGGTCCCGGGCCGCCGCCGACCAGGTGCAGCGGCATGGTGGTGGCCGCGTCACCCGAAGCGTCCTGCACCGGCCCACCGGAGCCCGCCGCACCAGACCCAGCCCCACCGGACCCCGCCGCGCCAGAAGCACCGCCGCCCTCAGGCGCCGCACCGTCCCCCAGCGTCACGTACGGCCTGATCCGCAGCGGGTCGAAGTCCTCCGCCGCGGCCATCTCCGCCGACCGGGCCGCCCGCAGCTCATCCCCCATGAGCCGGGTCGCGCCCGTATCCGTACCGCACCGGCAGGGCACCCGGTGCTCCGTGCCGGGCTCGCCTGCCGTCCGTCTACCGCACTCCGGGCATGCGTGTCCGGTCATCGTGGGTCCCCTCCCCTTGAACTGCCTGCGATTATGCAGCCCGCTCCGGCGAAGCCCAACGCCCCATCGGCGCCCGGCAGGCCATCAAACAGCGCTCGGCAGGCCATAAGGGGGCAGAACGTCCAGGATGGGGGTGTAGTGGATCAGCGGATCGAGGAGATGCCCATGGCCCAGCAGCTGAGCCCGCAGCCCATGGCCCCCGGCGAAGGGCAGTCCCACCGGACCGTCCTGGTGGCGATCGGCGCGCTGCTCCTCGGCATGCTGCTCGCGGCACTCGATCAGACCATCGTCTCCACGGCGCTGCCGACGATCGTCAGCGAGCTCGGCGGCCTGGACCACCTCTCGTGGGTGGTCACCGCCTACCTGCTGGCGGCGACGGCGGCGACACCGCTCTGGGGAAAGCTCGGCGACCAGTACGGCCGCAAGAAGCTGTTCCAGGCCGCGATCATCATCTTCCTGATCGGCTCGGCCCTCTGCGGGGTCGCCCAGAACATGCCCCAGCTCATCGGCTTCCGTGCCGTCCAGGGGCTCGGCGGCGGCGGGCTCATGGTGCTCTCGATGGCGATCGTCGGCGACATCGTCACACCGCGCGAACGCGGCAAGTACCAGGGCCTGTTCGGTGCCGTCTTCGGAGTGACGAGCGTCCTCGGACCGCTCCTCGGCGGATTCTTCACCGAACAGCTCAGCTGGCGCTGGGTGTTCTACATCAACCTGCCGATCGGCGTCGTCGCGCTGCTCGTCATCGCGGCCGTGCTGCACATCCCGGTCCACCGCGAGAAGCACACCATCGACTACCTCGGCACCTTCCTCATCGCCTCCGTCGCCACCTGTCTGATCCTCGTCGCCTCGCTCGGCGGCACGACCTGGGACTGGGGATCGGTGCAGATCATCGCGCTCGCGGTGCTCGCCGTCGTCCTGCTGATCGCGTTCGTCGCAGTCGAGCGGCGGGCGGTGGAACCGGTGCTGCCGCTGAAACTCTTCCGGGTCAGGACCTTCAGCCTCGTCGCCGTGATCAGCTTCATCGTCGGCTTCGCGATGTTCGGCGCGATGACCTACCTCCCCACCTTCCTCCAGGTGGTCCACGACATCACGCCGACCATGTCCGGTGTTCACATGCTCCCGATGGTCATCGGCATGCTGCTCACCTCGACCGGCTCCGGCCAGATCGTCAGCCGCACCGGCCGCTGGAAGGTCTTCCCCCTCGCGGGCACCGCACTCACCGCCGCCGGCCTCCTGCTCCTCCACCGGCTGGACGAGTCCAGCTCGACCTGGCAGATGAGCGCGTCCTTCTTCGTCTTCGGCGCCGGGCTCGGCCTCGTCATGCAGGTCCTCGTCCTCGTCGTGCAGAACGCGGTCTCCTACCAGGACCTGGGCGTCGCCACCTCCGGCGCGACGTTCTTCCGCTCCATCGGCGCCTCCTTCGGCGTGGCCATCTTCGGCACCGTCTTCACCAACCGGCTCACCGGCCAGCTCGACAGCGCGCTCGCGGGCCGGTCCCTGCCGCCGGGCGTCGACGCCGACCGGCTGGCGGCCGACCCCCGGTCCATCCAGATGCTCCCCGCCGACCTGCGTCCCTCGATCCTCAGCGCGTACTCCACCTCCATCACGGACGTGTTCCTGTACGCGGCCCCCGTCGTCCTCGTCGCCTTCGTACTGGCCTGGTTCCTCAGGGAGGACAAGCTCCGGGGCTCGGTCACCGCCCCCGACACCAGCCAGACGCTCGCCTCCAACCCGGTGGAGCGCTCCTCGTACGACGAGTGCGCCCGCGCCCTGTCGGTGCTCGCCACCCGGGAGGGGCGCCGGGAGATCTACGAGAAGATCACCGCGCGCGCCGGGTACGACCTGCTGCCCGCGGCCAGCTGGCTGCTGCTGCGGATCAGGCGGCACGGCACCGTCGAGCCCGCCCGGCTCGCCGAGGTCACCCCCGTATCGCTGCGGGTGATCACCGACGCGGCCCGGCAGGTGGAAGGGCGTGGACTGGCCCGCCGCGAGGGGCTCCAGATGATCCTGACCGATGCGGGGGCCGAAGCCGTCGTGAAGCTCTCCCAGGCCCGGGAGGACTCCCTCGCGGAACTGCTGGGCGACTGGTGGGGGCCCGAGCGCCCCACCGACCTGGTCAAGCTCGTCGCCGAGCTGACCGCCGAGGTCAGCGGTTCGAGCAAGGAGCGCCCGCACGCGCCGGCTCCGCCCCGCGACCACGCGGCGGACCGTCACCACGACATCGACCACCCGGACCGTGGCCGCCCGGACCACACGGCCTGACGGGAATACACGGCACTACACGGCCTGGCGGGACCGGCTGGTCTGACGTGACCACAGGGCCTGACCACACACGGCCTGACCACACACGGCCTGACGGAGCCCCCGCGCCGGGGAGCCCCGGGAGCCCCTCACAGCTCCTTCGCGAACCAGACCTCCGCGTACGGGTTGCGCCGGTGGAAGGCCGGCACCTCCCCGTAGCCGTGCTTCGCGTACAGCCCACGCGCCTCGACCAGGTCGTTGCGGGTGTCCAGCCGGAGCAGCCGCACCCCGAGCGCCCGCGCCTCCTCCTCGATCGCGGCCAGCAGCAACCCGCCCCCGCCCGTCCCCCGGAACTCCGGCCGTACGTACACCCGCGTCAGCTCCGCCGTACCCGGCACGGTCTCCTCCGTCAGCACCAGCCCGGCACAGCTCGCGGCCCTGCCCTCGTGGCGGCCGACGACGAACTGGCCGGTCGGCGGCAGCAGCAGGCCGGCACCGTCGTCGGCGAGGCCCTCGGCCAGCTCCGCGGCGGTGGCGGGCCGCTGCCAGTAGCGGCTCGCGACCTCGTCGTAGTAGTCGCGACGCAGAGCCGTGGCGTCGGGGGAGTCGAATCGTTCGTGGGTCACGGTCCAGTTCACGTGGGGCATTCTTGCTCCTTCACGGCCGAAGGACGACGTGATTTATGTGCAGGGGGCACCAGTGAACGGACCGACCACCGAAGCCGATTCCCACGCCGACACCGGCTCCGCCGCGCGGGCCCGGGCCGTCCAGCACCTCGCCGACCGGTGGATACGGGACGCCCTGGCGACCGGGAAGCCGGCGGAGGGCGGCAGCTTCGTCTGCTCGCCCGCCGGGCTGTGGCTGGCGCTCGCCGCCGTGGCCGCCGGGGCGCGCGGCGGGACCGCCCGGGAGCTGCGGGCGCTGCTCGGTACGGCGGACCGGGAGGCGGCGTCCGTCGTGACGGCGGCGGCCCGTGAGCTGGCGCTGACCGGGGCGCTGGGGGTGGCGACCCGGGTGTGGAGCCGGGTGCCGGTGACCGACGCGTACCGCGAGTCCCTGCCGGACGTCCGCTTCGACGCGATGGACCCGGCGGCGGCCGACGCCTGGGTACGGGAGGCCACCGGCGGGCTGATCGGGCGGCTGCCCCTGGAGATCACCGACGGGACCCTGCTCGCCCTGGTCAACGTCCTGGCGCTGAAGGCCCGCTGGGAGAAGCCGTTCGATGCCTGGCGGACCCGGGACCTCCCGTTCACCGACGAGTCCGGGGCGACCCGCCCGGTGCCGACCATGGCCAAGGACGTGCCCCTCGCCGATGTCCGGGTCGTGGACGGCACGTACGTCGTCGAACTGCGCTGCACCGGAGGGCCGGGCGGTACCGGAGGGCCGGGCGGCGGCGGGGCCCGGGTCAGGTTCGTCCTGGGGGAGCCGGGCGCGGGCGCCGGCCGGGTGCTGCCCGCCGGGTGGGCGGACCGGGCGGCGGGTGCCCCGCCGGCGGCGGACCGGGTGACCATCGCGCTGCCGCGCCTCACCCTGCGTACGCGCGTGGCCGTCACCGGGCAGCTGCCCGCGCTCGGGATCCGGCTGGCCACCTCCGACGCGGCGGACTTCTCCGGCCTCTCGCCCGAGCCGCTCGCCATCTCCGACGTGGTCCAGGAGGCCGTGCTGAAGGTCGCCGAGGAGGGGGTGGAGGCCGCGGCCGTGACGGTGGTCGCCATGCGGGCAGGGAGCGCGGCCCCGCCGCCGCAGAGGCTCCTGCACCTCGCCTTCGACCGCCCGTTCGGCGTCGTCGTGCTGCCCGCCCACAGCGATGTCCCGCTGTTCGCGGCCTGGCAGGCGGACACCCCGGCCGACCCGGCCTGAAGCCTCCCTGCGGCCGCCGCAACCACCCGATCGTCCTTCCGGGCAAGCACCGGGCAAGCACCGGCCGAGCACCCGCCCGGTATCGGCCCGGCACCGGGCAAACATTCTTCCGGACAAAAGCGTGATGACAGTCAGGCAAAGAGGGGGTTGATTGTGTCTACCTCGTAGGGCAATGCGAGGCTTCATCCGGCACTGCCCCGAGTCGAAGGGGCGGGGCATGGATCGGTGGGAGGGTCGGCGCAGCGTGACAAATGCGGATCACAGTGTGCGCGGTGACGCGGTGGCGGACGCGGAGACGAGGACCGGGCTGACCCGGGCCCTGCTCTGGCTGGTCGTGGCCGTGCTGGCGGTACGGCAGATGGCGGTGGTGCTGCGGCAGCCGCCCGGTGAACGGCTCACCGATCTGGAGACCTGGATCGGGGAGAACGGCGTCCTGCACGTGACGGGCTCGCTGTACGACAGCGGCCGGTTCACCGGGACGCCCTTCGCCGGTCTGGTGCTGAAGCCCCTGACCGCTTCGGCCGAGGCCTCCCTCGGTATCGCGTGGACCTTCGGGTCCCTGCTCCTGGTGGCCGCCCTCGGCGTCGTCGTCGCGCGCGCCCTGCCCGCGCCGGTCGGCCGGCGTACGGCGCTGCTCGCGGTGCCCGTCGCCATCACGCTGCTCATGCTGTCGCTGCCGGTCCGCAACACCCTCCACCTCGGCCAGACCAGCATCCTGCCGGTCCTGCTGGTGCTGCTGGCCTGCTTCGTCGTCCGGGAACACCGGTTGCAGGGCGTCCTCGTCGGCCTCGCGGCCGCCCTGCAGCCGACGCTCCTGCTCTTCGCGGCGCTGCTCTTGCTGACCGGGAAGCGGCGGGCCTCGGTGACCGCCGGTGCTGCCTTCGCCGTCTGCACGGCCGCCGCCTGGGCCGCGGTGCCGAAGGACTCATGGACGTACTGGGTGCACCATGTCGCGGGCGCCGGGCTCGGTGAGCGGCCGGACAGCCTGGCCAACCAGTCCCTCCACGGCGCCCTGCTCCGGCTCGGCTTCGAGGGGCCCGCGGAGATCGCCCTGTTCCTCGTCCTCGCCGCCGCGGTCACCGTCATCGGCGTGCGCCGCGCGGTCCGCTACGCCCAGGACGGGCAGCTGCTCCTCGCGGTGGCCGTGACCGGCTGCGTCGTCGTGGCCGTCTCGCCGACCGCCTGGCAGCACCAGCTGCTGTGGGTGCTCCTGGCCGTCGTCGGCAAGGTCGGCAAACGCGCCTCCGACCGGCTGGTCTGGCCCGCCGTCGTGGTGCTCGTCATCACGCTCCCCGCCAAGATGCTGCTCCCGAACGTCGGCCTGGTCATCCCCGTACGGGACAACGTGCTGCTCCTCGCGGCGCTCGGCGCGGCCTGCTTCGCCCCGTTCCTGCTGCGCACCTCGCCGTACTGGCAGCGGCCGATCCCCACCGACCACGCGAGACCGGTCGCCGCCCGCTTCGGACGCGTGCCGCTGATGCCGTTCTGGCGCCGGGTGCTCCACCGCCCCAACCTGCTGCTGGAACTCCTGCTCATCCGGGTCGTCTACTCCGCGTACGCACAGGTCCGCCTCGCCGCCACCGCGGGCCGCCCGCTCGCCGAGGAGCACGGCCGGCAGATCCACGCCATCGAGCAGTGGCTGCACATCGACATCGAGCTCTGGGTCAACCACACGGTCGTGCAGATCACCTGGCTGCGGGAGTTCTTCGACTACTACTACTCGACCTTCCACTTCATCGTCCCGCTGACGATCCTCGGTGTGCTCTACGCGCGCAGCCCCGCCGACTACCGCTGGGCCCGCACCTCCATCGGCTTCGCCACCCTGCTGGCGCTCGTCGGGTTCTGGCTCTACCCGCTGGCCCCGCCCCGCCTCATGCCGGGCCTCGGCTTCATCGACACCGTCCACGGGGTGCAGGACTTCGCGAAGCCCGACTACGGCACGCTGACCACCGTCACCAACCAGTACGCGGCGATGCCGTCGCTGCACTTCGGCTGGTCGCTGTGGTGCGGGGTGGTGATCGTGATGCTCGCCCCGAGGATGTGGATGAAGGCGCTCGGCCTGCTCCACCCGCTCTTCACGATCGCGGCGATCGTGGCGACCGCCAACCACTGGGTGCTGGACGCGGTGGGCGGTGCGCTGGTCGTCTCGCTGGGCTTCGGGCTGACGTATCTGCTGTCCGGACCGCGGAAGCTGGTGACGGAGGAGAAGCAGCCGGCGGAACCCGGGCGGCCGGAGCCAGGAGCCACCCGGGCGGCCCGGCGTCAGGAGTCCGAGGACGCACTCACCTGAAGCCGGCCCGGCGTCAGGAGTCCGGGGACGCACTCACCTGAAGCTGCTTGATGCCGTTCAGCCAGGCCGAGCGCAGCCGCCGGGGGGCCTCCAGCAGCCGCAGATCGGGCAGCACATCGGCGATGGCGTTGAAGATCAGGTCGATCTCCATCACGGCCAGCGACTTGCCGAGGCAGAAGTGCGGCCCGCCGCCCCCGAAGCCGAGGTGCGGGTTGGGGTCGCGGGTGATGTCGAAGGCTTCCGGGGCGTCGAAGACCTCGGGGTCGTTGTTGGCCGAGGAGTAGAACAGCCCGACGCGCTCGCCCTTCCTGATCCGCTGACCGCCCAGCTCCAGATCCTGGGTGGCGGTCCGCTGGAAGGCGACGACCGGTGTCGCCCAGCGCACGATCTCCTCGGCCGTGGTCTTCGGGCGCTCCCGCTTGTAGAGCTCCCACTGCTCGGGGTGGGTGAGGAAGGCGTGCATGCCGTGGCTGATCGCGTTCCGGGTGGTCTCGTTGCCGGCCACCGCGAGCAGGATGACGAAGAACCCGAACTCGTCGGAGGACAGGTTCCCTTCACCCTCCGCCGCGACCAACTGGCTCACGATGTCCTGGGCCGGGCACTCCTTGCGGGCCGCCGCCAGGTTCATCGAGTACGCCACGATCTCCATGGCCGCCTCGGCTCCGACCTCCTCGGTGATCGCGTACTCGGGATCGTCGTACGCGGCCATCTTGTTGGACCAGTCGAAGATCTTCGAGCGGTCCTCCTGCGGTACGCCGATGAGTTCGGCGATCGCCTGGAGCGGCAGCTCCACCGCGATGTTGTTGACGAAGTCGAAGGAGCCGTCGGCACCGGCCGAGGCGTGGGCGGTCTCCACGATGGAGCGGGCCCGCGCCCGCAGGGTCTGCTCCAGCGAGCGCACCGCGCGCGGGGTGAAGCCGCGCTGGACGATCTGGCGGACCCGGGTGTGTTCCGGCGGGTCCATGTTGAGCATGATGAGTTTCTGGACCTCGATCTGGTCGCGGCTGATCGTCTCGTTGAAGCGGATCACCGCGGTGTTGGTGTTCGAGGAGAACAACTCGGGATGCGTGGAAACGTACTTGACGTCCGCGTGACGGGTGACGGCCCAGTACCCCTCGTCGCCGAAGCCGGAGATGTTGGTGGGCTGGGTGCACCACCAGACCGGTGCGGTCTGCCGCATCAGGGCGAACTCCGGGTGCGGTACCCGGGCTTGCAGGAGGTCGGGGTCGGTGAAGTCGAACCCGTCGGGCAGATGGGGGCAGCGCATGGGCACCTCTCCACTCCGGATCTGGCGGCGAACCGTCCGACAGCCGCCTTTGCCTGGCGTTCCTGACGCTCCATCAGAATCTGCCCGCAAGGTAGTAACGAGTTCTACAAGTCGCAAGGGCCCTGGCCGGATCTGTTCCCCGCGGCCGTCGCGCGCAGTCGGCCGCCCTGATGCGGGGGCGCGCGCAAGGGGTGTACGCGGTCCGTGCACGCCCCTTGCGCAGCCGGTCCCGCGTCACGAGACTGCTTGCAGAACTAGAACGCGTACTAGTTCCTTCCGTGGGCGCCGGGACGCCCCCAGCGGAAGCGCGAGGAGAGGACGAGCTCATGGCCGCGGAACCCGTCATCGTCGAAGCCGTACGCACCCCGATCGGCAAGCGTGGAGGCGCGCTCGCCAATCTGCACCCCGCCTACCTGCTGGGCGAGACCTACCGTGAACTCCTCGGCCGCACCGGCATCCAGGCCGACTGCGTCGAACAGATCGTCGGCGGCACCGTCACCCACGCCGGGGAGCAGTCCATGAACCCGGCCCGCAACGCCTGGCTGGCCGTGGGCCTGCCGTACGAGACCGCCGCCACGACGGTGGACTGTCAGTGCGGCTCCTCGCAGCAGGCCTCGCACATGGTCGCCAACATGATCGCCGCCGGAGTCATCGACGTGGGCATCAGCTGCGGCGTCGAGGCGATGTCGCGGGTACCGCTGGGCAGCGGCTCCAAACACGGACCGGGGAAGCCCTGGCCCGACGAGTGGAACGTCGACCTGCCCAACCAGTTCGAGGCCGCCGAGCGCATCGCCCGCAAACGCGGCCTGACCCGGGAGAAGGTCGACGCACTCGGCCTGCTCTCGCAGCGGCGGGCCGCCGAGGCATGGGCAGAGGAGCGGTTCAAGCGCGAGACGTACGCCGTCCAGGTCCCCACCACCGAGGAGGAGCAGTCGGCGGGCGAGGGCATGTGGCGGCTCGTCGACCGGGACGAAGGGCTCCGGGACACCTCGATGGAGGCGCTCGCCGGGCTGAAGGCGGTCATGCCGAGCGCGATCCACACCGCCGGCAACTCCTCGCAGATATCCGACGGCGCCTGCGCCCTCATGTGGGCCTCGAAGCGGATGGCCCGCGCCCTGAAGCTCAAGCCCCGGGCCCGGATCGTGGCCCAGGCCCTGGTCGGCTCCGACCCGCACTTCCACCTGGACGGCCCGATCGACGCCACCCGGGCGGTGCTCGGGAAGGCGGGCATGTCGCTGAAGGACATCGACCTCGTCGAGATCAACGAGGCGTTCGCCTCGGTGGTGCTCAGCTGGTCCCAGGAGTTCGAGGCCGACCTCGACGGCCTGGATAAGGTCAACGTCAACGGCGGCGCGATCGCGCTGGGCCACCCGGTCGGTGCGACGGGCGCGCGCCTGATCACCACCGCCCTGCACGAACTGGAACGCCGCGACAAGGAGTTCGCGCTCATCACGATGTGCGCGGGCGGGGCGCTGGCCACGGGGACGATCATCCAGCGGCTGTAGGACTTACCTGGCCCTTCAGGAGCCCAGGGGGCCGTTCACCCCTAGGCCGTGTATCGGAAGTGAATCCGGCCTTGGGGCACATCGGTAGAACCGTTGGCACCGAGATTGATCATGGGGTCTGACTGCCGATCGCCGTGTTCGGGTGCGGCTGGACCTGGTGGCGTTCGCGGAGGTTGATCTCAGTTCCGGCGTGGGCCCGGTAGAGACTGCCAGCCCTCAGGCGCAGCAGCGCTGCCTCAAGGTTGCGCGCCGCGCCGTTCGCATTGAGGTCGTTGGGGCTGTCTGGGAGGACCCCGAACAGGTAGCGGCCGACTCCTTGGTCATGGGTGCGCCCTGCCACCTGCACGAACGATTGGTGGGGCGGTCGGCTTACTGGCGGGCCATGTGCATGCGCATCTCGCTCTCGGCGTCGACGATGAGGTCGCCGGACAGGTCGACGGTGACGCTGTGGAGGGTGCCGGTGAAGCGGAACGGTGACTGGTAGTCGGGGGTGATGGCCGAGCCGGGGTTGGTGCCGCAGGCCATGCCGCCCGGGTTGAAGGCGATCGGGGTGGTCACCGGCATGTCGCTCTGCCCGACGAGGCGGCCGTCGACGTACAGCTTGGCCCGGCCGGGTGCGCCCTTGCCCTGAGCCATGTCCGGCGCGCCCGTGGGCTCGAACTCGAAACGCAGTGCGTGCCGGCCCTCGGGCACGCTCTCGCTGGAGATCACGTGGTGCAGGGCCCGCTGGACGTAGTTGTGGGCGTAGTGCAGGTGGCCGTCCTTGACGTAGAGGGACCAGCCGCCGGCGTTGGTGCCCTGGCAGAGCAGGACGCCCTGCGCGCCGCCGGGCGGGATCTCGACGTCGGCGGTGACGCTGTGCGGGCGGTTGAGGACCCGGGGCGCGACCGCGGCGGGCACGGCCTGGGTACCGGAACGGAAGGTGTAGCTGGTGCGGTTCTCGGTGATCTGCGGGCGCTCGGTCATGATGCGCTGCAGGACGCTGCCGTCGATGGGCATCACGTTGTACTTGCCCGCCTCGACGTACCACAGCGCGATCATTTCGATGAGTTTGCTGCGGTGCTCCTGGGCGAGGTTTTTGGTTTCGGCGATGTCCTCGTCGACGTGGTAGAGCTCCCAGTGGTGGGCGTCGAGGTCGTCGAGGTCCGCCATCGTGATCGGAGTGCCGAACGGCCGCTCGGACTCCTCGAATGAGGGGCCGGGCCAGGGGCATACCGCCCGCCATCCGTCGTGGTCGATCGCCCGGTGTCCGAGCATCTCGTAGTACTGGGTGCGGTGGCGGCTCGCTGCGCCGGCGTCGTCGAAGGTGTGCGCGAAGCTGACCCCGTGCAGGGGCGACTGGGTGACACCCCGAATGGTCGCGGGCGCCTCGATGCCGAGCACGTCCAGGACGGTGGGGACCATGTCGATGATGTGCGCGAACTGGTCGCGGACCTCACCGCGGGCCCGGATCCCGTCGGGCCAGTGGACGAGGAACGGGTCGCTGACGCCACCGCGGTAGGTCTCGCGCTTCCACCGCCGGAACGGGGTGTTGCCCGCCCACGTCCATCCCCACGGGTAGTGGTTGAACGTATCCGGGCCGCCGATCTCGTCGATCCGCACCAGGCTCTCCTCCAGCGTCTCGGGCGCGTTGTTGAAGAACTGCATCTCGTTGGTGGTGCCGGTCACCCCGCCCTCGGCGCTCGCACCGTTGTCGGAGACCACCATGATCAGCGTGTTGTCGAACTCGCCGGTCTCCTTGAGGAAGTCCATCAGCCGCCCGAGGTGGTGGTCGGTGTGGGACAGGAACCCTGCGTAGACCTCCATCAACCGCGCGGCAAGTCTCCTCGCCTCCGGCGACAACGACTCCCACGCGGGCACGTCCGGATCGCGCGGGGACATCTGCGCGTCTGCAGGCACAACGCCGAGCTCCTGCTGCCGGGCGAAAGTCTGCTCACGGTAGGCGTCCCAACCGTTGTCGAACCGGCCCTCGTAGCGGTCCGCCCACTCCTGCGGCACATGGTGCGGGGCATGCGTCGCACCGGGGCACAAGTTCAGGAAGAACGGCTTGTCCGGGGCGACCTGCTTGGCGTCGGCGATGAACGACATCGCCCGCTCGACCAGGTCCTCCGTCAGGTGGTAGCCCTTCTCCGGCGTAGCCGGCGGCTCGACCTGGTGGTTGTCGTGCACCAGGTCCGGATACCACTGGCTAGTGTCGCCGCCCAGGAACCCGTAGAACCGCTCGAAGCCCCGCCCCAGCGGCCACCGGTCGTACGGGCCCGCCGCCGACTCCTGCTCCGAGGGCATCAGGTGCCACTTGCCGACCATGTATGTGTTGTAGCCGCGCTGCAGCAGCATCTCCGACAGGAACCCGTTCTCGAACGGGATCTGCCCGTCGTAGCCCGGGTAGCCGGTGGCCAGCTCCGTGATCGCCGCCATGCCGTTGGCGTGGTGGTTGCGGCCGGTGATGATGCAGGAGCGCGATGGCGAGCACAGCGCCGTGGTGTGCATGTTGTTGTAGAGAAGCCCACCCGCGGCCAGCATGTCCAGATTCGGCGTCTCGATCGGACTGCCGTAGCAGCCCAACTGCCCGAAACCGGTGTCGTCGAACACGATGAACAGCACGTTCGGCGCACCCGCCACCGCCCGCACCGGCTGCGGCCACGCCGGACTCGACTCATCGGTCGTCCGACCGATAACCCCCGGAAACCGTTGCCCCGGCCGGTACTCACTCCACGACGACTGCGCCACCGGTTCTCCATCCCACCGACCGGCGAAGGAGCCGGTGATGCTTGTGCGGCCTTCCACGACCCTAGGGCCCTGCCACCGACGCGGAATTCGAATCGGACTGCCGGCGACCGGACTTCTCCACGCTAGGCCGCCACCATCACCCCCGCCATCGGAGTGCGCCGTTTGGTCCTTCTCTGGACGCTGTAGAGCTTGGGCGGCCCTCCGGCGTCACCCATGAGGTGGTGTCCCGACTGGCAGGAGCACAACATCGTGCGCGAGGACGACTTCGTCTGCGTCCTCTGCGGCAGCGATCTGCCTGCGGTGTGGAACGTGGATCCCACCGCGCCAGGGCCGAGGGTCACAGCCACTCGGTGATGGCAGCGACGAGGACGGTCGCCTCGTAGCGGACAGCGAGCTTGTCATAGCGCGTGGCGACTGCACGCTGTCTCTTGAGGCGGTTGATTCCGCACTCGACCGCGTGACGCTCGCGGTAATCGACCGCGTCGAAACGTGGCGGCCGACCACCGAGGGAGCCGATTCTTTGTCGGTTGCGCGCCTGGTCGGCCTTGTCCGGGATGGTGCAGCGGATTCCCCGGCGGCGCAGGTAGGCGCGGTTCTTGCGGGAGGCGTACGCCTTGTCAGCCCGCACCCGGTTGGGGCGGACGCGTGGCCGGCCCGGCCCGATGCGGGGCACGCGGACCTTTGCCAGCACGGGTTCGAACTGCGGCGAGTCCCCGCGCTGCCCGGCCGTAACCACGATCGACATGGGCTTTTGGCCCTGCTCAACTGCCAGGTGCAGCTTGGTGGTGAACCCGCCGCGCGACCGTCCCAGCCCATGGTCACGGGGCTCGTCAAAGACGCCGCCCGGTGGTTCCTTCTGCAGGTCGCCCTGTTTGCGAGCCCCGGCTGCATGCTGATGGGCGCGGCATACGGTGGAGTCGACACTCAGGTCCCACACGATTTCCCCCTTCGCGTCAGCCAGGGACTGGAGCCAGGTGAGGATCCGCTGCCAGGTGCCGTTCCGCTGCCATCGGCGGAACAGGTCGTAGATCCGGCCCCACGGCCCGTACTCGACGGGCACGTCCCGCCACGGAACACCGGTCCGGACCCGGAACCGTATGCCGTCGATCAACTGCCGCCGAGGCGAGACGGGCGGCCGCCCCGCCTTCGTCCCCTTCGGCAACAACGGCTCCAACACCACCCACTGCTCTCCGTGAGATCTCCCCGACCCATGAACCGTGATCATTCATCGTTCGAGATCCACCTTCGATACACGGCCTAGGGCCTGTCGGGCTCCCCGAACCCCACCCGCGCGTCGAACGCCGCCCGCCGGGTCGCCCGGCGCAGCGCCTTCAGCAGGGTCGGCCCGACCGTGAGCGTCAGCACGACGGTGAGCACCGCCCGCCCCAGGTCCCAGCCCAGCGAGGTCGCCGCGCAGTAGGCGAGGAAGCGCACCAGGTTCTCTTGGAGCGGGTCGCCCGCGACGAACGAGATGCCCGAGCCCAGACCGGGGACGATCGTCCAGCCGTACAGATTCATGATCGTGCCGTACGCGAACGCTGCCACGGACCCGTAGACCGCGAGCATCGCCAGCTCCGCCCGGCCGCGCAGCCGGTCCGCGCCCGGCAGCAGCCCCGCGCCCATCGTGAACCAGCCCATCGACAGCATCTGGAACGGCATCCACGGCCCCACCCCGCCCGTGAGCAGGGCGGACGCGAACATCGTCACCGAGCCGAGCACGAAGCCGAAGCCGGGGCCCAGCACCCGCCCGCTCAGCACCATCAGGAAGAACATCGGCTCCAGGCCCGCCGTGCCCGCCCCCAGCGGACGCAGCGCCGCCCCGACCGCCGCCAGCACACCGAGCATCGCGACGGCCTTGGCATCCATGCCGGACTCCGAGATCGTCGCCACCACCACCGCGACCAGCAGCGGCAGCAGCGCCGCGAACAGCCACGGCGCGTCCTGCGCGTGCGCGAGACCCGACCCGGCACCGGCGAGCAGCGGCCACCCGAAGGCGACCACCCCGACGGCGCTGACCAGCACCAGCGCGGCCACCGACTTCGGCCCGAGCCGCACGGGCCGGGGGGCCCGGTTCCGTACCCCCTCCGTCGTCATACTCACGCGCCCGCCTCCAGCGCGCCGCGCACCTGGGAGACGGTCAGCCACTCCTGCGGGGCCAGGATCTTCGCCGTCTGCGGGGCGAAGGCGGGGGAGGAGACCACCACCCGCCCGGTCGGGCCGTCCGCGACGACCTCCCCGTCGGCGAGGATCACCACCCGGTGGGCCAGCTCCGCCGCCAGCTCCACATCGTGCGTCGCCAGGACGATCGCATGGCCCTCGGCCGCCAGCGACCGCAGTACGCCGACGAGCCGCCCCTTCGCCGCGTAGTCCAGGCCCCGGGTCGGCTCGTCCAGCAGCAACAGCGGCGGGCGGGCCGTCAGGACCAGGGCGAGGGCGAGGGCGAGCCGCTGGCCCTCGGAGAGGTCGCGGGGGTGCGTGGCGTCCGCGACGCCCGGGAGCAGTTCGGAGACCAGCGCCCGGCAGGTGCCCTCCGCCGCGCCCGCGTCCCGGTCGGCGGCCGCGCACTCGGCGGCCACCGTGTCCGCGTACAGCAGATCGCGCGGCTCCTGCGGGACCAGGCCGACCCGGCGGATCATGGTGCGCGGATCGGTACGGGCCGGGGCCAGGCCGCCGACGCGTACGGTGCCTGAGGTGGGCTCGACCATGCCGACCAGGGCGCCGAGCAGCGTGGACTTGCCGGCCCCGTTGCGGCCCATCAGGGCCACCGTCTCGCCCGGGGCCACGGTGAGCGTGACCCGCCGAAGCGCCTCGATCCGGCCGCGCCGCACGCTCAGCCACTCGACCCGGGTGACGGGGTCGGCGGCGGGGGCCGCTTCGGCAGATCCCTTACGTCCCAGCAGCCGGGCGATCCGGCCCGGGCGGGGGCCGGGGGATACGGGCGGGGGCGCGACGGACGGGTTCACGTTCACGGGGGGCCCCGGCGGCGCGGCGGACACGTCCACGGAGGGCTCCGGCGGCGCGACGGACACATTCGCGGCCGGCCCCGGCGGCGCGGGCGGTTCGGCCGACGCCAGCCGGGCCCGCAGCTCGCCCGCCCCGCGCCGGGCATCGCGCACCGACAGCGGCAACGGGTCCCAGCCCGCCAGCAGCCCCAGCTCCGCGACCGGCGGCCGCACCGGCGAGATCGCCATGATGTCGGCGGGCGGCCCGATCACGGGGGTGGCGCCCGGCGCGGGCAGCAGGACGACCTGGTCCGCGTACTGCACCACCCGCTCCAGCCGGTGCTCGGCCATCAGCACGGTCGTCCCCAGGTCGTGGACCAGCCGTTGCAGGACCGCCAGAACCTCCTCGGCCGCTGCCGGGTCCAGGGCGGACGTCGGCTCGTCGAGCACCAGGACCTTGGGGTGCGGGGTCAGCACCGAACCGATCGCCACCCGCTGCTGCTGGCCGCCCGACAGGGTCGCGATCGGCCGGTCCCGCAGCTCGGCCAGGCCCAGCAGATCGAGCGTCTCCTCCACCCGGCGGCGCATGACGTCCGGCGCCAGGCCCAACGACTCCATGCCGTAAGCGAGTTCGTCCTCGACCGTGTCCGTGACGAAGTGGGCCAACGGGTCCTGCCCCACCGTGCCGACCAGGTCGGCCAGTTCACGCGGCTTGTGGGTGCGGGTGTCGCGCCCGCCCACCGTGACCCGGCCGCTCAGCACGCCGCCCGTGAAGTGCGGGACCAGCCCCGAGACCGTACCGAGCAACGTCGACTTACCGACCCCCGACGGGCCGACGAGCAGCACCAACTCCCCTTCCGGGACCGCGAGATCGACGCCGGACAAGGTGGGCCGGTCCGTCCCGTCGTACCGCACGGAGACCTGCTCGAACCTGATCACGCCTGCTCCTCGATGCGACGGTCGTGTTCTTCGAAGCCCCGCGCCGACGGGGGTAGGGGGGCGACCAGCGCGGGCAGCAGCCCGATCAGCACGGCCGCCGCCGGCCAGAGCGGCAGCACCGGCGCGGTCAGCGGTACGACCCCGGGGTGCAGCGCCTCCGGATCGACCGAGCCCGCCCAGATCATCGCGGCCGCCACCACCGCACCCGACCCCGCCACCAGCCAGGCCCGTACGCCCCACCGGTCCGGGCGGTAGCGGGTGCGCACCGAACGGCGGCCGCCCAGCCGCAGCCCCGCCATCGCCGCGACGAGCCCCGCCAGCAGAACGGGCAGCCCGTACACGGCCCCCTGCGCGGCCAGCAGCCCGTACGTGCCGGCGCACACCCCGAGCAGCCCGCCCAGGGTGAGGACGTTGGTGGTGTGCCGGACGGCGGGCGGGACCTGGGCGGTACGCCCGTACCCCCGCGCGTCCATCGACGCGGCCACCGCCACCGACCGCTCCAACGCCCCCTCCAGCACCGGCAGTCCGATCTGCGCGACGGCCTTCACCCCACCGGTCGGCCGCCCCCGCAGCCGCCGCGCGGTGCGCAGCCGGACCACATCGGCGACCATGTTCGGGGCGAACGTCATGGCGACGACGACGGCGACCCCGACTTCGTACAGCGCACCGGGCAGGGACTTCAGCAGCCGGGCCGGGTTGGCGAGCGAGTTCGCCGCGCCGACGCAGATCAGCAGCGCGGCCAGCTTCATCCCGTCGTAGAGGGAGAAGACCAGCTGCTCGGCCGTGACCCGGCCGCCGATCCGCACCCCCTGCGCCCAGTCGGGCAGCGGCACTTCGGGGAGCGTCAGCACGGTGTGCGAGCCCGGGATCTGCGAGCCGAGGAAGACGGAGAAGAGCAGGCGAAGCGCCACCACGAAGAGCCCGAGCTTGATGAACGCCCCGTACGAGCGGGCCCACGGCGCGTCCGTGCGCCGGGCCGCCACCACATACCCCGCCACCCCGACCAGCAGGCCGAGCAGCAGCGGGTTGGTCGTCCGGGAGGCGGCGGTGGCCAGCCCCAGCGCCCACAGCCACCACGCCCCGGCGGGCAGCGCGTTGGAGCGCCCCGCCTCGGGCGCGTGCAGGGCACGCCGGAGCAGCCGGGCCGCCCCCGGGGAGCGCGTCATCGGCGCCGGCGGGCCTGGAACACGGCGGCTACGCCCAGCAGCAGGACGGCCCCGATGCCGACGAGGAGACCGGCGGAGGGGCCACCGCCGCTGCCGCCATCCCCGTCATCCACGCCATCCGCTGCCGGTGCCGAGGAGGCGGCGGGCGCGGAGGGCTTCCCGCTGCCGTCCTTCTTGCTGCCGTCGCCCGACACCTGCTCGCCGCAGCCCGACCTCGGATAGCCCGAGATCGCGCAGATCATCGCGCTGCTGTCGTACCGCAGCGGCTTCGCCACCGAGGCGAGCGCCTCCGCGCTGCTGGCGTCCGGCGCGACCTGGGCGCAGGCGGTGCGCAGTGCGGGCGGCTCCTCCCCGTCCGGGGCGTCCGCCGCCGTACCGGGGTCGATCACCAGGGCGACCCGCTTCGAACCGTCCTTCGCCGGGGTGTCCGCGCAGACCGCCCCGAAGTCGGGGGCGCGGCGCGGCTGGTCGGCGTCGGCGGAGTCCTCGCTGACGGAGAACCGGAAGCCCTGGACCGTACCGTCGTCGGGGCGCAGCAGGGAGGGACCCTGGGTGGCGTACGCCCACGTCTTGCCGTTGCCCTCCCAGAAGGACCAGTAGCGGTACCCGGCGGCCTCGGCACCGCCCGCCCCGAGCAGGACCGCCGAGGCGGCGAGCAGGGTGGTGAGGAGAGCGGCGACCGGAGCCCGGAGCCCTGCTCCGGACGGTGTGCGCCGCTCACCGGCGCACCCGGCACGATCCGTCACGGCTGCTGCTTCTTCCGGCGCATGGAGAGCAGGAAGCCGATGCCCGCGCCGAAGAGCAGACCGATGCCGACCAGCCACCACAGGCCGAGCCCGCCGTCGTCGCTCTCGGTGCCGCTGGAGGGCTGCGGACCGCTCGGCGTCGGCGAGGGGAGCGCGGTCGCGGCGGGGGAGGGGCCGGTCGCGTTGAGCTGCTTGACCAGGTCGGTCCCGCCGAAGTTGCGGGCGTCGGCGCCGGTGGCGTGCGCGGCGAAGATCAGCTGCGCGGAGGCGGCGGGCCCGCCCTGCTTCGCCCAGGTCCCGGCGTTCTTCTCCAGCCACTTCACCGAGGCGGCGGCCTTGTCCTTGTGCCCGGAAGCGGCGAGGGAGACGACCGCGTCCGCCGTGTTGCCGAAGTCGGGCTGCGGCTCGGCGTCCTCGGCACCCGGCATCGGGGGCTGCTCCAGGTAGGGGGAGGCGGCCAGGGTCGCGGCGAGGTAGTGGGCGCCGTTCTGCGCGCTCTGCTCGGCGGTGAGGTCGTCGCCCTTGCTGCAGACGGGGTCCTTCACCGCGTTGGCGTCCCCGACGGCCATGCCCTTGCCCAGCAGCCCGAGCACGGCGGCGGCCGACGCGTCGTTGTTGGCGACGAGCTCGCCCTTCTTGCCGGGCTGGTAGGCGAAGGCGCCGCCGTCCTCCTTGCCGCACGGGATGGCCAGGGCCTGGAGCGCGGTGTAGGGGGTCTTGCCGTCGGCGGTGGTCACCTCGCCGATCGGGACGCTCGTACGGGCGAGGGCGCCGATCACGACGGCGGTGGAGTTGGCGTCGCTGGGGCTGCCCGGGTTGTACCCCCAGCCGCCGTCCTCGTTCTGGACGGACTTCAGCCAGTCGGCCCCGTTGTCGGCGGCGTCACGGTGCTGGTTCACCTCGACGAGCGCCTGCACGGCGGCGGCCGTGGCGTTGGTGTCCATCACGGTCGACGCGTCGCACGGCTTCGCGGGGTCCCGGTAGGAGGTGAACGCGCCGCTGTCGCACTGCTGCCCCACCAGCCAGTCCACCGCCTGCGTCGACGGCGTGACGTACTCGATCTTCTGGGCGAGGAAGGCCAGCGACTGCCGCCACACCCCGTCGTACGTGGGGTCCGTGGTGCCGTAGAGCCCCGGCGGCAGCTCGGCCGACGGGGAGGGGCTCGGTGCGGCGACCGCGACGGATGCGGCCGCGAAGGGTGCGGCCGCGCCCAGAAGAACGGCGGTGGTCGCGAGCGCGGCTGCGCTGCGGCGTACGGTCATGGCGGGCTGTGCCTCTCCTGCGGGGGCCGGCTCTCCCGGACGCACGAGGGCACCGGGCTCCGGCCCCGTATACCTCGACGGTGCCGGCCACCGGGGTCCCGGTGGCCCTGGGGCCCGTGGTCACACTGCCCCCACGGCCCCTCGCCGCTCACGCTCCGCGGACAGGGCGTTCCGGCTGCCGTCGGGCGGACGGTTCACGGCTGGGGCCGGCGCCGGATTCGCACCGGCTTCCCCCTGTACGGGCATGATGACGACCTGCCCACTCTACCGGGCTGTAGCGTCCCTCCCCGGGGCGGCGGACCGCCAGCGTCGTGGCTGCGTGCCGTACGTGACTGCGTGCCGTAGGGGACGAGGCGGCTCACACCGAGATGTACGTGACCGGGTCGCTGCCGGCCACCGCCTCCGCGCGCCCGAGCTTCACCAGTCGGCGCAGATGGGACTCGGCCTCCGAGACGGCGATGGACCGCGAACCGTGCGGGATCTGCTCCCAGGGACGGTTCCACTGCATCCGCTCGGCCAGCTGCCACGGGGTCAGCGGCGTGGCGAGCAGGGCGAGCAGCCCGGTCAGCCGCTCCTCGTGGTGGTCCAGCAGCTCCTGCACGCGCCCGCCCGCATCGGTGAACGCGTGCTGGTGGGCGGGGAGCACCTCGGCCACCCCGAGCCGCCCGATCCGCTCCAGCGAGGCGAGGTAGTCCCCGAGCGGATCGGTGACCGTGGTGTCGTCGGGGTCCTCGTACAGCCCGATGTGCGGGCTGATCCCGGGCAGCAGGTGGTCCCCGGAGAAGAGCCGCCCGTGCCCCGGCAGGTTCGCCGGATGCCGCTCCTCCAGATGGAGGCAGACATGGCCCGGGGTGTGGCCGGGGGTCCAGACGGCGCGCAGCCGCCGCCCGGCGAGGTCGAGCAGCTCGCCGGGCACGATCTCGCGGTCCGGCAGGGCGGCGCGCAGCCCGGGCAGGGTCCGCAGCCGGCCGCGGCTGCGGGCGGTGAGCAGGGGGGCGAGGTGGTCGTCGGGGGCGCCGACGGCGGCGAGCTTCCGGGCGAGGTAGCCGAGCCAGGTACCGGGCTCGGCCTCCCGCGTGCGCCGGACGATCGCGGTGTCCGCCTCGTGCATCGCGATCCAGGCCCCGGAGGCCTCGCGGACCTGGCCGGAGAGCCCGTGGTGGTCGGGGTGGTGGTGGGTGATCACGACGCCTTGGACGTCGGTGACGGAGGTGCCGAGCGCGGTGAGCCCGGCCGTCAGGGCGTCCCACGATGCCGGGTCGTCCCACCCCGTATCGATGAGGACGGGCCCCCGGTCGGTGTCGACGAGGTGGACCAGGGTGTGGCCGAGCGGGTTGTCCGGGATGGGGACCTTGATGCTGTGGACGCCCCCGCCGTGGTCGGTCACCTGCGTCACCTGCGTCATGGGCTTCCCATCTCTGCTCGGCGGCGTGCGCTGATCCCACTGTAACGAGAACTTGTTCCAGTGGTAGCCCGGGTCTACCACTTTCTCGCTTCGTGGGTACGGTCCGCACCGTGGACTCCTGGAACAGGAACTGGTATCAGTTCTGACGAGCAGTCAGGTACGTAACGTGTGCGGTTTCGCGGGAGGCAACAGCCATGACGGAACTTACGGAGCTTGTGGAACACGGAAAGCTGTTCATCGGCGGGGAGTTCACAGACCCGCTGGGCACCGACGTCATCGAGGTGATCTCCCCGCACACCGAACAGGTCATCGGCCGCGTGCCGCACGCCTCCGAGGCCGACGTGGACCGGGCTGTCGCAGCGGCCCGCCGCGCCTTCGACGAGGGCCCCTGGCCCCGGATGACGCTGGTCGAGCGGATCGCGGTGATCACCCGGATCAAGGACGCCTTCGCCGTACGGTACGAGGAGTTCGCGCGCCTGATCAGCGCCCAGAACGGCACCCCGTACAGCGCGAGCGTGATGGTGCAGGCGCTCGCCGCGATGATGGTCTGGGACTCGGCGATCACGGTGGCGCGCACGTTCCCGTACGAGGAGCGGCGCGACGGAGTCCTCGGCCCCCTCCTGGTCCGCCGTGAACCGGTCGGAGTGGTGGCGGCGGTCGTCCCGTGGAACGTCCCCCAGTTCACGGCCGCAGCGAAACTGGCCCCAGCGCTGCTGGCAGGCTGCACGGCAGTCCTGAAGGTCTCCCCGGAAACCCCTCTGGACGCCTACCTCTTGGCGGAGATCGTGGCGGAGGCGGGCCTGCCGCCCGGCGTCCTCTCCATCCTCCCGGCCGACCGCGAGGTCAGCGAGTACCTGGTGGCGCACCGGGACATCGACAAGGTCTCCTTCACGGGCTCGGTCGCGGCGGGCCGCCGCGTGATGGAGGTCGCCTCCCGCAACCTCACCCGCGTCACCCTCGAACTGGGCGGCAAGTCGGCGGCGGTGATCCTGCCGGACGCGGACCTGGAGGCGGCGGTCGCGGGCATCGTCCCCTTCGCCTGGATGATCAACGGTCAGGCGTGCGTGGCCCAGACGCGCATCCTGGCCCCACGCTCCCGCTACGACGAGATAGCCGAAGCGTTCGCCGCAGCGGCCGGAGCCCTCCGCGTGGGTGACCCCCTGGACCCGACCACCGAACTGGGCCCATTGGTGGCCCGACGCCAACAGCAACGCTCCCTGGACTACATCAGGTTGGGTCAGGAGGAAGGCGCCAAGATCCTCACCGGCGGCAACCGCCCGTCCTCCCAGGAGCGAGGCTGGTACGTCGAGCCGACCCTCTTCGGCTCGGTCGACAACTCCATGCGCATCGCCCGCGAGGAGATCTTCGGCCCGGTGATCTGCCTGATCCCGTACGGCGACGAGGACGAGGCCGTACGCATCGCCGACGACTCCCCGTACGGCCTCAGCGGCAGCGTCTGGACGGCGGACACCGAACGCGGCATCGACATCGCCCGCCGCGTCCGCACCGGCACGTACAGCGTCAACACCTTCAGCCTCGACATGCTCGGCCCGTTCGGCGGCTACAAGAACTCGGGCCTGGGCCGCGAGTTCGGCCCCGAGGGCTACGGCGAGTTCTTCGAGCACAAGATGATCCACCTCCCCGCCGGCTACCAGGAGGCATGATGGGCGACCGCTGGCACGTGGAGGTCGACCGCTCCGTCTGCATCGGCTCCGGCATGTGCGTGAACCACGCCCCGGACGCCTTCCACCTGGACACCGCCCGCCAGTCCCACCCGCGGGAGGAGGACCGCGACGCGGGGGAACAGGTCCTTGCGGCGGCGGAGGGATGCCCGGTGGAGGCGATCACGCTGACGCTGGTGGGGTCGGGGGAGGTGGTGTTTCCGCCGGAGGAGTGACGGTTGAGGAGCTGGGCGCGGCACAGCGACCGGGGCCGCGGGCCCTGTCGGCGGCAGCGGCCCCGCCGTCATACATGACAGACGCAGTATCAGAAGCATTCGCCCACGAGGCAGTCGTAGTGTTCGGCGTCCGCCTCGGTCAGGACGTCGCGTCGTAGTTCACGGAGTGGCGCGGGGTCCTCGGCTTCCACCAGGCCGGACGCGGTGAGTTCACCGATGACAGGAGTGCCACCACCACCCGGACCTCTCGCCGGTCGAATGAATGACACCAATCGAATATCCTTTCCGCTGCCTCTTCACTTGCCTCCCGGGAAAGTGATGTCCTTCAGCAGGGTGATGATCTCCTTCAGTTCGAACGCCAACTCCGGAGGCGCACGCCGCACATGCGATCTTCTTGTCAGTAGCGCGATCGATTGTCCGGCTATCACCGGTGAAGCGCTCGACGCCTGGCCTCTGGCCGGAGGCTCTGCGATGCGGTGATGAGAATTTTCGTGGCTTCTCCGAGAGAAATCATTCCCGTTCACGCAACATCCGTGCGATATCGATATCACGTTGAAGCGCGCTCAGCCGAGGTGGATTTCTCGTGTCGTCCGACACCACTGCGTGCAAGCGATCGCCGACCTGCGGAGGGGCCACATCGTTGGATCGCCAGGACGGATGTTTGACCTGGTCGATGAAGCCCGTGATGCCGTCAGCGCAAACTTGACACCCGACCGACGCGACAGCGGTGATCGCTACATCGACTTCTTGTTCATTTTTCCAAGCCATTACGGACCTCCAAAGATCCCCTTTCGGTTGGTTCGTTGAATCTTTCTAGTTTTTCCACTGGGATCGCAAACTCCAGTCTTACGGCACCATTTTGGGGATGTTTCTGTCGTGAACCTTTACACGTTCAGCAAATTCCGAGAGGGATGATTGAAAGATGTCATACCTCGTGGTCAGCCGGGCCGGTGTGCCGGTGGTGCCTGTGCCTGGGCCTCTGCCTGTTGCCGCCTCCGTGCCGTCCACCGTCCGGCGGTCCGGGCGGGCTTCGTTGCGGGGGCAGGTGCGCGTCCCCGCCCGTTTCGATGATCCGCAACCCAGGATCGACGCCGCCTTCGGAGTGGCGTGATGCGCCTTCTGCTCGATAACACGCACGGGGTGCGGGCCGGGCGGCCGCCCGCCGTACGGGGCTCAGCCCCGTCCCGCCCCCGGTTCCGCCGTCAGGTCGATCAGGCGGCAGACCGTCTCGATGTCGATCTTGACCTGGGCGATCGACGCCCGGCCCGACAGCCATGTGATCAGCGCCGAGTGCCAGGTGTGCTCGATGACCCGGACCGCCGAGAGCTGCTCCGGGGTCGGGTGCTCCAGGCCCATCGCGTCCAGGATGATCGCCGTCGTGAGGCGGGACACCGTGTCCACCTCCGGGCTCACGCTGCGGTCCGCGAAGGTGAGGGCGCGGACCATGGCGTCCGCGAGGTGCGGTTCGCGCTGGAGGGCGCGGAAGGCGCGCATCAGGGTCTCGGCGACCCGCTGGGCCGCGTCGTCCCCGGCCGGCGGGCGTTTGCGGAGCGTGGAGTGCATGTGCTGGAGCTGGTCCTGCATGGTGGCGACCAGCAGGTGGATCTTGGAGGGGAAGTAGCGGTAGAGCGTGCCGAGCGCGACCCCGGCCGCCTCGGCCACCTCGCGCATCTGCACCGCCTCGAAACCGCCCCGGCTCGCGAGCTGCGCGCTGGCGTGCAGGATGCGGCGGCGACGGGCCTCCTGCCGCTCGGTCAGCGGAGGCGCTGCCGGTCTGGCGTCCGCGGTCATGCTGTCCCCATCCGCGATCCGTACGTGGTCATGCTGTCCCCGTTCACGATCCGTGATCCGCGATCCGTGATGCGTCTCCATGCGTTCCGCACCCGGGCGGACGAAGCGCATGCGTCCGGGCGCGCACAGCATGCCAGGGCGTCCGTCGTGGCGCGAATCACCTGATCCGGACCTCACGCCGACGCTACCTGCCGGTAGATTCGATGCACGTCGAACGATCAAGTCTGAAACTTGTTCTAGATTAGCGCTACCGGTTACGCTCCGGCGAACACGCAGTCAGAAGGGGGCCGAGTGTGACCGCTGAGGCCATTGAAACGGGCCCCCGCACGGGCGACAGCAGCTTCTCCGCCGGGGCCGGCAACCGGCCGCTGCGCATCGCGCTCCTCACGTACAAGGGCAACCCGTTCTGCGGCGGGCAGGGTGTGTACGTCCGCCACCTCGGGCGCGAGCTCGTGCGGCTGGGTCACAGCGTCGAGGTCATCGGCGCGCAGCCCTACCCCGTGCTCGACGAGGGCGTCCCGCTCACCGAGCTGCCCAGCCTGGACCTGTACCGGCAGCCCGACCCCTTCCGCACCCCGAAGCGCGGCGAGTTCCGGGACTGGGTCGACCTCGCCGAGGTCGCCACCATGTGGACCGGCGGCTTCCCCGAGCCCCTCACCTTCAGCCTCCGCGCCCGCCGCCATCTCCTGGCCCGGCGCGGCGAGTTCGACGTCGTCCACGACAACCAGACCCTCGGTTACGGGCTCCTCGGCGACCTCGGGGCCCCGCTCGTGACGACGATCCACCACCCCATCACCGTGGACCGCAGGCTCGACCTGGAGGCCGCCACCAGCCGCCGCCGGCGCGCCTCCGTACGCCGCTGGTACGCCTTCACCCGGATGCAGAAGCGGGTCGCCCGCAAGCTGCCCGCCGTCCTCACCGTCTCCGGCTCCTCCCGCGACGAGATCGTCGAGGACCTCGGCGTACGCCCGGACCGGATCAGCGTCGTCCACATCGGTGCCGACACCGACCTGTGGTCGCCCGACCCCTCCGTCGCCGAGGTGCCGGGCCGCATCGTCACCACCTCCAGCGCCGACGTCCCGCTCAAGGGCCTCGTCCACCTCGTCGACGCGCTCGCCAAGCTCCGTACGGAGAACCCCGCCGCCCACCTCGTCGTCGTCGGCAAGCGCGCCGAGGACGGGCCGGTCGCCCGGGCCATAGAGCGGCACGGGCTCACCGACGCCGTCGAGTTCGTCAAGGGCATCAGCGACGCCGAGCTGGTCGACCTCGTGCGCAGCGCCCAGGTCGCCTGTGTGCCGTCGCTGTACGAGGGGTTCTCGCTGCCCGCCGCCGAGGCCATGGCCACCGGCACGCCCCTGGTCGCCACCACCGGCGGCGCGATCCCCGAGGTCTCCGGCCGCGACGGGGAGACCTGCCTCGCCGTGGCCCCCGGTGACCCGGACGCGCTGGCCGGGGCGCTGGCCCGGCTGCTGGCCGACCCGGAGCTGCGCGCCCGCCTCGGCGCGGCGGGCCGGGAGCGGGTGCTGGCCAACTTCACCTGGGCCAGCGCGGCCGCCGGAACGGCCGAGCTGTACCGTCAGGCGATCGCCGCCCGCGGAGCCCGCAGGTGAGTGCGCCGTACCCGCAGGTGACCGCGTTCTACCCACAGGTGACGGCGATCCCGTTCACCGGCACCCGTAACCCGCTTTTCTGAACCCGTACCTCCGACCTCGAAGGCAGGCCCTCGTGCTGACCGTCGACTTCACCCGCTTCCCGCTCGCCGCCGGCGACCGAGTGCTCGACCTGGGCTGCGGTGCCGGCCGGCATGCCTTCGAGTGTTACCGGCGCGGTGCGCAGGTCGTCGCCCTCGACCAGAACGGCGAGGAGATCCGCGAGGTCGCCAAGTGGTTCGCCGCGATGAAGGAGGCCGGGGAGGCCCCCGAGGGCGCCACCGCCACCGCGATGGAGGGCGACGCCCTCAACCTGCCCTTCCCCGACGACTCCTTCGACGTCGTGATCATCTCCGAGGTCATGGAGCACATCCCGGACGACAAGGGCGTCCTCGCCGAGATGGTCCGGGTCCTCAGGCCGGGCGGCCGGATCGCCATCACCGTCCCGCGCTACGGCCCCGAGAAGATCTGCTGGACCCTCTCCGACGCCTACCACGAGGTCGAGGGCGGCCACATCCGCATCTACAAGGCCGACCAGCTCCTCGCCCGCATCCGCGAGGCCGGACTCAAGCCGTACGGCACCCACCACGCCCACGCCCTGCACTCGCCGTACTGGTGGCTGAAGTGCGCCTTCGGCGTCGACAACGATCGTGCGCTGCCGGTGCGGGCGTACCACAAGCTGCTCGTCTGGGACATCATGAAGAAGCCGCTCGCCACCCGGGTCGCCGAGCAGCTGCTCAACCCGGTCGTCGGCAAGAGCTTCGTCGCGTACGCCACCAAGCCGCATCTTCCGAAGGCCGAGGCGTGAGCACTCCCGAACAGACCGAGCACCTTGTCCTTCCCGGGGTCCTGACCGCCGCCGAGGCCGCCGAGACGGTCGCCGCGCTCGCCGCCGTACAGTGCGAGGACGGGGCGCTGCCCTGGTTCCGGGGCCACCACCTCGACCCGTGGGACCACACCGAGGCCGCGATGGCGCTGGACGCGGCCGGCGAGCACGAGGCGGCGGAGCGCGCCTACGAGTGGCTGGCCCGCCACCAGAACCCGGACGGCTCCTGGTACGCCGCCTACCACGACGGCGACCCGCAGCAGCCCACCGACCGCAGCCGTGAGACCAACTTCTGCGCGTACGTGGCCGTCGGTGTCTGGCACCACTACCTCGCCACCGGCGACGACGCGTTCGTCGACCGGATGTGGCCCACGGTCTTCGCCGCGATCGAGTTCGTGCTCCGACTCCAGCAGCCCGGCGGGCAGATCGGGTGGAAGCGGGAGGCCGACGGCACGCCGGTGAACGACGCGCTGCTGACCGGTTCGTCCTCCGTGCACCAGGCGTTGCGCTGCGCGCTCGCCATCGCGGAGCGGCGCGAAGAGCCGCAGCCCGACTGGGAGTTGGCGACCGGGGCGCTGGCCCACGCGATCCGCAACCACCCCGAGCGCTTCCTCGACAAGAACCGCTACTCGATGGACTGGTACTACCCGGTCCTCGGCGGCGCCGTCACCGGGGCCGAGGCCACCGCCCGCATCCAGGAGGGCTGGGACCGCTTCGTCGTTCCCGGTCTCGGGGTGCGCTGCGTGCTGCCCAACCCCTGGGTCACCGGCGGCGAGAGCTGCGAACTCGCCCTCGCCCTCTGGGTGACGGGGGAGTCGGACCGGGCCCTGGAGATCCTCCAGTCCGTCCAGCACCTGCGCGCCGAGGGCGGGCTGTACTGGACGGGGTACGTCTTCGAGGGCAACAAGGCCTTCTGGCCCGAGGAGCTCACCACCTGGACGGCGGGCTCCCTGCTGCTGGCGGTGGCCGCACTCGGGGGGGACGAGGCGACCACCGCGGTCTTCTCCGGGGAGCGGCTGCCGGTCGGGCTGGAACCGGACTGCTGCCGCTGAGCGTTCAGGTGCGGACCGGACCCGCTGGCGCGGGGCCGGTCCGCGACCGTCAGCGGCGGATCCGGCCCGCCACCGCGTGTCCGATGAACAGGTAGACCACGGCCGCGAGACCGTAACCGGCCACGACCCGCGCCCATGCCGCGTCGAATGTGAACAGGTCGTAGGACCAGCCGGCCAGCCAGGTCGCGGCGTCGTGCACCCACTGCACGAAGTCGTTGCCCCGGTTGGCATCCAGCAGGTACATCAGGATCCAGAGAATGATGATGAAGGCCAGGATGTCGGCCACCACGGCGATGATCCTCGCCGCTGAACTGCTGCCTGAACGGGTTCTGGGAGACATGGGATCCTGGTTACCGCTTTACCCAGAGTGAAACCCGAATGGCGGTACCGGGTGGCGCACTCTGCGGGGCCGGGCGAGTCTGACCGGGAGTGCCGAGGTCCGTCACTCCCCGTGACGCGCCCTGCCGGGAGGCCGCCGTGACCCGTTCCGTACCGCTCCGCCGGCTGCTGGTGGCGCTCCTGCTGTCCTGCACCTTGCTGGTCTCCGCCACCGCCTGCGGCGACTCCGGCGACTCGGGCAGTGCGACCGGTACCGGGGCCAGTACCTCCGCGTCCGCCTCCGTGGCCAGCCCGTCCGCCTCCACCGAGAAGCAGCGGCTCGCCAAGACCCGCTTCGTGGCCAACGCCGGGCTCGCGGCCGGGGCGACGTATCAGTGGATCGTGAAGCCGTACCGCGCCGGCACCTTCAAGAAGGGGGCCGAGGGGCGCACCTTCGCCCTCGTGAAGGCGGGGCTCGCGGGCGGGTTCGCGTACAACCGGCTCAAGGCGGCCACGGAGAACGCCAAGGGCGACCCGCTGCTCTCCAAGGCAGTCGCCCCGCTCACGGCCGGGATCGAGTCCCTCAAGGGGATGGCCACCAAGCTCCGCAACGGTCAGGCGGGCGAGGGGGACATCGGCGCGTTCGAGAGCGTCATCGACAGCATCAAGAGCGCCGGGAAGGGCGCGGGCGCCGAGGTGCAGGACAAGGTTCCCTCCACCTCGCAGCTGACCGGATAGGGCCGCCCGGCAGCTCTCCAACGCGCGGCGGGATATTGATGTGATCAAGTTCCGTGGCGCGGCTAGGGTCCCCGGCATGACCCTTCTTTCTTACGACCGTTACTGCGACGAGATCCTGGCCCAGACCGACGCCCTGCGCGCGACGATCGAGGGCGCGGATCTCACCGCGACCGTCCCCTCCTGCCCCGACTGGAACCTGCGGCAGCTCGCCGTGCACGTCGGCGGCGCCCACCGCTGGGTCGGGGAGATCGTCCGCGGCCGGGCCACCGAGGACGTGCCCGAGGAGAAGGTGCCGGGGTTCGAGGGGCCCGTGAGCGACGACCCGGCCGCCCTGGACGCCTGGCTCGCCGAGGGGGCGGCCGCCACCGTCGAGGCGCTGCGGGAGGCGGGGCCGGACGCCGAGGTGTGGACCTGGGCGTGGGAGCGGCGTACCACCTTCTGGGCGCGGCGCATGGCGCACGAGACGGTGGTGCACCGGGCGGACGCGGCGCTCGCCGCGCAGGTCCCGTACACGGTCGACCCCGAGGTGGCCGCCGACACCATCGACGAATGGCTGCGGATCGTCTCCTTCGCCCAGGAGGGCGGCGACCCGGAGGCGGACGAACTGCGCGGCGGCGGGCGCTCGTTGCACCTGCACGCCACCGACGTACCCGGTGCGGAGTGGCTGATCGAGTTCGGCGAGGACCGCTTCACCTGGCGGCACGCGCACGAGAAGGCGACGGTCGCGCTGCGCGGCCCGCTCACCGACCTGATGCTCGTCTTCAACCGCCGCCTGGAGCCGGGCAGTGAGCGGGTCGAGGTGCTCGGCGACGCGGAACTGCTGGACTTCTGGCTGGACCGGTCGTCGTTCGGCTGAGCGGCGGGCGGCCGCTCAGTTGTTGAGCTCCGCCAGGACCCGCAGCGTGTGCGGGTCCGGGGCGGTGACCAGCAGGTCGGTCACCGGGCCCTTGCGCCACTCCGCCAGCTTCTCCGCGATCCGGGCGCGCGGGCCGATGAGGGAGATCTCGTCGGCGAACACGTCCGGCACCGCGTGCACCGCCTCCTCCTTGCGGCCCTGGAGGAACAGCTCCTGGATCCGCCGGGCCTCCTCCTCGAACCCCATCCGCGCCATCAGATCCGCGTGGAAGTTGCGGGCCGCGTGCCCCATCCCGCCGATGTAGAAGCCGAGCATCGCCTTCACCGGCAGCAGCCCCTCCGCCACGTCGTCGCAGACGTGTGCGCGGGCCATCGGCGCGACCATGAAGCCCTCGCGGAGTCCGGCGAGCGAGGCCTCGTACACGTCCGTGCGCCGTGGCGACCAGTACAGCGGCAGCCAGCCGTCCGCGATCTCCACCGTCTGCGCGATGTTCTTCGGGCCCTCCGCGCCCAGCAGGACGGGGAGCGAGGCCCGCAGCGGGTGCGTGATCGGCTTCAGCGGCTTGCCGAGGCCGGTGGCGTCCGGCCCGGTGTACGGGTGGGAGTGGAAACGGCCCGCCACCTCGACCGGAGCCTGCCGGGCCAGCACCTGGCGGATCACCTCGACGTATTCGCGGGTCGCCGTGAGGGGGCTCTTCGGGAACGGGCGGCCGTACCACCCCTCCACCACCTGCGGCCCGGACAGGCCGAGGCCGAGCAGCAGCCGGCCGCCCGAGAGGTGGTCCAGGGTCAGCGCGTGCATGGCCGTCGCGGTCGGCGTACGGGCCGCCATCTGCGCGATGCCGGTGCCCAGCCGGATCCGGGAGGTGTGGGCGGCGATCCAGGTCAGCGGGGTGAAGGCGTCCGAGCCCCATGCCTCCGCCGTCCACACCGAGTCGTAGCCGAGCCGCTCCGCCTCCTGGGTGAGGGCGAGGTGGCCGGGGTCCGGGCCGCGGCCCCAGTATCCGAGTGCGAGTCCGAGCCGCATTCCGTTGCCTCCGGCCGTGGGTGACGATCCGTCAGGTGATGGCGGTGCGGGACGGACTGTACGACAACGGCCCCCCGCCCGGAAGGGCGAGGGGCCGCGGTGCGGCGGTTGCGGATCAGCCGCGCTGGATGCCCGTGGTGTCCTGGAGCACACCGCGACGGCCGTCCTGGGTCTGGGCGATGAGGCCCTGACCGCGCTGCTCGACCGCGAGGTACCAGGTGCCCGGCGCCAGCTCGGCGATCGGGTTCGGCGCGCCGTCCTCGCCGTACAGCGGACGGGCCACCGGCACGGCGAACCAGAACGGGGTGAAGTCGCCCGCCGGAGCCGCGCCGCCCTGCGGGGCGGCCTGCTGGGCCTGGGCGGCCTGCGCCTGCGCGGGGTCGCCCTGACCGGGCTGGCCCGGCTGGCCACCGGTCTGCGCGCCGGGGTAGCCGTACCCCTGGCTCGGCTGGGCGCCGTAGGGCTGCTGCTGGGCGCCCGGGTAGCCGTAGCCCTGGCCGGGCTGGCCAGCGTACGGCGGCTGCACGGCCTGCGGCGGCTTCGGAGCGCCGGTCAGCGGGGCCTTGAGCGCGGGGACCAGCGGGCCGGCGACCGTACCCGCGGCGAGCACGATGGCCGCCAGCAGGCCGAGGATCAGGCCGGCACCGGCGTCACCGGCGTCGATGGTCGTCCAGAAGGCGGTCCACAGCGCGAAGACGGTGAACGCGGCCCCGAACTGGCCGAGGTCGAGCCCCACGACCTTGCGGGGCGCCAGCCGGCCGACGATCACCAGCGCCGCACCGATGATGCCGGCGAGGAAGACGCTCATCAGGAGCCCGAGCGAGTCCCAGGCGTTCGGGCTGCTGAAACGGGAGCAGTCCACGCCGGAGGGGCAGTCGTAGCCGGAGAGGTCGAGGAAAGAGGCGATGAACAGCACGACCGCTGCTCCGATCACCACGCCGTCGCCTCGAGTGAGGGAGCGGATATTCACGTGAAGGTCCTTAGTCGGTCGTCTCGTCGGGGCGGTCGTCGCTGCCGCCTGTGCGGCGGGTACGGCACGAAGCTCGGGGGTGGCTCCCCATCGTACGGATGAATCTATCGTCTGCCCGGTCGGGTCGCCCCCGTGCCCGGTTCTTGGACCGTTATCCCCCCAATATCCCCGCAGACCCGCCCCTTCGGGCGGGCAGGCCCTGTCCCTTCGGACGGGCAGCAGCCTCGCCCCTTCAGGTGGGCGGGCCCTATCCCTTCAGGTGGTCGGCGATGCCGTCCGCCATCCCCTGAGCCGCCTTCTGCCGCCAACTCGCGCTGGTGAGCAGGGCCGCGTCCTTCGGGTCACGCATATTGCCGCATTCCACGAAGACTTTGGGCACAGTTGACAGATTCAGTCCGCCGAGGTCATTACGGGTGTCCAGTCCGGTACCGCCACCGATGTAGTTGGAGGGGGCGCTTCCGGTCGTGCGGACGAAGTGCCCGGCGATCCGGGCCCCGAGATCGGCCGAACTCTTCACGATCTTCGAGGTGTCCGCCCCGCCGCCCTTCACCGCCGCGGGCAGGATCACATGGAAGCCCCGGTTGCCCACCGTCGATCCGTCCGCGTGCACCGAGACCACCGCGTCGGCCTTCGCCTCGTTGCCGATCCGGGCCCGCTCGTCGATGCAGGGCCCGAACGGCCGGTCCTCGTCGTGCGTCAGCAGGACCCGCGCCCCCTGTGCCCGCAGCAACTCCCGCAGCCGGTGCGACACATCGAGGGTGAACCGGGCCTCCGGGTAACCGGCGTCCGTCGACGTACCGGTCGTGTCGCACTCCTTGCGCCCGGTGCCGATGTCGACCTTCTCGTTGATCTCCTTCGTGTGCTCGCGGTTACGGGGGTTGTGGCCCGGGTCGATCACCACGGTCCGGCCGGTCAGCGGGCCCTGGGGCAGCGGCTCGGTGGGGGAGGGGGATGCGGTGGGCGTCGCGGAGGAGGAGCCGCCCGCGCCGGGCCGGGGCGAGGCGGCGCCCGTCCCGTCCGCCGGGTCCGGGGAGCCGCCGCACCCGGCGACGGTCGTCAGGCAGAGCGCGGCCAGCGCGGCGGCCAGGAGAAGGGGCCGGGCGCGGCGGGTGGGGGGAACGCTGTCGTCGTACGGCACGCGGCGATGCTATCCGCACGGGCAGGAGGGCAGCGGAACCTCAGATGCCCGGGCCCGTGCGCCGCAGCACGCGCAGCGAGTCCGTCACGGACACCTCGGTGAACGCCCCCGAGGCCAGCGCCCGCCGGTACACCCGGTACGGGGCCTGCCCGCCGTCGGCCGGGTCGGGGAACACGTCGTGGATCACCAGGAGCCCGCCCTCGGCCACATGCGGGGCCCAGCCCTCGTAGTCGCCGTTCGCGTGCTCGTCGGTGTGCCCGCCGTCGATGAAGACCAGGCCGAGCGGCCCGGCCCAGACGGCGGCGACCTGCGGGGAGCGGCCGACGAGCGCCACCACGTGCTCCTCCAGACCGGCCCGGTGCAGGGTGCGGCGGAACGTCGGCAGGGTGTCCATCAGCCCGACCTCGGGGTCCACCACGCTCGGGTCGTGGTACTCCCAGCCCGGCTGCTGCTCCTCGCTGCCCCGGTGGTGGTCCACGGTCAGGGCCCCCACCCCGGCCGCCCGGGCCGCGTCGGCCAGCAGGATCGTGGAGCGCCCGCAGTACGTGCCCACCTCCAGCAGGGGCAGCCCCAGCGCCCCGGCACCGGTGGCGGCCGCGTAGAGGGCGAGCCCCTCGTGGACCGGCATGAAGCCCTTGGCGGCCTCGAACGCGGCGAGCACTTCCGGGGAGGGAGCGGCGGCGGTCACGGGGTTCCTCCAGGTGGGGCGGGTCTGCACAGGGCATACGGCAGCGGGTCTGCCTACGACGGCGCTCCATCGTGCCGTACGTTCCGGCCCGTGCTCCCGGCGGGGGCCGCCCCCACCGGGGTGACGGCCGGAGCGGGCCCGGTGTCCGCGCTGCTCGCCAGGAGCACCGGGTGCGCGGAGGGCCGCTGCGAGGGCAGGAACGCCGCCAGCACCAGGCCGATCAGCACCGCGCCCGTGGCGATCAGGAACGAGATCCGGAACCCCTCCATGGACGGCACCTGCACCGAGCCCATCGTCACGGAGGTGTTGGCCAGCACCATGCCGATGACGGCGCTCGACACCGACGTACCGATGGAGCGCATGAGGGTGTTGAGGCCGTTGGCCGCGCCGGTCTCCGACGGGTCGACGGCACCGATGATCAGGGCGGGCAGCGAGGAGTAGGCGAGGCCGATCCCGGCGCCGAGGACGACCGCGATCAGCACGGTCTGCCAGGGGGCGCTGAGCAGCCCGAGCCCGGCCCCGTAACCGATCGCGATGATCACCATGCCGAGCATCAGCGTGGTCCTGGGGCCCCGGCGGGCCGAGATCCGGGCGTAGAGCGGGGCGACGAACATCATCGTCACGCCCAGCGGGGCCACGCAGAGCCCGGCGACCACCATCGACTGCCCGAGGCCGTAACCGGTGGACGTGGGCAGCTGGAGCAGTTGCGGCAGGACCAGGGAGACCGCGTAGAAGGCCACCCCGACCATGATCGAGGCCAGGTTGGTGAGCAGCACCTCGCGGCGGGCGGTAGTGCGCAGATCGACCAGGGGCGCCGGGGTGCGCAGTTCGAACAGGCCCCACAGCACCAGGACGGAGACGGACGCGGCGAGCAGTCCGAGGGTGGGGGCCGAGGACCAGCCCCAGTCGCCGCCCTTGGTGACCGGCAGGAGAAGGAGGACCAGGCCGAGCGAGAGCCCGAAGGCGCCGATGAAGTCGAAGGTGCCGGGGGCGCGCAGCGGCGGCTCGGGGACCAGCGCGTACGTGAGCGCCATCGCGAGCAGGCCGAGGCCGGCCGAGCCGAGGAAGAGCGCGTGCCAGTCGGCGTGCTGGGCGACCAGTGCGGCGGCGGGCAGGGCGAGGCCGCCGCCCACCCCGATCGAGGAGCTCATCAGTGCCATCGCCGAGCCGAGCTTCTCGCGCGGCAGCTCGTCACGCATGATGCCGATGCCCAGCGGGATGGCGCCCATGGCGAAGCCCTGCAGCGCGCGGCCGGTGATCATCACGACCAGGTCGTCGGTGGACGCGCAGATCAGCGAGCCGGCCACCATGACGGCGAGCGAGGCGAGCAGCATCCTGCGCTTGCCGTAGAGGTCACCGAGCCGGCCCATGATAGGGGTCGAGACGGCACCCGCCAGCAGGGTCGCGGTCATGACCCAGGTGGCGTTGGCCGGGTCGGTGCTCAGCAGGACCGGCAGGTCCTTGATGACGGGGACGAGCAGGGTCTGCATGACCGCGACGGTGATCCCCGCGAAGGCGAGGACGGGCACGATGGGGCCGGAGCGTTCTTTCGGCGGCTCGGGGAGTTCCCCTGCGTGCCGTATCTGTTTCGTCCGTCGCATACGTGGGGCCTCCGGGCAGAGTCGATCACCCGGGCTCCCCCCAAGTGTGTGCATGGTGAACGCTTCGTGGGCGCGGAGTATTTCCGTCGCCGGGAGACAGAAGGACGAGGGCTCCTTTCCCTCTGTCCCTCACGCCGGCGGTCGGCGTGAGGGCGATGCGGCGACGTGACGAACAAGCAGGTGCGTTATTGACCCCTGTGCGCCGTGATCGCCAGGATCTCCGGAACGGTGAACCACGCCCCTCCGACACAGGAGACCCCACGGACATGAAGACCCGACGGTCCGCTTCCGGACGGTGGATCCAGGACTGGGAGCCGGAGAACGAGGAGTTCTGGGAACGCGCGGGCCGGAAGATCGCCCGCCGCAACCTGGTGATATCCGTCCTGTCCGAGCACATCGGCTTCTCCGTATGGAGCCTGTGGTCGGTGCTCGTGCTGTTCATGTCGCCCGATATCGGCCTGGGCTTCGCCCCGGAGGAGAAGTTCCTCCTGGTGGTCGTCCCCACCCTCGTCGGGGCCGTGCTGAGGTTGCCGTACAGCTACGCGGTGACCCGCTTCGGCGGCCGCAACTGGACGGTGTTCGCCTCCGCCGTGCTCCTCGTGCCGACGGTCCTCGCCCTCGTCTTCGTCCAGCGGCCCGGAACCCCCCTGTGGGTGTTCCTGCTGATCGGCGCCACGGCGGGCGTGGGAGGCGCCAACTTCGCCTCCTCCATGACCAACATCACGATCTTCTACCCGCAGCGGCACCAGGGCTGGGCGCTCGGCGTGAACGCGGGCGGCGGCAATCTCGGCGTCGCCGTGATCCAGATACTGGGCCTGCTGGTCATCGCCACCGCCGGGAACACCCACCCCTCGTACGTGATCGCCCTCTACCTGCCGCTCATCGTGATCGTGTCCGTGCTGTCGGCCCTGCGGATGGACAACGTCGATGCCGTGCGCGCGGAACCGGGCGCTCTGCGCGAGGCGGCCGGCAGCCGTCACACCTGGTGGATATCCGTCCTCTACATCGGCACCTTCGGCTCGTTCATCGGTTTCGGCTTCGCCTTCGGCCTCGTCCTGCAGAGCGAGTTCGGGTCCACCCCGCTGGAAGCCGCCTCCGTCACCTTCCTCGGCCCCCTGCTCGGATCCCTCGCCCGGCCGTTCGGCGGCAGGATGGCCGACCGGTGGGGCGGCGCACGCGTCACCGTGGTGACCTTCGCCGGACTGGCCGGGGGCACCGGCCTGCTGCTGATCGCGTCCCGGGCCGGTTCCTTCGCCCTGTTCGTCGCCGGCTTCACCGTCCTGTTCGTCCTCAGCGGCTTCGGCAACGGCTCGACGTACAAGATGATCCCCGCCGTGTTCGCCCAGGAGGCGGAGGAAGCCATCACCTCCGGTGCCGGCGCTCCGCAGGCCTTCGCGCGGGCACGCAGGGTCTCGGGCGCGGTCATCGGCATCGCCGGGGCCGTCGGCGCACTCGGCGGCGTCGCCGTCAACCTGGTCTTCCGGGCCTCGTACCAGGACGGAGGCAGCGGCGACACCGCCTTCCTCTGCTTCCTCGCCTTCTACGCCCTGTGCGTCCTGATCCTCCTGCGGGTCTACCTGCGCCGCGAGCGCACCGCGCCCTCGGCTCCCCGCCCGGCCCGCCCCCGGACCTCCCGTGTCCGCTGACCGGACGCGGGGCCCCGGGGCGGAGGTCGCCACCCACTGTGCCTACTGCGCCCTGCAGTGCGGCACCCTGCTGCGCCCCAGCGGGCCGGGCGTCGAGCTGGAACCGTCCCCCGACTTCCCGGTGAACCGGGGCGGACTGTGCCAGAAGGGCTGGACCGCCCCCGCGCTGCTCACCGCCCCCGACCGGCTGCGCAGCCCCCTGGTGAGGAGGCCCGGCGGTGAACTCGCCCCGGCCGGCTGGGACGAGGCCCTGGACCTGATCGTCGCGCGCCTGGACCGGGTGCGTGAGACGTACGGACCCGATGGCGTGGGTGTGTTCGGCGGTGGCGGCCTGACCAACGAAAAGGCCTACGCCCTGGGCAAGTTCGCCCGGGTCGCGCTCGGCACCAGCCAGATCGACTACAACGGCCGCTTCTGCATGTCCTCCGCCGCGGCCGCCGGCAACGCCGCCTTCGGCCTCGACCGGGGCCTGCCGTTCCCCGTCACCGACCTCGGCGACGCCGACGTCGTCCTGCTGGCCGGAGCCAACCCGGCGGAGACCATGCCTCCGCTGATGCGGCATCTGGTCCACCCCCGGCTGATCGTCATCGACCCCCGCCGCACCCGCACCGCCGAGCAGGCGGCACTGCACCTCCAGCCCGCCCCCGGCACCGATCTCGCCCTCGCGCTCGGCCTGTTGCACCTCGCGGTGACCGGGAACCACCTGGACAAGGAGTACCTCGACACCCGCACCACCGGAATCGACGCCGCCTGGCAGTACGCCCTGCCCTGGTGGCCCGAGCGCGTCGAGCAGGTCACCGGCGTCCCCGTCGAGGACCAGCGGACCGCCGTACGCATGCTCGCCGAAGCCGGCCGGCGCTACCTCCTCACCGGGCGCGGAGTGGAGCAGCACAGCAAGGGGACCGACACCACCGCGGCCTTCATCAACCTGGCCCTCGCCCTGGGCCTGCCCGGCCGGACCGGCAGCGGATACGGCTGTCTCACCGGCCAGGGCAACGGCCAGGGCGGCCGCGAACACGGGCAGAAGGCCGACCAGTTGCCCGGCTACCGCATGATCACCGATCCGGCGGCGCGGGCCCACGTCGCCGGGGTCTGGGGGGTCGATCCGGCGTCCCTGCCCGGCCCCGGCCGCAGCGCGTACGAGCTCCTGGACGCCCTGGGCACCCCCGGCGGACCGCGGGCCCTGCTGGTCTTCGGCTCGAACCCGGTCGTCTCGGCCCCCAACGCCGCCCACATAGCGCGGCGCCTGGCCGCGCTCGACCTGCTGGTGGTGGCCGACCTGGTGCCGTCCGAGACCACCGAACTCGCCGACGTGGTCCTGCCCGTGGCCCAGTGGGCCGAGGAGGACGGCACGACGACCAGCCTCGAAGGACGCGTCCTGCGCCGCCGGGCCGCCCTCACCCCGCCCGTCGGCGTCCGCACCGACCTGGAGGTCCTGCACGGCCTCGCGGTGCGGATGGGACAGCCCGCCCACCGCTTCCCCGTCTCGCCCCGCACCGTCTTCGACGAGCTGCGCCGGGCCTCCAGCGGCGGCCGGGCCGACTACGCGGGCATCAGCTACGAACGGCTCGACGCCGGGGAGGCGCTGTACTGGCCCTGCCCGGACGCCCCCGACGGGAACCACCCGGGCACGCCCCGGCTCTTCCTGGACCGGTTCGCCCACGCTGACGGCCGGGCGCGCCTGGCCCCCGTGGAGCACCGGGCCGCCGCCGAGACGCCCGACACCCACTACCCGCTCCACGCCACCACCGGCCGGGTGCTCGCCCATTACCAGTCCGGGGCCCAGACCCGCCGCGTCCCCGAACTCCTGGCCGCCGCGCCCGGGACGCACGTCGAGATCCACCCCGGCACCGCGGCCCGCTTCGGGCTGACCGAGGGCGCCCTGGCCGAGGTCACCTCGGCGCGCGGTTCCACGGTCGCCCGGGTCCGCCTCGTCCCCACCCTGCGGACCGACACCGTCTTCCTGCCCTTCCACTTCCCGGGTGCGGGCCGGGCCAACCTGCTGACCGGACCGGCCCTCGACCCGGTCAGCGGCATGCCCGAGTTCAAGGTGTGCGCGGTACGCGTCGCACCCTGGCAGGAGCCGCAGGCATGAGGGCGACGACTGCCGGCACCGCGACCGCCGCCGACGGCAGGAGGGCCGTCACCGTCATCGGCTACGGACCCGCCGCCCACCGCCTGGTCCAGCGGCTGCGCCACCACGGCCACCGGGGCCCCGTCACCGTGTTCGGTGCCGAGCCGCAACCCGCTTACCAGCGAGCCCAGTTGATCTCCGTCCTCGACGGCACCCTGCCCGCCGAGGCCCTGACCCTCGCCCCGCTCCCGGATGGCGTGGAGGTCCGTACCGGAACCCGGATCACCGCGGTGGACCCGCGCCGCCGCCTCGTCCGCGGCGAGGACGGCGCCGAACACCCCTACGACATCCTGGTGCTGGCCACCGGCTCCCGGCCGGTCCTGCCGCAGCTGGCCGGTGCCGGCCGGCGCGCCCCCGGCCTCCGGGCCCCGCACACGCTCACGGGCGCCCGGCCGGTCACCCAAGGGCCCGTCGTCGTGGTCGGCGGCGGGCTGCGCGGCACCGAGACCGCGTACGCGCTCGGCCGCGCCCGACACGACGTCACCCTCGTCCACCCCGGCGCCCACCCGATGCACCGACTGCTCGACGGACGGGCCGGGGCCCTCGTGACGGTCACACTCCGGGAGGCCGGTGCGGTGGTGGAGACCGGGCGCCGGGTCGTCGCCGTGGAACCCGGCAAGGCCCTCCTGGACGACGGACGGCTGCTGGCCGCCGGGACCCTGCTGCTGTGCACCGGCACCGTGCCCGACACCGCACTCGCCCGCACCGCCCGGCTGGCCGTCCGCCACGGCATCGTCGTGGACGGCCGGCTGCGCACCAGCGACCCGTACATCTACGCCCTGGGTGACTGCGCCCGGGCCGCCGGCCGCCACCACGGCACCCTGGAGTCCGCCTGGGACGAGGCGGACGCCCTGGCCCGGACGCTCTGCGGCGCCGACGGCAGCCCCGCCGGCGCCCGGCACGTCGTCCGGCCCCGGCTGCCCGCACTCGCTGTGCTGGGCCCGCCGGACGCGCTGCACGCACCCGGGGACCAGGACGAACACGTCGTGCTGTCCGACCCTGCCCGAGGGCGCTACGGGCGCCTCGTGCTGCGCGAGGGCCGGGTGCGGGCCGGCGTCCTGGTGGGCCTGGACCGGGCCGTCGCCACCGTCGGCCGTCTGTACGCCGAGGACCGTCCGCTGCCCCCGGACCGGCTCGCCCTGCTGCTGGGCGCCGACGAGGAGTACACGAGGGCGTCGGCGCTCCCGGACACGGCGGTGGTGTGCCAGTGCAACAACGTCACCAGGAAGGACCTCCGGCAGGCGTGGCGGCAGGGCGCGCACGACCTTCCCGCCATCGCCGCTGCCACCCGCGCCACCACCGGCTGCGGCACCTGCGCGGAGGCCGTCCGCCGCATCTGCGAGACGGCCTCCGCATCGTGAGGGGGACCTGGTACGCGCCCGGCGGTCGGCCCGCCGTGAGAGGGGCCGGGTGCGCGCCCGACGGCCGCCGCACCGCCGTGAAGGGACCCCGGACATGACCCGCACCCTGGTTGTCGTCGGCCACGGCCCGGCCGGACACCGGCTGGTCGAGGAGGTCCGGGCCGGCGACCGGTCGGGCCGTTGGCGGATCGTGGTCGTGGCGGAGGAACCCCGGCCCGCCTACGACCGCGTCTCCCTCTCCTCCTACCTCGACGGGAGGACCGCCGCCGACCTCGACCTCACCACGCCCCGGCTGCGCGCCGACCCCCTGGTGGACCTGCGGCTGAACACGCGAGCGGTCCGCCTGGACCGCGGATCCCGCACCGTGACCTGTGCCGACTCCACGGCCCTGGAGTACGACGCGCTCGTCCTGGCCACCGGCTCACGCCCGTTCGTACCGCCCGTGCCGGGCCGGGACCTCGCCGGCTGCTTCACCTACCGCACGATCGAGGACCTCGACGCGCTCCGGGCCGCCGTGAGACCCGGGGAGCCCGGTGTCGTCGTCGGCGGCGGCCTGCTGGGGCTGGAGGCCGCGCGGGCGCTGCGCCTGCTCGGGGCGCGGCCGCACGTGGTGGAGATGGCCCCGCACCTGATGCCCCTCCAGGTCGACGAGGGCGGCGGCAGGGTCCTCGCCCGGCTGGTGGGCGCGCTGGGGGTCGGCGTGCACTGCGGCCGCGGCCTCGCCTCGCTCCACGGGGGCCCCGACGGCCGGGTGCGGGCGGTGACCCTGTCGGACGGCACCGAACTGCCCGCCTCCACGGTCGTGTTCTCCGCCGGGGTGCGACCGCGCGACGAACTGGCCCGCTCCGCCGGGCTCGAACGTGCCGGGCGCGGTGGGTTCCTCGTGGACGAGCGGTGCCGTACGGCCGACGAGCGCGTGTGGGCCGTGGGGGAGTGCGCGGCGGTGCTCGGCCGCTGCTACGGCCTGGCCGCACCCGGCTACCGGATGGCGGAGGCGGTCGCGCGGCAGCTGCTGGGCTCCCCGTCCGCCGCTTTCCCCGGCGCGGACATGTCGGCGAAGCTCAAGGTCCTGGGCGTGGAGGTGGCCGGCTTCGGTGACGTACACGCCCGGACCGAGGGGGCCGTGGAGTTCGTCCGGGAGGACCGGGCCGCCGGGACGTACGGAAAGCTGGTCCTCGCCCCGGACGGGCGGACCCTGCTCGGCGGAGTCCTCGCGGGCGACACCGCCGGCTACGCGGTGCTCCGCACCCTGCTCGGCCACGAACTCACCGCCCCGGCCGAACTCCTGCTGGCCGGTGAGACAACTCTCTGAACGATTAAGGCATCTGACCTTCCGTCAGAATGGAACGTGTTCTACTCTTGCCGCCGTTCCAGTGGCTGCGACCGGCGAGGATCCGCATGGGCATCGGCACGGGCATCGGCATCAGCGAGGAGCACCGCGCGCTGGCGCTCTCCGTACAGGGGTGGCTGGCGCGGGCCGTCCCGCCCGGCGAGGTGCGCAAGCTCCTCGACGCGGGGAGCCCGGCCGCCTCCGGGGTGCGCCCCGCCCACTGGGAGGCGCTCGCCGGGCAGGGGCTGACCGGGATCCATCTGCCCGAGGAGTACGGGGGCGGGGGCGGCGATCTCCTGGACCTTGCCGTGGTCCTGGAGGAGGCCGCCTACGCCTCGCTGCCGGGGCCCTACCTCGCCACCGCTCTCGTGGGCGCGGTGGTGCGGCGGGCGGCGGGCCCCGGGACCGGTGACCTGATCCGGGGCCTCACCTCGGGGGACCGTACCGCCGCACTCGCCCTCACCCCCGGCACCCTCACCGCCACCCCGGCCCCCGGCGGCCACCGCCTCGACGGGACAGCCCCACCCGTCCTCTCCGCCGAGGCGGCCGACCTGCTGCTCCTGCCCGCCGCCGACGCGTCCGGTGGTGTGGTCTGGTTCCTCGTGGACGCCGGGGCCGACGGGCTCACCGTGCGCCCGCACCGCAGCGTCGACCCGACCCGGCCCACAGCGGAGGTGCGGGCCGAGGCCGTTCACGTACAGGAGCAGCGGGTTCTGCCCCTCGATCCCGCTCTCGTCCGCGACCTGGCCGCCGTCCTCCTCGCCGCCGACGCCTGCGGCACCGCCGCCCGGAGCCTGGACACGGCCGTCGGACACGCCGCCGTACGCGAACAGTTCGGGCGGCCCATCGGGGCGTTCCAGGCCGTCAAGCACCTCTGCGCCGACATGCTCGTCCGCTTGGAGCAGGCCCGCGCCCTGACCTGGGACGCGGCCCGCGCCGCCGACGAGAAGCCTGAGGTGCGCGGGCTCACCGCCGCCCTCGCCGCCGCCACCGCACCGGAGGCCGCGTACAGCTGTGCCAAGGACGCCATCCAGATCCTCGGCGGCATCGGGTTCACCTGGGAGCACGACGCCCACCTCCAGCTGCGCCGGGCCGTCCTCGCCCGGCAGCTCCTCGGCACCGCCGACACCCACCGGCTGCGCGCCGCCCGGCTCGCCGAGGCCGGCGCCCGCCGTGAACTCTCCCTCGAACTCCCCGCCGAGGCCGCCCGCCACCGCGCCGAGGCCCGCCCCCACCTCGCCGCAGTCCGTGGCCTGGCGCCCCGCGAGGCCCGCCGCGCCCTCGCCGCCACCGGCTACGCCGCCCCGCACCTCCCCGCCCCGTACGGCCTGGGCGCGGGCCCCGTACAACAGCTGGCCATCCAGCAGGAGTCGAGCGAGCACGGCATCCGGCTCAGCGACCTCTCCATCGCCACCTGGGTCGTGCCGTCGCTCATCGCGTACGGGACCGAGGCGCAGCGCGAGCGCTATCTGCCGGCCACCCTGCGCGGCGACCTCCAGTGGTGCCAGCTCTTCTCCGAACCCGACGCCGGATCCGACCTCGCCGCCCTGCGCACCCGTGCCGTACGGACCGCCGAGGGGTGGCGGATCACCGGGCAGAAGGTCTGGACGAGCGCCGCCCGCACCGCCGACCACGGCATCCTGCTCGCCCGCACCGACCCGGACGCCCCCAAGCACCGGGGGCTCACCTACTTCCTGGTCGACATGAACAGGGCCGAAGGCATCGACATCCGGCCGCTGAAGGAGATCACCGGCGAGGCCCTCTTCAACGAGGTGTACTTCGACGACGTGCTTCTCCCCGCCGACGCCGTCGTCGGCGAGGTCGGCGGCGGCTGGCGGGTCGCCCGCAACACGCTCGGCAACGAACGCGTCCACATGGCCGACCAGATGACCTTCGACAGCGGGCTGGAGGTTCTGATCGCGCGCTCCGCCGGGTTCGACGACACGACCCGTACCCGGATCGGCGCGCTCACCGCCGAGGCCCACGCACTCGCCTGCATCGGGCTGCGCACCACCCTCCAGCAGGTCTCCGGCCTCGAACCGGGCGCCGGGGCCTCCGTACGCAAGCTCGTCCAGACCGTCCACCAGCAGAAGACCGCCGAACTCACCCTCGAACTCCTCGGCCCGGACGGCGCGGTGGACGAGCCGGCGGCCGGTGAGCGGGCCCTCCACGGATTTCTGATGTCCCGCTGCCTGACCATCGCGGGCGGCACCACCCAGATCCAGCTCAACGTCGTCGCCGAACGGATCCTCGGCCTCCCCCGGGACTGACCGCACAAGACCAAAGAGGAGTCGGAAGATGAAGGCCTACATCGTCGGCGTCGGCATGACGAAGTTCGAGAAGCCCGAGACCCGCGACTGGCAGTACTGGGACATGGTCCGTGAGGCGGGCACCGCCGCGCTGGAGGACGCGGGGGTCCGGTACGACCAGGTCGAACAGGTCCCCGTCGGCTACTGCTTCCAGGCTTCCACCGCAGGACAGCGGGCCGTCTACGAGCTGGGGCTGACCGGCGTCCCCGTCTACAACGTCAACAACAACTGTGCCACCGGCTCCACCGCCCTGATGCTGGCCCGGCAGTTCGTGGAGGGCGGCGGCAGCGACTGCGTCCTCGCGGTCGGCTTCGAGAAGATGGCGCGGGGCTCGCTGGGCGGTGGTACGGAAGGCGGCGGGGACTTCGCCTCCTCGCCCGTCGCCCGGCACTACGGGATCATGGCGGCCGCCCACGGCTTCGAGATGTCCCCGCCCACCGCTCAGATCTTCGGCAACGCGGCCCGCGAGCACATGCAGCGGTACGGGACCACGCCCGCGCAGCTCGCGGCGGTCGGGGCCAAGAACCACCAGCACTCGGTGGACAACCCGTACGCCCAGTTCCAGGACCCGTACACGGTGGAGGAGATCCTCGCCGCCCGTACCGTCCACGACCCCCTCACCAAGCTCCAGTGCTCACCCACCTCCGACGGAGCGGCGGCGGCCGTGGTCGTCTCCGAGCGGTTCGTGGAGCGCCACGGCCTGGGGGAGCGGGCCGTGGAGATCGCCGCCCAGGCCATGACCACCGACACGGGCGCCTCCTTCGCCTCCGGCACCTGCATCGACGCGGTCGGCGCCCCGATGTCCCGGGCCGCCGCCCGGCAGGTCTACGAGAGCTCCGGCCTCGGGCCCGGGGACCTGGACGTGATCGAGCTGCATGACTGCTTCTCCATCAACGAGCTCCTCACCTACGAGGCGCTCGGCCTCTGCGGCGAGGGGGAGTCCGGCAAGCTCGTGGAGTCCGGGGCGACGACGTACGGCGGGCGGTGGGTGGTGAACCCGTCGGGCGGGCTGATCTCCAAGGGCCACCCGCTGGGCGCGACGGGGATCGCCCAGGCCGCCGAGCTGACCTGGCAGCTGCGCGGCGAGGCGGGCCCACGCCAGGTGCCGGGCGCCCGCACCGGCCTCGCGCACAACATCGGGCTGGGCGGGGCGGCGGTGGTCACGCTGCTGCGGAGGTGAGGCACCCGGAGGCCAGGACTTCCGACCTAGGACGGCCCGGACCCAGGATCTCCGACCGATACCCGATGTACGGGGCATCCACTACCTGCGACCATGACCGGCATGGCAGATGTCCCCGCACCCGCGTCCCCCCGTACCGCCCGCTCCCGGATACCCACCGGCGCGTGGGCCGTCGTGCTCGCCGCCTGTACGGGGCAGTTCCTCGTCGTCCTCGATGTGTCCGTGGTCAACGTGGCGCTGCCCTCCATGCGGGCCGACCTGGGGCTGAGCCACGGCGCGCTCCAGTGGGTCGTCAACGCCTACTCGATCGCGTTCGCCGGGTTCATGCTGCTGGGCGGGCGGGCCGCCGACATCTACGGGCGCAAGCGGATGTTCCTCGTCGGGCTCGGCGTATTCACCGCCGCCTCCCTCGCGGGCGGCTTCGCCCAGGAGGGCTGGCAGCTCCTCGCGGCCCGCGCCGCGCAAGGGCTCGGGGCCGCCGTCCTGGCCCCCGCCACCCTGACCATCCTGACGGCCGCCGTGCCCGAGGGGCCCGCCCGGACCAAGGCGATAGCCACCTGGATGGCGGTCGGCGCGGGCGGCGGGGCAGCCGGCGGCCTCATCGGCGGGGTCCTCACCGACGCCCTCTCCTGGCGCTGGGTCCTCCTGATCAACGTGCCGATCGGCGCCCTCGTCCTGGTCGCCGCCGCCCTGTGGATCACCGAGGGCCGGGCGGGCGACCGCCGCCGCATCGACCTGCTGGGGGCCGTCCTCGTCACGGCGGGCCTCGCCACCGTCGCGTACGGCATCGTCCAGACCGAGGCCGAGGGCTGGACGGCCGCCGCCACCCTCGTACCGCTGCTCTCCGGGGTGGTGCTGCTGGCCGCGTTCGTCCTGGTCGAGGCGCGGACGGCGGTCCCGCTGATCCCGCTGCGGGTGTTCGGCGTACGGGCCGTCTCCTCGGCCAACGTGTCGATGTTCCTCATGGGGTCGGCGACCTTCTCCATGTGGTATTTCATGACCGTCTACGCGCAGAACGTGCTGGGCTACTCGCCGTTGGAGGCCGGTCTCGCCCTGATGCCGACCTCGGCCGCCGTCATCATCGGCTCCAAGGCCGCACCCCGGATCATGGCGCGCACGGGGGCCAAGACCCTCGCCGTCGCCGGTGTGCTGATCACCGCCGCGGGCTTCGGCTGGCAGTCCACCATGGGCGTCGACGGCTCCTACCTGACCGCGATCTGCCTGCCGGGTGTCCTGATGATGGCCGGTGCCGGGCTGGCCTCCACCCCGCTGGCCACGCTCGCCACCTCCGGCGCGGCCGCCGGGGACGCCGGACTCGTCTCCGGCCTGGTCAACACCTCCCGCACCATGGGCGGCGCGCTCGGCCTCGCGGTGCTCTCCACCGTCGCCGCGGCCCGTACGGCGGGCTCGGTCGACCCGGCCGAGGTCACCGCCGGGTATGCGACGGCCTTCCGTACGGCGTGCGGGGTGCTGCTGCTCGGGGTGCTGGTGATGCTGGCGTGGCTGCCGAACCACCGGACGACCCGCGTACGGGAGGAGCAGGCGGCGAAGGTGAAGGCGCAGGAGCGGGTCTGAGCACCCGTACCTGACATGGCGTCAGCAGTCTTCCCAACTTCCGGGGGCTGCGTTATACATGGGCCATCGGCTAGAACGCGTTCTAGAACAGCGCGCCCTGCCGGTCCCCGCACGGCCTCGGTGCGGTCGGCGGTGCGGACAGCCGCACCGAGGTCTCCCACCGTCAAGGAGCGGCTTCGCCATGCCCATCGATGCCCGAGCGGCCCTCGCCGCCGAACCCCGCCGAGCCGAGATCGCCTGGAACCACAAGGACGTCCAGCTCTACCACCTGGGCCTCGGCGCGGGCACCCCCGCCACCGACCCCGACGAGCTGCGCTACACCCTGGAGTCCCGGCTCCAGGTGCTGCCGGCCTTCGCCACCGTGGCGGGCGCGGGAACGGCCGCGTTCGGCGGGATGGGCGCGCCCGGCATCGACGTGGACCTCGCCGCCGTCCTGCACGGCGGGCAGGCCGTACGCGTCCACCGGCCGATCCCCGTGACCGGCCGGGCCGTGCAGACCTCGAAGGTCGCGGCGGTGTACGACAAGGGCAAGGCCGCCGTCATCGTGCTGCGAACCGAGGCGGGCGACGACGAAGGGCCGCTCTGGACCAACGACGCCCAGATCTTCGTACGGGGAGAGGGCGGCTTCGGCGGTGAACGCGGGCCCTCCGACCGGCTCGCCGTGCCCGACCGGGCCCCCGACCGCACGGTCGAGCGCCCGGTCCGCGAGGACCAGGCGCTGCTCTACCGGCTCTCCGGGGACTGGAACCCGCTCCACGCGGACCCCGCCTTCGCCAAGCTGGCCGGCTTCGAGCGGCCGATCCTGCACGGGCTGTGCACGTACGGCATGACCCTGAAGGCCGTCACCGACACCCTGCTGGACGGTGATGTGTCCCGTATCGCCGCCTACCGCACCCGCTTCGCCGGAGTGGTCTTCCCCGGCGAGACCCTCCGCATCCGGATGTGGGCCGGGGACGGCCGTGTCCAGGTGACCGTCACCGCCGCCGAACGCGACGACGCACCGGTCCTCGCCGACACGCTCGTCGAACACTCCTGAACCCAGCAACACTCTTTCTTGGCAGCCGATTCGAGGGGAGCCCTACCCATGCGCGCAGCGGTACTGCACGAGATAGGCCAGGAGAAGCTGGAAGTACTCGACGACGTCGAGGCGGTGGGGTTCGGCCCGGGGAAGGTCAAGCTCCGCATCCGGGCCACCGGACTCTGTCACTCCGACGTCTCCGCGATGAGCGGGATCCTCCCGCAGCCCGCCCCCTTCATCCCCGGCCACGAGGGTGCCGGCGAGGTCGTCGACGTCGGTGACGGGGTGAGCGGCCTGAGCGCCGGCGACCGGGTCCTCGTCTGCTGGCTGCCCGCCTGCGGGGCCTGTCCGTCCTGCAGACGCGGCCAGACCCAGCTCTGCCTCGCGGGCTTCATGAACGCGGGCACCCCCAACTTCAAGCGCCCCGGCGGCGACGTCTTCGGCTTCGCGGGCACCGGCACCTTCACCGAGGAGGTCGTCGTCGGCGCGGGCTGCGCGGTGCCGATCCCCGACGACGTCCCCTTCGAGATCGCCGCCCTGATCGGCTGCGGGGTCACCACCGGCCTCGGCGCCGCCATCAACACGGCGAAGGTGGAGGCCGGTTCGTCGGTCGCCGTCATCGGCTGCGGCGGCGTCGGCATCTCCACCATCCAGGGAGCCCGCGTCCAGGGCGCCGCCCAGATCGTCGCCGTCGACCCGGTCGCCTCCCGCCGCGAGGCCGCCCTCCGCTTCGGCGCCACCGAGGCCGTCGCCCCCGACGAGCTGGCCGACGCCAAGCAGCGCATCACCGGCGGCGAGGGCTTCGACTACGTCTTCGAGGTCGTCGGCAAGTCCGCCACCGCCCGCACCGCCTACGACAACACCCGGCGCGGCGGCACCCTCTGCGTCGTCGGCGCCGGGGCGATGGACGACAACTTCCAGGTCAACATGTTCGAGCTGTTCTTCGACGAGAAGCGCATCCTGCCCTCGATGTACGGCGGCGGGGACGTGCTGCGCTCCTACGAACGGGCCATCGCGCTCTGGCGGGCCGGCCGGATCGACCTGGAGTCGATGATCACCCACCGGGTCCGGCTGGAGGAGGTCAACGACGCCCTGGACCAGATGCGGACCGGCGAGTCGCTGCGTACCTGCATCGAGCTCTGAACCCCGCCCGCCTTCACGGAAGCCGAGGACTGTGATGTCACTTCCCCTCCCGCTGGACGGGCTGTCCGCGATCGTCACCGGCGCCGGCCGCGGTCTCGGCCGCGCCGAGGCCCTCGAACTGGCCCGGCTCGGCGCCGCCGTCGTCGTCAACGACTACGGGCAGCCCGGCCGCGACGGATCGGGCGAGGCCTCGGCCGCGCCCGCCGAGGAGGTCGCCGCCGAGATCCGCGCGGTGGGCGGCCGGGCGACCGCCCACCTCGGAGACGTCTCCGACCACGAACAGGCCCGAGCGCTGGTGGAGCTGGCGGTCTCCACGTACGGAAAGCTCGACATCCTGGTCAACAACGCGGGCATCCTGCGGGACCGGATGGTCTTCTCGATGAGCGAGGACGAGTGGGACGCGGTCATCCGGGTCCACCTCAAGGGCCACTTCAACACCACCCGCTTCGCCGCCGCCCACTGGCGCTCCCGCTCCAAGGAGACCGGCGGCCCGGTGTACGGGCGGATCGTCAACACCTCGTCGGAGGCGTTCCTCGCGGGCTCGGCCGGGCAGCCGAACTACGCGGCGGCCAAGGGCGGCATCGTCGGGCTCACCACGTCCACGGCCCTGGCGCTCGCCAAGTACGGCGTCACCGCCAACGCCATCTGCCCGCGGGCCCGGACCCGGATGACCGAGGACGTGTTCGCGGGCTTCCAGGAACCGGCCGACGGCACACTCGACGCGCTGGCCCCCGAGCATGTCTCCCCGCTCGTCGGCTATCTCGCCTCGCCCGCCGCGGCCGGGGTCAACGGGCAGCTGCTCGTCGTCCACGGGGGCATGGTCGCGATCGTCGAACGGCCCAGGGTGGCAGCCAAGTTCGACGCGGCGAAGGAGACGTTCACCTTCGCCGAACTGGATGAGCTGATCACCCCGTACTACGCGGACCGGCCACGGGGCGAGACCTTCGCCGCCGCCGAAGTGCTGGGGCTGAAACGGGAGTAGGGGATCGGTGACGTGAAAAAGGTGGGCCCGGTACGGCTGAACAGCCGTACCGGGCCCACCTCGTAGCGCTGCTCGCCGGCTCAGGCCGCCCTGGATTCCTCCTCGGCGGGCCTGCGGTGGCGCCCGTGGGGCTGCACCGACGTGTTCTCCATCGACGCACCCCCTCGGTGCTTTCCGGAACCGCCGGTCCCGGCCCCCTCCGCGTCGCCCCCCGGCGTACGCGGTGTGGTGGTGTCGGTTCGGGCTTCAGACATGTGGGAAGTCACCCCGTTGTGATCGCTTACCTGTGTCGCACGTACGTGTTCCGGGGCCCCGCCACCGCCATCCGACGCGGTCACCGTCGGCGCCCGCCCGGTACGGCTGCGTAGCCCAGGCACCGAGTTTAGCCAGGTGAAGCCGCTCGGTGCAGAGGCGCCTGCCCCAACGGAACGGGCTTGCACACGGCAGGAGGGGTGACGGCGGCGGACGGTTCCGTTCCGCTCGGATCGCCGTCCGTTCCGCACGTTCCGGCGGTCCCCGGAAGCGGGTCCTCGTCCGTCGGTGCGTAGAGCAGGGCCACGGCACAGGGCGTCGCCGCGTTCGCGTACGGGAGGTGCAGCACCCCGTCCCGGCTCCAGTAACCGGCCCCCGCCGACCAACCCTCCGGCGCCGCGAACTGGTGCAGCCTGCGCCCCTGCGGACGCCAGGTCCCCACCCAGCTCCCGGCCGCCCCGTCGATCCGCAGCGCCACGGCGCAGCTCTCCGGCATCAGCATCTGGCCGGGCTGCACCGCGAACGGCGTCACCGCCACATCCGCCGGACGCAGGCACTCCGGGAAGCGGACCGGCAGACAGCTGCCGAGGACGCCCCAGCCGAGCCGGTCGTGGCCCGGCGCGTCCGAGCGGAGCAGCAGCAGCCCGCTGTCCGCGTCGGCCAGCAGCAGCCGGTCGTTGCTCTCCGGCGCGATCTGGAGCAGCGGTGTCACCTCGCCGTTCCGCTCCAGGTCCACGGCGACCGCCTTGACCGGGCCGCCGCCCGGAGGCCGCCGGTCCAGGGCCAGTATCCGGCCCGCCCGGTCCAGCCAGACCCCGCCGGAGCAGTGCCCGGGGACCTCGGCGACCAGCTCCGGCCCGAAGGCGCCGCCGGCCACCAGCCACAGCAGTGAGGAGTGGTCGCCCGCCGACAGGGCGTACACGCTGCGGCCGTCCGGCGAGGGCGGCAGCAGCGTCACCCCGTCGCACTCGACCGCGCCGAGGGGCAGTTCACCGGTGGCGGGCCCGGTCGGGTAGAGCAGCGAGAACATCTGACGGTCCGCCACCTGCCGCCGGATCAGCACCCGTCCGTCGGCGAGCGGCACCACCTGGGAGTCCGGCTCCTCGGGCTGGTTGAGCGGCAGCGGTACGGCGTAGGGCTCGGGCCCGTCCAGCGTCCAGCGCTCCGGGTACCAGGCCCGCTGCGAGTCAGGGGGGCCGGGCGCCGCCGTAAGCCGGGCCCCGTACGCACCGTCCGCGGTCAGCGTGAAGGCCCCGGGGGCGCGGGGCGCACCGCTCCGGGGCGCGGCGGGCTCGGCCGGTACCGCTCCGGCGGGTTCCTCGGGCTCGCCGGACTCTTCCGGGCCGGGGTCCGCCGTCGTGGCGGCCCCGGCGGTTCCGCCCTCGATGGCACAGGCAGTCATGGACTCGTCACCTCCGGCTACGAAAGCTAGTTTTCGCACGCCCAGCCGGACAACGCGTACCACCTCACTTCACACATAAGGGTGGTGATGCCCGGATTCTTCTGAGGTGGTGGGGGCGGGTGTGCTGGCGGGGGCGGCCGCGCCTATGGTTAGGCAGCCCTAATCAAACAGGCGTGCCCCGTGCACGTACGCCCACCAGCAGGAGCAAGCGATGTCCCTTCGGCCCCGCGGTACCGCCGCAGTAGCCCTGGCGGTTGCCGCCGCCCTGTCCCTCTCGGCCTGCGGCGGCGACGGTGGGGACGGCGGCGCGGCCAAGGCGGACGCGGGCGGTGACAAGAAGGCGGCCGTCGCCACCGGCGGCAAGGACTTCGCGGACGCGGCGAAGAAGACCGCGGCGTACGGCACCGGGGCGAAGCCGGGCGAGTTCCCCCGTACCGTCACCCACGCCATGGGGAAGAGCGAGATCAAGGCCGCCCCCAAGCGCGTGGTCGTCCTGGACGTCGGTGAGTTCGACAACGTTGTTTCGCTCGGCCTGAAGCCGGTCGGCTACGCGCCCAGCGAGGGCGACGCGGCCATCCCCTCGTACCTGAAGAAGGGCGCGGGCGACCCGAAGAGCGTCGGCACGATCAACAGCCTCAACCTCGAAGCGATCGCGGGCCTGAAGCCCGACCTGATCCTCGGCAGCCAGCTGCGCGCGGCCGACAAGTACGACGAGCTGTCCAAGATCGCCCCGACCGTCTTCTCCATCCGCCCGGGCTTCACCTGGAAGGAGAACTACCTCCTCAACGCGGCCGCCCTGGACCGCACCGAGCAGGCCGCCTCGGCGCTGGCCGCGTACAAGGCGAAGGCCGGGAAGCTCGGCGCGGACATCGGCGCCGACAAGCCGACCGTCTCCATGGTCCGCTACATGCCCGACCGCCTCCGGCTCTACGCCAAGGCCTCGTTCATCGGCACGATTCTCCAGGACGTCGGCCTGCCCCGCCCGAAGAACCAGCAGGTCGACGACCTCGCCACCGAGATCAGCCCGGAGCGGATCGACGAGGCGGACGCCGACTGGATCTTCACCGGTGTCTACGGCGACGCGAAGGCGACCCAGCGCGACACCGCCCGGTCCAACCCGCTGTGGAAGAAGCTCGACGCGGTCAAGGAGGGCCGGGCCAAGGACGTCTCCGACGAGACCTGGTACCTGGGCCTCGGCGTCACCTCCGCCGGCCTGGTCCTCGACGACCTCCGCGCGGACCTGGTGAAGTGACGAAGCAGGCATGTGAAGTAACGATTCGTGTCCGGCCGCCGGTCCTGGCGTACAGGTCCGGCGGCCAGGGGCGGCGGACCACGCCGGACAGGTAGCCTTTCCCCCGTGCCCCGTCTGTCTGAACTCATCGCCGCCCTCGACGCCCTCTGGCCCCCCGAGCGGGCCGAGGGATGGGACGCGGTCGGGACGGTCTGCGGCGACCCGGAGGCCGAGGTCGACCGGGTGCTGTTCGCCGTCGACCCCGTGCATGAGATCGCCGACGAGGCCCTGGAGCTCGGCGCCCAGCTGATCGTCACCCACCACCCGCTCTATCTGCGCGGGACGACGACGGTCGCCGCCGACACCTTCAAGGGCCGGGTCGTCCACACCCTCATCAAGCACGGCATCGCGCTCCACGTCGCGCACACCAACGCCGACACCGCCGACCCCGGCGTCTCCGACGCCCTCGCCGGCGCCCTGGACCTGCGCGTCACCGGACCCCTCGTACCGGACCCCACCGACCCTGCCGGACGGCGTGGCCTCGGCCGGATCTGCGAGCTGGACCACCCCGAGACCCTGGCCGCCTTCGCCGCCCGGGCCGCCGCCCGGCTCCCCGCCACCGCGCAGGGCATCCGGACGGCCGGAGACCCGGAGGCCCTCGTGCGCACCGTCGCCGTCAGCGGCGGCTCCGGCGACAGCCTCTTCGACGCCGTGCGCGCCGCGGGCGTCGACGCCTTCCTCACCGCCGATCTGCGCCACCACCCGGTGTCCGAGGCCGTGCAGCAATCGCCGCTCGGCCTGGTCGACGCCGCGCACTGGGCCACCGAGTGGCCCTGGTGCGAGCAGGCGGCCGCGCAGCTCGACGCGCTTTCCGACCGCCACGGATGGGACCTGCGGGTCCATGTCTCGAAGCAGGTCACCGACCCCTGGACCACCCACCATTCCTCTGGAGCCCCCAACTGAACGCCGCGCCCGCCGACCAGATCCGACTCCTCGACGTCCAGGCCCTCGACGTACGTCTCTCCCAGCTCTCCCACAAGAGCAACTCGCTGCCGGAGCACGCCGAGATCGAGCAGCTCAGCAACGACCTCGCCCAGCTGCGTGACCTGCTGGTCGCCTCCACCACCGAGGAGAGCGACACCACCCGCGAGCAGACCAAGGCCGAGCAGGACGTCGACCAGGTGCGCCAGCGCGCCGTGCGCGACCAGCAGCGCCTGGACTCCGGCGCGGTCTCCTCGCCCAAGGACCTGGAGAGCCTCCAGCGCGAGCTCACCTCGCTCGCCAAGCGGCAGGGCGACCTGGAGGACGTCGTCCTTGAGATCATGGAGCGCCGCGAGGCCGCCCAGGAGCGGGTCACCGAGCTGACCGAGCGGGTCTCCGCCGTCCAGGCCAAGGTCGACGACGCCACCGCCCGCCGGGACGCCGCCACCGCCGAGCTGGACGCCGAGACCGCCACGGTCACCAAGGACCGCCAGGTCGTCGCCGAGGTCATCCCCGCCGACCTCCTGAAGCTCTACGACAAGCTCCGCGCCCAGCAGGGCGGGGTCGGCGCCGCCCGGCTCTACCAGCGCCGCTGCGAGGGCTGCCGGCTGGAGCTGAACATCACCGAGGTCAACGACGTGAAGGCCGCGTCCCCCGACACGGTGCTGCGCTGCGAGAACTGCCACCGCATCCTGGTCCGCACGGCGGAGTCGGGCCTGTAATGAGCATCGCCCGCCGGCTGGTGGTGGAGGCCGACGGCGGCTCCCGGGGCAACCCGGGACCCGCCGGTTACGGGGCCGTCGTCATCGACGCGGCCACCGGCGAGACCCTCGCCGAGGCCGCCGAGTACATCGGGGTCGCGACCAACAACGTCGCCGAGTACCGGGGCCTGATCGCCGGTCTCACGGCCGCGAAGGCGCTGTTCCCGGACGCAGGGGACGCGCTGCGGGTCCACGTCCGGATGGACTCCAAGCTGGTGGTCGAGCAGATGTCGGGGCGCTGGAAGATCAAGCACCCCGACATGAAGCCGCTGGCGGCCCGGGCCGCCGCGATTCTGCCGCCGTCCTCCGTCACGTACGAGTGGATCCCGCGCGCGGAGAACAAGCACGCGGACCGGCTCGCCAACGAGGCGATGGACGCGGGCCGCGACGGCCGGCAGTGGGAGGCGTCCGCCTCCACGGCCGAACTGGACGCGCCCGCGCGCACCCCGCTGCCCGACCGGGGCCCGCCCGGTGACGCGGTGGCGGGAGCGGCGAAGGCCCGGGCCGCACTGGCGGCCGCGCGGGGTGGGGCGGACGCCGGGACTCTGTTCGAGGTCGACGCCGGTGCTTCGGATGAGCCGGAGCCCACCGACGTCACCGCTGTCGCCTCCCCGCAGGTCGGCTGGGCCGCCGCCCCCGACCTCGGCGCACCCGCCACCTTCGTCCTGCTCCGGCACGGCGAGACGCTGCTCACCCCCGAGAAGCGGTTCTCCGGCAGCGGCGGCACCGACCCCGAACTCTCCGCCACCGGCCGGGACCAGGCCGCCCGGGCCGCCCTGCACTTCGCCGCCCTCGGCACCGTCCAGGACATCGTCAGCTCGCCGCTGCGCCGTTGCCGCGAGACGGCGGCGGCCGTCGCCGACCGCCTCGGCCTGGACGTCCGCATCGAGGACGGCCTGCGCGAGACGGACTTCGGCGCCTGGGAGGGGCTGACCTTCGGCGAGGTACGTGAGCGGTACGGGGACGACCTGACCGCCTGGCTCGCCGACCCGGAGACCGCGCCGACGGGCGGCGGCGAGAGCTTCACGGAGGTCGCCGGCCGGGTGGCGGCCGCCCGGGACCGCCTGACCGCCCGGTACGCGGGCCGCACGGTCCTGGTCGTCACCCATGTGACCCCGATCAAGACCCTGGTCCGGCTGGCGCTGGAGGCTCCGGCGCAGTCGATGTTCCGGATGGAGCTGTCGGCGGCCTCGATCTCGACGGTCGCGTACTACGGGGACGGCAACGCCTCCGTACGCCTCCTCAACGACACCTCGCACCTGCGCTAGCGGGAACAAAAGGCCACGATGACCTGGTCGACCGGGCTGCTCGGGTTCGCCGCCGGGCTGCTGATCTCGGTGGTGACCGCCCCGGTCGGGGTGTCGGGCGCGGTGTTCCTGCTGCCGGTCCAGGTCAGCGTGCTCGGGGTGCCCAGCCCGGCGGTCACCCCCACCAACCTGCTCTACAACGTGGTGGCAGGGCCCGGGGCCCTGCTGCGGCACCACAGGAGCGGCGGGCTCCGCGGCCCGCTGACCCGGCTGCTGGTCCTCGGCACCGTCCCCGGGGTCGTCGTCGGCGCGGTGATCCGGGTCTTCGCGGTGCCGGGCCCCTCGGCCTTCCGGCTCCTGATCGCGGTGCTGCTGCTCCCGCTCGGCGGCTGGCTCTGCCTGCGTACGCTGCACCGCGCCGCGCGCACCGCCCCCGCCCGGGAGTCCTCGGAGATGTCTCCCCGCACCGTCACCCGGCTGGCCATGGCCGTCGGCGTCGCCGGGGGGATCTACGGGATCGGCGGCGGCTCGCTCCTCGGCCCGATCCTGGTCGGGCGCGGGATGCCGGTCGCGAAGGTGGCCCCGGCCGCGCTCGCCGCCACCTTCGTGACCTCGGTCGTGGGCGCGGGGACGTACGCCCTGCTCTCCCTGACCACGACCGGGGACATCGCTCCGTACTGGTCGCTCGGCCTGGCCTGCGGCCTCGGCGGCCTCTGCGGGGGATACCTGGGCGCCCGCCTCCAGCCCCGCCTGCCGGAGACGGCGCTGAAGCTCCTGCTGGGGGTGCTGGCGCTGGGCATCGGCGGGCTGTACGCGGTGCAGATTCTGCGCTGAGGGGCTGTCGCGTTCAAGGGCCCAGGTTCCACGCTCCGAGCGCCGAGGCCTCCGCCGCTTGTGGGGTCAGGCCCCGAGCGCCGCCGCCTCCGCCGCCAGCCGGGCCACCCGGTCCCAGTCCTTCGCCGCGATCGCGTCACCCGGCACCATCCAACTGCCGCCCACGCAGGCGACGTTCGGCAGGGCTAGGTAGGACGGCGCGGAGGCGAGCGAGATGCCGCCGGTCGGGCAGAAACGGGCCTGGGGGAGCGGGGCGGAGAGGGCCTTGAGATAGGCGGTGCCGCCGGCGGCCTCGGCCGGGAAGAACTTCATGTCGCTGACCCCGCGCTCCAGCAGGGCCACCACCTCGGAGGTGGTCGAGACGCCGGGCAGGAACGGCACCCCGGACTCCCGCATCGCCTCCAGCAGCGCCTCCGTCCACCCCGGGCTGACGAGGAACCCGGCCCCCGCGTCCACGGTGTCCCGTACGTGCTGCGGCGAGATGACCGTCCCCGCGCCGACGACCGCGCCCGGCACCTCGGCGGCGATGGCCCGGATCGACTCCAGCGCGGCGGGCGTCCGCAGGGTCACCTCGATCGCCGGGAGCCCGCCCGCCACCAGCGCCCGCGCCAGCGGCACCGCGTCGGCCGCGTCGTGCAGGACGACGACCGGGACGACGGGGGCGAGATCCAGTACGGAGGTGCTGGAGGGGGCGGAGCGCAGCGGCGCGGAGGAGGTCATGGGCCCCATCCTGCCGCGCCGACAGCGATATCTGCAACGGTCGTTGCAGAGGATGCAATGACACTCAGTGGATCTCCGTCACCACCACATCGAGCGACCACGGCCGCCCGGCGCGCGCGGGGGCCTCGGCCTCCACCACGTACCCGAGGTCCCGCAGCGCATCGACCAACCGCGCCGGGTCCTTCGGCCGCGCCCCCGCCGTCAGCAGGTCGCGCACCATCCGCCCCTTGGTCGCCTTGTTGAAGTGGCTGACGACGGACCGCTTCTCCACCCCGTCCACGATCTGCGACTGGAGCACCCGCACGCTCGCCGTCCGCGCGGCCACCTCGCCCTTCGGCTTCCATGCCGCGGTGTACGCGGAGGACCGCAGATCCAGGACGAGCCCGTCCCCGGCGGCCTCGGGCATGACGGCCTCCATGGGCGTACGCCAGTACGCACCGAGCGCGCCGAGGCCGGGGAGCTTCACGCCCATCGAGCAGCGGTACGGCGGAATCCGGTCGCCGATCCGGACCGCGCCCCAGAGCCCCGAGAAGACCAGCAGCGACTTCGCCGCGCGCCGCCGGGCGTCCGCGTCCAGGGAGGCCAGGTCGAGGGCGTCGTACAGCACACCCGTGTAGAGCTCCCCGGCCGGGCGGGTCCCGGCGGTACGCAGCTCGACGTTCTTCGCGACCTCGCCCCGCAGCCCGACACTCAGCCCGAGCACGTCTCGGGCCTTCTCCTCGTCCGCCTGGCACAGCTCGACCAACTCGTCCAGGACCGCCGCCCGGGCCGCGGCGAGCCCCGGCAGCGACAGCGACTCCGGCTTCAGGGGAGCCCCGCGCCCCGAGGCGGCCTTTCCTTCTGAGGGCGGCAACAGCACGAGCACGGCGGTTCTCCTTCGTACGTACGGCGCAAGCGCGGGCCCGGTGGGCGTGCGGGCTCTCCGGGTCCTCGGCAAGGGTACGGGGGCGGGACGGGGCTGCCCGTACGGTGCCGGGTGCGCGCTGGCCTTACGGGGGCGGGTGCGCTGGCCGTACGGTGCTGGGCACGCGCCCCCCGGTACAGTGCCGGGCCTGCGCCCCCGTACGGCCCTAGCCCCGGATGCCGCAACCCCCGTCCCGGCCTACGCTCGGTCCATGCCCCGCCGCCATCTGCGTATGACCGGAGCGGCCGACTGCTCCCTCGGGACCGCCCTGCGCGCCCTGCGCACCGAGTTCGACCTGCCCGCCGGCTTCCCGGCCGAGGCGATGGCCGAGGCGGCGGAGGCGGTGCGGGACCCGGACCTGTCGGCCCATGAGGACGCCACGGACCTGCCCTTCCTCACCATCGACCCGCCCGCCTCCACGGACCTGGACCAGGCGATGCACCTGGAGCGCCGGGGGCGCGGCTACCGGGTGCACTACGCCATCGCGGACGTCGCCGCCTTCGTCCGGCCGGGCGGCGCGCTCGACGCCGAGGCCCATCGCCGGGTCACCACCCTCTACTTCCCCGACGACCGCATCCCCCTCCACCCCACCGTCCTCTCCGAGGGCGCCGCCAGCCTCCTCCCCGGCGAGACCCGCCCGGCCGCGCTCTGGCGCATCGACCTGGACAGCGACGGGCGGGCCGTCGCCACCGACGTACGCCGGGCCCTGGTCCGCAGCCGCGCGAAGCTCGACTACGCGAGGGTCCAGCGGCAGATCGACGCGGGCACGGCCGAGGAACCCCTCGCCCTGCTCCGGGACATCGGGCGGCTGCGCGAGGAACAGGAACTGGCACGCGGCGGCATCTCGCTGAACGTCCCCGAGCAGGAGATCGTCGTACGGGACGGCTCCTACGGCCTCGCCTACCGCGCCCCGCTCCCCGCCGAGGGCTGGAATGCCCAGCTCTCCCTGCTCACCGGCATGGCCGCCGCCCATCTCATGGCCGAGACGGGCACCGGAATCCTGCGCACCCTGCCGATCGCCCCGGACGGCGCCGTCGCCCGGCTGCGGCGCTCCGCCCACGCCCTGCGCATCGACTGGCCGCACCACGTCCCGTACGCCGAAGTCGTCCGCTCCCTCGACCCGAAGCAGGGCAACCACGCGGCGTTCCTCCAGGAGTGCACCACCCTGCTGCGCGGCGCCGGATACACGGCCTTCGACCACGGCGACCTCCCCGACCCCGCCGTGCACGCGGCCGTTGCCGACCTCTACACGCACTGCACCGCACCCTTGCGCCGCCTCGTCGACCGGTACGCGTCCGAACTCTGCCTGGCGGCCACCGCCGGGAAGGAACCCCCGGAATGGGTACGGGAGGCGCTCCCCGCCCTCCCGAAGGAGATGGCCGAGGGGGCGCGCCGGGCCAACGCCGTGGAGCGGGCCTGCGTCGACCTGGTCGAGGCGGCGCTGCTGGAGGGGCGGGTGGGCGAACTCTTCGACGCGTACGTGGTCGATGTCCAGGACCGGAACCCCGCCATCGGCACGGTCCACCTCCGGGACCCGGCGATCGTCGGCCGGATCGAGGGCGGCACGGCGGCGCTCCCGCTGGGGGAGAGGCTGCGGGTCCGGCTCACGCAGGCAGGTCCGGCGTCGAAGACGGTGCTGTTCGCTCCGGCGTGAGCGGGGGAGCCCCCGGCTTCCGTACGAGCGCGGCGACGGCCGCCCGCGGATCGTCCGCGTGGAACCGGAGCACCCGGGCGCTCCCGCGCCGCCCCAGCGGCCGTACGAACTCCACCGGCCCGACCAGCTCCACGGTCACCGTGGTCTGGCTCCCCACCGCCAGGTCGAGGACCCCGTTCCCGTCGACCTGGACGAGCCCGCCGCCGTCGGGGTAGCGCCGCTCCACCCGGGCGGAGGCGATGAGGGAGACGGGCACGCGCAGGTCGAAGAGGGCGCCGTAGCGCAGCCGCAGCGAACCGTCGGCCTCCACCACATGCGGCCGGGTCACGCACGCCGCGTGGATCGCGAGGACCAGCACCACGCCGTACACGTCCACCACGAGCAGGATCGCGTGGACCAGCGGCCAGGGGATCACCAGGGCCAGCACCACGGTCTCGACGACGGAGACGAAGAGGAACGCGTACATCATCCCGGTCTGCGGCCCGGTGTACGGGACGGGCAGCGCCCCCTCCGGGATCCGGTGCCGTCGGCGTACGGCCCACAGCCCGAGACTGTGCAGCGCCCGGAACTCGTGCACCACCAGCCGCCGCACCACGACCGGCACCAGGCGGCCCACGGCTGCCCGCAGGCCCGCCCACTTCTCCGTACTCACGAAGTCCTCCCCTGCACCCGCTCGGCCAGCGTCTCCATCACCCGGCGCACCACCTCGCGCTGCGCGGGCGGATAGTCGTCGAGCAGCGCCCGTCCGACCCCCGTCGCCGCCGGTTCGCCCTGCGGGATCACCGCCAGGACGTCATCCGGTACGGCCGCGGCGAGATCGGCGGCCAGCGGCGCGATACGCGGGTCGTCCGCCCCGGCCCCGGCCAGTTCGTCCAGCCGCTCGTACAGCGCCAGCACCCCCGGGTCCTCGGCCAGCGGCCGCAGCGCCGCATACACCTCGGCCCCCGCCCCGCCACCCGCCGCATCCAGCAGCACCAGGTGCTCGCGGTCCTTCGCGGCGGCCGGCGACCCGGTGACGCTCGCCCCCTCCAGGAGCGCGGCGAGCCCGGGGGAGAGCGGCCCCTCCGAGGTGAGCGGCGCCTCAAGGAGCGCCGCCAGCACCCGCCGCCGCTCCCGGATCTCCCGCTCCTGCCGGGCCAGGTCCGCATCCAGCTCACCCAGCACCTCGACCAGCTCCCGCCCCGCGTCGTCCGCCAGCACGTCCCGCACCTCGTCCAGGGAGAGCCCGATCTCGGTCAGCCGCCGGATCCGGGCCAGCAGCACGGCATCCCGGACGGTGTACGCCCGGTAGCCGTTGGCCCGCCGGGCAGGCTCGGGCAGGAGCCCGATGTGGTGGTAGTGCCGGACGGCCCGGGAGGTGACTCCCACGAGTGCGGCGATCTCTCCGATACGCATACGGCCAGTAGAAACCCTGACGCTGCGGCAAGGTCAAGGCCTGCCCGGCCTGCCCCTGCCCGGCCTGCCCCTGCCCGGCCTGCCCCTGCGCGGGGCCGTGCCACGATCGGGCGAAGAACTTCGATCTTGCGGACGGCCGTGGACGGGGATCACGAGGCCTGTGTCAACGCGGTCCTGAAGCAGGTGCTGAGGAAGTCCCGCACCCGACATGGACTTCTCCGGGAACAAAGGGCTGGAGCTCCCCAGAGGTGAAGAAGACCGCCCCAGGAACCACGCTGTCCCCGACGGCACCTTCGCTGCGACCAAGCGCCGTCTCTTCCGCGGCGCCGACCCCTGGATGCCCTGCGAAGGCGGCGCCCTCGTGGTGGAGGTGACCTCCACCGAGCCGCAGGCGGACCGCGAGGCCGAGCGCCGCTGCTACGGGCGCGGCGGCATCCCGCTCCACCTCCTCATCGACCGCGACGCGGGCTCGGTGACACTCTTCAGCGATCCGGAGGACGCCGACTAGCGCCAAGCACCTCACGATCCCGTACGGAAAGCCGCTCCCGCTCCCCGAGCCCTTCGCCTTCGACCTGGAGACCGGGGACTTCGGCTGAGCTGCCGATACGGCCCGGTAGGATGGCGGATACGGCAGACGAGCCGTGCGGACGGCCGCGTGAGGATCCTTCGGGACCCTCCCGAGGAACGTCCGGGCTCCACAGGGCAGGGTGGTGGCTAACGGCCACCCGGGGTGACCCGCGGGACAGTGCCACAGAAAACAGACCGCCCGGGACCTCGGTCCCGGGTAAGGGTGAAACGGTGGTGTAAGAGACCACCAGCGCCTGAGGTGACTCAGGCGGCTAGGTAAACCCCACCCGGAGCAAGGTCAAGAGGGGTCGTTCCAGGACTGGGACGGCCCTGCGTGAACGTTCGAGGGCTGCTCGCCCGAGTTCACGGGTAGACCGCACGAGACCGGCAGCAATGCCGGTCCTAGATGGATGGCCGTCTCCCCGGCCGCCGTGAGGCGACCGGGCGACAGAACCCGGCGTACAGCACGACTCGTCTGCCGGTGAGCTTGAAGGGTAGCCTCCGACCAGGTGTTTCAGCTGGTCGGAGGCTCCTTCTCGTTCGGCGGGTCCGTCGGCCAGCGGTCCGTCAGTTCCTCCGCGTACACCTGCGAGAGCGGCTGCGGACCCACGTACTGCTGGCAGTTGCACTGCCCGGCCTCGTAGCGCAGCGGCTTCTTGTTCTCGTCCCACGCCGTCGGCACCTCGACCTGCTCGTGGCAGCGGCCCCGCTTGTCGTGCTTGGCGAGGTGGTGGGTGCAGCCGCACACCGGCTCCGGCGACTTGTGCGCGGCCTCCAGCGCCAGCCTCTCCTGCTTCGCCGCCTCCAGCAGTTCCAGCTTCCGTTCGTGCCGGTTGCGCAGGGCGGTACGGACGGTGTCGGCGGCCCAGGCGAAGCCGCCGGTCCAGAAAAGGATGAGAACCCACCAGAACCAGCTCATCGCGACCTCCCTCCCCCTGTGGCCCCTGGCCGTCTCTCCTGCCGGGCCACACGGCCGTAGTGGATCAGCAATCGTGGACGGGCCTCAAGGCCACCACGAGCCCCGCCGTCCTCCCGCCGCGTCGGTATTCCACCTGCGCGCCGGTCCCTCCGTGTGGTCTGCTGCCCGTGATCATCGTCCCGCCCGCACGGGTGGGGACGGACACGCTGAGGCGGGGAGTGATGCGGGTGGCGGAGAACGTGCACGTGGGCGGGCAGACCGCACCGGATGCGGTACGGGACACGGCTCCGGAAGCGGCACCGGACGCGGTACGGATACGCCCGGCCACGGCCCAGGACGCGGAGGCCGTCACCGGCGTCTTCCTGGCCTCCCGCGCCGCCGCCATGCCGTATCTCCCCCGGGTCCACAGCGACGAGGACACCCTCGCGTGGATCACCCATGTCGTGCTGCCCACCAGCACCGCCGTCCGGGTGGCCGAGCGGGCGGGGGAGGGCGGGGAACTGCTGGGGTTCGCCGTGCTCGCCGGGGACGACGAGCTCGACCACCTCTACCTGCGGCCCGACGCGCTGCGGCGCGGGATCGGGAGCCGGTTGCTGGCCGAGGTGCGGGAGGCCGCGGGCGGGCCGCTGAACCTGTACGTGTTTCAGCGCAACACCGCCGCCCGCGCCTTCTACGAGCGGCACGGCTTCACCGCCGTCGCGTTCGACGACGGCAGCCGCAACGAGGAGAACGAGCCGGACGTGCTCTACCACTGGGCCCCGTGAGCCGTGAGCCCTGAGCGGCCGGTCAGATGACCGGCGGGCGGCCCAGCCTCGTCATCCGCCACACCGTCGACCAGCGCATCGGGCGCCGCTCGCCGCACGGGGTGCGGACGCCCTCCGCGAAGCCGCCCGCCCAGGCGCGCAGCCCCTTCGCGTCGCGGGTGCGGGCCAGGGTGAGCAGGGTCCAGGTGCCGAGGTACGCCGGTACCAGGGGGAGGGGCAGGTTGCGTCGGGCGAGCCAGACGCGGTTGCGGGCCGTCATCCGGTAGTAGACCGCGTGCCGGGCCGGGCTCGTCCTCGGGTGCTGGAGCAGCAGCTCGGGGTCGTACTCCACCCTCCAGCCCGCGTCCAGCGCCCGCCAGGCCAGGTCCGTCTCCTCGTGGGTGAAGAAGAACTCCGCGGGCCACAGGCCCGTCTCCGCCAGCATCTTCATGGAGAAGGCGTGGCCGCCGCCGAGGAAGGCCGTCACCGGGCCGCCCCGCATCGGGTCCCCGGCCCGCAGGCGCGGCACGTGGCGGCGCTGGGTCTCGCCGAGCTCGTCGGCGATCCGGAAGCCGACGATGCCGAGCCGGTCGTCGGCGGCGAAGCGGTCCCGGACCCGGCGGAAGACGTCCTTTTCGACCAGGAGCCCGTCGTCGTCCAGCTCGATCACCACGTCCACGTCACCGATCTCGGCGAGCCGGCGCAGCCCCTCGTTCCGGCCGCCCGGGCAACCCAGGTTCTCCGGCAGCTCGATGGTGGTCACCCCGCCGTCGAGGTCCTCCAGACCGGGGAACGCGGTGAAGTCGGGGAGCGCGGTCCCGTTGCCGATGATCACGAGCCGGGTGGGCCGGACATCCTGCATCGCCACCGACGCCAGCAGCGCCTCTACCGCCTGCGGGCGGTCTCCCATGGTCACGATGGATACGCCGATGCGTGGTGCGGACAAGTTCGGTACTCCTGGAGCTCGGCTGCCGTGCGGCTGCTGGTCGGCAGCGGTGCCCGCGATCGTAACGCCTCGGTGTTCAGTCCTCGGTTACCGCCCGGCCATCCACCGGCCCGTCGCTGTTCAGCAGCCCGTACACGGCCATGTCGCGGCGCTCGTCGCCCACCTGCTGCCAGCCGCGCAGCAGCCCCTCGCGCCGGAAGCCGACGTCCTCGGCGATATGGGCGGACGCGGTGTTCCAGGGCTCGATGAAGAGCTGGAGGCGGGGGACCCGCAGGTCGTGCAGGGCCCAGTGCGTCACCGTACGCAGGGCGGCGCGGGTGACTCCCTGGCCGCGGCCCGAGGCGACCATCCAGTAGCCGATCGAGGCCCGGCCCTCCGGCAGGTCCCGCAGCCAGAGCCCGATGGCGCCCACCGGGCGCCGGTCCCGGGAGCGGACGATGGCGAACGGGTACCCGTGGCCGGTGGCCGCCCGGTCCCACTGCCTGCGGACGAACGCCTCGGCGGCCTTGTCCGAGTAGCGGGCCGGGATCGTCGTGATGAGCGGGATGTACGGGTCCTGCGCGGCCTCGCGGACCAGGGGCAGGTCGCTCATCTCCCAGGGGCGCAGGCCGAAGTCCGGGCCCGCGGACATGCTCGGGACGGTCAGCGGCTCGGGGCCGGGCGGGGCGTCGGAGTCGGAGCCGGCGTCCGTGTCGGGGCCAGTGCCGGGCTCGCTGTCGGAGGTGGGGCCTGAGGTGGGGCCGGGCCGGGGATCAGGCTCGGGGGCAGCCATGTCCGTATCTTCTCGCTATCGGACCCGTTCCGCTTTCCGACCCGCCTTCGGTCCCCGGACGGGGGAACCTCACACATCGCTCGGCGCCCGGCCCCGGTCCCCCTGCCGCCCCGCCAGGAAGCGTCCCGCGAGCAGCGCGCCCACCAGGACCAGCGCCGCGTTCACGAGGATCGCCGTGGAGACGCCGGCCAGGACCTCGTCCGGTCCGGCCGGGCCGCTCATCCGGGCGGTGACGACCGTGCTCATCACCGGGATGCCGAGGGCGATGCCCACCTGCTGGGTCATCGTCGCCAGCCCGGTCGCCCGGCCCTGCTCCTCGTCCGGCAGCCCCGACGTGGCCGTGACCATGAAGCCGACGATCACCAGCATGTTGCCCACGCCCCCGACGAAGGTGGCCGCCAGCAGCAGCCAGATCCAGGCACCGGAGGTGCCGAGCGCCACCAAGGAGAGGGTGGCGGCGGCCTGCACGACCCCGCCGAGCACGATCGCGCGCCGGTTGCCGAACCGGCCCACCGCCCGTCCGCCGAGCACCCCGCCGACGACCGTGCCGATGCCGAGGACGCCGAAGGCGAGTCCGGTGGCGAGCGGGGAGTAGCCGAGGACTTCCTGGAGGTAGAGGGTGAGCAGGAAGACCAGCGAGGTCTCCGTGACGAAGGCGATCAGCCCGGCCGCGTTGCCCCAGACCACGCTGCGCCGCTTCAGGATGTGGACCGGGACGAGCGGGGCCGCCGCCCGTCGTTCGATGCGGACGAAGGCGGCCAGGAGCGCGGCGCCGGCGGCCAGGGAGGCCAGCGTGGTGGGGGTGGTCCAGCCGGTTTCGCCGGCCCGGGTGAGTCCGAGGACGAGCAGCAGCAGCCCACCGGTGACGGTGACCGCGCCGGGCACGTCCAGCTTCGGGCGCCGCGCCGGCCGGGAGTCGGTGATCACGGACGGGGCCAGGATCACGACCAGGGCCGCGACCGGTACGTTGATGAAGAAGGCCCAGCGCCAGGAGAGCAGGTCCGTCAGGAGGCCCCCGAGGATCGCCCCGGCGGTGAACCCGGCCGACATCAGAGCCCCGTTGAGCCCCAGCGCCCGTTCCCGCAGCGGCCCCTCCCGGAACGCGGTGGTGAGCAGTGCGAGCCCGGCCGGGGTGACCGCCGCGGTGGCCAGGCCCTGGAGGACCCGCGCGGTGAGCAGCACCTCGGGCGAGGTGGCGAGGCCGCCGAGCGCGGAGGAGAGGCCGAGGACGGCCATGCCGCCGATGAAGAGGTTCTTACGGCCGACGAGGTCGGCGACGCGGCCGAAGAGCAGGGTGAACCCGGCGGCGGCGAGCGCGAAGGACGTGGCGATCCACTGGAGGTGGGCGAGGGAGAAACCGAGCCCCTCACCGACGACCGGCAGCGCCACGTTCAGGATGGAGAAGTCCACCGCGATCATGAACTGGGAGCCGAGCAGCAGTGCCAGCACGAGTCGCTGGCGACGCGTCATGCGCGGGCCGGAGGCCGGCGGGGAGAGGGGGGTGGGTGCCGGAGAGATATCGGGTGCGGACATGGCAGGGGTGCCTTCCTGAGCACGGGCGCGGAGCACGGAAGCCGAGCACCGACGCGCTAACGGTTCCATGGTTCCGTTAAGGTGGCCTCACCGTAACAGCAAGAGGGGGGCTAATGGAACTGGAGACCCGTTATGACGTCTGAGTCTGCGCCTGTGCCCGCATCCGGGGGCGCCGGCGGCTCCGCCGACGCCGACTGCGGAGAGCCGGGCACCGTCCGCCCCGGCGGCCGTACCGCCCGGGTGCGGGAAGCGGTGCTGCGCGCGGCCGGGGACGCGCTGGCCGAGCACGGCTTCGGCGGGCTCGACCTGGCCGACGTCGCCCGCCGCGCGGAGGTCGGCAAGACGACCGTCTACCGGCGCTGGTCCACCCCCGCCGGGCTGGTGGCCGATCTGCTCACGGACATGGCGGAGCAGTCGCTGCCGCGCACGGACACCGGATCGCTGGCCGAGGACCTCCGGGCCAACGCCCGCCTCGTCGTCCGGACGCTGACGGACCCCCGCCAGAGGGCCCTCTTCGCGGCCGTCATCGCCGCCGCCACCGGTGACCCGAAGACCGCCGAGGCCCTCCACGGCTTCTACGCGGTACGTATCGGGGAATGGGCAGGCTGTGTGGAGGCGGCCGTCGCGCGCGGCGAAGTGCCCGAGGGTACGGACCCGGGGGAGGTGGTCGCGGCCGTGTCGGCGCCCCTGTACTACCGGCTGCTCGCCAGTGGCGCCCCGCTGGACGAGGCGGCCGCCGACCGCGCGGCCGCAGCGGCGGTCGCCGCCGCCCGGGCCGGAGTCTTCGTGCGGTGACGGGGCGCGCGGAGCCCTTGTCGTGGACCGGCCTCACAGGGCCCGACAGCACGTCGATAAAGTGCTGGAATGATATTCGGTAAGACCGGGTTCGGGGGAGCGGTCGCGGACTTCGAGGCCGCGGTGGTGGCCCAGGACGCGAAACGGTCCGGTAAGGCGTTCGTCCGGTTGCAGGAGACCTTCGGGCAGGCCAGGGAGGCGGAGCTGCTGGACGGCGGGCCACGCCTCGCCGCCGTACTGGAGGCGGTTCCGCCCGGCCCCCGAGCCGTCGTCGCCGTTCTCGTCGGGGCCTGCGTCGAGCGTGGCGCGGACGCCGAGCGCTGTGCCCCCGGCGTACTGGCCGGGCTGCGGACGGCACTTGAGGGGGCCGCGGCGTTCGCCGGGGCGTGGCGGGCGACCGGCGGCGGCGAGTTCCCCGTACCGGACGCCGGTGAGCCCGGCGAGGAGATCGTCGAGCGGGCGGGGTTCGACGCGGCGGTCGGTTGGTGGACGCTGCGCCAGTGGGAGATGGCGGCCGTCGCCCTGCTGAACCACCGGGCGGTACGCGGCCGGGCCGGCGGCGACCGGGGCGAGCTGCTGCGGCTGCTCACCGCCGTGGAGGAGGCCTCGGGCCAGCAGTTCAGGTCCCTCGGCCACGCCCTCCAGGTGCTGGACGACGAACCGCTGGTCGCCCTCCACCGGACGAGCGGCACCGGCTACGCCCTGCGGTTCTTCGGCGTCGGCGACAACTTCCAGCTGCACACCCTCCTCGCCGACGCGCTCATAGGCGGCGGCCATGTGGAGGGGTACGCCCCCTCGTCGCAGGAGGCCGCTGTCTGCCGGGAGACCCCGGGCCAGGTGGGCACCGTGGGCTCCTTCGACCTGACCGCCCCGGACGGCGGCCGGCTCTGGAACGAGGGGACCCCGGCGGACATCCCCGTCGTCGACGGCGTACGCCTGCTGGTGCTGGACGAGCCGTCCTACCGGCGGTCCTGGCCCGCGGGCCGCTTCTTCCCCGGCATGCGCGGCGACGTCCTCCTGGAGCGCGCCCTCGAACAGGAGGAGACCGAGCGCTGGTTCGCCCTGGTCTCCCCGGCGAAGGACGCCCCGGCCTGACCCGCCCCGAGGCCTCAGCCGATCCGGGTGCCCGTCCCGCTGACCCGGACCCGGTCGTCCCCGGCGCGCAGCTCGACCGTGAGGGTGCCGGGGCGGCCCATGTCCGCGCCCTGGTGCAGGGTCAGCACGGCCGTCTCCGGGACGAGCCCCCGCTCGCGTACGTACGCGCCGAAGGCGGCCGCGGCGGCGCCGGTCGCCGGGTCCTCGACCACCCCGCCCACCGGGAACGGGTCCCGGACGTGGAAGACCTCCGGCGCCTCGCGCCACACCAGCTGCAGGGTCGTCAGGTCGAGGCGGAGCATCAGCGCTTCGAGCCGGGCGAAGTCGTACGCCAGGTCCGCGAGCCGCTCACGGGTCGCGGCGGCCAGCACCAGGTGGCGGGCGCCCGCGTAGGCGATCCGGGGCGGCAGGGCGGGGTCGAGATCGGCGGCCGCCCAGTCCAGCGCCGCCAGCGCCTCCGCGAGGTCCGCCGCGCCGATCTCCGTGACGTGCGGGACCACGCTGGTCAGGGTCGCCCGGAGCTCGTCGCCCTCCCTGACCACGGTGACCGGCACCCGGCCTGCGGCCGTGGCGAACTCCAGCGCGCCCGGCCCGTCCCGCTCGGCCAGTGCGACAGCGGTGGCGACCGTGGCGTGGCCGCAGAAGGGCACCTCGGCCCGGGGGCTGAAGTAGCGGATGGTGTACGCGCCTTCGCCGGTCCGCTCCGTGAGGAACGCCGACTCGCTGAACCCCAGCTCCGCCGCGACGGCGAGCATCCGCTCCTCGTCCAGACCCGACGCGTCCAGGACGACCCCTGCGGGGTTTCCGCCGGCGGGGTCGGCGGAGAAGGCGGTGTAGCGAAGGACCTCGGGGCCGTGGCCGTGATCACGTGTCATGGAGCAGTCCAACCCGGCCGCCGCTCCCGGCATTCCCGGCCCGGCTCCCCGTCGGACCGCTGCCCCGGCTCCCCGTCGTACGGCTGCCGCGGTCCCCCCGGGCCGCGGCAGCCCCGATACCGTGAAGAGCCGGCACCGTGAAGCGTCAGTGGCAGTTCTTGATGCCCTTGTTCGCCGAGGTCGACTTCTTCCAGGAGCAGGAGTCCTGGAGCTTCCCGTTCGGCTTGATCAGCCGGGCCTTGTCCCCGGTGTTGTTCCAGACGTACGAGCCGCGGTTCCAGTGCACGGTGCCCGAGACGTTCTTGCCCTTGCCGGTGCGCACCTTCACGGTCTTCCCCGCGCCGATGGTGTAGCTGCCGAAGGTGTAGGTGTAGCCGGTGTTGTCCTTCACCTTGTAGCCCTTGAGCTGGACCTTCTTCTTGCCGTTGTTGTGGACGTTCACCCACTCGGCGTTCAGGGACTTCTTCGACCGGTCGTCCTTGCCGGGACCGTCGTACTGGATGGTGCCGAAGTGCAGCCCGCCCTGGTGGCCTGCCGCCGAGGCCGGTGCTGCCGTGGCGAGGAGCGAGCCGGCCAGTGCGGTGGCGGCGGCCAGGGCGATCGGCGCAGCGGTGCGTATGCGCATGCAGTGTTCCTTCTGTGTGGTTCTGGTGAAGGTGTAACGAGATGCGATCATACGGTCAGTACGCGCTTGCTCACCCTGGAGTGAACGAATCCGCAAAGTCGGTCACCTGGCAGCACGTTCGGACAGAAACGGTCACACCCGAAGCCCTCGGCGGCCCCCTCAGCCCCGTCCCACGTACGGCATGTCCGTCGCCATGACCGTCAGGAACGGGATGTTCGCCTCCAGCGGCAGCTCCGCCATGTGCACCACGGTCCGCGCCACATCGGCCGCCGCCATCACCGGCTCCACGGCCAGTTCCCCGTTCGCCTGGAGGGTGCCGGTCCGCATCCGCTCGGTCATCTCGGTCGCCGCGTTGCCGATGTCGATCTGACCGCAGGCGATCCGGTACGGGCGCCCGTCCAGCGACAGCGACTTCGTCAGCCCGGTGATCGCGTGCTTGGTCGCGGTGTACGCGACCGAGTGCGGGCGAGGCGCATGGGCGGAGATCGAGCCGTTGTTGATGATCCGGCCGCCCTGCGGGTCCTGTTCCTTCATCAGCCGGTACGCCGCCTGCGCGCAGAGGAACGCCCCCGTCAGGTTCACGTCCACCACCGCCCGCCAGTCCGCCGCGGCGAGCTCCTCCACCGGTCCGCCGGGCCCGAACGTGCCCGCGTTGTTGAACAGCAGGTCCAGCCGGCCGAACCGCTCCCGTACGGCGGTGAAGAGCGCGCCCACCTCGTCCTCGTCGGTCACGTCCGTGGTGACGCACAGCGCGTCCGGGGCCCCTGCCGCCGCGGCCGTCTCCGCCAGCGGCTCGGCCCGCCGTCCCGCGAGCGCGAGCGACCACCCCGCGCTCGCGAGGGCGAGCGCGACGGCCCGCCCGATCCCCGAACCCGCACCCGTGACGACGGCGACTTTTCGATCAGTGTTCATGGCCCGGGAGCGTACGGGAGAGATCGGTGCACAGGGCACGCGGTGCTCATCGACCCGCCATGCGGATGTTGTGCACGCGACAACGGCGCGTCGCGCGCCGGCGGTGCGCTGGAGTCCGACAGCATCCGGCAGCATCCGGCAAGCGAGGGGCATATGACATCCGCACAGACCTTCATGACGCCCGGCCATGGTGTCCGATCGACCCCGAACGTCCGATCCGCCGAACTCGCCACCGCCGCCCGGTTATCCCGGCCCGGCCTGGACCGCCGCCGTCTGCTCACCGGGGCGGGAGCCGCCGCCGCGCTCGCCTTCACGATGAACCTCCCCGCCGCGGGCACGGCGAGCGCCGCCGAGCTGGACGCCCGGCGGATCGCCGAGAACCCCTTCACCCTCGGCGTGGCCTCCGGCGACCCGCTCCCCGGCTCCGTACTCATCTGGACCCGGCTGGCGCCCCGCCCCTACGAGCCCGGCGGCGGCCTTCCCGCAGGCCGCGTCCAGGTGGCCTGGGAGCTCGCCCACGACGAGGGCTTCCGCCGCATCGCGCGGCGCGGATCGGTCACCGCCCACGCCGAGTTCGCCCACAGCGTCCGCGCCGACGTCCAGGGCCTCGACCCCGGCCGCGGCTACCACTACCGCTTCCGCACCGGCAGCTGGACCAGCCCGGCCGGCCGCACCCGCACCGCCCCCGCCGCCGGGACCCGTAACAGCTCCCTCACCCTGGCCGCCGTCTCCTGCCAGGCTTACCACGACGGGTACTTCACCGCCCACCGCCACCTGGCCGCCGAGGACGTCGACGTGGTCCTCCACCTCGGGGACTACCTCTACGAGTACGCCGTCACCGCCACCGGCGGCGCCCGCGCCTACACCGACCGCCGCCTCCCCGCGCACTACAACCGCGAGACCGTGACGCTGGAGGACTACCGGCTGCGCTACGGCCTCTACAAGTCCGACCCGGACCTGCGCGCCGCCCATGCCGCCCACCCCTTCGTCGTCACCTGGGACGACCACGAGGCCGAGAACAACTACGCGGGCGACATCCCCGAGAACGACGTCACCCCGGAGGAGTTCCTGCTGCGCCGGGCCGCCGCGTACCGCGCGTACTGGGAGAACCAGCCCCTGCGCACCCCGCAGCGCCCCACCGGCCCCGACATGCGGCTGTACCGCCGCCTCACCTTCGGCAGGCTCGCCCAGTTCGACATCCTCGACACCCGCCAGTACCGCAGCGACCAGGCGTACGGGGACGGCTGGCGCACCCCGGGCCCGGAGTCCGAGGACCCCGCGCGCACCATCACCGGGGCCGCCCAGGAGCGCTGGCTGACCGACGGCTGGCGGGCCTCGGACGCCACCTGGAACGTCGTGCCGCAGCAGGTCACCTTCGCCCAGCGACGCGATGTGCCCACCGCCGCCTACAAATTCTCCATGGACGCCTGGGACGGCTACCCGGCCTCCCGGCAGCGGGTACTGGCCGGCGCCGAGTCCGCAGGGGTCGAGAACTTGATGGTCCTCACCGGTGACGTCCATGTCTCGTACGCCTTCGACCTGAAGAAGGACTTCGACGACCCCGCCTCGCGGACCGTCGGCACGGAGATCGTCACCACCTCGGTCTCCAGCGGCAAGGACGGTGCGGAGCGGCCCGCCAACTGGCAGAACCAGACCCGCGCCAACCCGCACATGAAGCACTACGACGGGCGGCGCGGCTACACGGTGGTCACGCTCACGGAGAAGCAGGCCCGCGCCGACTTCCGTACGGTGCCGGCCGTCACGACGCCCGGAGCGCCGGTCTCCACGGCGGCCTCCTTCGTCACCGAGGCGGGGAACCCGGGGCTCAAGCCCGCGTAGACCCGCGTGAACAGGTCAGCGGTCCGCCGGGTAGCGGACGCCGATGCGGTCCCGTACCGCGTCGAGCGTCCGCATCACCGCGAGCGAACCCTCCAGCGGTACGAGAGGGGACTCCGTCTCACCCGCCAGGACCGCGCGCATCACCTCGGCGGCCTCGTACTGCATGCCCGACAGACCCTGCGGCCCCGGCCCCGAGGTGACCGTCTCCGGCTCCTTGCCGGGGCGGTGCAGCACGAAGTGGTCCGGGTGGAAGAAGTCGCGCGGCAGGTCGATCCGCCCGGCGGTGCCGATGACGGTGGCCGCCGTCGGGTGGTGGCCGACGATCGAGCAGGAGAGCAGCGCGGTGGCGCCCGACTCCCAGCCCAGCAGCATCCCCGTGTTCAGGTCGACGCCCTCGGGGGAGAGCAGCGCGTCGGCCTGGATCCGGTCCGGCTCGCCCAGCAGCAGGTGGGCGAAGGAGACCGGGTAGACCCCGAGGTCCAGCAGCGCCCCGCCACCGAGGTCCGGGTCGCGCAGCCGGTGGCCGGGGGCGAAGTCGCCCGCGAAGCCGAAGTCCGCCTGTACGGTGCGGATCTCGCCGATCGCCCCGTCCCGCACCAGCTCGGTCAGCCGGCGGACCACCGGGTTGAGGTAGGTCCACATGGCCTCCATCAGGAAGAGGCCGCGGTCCCGGGCTAGCGCCACCAGCTCCTTCGCCTCCCGGCTGTTGAGCGTGAACGCCTTCTCGCACAGCACATGCTTCCCGGCCCTCAGCGCCAGCTCGGCCGCCGCGTGGTGCGCCGAGTGCGGGGTGGCCACGTACACCACGTCCACCGCGTCGTCGGCGACCAGCTCCGCCCAGCTCCCGTAGGCCCGGTCGACGCCGTGGCGCTCGGCGAAGGCCCGCGCCGAGGCCTCCGTACGCGAGGCGACGGCCACCACCTCGGCACCGGGCAGCGCCCGCACGTCCGCCGTGAAGGTCGCGGCTATGCCACCCGTCGCCAGAACACCCCAGCGCAATGTCCCGCCCATGCCCGCCCCACCGCCGTAACGAAATCGGTATCGGCCACTCCGGCCGAGCTGAGAGCATAGATGCGGATTCAACGATGTGGAGACGAGAATGCCGGACAGCGGCGGCAGCCGGGCCCAGCGAGAACACATACCCACCTCCGGGACCCGTCCCGGAGCCGAAACCGACAGCGCCGGGCTCACCCCGCACGGGGACGCCGGCGCTCTTTCCGTCGACCCGGGCGCCCCGCAGGTCACCGCCCCCGCCGGCCTCCCGGGCACCCCGGAAGCCGCCCGTCTCACCGCCCCTGCTGCGAAGGCGGCCCGGCGCACCGGGTTCCTGGTCACCATGGTCCTCGGCGGGCTCACCGCCCTGCCGCCGCTCTCCATGGACATGTACCTCCCGGCGCTCCCCGCGGTCACCGACTCCCTGAGCGCCCCCGCCGCCACCGTCCAGCTCACGCTCACCGCGTGCCTGGCCGGGATGGCGCTCGGGCAGCTCGTCGTCGGACCGATGAGCGACCGCTGGGGCCGCCGCAGGCCGCTGCTCCTCGGCATGGTCGTCTACGTCATCGCCACCGCGATCTGCGCCCTCGCCCCCAGCGCCGAACTCCTCATCGGGTTCCGCCTCCTCCAGGGGCTCGCCGGTGCTGCGGGCATCGTGATCGCCCGGGCCGTGGTCCGCGACCTCTACGACGGCGTGGAGATGGCCCGGTTCTTCTCCACCCTGATGCTGATCTCCGGCGTCGCCCCGATCATCGCCCCGCTGATCGGCGGGCAGGTGATGCGCTTCACCGACTGGCGCGGCATCTTCGTCGTCCTGACCGGCGTCGGCATCGTGCTCACCCTCGTCGTCTGGAAGTGGCTGCACGAGACCCTGGAGCCCGGCAGCCGCCACACCGGCGGGGTCGGCGAGGCCCTGCGCACCATGCGGGGACTCCTCGCGGACCGGGTCTTCACCGGCTACATGGTCACCGGTGGGCTCGCCTTCGCCGTCCTGTTCGCGTACATCTCCGCCTCCCCCTTCGTCGTGCAGGAGATCTACGGGGCCTCCCCGCAGACCTTCAGCCTGCTGTTCGGCCTCAACTCGATCGGCCTGATCGCCGTCGGGCAGATCAACGGCAAGCTGCTGGTGGGCCGGATCAGCCTCGACAAGGTGCTCGGCTTCGGCCTCGCCGTCATCGTGCTCGCGGCCGTCGCGCTGCTGCTCATGACCACGGGCGTCTTCGGCGAGGTGGGCCTCGTACCCGTGGCGGCCGGGCTCTTCGTGCTGATGTCGGCGATGGGTGTGGCGATGCCCAACACCAACGCCCAGGCCCTGATGCGTACCAAGCACGCGGCGGGCTCGGCCTCCGCGCTGCTCGGCACGTCCTCGTTCCTCATCGGGGCGATCGCCTCCCCGCTGGTCGGTATCGCGGGGGAGGACACGGCCGTCCCGATGGCGGTCGTGCAGGTGGTGTGCGCGGTGGCCGCGGTCGGCTGCTTCCTGGGGCTGTGCCGCCCGTGGCAGCGCGCGGGACGCGAGGCCGGGGGCCTGTAAGGGTTCCGGGCCCCTCCCGGAGCCTCAGTCGGTACGGGGGTAGCCGATCAGATGCGTCCGCTCCTGCCGGTCCGTCCAGCGGAACACCCCGACCCCGGTCGACTCCGTCCCCGGCAGCCGGGCGTTGCGCGACAGCTGGTCGGTGGTCCAGGTCCCGAAGTCCATCGCGACCGGCAGCCCGCCCCCGGCGAGCGCCTCCGAGGCGTCGCGCACGTTCTCGGCCCCGTACGCGATGCCGTCGTCCGTCACCGTGGCCAGCGTCAGATGGCTGGAGCCGTCCTCCGCCTCGAAGCAGTGGCCCTCCCCGGCCGCCAGGTCGAACGCCAGGTTCCCGGCGATCAGATGGTCGCCCGAAGGGGAGAGGACCGCCTGCGGGTAGAGCCCCGGCTTTATGGCGGGGCGGTGGCACTCCACCGACACCAGCGGCCTGCCGGTCGCCGCGTCGTGCACCGTCCACAGCTCGTGGGTCGCCGCCCGCCGCGCCTTCTTCGCCAGGGCCCACTTCGCCAGCACCCGGTCCGCGGCCACCGACGTCACCACACCGCTGCCCTTGTCGGTGCCCTTGGGCGCCACGTTCCGGCTGAACCAGCCGCCGCGCACCCAGAACTCCCGTGCCCCGCCGACGAGCAGCCCCGCTGCGGTCTGCCCGTACACCTCGGTGAGCTGCTTGCAGGCCGGGCAGCCCTTCGGGTACTTCAGCTCGTCCGCGCTCAGCTCGGAGACCGTGCCCGTGACCGGGTCGACCAGCGTGCTGTTGGCCTTGCCGTCGCTGATCACGATCTCCGGGCCGCTGGTGCTGACGTTCGGGGCGCCGGACCACGGGACCTCGACGCGCTGCCGGGACCCGTCCGTCACGTCGTACATGTCGAGCGATACGAAGGTGGACGCCGGGGTCATCCCGTCGCCGACCTTCCCGTACGACCAGGTCACGAAGTACTGCCGGTCGTTGGAGGTGACCGTGGCGAGCTTCGGGTAGTGCAGCGGGTCCGGCGGCCGCCAGGCCTGCCCGCGCCAGCCGAGCTTCCCGGTGGCGGTGTCGACGGTGCGCAGCCGGTAGCGGTTGCCGTTCGACCGCTCCAGGTAGGCGAGCCGGCCCGTCGCGTGGGAGACGGCGACCTCGGGGGAGGAGCCGATGATCTCCCAGCCCCGGTCGGTGGTGTACTGCGGCGGAACGGTGAGCCGGGTCACCGGACCGGCGCTCGGCATCACCCGCTTCGCCGGGACCGGGGCGGCGCCGTCACCCTTGCCGCCCCCGCCGTCCGGGCTGCCGCCGCAGGTCGCCAGGAGGAGGAGCAGGGCGAGGAAGACCACCCCGCCGACCAGGACCAGCCGCACGACCTTCTGTCTCATGGATCCCCCGGTGGACCGAACCTGATCTCGTGCTGGTGCCTGGTGCCTGGTGCCTGGTGCCTGGTGCCTGGTGCGTTTGCGCCTTTGAGCTTTGCGCCTCGTGCCGAATCTCGCGCGGGTCAGCGTAGCAACCGCCCTCCGGCCGCGTGGAGTTCGCGGAAATCCCGTTCCGGACCGGTTACGAGGTCTCTGCCGCAGGAACCCCGTACCCCTTCCCGCCCGGGCCAAGCGGAATGCGCCCACGGGTTCCCCTCCGCCTACAATTCGGCGGTGAACGTCACCCTCCCCACCGCCCAGTCCCTGCGCGCGGCCCTGGCCGGGCTGCTCGACGGGCTGCCGCCGAAGCAGGCCACGCAGGCCGTCGACCGGCTGATCGCCAGCTACCGAGGGGAGACCCCGACCGGCGCCCCGATCCTGCGGGACCGCTCCGACGTCGTCGCGTACGCCGCGTACCGGATGCCCGCCACCTTCGAGGCCGTACGGTCCGCACTCGACGCCCTCGTCGAGGCCGCGCCGGACTGGGCGCCCGCCACCCACACCGACGTCGGCGGCGGCACGGGCGCGGCGAGCTGGGCGGTGGCCGGGGCCTGGGAGGGCCCGGCGATGACCGTCCTGGACTGGGCCGAGCCCGCCCTCGCCCTCGGCCGGGAACTGGCCGAGGCGTCCGGGGTGCCGGGGCTGCGGGAGGCCCGCTGGGAGCGGGCCCGGATCGGCGCGGCGCTGGAGCTGGCACCGGCGGACCTGGTCACGGTCAGCTACGTACTCAAGGAGCTGACCGCGCAGGCCAGGACCGAACTGGTCGACGCGGCCGCCGGGGCCGGGCAGGCCGTGGTGATCGTGGAGCCCGGCACCCCCGACGGGTACGCGCGGATCATCGAGGCCCGGGACCGGCTGATCGCCGCCGGCCTGCGGATCGCGGCCCCCTGCCCGCACAGCGAGGCCTGCCCGATCGAGCCCGGCACCGACTGGTGCCACTTCTCGGCCCGGGTCAGCCGCTCCTCGCTGCACCGCCAGGTCAAGGGCGGCTCGCTCAGCCACGAGGACGAGAAGTTCAGTTACGTCGTCGCCACCCGTTTCCCCGCCACCCCGGCCCCCGCCCGGATCACCCGCAGGCCGCAGATCCGCAAGGGCCAGGTGCTGCTGGAGCTCTGCACCCGCGACGAGGGCCTGGCCCGCTCCACGGTCACCAAGCGCCACGGTGAGCTGTACCGGGCGGCCAGGGACATCGCCTGGGGCGACCCCTGGCCGCCGGAGGGCACCGGCTGACCAGATCAGCCCCGCAGCTCCTGTGTGCAGCACTTCACGCTGCCGCCGCCCTTGAGCAGTTCACCCAGGTCCATCGGGACCGGCTCGAAGCCCCGGTCCCGCAGCGGGTCGAGCAGTCCCGTCGCCGCCTGGGGCAGCAGTACATGGCGGCCGTCGCTCACCGAGTTGAGGCCGAACGCCGCCGCGTCCGCCTCCCGGGCGAGCAGCGCGTCCGGGAAGAGCCGGCGCAGCACGGCCCGGCTGCCGGGGGAGAAGGCGTCCGGGTAGTACATGATCTCGTCGGCCGCCGCGTCCAGCACGCACAGTGCCGTGTCCAGGTGGTAGTAGCGCGGGTCCACCAGATCGAGCCCGATGACCGGCAGCCCGAAGAACTCCTGCGCCTCGTCGTGCGAGAGCGGGCTGGAGCGGAAGCCGCGCCCGGCCAGCAGGTAGGAGGCGGTGACCGCGAAGTCCCCCTCGCCCTCGTTGACGTGGTCCGGCTCCCGGATGTCGGTGAAGCCGTGCCCGCGGAACCAGTCCCGGTGGGCCTCGGCCTCCTCGAACCGCTCGCGGTAGGCGAACAGGGCGCCGAGCACCCGCCCGCCGATCACCGTGGCACCGTTGGCCGCGAAGACCATGTCCGGCAGGTCCGGGCGGGGGGTGAGCAGCTCGACGGTGTGGCCGAGGGAGCGGTAGCGGTCCCGCAGGTCCTCCCACTGGGTCTGGGCCAGCGGCAGGTCGACGGGCTTGGACGGGTCCATCCACGGGTTGATGGAGTAGGTGACCCGGAAGTGCGTCGGGGCGCACATCAGGTAGCGACGAGGGGTGGCGTCACGGTTCAACTGGGGCTCCTCGCGAACGGCGGCAGGGCCGCGGAACGGTGGGATGCGCACGGTCTGTGCGTGAGCCCATGGTGCGCCGTGCGGGCCGGATCCGCAGTGGACCGATCGGGTGGTTCACCGGATCGTCCTACCGCGACCACCTGGCGGCCCGTGATCACGATGCACGACGGAGCATGCTTCGTGACGAATCCGGCTCCGTGACGAATCCGGCAAGACGATACGTATCGGCTCGTCCGGCGCTAGATTGGCCGCATGGCACCCCACAAGGCACCCGACTCCAGCCGCCGCAGCGACCGCTCCCGCCGGGCCATCTACGACGCCGCCCTCGCCCTCGTCGGCGAGACCGGCTACCGGCGCACGACGATCGAGGGTATCGCCGCCCGCGCCGGGGTCGGCAAGCAGACGATCTACCGCTGGTGGCCCTCGAAGGCGGCCGTCCTGATGGAGGCCTTCCTGGACCTGGCCACCCGGGCCGCCGAGGAGGCGGGCCCGCAGGCGGGCGGCGCCGAATACGGCATCCCCGACACCGGTGACCTGGCCGCCGACCTCAAGCTCGTCCTCCGCGCCACCGTCGACGAGCTGAACGATCCGCTGATGGAGGCCCCCACCCGGGCGCTGACCGCCGAGGGCATCGTCGACGCGAAACTGGGTGCCGAGTTCGTGGAGAAGCTGCTCGACCCGCAGCTCGCGTTGTATGTCACACGGCTGCGGGCCGCCCAGGAGGCCGGGCAGCTGAGCCCCGACGTCGATCCCCGGATCGCCCTGGAGCTCCTGATCGCGCCACTGACCCACCGCTGGCTGCTCAGGACCCTCCCGCTCACCCATGCGTACGCCGACGCGATCGTGGACTACGCCCTCGGCGGGCTGGCCCCGCGACCTTGATCCGTATCCGTTATGTGGTGACATCGGGCGTGATGGTGCTCACTCGGTGCAGTGGTACACGGCCCCGCTGGTGAACTCTGGCCACCACAACCGCAGGATGGTGCGACGATGGACAGGCAACGCTGAGGTGAAATGCTGAGGTGAGGGGATAGATGGGCGCCGATTCCGGCCGTTTCCGCGGCACAGAGAGCAGGATCTCCCAGTGGCTGCGGCGACGTCCCAAATCACCGGGCGCCGAGGCCGAAGGGACGGCCCGGGTGGAGCTGCTCCTGGCGGTCGCCGACGCGGGCATGCCCATCGCCCCCGCCGCCCACCCCCTCGGCTACCGATGTTCGTGCGAGCGCATCGGCTGTCCCACCCCCGCCCGGCACCCCATCTCCTTCGCCTGGCAGACGCAGTCGACCACCGACCACGCCCAGATCGAGCGCTGGGCCGCCAGCCAGCCGCTGGCCAACTTCATCACCGCGACCGGCATGATCCACGATGTGCTGGACGTCCCGCTCACCGCCGGCCGCAGCGCCCTGGAGCGTCTTCTCGCGGCGGGCATCGACGTCGGCCCGGTCGCCCAGTCCGGCGAGGACCGGATGCTCTTCTTCACCGCCACCCGGGGCACCCCCGAGGACGAGGACGAGTGGTGGCCCTGCGAGCTGGACTGCCACCCCGAGACCATGGACGCCCATCCGGGGCTGCGCTGGCACTGCCGCGGCAGCTACGTACTCCTGCCCCCCGCCCGGCTCCCCGGTGAGCTCGACGTCCACTGGGTGCGGGGACCCGAGCACGAGCTGCCCGACCCGCTGACCCTGCTGGAGACGCTCACCGAAGCCTGCGCGCGGTACGCGGGCAGCGCCGAGCAGAGCGAGCTGGACCACGACTCGATCGCCTGGCCCCTGAGCCGCTGATCCGCCGAGCTGTTACGAGAGGGGGAGGGCCCGGGATCCGGGTCCCTCCCCCTCCTCCTACTCGCCCTTGGCCGCGATCAGACCCGGCAGCCGGTTCAGCACCCGCACCCTGCCGCCGGATTCGGACGCCTGCCCGCGCGCGGGCACATGGGCCAGCTGGCTGGAGACCCGCTCCTTGGTCAGGCTGTTGGTCACCTCGCCGGTCATCAGCGCCTTCACATCCGCGTTGACCTCCGGCTTCAGCCCCTTCGCCGTGACCTGCCGCTCGAAGTGCTTGCTGCTGAAGAAGACCAGCGCGCCGCCGTCCTCGGTGCGCAGCCCGAGCGGCCCGAACCCGCCGCCGGTCAGCGGCTGGTCGATGTACTGGTAGGAGAACCCGGCCCGCCGGGTCGTGCGGCGCGTCTCGCGCCACACCGAGGTCGACGTGCCCGGGGCGAACACATCCGGGGTGCCCTTCTGCAGGTACTCGGTGTAAGCGATGCTCAAGTCGGCAGGAGACACGGTCAGTTCACCGTTCTGCGGCTCCACCGGCGTGGCGAGCCCGTCCTTGTCCAGGGTGAACTCCGGCACCTGGGACGGCGCGACGACCCCGAGATAGGACGCCTTCCACAGCGCGTCGGGACCGCTCCGTACGAACACCACCAGCCAGCGGTTGTCCAGCTTCCCGCCGTCCTCGTCCCGGTTGGAGTCGGTGTCCGCCAGGAACCAGCGCGGCCAGCCCGCCTTCTTCGGAATGATGTAGGTGGCGTCCGTCAACTCCAGCGGCTTGTGGGCCTTGTTGCCGCCCGGGCTGTACGTCTGCCGCGCCTTCAGCCCGGCCTGGTTGATCGCCCCGAGCGACCCCGTCACCCGGTCCGCGTCCAGCGCCGGATCGTACGCCTTGTCCGCCGCGTTGTAGGCGGCGGTGAAGTCCTTCAGGGCCTGGGCGGCCTCGGACTCCGTCGCCCCCGGCAGCACTTCCAGCTCACCGTGGACCGTCACACAGCCGCTCGCCGTCAGGCACAGCACTGTCGCCGCCGCGAGCCCCGCCGTCAGCCGACTCACCCTGAGGCCTCTCGTCATCCGTTGCTCTGCGCCTTCTGATCCGTCGCCCGCACTGACCGTCGAAACCCTACCGGGCGGCGAACGGCGTGCGGGCGCGGACCGGATACAGCGCCCACAACGTGACCTGGACCCCGGGACTTCGGGCTCAGGGGCGTACGGGGACGACCAGCGGCGTCCCCGTACGCGGATGCGGGAACACCTCCACCGGCTGCCGGTACACCTCGCCGAGCAGCTGCCCGTCGAAGATCTCCTGCGGCGGCCCCACCACCGCGATCCGCCCCTCGCGCAGCACGGCCACCCGGTCCGCGTACGCCGCGGCGAGCCCCAGATCGTGCAGGACCACCACCACGGCGTCCCCGGCGGCGGCCCGCTCCCGGCAGATCCGCAGCACCAGCTCCTGGTGGCGCAGGTCCAGTGCGGCCGTCGGCTCGTCCAGCAGCATCAGCGGGGCCCGCTGCGCCAGCACCCGGGCCAGCGCCACCCGGGCCCGCTCACCGCCCGAGAGTTCGGAGAACGGGCGGCCGGCGAACCGGGTCACCTCGGTGGCCGCCATCGCCGCGGCCACCGCCGTGTCGCCCTCGTCCTCCAGCTCCGTACCGGCCCAGGGCGCCCGCCCCATCCGTACGACGTCCTCCACCGGGAACGGGAAGGAGAGCACGGCGGACTGCGGCAGCACCGAGCGGCGCAGGGCCAGTTCGGGCGCGGTCCAGGCGGTGGCCGGGCGGCCGCTGATCAGCACCTCGCCGCTCCCCGGGGCCAGATCGGCGGCGAGCGCGGCCAGGAGCGTCGACTTGCCGGCCCCGTTGGGCCCGACCAGCGCCACCACCTCGCCCGCGTGTGCGGCCAGGCCGATGGAGTCCAGCACCTGCCGCTGCCCCAGCCGGACCGAGAGCCCCACGGCCTCGACGGCGGGGGAGCCGGGGGCGACGGGCGAGGGCAGCTCCCGGGTGCGTACCGCGAACAGTTCTCTCAGGGTCCTCATGCCCAACCACCTTGCTTACGACGGGTCCTGCGCAGCAGCCAGAAGAAGAACGGGCTGCCGAAGAGCGCGGTGAGCACCCCGAGCGGCAGCTCGGCGGGGGCGGCCACGGTCCGGGCCGCGAGGTCGCCGGCCACCAGTACCAGGGCGCCGCCGAGCGCGCTCCCGGGGATGAGGAAGCGGTGGCCGGGGCCGTTCGCCATCCGCAGCAGGTGCGGGACGAGCAGCCCGACGAACGAGATGATCCCGGCGACGGCGACCGCGGCGGCCGTCAGCAGCGCCACGACCAGGACCAGCAGGATCCTCAGCCGCTCGACGTCCACGCCCAGGTGACGGGCGGGCCGTTCACCGAGGGCCAGCAGGTCCAGCTTGCGGGCGTAGAACGGGGCGATGAGCAGCCCGGCCAGTGCGCAGGGGAGTACGGCCAGCACCTTGGGCCAGGTGGCCTGGGAGAGCGAACCGAGCTGCCAGAAGGTGATCTGCGTGATCTGCGCGTTGTCCGCGAAGAAGATGAACAGCCCGATCAGCGCGCCCGCGAAGGCGTTGACGGCGATACCGGTGAGGATCAGCGTCACCACTTCGGTCCGGCCGCCGGAGCGCGAGAGCGTGTAGACGAGCAGCACGGTGGCGAGTCCGGAGATGAACGCGAAGACCGTGATGGTCCAGTTGCCGAAGAAGGTCAGCCCCAGCGCGATCGAGGCGACCGCGCCGACCGCCGCACCCGCCGAGATCCCGATCACTCCGGGCTCGGCCAGCGGGTTGCCGAACACGCCCTGCATCAGGGCGCCCGCGCAGCCGAGGGAGGCGCCGACGAGCAGCGCGAGGACGACGCGGGGGAGCCGGACGTTCCACAGGACGCTCTCGCCGACCCGGTCCAGCGGCTGGCCGCCGATCCCGATCCGGTGCTGGACGGAGGCCAGGACGTCCCCGATGGGGATGGAGTACGCGCCGACGGCGGCCGAGAGCAGACAGCCGGCGAGCAGGGCGAGGGAGAGCCCCACCGTGAGCACGAAGGCTTTGCTGCGCGGGGACTTGGGGGCGGCCTTCGCGTCGGCGGTGCCGTCGGGGGCTTCCTTGGAGAGCGGCTCCCCGGTGCGTTCCTCGTACGAGGTGGTCACTGGCCCTTGCCGCCCTTCGGGTAGAGCTGCTCGACGATCTCGGCGAGCACCCGGTCGGTGCGCGGGCCGTAGTTCAGCAGCACGCCGTCGTCGATGGAGACGACCCGGCGGTCCATCCCGGCGGGCGTCTCCGCGATGCCGGGAATCTTCACCAGACCGTCCGTACCGCCCACCGAGTCGAGCCCCTTGCTCATCAGGAGGATCGCGTCGGGCGCGGCCTTGGCGAGCGCCTCGCTGGTGATGGCGGTGAAGTCCTTGTCCAGCCCGGACGTCTTGCCGGCGTCGACCGCGCCCGCCGCCTCCAGCAGCGAACTCGCCCCCGACTCCGCGCCGCCCAGCAGATAGACGGAGGCCGAACCGCGCAGATAGAGGAAGGCCACCCGGGGCTTCTTGCCGTCGGCGTGGTCCGGGATGGTCTTCTGCACCGCGGCGATCCGGGACTCGGTGCGCTTCTTCAGCTCCGTGCCCGCGGCCGGTACGCCGAGCACCTCGGCGACCGTGTCGATACGGCGGCCGACGTCGTCCAGCCCCTTGGCGGGCTCGACGACGACCAGCGGGATACCCGCGTCGCGGATCTGGTGGATCGCCTCGGCCGGTCCGGTCGTGGTGTCCGCGAGGACGACGGTCGGCTTCAGCGAGAGCACGCTCTCCGCCGAGACGTCGTGGGCGCGGGTCACCACCGGGAGCTTCTCGGCCTGTTCGAAGGTGGCGGTGATGTCCCGGGCGACGACCTGCTTGCCGAAGCCGAGGGTGAAGACGATCTCGCTCAGCGATCCGGTCAGCGGCACGATCCGGTCGGTGGAGCCGATCGTGACCTTCTTGCCGTCCGCCGAGTCCACCGTCACCGGCAGCTTCGGCGCGGGCGCGGCGGCCAGCGGCTCGACCCGGTCCGCGTCGGCGGAGCTCCTGGCGGCCTTCGGCGCGGAACCGTCACCTCCGCCGCACCCCGTCAGGAGGAGGGCGAGGGCCACCGCGGCAGTGAGGGCGGCGCCCGCCCGGCCGCGGACCGGGCGACGGCCGAAGGCCGCCCGTCCGGTGTCCGGGCTGGTGGGGGCGAAGTCCTGCGAGATGCGCACTGGGCACCGTCCTGTCGTTCCGCGGCGTGCGATGGGTGGTTCGGCGGGTGGTTCGTCGGTGGTTCGACGGGTGGTTCAGGTGTGACGTATGTGTCGATGGTGTGGAGGTGCCGGAGGGGTTCCGGCACAGGCTGGGAATACCTTAGGTTAGCCTTACCTTCACAATCAGCCCTCGGAGGGGTCCCTCATGCTGCCGTCCAGATCCGCCCGCGCGCTCGCCGTCGCGCTCCTCGCGGTGCTGCTGGGAGCGATGCTCCCCGCCACCGCCGCGCAAGCGGCCAGCCGCACGGTGCAGGGCGGACGGCTGGACTGGGGGATCAAGTCCTCCTTCCAGAGTTACGTCACCGGCCCCATCGCCCAGGGCAGTTGGAACCTGACCGGTGGCGCAGCCACGGTCGGCGGCAGCCAGTTCCGCTTCCACTCCGCCAACGGTTCCTACGACCCGGCGACCGGCGCCTTCAGCTCCGGCTTCTCCGGCGGGGTGCACTTCACCGGCCACAAGAAGGCCGACGGAACCAACGAGCTGGACCTCGTCATCAGCCGCCCCACCATCAAGATCGGCGGTGGCGCCGGCACGCTCTTCGCCGACATGGTCAGCAAGCAGCGGGGCACCGGCAAGGTCACCAACCGCTCCCAGGTGCCGCTCGCCACGCTCGCCCTCGGCGGGATCAACATGAAGGGCGGCTCCACCCCCATCGCCCTCAGCAACGTCCCCACGACGCTGACCTCGCAGGGCGCCTCCGCCTTCGCCGGCTACTACACCGCCGGTACGCCGCTCGACCCGATCAGCCTCTCCGTGGATACCAAGGGCGCCGCCGAGCCGAAGCCGGCCCCGTCCGAGAAGAAGGACGAGGACGCGAAGAAGAAGGCCGAGAAGGAGAAGGCGGGCCGCTTCGAGGCCGCCGCCGTCGACTGGGGTGTCCGCCGCACCTTCCGCGAGTACGTCACCGGCTCCATCGGCCAGGGCAAGTGGACGCTCGCCGACGGTGCCGAGGACGGCGGGGCGCTCTTCCGCTTCGCCCAGGGCAAGGGCACGTACGACGCGAAGAAGCAGACCCTGGACGCCGGCTTCGACGGCAGCATCCACTTCACCGGCGCGCACGACCTCGACCTGAAGTTCGCCGGCGTCACGGTCGCCGTGGCCAAGGGCGAGGGCACCCTGTCGGCGGACGTCACGAGCGCGGGCACCACCCGCGAGGACGTCCCCCTGATCACCTTCGCCGCCAAGGACTTCGCGCCCGAGGAGGGCCTCGCCGTCCTGACCGAGGCGCCCGCCACCCTCACCGAGGACGGCTCCAAGGCGTTCGGCTCCATGTACAGGGCGGGCACCGAGATGGACCCGGTCTCGCTCGCCGTCGCCGTCGACGACAAGGCCCAGCTGCCCGCGCTGCCCGACCTCGGCAGTGAGCCGACGGCCGCCGCCGAGCCCACGGCGAAGGCCTCGGCCGAGCCCTCCGCCGCGCCGATCGCCGCCGCATCGGACTCCGGCCCGGGCGCCGGCACGTACGCCGCGATCGGCGGCGGTGTGCTGCTGCTCGCCGCGGCCGGAGCGTTCTTCGCCCTCCGCCGCCGCAGGGCCGGGCAGGGTCCCGACGCCGACGCCACCTCCGCGGGCTCCGACGCCCCCCAGGCCTCCTGACGTCCCCCATGCGCGCTTTATGGTTCCTCGCCCCCTCCCCCCACGCCTCCCTCCCTCCCCCGTTTCCCCAGGAGACCCACCCACATGGCAGCAACTCGCCGCCCCATAGCCCTTGCCGCAGCCGTCGCCACGGCCGCCGCCCTGGGCGCGACCTTCGCCCTCCCGGCCTTCGCGGCCGACGGTCCGGCCGCCAAGCCGGCAGCCGACGCCCCCGCCGCGCCGATCTTCCAGCTGGAGTCGGGCGCCCTGGACTGGGGTGTCTACCAGGGCTTCCGCGACATGATCGGCAAGGTCAAGGGCACCGCCACCCTGGCCGACGGCGTCACCCGGAACGCGGACGGCACGTACAAGTTCCCCCTGGTCAAGGGGGAGTACAACCTCGGCAACCACGGCGTGACGTCCGCCTTCAAGGGCAGCGTGCACTACGAGGCGCACGGCGGGGCCCTGGACATCAAGCTGTCCGACTTCAAGGTCGTCACGGTCGGCAAGAGCGGGAAGATCACCGTCGACGTCACCACCAAGTCCCCGGGCAAGGAGGCCGTGGTCAGCGACGACCTGGCGATGGTCACGCTCGACCTCAACGGTGTCGATCCCTCCAACGGTGCCGAGGGTATGAAGTACGCGGACATCCCGACCGCCTTCACCAAGGAGGGTGGCGCGGTCTTCGGCCGTTACACCGAAGGCATGGCGGCCGACCCGGCCACGCTGGCCGTCAAGCAGGCCACGCCGCCCGTCGACCCGCCGGTCGACCCGCCCGTCGACCCCCCGGTCGACCCGCCCGTGAAGCCCCCGGTCGACCCGCCGGTGAAGCCCCCCGTCGAGCCGACCCCCACCGAGACCGCCAAGCCGGTCAGCGGCCCGGTCGTCGACGGCACCCTCGACTGGGGCCTCAAGAAGTCCTTCCGCTCGTACGTCGTCGGCCCGATCGCGCACGGCAAGGTCGAGACGAGCGACGGCGCCACGGCCAACGCCGACGGCTACCGCTTCACCAAGGCCACCGGCCGCCTCGACGCCGAGAAGAACACGCTCACCGCACAGTTCAAGGGCAAGGTGCGCTTCCTGGGCCACGAGACCGGCGGCGGGTACGAGCTCGACCTCTCCCTCAGCAACCTGAAGGTCGACGTCCAGGGCACCGCCGGCAAGCTCGTCGCCGACGTCTCCACCAAGGACCGCGCCTCCGGCAAGGTCAACACCTACACCGGCCTGGCCTTCGCCGACCTGAAGGTGCCCGCCGGTGCGCTCGCCGCCAAGGAAGGCGTCGTGAACCTCAAGGGCATCCCGGCGACACTCACCGAGGACGGCTCCAAGGCGTTCAGCGGCATGTACAAGAAGGGCGAGGAGCTCGACGCCCTGAACACCGCGGTCTCGCTCGACAAGGACGCCACGCTGCCTCCGGGCGGTTCGACGGGCGGCTCCGGCTCCACCGGCGGCTCGGGCTCCACGGGCGGCTCCACCACCGGCGGTTCCACCACCGGCGGCGGCACGGTCGGCGGTTCGGCCACCGGCGGTTCGGTCGGCGGCTCCGGCGCCCTGGCGGCCACCGGCTCCGACGTCCCGACCGGCGCCCTGATCGGCGCCTCGGGCCTCGCCGTGGCGGCCGGCGCCGGCATCGTCATCGCGGCGCGCCGTCGCCGTATCGCCACCGCCTGATCAACTCCGCACCACCCGCAGGGCCGTACCGGCAGGTACGGTCCTGCGGCCGTTCCCGGGTGGTGCTTGAATGCGCACGTGAACCACTACGACGTACCCAGGGGCATAGACGTCCTGCGGGTCTTCTGCGGCCCCGACGGACGCCACGGCAACGCCCTCGGCGTCGTACGCGACGGGAGCAGCCATCCCGACGAGGCCTCCCGGCAGCGGCTGGCCCGGCAACTGGGCTTCAGCGAGACCGTGTTCGTCGACGACCCGGAGCGCGGCCGGGTGGACATCCACACCCCGGGGCTGCGCCTGCCGTTCGCCGGGCACCCGCTGGTCGGTGCCGCCTGGCTGCTGGACCTGGAGATCCTGGAACTGGCCGTCGGGGACGTCTTCGCCCGCCAGGACGGGGAGTTCACCTGGATCACCGCACGCCCCGAGTGGGCCCCGCCGCGCACGCTCCAGCAGTACGCCACGGCGGACGAGGTGGAGGCGCTGCCGGGACCGCCGCCCGGAGAGGGCCGGCTCTACGCCTGGGCATGGGAGGACGAGGCCGCCGGGCGGGTGCGCGCACGGGCCTTCCCGCGACGCGGCGAGGGCATCGTCGAGGACGAGGCGACGGGCGCGGCGGCCATGCTGCTGAGCGCGCGGCTCGGCAGGGCCCTGAACATCACGCAAGGACGCGGCTCCCAGATCCTCACAGCACCGGCGCCGGACGGCACGGTGGAGGTGGGGGGCCGCGTCCTGATGGCCGCCCGGGGCTGAGCCCCGGACGGCGGTAGGCGCTGCAGCAACGGCTACGCGCTGAGCGGGAACACCTCGCCCAGCTCCCGGAAGACCGCGGTGTTCAGCGCGAAGGCGCGCTTGCACTCCTCGACGATCCGCTGCTTCTCCAGGTCGTCCGCGTTCACCGCGTCCAGCAGCTCGCGGTAGCCCCGCTTGAAGGCGGCCGGGTTGCCGATCTCCTCGAAGACGTAGAACCGCACGCCGTCGCCCTTGCGCTCGAAGCCCCAGGTCTTCTCCGCCTTGTCGCGGATGATCTGGCCGCCCGAGAGGTCGCCGAGGTAACGGGTGTAGTGGTGCGCGATGTAGCCGGCGGGCCAGGTGCGCGCGCACTCGGTGACCCGGGCGGCGTACGCGGCGGTGGCCGGCAGCGGCTCCAGACCCTCGCGCCAGTTCTCCCCGCGCAGATGCGCCAGGTCGCGCTCCAGCTCCGTGGAGCGCATCAGCTCGGGCTGTATGAAGGGCCCGGCGACCGGGTCGTTCCGCAGGGCCTCCGCGCCCTCCTCCAGCGCCCGGTAGACGAACCACAGCTGCTCGGTGTAGCGCGTGTACGCATCGACACCCAGCCGCCCGCCGAGCAGGTCACCCATGAAGGTCGAGGTCTCGGCCTCGGTGTGCTGCTCGTGCGACGCGGTGCGGATGAGCGTCGAGAAGGGAGTGACGGTGGCGGTTGCGTCCAAGGCGGGCCTCCGGGGACCGAGGGGGACGGGAAGTCCAGAAACAGACGGAAATACCGGCAGGCGACCGCCGCGACGCTGCGGCGGCGCATGCAGGTATGCCCGATCCTCCTACTTAGGTTTACCTAAGTCAACTGGTTCCCGACTGCTTGTCGGTAAAAAATACCCCCGGAGGGCCCGCGGTGGGCGGTAAAGGAAATTTTGGGGTGATTACGGCAGGGTGAGGATCTCCGCGCCGGTCTCCGTGACCACCAGCGTGTGCTCGAACTGCGCGGTCCGCTTGCGGTCCTTCGTCACCACGGTCCAGCCGTCCTCCCACAGGTCGTACTCGTGGGTGCCCAGCGTCAGCATCGGCTCGATGGTGAACGTCATGCCCGGCTGCATCACGGTGGTCGCCTGCGGGCTGTCGTAGTGCGGGACGATCAGACCGGAGTGGAACGAGGAGTTGATCCCGTGCCCGGTGAAGTCGCGCACCACCCCGTACCCGAACCGCTTCGCGTACGACTCGATGACCCGGCCGATGACGTTGATCTGCCGTCCGGGCCGGACCGCCTTGATGGCCCGGTTCAGCGACTCCCGGGTGCGTTCGACGAGCAGCCGCGACTCCTCGTCCACGTCACCGCAGAGGTAGGTGGCGTTGTTGTCGCCGTGCACGCCGTTGATGTAGGCGGTGACATCCAGGTTCACGATGTCCCCGTCGCGCAGCACGGTGGAGTCGGGGATGCCGTGGCAGATGACCTCGTTGAGCGAGCTGCACAGCGACTTCGGGAAGCCCCGGTAGCCGAGCGTGGAGGGGTACGCGCCATGGTCGATCATGAACTCGTGCGCGACCCGGTCGAGTTCGTCCGTGGTGACGCCCGGGGCGATGTGCTTGGCGGCCTCCTCCATCGCCTGCGCCGCGATGCGGCCCGCGATGCGCATCCGCTCCACGGTGTCGGAGTCCTGGATCTCCGGGCCGGTGTACGGCGTCGGAGCCGGCTTCCCCACATACTCGGGGCGCCGGATGTTTCCGGGTACGGAACGGACGGGAGTGATCTCCCCTGGTACGAGAAGCGACTGGCCAGACATGCCAGCGAGTCTAACCAGCGGCTCCGGGGCACCATGGCGATAAGGAAAGGAGCCGTCGATGGCCCTGTTCAAGAAGCGCACGGTCGGCAAACCGGGCGAATGGTACTACTGCCTGGAGCACAAGAAGGTCGAGGAGGGCCCGGAGTGCCCTGCCCAGAACCGCTTCGGCCCCTACACCTCCCGCGAGGCGGCCCAGCACGCGATGGACACGGCCCGCGACCGGAACCTGGAGTGGGACACGGACCCCAAGTGGCACGACGAGGACAAGGGCAAATCAAGCCCGTCCGGCGATTGAGGACCTCTTCCAGCCTCGCCGGCGCTTGAGGCCGCACCCCAGCCCCTCCGGCGTTTGAGGAGCGGGGTACGGGGCGGAGCCCCGGGTCACCCCTCCACCCGGGCCTCCCGCCTCCGCACCGCGTCCTCATCCGTCTCCGAGTCGTACCGCACCAGCTTCGGCAGCGCCGCCGTCAGCAGCGCCACCGAGGCCACGCACGCCACCCCGCCCGTCCAGATCGCCGACCGGGTCCCGGTCCAGCCCGCCATCGCCCCGGCCCGCACCTGACCCAGCTGCGGTCCCACGCTGTACGAGAGCACCTCGATGCCCGCCAGCCGGCCCCGCAGCTCCTCCGGAATGGTCTGGTTCCAGATGGTCGAGCGCCCCAGCCCGCTCAGCATGTCGCCCGCCCCGGCCACACCCAGGCAGAGCAGCACCACCCACACGCTGGAGAACCAGCCCGCCGCCGCGATCGCCAGCCCCCAGACCGCCGCCCCGAACACCACGAACAGCCCGTGCCTGCGCACCCGGGACGTCCAGCCGCTGGTCAGCCCGAGCGCCAGCGAGCCGACCGAGCCCGCCGCGTACATCAGCCCCAGCGACCACTCCGCGTCCAGCTCGTCCGCCAGGAACGGGAAGATCGTGTTCGGGAAGGCGAAGAACATCGCCGCCAGGTCGATCGCGTACGTCCCCAGCAGCACCGGCCGGCTCCAGGCGTACCGGGCCCCCTCCACGATCCCGCGCAGCGACGGCTTCCGCGCGTCCCGGGCGGGCGGTGCCGGGGCCAGCCGCAGACAGAGCACGACGGAGGCGGCGAACGTGCACACCGTCACCGCGTACGCCGTGCCGTGACCGGCGTACGCCACCACCACACCGGCCAGCGCCGGGCCCGCGATCGCCCCGATCTGCCAGCGCAGCGAGTTCAGCGCGGCCGCCGCCGTCTGCTGGGCGTGCGGCACGATCCGGGCCATCAGGGAGTCCAGCGCGGGTCGCTGGAGCCCGGCCAGCGCGGCGACCCCGCCGGCCACCACGTACAGCGGCCACAGCAGCGGCTCCGGCAGCAGCGCGTTCACCAGCAGGATGGCGGCGAGCACGCCCAGCCCCGCCTCGGTGAGCAGGATGACCCGGCGCCGGTCCACGGAGTCGGCGAGCGCCCCGCCGTACAGCCCGAAGACCACCAGCGGTACCAGCTCCACCGCCCCCATCGCCCCGACCGCGAGCGGCGATCCGGTGAGGTGCTTGATCTGGAGCGGCAGCGCGATGAGGGCCATGAAGCTGCCGAAGTACGTGATCAGCCCCTGGATCCACAGCAGCCGGAAGTCGGGCGAGGACCGCCACGGGGAGAGGTCCGGCAGCAGGGCACGGAGCCGGGACGGAGGCGGGGAGGCAGGGGGAGCTTCGGTCACGAAGGGCCATGATCGGTACTACGGGACGCTCCAGGCAAACCGATTTTTCCGCAGGCCGCTTTCACACGCCCTCACCACCGCCCCGGCGGCGGCTCCGTCAGCCGGTCGGCGAGGCGGGAGAGCCGGTCCCGGAAGGTGTGGCCGCCGCGCGCCACCGGCCTGCTGTTCTCCCCGGCCGCCGCGCTCACCAGGTGCTGCACGATGTCCAGGTCCACCTCGTCGTCCTCCGCCACCACCAGCGACTCGTGCGCCAGCCCGCCGACCTCCGGGTCACCGCCGTCCAGGGCGAGCACCCGCGCCCCGGCCCGCCGGGCGTCGTGCACCCGCTCCAGCAGCCCGCCGTCCGGCCGCTCCGGCGCGACCAGCAGCACGGTCTGGCCCCGCCCCGCCGCCTCGATCCGGCCGAGCCCGACCGCCAGATGCGCCGGATCACCCGCCGCCACCCGGTGCCGCACCAGCGTGGGCGTCAGCTCCGGGAGCCCGGACCAGGTGGACTCGTCGGCCAGGTGGGCCGCCAGATGCCACGGCTCGTACGTCTCGGTCCCCACGAGCAGGAGCCCGCCCCCCTGCGGTACGACGGACGAGCGCAGCGCCAGCGCGAACCGGCGGGCGGAGTCCGGCCACCGGGTCCCGGCCAGTACGTCACGGAGCAGGGCGACACGTACGGCATCCATGGCCCGGCATCCTGCCCCCGCACCCCGCCCGGCGGTGCCCCTCGGCCTCCGGCTCACCCGAACGGAGGACCCTACGGAGGCTCGTGGGGTGGCCGTGCGCCGGCCTTACGGTGAGGCAGATCGCAGGCCCTCGGGGCGGGATTCCGGGCACTACCTGGCAGTAGGGTCGGCCCATGACTACACAGGACAGCGGCAGCGCGCCCAAGCCCCCCGCCAAGGACCCCTGGGACCTCCCCGACGTCTCCGCCCTGAGCGTCGGCGTACTCGGCGGCACCGGCCCGCAGGGGCGCGGCCTCGCCTACCGGCTCGCCCGCGCCGGGCAGCGGGTCACCCTCGGCTCCCGGGACGCCGGACGGGCCGCCGAGGCGGCCGCCGAGCTCGGCCACGGAGTCGAGGGCGCGGACAACGCGGAGTGCGCCCGCCGCAGCGACATCGTGATCGTCGCCGTGCCGTGGGACGGCCACGCCAAGACCCTGGAGTCCCTGCGCGAGGAGCTCGTCGGCAAGCTCGTCATCGACTGCGTCAACCCGCTCGGCTTCGACAAGAAGGGTGCCTACGCCCTCAAGCCGGAGGAGGGCAGCGCCGCCGAGCAGGCCGCCGCCCTGCTGCCGGACTCGCGGGTCACCGCGGCCTTCCACCACCTCTCGGCGGTGCTGCTCCAGGACGAGTCCATCGAGGAGATCGACACCGACGTGCTGGTCCTGGGCGAGGCGCGGGCCGACACGGACATCGTGCAGGCGCTGGCGGGCCGGATCCCCGGGATGCGCGGCATCTTCGCGGGCCGGCTCCGCAACGCCCACCAGGTCGAGTCGCTGGTCGCCAACCTGATCTCGGTCAACCGCCGCTACAAGGCCCACGCCGGACTGCGCACCACCGACGTCTGATCCTTTCGGACCGGGCCCGGGCCAGAGGCGGGGCACAACGGGGCATGGGGGACACTGGACGGGACCGAGACCGTTCCCCGACAGGAGCCGCCCCCCATGCCCCGCCTCGCTCTCTACGCCCTCGTCGTCTGCGTCCTCGCCGTCGCGGCGGCCGTGGTCTCCTTCGTCCAGGGCAGCCTGCTCGGGATCATCTGGGTGCTGATCGCGGGGCTCTCGTCGAACATGGTCTGGTTCTACGTGCGCAAGCAGCGCATGGACGCGGCCGCCGAGGCCGGCTGAACCCTCCCCGCGCCACCCCTCCTGGACCCTGAGCCGTTCGGGTCGAGGGCCCTCCCCCGTGGGCGCGCCCCGGAGACCGGACGCCGTCCGGGGCCGACCATGTGACGGCCTCGCCACGGCCGTGGCGAGGCCGACGCGGGAGGACCGCGTGGCAGACGCGAGGGACGACGGGTACGGATCCGTATCGACCGCACGGACGGATGACGGGCCCCAGGGCTTCCTGGGGGAGGTGCGCGACGCCGTCACCACCCGGTCCGCGCTCGTCATGCCCGGGGTGCTCCTGCTCCAACTGGGCTTCGCCCTCTCCTACATGGGCGCCTTCCACGCGCCCGAGCCGCACAAAGTGCCGATCACCCTCGTCGCGCCGCCCGCCGTCGAGCGGGACCTGGTGGCACGGCTCGACGCGCTCCCCGGCGACCCCCTCCACGTCACTCCTGTCGCGGACCGCGCCGAGGCCCGGGCGCGGCTGCTGGACCAGCGCACCGACGCCGCCCTCGTCGTGGACCCCGCCCGACGCACCGACACCCTGCTCGTCGCCTCGGCGGGCGGACCGTCGGCCACCACGTCGGCCACGGAGATCCTCCAGGAGGTCGCCGGGGCGCAGAACCGCACGATCCTCGTACGCGACCTCCGCGCGCCCTCGGCAGGCGACTCGCGGGGTCTGTCGTCCTTCTACCTCGTCCTCAGCCGGACGATCGGCGGCTACCTCGCCGCGTCGGCCCTGAACATGGCGGCCGGCTCCAAGAAGCCCACCCTGCGCCGCACCCTGGTCCGGCTGACGGCGATGCTCCCGTACGGCTTCGACTCGGGCATCGGCGGCGCGATCATCGTGGGCCCGGTGCTGGACTGCCTGCCGGGCGCGTTCTGGGAGCTGGTCGGCATCGGCACCCTGGTGGTGTTCGCCTCCGGGGCCGTGGGCGTCGCCCTCCAGTCGGTGGCCGGCACGGTCGGCCTGGGCTCACCATCCTGATCTTCACGATCCTGGGCAACCCCAGCTCCGGAGGGGTGTACCCGTCCTCGCTGCTGCCACCGTTCTGGGCCGCGATCGGGCAGGCCCTGCCTCCGGAGGCCGGTACGACCGTGGTCCGCAACACCGTCTACTTCGACGGCCCCCGCACGGACACGGCGGCGGCCGCAGCCTTGTGAGGACGGCCGCCCGGCTCACTCCACCGCGCACCCCGGGTCCTGCTCGCCGAAGAACGCCTTCCAGAAGCGGTAGAGGTCGTACCCGCAGTAGCGCTGGGTGTCTTCGACGCCCAGACCGCCCAGCAGTGCGTCGATCCCGTCGAAGAAGGCGATGTTCACCCCGGGAATCCACAGGATGGCGAACACCGCGATGAGTCCGAACGGTGCGATCGGCTCCACCTGGCGCCTGATCCTGTACGACAGCCAGGGCTCGATCACCCCGTAGCCGTCCAGCCCCGGGATCGGCAGCGAGTTCAGGATCGCCGCCGTCACCTGGAGCATCGCCAGGAACGCCAGCGCGTACTGGAAGGGGGGCGGGACCCCGTCGAGCGCGTCCAGCCAGAACGGGGCCGTGCACACGACCGCGAACGCCACGTTCGTCAGCGGGCCCGCCGCCGAGATCAGGCTGTGCTTCCACCGGCCGTGGATCCGGGCCCGCTCGATGTAGACCGCGCCGCCGGGCAGGCCGATCCCGCCCATGACCACGAAGAGGACCGGCAGCACGACGCTGAGCAGGGCGTGCGTGTACTTCAGCGGGTTGAGCGTCAGATAGCCCTTGGCCTCCACCGAGAGGTCCCCGCTGTGCAGCGCCGTGCGGGCGTGGGCGTACTCGTGGAGGCAGAGCGAGACGATCCACGCCCCGGTGACGAAGAGGAAGACCGCGAAGCCGGTGGCGTCGGCGAAGCCCGTCCACACGGCCCAGCCCGCGACTGCGGTGACGGCGGCGATCCCGAGGAAGACCGGGCTGATTCTCCGGTCCTCGCGGGTGGCTGCGGTGGTCATCGGCACACACTCCTGGGGCTGGGCGGAACGGCGACGGCTGTGGGGACGGTCGTGGATACGCCGACACGGCGGCAACGACGACGACCCGGGCAGGAGTTCCGCCCTGTCAACACCGTGCGACCGTCCGTCGCGGACAATGGGCCCGTGCGCTACTGCATCCTCGGCACCACCCGGGCACTCCGCGACGACGGTACGGCCGTCCCCATCGGCGGGGCGCGGCTGCGCGCCCTGCTCACCGTCCTCGCGCTGCACCCCGGGCGGACCGTCCCGGCCGGAGTGCTGGTCGGCGAGGTGTGGGACGGCGATCCGCCCGCCGACGCGGCCGGCGCGCTCCAGGCGCTGGTCGGGCGGCTGCGGCGGGCGCTGGGCCGCAGCGCCGTCGAGTCGGTGGAGAACGGCTACCGGCTCGCCGCCGCGCCGGACGCCGTGGACCTGCACCGTTTCGAGCGGCTGGCGGGGGAGGGGAGCCGGGCCCTGGAGGAGGGTGACGCGGTCAAGGCCGTCCCCGTCCTCGACGAGGCCCTGGCGCTCTGGGGCGGGCCGCCGCTCGCCGACCTCCCCGACCGCACGGCGCCCGCCTCCCGCCTGGAGTCCCGCAGGCTCGGCGCCCGGCGGGCCAGGCTCGACGCGCTGCGTCTCCTCGGGCGGGCGGACGAGGCCCTGTGGGAGCTGGCCGCGCTCTGCGCCGCCCACCCGCTCGACGAACCGCTCCAGGCCCTGCGCATCAGGGCCCTGCGGGACGCCGGACGCACGGCCGAGGCGCTGGCGGCGTACGACGAGGTCCGCACCGTACTCTCCGAACGCCTCGGCACCGACCCCGGGCCCGAACTGCGCGGCCTGTACGGAGAGCTCCTCCACCAGGAAGCCGCGCCCGCCCCGCAGCCGCCCGCCCCGCACCCCGAACAGGCCCCCGGGGAGATCCCCGTACCCCGGAAGCAGCCCACCCGCCCGCCGCCCCCGACCTCCTCGCCGCAGCTCTCCCAACCCGCGTCCGGCAACCTCCGCGCCCGGCTCACCAGCTTCGTCGGCCGCGACCCCGACATCGCGGCCCTGCGCGAGGACCTCACCCGCACCCGGCTCGTCACCCTCCTCGGCCCCGGCGGCGCGGGCAAGACCCGGCTGTCGCAGGAGACCGCGGAGGCCGTCGCCGGCGCCTGGCCCGACGGGGTCTGGCTGGCGGAGCTGGCCCCCGTGGACGACCCGGCCGCCGTGCCCGAGGCCGTCCTGAGCGCGGTCGGCGCCCGGGACACCGTGCTGCGCGGGGCCGGCGCCGAGGAGCTGCGGGCCTTCACCGAACACGGCGCGGGCGACCCCCTCGTACGGCTCACCGAGTACTGCTCCCGGCGCCGCATGCTCCTCCTGCTGGACAACTGCGAGCATGTCGTCGACGCGGCGGCCGCCCTCGCCGACCATCTGCTCACCCACTGCCCGCAGCTCACCGTCCTCGCGACCAGCCGCGAACCCCTCGGCGTACCGGGCGAGTTCGTCCGCCCCGTCGAACCGCTGCCCGACCCGATGGCCCTGAGACTGCTCGCCGAGCGCGGGGCCGCCGCCCGCCCGGGGTTCCGCACCGACACCGACGAGGGGACCGCGGCCGCCTGCGCCGAGATCTGCCGCCGGCTCGACGGGCTGCCGCTCGCCATCGAACTGGCCGCCGCCCGGCTGCGGATGCTCACCCCGCGCCAGATCGCCGACCGGCTGGACGACCGCTTCCGCCTGCTCACCAGCGGCAGCCGGACCGTGCTGCCCCGCCAGCAGACGCTGCGCGCGGTCGTCGACTGGTCCTGGGAACTGCTGGACGGAGCCGAACGGGCCGTACTGCGCCGCCTCTCCGTCTTCGCGGGCGGCTGCGGGATCGCCGCCGCCGAGGAGGTCTGCGCCCTGCCCGCCCCGGCCGACGGGGTGGCCGTCGGCCCCCTCGACGTCGCCGCGCTGCTCGGCTCCCTGGTCGACAAGTCGCTCGTCGTCGCCGCGCCCGGCGAGGACGCCGAGATGCGCTACCGGCTGCTGGAGACCGTCGGCGAGTACGCGGCCGAGCGGCTGGCCGAGGCGGGCGAGCGGGACGCCGTCGAGCGGCGCCACCTGGTCCACTACCGGGAGTTCGCCCGCACCACCGGGCCGAAGCTGCGCGGGGCCGGCCAGCGGGAGGCCATCGAGCTGTTCCGGCGCGAGTACGAGAACCTGCGCACCGCGCTCCGCCACGCCGTCGCCGCCGGGGAGGAGCAGGAGGGGCTCTGCCTGGTGCTCTCGCTGTCCTGGTACTGGATGATGCGCGACCTGAACGCCGACGCCCGCCAGTGGGCCGAGGCGGTGGCCGCCCTCGGCCCCGACCCCTTCGCCCCGCCCGGCGTCCGGGCCCCCTCCCTGCTGGAGCGGACCACCGACCGGCCGCCGCCGTGGGAGCCGGAGCAGGTGGCGGAGGCGCGGCGCGGGGTGGGCCTGATCCAGCTGGTCAGCATGGACCACGCGATGGACGAGTGGATGACCCCCGAGGGGCAGGAGCGGCTGCGCGTCATCAGCCGCACCTACCGGGCCGGGCAGCCGCAGACCTGCCGTACGCCCGGTTCGCTCTGGATGTTCTCGATCCTGCTCACCGGTGAGGTCGACGAACTCCGCGCGCTGATGGACGAGACGGTCCGGGCCTCCCGGGACTTCGGCTACGAGTGGGAGCTGGGCGCCGCGCTGGAGATGCGCGCCAAGATCCTCGCCAGCCGGCCCGACTGGGCGGGCGAGGCGCTGGCCGACGCCGACGAGAGCCTGGAGATCTTCGCCCGGCTCGGCGACGACTGGGGAGCCGCCGAATCGCTCTCCTCCCGGGGCGAGGCCAACGAGCGGGCTGGCCGTCTCACCGCCGCCACCGAGGACTACCTGGCCTCGATCGAGTACGCCCGGGCGCTCGGCGCCCGCGCCCAGGTGGCGGTGTTGCGCGCGCGGTACGCGGGGGTCCTCACCGAACTCGACCGGTTCGACGAGGCCGAGGCCATCCTGCGGGAGATCGTCGACGGCGGCCGGTTCGCGGGCCACGAGGCGGTGCCGACCGCCCGGCTGCACCTGGGCTTCCTGCTCGGACGCCAGGGCCGCCTCGCCGAGGCGCGCGAGCAACTGGTGCTGCTGCGCAAGGAGTTCAGCTCCCGTACGGTCGGTGTCTTCGACGGGTTCGTGCTCGGGGTGCTGGCCTGGCTGGACAACCTCGACGGTGCCCACGCCTCCGCGCTCGACACCGCCCTGGCCGCGCTCGGCCGCTCCCAGGACCGGCTCTCGGCGATGATGGCCCCGTACATGGCGTCCATGCAGCTGATGACCATGGCCCGGGCGCTCGCCGGACTCGACGGCGCCGGAGCCCCGGAGACCGCCGCCCGGCTCCTCGGCCTCCAGGCGGCGCTCCTGCCCCCCGAACACGTACCGACCGCCCTGGAGCGCCAGGCCCTCGCCGAGGCCGAGGAGGCCGTACGCGCCCGCATCGGCGACGAGGCGTACACGGCGGCGTACGAAGAGGGCGGCGGCCTCACGATCGAGGAGGCCACCGCCCTGGCGGGCGCGTACCGGTGACACCTGCGGTGTCCGGCGGCGCTCAGGCCTTCTTGCGGAACTTGGCGACGGCCAGCGGCGCCATCACCACCGTGATCCCGGCGGCCCAGGCGAGCGTCCACCAGACCGAGTTGCCGACCGGGTCGCCCTGCATGAGGCCGCGCGCCGCGTCCGCGAGGTTGGAGAGCGGGTTGTAGTCGGTGAACGCCTGGAGCCAGCCCGGCATGGTCTGCGTCGGCGCGAAGATCGAGGAACCGAACTGCAGAGGCATCAGCACGAGCATCGCCGTCCCCTGAACGGCCTGGGCCGTCTTCATGGTCAGCCCGAGCAGGATGAAGATCCACATGATGGAGGCGCCGAACGTGGCGGCCAGTGCGACCGCTCCGAGGAGCCCGAACACCGAGCCGTTCAGCTCCATGCCGAGGGCGAACCCCATGGCGAGCAGGATGAGCGTGGCGACCATCAGCCGGCCCAGCTCGACCACGATCTTGGCGATGAGCACCGAGGAACGGGCGATCGGCATCGTCCGGAACCGGTCCATGACCCCCTTGCGGAAGTCGTCGTTGACGCCGGTGCCGACGGCCATGGCGATGTTCATGCCCATCATCGCCATCAGCCCGGGCACCAGGTAGTTCACATAGGACTGCCGGTCACCGCCGAGGCTGGCGCCGACCGAGCCGCCGAAGACGTACACGAAGAGCACGATGAAGACGATCGGCATCAGAAGGACGTCGAACATCGACTCCGGGTCCTTCTTGATCTGGAGCAGATTGCGCCGGACCAGGGCCCCGATGTGGCGCAGGTTGGCACGCAGCCCGATCCGGCCCTCCTCGGCCACCGCCGCCTTCGACGGCGCGGGGCCCGCGGAGCCGGCGGGGGCGGGGGGCAGGGTTGTCGTGGTGCTGCTCATGCGGCGACCTCCTGGGGAGCGGCGTCGGAGAAGGTGGAGGCCTTGTCGCCGGTGATCGCGAGGAAGACCTCGTCCAGGCTGGGCAGGGCGGTGGCGACATGGGCGAGGGAGAAGCCCCGGACGCCCAGCAGCCCGATGACGGCGGTCAGCTGCTCGTCGCTGAGGATGGGCACGTACAGCAGCCCCTCGTCCGGCACGGCCTGCGCCCCGGCGACCCCGTCGAGTCCGGCCTCCCGGATCGCCTGGGCCATCGCGGCCAGCTCCGCCGGGTCCGAGGGCCGGATGTGCAGGGTGCGGCCGCCGACCTTGGCCTTGAGCTCGTCGACCCCGCCCCGCGCGATGATCTTCCCCTTGTCGATCACCGTCAGCTCCTTGGCTAGCTGTTCGGCCTCCTCCATGTACTGGGTGGTCAGCAGCACGGTCGCGCCCTCCGCGACCATTCGCTGCACCTCGTCCCAGACCTCGTTACGGGTCCGGGGGTCGAGCCCGGTCGTCGGCTCGTCCAGGTAGAGCACGGACGGGCTGCCGATCATCGAGGCGGCCAGGTCGAGCCGGCGGCGCATCCCTCCGGAGTACTCCATGCAGGCACGCTTGGCCGCATCGGTGAGCGAGAACCGCTCCAGCAGCTCGTCCGCCCGGGCCCGCGCCTGCTTGCGGGGCAGATCGAGCAGCCGCCCGATCATGTAGAGGTTCTCCCAGCCGGAGAGCTTCTCGTCGACCGAGGCGTACTGCCCGGTCAGACCTATCCGGCGGCGCAGCTCGCGGGGCTGCTTCACCACGTCGAAGCCCGCGACGACCGCGTGTCCGGCGTCGGGGGTGATCAGCGTGGAGAGGCAGCGTACGAGGGTGGTCTTGCCGGCGCCGTTGGGGCCGAGCACGCCGAGGACGGTGCCTTCGCGGACGTCGAGGTCCACGCCGTCCAGTGCCTTGGTCTCGCCGTAGTGCTTGACCAGCCCCCGTACCTCGACGGCGTTTCCGCCGTTCCTGGGGTTCACGTCGATTCGTTCCATGTCCACCATGGGACCAGCGCCCACCGACAGCTCACCGACAGCCGGCCGATACGGCTCCCGGACGCGCGACAGCCCGCCGATGGGGGATGTCGGCGGGCTGTCGGTGGTGCGGGAAGTGGCTGGTGGGGCCCCGGAGGCCGGTGGATCAACGGAAGGTGCGGGCCCCGGAAGGCCGGTGGATCAGTGGAAGGTGTGCTCCGGCGCGGGGAACGTACCGCCCACGACCTCCTCGGCGAACTCCTTCGCCGCGTCACCGAGCACCTTGCGCATGTTCGCGTACTGCTTGGTGAAGCGCGGCACCTTCCCGCCGGTCAGCCCGACCATGTCGGTGTAGACGAGCACCTGCGCGTCGGTCGCCGCACCGGCGCCGATGCCGACGGTCGGGATGTGGAGCGTACGGGTGACCTCGGCGGCCAGCTCCTCCGGTACGAGCTCCAGCACGACGGCGAACGCGCCCGCGTCCTGGACCGCCTTGGCGTCGCGCAGCAGCTGGTGGGCCGCCTCCTCGCCCCGGCCCTGCACCCGGTAGCCCATGGCGTTGACGGACTGCGGGGTCAGGCCGATGTGGGCCATGACCGGGATGCCGGCCTCGACCAGCAGCCGGATCTGCTCGTGGGACCGCTCGCCGCCCTCCAGCTTGACCGCGCCTACGCCCGACTCCTTGATCAGCCGGGTCGCGTTGCGCAACGCCTGGACGGGACCCTCCTGGTACGAGCCGAAGGGCAGGTCGGCGACGACGAGGGCGCGCTTGGTGCCCCGCACGACGGCGGCGGAGAGCAGGGCGATCTCGTCCATCGTGACCGGCACGGTGGTCTCGTAGCCGAGGTGGACGTTGCCCATCGAGTCCCCGACGAGCATGACCGGGATGCCCGCCTCGTCGAAGACGGACGCGGTCATCGCGTCGTAGGCGGTGAGCATGGGCCACTTCTCGCCGCGCTCAGTGGCGGCGGCGATGTCGTGGACGGTGACGCGGCGGGTGGACTTCCCTCCGTACAGCGCTTTGCTGCTGTCGGGGGAGGCACCGGCGGGGGAGGGCGGGTTCTGTGCAGCCGAAAGTGACATGGCTGATGAGCTCCTTCGTCATCTCGAGGCGCCCTTACGGCGTCCCCGGATCCCTTCCATGGTGGCATCCCGCCCGGGCAAACGGGAAGTGGGCCCGCACCGGCCCGTCCGTACTGCCCGTTCGACGGCCGTTGGGCAAAGCTTTAACAATACGAGACGGTCTCGTATCGAAACGGCGTTAGGCTCGTCCCCATGTCCAACCCGTCTCCCTCCGCCGCGGCCTCCTCCGGGGTCGCCGCCGCCGAGCCCCGCATACCCGAGGCGATCCACCGCCGCCGCTGGTGGATCCTCACCGTCCTCATGTTCAGCCTGCTCATCGTGGTGCTGGACAACTCGATCCTGAACGTCGCGGTCAAGACGATCGCCAGCCCCGCGCCCACCGGCATCGGCGCCACCCAGAGCGAGCTGGAGTGGGCGATCAACTCCTACACGCTCGTCTTCGCCGGACTCCTCTTCACCGCCGGTCTGCTCGGCGACCGCATCGGCCGCAAGAAGGTCCTCCTCTTCGGCATCCTGGTCTTCGGCATCGGCTCCGCCCTGGCCGCCATGTCCGCCTCGCCCGGCGAACTCATCACCTGGCGCGCGCTGATGGGCTTCGGCGCCGCCTTAGTGATGCCCGCCACCCTCGCCGTCCTGATGAACGTCTTCGAGCGCGACGAACAGCCCAAGGCCATCGGCATCTGGGCCGGCAGCGTCGGCCTCGGCATCGCGATCGGCCCGATCACCGGCGGGCTGCTCCTGGAGCACTTCTGGTGGGGCTCGATCTTCCTGGTGAACGTCCCCGTGGTCGTGCTGGCCCTGGTCGCCATGGCGATCCTGGTCCCCGACTCCCGCGACCCGAAGCCCGGCAAGGTCGACCCGGTGGGCGTCGCGCTCTCCATCGTCGGCCTGGTCCTGCTGGTGTACGGGATCATCCGGGGCGGCGAGCTCGCCGACTTCACCGACACGACCGTGCTGCTCTCCATCGTCGGGGGACTGCTGGTGCTGGCCGGATTCGTCTGGCACGAGAAGCGCAGCAGCCACCCGGCGATCGACATCACGTACTTCAGGAAGCCCGCGTTCTCCGCTGCCGTCGCCGCCATAGCGCTGGTCTTCTTCGCGCTCATGGGCGTGACCTTCTTCTCGGCCTTCTACCTCCAGAGCGTGCGCGGCTACAGCGCCCTGCAGTCGGGCCTGCTCATCGTTCCGCTAGCCGCCGCCCAGATGATCTTCGCGCCCCGGGCCCGGCTGGTCGTCGACCGGTTCGGCGCCCGTGCGGTCTGCACGGTGGGCATGCTCCTGGTCGCCGCCGGACTCGCCTCGTTCGCCCTGTTCGGCGCCGGTACGCCGGTGTGGGTGATGTGCCTCGTCTTCTTCGTCCAGGGCACCGGGATGGCGCACATCATGCCGCCCGTCACCGTCGCCGTGATGCAGGCGCTGCCTCGCGAGAAGGCCGGTTCCGGTTCCGCCATCAACAACACCTTCCGCCAGGTCGGCGGAGCGCTCGGGATCGCGGTCCTCGGCTCGGTGCTCTCCACCGTCTACCGGGGCGACATCGAGGGCCACCTCGGCACACTCCCGGCCGGGGTCAGGGACGTGGCGGGCGAGTCCATCGAGGCCACGCTGGGCGTCGCCGCGAAGCTCGGGCCAGTGGCCGGAAAGCCTCTGGTCGCCGCCGCCAACGACGCCTTCATCAGCGCCATGCACGTGACCGCGCTCGGCTCGGCGGCCGTCGCCCTGATCGGCGCGGTGGTCGTCGGCCTGTACCTGCCGGGGCGGACCCCGGCCATCGCGGCGGAGCCCGCGGCCCGGCCCGCGGAGGAGCCGGTGGGCCGCTGACCGACCCGGAGGGCCGTGGCCCACAGCCCCCTCGCGGTCGGCGAGAATCGGGGCGAAGGCCGAACGCGTACGGCGGCAGGGCCGTACACGTACGAAGGCACGGCTGTACGCGTACGGCGGCACGGAGAGAGGCGGCTTCAGGTGCGGGACCAGGACGACGGCGAGCAGGACCGCGGCGAGCACGACAGTGCGCGGTCCGGCGAGCAGGACCGGCACGGCGCGGGCGACGGCGGCGCCGCGCGGGGCGACGGGGCACAGGACCCGGAGCCCCGCCGCGGCCGCCCCCGCAGCGCCGCGGCCGAACGGGCGATCCTGGACGCCGTCATCACCCTCCTGGAGGCCGGTGAACCCCTGGCCGGCCTCTCCATCGAGCGCATCGCGCGTACGGCGGGCGTGGGCAAGGCCACGATCTACCGCCGGTGGACGGGAAAGGAAGAGCTCTTCGTCGACGTCGTACGGGACATGGAACCCGTCGACCCGCCCGTCTCCGGCACCGAGGGACTCGCCGATCTGCGGGTCATGCTGGAATCCCTGCGCACCCGGGGCCTCGCCCAGCGCTCCTCGGTGCTCCTGCACAACATCTTCGCCCAGATGAAGAGCCACCCGAAGCTGTGGGACGAGTACTCCGGCACGGTGATCGCCCCCCGCCGCGAGCTGATGCTGGCGGCGGTACGGCGGGCCGTCGCCGCGGGGGAGCTGCGCGACGACCTCGACGTGGAGCTGATCGACGACCTCTTCGTCGGCCCGATGCTCGTCCGTACCGTCCACCGCCCCGACGCGCCCCTTCCCGACGACCTGGCCGATCGCATCATCGCGGCGCTGGTCCAGGGACTGGCCCCGGCGGGGTCCGCAGCGGCGGCGCGCGCCTGACGCGCCGGGGCCGGGACGAGTGTGCTCGTTCTGTCACAAGCCCCCACCGGCCGGGCCCGGACCGGAACCTCTCGTCCCGCTCCGCACGTCCTGCTCACGAAGAAGCCGTCGTCGACGGCGGGAAAGACGCCGCCCATCACCTAGGGTCGAGGGGCGCGGCGATGTGTACGGCAAGGCAGTGAGGACGAGCGCGATGGTGCAGGCGTACGGGGCGGACACGGGCAACGGCAGCGCGGAGCAGCCGCAGGCCGGCGGGTCCCGCTTCCGGAGCCTTCTGAGCAGAGCAACCCGGGACCGGGGAATCTGGCGGCGCGGGATCGTGCTCGCCCTCTGCTCGGTGGTGCTGACCCTGGTGATGGTCGTCCACGCGCAGATCCCGAACCGGGTGGGCAACCTCGGCAGCCTCGTCGAGACGTTCCTGCCGTGGATAGCGCTGTTCATCCCGTTGCTGCTGGTCCTGGCCCTGCTGCGGCGCTCCGCCACCGCGCTGATCGCCCTGCTGCTCCCCGCCGTGGTCTGGCTCAACATCTTCGGCGGCCTGATCACCGACAAGTCCGGTGCCGGCGGCGACCTCACCGTCGCCACCCACAACGTCAACGCCGGCAACCCCGACCCCGCCGGCACCGCCCAGCAGGTCGCGGGTTCCGGGGCCGACGTCGTGGCCCTCCAGGAGCTGCCGGGCGGCCAGGTGTCCACGTACGAGAAGTCGCTGGCCGCCCGCTACCCGTACCACTCGGTCCAGGGCACCGTCGGGCTGTGGAGCAAGTACCCGCTCAGCAACACCAGGCCCGTCGACATCAAGATGGGCTGGACCCGGGCCATGCGCTCCACGGTCAAGGCGCCGCAGGGCGAGGTCGCGGTGTACGTGGCCCACCTCCCGTCGGTCCGGGTGAAGCTGCACGCGGGGTTCACCGCCAACCAGCGCGACAACAGCGCCGACGCCCTCGGCGAGGCCATCGCCGACGAGCAGGTCGAGCGCGTCGTCCTGCTCGGCGACCTCAACGGCACGATGAACGACCGCTCCCTGAACGCGGTCACCTCCCAGATGCGCTCCACCCAGGGCGCGGCGGGCGACGGCTTCGGCTTCAGCTGGCCCGCCTCGTTCCCGATGGCCCGGATCGACCAGATCATGGTCAAGGGCGTCGAGCCGAAGTCGTCGTGGACCCTGGCGGCGACCGACAGCGACCACCTGCCGATCGCGGCCCGCGTGGAGCTGTGACAGCGATCAGGCAACCGGCCGTTCACCTCCCGGCATAAAACGTCTGCGACAATTTGTTCCAGTCGCATACATAAAGAAGACTGAGCCGTCGCCCGGCGTCCACGCCGAGGCGACGGCTCTTCGTTCTGCCCCCGCTCCGAGATTGCGAAGGTTCCCCATGCCCCTGGCCCTGCTCGCCCTGGCCGTGAGCGCCTTCGGCATAGGCACGACCGAGTTCGTCATGATGGGCCTGCTGCCCAATGTGGCGGACGACCTGGACACGTCCGTGCCGACCGCCGGCTACCTCGTGTCGGCGTACGCGATCGGCGTCGTCCTGGGCGCGCCCCTGCTCACCGGCCTCGGCTCCCGCGTCCCGCGCAAGAAGATGCTGCTGCTCCTGATGGCGCTGTTCACCGTCGGTAACCTGGCCTCGGCGCTCGCCCCCGACTTCGGCTGGCTGCTCGCGGGCCGCTTCCTCGCCGGACTCCCGCACGGCGCGTTCTTCGGCGTCGGCGCGGTCGTCGCCGCCCGGCTGGTCTCCGAGGGCCGCCAGGCGCGGGCGGTGGCCACGATGTTCCTCGGCCTGACGGTCGCCAACATCGTCGGTGTGCCCGCCGCCACTCTGCTCGGCCAGCACCTCGGCTGGCGGGCCACCTTCCTCGTCGTCGCCGTGATCGGCCTCGCCGCGATGGCGGCCCTGGCCCGCCTGGTGCCCCGCATCCCGGTCGAGGCCCACCAGGACGTACGCCGCGAACTCCGCGCCCTCGGCAACCGTCAGGTGCTCCTCGGCCTGCTCACGGCGGTCTTCGGCTTCGCCGGGGTCTTCGCGGTGTACTCGTACCTCTCGGCGATGACCACGAAGGCGATGGGCTTCGGCGAATCCTCGGTCACCCTCGTCCTCGCGCTCTTCGGCATCGGGATGACCCTGGGCGCCCTGGCCGCGGGCCCCCTCACGGACCGGGCCCTGCGCCCGACCCTGTACGGATCGCTCGGCGCGCTCGCGGTGGTCCTGGTGGCGTTCCCGTTCACGGTGCACGTGCAGTGGGCGGCGCTGGTGATGGTGGTGCTGCTGGGCGGCGTCGGGTTCATGACGACGACCCCGCTCCAGATGCTGGTCATGAACAAGGCGAAGGACGCCCCGACCCTGGCCTCCGCCTCCAACCACTCGGCCTTCAACCTGGCCAACGCGGGCGGCGCCTGGCTGGGCGGCGTGGCGATCGCAGCTGGCTGGGGCTGGACGTCCCCGGCACTGGTGGGCGCGGTGCTGGCGGTGATCGGCCTGGCGATAGCCGCGACGGCGGGTTTCCTGGACCGGGGCCCGGAGAGGCCGTCCCGGGTGGTGGCGGGCAATCAAGCCGGTCCGGCGTTTGAGGACGGAACCGGTACGCCGGATGGCCCCGCGGCCACGTTGTCCGTGGGCCCTTCCAGCCCGTCCGGCGCTTGAGGACAGAGGCGACCACCGGACGCCCCCGGTGACCGCCCCCTCCGCTACGACGACTCGCGCCAGCGATTCGTGATCGGCAACCGCCGGTCCTTCCCGAACCCCTTCGGCGAGATCTTCGTCCCCGGCGGATACTGCCGCCGCTTGTACTCGGCCGTATCCACCATCCGCAACGTCTTCGCCACCAGCTCCGCGTCGAACCCGGCAGCCACGATGGAATCGAGCCCCTGGTCCCGGTCCACGTACAGCTCCAGGATCCCGTCCAGTACCTCGTAGTCCGGCAGCGAGTCCGTGTCGACCTGCCCAGGACGCAGCTCAGCGCTCGGCGGCTTGCTGATCGAGGCCTCGGGGATCGGCGGCGTCTGCCCCCGCTCCTCGGCGGCCCGGTTGCGCCACTTCGCCAGCCGGAACACCGAGGACTTGTAGACGTCCTTGATGGGCCCGTACGCCCCGACCGCGTCCCCGTACAGCGTGGAGTAACCCACCGCCAGCTCGGACTTGTTGCCCGGCGCCAGCACGATCTGCCCCTCCTGGTTGGAGATGGCCATCAGCGTCGTACCGCGCAGCCGCGCCTGGAGGTTCTCCTCCGCGAGACCCGTGAGCTCCAGCGACGCCATGTACGCGTCGAACATCGGAGCGATCGGCACCGTACGGAAGTTGAGCCCGGTCCGCCGGGCCAGCTCGGCCGCGTCGCCCTTGGAGTGGTCCGAGGAGTACTTCGACGGCATGGACACGCCGTACACGTTCTGCGCGCCGAGCGCATCGCACGCGATGGCCGCGCAGAGCGCCGAGTCGATCCCGCCGGAGAGCCCGAGCAGCACACTGCTGAAACCGTTCTTCGCAGCGTACGCACGCAGACCCACGACCAACGCCGAGTAGACCTCCTCGTCGTCGTCCAGCCGCTCCGCGTACCCGCCGGCGAGCTCCGGCTCGTACGCGTCGACAGGCCGGTCGGACAGCACCACATGGTCGATGCGCAGCCCGTCGTCCACCACACCCGAGGGCGCCACGGTGTCGGCGGCGGGCAGCTCCAGATCGAGGATCACGCTGCCCTCGGAGAACTGCGGCGCACGGGCGATGACCTCGCCCTCCTTGTCGACGACGATCGAGTCGCCGTCGAAGACCAGCTCGTCCTGCCCGCCGATCATCGCCAGGTACGCGGTCGTGCAGCCGGCCTCCTGGGCCCGCTTGCGGACCAGGTCGAGCCGGGTGTCGTCCTTGTCCCGCTCGTACGGCGAGGCGTTGATCGACAGCAGCAGCCCGGCCCCGGCGGACCGGGCGGCCGGGACGCGCCCGCCGTCCTGCCAGAGGTCCTCGCAGATGGCGAGGGCCACGTCGATGCCGTGGACCCGTACGACGGGCATCGAGTCGCCCGGCACGAAGTACCGGAACTCGTCGAACACCCCGTAGTTCGGCAGGTGGTGCTTGGCGAAGTTGAGCGCGATCCCGCCCCGGTGCAGCACGGCCGCCGCGTTGCGCGGGGAGCCGGCGGGCTGCCCGTACCGCGCGGCGGCGTGCTCGGAGCGGTCCAGATAGCCGACGACGACCGGCAGCTCGCCGAAGCCCTCCTCGTCGAGCCGGACGGCCAGCGCGCGCAGCGCCTGCCGTGAGGCCTCGACGAAGGACGACCGCAGGGCCAGGTCCTCGACGGGGTATCCGGTCAGCACCATCTCGGGGAACGCCACCAGGTGGGCGCCCTGCTCGGCGGCGTGCCGGGTCCAGTGGAGGATCGACTCGGAGTTGCCGGTGAGGTCGCCGACGGTCGAGTCGATCTGATTCAGTGCGAGACGTAGTTGAGGCACGAGGCCCAGTGTAATCGTCTTTCTGACGCGATGTCCCGGCGGCCCGGGCAAAATCTGCCCGGGCCCACCGAAACCGCAGGTCGGGGCAGCTGTCGGCCCCGACCCGCTGAACTCCTGAGGCTCAGCCCCGATACCCGAGGACCGTCATCATCCCCGCCTCCGCGTGGTAGACGTTGTGGCAGTGGACCATCCACAGCCCCGGGTTGTCGGCGTCGAACTCCGCGGTCAGCGACCGGTGCGGCAGCACGATCGCGGTGTCCTTACGGGCCCCGGAGGCGTTCCCGCCCAGCGCGAACGTGTGCCCGTGCAGATGCAGCGGGTGCCACATGGCCGTCCCGTTGTCGAAGACGACACGCACCCGCTCCCCGGCCTCCACCGGCCGCCGCTGACCGGCGGTGTACGGCTGCCCGTCGAAGGCCCAGTCGTACCCGGCCATCCCGCCGGTGAGCCGCATCCGGATCGTCCGGTCCGGCGAGCGCCCGGCCAGCGCCACCGACGGATCCGGCACCAGCCGCCCCGCCTCGACGAGCTTCCCGTCCAGCTCCTCGGGCCGTACGGAGGCGGCGGGCGCCGCACCACTGCCGGTCCGCAGCACGGCGAGCGCGGACGCCTTCTTCCCCTCGGCCAGGGCGACGAGCGGGAAGACCCCGTCCCCGGCGGTGACGAGGACGTCGTACCGCTCGCCCATCCCCAGCAGCAGCGCGTCTCCCCGGGTGTGCCGGACGGGGAAGCCGTCGGTGTGGGTGACGGTCAGCCGGTGCCCGCCGAGCGCGACGCGGAAGGCGGTGTCGCCGCCGGCGTTGATGATCCGCAGCCGGATACGGTCACCGGGCCGCGCGCGGAACGTCTCCGGATCCTCCGCCACCCGCCCGTTGACGAGGTAGTACGGATAGGCGACATCCCCGGCGTCTCCACCGAGCAGCTCACTGCGGGCACCCATCATCATCCGAGAGGGCGAGCCGCCGTCCGGATCCTCCGCTTCCGCCGCCTCGGCCTCGGCCCCCGACATGCTGTGCGCACCATGATCCATCCCACCGCCCGTCCCTCCGGACAGCTCCTTGAGGACGGCATCCGGAGTGGACCCCTCCACCCCGTCCACCCAGTCGTCGAGGACGACGACCCACTCCTTGTCGTACGCCAACGGCTCCTTCGGGTCCTCGACGATGAGCGGCGCGTACAGCCCCCGGTCCTGCTGGACGCCGGAGTGCGGGTGGAACCAGTACGTCCCCGGATGCGGCACCGCGAACCGGTACCGGAAGTCGGCCCCCGGCGCGATGTCCCGCTGGGTGAGCCCGGGGACCCCGTCCATGTCGTTGCGCAGGGCGAGACCGTGCCAGTGCATCGAGGTGGGCTGCGGAAGGTGGTTGGCCAGGGTGAGGTCGAGCGTGTCACCGGCGTTCACCCGCACCTCGCGCCCCGGCAGCCGGTCGCCGTAGGCCCAGGAGGCGACGGTGGTTCCGCCGCCCAGATCGAGCCGGGTGCGGGTGGCGGTGAGGGAGACCTTGCGTACGGGGCCGGAGCCGCGCGCCTCCTCGGCCGCCGCGACCTCCTTGCCGCCGGGGGAGACGTACGTACCGGAATCCTGGGCACCGCCGGGGGAGTGGGAGCCACCGTGGCCGCCGCCGTCGGAACAGGCGGCGAGGGCTCCCGTACCGGCGACGGCGAGAGCGGCGCCGAGCACGGCGCGTCGGGTGGGTTGCGTGGGCATGCTGAATACACCTCTGAGGAAAGGTTGTTCAGGGAAGGGAGAAGGGCGGAGGTGAACGCCCACTCCTAGATACGCAGCACCGAAACGCCGGCGAGCACCGGTATCGGGGGCGGCGGATCGGGCCGCAGCACACGCAGGAGCCCCGCACCCACCGCCGTACCGAGGGGCCGCCCGTCCGCGCGCAGCCCGGACAGCCAGGCACCGAGAAGGGCGAGACCCCAGGCGCCGAGGACGGCGAGGCAGACGGAGAGCGGGTCCATACCACTCATGGGGGTGTCGTCGGAGGAGCGGTGGGAGGGATGCCCGACGTCGGAGGCGACAGGGCCGGCGGAGGCGGGGGCCGGAGGACCGGCGGAGGCGGCATCGGCGACCGGCATGATCACGGCGTCGGCCGGGACTGGGGGCGCGCCCACGCCCACGGACACGGGCATGGCCATGGCCACGGACACCGGGGGCGCGGCGGCTTCACGCTCCGCATGCTCCGCCGGATGCCCGACCGTATGCATGGTGATGATCCCGAAGAGCAGCGCGGCGAGCAGCAGGAACTGCGCGTACATCCCGCTCCCGCTTCCGCTCCCGTTCCCGCTCCGGACCCCGCCGACCGTGCCAGCCATGGCGACCACCCTACCCCCGGTGGGTATGCGGACGGACAGGGGCCCGGCACCCCTGAGGGTTCCGGGCCCCTGTCGGACAGGCGTGGGCTCTCAGCTGCGGGAGTAGACCTTCTCGGCCCAGACCGCGATCTGCTCCTCGGTGAGGTGCTGCGCGAGATCGGCCTCACTGATCATGCCGACGAGCTTCTTGTTCTCGACGACGGGGAGCCGGCGGATGCGGTGGTTCTGCATCTCCTCCAGGACCGCGTTCACATCCGCCCCCGCCTCGATCCAGCGCGGAGTGCCCTGGGCGAGGTCGCCCGCGGTCACCTTCGACGGGTCGTGGCCCTTGGCCACACAGCCGACGACGATGTCCCGGTCGGTGATGATGCCGACCATGCGGTCCGAGTCACCGTTGGCGGAGACGGGCAGCGCACCCACGTTGTGCTCACGCATCAGCTGCGCCGCACGGTCGAGCGTCTCGTGGGCGGGGATCCAGCGGGCCCCGCTGTGCATGATGTCTTTGGCGGTCGTCATGGGGGATTTCCTCCTGCGTGCCGATGGCACTGCCGTACGGCCCCGAGCGCAACCCATCGTCATCGGCCCGCCGGGAAGGCGCGACCGCAATCACCCGTTCGGGTGCGCTGGTACGGGGACGGAGGCTGACGCACGGGAGACACCGGCCTTCAGCTACGGGCTCACGTACGGGGCTTCGCCCCACGCGCGGCCAGCATGTCGCGCATGAGCCCCAGCTCGGACTGCTGCCCTTCGACCATGCCCGCGGCGAGCCGCTTCTCCACCGGGACGGAACACCGCGACACGCACGCCTCGGCCATGGAGACGCCGCCCTTGTGGTGGTCGGTCATCAACTGGAGGAAGAAGACCTCGGCCTGCTCACCACGCAGCCCCCCGAGCCGCTTGAGCTCGTCCTTGGTGGCCATCCCCGGCATGAGCCCGGCGCCACCGCCGACCCCATGCCCGGCCGCATGATCACCGTGCCCGTCCTCACTCCCCATCCAGGTCATGGGACCGGCTCCGCCCGGAGCGACCTTGGGCAGCTCCCACAGATCGAGCCAGCCGAGGAGCATGCCGCGCTGGTTGGCCTGGGTGTTGGCGATGTCGTAGGCGAGGCGGCGTACGTCCTCGTCGTCCGTACGGTCGCGGACGATGAAGGACATCTCCACGGCCTGCTGGTGGTGGACGGCCATGTCCCGGGCGAACCCGGCATCGGCGGAATCGACGGCCGGTACTCCGGGCTCCCCGTCCCCACGCGCGGAGGCGAGGGAGGCGGCCCCGGCGAAGAGCAGGGCGAGGACGACGGCACCCCCGGCCACCCACCGCACGCGACGCGTCCTGCGCTGCTCCTCGCTCCCGGTCCTCCGTGCGGCCATGGCGGTCACTGAGGCACCGTGGCCGGCCCGCCGGTGCAGGGGGCGCCGGGCTCGGGGGTCTGGGGGCCCTGGACGTACTGCGCGAGGAACTGGTCCACGCGCCGGTCGTCGGCACTGTCCACGGTGACCTGCTTTCCCCAGGCGCTGAGCACGATGGCGCCCTCCTGGTCCGCGTACGGGCTCATCAGCGTGAACGGGGTCACCTCGACCCGCTCGGCGAGCTTGGTGACGTCGGCGTCGGCGGCCTCGGTGTTGTAGGTGATCCAGACCGCGCCGTGCTCCAGGGAGTGGACGGCGTTGACGTCCGGGACGGCCTTTTCGTATACGTCGCCGTCGCAGTTGAGCCAGGAGGGGTTGTGGTCGCCGCCGACGGGAGGCGTCATCGGATAGTCGACATCCCCGGCCGAGTGATTGCGCCCGAGCTCGGCGGCATCCCAGGACTTGAGCCCCGCGATGGCCCCACCGGTGTCGCCGTTCCCGCCGCCGGGCTGCTTGCCGTCCTGGGCGGAGGAGCTGCCGGCCCGGTTCTCCTTGGCCTCGGACGTCTCCAGCACCATGTACGTACCGAAGACGGCCAGACCGGCCACGACGGCGGCGCTGAGCCCTATGGCGATGGCCCGGTTACGGGTGGAACGGGCACCGCCGGCGGGCTGCTGGGGCGGGGTGGCGTACGGGGGATCGCTGGGGCCGAAACTCATGGCGTCGAGTCCTTATGCGAAGGGGCGGGAGGGGGGAAGGCCGGTCCGGTGACCGACGCGCGCAGGCGGGCGGGAGAGCCGCCGCGGCCCCCGCACGCCACGGTCGCCGATCGTAGTGGGTGGCCGAGTGCTCTCTCTCACACCGTGTGCGTAATCTGGGGGAAATCCCGGGTCGCGATACTGAAGTGTCCCCCTACCCCGGGCGGTGGTGCACGGACCGTCTGAACTGCAAGGATGTGGCAATGGACAAGCAGCAGGAATTCGTCCTCAGGACCCTTGAGGAGCGCGACATCCGCTTCGTGCGGCTGTGGTTCACCGACGTCCTCGGGTTCCTCAAGTCCGTCGCCGTGGCCCCGGCCGAGCTGGAGCAGGCCTTCGACGAGGGCATCGGCTTCGACGGCTCGGCGATCGAGGGCTTCGCCCGGGTGTACGAATCGGACATGATCGCCAAGCCGGACCCGGGCACCTTCCAGATCCTGCCCTGGCGCGCGGAGGCCCCCGGCACCGCGCGGATGTTCTGCGACATCCTGATGCCCGACGGCTCCCCGTCCTTCGCGGACCCGCGCTACGTACTGAAGCGCATCCTCGCCAAGACGTCCGACCTCGGCTTCACCTTCTACACGCACCCCGAGATCGAGTTCTTCCTCCTGAAGAACAAGCCGGTCGACGGCACGCGTCCGACCCCGGCGGACAGCTCGGGCTACTTCGACCACACCCCGCAGAACGTGGGCATGGACTTCCGCCGCCAGGCGATCACGATGCTCGAATCGATGGGCATCTCGGTCGAGTTCAGCCACCACGAGGGTGCTCCCGGCCAGCAGGAGATCGACCTGCGGTACGCGGACGCGCTTTCCACGGCGGACAACATCATGACGTTCCGCCTGGTGATGAAGCAGGTGGCGCTGGAGCAGGGTGTGCAGGCGACGTTCATGCCGAAGCCCTTCTCGGAGTACCCGGGTTCGGGCATGCACACCCACCTCTCCCTCTTCGAGGGCGACCGCAACGCGTTCTACGAGTCGGGCGCGGAGTACCAGCTCTCCAAGGTCGGCCGCTCGTTCATCGCGGGCCTGCTGACGCACGCGGCGGAGATCTCGGCCGTCACCAACCAGTGGGTCAACTCCTACAAGCGCATCTGGGGCGGCTCGTCCCGAGCGGCCGGCGCGGGCGGCGAGGCACCCTCGTACATCTGCTGGGGCCACAACAACCGCTCCGCCCTCATCCGCGTCCCGATGTACAAGCCCGGCAAGACCGGCTCGGCCCGCGTGGAGGTCCGCTCCATCGACTCCGGCGCCAACCCGTACCTCACCTACGCGGTCCTGCTCGCCGCAGGCCTCAAGGGCATCGAGGAGGGCTACGAACTCCCGGCCGGCGCCGACGACGACGTCTGGGCCCTCTCCGACGCGGAACGCCGCGCGATGGGCATCGAACCGCTCCCGCAGAACCTGGGCGAGGCGATCTCCCTGATGGAGAAGAGCGAGCTGGTCGCCGAAACGCTGGGCGAGCACGTCTTCGACTTCTTCCTCCGCAACAAGAAGCAGGAGTGGGAGGAGTACCGCAGCGAGGTCACGGCCTTCGAGCTGAAGAACCTGCTGCCGGTGCTGTAGGGGCGGGTCAGCAATGCGGGCGGGTCGCCCAGTTCAGTAGAGGCGACCCGCCCGCAGCCACGATCAGTTCTGCTCGGGGCAGGTGGGTATAGGTCCGCAGGGTGACCCCGGGGCCGGTGCGCCCGAGGTACGTACTGAGCGCCTTGATGTTCTTTCTGGCGTCGAGCCCTGACGGCTTGTTACAGGCTCCTCTACTGACAACGGTCCGGCCCCAGGAGGAGCGACGGTGCCTCGCTGCTGTACAGGAGCGGAGCACCGCAACCAGAGCAACCGCGTCCGACGAAGCATGGCCGTTGGCCCCAGTCATCCGTGACCTCTCAGGTTGCCACGCATCGCGGGCCCTGCAGAGGGGGCCGAAGCCGCACACCCCCTGTCGGCCTGTGCGCGATAATCGGGGCATGGCATCAGCTTCCGACGTCCCCGGTCTCCGTCGCGCCAGGTTCGCCCGACGGGTGCCCGCCACACTGGCGGCACTTGCCGGCCCCCGCCACGGGACTGTGTCGCTGCCCCTTCATCTGGCGTGGTCGGGGCTGAGAAAGTTCGATCTTGATCAGCCGCGGCTGCGGATGAGCTACTACCGCATCGTGCTGGGTGAGGGTATGCACGACGACCTGGTCGAGTACCTCAACCGCGATCTGCTTGTCACCATGTGGCCCACCCTGCGGACGCTGATCAGCCGCGATATCCGTGACGTCTGGGAGAGCGCCTTCGACGAGCTCGCGCTCAGCGCCCGGACCGCTGCGTGAACCTCACCGATCTGCACCGCCGACTGCTGACCGACGTACTGGCTGTGGGCGGCGCCTATCCTCTCGCACTCACCGGTGGCTACGCCGTACAAGCGCACGGGCTTGTCGACCGGCTCAGCCAAGACCTCGACGTTGCCACCGAGAATCCCGACCCCATGGAGAGCATCGCCTCCACCGTACGGGTGGGGCTGGAGCAGCGTGGCTGGGAGGTGCGGGCACTGGAGGCCGATCCGCTGTCCGCTCGCCTGATCGTCACCGATCCGGCCGACGGTGAGGAGTGCGAGGTAGACATCCTCAAGGAGACGCTACGGCGTCCGCCAGTACGGACCTCGCACGGTCTGGTGCTCTCCCTTGAGGACGTCGTCGGCACCAAGGTCCGCGCACTGGCTGACCGTGGCCTCGCGCGCGACCTGATTGACGTACGAGCGGCCGTCGACCGATGGAGCCACGTCGAGCTGGAAGAGCTCGGACGGCGGCACGCACGCGAATCCTTCGATCTGACCGAACTTCAGGCGCGGCCGGGCGGTGCCGACTGGATCGATGACACCGAGTTCGCCGCGTACGGGCTCGGTGAGCAGGAGATCACTGCACTGCGGTTGTGGGCGCAGGAGTGGGCTCACGACATTGCCGAACGGCTCCTTGAAGGGGAATCGCCACTGGAGGATTGAGCATGGGCGGTCGGCCGATGCTCTTCTCCGCCCAGCCTGCCTCATGGGGCGGCAGCCGCATTGTCAGTGGGTGCTCGTATGCTCCCGGCATGACGGAGGCGGAGATCGCGGCACCACGCAGGCAGGGCGGAGCCTGGTCGTTCCTCGTTGCTGGGGAGGAGCGACAGTTCCAGGGGAACACCGGCTACGAAGACATCGTCGAGGAGTCCTACAGCTACGACTCGACCGTGGGCAACTACCGGCGTGTGTCGGTCGGTGACCTGGTGGTTGTACGTAGTGGCAGGGAAGCCCTCGGGGTGGGGTACGTAGAGGCACTGCAAGTCCTGCCCGACCAGGACAAGCTGCGCAGCCGGTGTCCCTACTGCAGGAGTACGGGGTTCAAGGAGCGCACCACGGAACTGCCCCGCTACCGGTGCAGCCCCTGCGGGAACGCGTTTGACCAGCCGACCGTCGAGACGCTGCGGGTGACTGCCTTCCGGGCGCACTACGGAGGGACTTGGCAACCGCTGGACGGCTGCTTGGACAAGGCGCAGTTGAACGAACTCAGCTTGAGCCGGTCCGACCAACAGTCGATCAAAGCGATGCACAGAACCAGGACCTTGGAAGCGATTGCTTCGCGGGGCATCCGTCTTCCGGGACGGCGAGAAGCGGCCGACGGAGGCGGGCACCGCCCGCCCGAGCTGCCCGGAGGGCGGCGGCGGACGACGGCAGCGATACGGCGGGGCCAGGATGGCTTCCGTAGGGCGCTGGTCCGGCAGTACGGATTGATCTGTGCCGTCACTGGGGCAGCTCCGGCAGAGGTGCTGGAGGCTGCCCACCTCCGTCCTTTCGCCGACACGGAGCGGCACCGCGTCGAAGAGGGGCTGATGCTCCGGTCCGACGTCCATCGTCTCTTCGACAGTGGCCTGCTCGCCATCGACTCCGAGTTGATGGTGCGCATTGCGCCGAGCCTGGCGGGCCACCAGCTGTACAGCTCGTTGGCCGGCGCTCCTCTGCGCATTCCGGGTGACTCCCCGATAGACCGCGCCGCGATAGCCGATCACCACGCAGCGACTGTTGCCACGTGGTGATGAGCAGCGGTACAGGCTGATCGGTTTGCAGCGCTGTTCGCTGCTCTTCCGCCCCTGAGCCCGCCCCCTCCTGCGAGGGCGCGGGTCCGGAGGGACGCTCTACACCGGCGGTGTCCCCGGCGGTGACGGCGCCGGTGGTGGCTTGGTAGCGGCGGGCCCGGGTTGGGTGGGGTCTTCGGGGGGCCGCTGCCGTGTCTGCCGTCGTTCATCACCTTGCGGGCCGGCAGGCCGTAGATGCCGAACGGGGGGAAGAGGTCGACACGGCGTGGGTAGTCCGCCTCCGCGCACTCCTCGCAGAGCAGGTCACGGCCGGTTTCCGTGTGCCGGGCCGCGGTGACCGGGGCGTTCCAGCAGGCCTCGCAGGTGCGGACGTCCGTGGCGGCCAGGGCGATCATCGGTGCCTCCCGGGCGGGGCCGGAAGTAAGGCGTGACGGGTGGTACGCATGTGGTGCCTCCGTCTCTTGGAGGTGGGCGGGCGTGTGGGCGGTGGCTATCCGGCCTGGGCGCTGTTCTTCGGGGGATGAGCGGCTGAGGACTTTGGGCGTGCGCCGGGCCTCATCCGCGGGTCTCGCGCCAGGTGCGGACGAGCTTGGCCGCGGCCGGGCAGATCGCGCCCGCGCGGCAGGACCCGCACGTCGTCGTGTGGGCGAGCAGGTCGCGGTAGGCCGCGTCGGGGGAATCGGTCGTGGTCACGGTCGCCTCTCTGCTGATCTCGGCCCAGACGAATTCGGCGGTGCGGGTGAGGGTGTGCCCGAAGTGGTCGGCCGTGGCCAGGGCGGCGAGGACCGCCGCGTGCTCGGCCTCGGTGAGCTCGGTGGGGAGGTCCGCCTCGATGCGGATGCCGGCCGTGGTGTCGGCTACGCGCGGCTCGGTGCCGATGGCCGCGGTGAGCATGCCGGTCAGTGCCGCTGCCCGCGCTTGTGCTGAGCGCACACTTCTCCCCTGGTGAAGCCGATGTCACTCCATGTAATGCTGAATACTCAGCTTCAACCTGATGGGTTAGCTTTGTCAATATCGAGCCCGAACGCCGCACCCCTCACGGAGCCGCCGAAATGCCTCGCGATACCCCGTACTTGCAGGTGGCCGACCAGATCCGTGCCCGGGTGCTGGCGGGTGAATGGGCCGTCGGCGACAAGCTGCCGTCCCGCGCCCGGTTCGCCAAGGAGTACGGCGTCGGCCAGTCCGTCGCCCAGCGCGCGATGGAGCGCCTGATCATCGAGGGCATCCTCGAAGGCCGCGCCGGGTCGGGCACGTACGTCCGCAAAGCCCGCCAGCGCCGGCGGATGGTCCGCTCACGCCTCCGCCAGGAGCGCGGCGGCTCCCCGTTCCGCGCCGACCTCAAGGACCAGGGTTCTGCGGGCACCTGGGAGTGCAACAGCACGGCGCGGGTCCCGGCCACCGAGGACATCGCCGCACGGCTGGCGATCGAGCCCGGCGACCTCTGCGTCATGACCCACTACGAATTCCTCGCGGACGGTCAGCCGGCCCAGCTCGCCACGAGCTGGGAACCGATGGCCATCACCGGCGGCACGTCCGTCCTGCTCCCGGAGATGGGACCGCAGGGCAAGATCGGCGTCGTCGCGCGTATGCGCTCCATCGACGTGAACATCTCCACCGCTCTCGAAATGCCGCGACCGGCCCGCGCCACGCGCGAGCAGGCCAACTTCCTCGGCATCTCCGTGGGTGAGCTGGTCACTCAGCTGGAGCGCATCTACTTCGACGCCGAGGGCCGTCCGGTGGAGACCGCCGACATCATCGTCCCGGACATCCGCTGGGAGATCGCGTACGAGATCGAGGTCGACGACTCCCGGTTCTGAGCGGTGGGCGGTTCTCGGTGAGAGCCGGTTCCGAGGGGCGGCTCCTGCGCGACGGCGCGGTGAGCCGCCTCCTGCCCTGTCGGGCCGTGATGACCGGCGGGGCCGCGAAGGCTCACCCGAACCCCCGCCCCATCTCGTCCAGAATCTCGTCGATCACCGCCGCCGGCTCCCGGGCCAGGTCCTCCTCGATCCACATCCGCATCGCGATCCGCAGCGAGGAGAGGAACCCCGCCGCCAGCACGATCGGGCGGACCGGGGCGGAGGTCGGGCCCGGGCGGGCGGCCACCGCTTCGGCCAGGTCGCGTTCCAGGGCCGCGTGATTGGCCAACTGGCGTGCCAGGAGCGAGGGGTGGCGCATCGCCAGGCGGGTGCGTACCGCCCAGTCGCGCTCCGGGGGGGCGACCCGTTCGGCGAACTGGGCCACCGCCGCCCTCAGTGCCGGCCAGGCCGGTTCGTCGGCGGGGCGGCCCTGGACCGTGCGGACCAGGGCCCTGATCTGCTGCTCCTCGCCGTAGAGAAGGGCGTCCTCCTTGTTGGTGAAGTAGTTCGAGAACGTCCGGCGGGAGATCCCGGCCGCGTCCGCCACCGCCTCGACCGTCACCTGGTCGAATCCGTGCTCCACGGTCAGGCGCAGGGTCGCCTCGTGCACGGCCTGCCGGGTGGCTTCCTTCTTGCGTTCCCGGAGTCCTGGTCCCGCGGTGCTGCTGTCCATGGGGGCATTATCCCCCGGCGCCAAAATTGTTGCTCAGTGGGCAAAATTGCGCAGTGTGCATGTATGGTGAAGCCTTCTCCTCCCGTACGAATCTTCCGGAGGTTGCGCGTGAGCGCAGCACACCCCACCGCCGCCCCGGCCGGGGTCCCCGCCCCCGCACCGATGGACCACCGGCACGTCCTGCGGGCCCTCAGCGGGCTGCTCATCGTGCTGTTCGTCGCCATGATCAGCACCACCGTGGTCTCGGTCGCGCTCCCGCAGATCATCGGGTCCCTCGACGGCACGCAGTCGCAGTACACCTGGGTCGTCACCGCCACCCTGCTGGCCTCCACCGCCTCCACCCCCATCTGGGGCAAGCTCGCCGACCTCTTCAGCAAGAAGCTGCTGCTCCAGATAGCCATCGGGCTCTTCGTCGTCTCGTCGTTCGCCTGCGGGTTCGCCCAGTCCACCGAGCAGCTGATCGCCTTCCGTGCCGTCCAGGGGCTCGGCATGGGGGCCCTCCAGGTCCTCGTCCAGGTGATCATCGCCGCGATGATCAGCCCCAAGGAGCGCGGCCGGTACAACGGTTACCTCGGCGGTGTCATGGCCGTCGCCACCGTCGGCGGGCCGCTGCTCGGCGGGTTCATCACCGACGCCTCCTGGCTCGGCTGGCGCTGGTGCTTCTTCATCGCCCTGCCCTTCACGCTGCTCGCCTCCGTGATGCTCTCCCGCACGCTGCACCTCGCCGAGGTCCGCCGGCCCGACACCAAGGTCGACTACCTCGGCGCCTCGCTCATCGCCGCGGGAGTCAGCCTCCTGCTCCTCTGGGTCACCTTCGTCGGCGACGACTTCGACTGGGTCTCCTGGCAGAGCGCCCTCATGGTCGGCGGGAGTGTGCTCATCCTGGCGGCAGCCGTTCTCGTCGAGGCCCGGGTCAAGGAGCCCGTCGTTCCCCTCCACGTCGTCCGGCGCCGGGACCCCGCCCTCGCCATCGTCGCCAGCCTCGCGGTCGGCATGGCCATGTTCGGCGGCGCGGTCTTCCTCGGCCAGTACTTCCAGATCGGCCGCGGCTACTCACCGACCGAGGCCGGGCTCCTCACCATCCCGCTCATGGCGGGCGTGCTCGTCTCCTCCACCGTCGCCGGACGCCTCGTCTCCAAGACCGGCAAGGTCAAGCCGTACATCGTCACCGGTGTCGTCGTCCTCGCCCTCGGCTTCCTCGGACTCTCCTTCATCGATCACGAAACGCCGCTCGTCGCCGTGTCGTTGGGGATGCTGGGGGTCGGCGTGGGGGTCGGCATGTCGATGCAGAATCTGGTGCTCGTCCTCCAGAACACCGTGTCTCTCAGCGAGATCGGCGCGGCCAGCGGGGCCATCACCTTCTTCCGCTCCCTCGGCGGCACCATGGGCGTCTCCGTCCTCGGAGCGGTCCTCGCCCACCAGGTCGCGAACAAGATCGCCCACGGGCTGGCGGAGCTCGGCATCGACCCGGCCGCCTCCGGCTCCGGCGGGTCCACCCTGAACGTCGCCGCCATGCCACCGCAGGTCCAGGAAGTCGTCCGGGCCGCCTACGGGGACGCCACCGGGCACATCTTCCTCATCTCGGCCTGCATCGCGGTGGTCGGTGTCATCGCCTCGCTGTTCCTGACCCCGACGAAGCTGCGCGACAGCGTCGATCTGTAGACGGCCGGCCAACAGCCCGCGCCCGTGCGGCGCGGGCTGTTGTAGTGTTACCACCTCCTGTGCACCGGTACGGGGACGGACCGAGGAGGTGAGACCCATTACCGCTGGATCAGGCTGGGTGCTCACCTCGCACGATCGCGTCGCACGACCCTCATAGCGGCTGGTACGAACAGCAGCCGGCGATCGCGGAGCGCCCATCGGATTTCCCGAAAGGCTTCGCCCGCATGCCGGTTCACCCCGTGAGTTCTTTTTCCGCCACCGTCGCCACCCTGCGCCGCGCCGGGTGCGTCTTCGCCGAGGACGAGGCGTCCCTCCTCCATGAGGCCGCCGCGTCCCCGGACGAACTGTCCCTCCTCGTCGAGCACCGTGTCGCCGGGCTGCCGCTCGAACACGTCCTGGGCTGGGCCGAGTTCTGCGGCCGCCGCCTCACCGTGGACAGCGGGGTCTTCGTCCCCCGCCGCCGTACGGAGTTCCTGGTGGCGCAGGCCGCCGCCCTCGCACCCCGCCCGGCCGTCGTCGTCGACCTCTGCTGCGGTTCGGGCGCGCTCGGTGTCGCCCTCGCCACCGCCCTGGACCGGGTCGAACTGCACGCCTGTGACGTCGAACCCGCCGCCGTACGCTGCGCCCGGCGCAACGTCGGCGACCTCGGGCAGGTCTACGAGGGCGACCTGTTCGACCCCCTTCCCGCCGCCCTGCGCGGCCGCGTCGACGTGCTCCTGGCCAACGTTCCGTACGTCCCGTCCGCAGATGTCGAGCTGCTCCCCGCCGAGGCCCGCGTCCACGAACCGCGCGTCGCCCTCGACGGGGGCGGCGACGGTCTCGACGTCATGCGCCGGGTCGCCGCCGAGGCCCCCGGCTGGCTGGCCCCCGGCGGCAGCCTGCTGGTGGAGGCGAGCGATCGGCAGCGGGACGCGGCGGTGGAGGTCCTCGGCCGCGCCGGGCTGACCCCGCGCGTGGTGGTCTGCGAGGAGCTGTACGCCACCGTCGTCATCGGGACGGCGGGGCTGGTGACGTGAAGCCTCGTCGTCGGGGCGGTCGGGCGGGTCACGCGAAGCCCGGTCGTCGGGGCCGCCGGTCAGGTCACGCGAAGCGGTAGCGCGTCTGGCTGAACGGGTCGCCCTTGCCGAAGCCGAACACCGTACGGGGGTGGACCGCGAACACGTGGGCGTGGCCCGCCTCCGCCTGGGTGAAGCTGCCGTCCTCGACGTCGAAGTGCCAGTCGCTGCCGTACTTCGCCTCCCACTCGCGGGCCAGCGCGGTCAGGCGGCCGTGGTCCGTCACACGGTCCGCCCGGCCCTCGACCACCACGTCGACGCCGGAATCGAGGTCGTTGGTCCCCGTCGTCAGGACCACCTCGGGGCTGGCCGCCAGATTGCGCGCCTTGCGTTCCGCCGGGCCCGTACAGAAGTGGAGGGCGTCCTTCGACCAGACGCCGATGAGCGGCGTGACATGGGGACGGCCGTCGGGGCGGACCGTGGAGAGCCAGTACAGCGGGGCCGCGCCCAGCAGGGCGGCCGTCTCCGGCCACGGGCGGGCCGTCGCTCCCTCGCTGCTGTAGCGGGCGTCCAGCTCGGTCACCGGAAGACGGCCTGGGCCGGATCGTTCGGTCGTGGACATGGTTCCTCCGAGGTCGCGTCAGGGGTGTGGCAGCTGCTTTCCCCGTGGGTGGACTCCGCCCCCGCCCCGAATTCATCGGCACAGGACTAGGCTCGAAGAGCTGTGGCGCGGCAAAGGGGCAGCGAGCAGTTACGCAGATCGGTTCGGGCGGCAGGAGAGCGTGCAATGACGACGGTGCCGGGACGCAGGAGCAGTACGTTCACCAGGCTGCTGCGGCACGGATTCACCGACCCGTCCGCCGCCGAACGGCTCCTGGACCTGGACGACCTCGCCTCCGTACGGTCCGATCCCGTCCTCCTGGAGGCGCTCGGCGCCACCGCCGACCCCGATCTGGCGCTGCGCGGCCTCGTCCGGCTCGTGGAGGCCGAGGCGGTGGGAGAGAGGCAGGTGCTGCTCGACACCCTCGTCACCGCCAAGCCCCTGCGTGACCGGCTCCTCGGGGTCCTCGGGGCGTCCGAGGCGCTCGGGGACCATCTGGCCCGGCACCCGCGGGACTGGCAGGCGCTCGTCACGTACGAGGCGGCCGACCTGCACCCGGGGGTCGCCGAGTTCGAGCGCGGGCTCGCCGAGGCCGTCGACCCGGACTCGCTCCGCGTCGCCTACCGCCGCTGCCTGCTCACCCTGGCCGCCCGGGACGTCTGCGGGACCACCGACCTCGCGCAGGCCGCCGCCGAACTGGCCGACCTCGCCACCGCCACCCTGCGCGCCGCCCTCGCCATCGCCCGTACGGCGGCGCCCCAGGACGCGGCGCAGTGCCGGCTCGCCGTCGTCGCGATGGGCAAGTGCGGCGGGCACGAGCTGAACTACGTCTCCGACGTCGACGTGATCTTCGTGGGGGAGGCACGTGACGGGGTCGACGAGAACAAGGCCATGCAGGCCGCCACCCGGCTCGCCGCCCACATGATGCGGATCTGCTCGGAGAACACCGCCGAGGGCACCATCTGGGAGGTCGACGCCAACCTCCGCCCCGAGGGCCGCAACGGGCCCCTGGTGCGCACCCTCACCTCGCACCTCGCCTACTACCAGCGGTGGGCGAAGACCTGGGAGTTCCAGGCGCTGCTGAAGGCGCGCGCGGTCGCGGGCGACCCGGAGCTCGGCGCGGAGTACGTCGACGCCGTCTCCCCGCTCGTCTGGCAGGCCGCCGACCGCGAGAACTTCGTCCCGGACGTGCAGAAGATGCGCCGCCGCGTCGTCGACAACATCCCCGCCGACCGGATCGAGCGGGAGCTGAAGCTCGGGCCCGGCGGGCTGCGGGACGTCGAGTTCGCCGTGCAGCTCCTCCAGCTCGTGCACGGGCGCAGCGACGCCTCGCTCCACAGCGGGACCACGCTGGAGGCCCTGCGGGCGCTCGCCGAGGGCGGGTACGTGGGCCGCGCGGACGCCGCCCAGCTGGATGAGGCGTACCGCTTCCTGCGCTCCATGGAGCACCGCATCCAGCTCTACCGGCTGCGCCGCACCCACCTGGTCCCCGAGGACGAGGCGGACCTGCGGCGGCTCGGGCGGTCGCTCGGGATGCGGACCGACCCGGTCGCCGAGCTCAACAAGGCGTGGCGGCGGCACGCCTCCGTCGTACGGCGGCTGCACGAGAAGATCTTCTACCGGCCGCTGCTGGACGCCGTCGCCCAGCTGGCCCCCGCCGAGTCCCGGCTCAGCGCGAAGGCCGCCGCGATCCGGCTGGAGGCCCTCGGGTACGCGGACCCCGGCGCGGCCCTGCGCCACCTGGAGGCCCTCTCCTCCGGGGTCTCCCGCAAGGCCGCGATCCAGCGCACCCTGCTGCCGGTGCTGCTCGGCTGGTTCGCGGACTCCGCCGACCCGGACGCGGGGCTCCTCGGCTTCCGCAAGGTGTCCGACGCGCTCGGCAAGACCCCGTGGTATCTGCGGCTCCTGCGCGACGAGGGGGCGGCGGCGGAGAACCTCGCCCGGGTCCTCTCCGCCGGCCGCCTCGCCCCGGACCTGCTCATGCGGGCCCCGGAGGCGGTGGCGATCCTCGGCGACCCGGAGGGGCTCACGCCGCGCACCCGGGCCCACCTGGAGCAGGAGGTGCTGGCCGCGGTGGGGCGGGCGGCGGGTGCGGAGCCGGCGGTCGCGGTTGTGCGCGGGGTGCGGCGGCGGGAGCTGTTCCGTACGACGGCCGCCGACATCATCGGCTCGTACGGCACCGAGGACAGCCCGGCCGAGCAGGACCACGGGGCGCTCGTCGACCGGGTCGGCTCCGCCGTCACCGACCTCAACGCCGCCACCATCGCGGGGGCGCTGCGGGCCGCCGTACGCGAGCAGTGGGGGGACACCCTGCCGACCCGGTTCGCCGTCATCGGCATGGGCCGCTTCGGCGGGCACGAGCTGAGTTACGGCTCCGACGCCGACGTCCTCTTCGTGCACCGGCCGCGGGAGGGCGTGAGCGACGAGGAGGCGGCGCGGGCGGCGAACGCGGTCGTGGGGGAGATGCGGAGGCTCCTGCAACTGCCCACCGCCGACCCGCCGTTGCTGATCGACGCCGACCTGCGGCCGGAGGGCAAGACCGGGCCGATGGTACGGACGCTGAGGTCGTACGAGGCCTACTACCGGCGCTGGTCGCTGGTCTGGGAGAGCCAGGCGCTGCTGCGGGCCGAACACATGGCGGGCGACGAGGAGTTGGGGCGGGACTTCATCGAGCTGGTGGACCCGTTGCGGTATCCGGCGGAAGGGCTCGGTGAGGACGCCGTACGCGAGATCCGCCGGCTCAAGGCACGGATGGAGTCCGAGCGGATGCCGCGCGGCGCGGACCCCACGCTCCACGCGAAGCTGGGGCGGGGCGGGCTGAGCGACGTCGAGTGGACCGTGCAGCTGATGCAGATGCAGCACGGGTGGGCGGAGCCGGGGCTGCGGACGACGCGTACGCGTGAGGCGCTGGCGGCGGCGTGTGCGGCGGGGCTGATTCCGGCTGAGGACGCGGAGATGCTGGACGAGGCGTGGGTGCTGGCCACGCGGGTGCGGAACGCGGTGATGCTGGTGCGGGGGCGGCCGGGGGACACGTTCCCGTCGGACCCCCGGGAGATGACCGCGGTGGGGCGGTATCTGGGGTACGGGCCGGGGCATGTCGGGGACATGTTGGACGACTACCGGCGGATTACGCGGAGGGCTCGGGCGGTGGTGGAGGAGCGGTTCTACGGGGCGGCGTCCTAGGCGTCCCCGCGGGGCTCCGCCCCGGGCCCGCTCCTCAAGCGCCGGAGGGGCTGGGTGTGGGCCTCCGCCGGTGCCGGGGGCAGGTGCGCGGGCGCAGAAGATGTCCTCAAACGCCGGACGGGCTGGAATTGGCGGACGGGCCGGAGTGTGGTGCGGGCGGGGCCAGGCGGACGCGGCAGTGGTTCACGAATGCCCCCAGCGTCAGTTCGAACGCCGCGTCCGCCCTCCTCGTGCCGATCGCCGCCAGCGCCTCCGCCAGTTTCTCCGTCCCCGGGGAGTCCGGTGGGAGCTCCCACATCGTCTCCGGGGCCGCCAGGTCCAGTGCCGAGCCCAGCACCAGGTTCTCCAGCGCCGTGATCACCGTCATCACCTCCGTCATCGGGAAGCCGACGTCCAGGAGCAGGCGCACCGCCTGCTCGTACTGCCGCAGCACCTTCGGGGCGCGTACCGGTGACGTCATGAGCAGCGGGATCGCGTGCGGGTGGGCGTACGACACCGAGCCCGTCGTCCCGGAACAGGCGCTGACCGGGCTGATGGCGCTGGAGGGCTGCACCTCGCACGCGGCCGTCGCGGCGGGGGAGCAGGACCGGGCGGGGCGGATCGCCCCCGGCTTCCGGGCCGATCTGACCGCCTTCGGGCTGGACCCGGTCCAGGCCCCGGCGGACGAGCTGGGGGAGGCGCCGGTCCGGCTCACGGTGACGGGCGGGCGGATCGTGCACCGTAGCTGAGAGACGGGCAAGCGGGCGGACATCGCGTCCGCCCGCTTCCCGTACCGCTTTCTTACGACCTGCGTGCGCCGGCCGTCTCGGGCTCCGGCTCCGCAGCGGGCTCCGCAGCCGGCCGTGGCAACCGTGCCGCCGCCCGCACGCCCTTCAGCCGGCCGCCCCGTTTCGAGGGGACCCACTTCGGCAGGTGGTGCGGCAGCGAGCCGTACCAGGCGCGGGAGACCGCGTAGCCGAACGCGAGGCAGGCCATGCCGCCCACCGCGTCCAGCCAGAAGTGGTTGGCGGTGGCCACGATGACGACCAGGGTGAGCGTCGGGTAGAGCAGGCCCAGGATGCGGGCCCAGGGCGCCGAGGCCAGGGCGAAGATCGTCAGGCCGCACCACAGCGACCAGCCGATGTGCATCGACGGCATCGCCGCGTACTGGTTCGACATGTTCTTGAAGTTGCCCGAGGCCATCGAGCCCCAGGTCTCGTGCACGAGCACCGTGTCGATGAAGTTCGTGCTGTTCATCAGACGGGGCGGCGCCAGCGGATAGAGGTAGTAACCGAGCAGTGCCACCGCCGTCGTCGCGAAGAGGACGAGCCGGGTCGCCGCGTAACGGCCGGGGTGGCGGCGGAAGAGCCAGACGAGGACGCCGATGGTCACGACGAAATGCAGCGTCGCGTAGTAGTAGTTCATCGACACGATCAGCCATGTCACGGAATTGACCGCGTGATTGACCGTTTCCTCGAAGGCGAGGCCGAGGGACTTCTCCGCCGACCAGATCCAGTCCGCGTTGCTCAGGGCCTGGGCCTTCTGCTCCGGTACGGCGTTGCGCACGAGCGAGTACAGCCAGTAACTGACCGCGATGAGCAGGATCTCGAACCAGAGCCGGGGGCGACCGGGCGATCGCAAGGAACGGAAGCGGTCGGACCAGCGGGTCTTCCCGTCTTCCTGCGCTGTCACATCCGTTTCACCCATAGGCAGAGAGTCTTCCATAGAGATTCCCCTGCCCCCGATCATCCTCCGGTCGGGTTCCGGTCGCACATCCTGCACCTCAAGGACGAGGGTGGGACCCTGATCCGCCTCCGGGTCCCGCTCCGGGTCCCGTTCCGGGACCGGAGGCCGTCGTCCCGCGAACCACCAGCTCAGGCATGAAGACGAACTCGCTGTGCGGAGCCGGGGTTCCGCCGATCTCCTCCAGCAGCGTGCGCACCGCGGCCTGGCCCATCGCCGTCACCGGCTGCCGGATGGTGGTGAGCGGGGGATCGGTGAACGCTATGAGGGGCGAGTCGTCGTAGCCGACCACCGAGAGGTCCCGGGGGACCTCCCTGGAGAGCCTGCGGGCCGCCCGGATCGCCCCGAGCGCCATCATGTCGCTCGCGCACACGACCGCCGTGCAGCCGCGCTCCATCAGGGCGGAGGCGGCGGCCTGGCCGCCCTCCAGCGTGTACAGGGAGTGCTGGATCAACTCCTCGACCTCGTCCGGGCCCAGGCCCAGCTGCTCCTGCATCGTGGCGTGGAAGCCCTCGATCTTGCGGAGCACCGGCACGAAGCGCTTGGGGCCGACAGCCAGGCCGATACGGGTGTGGCCGAGCGCCACCAGATGCGTCACCGCCAGCCGCATCGCCGCCCGGTCGTCGGGGGAGATGAAGGGGGCCTGCACCTTGGCGGAGAAGCCGTTCACCAGGACGAAGGGGACGCCCTGGCCGCGCAGTTGCTCGTAGCGCTGCATGTCGGCCGAGGTGTCGGCGTGCAGCCCGGAGACGAAGATGATGCCCGAGACGCCCCGGTCCACCAGCATTTCGGTGAGTTCGTCCTCGGTGGAGCCGCCGGGGGTCTGGGTGGCCAGGACAGGGGTGTACCCCTGCCGGGTCAGCGCCTGGCCGATGACCTGGGCCAGCGCCGGGAAGATCGGGTTCTCCAGCTCGGGGGTGATCAGTCCGACCAGGCCCGCGCTGCGCCGGCGCAGCCGTACGGGGCGTTCGTAGCCCAGGACGTCGAGCGCCGCGAGGACGGACTCGCGGGTGGTCGCCGCGACCCCGGGCTTGCCGTTCAGAACTCGGCTGACCGTCGCTTCGCTGACCCCCGCCTGAGTTGCGATATCGGCAAGCCGTGCGGTCATGTCAGTGGACTGTACCGGGCCGGTGTCGGATTGCCCACTGTGCGTCGCCCGGGCGCCCATGCCCCCGTGCCGACAGGGGTTGAGCCCTGCACCCCGGCAAGGTCTTGCAAGCTCTTGCGGTCTTCCGTTGCGGGGTGCGGTCAGATCGTCGCACTGCGGATATGTCGTGTGTGGCCTGCCCCTGCCAGGGTTCCACCGCTCTCGTCAAGAGGCTTGACGGCAACCTTGAGGACACGCGAATGTAACGATCAACAGGGCTTGCAGAAATCTTCCGCAAGGTCTTTCGGTGGTCTTTCATCCTTGTTACGTTCACGTCGACCCGGCGCCGCGACGGAGCGGTACGGCAGTTGAAGGAGTTCAGATGCGACGTGGCATAACGGCCACCGCCCTGGTCGCGGCCCTGGCGCTCGCGGCGACCGCCTGCGGCAGCGACGACAAGTCCGGCGGCGGTTCGAGCTCGGGCGAGCTCTCCGGCACCGTGACCTGGTGGGACACCTCGAACGTCGGCAGCGAGGACAAGGTCTTCAAGAAGCTGGCCGAAGGCTTCGAGAAGAAGCACCCGAAGGTCGACGTCAAGTACGTCAGCGTCCCCTTCGGCGACGCGCAGAACAAGTTCAAGAACGCGGCCCAGGCCGGTAGCTCCGCGCCCGACGTGATCCGCTCCGAGGTCGCCTGGACGCCGGACTTCGCCTCGCTCGGCTACCTGGCCCCGCTGGACGGCACCGCCGCCCTGAAGAACCAGGACGACTTCCTGCCGCAGGCCGTCGCGTCCACCAAGTTCGAGGACAAGACCTACGCCGTCCCGCAGGTCATCGACTCCATGGGCATCTTCTACAACAAGAAGCTGCTGGAGAAGGCGGGCGTCGAGGCCCCCACCAACCTGGTCGAGCTGAAGAGCGCCGCCAAGCAGATCAAGGACAAGACCGGCAAGACCGGCCTCTACCTGCGCGGCGACGACCCGTACTACTTCCTCTCCTTCCTGTACGGCGAGGGCGGCGACCTGGTCGACGCCGAGTCCAAGACCATCACCGTGGACAAGCCCGAGGGCGTCAAGGCGTTCAAGGCGGTCAAGGCCCTGGTCGACGACGGCACCGCGAAGACGGATGCCTCGGACGGCTGGGAGAACATGATGCAGTCGTTCAAGAACGGCGACGTCGCGATGATGATCAACGGCCCCTGGGCCGTCGCCGACACGCTGACCGGCAAGGAGTTCACGGACAAGGACAACCTGGGCATCGCCACGGTCCCGGCCGGCTCCACCGCCCACGGTGCCCCGCAGGGCGGTCACAACCTCGCCGTCTACGCCGGTTCGAAGAACCTGGAAGCCTCCTACGCCTTCGTCGAGTACATGACGTCCGTGGAGTCCCAGGCCACCACCGCCGGTGAGCTGAACCTGCTGCCGACGCGCACCTCCGCGTACGCCAAGAAGGAAGCCGTCAACAGCGAGATCGTCGGCTTCTTCAAGCCGGTCGTCGAGACCGCCGTCGAGCGCCCCTGGATCCCCGAGGGCGGCAGCCTCTTCGCCCCGCTGGGCGTCGAGTACACCAAGGTCCTCACCGGCCAGACCACGCCGGAGAAGGCCGCCAAGTCGACCGGCGACTCCTACCGCAAGCTCCTCGAGGGCTGGAAGTAACAGGAAGGTTGGCCGACTGATGGCTGTCCACACCAGCCAGTCGGTGGTGAAGGCCGCGGGCGAGAACGTCGCCCGCGGCCGGAGCCGCGGTACTGGCACCCCACCACCGGCCCCCGGCCGGTTCCGGCGCGGTCTGTCGACCCACTGGTACGCCTGGACCATGGTCGCCCCGGTCGTCGTCGTGATCGGCGTGATCATCGGCTACCCGCTGCTGCGCGGTATCTACCTGTCGATGACCGACGCCGACGAGCGCAACGTCGCCCGCTCCATCGGCGTCAACGAACTGCCCGCCACCTACAAGTTCGTCGGTGCGGACAACTACATCGACGCGCTGACCGGCTCGCAGTTCCTCGGCACGCTCGGCTGGACACTGGTGTGGACGGTCTCCTGCGTGAGCATCACCTTCGTGCTCGGCATGGGCCTCGCCAACATCCTCAACCGCCGTATCGCCGGACGCTCCGCCTACCGCATGGCCCTCATCCTGCCCTGGGCCATCCCCGGCTTCGTCTCGGTCTTCGCCTGGCGCTTCCTCTACAACGAGGAGCGCGGCCTGCTCAACAAGATCCTCGGCGGCGCCGGCATCGACGGCGTTCCGTGGCTGAACGACCCGACCTGGGCCAAGTTCGCCGTCATCGCCGTCAACGTATGGCTCGGCATCCCCTTCATGATGGTCGCCCTGCTCGGCGGACTGCAGTCCATACCCTCGGAGCAGTACGAGGCCGCCGAGATGGACGGGGCCACCGCCTGGCAGCGGTTCCGCCACATCACACTGCCCGGACTGCGCCCGGTCTCCACCACGGTGATCCTGCTCTCCACCATCTGGACCTTCAACATGTTCCCGGTGATCTTCCTGCTCACCCGCGGCGGACCCGGTGAGGCCACCCAGATCCTCGTCACCCAGGCGTACAAGTTCTCCTTCGAGATCAGCCCGCGCGACTTCGCGCAGTCCTCCACCTGGGGCGTGCTGATCCTCGTACTCCTGATGCTCTTCGCCGTGATCTACCGGCGAGTCCTGCGCACCCAGGGAGACAACTGGTGAGCACTGTTACCGACGCACCCGCACGCCACGCCGGGCCCAAGGTCCGGCTCCGCGGCGAGCGCTCCCCGCTCGCCTCCGTCGGGCTGCACCTCACCCTGATCATCGCCTCGGTGATCGCGGTCTTCCCGGTGCTGTGGGTCCTGCTGACCTCGCTCAAGCCCGCCAAGTTCGCGACCACGACGGACTTCTTCCGCGAGACCACGTTCGTCAACTACACGAACCTGATCCGCGACACCGAGTTCCTCAACTGGTTCGCCAACTCCGCGATCATCGCCGGGCTCTCCACCCTCATCGGCGTCTTCGTCGCCGCCACCACCGGCTACGCCGTCAGCCGCTTCCGCTTCCCCGGCAAGCGCGGACTGATGTGGACACTGCTGATCACCCAGATGTTCCCGGTCGCCGTCCTCATCGTGCCGATCTACAACATCATGGCCAACCTGGGGCTGCTCAACCAGCCCGCCGGCCTCGTCATCACCTACCTCACCATCTCGGTGCCGTTCTGCGCCTGGATGATGAAGGGCTTCTTCGACACCATCCCGCGCGAGATCGACGAGTCGGGCGAGGTCGACGGCCTCACCCCGTTCGGCACCTTCTTCCGCCTGATCCTGCCGCTGGCCAAGCCGGGCCTCGCGGTCACCGCGTTCTACTCCTTCATCACCGCCTGGGGCGAAGTGGCGTACGCCTCCGCCTTCCTGGTCGGTGACGAGAACCTGACGCTGGCCGGCGGACTGCAGAAGTTCGTCAACCAGTACGGCGCCCAGTGGGGCCCCATGACGGCGGCCTCCGTGCTCATCGCCATCCCGGCCGCCCTGGTGTTCCTGTTCGCGCAGAAGCACCTGGTCACCGGCATGTCCGCCGGAGCGGTCAAGGGCTGATCCCCCGAGCCGTCCAGGCCGGCACCAGCACCCGCACGCACCACCGCACCCGTCACGGCGGCGCCGGAAACCCCGACCCGGTCACCGGCGCCGCTCCCCACCCAGACACCCCAGGGACGACATGACCCAGCACCTCGCTGCCCCCTCCACCGGCACGTCCGACGATGCCCCGGGCCACCGCACCGGCTGGTGGCAGGACGCGGTGATCTACCAGGTCTATCCGCGGAGCTTCGCCGACGGCAACGGCGACGGCATGGGTGACCTCGCCGGCGTCACCGCCCGCCTCCCCTACCTCCGGGACCTCGGCGTCGACGCGGTCTGGCTCTCCCCCTTCTACGCCTCCCCGCAGGCCGACGCCGGCTACGACGTCGCCGACTACCGGGCCATCGACCCCATGTTCGGCACCCTGCTGGACGCCGACGCGCTGATCCGCGAGGCGCACGGCCTGGGCCTGCGCATCATCGTCGACCTGGTGCCCAACCACTCCTCCGACCAGCACGAGTGGTTCAAGCGCGCCCTGGCCGAGGGGACCGGCTCCGCCCTGCGCGAGCGCTACCACTTCCGCCCGGGCAAGGGCGCCGACGGTGAACTCCCGCCCAACGACTGGGAGTCCATCTTCGGCGGCCCCGCCTGGACCCGTACGGTGAACCCGGACGGCACCCCCGGCGACTGGTACCTCCACCTCTTCGCCCCCGAGCAGCCCGACTTCAACTGGGAGCACCCGGCCGTCGCCGACGAGTTCCGCTCCATCCTGCGCTTCTGGCTCGACATGGGCGTCGACGGCTTCCGGGTCGACGTCGCCCACGGCCTCGTCAAGGCGGAGGGCCTGCCCGATCTCGGCGCCCACGACCAGCTCAAGCTGCTCGGCAACGACGTCATGCCCTTCTTCGACCAGGACGGCGTGCACGCGATCTACCGCAGCTGGCGCACCATCCTCGACGAGTACCCGGGCGAGCGCATCGCTGTCGCCGAGGCGTGGACCCCGACCGTCGAGCGCACCGCCAACTACGTCCGCCCCGACGAGATGCACCAGGCGTTCAACTTCCAGTACCTGGGGACCGCCTGGGACGCCGCCGAGCTCCGCAAGGTCATCGACATCTCGCTCGACGCGATGCGCCCGGTCGGTGCCCCCACCACCTGGGTGCTCTCCAACCACGACGTCACCCGGCACGCCACCCGCTTCGCCAACCCGGCGGGCCTGGGCACCCAGATCCGTACCCCCGGCGACCGCGAACTCGGCCTGCGCCGGGCCCGCGCCGCCACCCTCCTGATGCTCGCCCTGCCCGGCTCCGCCTACGTCTACCAGGGCGAGGAGCTCGGCCTGCCCGACGTCACCGACCTGCCCGACGAGGCCCGCCAGGACCCCTCGTTCTTCCGAGCCGAGGGCCAGGACGGCTTCCGCGACGGGTGCCGCGTCCCGATCCCGTGGAGCCGCGAGGGAACGTCGTACGGCTTCGGCGCGGGCGGCAGCTGGCTCCCGCAGCCCGCCGGCTGGGGCGAGCTCTCCGTGGAGGCGCAGACCGGTGTGGAGGGCTCCACGCTGGAGCTGTACCGGGCCGCGATCGCCGCCCGCCGGGAGCACCCGGGCCTTGGCGCGGGCTCCGCCGTCGAGTGGCTGGACGGCCCCGAAGGCGTCCTCGTCCTCGGCCGCCCCGGCTTCGTCTGCACGGTCAACACCACCGGCGCCCCGGTCCGGATCGCCGCCCGCGGCCGGGTGCTGCTCGCCAGCGCCCCGGTCACCGTGGACGGCGCCGAGGCCGTGCTGCCCGCCGACACCACGGTGTGGTGGACGGTGTGACGCTGCCCGCACCCAGGACCACGGCAGCGCCCCGGCTCTCCGACATCGCCGGCCAGGCGGCGGTCAGCGAGGCGACGGTCAGCCGGGTCCTGAACGGGAAGCAGGGCGTCGCGGAAACCACGCGTCAGCGGGTGCTCGCGGCGCTCGACATCCTGGGCTACGAGCGGCCCGTACGGCTGCGGCAGCGCAGCGCCGGACTGATCGGCCTGGTGACGCCCGAACTCACCAACCCGATCTTCCCGGCGTTCGCGCAGTCCGTCGAACAGGTGCTGGCCGGGCACGGATACACCCCCGTGCTCTGCACCCAGCTGCCGGGCGGCGCCACCGAGGACGAGCTGGTCGAACAGCTCGTGGAGCGGGGCGTCGGCGGCATCGTCTTCCTGTCCGGGCTGCACGCCGACACCTCGGCCGACCCGGCACGGTACGCCGCGCTCGCCGAGCGCGGTGTGCCGTTCGTCCTGATCAACGGCTACAACGAGCGGATCAGCGCCGCGTTCGTCTCGCCCGATGACAACGCTGCCGTACGGATGGCCGTCGGGCACCTCGCCGACCTCGGCCACCGCCGGATCGGCCTCGCCATCGGCCCCCAGCGGTATGTGCCGTCCCGGCGCAAGCGGGACGGGTTCGTGGAGGCGGCGGTCTCGCTGCTCTCCATGGACCGCTCCGAGGCCGAAGGGCTCGTCTGCTCCACGCTGTTCAGCGTCGAGGGCGGCCAGGTGGCGGCGGGCGCCCTGCTGGACGCGGGGTGCACCGGCATCGTCTGCGGCAGCGACCTGATGGCCCTGGGCGTCGTGCGCGCCGCCCGGGGGAGGGGGCTCGACGTGCCGCGTGACGTCTCGGTCGTCGGCTTCGACGACTCGCAGCTCATCGCGTTCACCGACCCGCCGCTGACCACCGTGCGCCAGCCCGTCCAGGCGATGGCGGCGGCCGCGGTGGGCGCGCTGCTGGAGGAGATCGGCGGAAGCCCGGTGCAGCGCACCGAGTACGTCTTCCAGCCGGAGCTGGTGGTACGGGGCTCGACGGCGGCGGTACGCACGGAGGGCTGACGAGGCCCCGGGGAACACGTACAGAGAGGCACCAGGAGTCGGCCCAGGAAGGGCCGGCGGGGAGTTCTTGCGACTCCGGGTGCCTCTCTTGTCGTGACCGGCCCGGCCGGCCGGGCGCGTGGGGTCCGGGCACCGCGAGGCGGCTACCGGAACCCTCGGCCGACCGGACCGGAGTCGGATGAAACGTAACAGGCCCGCAATATCTTGCGAAAGACCTTGCAGCAAGAAATCGTGAAGAAAACGGCGCTGTTTCGCCGATGTGAGCGGGAGATGTCCAAAGGGTTGACCAGTCCCTGACGGCCTCGTACGGTCTGGTCCGCGGCAAGGTTTGCATTCTTGCAGCAAGAACCTTCAGGAGCCTTGAGGGCATGGCGCGTTGCCGGCTGAGGCTGCACCGTCACCCGCGTTTCCCCCACCCGCAGGAGGAAAGACATGGCACGCAGACCCCTGTCTGCCGCGCTCGCCCTCGTGGCCGGCGCCGCTGCCGCCCTTGTCATCCCCACCGGATTCGGCACCGCGTCCCCCGCGCAGGCCGCCGCTCCGGGCGACAAGGACGTCACCGCCGTGCTGTTCGAGTGGAAGTTCGCCTCCATAGCCAAGGCCTGCACGGACACCCTGGGTCCGGCAGGTTACGGCTACGTCCAGGTCTCGCCGCCCCAGGAGCACATCCAGGGCGGCCAGTGGTGGACGTCGTACCAGCCCGTCAGTTACAAGATCGCCGGTCGCCTCGGTGACCGGGCCGCGTTCTCCGCCATGGTGAACACGTGTCACTCGGCCGGGGTCAAGGTCGTCGCGGACTCCGTCATCAACCACATGTCCGCCGGCAACGGCACGGGCACCGGCGGCTCGTCGTACACCAAGTACGACTACCCGGGGCTCTACTCGGTCAACGACCTGAACCACTGCCAGACGCCCATCACCAACTACAACGACCGTGCCAACGTCCAGAACTGCGAACTGGTCGGCCTCGCCGACCTGGACACCGGCGAGGACTACGTACGCGGCAAGGTCGCCGGCTACCTCAACGACCTGCTCTCCCTCGGGGTCGACGGCTTCCGGATCGACGCGGCCAAGCACATGCCGGCCGCCGACCTCGCCAACATCAAGTCCCGGCTGACCAACCCCGACGTCTACTGGAAGCAGGAGGCGATCTACGGGGCGGGCGAGGCGGTCTCGCCCTCCGAGTACCTCGGCACCGGGGACGTCCAGGAGTTCCGGTACGGGCGCAGCCTCAAGCAGGTCTTCCTCAACGAGAACCTCGCCAACCTGAAGAACTTCGGCGAGGGCTGGGGCTTCATGGAGTCCGGGAAGTCCGGCGTCTTCGTCGACAACCACGACACCGAGCGCGGCGGCGACACCCTCAACTACAAGAACGGCTCCGCCTACACCCTCGCCAACGTCTTCATGCTGGCCTGGCCCTACGGCTCCCCGGACGTCCACTCCGGCTACGAGTTCAGCAACCACGACGCAGGACCGCCCAACGGCGGCCAGGTGAACGCCTGCTACGCCGACGGCTGGAAGTGCCAGCACGACTGGCGCGAGGTCTCCTCCATGGTCGGCTTCCGCAACGCCGCACGCGGCCAGTCCGTCACCAACTGGTGGGACAACGGCGGCGACCAGATCGCCTTCGGCCGGGGAAGCAAGGCGTACGTTGCCATCAACCACGAGGGCTCCTCGCTGACCCGGACCTTCCAGACCTCGCTGCCCGCCGGTGACTACTGCGACGTGCAGAGCGGGCGGGGTGTCACGGTGAACGGTTCCGGCCAGTTCACCGCCACGCTGGGCGCGGGCACGGCCGTGGCCCTGCATGCCAATGCCCGTACGTGCGCGGGCGGCGGCGGTTCGAACCCGAACCCCGGCAACGGCCAGTCCGGCGCCTCCTTCGGCGTCAACGCCACCACCCAGCCCGGCCAGAACATCTACGTCACCGGCGACCAGGCCGCCCTCGGCAACTGGAACCCGGCCAGTGCCCTGAAGCTCGACCCGGCCACGTACCCCGTCTGGAAGCTGGACGTGAACCTGCCCGCCGGGACCTCGTTCGCGTACAAGTACGTCCGCAAGGACGCGAGCGGCAACGTCACCTGGGAGAGCGGAGCCAACCGCACCGCCACCGTCCCGTCCTCCGGGAAGGTCACGCTGACCGCCGACGTCTGGCGCAGCTGACCCTCCCTCCCTCCTCCGCGGGCCGGTGACACCGTCACCGGCCCGCACCCCACCCTCCTGAGACCAGCCGAGGAGCAACCCTCTCGTGTCCCGAACCACGCTCAGGCGAGGGGTGGTCGCCGCGCTCTGCGCGGCGCTGCTGCCCGTCGTCCCGGCGGCCACCGCCGCCGCTTCGCCCAGACCGCCCGCCCCGCCCTCCGACGCGAAGCTGGCCAAGGAGGCGGCCCGGCACGATCTCACGCGTGAGCAGTTCTACTTCGTGCTGCCGGACCGGTTCGCCAACGGCACCACCGCCAACGACCGGGGCGGACTGACCGGTTCACGCCTGGAGACCGGCTTCGACCCCACCGACAAGGGGTTCTACCAGGGCGGCGACCTCAAGGGCCTGTCCGGGAAGCTCGACTACATCAAGGGCCTCGGCACCACCGCGATCTGGCTCGCCCCGATCTTCAAGAACCGGCCCGTCCAGGGCACCGGCAAGGACGCCTCGGCCGGCTACCACGGCTACTGGATCACCGACTTCACCCAGGTCGACCCGCACTTCGGCACCAACGCCGACCTGGAGAAGCTGATCGACAAGGCCCATGCCAAGGGCATGAAGGTCTTCTTCGACGTCATCACGAACCACACCGCCGACACCGTCGACTACGCGGAGAAGGCTTACGGCTACAAGCCCAAGGGCGCCTTCCCCTACCTCGACAAGGACGGCCGTCCCTTCGACGACCGGGACGGCGTCAAGAAGGTGGACGAGGACTCGTTCCCGTACACCCCGGTGAAGACGCCGAACACCGGCAAGAAGGTCCCGTCCTGGCTCAACGACCCGACGATGTACCACAACCGGGGCGACTCGACGTGGGCCGGCGAGTCCAACGAGTACGGCGACTTCTCCGGCCTCGACGACCTGTGGACCGAGCGTCCCGAGGTCGTGGAGGGCATGGAGAAGATCTACGAGAAGTGGGTCCGCGACTTCGACATCGACGGGTTCCGCATCGACACCGTCAAACACGTCGACCTGGACTTCTGGACCCAGTGGGCCACCGCGCTCGACGCGTACGCCGCCAAGCGCGGCCGGGACGACTTCTTCATGTTCGGTGAGGTCTACTCCGCCGACCCGGCGATCACCTCGCCGTACGTGACCCGGGGCCGCCTCGACTCGACGCTCGACTTCCCCTTCCAGGAGGCCGCCCGCCAGTTCGCCTCCCAGGGCGCCCCGGCCGACCGGCTCGCCTCCGTGTACGGGAACGACTACCGCTACACCACGGACAAGGCCAACGCCTACGAGCAGGTCACCTTCCTCGGCAACCACGACATGGGCCGCATCGGGACCTTCCTCAAGCAGGACAACCCGGACGCCGATGACGCGGAGCTGCTGAAGCGGGCCCGGCTCGCCAACGAGCTGATGTTCCTGGGCCGGGGCAACCCGGTGATCTACTACGGCGACGAGCAGGGCTTCACCGGCGCGGGCGGCGACAAGGACTCCCGCCAGACCCTCTTCGCCTCGAAGACCGCCGACTACCTGGACGACGACCAGCTCGGCACCGACCGCACCCACGCCTCGGACGCGTACGACACCACCCACCCGATCTACCGCTCCATCGCCGGCCTCGCCAAGCTCACCAAGGAGCACCCGGCGCTGCGGGACGGGGTTCAGAGTGAGCTGGTCGTCGAAGGGGCGGACGGGTCGGTGTACGCCACCTCGCGCATCGACGCCGAGCGGCCGTACGAGTACCTCGTGGCCTCCAACAACGCCACCACCCCGAAGACTGTCCAGCTGGCCACCGAGTCGGCCGGGGTCGACTTCCGTACGATCTACGGCGGTTCCGGTTCGGTCCGCAGTGGTGCGGACAAGAAGGTCACCGTCACCGTGCCCGCCCTCTCCAGCATCGTGCTGCGGGCGGACAAGCCCCTCGGCGCCCCCGCCGCCAAGCCCACGATCGCTCTGAAGGCCCCGGCCGCCGGAGCCACCGGCACCGTCGAGATCGACGCCGATGTGGACGGCGGCCGGCTCAACCGGGTCGTCTTCGCCGCCCAGGTGGGCAACGGGAAGTGGCAGAAGCTCGGTTCGGCCGACCACGCCCCGTACCGGGTCACCCAGTATCTCGACGGGACCGTGAAGGCGGGAACGCCCCTGCGCTACAAGGCCGTTGTGGTCGACCGGGCGGGCCGCACCTCCAGTGCCCTCGCCGCGACCACCGCCGGCCAGGCCCCGCCGCCCGGAAAGCCCGTCGCCGTCGAGCGCGACCGGGCCGTCGTCCACTACAAGCGTGCCGACGGCGACTACGAGGGCTGGCAGCTCAAGTCCGGTGAGCAGACAGCCGAGTTCATCGGCAGGGACGCGTTCGGCGCGTTCGCCTGGATCGACCTGGAGGAGGGCACGGGCTCGGTCCCGTACACCGTCGAGAAGAACGGCACGGCGGACGGGCCGCAGCGGACCATCGACCTCGGTGTGACCGGGCAGGTCTGGATCGAGCAGGGCAAGGACGGACAGGCCACCCAGGCCCCCGAGGCCCCGCCGCAGGACACCACGAAGGCCGTGCTCAACTACCACCGGCCCGACGGCAAATACGACGGCTGGGGGCTGCACACCTGGACCGGAGCCAAGGAGCCCACCGACTGGGCCAAGCCGCTGATGCCGGTGAAGAAGGACGCCTACGGGGTCACCTTCGAGGTCCCGCTGATCGACGGGGCCACCTCGCTCAGCTACATCCTGCACAAGGGCGACGAGAAGGACCTCCCCAGCGACCAGTCCCTCGACATCGCCACGTACGGCCACGAGGTCTGGATGCTCGGCTCCAAGCCCGGCTATCTGCTCCCGCAGACCGGCGGTGGCGCGGCCCCCGACCTGTCGAAGGCCGAGGCGCAGTGGATCGACGCGAACACCGTCGTCTGGAAGGTGAAGACGACCGACGCCACCAGCCAGCAGCTCGTGTACGCGAAGAAGGGCGGCATCTCCGTCGTCGACGGGGCGCTCTCCGACGAGGGCCAGTGGCTGCGGCTCACGCAGACCGCGCTCAGTGACGCGCAGAAGGCCGAGTACCCGCACCTGAAGGACTATCCGGCCTTCACCGTCGACACCCGCGACCGGGACCGGGTCCGGGAGTCCCTGCGCGGCCAGCTCATCGCCACCCAGCGCGCGGCCAACGGCGCCCTGCTCGCCGCCACCGGCGTACAGACGGCGGGCATCCTGGATGACCTGTACGGGAAGAACGCGGCCTCCGCGTCGCTCGGTCCGGTCTTCCGCGGCGGCACGCCCACCCTCTCCGTCTGGGCCCCCACCGCCACGGCCGTCGCCCTCGAACTCGACGGCCGTACGCACCCGATGAAGCGCGACGACCGCACCGGCGTCTGGTCCGTCACCGGCAAGAAGGACTGGCGGGGCAAGTCCTACCGGTACGCCGTCACCGTCTGGGCGCCCACCGTCCAGAAGCTGGTCACCAACAAGGTCACCGACCCCTACTCCACCGCCCTGACCGCCGACTCCGCCCGCAGCCTCGTCGTGGACCTCACCGACCCGAAGCTGGCGCCGCGCGGCTGGTCCGGCCTGAAGAAGCCCGCCGCCACCCCGCTGCGGGACGCCCAGATCCAGGAGCTGCACGTCCGGGACTTCTCCATCACGGATCGCACGTCGGCCCACCCGGGTGAGTACCTGGCCTTCACCGACACCCGGTCCAGGGGCATGCAGCACCTGAAGAAGCTCGCGGACTCCGGCACCAGCTACGTCCACCTGCTGCCCGTCTTCGACATCGGGACCATCCCGGAGAAGAAGAAGGACCAGGCCAAGCCCGCTTGCGACCTCACCGTCCACGCCCCCGACTCCGAGGAGCAGCAGGCCTGCGTCTCCGAGGCCGCCGCCAAGGACGGCTTCAACTGGGGCTACGACCCGCTGCACTACACCGTCCCGGAGGGCTCGTACGCCTCCGACCCGGACGGCACCAAGCGCACGGTCGAGTTCCGGCAGATGGTCCAGGGCCTCAACCAGGCCGGACTGCGCACGGTCATGGACGTCGTCTACAACCACACCGTCGCCTCCGGCCAGGACGACAAGTCGGTGCTGGACAAGATCGTGCCCGGCTACTACCAGCGGCTCCTGGAGGACGGCACCGTCGCCACCTCCACCTGCTGCGCCAACACCGCGCCCGAGAACACCATGATGGGCAAGCTCGTCGTCGACTCGATCGTCACCTGGGCGAAGGAGTACAAGGTCGACGGCTTCCGCTTCGACCTGATGGGCCACCACCCCAAGGAGAACGTCCTCGCGGTCCGCAAGGCGCTCGACGGGCTCACGCTCGCCAAGGACGGCGTCGACGGGAAGAAGATCATTCTGTACGGCGAGGGCTGGAACTTCGGCGAGATCGCCGACGACGCCCGCTTCGTCCAGGCCACCCAGAAGAACATGGCCGGCACCGGCATCGCGACCTTCTCCGACCGGGCCCGTGACGCCGTCCGCGGCGGCGGCCCCTTCGACGAGGACCCCGGCGTCCAGGGCTTCGCCACCGGCCTCTACACCGACCCCAACTCCTCCCCGGCCAACGGCACCCGCGCCGAGCAGAAGGCCCGGCTGCTGCACTACCAGGACCTGATCAAGGTCGGCCTCACCGGCAACCTCGCCGGCTACACCTTCACCGACACCTCCGGGCGGACGGTCAAGGGCTCGGACGTCGACTACAACGGGGCACCCGCCGGATACGCGGCGGCCCCCGGCGACGCGCTGGCCTACTCCGACGCCCACGACAACGAGACGCTCTTCGACACCCTCGCCTTCAAGCTCCCGGCGGGGACACCGGCCGCCGAGCGGGCCAGGGCCCAGGTGGTCGCGATGGGCGCCTCCGTCCTCTCCCAGGGGCCCTCGCTCTCCCAGGCGGGCACCGACCTCCTGCGCTCCAAGTCCCTGGACCGCAACTCCTACGACAGCGGCGACTGGTTCAACGCCCTGCACTGGGACTGCCGTGACGGCAACGGCTTCGGCCGGGGCCTGCCGCCCGCCGCCGACAACCAGGACAAGTGGCCGTACGCGAAGCCGCTGCTGACGGCCTCCGCCACGATCGCCCCCAAGTGCGCCCAGATCGACGGGGCCTCGGCCGCCTACCGCGACCTGCTCACCATCCGTACCACCGAGAGGGAGTTCTCCCTCTCCACCGCCGGGCAGGTGCAGTCGGCCCTGTCCTTCCCGCTCTCCGGACCGGCCGAGACCCCCGGCGTGATCACCATGCGCCTGGGCAGGCTGGCCGTCGTCCTCAACGCCGGCCCCGACACCGCCACCCAGCGGCTCGCCGCCCCGGCGGGGAAGACGTACGCCCTGCACCCGGTCCAGGCCAAGGGTGCGGATCTTACGGTCAAACGAGCCAGGTACGACGCGAAATCAGCCAGTTTCACCGTACCGGGACGCACGGTGGCGGTCTTCGTCCTGCGCTGACTCCGAGCGGCACTACGGTGACGGCAGACGTCGGCGAAGGAGCCGCGAAAGCCGTCCTGGTCCACCGGGCCGGTCCCGCTTTCCCCGTCGAGGTTTCCTCGGCGAGGGGAAAGCGGGACCGGCCCGGTTCGTGCGGCAGGAGTTCCGCCCGGGGCGGTCGGCTCACCGGCGCCCTCTGCCCCAGCGTGCCGGACGGTGATGATGACCAAGGTGGGATTCCTTCCCGAGGAGACGAGCAGCTTCGTCGGGAGGCGGGCCGAACTGGCCCGGCTGGAAACCGCGTTGACCACGCGGCGGATGACCACACTGATCGGGCCCGGCGGTGTCGGCAAGAGCCGGCTCGCCGTCCGGGCCGCCCGCGCCGCCGCCGACCGCTACCCGGACGGCGCCTGGTGGGCCGACCTCTCCCCGCTCTACGACGACGCGCTGCTGCTCCCCACCGTCTCCGACGCGGTCGGGCTCGCCGACCACACCCTGCGGATGCCCGTCGAGGCGCTCTGCGAATGGCTCAGCGACAAGAACCTCCTGCTCGTCCTCGACTCCGCCGAACACCTGCGTGCCCCCTGCTCCCATCTGCTGGCCGAACTCCTCACCACCTCGCCCGGCCTGACCGTCCTGGTCACCAGCAGACAGCCGCTGGGCACCCGGGGCGAGCACGTCGTGCGGATCCCGCCGCTGCCGGTCGACGGCGCCCCCGACGCGCTCCAGCTCTTCGAGGACCGGCTCCGCGCCGGCGACCCCCGGGCGGGGCTGGACGCGCCCGGCGACCGGGCGGCCGCCGCCGACATCTGCCGGCGCCTCGAAGGCATCCCGCTCGCCATCGAACTGGCCGCCGCGGGCATCGGCCGCCACACCGTGGCCCAGCTCGCCACCCGCATCGGGACCCGCTTCGACGCCCCGGTCGACGCCGAGGACCTCACCGCCTCCCGGCTCGACCTCCTCGCCGACGACTCCCTCTGGCCCCGCCGCCACCGCACCCTGCGCACCACGATCGGGTGGAGCCACGAGCTCTGCACCCCGCTGGAACGCCTCCTCTGGGCCCGTCTCACCCTGCTCCGCACGGACTTCGACGAGGAGGTCGCCCGCGAGGTCTGCACCGGCGGGCCGCTCACCCCTCACGAGGTGGACCGGGCGCTGCAGGGGCTCGTCGCCCAGTCCGTCGTCCAGCGCGACGGCACCCGCTACCGGATGCTCGACACCCTGCGCGAGTACGGCCGCATGTGGCTAAGGGAGCTCGGTGAGGAGCGCGCGGCCGCCGACCGGCACGCGAGAAGCTTCCTCGGTCTCGCCCGCCGCGCCCACGACGGCTGGACCGGCCCCGACCAGATCACCTGGTACCACACGATCGCCGACACCCACCTGGACCTGTGCGCCGCCCTGGACCACCTGCTCGCCCACGATGTGGCGGGCGCCCAGGAGATGGCGGGCCGGGTCGGCTTCTTCTGGGCCTGCTGCGGCCATCTGTCGGAGGCGCGCGGCTATGCCCAGCGCGCCCTGGACGCGGGCCCGGTGGAGGGCCCGCACCGGACCAGGCTGCAGTGGGTGCTCGGCGTCGCCGCCCTGCTCCAGGGCGACTTCGCGACCGCAGAGAAGTTCGGGGCGCTCTGCACGGCCATCGCGCTGTACGACCACGACGACGAGGGCATGCTCGGCGCCACCTACCTCTCCGGCCTCACCCAGCTGATGAACGGCGAGCCCGCCGCGGCCCTGGAAGCGGCCGAACGGGTGCTGCGGATGACCGAGACGGCCCCTTCCGACGGGGCGTCCCCGGAGCCGCGCGGCACCGCCGCCGCCGACACCTCCGAGGCGGCCGGTGGGTCCGGCCCCGACTCCGACTCCGACCCCGTGCCCGTGGAGTCCGCCCACCGGCTGCGCTGCCGCCTCATCACCGTCTTCGCGCTCACCGCGCTCGGCCGGCTCACCGAGTCCGGGCGGGCCGCCGCCACACTGCGCCGGTCCTGCGAGCTGGGCGGCGAGTACTGGACCCGCTCCTACGCCGACTACCAGCTCGCCCTGATCGCCCTGCTCCAGGGCCGCCCGGAGGCCTCCGCCACGCACGCCCGGGCGATGCTCGCGGGCAAGCACCGGCTGCGCGACAGCTTCGGCATCGCGCTGGGCCTGGACATCCTGGCCGCCGCCATCGCCGCCCAGGGCGCGGGCGCCCAGGCGGCCAGGGTCTACGGCACCGGGCACGCGTACTGGCGGATGGTCGGCCACCCCCAGCGCGGCACCCCGGAGCTGGGCGCGGTCCGCGAGACCTGCGAGCTCCAGGCCCGTGCCGCCGTGGGCGACGCCGCCTACCAGCGCGCCTTCGAACGCGGCCAGGCGGACAACGCGGAGGTCGGACTCGCCGCCGCGCTCCACAGCGAGCTCCAGCTCTGATCGCGAGCCCGAGGGCCCCGGGTCGGCCGGGGGAGCCCGGCGGCTTCCGGGCCGGCCCGGGAGAGCGATCCGGAAGGACCGGTTCTGACGGCGGACTACCCCGACCTCCGCGTTGTGGGTTAGGTTAGGCATGCCTAAGTAGCTGCTTGGGTTCCCTGATCGCCTCTGGAGAACTCGGATGCGTCCTTTCAGCGCCCGTGCCACGCAGCCGACCCGCGCCGAGCGCGTCCGGTCGATCCTCGTCGTCGCCCACTCGATGACGGTGGTGAGCGACGGGGTGCAGACCGAAGTCCGCCGCCTGGACGGCACGGGGGCGATGGGCCACATCCACCTGCACGCCCCCACCGAGGGCGGCCACGCCCCGGCCGGCGACCGGGTCCCGGCCCGCCTGGAGTTCACGGACATCGCCCCCACCCCCGTACGGGAGCGGCTGCGCGCCCGGGTCACGGTGACCGGGCTGCTGGCGGCCCCGTACAGCACGGACACCGAGAGCTCCACCTGCATGGAGTTCGGCCAGGCGGTCCTGGAGGACGCCGAGGGCCGCACGTTCATCACGCTCGAAGAGCTGGAGCAGACGGAGACCGACCCGGTCGCCGCGTGCGAGGCGGGCATGCTGACGCACCTGATCGACGACCACAGCGAGCTGGTGCCCCTGCTGCTGCGCCTCGTCCGCCCCCACCCGGACCGGGGCATGGTGCGGGCCGTGCCCCTGGCCATGGACCGCTACGGGGTGACCCTGCGCCTCGAATACCCGCGCACCCACCGCGACGTACGGCTGCCGTTCCCGAAGCCCGTGACCGAGATCGACCAGGCGGGCCCGCAGATCCACGCCCTCCTGGCCGCCGCCCGCCGCGTCTCGCACCGCAACGGGCTGCCGGCCTAGGGGCTTACGCGCCGCAACGGGCTTCCGGCTCAAGGGCCAACAGTGCCGCAACGGCCTTTCGGCTTCAGGGCTTGCGTGCCGCAACGGCCGCCCCGATCAAGGGCTTTCGTGCGGCAGTCGCTGCGCGGGGACGGCCGGTGCGGCGGGCGTGAGCGCGGAGAGCCGGGCCAGCAGGTCCCCGAACGGGCCCTCCGCCGGCTCCTGGGAGAGCGCCCGCAGCACGATCCCCGCCATCTCCTGGTCGTACGCGGCACTGACGGCGGCCAGCGCGGCGAAGTCGTGTACCAGCTGCATCTCCAGCTCCTCGCGCGGGATGCGCCGCCCGTCCAGCCAGATCAGTGCGGTCGACTCGGCGAGCGAGACCCAGGAGCGGACCACCAACTCAAGGCGCGCGGGCGGGTCTTCCACCCCCAGATGCGTGATGATCTGCTCGTACGCGGCCTGCCGAACCCCGTCGATCATGGCGTTGGCCGTCGAGGAGCCGACGGCCGGCCCGCCGCGCATCAGCGCAGAGAAGCCGGGGCCGTGCTCGTCGACGAAGTCGAAGAACCGTCCCATGACCCGCAACAGCCGTGCCCCCAGGGGCCCTTCGAGCGGTTCCAGGAAGCGGGCGGCCAGCTCGTCGGCGGCTCGCCGCAGCGCGGCCTCGTACAGGCTCTGCTTCCCCGGGAAGTAGTGGTAGACGAGTGGCCGTGAGATGCCCGCGGCGGCGGCGATCTCGTCGATCGACACATCCTCGGGGGAGCGCCGGCTGAACAAGTCCAGCGCGACGCCGATCAGTTGCTGCCTGCGCTCGTCGACGCCCATCCTGCGCCGTACCCCGGTCGTCATCCGGACAGCCTAACCGGGGTACGCGTCGGCATCGCCTAAAGGTCCAGCACGAGACGCCCGCCCCGGCAGCGCGAGACGCAGATCAGCATGGAGTCGCCGCGCTCGTCGTCGGTCAGCAGCTCGTCCCGGTGGTCGATCTCGCCCTCCAGGACCCGCTGTTGGCAGGTCCCGCAGAACCCCTGCTCGCAGGAGTACGCGACATGGGGCAGCTCCGCGCGGACGGCGGCCAGCACCGACTGCCCGGCCGCGACCTGAACGGTCCGGCCGCTGCGATGCAGCTCCACCTCGAAGGCGCCGGAGTCCGCCATATCGGCGCTCGCGGCGGAGAACCGCTCCAGGTGCAGGGTGCAGCCCTCGGGGAGCGCGGCGGTGACGGCGTCCATCAGGGGCTCGGGCCCGCAGCAGTAGACCGCGGTGCCCGGGGCGATGTCCGCCAGCGCGGCGGCGGTGTCGGGGTGCCCCGCCTCGTCCTGGGCGACCACGGTCACCCGCCCGCCCTCGGCGCCGAGCTTCTCGATCTCGTCCAGGAACGGCATCGATCCCCGCGACCGGCCCCCGTACAGCAGCTGCCAGTCCGCCCCCCGGGCGGCCAGCGAGCGGAGCATCGGCAGGATCGGGGTGATGCCGATCCCGCCCGCGACGAAGACGTACGCCTCCGCCTCCACCAGCGGGAACCGGTTGCGCGGCCCGCGCACCTCGATCTCCTCGCCCTCCTGGAGCTGCTCGTGCACCTCCCGCGAGCCGCCCCGGCCGCCCTCCATCAGCCGGGTCGCGACCGTGTACGTACCGGGGTCGTCCGGATCGCCGCAGAGCGAGTACTGCCGCACCAGGCCGGACGGCAGCACGAGATCCAGATGTGCCCCGGGCTGCCATCGCGGCAACTGCGCTCCCTCAAGCCGGAGTTGTACGACCCCGTCGGCGACGTGAACCCGCTCGGTGATCAGCAGTCGCCGGATGGTGGTCGGCCGCCGCCGGGAGTGGCCGGAGACCGGTTCCGCCAGGGCGGGCATCGGCCACAGCGGGGACCGGGCGATACGGCGCCTCAGGGCCCGCCGGGTGAGCAGGGCGGCACCGGAGACCAGCACGACGGTACGCAGACGGGGCAGGGCCATGGGTCAGGACGTTCCCGTCGTACGGGCCTCGGCGGCGAGCGCCGCGGGCGAGTGGGCGAGGTAGTCGACGGCCTGGGCCGTGCTGCCCTCCTGCGAGGGGTGGTACGACCGGCTGAGGTAGCTGGGGATGGACAGCAGGATCGCGCCCGTGGTCGGCAGCGTCCCCTGCCTGCCGCTGGCGTGGAACGCCTTGAACGAGGCCTTGCCGTCCAGCAGGCTCGGATCGTTGTCCATGAAGAACCGGGTCCCGCGCTGCCAGAGGAAGACCAGCGCCGAGAAGGCCGCCGCCCAGGTCCGCACCCGCCTCCGGTAGCCGCCGTCGACATGCATGAACACCTCGAACGCCACCGACCGGTGCTCCACCTCCTCCGCCCCGTGCCAGCGCAGCAGGTCCAGCATGGTCGGATCGGCGCCCTTGCGGTCCAGCGCCTCCGCGTTGAGGATCCAGTCCCCGAGGAAGGCGGTGTAGTGCTCGATCGCCGCGATCGTCGCCACCCGCTCCATCAGCCACCACTTCGACGCCCGCCCCGGCGGCAGCGTCCGGTCACCGAGCAGCTTCTCGAAGAACCAGTCGACCTGCGCGGTGTACGGGGTCGGGTCCAGGCCCAACTCCCGCAGGTGCGGCAGCACATCGTCATGCGCCTGCGAGTGCACGGCCTCCTGGCCGATGAACCCGATGACGTCCTCGCGGAGCTGCTCGTCGTGGATGTACGGGAGGACCTGCCGGTACACGTGGATGAACCAGCGCTCCCCGGCCGGGAGCAGCAGGTGGAGCACGTTGATGGTGTGCGTGGTGAACGGGTCGCCCGGCACCCAGTGCAGGGGGGTCTTCTCCCAGGCGAAGGAGACCTTGCGGGCCTTGAGCGGCGTCCGCTCCGACGCGACCGCCGCTGGCTGCGTGTTAGACATGGTGTCAATGTACTGACGGGTACCCGGGGGGACCAGAGGCGTGCAACGGATTTCCCGCCGGCGGTACGGGAGGGGGGCCGGGCCATCATGGAGGGATGACGACGAACTCAGCCCGGGCCCGCTCGTTCGACGCGGTGGCCGCCTCCTATGCCGCCAACCGCCCCTCCTATCCGCCCGCCCTGCTCGACGCGATCGAGGAGCTGTCCGGCCGCCCCCTGGCCGGAGCGCGGGTCGCGGACGTCGGCGCCGGCACCGGCATCGCCACCGCCCTGCTGGACGGCAGGGGCGCCCGGGTCACGGCGGTGGAGCCGGGAGACGGGATGGCCGCGCAGCTCCGCCGGGGCCTGCCGCACGTGCCGGTGGTCCGGGGTGACGGCAACCGGCTGCCGCTGCGGACCGGCTCGCTGGACCTGATCACGTACGCCCAGTCCTGGCACTGGACCGACCCCGCCCGCTCGGTCCCCGAGGCGCGCCGCGTCCTGCGGCCCGGCGGGGCGCTCGCCCTGTGGTGGAACGACTCGGACCCGCGCGTGGAGTGGATCGGCGACCAGCGGCGCCGGGTGCTGGACACTTTCGGCGAGGGCCAGGAGGACCACCACGTGGCGGCCTACGACGCCGACGCCCGGCTCCGGGCCGAGCTCCCCGCCGGGGTCGACTTCCGCACCCGGCAGGTCGAGTGGAGCCGGGAGGTCCCGCTCGACCTCCACCTCGCCAACCTCGCCAGCCACTCCGTCTTCCTGGTCGCGGACCGGGCGGTGGCCGGGGACGTCCTGGAGCGGGAACGGGCTCTGCTCGCCCACGCCTTTCCCGGCGGGACGGTCCGGGAGGCCTATGTCACGAGCCTGGCCGTCGCCCGTACCTGAGACCGGTTTTGGGTGCAGGATGGGCCGATGGCGACAGAACCGGAATGGCGAGTCGGAGCCGGCCCCCGGGCCGCGGGCACCCTCCTGGCAGCGCTGCTGCTCCTGACCGGGTGCAGCGCGGACGGCAAACAGAACACGGCCGACGGCGCCGGGAACGACCGTCCCTCGGCACCGCCGACCGCGACGGGAACCCTGGAGCAGCTGGCCGAGAAGGCCGGCTGCGACCCCAACGTACAGACCGACGCCCAGGAGCTCCGGCAGGCCAACTGCAAGGCATCGAACGGGCGTTATGTGCTGACCACCTTCGCCACCGACCGCGGCCAGCGCGAGTGGATCAACGAGGCCAAGGATTACGGCGGTTCGTACCTCGTCGGCCGGCGCTGGGTCGCCGTCGGTGACGCGAAGGTGGTCGCGGCGCTGCGCGGCCGGCTCGGGGGGACGGTGGAGACCACCTCGCCGCACCACTCGGGGGAGAGCGGTGATGGGGGGAGCGAGGAAGGGCACTCCGGTCACCACGGGAGCTGACCGCGCAGGTCGAGGGGGACGGGCCTTACGGGGGTGGTGCCGGTGCCGAGTCAGCGGCACCGGCACCACCCACCGGCGTAGGTTCCGGTCTCAGTGCCGGATCAGCGGCACCGGCGCCCGTCGTTGATGCACCGCACCACCTTCTTCATCAGCTGCTTGTCGAAGACGTTGATGAAGTCGCCGTGGTCGGTGATCGGTTTGTGCAGCTGCTCGGGGAAGGAGTCGACGGCGAAGCCGGGCCCCGGCGGCACGTCGTACACGATCCGCTGGACCAGCTGCGGAACCGCCCGGAACCCGTTCGGGCACCGCCCATCGGGCTGCGCGAACGCCACATGGGTGCGGTGGTTGGCGCTGTCGGTGTTCTGCCCGTCCCAGCAGTTCTGGAAGGCGAACGTACGGACCACCTGGCTGCCCTCGGGGCAGATCGGGTACTTGTCCTTCAGCTGCCGGTTCTCGAAGCCGGTGCAGCTCCAGGAGGCGTTGGCGTTGGCGTCGCCGTTGGTGAACGCCTTCGCGTCCCCGGTGATGATCCGCAGGAAGCGCGGCATCGCGGTGACCTTGCCGACGGGGGAGCCGACGAACTTCAGGGTCACCTGGGACGGTGTCTGGATCTCGCCGGTGTTCTGGTCCTTGCCGCCGCCGTCGGCGTTGACGTCGGCCTCGTCCTGTCCGTTCTGCAGGCGCAGCACGGGCCAGTAGTAGGTCGACCGGTCGCCCTGGTTGCGGCAGGTGGTGGCGCCGTTCGCCAGGTCGTCGTCGCTGGCGAAGGCGTCGTTGGCCTGGTTGCCGATGTAATCGTGCATATGGTGCGCGCCGTTGCTCACACCGGGCGCGACGATGACGTTGTCCGGGTTGAACTTCCCGTTCTCGTTACGGCCGCAGTCGGTGGTGAAGGTGCCCCGCGAGGAGCCGCGCCGCTGACGGGGGCGGTCGACGTTGGGCTGAACGGACTGGATGTCGGCAAAGTCGGACGCCTCGGGGCCGTTGCCGCCCTGGCCCTGGTCCTGCCCGGGGTCCTGACCGTTGCCCTGGTCATCGCCCTGACCCTGGTCATCACCCTGGCCTTGGTTGTCGCCCTGACCCTGGTCATCACCCTGGCCCTGATTCTGGCCCTGGTCCTGCCCCTGGCCGTCGTCCTGGCCGCCGTTGCCGCCGTCACCCGTATCGCCCGGGTTGCCGGGGGCGCTGTCGTCGGCGCGCAGGCTGCACCCGGCGAGACCTTCGATCCCCGCCGGACGCTGACCGACGCGCTCGATCGCTATGCCGATGCGGTCGAGACTCGCCGTCCGCTTGTTCCGCAACGGGCCGAGCACGGCGTTCTCGGCGAGCCCGGGGTCCTGGGATATCTGCTCCTTCCGGTCGGCGAACTGCTGGTAGGCATCGGTGATCTGGGTATCCATCGCCGCGAGTTCGCGGTCGACCTCGGGGCGGGCCTGTTCGGGCACGTCGGGCAGTTCGTTACCGGCATCGGGACAGTCGATGGTGGACATCTGGCGACCCACGCTCTGGGTGCGGGTGGGTGGCGAACCGGACGGCCCTTCCCCCGCGGAGGCGTAGACATTGACCGCCACCAGCCCGCCCCCGCCCAGGATCAGGGCGGCGGAGGCGGCTATGGCCCGATTGGCCAGGCTGGAGCGTTTCTTGCGGGACGTACGGGGTGTACGTGCTGTGTGTCGCATGGGACTCCTCTGCTTCGAGGGAGAAGCGTGACGTCCCATACGGGCGGACCCGGCAGCCCGTTCAGCTCCCCGGCCGATTCGTGGGAAGCTCCAGCAGGAAAGTGGCCCGAATGCTCAACTGCCGGACGAAAAAGGCCAATACGGCATCAATGGGTGCTCAGTCGTGGTCCAGGTACGCGAGCACCGCGAGGACCCGGCGGTTGTCGTCGTCCGAGGGCGGCAGGCCGAGCTTCCCGAAGATGTTCGAGGTGTGCTTGGCGACCGCCCGTTCCGTGATCACCAGCTGCGCGGCGACGGCGGTGTTGGAACGGCCCTGGGCCACCAGCTCCATCACCTCCCGCTCGCGCGGGGTGAGGCCCCCCATCGGCTTGTCCTGCGAACGCCGCGACAGGAGCTGGGAGATCACCTGCGGGTCCATCGCCGTGCCGCCCGCCGCCACCCGCCGTACGGCGTCGATGAACTGGTCGGCGTCGAAGACCCGGTCCTTCAGCAGATAGCCGATGCCCCCGTCGCCGTCGGCCAGCAGCTCCCGTGCGTACAGCTGCTCCACATGCTGGGAGAGCACCAGCACCGGCAGCCCCGGCCGTGCCCGCCGGGCGGCCAGGGCGCACTGCAGCCCCTCGTCCGTGTGGGACGGCGGGAGCCGTACGTCGACGACCGCGACGTCCGGCTCCAACTCGGCCAGTGCCTTGCTCAGTTCGGGCCCGGTCTCCACCGCTGCGGCGATCTCGAACCCGTACGCCTCCAGCATGCGCACCAGCCCGTCACGCAGCAGGAAGAGGTCTTCGGCTAGGACAACGCGCAAGGCAGCTCCATGGTGACCATGGTGGGGCCGCCCGCAGGGCTGCTGACGGCCAGGACGCCGTCGAATGTACCGAGCCGCCGTTCGATTCCGCTCAGCCCGGAGCCCGATCCGGTCCGCGCGCCGCCCCCGCCGTTGTCCGTCACGGAGATCCGGAGCATCCCCTCACCGTGGTGCAGGTCCACCCAGATCCGGTCGCCCCCGGCGTGCTTCACCGCATTGGTCAGGGCTTCGCTCACCGCGAAGTACGCCGCCGACTCCACCGACGCCTCCGCCCGCCCCGGCAGCTCCACCGTCACCTCCGTGGCGACCGGCAGCCGCAGCGCCAGCGCTTTCACCGCGTCGCCGAGGCCCCGCTCGGCGAGGACCGGCGGGTGGATGCCCCGGACCAGGTCGCGCAGCTCGGTGAGCGCCTCCGCCGACGACTCCCGGGCCATGGCCAGCATCTTCTTCGCCTGCGCGGGATCCTTCTCGATGAGCGCCTCGATCGTGCCCAGGTTCATCCCCATCGCGACCAGCCGCGCCTGCGCCCCGTCGTGCAGATCCCGCTCGATGCGCCTCAGCTCGGAGGCGGCGGTGTCCACCGCCTCGTGCCGGGTCTCGGTGAGCCGGTCCACGCGCTGCGCCAGCGTCTGCTCCGGGGTCGGTGCCAGCAGCGGGCGGGCGATCAGGAAATGCAGCCGCAGCAGCGGCTCCGCGGCCTTCAGCCCGATCGCGAAGATCACGGCCCCGAGCGCCAGCGCGGCCAGTGCCGTCACCTGGCTGTCCACGGGCACGAACCCGTACCAGTACCGCTCGTCCTGGAACACGCGCCACAGCCCCGCCGCCAGCACGAGCCCCTCCACCGGGTAGATCAGCAGGGCGGCGGCCAGCAGCGCCACGACCGGGCCGACCGTCATGTCCACCAGCAGCCACTGCAGGTCCCGCCAGGTCGCCGGGTCCTTCAGCAGCAGCGTGGTCCGCTCCACCTGCCCGGTGACACCCCCGCGCAGGTCCGGCGGGAACGGGCGGTACGGGGCCGATATCCGCACACCGGACCAGTCGGCCGCCCAGAACCGCCGCTGATTCGCATGGCGGCGCACCGCCTGGAGCACCACCGGGGTGGTGAACACCCCGATGCCCAGCAGGACGAAGGCGACCGAGACCACCGCGAGGACGAACAGGACGATGGAGACCGCCAGCCCGTAGACCGACAGGACGAGTCCTCGTCCCGCCGCCAGCATCGGCGGCCGTATCCGTGGAGCGAGTGCGTTCATCGTCGTCCCTCTTCCCTCGCAGGACCCGGACCGGCCCCGCCACGGATCAAGTCTCGCCCCCGCCGGCCCTGTCGCGGCAGCCGGTACGCCACCCACCCGGGGGTGCAGCCAGCACCACCCCCGGACCTCGCCCCACCCCCTCGCGAACGGGGGTTCCGACGGCTGGGGCGGGCGGGCCCCCCCTTCCTAGATTCGAAGAGTTCCGGCGTACGTACTGATCCGACGCCTACATCCGGCATCTCTGGGGGAAACCGCATGAAGCGCAGCCGCGCGAGCCACAACCTCGCGGCACGCATCGGTGTGTGGAGCACACACCACCGCAAGACGGCCGTTCTCGGCTGGTTGCTCTTCGTCGTGCTCGCCGCGGGCATCGGCGGGGCGACCGGCATGGTCGAGATGTCCGACGCGGAGAACGGCGCCGGCGACTCCGCCCGTGCCGAACAGATCCTCCAGGACGCCGGCCTCGCCAAGCCCGCCGGCGAGCTGGTCATGGTCTCCGCCACCGCCCCCGGTGACTGGAGGACGGCCGCCGGAGCCCTGGCCGACGCCGTACGCGACACCGGCGAAGTGCGGGACCTGGCCGCGCCCGTCCCCTCCGAGGACGGCAGGGACGCCCTGATCACGTTCGCGATGCGGGGCGACGCACGGACCGCCCCGGACCGGGTCCAGCCGGTGCTGGACGCCGTCGCCGCCGTGGCGAAGGACCACAGGGGCGTCGAGATCCACCAGTTCGGCGAGGCCAGTGCGGGCAAATGGCTCGGCGATCTGCTGGCCGACGACTTCCGGCGGGCCGAGTTCACCGCCGTACCGCTCGCCCTCGGCATCCTGCTCGTCGCCTTCGGCGCCGTGGTCGCCGCCCTGCTCCCGGTCGGCCTCGCCCTCACCGCGTGCCTGGCCGCCTTCGGCCTGCTCTCCCTCGCCAGCCACCAACTGCACCTGTTCCAGACGACGTACTCGGTGATGTTCCTGATGGGCTTCGCCGTCGGCGTCGACTACTGCCTCTTCTACCTGCGCCGCGAACGCGACGAGCGGGCGGCGGGCCGGGACGCCGAGACCGCCCTGCGGATCGCCGCCGCCACCAGCGGCCGGGCGGTGCTCGTCTCCGGCCTCACCGTGATGGTCGCGATGGGCGGCATGTTCCTCTCCGGGCTCCTGCTGTTCAAGGGGTTCGCCCTCGCCACGATCATCGTCGTGTTCATCGCCATGCTCGGCTCGGTGACCGTCCTGCCCGCGCTGCTCTCCTTGCTCGGCGACCGCGTCGACGCGGGCCGCGTCCCGTTCCTCGACCGCAGTGCCCGCCGCGGCGGCCGGGGCAGTGCCCACGGCGGCCAGGGCAGTCCCCACGGCGGCCAGGGCAGCGGCCGCATCGTGGGCCGGGTGCTCGGCCCCGTACTCGCCCGCCCCCGCCTCTTCGCCGTCGCCGCCACCGTCCTGCTCCTCGGCCTGGCCGCGCCCGCGATCGGCATGAAGACCGAAACCCTGGGTCTGGAGAAGCAGTTCGGCTCCGACTCGCAGCTCTCCGTCGCCCACCGCACGATCACCGGGAGCTTCCCCGGCGGCCCCGCCCCCGCCCTGGTCGTCGTCAGGGCGGCGGACATCACCGCCCCGGACGTCGGCAGGGCCCTCGCGAGCTTCGAGAACGTCACCGTCCACCGTGACCGCGACATCGCCGAGATCGAGGTCCCTCTCCCCGACGGCACCGCCGGCCTCACCGAACTGCGCGTCAAGCGGCTCCCCGCCGCCTTCGACGGGACAGGAGCCGAGGCGTACGTCACGGGGGAGACCGCCGGGTCCGTCGACTTCAACGACCAGCTGCGGCGCGGCATCGTCCCGGTCTTCGCGTTCATCACCGCGGTGACCTTCCTGCTGATGCTGTTCTGCTTCCGGTCCTACGTCATCGCCGTCACCTCCATCGCCCTCAACCTGCTCTCCGTGGCCGCCTCCTACGGGGTGATGACCGCCGTCTTCCAGCACGGCTGGGGCGCCTCGCTGATCGGTTCGGAGGGGGTCGGCGCGATCGAGGCGTGGATGCCGCTCTTCGTCCTGGTGGTCCTGTTCGGCCTCTCCATGGACTACCACGTGTTCGTCGTCTCCCGGATCCGCGAGGCCCGCGGTGCAGGCCTGGACAACCGGGGAGCCATCGAGACCGGTATCCGCCGCACGGCCGGGGCGGTCACCGGGGCGGCCGCGATCATGGTGGCGGTCTTCGCGGTGTTCGGCACGCTCTCCATGCAGGACATGCAGCAGATGGGCGTCGGCCTCGCCGTGGCGGTGCTGCTCGACGCCACCGTCGTACGGATGGTGCTCCTGCCCTCCGTGATGCTGCTCCTCGGCGAGCGCAACTGGCGTACACCGAGGGGCCTCTCGCGGCTGCCGAGCCTGGAGGGCGACGAGCCGGACCCGGGGGCGGACACCACCCCCGTAACGCAGACGGTCTGACACACGGCGGCGGCCCCGGACCACGGTACGAAACCGTGGCCCGGGGCCGCCGGACGCGCGGAGGAGCAGGGATCAGGGCGTGTACTTGTACCCCACCCGGCGGACCGTCTGGATCGAACGGCGGTGCTCCGCACCGAGCTTGCGGCGCAGCCGGGCGACATGGACGTCGACGGTGCGGCCGTCGCCCACGTGCCCGTACCCCCACACCGTCGTCACCAGCTGGTCGCGGGTGTGCACCCGGTGCGGGTGCGCCACCAGGTGGGCCAGCAGCTCGAACTCCAGGTACGTGAGGTCCAGGGCGACCCCGTCGACGGAGGCCGTACGCCGGGTCGAGTCGATCCGGACCGGGCCGGGCGACGGCGCCGCCTCGACCGGCTCCTCCACCGGGTGCTGGCTGAAGGGAGCGCGGCCCTGCCGGTCCGGCTGCTGCCGGTGCTGGGAGGCGGCGACCGCACCGGCGAGCGCCGGCTGCTGGTCGGCCGGCACGAGCACCAGGTAACCGATCATCGGCGGCTGGCCGGGCAGGGCGGGAAGCGTGTGCTGGGGCGCGGGCAGCCAGGTCGCGCCCGGCGGCAGGAAGTCGGCCACATCGGACAGCCGGGCGACCTCGTCACGGTCGACGGCGCGCAGACGGTGCCGGTTGGGGGAGAGGGAGCGGGCGGTGGGGTTGGCCGCAGCGGGCGCCGGGGAGGCTGCGGTGGCAGCGGAAGCGGCGGAGAAAGTACGGGTGTTCGCCATGGAGGGTCAGCTCTTTCGCGCGAGGAGTCGTCGAGGACGGACTTACGTCGTGCGCGCGGACCGAAGGCCGGGTGAGCGGCTTTAGAGGGCCTGCGCGTTCCACGCGCGGCAACACACCCGGTCGAAATCATGGTGCTGACGGGAAGGCCAGAACGGCTCAAGGTCGCTGCGACCCGACGCGATGTACTGGAAGCTGGCCATGGCTCCATTGAAGCAGACATTGCGGCTGTGCATCAGACTCCTCTCACCCGTCGATACGGCCTCTTGGCGTTACCTTCCTCACGCTGCGCTTTATCGCGCTCACTTTTCATTCCCCGCCTCCCGAACGAGCGGGAAAAACACGCGTAAGGGGCCCGCCGGCGAACCGGCGGGCCCCTTACGCGTGTGCGGCGTCGGGATCAGACCTGGTCGGCCTTCTCCAGCGCGGTGCAGCAGGTGTCGACGATGAGCCGCGTGACGACGTACGGGTCGACGTTGGCGTTGGGACGGCGGTCCTCGATGTACCCCTTCTGGTCCTGCTCGACCTGCCAGGGGATACGGACCGAGGCGCCGCGGTCGGAGACGCCGTAGCTGTACTCGTTCCACGGGGCCGTCTCGTGCAGACCGGTGAGCCGGTCATCGATGCCCGCGCCGTAGTTCTTCACGTGGTCCAGCGGCTTGGAACCCTCACCCAGCGACTCGCACGCGGTGATGATCGCCTCGTAGCCCTCGCGCATCGCCCTGGTGGAGAAGTTGGTGTGCGCGCCCGCGCCGTTCCAGTCGCCCTTGACGGGCTTCGGGTCCAGCGTCGCGGAGACGTCGAAGTCCTCGGCGGTGCGGTAGAGCAGCCAACGGGCCACCCACAGCTGGTCGGAGACCTCCAGCGGCGAGAGCGGGCCCACCTGGAACTCCCACTGGCCCGGCATGACCTCGGCGTTGATGCCGGAGATCCCGAGCCCGGCGGCCAGACAGTTGTCGAGGTGCTTCTCCACGATCTCGCGGCCGAAGATCTCGTCCGCGCCGACACCGCAGTAGTAGCCGCCCTGCGCGGCCGGGAAGCCGCCCTCGGGGAAGCCGAGCGGCCGGTGGCCGTCGAAGAAGGTGTACTCCTGCTCGATGCCGAAGATCGGGGCCTGGCCCTCGAACTGCTCGGCGACCGGACGGAGCGCGGCCCGGGTGTTCGACTCGTGCGGCGTCATGTCGATGTTGAAGACCTCGCACAGCACGAGGACGTCGTCACCGCCGCGGATCGGGTCCGGGCAGGTGAAGACGGGCTTCAGTACCCGGTCGGAGGCGTGGCCCTCGGCCTGGTTGGTGCTGGAGCCGTCGAATCCCCAGATGGGCAGATCCGCGACGTCCTGCGACGGCGTGCCGTCCATGATCTTCGTCTTGGAACGAAGCTTCGCGGTCGGCTCGGTGCCGTCTATCCAGATGTACTCAGCCTTGAACGTCACGGACGCCATCCTTTGCGGGTGCAGCGGTCTATGCCGCGCAGCTTGGCAAGACGCCATTTCCCGTCCGTTGCCCGAGTGTGAACCCCGTGTTACCGAGGTTCCCTGCGTTAAAAGGGCGCCTTGTAGGGGCTCGTCACGCGTTGCCCTCAACGCTGACACGTCACCCTCTACTGCTCACACGTCACCCTCTACTGCTCACACGTTGCCCTTGAGGAGCTCCGAGAACCCGGCGGCGCGGATCCGCCGCACCAGCTCCTCCCGGCTCGACCCCAGCACCCCGGCCGCCCGGGACAGCTCCCAGTCGGCGCCCGCGAGGACGTGCAGCAGATAGCCGCGCCGGATCTGGGCGTCGGACAGCCGGAACGTCTTGAGGTAGGCGACCCGCCCCTTGTGGTCGGTGATCGTCTCCCCGATGTGCTGCCCGCTGCCGTCCCGGACGAACGGCGGCAGGAACCGCCACAGCGTGAACGACCCCATCCGGTACACCCGGTCGAAGCCGTACGAGGAATCCAGCTCCCGCGCGAAGAGGGCCTCGTGCGCCTCCCCCCACGCCCGCTCCTGCCCCCGCGCCGCCGCCCGCAGATCGGCGAGCGTACGGATGTCCGCACCGTCCCCGAGGTACGCCCCGAACTCCGCCACCGGGGCCCCGTACAGCGCGTACTGGTGCACCAGTTCTCCGTACAGGTCCTCCACCAGCGAGGCGTGCAGCAGCCGGTAGTCCTCCGGGTGCGGCACCACGAACGCGGCGGCGAGCGCGTCGGAGACGTACACCATCACCCCGCACTGGTCCGGGTGGATCTCGAAGATCCGCAGCGAGTCCCCGAGCCCGCGCACCGACCACCCGAGGTACGCGTCCTCCGCGCGCGGCGAGAGCCCGTCGCGCAGCGCCCGGCGCGACCACTCCTCCCAGGCGGTCGACGGGCCGCCGAAGTGCAAGGCGAGGTAGCCCTCCAGGGCCAGGTGCAGCGGCAGGAACCGCAGCCGGTCGCCGGGGCGCCGCTTGGCCATCCGGTGGTGCGCCGGCCGGGGCAGCCGGACGGTACGCGGCGCGTCCTGCCCGCCGCCGAGCTGCGTCCCGTACGCGGCCGACTGCCTGCAGAAGCCCGGCACTCCGGTCTCCCCGCCGGACCAGTCGGCGACCAGCCCATGGGGGATGTACGAGACGTAGTGGCTACGGGGCCCGAGCTCGACGAGCCCCGCACCGAGACCCTCGTACACCTCCCGGTGCAGCCGGAGCCCCTCCACCGGTGTCTCACGCACCAGCGGTACGAGCCGGACGCCGCCCCACACCTGCGCGGGCCGGGTGGTGAGTCCCGTGAGCTCCAGCCGGTTCACGACACGGTCTCCTTCTCTCCCAGGAACAGCGCCACCCGCCGGTCGAGATACGCGTGCAGCTCCGCCGCCCCGGTCCGGCCCTCCGCGAACCGGGCGATCTCCACCAGCGCGGGCAGATCCTCCGCGTCCCGGATCCCGGCCGTCGGAACCCCCGCCGCGAGCCGCCGCACGTCGAAACCGTCCGCGTCGTATACGGGGTTCACATGCACCACGGCCGTCCGCCGCCCCGGGTCCAGCCGCCTCCGCCACACCCGCAGCACCTCACCCGCAAGACCCGCCGGGGCGTTGTCCCACCCGTCAGACACGATCACCAGCCGCTCCGGCGCCAGGCCACCCGGCCCCGGCTCCAGCGCGTCCAGGACCCGCATCCCCAGCGGCGTCGGCCCCCACGGACGTACGAGAAGGGCGTCGCCCCGGCCCGAGGTCCACAGCGCCCGGTAGGCGCCCGGGGCGGCGAGCGCCTCCAGCAGGTGGTGGCCGGCCAGGGCAACGGCGAGCGGCCGCCGCCGCTTCTGCCCCGACCCGGAGGAGGAGAAGCTGTCGTCCAGCACCGCGTGCACCCGGCCCCAACTCCCGGCGTGCCCGCCCGCGGCCCGGCGCGCGGCCGTGCGCAGGGCACCGGTCAGCTCGGTGCGGCGGGCGGCGCGCTGATCGAAGGGGAGCGAGAGCACGTACAGCGCCAGCCGGGTCAGGGGCATCACGGTCAGATCGATCTCCGGCCGCCGGTCGCCCACCACCCGCTGCTCCTGGGTACGCAGCCGCTCCAGCCGCGTCATCCGGGGCGCTGCCCGCTTCAGGAACACCTCGCGCTTCATCCCGTGCCGGGCCGCGAACCCCTCCGCGACGGTGAACGGCAGCTCGGCCACGGCCCCCTGCTCGTAGTGGGCGCGCCGCCAGGCGTCCAGCAGCCGGTGCTCGTAGCGCGGCAGCCGCCCGGGCCGGAACAGGAAGGCCCCGACCTCGGCCAGCGGCTGAGCCCCCTCGGGGCAGCGCAGATGGATGTGCCGGGCGGCCGTCTTCACCCCGCCGCGATACTTCACCGCGTCGTGCCCCAGGTCCGGCCGGGCCGCCAGCCAGTCCCGCATGATCGCCCGGGTGCGCCGGTTGTTGATCCCGGCCCGGCGCACCTCGCCGAAGAGCCGGTAGACCCGCTGCGGCGGAAGCAGCGCCAGCCGGGCGGCGATCAGCCGGCCCTCGGTGCGCCGCTCCTCGGCGCTCGCCTCGCCCGCGGTCTCCAGAAGACCGAGCACGATGCGGACGGCGTTGTGGTCGTTGATGTCCAGGGCCAGGGAAGAGGCGTACACGCGGCGGTAATTGACCCGTACATACGCGTGGAGAAAGTCCAGGGAAAGCTGCTGGCCGACGGCGTCCGAACGGAACTCGCGCTGTCCGGTGGCGGTGATCGCGGCGTTCACGAAGAGCAGGACGTCTTCGGCGGCGACGAGATCGGCGAGGGTCTCGGACGTGTTCATGAACTTCCCCCGTAGAGACTGCGGACGCCGGCCGGGGAATGGAGGCGCGAACAACGAAATCATCGCTTCAAAGGCAAGTCCCGGTAGTCGCAGCCGGAGTCCCGCGGCCGGCCCGGGAAACGTAACGGGCCATGGCCACCCGCCGCCACCGCATTCCGGCACGGGCACCCGGCCCCATGACGTCCGGCGCCGGGCGCACTGGCCCCGGTACCGGGCACACTGACCCCCATGACGACACCCGCCGACACCTCCACCACCGCTTCCACCCCCACCGCCCCCCTGCGCATCGGCCTCCTCGGCACCGGCCCCTGGGCGCGCAACACCCAGGCCCCCGCGCTCGCCGCCCACCCCGGAGTCGAGCTGAGCGGGGTGTGGGGCCGCCGGGCCGAGGCGGCGGAGGCGCTCGCCGCCGTCCACGGGACCCGGGCGTACACCGGGGAGGCGGGGATCGACGCCCTGCTGGAGACGAGCGACGCGGTGGCGTTCGCGCTGCCGCCCGACATCCAGGCCCCGCTCGCGGTCCGGGCGGCGGAGGCGGGCTGCCACATCCTGATGGACAAGCCGGTCGCCACGACGGTCGAGGGGGCCCGGGCGGTCGCGGAGGCCGTCGCGAAGGCGGAGGTCGCCTCGGTCGTCTTCTGCACGCTCCGCTTCGCACCCGAGACGGCCGTCTGGATCGCCGAACAGGCGTCGGTGGGCGGCTGGTTCACCGCCCGCGCCCTGTGGCTGGGCTCGCTCTACGCCGAGGGTTCGGCCAGCGAGTACGCGGACTCCCCGTGGCGGCGCGAGAAGGGCGGCCTGTGGGACGTCGGCCCGCACGCGCTCTCGGTGCTCATCCCCGTCCTCGGCGAGGTCACGGAGCTGACCGCCGCCCGAGGCCCCGCCGACACCACCCACCTGATCCTGCGCCACACCTCCGGGGCCTCCAGCACGGTCACCCTCGGCCTGAGCGCCCCACCGGCCGCGGCGGGCATGGGCATCGAGCTGCGGGGCGAGCACGGGACGGCCGCGATCCCGGAGTGGGACGGCGCGGAGGCCGCGTTCCGGGGAGCGGTGGACGCGCTGTCCGAAGCGGTACGCACGGGGGTGCCGCACGCCTGCGACGCCCGCTTCGGCCTCCACCTCACGGAGCTGCTGGCGCGGGCGGAGAGCCAGGCGGGCTAGTCACCGGGGGGCCCGGCACAGGGCCTCCGGCTCACCCCGGTGGCTCCGGCGGCGGGAGGGCCCGGCACAACGCCTCCAGCGCCTCCGGGTAGGCGTGTTCGGCGGGGGTCGCGTACCCCACGACGAGCCCGTCCCGCTCGTCCGCCGCCCGCTCCGCCCCCGGGTGCCGGTAGTCGGCGAGCCCCTCCACCGCGAGCCCCTGCCAGGCCGCCGCCCGCACCACCGAACGCTCGGTGCCGGGCGGCAGCTCCACCACCGCGTGCAGCCCCGCCGCGATCCCGGTGACCCGGACGTGCGGGGCCCGCCGCTCCAGGGCCGCCACCAACTGGTCCCGGCGCCGCCGGTGGCGCTGGCGCATCCGGCGTACATGACGGTCGTACGCGCCCGAGTCGACGAAGTCCGCGAGCGTCAGCTGATCGGTGGCGCTGGAGAACTGCTCACGCTCGCCCTTCGCCGCGACGACGGGCGCCACCAGCCGCTCGGGCAGCACCATCCAGCCGATCCGCAGGGCGGGGGAGAGGCTCTTGCTCACCGAACCCAGCAGCACCACATGCTCGGGATCGAGCCCCTGGACGGCCCCCACCGGCTGCCGGTCGTAGCGGAACTCCCCGTCGTAGTCGTCCTCCACGACGAGCCCGCCCGTGGACCGCGCCCAGTCGACCACCGCCGCCCGCCGCGCGGGATGCAGCGGCCCACCGGTCGGGAACTGATGGGCGGGCGTGAGGAGTACGGCCCGGTCGCGACGGGTCAGTTCACCGACCCGGGCACCGTCCCCGTCCACGCCCACCGGCCGGGTGCCGACCCCGTGCGAGGCGAGCAGCCCGCGGTGGAACGGCAGCCCGTACGACTCCGCCGCCCACGGTCCCCCCACCACCTCCGCCAGCAGCCGCAGCCCGTGCGCGGCGCCCGAACAGAGCACGATGCGCTCCGGCGAGGCCCGCACCCCGCGGACCCGGGCCAGATAGCCGGCCAGCGCCCGCCGCAGCTCGGGCCGCCCGTGCGGATCGCCGGGCCCGAACGCGTCGTTGGGGGCCGTGGCGAGCGCCCGCCGTGCGGAGGCCAGCCAGGCGGTCCGGGGGAAGGCCGAAGGGTCCGGCTGCCCCTGGACCAGGTCGTGGACAGGGCGGGAGGGGCGCTCCGGGGTGCGCGGGCGGTGGGCGGGTGTCACGGGCGCGGCCCGCTCGGCTACCCGGGTGCCCGAGCCCTGGCGGGCGGCGAGCCATCCCTCCGCGACCAGCTCCGCGTAGGCGTCGGCGACGGTGTTGCGGGCGAGGCCGAGGTCGGCGGCGAGGGAACGGTAGGGCGGCAGCCGGGTACCGGGGGCGAGCCGCCCGCTGCGGACGGCCTCGCGGAGGGCCCCCATCAGGACGGCCCGGCGGTTGCCCGTCCCGGCGAGCTCCAGCGGCAGATCACTGCCGAGGACCTCCGCTGAATTGACCCATGAATCCATCACCGAAATGCACCCCACTACCGGTCGCCCGTCGCCATAGATTCGTACCCATGACGACGACAGAGATCAAGACGAACGACCGCACGGCCACCTCCGCCCCCACCGCTCGGCTCAATTTCGCGAAGGCGGCCCCGAAGGTCTTCCGGGCCGTGATCGGCCTGGACGCGGCGGCCCGCGAGGGGCTGGACCCGACGCTGGTCGAGCTGGTCCAGATCCGCTCCTCGCACCTGAACCACTGCGCGTACTGCCTCCACATGCACACGACGGACGCGCGGAAGGCCGGGGAGAGCGAGGAGCGGCTGCACATGGTCGCGGTGTGGCAGGAGGCGGCCCACTTCTTCACGGAGAAGGAACAGGCCGCCCTGGCCCTGACCGACGCGGTCACCCGGGTCGCGGACGCGGGCGTCCCGGACGCGGTCTACGACCGGGCGGCGGCCCACTTCGACGAGGAGGAGCTGGCCCGGCTGCTGGCCCTGATCCTGGCCATCAACACCTGGAACCGGATCGCCCTCGCCACGGCCAAGCGCGCGGGCACGGACGAGCGCTGAGGGCTCTGTCCCGGCCGGCTACCGGCGCCCCAGCGCGTCCCGCACGGCTTCCTCACTCCGCGCCACAACAGCCGTCCCGTCCTCGGCGGTGATGATGGGCCGCTGGATCAGCTTGGGGTGCTCGGACAGGGCAGTGACCCACCGCTGCCGCGAACCGGCGTCCCGCGGCCACTCCTTGAGCCCGAGCTCCTTGGCCGCCGCCTCCTGCGTCCGCGTGATGTCCCAGGGCTCCAGCCCGAGCCGGTCCAGGACGGCCCGGATCTCCTCGGGCGAGGGCACGTCCTCCAGGTAGCGCCGCACGGTGTAGTCGGCCCCTTCGGCATCCAGCAGACTCACCGCGCTGCGGCACTTGGAACAGGCCGGATTGATCCAGATCTCCATGGGGCCAAGGTTACGCGAGGGACTGCCGAAAACGCCTCTGGCCAGGGGCGATTGTCAGTGGGGGGCAGTAAAATGGAGGGAGTTCGTAAGGGTTCCACCACCCTGCCAGGAGGATGCCGATGGCCGTTGCCGCAGCCACGACCGAGCCGCTCGACCGACAGCTCCCGATGCCCTTCCACCCGCCGCTTCCCGCCCCTCCGGCGAAGAAGCGACTGCCCGCGGGCCGCCCCCGCGAGTGGTACGTCTCGCACAACCGCCGCCTCAAGGCCATGCGCCTGGCGATCGCCCTGCTCGACAGCGGGGTCTACCAGCCGGCCAGCGCCGGAAACCACAAGATACGGACGACCGCCGAGCGCCTGGGCATGCACCCGCCGTCCGACACCACGTGCCGCATGGTCCGCGCCCTGATCCGCTACGGCCGCTGACTCCACCACCACTCGCCCGTCGATCGCCCTGTGCCCCCGGCCCGAACGGACCGGGGGCACAGGCATCCGCGCACGGACGTCAGGCATCCGCGTACGCCACTCCCCGCCTGGCACTCCCGTACGCACACAATCCATCGTTCTCGGGGGTTTGCCGCCACGATCGCCGATAGCGGCCGGGGGCGAACCGTTCGACATGCCTTACTTCCTCCCAGATGTGGTGATCACCGACGCGCCACCCACCAAGGAGGAGGAACAGGAACGATGGTGACGCCGTACGACCGCACCGTCCGGGTGGGGCAGCCCCCGGTGGTCCTCGACGGAGTCGGCGCCGACGAGGGGCTGGCCCTGCTGGGGGAGCGGGTGGACCACGTGGCCTGGCTGGACCGGTCGGCCTTCCTCACCGCCTCCTTCGGGCACCCGGCCCCCTGGCTCCGCCACGTACCGGTCTCACCTCTGTTGCGTACTGGCCCGGTGCCGTTCTCCAGCGCCGGGAGAACAACCTGATCGGCCGGGGCACCCTGCCGGTCACCGACCCCGCGACCCTGGCGGCGGCCCTTGACGCCTGGCCCGGCCATGAGCTCCGGCTCAGCCGCCTGATCCCGGGGGCTCTCGCTCACGGTGAGCGCCTGCGTCGGCGGCGACCGTACGGTGGTCGCCGACGTCTCCCACCAGCTGGTCGGCCTCCCGGAACTGACCCCCGGCTGGGGCACGCACTGCGGCAACCAGCTGCTCGCCCCCGAGGACCTCCCCGCCGGCCTCTACGAACGCGCCCGGCAGACCGCGTACGACGTCGGCGAGGCGCTGCGCGAGCGCGGCTACCGGGGCGTCTTCGGCCTCGACCTGCTGGAGGACGGCGGTGACGTCCTCGCGGTGGAGATCAACCCCCGCTTCCAGACGGTCTCGTCCCTGGTACAGGCCGCCGAACACGCGGCGGGCCTGCTGCCCACCCTCGGCCTGCACATCCTCGCCTCGCTGCTCCCCGGATTCCCCGCGAGCCGCCCCAGCAGGACACCCGTACCCCGCCTCAGCCAACTCGTCGGCCACGCCGACCGGCACACCACCCTGACGTCCGTCCCGCCCCCCGGCCGCTACCGCCTCACCCCGGACGGCCGCCTGTACGGCCCCGACCCCGAAGGACCCGGCCCGCTCACCACCCTCCGCCCCGACGAGGCACTGTGGTGGCCGCACGCCCTGCGCGGACCGGTCGAGCCGGGGGAGGAACCACTGCTCCTGCAGTTCGGCGACCACCTCTGCGCCCCGACCCCGCGCCCGGCACTCGGCCCCACGGCCCACGCGTGGCGGAACGCCGCGGTGGCGGCCTTCGGCGACGGGTCGTGACGGCGGAGGGGTATTGAGGAGGGCGACACCTAAAAGGCGTCGAGCGCTACGGCTGTTGCCTCTACTGTGACCGGGTTCGAGTTGAAGGGCGGCCCGGGCCGCCCGGCGCGCCCGGACGCAGGGCGAGAGAGACGGGGGAGTGTGCGATGAGCGACCTGTGGACCGGCGAGAGGGTACGCCTGCGGGGCATCGAACCGGCGGACTGGGAGGGCTTCCGGGCCCTGGCCCTGCACACCGTGGACGCCCGCAACGCCGATGTGGTCGAGCCCCCGCGCTCGGACGAGAGCTTCCGAGCCTGGGCCACCGAACGCGCAGGCCGCTCCCCGAACCCCGCCGCGTACCACCTGGTCATCGAGACCCGCTTCGAGCACGCCTTCGTCGGCGCGATATCGGTGGGCGAGACGGACCCCAGGGCCGGCCGCTTCCGTACGGGCATCGAGGTCACCCGGGAACACCGCCGCCAGGGCTACGCGGCCGAGGCCACCGAGCTGGTCCTCACCTACATGTTCGCCGAACAGCGCAGCCACAAGTGCGAGGTGGAGGTCTACGCCTTCAACGACGCCTCCCTGGCCCTGTACCGCAAACTCGGCTTCGTCGAGGAGGGCCGCCTGCGCCAGCACGAGTTCTTCGCGGGTGCTTACCACGACGTGGTCCTGCTGGGCATCACGGCGGACGAGTACTGGGCGGGCCGGGCCCGGCCTTCGCTGCGCTGAGGTCGAGCCGGGCCGGGCCGGTACCGGCGGGGCTCCTCCTGGCGAAGCCGGCCTACGCGTGCTGGATCGGAGGCAACCAGGCATCGCGCAGGCCCCATCCCTGCGCCCGGTGAGATCAATGACCGGAGCGGGAGAGCCGCCGGGTGAGGCCGGCGATGACGGTCATGGACAGAAGCCAACCGGCCATGGCACATCCCCAGGCGACCCACGAGGTACTGCCGGACGGGATGAACGCCTTCTCCTGACCGAGGTCGAGGACGGGAAGGATGAGGTCGAGGGCAAAGACGGCGGGTTGGAAGTCGGGACCCCTGGTACCCGCGGGCTGTGGCGGTAGCGCGGCGAAGATGACGGCCACGCATGAGGTGAGGGTGAGGAGCGAGAGAAGAGCACGTCCGGGGCGGTAGCCGTAGCCGACGGTGAGGTCTTCGAAGACCCCCCACATGCGGGCAGGCATCCTTGATGCGCCTCGTCGTCTTCGGTGGCGGGCGAGCTGCACGGATCGGGCGTCGTCATCGTGACCGAGCTGTCGGTAGTGAGTGGCCAGTCGTTCGTACGGCTGGGGGCTGTAACTGCCGCTGCGTTCGAGCCACGCCAGACGTTGGTCAGCCGGCAGTACCGGGCGGAGGTCTTGATAGACCAGTCCGTCGAGTTTGATCCGCTGTGGCCATGAGGCAGGGGAATCGTCGATACGTCCGATGGATGCAGCGCCCAGGTCGAGCACCGAGGGAAGAGGGCGGAGCGATGCCATGTCCAGAGCGCCCACGGTCGCCCCTTGCAGGTCGACGGCCGATGCGTTGGTGAAAGCGGAGCCGGACAACCGAAGGGTTCCCCTGATCTCGGCACGTGACAGGCCGATGCCTCCTGCTACGGCCGCTCCGCCGCCCAGATCGAGGTTGGCCTCGATGCGTGCTCCTGGTGCACGCAGTGCGGGATGGTGCTGCGATATGAGCGTGGAGCCGGACAGTTCCACTGATTCACCGATTGTGGCCGCGAAAAGATTGATACCGCCATCAACCGCCATACTGCGGCCGTAGAAGCCTCCGTCGATCTTTGCCGAGGGGGCGGCAATTGCCCAACCGGTGTCGTTGCGAATTTCGGCATGGTTGAACCAGCACTGACCGCCGATCGTGGCTCCGAACAGAGAGATGCCACCTCCGTCCACAGATACACCGGTGCACCGAAGATCCTGTGCGAGGTCGAGGCCGTCACAGCGGAGAGCCGCATGCTTGGCGCTGCTCAGCCGACCATCGGTCACCTCGACAGTGAAAGCCTGGGCACCCCATAAGTTGAGTCCGCCGGAGGCCTGCACGGACTGCGCGTACAGCCCGCCCCCGACACGCAACTGGGGTGCATGCATGGCGTAGTCGTCCCCTTCGCCGGTGATCTCGGCGCCGTTGAGCCAGACGTCACCAGCGACGTCAGCTCTGAACAGGGATATCGCACCGCTGACCGTCCGGACGAGTGTCAGATCTCCGTCGATCCGCAGCCGGTCCCCGTTCAGGCCGGGGAGAGAGGACCCAGTCAGGTCAACGGCACGGAGCGAGGAGTCACTCAGCTCAATCGCAGCCTCGAACCGGCAGCCGACGAGAGCCACAGGGACCTCGACCGTTGCGTAGGGCAGTCGAAGCTTCCCCGTGATGGTGGCTCCGATCAGATATAACCGTGAGACCACTCCCGGCTCCGGAGGGGGCGGTTGCAACAGGAGGCAGGCGACGGCCTCCGCTGCGATCTCCCGGCTTGCGGAGCGAGCCACTCGGCCGGTGCTCCCCGGCGCGGGCGCGGCGAGATCCAAGGCAACGCCCCTGCGCATCGCATGCCACAACTGCTGCGCATTCGCTGACCATTGAGCCGGTGGTGTGGGCATACTCCATTGCACCACCACCGGACTGTGCCCCAGCGCGGCTGACAGCACGAGCGAGGGCCGCCACCTCCAGAAGGAGGTGGCGGCCCTCGGTGCCTCAGGCATCAGGCGCAGGTGGGTACGGCCCGCGGCTTAGATGTCGAAGTACAGCTCGAACTCGTGCGGGTGCGGACGCAGCTGGATCGGTGCGATCTCGTGCGTGCGCTTGTAGTCGATCCAGGTCTCGATCAGGTCCGACGTGAAGACGCCGCCCGCCTGGAGGTACTCGTTGTCCGCCTCCAGGGCTTCGAGCACGGCCGGGAGGGACGTCGGGACCTGCTGGACGTTGGCGTGCTCCTCGGGAGCCAGCTCGTAGAGGTCCTTGTCGATCGGCTCGGCCGGCTCGATCTTGTTCTTGACGCCGTCCAGGCCCGCCATCAGCAGCGCAGAGAAGGCGAGGTAGGGGTTGGAGGACGGGTCCGGGGCGCGGAACTCGACGCGCTTGGCCTTCGGGTTCGAACCGGTGATCGGGATGCGCATCGCGGCGGAGCGGTTGCGCTGCGAGTACACCATGTTGACCGGGGCCTCGAAGCCGGGGACCAGGCGGTGGTAGGAGTTCACCGTCGGGTTGGTGAACGCCAGCAGCGACGGGGCGTGCTTCAGGATGCCGCCGATGTAGTAGCGCGCCATGTCCGACAGGCCCGCGTAACCCTGCTCGTCGTAGAAGAGCGGCGTGCCGCCCTGCCACAGCGACTGGTGGACGTGCATGCCCGAGCCGTTGTCGCCGAAGATCGGCTTCGGCATGAAGGTCGCGGTCTTGCCGTTGCGCCAGGCGACGTTCTTCACGATGTACTTGAAGAGCATCAGGTCGTCGGCCGCGGCGAGCAGCGTGTTGAACTTGTAGTTGATCTCGGCCTGGCCGGCGGTGCCGACCTCGTGGTGCTGGCGCTCGACCTGGAGGCCGTTCTTGTCCAGCTCCAGGGAGATCTCGGCACGCAGGTCGGCGAAGTGGTCCACCGGCGGGACCGGGAAGTAGCCGCCCTTGTAGCGGACCTTGTAGCCGCGGTTGTTCTCCTCCGACCCGGTGTTCCAGGCGCCGGCCTCGGAGTCGATGTGGTAGAAGCTCTCGTTCGCCGACGTCTGGAAGCGGACGTTGTCGAAGACGTAGAACTCGGCCTCCGGGCCGAAGTACGCGGTGTCCGCGAAGCCGGTCGAAGCGAGGTAGGCCTCGGCCTTCTTGGCGATGTTGCGCGGGTCACGGCTGTACTGCTCGCCCGTGATCGGGTCGTGGATGAAGAAGTTGATGTTGACGGTCTTGTCGCGGCGGAAGGGGTCCACCCGAGCCGTCGACAGGTCGGCGCGCAGTGCCATGTCGGACTCGTGGATCGCCTGGAAACCGCGGATCGACGAGCCGTCGAAGGCGAGTTCCTCGGCCGGGTCGAAGGTCGCTGCCGGGATCGTGAAGTGCTGCATCACCCCGGGCAGGTCGCAGAACCGGACATCGATGAACTTGACGTCGTTGTCCGCTACGTACTTCTGCACTTCGTCGGCGTTCTGGAACATCCAACTCCTCCTACTCCCGGCCCGGGAGGGACGGGGTTGTAGCTCGTGGTGCGGCCAGTGCGGTGGCACACGCTGGACCCGACCATAGGCAGACGGGATTTCTCAAGCATGACCCATTTGTTTCGCCCAAGTTAACCGGGGCGGGGGTGGGTGGCATCTCAGCAGCTGTTTCCGTGCCCCGCCCGGCCAGGCCCAAACCTGGGCGCAGTACCGTGGACGGGTGGACAACAGGCAAGCAATCGGATCGTGGCTCTCGGGGCCCCGCGCGGCCGCCGAAGAGATGGGCGCCGACTTCGGCTACCGCGGCAAGAGGCTCGGGCTGCCCGAGGAGGGGCCGGGGGCGATCGCGCCGCTCGGCCGTCGTTTCGGGGCCATCTTCATCGACTGGTCGATCTGCATGGTGATCGCATACGGGCTGCTCGCTCGCGGTGACCAGCAGGCGGCGGGGAACTGGGCGCTCGGCGTCTTCCTCCTGATGAGCGCCCTCACCGTCGGCACCATCGGCTGCACCCCCGGCAAGCGCCTCCTGGGGCTCCGCGTGGTCTCCGAGGACGGCGGCCGCCTCGGCTTCGGGCGCGTCCTCGTACGGACCGTCCTGCTCCTGCTCGTCATCCCCGCCCTCGTCTGGGACCGCGACGGGCGTGGCCTCCACGACCGCCTCGGCCGCGCCGTACAGGTCCGGATGTAGCCACAGAGCCCGGCGATGTAGCCACAGAGCCCGGAGGAGCACAGCGGCCCCGGACCGTAGAGCCCGGAGAACGCGGCGGCCCCGGACCGTTCCTCGGTCCGGGGCCGTCCGTCTGCGTCGCGTACGCCTCCGCGGTCAGCGCATCTTTCCGCCGCGCGGCATCCGCATGCCCTTGGGCATGGGTCCCTTCGGCAAGGGCATGTTGCTCATCAGGTCGCCCATCGCGCGCAGCCGGTCGTTGGTGGTGGTCACCTGCTGGCCGGTGAGGACGCGGGGGAGCTTCAGCATCTTGGTGCGGACCTTCTTCAGGGGCACCTGACCCTCGCCGTCGCCGACGATGATGTCGTGGACCGGGACGTCCACCACGATGCGGGCCATCTTCTTCTTCTCGGACGCCAGCAGGCCCTTCACCCGGTTCGGATTGCCCTCGGCGACCAGGACGATGCCGGCCTTGCCCACCGACCGGTGCACGACGTCCTGGCTGCGGTTCATCGCCACAGCGGGGGTCGTGGTCCAGCCGCGTCCGATCCGGTCCAGGACGGCGGCCGCCGCGCCGGGCTGGCCCTCCATCTGCCCGAAGGCCGCTCGTTCGGCCCGTCGTCCGAAGACGATCGCCATCGCGAGGATGGCCAGGACGAAGCCCAGGATGCCCAGGTAGACCGGGTGACCGATCACGAAGCCGATGCCGAGGAGGACACCGAACGTGGCGATTCCCACGCCCGCGACGATGAGCCCGATCTTGCTGTCGGACCGCCTGGTCATCTTGTAGGTCAGGGCGATCTGCTTGAGCCGCCCTGCGTTCTCGGCGCTGTCCGCGCCTTCAGTTTTTGCCTTCCTCGCCATGTACCGAAGTTTACGTGGCGTGGAAGCGACCTAGGAACGGTGGTCGGCCACCGCATCCAGTACGTACGGGGACTCCACCCGGTCCTTGGCCCGGCGGCGGTCCTCCAGGACGGCCGTCCAGGCGTTGCGGCGGGCGGTGCGCTGGCCGCTGCTCAGCAGCAGCGACTCGACGGCGCGCAGGGCGGTGGTGACGGACGGAATGGCGTGGGCGCGGACCGGTGCGGCCTGCATGGTGTTCCCCCTCGGAGTGGATGCGCCACCCAGGGCGCGGACTGAGTACGGGAAGCAGTGACGGCGGCGGCGAGAGCCGCCGCTGCACGTGTACCTAGGGTCACTGCTCGGTGTTACCAGCGCGTGACCGGTCGGTCAAACACCAATGAACCCTTCATTCCGGAGCCCCGCACGCGGAGGCGGCCCATACGCGTCCCTCACCTGCGGGGAGCGTACGGGCCGCCTCGGTCGTGCGGTTAGTGCTCGGTGGACCGGGTGAGCGGACTCACACGGCCTGGGCGGTCGGCACAGCGGTGGCGGCCGCGCCGCGCGCCTCCATCGCCTGCTGGAAAAGACGGCCCGCGCGGTACGAGGAACGCACCAGCGGCCCCGACATCACGCCGGAGTAGCCGATCGCGTCGGCCTCGTCCTTCAGCTCGACGAACTCCATCGGCTTCACCCAGCGCTCGACCGGGTGGTGCCGCAGGGAGGGGCGCAGGTACTGCGTAATCGTGATGAGCTCGCAACCCGCGTCGTACAGGTCCTGGAGTGCCTCGCTGACTTCCTCGCGGGTCTCGCCCATGCCGAGGATCAGGTTCGACTTGGTCACCAGACCGGCCTCGCGGGCCCGCGTGATGACTTCCAGGGACCGCTCGTAGCGGAAGCCGGGGCGGATGCGCTTGAAGATGCGCGGCACCGTCTCCACGTTGTGCGCGAGCACCTCGGGGCGCGAGGAGAAGACCTCGGCGAGCTGCTCGGGCTCGGCGTTGAAGTCGGGGATCAGCAGCTCGACCTTGGTCGCGCCCGCCTCCCGCTCCGCCGTCAGCGTGTGGATCTGGCGCACGGTCTCCGCGTACAGCCAGGATCCGCCGTCCTCCAGGTCGTCGCGGGCGACGCCGGTGATGGTGGCGTAGTTCAGGTCCATCTTGACGACGGACTCGCCGACCCGGCGGGGCTCGTCACGGTCCAGCGCCTGCGGCTTGCCCGTGTCGATCTGGCAGAAGTCGCAGCGCCGCGTGCACTGGTCCCCGCCGATGAGGAAGGTGGCCTCGCGGTCCTCCCAGCATTCGAAGATGTTGGGGCAGCCCGCCTCCTGGCAGACCGTGTGCAGCCCTTCCCCCTTCACCAGCTGCTGCAGCTGCTTGTACTCGGGGCCCATCTTCGCCCGCGTTTTGATCCACTCGGGCTTGCGCTCGATGGGGGTCTGGCTGTTCCGGACCTCCAGGCGCAGCATCTTGCGCCCGTCGGGTGCGACAGCGGACACTCCGGCACTCCCCTTTGCTTTCTGCTGCGTGGGATTCGCATGGGATTCTTCGGCGAACACCAGGGTACGCCCGTAAATCAAACGCCCTTACGTCTGGCCAACCTGCGGCCGACAGGGCCTATTCCCCGGCCGGTGGTGGCGGCCGGAGGCTACTGACCGGTACTACGCCGGGGCCGCGGTCTTCGGCTGCTCGACCACCCGCGGGGCGAGCTCCGCGTTCTCCAGGATGTCCCGCAGGTGCTTCTCGGCGACCGGCAGCACCTCCTCGATGGTGATCTCCCGGCCCAGCTCGTTGGAGAGCGAGGTGACCCCGGCGTCGCGGATGCCGCACGGCACGATCCGGTCGAACCAGGTGTTGTCCGGGTTCACGTTGAGCGCGAAACCGTGCATCGTCACGCCCTTGGCGACCCGGATGCCGATCGCGGCCAGCTTGCGGTCCTCGCGGCGCTGGCCGGCGTTGGACGGGGCGTACTCCGGGCCGTTCAGCCGCGGGTCGAACTCCTCGTCCTGGAGCCTGGGGTCGAAGTCCAGCGAGAGCCCGCCGAGCGCGCGGCGCTCCTCGACCGGGTCGCCGAGCACCCAGACACCGCTGCGGCCCTCGACCCGCGAGGTCTCCACCCCGAAGTCGGCGGCCGTACGGATCAGCGCGTCCTCCAGGCGGCGGACGTGCGCTACGACGTCGACCGGACGCGGCAGCTTCTGGATCGGGTAGCCGACGAGCTGCCCGGGACCGTGCCAGGTGATCTTGCCGCCCCGGTCCACATCGATGACCGGGGTGCCGTCCAGCGGGCGTTCGCTCATCGCGGTACGGCGGCCCGCCGTGTAGACGGGCGGGTGCTCCAGGAGCAGGCAGGTGTCCGGCACCAGGTCCTCGAACCGGGCCGCGTGCACCTCACGCTGCTTCTGCCAGGCTTCCTGGTACTCGACCGCCTCCGCGCCGAAGCCCAGACGGACGAACCGCAGCTCGCTCACGACAGATGCCTCCCTAGGTCGGGTGCCGTGTGCCCCAAGGGGTGTCCCCGGGGATGACGGCACCCTGCACTGATCGCGCCCGCAACCACTGTACGACCGCCACCCGGCCGGCCCACCGGCAGGTCGGGAGCGCATGGGTATCCCGATCGCCGCCGTCAGCTCGGTTCGCAATCCTCACACGATCGGATGAACGTGGAGCAAAGGGTGTCTCCGACCGCCCCGGCGGACGCTAAGTTCGCGCCGTTCCCCAGGGGCTGCCCGGGCCCCCGAAGGCAGGAGACCGTACAGCTGATGTCGGAACGACCCCCGCAGCGCACGCCCAACCGCCGCCTCGCCTCACTCATCGCGGAAGCCGGGTTCTCCCATGCGGGTCTCGCCCGCAGGGTCGACCAGCTCGGCCTCGAACACGGACTGGACCTGCGGTACGACAAGACCTCGGTCACCCGCTGGCTGCGGGGACAGCAGCCGCGCGGCACCACCCCCGCCCTGATCGCCGAGGTCTTCACCCGGCGCCTCGGGCGGCGGCTCTCCGCTCAGGACCTGGGTCTCGACGCCTGCGCGCCCGTCTACGCGGGGCTGGAGTTCGCGGCCACCCCCACCGAGGCCGTCGACATCGTCAGCGGCCTCTGGCGGAAGGACTCGGGCACCCACACGGAGCTGCGCAAGATCGCCTTCACGCCCGCCGGCCTCGTCGTCCCCAGCCGGGACTGGCTGATCGGCCGCGCCGACGAGTGGGTGGCCCGCGACGGCGGGGCGGCCCAGCCGCCCGCCCCGCACCGCAGGGGAGGTGCCGGGGCCGCCGGTGGGGCCCCGGCACCCGGCCGCACGGAGACACCTGGCCGCACGGAGACACTTGGCCGTACGGAGGCACCTGGCCGGGGTCCGGAGACATCCGGCCGTACGGACGGGGCCCTGCGCACCGACCTCCGCGGTATGCCCCGCCCCGGCGGAGCCCTGCGCCCGCCGGGACGGCCCGCCCAGCCGTCCGGCCACCCCGTCCCGGCCGCCGCCCAGCCGTCCGCGACGGACCCGGTGGGCGCGGTCCGCCCCGGGACGGGGCCCCTGCCCGGCGTCGGAGCCTCAGCCGGTACGGAAGCGCTCCCCGTGGTCCCGCGCCAGCGGCAGACCGAGCGCGGGCCCGGCCAGCGGGTCGGCAGCGGGGACGTCGCGGCGCTGCGCTCGGTCGGCGAGCTCTTCCGCACCCTCGACCATGCCTACGGCGGCGGCCACGCCCGCCAGGCCCTCGTGCGGTATCTGGAGCACGAGGCCGAGCCGATGCTCCGCGGGAGTTACGGCGAAGCCACCGGGCGCCGCCTCTTCGCCGCGGCCGCCGACCTGACCCGGCTGGCCGGCTGGACCTCGTTCGACATCGCCGCCCACGGCCTGGCCCAGCGGTACTTCGTCCAGGCGCTGCGGCTCGCCCAGGCCGCCGGGGACCGCGGCTACGGGGCGTACGTCCTGATCACCATGAGCCGCCAGGCCGTCTACCTCGGGCACGGCAGGGAGGCCGTACAGCTTGCCCGCGTCGCCCAGCAGGGCATCGGCTCCGCCGCCCCGCCCCTCGTCCAGGCCCTGCTCCACTCGGTCGAGGCGCGCGGCCACGGGATCCTCGGCGAGGCGCGGGCCTGCACCGCCGCGCTGACCCGGGCCGAACACGCCCTGGAGATCGCGCGCCCCGGGGACGAGGCGCCGACGTGGGCCCGCCCCTTCGACGAGGCCGAGCTCGCGCACGAGCTCGGCCACTGCCACCGCGACCTCCAGCAGTACCGGGCCGCCGCCCAGCACGCGGAGCGCTCGCTCCAGCTGCGCGCTCCGGCGTACGCCCGCAGCCGGCTGTTCTGCCGGGTGGTGCTCGCCTCCGCCCGGCTGGGCCTCGGCGAGCTGGAACAGGCCTGCCGGCTGGGGGCCGAGGCGGCCCAGCAGGCGTCGGAGATGCGCTCGGTCCGGGCCGCCGAGTACGTACGCGCCTTCGAGCGCAGCCTGGAGCCGTACCGGGACGCCGCCCCCGTCCGCGGCTACCGCGAACGGGTCGCCGCGCTCGGCTGACTGTCGCGCGGGCTCCGTAGTCGACAGACCGTGGAGCCCGCGCACGCCCTACGCCGCCTCCGACAGCCCCACGCCCCCCAGATGCGCCGGTGCCACTCCCAGGTCCGTCAGGATCGCCCCGGCCGCCCGGCGCCCCGAGTGCAGCGCGCCCTGGACGCTGCTGGTGTCCCGGTGGTCGCCGCAGACGTACAGCCCGGCCAGCACCCGCACCGGCCGGCGCGGGTCGTGCGGGGCCTCCATCGCGGGCACGGCCTCCGGGTCGTGGTGGGCGGCCAGCAGCTCCCAGTCGTCCGTCGGGGTCCCGTACAGCGCCGCCAGATGCGTGCGTACGGAGCGGTCCAGGTCCGGCGGCGGGGTTCCGAGCACCGTCGAGGTGATCAGCGTCCGGCCCTCCGGGGCGCGCGATGGATCCACCTCGCTCATCACCGCCGTGTACGCCACCGGACCCGACCGGTCCCCGTCCAGCACCAGCGACCTGCCGGTCGGCGGCGGTGCGGGCGCCGTGTGGTGAAGGACCGTCACCGGGCGGAACGCCGGCACCCGCAGCCCCGGCAGCAGCTCGGCCGCGGCCCCCGCGCCGGTCGCCAGCAGCAGGGATCGGCAGCCCAGTTCGCCGTGTTCCTTCGTGCGTACGGTGGTGATGTCGGCGGCCGTGACATGCACCCCGGTCCGTACCGTGCCGGGCGGCAGCGAGGCCGCCAGCAGATCCGGCAGCGTCCCCGAACCCCCTGCCGGGACGCAGAGCCCGCCCCGCGCGTAGTCCCGCAGCGCCAGATCCGCGCATCGGCTCGACGTGGTGAGGCCGGGGTCGCCGAGCAGTGCGGAGAGCAGCGGGCGCAGGACGCCGTCCACCGTACGGGCGGGCATCTGGCCCGCCGTCAGGGCCGCGAGCGCCGTCCGCTCGGGGCGGGCCAGGAGCCGGGCCGTCGGGGTGGCGGCCAGCCGGGAGAGCGCGGCGCCGAGCCGGGCCCGGTCGATCGCCTCGGAGACCGTGCCGCTGCTCCTGAGGCCGGTGGTCCTGAGCCCTGCGCCTCGGACTCCTGTGCCTTTGAGTCCTGTGCCTTTGAGGCCTGCGTTCTTGGCGCCGAGGCCGGCCCGCGACACGGTCCGCAGCTGGTTCCCGTACCCGCCCGGCGAGGGCTGGGGGGCGCTCGACCGGGTGCGTACGGCTCTGAGTGCGCCCCTCGCGCTCCGTATGTCGCCGGTGCGATGGCGGCGGCCGTCACTGTGCACCAGCACCCCGGGCGCGAACTCCCGCAGCTCCGGGGTGCCGAGCCCCGGGGTGGAGGTCAGCTCCGGCCAGGAGGTGCAGAGCAGGGGGCCGAGCTGGTCGAGACGGAAGCCGTCCACCTCGTGGGTGGCCAGCCGGCCGCCCACGGTGGAGGCCGCCTCCAGAACACTGACGCCGACTCCGGCGCCGGTCAGCAGATGGGCCGCTGAAAGGCCGGCGATCCCGGCCCCGATGATGATCACGTCCGCGTGGTGTGCCGTGCTGCGCACAAGCCCCTCCCCGAGTCGGTGCGACTGGTGGGGGCTTCTTGCCCCCAACAGGTCCCCGGAATGCCGGAGTTCGCATCGAGGCTAGGAGGATGGCTGATACTGCATCAGACGCGCGTGCCCGGGGGCACCGGGGCACGGGGTCGCACACGTCACCACCGCGTGGCCGCGCGTGCGGGTACGGCTCAGCGCAGCGCCGCGCGGATCGCCGCGTTGATGCCGGGGAACGCGAACGAGAAGCCGGAGTCCAGCAGCTGCCCGGGGATCACCCGCTGGCTGCCCAGCACATCGCCGGCGAACTCCCCGAGCGCGACCCGCAGCGCGGGCGCGGGGGCCGTGAACAGGGTCGGGCGGCGCAGCACCCGGCCCATCGCGGCCGTCACCTCGGCGTTGGTGACCGGGTCGGGCCCGGTCAGGTTCACCGGGCCGGTCAGCGACTCGGTGTCCAGGATGTGGCGCAGGGCCGAGACATGGTCGTGCAGCGCGATGAAACTCCAGTACTGCCGGCCGCTGCCCAGCCGCCCGCCCAGCCCCGCCTTGAACAGGGGGAACAGCCGCCCCCACGCCCCGCCCTCACGGGCCACGACCAGTCCGGTGCGGGCGTGCACCGTGCGGATGCCCCGCTCCTCTGCGGCGGCCGTCGAGGCCTCCCACTCCTCGCACACGGAGGGCAGGAAGCCGTCCCCGGGCGGCGCGCTCTCGTCCACGGCGCGGTCTCCCGTATCGCCGTAGAAGCCGATGGCCGACCCGGAGAGCAGCACCTTCGGCGGGGTGTCGAGCGAGGCCACGGCCTCGGCGATCGTGGCGGTGCCCAGCACTCGGCTCTCGCGGATCTCCCGCTTGTAGTCGTCGGTCCAGCGGTGGTCGCCGACCCCGGCCCCGGCGAGGTGGACGACCGCGTCGCAGCCCACCAGACCGGCCACGTCCACGTAACCCCGCTTGGGGTCCCACTCCACCTCGTCCCCGGACCTGGCGGGCCGCCGCACCAGGCGGGCCACCTCGTGCCCGTCGGCGCGCAGCGAGCGCACGAGCGCCGCTCCGATGAGTCCGGACGATCCAGTGACGGCGATTCGGGAGGTCGGCATGGTGCCATCCTGCCCCACGGATTACGGGAAACACGGCAGCGGTCACGGGGGAAAACACCATGGATCGCGCGGAACCCGGCATGGGACAGTGACGTCATGCCCGCCACCACCCTCCACTCCGTCTCCGTCCGTCCCGCCCTGCCCGCCGACGAGGAAGCGCTCGGTGAGCTCGACCGGTCCACCTGGTCGACGCTCCACGCGGTGATGCCCCGGCCCCGGCCTCCGTACGACCCCTTCTTCGACGAGCGGCACCGGCCCGGGGATTTCCTGGTGGCCGAAGCCGCGACGGAGGCCGGGGCCCCGGCCGGTTCCAGCGGGACGCGTATCGCCGGGTACATACGCCTGGTCCCGCCCACCCCGCTCGCCTGCAACGCCCATGTACGCCAGATACAGGGCCTCGCCGTGGCGGCCTGGGCGCGCGGGGCCGGTGTCGGACGGACCCTGCTGCGGGCAGCGTGCGCCGAGGCGCGGCGCCAGGGCGCCAACCGGATCACGCTGCGGGTGCTCGGGCACAACACCCCCGCCCGGGCGCTCTACGCCTCCGAGGGGTTCGCCGTGGAAGGGGTGCTGAGCGGGGAGTTCTTCCTGCACGGGCGCTATGTCGACGATGTGCTGATGGGGCGCTCGCTGGCCCCCTGAAGACCGACGACGTCCTGATGGGGCGCTCGCCGGCCCCCTGACCGCCGCCGGCCCCTGACCACTGGAGTCTCAGCGCGGTGCGAAACGGTCCGAGAGGTCCGGGTAGCGGGCGGCCAGTGCCGCCTCGTCCTCGAAGTCGACCGGGGACCCGAGCGGCTCGGTGGGCTGCGGCGGCAGTCCCAGATCGGGCGCGACCACACCCGTGAGCTGCTCGTACGCCTCGTCGGCCGCGTAGCCCAGCTCCTCGCCGTCCCCGTCGATCTCCTCGTCGAAGTCGTCCAGCAGCTCGGCCAGACCGTCCGGGTCGTGCAGCGCGCCCTCGAAGACCTCCCGGCCCTGGCCGATCAGCCAGCACCGGAAGTAGTCGAAGGCGTCGTCGCTTGCCCCACCGAGCAGCACGGCGGCCGCGCCCCACAGGTCCCAGCGGTAGGCGCGGTTGTAGCGGGCCTCGAAGTGCCGGGCGAAGTCCAGCACGGAATCGGGGTCGAGCTGCACCAGCCGTTCCACGAGCAGATCGGCCTGCTCCTCGGGGTCGCCATCGGCGGCCTCGCGGGTGCTGTCGATGATCTCCCAGAATTCCGTCTCGTCCATCACGGGTCCAGCATCCAGCCTGCCGGGACCCCCCGCACGCCCAGACGGCGAAAAGAAGCCTTTCAGCGATACAGATCACTCAGGCGTTCGACCGCCCCGGCGAACCGGCTCCGCAGCTCCTCCGGTGCCACGACCTCCAACTCGGGACCCAGCGAAAGGAGCTGGCCGTAGGCGACGTCCAGTGACTCCACGGGAAGGGTGACCGTGCGCCACCCGTCCGGACCGGCGGGAGGGGCCTTCGCGAGGGCCTCCGCGGCGGCCGCCCGGTCCCCGGTGTACGCGAGCTGCCGGGCACCGCTCTCGGACACCCGTACGGTCACCTCGGTACGGAGGAGGGACCGGGCGAACTCGGCGGCCCGCGCCTCCCAGAACGCGGGCAGGTCGAAGGTCTCGTCCCGCTCGAAGCGCTCGTCGGCCGGCTCCACCGAGGTGAACCGGTCGATCCGGTAGACCCGGAAGTCGTCCGCGACCTTGGCGCAGAGGTACCAGACCCCGGCCTTGAGGACGAGGCCGTACGGAGCGAGCTCCCGCGCCACCTCCGTACGCCGGTGCTCGCGGCCCCCGCCCTTGCGGTAGCGGACCCGCAGCAGGCGGTCGTCCCAGACGGCGTCGGCGACGACGGGCAGCAGCCCGGGGGGCTCCGGCTCGTGGTACCAGGAAGGGGCGTCCAGGTGGAAGCGCCGGGCGGCGGAGGCCGAGGCGTCACGCAGGGAGGGCAGCAGCGCGGCCGACACCTTGAGGCGGGCCGCCGACGCCGCGTCCTCCAGCCCCATCTCGCGCAGCGCGGAGGGCAGCCCGGAGAGGAACAGCGCCTCCGCCTCGCCCCGGTCCAGGCCGGTCAGCCGGGTGCGGTAGCCGCCGACGAGCCGGTAGCCGCCCGCCCGGCCGCGCTCCGCCCACACCGGGACGCCCGCCTCGGAGAGCGCCTGCGCGTCCCGGGTGACCGTACGCTCCGACACCTCCAGCTCCGCCGCCAGCTCGGCGGCGGTCATGGCGGGGCGGGACTGCAGGAGCAGCACCATCTTGATCAGCCGGGCAGCACGCATGCGCCCATTGTGGCGGCAGCGAAAACCCCGGGCCGCCCACGCCGTGACGTCCGGACCGCGCATGCCGTGACCCTCCGGCCGCCCACGCCGAAACCCCGGCCGCCGGGGCGGGCGCGTTGTCGGACGCGTCCGCCCCGGTGACCGGGGGTCTCGAAACCGTACGGGAGATCAGAGGCCGTACCGCTCCCGGGCCTCCTTGACCGCCGAGGCCGGGACCTCGCCGCGCTTGACCAGCTGGGCCAGCGCAGCCACCACGATCGACTGGGCGTCGACCCCGAAGTGGCGGCGGGCCGCCGCGCGGGTGTCGGAGAGGCCGAAGCCGTCCGTGCCGAGCGAGGACCAGTCCTGCTCCACCCACTGGCTGATCTGGTCCGGGACCTGGCGCATCCAGTCGCTGACCGCGAGGACCGGGCCCGGCGCACCGGAGAGCGCCTGGGTCACGTACGGGACCTGCACCTCACCGCGCAGGAGCGCCTCGTCGGCCTTCAGCGCGTCGCGGCGCAGCTCGCCCCACGAGGTGGCGGACCAGACGTCGGCCGTGATACCCCAGTCGGCGGCCAGCAGCTCTTGGGCCTCCAGGGCCCAGTGGATCGCCGTGCCGGAGGCCAGCAGCTGCAGGCGCGGCGCGTCCGCCTTCGCGGGCGTGCCCTCCTTGAAGCGGTAGAGGCCCTTGACGATGCCCTCCTCGACGCCCTCGGGCATCGCGGGCTGGGGCTTCGGCTCGTTGTAGACCGTCAGGTAGTAGAAGACGTCCTCGGCGTCGGGGCCGTACATCCGCCGCAGACCGTCCTTGACGATCACCGCGACCTCGTACGCGAACGCCGGGTCGTAGTTGAGCGAGGCCGGGTTGGTGGCCGCGATCAGGTGCGAGTGGCCGTCCGCGTGCTGGAGGCCCTCACCCGTCAGGGTCGTGCGGCCCGCCGTGGCGCCGACGATGAAGCCCTTGCCGAGCTGGTCGGCGAGCTGCCACATCTGGTCGCCGGTCCGCTGCCAGCCGAACATCGAGTAGAAGATGTAGAACGGGATCATCGTCTCGCCGTGCGTCGCGTACGACGTGGAGGCGGCGATGAAGTCGGCCATGGCCCCGGCCTCGGTGATCCCCTCGTTGAGGATCTGGCCGTCCTTGGCCTCCTTGTAGTACATCAGCTGGCCGCGGTCGACCGGGTCGTACGTCTGGCCCAGCGGAGAGTAGATGCCGGCGGACGGGAAGAGGGACTCCATCCCGAAGGTACGGGCCTCGTCCGGGACGATCGGCACCCAGCGTTTGCCGGTCTCCTTGTCCCGCATCAGGTCCTTCACCAGACGGACGAACGCCATGGTGGTGGCCATCTCCTGCTTGCCGGACCCCTTGTACAGGGCCTTGAACGCGCGCTCCTCCGGCTGCGGCAGCGGCGCGGAAGCGTGTATCCGGCGGGCCGGGGCGGGACCGCCCAGGGCGGCCCGTCGCTCCTGGAGGTAGCGGACCTCGGGGGAGTCGACGCCCGGGTGGCCGTAGGGGACCAGCCCGTCCTCGAAGGCGCTGTCGGGGATCGGGAGGCCGAGCAGCTCGCGCATGCCCTTGAACTCGTCGATCGACAGCTTCTTCATCTGGTGGTTGGCGTTCTTGGACTCGAAGCCCTTGCCGAGCGTGTAGCCCTTGACCGTCTGGGCCAGGATCACGGTCGGCGCGCCCTTGTGCTCGACGGCCGCCTTGTACGCCGCGTACACCTTGCGGGCCTCGTGGCCACCGCGCGAGGTGTAGAAACACTCGGCGATCTTCGCGTCGGTGAGCAGCTTCGCCAGCTCGGCGAGGGCGGGCTCGGCGCCGAAGAAGTGGTCGCGGATGTAGGCCACGTCACGCGTCGCGTACGTCTGGAACTGGGCGTCCGGGACCTCGCGCAGGCGGCGCAGCAGCGCACCCGTGGTGTCCAGCTGGAACAGCTCGTCCCAGGCGTTGCCCCAGAGCGTCTTGACGACGTTCCAGCCGGCCCCGCGGAACTGCGCCTCCAGCTCCTGGACCACGCGGAAGTTGGCGCGGACCGGGCCGTCGAGGCGCTGCAGGTTGCAGTTGATGACGAAGGTCAGGTTGTCGAGCTGCTCACGGGCCGCCAGCGCGAGGGCCGCGGTCGACTCGGGCTCGTCCATCTCGCCGTCGCCCAGGAAGGCCCAGACGTGCGAGTTGGCGGTGTCCTTGATGGAGCGGTTGGCCAGATAGCGGTTGAAGCGCGCCTGGTAGATGGCCGAGAGCGGGCCGAGGCCCATCGACACGGTGGGGAACTCCCACAGCCAGGGCAGCCGCCGCGGGTGCGGGTAGGAGGGCAGACCCTCGCCGCCCGCCTCCTGGCGGAAGTTGTCGAGCTGCTGCTCGCTGAGCCGGCCGTCGAGGAAGGCGCGGGCGTAGATGCCGGGGGAGGCATGGCCCTGGATGTAGAGCTGGTCGCCGGAGCCGTCCCCCTCCTTGCCGCGGAAGAAGTGGTTGAAGCCGGTCTCGTAGAGCCAGGCCGCCGAGGCGAAGGTGGCGATGTGGCCGCCCACCCCGTACCGGGCGCCACGGGTCACCATCGCGGCCGCGTTCCAGCGGTTCCACGCGGTGATCTTCGACTCCATCTCCAGGTCACCGTCGAACTCGGGCTCGGCGGCGGTCGGGATGGAGTTGACGTAATCGGTCTCCAGCAGCTTGGGCAGCGCGAGACCGGCGCCCTCGGCGTGCTGCAGCGAGCGGCGCATCAGGTACGCGGCGCGGTGCGGGCCGGCGGCCTTGGTGACGGCGTCCAGGGAGGCCGCCCATTCGGCGGTCTCCTCGGGGTCACGGTCCGGGAGCTGGTCGAGCTCGCTCGGAAGCTTTCCTACGGGGTCGGTCATGATCGCCGCCTTCCGGAGAGGAGGGGGGTGGAGAAGGCTCTATCTGGCAGGACAGAGCGATGGGGCCGGTGGGCCCGCGGAGTGAACTGTAAGTCGCTGATCGATGATCGATCAAAGGATTGAAGGCAAAACTTCTCGATACGAAGAAAAGTGGCATGGGGTGCCTCGAAACAGGGCACGGAGTGACGCGAAAAAGGCCGCAAAAAGGGCGCTGACCTGCACGGAAGAGCAGGTCACACGCCAGATGATCGGAGCTCGCGGAGAAGCTCAGGCCCGGGGCGCGCAGCCCAGCACATGAGCCTTCACCAGGGACCCGATCTGCGGGTCCCCGGCGAGGAACGCGTCGATGAGGGCCTGGTGCTCCTCCGCGTACGACTTCTGCACCGTGCCCAGCCAGCGGATCGACAGGGCCGTGAACACCTCGATGCCCAGCCCCTCCCAGGTGTGCAGCAGCACCGCGTTCCCGGCCGCCCGGACCATCTCCCGGTGGAAGCCCACCGTGTGCCGCACCTGCGCCTCGCCGTCGGCCAGCCGGTCCGCCTCGTACAGCGCGGCCACATGCGGGGCCAGCGCCGAGCAGTCCTGGCCCAGCAGCGGGGCCGCCAGCTCCGCCGCGATCTGCTCCAGGCCCGCCCGCACCGGATAGCTCTCCTCCAGGTCGGCCGCGGTGAGGTTGCGGACCCGCACGCCCTTGTTGGGGGCCGACTCGATCAGCCGGAGCGTCTCCAGCTCGCGCAGCGCCTCGCGCACGGGCGTCTGGCTGACCTCCAGCTCGGTGGCGATGCGGCGCTCCACGATCCGCTCACCCGGCTTCCAGCGCCCGCTGACGATCCCCTCCACGATGTGCTCGCGGATCTGTTCGCGCAGCGAGTGGACGACGGGCGGGGTCATGAGGTGCTCCTTAGGGGGCAGACCGGTGGTGCCTACATCATCACGGTGGCGGGTGGCTGCCCGTGGTGTTTAGACAATACGGCGGCGCCCCCGCCCGGAAGAGTTCCGGACGGGGGCGCCGCTGGTGAGGCTGGTTACAGCCGGAGCGTTCAGAGGCCGAGCTCGACCTCGAACTCACCGGCCTCCAGGATCGCCTTGACCGCCGTCAGGTAACGGGCGGCGTCCGCGCCGTCCACCAGACGGTGGTCGTAGGAGAGCGCGAGGTACGTCATGTCGCGCACCGCGATGGTCTCGCCGAGGTCCGGGTGGTCGATGACCACCGGGCGGCGGACCGTGGCGCCGATGCCCAGGATGGCTGCCTGGTTCGGCGGCACGATGACGGTGTCGAACAGCGCACCGCGCGAACCGGTGTTGCTGATGGTGAAGGTGGCACCGGACATGTCGTCCGGGGTCAGGCCGCCACCGCGGGCCTTGCCGGCCAGCTCGGCGGTCTTCTTCGAGATACCGGCGATGTTCAGGTCGCCCGCACCCTTGATGACCGGGGTCATCAGGCCCTTCTCCGCGTCCACGGCGATGCCGATGTTCTCCGCGTCGAAGTACGTGATGGTGCCTTCGTCCTCGTTGATCCGGGCGTTGATGACCGGGTGGGCCTTCAGTGCCTGGGCCGCCGCCTTCACGAAGAACGGCATCGGGGACAGCTTGACGCCCTCACGGGCGGCGAAGGAGGCCTTCGCCTGGTTGCGCAGCTTCATCAGCTTGGTGATGTCGACCTCGACGACCGAGGTCAGCTGGGCCTGCGAGTGCAGCGCCTTCATCATGTTGTCGCCGATGACCTTGCGCATGCGGGTCATCTTGACCGTCTGACCGCGCAGTGGGGACGCCTCCAGCTTCGGCGCTGCCTTGGCGGCGGCCGGAGCGGCGGCGGGCGCCGGGGCAGCGGCGGCGGCCTTGGCGGCCTCCGCGGCGGCGACGACGTCCTGCTTGCGGATACGGCCACCGACGCCGGTGCCCTTGACCGAGCCCAGGTCCACGTTGTTCTCGGACGCGAGCTTGCGGACCAGAGGCGTGACGTAGGCGCCGTCGTCACCGGAGGGCGCGGCCGGAGCGGCCGGTGCCGGGGTGACGGGGGCGGGCTGCGCCGGAGCGGGGGCCGGGGCGGCCGGAGCCGCCGGGGCCTGGGCGACCGGGGCGGGAGCGGCCGGAGCCGCCGGAGCCGGTGCCGGAGCGGCGGGGGCCGCCGGGGCCTGGGCGACCGGGGCGGGAGCCGCGGGGGCCTCCTGCTTCGGAGCCTCGGCCTTGGGGGCCTCCTGCTTCGGAGCCTCGGCCTTGGGGGCCTCGGCCTTCGGGGCCTCCTGCTTGGGGGCCGCGCCCGGAGCACCGATGACGGCGAGCTTGGCGCCGACCTCGGCGGTCTCGTCCTCGGCGACCACGATCTCCAGCAGCACACCGGCGACCGGGGCGGGGATCTCGGTGTCGACCTTGTCCGTGGAGACCTCAAGGAGGGGCTCGTCCTCCGCGACCTCCTCGCCGACCTCCTTCAGCCAGCGGGTGACGGTGCCCTCGGTGACGCTCTCGCCGAGCGCCGGGAGGGTGACGTCGGTGCCCTCGGCGGACGAACCGCCGGTGGCGGCCTCGGCGGTCGGGGCCTCGGCCGGAGCCTCGGTCTCGGTCGACGGGGCGGTGGGCGCCTCTTCGGCCGCCGGAGCCGGGGTGGCGGCCGGCTCGGTGGACGCGGCCGGCTCGGTGGACGCCGCCGGGGCCTCGGCCTCGGCCGGAGCGCCGGAGCCGTCGTCGATGACGGCCAGCTCGGCGCCGACCTCGACGGTCTCGTCCTCGGCGACCTTGATGGAGGTCAGAACACCGGAAGCGGGGGCCGGGATCTCGGTGTCGACCTTGTCGGTCGAGACCTCGAGCAACGGCTCGTCGGCCTCGACGCGCTCGCCCTCGGCCTTCAGCCAACGGGTGACAGTGCCCTCGGTGACGCTCTCGCCGAGCGCCGGAAGGGTTACGGAAACCGACATGGTTTCAGTTGCTCCTTACGAAAATGCGGAAGTGGTCGGTCGTCGCGCCCGGGACCGGGGGATCAGTCGTGCGAGTGGAGGGGCTTGCCGGCCAGCGCCAGGTGAGCCTCGCCCATCGCCTCGTTCTGCGTCGGGTGGGCGTGGATGAGCTGGGCGACCTCGGCGGGCAGCGCCTCCCAGTTGTAGATCAGCTGGGCTTCGCCGACCTGCTCGCCCATGCGGTCGCCCACCATGTGGACGCCGACCACGGCACCGTCCTTGACCTGGACGAGCTTGATCTCGCCCGCGGTCTTCAGGATCTTGCTCTTGCCGTTGCCCGCGAGGTTGTACTTGAGGGCGACGACCTTGTCCGCGCCGTAGATCTCCTTGGCCTTGGCCTCGGTGATACCCACGGAGGCGACCTCGGGGTGGCAGTACGTCACCTTCGGCACGCCGTCGTAGTCGATCGGGACGGTCTTGAGACCGGCGAGACGCTCCGCCACCAGGATGCCCTCGGCGAAGCCGACGTGGGCGAGCTGGAGGGTCGGGACGAGGTCGCCCACGGCCGAGATGGTGGGAACGTTGGTCTGCATGTACTCGTCGACCAGGACATAGCCGCGGTCCATCGCGACCCCGGCCTCCTCGTAGCCCAGGCCCTGCGAGACCGGGCCGCGGCCGATCGCGACGAGCAGCAGCTCCGCCTCGAAGGTCTTGCCGTCGGCGAGGGTGACGCGGACGCCGTCCTGCGTGTACTCGGCCTTCTCGAAGAACGTACCGAGGTTGAACTTGATGCCGCGCTTGCGGAACGCGCGCTCAAGAAGCTTCGAGCTGTTCTCGTCCTCGACCGGGACGAGGTGCTTGAGACCCTCGACGATGGTGATCTCGGTGCCGAAGGACTTCCACGCCGAGGCGAACTCGACGCCGATGACGCCGCCGCCCAGCACGATCGCGGACTTCGGGACGCGGTCCAGCTTCAGCGCGTGGTCCGAGGAGATGATGCGGTTGCCGTCGATCTCCAGGCCGGGCAGCGACTTCGGCACGGAGCCGGTCGCCAGCAGCACGTGGCGGCCCTGGATGCGCTGGCCGTTCACGTCGACGGAGGTGGGGGAGGAGAGCTTGCCCTCACCCTCGATGTAGTGGACCTTGCGCGAGGCGATGAGACCCTGGAGACCCTTGTACAGGCCCGAGATCACCTCGTCCTTGTACTTGTGGACGGCCTCGATGTCGATGCCCTCGAAGGTCGCCTTGACGCCGAACTGGCCCGCCTCGCGGGCCTGGTCGGCGATCTCGCCCGCGTGCAGCAGCGCCTTCGTGGGGATGCAGCCGTTGTGCAGGCAGGTGCCGCCGACCTTGCCCTTCTCGATCAGGGCGACGTCCAGGCCCAGCTGCGCTCCGCGCAGGGCCGCGGCGTAACCGCCACTGCCACCGCCGAGGATCACTAGGTCGAAAACGGTGCTGGCGTCGTTCGCCACGTCACGTCCTCCATGCATGTGCGCCGTACGCCGGGCCCCGTCGCTGGGGTGTGACCGGCCGGTCGGCTGGTGTTCGGCCGCTTTTGTCATTCGGCCCTGTGGTGGGGGCCCTGTCCTGCCGAGAACCCATCTTCGCACTTGTTGACGGTGGGCGGGACGGGGGGCCCGGGTCCGGGACGGATGATCATCCGTCCCGGTGGGTTACTGCTGCGTAGTTACCTACGGATTCCGTCGATGTTCGTCGAGAGCGAAACCCTGTCTTTCCTTGCCGCTTCGGAAACGAGTCTTGCCGCTTTTGCTGCGTCAACACGTACGGCCCCGGACCTATGCCCGGGGCCGTCAGAGGTGTCCGGCGCGGCGGTCGGTCAGCCCAGGTCGCCGTCGGCGGTCCGCTCGGCGAGGCGCACCAGGGTGCGGACCGCGGAGCCGGTGCCGCCCTTGGGCGTGTAGCCGTACGGAGCGCCCTCGTGGAAGGCCGGGCCCGCGATGTCCAGGTGCGCCCAGGCGATGCCCTCGCCCACGAACTCCTTGAGGAACAGGCCGGCCACCAGGCCGCCGCCCATGCGCTCGCCCATGTTGGCGATGTCGGCGGTGGGGGAGTCCATGCCCTTGCGGAGGTCGGCGGGGAGCGGCATCGGCCAGGAGGCCTCGCCGACCTCCTCGGCGATCTCGTGGATCGACGTACGGAAGGCGTCGTCGTTGGCCATGATCCCGAAGGTGCGGTTGCCGAGCGCCAGCACCATCGCGCCGGTCAGGGTCGCCACGTCGACGATCGCGTCCGGCTTCTCCTCCGAGGCGCGGGTCAGCGCGTCACCCAGGACGAGCCGGCCCTCGGCGTCGGTGTTGAGGACCTCGACGGTCTTGCCGCTGTACATGCGCAGCACGTCACCGGGGCGGGTGGCGTTGCCGGACGGCATGTTCTCGGCGAGCGCCAGCCAGCCGGTCACGTTGACCTTCAGGCCGAGGCGGGCGGCCGTGACGACGGCGGCGAACACGGCGGCGGCGCCGCTCATGTCGCACTTCATCGTCTCGTTGTGGCCGGCCGGCTTGAGCGAGATGCCGCCCGAGTCGTAGGTGATGCCCTTGCCGACAAGGGCCAGGGTCTTCTCCGCCTTCGGGTGGGTGTAGGCGAGCTTCACCAGGCGCGGGCCGTTCGCGGAGCCCTGGCCGACCCCGAGGATGCCGCCGAAGCCGCCCTTGACCAGAGCCTTCTCGTCCAGCACCTGGACCTTGATGCCGTGCTCCTTGCCCGCGGCGGTGGCCACGGCGGCGAAGGACTCGGGGTAGAGGTCGTTGGGCGGGGTGTTGATCAGGTCGCGGGCGCGGTTGATCTCCTCGGCCAGGGCCAGGGAGCGCTCGACGGCCGCCTTGTAGGCCTTGTCGCGCGGTTTGGCGCCGACCAGGGCCACCTCGGCGAGCGGCAGCTTCGGGCCGCTGTTCTTCGCGTCCTTGGGGGCGAGCTTGTTCTCGCCGCCCTGGTAGGCGGTGAAGGCGTACGCGCCGAGCAGGGCGCCCTCGGCGACGGCCGCGGCGTCCTCGACGGACGCGGCGGGCAGCGCGAAGCCGGCCTTCTTGAAGCCGGACAGCGCACGGGCGGCGGTGCCCGCGGCGCGGCGCAGGGTCTCCGCGTCGTACGCGTCCTCCTTGTCCGGGACCGTACCGAGCCCGACCGCGATGACGACCGGGACCTTGAGGCCGGACGGCGCGGGCAGCTTGGTCAGTTCGCCCTCGGCACCCACGGCCCCCAGGGTCGCGAGAACGGCGGCGAGCTTTCCGTCGAACGCCTTGTCCACGGCCTCGGCGCCCGGTGCGAGGACCAGGTCCCCCGACTTGGATCCAGCGCCCTTCGCGACGCCGACGACGAGTGCGTCGGCGCGCAGCGTCGCCGCACCGGCAGTGCTGAGAGTGAGAGCAGTCACGGTGGTGAAATCTCGCTTCCGTTGAGTTCGAGTTCGGTCGAGGGGTGGGCCGACCGTGCCCGGCGCATCGTAGACGCCTCCGCAATGCGCCGGGAATGAGCCTACGCGCGCCGTTCGCCGGGGGTTACGGCGGCGGGCCGTTCCCGACCGGTAAGGCGGTCGGTTCCGGCCGTACGGAGACCGTTCCCTCCGGTGTCGGGTGCGCGGCCGGGGGACGGTCAGGGGCCGAGCGCCAGCGCCACCAGGGCCGCCGTCGCCGCCGTCTCCGCCAGTGCGCCGAACACATCCCCGGTCACCCCGCCGAACCGCCGTACGCAGTGGCGCAGCAGGAGTTCGGCGGCGGCCAGGGCGGCCGCCACCGCGAGCGCGTGGTGCAGCGCCCCGTACGGGCCGGACACCGCACCGGCCGCCGCGCACAGCGCCACCGTCACCACCGCCGTGAGCAGCGCCCACCCGGCCGGGACCGTTGAGGCGACCACCGCGCCGAGGCCCTCCGGCCGGGCCGCCGGGACGCCCTGACGGGACGCCAGGGTGAGGGCGAGCCGGGCGGCGACGGCCGAGACGACGGCCCCGAGCGCCCCGTGCGCCCAGCCCTCCCCGTACAGCTCGAAGAGGACCGCGACCTGGGCCGGCAGGACCAGCAGGAGCGTGATGACACCGAACGGCCCAATGTCGGACTGCTTCATGATCCGCAGTGCGTCCTCGGCCGGTTTCCCGCTGCCGAGGCCGTCCGCCGTGTCGGCGAGGCCGTCCAGGTGCAGCCCCCGGGTGAGGGCGGCGGGCACCGCGACGGAGGCGACCGCCGCGAGCAGCGGCCCCGAACCGGCCAGCAGGGACAGCGAGCCGAGGGCGGCGGCGAGCAGGCCGACGACGAGCCCGGCGAGCGGGGCGCAGAGCATCCCGGAGCGGGCGGTCGCGCGGTCCCAGCGGGTCACGCGGACGGGCAGCACGGTCAGGGTGCCGAAGGCGAAACGGAGGCCGTGGCTGTTCAGGGAGGTCACCGCGGGCAGGTTAGCCGCTCCCGTGCGCGGATAGATTGGCTGAAACGTCAGAAAAGCCGCAGAGCTGAGCAGATCGGGAGCGGGTGGCATGGGTAACTGGTGGCACACCAACATCGTCGAGCCGGGCAAGCTCCCCCTGCTCCTCGCGCTGGCCGCCTTCGTCCTGACCTTCGCCATCACCCGCACCATCACGCGGATGATCCGCGCGGGGAAGGGCCCGTTCCGCAACATCGCCCCGGGCGGGGTGCACATCCACCACGTGGTGCCCGGGGTCGTGCTGACCGTGATCGGCGGATTCGGCGCGGTGGCCGCCGGCCGGCAGGGGATCGCCGCCGGGGTCTGCGCGGTGATCTTCGGGGTCGGGGCCGGTCTGGTGCTGGACGAGTTCGCGCTGATCCTGCATCTGGACGATGTGTACTGGACCGAGGAGGGCCGCCAGAGCGTGGAGGTCGTCGTCCTGACCGTCTCCCTGGTGGTGCTGGTCCTGGCGGGGTTCTCGCCGCTCGGCGTCGACGACGTGGACGCCGAGGAGCAGCAGAGCAGGCTCGGCGTCATCGCCTCGTACGCCGTCAACTTCTGCTTCGTCCTGATCGCACTGTTCAAGGGCAAGACCCGGATGGCGGTGCTGGGCACCCTCGTCCCGTTCGTCGCGCTGATCGGCGCCCTGCGCCTGGCCCGCCCCACCTCGCCCTGGGCCAAGCGCTTCTACCGCAACCGCCATCGCGCCCGCTCCAGGGCGGTGCTGCGCGCCTACCACCACGATGTGCGCTGGGCGGGCCCGCGCCGGAAGTTTCAGGACCTCATCGGCGGCGCCCCGGACCGGGTCCCGCTGCCGCCCTCCCGCAAGCCCTGACCCCGGCCCTCGTGCCGCCGCCCGAGCCACTCCCGTACGGCACACACCACCAGCACGGCGGCGATGGAGGCCAGATGTTCCCGGCCCGCCAGGTTGTCCTTGACGAGGACCTCCACCACCATCGCGACGACCACCAGCGCCCCGGTGAACCAGGCCCGGTAGGCGTGGCACACGTAGACCGCGAGCCCCACCACCGCCGCCGAGGGGCCGGTGTCCACCACCTGCGCGTCCGAGGCGGGCAGCCCGAGGAACGCGTCCGGGCCGAGCGCGATGCCGACCCGGGCGTACAGCGTCCCCGCCAGCGTGGCGACGTACGCGACCGCGAGCGTGCGCCACCGCCCCAGGCACACCTCCGCGATGCCGAACACCAGCAGGATCTGCGCCAGCGCACCCCACACCGGCAGGTCGAGCGCGGGCACGAACAGCGACAGCGGTGTACGCAGCAGGGCGAGCCACACCGGGTCCTCGGCCCGCACCGCCCCCAGGTCCTGCACCGGCCCGTAGCCCCACGCCTGGTTCTGCACCACCTGGACGGCCGCGGTCAGCGCCACCGCCGTCCACGTCAGCGCGAGCGCCCGGACGCCGTGGTCGCGGAGCCCGTTCCGTACGGTGGTGACGAGCGGGCCCCACTCCCGCCGCGCGGCCCGGCGCAGCGCCGGGAGGCGGCTCATCCATGCGCGCCGAGACGCGCGCGGTGCAGCCACTTCGGCAGCCCCGGCGCTTCCAGGAACCCTTCGGCGCGGCCCGCCGCGATGGAGATGCGCGCCAGGTCGGCGCTCTTCTCGAACAGCATGAAACGTGGCTCCCAGATCGGTCGGTACTTGGCGTTGGCCCGGTAGAGCGACTCGATCTGCCACCAGCGCGAGAAGAAGCTCAGCAGCGCACGCCACAGCCTCAGCACCGGTCCCGCGCCGAGCCGCGATCCCCTCTCGAAGACGGACCGGAACATGGCGAAGTTGAGCGAGACCTGAGTGATCCCGATCTCGTCGGAGCGCTGGAGGAGCAGGATGGCCATGAACTCCATGAGGCCGTTCTCCGCCTCCCGGTCACGGCGCATCAGGTCCAGGGAGAGGCCGTGGGGGCCCCAGGGGACGAAGCTGAGGACCGCGCGGAGTTCGCCGGGCGCCCCGGCCTCGTTCCCGGCCGCGTTCCGGCACTCCAGCGTCACGCACTGCCCGTCCGCCGGGTCGCCGAGCCGGCCGAGCGCCATGGAGAAGCCGCGCTCGGTCTCCCCGTCGCGCCAGTCGTCGGCGCGACGGACCAGCTCGGCCATCTCGGCCTCGGGGATGTCGGAGTGGCGCCGGATCGTCACCTCGTAGCCGGCGCGCTCGACCCGGTTGTAGGCCTGGCGCACCCCGCGCATCGCCCGTCCGTCGAGCGTGAAGTCCGCCGTCTCGACGATCGCCTCGTCACCCAGCTCCAGCGCGTCCATGCCGTGCCGGGCGTAGACCGTGCCCGCCTCCTCGCTCGCGCCCATCACGGCCGGGATCCAGCCGTGCTCCCGGGCCTCCGCCAGCCACGGCTCGATCGCACCCGGCCAGCCGTCCGGGTCACCGATCGGGTCGCCGGAGGCCAGGGAGACCCCGCCGACCACCCGGTAGACCACGGCGGCCTTCCCGGTCGGCGACCACACGGCGCTCTTCTCCCGGCGCAGCGCGAAGTAGCCGAGCGAGTCCCGGTCGCCGTGCTTGTCCAGCAGGGCGCGCAGCTTCGCCTCGTCCTCGGGGGTGAGCGCGTCGACGGCCCGGCGGGAGCGGAACGCGGCGTACACGACGGCGATCAGCAGCAGCGTCGAGAGGATGTTGATGACGACGTCGACCCAGCCCGGGGTGGTGATCCCGGGGAAACGCGAATCGTCGGCGGCGACCGAGACCAGCCGCAGCGCCCCGTAGCGCCAGCGGTCCAGGAAGGTGGAGCGGTAGTCGTCGTGGGCGGTGTTGCTGACGGTGACCAGGGCCGTCGCGATCAGCGAGGTGACCAGCAGCCCCACCACGGCGACCAGGGCCGCCAGTCTGGGGTTGGAGCGGTCGCCCTTGGCGTAGAACTCCCGCCGCCCCAGCAGCAGGGCCACGACGAAGGCGGCCGTCAGCGCCATCGAGACCCAGTTCTGGGCGTGCTGCCGGATCTCCGCGAAGAAGAACGCGAGGACCAGCGCGATCAGGACGAGCCCGCCCAGGACCAGGTTCACGATCCACGCGGCCCGCTTGCGCCGCCGCATGGTGACCGCCAGGAACAGGGCGATCACCCCGGAGGAGAACCCCGCGGTGAGCAGGTAGGGCGTGAAGTAGTTCTCGGCGTTGTGGCGCCGCAGGTCCTGGCCGAGGGTGACCCAGACCGCGCTCAGGAAATTGATGAACGAGACGACGCGCAGGTACCAGATGGCGAACGCCGCGCTGCGCCGGGACCGGACGGCACTGCGCCGGGCTGTCTCTTCGGCCGATGAGCCTCTCCCATGAGAGGTGATCATATGGTGCATTACGGACACGGGGGCGGCGGGTGTGAACCGTGGTCCCGCACCGCCCCCGGCCGCTCAGGTCGCGTCGAGCGCCTTCACGTCGGCCTCGGCCCCGTCCTCGGCTGGTGTCTCCGCCTCGTCCTCGTCCTCGGCCGCCACCGGCGCACGCTCCGGCAGCTCCGCCGCGAGCGCGGCCGCCGCCTGCACCAGCGGCAGGGCCAGCAGCGCACCGGCTCCCTCGCCCACCGTGACCCCGTGGTCCAGCAGCGGGGTCAGCGCCATCCGGTCCAGCGCCTTCGCCTGGGCGGGCTCCCCGCTGACCTGCCCGGCCAGCCACCAGTCCGGCGCCCGGAACGCCGCCCGCTGTGCCACCAGCGCACAGGCCGCCGCGACGACTCCGTCCAGGATCACCGGCATCCGGCGCACCGCCGACTGCAGCAGGAACCCCGTCATCGCGGCCAGATCGGCGCCGCCCACCGTGGCCAGCAGTTCCAGCTGGTCACCCAGCACCGGCCGGGCCCGGCGCAGCGCGTCCCGGATCGCCGCGCACTTGCGCATCCACGCCAGGTCGTCGATGCCCGCACCGCCGCGCCCGGTCACCACCGAGGCGTCCGTACCGCAGAGCGCCGCGACGAGGGTGGCCGCGGCCGTGGTCCCGCCGACGCTCAGGTCGCCGAGCACCACCAGATCGGTGCCGGAGTCGGCCTCCTCGTCGGCGATCGCCATGCCCAGACGGACGGCCTGCTCGGCCTCCTCGGCGGTCAGGGCGTCCTCGATGTCGATGCGCCCCGAACCCCGCCGCACCCGGTGACGTACGACGGACTCGGGCAGCAGCTCCGGGTCGCAGTCGATCCCGGCGTCCACGATCCGCACCGGCACCGAGAAGCGCCGGGCCAGCACCGCGACCGGGCTCGCCCCGTCGAGGGCGGCCCGGACCAGCTCGTGGGTGCTGCCCGCCGCGCGCCCGGAGACGCCCAGCTCCGCCACCCCGTGGTCACCGGCGAAGAGCACCACCCGCGGCTGCCCGACGGCCTTGACCGGTACGGACTGCTGCGCGGCGCTGAGCCACTCACCGAGCTCGTCGAGCCGGCCCAGCGCCCCCGGCGGGACGATCAGCCGCTCCCGCCGTTCCTCGGCGTCGCGCCGGACACCCCCGTCGGGGCGTTCGATCAGGTCGGAGAAGTCGTCCAGGTTCACGGAGGTCTGCCTCGCGGGTCGTCACGTCGGGTTCCGGTCCGGGAACCCGGCGGCGGGTCCCTGCCGGGAACAGTACCGGTCGGCCCGGACGGACCGGGGCCCCGAGTACTGACGCCCCCTCACCCCGCAGCACGACCACGACGGCTCCCCTCACCCCCGCACCATGACCAAGGCGGCCCCCCTCACCCCCGTACGACCACCGTCTGCCCCGCCACCACCAGCAGCACCTCTTCGCACTCGGCCGCCACCGCCGCGTTCAGCCGTCCCAGCTCGTCCCGGAACCGCCTCCCCGCCGGGGTCGCCGGGACCACCCCGGACCCCACCTCGTTGGTCACCAGCACCACCTGGCGCCGGGTCCCGCGCACCGCGCCGACCAGCTCCGCGACCCGCGCCCGCAACGCCGTCTCGCCGCCCTCCCGCCACCGCACGTCCTCCCAGGCGTCCACCCGGTCCATCGCGTCGGTCAGCCACAGCGACAGGCAGTCGATCAGCAGCGGCGGCCCGTCCGCGCCCAGGAGTCCCGCGACCTCGCAGGTCTCCTCCGTCCGCCACGCGCCCGGCCTGCGCTCCCGGTGCAGCCCCACCCGGGCCGCCCACTCCGGATCCCCGTCGCGCCGCCCGCCGGTCGCCACGTACACGACCTCCGGGAACGTCTCCAGCCGCTGTTCGGCCTCCAGCGACTTGCCCGACCGGGCGCCGCCCGTCACCAGCACCCGGCGCGGCACGTCCGGCAACACCGGGTACTCGCCGACCACCAGCGTCGTCCCGTCCGGCATCGCCCGCGCCCCGGCGGCCGCGAGGCGCCGCTCCAGTGCCGCGCCCGGCGGGGCGTCGTGGTCCAGGTGGACCGCGATCACCTCGGTGGCCGGACCCACCGCGCCGACCGCCCGCAGCCGTGCCACCGCGTCGGGCCGCCCGATCACATCGCAGACGATGAGGTCGTACGGCCGCTCCGCCCGCCCGTCGAGACCGGAGGGTGCGGCCCCGGGCGGCAGGTACAGCAGCCGCTCGCCGTCCGTGGAGCTCACCTCGTAACCGGTCCCCGGCGCGTCCATCGGCACCGCCCGCACCCGGTGCCCGCTGATCAGCGTCAACACCTGGCCGTCCGGCACCCGCCCGGCCGGCGGCAGCGTGGGCGGCAGCTCGACGGCGGGCCCGTCGTGCGGATGGGTCAGCAGCACCTGGCGCACCGCGCCCAGCGAATGCCCCGCGCGGGCGGCCGCGAACACCGCTCCCGGGGTCAGGTCGAGGAGCAGCGCGTCGTCGACCAGCAGGGCAGTCGCGGCCCGCGCCCATGGGCCGCGGGCCGTCGCACAGGCCGCACAGGGGCAGGAAGGGCGCGGCAGCCCGTCGGGGGCTCCGGTGCCGAGCAGAGTGAGTTCCACACCTTGATCCTCCCGCGTCCCCCCGCGCGGTGCGCGCCCGGCTAGGCTTCGGGCAGCAACGTGACCCAGGAGGCGGACATGGCGTGGACGTGGCGGTTCGAGAAGTCCGACGGTACGGAGACGGAGCCGGCCCTGCAGCCGGAGGAGTTCACCACCCAGGGCGACGCGGAGTCCTGGATCGGTGAGTACTGGAAGGAGCTCCTGGAGGGCGGTGCCGCCCAGGTGACGCTCTTCGAGGACGCGACCAAGATCTACGGCCCGATGAGCCTGCAGGCCGACGGCGCCTAGGACGAAGAAGGAGGGCGGGCGGTACGGGACTCCCCGTACCGCCCGCCCTCCTTCTGTCTCCGGGCCCCTCAGATCTCCCCGAGCGTGACCTCGGCCGTCCTGCTGTCGTCGTCCCGCGTGTACGTCACGGTCGCCTTGTCGCCCGGCTTGTCGCTCGCCAGGGCCTCGGAGAGCGAGGTGATGGTGGTGACCCCGGTGTCGCCGATCTTCGTGATGATGTCCCCGGCCCGCAGTCCGGCCTCGTCGGCCGCGCCGCCCCGCTCCACGCTGACCAGCGCCACCCCGGCGGGCCGGTAGGAGTCGTCGACGACCGTACGGCCGGTGATGTTCAGTGCCGCCCGCCCCGAGTCGGTGACCCGGCCGTCCTTGATGATCTGGTCGGCGACCGTCCTCACCATCGAGACGGGGATCGCGAAGCCGATGCCCGGCGCCGCGCTGTCGCCCATCTGCGGGTCGGTCGCCGCGAGGGTCGGGATGCCGATCACCTCGCTGTCGAGGTTGACCAGCGCCCCGCCGCTGTTGCCCGGGTTGATGGCCGCGGAGGTCTGCACCATGTTGGCGATCGTCGCGCCCGTGCCGCCGCCGGCCCGGCTCTCGCTGACGGTGCGGCCGAGCGCCGAGACGATGCCCTGGGTGACGCTGCTGGAGAGGCCGAGCGGCGAGCCCATCGCCATCACGATCTGCCCCACCTCGACCTTCTCCGCGTTGCCGAACTTCGCGGGCTTCAGTCCGTCGGGCACCTCGTCCAGCTTGATCACGGCCAGGTCCTGCTCCGGGTAGGAGGAGACCAGCGAGGCGTTGAGCACGGCTTCCCCGGTGGCGACGGTGACCTTGAACTTCTTCTCGTCGCCGATCACATGGGCGTTGGTGACGATATGGCCCCTGTCGTCGTAGACGACCCCGGAACCGAGGCCGTCCGACGCGTCGATCTGCACCACCGAGGGCAGCACATCGTTGATGACGGCCTGGTAGGCGCTCTCCAGATCGGTGGTGGCACGGGTCGCGGAGCCCTGGGCCGTACCGGAGGGGCTGGCCTCCGGGGCGGGTGCTGCCGCCGGGTTCGCGCCGGAGCAGCCGGCCGCCAGGGCGAGCGCGCAGGCACCCGCGGACAGGGGGAGCAGCAGGCGCCGCACGGAGCGGCGGGAGGGGGATGCGTCCATATCCGGAGTCTGGTGCCACCACCCTTTCGGGTGCCTGTACTGATGGGCCGAACGAGGGCGCACCTGTACGTACGACACGTACGACGTCCGGCTGCCCGTACGGCACGTACGACATCCGGCTGCTAGCCGCGCACCCCGCACAGATGCAGCAGTGCCGCGACGGAGCGGTACGGATCGGTCCGCCCTGCCCGGTCCTCCAGGGTCAGCACCCGCTCCAGCTCCTCGGCGGGCAGCTCGGTCCCGTCGGCAACGTTGTCCGTGAAGACCCGCACGCCGTACCAGGCGTGCAGCGGGGCGGCGATCCCGGCCAGGGTGGCCCTCAGCGCTTCGAGCCGGTCGGCACGGACCGTGAGGCCGCGCCGGTCGGTGTACGTGGCCGTGTCGAAGGCCTCCAGCGCCGCACCGAAGTCACCGGTGAGCCCGGGGCGCATCGCGAGGGCGTCCGCGTTCCGTACGAGCAGGGAGAGCAGACCGCCCGGCGCCAGCATCCGGGCCAGCCCGGCCAGCATCGGGTCGGGCTCCTCGACGTACATCAGGACGCCGTGGCAGAGCACCACGTCGAAGCTGCCCGGCAGGAAGTGGACGCCGGTCTCCCGGCCCTCGCCCTCGACCAGCTTGACCCGCGCCCGGATGCCCTCGGGCTCGGTCGCCAGAGCCTCGCGGGCCGTACGCAGCAGCTCGCCGTCCGACTCCAGACCGGTCACCGAGTGACCGGCCCGCGCGAGGCGCAGTGCCTGGACGCCCGAACCCGTCCCGACGTCCAGGATGCGCAGCCGCTGACCGACCGGGAACCGCCCGGCTATCTGCTCGTCCAGCTGCCGGGCGACGAGCTCCTGGCGGACCGTGTCACGCACGCCGCCCGGGCTCGCCGGACAGACCCCGGTGGAGCCGGAGGTTTCCGTGCTCAGGGCCGCTCTCCGCGCTTGACCTGCGGCTTCGGGAGCCGCAGACGGCGCATCTGGAGTGTGCGCATCAGGCCGTAGGCGACGGCGCCGCGCTTGGGCGTGTCCGGGAAACGCTCCCGCAGCTGCTTCTTCAGACGGATCGACAGACCGATCGAGTCGATCACGATCAGGATGATCACACCCATCCAGAGCAGCAGCGAGATGCTCTGGATGTTCTGCACCTGGATCACGCTGAGGATCAGGATGACCACGGCGAGCGGCAGGAAGTACTCGGCGATGCAGAAGCGTGAGTCCACGAAGTCCCGGACGAAGCGCCGCACCGGGCCCTTGTCGCGGGCCGGGAGATAACGCTCGTCGCCCGAGGCGAGCGCCTCACGCTGCCTGGCCAGGTCGGCGCGGCGCGCTTCGCGCTGGCGCTTCGTGGCCGCCTTGCGGTCGGTCGGCGCGCTGGAGGCACGCCGGCGCTGCGTCTGGGCCTCGCTGCGCTTGGGGGTGGGGCGGCCCTTGGGAGACTGCGGGTCGCGGGGATGCTTGGAGAGGTCCGCCGTCACCTTGTCGGTGGGGACCTTCTCTTCCTTGGCACGGCTACGGAACACAAAACCCAAGGGTACGGGGTCGGCGGACGGGCTCGTGGACCCGGGCGGGAACGATCCGGCAACGGACCGCCTGCCGAGAAGCGCCCCGACAGGGGCAGAAGGGGCGTTTACCGCCGGTTTCCCCGACCGTCACCTACACCCTGGGCGGGAGCGACGACGGGGTGCAGTCGTCCTTGGGGAGGAGCACATCGGGACTCGAACAGTGCGGTAATAGAGACAGGGCCCGTACTGTGGGTTCTATCGGGAGTGCTGGAGCTCAGTCCGTCAGAAGGGGGCGCGCGAAGCCCATGAGCGGTGTCATGAAGCGTATGGGGATGCTTTTCCGCGCGAAGGCAAACAAGGCCCTTGACCGGGCCGAGGATCCGCGCGAGACCCTGGATTACTCGTACCAGAAGCAGCTGGAGCTGCTTCAGAAGGTGCGACGCGGCGTCGCCGACGTGGCGACGTCCCGCAAGCGGCTGGAGTTGCAGCTGAACCAGCTGCAGGGCCAGTCGTCCAAGCTGGAGGACCAGGGCCGCAAGGCGCTGGCACTGGGCCGCGAGGACCTGGCGCGTGAGGCGCTGTCCCGGCGTGCCGCCCTTCAGCAGCAGGTCACCGACCTGGAGACGCAGCACACGACGCTGCAGGGCGAGGAGGAGAAGCTCACCCTCGCGGCCCAGCGGCTGCAGGCCAAGGTCGATGCCTTCCGCACCAAGAAGGAGACCATCAAGGCGACCTACACGGCCGCCCAGGCGCAGACCCGGATCGGCGAGGCCTTCTCCGGCATCTCCGAGGAGATGGGCGATGTCGGCCTGGCGATCCAGCGGGCCGAGGACAAGACGCAGCAGCTCCAGGCGCGAGCCGGCGCCATCGACGAGCTGCTCGCCTCCGGCGCCCTGGACGACCCGACCGGCACGGCGAAGGACGACATCGCCGCCGAGCTGGACCGGATCTCCGGCGGTTCGGACGTGGAGCTGGAGCTGCAGCGTATGAAGGCCGAGCTGGCCGGCGGCTCCTCGTCCTCGCAGCAGGCGATCGAGGGCGGTGCCCAGGACGGCACGCCGCAGTCGCAGCAGTCTCCGCACAAGTTCGACAAGCAGTAGTGAGGGCGGCGTCATGATCGTACGGATCATGGGGGAAGGCCAGGTCGAGCTGGCCGACAGTCACGTCGTCGAACTCAACGAGCTCGACGACGTCCTGCTCAAGGAGATGGACAGCGGGGACGGCCCCGGCTTCCGCACCACGCTCCACGCGCTCCTCGACAAGGTGCGCGAGCTCGGCACTCCGCTGTCCGACGACTCCCTGGAGCCGTCGGAGCTGATCCTGCCGGGGCCCGACGCGACCCTCGAAGAGGTGCGCGCCATGCTCAGCGACGACGGGCTCATCCCGAACTAGACGTACCTGCTCCACCAGCACTCGCACACCTGTGCCCCGCGTCCGGCCCGCCGGTGCGGGGCATCGTGCTGCGTGCCCCGCCCTCCCCGCAGGGCTCTGTGGTCGTATCGGCACACCGCGGAGACCGATCCGTACGCGACACGCCGTACCGTTGCTGGACGTGACCACCCTCCCCTCCGGGTTCGCGCGCGCCCGCCGCTGGCTTCGGGACCACCCCCTCGCGTTCGACGCGACCCTGGCGTTCTGTGTCCTGATCGCGATGATCTGCGGCTCGTTCGCGGACCCGGGCAAGGGCCACGGGCCGACGTTCGGGACCCGCACCCCCGAGGTCTTCAGCGTGCTGCTGATGGTCCTGGCCGCCTCGGCCCTCGTCCTGCGCCGGCGCCACCCCATGGCGGTCCTCGCGGTGACCGGCGGCCTCACGGCCACCGAGTACATCTTCATGGACCCGCCGGCCCCGGTCGTGATGAGCACCGTCATCGCGCTGTACACCGTCGCCTCGCGCACCGACCGCCCCACCACCTGGCGGGTCGGCCTGCTGACCATGGGGGTGCTGACGGTGGCCGCGATGGTCTTCGGCTCGACGCCCTGGTACAGCCAGGAGAACCTCGGCGTCTTCGCCTGGACCGGGATGGCGTCGGCCGCCGGGGACGCCGTACGGAGCAGGCGCGCGTTCGTCGACGCGATCCGGGAGCGCGCCGAGCGGGCCGAGCGCACCCGCGAGGAGGAGGCCCGCCGCCGCGTCGCCGAGGAGCGGCTGCGGATCGCCCGGGACCTGCACGACGTCGTCGCCCACCACATCGCCCTGGTCAACGTCCAGGCCGGGGTCGCCGCCCACGTCATGGACAAGCGCCCCGACCAGGCGAAGGAGGCGCTCGCCCACGTACGCGACGCCAGCCGCTCCGCACTCAACGAACTCCGCGTCACCGTCGGGCTGCTGCGCCAGTCCGGCGACCCCGAGGCCCCCACCGAACCGGCCCCCGGTCTCGCGGTCCTGGACGAGCTGGTGGCCACCTTCCGCAACGCCGGGCTCCCCGTCGAGGTGGCCGGCGCCGACCGGGGCCCGGGGCTCCCCGCCGCCGTCGACCTGGCCGCGTACCGGGTCATCCAGGAGGCCCTGACCAACGTACGCAAGCACGCGGGCGCCGGGGCCAGGGCCGAGGTGAGCGTCGTACGGGTGGGAGTCACCGCCGAGATCACGGTGCTGGACAACGGCCGGGGGAGCGCTGCCCGGCGCCCGGGGACGGAGAGCGGCGGCGGCGACCCGGAGGACGGCACCGGCACCGGCGCCCCGGACGGCGGAGGCCACGGTCTTCTCGGCATGCGGGAACGGGTCACCGCCCTCGGGGGCGCCCTCACGGCGGGACCTCGCTACGGAGGCGGGTTCCGGGTCCATGCGATCCTGCCCATCGAAGCCCGCACGGGCGAACCGGAACCGCCCGGCCCGGCGGCCGCGACGGGGGAACGCCGATGACACAGTCCGCAGAGACGACGCAGCCACCCATCAAGGTGCTGCTCGCCGACGACCAGGCCCTGCTGCGCAGCGCGTTCCGGGTGCTGGTGGACTCCGAACCCGACATGGAGGTCGTCGGCGAGGCGGCCGACGGGGCCCAGGCGGTGGAGCTGGCCCGGGCGACCGGCGCCGACGTGGTGCTGATGGACATCCGGATGCCGGGCACGGACGGGCTCGCCGCCACCCGCATGATCAGCGCCGACCCGGCGCTGGCCGCGGTCCGGGTGGTCATGCTCACCACCTTCGAGGTCGACGAGTACGTGGTCCAGGCCCTGCGCGCCGGGGCCTCCGGCTTCCTCGGCAAGGGGGCCGAGCCGGAGGAGCTGCTCAACGCGATCCGGATCGCCGCAGCGGGCGAGGCGCTGCTCTCCCCGGCGGCGACCAAGGGGCTCATCGCCACCTTCCTGGCCCAGGGCGGCAGTTCGGGGGAGGGGCCGGACAGCGCGGAGTACGCCGAACGGCTGGCCGCGCTCACCGTGCGGGAACGGGAGGTGCTCGTGCTGGTCGCGGGCGGGCACTCCAACGACCGGATCGCCGAGCGGCTCCAGGTCAGCCCGCTCACCGTCAAGACCCATGTGAACCGGGCGATGGCGAAGGTGGCGGCCCGGGACCGCGCCCAGCTGGTCGTCATCGCCTACGAATCGGGCCTGGTACGCCCTCGGGTGGAGTGACGGGGGGCCGCAGGACGCGGAGGGTGGAGAGACGGCGTACTCCACCTGCGGTATGCGCGGCATAAGAAAGCAGCCCGGGGACCGACGTCCGGGCGGACCGGGTCGGAGATCGTATAAGCGGGCGGTATGTGTCCCCCGCGCGGACCTCAGCTCCCCGCTTTCCCGCCCATCCGTCTCGCACGCCACAGAAGAGAGACCCACCCATGTCCTGGCTGTCCAGATTCAGCCTCGCGCAGCGGGCCCTGATCGGGCTGATCTCGATCGTCGCGCTCGTCTTCGGCGCGATTGCGATCCCGCAGCTCAAGCAACAGCTGCTGCCCACCATCGAGCTCCCGATGGTCTCGGTGCTGGCCTCCTACCCGGGTGCGTCTCCCGATGTGGTGGAGAAGCAGGTCGTCGAGCCGCTGGAGAACTCCCTCAAGGCCGTCGACGGCGTCGAGGGCATCACCTCCACCGCCAGCGAGGGCAACGCCCTCATCATGGCCACCTTCGACTTCGGCGACGAGGGCACCAAGCAGCTCGTCGCGGACATCCAGCAGGCGGTGAACCGGGCCCGCGCCCAGCTGCCCCCGACCGTCGACCCGCAGGTCATCGCCGGTTCCACGGACGACATCCCGACCGTGGTCCTCGCCGTCACCTCCGACAAGGACCAGCAGGCGCTCGCCGCCCAGCTGGACCGCACGGTCGTCCCCGCCCTCCAGGACATCGAGGGCGTCGGCCAGGTCACGGTGGACGGGGTGCAGGAGCTCCAGGTCTCCGTCGTCCCCGACGACAAGAAGCTCGCCGAGGCGGGTCTGAACGCGGGCGCGCTCTCCCAGGCACTCCAGGCGGGCGGCGCCACGCTGCCGGCCGGCTCCTTCTCCGAGGCGGGCAAGAACCGCACCATCCAGGTCGGCGGCGGTTACACCTCCCTGAAGCAGATCGAGGACCTCCAGGTCGTCGCCAAGGACCCGGCGGGCGCCTCGGACGGGCCGGCGAAGCCGGTGCGGCTCGGCGACGTGGCCGAGGTGAAGCAGGAGCCGTCCACCGCGGTCTCCATCACCCGTACGAACGGCAAGCCGAGCCTCGCCGTGATGGCCACGATGGACAAGGACGGCAGCGCCGTCGCCATCTCGGACGGGGTCAAGGACAAGCTCCCCGACCTCCGTAAGGACCTCGGAGCGGGCGCCGAGCTGACGGTCGTCTCCGACCAGGGCCCGGCCGTCTCCAAGTCGATCTCCGGTCTCACCACCGAGGGCGCGCTCGGCCTGGTCTTCGCGGTCCTCGTGATCCTGGTCTTCCTCGCCTCGATCCGCTCGACCCTGGTCACCGCGGTCTCCATCCCGCTCTCGGTCGTCCTCGCGCTCATCGTGCTCTGGACCCGCGACCTGTCGCTCAACATGCTCACGCTCGGCGCGCTGACCATCGCGATCGGCCGGGTCGTCGACGACTCGATCGTGGTCCTGGAGAACATCAAGCGGCACCTCGGATACGGCGAGGAGCGCCACGAGGCGATCACCACCGCGGTCAAGGAGGTGGCCGGAGCGGTCACCTCCGCCACCCTCACCACGGTCGCCGTGTTCCTGCCCATCGGCCTGGTCGGCGGCATGGTCGGCCAGCTCTTCGGCTCGTTCTCGCTGACCGTCACCGCCGCGCTCCTGGCCTCGCTGCTGGTCTCGCTCACGGTCGTCCCGGTCCTCTCGTACTGGTTCCTGCGCGCCCCCAAGGGCACCCCCGAGGACGCGGCGGAGGCCCGCCGCCTCGCGGAGGAGAAGGAAGCCGCCAGCAAGCTCCAGCGCATCTACGTCCCCGTCCTGCGCTTCGCGACCCGCCGCCGGGTCACCAGCCTGGTGATCGCCGCCGCGGTGCTGCTGAGCACCTTCGCCATGGTGCCGCTGCTCAAGACCAACTTCTTCGACGCGGGCGAGCAGGAAGTGCTCACCGTCAAGCAGGAGCTGGAACCCGGCACCAGCCTCCAGGCCGCCGACGAGGCGGCCCGCAAGGTCGAGCAGGTCCTCACCGACGACAAGGGCGTCAAGGACTACCAGGTCACCGTCGGCTCCTCCGGCTTCATGGCGGCCTTCGGCGGCGGTACGGGCTCCAACCAGGCGTCCTACCAGGTCACGCTGAAGGACGCGGCGGACTACGAGGACGCCCAGAACCGTATCGACGAGGCCCTCGGCAAGCTCGACGGCATCGGTGACACCACCATCGCCGCGGGCGACGGCTTCGGCTCCCAGGACCTGAGCGTCGTGGTCAAGGCGTCCGACGGGGACGTCCTGAAGAAGGCCGCCGAGGCGGTCCGCACCGAGGTCGCCACGATCAAGGACGTCACCGACGTCCAGAGCGACCTGGCGCAGAGCGTCCCGCGGATCTCCGTCACGGCCAACGACAAGGCGGCCGCCGCCGGGTTCGACTCCACCACCCTGGGCGGGATCGTCGCCGGAGCCGTACGCGGCACCCCGGCCGGCACCGCGATGCTGGACGACACCGAGCGCGACATCGTCATCAAGTCCGCCCGCCCGGCCGCCACCATGGCCGAGCTGAAGGCCCTGCCGCTCGGCCCGGTGAAGCTCGGCGACATCGCCGCGGTCGAACTGGTCCCCGGCCCGGTCTCGATGACCCGCATCGACGGCCAGCGGGCGGCGACCATCACCGCCAAGCCCGTCGGCGACAACACCGGCGCGGTCAGTACCACCCTCGCATCGAAGATCGACGCACTGGACCTCCCCGAGGGCGCCACCGCCACCATCGGCGGCGTCAGCGAGGACCAGAACGAAGCCTTCATGCAGCTCGGCCTCGCCATGCTGGCGGCCATCGCGATCGTCTTCATGCTGCTGGTGGCCACCTTCCGGTCGCTGATCCAGCCGCTGATCCTGCTGGTCTCGGTCCCGTTCGCGGCGACCGGCGCCCTGGCCCTCCTGCTCATCACGGGCACCCCGCTGGGCGTCCCCGCGATGATCGGCATGCTGATGCTGATCGGCATCGTGGTCACCAACGCGATCGTGCTGATCGACCTGATCAACCAGTACCGCGACCGGGGCCTCGGCATCGTGGAAGCCGTCATCGAGGGCGGCCGCCACCGCTTCCGCCCGATCCTGATGACGGCGCTCGCGACCATCTTCGCCCTGCTCCCGATGGCGCTGGGCGTCACCGGCGAGGGCGGCTTCATCTCGCAGCCGCTGGGCGTCGTGGTGATCGGCGGCCTGATCAGCTCCACGCTGCTGACGCTGCTGCTGGTCCCGACGCTGTACGCGATGGTCGAGCTCCGCAAGGAGCGCCGCGCCAAGAAGAAGGCCGCCAAGCGCGCGGCCAAGGCTGGCGTCCCGTCCCAGCCGGAGCCGGAGGAGGTCCGGGAGACGGAGCCCGCGAAGGCCTGACACGACGACGAGGAAGGGGCCTGTCCCACGCACCCGCGTGGGACAGGCCCCTTCCGTTTCCCGTACGCGCGAGCCTCAGGCGTCCCCGCCGAGGGCCCGGATGATCCGGAGCCATGTCTCCCCGTGCGGCTCGGGGTGGCGGAGGCTCAGGGCGGCGGTCTCCCTCACCAGCCGGGCGCGGGTCTCCTCGTCGGCCTTGTGCAGGAGTGCGGTCAGGTCGTCCGGGTCGAAGCCCTCGGTCTCGCCCGAGAGCACCAGGGCCACCTGGGCGTGGGTGAGGGAGGAGAGCCGGTCGCGGAATACCTGGCCCTCGATGCCTCCGCCGTGCATCAGCGCGGTGCCGTCCCCGGTCTCCAACGCCCGGTCCACGTAAGCCTGGAGGGCGTCACGGTCCTGCACGAGGCGGTAAGCGGCGTCCAGGCCCTCGGTGCGGCCGATGTCGAGCATGGCGACGTGGGCCAGCGGGGTGGCGTCGGGCGGCTGGACGGTCAGGAGGCGCGGGTGCTCCTCCAGGTAGGCCCGCGACTCCGTCCAGTCCGCGCACTCCAGCCACTCCGCCAGCTGCTCCGACAGGATCAGCGGATCGTAGGCGGCGGTCACCCCGTGGGCGAGGACGGCGGCGCGGAGCAGGGCGTGCCGCTGGGCGCCGTGCGGGTCCAGGATCGCCAGTTCTTCGAGGGCCACCGCCGTCTCCTCGCCGCCGAGGACATCGGCGTTCCGGGACCAGAAGTCGCGTGACCGGGGCCAGTTCGGCGCGAACATCCAGGAGCTGACGAGATCCAGGGTCTCCGGCGGCAGGGCGAGCCAGTCCGGTACGGAGGTGAAGGTCTCCTCCTCCCAGGCCGTGTGCACCGCCTCGATGTCACCGTACGAACGCAGCGCCTGCCGGGCCCGTACGGTCACGGTGTCCGTGCTCCCGGTCCCTTCCCCGGGCTCGTCCTCGTCGAGCCGGTTCACCAGCTCGGCCACCCCGGTCGCGGGCCAGGGCGCGGGGCAGCGCAGCAGGAAGGCGCTCCGCTCGACGCCCAGGCGCCGGGCGGTCGCCGGGTCCACCGCGGCGAACTCCTCGACGGTCTCGTCGAACTCCTCGATCGCCGCCGCGTGCTCGCCGGTGAGGGCGAGGGCCCGGGTCAGGTCGTCGAGGGCGGAGACCAGGGAGGCGCCGTAGGTGCCGGGGCTCTCCAGCGCCAGGGACCTGTGGAGGGCCACCGCCTCCCGGAACGCCTCCACGGCCCCCTCGGCATCGCCGTTCCGCTCCAGGTGGGTGCCGAGCGCCTGGAGGGAGTGGGCAAGGTCGGGCAGGAAGGCGTCCCCCTGTTCCCGCAGCAGGTCGACGGCCTCCCGCGCCGGGGGCAGCGCCTCCTTGGGCCCGCCGGTGGAGGCCAGGCTCCGGGCAAGGGTGCGGAGAGCGGCGGCGAGGCCCGGGCGACAGGCCTCGGGGTGCTGTGCGGCCGGCTCGCGGTGCAGGGCGACGGCTTCCTCCGCCGCGCGGAGCCCCGCCGCCACGTCGCCGGCCTTGTCGAGGTGACCGGCCAGGCCGTCCAGAGCCGTGGCCAGCTCCGGACGGAAGGCGCCCGGCCGCCGCGCGGCGAGTTCGCGGAAGCGGCCGCATGCTTCCTGGGCCGCCTCGACCGCCCCGGAGGTGTCGCTCACCGTCGCACGATGGCCGCCGAGGCCGTGGAGGGCGGCGGCGAGCCGGGGGAGGAAGGCCTCCGGATCCTCCTCGGCGAGGCGCCGGAGGAGACCGACCGCCTCCTCGGCCAGGGGCACGGCCTCCACAGCCTCCCCGGCACCCGCCAGATGCCCGGCGTAGCTCAGCAGGTACTCCGCGAGCGCCGGCACGGACGCCCCCGGCTGCTCCTCCTCGACCAGTTCCCGCTGGAGCCGTACGCACTGCTTCGCGAACGGCACGGCGGTCGCCCGGTCCCCGGTGCCGGCGATCCGGTCGCCCAGGGCCCCCATGGCCTGCGCCAGCTCCGCCTGGAAGCGGTCCGGGCGCTTCATGCCGAGCTCGGCGTAGATCCGCGCGGCCTCCTTCGCCGGGGCCAGCGCCCCTTCCCGGTCCCCGGCCTCGGCGCGGAGCGCGGAGAGCTCACCCAGGACGGCGGCCAGGCCGGGCAGGCCGGTGGCGGGGTCACGTTCGGCGTCGCTGCGCCGGCTCCGTACCTCTTCCTCCACCTGAGGCAGACCCCGGCCGGCCACGGCCCCCACCCCCGCACCTCGCGCCTCGTCGCCCATGCCCGCCCCACGGTCCTCGTAACTCATGCCCGCCCCACCGTCCTCGCCGTACATTCCGGTCAGCCTTGTCGGTACCACCCGCGTGAACGTTCGCTGCGGTGAGTAGCAGCGTAGTTACGGGGAGGAGGGGTGTGGGTCGTACGGCGAAGAATCCCTCCGCCCGAAAGGGGCCGGAGGGGCCGTTAAGCAGCGAAAAGCCCCGGTATGCCGACCTGTGGCATACCGGGGCTCCCAAGGCTCCCAGGGCGTCCGGGACTCCCGGCGGGACACGGCACCGCTACGGCAGCGCCAGCATCCGCTCCAGCGCGAGCTTCGCGTACTTCTCCGTCTCCGGGTCGACCTCGATCCGGTTGACCAGCTTGCCCTCGGCCAGCGACTCCAGGGTCCAGACCAGGTGCGGCAGGTCGATCCGGTTCATCGTCGAGCAGAAGCAGACGGTCTTGTCGAGGAAGACGATCTCCTTGTCCTCCGCGGCGAAACGGTTCGCCAGGCGGCGGACCAGGTTCAGCTCCGTGCCGATGGCCCACTTCGATCCGGCCGGGGCCGCCTCCAGGGCCTTGATGATGTACTCCGTCGAGCCGACGTAGTCCGCCGCGGCCACGACCTCGTGCTTGCACTCCGGGTGCACCAGCACGTTGACCCCGGGCATCCGGGCGCGTACGTCCTCGACCGACTCGACCGAGAAGCGGCCGTGCACCGAGCAGTGGCCGCGCCACAGGATCATCTTCGCGTCGCGCAGCTGCTCGGCGGTGAGGCCGCCGTTCGGCTTGTGCGGGTTGTAGAGGACGCAGTCCTCCAGGGTCAGCCCCATGTCCCGCACTGCCGTGTTGCGGCCCAGGTGCTGGTCGGGGAGGAAGAGGATCTTCTCGCCCTGCTCGAAGGCCCACTCCAGGGCCCGCTTCGCGTTGGACGACGTACAGATCGTGCCGCCGTGCTTGCCGGTGAAGGCCTTGATGTCGGCGGAGGAGTTCATGTACGAGACGGGCACCACCTGATCGGCGACCCCGGCCTCGGTCAGCACGTCCCAGCACTCGGCGACCTGCTCGGCGGTGGCCATGTCGGCCATCGAGCAGCCCGCGGCCAGGTCCGGCAGCACGACCGCCTGGGCGTCCGTGGTCAGGATGTCCGCCGACTCGGCCATGAAGTGCACACCGCAGAAGACGATGTACTCCGCCTCCGGGCGCGCGGCCGCGTCACGGGCGAGCTTGAACGAGTCGCCGGTGACGTCCGCGAACTGGATGACCTCGTCGCGCTGGTAGTGGTGGCCGAGGACGAAGACCCTGTCCCCGAGCTTCTCCTTCGCCGCACGGGCGCGTGCGACCAGGTCCGGGTCGGAGGGGGAGGGGAGGTCGCCGGGGCACTCGACGCCCCGCTCGCTCCTCGGGTCGGCCTCCCGGCCGAGCAGCAGCAGCGCGAGGGGTGTCGGCTGTACGTCCAGGGGCTGGGCCGTGGTCACGTCACGCACCCTTTCTTCTCTGCGTTCTGCTCTGCGCTTCTGCGAACGCGCCTTTTCGTCTATTTGACGCTATCTATCATAGCTCCTTCGTGTCACTTTGACGATGCCGATAGCGTCGATGTGACGCATCCCCCGGGCGGCCGGGTGTGCGAGCATGAAAAGGAACAGACAAGCGCTTGGCCCGGAATGAATCCGCGGCGCAGGCGGTTGAACCGTCGGCAAGCAGTCCGTACAACCCGGGAGAGAAGCAGATGTCCGTATCGGACGAGACCACCACCGTGAGCGACGGCATCCTCCTGTCCGACGCCGCCGCAGCCAAGGTCAAGGGCCTGCTGGAGCAGGAAGGCCGCGAGGACCTGGCACTGCGCGTCGCCGTCCAGCCCGGCGGTTGCTCGGGCCTGCGCTATCAGCTCTTCTTCGACGAGCGTTCGCTCGACGGCGATGTCGTCAAGGACTTCGAGGGTGTCAAGGTCGTCACCGACCGCATGAGCGCCCCGTACCTGGGCGGCGCCTCCATCGACTTCGTCGACACCATCGAGAAGCAGGGCTTCACGATCGACAACCCCAACGCCAGCGGCTCCTGCGCCTGTGGCGACTCGTTCAGCTAACCGCTGCGAGCAGGGCATACGAGGGCGGCCCCGGGATCGATTCCCGGGGCCGCCCTCGTATGCCCGTCCTGACCCGTTCCGCGTCAGCTGCGCGGCACCGTCGCCCCGCTCGCCGCGTCGATCACCGTGCGGTCACCCAGCGGAGCATCCAGCGTCACCGTCCGCTTCAGCTCCTTGGCGATCATGATGCAGGCGCCGTCCTTCTGCGACTTCTCCGCGATGGAGATCCGCACCTGCCCCGGGCTCTCCTCGGCGCTCGCCGTGTACGTGGAGCACACACCGCCCCAGAAGGTCACCTCAAGGGTCCGGCCGTCGGCCGCGTACGAGGTCGTCCTCCGGTCGCCCGAAGGTGTCGGCGCCGCGGGCTTCTCGACGAACTCCGGCGCCACCGCGATCTGCGTGACCGTGCTCTCCGGCCCGCCCGCCCCCTGGCGGACGCTGAACAGCCACGACGGTACGAGGGTCTGCCGGCCGTCGACGTAACTCAGGGCCAGACCGAACACCGCGCCCTCGACCGTCTGCGTCACCGGGGCCCGGTTGCCGTCCGGCGGCACGCACTCCGGGACCGAGGGCTTCGGCTCACCCTCCAGGGGTACTGGAGTGGCGCAGCCGCCGATGTCCTTGCCCCCGTCCCCCCTGGCCCCGCTCGCCTCGTTGAGCTGCTTCAACGCCTCGTCGGCCCCGATCGCCGGGTAGGTGTCCCCCTTCTCCAGCGCCTTCAGCTGACCGCTGCCCCCGGCCACCTTGCCGTCCGGGCCGATCTGCACCCCGGTCGACCAGCCGTACGTGGGCAGCCCGTCCACCTTCGGATCGGCGTTCACCACGCGTACGTCGCCCATGAGCTGGCCCGCGTTCAGCGCCGCGTCGTCCTGGCCGACGGCCTTGAGCACGGGTGCCGCCGCGGCCTTCGCGGCCTTCTCGCTCACCGGCTGCCCGTCCGCCTCCGGCGGGCTCTGGTTCGCACACATCGTCCCCTGCTCACAGGGCTTCACGGGGGTGGCGCGGGCGAACGTCCAGGTGCCCGGGGCCTGCTTGGTGACCTTCAGGAGCGCACCGGGCCCGTCCTCGTCACCGACCACCCAGGAGGCGCCCTCGGTGCGCGGGGTCCCCGGAACGCCGAGCACCTTCGCCAGCCGGGCGACCTCCGCCGGGGCGACCGTGCCCGTGGCCCGGTGGACCGCCGCCTCGTCCGGGCCGTCGGGGAGCTGGCCCGCCGCCCGGTAGACCACCGGCGGACCGCCCGGGTCCGGTTCGCCCGGTGCGATGCCCGGGGGAGGTGTGCTCGGGTCGCCGGGCGTGGCCGGACCCGCCTCGGCGGCGTCCAGCGCCAGTACGGGGGCCTTGCCGCGGGCGGCGGCGGAGCTCTCCGCCGCGCCGCCGTCATCGGACGCGGTGGAGGCCCAGTAGGCCCCGCCGCCCCCGGCCAGCAGCACCGCTGCCGCCACCGAGGCCACCGCGAGCGGCGGACGTCGCCGCCGGGGGCCGGTCACGTCGTTCTCGGGTCGCTCGGTGCTCACCGGATCGCTCCTTCGACTGCGTTGCCGTCGCGTCCACTACCGCGTGCCCCCGGACGGGGACACCGGTGGGACGGAGCGGAGGAGCATGCGGTTCCCGCGCGACGGCGAACGGGGCGCGGAGCCCGTACGGGTCAGGCCGAAAAACGCGCCGAAGTGGTCAGTCCCCGTACTCCGACATCGCGTCGATCAGCCGCGCCGACGCGGGCGGCACCGTCACCCCGTGGATCAGCGACGGCTTCACCGGTGTGGCGGCGGTCTTGACGGGGGCGGCCCAGTGCGGAGCCATGCGCGCGCAGTCCCCGCGCAGCTCGGCCAGGCTCACTTCGGACTCTCGGGACTCTCGCGATGCGGTGTGCTTCGACATATCCGCACCGTAACCACGGTCACGCTCAGGTAGAAAGACCTACTATCGGGTAGTTTTCCCTTTTCCCGGCCGGAGAGCTCACCCGGTAGCGTGAACTGTCACGCCGTCCCGGAGGGCGCACCTCGGCCCTTCGCCTTCCGCAGGAGAAGCCTCCCCGTGCGTATTGCAGTCACCGGCTCCATCGCCACCGATCACCTCATGACCTTCCCCGGCCGCTTCGCCGACCAGCTGGTCGCGGATCAGCTGCACACGGTCTCCCTCTCCTTCCTGGTCGACAACCTCGATGTGCGCCGGGGCGGTGTCGCCGCCAACATCTGCTTCGGCATGGGTCTGCTCGGCACCAAGCCGATCCTCGTGGGCGCCGCGGGATCCGACTTCGACGAGTACCGCGCCTGGCTCGACCGGCACGGCGTCGAGACCGGCTCGGTCCGTATCTCCGAGGTGCTGCACACCGCCCGCTTCGTCTGCACCACCGACTCCGACCACAACCAGATCGGCTCCTTCTACACGGGCGCGATGAGCGAGGCCCGGCTGATCGAGCTGAAGAGCGTCGCAGACCGCGTCGGCGGCCTCGACCTCGTCTCGATCGGCGCGGACGACCCGGAGGCGATGCTCCGCCACACCGAGGAGTGCCGCTCGCGGAACATCCCGTTCGCCGCGGACTTCTCGCAGCAGATCGCGCGGATGAACGGCGACGAGATCCGCATCCTGCTGGACGGCGCCACGTATCTCTTCGCCAACGAGTACGAGAAGGGGCTCATCGAGTCCAAGACCGGCTGGACCGACGAGGAGATCCTTTCCAAGGTCGGCCACCGGGTGACCACGCTCGGCTCCCGCGGTGTGCGGATCGAGCGGGTCGGCGATCCGGTCATCGAGGTCGGCTGCCCCGAGGAGGACACCAAGGCCGACCCGACGGGCGTCGGCGACGCCTTCCGCGCCGGGTTCCTCTCCGGTCTCGCCTGGGGCGTCGGCCTGGAGCGCGCCGCCCAGGTCGGCTGCATGCTCGCCACGCTCGTCATCGAGACGGTCGGCACCCAGGAGTACACCCTGCGCCGCACCCACTTCATGGACCGCTTCACCAAGGCGTACGGCCACGAGGCCGCCGCCGAGGTCCAGCAGCACCTGGTGTGATCAGCTGAGCCGGCGGACCACATAGGCCGAGCCGCGGTCCGCCGGCTCCTCGCCCACGTACTCCTGCTCGCGCATCTCGCACCAGGCGGGGATGTCGAGCCGCGCCGCCTCGTCGTCGGCGAGCACCGTCACCGTGGCGCCCACCGGTACCTCCCCGATCACCTTTGCGAGCTCGATCACCGGGATCGGGCAGCGCCGGCCGAGCGCGTCGACCACCAGGGACGCGACGGGCGCGGGGGAGGGGGGAGCGGAGACCGGGGCGCCGAGCCGCTCCCGCACCTCCGCGACCACCCCGGGCAGTACGTCGAGGAACCGGTCCACGTCCGCCTCCGCCGTGCCCATCGGCAGCGAAACCCGGACGTTCCCCTCCGACAGCACGCCCATCGCCTTGAGCACATGGCTCGGCTCCAGGGTGCTGCTCGTGCAGGACGAACCGGACGATACGGAGAATCCGTGCCGGTCCAGCTCGTGGAGGAGAGTCTCTCCGTCGACATAGAGACAGGAGAAGGTGACCAGATGCGGCAGCCGCCGCTCCGGATCACCGACCACCTCGACATCGCCCACCCGCTCGGCCACGACCGACCGGATTCGGCCGACCAGGGCCCGCAGCCGCACCGCCTCGGCCGCCGCCTCGTCCCGTACCGCGCGCAGCGAGGCCGCCGCCGCCACGATCGCCGGCAGGTTCTCGAACCCCGGCGCCCGGCCCGACTCCCGCTCCCCGGCCGGGCCTTGCGGGGCGAACCGCACCCCCTTGCGTACCGCCAGCAGCCCGACGCCGGCGGGCCCGCCCCACTTGTGCGCGCTCGCCGTCAGCACCGACCAGCGGCCCGCCACCGGCCCCCAGCCCAGCGACTGGGCGGCATCCACCAGAAGCGGGATCCCCGCTTCGGCGCAGAGCGCGGCCACCTGCTCCACCGGCTGCTCCGTGCCCACCTCGTGGTTGGCCGACTGGAGGCAGGCGAGCGCGGTGTCCGCCCGCAGCGCTCCGGCGTACGCCGCCGGGTCCACCGCCCCCGACCGCTCCACCGGCACCTCGGTGAACGATCCGCCCGCCGCCTCGTGGGCCGCCGCCGAATGGAGCACCGAGGAGTGCTCGACCGCGGAGAGGGCCAGATGGCGGCCGACACGCCGACGCCCCGAAAGAGCCCCGGCGATTCCAGCGTGCACGGCGGCCGTCCCCGAAGAGGTGAAGACCAGCTCGTCCGGACGGCAGCCGACCGCCTCCGCCGCGGCCTCCCGGGCGGCGTCCAGCAGCAGCCGGGCGCGGCGCCCCTCGCGGTACAGGCGGGCGGGGTCGGCCCAGCCCTCGTCGAGCGCGGCAAGCAGCGCTTGGCGTGCGACGGGGTGCAGGGGGGCGGCGGAGGCGGTGTCGAAGTAGGGCACGCCGCCACGCTAGCCCGCGGCCGGTCTCGCCCCGGCGCCCGGCTGCCCGCCCGGCCGGGAGAGAGGGCGTCAGATGGCCCCCGGAGGCCCGGATTCCACCCCTTCGGGGAGTCGGGCGGCGCGTTGGGCACCCTCCCCGCGCGACCCCAAATAGCGTCCAGTAGGGTTTGGTCCGCATAAACATCCAAACCCCTGCCCGCGACAGGGACGGCGACCGACCAGAGAGACGGGCGCGCCGACCGTGCGGGCGAGACTCTCGGGAAGGCGCTACGTGAGTCCCAACGGCTCCGACCGCTCGTCGCGGCGCCCGATGCGGCGGAAGCTGCCGCAGGTGCTGACTGCGGGCCTGGTCCTGGCGACGGCCTCCGGTTGTTCATACAACTGGGAGGATTTTCCCCGCCTCGGTATGCCCACCCCGGTAACGGAAGAGGCCCCTCGGATCCTCTCCCTCTGGCAAGGCTCGTGGGCGGCAGCGCTCGTCACGGGTGTCCTTGTCTGGGGGCTGATCCTCTGGAGCGTCTTCTTCCACCGGCGTAGCCGGACCAAGGTGGAGGTACCTCCGCAGACCAGGTACAACATGCCCATCGAGGCGTTGTACACAGTGGTTCCGCTCATCATCGTCTCGGTGCTCTTCTACTTCACCGCGCGTGATGAGTCGAAGCTCCTCGAGCTCTCCGACAAGCCCGCCCACACCATCAACGTGGTCGGCTACCAGTGGAGCTGGGGCTTCAACTACATCGAGAAGGTGGAAGGCCAGCCCGCTGCGGGCAGCGAGGTCCCCAAGGAGCTCGCGGCCATCCCGGACAAGTTCCAGAAGGACTTCCCGCAGGACGCCACCGGCGTCTACGACGCGGGCATCCCCGGTACCCGGAACCCCCAGAACGGCAACCCGGGTCCGACCCTGTGGCTGCCGAAGGGCGAGAAGGTCCGCTTCGTCCTCACTTCGCGTGACGTCATCCACTCCTTCTGGGTGGTGCCGTTCCTCATGAAGCAGGACGTCATCCCGGGCCACACCAACGTATTCGAGGTCACTCCCAACAGGGAGGGCACCTTCATGGGCAAGTGCGCCGAGCTCTGTGGCGTCGACCATTCCCGGATGCTCTTCAACGTCAAGGTCGTCTCCCCGGAGCGTTACCAGCAGCACCTCAAGGAGCTGGCTGAAAAGGGTCAGACGGGCTACATGCCGGCGGGCATCGAGCAGACGGACCCGGCCAGGAATGCGGAGAAGAACCAACTGTGAGCATCCTCAACGAACCTCAGGGTGCCGCTCCAGCAGACGACTCGTACGAGGACGAGCTGCCGGTTCGGCGCAAGCAGCCGGGAAACGTCGTCATCAAGTGGCTGACCACCACTGACCACAAGACGATCGGTACGCTCTACCTGGTCACGTCGTTCGCGTTCTTCTGCATCGGCGGACTCATGGCGCTCTTCATGCGCGCCGAGCTGGCCCGTCCCGGCACGCAGATCATGTCGAACGAGCAGTTCAACCAGGCGTTCACGATGCACGGCACGATCATGCTGCTGATGTTCGCGACGCCGCTGTTCGCCGGGTTCGCGAACTGGATCATGCCGCTGCAGATCGGCGCGCCCGACGTGGCGTTCCCGCGGCTGAACATGTTCGCCTACTGGCTGTACCTCTTCGGCTCGCTCATCGCGGTGGCCGGCTTCCTCACGCCGCAGGGCGCCGCCGACTTCGGCTGGTTCGCCTACGCGCCGCTGAACGACGCGGTCCGCTCGCCGGGCATCGGCGCCGACATGTGGATCATGGGTCTGGCCTTCTCCGGCTTCGGCACGATCCTCGGCTCGGTCAACTTCATCACCACGATCATCTGCATGCGCGCCCCCGGCATGACGATGTTCCGCATGCCGATCTTCACCTGGAACGTCCTGCTGACCGGTGTCCTGGTCCTGCTGGCCTTCCCGGTTCTCGCCGCCGCGCTGTTCGCGCTGGAGGCGGATCGGAAATTCGGGGCACATATCTTCGACTCCGCCAATGGCGGCGCGTTGCTGTGGCAACACCTCTTCTGGTTCTTCGGGCACCCAGAGGTGTACATCATCGCCCTGCCGTTCTTCGGGATCATTTCCGAGGTCATCCCGGTATTCAGCCGCAAGCCGATGTTCGGCTACATCGGTCTGATCGCCGCGACGATCGCCATCGCCGGTCTCTCGGTGACGGTGTGGGCGCACCACATGTACGTGACGGGCGGCGTGCTGTTGCCGTTCTTCTCGTTCATGACGTTCCTGATCGCGGTGCCGACCGGGGTGAAGTTCTTCAACTGGATCGGCACGATGTGGAAGGGCTCGTTGTCCTTCGAGACACCGATGCTCTGGGCCGTCGGCTTCCTGATCACCTTCACCTTCGGTGGTCTGACCGGCGTCATCCTGGCCTCGCCGCCGATGGACTTCCACGTCTCGGACTCGTACTTCGTCGTCGCGCACTTCCACTACGTCATCTTCGGCACCGTGGTCTTCGCGATGTTCTCCGGATTCCACTTCTGGTGGCCGAAGTTCACCGGCAAGATGCTGGACGAGCGGCTCGGCAAGATCACCTTCTGGACGCTGTTCGTGGGCTTCCACGGCACGTTCCTGGTGCAGCACTGGCTCGGTGCCGAGGGAATGCCGCGTCGTTACGCGGACTACCTCGCCGCCGACGGCTTCACCGCGCTGAACACGATCTCCACGATCGCTTCCTTCGTGCTCGGCCTGTCGATGCTTCCGTTCTTCTACAACGTCTGGAAGACCGCCAAGTACGGCAAGAAGGTGGAGGTCGACGACCCGTGGGGTTACGGCCGTTCGCTGGAGTGGGCGACCTCCTGCCCGCCGCCGCGCCACAACTTCATCACCCTGCCGCGGATCCGCTCCGAATCCCCGGCGTTCGACCTGCACCACCCGGAGATCGCGGCGCTCGAACAGCTTGAGCACCACTCCGAGTCGGACAAGGCCCTCGCCGGCGGCAAGGAGGCAGGCAAGTGAAGATCCAGGGACAGCTGTTCATCTGGCTGAGCGTCTTCATCCTCGGCATGGCCGTCGTGTACGGCGTGTGGTCGAAGGAGCCGGTCGGCACCACGGCACTCTTCCTGGCCTTCGGGCTCTCGGTCATGATCGGCTTCTACCTGGCCTTCACGGCCAACCGGGTCGACGCCATGGCCCAGGACAACAAGGAAGCCGATGTCGCCGACGAGGCGGGCGAGCTGGGGTTCTTCGCCCCGCACAGCTGGCAGCCGCTCTCCCTGGCCGTCGGTGGCGCCTTCGCCTTCATGGGCGTCGTATTCGGCTGGTGGCTGCTGTACTTCTCGGCTCCGCTGCTCCTGATCGGCCTCTTCGGCTGGGTCTTCGAGTACTACCGGGGTGAGAACCGCACCCAGTGACACCCGCCGGTGGGTGACACCGCACTACCCCACGAGGGGCCCGCGTCGCAGTAGGCGACACGGGCCCTTCGCTCGTTTGCAGTCACAGAACGCGCTGGAACGGATGAATCTTCTTAGCGTGGGCTGTATGAACCACACGCCGCGCATGCGCACCGTAGTGAGCTGCACCCTGCTGGTCGTGACCCTCGCAGCGGGTGCGACCGCCTGTGGCTCGCCCGACGGCCACCCGCTCTCGACGAAGCCGTACGACGCGGGCGACCAGGTCTCCTTCAACGGCCCGTCCAAGAACCAGAAGGCCGACCCGGACAAACCACTGGAAGTCACCGTCAAGGGTGACGACGGCCGCATCACCGACGTGAGCGCCGTGGACACGGGGGGCCGCCACCTGGCGGGCGAGCTCTCCGCCGACGGCAGGCGGTGGCGCTCCACCGCCCCGCTGGCCGCCGGCACCGGATACACCGTCAGGGTCTCCACCGAGAACGGGGACGGCGCTCCCGGCACCCGTACGCTCTCGTTCGACACCTCCTCGCCCAAGAAGCTGCTGAAGGTCGCCTTCGGCCCGGAGACGGGCACCTACGGCGTCGGACAGCCCATCACGGCGGAACTCAGCGCTCCGGTCACCGGCAAGGCCTCCAGGGCCACCGTCGAGCGCGCCCTGAAGGTCCGCTCCACCCCGGCCGTCACCGGCGCCTGGTACTGGGTCGACGACAAGAATCTCCACTACCGGCCCCAGGAGTACTGGCCCGCCAACGCCACCGTCGAGGTCCGCTCCAACCTCACGGGCATCAAGGTGACCAACGCCCTCTACGGGGCCGAGGCCAAGCCCCTGAAGATCACCACCGGCGACCGGGTCGAGGCCCTCACCGACGCCTCGACCCACACCATGACGGTCCTGCGCAACGGAGAAGTGATCAATACCATTCCGGTCACCACCGGCAAGCCCGGCTTCTCCACCCGCAACGGCGTCAAGGTGATCCTCGCCAAGGAGCAGTTCGTACGGATGCGCGGGGAGAGCATCGGCATCGCGGCCGGCTCGTCGGAGTCGTACGACCTGCCGGTCTACTGGGCCACCCGGGTGACCTGGAGCGGCGAGTACGTGCACGCCGCGCCCTGGTCCACCGGCTCCCAGGGCAACGCCAACGTCAGCCACGGCTGCACCGGGATGAGCACCGGCAACGCCGAGTGGTTCTTCGACACCGTGCGCCAGGGCGACATCGTGAAGGTCGTCGGCAGCGCGGGGGAGACCATGACGCCGTTCGACAACGGGTTCGGCGACTGGAACCTCTCCTGGGAGAAGTGGCAGAAGGGCAGCGCCCTCAACGAAGGGGTGCCGGACAGCCCGCAGACGCTCCAGGCCGCACGGCTGCGCCCGCACGTCTGACGGGGCACAGAAGGAGCGCCCCGCAGTGCGGGGCGCTCCTCACGGGCTCACAGGGCCTTCTCAGGCCTCCACGGCGAGCCGGGCGCGCAGCAGCGCCGCCAGCGCGTCGGCGAACTCCACCGGGTCCACCGGCAGCGTCACCGCGGCCTCCGCCCGGCTCCAGGTGGCCAGCCACGCGTCCTGCGGGCGGCCGATCAGCAGGAGGACCGGGGGGCAGTGGAAGATCTCGTCCTTGATCTGCCGGCAGACGCCCATGCCGCCGATGGGAGCCGTCTCGCCGTCCAGGACGCAGACGTCGACCCCGCCGGCGTCCAGCGCCGCCAGGACGGCCGGAAGCGTCGCGCACTCCAGGAACCGCACCGGTGGCACGTCGGCGGCGGGCCTGCGGCCGGTCGCCAGCTTCACCTGCTCGCGGATGTTGGCGTCGTCGCTGTAGACCAGGACCGTGGCGGTCGCCTGCATTGTTCCTCCGTGACATCTGTGTCTTCGGGGCTCTCGGGGCATGAACCGATGCGCGGATCGTACTCCGCCCGACCGGCCGTCAGCACCGGTAAGGACACCGATTCGATGGGCCGTTCGGGCAGGACACACGGGACTGACACACCGAACGGCACCCCCCGGAGTGAGGGCGGGATAAGCGACCGACATAATGTCGGTCGTGGCGACAGCAACGACAGTAGAAACCGGGCACGCGCACCCGTCGGTCAATCGGCCGAACCTCACCAGCGTCGGAACCATCATCTGGTTGAGTTCCGAGCTGATGTTCTTCGCGGCCCTCTTCGCGATGTACTTCACCCTGCGATCGGTGATGGGACCCGATTACTGGAAGGAGATGGCCGGTCATCTGAACTTCCCGTTCTCGGCCACGAACACCACGATCCTGGTGCTCTCCTCACTCACCTGCCAGCTCGGCGTCTTCGCCGCCGAGCGGGGCGATGTGAAGAAGCTCCGCACCTGGTTCATCATCACCTTCGTGATGGGTTCGATCTTCATCGGCGGCCAGGTCCTGGAGTACACCGAGCTGGTCAAGGACGCGGGGCTCTCCCTGTCGTCCGACCCGTACGGCTCGGTGTTCTACCTGACCACCGGCTTCCACGGCCTGCACGTGACGGGCGGCCTCATCGCCTTCCTGCTGGTACTCGGCAGGACATACGCAGCCAAGAGGTTCACCCACGACCAGGCCACCGCAGCCATCGTCGTGTCCTACTACTGGCACTTCGTGGATGTGGTGTGGATCGGCCTGTTCGCAACGATCTACATGATCAAGTAACCGGGCTCGCACCCACCCACCATCGACGCAGAAGATCCTGACACCGGGGTAATCCGTGAAAAAGCTCTCCGCACGACGACGCCATCCGCTGGCGGCGGTCGTCGTACTACTCCTCGCGCTGGCGGCTACCGGGGGGCTGTACGCCGCGTTTGCGCCTGCGGGCAAGGCGCAGGCCGATGAAACCGCCCAGTCCCTCGCCATCGACGAGGGCAAGAAGCTCTACACCGTAGGCTGCGCCAGCTGCCACGGAACCGGCGGTCAGGGCACCACCGACGGGCCGTCCCTCGTGGGCGTGGGCTCCGCCGCCGTCGACTTCCAGGTCGGTACGGGCCGTATGCCCGCGCAGCAGCCGGGCGCCCAGGTACCGAAGAAGAAGGTCATCTACACACAGGCGGAGATCGACCAGCTCGCGGCGTACGTCGCGTCGCTCGGCGCCGGTCCGATCACGCCGACCGACAAGCAGGTCGACCCGGCCGGCGCGGACGTCGCCAAGGGCGGCGAACTGTTCCGCAACAACTGCGCCCAGTGCCACAACTTCACGGGCAAGGGCGGTGCTCTCACCAAGGGCAAATACGCCCCTGACCTCGAAGGTGTGAGCCCGAAGCACATCTACGAGGCCATGCAGACCGGCCCGCAGAGCATGCCCTCCTTCCCCGACACGACGATGCCGGAGCAGCAGAAGAAGGACATCATCGCGTACATCCAGACCGTGAACGGCGAGGAGACGGCGAGCCCCGGTGGCCTCGAGCTCGGCGGTCTGGGTCCGGTCAGTGAAGGCCTGTTCGCCTGGATCTTCGGACTCGGCGCCCTCGTCGCCATCGCCATTTGGGTCGCGGCCCACACCGCTAAGGCCAAGAAGTCATGAGTAGCCAACAGATTCCAGAAGACAACCTGCCCGTGGTGCAGGAGACCGCGCACGGCGCGGTGGAGGGTACGGACGACCCGTTCGCCGACCCGGGGCTGCCGGCCCACAAGCCGCGCATCCAGGACCTCGACGAACGCGCCGCGAACCGCTCCGAGCGGGCCGTCGCGTTCATGTTCGTCCTCTCGATGCTGTCGACGGTGGGCTTCATCGCCGCCTACGTCATCTTCCCGGTGGACAAGATCGTCTACATCTGGCCCTTCGGCCATGTGAGCGCGCTCAACTTCTCCCTGGGAGTGACGCTCGGCTTCGCCCTCTTCTTCATCGGCGCGGGCGCCGTCCACTGGGCGCGCACCCTGATGTCCGACGTCGAGGTCCCGGCCGACCGCCACCCGATCGAGGCGACGCCCGAGGTCAAGGCCCAGGTCCTGGCCGACTTCGCGGCCGGTGCCGAGGAGTCGGCGCTGGGCCGTCGCAAGCTCATCCGTACCACCCTCTTCGGTGCGCTGGCCCTGGTGCCGCTCTCCGGTGTGGTGCTGCTGCGCGACCTCGGTCCGCTGCCGGAGAAGAAGCTCCGGTCCACCCTGTGGGCCAAGGGCAAGCTGCTCGTCAACATGAACACGATGGAGCCGCTGCGCCCCGAGCACGTCGCCGTGGGCTCGCTGACCTTCGCCATGCCCGAGGGCCTGGAGGAGGACGCGCACGACTTCCAGTCGCAGATCGCCAAGGCGGCCCTGATGATCATCCGCATCGAGCCGGACGACATCAAGGACAAGCGCCAGCGCGACTGGGCCCACGAGGGCATCGTCGCCTTCTCCAAGATCTGCACCCACGTCGGCTGCCCGATCAGCCTGTACGAGCAGCAGACACACCACGTGCTCTGCCCGTGCCACCAGTCCACCTTCGACCTCTCCGACGGCGCCCGCGTCATCTTCGGTCCGGCCGGCCACCCGCTTCCGCAGCTGCGGATCGGTGTGAACAGCGAGGGCAACCTCGAAGCGCTCGGTGACTTCGACGAGCCCGTCGGCCCGTCCTTCTGGGAGCGCGGATGAGTACTGAGACAACCAACCCGCCCGCCGGCCAGGCGGGACAGCGCAAGGCACCCGCGGGCGAGCGGGTCGCCGACTGGGCTGACGGCAGGCTCGGCATCTACGGCCTGGCCAAGGCCAACATGCGCAAGATCTTCCCGGACCACTGGTCCTTCATGCTCGGTGAGGTCGCGCTCTACAGCTTCATCATCATCATCCTCACGGGTGTGTATCTGACGCTGTTCTTCCAGCCGAGCATGAACGAGGTCGTGTACCACGGCCCGTACGAGCCCATGCAGGGCATCCGGATGTCGGAGGCCTACGCCTCCACGCTGAAGATCAGCTTCGAGGTCCGCGGTGGTCTGCTCGTGCGGCAGATCCACCACTGGGCCGCGCTGATCTTCCTGGCCGGCATGTTCGTGCACATGATGCGCGTCTTCTTCACGGGCGCCTTCCGCAAGCCGCGCGAGGTCAACTGGCTGTTCGGCTTCCTGCTCTTCGTGCTGGGCATGTTCACCGGCTTCACCGGCTACTCCCTCCCGGACGACCTGCTGTCCGGTACGGGTGTCCGCTTCACCCAGGGCGCGATCCTGTCCGTGCCGATCGTCGGTACGTACATCTCGATGTTCCTGTTCGGCGGCGAGTTCCCCGGCCACGACTTCGTGGCCCGGTTCTACTCGATCCACATCCTGCTGCTGCCGGGCATCATGCTCGGGCTGCTGGTGGCCCACCTGATCCTGGTCTTCTACCACAAGCACACGCAGTTCGCGGGTCCCGGCCGGACCAACAAGAACGTCGTCGGCATGCCGCTGCTGCCGGTCTACATGGCGAAGGCCGGAGGCTTCTTCTTCCTGGTCTTCGGCATCATCGCGATCATCTCGGCCATCGCCACGATCAACCCGATCTGGGCGCTCGGCCCGTACCGCCCGGACCAGGTGTCCACCGGCGCCCAGCCCGACTGGTACATGGGCTTCGCCGAGGGTCTGGTCCGTGTCATGCCGGGCTGGGAGATCGTCTTCTGGGGTCACACGCTCAACCTGGGTGTGTTCATCCCACTGGTCCTCTTCGGCCTGGTGCTCTCGCTGCCCGCGGTCTACCCGTTCCTCGAGTCCTGGATCACCGGGGACAAGCGCGAGCACCACATCCTGGACCGCCCGCGCAACGCCCCGACCCGTACGGCTCTCGGCGTCGCCTGGATCACGGCGTACTTCATCGGCCTCGTCGGCGGTGGTAACGACCTGTGGGCCACGCACTTCCATCTGTCGCTGAACGCCATCTCGTGGTTCGTCCGGATCTTCTTCTTCGCCGGACCGGTCATCGCGTTCATCGTCACGAAGCGGATCTGCCTGGGCCTCCAGCGCCGTGACCGGGACAAGGTGCTGCACGGTCGCGAGACCGGCATCATCAAGCGCCTGCCGCACGGTGAGTTCGTGGAGATCCACGAGCCGCTCTCCCCGGGGCAGCTGCACACGCTCACCGCGCACGAGCAGTACAAGCCGGTCGAGCTCGGCCCAGAGGTCGACGAGAACGGCGTCAAGCGCAAGATCTCCCCGGTCCAGAAGGTCCGGGCCAAGCTCAGCAAGGGCTACTTCGGCGAGGACAACCAGATCGCCAAGCCCACCGCGGAGGAGTACAAGGAGATCAGCGAGGGCCACGGCCACCACTGATCGTCCGAACTGTTCGCCACAGCGGGAGCCCCGTCCATTCGATGGACGGGGCTCTTCGCGGTCCCGGCGGCTGGATAGGGTGGAGCCGACTCTTTACCGGCTGTGGACCCCCTGGAGCGGACCATGAACGTTGTGACCCCGAGCGGCGGCGACAGCGTGGCGGACCGTTCCTGGCCCGGCCTGCTGAACCCCCTGCTGCGCGGCGAGAACCTCTCCTCCGACGAGACCGCCTGGGCGATGGACCGCATCATGAGCGGCGAGGCGACCGACGCGCAGATCGCCGGCTTCGCGGTGGCGCTGCGGGCCAAGGGCGAGACCGTCGAGGAGGTCACCGGTCTGGTGCGCGCGATGTACGCGCACGCCAACACCATCCATGTGCCGGGCCGCACCGTCGACATCGTCGGCACCGGCGGCGACCTCGCCAAGACGGTCAACATCTCGACCATGTCCGCGATCGTCATCGCCGGGACCGGCGCCAAGGTCGTCAAGCACGGCAACCGGGCCGCCTCCTCGGCGAGCGGCTCGTCCGACGTACTGGAGAAGCTCGGCGTCAACCTGGAACTGACCCCGCAACGGGTGGTCGAGGTCGCCGAGGCGGCGGGCATCACCTTCTGCTTCGCCGTGAAGTTCCACCCCGCCCTGCGGTACGCCGCCAAGGCCCGCAGGGAGCTCGGGGCGCAGACCACGTTCAACATCCTGGGCCCCCTCACCAACCCGGCCCAGGTGCGCTCCCAGGCAATCGGGGTGGCCGACGCCCGGATGGCGCCCATCGTGGCGGGCGTCCTCGCGGAACGCGGCAACTCGGCGCTGGTCTTCCGCGGGGACGACGGGCTCGACGAGCTGACCACCACCGCCACCTCGCGGGTCTGGGTGGTCCGTGACGGCACGGTGCGCGAGGAGCCCTTCGACCCGCGCGACGTCGGCCTCCCGCTGGTCCCCGTCGAGGCGCTGCGCGGCGCCGACGCCTCGTACAACGCCGATGTGGCCCGCCGCCTGCTGGACGGCGAGGGCGGCGCGGTACGCGAGGCTGTGCTGCTCAACTCGGCGGCGGCGCTGGTCGCGCTCGACCCGGGACCGGGCACGCTGACCGAGCAGATCGCGGCGAAGATCCTCGTCGCGGCCGAGGCCGTCGACTCCGGGGCGGCCAAACGGGCCCTGGACCGGTGGGTGGCGGCCAGTAACGCCTGAGGGACGCAGAGTGTGACGCAGGGCGCAGTCCGGATGCCGGACTGCGCCCTTGCGCGTCTGCATACATATGGCAAGATGCTGCGCAGGTCATGAGTGACAGCGACTACGGCCCCGGCCCGCTGTCCGGCAACCCTCCGTCCGTGGCGGGGTGCCCCGGGTGAAGACCAGGCCGTAGGCAGCGAGGTCTGCGGCAAGCGCGGGCCCCTCGGCGTCCAGTGGACGCCAGCCCCCGGGGTCCTGGTCCCTAGGGAGCCTCTTGTGAGCAAGCGAATGCGTTAGGGCTCGTCCCAGGGCTTTTCGTGCCCTTGGCTGAACGCCCTCCTTCAGCGCACCCTTTTCCTTCCTTCTCCTGCGCTGCCGCGTACCCGCCGGCGCACGGATTTCGCCTGCCTTTTACGGGAGTTCGCCATGCCTGTCTCCACCGCTGCCATCGACCCGTCGGTTTGTGCCCCGCTGCCCGTTCTGGGCCAGGATGTCACCGTTCCGCTCGTCACCGGCGGTGAAGTCACCTACGCCGCGCTCGACTACGCCGCCAGCGCCCCGGCCCTCCAGCGGGTCTGGGACGACGTCGCCGCGTACGCCCCGTACTACGGCAGCGTCCACCGCGGCGCCGGATACCTCTCGCAGCTCTCCACCGACCTCTTCGAAAACAGCCGCCGCACCGTCGCGGAGTTCCTCGGCTGCCGCGCGGACGACCAGGTGGTCTTCACCCGCTCGACGACCGACTCCCTCAACCTGCTGGCCGCCGCGATCCCGGCCGGCTGCCAGGTCTTCGTCTTCGAGACCGAGCACCACGCCTCTCTGCTGCCCTGGCGCGATGCCCAGGTCACCTACCTCAACGCACCCCGCACCCCGGCCCAGGCCGTCGAGACCCTGGAGCGCGCTCTCGCCGACCGCGACCCCTACGGCCCCGCCCTGGTCTGCGTCACCGGCGCCTCCAACGTGACCGGCGAGCTGTGGCCGGTGAAGGAACTGGCCGCCGCCGCCCACGCGCACGGTGCCCGGATCGTCCTGGACGCCGCCCAGCTCGCCCCGCACCACCCCGTCTCCATCGCCGAACTGGACGTCGACTGGGTCGCGTTCTCCGGCCACAAGCTGTACGCGCCCTTCGGATCCGGCGTCCTGGCCGGCCGCTCCGACTGGCTCCTGGCGGCCGAGCCGTACCTCGCCGGCGGCGGCGCCTCCCGCAAGGTCGCCCGGCGCGCCGACGGCGGCGTGGACGTCGACTGGCACACCACGGCCGCCCGCCACGAGGCCGGCTCGCCCAACGTGATCGGCGTCTACTCCATCGCCTCCGCCTGCAAGGCCCTGACCGAGGCGGGCTTCGACAACCTGGTCGCCCGGGAGCAGGAGCTGGTGAGCCGGGTCCGCGAGGGGCTCGCCGCGGTCCCCGAGGTCCAGGTGCTCTCGCTCTTCGGCGACGACGCCCCCCGGGTCGGCGTCATCTCCTTCGTGGTGCGCGGCTGGAACAGCTCGCACTTCGCCGCCGCCCTCTCCGCGGAGTACGGCATCGGCGTCCGCGACGGCCTCTTCTGCGCCCACCCGCTGGTGCGCACCCTTCTCGGCAGCGACCCGCAGGATCCGGGCGAGTGCGGCGCCCCCGAGGCCGAGCCGGGCGAGCGGTCCCTCAACGCGATCCGGGTCAGCTTCGGCGCCGGTACCCCGGACGAGCACATCGAGCGGTTCCTGCGCGCGGTCTCCGAGCTGGTCAGCGAGGGCGCCCAGTGGAAGTACCGCACCGAGGACGGCCGTTGCGTCCCGGACCGGGGCACCGCCGCCCAGGTCTGAGGACGGACGTACGGAAACACCTCGGCCGGGGACGGGCGCACTGCCCCTCCCCGGCCGAAAGGTGTGGCCCTACGCGTCCAGGCCGATGGCGAACGCCGCTTCCAGGTCGTGCTGGGAGTACGTACGGAACGCCACATGCGTGTCGGTGCCCTCGACGCCCGGGATCTTGCTGATCCGGCCGGGGATGACATCGGCGAGGTCGTCGTGGCGGGCGACCCGGACCATGGCGATCAGGTCGTAGGTGCCGGTGACGGAGAAGACCTCGCTGACACTGTCCAGCGCGGCGATGGCCTCGGCGATCTCCGGAATCCGGTCCACGCTGGTCTTGATGAGCACGATCGCGGTGATCACGGCTGTCTGTCTCCCTCGGTCGCCGTGGCTGGAACCTTCACTCTAGCCCTCCGCCCATACCGCCCCCAGGCGTAGAGGAACCCGGCGGCGAACCCCGCCACATGCGCCAGATACGCCACCCCCGGCCCGGCGTCCGCGGCCTGGGCCGCCGCCCACTGGAGCCCGAACCAGAAGACCAGCACGATCCAGGCGGGGAAGCGCAGCGGCAGGAAGAAGAGGAACGGGAACAGGCTGGTCACCCGGGCCTTGGGGAACAGGTACAGGAACCCGCCGAGCACCGCCGAGATCGCGCCCGACGCGCCGACCAGCGTCTGGCCGGAGTCCGCGTGCACCGCCGCGTAGCAGACCAGGGCCAGGTAGCCGCACCCCACGTAGAAGAGGGCGAACTGCACCCGGCCCATGCGCTCCTCGGCCATCGCCCCGAACACGTACAGGAAGAGCAGGTTCCCCAGCAGGTGGAGCCAGCTGCCGTGCACGAACAGCGCGGTGAACGGCATGAGCAGGGCGCGCGCCGAGCCCTCCCACAGCTCGGCCGGGATCACCCCCCACCGCTCGAAGTACCCGGCCTGCGCGGCGAGCAGCGCGTCCTGGCTCCCGTAGGAGGCGCCGCCGAACCCGGAGAGCGGGCTGATCAGGAAGACCGCGCAGCACAGGGCGATCAGCCCGTACGTCACCGGGGCCCCGCCCGCCGCGCTGTCCCGGACCTTCCCGGCCGTGGCCCGCCAGTCGAACTGCCGCCCGTCGATCATGTACAGAGCATGACGTACCGGGGGAGAACGTGACGGAGCGCCTCGCCGTGCCGATGCCTATACGCGAGGCCGTAGGGTTACGCCAGGAATTCCGCAGTTCGACGGCGCACCGCGAGATCCTTGACGTACGACAGGAAGAGACGCGGCGGCGCGCCCGGCGCGCTCTCCGCCAGACGACGAAAGAGGACGCAACGATGACGACGGTTCCCCTGCCGACCGACGGGACCCGCTGGCGCTGCACCCTGTGCGGCAATCTCACGCGCTTCGACGTGACGCGCTCCTCCAAGGTCGTGGAGTACGTCCATCTCGACCTGGCCGGTGAGTCCAGTGTCGAGGAGCGGGAGGTGGTCAGTGAGACCATCGAGTCGGTCCGCTGCCGTTGGTGCAACGCGGTGGACCAGATCGAACTGGTGGACAGGCCGGGTGCCGCCTCCTGAGGGAGCGCACCGACAGACATATCTATGGGGTGACGGACGGTGGATCAGCCGACCAGCGGCGCCGAACCGGCCGATGCGGCCGACGGCGGTGCAGAGGCGCTCGACCGCCCGCTGCCCGAAGGTGTACGACGGCGGGTCGTCGCCCTGGTCTCGGACGCCTTCGGCGGCCTCACCGTCGCCGAACTCCCCGCCCAGTTGCGGCAGTATGCCCGGTTCACTCCGACCCGGCGGGCCAAGTTCGCCGGGAACGCGATGGCCGCCGCCCTGGAGAGCGACCCCCTCTTCCGGCAGCGCATCGGTGAGCGGCTGAGCCAGACCCAGCCGGAGCTGGCCGGTGCGCTGGAGGCGGGTTCGCCGCCCGCGGCCGCCGACCCCGTCGATGTGGCCGCCGCCGCCTATGTGCTGCGCCCGACGGGCTGGGTCAAGCTGGTCGAGGCGGCCGGCGAGGAGGTCCAGCGCGCCGACGCGGAGCGGGTGGACGAGGAGAGCCGGCGCGAACTGGTGCAGCTGCGCGAGGAGCTGGAACGGGCGCGCGCCCACACCCGCAGCGAGACCGAGCGGCTGCGCACCGAGCTGGACGCGGCCCGCAAGGAGTCCGAGTCGCTCCACCGCAAACTGCGCTCCGCGCTGAGCGAGGTGAAGCGGGGGGAGGCCGCCCTGCGCCGCAGCACCGCCGAGGCCGACGCCCAGCGGGCCGAGGCGTCCGCCCAGCTCTCCGCAGCCGAGAGCGAGTCACGCCGGCTCAAGAGCAGGCTCGGTGAGGCCGAGGCGGCCCTGGAGGCGGGCCGCAGGGCCTCCCGCGAGGGGCGCTCGATGGAGGACATGCGGCTGCGGCTGCTGCTCGACACGGTCCTGGACGCGGCCTCGGGGCTCCGCCGCGAGCTGGCCCTGCCCCCGGTGACGGCCCGCCCGGCCGACAGTGTGGACGCGGTGGAGCCGGGCCGGATGTCGCCCAAGGACATTGCCGCCAGGGCGCTTTCGGACACCGATCCGGCGCTGCTCGACCAGCTGCTGGCGCTCCCGCAGGCGCATCTCATCGTGGACGGCTACAACGTCACCAAGACCGGCTATCCCCAGATGCCGCTGGAGAAGCAGCGGCTGCGGCTGCTGGGCGGTCTCTCGGTGCTCGCCGCGCAGACCGGCGCCGAGATGACCTGTGTCTTCGACGGCGCCGAACTGGCCGCTCCGGTGCTGCTCGCCCCGCCGCGCGGGGTGCGGGTGCTGTTCAGCAAGGCGGGGGTCACCGCGGACGAGCTGATCCGTCAACTGGCCCGCGCGGAACCGCCGGGACGGCCCGTGGTGGTCGTCTCCACCGACCGAGAGGTGGCGGACGGGGTGGCCAAGGCCGGCGCCCGGCCCGTCGCGTCCGTCTTGCTCCTGAAGCGCCTTTCGCGCGTCTAGAAACAGATGTGCGACATGTGTGGCATGCCGGATTTTTGGGAACGTACCGTCAAGTCATCGCTACACGTGGTGCGGTGAGAGTAAAGAAGTGCCTGCTGTGACAAGAAAAATCCTGTGAGGATTTGAACTGATCACAAGATGGTCACTAGGGTCAGGGCTCGAACCTTCGCACGGTAGATCACCCATCCGGGGTGGCAGCGAAGGAACCGCCTAGTCCGTGATGTGTACGGAGCCGGGGATCTCGTCCCCCACAGCCCGGTAGGCGGCTCGAGGAAGAAGGAGCTCGCCTTCGTGGCGTCCCACCGTCGTCCCAAGCAGGCGAGCCGCACCCGCGTGACCGTGCTCACCGCGACCGCCGCCGCGGCCGTGGCCCTGTCCTCCCAGGCCGCCCACGCCGACCCCAAGCCGAGCAAGAGCGAAGTCAAGGCGAAGGTCGACAAGCTCTACCACGAGGCCGAGGCGGCCACCGAGAAGTACAACGGGGCCAAGGAGCAGCAGGACAAGCTCAAGAAGCAGGTCGACGCGCTGCAGGACAAGGTCGCCCGCGGCCAGGACGAGCTCAACAGCCTCCGCGGCGAGCTGGGTTCGATCGCCACCGCGCAGTACCGCTCCGGCGGTATCGACCCCTCGGTCGCCCTCTTCCTCGCCTCGGACCCGGACAGCTTCCTCGACCAGGCCTCCGCGCTCGACCAGCTGACGGTCAAGCAGACGGAGTCGCTGCAGAAGATCCAGTCCAAGCAGCGCACCCTGGCCCAGCAGCGCCAGGAGGCCCAGGACAAGCTCGGCGACCTCGCCGACGTCCGCAAGGCGCTCGGCGAGAACAAGAAGAAGTACCAGGGCAAGCTGGCCGACGCGCAGCGGCTGCTCAACAGCCTGACGCAGGCCGAGCGGGCGAAGATCCAGCAGGAGGAGAACCGCGCCAGCCGCGCCTCCAACGAGCGGGTCGAGCTCGGCAACGAGGCCCCCGCGTCCAATCGCGGTGCCGCCGCCCTCAGCGCCGCCGCCACCCAGCTCGGCAAGCCGTACGTCTCCGGCGGCTCGGGCCCCAACTCCTACGACTGCTCCGGGCTGACCCAGTGGGCCTTCGCCCAGGCCGGCGTCAACATCAGCCGGACCACGTACACCCAGCAGAACGACGGCGTGAAGATCGGCCGCAGCCAGCTCAAGCCGGGCGACCTGGTCTTCTTCAACGGCCTGTCGCACGTCGGCTTCTACGCCGGCAACAACCAGATCCTGCACGCCCCGAAGCCGGGCACCGTCGTCCGTTACGAGTCGATGGACTACATGGGCACCTTCCAGTTCGGCGTCCGCATCTGACGCCACGCCCGCCGAGACGACGCCCGAACGAGGGAATAGCCTCACCCCACGCTGACGCCCTGCCCCGCCGGAGACCGAGGTCACCGGCGGGGCAGGGCTGTTCGACGCCTCTTCCGCCACCGGCGAGGTCTTTGGCCGCCCGGTAGTCGTCCGATTACTGTCTGGCTGCTGTGCGGCTCCCGCTCATCGGTCCGCCCGTCCCGGGCGGCAGGGGTCGCGCGTTACTGCGTCAGCGGAAGGGAGTGCGGCTTCCTGTGGTGTCCCATCGCCGTCCCACACAGTCCGGCCTCAATCGGAGCGTCCGCGTCACGGTCATCTCGGCGGCAGCCGCCACCGCGGCCGCGACGCTGACCGGGGCCCCGGCGAGCGCCGACCCGAAGGACACCCGCGAGAGCGCCAAGGCCGCCGTCGACCGGCTCTACGGCGAGGCCGAGCAGGCCACCGAACTCTTCAACGAGGCCGGGGAGCGGGTGGAGCGGCTGCGCGGCGAGGCGGACCGCGCCCAGGACGCGGCGGCCCGCGGCCAGGACTCCATCAACCGGATGCGCAACTCCCTCGGCGCGATGGCCGGCGCCCAGTACCGCACCGGCTCCATCGACCCGGCGCTCGCACTGCTGCTCTCCTCCGACCCGGACACCTACCTGGAGCGGGCCGCCGCCCTCGACCGGGCCGGCGCACGCCAGGCGCTGACCCTGGACAAGCTCCGGCACACCCAGCGCAAGGTCGCCCAGACCCGCTCCGAGGCCACCCGCGCCCTCACCGAGCTGGAGCTCAACCGGGCCGCAGTGACCCGTCACAAACGCGCCGTCGAGGCCAAGCTCCGCCAGGCCCGGCAGCTGCTGAACTCGCTGCCCGCCGAGGACCGCGCCTCCTTCGACCGGGCCTCGCGCTCCGGCCGCGACGGCGCCCCCGACCTCTCCGGCGTCGCCCCGGGATCGGCCCGGGCGATGTCCGCCGTGGCCGCCGTCCGCCAGGCGCTCGGCAAACCGTATGTCTGGGGCGCCAACGGGCCCTCCGGCTTCGACTGTTCCGGGCTCATGCAGTGGGCCTACGCCCAGGCCGGGGTGAGCCTGCCCCGCACCTCGCAGGCCCAGCGGCACGCGGGCCGCATGATCCCGCTCTCCCAGGCCCAGCCCGGCGACCTGGTCGCCTACCGCGCCGACGCCAGCCACATCGGCATGTACGTGGGCAACGGCCAGGTCATCCACGCCCCCTATCCGGGCGCCCCGATCCGCTACGACCCCGTCGGGATGATGCCCGTCTCCTCGGTCACCCGGATCTGACCACCGCCCGGATCCGGCCGCCGTGCAGACCGCCCGCCCGGATCTGACCGTACGATCGGCAGGGTGGCCGAACGAGGACGACGTGGTGCGCGGGGGAGACGCCCCCATCGGCGTCGGCGTGCGGCGGGCCCGGTGCTCGCCGCCCTGCTGACCGCCTCCGCCTGTGTGGCCCCGGCGGACCATCGGGACGCCGCCACCTCCCTCACCGTCCGGGAGATCGACGCCACCCTGGAGCGCCGCGCCGCCGCCGTCCTCGCCCGGGACCCGGCGGGCTACCTCGACACCATCGCCCCCGACGCCGTGAAGCTGCGGGCCGTCCAGCGCACCGAGCTCGCCAACCTCGCCGACGTACCCCTGAAGTCCTGGACGTACGAGGTCAAGGGCATCACCGAGCAGGACGGCGAGTGGGCCACCACCGAGGTGGAGCTGCGCTACCGGATCGACGGGTACGACACCGCGCCCATCGCCACCCGCCGCACCCTGGAGCTGATGCGGGACGGCGAGCGGTGGTACGTCAGCGCCGACCGGCCCGCCGAGGGCGCCTCCGACCAGCTCTGGCACCAGGGGGAGGTGGAGGTCGTCCGGGGCGCCCACAGCCTGGTCCTGGGCGTCGGACGGCCCGAGGAGGAGCTGCGCCAGGTCGCGGACACCGTGGACCTCGCCGTACCCGCCGTGTCGGACGCCTGGCCCCGGACCTGGGCCCGCCGGGTGGTCGTGCTCGTCCCGGACTCCGTGCAGTCCATGGCGGGACTCCTGGGCTCCCCGGGGACCAGCTACCGGGGGATCGCCGCCGTCACCACCGGCGAGGCCGGCGCCACCGGGAAGCGCCCGGCCCTCGCGGACCGGGTGATCGTCAACCCGCAGGCGTACGCCTCGCTCGGCAGCTTCGGCCAGCGGGTCGTCCTGACCCATGAGACGACCCATGTCGCCACCCGGACCAGCACCTCCACGGCCACCCCGGTCTGGCTCTCCGAGGGGTTCGCCGACTGGGCCGCCTACCGGGGGGAGGACCGCACCCCCGACCTCATCGCCCCGGAGCTGACGCGCGCGGTCCGGGCCGGTGACGTACCCGCCGGACTCCCCGTCGACAAGGACTTCGGCTTCGACGGCGACCCCGCCGAGCTCGCCCGGGCCTACGAGAGCGCCTGGATGGCCTGCGAGCTCATCGCGGAGCGGTGGGGCAAGGAGAAGCTGACCGCCTTCTACGCGGCCGTCGGGGCCCATCCGGGGCGGGACGGGGCGGTGGAGCAGGCGATGGGATCGGTGCTCGCCACGACGCCCGAGGAGTTCACCGTTGACTGGCGCGACTACCTGAGCGCCCGGCTCGGCTGATCCCCGCGCGCCGGACGCGCTCCGGCGCCCGGCCCGGACCGCGCCCCCGGCACCGTCTCCCGCCACAGCTCCCGCGCGGCGAGCAGGGAGGCCGCCACCAGCAGCCCGTTCCGTACGAACAGGAGAGTCACGCCCCACGCGTCGCTCGCCACCACCTCGGCGAAGTACACCGGGAACTCCAGCACCGTCACCCCCGCCGCGACCAGCACCAGCACGGCGGGCCGGACCATCCCACCGCCCCGGAACGCCAGGCAGACCGCCGCGAGCCCGACCAGCCACACCACGTACTGCGGGCTGATCACCCGGCTCGTCGTGGTGAACAGCAGCACCGCCGTGAACGCGGCCTGCGCCGGGGTGTGGGCGGCGAACGCACGGGCCCGCAGCCGCCACACCAGCAGCCAGCCCAGGGCCAGCGCGGCGAGCCCCAGGGCCAGCGTCGAGGCCAGCTCCACGTGCGGGCCGAGGAACTCCATGGAGCCGTAGTGCAGCTCCACCCGCCCCTCCCACCCGAACTGCCGCGCCACATGGAAGACCAGCGCGCCCAGCGACTCGATCTCGGTGCCCCGGTCCCGCTGGAAGGCCAGGAACGCGAACGCTCCCGGCATCCACAGCGCGAAGCCCACACCGAGCCCGGCCGCCGTCAGCGCCGCCGCCGACCAGGCCGCGCGGGTCGGCCGCCCCCGCCGGATCCCCACCAGCACCAGCGCCGGCCACACCTTCAGCAGCGCCCCGAACGCGGCCAGCACCCCCAGCACCCGGGGATGGCGCACCCCCGCCAGCAGCGCCGCCACCGCGACCGCCGTCACCATCAGGTCGTAGCGGGCGTACACGGTCGGCCCCAGCAGTGGCACCCCCGCGATCCACACCCACGCGCCCGCCGCCCTTATCCCCGGCCGCCGCCCCGCGTACAGGAGCAGCCCCAGCACCAGCGCGTCGCAGAGCAGCACGAGGGCGTAGAAGGCGCTCGCGTACTCCCAGAAGGGCAGCAGGGCGGGGGAGAGGACCGCGAGGGCGGCGCCGGGCGGGTACTGCCAGGTGACGTCGTGCAGCGGGTACGTGCCGGAGAGCAGCACCTCGTACCAGCCCCGGTAGATCACCGACACGTCCACCGTGACATCCGGGCCGGGCACGGACAGCACACCGGAAACGCCGAACACGCAGAGCAGCAGCGCCGCCCGGGTCAGCGCCCAGGCCGCGCACGGCAGCAGCCCGTACGGCAGCAGCCGTACGCCGGTGGGTGCCCGTCCCGTCATCGCCGCCGCCCTCACCGTTCCGACCTGGGTCCGGCGGCCCATGATGCCGGGGAGGGAGGGCGTCAGCGGTGAAGCGCGGCCGTTCGGTACTGTCAGCCGCGATGGACAAGACCTTGATCGTGACCAACGACTTCCCGCCCCGCCCCGGTGGCATCCAGGCGTTCCTGCACAACATGGCGCTGCGCCTGGACCCCGACCGGGTCGTCGTCTACGCCTCCACCTGGAAGCGCGGCGAGGAGGGCACGGCGGCCACCGCCGCCTTCGACGCCGAGCAGCCGTTCACCGTGGTCCGCGACCGGACGACGATGCTGCTGCCGACCCCGCGCGTCACCCGCCGGGCCACCGCCCTGCTCCGCGAACACGGCTGCACCTCCGTCTGGTTCGGCGCCGCCGCCCCGCTCGGCCTGATGGCCCCCGCGCTGCGCCGCGCGGGCGCGAAGCGGCTGGTGGCCACCACCCACGGCCACGAGGCCGGCTGGGCCCAGCTGCCCGCCTCCCGGCAGCTGCTGCGGAGGATCGGCGAGGGCACTGACACGATCACCTATCTGGGGGAGTACACCCGCTCCCGGATCGCCGCCGCCCTCACCCCGGACGCAGCCGCCCGCATGGTGCAGTTGCCGCCGGGCGTCGACGAGAAGACCTTCCACCCGGCCTCCGGCGGCGACAAGGTCCGCGCCCGCCTCGGGCTCTCCGACCGCCCGGTGGTCGTCTGCGTCTCGCGCCTGGTCCCGCGCAAGGGCCAGGACACGCTGATCCTGGCCATGCCCGCGATCCTGGCGCAGATCCCGGACGCGGTGCTGCTGATCGTCGGCGGCGGCCCGTACGCCAAGGACCTGAAGCGGCTGGCGGTGGAGACCGGGGTGGCGGACTCGGTGCGGTTCACCGGGCCCGTGCCGTGGGCGGAGCTGCCCGCGCACTACGGGGCCGGGGACGTCTTCGCGATGCCGTGCCGCACCCGGCGCGGCGGGCTCGACGTGGAGGGCCTCGGGATCGTCTACCTGGAGGCGTCGGCGACCGGGCTGCCGGTGGTGGCCGGGGACTCGGGCGGCGCGCCGGACGCGGTGCTCGACGGCGAGACCGGGTGGGTGGTGCGCGGCGGCAGCGCCGAGGAGTCGGCGGACCGGATCGTGACGCTGCTCGGCGACCCGGAGCTGCGGCGGCGGATGGGGGAGCGGGGCCGCGCCTGGGTCGAGGAGAAGTGGCGCTGGGACCTGCTGGCGGAGAAGCTCAAGACCCTGCTGTGAGTACGGAGAAGGGGCCCGCGCCATCCATGGCGCGGGCCCCTTCTCCGTACGTTCCGCTCCACACCGCTCAGGCGCGGTAGATCGACTCCACCTCGTCCGCGAAGTCCTTCGCCACCACGTTCCGCTTCAGCTTCAGCGACGGCGTGATGTGGCCCGCCTCCTCGGTGAACTGGGCGGGCAGGATCCGGAACTTGCGTACGGACTCGGCCTTCGAGACCGCCGCGTTGCCGTCGTCCACCGCCCGCTGCACCTCGGCCAGCAGCTCCGCGTCCTCGCGCAGCGACAGGGCGGTCGACCCGGCCGGCTTGCCGTGCTCCTCGGCCCAGCGGCTCAGGAACTCCTCGTCCAGGGTGACCAGCGCGCCGACGAACGGGCGGCCGTCGCCGACCACCATGCACTCGGCGACCAGGGCGTGGGCGCGGATACGGTCCTCGATCACCGCCGGGGCGACGTTCTTGCCGCCCGCCGTGACGATGATCTCCTTCTTGCGGCCGGTGATCGCGAGGTAGCCGTCCTCGTCGAGGGTGCCGATGTCCCCGGTGTGGAACCAGCCGTCGGCCAGCGCCTCGGCGGACGCCGACTCGTTCTTCCAGTACCCGGTGAACAGGTGCTCGCCGTGGAGCAGCACCTCGCCGTCGTCCGCGATCCGCACCACCGAGCCGGGCAGCGGCTGGCCGACCGTGCCGATCTTCTGCCGGTCCCACGGGTTGAACGCCGTCGCCGCACACGTCTCGGTCAGGCCGTAGCCCTCCAGGACCGTGAAGCCGATGCCCCGGTAGAAGTGGCCGAGCCGCTCGCCCAGCGGGGCACCGCCGGAGATCGCGAACTCGCCCCTGCCGCCGAGGACCGCGCGCAGCTTGCCGAAGACCAGCTTGTCGAAGAGCCTGTGCTTGAGCTTCAGCCCCAGCGAGGGACCCTGCGGGGTGCTCAGCGCCCGGCTGTAGGCGATCGCCGTGTCGGCGGCCCGGTCGAAGATCTTGCCCTTGCCGTCCGCCTGCGCCTTGGCGCGGGCCGCGTTGTAGACCTTCTCGAAGACCCGGGGCACCCCGAGGATCAGCGTCGGCCGGAACGAGGCCAGCTCGTCGGTGAGGTTCTTGATGTCGGGGACGCAGCCGAGCTTGATCGGGGCCATCACCGACGCCACCTCGACCAGTCGGCCGAAGACGTGCGCGGCGGGCAGGAACAGCAGCACCGAGCACTCGCCCGTACGGAACAGCGGCTTCAGCCGCTCCACCACGTTGCCGCACTCCGCGAAGAAGCTGCGGTGGGTGAGGACACAGCCCTTGGGGCGGCCCGTGGTGCCGGAGGTGTAGACGATGGTCGCCGGGTCGTCCGCCTTGGCGCTGACCATCCGCAGGTCCATGGTCTCGTCCGAGACCTCGGCGCCCGCCTTGCCGAGGGCGTCCACCGCGCCCGCGTCGATCTGCCAGACGTGTGCGAGTTCCGGCAGCGCCTCCCGTACGGAGGCCACCGACGCCGCGTGCGCGTCGCTCTCCACGAGCACCGCCACCGCGCCGGAGTCACCGAGGATCCACTGGACCTGCTCGGCGGAGCTGGTCTCGTACACCGGCACGGTCACCGCGCCCGCGCTCCAGATCGCGAAGTCCAGCAGCACCCACTCGAAACGGGTGCGCGACATCAGGGCGACCCGCTCGCCGGGCTGCACGCCCGAGGCGATCAGACCTTTGGCGGCGGCTCTCACCTCGGCCAGGAACTGGGTGGCGCTGACATCCGTCCAGGCACCGGCCACCTTGCGGCTCATCACCGCGACATCGGGATGCTGAGCGGCGTTGCGGCGGATCAGATCCGTCAGATTGCCGTCCGTCGGGACCTCGTACAGGGCCGGAAGGCTGAACTCGCGCAAGACTGCTGCTCCTCATCGGGCTCCGGTGCCACGGCTCTGTGTGACGCACCGGCTGCGGTCCAAGAATGGCGGGTGCTCAGTGGGGTGAGCACGCTGGACTGCCCGGACGTTACCCACCGGTACTAGGTTCCCGATAGGGGGTTCCGGCCAGATGTCTTATGCATCACACATATAAATGGCCCTTTCGCGCACAGTAGTCCACCGGCGCGACGACTTGGAAGTAACCGCAGGTCCGGCCGGTTCACCCGCCTCTACCCGCGCGGGGGCGGGCGCTTTAGGGTGATCCGCATGCGAGGCAGCGAAGCGGACGGGCCGGCGCCGGGCGCACAGCGTTCCACCCGGATCCACGTGGTCAGCGATGTGCACGGCAACACCGAGGCCCTGGCCCGCGCCGGGGACGGCGCCGACGCCCTCGTCTGCCTCGGTGACCTGGTGCTCTTCCTCGACTACGCCGACCACTCGCGCGGCATCTTCCCCGACCTCTTCGGCGAGGCGAACGCCGACCGCATCGTCGCGCTGCGCACCGCCCGCCGCTACGACGAGGCCCGCGCCTTCGGCCGCGAGCTGTGGGCGGGCCGCGACCGCAACGCGGAGATCCTCGGCGCGGTACGCAGGCAGTACGCCGAACTCTTCGCCGCCTTCCCCACCCCGACGTACGCCACCTACGGCAACGTCGACGTCCCCCACCTGTGGCCCGAGTACGCCCGCCCGGGCACCACCGTGCTGGACGGCGAGCGGGTGGAGATCGGCGGGCGGGTCTTCGGCTTCGTCGGCGGCGGCCTCAGGACCCCGATGAACACGCCGTACGAGATCAGCGACGAGGAGTACGCCGCCAAGGTCGAGGCGCTCGGCCCGGTCGACGTCCTCTGCTCGCACATCCCGCCCGAGGTTCCCGAGCTGACGTACGACACCGTCGCCCGCCGCTTCGAACGCGGCAGCCGCGCCCTCCTGGAGGCCATCCGCACCACCCGCCCCCGATACGCGCTTTTCGGCCATGTTCACCAGCCGTTGGTCCGCCGTATGCGTATCGGTGCCACCGAGTGCGTCAACGTCGGTCACTTCGCCTCCACCGGGACGCCCTGGGCGCTGACCTGGTGACCGGAAGGGCCCGGGGCGTGGACCGGAGCGCGGCGGGCACGCGATAGCCTGCACAGCGGCAGGCTTCTGCCGAACGCGACCGGTTACACCGCACTGGAGGGCCACGGCGATGGCTGAACACACCAGCTCGAGCATCACGATCGAGGCGGCACCGGCCGACGTCATGGGCGTGATCGCCGACTTCGCCCGCTACCCGGAGTGGACCGGCGAGGTGAAGGAGGCCGAGGTGCTGGCCACCGACGACCAGGGCCGCGCCCAGCAGGTCCGCCTCGTCCTGGACGCCGGAGCCATCAAGGACGACCACGTCCTGTCGTACACCTGGCTGGGCGACAAAGAGGTCAGCTGGACCCTCGTCAAGTCCCAGATGCTGCGCTCCCTGGACGGTACGTACGCCCTCGCGTCGCTGGCCGGCGGAGAGCGCACCGAGGTCACCTACCGGCTCGCCGTAGACGTCAAGATCCCGCTCCTGGGCATGATCAAGCGCAAGGCCGAGAAGGTCATCATCGACCGTGCGCTCGCCGGTCTGAAGAAGCGCGTCGAATCCGTCCCGCAGAGCTGATGCCGATGCGTACGGTCCTGGTCACCGGTCCCGGCGGCGCAGGCCGTACGACCGTCGCCGCGGCCACCGCCCTGGCCGCCGCCGCGAGCGGCAGCCGCACCCTCCTGGTCTCCGCCGAGTCCATACCCGGCTTCCCCGCCGGCACGGAACCGGCCCCGGTCACCGACCGCCTCGACCACGCCCGGATCGACTCCGGCGAGCACTTCCGCGCCGAACTCACCGATCTCCAGAAGCGCGCGTCCAGCGTGCTGGACCTGGTCGGAGCCGGGCGCCTCGACGGCGAGGAGCTCACCGAACTCCCCGGCTCCCCGCAGCTCGCCCTCCTGCACACCCTCCACCGCGCCGCCGCGGGCGACTGGGCCGCCGGCGGCTACGACACCCTCGTCGTGGACCTCCCGCCGCTCGGCGAGGCCCTCGCCCTGCTGGCCCTCCCCGAACAGCTCCGCCGCTACCTGCGCCGGCTGCTGCCCGCCGAACGCCAGGCCGCCCGCGCCCTGCGCCCGGTCCTCGCCCAGCTCGCCGGGGTCCCGATGCCCGCGCAGTGGCTGTACGAGGCCGCCGCCCGCAAGGACGAGGAGCTGGCCGCCGTCCAGGCCCTGATCGAGGACGGCGCCACCACGCTGCGCCTGGTCGCCGAGCCCGGACCCGCCGCCGAGGACGCCCTGCGCACCGCCCGCACCGGCCTCGCCCTGCACGGGCTCCGCGCCGACCTGCTGGTGGCCTCCCGGGTCCTGCCCCGCCACTCCTGCGACCCCTGGTTCGCCGGTCTCGCCGCCCAGCAGGAGAAGTGCCTGAGCCACTGGTACGAGGAGCGGTCCCCGCACGTCCCCGTCCACGAGGCCGCCCACCTGGGCCGCGACCCCCGGTCCGCCGACGACCTGGCCGCGCTCGCCGTGCCCGCGCCGGACGTGCGGGAGCCCGGCCGGGTGGACGACCCCTGGTGGATCGAGGAGGAGCCGGGCGAGGAGGGCCGCCCGTCCGTGCTGGCCTGGTGCCTGCCGCTGCCCGGCGCGACGAAGGAAGACCTGCGCCTGGTCCGCCGGGGCGAGGAACTGCTCCTGACCGTGGGCCCGTTCCACCGCATCGTGCGGGTCGCCTCCGCCCTGCGCCGCTGCACCGTCTCGGGCGCGGCCCTCACCGACGACGTCCTGCGGGTCCGCTTCACACCCGACCCCGGACTCTGGCCGCGTACGTCCTGAACGGCCTGGGACTTCGGCCGCGTACGTCCTGAGGGGCCCGTGGCCTCCGCCGCGTACGCCCCGGTTCCTGAACGGTCCGCGGCCATTCGGGTAACGTCGGTGGTACGAGTTACGAGTCCGGCCGGCCGGGAGCCGGCGGCCGGCACCCCGCGTCGCAGGAGTCCGCCATGAGTGAAGCCACCGATCGTCCCGTAGACGGCGACGCGTGGGCCGACGCCTGCGCCGAGGACCTCGCGGCGGAGAAGGCCCGCCGCCGGGACCGGTACGGCCCGCAGCCCGGCTCCGCCGCCGAGGAGCTGCGCAAGCTGGTCGACGCGGTCGCCGACAAGGTCTCCTCGCTCCAGTCGCCGCTGCTCGGCGTCGCCGCCCAGGGAGCGGTCCAGCAGGCCATCCGGCAGGCCAAGTCCGCCGTGGAACCCGTCATCGAGCGCAACCCGCAGGTCTTCGACCACCTCGCCGCCGCGGGCAACGAGCTGCTGGCCGCCTACCGCTCCGCGGTGGAGGGCCAGGAGAGCCGCTGGACCCGCACCGCCGCCGATCCCGCGAAGTCCGCCGGGAAGAGCACGGAGGAGGCCGCCGCCGACCCGTCCGACCCGCGCGACGAAGGCCGTGACGAAGGCCCCTCGGGCACCGAACGCATCGACCTGGACTGACCGGACACATCGGCCGGGAGCGCGTTGCGCACCGGCCGGGACCGACCGGTCCCGGCCAGGCCGGGCCCTGCCTCGGGTACGGTTGCCCCTAGCGGGGCTCGACCGAAACTGAGGGATTCATGGGACTCACCATCGGCGTCGATATCGGCGGCACGAAGATCGCGGCTGGAGTGGTCGACGAAGAGGGCCGGATCCTCTCGACGTTCAAGGTGGCGACGCCCCCGACGGCCGAAGGCATCGTCGACGCGATCTGCGCGGCGGTGGCCGGGGCGAGCGAGGGCCACGAGGTGGAGGCCGTCGGCATCGGCGCCGCCGGTTACGTCGACGACAAGCGCGCCACCGTACTGTTCGCGCCCAACATCAACTGGCGCCACGAACCGCTCAAGGACAAGGTCGAACAGCGTGTCGGCCTGCCCGTCGTCGTCGAGAACGACGCCAACGCGGCCGCCTGGGGCGAGTACCGCTTCGGCGCCGGCCAGGGCCACGACGACGTCATCTGCATCACGCTCGGCACCGGCCTCGGCGGCGGCATCATCATCGGCAACAAGCTGCGCCGCGGACGCTTCGGCGTGGCCGCCGAGTTCGGCCACATCCGGGTCGTCCCGGACGGCCTGCTCTGCGGCTGCGGCAGCCAGGGCTGCTGGGAGCAGTACGCCTCCGGCCGCGCGCTGGTCCGGTACGCGAAGCAGCGCGCCAACGCCACCCCCGAGAACGCCGCCACCCTGCTCGGTCTCGGTGACGGCACGGTGGAGGGCATCGAGGGCAAGCACATCAGCGAGGCCGCCCGCCAGGGCGACCCGGTGGCCATCGACTCGTTCCGTGAGCTGGCCCGCTGGGCCGGCGCCGGACTGGCCGACCTCGCCTCGCTGTTCGACCCGTCCGCGTTCATCGTCGGCGGCGGCGTCTCGGACGAGGGGGAGCTGGTCCTCGACCCGATCCGCAAGTCGTTCCGGCGCTGGCTGATCGGCGGCGAGTGGCGCCCGCACGCCCAGGTGCTCGCCGCCCAACTCGGCGGCAAGGCAGGGCTCGTGGGCGCTGCCGACCTGGCCCGCCAGGGCTGAGTACCACCTCGTACGACGCACGGACGCCCGTCGCCGCCCTCCGGGGCAGCGGCGGGCGTCCGTCGTATCGTGACCCGCATGGACCTGACGCCCCTGCCCGACTCCCGTACCGAGCCGGACGGTTCAGCCGTGATCCGTGTGCTCAGCTACAACGTCAGGTCGATGCACGACGACACCGAGGCCCTGGCCCGGGTCATCCGCGCCTGCGCGCCCGACCTCGTCCTCGTCCAGGAGGCACCGCGCTTCTTCCGCTGGCGCAAGGCGGCCGCGAGGCTGGCCAAAAGCAGCGGCCTGGTGGTCCTCAGCGGGGGCGCGACCGCCGCCGGACCGCTGCTGCTGTGCTCGCTGCGCGCGTCCGTCGAGCGGACCGAGGACGTCCTGCTGCCCCTCACCCCGGGACTGCACCGCAGAGGCTTCGCCACCGCCGTCGTCAGGATCGGCGGGGTCCGGCTCGGGGTGCTGAGCTGCCACCTGAGCCTCCAGCGCGACGAGCGCCTCGCCCAGGCGGATCTTCTGCTGGAGCGGCTGGCGTCCATGGGGGTCGAGCACGCCGTGGCGGGCGGCGACCTCAACGACGTACCGACCGGGAAGGCGTTCACGCACCTGGCCGGGCAGCTCCAGGACTGCCGGGCGGTCGCCCCGTGGGGAGGCGAGCTGACGTTCCCGCCCGATGAGCCCCGCAAGCGCATCGACGCCGTCTTCGCGACCCCGGGCATCGAGGTGCTCGGCTGCGGTGTGCCCACCGGGTTCCCCGGGGTGAGCGGAGCAGACCTGAGGGCGGCCACCGACCATCTGCCGGTCCTGGCCGCCCTCAGAGTCCCCGCGGTATGACGGTCACACGACCGCGCCGCGCCCCGGATCGCCGTAGGTGTCGTCATCGTCGTCGTGCGGCATCCGGGCCACCAGGGTGGCGAAGCCGCCCAGGAAGCCCCCGATGCAGAGCGTGGTGAGCCACCACGTCATCTCCCACTGCAGCAGCACCGCCAGCAGCATCAGGACCGGCCCGCCGATCACCGCGAGCCAGGCGAACTTCGCCGTGACGTCGGCCTCCGGCAGCGGCGGCGGCTCCGGGGGCACGAAGTGGCCCTCCTCGCCCTCGTCCGGCTCGTCGATGCCGTCGTCCTTGGACTCGGGCAGCTCGTAGTCGCGGGGACCGGCGACGCCGGGCGCGAAGACGACGGAGCTGCCGAGCGGCTTCTTCTCCGGCGGCTTCGGGGGCGTCTTCGCCGACCCCTTGTCCGCCGGGTCCCCGGCCCGGCCGTTGTCCGGCCCCACCACATTGCGCTGGTCGTCCTCCAGCAGGGCGAGGTCCTCGATCGACTTGAAGGGCTTGGCGCCCGGCGGGTCCGGGGGCTCCTCCCCGTACCCCGCGACGATCGCGGCCCAGGCCGCTTCCTCGTCGATCGCCCGCTCCTCCTCCGGCCGCTTCTCCGGTCCCGCGCCGTCCGGTCCCGCGCCTTCGGCGCCCGTACCCTCGGCTCCCGCGCCCTCCGGGACAGCGGCCTTCGTCCCCTCAGGGACGGCCGCGCTCTCCGTGGGGCGCGGTTCGCGCTCCTCGTCGCTGCCTGTGCGTTCCGCGTCGTGCTCAGCCACCGGACGTGCTCCCCTTCATCCCGACGCTCGGTGCGAGACGGCCGATGAACCGGTAGCTCTCATCGAAGATCCGCTCCGCATCATGGTCCAACGTCGCCACGTGGTAGCTCTGTTCCAACAAGATCTCCGAGACATCCGTGGAGGAGACCCGGCTCAGGATCCGCGCGCTGTCCGCAGGCGGTACGACATGGTCCTGCGGGCTGTGCAGCACCACCAGCGGCTGGGTCACCTGGGGCAGTTCGCCGTCGACCAGCCGGAAGAACCTCCGCACCGAGTGGGCGGCGTGCAGCGGCACCCTGTCGTAACCGACCTCGTGCGAGCCCGGCAGCGCGATGTCGTCGGCGAGCCCCTTGGTCGTCCGCACCAGATGGCGGGCGACCGGCAGCGCGTACGCGGAGAGGCCGTGCACCTTGTTCGCCGGGTTCACCAGCACCAGACCGCTGATCGCGTCCCCGTGCTTGGCCGCCAGCCGCAGGCTCAGCGCACCGCCCATGGAGAGCCCGAAGACGAAGACCTGGTCGCACTTGTCGCGCAGCACCCGCAGCTCGCGGTCCACCTCCGCGTACCAGTCCTGCCAGCCGGTGACCGCCATGTCCTCCCAGCGGGTGCCGTGGCCCGGCAGCAGCGGCAGCGAGACGGTCAGCCCGCGCTCGGCGAGGAAGTCGGCCCAGGGACGGAGCGACTGCGGCGATCCGGTGAAGCCATGACAGAGGAGGACGCCGACCTCTCCGCCCTCGTGGCGGAACGGCTCGGCTCCAGGGAGGACCGGCACCGGGGTCTCCTGTTCGTGAGGTGAGGCGGGGGCGGGGCGCGCACCGGGGGCGTGCTTGACGGATGACTTCACCGTACGCGACCGGACCGACACCGACCAGGGCCGTCACGGCCCCCGGGGCCCGCCCCCGCACGGCCCGTCGGGCCATGGCCGCGCCCCGTGCCTGGCCCGGGGCGCGGCAGGCGCACAGGTTAAGGTCTGACCGACAGCACACAGGAGGCACCACAGTTGATCTACGGCGCAATGAAGTTCTCCATCGGCGGGTCCCTGAAGCTCGCCTTCCGGCCGTGGGTGGAGGGCCTGGAGAACATCCCCGAGCGGGGGCCGGCGATCCTCGCGAGCAACCATCTCTCCTTCTCCGACTCGTTCTTCCTGCCGGCTGTCCTGGACCGCAAGGTCACGTTCATCGCCAAGGCCGAGTACTTCACGGCCCCCGGAGTGAAGGGCAAGCTCACCGCCGCCTTCTTCAAGGGCGTCGGCCAGCTCCCCGTCGACCGCTCCGGAGCCCGAGGCGCCGGTGAGGCCGCCATCAAGGCAGGCATCCAGGTCGTCGAGAGCGGCGGCCTCTTCGGTATCTACCCCGAGGGCACCCGCTCGCCCGACGGCCGCCTCTACCGGGGCAAGCCCGGCGGCCTGGCCCGGGTGGCCCTGGCCACCGGAGCCCCCGTCATCCCGGTCGCGATGATCGACACCGAGAAGATCCAGCCGCCCGGCCAGGTGATGCCCAAGCTGATGCGCCCCGGCATCAGGATCGGCAAGCCGCTGGACTTCAGCCGCTACCAGGGCATGGACGGAGACCGCTTCATCCTGCGCTCGGTGACCGACGAGGTCATGTACGAGATCATGAAGCTCTCCGGCCAGGAGTACGTGGACATCTACGCCACCGCCGCCAAGCGCCAGATCGCCGACGAGGCGAAGGCGAAGGCGGAGGAGGCCAAGCGCGCCCAGAAGCAGGCACAGGCGGCGGGCGACGAGGACGGAACGGAACGGTCCGGCGCCTAACAGCGTCGTGGACCGTCGGGGGGTGGGGCGGAATGGCCAAGCGTGAGCGGGTCGTACGGATGTCGGTCGAGCAGCCGCTGTGGCGTGCGCTGACGGGCTACCGCGTACTGACGATGGTCTACGCGGTGCTGCTCGCGGTCTTCGGGAAGGACAACTTCGGCCGGGAGAGGTTCGAGCGGCCCTGGGTGGCCTTCGCGTACCTCGCGTTCCTCCTCGTGTGGACGCTCGCCACCCTGCCCAAGGTCCGCTCGGCGGCGGCCTGCACCAAGCGCTTCCTCGGCGCGGACCTCGTCGTCGCGCTGACCGGGATCATGCTCACCCCGCTCGCCGACGTCCACTCCCAGACCTTCGACGGCCCGACGCTGCCGTCGATCTGGACGGCCGGAGCGGTCCTCGCCTTCGCCATCAAGGGCGGCTGGCGGTGGGCTGCCTTCGCCTCCACCTTCGTCGCCGCCGCCAACATCATCCAGCGCGGCGAGCCCAGCCGGGACACCTACCACAACGTCCTGCTGGTCTGGGTCGCCTCCATCGCCATCGGGTACGTCGTCGAGGTCGCCCGCGCCAGTGAACGCACCCTGGCCCGCGCCCTGGAGATCGAGGCGGCGACCCGTGAACGCGAACGGCTCGCCCGGGACATCCACGACAGCGTCCTCCAGGTGCTCGCGATGGTGCAGCGCCGGGGCACCGCGATCGGCGGGGAGGCGGCCGAGCTGGGCCGGATGGCCGGGGAGCAGGAGGTCGCCCTGCGCACCCTGGTCTCCAGCGGCCTGGTCCCGCCCACCCGGGTCTCCGAGGACGCCGCCGAGGGCGCGGTCGTCCGCACGGTCGACGTGGACGAGGAGAGCCCCGGCGACGGGGCCACCTGCGACCTGCGCGCCCTGCTCGCCCCGTACGCGGGCTCCCGCACCAGCCTCGCGGAGCCGGGCGCTCCGGTGGTCCTGCCCGCCGAGGCCGCCCGCGAGCTGGCCGCCGCCGTCAGTGCCGCCCTGGACAATGTGCGGGTGCACGCCGGAGCGGAGGCCCAGGCCTGGATCCTGGTCGAGGACGAGCCCGGCGGGGTGATCGTCACCGTCCGGGACGACGGCCCCGGCATCCCGGAGGGGCGCCTCGCCCAGGCGGAGGGCGAGGGGCGGATGGGGGTCGCGCTCTCCATCCGGGGCCGGCTGCGCGATCTCGGCGGCACGGCCGAGGTGATCTCGGTGCCGGGACAGGGCACCGAGGTCGAGTTGAAGGTTCCGAAAGCACCGAAGGTTTCCCGGGGGAAGGCAGGATCGGCCCGATGAGCACGCAAGAAGCACCACAGAACGCACCACAGAACGCACCGCTGAACGCACCGCAGGACGAGCGGGAGGCCGCCGACCGGCCCATCAGGGTCATGGTGGTCGACGACCACCCCATGTGGCGCGACGCGGTCGCCCGCGACCTCGCGGAGTCCGGCTTCGACGTCGTCGCGACCGCCGGGGACGGCCCGCAGGCGGTCCGCAGGGCCAAGGCGGTCAACCCGGACGTCCTGGTCCTCGACCTGAACCTGCCCGGTATGCCCGGCGTCCAGGTCTGCAAGGAGCTGGTCCCCTCCCACCCCGGACTGCGCGTCCTGGTCCTCTCCGCCAGCGGCGAGCACGCCGACGTCCTGGAGGCGGTCAAGTCCGGCGCCACCGGCTATCTGCTGAAGTCGGCCTCCACCCAGGAGCTGACCGACGCCGTCCGCTCCACCGCCAACGGCGACCCGGTCTTCACCCCGGGCCTCGCCGGCCTGGTCCTCGGCGAGTACCGAAGGCTCGCCTCCGACCCCGTACCCGCCGCGTCGAACGAGCCCAAGGCCCCGCAGCTCACCGACCGGGAGACCGAGGTGCTGCGGCTGGTCGCCAAGGGACTCTCGTACAAGCAGATCGCCGAACGCCTGGTCATCTCGCACCGCACCGTCCAGAACCACGTGCAGAACACCCTCGGCAAGCTCCAGCTGCACAACCGGGTGGAGCTCGTGCGGTACGCGATCGAGCGCGGCCTCGACGACGTCTGATCCAGGCCCTCCTGCCAGTGACGACCGGGACCTGTGGCCGGGAGGGCCGGGCCGTCCGGCCCCTGCGCACCCGGGGGCGGAGCCGTATATTCGCGCTATGGAGATCCTGGCGTTCGGTGTGCAGTCAGACGAGAAGCCCCTGATCGAGAAGGCCTTCCAGGGGCTGCATGAGGTCCGCTGCCTGGACGTCTTCCTCAACCGGGACACCGCCCCCATCGCGGCGGGGTACGAGATCATCTCCACCAGCGTCAACGCCAACCTAGGCTCCCCGGTGCTCCAGACCCTCGCCACCGGCGGCACGCAGATGATCGCCCAGCGCTCCACCGGTTTCAACAACATCGACCTGGACGTCGCCGAACGGCTCGCCCTGACCGTCTCCCGGGTCTCGTACTACTCGCCGTACTCGGTCGCCGAATTCGCCTGGACCCTGGCCATGGCGGTGAACCGGCGCATCATCCGGGCCGCCGGCCGCACCCGCGACTTCGACTTCCGCCTCGACGGGCTGCTCGGCCGCGACATGCACGGGCGGACCGTCGGCGTGGTCGGCACCGGCAAGATCGGCGAGGCGTTCACCCGGATCGCCCACGGCTTCGGGATGAAGCTGCTCGGCTGGGACGTCGTGGAGAACCCGGCCTGCGTCGAGCTCGGCATGGAGTACGTGGAGAAGGAGCGGCTCTTCGCCGAGGCCGACCTCATCAGCCTCCACGTCCCGCTGCTCCCCGCCACCCAGCACCTCATCAACGAGGCCGCCCTCAAGTCGATGAAGGACGACGCGATCCTGGTCAACTCCAGCCGCGGCGGCCTCATCGACACCGCCGCCCTGGTCACCGAGTTGCGCGCCGGGCGCTTCCTCGGCGTCGGACTCGACGTGTACGAGGCGGAGGCCGGGCTCTTCTTCCTCGACAAGTCCCTGGAGGGCGTCGACGACGACACCCTGGCCCGGCTCGTCACCTTCCCCAACGTCATCGTCACCTCCCACCAGGCGTACTACACCGAGGACGCGGTGGGCCAGATCATCGACGCGACGGTGCAGAACGTCACCGACTACCTGGCCCGCCGCACCAGCGAGAACGTGCTCGTGCCGCGTAGGTGAACCGGAGGGGTTCAGCTCAGCACCGGCAGCCCCGCCAGCAGCTCCGTCACGATCGCGGACCCCCGCACGGTCAGCACCGACTCCGGGTGGAACTGCACCGAGGCGAACCCGCTCCCGCGCAGCGCGTGCAGCTCACCGCTCTCCTCGTCCCGGCTCACCTCGATGCCGTGCGCGGCCAGCTCCACGGCGGCCGGGGAGTCGCAGCGGGCGGTGAAGCTGTTGTAGAAGCCCACCGTCTCCGGCCGCCCGAACAGCTCGATCCTGGTCTGCGCCCCCTGGTACGGCACCGCCTTGCGCACGATCTCCATGCCCAGCTCCGCCGCGATCAGCTCATGCCCGAGGCCGACCCCCAGCAGCCCGTACCGGTGCTCCCGCACCAGCTCCGCCGTCAGCTCCCGCAGCAGCCGCATCTTCGGGTCACCGAGATCGCCCGGATTCCCCGGCCCCGGGCCCAGCACGACCGGCCCCCGGTGCGCCCGCACCACCTCACGCAGCCCCGGCTCGTCGTACCGGCGCACCGAGACGTCGAGCCCGGAGGAGCGCAGCAGGTGGGCCAGCATCGCGGTGAACGTGTCCTCGCCGTCCACCATCAGCGCGTGCCCGGCCAGCTCCTCGGTGCGCTCCTGCATCCGCAGCCAGAACGGGGCGAGAGAGCCGCGCCGGTCGTCCAGCGCCGCCTGCACCCGGGGGTCGGAGGCCAGCTGCGGACGGCCCGCCTCCGCCTCCGGCCGCCCCGGCCGCACGCCCAGCGCCGCCAGCACCCCGGCGGCCTTGGCGTGCGTCTCGGCGACCTCGTTCTCCGGGTCGGAGTGGCGTACGAGGGTGGCGCCGACCGGCACCTCAAGCGTGCCGTCAGGGGCGATGTCGGCCGTCCGGATCAGGATCGGCGAGTCCAGCGTCTGCGCCCCGCTGGCGTCCCGGCCCAGCAGGGCCAGCGCCCCCGCGTAGTAGCCGCGCCCGCCCTGCTCGTACCGTTCGATGACCCGGCAGGCGTTCTGCACCGGGGAGCCGGTGACGGTGGCCGCGAACATGGTCTCGCGCAGCACGTCCCGCACATCCAGCGAGGACCGGCCGCGCAGCTCGTACTCCGTATGGGCGAGGTGGGCCATCTCCTTGAGCCGAGGTCCGACCACCACCCCGCCCATGTCGCCGACCGTGCACATCATCTTCAGCTCCTCGTCGACCACCATGGACAGCTCCTCGCTCTCCTTGCGGTCCCCGAGGAACGCCAGCAGGCTCTCGGCGGTGGGCCCCCCGTTCGGGTAGCGGTAGGTCCCGCTGATCGGGTTCATCACGACCGTCCCGCCGGACATCCGTACGTGCACCTCGGGGCTCGCGCCGACCAGCGTCCTGTCGCCGGTGTGCACGACGAACGTCCAGTACGCGCCCCGCTCGCCCGCCAGCAGCCGCCGGAACAGCGCCAGCGCGTCCGCCCGCCCGAACCCCGGGATCTCACCCCGGAACGTCCGCCGGATCACGAAGTTCGCGCCCTCGCCCTGTCCGATCTCGTCCCGGATCACCCGGCGGACGATCTCCGCGTACTCCCCGTCCGGCACATCGAAACCCCGGTCCTCCACCCGCACGTCATGGGCGGGCAGCGCCGCCAGCACCTCCGCCAGCCCCAGCTCGTGACTCTCGTCCGCGACCAGCACGCTCAGCGGGGTCCCGTCGTCGCGCACGTCGAAGCCGCGCTCGGCGATCTGCCGGAACGGCACCAGGGCCAGCGCGGGCGACGCGCCCACCGGCAGATCGGCCAGCCGCTCCGCCTCCCGCACCCCGCCGACCAGCACTTCCACGTGATCGTGGTCACGGCCGGGCGTACGCCGGCGCAGCAGGGCGAACGGCGGGGCGTCGTCGGCCAGCAGCTGGCGGACGAGGTCAAAGGCGGTACGGGACATGGGAGCGGGTTCCTTCCGGACGGGTCCGTACGAGGGCTTCGTACGGGATTCACGGTGGAGAGGAACGGCTCCGCAACGCAGAAAAGGCCGCCCCTCGGGCGGCCTTCGCGAAGTGTGTCAGCGCGATGATTCAGCGGGCCGCCGGATGAGCGGTCCACCACCAGTTCTGGATCGAGATCTGGATCTGTTGCGTCGACATGCTGCGACCCTAGCGGACGTTCCGGGCATCGGAGCGGGTGTCTCAACCTTTGAGCGCTCGAATGGACGCCCCCCGCGACCCCGTAATGTTGTCCACGTGACCGTGAACGCCAATACCTCCGTCGCCGGTGGCAACACCTGGCGAGACCTTCCCGCGGCGCAGCAGCCCGAGTACCCCGACTCCGAGGCCCTGCGCGATGTACTCGCGGACCTCGCGTCGTATCCGCCGCTCGTCTTCGCGGGCGAGTGCGACCAGCTGCGCGCCCGCCTGGGAGCCGTCGCCAAGGGCGAGGCGTTCCTGCTGCAGGGCGGCGACTGCGCCGAGGCCTTCGACGCCGTGTCCGCCGAGCACATCCGGGCCAAGCTGAAGACGCTGCTCCAGATGAGCGCCGTCCTGACCTACGCGGCCTCCGTGCCCGTCGTGAAGGTCGGCCGGATCGCGGGCCAGTACTCCAAGCCGCGCTCCAAGTCGACCGAGACCCGCGACGGCATCACCCTGCCGACGTACCGCGGCGACTCGGTGAACGGCTTTGCCTTCACCGAGAAGGCCCGGATCCCGGACCCCGAGCGGCTGAAGCAGATGTACCACGCATCCGCCTCCACGCTGAACCTGGTCCGCGCCTTCACCACCGGCGGTTACGCCGACCTGCGCCAGGTGCACGCCTGGAACCAGGACTTCGTGAAGTCGTCCCCCTCCGGCCAGCGCTACGAGGCCCTGGCCCGTGAGATCGACAACGCGCTGAACTTCATGAAGGCGTGCGGCACGGACCCGGCCGAGTTCAAGGCGGTCGAGTTCTACGCCTCTCACGAGGCCCTGCTGCTGGACTACGAGACGGCGCTGACCCGCACCGACTCGCGCACCGGCGAGCTGTACGACACCTCCGGCCACATGGTCTGGATCGGTGAGCGCACCCGCCAGATGGACGGCGCGCACATCGAGTTCGCCTCGAAGGTCCGCAACCCGATCGGCATCAAGCTCGGCCCGACGACCACCGTCGACGAGGCCCTCGGCTACGTCGACCGCCTGGACCCCGAGCGCGAGCCCGGCCGGCTGACCTTCATCGTCCGCATGGGCGCCGACAAGGTCCGCGACAAGCTCCCCGAGCTGGTCGAGAAGGTCACCGCATCCGGTGCCACCGTGGCGTGGGTGACGGACCCGATGCACGGCAACACCTTCGAGGCCGCCTCCGGCCACAAGACGCGCCGCTTCGACGACGTCCTGGACGAGGTCAAGGGCTTCTTCGAGGTCCACAAGGGCCTCGGCACCCACCCGGGCGGCATCCACGTCGAGCTGACCGGCGACGATGTCACCGAGTGCGTGGGCGGCGGCCACGAGATCTTCGTGGACGACCTGCACCAGCGCTACGAGACGGCCTGCGACCCGCGGCTCAACCGCAGCCAGTCGCTCGACCTGGCCTTCCTCGTCGCCGAGATGTACCGCGACCAGTAGGCACCCCTGGCGGGTATTCCCGCCGGACGCACTGTGGGGCACGGATCGATGTGATCCGTGCCCCACAGTGCGTCTCCGGGCTTTTGCACGCCTCGCCGGGCGGGTAAGGTTAGGTTAGCCTCACCGACGAAGACGGGGACGGCACCAGCGACCGGCCCGCAGGGAGGTGAATCGCATGTACGTCTGCTCCTGCTTCGGCATCACCGAGGCGCAGGTCAAGAAGCATGCGGACGCCGGGGCGTGCACGCCCCGCCAGATCGCCTCGGCCTGCAAGGCCGGCACGGACTGCGGCGGCTGTGTCCGCCGGATCCAGGCCCTGCTGGGGCGCGACTGCTCGCGCCACGACCTCGTGAACCGGCAGGCGGAACCCGCGGCGGCGTCCGTCACCCACCAGGCCACCGCACCGGTGGCGACCCCGGTCGCAGCGGTCGCCCTGGCCACGCTCCGGGACGTCCGGCTCTCCGACGCGGCCTGACCCATCCCTCGTGACGCGCCCTGGTCCACTCTCGTAGCGCGTCGGCTCAGCTCTCCGGCTGCTCGATCAGCTGCGCGATGTAGAGCGCCTCACCGAGCTTCTCCACCAGCTCCAGCTGGGTGTCGAGGTAGTCGATGTGGTGCTCCTCGTCCTCCAGGATGGACTCGAAGATGTTCGCCGAGGTGATGTCACCCTTGGTGCGCATCACCTCGATACCGCGCTTGAGGCGGTCGATCGCCTCCACCTCGACCTGGCGGTCCGCCTGGAACATCTCGGTGACCGTCTGGCCCACCCGGACGTGGAAGAGCCGCTGGTAGTTGGGCAGCCCGTCCAGGAACAGGATCCGGTCGGTGAGGACCTCGGCGTGCTTCATCTCGTCGAAGGACTCGGCCCGGGTGTACTTGGCGAGCTTGGTCCAGCCGAAGTTCTCCTGCATCTTCGCGTGCAGGAAGTACTGGTTGATAGCGGTCAGTTCGGCAGTCAGCTGTTCATTGAGGAACTCAAGGACCTCGGGGTCGCCCTGCATCGCAGAGGCTCCTTCCAAGCGTGATCGACAAGGTGGCCGCATCCTCGCACTGCGCCCACCGGCCGTCCAGTAAGTGCACGCTTAGTACGAGTTGACCCCATGAGGGTCTGCCCTGGTCATGACCACCCCTGGCTGTCTGTCACCATGGAGGCATGGGTCAGCCGGAAAGCCGGGAATACCGCGAATCAGAGCAGTCCGAGCTTCCGCCGGGACAGCGACTGCAGCGCGGATGGCCGGTCACCCACTACGGGCCCGTTCCCAAGTTCAAGTCCGAGCGCTGGGAGTTCCGGGTCTTCGGGGCCACCGCCGACGGCGACAAGCACTGCTGGAACCACCAGGACTTCTCGGCGCTGCCGTTCTCCTCGGTCGTCGCCGATCTGCACTGCGTGACGAAGTTCAGCATGATCGGTGCCGAATGGGGTGGGGTCCTCGCCCGTACGGTGCTCGACCTGGCACCGCCCGCGCCCGAAGTCACCCATGTGATGGTCTGGGCCGAGTACGGCTTCTCCTCGAACCTGCGCCTGGACGACTTCGCCGGTGAGCGGACCCTCTTCGCCACCCACAAGGACGGCGATCTCCTGACCGCCGAGCACGGCTTCCCGCTCCGCCTCGTCGTCCCTCACCTGTACGCCTGGAAGGGCCCGAAATGGGTCCGCGGCGTCGAGTACATGACGGCCGACCGGCGCGGATTCTGGGAGGAGCGGGGCTACCACAACATCGGTGACCCCTGGAGCGAGCAGCGCTACTCCTACCAGGAGGAGCCCGGTGACGGCCCCGAGCTCTAGACCCTAGAGCCCCCGGAGTTCTTTCAGCCGGGCCACGTCCGCCGCGTGCCCCTCCTTACCGCCGGGCGTCTCGATGATCAGCGGTACGCCCTCGGTCGCCGGGTGCGCGAACAGCTCCCGGAAGGGCTCCGCCCCGATGTGACCTGCCCCGATGTTCTCGTGCCGGTCCTTGTGGGCGCCCACGACGTCCTTGGAGTCGTTGGCGTGGATCAGCTTCAGCCTCCCCTCACCCACCGTCTCCACCAGCAGGTCGAGCGTCTGCCGCATCCCCGAGGGGCCGGTCAGGTCGTGTCCCGCCGCGTAGATGTGGCAGGTGTCCAGGCAGATGCCCAGCTTGGGGTGGGAGTCCAGCGCCTCGAAGTACGGCCCGAAGTCCCACGTACGGGAGCAGAGCGAGGAGCCCTGGCCCGCGGTGGACTCCAGCAGCAGATACGGATCGTCGTCGTGGGTCAGCTCGTCCAGCAGCGGCCGCATGTGCTCCCGCACCTGGGCCAGCGCCTCGGCGCGCGGCCTCCCGCCCGTCGCCGAACCGGTGTGCACCACCACGCCGAGCGCACCGATCTCCCGGGCCCGCCGCAGCGAGTGGCGCAGGGAGTCCACGGACTTCTCGACGGTCGCCTCGGTGTGCGAGCCGAAGTTGATCAGATACGGGGCGTGGACGTACGCCGGTATCGACGCGGCCGCGCACTCCGAGCGGAACAGCTCGTCCTGGGCCGGGTTCCCGGCGGGCGTCGCCCAGCCGCGCGGGTTGGCGACGAAGACCTGCACGGTCTCGGCCGCCAGCTCCCGGGCGTAGGAGAGGCCCACCTTGGCGAGACCGCCGGCCACCGGGACATGTCCGCCTACGGGGTTACGCATATATCGCTTCCGGCTTTCGCATGTCGTCCTAGAACCCCTTGGTCCTGATGGTGACGGTGGAGCCCTCGGGGGCCTGCTCGCCGCCCTCCACGGACTGGCTCGCGATCGTGTTGCTGAAGGAGAGGAACGGCCGGTCGACCTTCACCTCGAAGCCCGCCTCCTCCAGGGTGGTCCTGGCCTCGTCGACATCCCGGCCGGTGACGTCGGGGACGTCCAGCATCCGGGGACCCTTGGAGACGGTCAGCTCGATCGTGTCACCCTCCGCCGCCTCGGCGCCCGCGCCCGGGGACTGCTGGGCGATGTCCCCGGCCGCCTCGGAGGAGTTGACCCGGCCGGGCAGCACCTCGACCTTCAGCCCCTCCCCTTCCAGCTCCGCGGTGGCGTCCTCGGCCGAGAGGCCGGTGACGTCCGGGACGTCGATGGGGCTGCCCTTGCTGACGACCAGGGCCACGGCCGTGTCGGGGTTCCGGTCGGTGCCCGCGCGGGGCTCCGTACGGATCACCTCGCCACGCGCCACGTCCTCGCTGAACTCCCTGGTCACCATGCCGGGGGCCAGGCCCACCTTCTTCAGGGAGCGCCGGGCGTCCGCGAGGGAGGCCCCCGCGACATCCGGGACCCGGACGATCTCCGGGCCGCGCGAGACGACCAGCTTCACCGAGCCGTTGCCCCGGATCCGGTCGCCGGACGCGGGGTCGCTGCCGACCACCGAGCCCCGCTCGACGGTGTCGCTGAAGACCCGCTCCACGCCCTTCAGCCCGAGCCCCTCGGCCGCGAGCCGCTGCTCCGCCACCTTCTGGGTCTGGCCGAGCAGCGAGGGGACCTGGGTGAACTGGCCGGAGTTGATGTACCAGACGCCCGCCCCGACGCCGAGGGTGAGGAGTACGGCGGTGATCACCGCGATCAGCCTGCGGTGCGGCCCGCCGAACGGGCCGCGCCGGCCGGCCCGGCGCCGGGGCCCGGAGACCGGCGGCGGAACCTCCAGGCGGCTGGTTCGGTGCACGCCGCCCCCGTCGCCGTCCGCCGGAAGGGCCCGGGGGATCACGCTCGTACGGTCCTGCGCGCCGTCGTGCGTGTCCGACAGCGCCTGCGGCGGTACGGCGTCCAGCTCGGCCCCGGTCAGCCCGGCGCGGGCCTCCCGGGCCTCGGCCAGCAGCAGCACCGCGTCGTGCGGGCGCACCTCGGGACTGCGGGCCGTCGCGCTCGCCACCAGGCTGTCCAGCGCGACCGGGAGCCCCGGCACGACGGCGGACGGGGCCGGGACGTCGGTGTTGAGGTGCTGGTAGATGACCTGGGCGGCGTTCTCACCGGTGTGCGGCTTGGCGCCGGTCAGCATCTCGTACAGCACGACCCCGCAGGCGTACACATCACTGCGGGTGTCGGCCGTGCCGTGCTCGATCTGCTCGGGCGCCAGATACGACACCGTGCCCAGCAGCGAACCCGTGGTGTCGGTGGCCGTGCCGACCGCCCTGACCAGGCCGAAGTCGGCGACCTTGACCCGGCCGTCGTCCCCTATCAGGACGTTCTCCGGCTTCATGTCGCGGTGCACGAACCCCGCCCGGTGCGCGGCGCCGAGCGCGGCGAGGACCGGCTCCAGGATGTCCAGGGCCGCCCGGGGCTGGAGGGCGCCTCGCTCGCGCAGCACGTCACGCAGGGTGCAGCCCGCCACGTACTCCATCGCGAGGTAGACGTACGCGCCCTGGGCGCCCTGGTCGAAGACCGCGACGACGTTGGGGTGGGCGAGCCGGGCCACCGACTTGGCCTCGCGGATGAACCGCTCGACGAAGGCCGCGTCGACGGCGAGCGCCGGGTGCATCACCTTGAGGGCGAGCACCCGGTCCAGGCGGGTGTCCACGGCCCGGTAGACCGTGGCCATCCCGCCGACGGCGATGCGCGCCTCAATGCGATACCGGCCGTCGAGCAGCTGCCCGACGAGAGGGTCCTGGAGGGTCGTGTCCACCCCGAGAGTCTACGAGCCGCCACCGACACCCCGGACGGGTCGGTCCGGACCCGGGGCAGTTCTACAACCGATCCGTGACACGGGACACGCCCCAGGCGGGGGCGTCAGAACGCCGGGCGCTCCGGGTCGAGCGCCGCCCGCCCGTCCACCGGCGACGAGGCCTCGGCGAAATGGCGGCGCGGAATGCGGCCCGCCCGGTACGCGAGGCGCCCGCCGTCCACCGCGTGCCGCATCGCGGCGGCCATCAGCTCCGGCTCCTGGGCCCGGGTCACCGCTGAGGCGAGCATCACAGCCGCGCACCCCAGCTCCATCGCCAGCGCCGCGTCCGACGCGGTCCCGGCCCCCGCGTCCAGGATCACCGGCACCCCCGCCCGTTCCACGATCAGCTCGAAGTTGTGCGGGTTGCGGATGCCGAGCCCGGAGCCGATGGGGGAGCCGAGCGGCATGACCGCCGCGCACCCCACGTCCTCCAGCTTCCGGGCCAGGACCGGGTCGTCGTTGGTGTACGGCAGCACGGTGAAACCGTCGTCGACCAGGATCTCGGCCGCGTCCAGCAACTCGATCGGGTCCGGCAGCAGCGTCCGCTCGTCGGCCACCACCTCCAGCTTGACCCAGTCGGTGCCGAGCGCCTCCCGGGCCAGCCGCGCGGTCAGCACCGCCTCGCCGGCCGTGAAGCAGCCCGCCGTGTTCGGCAGCACCTGGATGGAGAGCCGCTCCAGCACGGAGAGGACCGATCCCTGCACGGTCGGGTCGAGCCGGCGCATGGCGACGGTGGTCAGTTCGGTCCCGGAGGCGATCAGAGACCGCTCCAGCACCTCCAGGCTCGGCGCCCCGCCGGTGCCCATGATCAGCCGGGAGCCGAAGGTGGCGGGCCCCAGGGTGAAGACGTCGTCGGACACGGTCAGCCTCCCTGCACGGCGGTCAGGACCTCGACGCGGTCGCCCTCGCCGAGCGTGGTGGCGGCCCACCGGCCGCGCGGCACGACGCACTCGTTGACGGCGGCGGCGACCCCGGAGGGCGCGGTGGTCAGGACGGCGACGAGCCGGTCCAGCGCGGTGCCCGCGTCGAGGGTGCGAGGCTCCCCGTTGACCGTCACGGATACGGGCGGGTTCGACGTGCTCATACGGGCTGCTCCTGGAGTACGGGGGCGGCGACGGCGGACGTGAACCGGCCCGGGGCGAAGGGGCGGGCCACCTCGGGCAGCTCGCCGGTGGTCAGCGCGTGCGCCATCGCGTCGCCCGTGACGGGCGTCAGCAGGACGCCGTTGCGGTGGTGGCCGGTGGCGAGGAGGAGACCGGGCAGGGCGGTCGGGCCGAGCAGCGGGGCGTTGTCGGGGGAGGCGGGGCGCAGACCGGCCCGGGTCTCGGTGAGCGGCAGCTCGGTGATGCCGGGCACCAGTTCGTGGGCGTCGCGCAGCAGCTCGTACACCCCGCCGGCGGTGACCGTCGTGTCCCAGCCCATCTCCTCGCTGGTGGCGCCGACGACCAGCTCGCCGTTCTCCCGCGGTACGAGATAGATGTGGCCGCCCCGGACCACGGCGCGCACGGTCCGGCTGAGGAAGGGGGCGTACGCCCGGGGCACGGTCAGCCGCAGGACCTGGCCCTTGACCGGGCGGACCGGCGGTACGACCTCCTCCGGCACCCCCGCGAGCCGCCCGCTGAGGCTGCCCGCCGCCAGCACGACCTGGTCGGCCCCGGCCTCCGTACCGTCGCCGAGCACCGCCCCGGCCGCCCGGCCCCCGCTGACGGTGAGCCGCTCGGCGGCCGCCCTGCGGAACACCACCCCCGCCCGCTCGCAGGCGGCCAGCAGCGCTGCGGCGAGCCGGCGCGGATCCACCTGGTGATCGCCGTCGACCCGCAGCCCGCCCCGCACACCCGGCGCCAGCATCGGCTCCAGACGGCGGCACTCACGGCCGCTCAGCCAGACCGACTCCAGGCCCGATCGCTCCTGGAGGGCGTGCAGCTCCCGCAGATGGGCCCGGTCGTCGGAGTCCATGGCGACGGCCAGCGTGCCGCAGGTACGGAAGCCGGTCTCCCGGCCGCTCGCCTCCTCCAGCTCCGCGACGAACTCCGGATAGCGGGCAGCGGAGGCGAGGTTGAGGCCGAGCAGCATCTCCTCGCCGTAGTGCAGTTCGGTGACGGCGGCCAGCATGCCCGCCGCTACCTGGGCGGCGCCGCCGCCCGGATCGGGATCGGCCACGGTGACGGTCAGCCCGCGCTGGGCCGCCCGCCAGGCGGTGACCAGCCCGATGATGCCGCCCCCGATGACAAGGACATCGGATCCTGAGTCTCCCCCCGGGATTCCGGAGGTGTTCCCCGAGACGCGCATGGGTGTCCAGCCCCTCCCTTCGCCGGCATGACCCGGATCAGGTTCGTACGGTCGGAGGCGCTCCAGCCTCCCTCTCAGCCCGGTGCGTCCGGGCTCCCGCGAGTGTTCTACCTTGGCCACCCTAAACCCACCCGCCTTTCGCCCAGCAAGGAAGCAGCCACCGTGGCCCGTTCGCTCGACGGACTCGTCCTCTCGCCCGTCGCCGACCAGGCCCCGGGCCAGGTCGGCACCCGTACCCGCTTCACTTACCACGAGCAGGACGGCACGATCTGGGCCGAGTACGCGGGCGGTGACGTGGTCCGCGGCCATCTCGTCGGCACCCGCGAGGGGGACGTGCTCGACTTCCGCTATGTCCAGCTCAAACAGGACGGAACGACCTCTTCCGGCCACTGCCGCTCCACCGTCACCGACCTCGCGGACGGCCGGGTGCGGCTGGAGGAGCGCTGGGAGTGGGAGTCCCAGGAGGGCAGCGGGACGAGCGTGGTGGAGGAAGTTGCCGCCTGATGTGCAGTCAGATCAATAGACTGGTACACGTGAGCGAGCAGACGGAACACCACGCGGCGCGGCAGCGCACACGGAACGTCGTGATCGTCGGAGCGGGCATGGCGGGCGTACAGACCGCCGTCGCCCTGCGGGAAGCCGGCTTCACCGGCCCCGTCACGCTGATCGGCGCCGAACCCCACCAGCCCTACGACCGGCCGCCGCTGTCCAAGGCGGTGCTGCTCGGCAAGGCCGAGGACTCCGCCTTCGACGTCGACTTCGAGGCGCTGGACATCACGCTCCGCCTCGGGCTGGACGTCACCGCCCTGCGCGCCGCCGACCACGTCCTCGACACGGTGGACGGACCCGTCCCCTACGACGTCCTGGTCCTCGCGACCGGCGCGGAGCCCATCGCCCTGCCCGGCACCGAAGGCGTCCCCGGAGTCCACCTGCTGCGCACCCTGGACGACGCCGCCCGGCTGCGGCCCGTCCTGGAGCAGCAGCACGACGTGGTCGTCGTCGGGGCGGGGTGGATCGGCGCCGAGTTCGCCACCGCCGCCCGCGCCGCCGGCTGCGCGGTCACCGTCGTCGAGGCCGCCGCCCGCCCGCTGGCCGGCACCCTGCCCGCCGAGGTCGCCGCCCCGATGGCCGACTGGTACGCGGAGAGCGGCGCCGAACTCCTCACCGACGCCCGGGTCGAGCGCGTCGAGGAGTCCGCGGTGATCCTCGCGGACGGCCGCGCGCTGCCCGCCGGAGCCGTGGTCGTCGGCATCGGCGCCCGCCCCGCCACCGGCTGGCTCGCCGGCTCCGGGATCGGACGCGGCCCGGACGGCTCGGTCACCGCCGACAGCGCCCTGCGCACCTCCCTGCCCGATGTGTACGCGGTCGGGGACTGCGCCTCCTTCCCCTCCGCCCGCTACGGCGAGCGCCTGCTGATCCACCACTGGGACAACGCGCTCCAGGGCCCGCGCACCGCGGCCGCCGCGATCCTCGCCGACGACAGCGGTGAGCCGCTCCCGGTCCACGACCCCGTCCCGTACTTCTGGTCCGAGCAGTTCGGCCGCTTCGTGCAGTACGCCGGCCACCACGCCCACGCCGACACCCTGCTGTGGCGCGGCGACGGCGCCGAGGCCACCTGGTCGGTGTGCTGGCTGAAGGCCGGGGCACTGGTCGCCGTCCTCGCGGTGGGCCGCCCGCGCGACCTCGCCCAGGGCCGCAAACTCATCGAATCCGGGGCCGTCCTCGACCCCGACCGGGTCGCCGACCCCGCCGTACCTCTGAAGTCCACGGCCCTGTGACGGCCGTGACACCCCGGGACGACCCCCGTACGGTCGGCCCGGGTACCGACTGCCGGTCCGGGATGGCACGCTTGTCCTCGTGACCGAGATTGACGCAAAGACCGATGCTCTCGTACCTGCCTGGCTCCACCTCCCCGACATCGCGGAGAAGCTCGATATCGAGGTGACGCGTGTACGGCAGCTGGTCAGGGATGGCCAGCTCATCGCCGTACGCCGGGGTGAGAAGCGGACGCTTCAGGTGCCTGCCGCCTTCATCGACGGCGACAAGGTGGTCAAGGGCCTCTCCGGGACCCTGAGCCTCCTGAGGGACGACGGCTATTCCGACGAAGAGATGCTGGAGTGGCTCTTCACTCCCGACCCGACCCTGCCCGGCACCCCCGCGCAGGCGCTGAGCGAGAATCGCGGTACGGAGGTGAAGCGCCGGGCCCAGGCGCTCGCCGTCTGACCGATACGACAGGAAGCGGCGTACGGGCCCCGCGCGCAGCGCGGCCCGTGCCCCGCCACGACCACGGGGGAGCTCCACCATGCCCACGCCTCGCGAGCAGCTGTCCGACGCCCGGCTCTACCTGTGCACGGACGCCCGTAAGAGGCAGGGGGACCTCCCCGCCTTCCTGGACGCGGTGCTGGCCGCCGGGGTCGACATCGTCCAGCTCCGGGACAAGGGCATGGAGGCCGCCGAGGAGCTGGACCACCTCGCGGTCCTCGCCGACGCCTGCCGGCGCCACGGCAAGCTCCTCGCGGTCAACGACCGGGCCGACGTCGCCCACGCCATCGGCGCCGACGTCCTGCACCTGGGCCAGGGCGACCTGCCCGTCCCCGCCGCCCGCGCGGTCATCGGAACCGACCGGCTGATCGGCCGCTCCACGCACGCCGAGTCCGAGGTCGACGACGCCGTCGCCCAGGAGGGCGTGGACTACTTCTGCACCGGCCCCTGCTGGCCCACCCCCACCAAGCCCGGCCGCCACGCCCCCGGCCTCGGCCTCGTGCGGTACGCGGCCTCCCTGGCACAGCCCCGCCCCTGGTTCGCGATCGGCGGCATCGACGCGGGGAACCTGGACGAGGTGCTGGAGGCCGGCGCCCGCCGGATCGTCGTCGTCCGGGCGATCACCGCGGCGGACGACCCGGCGGCCGCCACCGCCGAGCTGGCGAAGCGGGTCCGCGCGCACGCGCTCTGAGCAGCGCTTTCGCGGCTGGCTTCGGGCCCCGCCGTCCCAAGGGGTGGACGGTAAACCGGCAAAACGAGACAATATCGGCCGCTCTGGTTGGGGGAGTGTCCACGCCCTGGTTAACCTCCCCATATGGCCCTAGGGACACCTTCCACCAGGACGGACCACGCACGCACCGTGCGTGACCTGCTCGCGACCGGAAAGACCTCGTACTCCTTCGAGTTCTGGGCGCCCAAGACCGAGAAGGGCGAGCGCAATCTCTGGAACGCGCTGCGCCGGATCGAGGCGGTGCGCCCGAGCTTCGTCTCGGTGACGTACGGGGCCGGTGGCTCCACCCGGGCCGGGACGGTGCGGGCGACCCAGCAGATCGCCGCCGACTCCACGCTCACCCCGGTCGCCCACCTCACCGCGGTCAGCCACTCGGTCGCCGAGCTGCGCAACATGATCGGCCAGTACGCCGACGCCGGGATCAGGAACATCCTCGCGGTCCGCGGCGACCCGCCCGGCGACCCGCTGGCGGAGTGGGTCGAGCACCCGCAGGGCGTGAAGTACGCGGCCGACCTCGTCCGCCTCATCAAGGAGTCCGGCGACTTCTGCGTCGGCGTCGCCGCGTTCCCCGAGATGCACCCGCGCTCCTCCGACTGGGAGACGGACATCGGCCACTTCGTGGACAAGTGCCGGGCCGGGGCGGACTACGCGATCACCCAGATGTTCTTCCGCCCGGAGGACTACCTCCGGATGCGTGACCGGGTCGTCGCCGCCGGTTGCGAAACGCCGGTGATTCCCGAGGTCATGCCGCTCACGAGTGTGAAACAACTGGAAAGATTTTCCCAGCTCAGCAACGCGACCGTGCCTGAGCCGCTGAAAGAGCGGATCCTCGCGGTCAAGGACGATCCGGCCGCTGTACGCTCCATCGGTATCGAGTTCGCAACGGAGTTCTGCGCGAAACTGCTGTCCGAGGGTGTGCCCGGGCTGCACTTCATCACGCTCAACAACTCGACGGCAACGCTCGAAATCTACGAGAATCTCGGACTGCACAAGCAGTCGTGACCGGCCGTACCCGCCCCCGAGCGGCTGCGGCCGCAGGAGGGGGCGGGCGTGGGCTGGACGGTCCTCTACATCGCATTCGGCTTGGTGGCACTGTGGCTGCTGGGTGAGGTACTGCTGCAGTACAAGGCGCGACTGCGCTGGCGGCTCCTCGCCTTCGGCGGCTTCCTCGGCGTGGTCATGGGGGTCCTGCTCGCCTCCGTCCCGGTCATCGTCGTCGGAACCCTCGCCTTCGCCACCGGCCAGACCTATGTGACGCTCTCCTTCCGGCGCGGCTTCTCCACCGGCTGGGCCATAGGCGGCAGCCCGGGCGAGAGCCGCCGCCGTCGTGGCGGCGGTGAGCGTGCGGCCGCCAAGGAGCCCACGCTGGAGGTCTCCGGCCTGGAGGTCTCGGACCCCGCCGCCGATGACGGTTTCGACTCCTTCGGCCACAACGCGGCTCCGGCCACCGCCTCCGACGCCCCCGCCTCCGTGTACGAGCCGCAGCCGCTGCCCGACGACACCGGCCAGTACGGCGTGTACAGCGACTCCGGTTACGCGGCGAACGGCCCCGGCCAGGACCAGCAGCAGTACGGGGCGGACCCCGCGGCCCAGCCGCAGTTCGCCGCGTACGACCCGTACTCCGGCTACGACCAGCAGCAGGGCCAGGACAGCTACACGGGGCCGTACGACTACGGGACCGGCCAGCAGAGCTACGCCGCCTACTCCGACCCGTACATCGGCACCACCAACGGGACGCCCCCCTACGCCGGTTACGACGCCTACGGCAACGCCAACGGCTACGACAGCCAGGGCGGCCAGCAGAGTTACGCCGACCCCTACGCGCAGAGCTACGGCACGGACGCGTACACCACGGACACCCCGCCCGGGGGCGTCTGGGTCCCGCAGCAGCGCGACGCCGAGCAGTACCCCCCGATGCCGCCCGAGCAGCCCGCTCCGTACGGCAACGGCTACGACACCGGGCAGAACGAGCAGTACCGCTACTGACGGCCGGTACCGCTACCGACGACGGGCCTACCGCGAGCCGCGGAAGCCGTCGCCCTCCACCACGAGCCCGGCCACCAGCGTCCCCGACATCCCGGCGTGCGCGAGCCCGCCGCCCGGGTGCGACCAGCCGCCCGCCAGATAGAGCCCCGGCAGCCGCGTGAGGTTGCCGGGGTGCAGATACGCGCCCTGCGCACCGGCCAGCGCGGGCGGCGGCACCGCACCACCCTCGGCCCCCGTCTCCGCCTCGGTCTCCGCGGGCGTGCGGACCTCCGTGTGCAGGATCCGCTCCCGCAGTCCGGGAGCGGCCGCACCAGCCCGCTCGACCAGGGCGTCGGCGAACCGCTGCCGCACCGCCGGGTCCGTCCACTCCACCGGGCCCTGCGGCGCCACCGTCGCCGTCAGCGTCACCGCCTCGTGCGCCTCGTCCGGGCGGGTCGCGGGGTCGTCGGGGCGCAGCACCGTCACCGTGGGGTGCGCGGCGACCCGGCCCCCGAACACCGCCTCCTGCTCCGCCGCCCCGTCGGCGCTGTGCACCACGGTCCGGTGCACAGCGTCCGCCTCCCGGGCCCCGCGCAGCGACAGCAGCACCACGAACCGTCCCGGCACCGAGCCCGCCCGGACCGTCACATCGTCCGCGCCCCACACCTGCCGGCCCGGCACCAGACCGGCGTGCGGCCGCACCCCCAGCACCACCCGGTCGGCCTCGGCCACCTCACCGCCGGTCAGCTCCACCCCCGCCGCCCGGCCGTCCTTCTCCACGACCCGGACCACCTCGGCCCCGAAGACGAACTCCACCCTCCGGGCCACGCACCGCTCGTACACCGCCCGGGCCAGCTCCCGCATCCCGCCCAGCACGTACCAGCTGCCGAAGGTCTGCTCCATGTACGGCAGCAGCGCGGCGCTCGCGGGGGCGGTGCGCGGATCGAGGCCGTACGACAGCGCGTACCCGTCGAGCAGGGCGGCGAGCCGGGCGTCCGCCAGCTCCCGGGCGCCGATCTCCGCCACGGTGGCCGCCTGCCGGGTGCGCAGCAACCGGCGCTGCTTCAGGGCGGGATAGGGGTCGCGGCCCAGCACCTGGTGGTCCGCCCGCAGCGGCTCCTCCAGCAGCGGCCGCCGCGACCGGTCCCAGGCGTCCCGGGCCCGCTCCAGGAACCCGGTCCAGCGCTCCCCGGCGCCGGCCCCGAGTGCCGTGTCCAGGGCGGAAGCCACCCCGGCCCGGGAGGCGTTGGGCAGGGACACCGCCGTGCCGTCCGCGAAGAGGTGGCGGCCGGCCGGGTCGACCTGGGTCAGCGTGACGCACTGCTCCAGGGACTCCTTGCCGGTCTTGACGAAGAGGTCCCGCTGGACGGCGGGCAGATGCAGCAGCCCGGGCCCGGTGTCGAAGACGAAGCCCTCGCGCTCATGGCGGCCGACCGAGCCGCCGTAGCTCGCGGACCGCTCGTACACCGTCACCTTGTTGCCCGCGACGGCGAGCCGGGCGGCCGCCGCCATGGCGCCCGTCCCGGCGCCGATCACCGCAATTCGTGCCATGCCGGTGACTTTATCGACCCCCACCGACAGCTCAGCCGGGAGGCCAGGGCCCAGCCGATTCCGCCAGGTGTCTCTCCTCGCGGCGCTGGGCCCGGCGGCGCAGGAAGCGGCGGATCCGCGAGGCCAGGAAGACCACGAGGACGATCCCGAGGACCAGCAGCACGGCGGCGATGACGGCGGCCGCCACCGGATTGAATATGGCGAACGTGACGACTCCGGCGACCCCGAGGTCCTCGGCGATGCTCATCCCGATGTTGCTGAACGGCTCCGGGGACGTGTTGACCGCCATCCTCGTGCCGGCCTTCACCAGATGGCTCATCAGCGCTGTCGACCCGCCGATCGCACCGGCCGCCAGCTCCGGCAGCGAACCGCTCTCCCCGGCGAGCAGCGCGGCGATCACCGCCCCGGCCACCGGCCGGATCACGGTGTGCACGGTGTCCCAGACGGAGTCCACGTACGGGATCTTGTCGGCCACCACCTCGCAGAGGAAGAGCACACCGGCCACGATCAGGACGTCGGTGCGCTGCAGCGTGGCGGGCACCTCGTCGGAGACGCCGGTCGCGCCGAAGACGCCGAGCAACAGGACCACCGCATAGGCGTTGATCCCGCTCGCCCAGCCACTTGTGAACACCAGAGGGATTACGGACACGCAGGAGATCGTAACGACCCGCCCCACGGCCCGTGTGGGCCCGGGCACGCAGCCCTGAGTACCCGTACCTAGGAGACGAGATGAGTAGCTGCGCGGATAGGCCTGGACCTGCGGGGACGGAAGAGTGGTGACCACGGAAGGGGCGCGGCGCCCGGACCGCCGACACGGGGCGGCGGAACGGCGCGGCCCCTGACGGAACGGGGGTGCACGACGTCAGGACCCGGGGGCCACGGGGGATATACGGGGTCACGGGGAACGGGGCCGACGGATGCACGGAAGACGCCGGTCCGGTGAAGTTCGCGGGGGGATGCGAACTCCAGCGGCCGGCGTCTTCGTGTTTTTCCGGTCTCCCGGGGCACCACGGCTCTCAGCGCCCGCTGACCCTCCCGTGCAGCAGCAGGGACAGCGCCGAGTGGACCTCGTCGATCGACCGCTCCGGCTGGAACGCCTGCCAGTCCAGCGCCGCCACCAGCACCATCCCGACCAGGGCGGCCGCCGTCAGCGGGATGTCGATCTCCTCGCTCAGCTCACCGCTGCGCACCGCCTCCCGCAGCACGTCCTCCACCACCGCGACGGCCTCCTGCCGCACCACCAGCAGCGTGGACTGCCACGCGCGGTTGGTGCGCCACAGCTCGGCCACGTACAGCTGGGTGAAGGCCGGGTAGCGGTCGATGAAGGCGAGGCCGGCCCGGATCATCGCGTCCAGCGCCTCGACCCGGGTGCCGCCACGCTCCTCGGACTCCTCGGCAGCGGCCCGCAGCGATGCGGTCAGGAGCCCGACGCCGTGCCGGAGCAGCTCCTCGAACAGCTCGGTCTTGCTCTTGAAGTTGTAATAGACCGTGCCCTTGGCGACCCCGGCCCGCTCGGCGATCTCGTCGACGGTGGTCGCCGAGAAGCCCTTCTCGGCGATGAGAGTCACCGCCGCCTCGTAGAGCCTCTGCCGGGTGGCCTGGCGGCGCGTGGTGCCACTGCTTTCCATGAGGCCGATTCTCCCAGCTTCCGGCGCGCTCACAGGCTCAGCTCCGGGTGCAGCCGGCTCAGGCTCCACACCTGCTTGCGGCGGGCGGTGAACGCGGTCAGGGCGAGGGCGCCGACGGTGAAGGCGCCCAGCACCGCGCAGCCCAGCCAGACCGGCCCCAGGGGGCCGCCGGTGATGAGCCTGCGCAGCCCCTCGACGACGTACGTCATGGGCAGGTACGGGTGGATCGCGCCGAAGAAGCCGGGGCTGGTCTGGACGGGGTACGTGCCCCCGGCCGAGGTCAGCTGGAGCATCAGCACGACCAGCACCAGGATGCGTCCCGCCGCGCCGAAGCAGGCGTTCAGCCACTGCACGATCGCGCCGAAGCAGCAGGTCACCAGGGCGAGGAAGACGATCGTCCCGGCGGAGCGCTCCATCTCCAGCCCCAGGCCCCAGTGCAGGACGGCCATCAGGGCGCCGACCTGGAGGATGCCGATGGCGGCGACCGGGAGCCAGCCCGCGAAGGCGATCCGCCAGGCTGATGCCCCCGTGGAGAGGGCCCGCCTGTTGAGCGGCTGGATGATCATGTACGCCACCATCGCGCCGACCCAGAGGGAGAGCGGGATGAAGTACGGAGCGAAACCGGTGCCGTAGTTGGGCGCCGCGTGAAGAGACTTGGAGGCCAGTTTCACCGGGTCGGCCATGACGTCGGTCCGCGCGTCGCGGTCCTTCTTGTCGTAGTCCGGAATCCTGTCGACGCCGTCGTTGAGGCCCTGGGCCAGCTCGGCCGAGCCGTCGCCGAGCCGGAACAGCCCGCCGTCCAGGTTCTCGGCGCCCGTCTTGAGCTTGCCGACGCCGGTGTCCAGGTCGGCGGAGCCGGTGCGGGCGCTGCCGAGGCCGGCGTGCAGGTCCTTCGCGCCCGCGGCGACCTTGTGGGCGCCGGTGTTGAGGGCGTTGACGTCCTTGACGGCCTTCTCCAGGTCGTCGTCCAGGGCCGGCGCGCGCTTCGCCAGCGTCTCGGCCTGCTTCTGGAAGGCGGCCAGATGGGTGCTGAGCTTCTTCAGGTCGCCGTTCTGGTTGGTGACCAGGGTGTTCACATCGGCGGCGATCTTCGCGACATCGACGGCCGTGTCCTTGGCGCGCTCCAGCGGCGGGCAGACCTTGGCGTCGGGCTCCTCGGCCTCCTCGCACTGGGTGCGGTGGATCTCGTTGAGGTCGTCGGCCGCCTTCTTGGACTCGGCCGCGGCGGTGGGCGCGCTCTTCACGAGCACGTCGAGGTTGTTCCGTACGGCCTGCGAGGTGTCGGCGACCAGCCGGGCGGTGTCCCCGATGGACTTCCCGTTGTCCTTGAAGAAGGGGCGGGCGTCACCGGCGATCTTGTTGACCTTGTCGGCCAGTGCCTGGGTGCCGTCGGCCACCCGGCCGGTGCCGGAGGCGACTTCGCCCGCACCGGTGTTCAGCTTGCCGAGCCCGTCGGAGAGCCGCTTGCTGCCCGCCTTGGAGTCCTTGAGACCGTCCGCGAGCTCCTTGGAGCCCTTCTTCGCCTTCGATATGCCGCCCTTGAGGTCGTCGGCCCCCTTGGCCGCGTCGGCGGTCTTGTCGTGCAGATCGGAGAAGTTGATGAAGATGCGGTCCAGGAAGCCCCGCGAGGCGTTCGTGGAGGCCGCGTTGCGCACCTCGCCGAAGACCGTCTTGGAGATCTGCCCGACGATGTAGTTGTTGGCGTCGTTCGTCCGCACCTGGAGCGCGCCCGTCTCGGGGGAGTCCCCGCCGCTGGACGCGATCTTCTTGCTGAAGTCGGTCGGCATCGTCAGCGAGAGGTAGTACGTCCCGTCCTCGACGCCCTTGTCCGCTTCCGCGGAGCTCACCTCATGCCACGCGAACACCTTGGAGTCGAGCAGCTTGTCGCTGATCTCGTCGCCCGCGTCGACGCGCTTGCCGTCGTTGGTGGCGCCCTTGTCGTTGTTGACCAGGGCGACGGGCAGCTTGTCGAGATTCCCGTACGGGTCCCAGAACGAGAACAGGTACAGGGCGCCGTAGAGCAGCGGCAGGAGCAGCAGGGCGACCAGCGCGGCGGCCGGCAGCTTCCCCCTGCGGAACCGCCGCAGCTCAAGCGCGGCCAGCTTCGGCGAACGCATCGGCAGTCTCCTCTTCGGTGGTGGGTGCGGTCGGGGCGTCTTCGGCGGCGGGCGTGGTGCGGACGACCTGGGCGTCCTCGGGGGCCTCGCTGCACACGGCCAGCACGGTGGTGCCGGCATCGGCGATGGACCGCAGCAGCGTCCAGGTGTCGGCGCGTTCGGCGGGGGAGAGCTTGAGGTCGGCGTCGTCCAGGGCGAGCAGCCTCGGGGTGCCGATCAGGGCCAGGGCGACGGAGAGCCGCAGCGCTTCGAGCCGCTCCAGATCGCGTACGGAGGTCCGCTCGGCCTTGGGCAGGGTCGCGGGGTCGAGCCCCGCGGCTTCGAGCGCCGCGTCGATCCGGGCCCGGGCGGTGGCCCTGCGTTCGGAGCGCGGGCGCAGCAGGGTGCGCAGGGAGGCCCCGTAGCGGCCCTGGAGCAGCGCCCGTTCGCGCAGGTGCTCGGCGACGGTGAAGGCGGGGTCCAGCTCGCTGACGCCGGGGACCGGGCCGAGGGCGGCGATCCTGCGCACGGCGGCCGCCTTGCGGGGCAGTTCGAGACCGCAGGCCCGGGCGCTGCCCTCGGTCGCACGCATACGACCGGTCAGAGCGAGCAGAAGGCAGGTACGTCCGGAGCCGGACGGCCCCTCGACGGCGACGAGCGACCCCGGCGGAGCGCTGAACCCCACGTGGCGGAAGGCCCAGCCGCGCGGCCCCTTGAGTCCGAAGTCCTCGGCGCCGAGTCCGAATTGCTCGGCGTCGGCTGCGGCGTCGTGCGGGCTCTCCACAGACCCTCCCCTGATCTTGTGCGTGGTCCTGCTGCGGCATTCTTTTGAACTGACTGGTCAGTGCAAAAAGTTAGCCGGAACTCGCGCTCGAAGCAAAACAGCAGGTCAGGGAGGGTTTCTGACCGATTGTCAGTGGGGGGCGCCACCATGGACACATACGGCCACGGAGCCGTCACACGACGACAGGAGGTTCGTCATGGCCAGCTCGTCCGCAGCCGCCGCCCCGCGGCGCCGCGCAGGCAGCCCTGCCCCCTCACTGACCGGTCCCGCCGACGATGTGCACCCCGTGCTGCGCCGCACCACGGCACCGCCCGCCGCCCTCGACCTGCTCGCCAAGGCCCGCAGCGGTCTGGACGAGGCCGCCGTGCTCCACGAACCGAACGAGCGCTACGCCACCGCCCACCTCGCGGCCCTGCGCACGGCGGCCGCCGTCCTGGCCGCCCGTGGCCGCCCCGAGACGAACAAGCGCAACCGCGAACGCATCCGGAGCGCCTGGGAGGTCCTCCCGGAGATAGCCCCCGAGCTGACCGACTGGAGCGACCTCTTCGCCTCCGGGGCCTCCCGCCGGGCCCGCGCGGAGGCGGGCATGCCCGGCGCGGCCAGCAGCCGGGACGCGGACGATCTGCTGCGCGACGCGGCCCAGTTCCTGCGTCTGGTGGAGCGGCTGCTGGTGCTCCAGCCGGTGCTCCCGCAGCCGAGGCCGGGGAGGTCCGCCGCAGGATGAGACGGGCGGTGCCGGATGACCGGGACGGCGGTGCGAGGCAATAGGGTGGTGGACGCTCACATCACCACCTGCACTGTTCACGCTCCGCCGTCCCAGGCGGCACCGTGCCGAGGAGTCATCTGCCGTGTCGGACCAGCTGCGCCCCCGCGCCTCCCTCCGTACCGCCGTGGTCTGGGAGGTCCTGAAGGACGCTCTGGACCGTCAGGTCAAGGCGGCCGGCCGGGATGCCCTGGATGTTCTGGACACCGGTGGCGGCACCGGCAACTTCGCGGTGCCCGCCGCCCGGCTCGGCCACCGGGTCACCGTCGTCGACCCCAGCCCCAACGCGCTCTTCGCGCTGGAGCGCCGCGCCGCCGAGGCCGGGGTCGCCGACCGCGTCCGGGGCGTCCAGGGCGACATCCTCGGGCTCTTCGACGTCGTGGAGCGCGGCGGCTTCGACGCGGTGCTCTGCCACGGCGTCCTGGAGTACGTCGACGAGCCCGCCGAGGGCGTACGGAACGCGGTGGCCGCCCTGCGCCCCTCCGGCGCCCTCAGCCTGCTGGCGGCGGGCCTGGGCGGGGCCGTCCTGGCCCGCGCGCTGGCCGGCCACTTCACCGAGGCCCGGCACGCGCTCGCCGACCCGGCGGGCCGCTGGGGCGAAGGCGACCCGGTGCCCCGCCGCTTCACCGCCGAGCAGCTCTCGGATCTCGTCTCCGGAGCCGGTCTGGAGGTCGGCGCCGTGCACGGCGTGCGGGTCTTCGCCGACCTCGTGCCGGGCGTCCTGGTCGACACCGAGCCCGGCGCCATGGACGCCCTCCTCAAGCTCGAAGCCGCCGTCGCCGAGCTGCCCGCCTTCCACTCCGTCGCGACCCAGCTGCACGTCCTGGGCGAGAAGCGCCCCTGAACCGGCTGCGCGGACCGGCCCCCGGGAGCCCCCGCGAGGGCCGGTACGGGGCTGATCAGCAACGAAGCTGTGCACGGAGTGGGACTCGGGACCCCCGTAGCGGGCGTGAGCCCCGTATGATCGGGTCACACCATCCGGCATGACGGATCGGTCGTCGGGGAATCTACGCCTCAGCAGCCGAGCCGACATAGCGGTCCGGACTGGCTGAACGCTAGAGGGCGGGTTTCACGGGGGCGAATCCCTGCCTATCCTGGAAGGGCCGCATACCGGTCGCCCCCGCGGCCGACGACGAGGAGGACTCCGTGCCGCTCTCGGAGCACGAGCAGCGAATGCTCGAGCAGATGGAGCGAGCGCTGTACGCCGAAGATCCCAAGTTCGCGACAGCGCTTGAGGGAAGCGGGCTGCGTACGTACACCCGACGACGGGTCTACCAGGCGGTCGCTGGCTTTCTGGTGGGTATCGCGCTCCTCATGGCCGGAATGGTCGCCCAGCAGATCTGGATCAGCGTGGTGGGGTTCCTCGTCATGCTCGGCTGTGCCGTGCTCGCGGTCACCGGATGGCGCAAAGCGCCGAAGCCCGGTGAACAACAGCAGGCCACCGCAGACAGCGGGGACAGCGGCTCGCGCCGCCGACCGAGACAACGCCGGTCGATGATGAACCGCATCGAGCAACGGTGGCAGCGCCGCCGCGACGAACAGGGCCAGTAAAGAACTCTCGGCCCGGCTCCGGCGCTCATGGCGGGGCAGGCCGTGCTCGACACGACGTAGGACACTGATGGGTGAGGGGCGGCCGCTTTTCTGCGGCCGCCCCTCAGCCGTTGCCCCCACGGAAAACCGTTGCTCCCATGAAATCTCTGTGACGGGCTGAGGGAGGGTCCCGCACGGGACCCTCCCTCAGCCCGTCCTCAGCCGTGCTGGCGCGACAGCCTGCGCAGCCGGGCCGCCCAGCGGCCGCGTCCCGGACGGTCCGTCCACCGCTCTACGAGCGCCGCCCACCGGTCCGAGACCGCCCACGCCACCCGGACGGCCGAGCGGGGTGCCAGCTTCGCCCTCAACCGTGCGCCCCGGCCGGCCGAGGCCTCCAGCCCTGCCCGCACCGTCAGCGCGTCCTCGGTCAGACCGGCCGCGGGGCGCGGCTCGGGGGCGTACAGCACCTGTTCCACCGCGCCCGCGATCCGGTGCACGGCCTCGCCCGCGGTGATGTCGAGCCCGCCCTGACGCACGATCCGGGCCGCCGCCTTCCGGGGCGTCAGCGACTCGTCCGGCGCGATGCCGTAGTCCCAGGCGCAGTCGGTGATCTCCTGCCAGGCGGCCAGGGCCCTGGCCGCCGCGTCCGCGGGCGTACGCCCCCCGGAACCGAGCCGCCGGTTTCTCGCCCGGATCCGCCAGAGCAGCGGCAGCAGAGGCAGCAGCAGGACCAGGAGAGCCCCGAGAACCACCAGCAGGACCGTGCCCGCCGGAGTGCCCTTGTCGGTCGGAGACACCGGGCCGGGCGCGGCGGAGAGGCCGCACTCACCCTGTCGGCGCATCTGCGGCGAGCAGCTTTCCGGGGCGGACGGGACCGCGGACGGCGCCGCGGAGGCCCCGGCCGACGGCTGCGCCGGATCGCTCGCACCGCCCGTGGGGGTCTCCGGCAGGGTGTACTCCGGGGTCGATCCCCGGCTCGGGGTGGGCTCGAACCGGGTCCACCCGATGCCCTCGAAGTACAGCTCGGGCCAGGCATGAGCGTCGCGCAGCCCGACCGAGTACGAGCCGTCCGCCTGGAGGGTGCCCGGGGTGAAGCCCACCGCGACCCGGGACGGGATGTCCAGGGTCCGGGCCATCGCGGCCATCGCGAACGAGAAGTGGATGCAGAACCCCTCCTTGTCACGGAGGAACCGCGCTATGGCCGAGGAGCCCGTCCCCGAGCTGACCGAGGTGTCGTACGTGAAGCCGCCCTCGGAGGCGAACCAGCTCTGGAGCTTCACGGCCTGCTCGTAGGCGTTGGCCGAGCCCTCCGTGACCTCCTCGGCCGTCTCGGCCACCACACCCGGCAGCGAGCTGGGGACCTGGGTGTACTCGCTCAGCAGCTTCTGCGGCGGCGGTCCGGCCGCCGCCAGCTGCTCCGCGGTCGGCTCGACGATCAGGCTGGAGGCCTCGTACTGCGCGCCCCCGGTGTTCTGTCCGTTGTCGCCGACGAGCGTGCGGCCCTCCGGCTCGTACCGCCAGCGGCCGTCGATCGCCACCTCGCTCGCCGGGTAGGGGAGCGGCAGATAGCTCTGCTGGTAGGAGGGCGAGGAGGAGATGTTCGTCCGGATCTCGGTCACGGCGACGTCCCGGCCGAGACCGGTGGGCTGCGGGAGGCGGTTCGGGACATCCGTCAGACGGCGGGTCGAGGAGCGCCACTCGCTGCCGTTGAACTCGTCCAGGGCCAGGATCCGCAGATAGAGGTTCCGCGGGTCCTGCGCGTTGGTGCGATACGTCATCACCTCCCGGTTCTCCGGCTGGTTGAGGTTGTCCTTCAACGACACCAGCGGGTTCACCGCGGAGATGGTGCCCCCTCCGCTGCCCTTGCCGTTCCCCCCGCCCCTGCCGCCCAGCAGACCGCTGTCCAGGGCGGGCAGGGCCAGCGGGACCACCAGGGCGATGCCCAGCGCGAGCACACCGATGCGCCGACCGGTGCGGACCGGTGCGGCCGCTCCGCCACCGCGGCCGGACAGGCCGTCCGACAGACCTCCCGGGGAGCGGTTTGCGCCGCCGAAGACGCGCCCCCACTGGGAGAGCCGGTCGCGGCCCTCGGCCAGCAGGAGCAGCAGGTAGCCGGAGGCCGCCAGCAGGAACCAGAGCCAGCCCGCTCCGCCGTCACCGAGTCCGGCGGCGACCGAGTACAGCGCGAGCAGCGGCAGTCCGGCCGGGGCCGCGCTGCGGAAGGTCACCGCGAGGGCGTCCACCGCCAGCCCGATCAGCACCACCCCGCCGACCACCATCAGCCGGATGCCGTCCGTCATCGGGGCCGGAATGGCGTACGTACCGATGTCCTCGCCGCCCGCCACCAGCAGCTCACCGAGCCGGACGACGGCCTGCGGGCCCGGGACCACGCCGAACAGGGCCTGGTCCCGGGCGAAGACCAGGGTCAGCAACAGCAGGGTCACCAGCATCTGGGAGGCGATCGCCAGCGACCGGGCCAGCGGAACCCGGCGGGCGAGCGCGCCCACCCCGCCCTGGACCCCGAGCAGCAGCGCCGCCTGCAGCAGCCAGCCCGCCCCCTCCACCAGCGGGAGCAGGGCCCCCGACGCCAGGAGTGTCGCCGCAAAGGCGCACAGCGCCAGCCGGGCCCGCCCGCTCATGACCATCCCCCCGGGAAACCTGTCGAACCGCCGTTCCCGGCGGACTGCGTGTCGGCACGCATCTGCCCCGCCAGCTGCCACAGCGCGGGCAGATCGGCCCCGGGCGCCACCGGCACCACGACCCAGCCGGCCTCGCGCAGCTGCCGCAGCCGCTTCTCGGCCGGGGCGGCCGGGACCGCCGAGGGCTCCACACCGCCGGACCAGCGGGCGCTGTCCAGGACGAAGGCGACCGCCGCGCCGGCGCGCTGCCGCATCCGGGACGCGACCGAGGTCTGCTCCTCGTCGAGATCGCCGAAGAACGCGATCAGCAGTCCTTCGTTGCTGCCGCGCAGCACGTCATGGGCGCGCGAGAGCCCGCCGCCGTCGGAGTGGCCGACGACGGCGAGGGTGTCGAGCATCAGGCCCGCGGAGTCCGCGGACTCCTGCGTCGAACCCGCGAAGCCGTCGGTCCCGTCCCCGGGCACCGCGTTCCCGTCGTCCGTGAGCAGCCGTACGGCGAAGCCCCGCTCCAGCATGTGCACCAGGGCGGAGGCCGCCCCCGAGACCGCCCACTCGAAGGCCGAGTCGGGCCCCGCACCCGCGTAGCCGACCTGCCGGGTGTCCAGCAGCACCGTGCACCTGGCCCGCTGCGGCTGTTCCTCGCGGCGGACCATCAGCTCGCCGTAGCGCGCGGTGGAGCGCCAGTGGACCCGGCGCAGGTCGTCGCCGTGCCGGTAACCGCGCGGAATGATGTCGTCCTCACCGGCGAGGGCGAGCGAGCGCTGGCGCCCGTCGCCGTACCCCGAGGCCTCGCCCGCGAGCCGCAGCGCGGGCAGCGGAACCGTACGCGGAATGACGACGAGGGTGTCGTACGCGCTGAAGGAACGGGTCAGCTCGCACATCCCGAACGGGTCGCTGAGGCGCAGCTGCAGCGGACCCAGCGGGTAGCGGCCGCGCAGGTCGGAACGGACCCGGTAGGACACCTCGCGCCGGCCGCCCGCCTCCACCCGGTCCAGCACGAACCGGGGCCGGGGCCCCAGCACGTACGGCACGCGGTCCTGGAGCATCAGCAGCCCCGTGGGAAGCCGGGACACGTTGTCCATCCGCAGGTGCACCCGGGCCTCCGAGCCCGCGGGCACCCGGGACGGCGAGAGCCGCCGGGTCCCCGTCACCCGGTAGCGGGTGCGGTAGAGCACGATCACGCACACCAGGGGCAGCACGGCCAGCAGCAGCCCGACGCGCAGCAGGTCGGCCTGGCCCAGGACGTAGGCGCAGACGGCGGCGGCCACCCCGGCGGCGAGGAAGGACCGCCCCCGGGTGGTGAGACCGCCCAGGGCCGCCCGCAGGCCGCCCTTGCTGGAGCCGTCCTGCACGGCGCCGGGCTCGCCGGCCGCCATCACAGCCGCCGGGGGCCGGGCTGCTGCTGGCCGTAGAGCGGGCGGCCCGGCTCGTGCGCGCCCTGGACCGGGGGCACGGTGCCGCCGCGCACGGCGCCGGGCTCGGTCGGGACCGGGGTGCGCTGGATGATCTCCAGCACCACCTGCTCCGCGGTGCGGCGGTTCAGCTGTGCCTGCGCGGTGGGCAGCAGCCGGTGCGAGAGCACGGCGGTGGCCAGCGACTGCACGTCGTCCGGCAGGGCGTAGTCCCGGCCGCTGAGGGCCGCCGACGCCTTCGCGGCGCGCAGCAGGTGCAGCGTCGCGCGCGGCGAGGCCCCGAGTCTGAGATCGGGATGGCTGCGGGTGGCCCCGACCAGCTCCACCGCGTACCGGCGGACGGCGTCGGCGACGTGCACCGAACGGACCGCGTCGATCAGCTTCACGATGTCGTGGGCGTGCGCAACCGGCTGGAGGTCGTCCAGCGGGGAGGCGCCCCCGTGCACATCGAGCATCTGCAGCTCGGCCTCCGGGCTGGGATAGCCGATGGAGACCCGGGCCATGAAGCGGTCGCGCTGGGCCTCGGGCAGCGGGTAGGTGCCCTCCATCTCCACCGGGTTCTGGGTGGCCACCACCATGAAGGGGTCGGGCAGCTCGTACGTCTGTCCGTCGATGGTGACCTGGCGCTCCTCCATCGACTCCAGCAGCGCCGACTGCGTCTTCGGCGAGGCGCGGTTGATCTCGTCGCCGATCACGATCTGGGCGAAGATCGCGCCGGGCTTGAACTCGAAGTCGCGCCGCTGCTGGTCGAAGATCGACACACCGGTGATGTCGGAGGGCAGCAGGTCCGGCGTGAACTGGATGCGGCGCACCGAACAGTCGATGGACCGCGCCAGCGCCTTGGCCAGCATCGTCTTACCGACCCCGGGGACATCCTCGATGAGGAGATGTCCCTCCGCGAGCAGCACGGTCAGCGAAAGCCGTACGACCTCAGGCTTGCCCTCGATCACACCCTCCACCGACCTGCGCACCCGCTCCGCTGTGGTGGTCAGATCTGTGAGGCTCGCTCGATCGTCATAGGTCGTCACCCGGCCCTCCTCGGCCCTTTTTGCGCATGGACCGGCGTACGTACCCGCCCGGCCCACCCCGAAATACGGACACTCCTCCGGAAGGCCCGGGGGAGGTCACACCCGCATTCTTGTTGCCGTTACCGCTTCGTGTCACTCGCCTGTGGATAAGTGGGTGCGATTTGTCAGTCTCTGCCGTGTTTCGCCGGGTGGGCCGGGTGGGCCGGGTGGGCCGGAAAGCGGAAGGTCAGGAGGCGGGCTGGATCTCGCGGAGCAGACCGGTGGTCACGTCGAAGACGAAACCGCGCACGTCGTCGGTGTGCAGGAGGAACGGTGAGGTCCGCACCCGCTGCATCGACTGACGTACGTCCTGGTCGGCGTCCGTGTAGGCCTCCACCGCCCAGACCGGCCGCTGGCCGACCTCGCGCTCCAGCTCCTGCCGGAACTCCTCGGTGATGGATTCGAGACCGCAGCCCGTGTGGTGGATGAGGGCGACGCTGCGGGTGCCGAGCGCCCGCTGGCTGATGGTGAGCGAGCGGATCACGTCGTCGGTGACGACACCGCCCGCGTTGCGGATGGTGTGGCAGTCGCCGAGTTCGAGACCAAGCGCGGCGTGCAGGTCGAGCCGGGCGTCCATGCAGGCGACGATGGCTACCTGGAGGACCGGCCGGGCGTCCATGCCGGGATCGCGGAAGTCCTTGGCGTACGTGGAGTTCGCCTCGACCAGCTGATCGGTGACCTGGCCCCCCTCACGGACCGCCGCGGTGGTGGACGTCACGGACTCGGCGGGGGAGTGAGCAGAAGTCGACATGGTTGCGACGTTAGCCTTCCCACCTGGCCCGGGTGTGCTGTGAGAGCGGACAAAGAACGTCAACACGGCTTGTTGTGAGCTAACCCACAAGCACCAGTGAACGCGCCCGTTCGGGTGAGCTCGCCGCTTCCGGACGGGTGGCACGACTCGCTGCCCGGTTCGTTGATCGCGAATCGATCGAATGGCAGGGTGGACTAAAGTAACGCGAAGTCACCACCCTGAACCCGTACCACCCCACTCCGCACACCCTGCATATTCCGTATTTCCCCCGTGATGTGCGGCGTACGTGCGGCCCGGCCCTCTCCCGCTCTCGGTCGGCCGACGCCCCTTCCCCGGCGCCGGCGGACCTCCCCTTCAGAGCGGGCGGGGACCAGGACGTACGTACCGGCCGCGCGGGACAGAGCCTGAGAGGGCGCATTGAGCCAGACCCGACACGTCCCGGTGATGCTCCAGAGGTGTCTGGACCTGTTGGCCCCGGCTCTCCAGGACCCGGCCCACCCCGAGCCCGTGGTCGTCGACTGCACCCTCGGCCTCGGCGGCCACAGCGAGGCCCTGCTGGAGGCCTTCCCCGCCGCCCGGCTGATCGCCCTGGACCGGGACAAGGAGGCACTGCGGCTCTCCGGCGAGCGGCTCGCCCCCTACGGCGACCGCGCCACCCTCGTCCACGCCGTCTACGACGAGCTCCCCGACGTCCTCGCCCGGCTCCGCCTCCCCAAGGTCCAGGGCATCCTCTTCGACCTCGGCGTCTCCTCCATGCAGCTCGACGAGGCCGACCGCGGCTTCGCGTACGCCCAGGACGCCCCGCTCGACATGCGCATGGACCAGTCCACCGGCATCGGCGCGGCAGAGGTGCTCAACACCTACCCGCCCGGCGAGCTCGTGCGGATCCTGCGGGCGTACGGCGAGGAGAAGCAGGCCAAGCGGATCGTCTCGGCCGTAGTGCGCGAACGCGAGAAGGAGCCGTTCAGCAACAGCGCCCGGCTCGTCGAGCTGATCCGCGACGCGCTGCCGCAGGCCGCCAAGCGCACCGGCGGCAACCCGGCCAAGCGGACCTTCCAGGCCCTGCGCATCGAGGTCAACGGCGAGCTCAGCGTCCTGGAGCAGGCCATCCCGGCGGCCGTCGGGAGCCTCGCGGTCGGCGGCCGGATCGCCGTCCTGTCCTACCACTCGCTGGAGGACCGGCTGGTCAAGCAGGTCTTCGCGGCCGGCGCCGCCAACACCGCGCCCCCCGGCCTGCCGGTCGTCCCCGAGCGCTACCAGCCCCGCCTCAAGCTGCTCACCCGGGGCGCCGAGCTGCCCACCGAGGAGGAGGTCGCCGAGAACCGGCGCGCCGCCCCCGCCAGGCTCCGCGGCGCCCAGCGCATCCGGGAGGAAGAGCGATGACCACCACGGGGGGCACGCGGTGAGCAGGCCGGGCGCACCGCTGAAGGGGCGGGCCGGACGGCTCGCCCGGCTGATGCCGTCCGCGTCACCCAGCAGCGCCGCCCGCACCCCCTTCGTGCTGCTGGTCGTGCTCCTCCTGGGCGGCGGGCTCATCACCCTGCTCCTGCTGAACTCGGCGCTCAACGAAGGATCGTTCAGGCTCAGCGAGCTCAGACGGGACACCACCGAGCTCACCGACGAGCAGCAGGCCCTCCAGCGCGACGTCGACAGCTACTCCCAGCCCGGCGCCCTGGAGCGCCGCGCCCGGGAACTCGGCATGGTCCCCGGCGGCAGCCCCGCCTTCCTCGACCCGGACGGCACGGTCCGCGGAGTCCCCACGAAGGCCACCGCCCCGCCGGCGGCGCCCAGCCCCACCCCGAGCCCCGAGCCGACGCCCGAGGGCGGCGCACAGGCCGACGAAGCAGGCGCCGCCGCCCCCTCGGCCATGCCCTCCGGCACCGTGACCCCCTCACCGGGCGCAGCCGCGGAACCCGAGTCCCAGGACGCCCCCGCCCCGGAGAACACCCCGGCGGCCCCGCCCCCGACCACCCCCGGCAGGTGACGCAGTGCCGCCCAAGGAACCGCCGCGCCGCCGCGTACCCGGCCCGGCGCGCCCCCGTAACGGGGCCAACGGCCGCTCCGGCGCGCGCTCCCCGGCCCGCCGCCCCCGCCCCGCCCAGGGGCGCACCACCGCACGCGGGCGCACGCCCCGCTCCCTGCGGCTGGGCAGCCCGCGCCCCCGGCTGCGGCTCGTCAGCCTCGGGCTGACGCTGGTCATGCTGGCCTTCGTGGCCCGGCTGCTCCAGGTCCAGGCCGTCGACGCCACCGCGTACGCGGCCAAGGCCGAGAAGAACCGCTACCTGGAGTACAAGGTCGCGGCCGAGCGCGGGGAGATCACCGACCGCAGGGGCGTCGCGCTCGCCACCAGCGTCGACGCGCACAACATCACGGCCGACCCGAAGATGTTCACACCCGAGGACAGCAAGGCCCCCGACGCGCCCCAGCAGGCCGCCGCCCTGCTCGCTCCCATCCTCGGCAAGGACGTCGACGAGCTCGTCAAGAAGCTCTCGGCGCCCAAGAGCCGCTACACCGTGCTCGCGTACCGGCAGACCCCCCAGGTCTGGAAGCAGATCAAGGACCTCAAGTCCGTCTTCGCCGAGAAGGCCGACGAGGACAAGCGGAACGGCGGAGCGGGGGCCAACGTCCTGGCCGGCGTCCTCCAGGAGCCGACCACCAGGCGGGTCTACCCCAACGGGGATCTCGCCGCCGGGATACTGGGATTCGTCAGCGCCGACGGCAAGGGCGGCGGCGGACTCGAATCGCAGCTGGACGAGGAGCTCGCGGGCGAGGACGGCAAGGTCCGCTACGCCCAGGCCGGCGGCCGCCGCGTCCCCACCGCGGGCAGCAGCGAGATCCCGGCCGTGCCCGGCTCCGACATCGAGCTGACCATCGACCGCGACATCCAGTGGGCCGCCCAGAAGGCCATCAGCGACCAGGTCACGAAGTCCAAGGCCGACCGCGGCTACGTCATCGTGCAGAACACGCGCACAGGCGAGCTGCTGGCCATGGCCAACTCTCCGGGCTACGACCCCAACGACCTCTCCCAGGCCACCTCGGCATCCCTGGGCAACGCGGCGCTCCAGGACGTGTACGAGCCCGGCTCCACCAGCAAGGTCATGTCCATGGCCGCCGTGCTGGAGGAGAAGGCCGCCACGCCCGGCACCCATGTCACCGTCCCCAACCGGCTGCACCGGGGCGACCGGCTCTTCAAGGACGACATCGACCACCCCACCTGGTACCTCACGCTCAACGGGGTCCTCGCCAAGTCCAGCAACATCGGCACCATCCTGGCGACCGGTCAGCTGGGCAAGACCCAGGCGGAGTCCAACCAGGTCCTCTACTCCTACCTGCGCAAGTTCGGCCTGGGCACCAAGACCGGGCTCGGCTACCCCGGCGAGTCGCCCGGCCTCCTGGCCCACCCCAAGGACTGGTCGACCTCGCAGCAGTACACGATCCCCTTCGGCCAGGGCCTCTCGCTCAACGCCGTTCAGGCCGCCTCGGTCTACTCCACCATCGCCAACGGCGGTGTCCGGATCGCGCCCACCCTCGTCCGCGGCACCAAGGGCGCCGACGGCCGCTTCACCTCCGCCGAGGCCCCCGAGAAGAACCGGGTGGTCAGCGGGAAGACCGCGAAGACCCTGGCGACCATGCTGGAATCCGTCGTCGACGACCAGGAGGGCACCGGAACCAAGGCCGCCATCCCCGGCTACCGGGTCGCGGGCAAGACCGGCACCGCCAACCGGGTCGACCCGGTCCGCGGTGTCTACAAGGGGTACACCGCCTCCTTCGCCGGGTTCGCCCCGGCCGACAATCCGCAGATCACCGTCTACTGCGCGATCCAGAACCCCACCAAGGGAAACTACTTCGGCGGCCAGATCTGCGGCCCGATCTACAAGCAGGTCATGGAGTTCGCTCTCAAGACGCTCCAGACCCCACCGTCCGGCAGCAAGCCGCCCCGGCTGCCGGTGTCCTTCAAACCCGGCGAGTGAACACGGGGATGCGCGAGCATCCCCCCAAGGGAACCCTCAGTGACAACCATCACCCCCGATCCCGGGAACCGGAACGAGAACTACCCGGGACCCGGTCCCTCGCTTCGCGAGACGCCGCACCGGCCCGGTACGCTCACCGCCGTGCCCCACGCTGATCAGTCCCAAACCACCCAGAAGGACGCGCCTGTGACCTACCCGGGAGCGCCCCGACCGGACCGGCTCCGGCCCACCCCTCTCGGCGAGCTGGCCCATCGGCTCGGCGTCGAAGTGGCCGGATCCGATGCCGTCACCGGCATCACCCACGACTCGCGGGCCGTGCGCCCCGGAGACCTGTACGCGGCCCTCCCCGGCGCCCGCCTCCATGGCGCCGACTTCGCCGCGCAGGCCGCGGGCCTCGGTGCCGTCGCCGTCCTCACCGACCCGACGGGCGCCGAACGCGCCGCCGCCACCGGGCTGCCGGTCCTGGTCGCCGAGGACCCCCGCGGCGTCATGGGGGAGCTGGCCGCCGACATCTACGGGCGGCCCGGCATCGGCCTCCTCCAGATCGGCATCACCGGAACCTCCGGCAAGACCACCACCGCGTACCTGGTCGAAGGCGGACTGCGCGCCGCGGGCCGGCCCACCGGGCTCATCGGCACCGTCGAGATGCGCATCGGCGACGAGCGCATCAAGTCCGAGCGCACCACTCCCGAAGCCACCGACCTCCAGGCCCTGTTCGCCGTCATGCGCGAACGCGGCGTTGAGGCCGTCGCGATGGAGGTCTCCAGCCACGCCCTCGTGCTCGGCCGGGTCGACGCCTGCGTCTTCGACGTCGCCGTCTTCAACAACCTCAGCCCGGAGCACATGGAGTTCCACTCCGGCATGGAGGACTACTTCCAGGCCAAGGCCCAGCTCTTCACCCCCGAGCGCAGCCACCGAGGCGTGGTCAACTTCGACGACGAGTACGGCCGCAGGCTCATCACGGAGTCCGGCGTCCCGGTCACCACCTTCTCCGCCGAGGGCCACCCGGACGCCGACTGGCACGCCGAGGACGTCGAGGTCGGACCGCAGGACAGCACCTTCACCGCCGTCGGCCCGAAGGGCGAGCGGATCACCGCCCGCGCCCCGCTGCCCGGCCCGTTCAACGTCGCCAACACCCTCGCCGCGATCGTCACCCTGGCCGTCGCGGGCGTCGATCCGCAGACCGCCGCCGACGGCATCGCGGCCGTCCCCGGCGTCCCGGGCCGTCTGGAGCGGGTGGACGCCGGACAGCCCTACCTCGCCGTCGTCGACTACGCGCACAAGACCGACGCCGTCGAGTCCGTACTGCGCTCGCTGCAGAAGGTCACCGAGGGCAGGGTGCACATCGTCCTCGGCTGCGGCGGCGACCGCGACACCACCAAACGCGGCCCGATGGGCGCCGCCGCGGCCCGTCTCTCCCATACCGCCGTGCTGACCTCCGACAACCCCCGCTCCGAGGACCCACTCGCGATCCTCGCCGCGATGCTCTCCGGCGCCGCCGAAGTGCCCGTCCACGAACGCGGCGACGTCCTGGTCGACGCCGACCGGGCCTCGGCCATCGCCGCCGCCGTCGCGCGCGCCGAACCGGGCGACACCGTCCTCGTCGCGGGCAAGGGCCACGAGCAGGGCCAGGACATCCACGGGGTCGTACGCCCCTTCGACGACCGCAAGGTCCTGCACGACGCCATCGAACGGTCCCTGGGGCGCACCGGCGCCGCGGACCGTGCCCCTCACCACGAGAACAACAGTCAGGGATGACCAAGTGATCACCCTTTCCCTCGCCGAGATCGCGGAAATCGTCGGCGGGCAGCCGCACGACATACCGGACCCGGCAGTCACCGTCACCGGTCCCGTCGTCATCGACTCCCGCGAGGTCGGACCCGGCAGCCTGTTCGCCGCGTTCGCCGGTGAGCACGTGGACGGCCACGACTACGCGCAGCGCGCCGTCGAGGCGGGCGCGGCAGCCGTCCTGGCCGCCCGTCCCGTAGGCGTTCCGGCGATCGTCGTGGACGACGTCGTCGGCGCGCTCGGCGCGCTCGCCCGTACCGTCGTCGAACGCCTCGGCACCACCGTCGTCGCGCTCACCGGCTCCGCGGGCAAGACGTCCACCAAGGACCTGATCGCGCAGCTCCTCCAGCGCAAGGCGCCCACGGTCTGGACGCCGGGCTCCCTCAACAACGAGATCGGGCTGCCGCTCACCGCCCTGCGCGCCACCTCCGAGACCCAGCACCTGGTCCTGGAGATGGGCGCCCGCGGCATCGGGCACATCCACTACCTCGCCGACCTCACCCCGCCCCGCATCGGCCTGGTCCTCAACGTCGGCTCCGCCCACCTCGGGGAGTTCGGCAGCCGGGAGGCGATCGCGCAGGCCAAGGGCGAACTGGTCGAGGTGCTCCCCGAGGACGGCTGCGCCGTGCTCAACGCCGACGACCCCCTCGTACGCGCCATGGCTTCGCGCACCAAGGCCCGGGTTCTGCTCTTCGGAGAAGCCCCGGATGCGGACGTACGGGGCGAGAAGGTCCGGATGACCCCCGACGGGCGGCCCGCGTTCGAGCTCCACACACCCACCGGGTGCAGCGACGTGACCATGCGCCTGTACGGTGAGCACCACGTGTCGAACGCGCTCGCCGCGGCCGCCGTCGCCCATGAGTTGGGCATGTCCGTGACCGAGATCGCCGAGGCGCTCTCGGAGGCGGGCACCCTCTCCCGCTGGCGCATGGAGGTCACCGAGCGTCCGGACGGTGTGACGGTCGTCAATGACGCCTACAACGCGAACCCCGAATCCATGAGAGCCGCACTGCGTGCGCTGGCTGCCATGGGTCAGGCCCGACGGGCCGACGGGGGGCGCACCTGGGCGGTGCTCGGTCAGATGGCCGAGCTCGGTGACGCGTCGCTCGCCGAGCACGACGCGGTCGGACGGCTCGCCGTCCGGCTCAACGTCAGCAAGCTCGTCGCTGTCGGGGGGAGAGAAGCCTCCTGGCTGCAACTGGGCGCATATAACGAGGGTTCGTGGGGTGAGGAGTCGGTGCACGTGTCCGACGCACAGGCGGCCGTCGACCTGTTGCGCAGTGAACTGCGCCCGGGAGACGTCGTGCTGGTGAAGGCGTCCCGGTCGGTCGGCCTGGAGAAGGTCGCCCAGGCACTGCTGGAGAACTCGACCGAGGGCGAGGTCGCCGGCCGATGAGGCAGATCCTCTTCGCGGGGGCCATCGGGCTCTTTCTGACCCTGGTCGGGACCCCGCTGCTGATCAAGCTGCTGGCCCGCAAGGGATACGGGCAGTTCATCCGGGACGACGGCCCGCGCACGCACGGCAGCAAGAAGGGCACGCCCACGATGGGCGGCATCGCCTTCATCCTGGCGACGATCATCGCGTACCTCCTCGCGAAGGTGATCACCGGCGAGGACATCCGGTACTCCGGCGTCCTCGTGCTGTTCCTGATGACCGGGATGGGCCTCGTCGGCTTCCTCGACGACTACATCAAGATCGTCAAGCAGCGTTCGCTGGGTCTGCGGGCCAAGGCGAAGATGGCCGGCCAGCTGATCGTCGGCATCGCCTTCGCGGTGCTCGCGCTCCAGTTCCCCAACTCCAACGGCTACACCCCGGCCTCCACCCGGCTCTCGTTCGTCGAGGACTTCGGCTGGTCGATCGGCCCGGTGCTGTTCTGCGTCTGGGCGCTGTTCATGATCCTCGCCATGTCCAACGGCGTGAACCTCACGGACGGCCTCGACGGACTGGCCACCGGCGCCTCGGTGATGGTCTTCGGCGCCTACACCTTCATCGGCCTGTGGCAGTTCCAGGAGTCCTGCGCCAACGCGCTCACCCTGACCAACCCCAGCGCCTGTTTCGAGGTACGCGACCCGCTCGACCTCGCCGTCGTCGCCTCCGCCCTGATGGGCGCCTGCTTCGGCTTCCTGTGGTGGAACACCTCGCCCGCCAAGATCTTCATGGGTGACACCGGCTCGCTCGCCCTCGGTGGCGCGCTCGCGGGCCTCGCGATCTGCTCCCGCACCGAGTTCCTGATGGCCATCCTCGGCGGCCTCTTCGTGATGATCACCATGTCCGTGGTCATCCAGGTCGGTTCGTTCAAGATGACCGGCAAGCGGGTCTTCCGGATGGCACCGCTCCAGCACCACTTCGAACTCAAGGGGTGGTCCGAAGTCCTTGTCGTGGTCCGCTTCTGGATCATCCAGGGCATGTGCGTGATCGTCGGCCTCGGCCTCTTCTACGCGGGATGGGCAGCCAAGAAGTGAGCACCGTGGACTGGCAGGGCAAGCACGTCACCGTCGCCGGACTCGGCGTCAGCGGCATCCCCGCGGCCCGCGCCCTGCACGAGCGCGGCGCGCTCGTCACCGTCGTGAACGACGGCGACGACGAGCGCGCCCGCGCGCAGGCGGCCGAACTGGAGGCCCTCGGCATCACCGTGCGCCTCGGCGACGGTGCCACCCTGCCGCCGTCCACGGAACTCGTCGTCACCGCCCCCGGCTGGCAGCCGGACAAGCCGCTCTTCCTGGCTGCCGCCGAGGCGGGCATCGACATCTGGGGCGACGTCGAACTCGCCTGGCGGCTGCGGGGGACGAACGGCCGCAAGGCCGCCCCCTGGCTCGCCGTCACGGGTACCAACGGCAAGACCACCACCGTACGGATGCTGGCCTCGATCCTGGAGGCGGCGGGCCTGCGCACCGCGGCGGTCGGCAACATCGGCGTCTCCCTGCTGGACGCGGTGCTCGGCGATACGGAGTACGACGTCCTCGCCGTCGAACTCTCCAGCTACCAGCTGCACTGGGCGCCCTCCCTGCGCGCCCACTCCGCCGCCGTCCTCAACCTGGCCCCCGACCACCTCGACTGGCACGGCTCGATGGAGGTGTACGCCGCCGCCAAGGGGCGGGTCTACGAGGGCAACACGGTCGCGTGCGTCTACAACGCGGCCGACCCGGCCACCGAGGAGCTGGTCCGCGAGGCCGACGTCGAGGAGGGCTGCCGGGCCATCGGCTTCACCCTCGGCGCCCCGGGCCCCTCGCAGCTCGGCGTGGTCGACGGCATCCTCGTCGACCGGGCCTTCGTGAAGAACCGGCAGAAGCAGGCCCAGGAGCTGGCCGAGGTCTCCGACGTCACCCCGCCGGCCCCGCACAACATCGCCAACGCCCTCGCCGCCGCCGCCCTCGCCCGCGCGTTCGGCGTGGAACCGGCCGCCGTCCGCGACGGCCTGCGCGCCTTCCGGCCGGACGCCCACCGCATCGAACACGTCGCCGACATCGACGAAGTCGCTTACGTCGATGACTCCAAGGCCACCAACACCCACGCCACCGAGGCCTCCCTCGCCGCCTACGACTCCATCGTCTGGATCGCGGGCGGACTGGCCAAGGGCGCCACCTTCGACGAGCTGGTCACCGGCGCGGCGAAGCGGCTGCGCGGCGTCGTGCTGATGGGCGCCGACCGCGCGCTGATCCACGAAGCCCTGACGCGACACGCCCCCGAAGTCCCGGTGGTCGACCTCGACCGGACCGACACTGGGGCGATGTCCGAGGCGGTCGAGCACGCCGCCCGGCTCGCGCGGCCGGGCGATACGGTACTGCTGGCCCCGGCCTGCGCCTCGATGGACATGTTCACCAACTACATCAAGCGGGGCGAGGCGTTCGCGGACGCGGTCCGCGCACGCGCCGAAGAGAGCGCCTGACCGACCGGGCCTCCGCGCCGGGGCCGAGCCTCCGGGCACGAGCAGTGGAGGGGACAGCGACAATGCCGGCCGAGAAGAGCTCCGCCGTACGCAGCCGCCGGCCGGCGCCGCCCCGTGGCGCGGGACGCGGCGCCCCGGCGCCCCGCACCCCGCGCGGCGGTGGCGTACGGCGCCTCTACGAGCAGGCACGCCGGGCCTGGGACCGCCCCCTGACCGCCTACTACGTGATCCTCGGCTCCAGCCTCCTGATCACGGTGCTGGGCCTGGTGATGGTCTACTCCGCCTCGATGATCAAGGCGCTGAGTATCGACAAGTCGTCGACGTACTTCTTCGGGAAGCAGTTCGTCGCCGCCGTCATCGGGGGCGCGCTCATGCTGATCGCCTCCCGGATGCCGGTGAAGCTCCACCGCGCTCTGGCCTACCCGATGCTCATGGTCACGGTCTTCCTGATGGTCCTGGTCCAGGTGCCGGGGATAGGGATGTCGGTCAACGGCAACCAGAACTGGCTCTACCTGGGCGGCCCGTTCCAGATCCAGCCCAGCGAGTTCGGCAAGCTCGCACTGATCCTGTGGGGCGCCGACCTCCTCGCCCGCAAGCAGGACAAGCGGTTGCTGACGCAGTGGAAGCACATGCTCGTGCCGCTGGTCCCGGTCGCCTTCACGCTGCTCGGGCTGATCATGCTGGGCGGCGACATGGGGACCGCGATCATCCTCACGGCGATCCTGTTCGGCCTGCTCTGGCTGGCCGGCGCCCCGACCCGGCTCTTCGCCGGGGTGCTCGGATTCGCCGCCGCCATCGCCTTCGTTCTGGTCTGGACCAGCCCCAACCGGATGTCCCGGCTCTCCTGCATGGGCGTGCTCGGCGAACCCGACCCGGACGACGGCTGCTGGCAGGCAGCCCACGGAATCTACGCACTGGCCTCCGGCGGATGGTTCGGTTCCGGGCTGGGTGCGAGTGTGGAAAAATGGGGTCAACTCCCGGAACCCCACACCGACTTCATCTTCGCGATCACCGGTGAGGAACTGGGGTTGGCGGGGACGCTGTCCGTGCTCGCCCTGTTCGCGGCTCTAGGCTATGCGGGTATCCGCGTGGCCGGACGCACGGAGGACCCCTTCGTCAGGTATGCCGCGGGAGGCGTGACCACCTGGATCATGGCCCAGGCCGTGATCAACATCGGTGCGGTGCTCGGCCTGTTGCCGATCGCCGGTGTCCCGCTCCCGCTGTTCTCCTACGGAGGGTCCGCCCTGCTGCCGACGATGTTCGCGGTCGGGCTGATGATCGCCTTCGCGCGGGACGATCCCGCCGCGAAGGCGGCCCTGGCCATGCGGAGGCCCGGGGTGAGATGGAAGACGATGAGACGGCGCGTCAAGAAGCGTCCGTCCGGAGAGCGGTGAATTTCGGTGCATGTCGTACTCGCCGGCGGGGGGACCGCCGGACACATCGAGCCCGCGCTTGCCCTCGCAGACGCCCTGCGCAGGCAGGACCCGACCGTGGGAATCACTGCCCTCGGCACGGAACGCGGCCTGGAGACCAGGCTCGTACCCGAGCGGGGGTACGAGCTCGCCCTCATCCCTGCCGTACCGCTGCCCCGTAAGCCCACCCCCGAGCTGATCACCGTCCCGGGCCGGCTGCGCGGCACCATCAAGGCCGCCGAGCAGATCCTGGAGCGCACCAAGGCGGACTGCGTGGTCGGCTTCGGCGGTTACGTCGCGCTGCCCGGCTACCTCGCCGCCAAGCGCGTCGGTGTCCCCATCGTCGTCCACGAGGCCAACGCCCGCCCCGGCCTCGCCAACAAGATCGGCTCGCGGTACGCCCACGGGGTCGCCGTCTCCACGCCGGACAGCAAGCTGCGCGGCGCCCGCTACATCGGCATCCCGCTGCGCCGCACCATCGCCACCCTGGACCGCGCCCGGGTCCGCCCGGAGGCCCGCGCCTCCTTCGGCCTCGACCCCAACCTGCCCACGCTGCTGGTCTCCGGCGGCTCGCAGGGCGCACGCCACCTCAACGAGGTGGTCCAGCGGGTCGCGCCGCTGCTCCAGCGCTCCGGGATCCAGATCCTCCATGTGGTCGGCCCGAAGAACGAATTGCCGCGGATCGACAACATGCCCGGGATGCCGCCCTACATCCCGGTACCGTACGTGGACCGGATGGACCTGGCGTACGCCGCGGCCGACATGATGCTCTGCCGCGCGGGCGCGATGACCGTCGCCGAACTCTCCGCCGTCGGGCTTCCCGCCGCCTACGTCCCGCTGCCCATCGGCAACGGCGAACAGCGGCTCAACGCCCAGCCGGTGGTCAACGCCGGCGGCGGCCTGCTGGTGGACGACGCGGCGCTGACCCCGGAGTGGGTGCAGGGCAACGTCCTGCCGGTGCTGTCGGACCCCCACCGGCTGTACGAAATGTCCCGTGCCGCCGCGGAGTTCGGCCGGCGCGACGCCGACGACCTGCTCGTCGGCATGGTGTACGAAGCGATTGCCTCCCGCCGCCAGGCGTGAGGCGGTGCGGACCCGGGGCGGGCGCCCCGGGTCCGGCGAAGGAGCGAGCGTGGCCGGACCGACGACCGCCCAGCGCGGCCCAGCAGGGCGTGCGGACACCCCCGCCCGCCCGCCGCACATCGGCCCCGAGGAGCGCCGGATCGGCCGCCGTACGCTCCTGGTCCTGATCGGCGTGGCGGCGGCCCTGGTCACCGCGTTCGCCGTCTGGGTGCTCTACGGCTCCTCCTGGCTCCGGGTCGAGCGCGTCTCCACCAGCGGTGTCGAGGTGCTGACCCGTGCAGAGGTGGAAGCGGTTGCCGCGGTGCCGCTCGGCGCCCCGCTTATCTCGGTGGACACCGGTGCCATGGAAGCCAGGTTGCGCCAGAAGCTGCCTCGGATCGACTCGGTGGATGTCGTACGGTCCTGGCCGCACGGCATCGGCCTTAAGGTGACCGAACGCAAGCCGGTCCTGCTGGTCGAAAAGGGTGCGAAGTTCATCGAGGTGGACGGGTCGGGTGTTCGCTTCGCCACGGTGGACCGGGCGCCCGAGGGTGTACCGCTGCTGGAGCTGAAGCCTGGCCGGTCGGCGAGTCTGCGGCGGTTCGGCAGTGACCGTCTGTTGCAGGAAGCGGTACAGGTCGCGGGTGAACTGCCCACGGGCGTCGCCGGGGACACCGAGGCCGTACGGGTCACCTCGTACGACGGGATCTCCTTGCGGCTCACCCGTGATCGGGTGGTGACCTGGGGCAGTAGTGAGGACGGGGCCGTGAAGGCGCGGGTGCTCACCGCTCTCATGAAGGCGGCCCCCAAAGCGGGACACTTCGACGTGAGTGCCCCCACCGCCCCTGCGGTATCAGCGAGTTGACGTGCATTTGTGCTGGCCAGCACCCTGGTTGGTCAGCGCTACGGGTGATCACATAGGGTGAAAAGAAAAACGGGAGGTTCGGCGTGTTCGTTGAACGTGCGCCACTTGTCGACTTAGTGTCCTGTTCGGAAGAGTCCAGGAAGCAGACACACTGGTAACCCTAAAGTTGAACGTTAGGGTTTGGGTCGGCGTTCGGACCGTCCCCATCGACATCAGTCGTCGCCGCGGGTCCTCCGCAGAGCGACGACACGTAACTCGAGGCGAGAGGCCTTCGACGTGGCAGCACCGCAGAACTACCTCGCAGTCATCAAGGTCATCGGTGTCGGCGGCGGTGGTGTCAATGCCATCAACCGAATGATCGAGGTCGGTCTCAAGGGCGTCGAGTTCATCGCGATCAACACGGACGCACAAGCCCTGTTGATGAGCGACGCCGACGTCAAGCTCGACGTCGGCCGCGAACTCACCCGGGGCCTCGGCGCCGGGGCGAACCCGGCCGTCGGTCGTAAGGCGGCAGAGGACCACCGTGAGGAGATCGAGGAGGTCCTCAAGGGGGCCGACATGGTCTTCGTCACCGCCGGAGAAGGCGGCGGCACCGGCACCGGCGGCGCACCCGTCGTCGCCAACATCGCGCGCTCGCTCGGCGCCCTGACGATCGGTGTGGTCACCCGCCCGTTCACCTTCGAGGGCCGGCGACGCGCGAACCAGGCGGAGGACGGCATCGCCGAACTCCGCGAAGAGGTCGACACCCTCATCGTCATCCCCAACGACCGCCTGCTGTCCATCTCGGACCGCCAGGTAAGCGTCCTCGACGCCTTCAAGTCGGCCGACCAGGTGCTGCTCTCGGGCGTCCAGGGCATCACCGACCTGATCACCACGCCGGGCCTGATCAACCTCGACTTCGCCGACGTCAAGTCGGTCATGTCCGAGGCCGGATCGGCGCTCATGGGCATCGGCTCCGCACGCGGCGACGACCGCGCGGTGGCGGCGGCGGAGATGGCGATCTCCTCGCCGCTCCTGGAGGCGTCCATCGACGGCGCCCGCGGTGTCCTGCTCTCCATCTCCGGCGGCAGCGACCTCGGTCTCTTCGAGATCAACGAGGCCGCCCAGCTGGTGAGCGAGGCGGCGCACCCCGAGGCCAACATCATCTTCGGCGCCGTCATCGACGACGCCCTGGGTGACGAGGTGCGGGTCACCGTGATCGCGGCCGGGTTCGACGGCGGACAGCCGCCGACCCGCCGGGAGAACGTCCTCGGCGCGAACACGAACAAGCGGGAGGAGCCGGCCGCCCCGGCCAGGTCCACCGAGTCCGCGCGCCCGTCGGGCGGACTGGGCTCCGTACCTCCGCGCGAGGAGAGCCCGGCCCCGGCCGAGCCCGCCCCCGCGTCGGCTTCGAGCGAGAGCCCGCTGTCGCAGGTCTCTCCGCCGCACGTCCCGCCGGCCCGTCCCTACCAGGACACCCAGGCCGAAGAGCTGGACGTACCGGACTTCTTGAAGTGATAGGTCAGGATCGGACGGTACCCGTCACGGGCAGCGCTCATTTCGCCTTCACCGACCGGTGGGGCGGGGTGAGCGCCGCTCCGTACGGTGAGCTCAACCTCGGCGGCGCGGTCGGTGACGACCCCGCCGCCGTCGGCGCGAACCGCGAGCGCACGGCCCGCCGGCTCGGCCTCGACCCGGTCTCCGTCGTCTGGATGAACCAGGTGCACGGCCGGGACGTGGCGGTGGTCGACGGACCCTGGGGGGCGGAGACGGAGATTCCGGCCGTGGACGCGGTGGTGACCACACGGCGCGGACTGGCGCTCGCGGTCCTCACCGCCGACTGCACCCCTGTCCTCCTCGTCGACCCGGTCGCCGGAGTCGTCGGGGCGGCGCACGCCGGGCGGCCGGGACTGGTCGCCGGAGTCGTACCGGCGGTGGTCGAGGCCATGACCGTGCTGGGCGCACGCCCGTCCCGGATCACCGCGCGCACCGGACCGGCCGTCTGCGGACGGTGCTACGAAGTGCCGGCGGAGATGCGGGCCGAGGTCGCGGAGGCGGTCCCCGGTACCTGGTCCGAGACCAGCTGGGGGACCCCGGCGGTCGACGTCACCGGCGGAGTCCACGCCCAGCTCACCGCTCTCGGCGTCAGCGACCTGCACCGTTCGCCGGTCTGCACGCGTGAATCGGGCGACCACTTCTCGTACCGCCGCGACCGCACCACCGGGCGGCTCGCCGGATATGTCTGGTTGGACTGATAGGGCATGACGGACCGTAAGGCTCAACTCGCGGCGAATCTGGCACAGGTGGAGGAAAGGATCACATCCGCCTGCACCGTGGCCGGCCGCAAGCGCGAGGAAGTGACCCTGATCGTGGTCACCAAGACCTACCCCGCGAGCGATGTGCGGATCCTGCACGAACTGGGAGTGCGTCATGTCGCGGAGAATCGTGACCAGGACGCGGCACCGAAAGCCACCGCTTGTGCGGATCTTTCCCTGACATGGCACTTTGTCGGACAATTGCAGACGAACAAGGTTCGTTCTGTGACGAGATATGCCGATGTCGTTCAGTCGGTGGACCGGACCAGGCTGGTCGCGGCCCTCTCGGCCGCCGCCGTCCGCGCGGACCGCGAGCTCGGCTGTCTGATCCAGGTCGCCCTGGACGCGGAGAGCGGGGAGCGCGGCGAGCGGGGCGGGGTCGCGCCGGACGGGATCGAGGAGTTGGCGGCCGCGGTCGACGCGGCGGAGGGTCTGCGGCTCGACGGTCTGATGACCGTGGCGCCGCTGGCCGGACCGTTTGCCGGACGGCAACGGGCCGCTTTCGACCGGCTGATGGAATTCGCCACCCGCCTGCGCGCCGGTCATCCGGCTGCGAACATGGTCTCCGCAGGCATGAGTGCGGACCTGGAGGACGCGGTGGCGGCCGGAGCGACACATGTACGCGTCGGTACGGCGGTACTCGGAGTCCGACCCGGGCTCGGGTAACGTCGCGAAGCAAGTCGGACCACAGCAGAAAATATGGTCATTCCCTAGCATAACGGGTAGACCACAGTGGATCGCGGGCACTTGGTGACGAATGCCGATCCACCACAGAGCGGAGGACTCGGAGCATGGCCGGCGCGATGCGCAAGATGGCGGTCTACCTCGGCCTCGTGGAGGACGATGGGTACGACGGTCCGGGGTTCGACCCCGATGACGAATTCGAACCTGAGCCGGAGCCTGAGCGCGACCGGCGGCGGCATCAGCCCCCGCACCAGGTGGAACGCGAGCGCGATCGCGATCGCGAAAGGGACGAACCGGTACGAGTGGTGCAGCCACCCGCCCAGCGCGAACCGGTTCAGCTCCCCGCGGAAAGCGGGCGACCCGCCCGAATCGCCCCCGTGGCATCCATCACACCTGAACGCCCGAACATGGAGAAGAACGCACCGGTGATCATGCCCAAGGTTGTGTCCGAGCGGGAGCCGTACCGCATCACCACGCTCCACCCCAGGACCTACAACGAGGCCCGTACCATCGGGGAACACTTCCGTGAGGGCACTCCGGTGATCATGAATCTCACGGAGATGGACGATACGGACGCGAAGCGACTTGTCGACTTTGCCGCAGGACTCGTCTTCGGGCTCCATGGCAGCATTGAACGCGTGACGCAGAAGGTGTTCCTGTTGTCGCCTGCTAACGTCGATGTCACGGCGGAGGACAAGGCCCGCATCGCAGAGGGCGGATTCTTCAACCAGAGCTGAGAACACGACACCGGGAACAACCCGGCCGAGAGGCCGGTGCCGGCCGCGAGGCCGGAGCTACGAGAGCCAGGGGAGAGGGAAGCGCGGGACATGGGCGTCGCACTGGATGTGGTCTATATCGCGCTGATGTGTTTCCTCATCGTGCTGATCTTCCGGCTGGTCATGGACTATGTCTTCCAGTTCGCACGTTCATGGCAACCCGGCAAGGCGATGGTGGTCGTACTTGAGGCCACCTACACTGTCACCGATCCACCGCTCAAGCTTCTGCGGCGGTTCATTCCGCCGCTGCGTCTCGGGGGCGTGGCACTCGACCTGTCCTTCTTCGTTCTGATGATCATCGTCTACATCCTGATCAGCGTTGTGGTCAGGTTGTGAGCGATACGGTCTTGCCGACTGCCGACGACTACGTAGAGGTGAAGAAGAGATGCCGTTGACCCCCGAGGACGTGCGGAACAAGCAGTTCACGACCGTCCGCCTCCGAGAAGGCTATGACGAGGACGAGGTCGATGCCTTTCTCGACGAGGTCGAATCGGAGCTGACCCGTCTGCTCCGTGAGAACGAGGACCTGCGCGCCAAGCTGGCCGCTGCGACGCGCGCCGCCGCGCAGAACCAGCAGCAGCAACAGCAGCAGCAGCAGCAGGGTATGCGCAAGCCCCCGGAGCAGCAGGACCGGCCTGGACCCGTCCCCGCCGCCATATCCGGACCGCCGCAGCAGCAGCCCCCGCAGATGGGTCCGCCCCAGCTGCCCGGTGGCGCCCCGCAGCTTCCTGCCGGTCCCAGCGGCCACGGCCCCCAGGGCGGCCACGGCGGCCCGCAGGGTCCCGGCCCGATGCAGGGCGGTCCCATGGGTGGCCCGATGGGCGGCCCCATGGGTCAGCACCCCCAGCAGCAGCAGATGCAGCAGATGCAGCAGATGCAGCAGCCGCAGATGCAGCAGCAGGGTCAGGGCCCCGGTGGCGACAGCGCCGCCCGTGTCCTCTCGCTCGCGCAGCAGACCGCCGACCAGGCGATCGCGGAGGCCCGTTCCGAGGCCAACAAGATCGTCGGCGAGGCGCGCAGCCGTGCCGAGGGCCTGGAGCGCGACGCGCGCGCCAAGGCCGACGCCCTGGAGCGGGACGCGCAGGAGAAGCACCGCGTGGCGATGGGCTCGCTGGAGTCGGCCCGCGCGACGCTGGAGCGCAAGGTCGAGGACCTGCGTGGCTTCGAGCGCGAGTACCGCACGCGGCTGAAGTCCTACCTGGAGAGCCAGCTGCGTCAGCTGGAGACCCAGGCGGACGACTCGCTCGCCCCGCCGCGGACCCCGGCTGCCGCTTCGCTGCCGCCGTCGCCCTCGCTGGCTCCGGCCGGTGCGGGTGCGATGGGTCACTCCATGGGTGGCTCCAACCACGGTGGCCATGGCGGCCAGCAGATGGGTGGCGGTCAGTCCATGGGCGGTGCGCCGTCCTACGGTGGGCAGCAGCAGATGTCGCCCGCGATGACGCAGCCGATGGCGCCGGTCCGGCCTCAGGCGCCGCAGCCGATGCAGCAGGCTCCGTCGCCGATGCGTGGGTTTCTGATCGACGAGGACGACAACTGAGCGGTTCGCGCTCGCTGAGCGCGTAGCCGTCGGCAGGCTGAGGGCCGGGCCCCGGGATTTCCCGGGGCCCGGCCCTTTGGCGTGGGCGCCGGGGGGTGATGAGCGGGTGCGGGTGGGGCGCCTGCGGCGGGCTGTTCCCCTACCCGCCCCTTCCCGAAACCGGGGCGCTGCCCCGGGCCCCGCTCCTCAAGCGCCGGAGGGGCTACAACTAGCCTCGCCGGCGATTGAGGCGCGGGGGGCCGGGGGCGGGCCCCCGAGGGGGTACGACGGAGGGCCCGGCCGAAGCGTGTCGGCCGGGCCCCGGATCGGGCGGGTTACCGCTTGCGCAGGCGGAACGTCAGGGCCAGGCCCTCGTCCTCGAACGGGGTGCCGTACGTGTCGTCCGCCACACCCTCCGCGTAGTCCGGCGCCAGCACCTCATCGGAGATCAGCGGTGCGTGCTCCGTGAGGGCCTCCACCGTCGCGGGGGACGTCGAGGTCCAGCGGACGGCGATGCGGTCCGCGACGTCCAGGCCGCTGTTCTTGCGGGCCTCCTGGATCAGGCGGATCGCGTCACGGGCCAGGCCCGCGCGGCGCAGTTCCGGGGTGATCTCCAGGTCCAGGGCGACCGTCGCGCCCGAGTCAGAGGCGACCGACCAGCCCTCGCGCGGGGTCTCCGTGATGATGACCTCGTCCGGGGTGAGGGTGACCTGCTCGCCGTCGACCTCCACCGAGGCCGTGCCCTCGCGCAGGGCGAGGGAGAGGGCCGCCGCGTCGGTGTCGGCGACAGCCTTGGCCACCGCCTGCACGCCCTTGCCGAACCGCTTGCCCAGAGCGCGGAAGTTGGCCTTCGCCGTCGTGTCGACCAGCGAGCCGCCCACCTCGGAGAGCGAGGCGAGGGATGTGACGTTCAGCTCTTCCGTGATCTGTGCGCGCAGCTCGGGGGAGAGCGACTCGAAGCCCGTCGCCGCGACCAGGGCGCGGGACAGCGGCTGACGGGTCTTCACGCCGGACTCGGCGCGCGTGGCCCGGCCCAGCTCCACGAGGCGGCGCACCAGCGCCATCTGGGAGGAGAGGGCGGGGTCGATCGCCGTCAGGTCCGCCTTCGGCCAGGAGGACAGGTGGACCGACTCCGGGGCGTCCGGCGTGACCGGCGCGACCAGGTCCTGCCAGACCCGCTCGGTGATGAACGGGGTCAGCGGGGCCATCAGCCGGGTCACCGTCTCGACGACCTCGTGCAGAGTGCGCAGCGCCGCCTTGTCGCCCTGCCAGAAACGGCGGCGCGAGCGGCGTACGTACCAGTTTGAGAGGTCGTCCACGAACGCCGAGAGCAGCTTGCCGGCGCGCTGGGTGTCGTAACCCTCCATGGCGACCGTCATCTGGTCGACCAGCGCGTTCAGTTCGCTCAGCAGCCAGCGGTCCAGGACCGTGCGGTCCGCCGGGGCCGGGTCGGCCGCCGAGGGGGCCCAGTTCGACGTGCGCGCGTACAGGGCCTGGAAGGCGACCGTGTTCCAGTAGGTGAGGAGCGTCTTGCGGACTACCTCCTGGATCGTGCCGTGGCCCACCCGGCGTGCCGCCCACGGGGAGCCGCCCGCCGCCATGAACCACCGCACCGCGTCCGCCCCGTGCTGGTCCATCAGCGGGATCGGCTGGAGGATGTTGCCCAGGTGCTTGGACATCTTGCGGCCGTCCTCGGCGAGGATGTGGCCCAGGCAGACCACGTTCTCGTAACTCGACTTGTCGAAGACCAGGGTGCCGACCGCCATCAGTGTGTAGAACCAGCCGCGGGTCTGGTCGATGGCCTCCGAGATGAACTGCGCCGGGTAGCGGCTCTCGAAGATCTCCTTGTTCTTGTACGGGTAGCCCCACTGCGCGAACGGCATCGAACCCGAGTCGTACCAGGCGTCGATGACCTCCGGGACGCGGTACGCCTCCAGCTGGCAGTTCTCGTGCGTGCAGGTGAAGGTGATCTCGTCGATGAAGGGGCGGTGGGGGTCGAGCGACGACTGGTCGGTGCCCGTCAGTTCCGTCAGTTCGGCGCGTGAGCCCACGCACGTCAGGTGGTTGTCCTCGCAGCGCCAGATCGGCAGCGGCGTGCCCCAGTAGCGGTTACGGGAGAGCGCCCAGTCGACGTTGTTGTTCAGCCAGTCGCCGAAGCGGCCGTTCTTGACCGAGTCCGGGTACCAGTTGGTCTTCTCGTTCTCCTCAAGGAGGCGGTCCTTGATCGCGGTCGTCCTGACGTACCAGGACGGCTGCGCGTAGTAGAGCAGCGCCGTGTGGCAGCGCCAGCAGTGCGGGTAGCTGTGCTCGTACGGGACGTGGCGGAAGAGCTTGCCGCGTGCGTCCAGGTCCGCGGTGAGCGCCTCGTCGGCCTTCTTGAAGAAGACGCCGCCGACCAGCGGGACATCCTCCTCGAAGGTGCCGTCGGGGCGGACCGGGTTGACCACCGGCAGGCCGTACGCACGGCAGACCACGAGGTCGTCGGCGCCGAACGCGGGGGACTGGTGCACCAGACCCGTACCGTCCTCGGTCGTCACGTACTCGGCGTTGACCACGTAGTGCGCCTCGGCCGGGAAGTCGACCAGCGCGAAGGGGCGCTCGTAGGTCCAGCGCTCCATCTCGGCGCCGGTGAACGACTGGCCGGTCACCTCCCAGCCCTCACCGAGGGCCTTCTCCAGGAGCGGTTCGGCGACGACGAGCTTCTCCTCGCCGTCCGTCGCGACGACGTAGCGGACCTCGGGGTGCGCGGCGACCGCCGTGTTGGAGACCAGCGTCCAGGGGGTGGTCGTCCACACCAGGAGGGAAGCCTCGCCGGCCAGCGGGCCGGAGGTGAGGGGGAAGCGGACGAAGACCGAGGGGTCGACGACCGTCTCGTACCCCTGCGCCAGCTCGTGGTCGGAGAGGCCGGTGCCGCAGCGCGGGCACCAGGGGGCGACACGGTGGTCCTGGACCAGCAGGTCCTTGTTGAAGATCTCCTTCAGCGACCACCACACGGAGTCGACGTACTCCGGGTCCATCGTGCGGTACGCGTCGTCCAGGTCGACCCAGTAGCCCATACGGGTCGTGAGCTCGGCGAAGGCGTCGGTGTGCCGGGTCACGGACTCGCGGCACTTGGCGTTGAACTCGGCGATGCCGAACGCCTCGATGTCCTTCTTGCCGTTGAAGCCCAGTTCCTTCTCCACCGCGAGTTCGACCGGCAGGCCGTGACAGTCCCAGCCGGCCTTGCGGCCCACGTGGTAGCCCTGCATGGTGCGGAAGCGGGGGAAGACGTCCTTGAAGACGCGGGCCTCGATGTGGTGCGCGCCGGGCATGCCGTTGGCGGTGGGCGGGCCTTCGTAGAAGACCCACTCCGGGCGGCCCTCGGACTGGTCCAGGCTCTTGGCGAAGACCTTGTTCTCGCGCCAGAAGTCGAGCACGGCGTGCTCCAGCGCGGGCAGGTCGACCTGGGCGGGTACCTGGTGGTACTGCGGCGATGTCATGTGCGGCTTCCTCCGGCGGACGTATTCCACTTCCGTCGGAGGGACGAGAGCGTCTCGGCTCCCGCGGTACCACCCTCCTTGGCCCCGGGGCGTGTGCCCGTGGCCCCCTCATTGGGGTCGCGATGCCGGGTCTACCGGCCTCGGTGCCCGTGGGCGGGGCCCAGGGTCCGAGGCTTTCTTCCGGCGGCTCCGGGGTGATCTTCACGACGCGCTCGCCCCCGGGCTCCCACCGTCCCCGGGTCGCTGCTGGCTGCGTACGGCGCTACTCGTCCCATCCATGCCTTTCGCTGGGCCCAGTGTACGGGCCCGTACGGCTGACGGCCGACCGGTTTAACCGTGGCCCGGGGCGTGACCCGAATGGCCAGTCGGGGGCGTACGGAGTTGGCTGCGGGGGTGCGGGGGCGTTCGGGGGCGGATTACCGGGCGGGGAGCTGGGAACAACGGATGCAGGCGCGCCACGACCGGGGTACGGGGAGGGGCGGAGGAGCGGCGTGCCCCGTTGCCGCGGAGCTGGGGCCGATTTATCGTCCCAGCACGATTCGCGAGCAAGATCACAATATGTGAAGGGGCCGCGGCCATGGTGGCGAAGAAGACGGCGGAAGAGACCGCGGCCGGGCAGAGGGCCGACGGGAAGCCGCCGGCCGAGACGTCCCCGGACGAGGCGGCTGCCGAGAAGGTGCCCGCGAAGAAGACAGCGGCCAAGAAGGCGACCGCGAAGAAAGCGCCTGCCAAAAAGGCAGCGGCCAAGAAGACCGTCGCCAAGAAGAGCACCACGAGCACCACAAAGAAAAGCGCGGCCAAGAAGGCTTCGAAGACGGCCGCACAGACGGCCACGGGGGCGGCTGCGGCCGCCGAGGAGACGGGAGCCCACACGGTGGTAGCCAAGAAGAGCGCGAGTCGCCCCGCAGCCGGCCGGGAAGAGGCGGCAGTGCCGCCTGCCCGGGCCGCCGCCGCGACCGCTCCCGGTGAACTGGCGGTACGGCCCGGGGAGGACCCCTGGACGCCCGAGGAGGTCACCGAAGCACGCACTCTGCTGACCAGCGAGACCATGCGGCTGCGCAGCGAGCTGGAGGCCTCCGGCGCGGCGCTCGCCGGGCTGATGCGGGACTCCGGGGACGGCGCCGGCGACGACGAGGCCGACACGGGCACCAAGAACATCACGCGGGAACATGAGCTGTCGCTCGCCGCCAACGCCCAGGAGATGCTGGAGCAGACCGAGCGGGCGCTGGCCCGGCTCGAAGCGGGGACCTACGGGCTCTGCGAAATCTGTGGCAAACCGATCGGCAAGGCACGGATGCAGGCATTTCCCCGCGCCACCCTCTGCGTCGAGGACAAACAGAAGCAGGAGCGGCGCGGCTGATCCGTACAGGTGTGTCGTACCCTCGTCCTCAGTCAGGCACCTAGGTTGAGGGACTCACGTGGCAGAGGCGGAGCGCATCATCGGTACGCCGGACAATCCCGAGGCCGAGCACGCGGACGAAGGCGGCTCCACGGCCGCCGACGCCGCTGTGAACGCGGGCACGGGCAAGCGCAAGATCCTGGTGCTCATCGGCGTCTCCGTCGTCGCCTACCTGCTGGACCTGGTCACCAAGATGGTCGTGGTCGCCAAGCTGGAGCACCAGCCGCCGATCGACATCATCGGTGACTGGCTGCAGTTCCGGGCGCTCCGCAATCCCGGTGCCGCGTTCGGGTTCGGCGAGGCGTTCACGGTGATCTTCACCATCATCGCCGCAGGCGTGATCGTGGTCGTCATCCGGCTGGCCCGCAAGCTCTACAGCCTGCCCTGGGCCATCGCCCTGGGGCTGCTCCTGGGCGGTGCGCTCGGTAATCTCACCGACCGGATCTTCCGGGCACCCGGCGTGTTCGAAGGGGCCGTGGTCGACTTCATCGCCCCCAAGCACTTCGCCGTCTTCAACCTCGCGGACTCCGCCATCGTGTGCGGCGGCATCCTCATCGTCATCCTCTCCTTCAAGGGCCTGGACCCCGACGGGACCGTGCACAAGGACTAGGGCCGCCGGGCGCCCGGCGCGGGGAGCGGCGGGCGCAAGGCATACTCGACAGGTGAGTACGCACCCCGAGATCCGCACCCTGCCCGTACCGGACGGCCTGGAAGGCGAGCGCGTCGACGCCGCCATCTCCAGGATGTTCGGTTTCTCCCGCACCAAGGCCGCCGAGCTGGCCGCTGCCGGGAAGGTCCAGGTGGACGGTTCGGTGGCCGGCAAGTCCGAGCGCGTGCACGGCGGCGCCTGGCTGGAGGTCGAGATGCCCCAGGCACCCGCCCCCGTCCAGGTGGTGGCCGAGCCCGTCGAGGGCATGGAGATCGTCCACGACGACGACGACATCGTGGTCATCATGAAGCCGGTCGGCGTCGCGGCCCACCCCAGCCCCGGCTGGACCGGCACCACCGTCATCGGCGGGCTCGCCGCCGCCGGGTACCGCATCTCGACGTCCGGCGCCGCCGAGCGCCAGGGCATCGTGCACCGCCTCGACGTCGGCACCTCCGGCCTGATGGTCGTCGCCAAGTCCGAGCGCGCCTACACCCTGCTCAAGGCCCAGTTCCGCGACCGGGTCGTCGACAAGAAGTACCACGCGCTCGTCCAGGGCCACCCGGACCCGATGAGCGGCACCATCGACGCCCCCATCGGGCGCCACCCCAACCACGACTACAAGTGGGCCGTCACCGCCGAGGGCAAGCCGTCGGTGACGCACTACGACCTGATCGAGGCGTACCGCGCCGCCAGCCTCCTGGACATCAAGCTGGAGACCGGCCGCACCCACCAGATCCGGGTCCACATGTCGGCCCACCGCCACCCCTGCGTCGGCGACCTGACGTACGGCGCCGACCCGACCCTGGCCAAGCGCCTCGGGCTGACCCGGCAGTGGCTGCACGCGGTGCGCCTGGGCTTCGAGCACCCGAGCGACGGCAGTTGGGTGGAGTTCTCCAGCACCTACCCGGCCGACCTCCAGCACGCCCTCGACACCATCTCCGCGGAGAGCCAGTGACCGCCGCTCCACCCCCGTGCACCACCCGCAGGGCGATCGAGGAGAGTGACCTGGCGGCCTGCTTCCAGGTGCGCAAGGAGGTCTTCGTCGGCGAGCAGAACGTGCCCGAGGAGATCGAGTACGACGCCTACGACCCGACCGCCGTGCACGTCCTGGCCGTTGCGGCGGACGGCACCGCGCTCGGTACGGGTCGGCTGCTGCACGGCGCCGACGCGGCAGGCAAGACCGGTGGCGACCTCACCGTCGGTTCGCTCGGCCGGCTCGCGGTGACGCGGCAGGCGCGTGGCCTCGGCGTCGGCGCGGCGCTGGTGCGCGCCATCGAGGACGAGGCGGTCCTGCTCGGCCTGGCCGCCGTGGACCTGCACGCACAGACCCACGCCCTCGGCTTCTACGAGCGGCTCGGATACGTCGTGTACGGCCCCGAGTTCCCGGACGCGGGCATTCCGCACCGGGCGATGCGACGGACGATCAAGCCTGCCTGATCGCCCGGCCCGATCACGGCCTCCGGGGGGTCCCGCCTCTCCCGTGCGCCGTGCGTGGCAGGGTGGAGGCCCGCTCGGCCGCCGTTCCGGCCGAGCTCCTGACGGCCCCTCACTCCGGCCGGACCCGTGGGCGCGGCAGGGCCGTGACCTGCGCTTCGGCCCGGTGTAAGGCCCGGAATCGCACGCTCCGGAAGGTGCCCCGCCGTGGATCAAATGGCCCTCCTGCTCCTGCTGCTGCTCGGAGCCGTGGTCACGGTGCCGCTCGGTGCCCGCCTGGGGCTGCCGGCACCGGTCCTGATGACGCTGGCCGGGGTCGCGATGGCGTTCGCGCCCTTCGTGCCGAACGTCGACATCCCGCCCGAGATCATCCTCCCGGCGCTGCTGCCGCCGCTGCTCTACGCCTCCGTGCAGCGCACCTCCTGGCGCCAGTTCGCCGCCAACAAGCGCCCGATCTTCCTGCTGGCCGTCGCCCTGGTCTTCGTCACCACGGCCGCCGTCGCCGCCGTAGCCAACTCGGTCGTGCCCGGGCTGCCGATCGCCGCCGCCGTCGCGCTGGGCGCACTCGTCGCCCCGCCCGACCCGGTCGCCGCGACCGCCGTCGCGGGCTCGGTCGGGCTGCCGCGCAGGCTCGTCTCGATCCTGGAGGGCGAGGGGCTCTTCAACGACGTCACCGCCATCGTGCTCTACCACGTGGCCATCGCCGCGGCGGTGAGCGGCAGCTTCTCGGTGCCCGAGGCCTTCGGACTGCTGATCCTCTCCGCCGTGGTCGCCATCGCCGTCGGCCTCGCGCTCGGCTGGCTCACCATCAAGCTCATGGGGATGCTGGGCGACGCCACCCTCCAGGTCGGGCTGAGCCTGCTGGTGCCCTTCGTGGCCTACGTCCTCGCCGAGGAGCTGATGGGCTCCGGTGTGCTCGCCGTCCTGACCATCGCGCTCTACCTCGCCGAGCACACCGCCGACGCCGACGACGTGCTCGGCAGGCTCACCGGACGTACCTTCTGGGAGATCGTCGACACCCTGGTCACCGGGGTGGCCTTCGGGCTGATCGGCCTGGAGCTGCACAGCGTGTTCGGCACCTCCGACGGGCGCGAGTTCGAGATGCTCGGCTGGGGGCTCGTGATCGTCGCGGTCGTCGTCGGGGTACGGCTGGCCTGGCTGCTGCCCGCCACCTGGCTCGCCAAGCGGCTGCACACCCGAAGGGACGTCAGCGAGGAGATCCCGACCAGCTGGCGGGAGACCGTCGTCATGTGGTGGGCCGGGATGCGCGGAGTGGCCTCCGTCGCGCTGGCGCTGGCGATCCCGCTGGAGACGGACGACGGGCAGCCCTTCCCCGGCCGCGACGAGATCATCTTCATCGCCTTCGCCGTGATCATGGCCACCCTCGTCTTCCAGGGGCTCACCCTGCCCTGGCTGGTCCGCAAGCTCGGCGTGCGCGCCGACGCCGACGCCGAGGAGGCCCTGGAGCGGCAGCTCGCCCTGCGCGCCGCCAAGGCCGCCAAGCACCGGCTCAAGGAGATCCAGGAGGTCGAGGAGTTCCCGGAGGAGGTCGTGGAGCGGCTCCAGAAGTCCGCGTACGACATCGGGGCCCGGATCAACCCGGAGATGGTCGACGAGGAGCGGCGCGAGGCGTATGCGAAGCGGGCCGAGCGGTTCAAGGCGGTCAGCCGCGTCCAGCGCGAGATGATGTCGGCCGCCCGCCACGAGGTGCTCTCCGCCCGCAACGAGCCCGGCTCCGACCCAGAGGTCGTGGACCGGGTGCTGCGCTACCTGGACTTCCGCTCCCTGCGCTGAGCACCCCGGAGCCCTCAGCCGTTCCCTGCGCCGAGCACCCCGGGGCCTTCAGCCGCGCCCGGTCCGGGGGGCCTTGGAACCGTCGAGTCCGGGGGAGGGGCCCGTCCCGTTCCGGCCGGGCCGGGTCTCCGCCCCCGTCAGGTCCGCCCACTGCTCGCCGGGCGGCAGCGTGGCGGGGGAGGTGGCGACCCTCGGCAGCGCGTACGGGTGGTGGTCGCGCAGCCAGCCGATCAGCTGCTCGCGCACCGCGCACCGCACCGTCCAGATGTCGTCCGCGTCCTTCGCCGTGACCACCGCCCGCACCTGGATCGTGGTCGGGGTCGTGTCGGTGACGGCGAGGGACCAGTCCCGGCCGTCCCAGGCGGCGATGTCACCGAGGATGTCCCGCAGCTTCTTGCGCATCGCGGCCACCGGCGCCGCGTGGTCGAGGTGGAAGAAGACCGTGCCGGTCATCTGGACCCCGCCGCGCGACCAGTTCTCGAACGGCTTGCTGGTGAAGTACGAGACCGGCATCGTGATCCGCCGCTCGTCCCAGGTCCGCACCGCCAGGAACGTCAGTGTGATCTCCTCGACGGTGCCCCACTCGCCGTCCACCACCACGGTGTCGCCGATCCGGACCATGTCGCCGAAGGCGATCTGGAGCCCGGCGAAGAGGTTGCCGAGAGTCGACTGGGCGGCCACACCGGCGACGATGCCGAGCACACCGGCCGAGGCCAGCATCGAGGTGCCGACCGCGCGCATCGCCGGGAACGTCAGCAGCATCGCCGCGATGGCGACCACCGTCACCACCGCTATGACGACCCGCTGGATCAGCGTCACCTGCGTACGGACCCGGCGCACCCGGGCCGGATCGCGGGTGGACGTCGCGTACCGCGCGTAACTCGACTCGACGACCGTCGCCGCGACCCTGACCACCAGCCACGCCGAGGCGCCGATCAGCACCAGCGAGAGGAGCTGGCCGATCCCGACCCGGTGCTCCCACACCCAGGCGATGCCCGACTGGCGGTAACTGCCGCGCAGCAGCGCGGTGATGATCACCACCTGCAGCGGTGGCCGGCAGCGCCGCAGCAGACCCCACAGGGGGGTCTCGTGGTGACGGCTGTCGGCCCTGCGCAGCAGCCGGTCGACCAGCCAGCCGACCAGCAGGGTGATCACCACGGAACCGCCGATGACGATCAGCGGGCGCAGCACGTTCTCCATCGCCTCGTCCTCCAAGCTTCTGGGCACAACTGGCACCATGGGCCTCATGAACATCATGCTTTTCCACTCGACCTACGGGCTCACGCCCGCAGTGCACGCCGCGGCCGCACGTCTGAGGGACGCCGGCCACGTGGTGCGCGTGCCCGATCTGTTCGAGGGGCACACCTTCGACACGGTGGAGGAGGGCATGGCCTTCAAGGAGGAGGTCGGCAAGGAGGAGCTGCTGAAGCGCGCCGTGCTGGCCGCGGCCCCCTACTCCGACCAGGGGCTCGTCTACGCCGGTTTCTCGCTCGGCGCGGCGACCGCGCAGACCCTGGCCCTGGGCGACGCGAAGGCGCGCGGGCTGCTGCTCCTCCACGGCACCTCGGACATCGCCGAGAACGCCACGGTGGACGAGCTTCCGGTCCAGCTGCACGTCGCGGACCCGGATCCCTTCGAGTCCCACGACTGGCTGAACAGCTGGTACCTCCAGATGCAGCGGACCGGCGCGGACGTGGAGATCTACCGCTACCCCGGGGCCGGCCACCTGTTCACCGACCCCGATCTGCACGACTACGACCAGGCGGCGGCCGAGCAGACCTGGAAGGTCGCGCTCGGCTTCCTCGCCACGCTGTAGCCGCGCACCCCGCACTTCGCAGCCGCGCCGGGCGGTCGGCCGTCCGCCCGGCCCGCAGCCGGGCAGGCGTTACGCCTTCAGCGCCTTGTCGACCGACGCCGTGAAGTCGGCCGCCGTCATCGGGGCGTTGTCGCTGCCCTCGCTGGTGACCTTCTTGCCGTCCATCTTCAGCGTCGGTGTGCCCTCCACACCGCTCTTGCCGAACGACTCGGACATCTTCATGGCCCAGGCGTCGTACGTACCGTCCTCGACGTCCTTCTGGAAGGCCTTGTTGTTCTTCAGCGCGTCCACCGAGTCGGCGACCTCGATGAGGAAGCTGTCCTTGGCGAACTTGTCGTCGCTCTCCTGCGGGTGGAACTTCGCGGAGTACAGCGCGGCCTTGTAGTCCATGAACGCCTCGGGGCTCACGTTCAGCGCGGCGCCGAGCGCGCTGAGGGCGTTCTTGGAGCCCTCACCGTTGTCGGTGCCGTCGATGAAGGTCGCTCCGATGTACTTGACCTTGTACTTGCCGGCCTCGACGTCCTTCGCGAGGGTCTCGCCGACGCCCTGCTCGAACGTGGCGCAGACCGGGCAGCGGGAGTCCTCGTACAGCTCCAGGGTCTTCTTGGCGTCGGACTTGCCGATCACCACAGTGGTGCCGTCGGTGCCCGAGGTGTTCTTCGGCGCGCTGACGTTCTTCGCGTCGGCGGCGGCCTCCCAGGCGTCCGGCTTGTTCAGCTGCATCACGCCGTAGCTGATACCGCCGACGACGGCGAGGGCGGCGACCACCGAGACGGCGACGACGACCTGCTTGCGGGTCCGGTCCTTCTTGGCCTGGGCCTCGCGCTCGGCGCGCAGCCGGTCACGGGCCGCTGCCTTGTTCTGCTGGGTGTTGCGCTTGCTCATGATCGTTCTCCGTGGATGCGTGGGGAGCGGAAGGGGTGCTGCTCGGCGTCGGCCGTCCTGCCCTCAGGCAGCGGCGTACGCGGTGAGCGGCGGCCCCCTCCGTCCCACGGAGTGCACGGGGAAGCGGGCCGGGAACAGCGGGTGCGCACGCCCGGCGGTCCGGGGGAGACGGAGAGCGGACCGGACGCTCCCGCCCACCACGGCGACCGCGGTGAGCAGCGGCCGGAACGCCACCAGGGCCGCCGTGCGCAGCAGCCGCGCCAGCGCCGCCTCTCCGCGCCGCAGCCAGAGGGCGGCGAGCAGCCCGACGGTCACATGGGCGGCGAGCAGCAGCCACGGCACGGCGGGTCCGGGCTGCGCCAGCAGGGCCGCCGCGCGGTCGCCCGCACCGGTCACCCCGGCGAGCGGGGTACCCACCGTGCCGACGCCCGCGAGCCGGGCACCGGTCGCACCGACCTCGCCGCCCCCGCAGAGCACATCGAAGCCCACCGAGCGCAGGGGGCCCGCGATGGGGCCGCCGGCCGCCCCGTAACAGAGGTGCTGGCCGGTGGTGAAGAGTGTGTCGGCGGCCAGCTCCAGCGGGACGAGCAGCCCCGCGATCGAGCCGAAGCCGCGCTCCCGGCCGGCCAGCGCGTACGCCACGGTGAAGACGACCGCCGCGAGCAGCGCGACCGCGGTCAGCGGCAGCGGGGCCCCGGAGAGCAGCACATGGGACGCGGTGGACAGGATGACGACGAGCGCGGTGAAAAGCGCCGCGCGCGCCACCCTGATCTGCGTACCTGAGATGTCCATCGCCGGAAAGTGTGTCATGTGCTGAGGTAGGAAGACCTTAAAAGAGGCTGAGAGTCACAGTCCCCCTTCAGGCGCGGGGCCTACAGACCCGGGATCCGGCCGTTGCGGAAGAGGTCCACGAAGATCTGGTGGTCCGCCCGTGCCCGGGCCCCGTAGCTGTGGGCGAAGTCGACCAGCAGCTCGCCGAAGCCCTCCTCGTCGGCCGCGATGGCCGCGTCGATGGCCCGCTCCGTGGAGAACGGCACCAGCGAGTGCCCGCTCTCGTCGTCCGCCGCCGCGTGCATGGTGGCGGTCGCCCGGCCCAGATCGGCGACGACCGTCGCGATCTCGTCCACCTCGTCGATCTCGGACCAGTCCAGATCGACCGCGTACGGCGAGACCTCGGCGACCAGCTGGCCCGCGCCGTCCAGCTCGGTCCAGCCCAGCCACGGGTCGGCGTGCGCCTGGAGCGCGCGCTGCGAGATCACCGTGCGGTGCCCCTCGTGCTGGAAGTAGTCCCGCACGGCGGCGTCCGTGATGTGCCGGGAGACCGCCGGGGTCTGCGCCTGCTTGAGGTAGATCACCACATCGTTCTCCAGGGCGTCGCTGTTGCCCTCCAGAAGGATGTTGTACGAGGGCAGCCCGGCGGAGCCGATGCCGATGCCCCGGCGGCCCACCACGTCCTTGACCCGGTAGGAGTCGGGGTGGGTCAGGCTCGACTCCGGCAGCGTCTCCAGATAGCCGTCGAAGGCGGCCAGCACCTTGTACCGCGTGGCGGCGTCCAGGTCGATCGCGCCGCCGCCGTCCGCGAACCGGCGCTCGAAGTCGCGGATCACCGTCATCGAGTCCAGCAGCGAGAAGCGGGTCAGCGACCGGGCGGCGCGCAGCGCGTCCAGCAGCGGGCCGTCCGCCGTGTCCAGCGTGAAGGGCGGCACCTCGTCGTTCTTCGCGCCCGTCGCCAGCGCGTGGATCCGCTCCCGGTAGGCGGCGGCGAAGATCCGGACCAGGTCGGTGATCTGCTCGTCGCTCAGCGCCTTGGCGTACCCGATCAGCGCCACGGAGGCGGCGAACCGCTTCAGGTCCCAGGTGAAGGGGCCCACGTACGCCTCGTCGAAGTCGTTGACGTTGAAGACGAGGCGGCCGTTGGCGTCCATGTAGGTGCCGAAATTCTCCGCGTGCAGATCACCGTGGATCCAGACCCGGCCGGTCCGCTCGTCCAGATACGGGCCGCCGCGCTGCTCACGCTCCAGGTCGCTGTAGAACAGGCCGGCCGTGCCCCGGTAGAAGGCGAAGGCCGAGCCCGCCATCTTGCGGAACTTGACCCGGAAAGCGGCCGGATCGGCGGCCAGCAGCTCCCCGAAGGCGGTGTCGAAAACGGCGAGAATCTGCTCCCCGCGCTGCGCTGCGCCGGTCTGCGTTTCCGACATTTCTTGCTGCCTCCTGCGGTAGCCGGCGTGCCTGGCCGGGCTTGGGTCCGCTCGACTCCGAGCGTGACTGAGTGCATGACAAAACGGGCACGTGTCCCGCCTTCTCCAACGCTCGGCGGAAGCCGGGAGTGCCCGTCGTCCGACTCCATCACGTCGTAGACTTCCACGCTGTCCCCCCGTCCGTCATCGCCCGACTTCCCGGAGGCCCGACGCCGTGACCAAGCCGCCCTTCACGCACCTGCACGTTCACACCCAGTACTCGCTGCTGGACGGTGCGGCGCGGCTCAAGGACATGTTCGAGGCGTGCAACGAGATGGGCATGTCGCACATCGCGATGACGGACCACGGCAACCTGCACGGGGCCTACGACTTCTTCCACTCGGCGACCAAGGCCGGGGTCACACCGATCATCGGCATCGAGGCGTACGTCGCCCCGGAGTCGCGCAAACACAAGCGCAAGGTGCAGTGGGGACAGCCACACCAGAAGCGCGACGATGTGTCCGGATCCGGTGGGTACACCCACAAGACGATCTGGGCCTCGAACAAGACCGGGCTGCACAACCTCTTCCGGCTCTCCTCGGACGCGTACGCCGAGGGCTGGCTCCAGAAGTGGCCCCGGATGGACAGGGAGACCATCTCCCAGTGGTCCGAGGGCCTGATCGCCTCCACCGGCTGCCCCTCGGGCGAGGTACAGACCCGGCTGCGGCTCGGCCAGTTCGACGAGGCGGTGCAGGCGGCCTCCGACTACAAGGACATCTTCGGCGAGGGCAGGTACTTCCTGGAGCTGATGGACCACGGCATCGAGATCGAGCGCCGGGTCCGCGACGGGCTGCTGGAGATCGGCAAGAAGCTGGACATCCCGCCGCTCGTCACCAACGACTCCCACTACACGTACGCCCACGAGGCCACCGCCCACGACGCCCTGCTCTGCATCCAGACCGGCAAGAACCTCTCCGACCCGGACCGCTTCCGCTTCGACGGCACCGGCTACTACCTGAAGACGACGGACGAGATGTACGCCGTCGACTCCTCCGACGCCTGGCAGCAGGGGTGCGCCAACACCCTCCTGGTCGCCCAGCAGATCGACACCACCGGCATGTTCGAGGCGAAGAACCTCATGCCGAAGTTCGAGATCCCGGACGGCTTCACGGAGATCACCTGGTTCCAGGAGGAGGTCCGGGTCGGCATGGGCCGCCGCTTCCCGAACGGCGTCCCCGAGGACCGGCAGAAGCAGGTCGAGTACGAGATGGACATCATCATCCAGATGGGGTTCCCGGGGTACTTCCTCGTCGTCGCCGACTTCATCATGTGGGCCAAGAACAACGGCATCGCGGTCGGCCCCGGCCGTGGTTCGGCGGCCGGTTCGATCGTGTCGTACGCGATGGGCATCACCGACCTCGACCCGATCGAGCACGGACTGATCTTCGAGCGGTTCCTCAACCCCGAGCGCGTCTCCATGCCCGATGTCGACATCGACTTCGACGAGCGCCGGCGCGTCGAGGTGATCCGGTACGTGACCGAGAAGTACGGCGCCGACAAGGTCGCCATGATCGGCACCTACGGCAAGATCAAGGCGAAGAACGCCATCAAGGACTCGGCCCGCGTGCTGGGCTACCCGTACGCCATGGGCGACCGCCTCACCAAGGCGATGCCCGCCGACGTCCTCGGCAAGGGCATCGACCTCAACGGCATCACCGACCCCAAGCACCCGCGCTACAGCGAGGCGGGCGAGATCCGGGGGATGTACGAGAGCGAGCCGGACGTCAAGAAGGTCATCGACACCGCGAAGGGCGTCGAGGGCCTGGTCCGGCAGATGGGCGTGCACGCCGCCGGCGTCATCATGTCCAGCGAGCCCATCGTCGACCACGCACCCGTCTGGGTCCGGCACACCGACGGTGTCACCATCACGCAGTGGGACTACCCGCAGTGCGAGTCGCTCGGCCTGCTGAAGATGGACTTCCTCGGCCTGCGCAACCTGACGATCATGGACGACGCCATCAAGATGGTGAAGTCCAACAAGGGCATCGACCTGGAGATGCTCTCCCTGCCGCTGGACGACCCCAAGACGTACGAACTGCTCTGCCGCGGTGACACGCTCGGCGTCTTCCAGTTCGACGGCGGGCCGATGCGCTCCCTGCTGCGCCAGATGCAGCCCGACAACTTCGAGGACATCTCCGCCGTCTCGGCCCTCTACCGGCCGGGCCCGATGGGCATGAACTCGCACACGAACTACGCCGAGCGCAAGAACGGCCGCCAGGAGATCACCCCGATCCACCCGGAGCTGGAGGAGCCCCTCAAGGAGGTCCTCGGCCTCACCTACGGTCTGATCGTCTACCAGGAGCAGGTCCAGAAGGCCGCCCAGATCGTCGCCGGGTACTCCCTCGGCGAGGCCGACATCCTGCGCCGCGTGATGGGCAAGAAGAAGCCCGACGAGCTGGCGAAGAACTTCGTGCTCTTCGAGGCCGGTGCCAAGAAGAACGGCTTCTCCGACGCCGCGATCAAGGCGCTGTGGGACGTGCTGGTCCCGTTCGCCGGGTACGCCTTCAACAAGGCGCACTCCTCCGCGTACGGCCTGGTCACCTACTGGACCGGCTACCTCAAGGCGAACTACCCCGCCGAGTACATGGCCGCCCTGCTGACCTCGGTCAAGGACGACAAGGACAAGTCCGCGGTCTACCTCAACGAGTGCCGCCGCATGGGCATCAAGGTGCTGCCGCCCAACGTCAACGAGTCGCTGTCCAACTTCGCGGCCCAGGGCGACGAAGTGATCCTCTTCGGCCTGACCGCCATCCGCAACGTCGGCCAGAACGTCGTGGACTCGATCATCCGGTCCCGCAAGGCCAAGGGGAAGTACAGCAGTTTCCCCGACTTCCTCGACAAGGTCGAGGCGGTCGTCTGCAACAAGCGCACCGTCGAATCACTGATCAAGGCCGGCGCCTTCGACGAGATGGGCCACACCCGCAAGGGCCTCGTCGCCCACCACGAGCCGATGATCGACAACGTGGTGCAGGTCAAGCGCAAGGAGGCCGAGGGGCAGTTCGACCTCTTCGGGGGCGGCGAGGAGGAGAGCGGCGAGCCGGGATTCGGGCTCGACGTGGAGTTCTCCGACCTGGAGTGGGAGAAGTCCTACCTGCTCGCCCAGGAGCGGGAGATGCTCGGCCTGTACGTCTCCGACCACCCGCTGTTCGGTCTGGAGCACGTGCTGTCCGACAAGGCCGACTCCTCGATCTCCCAGCTCATGAGCGGGGACTACGGGGACGGCGCCATCGTCACCGTCGGCGGCATCATCTCCGGCCTCCAGCGCAAGATGACCAAGCAGGGCAACGCCTGGGCCATCGCCACCGTGGAGGACCTGGCGGGCTCCATCGAGTGCATGTTCTTCCCCGCCACCTACCAGCTGGTCTCCACCCAGCTAGTCGAGGACACCGTCGTCTTCGTCAAGGGGCGGCTCGACAAGCGCGAGGACGTGCCCCGGCTGGTCGCGATGGAGATGCAGGTGCCCGACATCTCCAACGCCGGGACCAACGCACCCGTCATCCTCACCATCCCCACCGTGAAGATCACCCCGCCGATGGTCACCCGGCTCGGCGAGGTGCTCAGCCACCACCGGGGCGACACCGAGGTACGGATCAAGCTCCAGGGCCCCCGCAAGACGACCGTCCTGCGGCTCGACCGGCACCGGGTCAAGGCGGATTCGGCCCTCTTCGGCGATCTGAAGGTGCTGCTCGGCCCGGCCTGCCTGGCCGGCTGAGCCCGGAGGCACGACCGGCAGGGCACTGCACGACGAGAAGTACGACGAGAGGGGCGTCCCGCACAGTGCGGGACGCCCCTCTCGTGCATGACCGCGAGCGGCCGACGCGTCAGTTGTGACCGAAGCGCCGCTGGTGCTTGCGCGCCACGTCCGACGGGCTGCCCTGCGACTGCGACTGCGACTGCGGCTGGGTCTGCGACTCGAACGCCGTCGACTTCGCCTGCTCCGAACCACGCTCCGATTCGGACGCGCGATCGTGCTGGCTGCCCTGCTTGCGGTTCTTGTTCTTGGCCATGGTGAATGCCTCCTGTGGGGAATCCTGGGGGGCCAGGACCGTTGCCAGATTCACATAGCGCCGCAAACAGTGCATGTTGGATCATTACCGTGCGTAGTGGTATCCGCAGTGACCTTGCCCCGCGCACCCGCCCCAGACCTTTTCCAGCCCTTTCCCGATTCGCCACGCCGATGATCGAGTTCCGGCCGTTAACCCTTGCGTGGTCGGGCAGACTCGAAGGAAACCCTGGGTAAGCGGACCCGGCCATCGAGGGACGGGCCGCTGAACCGTTCCCGAATTCCTGGAAGAGGGTGGAACGCGTGGACCGTTGCGTCGTCCTGGTGGACGCCGGCTACTTGCTGGGCGCAGCCGCGAGCCTGCTGGCCGGAGAGCCCGCCCGGTCCCGCATCACCGTCGACCACGCGGCCCTCATCCAGGGGCTGCGCGAGAGGGCCGAAGCCGATACGCAGCAGCCGCTGCTGCGGATCTACTGGTTCGACGGCGCCCCCGACCGGGTACCCCAGCCCGAGCACCGCAGGCTCCGGGTGATTTCCCGGGTGACCGTACGGCTGGGAGCCCTGACCCGCAGCGACGGACGCTGGGCCCAGAAGGGCGTGGACGCCGCCATGCACGCCGAGCTCACCGAACTGGCCAGGAACCGGGCCTGTTCCGATGTGGTCCTGGTGACCGGGGACGGCGATCTGCTGCCCGGACTGATGTCCGCCAAGGAGCACGGGGTCGCCGTCCACCTGTGGGCCGTCCAAGCGGCCGACGGCGACTACAACCAGTCCGAGGACCTCGTCGCCGAGGCGGACGAACGGCGCGTGCTCGACCGGGCCTGGATCACCAAGGCCGTACGGGCCAAGGACACCGGCGGCAGCTGCCCCCCGCCGCCCGCCCCGCGCCCCGAGATCGCCGCCATCCTCTCCGCCCCGCTGCCGGAGGCCGCCCTCGCCGCCTCCGCCGAACGGGCCTCCGAGGCCCAGGCCGCCGCCGCCCGCAACGGCCCCCCGGCGCCCCCCGACACCGGCCCCTCCGACGACACCCCGCCCACGCCCGGCCACAAGGGCGTCCCCACCCCCAAGGACCTCGCCGCACTCCGCGCCCACAGCACCCATCCGGACCGGACGGCCGCCCAGGCCGCGCAGCCCGCCAACGCCACCCTGCGCTGGTCCTCCGACCGGGGCTGGGTGGAGCGCGGCGGCCCCCTCGGCGAGCCGGCCGAGACCGCGTCCCTGCCGACCCTCGCCCAGCTCACCAGCGCCGAACAGCGCTGGGCCGACCGGGAGGAGGACATCACCACCGTCGGCGGCGACCCCTTCGAAGTGGGCCAGGTCTTCGCCCGGCGCTGGATGGAACGGCTCCCGGAAACCGTCCACCTGCAGAAGCTCTCCACCATGTACCCGCGCATCCCGCACCGCATCGACGGCGAACTCCTGCGGTACGCGGCCCGCTTCGGACTCCTCGCCCACAAGGACGACCAGATCGACGAGCACGACCGCTACGCGATCCGGGCGGGATTCTGGCGCGAGATCGATGTGCGCGCTGCGGCCGAGCACGTACCGGTGGCGGAGTAGGGGCGCGGCGGCGCGTGGCCCGCCGATCGTGCCGGGCTCCGCGACCCATGGCGGCCCCGGACGCAAACCGGGGCGTGTGACCCCGTACCCTCGTACCTCGTGAGTACGGGCACAGCACAGGCGCAGAGCGACACCGGCACCGTGTGCGCGGTGCGTGACCTCGTCAAGACCCATCCCGCCGTCCGGGGCCGCCGAGGCACACCCGCCACACCCGAGGTGCGCGCCACCGACGGGATCAGCCTCGATGTCGAGCGCGGCGAGATCTTCGGCCTGCTCGGCCCCAACGGCGCCGGCAAGTCCACACTGGTCCGCCAGCTCACCGGGCTGATGCGCCCCGACTCCGGCTCCGTCGAAGTCCTCGGCCACGACCTCGTACGCCACCCCGAGCGGGCCTCCCGGCTGATCGGCTACCTCGGCCAGGAATCCACCGCCCTGGACGAACTGACGGTCTCCCTGGCCGCCGAGACCACCGGACGGCTGCGCGGGCTCCACGTCCGCGAGGCGCGCGCCGAACGCGATGCCGTACTGGAGGAGCTCGGCCTCACCGAACTGGCCGGGCGGCCCCTGAAGAAGCTCTCCGGCGGTCAGCGCAGGCTCGCCTGCTTCGCCGCCACGCTCGTCGGGGACCGGCCCGTGCTGGTCCTGGACGAGCCGACGACCGGCATGGACCCGGTGGCCCGCCGGGCCGTCTGGGCCGCCGTCGACCGCCGCCGGGCGGAGCGCGGCGCCACCGTCCTGCTGGTCACCCACAACGTCATCGAGGCCGAGACCGTCCTCGACCGGGTCGCCGTCCTCGAACGCGGCCGGGTCATCGCCTGCGACACCCCCTCCGGACTCAAGGAGAAGGTCGCCGGCGAGGTCCGCGTCGAGCTCATGTGGCGCGAGCGCGCCCCCCTGGACGTGCCGGAGGTCGCGGCGCTGCGCCCGTCCGCCCAGGAGTCCGGGCGGCGCTGGGTGCTGCGGCTGGGCCCCGACGAGGCCCGGGCCGCGGTCGCCGCGGTGACGGGCGGCGCTGCCTTCGCCGCGCTCGACGATTTCACCCTGGCCACACCCAGCCTGGAAGATGTGTACCTGGCGCTCGGGGGAGACGCGGCCAATGCGACCAAGGGGCTGGTGAAGGCGTGAGGATCCACGGACGCGGGGTGCGGGCTCTGAACGCCGCGCAGGCGGTGCACGTAATGGTGGGCGCGGTGGATGTGCTGGACGGGTGCAAGGAGAGCGGCCACAGGTGACGAGCATCATTCCGGCCAGGACCGCACCGTCGCGCGTCCGGCCCCTGCCCCGCCCCTCCGGCCCCGGCTCCGCCGCGCGGACCGTGCCCGCCCCTCTCGCGCCGCGCGCCCGGCTGCTGCCCTCGCTGGCCGCCGTCTACCGCGCCCAGCTCTCCCGGGCGCGGGTCGCCCGGATCCCGCTGCTCTTCGTGGCGACCTTCCAGTCCGTCGGGATCATGGTCCTGATGCGGGGCGTCGTCGACGGCGGGGCCGAGGCCCGTGCGGTGGTCGCCGGCTCCAGCGTGCTGGTCGTGGCGTTCGTCGCGCTCAACCTGCTCGCCCAGTACTTCGGCCAGCTGCGGGCCGGCGGCGGGCTCGACCACTACGCCACCCTGCCGGTGCCGCCCGCCGCGGTGGTGCTGGGGGCGGCGGGCGCGTACGCCTCGTTCACCGTGCCCGGCACGGTCTTCACGGCGATCACCGGGAGCGTGCTGTTCCAGCTCCCGATGACCCACCTGTGGATCCTGGTCGCCGTGATCCCGCTCTCCGGCGCCGCGCTGGCCGGTCTCGGGGCGGCCCTCGGGCTGCTCGCCCCGCGCCCGGAGCTGGCCACCCTGCTCGGGCAGCTGGGCATGTCCGCCGCCCTGCTGCTCGGGGTGCTGCCGGCCGACCGGCTGCCGGGGCCGGTGGGGTGGGCGCGTGACCTGTTGCCCTCGACGTACGGGGTCGAGGCGCTGGCCCGCTCCTTCGACGCCCGTCCGGACTGGGGCATGATCGGCTTCTTCCTCGCGATCTGCGCGGTGGTGGGGGTGCTGTCGCTGGCCGTGGCCACGTGGGCGTACCGGCGGGCCGCCGTACGGTAGGTGGCGCCGGTGGTGGGCCCCGTACGCACGGGTGCGGCATCCGGTGAGGCGCGGCACAGGGTGGCCTGGCACGATGGCACGGTGACCGCACCTCTGACGCCGCCTCACCAGCCGAACCCCCACGATCCGTGGCAGGCCCCGCCCTCGGGCTCCCACCTCGCGCCCTCGTTCGGCTCGCCCGACGACCCGGACACGGCGACGGAGCTCCGCCAGGCCGCGGTGGTCACCGTGCTCGTGGCGATCGCCGGTATCGCGCTCGGGCTGCTGTGGCTGTGGCTCGCGCCCCGGGTTCCCCTGGTCTCCGACGGCAGCGCCGTCTTCCTGCGGAACAGTGAGGGCGAGGAGGCGATCGGGGCGGACGGAACGTTTGTCCTGCTGGCGGTCGGGTTCGGCGTGCTGTCGGCGGCCGCGGTCTTCTGGCGGCTGCGGCGGGGCGGTGTCTTCGTGGTGGTGGGTCTCGCGCTGGGCGCGGTGCTCGGCTCGCTGCTGGCCTGGCGGGTGGGGGTCTGGCTCGGGCCGTCCTCCGACGTGGTGGCCCGCGCGCGGGAGGCGGGCAAGGGGGTCGTGTTCGATGCGCCGCTGGAGCTGCACGCGGTGGCGGTGGCGGTGCTGGTGTGGCCGTTCGTGGCGCTGGCCCTGCATCTGCTGCTGACCGCGGCGTTCGGGCCTCGGGACCCTGAGCCGGACTGGGCGGCGGGGGCGGGGTGGTCGTCGTATTACGGGGGGCCGGGGGAGGGGTCTGAGGGTGGGCCGGGTGGACCTGCTGGGCAGGGCGGGTCTGGCGGGACTGCTGGGCCTGGCGCGTCGCCTGTGCCGCCTGGGGGTTCGGGGGTGTCCTAGCGGTGCGGGTGGGGGCGCCTGCGGCGGGCTTCTCCCCTACCCATCCCCAAGCTCTCGACTTCGTTCGAGCAGGGGAGACCCCACTCTTCCCGAAACCGGGGCTCCGCCCCGGACCCCGCTCCTCAAGCGCCGGAGGGGCTGGAAGATCGGGGCGCTGCCCCGGGTCCCCTTTGTCCTCAAACGCCGGAGGGCCTACGCGTTCCGTCCGATCTCCGCGAAAACCGCCCCCGTCAGCTCCGCCAGGTCCGGCGCCGCCAGTTCGACCTCCAGGCCCCGGCGCCCCGCCGACACGCAGATCGTCGCGTGCGACCGCGCCGACGCGTCCAGCACCGTACGCAGGCGCTTGCGCTGGCCCAGGGGGGAGATGCCGCCCCGGACGTAGCCCGTCGTGCGTTCCGCCGCCGCCGGGTCCGCCATCGTGGCGCGTTTGCCGTTCACCGCGGCCGCCAGGGCCTTGAGGTCCAGGGAGCCGGCCACCGGGACGACCGCGACCGTCAGTTCGCCGTCGACCTCCGCGACCAGGGTCTTGAAGACCCGGTCGGGGGAGACGCCCAGGGCCTCGGCGGCCTCCTCGCCGTAGGAGGGGGAGGCCGGGTCGTGGTCGTAGGCGTGGACAGTGAAGGCGGTGCCCGCCGCGGTCAGGGCGACCGTGGCGGGGGTGCCGCCCGACTGCTTCTTCGGCTTCTTCGCCACCGGTGGGGAGTCCTTGTTCAGTTGGGGTGGGTGGGGGCGCGGGTCAGGTCCGGCGCGGGCAGCGAGGGCAGATGGCGGATGACCGCGGCCTCCCGGCGCAGCAGCGTCAGCTCCTCGCGCAGGCGGGTCGCGGTGTCCGGGGCCTGGAGCAGCCGCTGTTTGGTGGGGACGTCCAGGACGGTGGCCGCCGCGACCAGGTAGGAGACGACGGAGGGATCGTCGGGGAGTTCGGAGCCGGTGGCGAGGGAGCGTTCGCTCGCCCCGGCCAGGCGCTTCTGGTACGAGCGGAACGCCCGCAGGACGCCCTCCGCGAGGGCCCCGGCCTCGTCGGCCTCGTCCTCGGCGGGCGGCTCCTCGGCCACCTCCTCGACCTCGGCGCTCAGATACGGGCCGCTCGCGTCGACCGAGAGCAGCCTGACCCGGGTGGTGCCGGTGGCCAGGACCTCGAAGCTGCCGTCCGGGCGCTCGCGGATGGTCGCCGCGTCGGCGATGCAGCCGACCCGGTGGAAGGTCTGGATGGGGTCGGGGCCGAAGCCCTCGGCGGGGGCGCGCTCGGCGGGGGGTGCGGAGGCGACGGGGTCCGGCATGCCGGTGCCCGTCACCGCGGTCTCGCGGCCGTCGCGGATCGCGACCACGACGAAGCGGCGAGGTTCGTCCTCGTCGCTCTTCAGCAGCTCCCGCATCATGGCGCGATATCGCTCCTCGAAGACGTTGAGCGGCAGCACGAGGCCGGGGAACAGCACCGCGTTGAGCGGGAAAAGGGGAAGACGGGCGGTGGTCACAACGCTCAAGCGTAATGGCCGCGCGGACGTCCGCGGTCTGCGCGGCTGCGCAAGGGGGTCGCGGAGGCCACCTGGAGCCGTGCGCCGTCCCGTGCGTCGAGGAACCGGCCGAGGGCGTCGTCGGAGACCGAGGACCACGGGAACGACGTCGCGTGCTGCCCGATCAGCGTGAACTGGTCCAGCGCCTCGGCCCAGCGGCCGCGGGCGAGGAGCACGTACACGAGGAGGTTGCGGACCTCGGCGGGCCAGGGGTCGCCGGGCCGGTAGGCGGCCGACAGCCTGATGGCCGCGTCGGCCGCCGCGTCGATCCGCTCCTCCAGGACGGAGGTGGTCCGGCCCAGCGCCTGGGTGTCCAGGAGCAGGTCGAAGGCGGCCCGGACCGGGAGGGCCTGCACCAGGGAGTCGGGCAGGGAGTCCTCGGCGGCCCGCTCGGCGAAGTCGAAGCACTCGCGGTGCGAGCCGTACCAGGCGGCGGAGAGGTAGCGCAGCGCCGCCACATGGCAGCCGTAGTGGTGCGCGGAGCGCCGTATCGCCTGCTCCCACAGCGACTCGAAGACCGTGTGCGTGGCGTGGGTGCCCCGGGCGTGGTCCAGGGCGAGCCGCCAGGGAACCGGGTCGCGCGGGTCCGCCTCGGCGGCGGCGGTGATCATCGGGCCGACCTCGTGGAGCCGCTCCGCGCGGGCGGGCGACTCCCAGGCCCGGCGGACCGCGAGCTCCGCCTTGACCAGCAGGGCGTCGGGGTCGCGCGGGTCGGCGGCCAGCCAGTCGGTGAGCCAGCCGTCCCGGTGGCGGGCGAAGGTGACGAGCCGGCCGAGGTAGCGGTCGCGGTTCTCCCAGTCGGCGGAGGACCGCGTGGTGGCGAGCAGCTTGGCGGCCGGTTCGTGGTCGCCCAGGGCGGCGGCCACCAGCGCCGGGGAGAGCTGCTCATCGGGGGCGTCGAGCAGCACGGCGTCATCCGCGGGCAGTCCGGCGGACAGCGGAGGGCTGTGCCGGATCATGCGCGCGGTACTGAGCAGAGCACGAAGGAAGGCCATGGTGCAGACCATTGAAAAGCGCTGGTGAGGGCCGCGCCAGGGATGTGCTGTGAAGCTTCTGTGCCGAGTGAATGGGTTGTATCGGGCCGGGTCAAGAAAAGGCAAAGGAAACGTCCGGGGGTGGCTTGAACCTGACCTGCCCGTCACCTCGTCACTGCCGGCCCAGGAGCCCCGTCCCGCCCGCGGATACGCCGGTCCCGGGCGGCCGAACCCGGTTCCAGCTGCCCTTTCCGTCAGCCCCTGCGCAGCAGCCTGGAGGCTCCGGCGGCCACCGTCGTGGCCAGAACCCACCCCACCAGCACCAGACCGGCCGCGGCCCACTGCCAGCCGCCCTCCATCCGCCAGTAGCCGTCCTGGCCGAGGTTGATCACGGGGATCAGGAGGTCCAGCGCGTAGAGCGCGGGATTCCACAGCGGGGACTCGTCGTTCTTGATCGACGCCGGGTCGTACTGCGAGAACGCCGCCGTGCCCGCCGCCCACAGCACCGCCATCCACACCGCCGCCCGCCCCGGCCGGTACCCGTACGCCACCGTCCAGTCCTGGAGGAACCCCCACGCCTTCGCGGCCGGCGGCAGCGTCTCGCGGCGGCGGCGCTGCTTGGCCAGCAGCACCTCACGCGCGTCCGCGTCCTCGCCGCTGCCCCGCAGCACCGTCGCGAGCCGCTCGTACGGCTCGGGGACGTACTCCGGGGTCGCCGCCAGCACCCACTCCAGCCGCCGCGAGAGCGGGAAGTGGCCGTACGGGACGAGGTTCTCGTAGACGAAGCCGCCCATCGCGAGGCCGCCCGGGCCCGGCCAGCTCGTCGACAGGTCGATCAGGGTCACCACCTTCGCGCCGTTCAGCACGACCCGGCCCTCCTCGGGGCGCTCCGCGTTGAACCGCAGCTCCGGCGTGACGATCCGGCGCAGCGACAGCTCCTCCTGCCGGGTCATCGTGAACCGGGCCTTGTGCAGGTCCACCGCGTCCCCGAACCGCCCGTCGTCCAGCCGCACCCCGCCCTTGCACTCGAAGATCTGCGACCGGGTCCCGCGCGCCGGGGTCGGGGCGTAGACCACGCCGTACGGGGGAGTCGTGCCCTGGTTCCCGGTGTCGACGCTCACCCACGCCTCGGTCATGTAGAGCGTGCGCTCCACCGTCAGCTGCGGCGCGTTCAGTGCGCGGCGGTCCGCCGCGGCGCGCAGATGGCTGCCGCGCAGACTCAGCGAACCGCCCACCTTCGCCCCGCGCAGGCTCAGCTCCCCGTGCGTCTCGATCATCTCGGCCTGGAGGTCCTGCGCGACCGACATGCCGTCCCCGACGAAGGCCCGGCCGTGCCGGTCGGGCCCGGCGCTGAGCTGGTTGATCAGCAGGTCCGTGCCGATCTGGGCGTCGGTGAGCCGGATGCCCCGGTCGATCCGGCAGCGCGGCAGATGCAGATCGCCCTCCGTGTGCAGCCGGGCCGCCTCCAGCCGGGGCAGCAGACAGCCCACCATCCGCAACGTCGTGAAGTGACACTCCGGGAGCACCACCTCCTGCTCGAAGCGGCACCCCGTCAGCTCCACGTACGGAGAGACCCGGCCGCCCGCCAGGTCCAGCTTTCCGGTGATCCGCACCCCCCGGAGCTTGAGCGCGGCCACCCGGCCCGGTCTCGCCGGTGGCCCGCTCAGCAGCAGCCGCGCCACCGTCCGCGCACCGACACTCCGCTCGGGGCCCCACACATGCGGGGCGAACGGATCGTTGCGGGCGGAGTCGTAGGTGCGTAAGTCGTAGGTCGTCCCGTTGCGGAAGGACTGCCACATGCCCAGCTCCGCTGCGCTGAGGCCGTCCGGGATATCGCCTTCGTGCGGCTCGGTCACGGCCGCTCCCTCCGTGCACACATGCTGTAGTGCTGTTCTTCCCTCTGTGTGACGGTATGAAAGCTATCGGTCAGCAGTGACAGCGGGAGTTGGCCGAGACATGTATCAGCCAGTGATACGGGCGACCGGGCGTCCTGAGCGGTCTGCGAGAATTGCGGTGTGATCTCTCGAATCGATCTGCGCGGCGACGCCCTCCCCGAGGGTGCTGCCCTGCGCGACCTGCTGCCCCGTGCCGAGTTCGACGTTGAAGCCGCCCTGGAGACGGTGCGGCCCATCTGCGAGGACGTACGCCATCGTGGCTCCGCGGCAGTGATCGAGTGGGGCGAGAAGTTCGACGGTGTCCGGATCCCGTCGGTCCGGGTGCCTGCCGACGCCCTGACCCGGGCGCTCCAGGAGCTGGACCCGGCCGTCCGCGCGGCGCTCGAGGAGTCGATCCGCCGGGCCCGCCTCGTCCACCGCGAGCAGCGCCGCACCACGCACACCACCCAGGTCGTCCCCGGCGGCACCGTCACCGAGAAGTGGGTCCCCGTCGAGCGCGTCGGGCTCTACGTCCCCGGCGGCCGCTCGGTCTACCCCTCCTCCGTCGTGATGAACGTCGTCCCGGCCCAGGAGGCGGGCGTCGAGGGCATCGCCGTGGCCTCCCCGCCGCAGAAGGACTTCGACGGGCTGCCGCACCCCACGATCCTCGCCGCCTGCGCCCTGCTCGGCGTGGACGAGGTGTACGCGGCGGGCGGCGCCCAGGCCATCGCGATGTTCGCGTACGGCACCGAGGACTGCCTCCCGGTCAACCTGGTCACCGGCCCCGGCAACATCTACGTCGCCGCCGCCAAGCGCCTCCTCAAGGGCCGCATCGGCATCGACGCCGAGGCCGGGCCCACCGAGATCGCGATCCTCGCCGACGCCGGCGCCGACCCGGTGCACGTGGCCGCCGACCTGATCAGCCAGGCCGAGCACGACCCGATGGCCGCCGCCGTCCTGGTCACCGACTCCGCGGAGCTGGCCGCCGCCACCGAGGCCGAGCTGGCCCCGCAGGTCGCCGCCTCCAAGCACATCAAGGACCGCATCGAGCCCGCCCTGGCCGGCCGCCAGTCCGCGATCGTCCTGGTCTCCTCCATCGAGGACGGCCTCAAGGTCGTCGACGCGTACGGCGCCGAGCACCTGGAGATCCAGACCGCGGACGCCGCCGCCGTCGCCGACCGGGTCCGCAACGCCGGAGCGATCTTCGTCGGCCCCTGGTCGCCCGTCTCGCTCGGCGACTACTGCGCCGGCTCCAACCACGTCCTGCCCACCGGCGGCTGCGCCTGCCACTCCTCGGGCCTCTCCGTGCAGTCCTTCCTGCGCGGCATCCACATCGTCGACTACACCCGCGACGCGCTCGCCGAGGTCACCCACCATGTCGTGACCCTCGCCGAGGCGGAGGACCTCCCCGCCCACGGCGCAGCGCTCAAGGCAAGGTTCGGCTGGAAGGTTCCGCAGCAGTGACGAACGGCAGCACCACCCGCAACGCAGGGGACGCCGGGGACGGGCTCCCCGACCGCAAGGCCCTCAACCCCTGGGACGAGCTCCCCATCCGCGACGAACTCCGCGGCCAGTCCCCGTACGGCGCACCCCAGCTCGACGTCCCCGTACGCCTCAACACCAACGAGAACCCCTACCCGCTCCCCGAAGCCCTGGTCGACCGGATCGCCGAGCGGGTCCGCGAGGCCGCCCGCGGCCTCAACCGCTACCCCGACCGGGACGCCGTCGAGCTCCGCACCGAGCTGGCCCGCTACCTGAGCCGCACAGCGGGCCACCCGGTCACGGCGGCCCACGTGTGGGCCGCCAACGGCTCCAACGAGGTCCTCCAGCAGCTGCTCCAGACCTTCGGCGGGCCCGGCCGTACCGCGATCGGCTTCGAACCCTCGTACTCCATGCACGCCCTGATCTCCCGGGGCACCGGCACCGGCTGGATCTCCGGACCGCGCAACGACGACTTCACCATCGACGTGGCGGCCGCCCGCGCCGCCATCGCCGAGCACCGCCCCGAGGTCGTCTTCATCACCTCGCCCAACAACCCCACCGGCACCGCCGTCGACGCCGGCACCGTCCTCGCGCTGTACGACGCCGCCCAGGCCGCCGGGCCGTCGGTCGTCGTCGTGGACGAGGCGTACGGCGAGTTCAGTCACCACCCCTCGCTGCTCCCGCTCATCGAGGGCCGCCGCAACCTGATCGTCTCCCGGACTATGTCCAAGGCGTTCGGCGCCGCCGGACTGCGCCTGGGCTACCTCGCCGCCGACCCCGCCGTGGTCGGCGCGGTCCAGCTGGTGCGGCTGCCGTACCACCTCTCCTCCGTCACCCAGGCCACCGCGCTCGCCGCCCTGGAGCACACCGATACGCTGCTCGGGTATGTCGCGCAGCTCAAGAGCGAGCGCGACCGGCTGGTGGCCGAGCTGCGCGCCACCGGCTACGAGGTCACCGAGTCGGACGCCAACTTCGTCCAGTTCGGCCGCTTCGACGACAGCCACGCCGTCTGGCAGCAGATCCTCGACCGGGGCGTCCTGGTCCGGGACAACGGCGTACCGGGATGGCTGCGGGTCACCGCAGGAACCCCGGCAGAGAACGACGCGTTCCTCGATGCGGTACGCGAACTGAAGAAGGAGCACGACGCATGAGCCCCCGCGTAGGCCGCGTGGAACGCACCACGAAGGAAACATCCGTGCTGGTCGAGATCAACCTCGACGGCACCGGAAAGGTCGATGTCGCCACCGGGGTCGGCTTCTACGACCACATGCTCGACCAGCTCGGCCGCCACGGCCTCTTCGACCTCACGGTCAAGACCGAGGGCGACCTGCACATCGACAGCCACCACACCATCGAGGACACCGCCCTCGCCCTGGGCGCCGCCTTCAAGCAGGCCCTCGGCGACAAGGTCGGCATCTACCGCTTCGGCAACTGCACCGTCCCGCTGGACGAGTCGCTCGCCCAGGTCACCGTCGACCTCTCCGGCCGCCCCTACCTCGTGCACACCGAGCCCGAGAAGATGGCGCCGATGATCGGCGAGTACGACACGACGATGACCCGGCACATCCTGGAGTCCTTCGTCGCCCAGGCGCAGATCGCTCTGCACGTCCACGTGCCGTACGGGCGCAACGCCCACCACATCGTCGAGTGCCAGTTCAAGGCGCTCGCCCGCGCCCTGCGGTACGCCTCCGAGCACGACCCGCGCGCCGCCGGCATCCTGCCTTCCACGAAGGGCGCCCTGTGACCGGCCTCAACACCATCCTGATCGTCGTCGGCCTCTTCCTGGCCGGCGGCGTCTACTCCTTCGCCAAGCAGGGGATGCCCAAGGGCGTCATCGTGCTGCTGTCGATCGGCTCCGTGATGTGCCTGGTGGCGGGCATCCTGCGGATCCAGGGCCTGTGGGACTGAGGGGCACGCTGTGACTGACACGAAAAAGGTCGTGGTCTTCGACTACGGCTTCGGCAACGTCCGTTCCGCCGAGCGGGCCCTCGCCCACGTCGGCGCGGACGTCGAGATCACCCGCGACTACGACCGCGCGATGAACGCCGACGGGCTGCTCGTCCCCGGCGTCGGCGCCTTCTCCGCCTGCATGGACGGGCTGAAGCGCGCCCGCGGCGACTGGATCGTGGGCCGCAGGCTCTCCGGCGGCCGCCCCGTGATGGGCATCTGCGTCGGGATGCAGATCCTCTTCGAGCGCGGCATCGAGCACGGCGTGGAGACCGAGGGCCTGGACGAATGGCCCGGTACGGTCGGACCCCTGAAGGCCGACATCGTCCCGCACATGGGGTGGAACACCGTCGAGGCCCCCGAGGACTCCCGGCTCTTCGCGGGCCTGGACGCCGACGCGCGGTACTACTTCGTGCACTCCTACGCGGCGCACGACTGGTCCCTCGAAGTCACCAACGCCAAGATCCGTGCCCCCAAGGTCGCCTGGGCCACGCACGGCGAACGGTTCGTGGCGGCCGTGGAGAACGGCGCGCTGTGGGCCACCCAGTTCCACCCCGAGAAGTCCGGCGATGCCGGCGCCCAGCTGCTGACCAACTGGATCGAGACGCTGTAATGCCGAAGCTTGAACTGCTCCCCGCCGTCGATGTCCGTGACGGCCAGGCCGTCCGCCTCGTGCACGGCGAGTCCGGCTCCGAGACCTCCTACGGCTCCCCGCTGGAGGCCGCCCTCGCCTGGCAGAGCGCCGGCGCCGAGTGGCTGCACCTCGTCGACCTGGACGCCGCCTTCGGCACCGGTGACAACCGGGACCTGATCGCCGAGGTCACCGGGGCCATGGACATCAAGGTCGAGCTCTCCGGCGGCATCCGCGACGACGCCTCGCTCGCCGCCGCCCTCGCCACCGGCTGCCGCCGCGTCAACCTCGGCACCGCCGCCCTGGAGACCCCGGAGTGGGTCGCCAAGGTCATCGCCGAGCACGGCGACCAGATCGCCGTCGGCCTCGACGTCCGGGGCACCACCCTGCGCGGCCGAGGCTGGACCCGCGACGGCGGCGACCTCTACGAGACCCTGGCCCGCCTCGACGCCGAGGGCTGCGCCCGCTACGTCGTCACCGACATCGCCAAGGACGGCACCCTCGAGGGCCCCAACCTGGGCCTCCTGCGGGACGTCTGCGCCGTCACCGACCGCCCGGTCGTCGCCTCCGGCGGCGTCTCCTCGCTCGCCGACCTCCGCGCGATCTCCCTCCTCGTCCCCGAAGGCGTCGAGGGCGCGATCGTCGGCAAGGCGCTGTACGCGAAGGAGTTCACGCTGGAAGAGGCGCTCAAGGCGGTAGCCGCATGACGGAGCCCACTGCTTCGGCCTCCGTACGCCGGATCTCCACCGGCGCCCCCTGGGAGGACAAGTTCGGCTACTCCCGCGCCGTCGAGCTCCCCAACGGCCTCGTCCTGGTGGCCGGCTGCACCTCCGTGGTGAACGGCCAGATCGCCGGAGGCTCCCCGTACGAGCAGACGGTCACCTCCTTCGACGTCGCGTTCGCCGCGCTGGAGCAGGTGGGACTCGGCCGCGAGGACGTCGTCCGCACCCGGATGTACATCACGCACGCCCGGGACGTGGACGACGTCGGCCGCGCCCACAAGGAGCTGTTCGACGCCGTACGCCCCGCCGCCTCCATGATCATCGTGTCCGGGTTCGTCGACCCGAGCCTGGTCGTCGAGGTAGAGGTAGAGGCCTACCGGGGAGGCTCCCAGTGACTCTCGCCGTACGTGTCATCCCCTGCCTGGACGTCGACAACGGCCGGGTCGTCAAGGGCGTCAACTTCCAGAACCTGCGCGACGCGGGCGACCCCGTCGAGATGGCCAAGCTGTACGACGCCGAGGGCGCCGACGAGCTGACCTTCCTTGACATCACCGCCTCCAGCGGCGACCGCGAGACGACGTACGACGTGGTCCGCCGCACCGCCGAGCAGGTCTTCATCCCGCTCACCGTCGGCGGTGGCGTCCGCACCCCCGACGACGTCGACAAGCTGTTGCGCGCCGGAGCGGACAAGGTCGGCGTCAACACCGCCGCCATCGCCCGCCCCGACCTCATCCGCGAGATCGCCGAGCGCTTCGGACGCCAGGTCCTGGTGCTCTCCGTCGACGCCCGCCGCACCCCGGAGGGCACCTTCGAGGTCACCACGCACGGCGGCCGCAAGGGCACCGGCATCGACGCCGTCGAGTGGGCCCACCGGGCCGCCGAGCTGGGCGCGGGCGAGATCCTGCTCAACTCGATGGACGCGGACGGCACGAAGGACGGCTACGACACCGAGATGATCGAGGCGGTACGCAAGCACGTCACCGTCCCCGTCATCGCCTCCGGCGGCGCGGGCCGGCTCGCCGACTTCGCCCCGGCCATCGAAGCGGGCGCCGACGCGGTACTGGCCGCGTCCGTGTTCCACTTCGGCGACCTGCGGATCTCCGAGGTCAAGGGCGCGCTGAGGGAAGCGGGACACCCGGTCCGCTGAGCGGGTGAGCAGTCGAGGCGGTATCACCGGTCTGCCGAGACCGGTGATACCGCCGATGCGTGACCACGGGACGCACCGTGAGAGTGGCGACCGCCGACGGACGACGACGGCAGCCACGCGGTGCACCCCCGACAGCCCCTGGACGACGGGCTCGTGGGCCTCGCGTGGTGTGGTTCCGCCACCACCGAGAGGATCCCCCCGTGCAGCAGCACCTCCTCCCCTCACGCCAGCACCCCCCACGCCCGAGCCGCCCCCGTACGCTCGCAGGCCTGCTGACCGCCGCCGCGGCCACCGCCGGCCTCCTGATGACCGCCCTGGTCCCGGGCGCCCAGGCCGCCGCCAACCCCTACGAGCGCGGACCGGCCCCCACCAACGCCTCCATCGAGGCGAGCCGCGGCTCGTACGCCACCTCCCAGACCTCCGTCTCCTCGCTCGCCGTGAGCGGATTCGGCGGCGGCACCATCTACTACCCGACGTCCACCGCCGACGGCACCTTCGGCGCGGTCGTCATCTCGCCAGGCTTCACCGCCTACCAGTCCTCCATCGCCTGGCTCGGGCCGCGCCTGGCATCGCAGGGCTTCGTGGTCTTCACCATCGACACCAACACCACGGTCGACCAGCCCGACAGCCGGGGCCGCCAGCTCCTGTCCGCGCTGGACTACCTGACCCAGCGAAGCTCGGTACGGACGCGGGTCGACGCCACCCGGCTCGGCGTGATGGGCCACTCGATGGGCGGCGGCGGCTCACTGGAAGCGGCGAAGAGCCGTACATCCCTCAAGGCGGCGATCCCGCTGACCGGCTGGAACACCGACAAGACCTGGCCCGAACTGCGCACGCCCACCCTGGTGGTGGGTGCGGACGGCGACACGGTCGCCCCGGTCTCCAGCCACTCCGAGCCGTTCTACCAGTCGCTGCCCGGGTCGCTGGACAAGGCGTACCTGGAGCTGCGGGGGGCCTCGCACTTCACGCCGAACTCGTCCAACACCACGATCGCGAAGTACAGCATTTCGTGGCTGAAGCGATTCATCGACAACGACACCCGCTACGAGCAGTTCCTCTGCCCGATCCCGCAGCCGAGCCTCACCATCGCGGAGTACCGGGGCAACTGCCCGCACTCCTCGTAGAACCGGCGTAGCCGGTACGGAACCGGCGCGGGACCGGTCTTCCCGGCGGCTCCGGCACTGTGCCCGTGCACAGCGCCGGAGCCGTCCGGCTGGGAGCCCGCACCGCCCCGGCCAGGCGGCCGGACGCGGACCTTCCGCCCCCGCTCGCACGGTCCTACCGTGCCGATGTGACCTCATCGACGACCGTGCACAGTCCGCTCCGGCTGTACGGCCGCAGCGGTGAACTCGCCTTCCTGCAAGGCATGCTGGCCCGGCTGCGGCAGGACGACGGCGGCGCCCTCGTGCTGACGGCACCGCCCGGCCTCGGCCGGACCGCACTGCTGCGCGAGGCCGCCGCCGCGCACCGGCCCCGGGGGCCGGTGCTGTACGCCACCGCCGCCCCCGACGAACGCGGTCTGCCCCACAGCGGACTGCACGCCCTGCTCTGGTCGGCCCCGGGCCCGCCCGGGCCGCGCCCCCTTTCCGGCCTCACCCCCGACGCGCTGCTCGCCCGCTTGCGGGAGCTGGGCCGGGAACGGCCGCTGCTGGTCTGCGCCGACGACGCCCACGCCTGGGACCCGGCCTCCCGGACCGCCCTCAACTTCGCGGCCCGCAGACTGGGCGCGGGCAGCCGGGTCGCGGTCCTGATCGCGGCGGACGACGGCCCCACCTTCGCCGGACTGCCCGCGCTCCGACTCGGCCCCCTGGACGAGGACGCGGCGGCCGCGCTGTTGGACCGGCTCACGGGGGGCGGGGAGGGACTTTCCGGCGTTACGGAGGGACTCGACCCGGTCGTCCGCGCCGAGCTCCTCCGGGAGGCGGCCGGCAACCCCCGCCTGCTCGCCGGGCTCACCGGCCGCCTCACCCCGGACCAGCTCGCCGGGCGCACCCCGCTGCCCTGTCCGCTGCCGGGCGCCGAGGGCGTGCTGGCCGCGCACGCGGACCGCCTGGACGGGCTTCCGGCGCACACCCGCGCGCTGCTCCTGCTGGCCGCCGCCGCCCAGGAGCACGAGCCGGCCGGGGCGGGGGCGGACGCCCTGCTCCTGCTGCGCGCGGGAACCCGGACCGGGCTGCCCCGGGACTTCCTGGACGGCGTCCTGTTCGGCTCCACCGCGACCGAGGGCCTGCTGCAACGGGCGGGCAGCCGGATCCACTTCGGCCACCCGCTGTTCGCCCGCGCGGTCCTGCACCACGCCCCGCCCGCCCGCCGCCGCGCCACCCACGAGCTGCTCGCCGCCCTGCTGGCGGAGACCGGCGACCGCGCCATCGCCCCTGCCGCGTCGGCCTTTTTCGGTGGCCACCCCGCCTCGCCGGGCGCGTCGGTGCGCCACGGCGAAGGGCCCGGCCCGACGCCGCACTCCGGCGCCCGTGCCGCCTCGCCCCGCGCGTCGGCGCACCCCGGCGACGGGCCCGACCCGACGTCGCAACCTGTCGCCCGTACCGCCTCGTCCGCCCGCCCGGCGCACCCCGGCGCCCGCCCGGCCACGTCGACCACCCAAGCGGCGACCTTCGCCGAACACCCCGCCCCGCTCGCCTCCCTCGTCCAGCTCTCCTGCGCGGCTCCCGGCCCGGACGCCCGCCTCGCCGCCCGGCTGGAGGCGGCCGCGACCAGTCCGTACCCGCATGCCGAACGCTCCTCGGCCCTGTCCCGCGCCGCCGCGCTCACCGCCGACCAGACCCTGCGCTCGGCCCGGTTCGCCGCGGCAGCCGAACAGGCCGCCCTCGCCGGCGACCCGGCCCGGGCCCGCGCCCTGCTGGCCCGGACCGGGTCGGCGGGGGAGCACACCACCGCGCCCGGCCTCGCCCCCTACGTGCACGGCCTGCTCGCCCTGCGTTCCGGGCCCGCCGCCGACGCCCATGAAGCCCTCCTCGCCGCGGCCGCGCTGCTCGGCCCGCACGACCCCCGGCGGGCCCTCGACGCCCTCCTCGGGGCGGCCGAGGCGGCCTGGGTGATGGGCGACGCGCCCGGCTACCTGGCGGCCATGGACCGCGTCGACCCCACCCCGTACGACCGTGCCTTCGCCTCCTACCGGGCTGGGATGCGTTCGGTGCTCGCCGGACGCACGGAGGCGGGGCACGCGCTGCTCCGGCAGTGCCTGGACCCGGCGGACGCGGTGGACCGGGCGGACCCTGCGTACCCGGTGAGTCGGAACGACCCCGCCGCCCTCCTCCGCGCCGGGGTCGCCGCCCTCGTCCTCGGGGAGGTCGCCGTCGCCTGCCGGACCGGGGCGCGGGCGCTCGCCGCCGTGCGGACGCGGGGGCCCGACGCCCTGTTGCCGCAGGCCCTGGAGCACCTCGCCTACGCCGAGCTGCGGGCCGGGCTCCACGCCGGGGCCCGCGCCCATGCCCTGGAGGGGCTGCACGCCGCACGCCGTACCGGGCAGCCCAACAGCTCCGTCCATCTCCACGCCGTACTCGCCCTCGCCGCCTCCGTGGAGGGGCCCGCCGAGGCCTGCACCGCCCACTGTGATGCCGCGCTGGCCGGTGCCGGGCCCCACGGCCTCGCCCAGCCCGCGACCCTCGCCACCTGGGCCCGGGCGCGGGCCGACCTGGCCGCGGGGCGGTCCGAGGAGGCCGTCGCCCGGCTCGGCCCGCTGGTGCGCCCGGGGCCCCGCCAGGGCCACTTCGCCGCCCGGATGCTCGCCGTGCCCTGCTACGTCGAGGCCGCCGTCCTCGGGGGCCGCGCCGTCGAGGACGGCGGTGAACTCCAGGCCGCCGTGGCCGAGTTCGCCGGGTGGACCGCCCGGACCGCCGACCCGCAGGCCCCCGCCCAACTGGCCCGCTGCCACGCCCTGCTGGCCACCGCGGAGGAGGCCGACGCCCGGTACGCGGAGGCCCTCGCCCACCACGACCGGGCGGGCGGCGACTTCGAACGGGCCCGTACCCAGCTCCTTTACGGGCAGTGGCTGCGCCGCCGCCGGCGTACCCGCGAGGCGCGCACCCCCCTGCGCGACGCCCTGGTCGCCTTCCAGCGGTGCTCGGCCCGCGCCTGGGCCGAGCGGGCGGGCGGCGAGTTACGGGCGGCGGGGGAGCCGGTCGGGGCGGTGCGGGACACGGAGGACGGGGCGCTCTCCGCGCTCACCCCGCAGCAGCAGCGCATCGCCCGCTGCGTCGCCGAAGGAGCCACCAACCGCGAGGTCGCGCTCCGGCTCTCGCTCAGCCCGCGCACGGTCGACCACCACCTCCGTAACGTCTTCGCCGCCCTCGGCATCCGCTCCCGCACCGAACTGGCCCGGCTCCTGGGTCCCGAGGGCCCGTGAAGGCCGGTGGTTGCGAGACCGTGATGACAAGTTCCGCGCAGACCTCTAGGTACCGACCGGGCGGTATGCCATTCTGCGGGCGTCAGGATCATTCGGCTGTGCTCGCGCCCTGCCGGGCCGGGTGCTCCGAGCCGGCCGATCGCGCAGCCGGCCGATTCCCGGTGGAGGCCGCCATGCCACAGGTCGTACGTCCGCGGATCGCGGTGCTGCACGGCACCCACCCCGCGTCGCCGTTGCCCCAGCGCTTCCGTTCCCTGGCCGACCGCGACGCCGTCGAGGTGCTGCACCGGGCCGCCCGGGTCCTCGTCGCGTCGCTCCCGGTCCTCACCGACCGGCTCGTCGAGGCCCTGTACGAGCAGGAGCCCGGCTACCGGGCGGCGATCGAGTCGGACCGGGCCGAGATCTGGCAGGAGGTCCACCACTCCCTGCGGCACAACGTCGGCTCGCTGATCCAGCCCCGGGAGTTCCGCGAGGCCGCCCACCGCACCTCCCGCCGGATCGGCGAGATCCGCGCCGAACAGGGCGTACCGCTCGACGCCGTCCTGCACGCCTTCCGGATGGGCGGCGCGATGGTCTGGCAGGACCTCGTGGACGAGACGGCCCGCCGCGACCCCGACGACGTACGGCTGCTCGTCCATGTCGCCGCCGACGTGTGGAACTTCGTCGACGAGCACTGCGGGATCGTCGGCGACGCCTACCGGCAGGCCGAGCGGCGGCTGTCCTGGCGGCGCGAGAACCAGCAGCGGCTGATGATCGCGGCGCTGCTCGACGGGACCGCCCGGATCGCGGACCTCTGCGAGGCGGCGGCCATGCTCGGCCTGCCGGAACAGGGGCGGTACGCCGTACTCGCGGTGGCCTCCGCACCGCGCGGGCCGCAGCGGCCGGGGCCCACCCGGCCATCGCTGAACCTGCCGGCCGCGCTGCCAGGCGCGGCTCCGCACGGGCAGTCGGGACCGGACGGCCTGCCCCACACGCGGCCGGACACCGCCCCGCTGCCGGGCGCGATTCCGGGCACCGCCCCCCTCTGGCACACCGGCCCCGACGCAGAGTTCGCCATCCTCCGGCTCACGCGCGGCCCCGGTGACCCCGGCGAGCTGCACGCCATCGCCGCCGCCCTGGACGCCCCCGCCGGAACCCGGGCCGGGATCGGCTCCGCCGTCGAGGGCCTGGCCGCGCTCGGCGACGCCCGGCGGCTGGCGGAGACCGCCCTGCGCGCCTGTCCCGCGTCCGGCGGCACGGTCCTGCTCGACGAGCACCTCCCCGACGCCCTCGTCGTCACCTCCCCGGCCCTCGGCTCCGCGCTCGCCGACCGGGTGCTGGGGCCGCTGGACCGGCTCGACCCCTCGGACCGGGACGTCATCCTGGAGACCCTGACGGCCTGGCTGGACGCGGACGGATCGGCGCAGCGGGCGGGCGCGCGGCTCTACTGCCACCGCAACACCGTCCTCAACCGGCTGCGCCGCTTCGAACAGCTCACGGGCCGCTGCCTCACCCGCCCCCGGGACGCGGTCGAGGTCTCCCTCGCCCTGGCGGCCCGGCGGCTGCTGGGAACGTAGAAGCAGCTACATCCCCAGCTCGGCTACATCCCCAGCTCGGCCCGGTTCAGCCGCTCCACCGCGTCCTTGTCGCCCTCCACCTGGACGTCCGCCCCGTCCTGCCGGCCGAACGCGAACAGCAGCAGCTCGGAGGGCTCCCCGGTCACCGTCACCACCGGGGTGCCCTTGTGGGCCACCGCCGTCCGGCCGTCCGGGCGGCGCAGCACCAGCCCCACCGGGGACCGGCGCCCCAGCAGCCGGGCCGTCTTCTCGGTGCGCGACCAGAGCACATCGGCGAAGACCGGGTCCAGCTCACGCCGCGACCAGTCCGGCTGGGCCCGGCGCACGTCCTCCGCGTGGACGAAGAACTCGACGGTGTTCGCCGCCTCGTCGATCTGTTTGAGGGACATCGGCGAGAACCGCGGCGGGCCCGTACGGATCAGCTGGATCAGCTCCTCGTACGGCTTCGCCGCGAACTCGGCCTGCACCCGCTCCAGCCGGTTCTTCAGAGCGCCGATCACCAGCCCGCCCGCCGCGTCGGCGCGGCGTTCACGGACCACCACATGGGCGGCCAGATCACGGGTCTTCCACCCCTCGCACAGGGTCAGGGCCTCGGGACCGGCCGCCTCCAACAGATCGGCGAGCAGAAGACGTTCACGCTTCGCATGGGTCGACATGCCCGCCAGCGTACGGCCGTCACCCGGGGTCCGCCCAGTGGACGTCCGCCCGGAAAGCGCCCGTCACCACGGCACAATGGGTCCATGACCAGCACGCCCGGCCCCACGCCGCCCTCCAGCAGCCTCGACCCCGCGATCGCCGCCCGCCTCAAGCGCGGCGCCGACGGTCTGGTCCCGGCCATCGCCCAGCAGTACGACACCGGCGAGGTGCTGATGCTCGGCTGGATGGACGACGAGGCGCTGCACCGCACCCTCACCACGGGCCGCTGCACCTACTGGTCGCGCAGCCGCCAGGAGTACTGGGTCAAGGGCGACACCTCCGGCCACATCCAGCGGGTGAAGTCCGTCGCCCTGGACTGCGACGCCGACACCGTGCTGGTCAAGGTCGACCAGACCGGCGCCGCCTGCCACACGGGCGACCGCACCTGCTTCGACGCCGACGTCCTCTCCCTTCTCGACCAGTAAGGTCACCGGCCATGGATCTCGACACCTTCCGCAAGCTGGCCGTCGACCGGCGCGTCGTCCCCGTCAGCCGCCGCCTCCTCGCGGACGGCGACACCCCGGTCGGCCTGTACCGCAAGCTCGCCGCGGAGCGCACCGGCACCTTCCTGCTGGAATCCGCGGAGAACGGCCGGACCTGGTCGCGCTACTCCTTCATCGGCGTCCGCAGCGACGCCACCCTCACCGCCCGCGACGGCGCGGCCCACTGGCTCGGCACCCCGCCCGTCGGCGTCCCGGTCGACGGCGACCCGCTGGACGCCCTGCGCGCCACCGTCGAGACCCTGCACACCCCCCGCGACCTGGTCGGCGACGCGGGCCTTCCCCCCTTCACCGGCGGGATGGTCGGCTACCTCGGCTACGACGTCGTACGCCGCCTGGAGAAGATCGGCGAGCACGGTGGCGACGACCTGAAGCTCCCCGAGCTGACCATGCTGCTCACCTCGGACCTCGCCGTCCTCGACCACCAGAACGGCACCGTCCTGCTGATCGCCAACGCGATCAACCACAACGACCTCTCCACCGGGGTCGACGAGGCCTACACGGACGCCGTCGCCCGCCTGGACGCCATGGAGCAGGACCTGCGCCGCCCGGTCGAGAACGCCCCGGCCGTCCTGCCCCCGTCCGAGCTGCCGCCGTGCACCGCGCTCTGGGGCGGCGAGGCCTACCAGGTCGCCGTGGAGGACATCAAGGAGCGCATCCGCGCCGGGGAGGCCTTCCAGGTCGTGCCCTCCCAGCGCTTCGAGACCCCGTGCACCGCGAGCGCCCTGGACGTCTACCGGGTGCTGCGGGCCACCAACCCGTCCCCGTACATGTACCTCTTCCGCTTCGACGGGTTCGACGTCGTCGGCTCAAGCCCCGAGGCCCTCGTCAAGGTCGAGGACGGCCGCGCGATGGTCCACCCGATCGCCGGCACCCGGCACCGCGGCGCCACCCCGCAGGAGGACCAGGCGCTCGCCGAGGAGCTGCTCGCCGACCCCAAGGAGCGCGCCGAGCACCTGATGCTCGTCGACCTCGGCCGCAACGACCTGGGGCGGGTCTGCGAGCCGGGCAGTGTGGAGGTCGTCGACTTCATGTCGATCGAGCGGTACTCCCACGTGATGCACATCGTCTCCACCGTCACCGGCCGCGTCACCGAGGACCGCACCGCCTTCGACGTCCTCACCGCCTGCTTCCCCGCGGGCACCCTCTCCGGCGCCCCCAAGCCCCGCGCCATGCAGATCATCGAGGAGCTGGAGCCGAGCCGCCGCGGTCTGTACGGGGGCTGCGTCGGCTATCTCGACTTCGCCGGGGACTCCGACACCGCCATCGCCATCCGCACCGCCCTGCTCCGCGACGGCACCGCGTACGTGCAGGCCGGGGCGGGCGTCGTGGCGGACTCGGACCCGGTCGCGGAGGACAACGAGTGCCGCAACAAGGCCGCCGCCGTGCTGCGCGCCGTCCATACCGCCAACCGCCTCCACGACCGCTGAGGCCGTAAGGGATAGTGGACGACGTGAGTGCTGTCCCCGTACCCCAGCCCCGTGCCCGAACCGCCGCCTCCGGCGCCGCGCCCGACGCGCCTTCCGGTTCCGCGCCGGACGCGACGCCCAGTTCCGTGTCCGACGTGCCTTCCGGTTCCGTGTCCGACTCCACGGGCGGCCGCCGGTCGCTCGCGGCCGGGCTGCTCCTGGGCGCGGTCGGTGCCACCGTCGTCCTCCTGGCCTCCGGCCAGGTCTGGGCCGAGGGCAGGGCGGCAACCGGCGGCGGCGCCCTGCCGCTGACCGCCGACGGCCAGGACGTCACCGGCGCCCCGGCCGCCCTCGCGATCGTCGGCCTGGCCGCCCTCGTCGCCGTCTTCGCCGTCCGTGGCGCGGGCCGCCGCGTCGTCGCCGCCCTGCTCGCGCTCAGCGGCCTCGGGGCCGGGCTCAGCGCCTGGGCGGGCGCGTCCGACAGCACTGCCCTCGACGAGGAGGCCGCCCGCACCACCGGTGACGCGGCGGCCACCATCGACGCCCTCACCCACACCGCCTGGCCGTACGTCACCGCCGCCGGGGGCCTGCTGATCCTGCTCGCCGGGGTGCTCGCCCTGCGTTTCGGCAGCCGCTGGCCCACGATGTCGGGACGGTACGAGCGCGACGGCACCCCGCGCCCCCGCAAGGCGCCCCGCACCGCCCCCGACCCGGACCGCCCCGAGGAGCTGTGGAAGGCCCTGGACCGGGGCGAGGACCCGACGAGCGAGGGGTGACCCCCCGCTCACCTCCCCCCGTCCCGTACGGGACAATGGAGGCGAGCCGTCCCCCGAGCGACAGCTGCAGCGATACCCCCAGCGCAACACCAACAAGGAGCAACTCATGGCGGGCACGAGCCACGGACACACCCCGGCCGCCTGGACCGGTGTCATCATCGCCTTTATCGGCTTCTGCGTCGCAGGCGTCTTCATGGTCGCGGCCAACCCGCTCGGCTTCTGGGCCGGTATCGCCGTCATCTTCGCCGGTGGCATCGTCGGTTACGCCATGAAGCTGGCCGGTCTCGGCATGCCGAAGGAGTCCTCCGAGCTGGTGGAGGCCCGGGCGCGCGCCGGAGAGGCGCAGGTCTCCCACTGACCCGCGCGGCCGACACGCAGCGAGGCGCAGCCCCACCAGGGCTGCGCCTTTCCCTATGAGCGGGGACAATCACCGGGTGGACGCCACCCCGACCCCCGCCGCCGCCCAGCCCCCGAACTCCGACCCGACCCCGGGGGCGGGTCCCGGTCCCGCCGACCAGGGCCGCCAGGAAGCCGCACCACAGGGCGTCGGCCCCTGGAACATGCCGCTGACGGTCTGCCCGACCCCGGACATGGCCCGGCCCATTTCAGCCGGTCCGTCTCCCGGGGACGAGACCCTCGCCACCCCAGCCGGCCCGGTGTCCGGGGACGAGACCCTCGCCACCCCAGCCCGTCCGGCGTCTGGGGACGGAGCCCTCGCCGGGGTGGGCCCGGCGCTCACAGGCCCCTCGGGCGAGGGGCCCTCGCAGGTGCCCGGCCCCCACGGCCACGTTTCCGTCCTCAAACGCCGGACGGGCTGGTTGGGCCGACTCGCCACCCCCCTCGGCATCCTCGCCGCCGTCACAGCCGCCTTCGCATACGTCGGCACCGTCGACCCCAACGAGCCCGGCCACTACCCCGTCTGCCCGCTGCTCAAGCTGACCGGCGTGTTCTGCCCCGGCTGCGGCGGCCTGCGCAGCGCCCACGCGTTCATCCACGGTGATCTCGGCGCGGCCCTCTCCGCCAACGCCGTCGCCACCGCCGGGTACGTCCTCTTCGCCGCCGTCTGGGGCCTCTGGCTGGTCCGGGCCTGGCGCGGTCGGCCGCTGCGGATCAGCCTGGCCCCCGCCTGGTGGTGGGGCATCGGGGCGCTGCTCCTGATCTTCACCGTCGTCCGGAATCTGCCGTTCGGCTCGGCGCTGGCGCCCTGAACGCCCAGGTAGTGGGATGCGGCGTGGCCTGATGCGGGCCCCGGGGCCTCCTGCGGATACCATCGGTATGGCTGATCCTGTTCACCGTCAACCGTTCCGGAAGGGGGCCGCTCGCGTGAGTGTGCTCGACGAGATCATCGACGGCGTTCGCGCCGACCTCGCGGAGCGGCAGACGCGCGTCAGCCTCGACGAGCTGAAGGAGCGCGCGGCCCGCGCTCCCCAGGCCAAGGACGGAGTCGCCGCCCTGCGCGGCGAGGGCGTCACCGTCATCTGCGAGGTCAAGCGCTCGTCCCCGTCCAAGGGGGCCCTTGCGGCCATCGCGGACCCCGCCGCGCTCGCCGCGGACTACGAGGCGGGCGGCGCGTCCGTCATCTCGGTCCTCACCGAGGAGCGCCGCTTCGGCGGCTCGCTCGCCGACCTGGAGGCCGTCCGCGCCAAGGTCGACACCCCGATCCTCCGCAAGGACTTCATCGTCACCTCTTACCAGCTGTGGGAGGCCCGGGCGTACGGCGCCGACCTCGCCCTGCTGATCGTCGCCGCCCTCGACCAGGAGGCCCTCGTCTCCCTGATCGAGCGCGCCGAGTCGATCGGGCTCACCCCGCTCGTCGAGGCGCACGACGAGGAGGAGGCGGAGCGGGCCGTGGACGCCGGAGCGAAGATCATCGGTGTCAACGCGCGCAACCTCAAGGACCTCAAGGTCGACCGCTCCACCTTCGAGCGCGTCGCCCCCGAGATCCCCGACCACATCGTCAAGGTCGCCGAGTCCGGCGTCCGGGGCCCGCACGACCTGATCGCGTACGCCAACGCCGGCGCCGACGCCGTCCTGGTCGGCGAGTCCCTGGTCACCGGCCGCGACCCGCGCGCCGCCGTCGCCGACCTGGTCGCCGCGGGCGCCCACCCGGCGCTCCGCCACGGCCGCGGCTGACCGGGAGACCGACGACCATGACCGACCGTCCCGTGCCCCGCACCCGGCCGGGCCTGCGCTCCGCCGGGGCCCCGGCCCGGGATCCGCACGCCCCGCTGGCGCGCGGCTGCCGCCCCCGTGGCTGCCGCGCCCCCGCCCGGCGTGTGCACGGCCGGCGGGTGCGGTACGTGATCGGTGACGAGCCCGGCCAGGTGAACGGGATGCGATGGCGCCCGGGGTCCGCGCTGTAGGCGAGCCCCGGCCGACGTACCGCACCACCCCCTTCTCCTCGTACGTACGACCGCACCGCCGCGACCGCATGCCGGTCCCGGTGGCGCTCCGCTCTCGGCGCATACGGTGAACCCACCCGTTGCCATGCCAAGGAGCACGTCCCATGACGTCCGAATTCTTCATCCCGGACCCCGAGGGTCTGATCCCCAGCGCCGAGGGCTACTTCGGCGCCTACGGCGGCAAGTTCATCCCGGAGGCGCTCGTCGCCGCCGTGGACGAGGTCGCCGTCGAGTACGACAAGGCCAAGTCGGACCCGGCCTTCGCCGCCGAGCTCAACGAGCTCATGGTCAACTACACCGGCCGGCCCAGCGCGCTGACCGAGGTCCCGCGCTTCGCCGAGCACGCGGGCGGTGCCCGGATCTTCCTCAAGCGCGAGGACCTGAACCACACCGGCTCGCACAAGATCAACAATGTGCTGGGCCAGGCGCTCCTCACCAAGCGCATGGGCAAGACCCGCGTCATCGCGGAGACCGGAGCCGGTCAGCACGGCGTCGCCACCGCGACCGCCTGCGCCCTCTTCGGCCTCGACTGCACCATCTACATGGGCGAGATCGACACCGAGCGCCAGGCGCTGAACGTGGCGCGGATGCGGATGCTCGGCGCCGAGGTCGTCGCCGTGAAGTCCGGCTCGCGGACCCTGAAGGACGCCATCAACGAGGCGTTCCGCGACTGGGTCGCCAACGTGGACCGTACGCACTACCTCTTCGGTACGGTCGCGGGCCCGCACCCCTTCCCGGCGATGGTCCGCGACTTCCACCGGGTCATCGGCGTCGAGGCCCGCCGCCAGCTCCTGGAGCGCGCCGGCCGCCTCCCGGACGCGGCGGTCGCCTGCGTCGGCGGCGGCTCCAACGCCATCGGCCTCTTCCACGCCTTCATCCCGGACGCCGGGGTCCGCCTGGTGGGCTGCGAGCCGGCCGGGCACGGTGTGGAGACCGGTGAGCACGCGGCGACCCTGACCGCGGGCGAGCCCGGCATCCTGCACGGCTCGCGCTCCTACGTCCTCCAGGACGACGAGGGCCAGATCACCGAGCCGTACTCGATCTCGGCGGGGCTGGACTACCCGGGCATCGGCCCGGAGCACTCCTACCTCAAGGACATCGGCCGCGGCGAGTACCGCGCGGTCACCGACGAGGCGGCCATGCAGGCCCTGCGCCTGCTCTCCCGCACCGAGGGCATCATCCCGGCCATCGAGAGCGCCCACGCGCTCGCCGGTGCGCTGGACCTCGGGAAGGAGCTGGGCAAGGACGGGCTGATCCTCATCAACCTGTCCGGGCGCGGCGACAAGGACATGGACACCGCCGCCCGCTACTTCGGGCTCTACGACACCGACGCCGCCGTCGAGGCGGACGCGGACAGCGACCGCGCCGAGATCGAGGGGGACGCCAAGTGAGCGGCAACATCGAGCTGTTGAACACCACCCTCGCCGCCGCCAGGGCCGAGGACCGGGCGGCGCTCATCGCCTACCTGCCGGCCGGCTTCCCGACCGTCGACGGCGGCATCGAGGCGGTCAAGGCCGTCATCGCGGGCGGCGCCGACGTGGTGGAGGTCGGGCTCCCGCACAGCGACCCGGTCCTCGACGGGCCGGTCATCCAGACCGCCGACGACATCGCCCTGCGCGGCGGCGTCCGCATCGCCGACGTGATGCGTACGGTCCGCGAGGCGTACGAGGCCACCGGGGTCCCGATCCTGGTCATGACGTACTGGAACCCCATCGACCGGTACGGCGTCGAGCGCTTCACCGCCGAACTGGCCGAGGCGGGCGGCGCCGGGTGCATCCTGCCCGACCTGCCGGTCCAGGAGTCCGCGCTGTGGCGCGAGCACGCCGACAAGCACGGCCTCGCCACCGTGTTCGTCGTCGCCCCCAGCAGCCAGGACGCCCGCCTCGCCACCATCACGGCAGCGGGCAGCGGCTTCGTCTACGCGGCCTCCCTGATGGGTGTCACCGGCACCCGCGCCTCCGTCGGCGCCCAGGCCCAGGAGCTGGTGGGACGCACCCGCGCCACCACCGACCTGCCGGTCTGTGTCGGCCTCGGCGTCTCCAACGCCGGGCAGGCCGCCGAGGTCGCCGGATTCGCCGACGGCGTCATCGTCGGCTCGGCCTTCGTCAAGGCCATGCTGGACGCCCCCGACGAGGCCGCCGGTCTCGACGCCGTCCGCTCGCTGGCGGGCGAGCTGGCGCAGGGCGTTCGAAAGCGGTGACCCTCGAAGTCACCTGAATGGGTGGAATATGGGCCGGGGAGGCGCGTACGTGCCTCCCCGGTTCGTTGCTGCGGGTGTGAGCGACAAGATTCCTGAGGGAAACCGAAGTGCGCGTGAGCGCCTGGCCCAGCAGCGCGAGCGGGAGAAGGGCCGCGAGAAGCGCCGCCGTACGCTGATCGTCTCCTCGGCCGTGGTCGGCGTCCTGGCGCTGGCCGCCGTGGTCGGCCTGATCGCGGCCAACGTGGGCAAGGACAGCGGCGGCGACAGCGCTTCCGGGCCCGCCATCACCCCGTCCGGAGCGACCGGCGAGGACTCCCTGACCCTCCCGGTCGGCGCCTCCGACGCCCCGTCCACGCTCACGATCTGGGAGGACTTCCGCTGCCCGGTCTGCGCCCAGTTCGAGAACGCCTTCCGGGACACCATCACGGAGCTGGTGGAGGCGGGGCAGCTCAAGGTGGACTACCACCTGGCCACGATCATCGACGGCAACCTCGGCGGCAAGGGGTCGCTGCGCGCCGCCAACGCCGCCGCCTGCGCCCAGGACGTCGGCAAGTTCGCCCCGTACCACGACGTCCTCTTCCGCAACCAGCCTCCCGAGCCCGACGACGCCTTCGCCAAGAACAGCCGGCTGATCGAGCTGGCCGGGGAGGTCGAGGGGCTCGACACGCCGGGATTCCGCAGCTGTGTGGAGGGCGGCGAGCACGACAGCTGGGTCCAGAAGTCCGACACGGCGTTCCGCGAGGGCGGCTTCCAGGGCACCCCGACCGCGCTGCTCAACGGCGAGTCGATCTTCCCGAAGAAGGGCGACGAGCAGATCTCCGTGGAGAATCTGAAGAAGTGGGTCCTGGAGGCCAACAAGGGCAAGAAGCCGGGTACCGCCACCCCGTCCGCGCCCGCTTCCTGACGGGGTCCGGGGAAGTCCCGGAAAGGGCGGGTGCAGGGGCCCGTGACCGTGCCCTCGTTACCCAGACGTTGCCGGGCGGCTTGCCGTACCCACCGCCCGGCAGGGTAGCGTCGACCCCGTCATGAACCTTGCCTCCATTCCCAGCCCGTCGACCGGCGTGATCGAGCTCGGCCCGATCCCGCTGCGCGGCTACGCGTTCTGCATCATCATCGGTGTCTTCGTCGCCGTCTGGATCGGCAACAAGCGCTGGGTCGCCCGTGGCGGCAAAGCCGGCACCGTCGCCGACATCGCCGTCTGGGCCGTGCCCTTCGGTCTCGTCGGCGGCCGGCTCTACCACGTGATCACCGACTACCAGCTCTACTTCAGCGACGGCCAGAACTGGGTCGACGCCTTCAAGATCTGGGAGGGCGGCCTCGGTATCTGGGGCGCGATCGCCTTCGGTGCCGTCGGCGCCTGGATCGGCTGCCGCCGCCGGGGCATCCCGCTGTCCGCCTGGGCGGACGCGCTGGCCCCCGGTATCGCCATCGCCCAGGCCATCGGCCGCTGGGGCAACTGGTTCAACCAGGAGCTGTACGGCAAGCCGACCGACCTGCCCTGGGCGCTGGAGATCAGCGAGGGCCCGAACCGGGTCGCCGGGACGTACCACCCGACCTTCCTCTACGAGTCGCTCTGGTGCATCGGCGTCGCGCTGCTGGTCATCTGGGCCGACCGCCGCTTCCGGCTCGGCCACGGACGGGCGTTCGCGCTGTACGTCGCCGCCTACTGCGCGGGTCGCGGCTGGATCGAGTACATGCGGGTCGACGAGGCCCACCACATCCTCGGCCTGCGGCTGAACGTGTGGACCGCGATCATCGTCTTCGTCCTCGCAGTCGTCCACATCGTGATCTCCGCGAAGCTCCGCCCGGGCCGCGAGGAGATCGTGGAACCGGACAAGGACGCCGAGGCCGCGAAGGCCGCGAAGAAGGACGACGCGGACGGCACGGACGCCACCGGGAAGGACGGCGACCCGCTGAAGAAGGACACGGCGGACACCGACGCCCCGGGCACCTCGGCCGACGACACCCCGGCCGAGGGCGCCGCCCCCGAGGCAGCCGACAAGAGCTGACCGCTCGCGCCCTGCAGCACGGCGCACCCGCACTCCCCCGATCGCCGGGCGGACCTGAGAAACCTCAGGTCCGCCCGGCGATCGCCAGTGTGCGGCGGGCCGAGGCCACCACCGCCGCGTCCACGAACCGGCCGTCCGGCAGCGCCAGCGCCCCCGCCTCCACCACCGACGCCGCGACGATCTCCTCGGCCGCCTCGATCTCCCGGTCCGTCGGCCGGAACGCCCGCTCGATCACCTCCAGCTGACGCGGATGGATCGCCGCCCGGCCCAGCAGCCCGAGCCCCCGCCCCCGTACGCACGAGGTCCACAGCCCGTCCAGGTCGCGGACGTCCGGGAACACCGACTGGGCGGGCGGTGGCAGCGCGGCCGCCCGGGCCGCCACCACGAGCCGGCTGCGCGACCAGTCGAGCCCGAAGTCCTCCCGTACGCCGAGATCGGCCCGCAGGTCCGCCTCGCCCAGCGCGATGCCCCGGACGGCGGGGTCGGCCGAGGCGATCGAGTACGCGTGCTCCAGGGCGAGCGCCGACTCCAGCAGCGGGTAGAGCGGTACGCCGGGGGCCACGGCCGCCACATGGTGAACGGAGACGGCATGGGTGATCTTGGGCAGCCGAAAGCCGGAGAGGCCCGGGAGTTCCATCAGCGCCCGGATGTCGTCCTCGCCGTGCACCCGGACATGGACCGGTACGGCATCGGAGGCGGCGGTCACCGGGTCGGCGAGGAGTTCGGCGGTGGCCGTGCGCGCGTACTCCTTGCGGTCGGGGGCGACCGCGTCCTCCAGGTCGACGATCACCACGTCCGCCCCGCAGCCGAGCGCCTTGGCCACCACCTCCGGCCGGTCCCCGGGGACGTACAGCCAGGTGAGCGGCGGTCGGCCGACCGGCGGAGGCGGTCCCTCCGGCAGCGGCGGGCCCGGGATCGGCCGGCCGGTCACAGCGCCCCCTGGTCACGCAGCGACGCGATCCGGGTCTCCGAGAGGCCGAGCCCGCCCAGGATCTCCTCGGTGTCCGCACCGTGCGGGCGCCCCGCCCACCGGATACCGCCCGGGGTCTCCGAGAGGCGGAAGAGGACGTTCTGCATCCGCAGCGGGCCCAGCTCCGGGTCGTCGACCTCGGCGAGGGTGCCCAGGGCCCGGTACTGCGGGTCCTCCATCACCTCCCGTACGTCATGGATGGGAGCCACGGCCGCCTCCGCCTTCTCGAAGCCGTTGAGGACTTCCTCACGGCTGTGCCGGGAGATCCAGTGGCCGACCGCCCCGTCCAGTTCCTCGGTGTGCTCGGCCCGGGTGGTGCCCGCGCCGAACCAGGGCTCGTCGATCAGGTCCGGGCGGCCGACCAGGCGCATCACCCGCTCCGCGACGGACTGCGCGGAGGTGGAGACCGCGACCCAGTGGCCGTCGGCGGTGCGGTAGGTGTTGCGCGGGGCGTTGTTGCGGGAGCGGTTGCCGGTGCGCGGCTGGACGTAACCGAGCTGGTCGTACCAGAGCGGCTGCGGGCCCAGCACGGTGAGGATCGGCTCGATGATCGCCAGGTCCACCACCTGCCCCTCGCCCGTCTTCTCCCGCCCGGCGAGCGCGGCCATCACCGCGTACGCCGTGGCCAGCGCCGCGATGGAGTCCGCGAGCCCGAACGGGGGCAGCGTCGGCGGCCCGTCCGGCTCCCCGGTGATCGCCGCGAACCCGCTCATCGCCTCGGCCAGCGTGCCGAACCCGGGGCGGTGCGCGTACGGGCCGAACTGGCCGAAGCCGGTGACCCGCGCCAGCACCAGCCGCGGGTTGACGGCGTGCAGCTCCTCGGGGCCCAGACCCCAGCGCTCCAGGGTCCCGGGCCGGAAGTTCTCGATGATCACATCGGTCTCGGCGGCCAGCTGGAGCAACACGTCCCGGCCGCCGGGCGCGGACAGATCCAGGGTGAGGGTGCGCTTGTTGCGGCCGAGCATCTTCCACCACAGGCCGATGCCGTCCTTGGCGGGTCCGTGCCCGCGCGAGGGGTCCGGTTTACGGGGGTGCTCGACCTTGATCACATCGGCGCCGAAGTCCCCGAGCATGGTGGCGGCGAGCGGTCCGGCGAAGAGGGTGGCGAGGTCGATGACCTTCAGCCCGGTCAGGGGTCCGGCTTCCGTGCTGGTCATGCTGCCTCGATCTCGCTGCGGTACGGCATGGACGTGGAGGCGCCGGGCTTCTGGACGCAGAGCGCGGCGGCCGACGAGGCGAAGGCCAGCGCCTTCGCCACCGGCCTCCCCTCACCGAGCGCCACCGCCAGCGCCCCGACGAAGGTGTCCCCGGCCCCGGTCGTGTCGACGGCGTTCACCTCGGGCGCCGCGAACAGCACCGGCTCGCCGCCCCGGGCCGCGTACAGGGACCCCTTCGCACCGAGCGTGATGATCACCTCGGGCACCTGCCGCAGCAGGATCTGCGCCGCCGCATGCGGCTCCGCCTGCCCGGAGAGCTCGGCGGCCTCGTGCTCGTTGGGGATCAACAGGTCGATGTGGTCCCAGAGTTCGTCGGGCAGTGGCTGTACGGGGGAGGGGGTGAGGATGGTCCGTACGCCCTGGGACCGGGCCGCGCGGGCGCCCTCCACGACGGCGGAGAGCGGGAGTTCGAGCTGCATCAGCAGCAGGTCGGCGGCGGCGATCGCCGCGATCTCCCCGGGGCCGATCGCGGTGACGACGCCGTTGGCGCCGGGGATCACCACGATGGCGTTGGACCCGGAGTCGTCCACCACGATGTGCGCGGTGCCGCTGGGGCACTCGGCGGTGTGCAGCAGGTCGGTGTCGACCCCGGCGTGTTCGAGGCCTTCGCGCAACTGTGTGCCGTACACGTCGTCGCCGACCGCGCCGATCATCGTCACCTCCCCGCCCGCGCGGGCGGCGGCGACGGCCTGGTTGGCGCCCTTGCCGCCGGGGATCGTCCGGAACTCCCGGCCGGTGACGGTCTCCCCGCGTTCCGGGGCGCGGGCGGTGTAGGCGACGAGGTCCATGTTGGTGCTGCCGAGCACCGCGATACGGGTCATGGGCGCAGAGCCTCCTGATGGGTCAGTGCGGCGAGGGTGTCGAAGCCGGTCCGGTCGAAGCCGGGTACGGAGGTGGCGAGGCGGTTCTTCAGCGGGGCCGTCCAGTGGTCGGGCAGGGCGGTCGGGGCGCCCGCGAGGAGTCCGGCGAGAGAGCCTGCGGTTGCCCCGTTGGAGTCGGTGTCCCAGCCGCCGGAGACCGCGCACCCGATCGACCGGGTGAAGTCGCCGTCGGCGTGGGTGAGGGCGGCGGCGAGCAGCGCGGCGTTGGGCAGCACATGCACCCAGTGGTGGGTGCTGTCGTACGCGGCGTGCAGCCGGTCCACCACCGCGTCGAACTCCCCCTCCGTGCGCGCTGTTTCGACCCCGAGCCGGACCGCGCGCGCGTACCGCGAGTGCGGCGGCACCACCCGCAGCCCGGCGGCCAGGCAGCCGTGCACATCGCTCTCCCCGCCCGCCGCCACAGCGAGCGCCGCCGCCGTGAACATCGCGCCGTAGACCCCGTTGGCGGTATGGGTGAGGACCGCGTCGCGGTGGGCCTGTGCGGCGGCCCCGGCCGGGTCGCCGGGGTGGGTCCAGCCGTGCACGTCGGCCCGGATCTGGGCGCCGATCCACTCACGGAACGGGTTGCGGCGGCGGGCCGTCCCCGGGGGCTCGACGCCCGCGAGGAGATTGCCGTACGCGATCCGCTCGGCGGTGAAGGTGCGGCCCGCCGGGAGTTCGTCGAGCCAGAGCCGGGCCAGGTCGGCCGTGGTGAAGGTGCGGCCGTGCCGCTGGAGCAACAGCAGCGTGAGGATCGGGTAGTTGAGGTCGTCGTCCTCCGGCATGCCGTCGATGTTCTCGGCCAGGGACGTGGGGGCCGAGCGGCGGTTCCAGGGGTGGGCGGCGAGCAGTTCCGGGGGCACCCCGTGTTCGGTGAACCAGGTGGCCAGGGGCCAGTTGCCGGCCGCGCGGGCGAGGGCGCGGATGCCGGTCAGTGGCAGCTTCTCCACGGGCTTCCCGAGCAGGCAGCCCGCCGCCCGGCCCAGCCAGGCGGCGTGCAGCCGGTCCCGGCCGACGGTGGCTGTGGCGTCGGGTGGGCCGGGCCAGTGCGGGCAGGCGGCCACGATCTCGGCCAGTCCGGTGGGCTCGTCGGCGGCCAACGGCGACTCCAGCAGGGCGAGTTCGTCGAGGAGCTGCCCGGCCATTTCGCGCAGGCGCGGCGACGCGGGCGGCTCGGACGCACCCGCGCGGTCCGGGGCGGGCGCGCCCCCGGCCGCGTACCACCGCTCCTCGATCTCCCGGGCGTCCCGGCCGTCCTGCGCGGCCTGCCGCAGCTCGTGCCCGACCAGATCCTCGGGCTGCACCCAGGTCAGGCGGACGTTCACCGCGTACCCGCCAGCGCGGCGAACGCCTCTTCGTGGGACCGGCGGCGCTCCAGGTCCCGGGCGAAGACCTCCCGGGCCACGCGCGCCAGCGTCCGGGCCGGGGCGTGCAGGTCCAGCCGGCTCGCCTCCGCGACCGTGGCCGCCCAGTCCGCCGGGACCTCACTGCCCAGAGCGCCCGCGATCGCGCCGCCCATCGTGGCGATGGAGTCGCAGTCCCGGCCGTAGTTGACCGAACCGAGCACCGTACGCCGGTAGTCGCCGCCCCCGACCAGCAACATGCCGAGCGCGATGGGCAGTTCCTCGATGGCGTGCAGCCGGGAGGGGCGGCGGGCGCCGAGCGAGGGGGAGCGGTAGTCGGGGCCGACGGTGTCGAACGGCTCCACGGCGGCACGCAGCGGGGCGAGCGCGGACTCGAAGTCGTCGTGGTGCGAGGCGACTTCGCAGACCTCCTCGATCGCGGACCGGGTGCCGTCCTTCGCCAGGGCGAGGGCGGCGCCGATCACCCCGTCGGGGGTCGCGCCCGGGTGGCAGGCGGCGGCGACGGCGGCCGCGAAGACCCCGGCGGCCTCCCGCCCGTAGGAGGACTGGTGGGGTGCGGCGATCTCCAGCGCCTCGGCGTACGCGGCCTCCGGGTGCCCGGCGTTGACCAGGCCGACCGGGGCCATGTACATCGCCGCCCCGCAGTTGACGATGTTGCCCGCACCGGCCTCGCGCGGGTCGACGTGCCCGTAGTGCAGCCGGGCCACGATCCACTTCTCCGCCAGGAAGATCCGCTGGAGCGGCAGCGCCTCGGCCTCCAGCTCCGGGATCCAGCGGGGGGAGAGCAGATCCGCTACGAGGTGGTCGGCGACGGCGTACGCGTCGAGGTGGTCGCGGACGCGGTCGTAGACCCGGACCAGGGCGTGGGTCATCAGGGTGTCGTCGGTGACGTGCCCGTCGCCCTTGTGGTAAGGGGCGATGGGGCGCGCGGTGCGCCAGTTCTCGCCGTGCCAGGGGCCGACGATCCCGGTCACCCGGCCGCCGTGCCGCTCGGCGATCTGCTCGGGGGTCCAGCCCTCGACCGGGCCGCCGAGGGCGTCCCCGACGGCGGCGCCGACGAGGGCCCGGGCGACGCGTTCATCGAGGCCGGGAGGGGAGTGCGGTGTCGAGGGGGCGGGGGCGGGCTCGGCTGCCGTGGCCGTTGTGGGCGTCATATCGGAATTGTCCACCCGGGGTGGCCGGTTCCGTGGCTGCCAGCAGCCCGGCGAGTTCGACCAGATCCGTGCCCGCGAGCCGGGGCAGCGCACAGCCCGCGAGTGTCCGGCACGCCTCGCGCCAGCCCGCCGGTACGGAGGTGACGGAGCCGATCGCCCCGGTCAGCGCCCCGGCCAGGGCGGGCGCGGAGTCCGCGACCCGGGACAGACAGGCGGCGGCCGGGATCGCCTGGGCGATCTCGCCCCGGGCGGCGGTGGTGAGGGCCAGGGCGACGGGCACGGTCTCGGCCGCCGCGATCCCGTAGCTGTAGACGTGGTCCACGATCTGGTGCTCCAGGACCGGGACCAGGGCGAATGCCCCCGCGGGCTCGTCCGCGAACTCCCGGGCGAGGCGGACCGCGTGTGCGGCGTTGCGGGCGATCTCGGTGCCCTCGGGGAGCTGGGCGAGGGCCGCGTTCACCACCGTGTCCACGTTCGCCCCCGCCAGCGCCACGGCGATGGCGGCGGCCATGGCCCGCGCCCCGTGCACCCCGTCGCCGTCCTGGGTGTAGCGGGCGTCGAACTCCGCGAGCGCCGCCGCCTCCTCCGGGTCGCCCGGATGTGCCACGGCGAGCACGGCGGCCCGTACACAGGCGGCGTCGTCGAAGTAGTGCGGGTTGTCGTGCCCGGTGGCGGGCGGCCGCAGCCCGGCGGCCAGGTTGCCGAGCCCGGCCCGCACCGAGATCCGGGCCCGCAGCGGGAGCACCGCCGCCTCCACCTCGGGGGCCCGGGCACTGGCGGCGGCGACGGTGGCGGCCAGCGCGTTCCAGGCCCGGTCCACCGCGTCCCGCATGTGGCGGCCGGGGGAGAGGCCGTCCGCGTCGTCGGCCGCCGCCAGCACCGTACGGGCGGCGAACGCGGCCCACTCGGCGTCGTCGGACGGGCCGAGCCGCAGTGGCTCGGGCGGCTGGTTGAGGGCGATGGGCACCGGGAGCGTGGTGGTGGCGTTCTGCTCGGCGAAGGTGTCCAGCTCCCGGGTGAGCCGCCGGGTCCACTCGGGCATCCGGGCCGCCCGGTGCCGGGCCGCCGGCCACCCGGCGGCGTCCCCGGAGGCGAGGCCGAGCAGCAGGCCCTCGATCCGGGCGCGGCGGGATGGGGCGGGGGCGGTGGCCCCTGGGACAGCGGCCGGGTCGGCCCGTCCGTGTGCAGTGGCCGCCACCGGTTCCTCCGTGGTGGTTGCGCGTCGGGTCGTCATCGCCGGTCCTCCCGTACGGGCTCGAAGGACGCGGACGCGGACACGGACGCCATGTCCCGTACGGCGGAAGGCTCACGCCCGCCGCCGCGCTCCTGAACGCTGTCCGCGCTGTCCGCGCTGTCCGTGGTCCCAGGGCCCTCCGTGCTGTCCGGGCCTTCCGGGTCCTCCGTGGCGTCCTGGCCCTCCGGCGTCAGAAGGTCCGCGATGTCCAGCACGTGGTAGCCGCGCATCGAGGGCAGGCAACTGCCCCGCACCGGCCCGATCGCCGCCGCCCACTCCGGCGGGATCGCGCCCGCCCCGTGCAGCGCCCCGGCCAGGGACCCCGCCACCGCCGCCGTCGTATCGGCGTCGCGCCCCATGTTCACGGCCGTCAGCACCGCCGTACGGAAGTCGCCGCGCGCCGCCGTGAACGCCCCGAACGCCAGGCCCACCGCCTCCGGCGCGAGGTCCGTCCACGGGTAGCCGCCGATCACCACCGCCGAACGCACCGCCCGCTCCATCGTGAGCCGGTCCGGGTACGGGCGCTGGGCCGCCGCCACCGCGCGGCGCAGCGAGCGGGCCGTCCAGGAGTCCATCGGGACCACCGACAGCGCGGCCGCGATCACCGAGGCGAGGCCCGCGCCGACCATCGCGGCGGCGACCCCGGCAGCCACCGCCTGGCCCCCGTAGATCCCCTCGCCCTCGTGGCTCACCCGGCCGTCCACCGCCACCAGCCGGGCCGCCTCGGCCGGGCGTCCCGCCGCGAACACCCCGAAGGGGGCCGCGCGCATCGCGAGACCGTCGCTCCAGGCGTGCCGGTGCTGGGCCGAGATCGGTGCCGCGAGGCCCCGGCGCAGGTTCTCCAGGGTGCCGCGCTCACTGAACCCGGCCCCCCGGAACGGCCCCTCGTCCAGATCGGCGATCCAGTGGTGCCAGGCCCGCTCCACATGGGAGACGGTGAGCGCGGAGCCGTGCCGGGCGAGCAGCAGCCCGGAGAAGATCGCGTACTCCGTGTCGTCGGTGCCGGCCGGATCCTCGCTCACGAACCCCTCGATCCGCCCCCACCGGCGGCGGATCTCCGAGGGCCGCAGATTCTCCGCCGGGGCGCCGAGCGCGTCCCCGACCGCAAGACCCAGCAGCGCACCCCTGGCCCGTTCCTTGCCGACGGCCGTGTCCATCGCGTCACCTTTCGCTCGTCGGGCGAGCTCGATCCTGAGTCCGGAGCCGAGCTCGATTCCGAGTCCGGGTCCGGGCTCTGTCCGCATCTGTGCCACGCGGAGGACGGCCGGAGGCCGGGCGGGGGCATAAAGGGGCCGGTCGGATGACGGCCAGGAAAGCTGAGCCTGTCCTTTCTTTGCAGGTCAGAGGGGTGGTAAGCCAGGCCTGCCTTGGTGGCGGAGGTCGCCCGGACGGCGTACTTTGGACTTTGTCGAAAGTTGTACGGATACCGCTCGGTGGGGGTGACAGCCCGCCGGGGGAGCAGGGGAGACGCAAGCCGTGGCCATCATCGAGACCGACGCCGTACTGCACGAGGCGCACCGGGACAACCACACCCACCGGGATGTGAACGGCGGCTGGCTGCGCCCCGCCGTCTTCGGCGCCATGGACGGTCTGGTCTCCAACCTCGCCCTGATGACCGGTGTCGCGGGCGGTGCGGTCTCCCAGCAGACCATCGTGATCACCGGTCTCGCGGGCCTGGCCGCAGGAGCGTTCTCCATGGCGGCGGGCGAGTACACCTCCGTCGCCTCCCAGCGCGAGCTGGTCGAGGCCGAGCTGGCCGTCGAGCGCCGGGAGCTGCGTAAGCACCCCAAGGACGAGATGGCCGAGCTCGCCGCCCTCTACGAAGCCCGGGGCGTCGACGCCCCGCTGGCCGGCGAGGTCGCCCGGCAGCTCTCGCGCGACCCGGAGCAGGCGCTGGAGATCCACGCCCGCGAAGAGCTCGGCATCGACCCGAACGACCTGCCCTCCCCGCTCGTCGCCGCCGTCTCCTCCTTCGGAGCCTTCGCACTCGGCGCCCTGCTGCCCGTGCTGCCCTACCTCCTCGGCGCGAGCGCCCTGTGGCCCTCGGTGCTCCTCGCCCTGGCCGGTCTCTTCGGCTGCGGCGCGGTGGTGGCCCGGGTGACGGCCCGCAGCTGGTGGTTCAGCGGGCTGCGGCAGCTCGCCCTCGGTGGCGCGGCGGCGGCCCTCACGTACGGGCTCGGCAGCCTGTTCGGCGTGGCGGTCGGCTGACGCTGGGCACGGTCGGGCGGTGTAACGGGACCGTCCGACCGGCTTAACGGTGCGGCAACCCGTGTGACGTACGTCTTGGGGCCGCCCACTGGGCGGAACGGGCCGCGCGGCCGTAAAATGAGACCCTATGCAGGGCTACACATAAGTAGCCGTTACCCGGTGGTTTCGTTTCCTTTGCCGCCGGGCATGAGCCGTAGGCACCGCAGGCAACGACGCCTGCTCTCTGCGGGTCCCCGGGCGCCGATCCATCCGACAGCGACCCACCCCCTGGTTCAGCCGGTCACCTCTGGTCACCCAGTCACTTCCGGTCACCACGGTGTCCGTATGTTGGAACAAGCCTTCCGCTTCTTGAGAAGCGCCCCATCATGTAACCTGCACGAAATTTCGCAGAGGGCCAACGTCGTCCCTCGGCACCGCAAATGCCACGACGACGACGGGAGAGCCGATGCGTATCGACGCCTGGTCGCCCATGGACGGTCGCCCCGCCCAGCAGGGGATGTACGACCCCCGTAACGAGCACGACGCCTGTGGCGTCGGGTTCGTGGCCACTCTGACCGGTGTGGCCAGCCATGAGCTGGTCGAGCAGGCGCTGACCGTACTGCGCAACCTCGAACACCGCGGCGCCACCGGCTCCGAGCCCGACTCCGGCGACGGCGCCGGCATCCTGTGCCAGGTCCCCGACGCCTTCCTGCGCGCCGAGACCCCTTTTGAGCTTCCCGAGGCCGGCGCCTACGCCGTGGGCATCGCCTTCCTCCCCGCGGACGACTCCACCGAGGCCGTCCGGACGATCGAGAAGATCGCCACCCAGGAGGGCCTGAAGGTCCTCGGCTGGCGCGACGTCCCGGTCACCCCGGCGCTCCTCGGCAACGGCGCCCGCGCCACCATGCCCACCTTCCGCCAGGTCTTCGTCGCCGACGGCGAGTCCACCGGCATCGTCCTGGACCGCAAGGCGTTCGTCCTGCGCAAGCGTGCCGAGCGTGAGGCCGGGGTGTACTTCCCCTCGCTCTCCGCCCGCACCATCGTCTACAAGGGCATGCTCACCACCGGGCAGCTGGAGCCGTTCTTCCCGGACCTCTCCGACCGCCGCTTCGCCTCCACGGTCGCGCTGGTCCACTCCCGCTTCTCGACCAACACCTTCCCGAGCTGGCCGCTGGCACACCCGTACCGCTTCGTCGCGCACAACGGTGAGATCAACACGGTCAAGGGCAACCGCAACTGGATGAAGGCCCGCGAGTCCCAGCTCGCCTCCGAGCTCTTCGGGCAGGCGCAGCTCGACCGGATCTTCCCCGTCTGCACCCCGGACGCCTCCGACTCCGCCTCCTTCGACGAGGTCCTGGAGCTGCTCCACCTCGGTGGGCGCTCGCTGCCGCACTCGGTGCTGATGATGGTCCCCGAGGCGTGGGAGAACCACGACTCGATGGACCCGGCCCGGCGCGCGTTCTACCAGTACCACGCGACGATGATGGAGCCCTGGGACGGCCCGGCCTGCGTCACCTTCACCGACGGCGTCCAGGTCGGCGCGGTCCTCGACCGCAACGGTCTGCGCCCCGGCCGCTACTGGGTCACCGACGACGGCCTCGTCGTGCTCTCCTCCGAGGTCGGCGTCCTGGACATCGACCCGGCGAAGGTCGTCCGCAAGGGCCGCCTCCAGCCCGGCAAGATGTTCCTCGTCGACACCGCCGAGCACCGCATCATCGAGGACGACGAGATCAAGGCGTCCCTCGCCGCCGAGCAGCCGTACCAGGAGTGGCTGGAGACCGGCGAGATCGAGCTGAGCGACCTGCCCGAGCGTGAGCACATCGTGCACACCCACGCCTCGGTCACCCGCCGCCAGCAGACCTTCGGCTACACCGAGGAAGAGCTCCGCGTCATCCTCGCGCCGATGGCCCGCACCGCCGGTGAACCCCTCGGCTCCATGGGCACCGACTCGCCGATCGCCGCGCTCTCCGCGCGCCCCCGGCTGCTCTTCGACTACTTCACCCAGCTCTTCGCCCAGGTCACCAACCCGCCGCTGGACGCCATCCGCGAGGAGCTCGTCACCTCGCTGCGCTCCTCGCTCGGCCCCCAGGGCAACATCCTGGAGCCGACCGCCGCCGCGGCCCGCAGCGTCACGCTGCCCTTCCCGGTGATCGACAACGACGAGCTCGCCAAGTTGATACACATCAACGCCGACGGCGACATGCCGGGCATGAAGTCCGCCACCCTCGCCGGCCTCTACCGGGTCGGCGGCGCCGGCGACGCCCTGGCCGCCCGGATCGAGGAGATCTGCACCGAGGTCGACGCCGCCATAGAGGACGGCGCCCGCCTCATCGTCCTCTCCGACCGGCACTCCGACGCCGAGCACGCCCCGATCCCCTCGCTGCTGCTCACCTCCGCCGTCCACCACCACCTCATCCGCACCAAGCAGCGCACCCAGGTGGGCCTGCTGGTCGAGGCCGGGGACGTCCGCGAGGTCCACCACGTCGCCCTGCTCATCGGTTACGGCGCCGCCGCGGTCAACCCGTACCTCGCCATGGAGTCCGTCGAGGACCTGGTCCGCGCCGGCACCTTCATCGAGGACATCGACGCCGAGCAGGCCATCCGGAACCTGATCTACGCGCTCGGCAAGGGCGTCCTGAAGGTCATGTCCAAGATGGGCATCTCCACCGTCGCCTCCTACCGCGGCGCCCAGGTCTTCGAGGCCGTCGGCCTGGACGAGGCCTTCGTCGCGACGTACTTCAACGGCACCGCCACCAAGATCGGCGGCGCCGGCCTGGACATCGTCGCCAAGGAGGTCGCCGCCCGGCACACCAAGGCGTACCCCGCCTCCGGCATCGCGGCCTCCCACCGCGCGCTGGAGATCGGCGGCGAGTACCAGTGGCGCCGCGAGGGCGAGCCGCACCTGTTCGACCCGGAGACGGTCTTCCGCCTCCAGCACGCCACCCGCAACCGGCGCTACGACATCTTCAAGCAGTACACCGAGCGGGTGAACGAGCAGTCCGAGCGCCTCATGACGCTCCGCGGCCTCTTCGGCTTCGACTCCGGCCGCGAGCCGATCTCCATCGACGAGGTCGAGCCCGCCTCCGAGATCGTCAAGCGGTTCTCCACCGGCGCCATGTCGTACGGCTCGATCTCCCGCGAGGCGCACGAGACGCTCGCCATCGCGATGAACCAGCTCGGCGGCAAGTCCAACACCGGCGAGGGCGGCGAGGACCCCGACCGCCTCTACGACCCGGCGCGCCGCTCCTCCATCAAGCAGGTCGCCTCCGGCCGCTTCGGTGTGACCAGCGAATACCTGGTCAACGCGGACGACATCCAGATCAAGATGGCGCAGGGCGCCAAGCCCGGCGAGGGCGGCCAGCTGCCCGGCCACAAGGTCTACCCGTGGGTCGCCAAGACGCGTCACTCGACGCCCGGCGTCGGCCTCATCTCGCCGCCGCCGCACCACGACATCTACTCCATCGAAGACCTCGCGCAGCTGATCCACGACCTCAAGAACGCCAACCCCGTGGCCCGTATCCACGTGAAGCTGGTCTCCGAGGTCGGTGTCGGCACGGTCGCCGCCGGTGTCTCCAAGGCGCACGCGGACGTCGTCCTCATCTCCGGCCACGACGGCGGAACGGGCGCCTCCCCGCTCACCTCGCTCAAGCACGCGGGCGGCCCCTGGGAGCTCGGCCTCGCCGAGACCCAGCAGACGCTGCTGCTCAACGGCCTGCGCGACCGCATCGTCGTGCAGACCGACGGCCAGCTCAAGACCGGCCGCGACGTCGTCATCGCCGCGCTGCTGGGCGCCGAGGAGTTCGGTTTCGCGACCGCGCCGCTCGTCGTCTCCGGCTGCGTCATGATGCGCGTCTGCCACCTGGACACCTGCCCGGTCGGCATCGCCACCCAGAACCCGGTGCTCCGCGACCGGTTCTCCGGCAAGGCCGAGTACATCGTCAACTTCTTCGAGTTCATCGCCGAAGAGGTCCGCGAGATCCTCGCCGAGCTGGGCTTCCGCACCATCGAGGAGGCCGTCGGCCACGCCGAGCTCCTCGACACCGACCGGGCCGTCACCCACTGGAAGGCGCAGGGCCTCGACCTCGCCCCGCTCTTCTATGTCCCCGAACTGCCCGAGGGCGCGGTCCGCCACCGGATCGTCGAGCAGGACCACGGTCTGACGAAGGCGCTCGACAACCAGCTGATCAAGCTGGCCGCCGACGCACTCGGTGCCGACAGCCCCGAGGCCGCCCAGCCGGTCCGGGCCCAGGTCGCGATCCGCAACATCAACCGGACCGTCGGCACCATGCTCGGCCACGAAGTGACCAAGAAGTTCGGCGGTGCGGGCCTGCCCGAGAACACCGTCGACATCACTTTCACCGGCTCGGCCGGCCAGTCCTTCGGCGCCTTCCTCCCGCGCGGGGTCACCCTCCGCCTGGAGGGCGACGCCAACGACTACGTCGGCAAGGGCCTCTCCGGCGGCCGCGTCGTCGTCCGCCCGGACCGGGGCGCCGACCACCTCGCCGAGTACTCCACCATCGCCGGCAACACCATCGGCTACGGCGCGACCGGCGGCGAACTCTTCCTGCGCGGCCGCACCGGCGAGCGCTTCTGCGTCCGCAACTCCGGTGCGACCGTCGTCTCCGAAGGCGTGGGCGACCACGGCTGCGAGTACATGACCGGCGGCCACGCCGTCGTCCTCGGCGAGACCGGACGGAACTTCGCCGCCGGTATGTCGGGCGGTGTCGCGTACGTCATCGACCTGAACCGCGACCACGTCAACGTGGGCAACCTCGGTGCCGTCGAGGAGCTCGGCGACACCGACAGGCAGTGGCTGCACGACGTCGTGCGCCGCCACCAGGAGGAGACCGGCTCCACCGTCGCCGAGAAGCTCCTCGCCGACTGGGACACCGCCGTGACCCGCTTCAGCAAGATCATCCCGACCACGTACAAGGCAGTGCTCGCCGCCAAGGACGCCGCTGAGCTCGCCGGTCTCTCCGAGCAGGAGACCACCGAGAAGATGATGGAGGCGGCGACCAATGGCTGACCCCAAGGGCTTCCTGACCACCGGACGCGAGGTCGCCAAGACCCGCCCTGTGGCCGAGCGCGTCAAGGACTGGAACGAGGTCTACGTTCCGGGCTCACTGCTCCCGATCATCAGCAAGCAGGCCGGCCGCTGCATGGACTGCGGGATCCCGTTCTGCCACAACGGCTGTCCGCTCGGAAACCTCATCCCCGAGTGGAACGACTACGCCTACCGCGAGGACTGGACCGCGGCCTCCGAGCGGCTGCACGCCACGAACAACTTCCCGGAGTTCACCGGGCGGCTCTGCCCGGCGCCCTGCGAGTCGGCGTGCGTGCTCGGCATCAACCAGCCGGCCGTCACCATCAAGAACGTCGAAGTCTCCATCATCGACAAGGCGTGGGAGAGCGGCGACGTCACCCCGCAGCCGCCCGAGCGCCTCTCCGGCAAGACCGTCGCGGTCATCGGCTCGGGCCCGGCGGGACTCGCCGCCGCCCAGCAGCTGACCCGGGCCGGCCACACCGTCGCCGTCTACGAGCGCGCGGACCGCATCGGGGGCCTCCTCCGCTACGGCATCCCCGAGTTCAAGATGGAGAAGTCGCACATCAACCGCCGCATCGAGCAGATGCGCCTGGAAGGCACCAAGTTCCGTACGGAGGTGGAGATCGGCAAGGACATCGACGCCGCCAAGCTCCGCCGCCGCTACGACGCGGTCGTCATCGCGGCCGGTGCCACCGTCTCCCGCGACCTGCCGGTCCCCGGCCGCGAGCTGGGCGGCATCCACTTCGCGATGGAGTACCTGCCGCTCGCCAACAAGGTGCAGGAGGGCGACCTCACGGTCGCCCCGATCCACGCCGGCGGCAAGCACGTCGTCGTCATCGGCGGCGGCGACACCGGCGCCGACTGTGTGGGCACCGCCCACCGCCAGGGCGCGGCCTCCGTCACCCAGCTGGAGATCATGCCCAGGCCGGGCGAGGACCGGAACGCCAACCAGCCGTGGCCGACCTTCCCGATGCTCTACAAGGTCACCTCCGCGCACGAGGAGGGCGGCGAGCGGGTCTACTCCGTCTCCACCACCCACTTCGAGGGCGACGAGGACGGGAACGTCGCGGCGCTCCACCTGGTCGAGGTCGAGTTCAAGGACGGTAAGCTGGAGCAGAAGCCCGGCACGGAGCGGCGCATCCCCGCGCAGCTCGTCACCCTCGCCATGGGCTTCACCGGAACCGACCAGTCCAACGGTCTGGTCCAGCAGTTCGGCCTGGAGCTCGACCAGCGCGGCAACGTCGCCCGCGACGAGAACTACGCGACCAACGTCGACGGCGTCTATGTCGCCGGTGACGCGGGCCGCGGCCAGTCGCTGATCGTCTGGGCGATCGCCGAGGGCCGTTCCGCCGCCCGCGGTGTGGACCGCTTCCTGACCGGGACCAGCGCCCTGCACGCGCCGATCCGCCCGACGGACCGGTCCCTGCTGGTCTGAGCACCACCCGGGTTCCCCCTGGGCCACGCGGCCCGGGGGCGAGCCCCACAGATACGTCCCGTACAACGGCGTACGGAACTGAACGCGGCGCCTGCCTGTCCCCGACCGGACACCAGCGGGCGCCGTGGCGCGTCCGGGGTCGGGCCCCTGCCCGGTAGGGGTCCTCAGCCGCCGGTCAGCGCAGAGGTCTTCACCACCACCGCCACGGCGAACAGACCCAGCAGCACCGCCCCGCCCGCGAGCTGCACGGGCCAGGTCCGCAGCTTCGCCGGGGCGTAGGCGAGCCCGTACGTCACCAGCGCCCCGGTCAGCAGCCCGCCCAGGTGCCCCTGCCACGAGGTGAACAGGGCCGAGAGCACCATCCAGAGCAGGAACCCCGCCATGAACCGGTTGACCGCCGCCATGTCACGGCCGAGCCGCCGGTTGATGATCCAGTACGAGGCGGCAAGACCGAAGACCGCACCGGAGGCGCCGACCGTCGAGGCGTCCGGCGCCAGCAGGTACACGACGACGGAACCGCCCACCGCCGACAGCAGGTACACCGCCAGATAGCGGGCCCGGCCCAGCTGCCCCTCCACCGTCCGTCCGATGTTCCACAGCGCGAACATGTTGAACAGCAGGTGCATCACCCCGAACGAGGTGTCCGGCGGCAGATGCAGAAACGCCCCGGTCACCAGCCGGTACCACTCGCCGTCCGCGATCCCCGTCAGCTCGTACCCGACGTACGTGTCGCCCCGGTAGTAGTACTGCTCCCCGTCCGGCCCGGTCAGCGCGGCACCGAGCACCGCGAACCGGTCCACGATCTCCGGCCGCACCACCTCGCCGAGGTAGGCCAGCACGTTCAGCGCCATCAGGACGTACGTCACCACCGGAGCCGTCGCCCCGGACACGGCACCGCCGAACACCGTCCGGGCCCGCCGCACCGAGCGCTGCCCCTCGTTCACGCACTCCACGCACTGGTAGCCGACCGAGGCCTCACGCATGCAGTCCGGGCAGATGGCGCGCTCGCAGCGGGTGCAGCGGACGTACGTCTCGTACGACGGATGGCGGTAACACGTGGTGGCGGCGGCCTCCATGACCGGCTCCTTCAGTGGGGGAGTGCGCGACAGGGCCGGTGTGGGCGGCGGCGATCAAGATAGCGAACCGGTGCGGGGGACCTCGGGGGCGGGGGCCCGGCCGTGGCCTACCCTCAAGGTCCGCAGTACGCAGAACGGGGGCCGTAATGCATGGTTCGAAGACGGCGGTGGGGCCGGGCCCGGCCATCAGCCTGACCAAGGTGCGGGAGACGGCTCCCGGCCTCGTCAGCCTCTACAAGAGCGCCGGCGTCTCGCTGGAGAAGCACGGACTGAACGGCCGACGCGCGGCCGTCTACCTCGTCCTCGACTACTCCGGCTCGATGCGGGACTACTACAAGGACGGCACCGTCCAGGCGCTGGCCGACCGGGTGCTGGGGCTGTCCGCCCACCTCGACGACGACGGCCGGGTGCCCGTCGTCCTCTTCTCCACCGACATCGACGGGTTCGGGGAGGCCGGGCTGAGCGACCATCACGGGATCATCGACAAGATCGTGGCGAACCTCGGGCACATGGGCCGGACGAACTACCACGTCGCCATGGACGAGGTCATCGACCACTACCTGGACAGCGGCTCCACCGAACCCGCCCTGGTCGTCTTCCAGACGGACGGCGGGCCCACCAGCAAGCTCGCCGCCGAGCGCTACCTCTGCAAGGCCGCGAAGCTGCCGCTGTTCTGGCAGTTCGTCGGCTTCGGCGACACCCGCAGCACCCAGTTCGACTTCCTGCGCAAGCTCGACGAGCTGGCCGCCCCCGCCGAGCGGGCCGTCGACAACGCCGGGTACTTCCACGCGGGCCTCGACCCCCGCAAGGTGCCGGACGCCGAGCTGTACGACCGGCTGGTCGCGGAGTTCCCGCACTGGCTGGCCGCCGCCGAGGAGCAGGGGATCGTCCGATGACCACACAGGTGCTGCGCGCCGCCGACCGTACGCCCGTCCCCTGGAGGAACGGCGGCGGGCTCACCCGGGAGGTCGCCACCGGCTCCGGAGGAGCCGACGGGTTCGACTGGCGGGTGAGCCTCGCGGACGTCACCGCCGACGGCCCGTTCTCCGTCTTCCCGGGCATCGACCGCACCCTGACCGTGGTCGAGGGCGCGGGCATGGACCTCGTCGTCGGCGGCGAGCACCACATCGTGGACGAGCCGCTCTGGCCGCACGACTTCCCCGGTGACCGGCCCACGGAGGGCTTCCTGCTGGGCGGGCCCGTCGTCAACCTCAACGTGATGTACCGCAGGGGGCGTACGCGGGCGGAGACCGCCGTGGTCTGCGGCACCGTACGGCTGATGGCACCCCCGGGCGGCGCGGTGCTGGCCCTCTCCCTGGACGACGGAGCCGTGCTCGACTCCACGGACATCCGGCTCGACCGCTACGACGCGGTGCTCTCCGAGGGCGGGGCGCCGGGGGTGCTGCGGACGATGGGCCAGGCGGTGGTGATCACGTTCTCGGACGTGTGAGCCGCCGGAGACCGACGGCGATACCGGACAGAAGATGTCGGGTATCGGGTGTTCGATGGCGCTCATGACGTCTTCCTCACCCCTCTCCTGGAGTGGCTTCGCCGCCGCCGAGCCCGTCTTCGCCGACACCGCGCGCCGGCGCTTCCAGCTCTACAAGCACCACGTCCTCGCCACCCTCCGGAAGGACGGATCGCCCCGGGTCACCGGTCTGGAGGCCGACTTCCGCTTCGGTGAGCTGCTGCTCGGCATGATGCCGGACTCCCGCAAGGCCCTGGACCTGCGACGCGACCCGCGCTTCGCCCTCCAGGCCAACCCGGGGCCCGACGCCGAGATGAACGACGGCGATGTCCGCGTCAGCGGCCGGGCCGTGGAGATCACCGACCCGGAGTTCCTCGCCCGCTTCGTCGAGGACGCCACCCCGCCGGAGCCCTTCCACCTCTTCCGGGCCGAGCTGACCGAGGTGGTCCGCATCGGTCTGGACGGCGACTCCCTGGTCATCGAGTCCTGGCGGCCCGGACAGCCGCTGCGGACCGTACGCCGGAAGTGACGGCGCTCCCTGGGCCGTAGCGTCCCCGGCCCAGGGCTGTTCACCCCGCCAGCACCCGCGCCCGGCAGGCCGACGGCGTCCCCCACGCGTCCCGCAGCGGCCGGGCCCGGCGCAGCCACCACGCCAGGTCCAGCTCCTCGGTGTACCCCACCGCGCCGTGCAGCTGGAGCGCGGTGCGGGCCGCCGCGTACCCCGCCTCGCCCGCCGCCACCTTCGCCGCCGCGACCGCCGCCCCGGCGCCGGGCGACCCCTCGGCCAGCTCCACCGCCGCCCCGTACAGCAGCGGCCGCGCGAACTCCAGGCCGAGCAGGGTGTCCGCGAGGCGGTGCTTGACCGCCTGGAAGGAGCCGACGGGCACACCGAACTGGGTGCGCTGCTTCACGTACGCCACCGTGGCCCGCAGCAACGCCTCCCCGCAGCCGAGCGCCTGGGCCGCCGTCGCGAAGGTGGCCCAGGCGCCCCCCGCCCGCGCCGCCTCGCGCACCCCGGGCCCGGCCGCCACCACCTCGCCGCCCGCCCCCGGCCGGAACAGCCGCCGCGCCGGATCCAGGGAGACCGTCGGCGAACCCGGGCCCGCCGGCGCGCGTTGGCCCGTAGACCCGCCTGGGCCCTTAGACCCGCCCGGGCCCGTCACCCCGCCCGGCCCCCGCGTCAGCCGCAGCTCGTCCCCTGTCACCGTGAGCACCGCGTCCGCCACGTCCGCGTCCAGCGCGTACGGCCCGTACCCCTCCAGGACCAGCGACACCACCGCCGTACCGGACGCGATCCCCGGCAGCCACTCCTTGGCCGCCGGGCCGCCCACCCCGCCCAGCAGCACCCCCGCCGCCACGCTCTCCACCACCGGCCCCGGCACCCCGTGGCGGCCCAGCTCCACGAACGCCACGGCCGTCTCCACCGGGAGCGGGCCGACACCCCCGTACGCCTCCGGGACCGCCAGCGCGAACACCCCCGCGTCCGCCAGCCGCCGCCAGAGGGTGAGCCCCGGGCCATGGTCGCCCGAGGCCCACCCCCGTACGACCGCAGGCGTCTCCGCCGCCGTCAGCAGCGCGTCCAGGGAGCGGGCGAACTCCCGCTGCTCGTCGTCCAGGAGGAAACGCATCAGCGCCGTCCCTTCGGCAGGCCGAGCAGCCGCTCGGCGATGATGTCCCGCTGGATCTCGTTCGTACCCGCGTAGACGGGCCCCGCCAGCGCGAAGACGTACCCCTCCGCCCACGGGCCGTCCGGTGCCTCCGCGTCCGGGCCCAGCAGATCGAGCGCCGTCTCGTGCAGCGCGATGTCGTAGTCCGACCAGAACACCTTGTTCAGGCTGGACTCCGCCCCGAGCACCGCCCCCGCCGCGAACCGGGACGCGGAGGCGGCCGTGAACAGCCGGTAGGCCCGCGCCCCGATCACCGCGTCCGCCACCCGGTCGCGCAGCGCCGTGTCCGCCGGGTCGCCCGCCGCCCGCCACAGTTCCGTCAGCCGGTCGGCGGCGGCCAGGAAACGGCCGGGGGAGCGGAGGGTCAGGCCGCGCTCGTCGCCGGTGGCCGACATGGCGATCCGCCAGCCCTGCCCCGGCTCCCCGATGACGTCCTCGTCCGGTACGAAGACCTCGTCCAGGAAGATCTCGGCGAACGCGGGCTTCCCGTCCAGCCGCCCGATCGGACGGACCGTGACCCCGGGGTCCCGCAGCCCGAACATCAGGTACGTCAGCCCCTGGTGCGGCTTGGCCGCCCCCGGGTCCGTACGGAAGATCCCGAACGCCCGGTCCGCGAACGCCGCCCGCGAGGACCACGTCTTCTGCCCCGACAGCAGCCAGCCGTCCTCCGTCCGCACCGCCCGCGACCGCAGCGCCGCCAGGTCCGACCCGGCCTCCGGCTCCGACCAGGCCTGCGCCCAGATCACCTCGCCCCTCGCCATCGGTTCCAGCACCCGGGCCCGCTGCTCCGCCGTGCCGTGGTGGAAGAGCGTCGGGGCGAGAAGGCTGATCCCGTTCTGCGAGACCCGGCCGGGGGCGCCCGCCGCCCAGTACTCCTCCTCGAAGGCCAGCCACCCGAAGAGATCCGCGCCCCGGCCCCCGTACTCCTCGGGCCAGGAGACCGCCGGCCACCCGCCCCCGTACAGCTCCGCCTCCCACTCCCGGTGCGCGGCGAACCCCTCCGCCGTCTCCAGGGAGGGGAGCGGCCGGGCGGGCACATGGTCCCGGAGCCAGGACCGGGCCTCGGCCCGCAGCGCGCCTGTCCGTGCTGTCTGCGCCAGATCCATGGGGCCTGCCTTCCGTGAGGCCGTTCCCTAACAAGTGTTTGGTAGGTTAACGTACGGCTCAAGCACCGTCGAGGAGCAGTGGGGATGGGCCGATGAGCGCACCGAACTACCTGCCGGGCCACGGCCTGCTGACCGGCCGCACCGCCGTCGTCACCGCCGCCGCCGGAGCCGGCATCGGCGGCGCCACCGCCCGCCGCTTCCTGGAGGAAGGGGCGCGCGTAGTCATCAGCGACGCCCACGCCCGCCGCCTCAAGGAGAGCGCGCACGCCCTCGCCGAAGAGTTCGGCGCCGACCGCGTCACCGCCCTGACCTGCGACGTCACCGACGAGGACCGGGTCCAGGCCCTTTTCGCCCACGCCGAGCGCACCCACGGCGGCCTCGACATCGTCGTCAACAACGCGGGACTCGGCGGCACCGCCGAACTCACCGAGATGACCGACGACCAGTGGACGAAGATCCTCGACGTCACCCTGAACGGCACCTTCCGCTGCACCCGCGCCGCCCTGCGCTCCCTCAAGGCCGCCGGCACCGGGGGAGTCGTCGTCAACAACGCCTCCGTCGTCGGCTGGCGCGCCCAGCGCGGCCAGGCCCACTACGCCGCCGCCAAGGCGGGCGTCATGGCCCTCACCCGCTGCGCCGCGCTCGAAGCGGCCGACTACGGCGTACGCGTCAACGCCGTCGCCCCCAGCCTCGCCATGCACCCCCACCTGGCCAAGGTCACCTCCGCCGAACTGCTCGCCGAACTCACGGAGAAGGAAGCCTTCGGCCGGTACGCCGAGCCCTGGGAGATCGCCAACGTGATCGTCTTCCTCGCCAGCGGCTACTCCTCGTACATGACCGGTGAGGTCGTCGCCGTCAGCAGCCAGCATGCGTGAACACCCGGGCCGCGGGCGGACAATGGCGGGGTGCCTACCAAGAAGAAGCCCCAGGTGACCCCCACCCCCGAACGGCGCAGCGAACTCCTCGCCACCGCCGCCGAGGTCTTCGCCGCCCAGGGATACAACGCCACCACCGTCCGCCGGATCGCGGACGAGGCGGGGATGCTCGCCGGCAGCCTCTACTACCACTTCGATTCCAAGGAATCGATGATCGACGAGATCCTCTCCACCTTCCTCGACGAGCTCTGGCAGGGGTACGACGCCGTCCTGGCGGCCAGACTCGGCCCCCGCGAGACCATCGAGGCACTGGTCACCGAGTCCTTCCGGGAGATCGACCGGCACCGCCCCGCCGTCGCGATCTACCAGAAGGAGTCCAGGCACCTCGCCACCCAGCCCCGCTTCGCCTACCTCGCCGACTCGCAGGCGAAGTTCGAGAAGGCCTGGCTCTCCACCCTGGAACGAGGCGTCGCCGAAGGCACCTTCCGCGACGACCTGGACATCCGCCTCACCTACCGCTTCGTCCGCGACACCGTCTGGGTCGCGGCCTCCTGGTACCGGCCCGGCGGACACCACAGCCCCGAGGAGATCGCCCGCCAGTACCTGTCGATGGTGCTGGACGGGATCGCCCTGCGCACCTAGCCGTATGCCACCTTTGCCACCTTGAGGAGCAGCAGCCATGGCCGAGGCCTACATCGTCGAAGCGGTACGGACACCCGTCGGACGGCGCAAGGGGGGCCTCGCGGCCGTCCACCCCGCCGACCTCGGCGCCCATGTGCTGAAGGAGCTGATGGCCCGCGCGGGCGTCGACCCGGCGGCCGTGGAGGACGTCGTCTTCGGCTGCCTGGACACCGTCGGACCGCAGGCCGGGGACATCGCCCGTACGTCATGGCTGGCGGCCGGGCTCCCCGAGGAGGTCCCCGGCGTCACCATCGACCGGCAGTGCGGCTCCTCCCAGCAGGCCCTCCACTTCGCGGCCCAGGGCGTCCTCTCCGGCACCCAGGACCTCGTCGTCGCCGGCGGCACCCAGAACATGACCCAGATCCCCATCGCCTTCGCCTCCCGCCAGGCCGCCGAACCCCTCGGCCTCACCCAGGGCCCGTACGCGGGCAGCGAAGGCTGGCGCGCCCGGTACGGCGACGCGCCCGTCAACCAGTTCCACGGCGCCCAGCTCATCGCCGAGAAGTGGGGGATCAGCCGCCGCGACATGGAGGAGTTCGCCCTCACCTCCCACCGCCGGGCCGTCCGCGCCGTCGACGAGGGCCGCTTCACCCGCGAGACCGTCGCGTACGGGGACGTCACCGCCGACGAGGGACCGCGCCGCGACACCACCCTGGAGAAGATGGCCGCACTCAGCCCCGTCCTGCCCGGCGGCACCATCACCGCCGCCTGCTCCTCACAGGTCTCCGACGGAGCCGCCGCGCTGCTCATCGCCTCCGAGCGGGCCGTCGCCGAACACGGCCTCACCCCGCGCGCCCGGATCCACCACCTCTCCGTCCGGGGCGAGGACCCGATCCGGATGCTCTCCGCCCCGATCCCCGCCACCGCGTACGCCCTCAAGAAGACCGGCCTCACCATCGACGCCATCGACCTCGTCGAGATCAACGAGGCCTTCGCACCGGTCGTCCTCGCCTGGCTGAAGGAGACCGGCGCCGACCCCGAGCGCGTCAACGTCAACGGCGGGGCGATCGCGCTCGGCCACCCCCTCGGCGCTACCGGCGCCAAGCTGATGACCACACTCCTGCACGAACTCGAACGCACCGGGGGCCGCTACGGGCTCCAGACCATGTGCGAAGGCGGCGGACAGGCCAACGTCACCATCGTCGAGCGCCTCTGACCCACGCGGGCGACACCGGCCGTACCCCTTCTGGTCAGCCAAGTTTTCCCTCGCGCGGTGTGGTGCGTCACTCCGCGCGAGGAGAGGACGTGCTACGGTGTTCCCGTTGCAGTTTTGGTACCCATGAACTTTATGTGCGCCTGACGGGAATGCTTCCTCAGGCGCTTTATTGTTTTCCGGCTTTCTCCGGGTGGGGCTCAATGCGGCGACTTGGAATCCGTAAAGTGCGGATTCTCGGCACTGCACCTCTTTTAGGAGAATGACATGGCTACTGGAACCGTGAAGTGGTTCAACTCGGAAAAGGGCTTCGGCTTCATCGAGCAGGACGGCGGCGGCGCCGACGTCTTCGCCCACTACTCCAACATCGCCACCCAGGGCTTCCGTGAGCTCCAGGAGGGCCAGAAGGTCTCCTTCGACGTCACGCAGGGCCAGAAGGGCCCGCAGGCGGAGAACATCGTCCCGGCCTAATTGCCGCGACGCGTACCTCTCTGACCGGGGCCCGCACCGTGAAGGTGCGGGCCCCGGTTTGTGCTGTTCGAGGAACAACCCGCTTTGTGCGCGCATCCTGGGGGCGCACGACAAGCGGTCGGACAAGCACATCGGCAGTGAACCGAATCCGCAGTTGCCCAGGAATCCCCAGGAGGGCAATTCCGTATGACTCGCTTCGAACGCCAGGACCGCACCCCCCGCTCCCGCCCGGCCCGTGGCCGCGGCCAGGGCGCGACCGCGCAGGCGGCGTCCAACCCCCGCGGCGCCGCCGCCGCCCGCTCCAAGGCTCCGGCCCGCCGCCGCGCCACCCCGCCGCAGGGCGAGTTCGCCCTGCCGGAGATGGTGACCCCCGCGCTGCCCGCCGTCGAGGCCTTCGCGGACCTGGACATGCCGGCCGCGCTCCTCAAGACCCTCACCGCGCAGGGCGTCACCGAGCCGTTCCCGATCCAGGGCGCGACCCTGCCGAACTCGCTGGCCGGCCGGGACATCCTCGGCCGCGGCCGCACCGGCTCGGGCAAGACCCTCGCCTTCGGCCTCGCGCTGCTGGCCCGCACCGCCGGCCGCCGCAGCGAGCCGCGCGCCCCGCTCGCCATGGTCCTCGTGCCCACGCGTGAGCTGGCCCAGCAGGTCACCGACGCGCTGACCCCGTACGCGACCGCCGTGAACCTGCGGATGGCCACCGTCGTCGGCGGCATGTCGATCACCAAGCAGTCCGCCACCCTGCGGCGCGGCGCCGAAGTGCTCGTCGCCACCCCGGGCCGGCTCAAGGACCTCATCGAGCGCGGCGACTGCCGACTGGACGAGGTCGCCATCACCGTCCTCGACGAGGCCGACCAGATGGCCGACATGGGCTTCATGCCGCAGGTCGTCGCCCTGCTCAAGCAGGTCGAGGCGGACGGGCAGCGGATGCTGTTCTCCGCGACCCTGGACAAGAACATCGACCGCCTCGTCAAGATGTTCCTCACCGACCCGGTCGTCCACTCCGTCGACCCGTCCGCCGGTGCGGTCACCACGATGGAGCACCACGTGCTCCACGTCATGGACGAGACGGACAAGAAGGCCGTCGCCACGAAGATCGCCGCCCGTGAGGGCCGCGTGATCATGTTCGTCGACACCAAGCGCGCCGCCGACCGCTTCGCCAAGCGGCTGCTCGCCAGCGGTGTCCGGGCTGCCGCCCTGCACGGCGGGCGCTCCCAGCCGCAGCGCAACCGGACCCTGGACCAGTTCAAGAACGGCCAGGTCACCGCGCTCGTCGCGACGAACGTGGCGGCCCGTGGCATCCACGTCGACGACCTCGACCTCGTCGTCAACGTCGACCCGCCGACCGACCACAAGGACTACCTCCACCGCGGCGGGCGCACGGCGCGTGCCGGGGAGTCCGGCAGCGTCGTCACGCTGGTGCTGCCCGAGGAGAAGCGGGAGATGACCCGGCTGATGCAGGACGCGGGCATCGCGCCGCGCACCACGCGGGTCACCTCCAGCGACGAGGAGCTGTCCCGGATCACGGGGGCGCGTGAGCCCTCCGGGATCGCGATCGTCGTCGAGGTCCCGCAGCCGACTCCGCCGAAGCAGCGGACTCGGGCGGGCGGTTCGGGTTCGGCCGGCTCCGGTGGGGGCGCGGTGCGCTCCGGGAGCCGGGGGCGGGGACGGCGTGGGACCGGTGCGGGTGCGGGTGGCACGTCCGGTGGCGCCCAGGGTGGTGGCGCGGGTCGTTCCGGCGCCGCGCGTGCCGGTGGCGAGGCCCGTGGTGCGGGTCGCTCCGGTGCGGGGCGTACCGGCGCTCCGGCGCGGGGGCGTCGGGCAGCGTAGCGGCATTTCAAGCCGTCCGGCGATTGAGGACCGGGGTCCGGGGCAGAGCCTCGGAGTGCCCCGCCTCGGTCGCCGGCCCCCGGCGGCGTCCTCAAGCGCCGGACGGGCTGGATTTTGCCGCCCGGCCGTTGAGTTCGGGTGAGGGTAGGCCCGCCAAGGCATCGTCCGCCTCGGCCATGATCCGGGCCACCAGCTCCGCCACGTTCGGCAGGTCCTCGATCAGGGCCGCCACCTGGCCCGACGCCATGATGCCCAGGTCCGTGCGGCCGTCCACCATGGACGCCTTGAGCAGCATCGGCGTGTTCGCCGCCAGCAGCACCTGGCTCCAGGTCAGGTCCTTGCCGTGCCGGAGCGCCAGACCGTCCCGCACCATGCCGGGCCAGCTCAGGCCGGAGATCCGCCGGAAGCCGGACGCCCGCCGCAGCGCGCGGTACAGCGAACGCAGCCGGCCCGCGCCTTCCAGCTCCGCCACCATCTCCGTACGGAGCATCCGGTGGGGGAGCCCGTCCACGGCGGTCGTCAGGGTGATGTCCTTCACCGTGGCCGCCAGATAGCGGGCCTTCACCGCGTCCGGCACCGTCGAGTCCGAGGTCAGCAGGAACCTGGTCCCCATCGCCACGCCCGCCGCCCCGTACGCCAGCGCCGCGACCAGCCCGCGCCCGTCGTGGAAGCCGCCCGCCGCGATCACCGGGATGTCCACCGCGTCCACCACCTGGGGCAGCAGCACCGTCGTCGCCACGTTCCCCGTGTGGCCGCCACCCTCGCCGCCCTGCACGATCACCGCGTCCGCGCCCCAGGCCGCGACCTTCTCCGCATGGCGCCGGGCCCCCACCGACGGGACGACGACCACGCCCGCGTCCTTCAGCTCCGCGATGAGCTCCTTCGACGGGGCGAGCGCGAACGACGCCACCCGCACGCCCTCCTCGACGATGATCCGCACCCGCTCCCGCGCGTCCCCGGCGTCCGCGCGCAGGTTCACCCCGAACGGGGCCTCCGTCCGCGACCTCACCTCCCGTACGGCGGAACGCAGTTGGTCCGGGCTCATGGTCGCGGAGGCCAGGATGCCGAGCGCACCCGCCCGCGCGGTCGCCGTGACCAGGCGGGGGCCGGAGACCCAGCCCATCCCGGTCTGCACGATCGGGTGCCGGACACCGGTGAGGTCGGTGAGCGCCGTGCGCATCAGGGCCGCACCTCACGGTCACGGGTGCCCGACGGGTCGATGACCTCGCGGATCAGGGCGAGTTCGGCGGGGGAGGGGTCGCGGGTGTGCGGGACGTCGGCGGGGACGGTGAGGGTGAAGCCTGTCGCCTCGCGGACCTGGTCCACCGTGACGCCCGGGTGGAGCGAGGCCAGCCGCATCGAACGGTCCGGGGTCGCGAAGTCGAAGACCCCGAGATCGCTGACGACCCGGGGGATGCGGTGGAAGCGCGTGGCCGAGGGGCCCGCCGCCTCGGCCCGGTCGTGACCGACCCCGCAGACCATGTCGACCCGCTCGACGAAGACCCGGGGGGAGTGCCGGGGGATCCAGTAACTCACCGGGTTGTTGAGGGTGTTGACCGGTGCTCCGCGCACTCCCAGGAGCTGGCGGGTCGGCTGCTCCCAGTCGCCGATGCAGGAGATGTTCTGGTTGCCGAACCGGTCGATCTGGCTCGCGCCCATCATCACGTGCCGCCGTCCCCCGGTGACCAGGGTGAGGTGCTTGCGGTAGGGGAGCCAGCCCTCCGCCTCTCCGCCCGGGCCGACGATCGTCGCCTCGCCGTCCGTCAGCAGCAGTTCGGGGGCGAAGGTCAGCCGGGCCAGCCGTGCGCCGACGGACGGGATCGCTCCCATCGGACTGGCCAGTACCTCGCCGTCGCCGCGCCAGGCCTCCGCGCAGGCGATCACGCAGTACTCGGCACGGGTGATGCTCCCGATGGCGGATGCGTTCATTTCTGCTCCTCGTGCCAGGTGCTGACCGCCTGCTGGTAGCCCTTCTCGTCGCCGTCCGGAGGCAGGAAGCGCGCGCTGAACCCGGCCCAGGCCACGGGGTCCGCCGCCGCGGCCGCGTACGCCCTCTGGAACGGCTCGTCACGCGGATGGTCGGGAACGCACGAGGTGAAGTGCGCGCCGCCCGGCGTCTCCACGACCCCGGTGACGGAGTGCCGCTGGACGAGGAGCGTCTGCGGGGCCGCGCCGGACTCTTCCATCAACTCCGCCGTCTCCACCAGGCGTTCGCAGGAGACGTACGCCGTGTCCGCCGCCTCGCAGAACAGGTCGTCGAAGTACGGGTCGGGGCCCAGGTACTGCCCGTTGCCCAGCCGGTCCGCCCGGTTCAGGTGGACCAGCGCAGCGTCCATCCGCAGGGCCGGCACCGCGACGAACTCCTCGCCGTCCTCGTACGGTGAAGTCACCGTCCGCAGCTCGGGGTTGACCCGCATCACGTCGGAGCCGAGCCCCGCCCGCACCGGCAGGAACGGCAGCCGGTTGGCGGCCGCGTGCAGCCCCCACATGAACATCGCCTCGTCGATCTCCGTGAGCGCGAACGCCCCGCGCTGCCGGGCCGCCCGGTAGTGCGGCTCCAGCGGGATCGAGTCGAGCGTCACGAACGCGGTGACCAGGCGGGAGATCCGGCCCGCGGCGGCCAGCAGTCCGACGTCCGGGCCGCCGTAGGAGATCACCGTCAGATCGGTGACGGGCGACCGGAGCAACGCCCTGACCAGGGCCATCGGCTTGCGGCGCGAACCCCAGCCGCCGATGCCGATCGTCATGCCGCTGTGCAGCCGGGCGACGACCTCCTCCGGCGTCATGGTCTTGTCGCGCGCGGGGGGCACCGTACTCATGGTTCAGGCCTCCTTGCCGAAGGTGGAGCGGACCCGGTCGGCGGTCCCCGCCAGGCTCGCCTCGAAGGTGAAGCCCTGCTCGAAGCGGTAGCTGCGCCGTACGTCGACGGGGTCGATGCCGTTGAGCGCGGCCTTGGCCAGCCGCAGCAGGTGCCCGTCCTTACGGGCGATCTCCACCGCCAAGTCCGTTGCCGCGTGCTGCAGTTCGTCCGCCGATACGACCCGCCAGACCGAGCCGTGGGCGAGGAGTTCGGCCGCCGTCACCGTGCGCGAGGTGTAGTACAGCGTCCGCATCAGGTGCTGCGGGACCAGCCGGGCCAGATGGGTCGCGGCCCCGAGCGCGCCCCGGTCCAGCTCCGGCAGGCCGAAGACGGCGTCCTCGCTCGCCACGATCGCGTCGGCGTTCCCGACGAGGCCGATGCCGCCCCCGAGGCAGAACCCGTGCACCGCGGCGACGACCGGCACCTCGCAGGCGTACACGGCCTCGAACGCCTCCGCGCAGCCCCGGTTGACGCCGATCAGGGCCGCGTTCCCCGGGTCGCGCTGCAACTCCTTGATGTCGACACCGGCGTTGAAGCCCCGCCCGGCGGCGGCCAGGACGACACAGCGCACCTCCGGGTCGCGGCCCGCCGCCCGGACGGCGTCGGCCAGGTCGTACCAGCCCTGCACGGGAAGCGCGTTGACGGGCGGCCGGTCGACGGTGACGACACGGACGCCCTCGGCGGGAGACGCGGTGGAGACAGTCATCGGAGGATCAGCTACCTTTCCACCAAACATTTGTTAGGTGGACGGTAGCAGCCCCGCCCTCGCCCGCCAACCGGCCCCACGTACACGGGAGATGAGATGAACGCATCCACTGCTGACGGGCTCTGCGCGGGCCGGGTCGTCGCCGTCACGGGTGCCGGGCGTGGCCTCGGCCGGGCCCACGCGCTCGCCTTCGCCGCCGAAGGGGCCCGGGTCGTCGTGAACGACCTCGGCGTCGGGCCCGGCGGCGACGGCGGCTCGGGCGGACCCGCCCGCCGGGTCGTCGAGGAGATCGCTGCCCGGGGCGGCGAAGCGGTCGTCCACGACGGCGACATCGCCACCACCGAGGGCGCCGCCTCCCTGGTCACCACAGCCCTGGACGCCTTCGGCCGCCTCGACACCCTGGTCAACAACGCAGGCTTCCTGCGCGACCGGATGCTCGTCAACCTGGACGAGGACGACTGGGACGCGGTGATGCGCGTCCATCTCAAGGGCCACTTCCTGCCCCTGAAGCACGCCGCCGCGCACTGGCGGGGAGAGGCCAAGGCGGGCCGGCCGCCCGTCGCCCGGGTGATCAACACCAGCTCGGGCGCCGGACTCCTCGGCAGCGTCGGCCAGGGCAACTACGCGGCCGCCAAAGCCGGAATCGTCGCCCTGACGCTGGTCGCGGCCGCCGAACTGGGCCGGTACGGAGTCCACGTCAACGCCCTCGCCCCCGCCGCCCGGACCCGGATGACCGAGCAGACCTTCGCCGCGACGATGGCGGCCCCGGGGGAGGGGCAGTTCGACGCGATGGCCCCCGAGAACGTCTCGCCCCTCGTCGTCTGGCTCGGCTCCGCCGCGAGCGAGGGCGTGACCGGCCGCGTCTTCGAGGCCGAGGCGGGCCGCATCACCGTCATGGAGGGCTGGCGCCCCGGCCCCACCGACGACCGGGGCGCGCGCAGGTCCCCGGCCGATGCGGGGGAGACCGTACACCGGCTGCTGGCGGACGCCGAGGTGCCGCAGCGGGTGTACGGGGCGTCGTAGGCGTGTCGGGGCCGCGCATATCCGGTGGCGGGACCCGGCCGCGTACGGCGAGGATCACCGTATGCGCACCTTCCTGGAGACCGGCCGGCTCGTGCTGCGCCCGTTCACGGACGCCGACGCCCCCGACCTGCTCGCCCTCGACAACGATCCCGAGGTCATGCGGTACATCAACGGCGGCCGCCCGGTCGGCGCCGGGGAGATCCGGGAGCGGACCCTGCCGAGGCTCCTCCACGACCACCCGTGCACCGGGACCCGCGGGTTCTGGGCCACGGAGGAGAAGGCCACCAGAGCCTTCCTCGGCTGGTTCGAACTCCGCCCCCTCGACGACCACGACCCGGCCGTCGTCGAGCTCGGCTACCGGCTGAACAGGGCCGCCTGGGGGCGGGGTTACGCCACCGAGGGCGCGCGGGCCCTGGTGCGCAAGGGGTTCACCGACCTCGGGGCGGAACGCGTGACCGCCAACACCATGGCCGTCAACGCGGGGTCCCGGCGGGTGATGGAGAAGGTGGGCCTGACCTTCCTGCGCGCCTACACCGAGGACTGGCCGGACGCCATCGAGGGCTCGGAGCACGGCGAGGTGGAGTACGGAGTCACCCGGGAGGCGTGGGGGCGGGGAGCGTAGAGCTCACCCGCGGACAGCGCATCGCTCACCCGGGAGGCCTGGGGGCGGACAGCGCAGAGCTCACCCGCGGGGCGCGTAGCGCTCGCCCGGCGCGCCCGAACGGGCGGCAGGGCAAAGCCCCCCGCTCACCCCCACCCCTCCAGCAGCGCCGCGATCTCCCCGTGGCCCGTGTGCCGGTCCGCCCCCGCCGTCGGTACCCCGTCCCGCAGCAGCTCCACGGCCACCGTCTCCTCGCCGTCCACCAGTTCCCGCCGGACCACCGCGTCGAGCCCGGGGCCGTACGCCTCCTCCAGCTGCCGCAGCAGCTCCCGCTCCAGGTCGAGACCGGCCGGCCGCCGCGCCTCGGCCAGTGCCGCACCCATCACCGCGTTCTGCCCCGGCGCCCCCGACCCGTACTCCAGCAGCGCCCGCACCGTGCGCAGCGAGCCCCGCTGCGCCGCCAGGACCAGCATCGGCTCCCCCTGCGGGCCGGGCAGCAACGGGTCCGCGCCCCCGGCGAGCAGCACCTCCACCGTCGAGGCGTGGCCCAGGCCCACCGCCCAGCGCAGCGCCGTGAACCCGAACTCCTCGCGCAGATCCGGCCGCGCCCCGGCGGACAGCAGCGCCTCCACCACCTCGGTGTGGCCGCCGCATGCCGCCCCGCACAGCGGCAGGTCGGCCGTCCCCTCGCCGCTCGCCCGGTCGGGATCGGCGCCCGCCGCGAGCAGCAGCCGTACCGCCCCCGGCAGGTTCTGGACCGCCGCCAGATAGAGCGCCGTCGTGCCCTCCTCGTCGCTCGACTCGGCCCGCGCACCCGCACGCAGCGCCCGTACGACAGCGTTCTCGTCCTCGTACAGCGCATCGAACAGGCTTGGTTCGTCCCTGATCGGCTCGTTCGTCATGCTTCGACCCTACGGTGGCCGGAATGACGCTCAGGTGTCGCACTCCAGTCGCGTACGGCACAGCCCGCACCGCGCGACGGTCCGGCCCCGGACGGGGAGCCGGATGCGCTGGTGGCAGGTGGGGCAGGGGAAGGAGACCCGCAGCCCCTCGCCGCCGGACTCGAACGCGTACGGAACGCTCGGGTCCGCGCCCGTGCCGGGGTGGTCCTGGGCGTACCGCCGGTCCTTGGCGTAGCGCCGCCGCCCCGCCCAGCCGGCCGCCGTCAGCGGGGGCCTGCGCAGATCGTGCAGCGCCTGCGCCCGCCCCTTCGTGTACGCCGTGTACGCCTGCGGGCTGGTGAACCAGGGCGAGGGGTCCTCGTCGAACACGAACGCCCGCTGGGCCAGGACGTACCCGAACTCCTCCGGCGTCAGATAGCCCAGCTTCTGCCGGGACGTGGCGTCCTCCCGGAAGGCGTCCAGCAGCAGCCAGCCCGCGCCGAGATAGGTGGTCACCGTGTCGGTGAGGATCTCGTTGTCCCGGGTGCCGGGGAACTCCAGGCCCAGCCGGTGCAGCAGGACATGGGTGATCTCGTGCGCGAGCGCCGCGCCGATGTCCCTGCGGTGGGTGCGGAACCGGTCGTTGAGCTCGATGAAGTACTCCGGTCCCGCCGTCAGTTCCACGCTCGCCGCGTGCTCCATCGTGCGGAAGCCGACGATCATGCGGGCGTCGGGCAGATGGAGGTGCTGGACCAGGGCCCGTGCCACCCGCTGGGCGCCGAGATGGAGATCGTCCCCGTCGGAGAAGGCGGCGTCGGCGGGGACCAGGCTGGTGCCGTAGGCGTGGACGCCGTCGGAGGAGAGCCGCCGGTACAGCGCGGTGATCGCGGACCGGACCGTGTCCAGATGCGGAAAGCCGTGGACGACCGGTGTGCCCGGACTGCTGCTGCTCACGCCCGTACCCCCATCCATCCCGTCGGAGGAACCCCCGCCCTCGACGGACCTCCACTGTAGGCCGGGGCGCCGGAGGGGCGCGGAATTCGCCGTAACGAGCTTGGCCGAAAAGTGTGCCTTGTGGCAGCGGTGACCGCATCCCGATAATCGGATGGCCTTGACGGGTTCATGACTACGTCGCCCCGTCGTGGTTCCCACGAGAACCCCCCACGAAAGAAGGCAGTCCGTGAAGCAACTCCTGCGTGCGCTGAAGAGATGTTCCGTCGTCGTCGCCACCGTCGCCATAGCCGTCGTCGGCCTCCAGCCCGTCACCGCCTCGGCCGCCCCCAACCCCATCGTCGGCGGAACCCGCGCCGCCCAGGGCGAGTTCCCCTTCATGGTCCGGCTCTCCATGGGCTGCGGCGGCGCCCTCTACGCCAAGGACATCGTCCTCACCGCCGCCCACTGCGTGAACGGATCGGGCAACAACACCTCGATCACCGCCACCGCCGGCGTCGTCGACCTCCAGTCGTCGAGCGCCATCAAGGTCCGCTCCACCAAGGTCCTCCAGGCACCCGGCTACAACGGCACCGGCAAGGACTGGGCGCTCATCAAGCTCGCCCAGCCCATCAACCTGCCCACCCTGAAGATCGCCACCACCACCGCCTACAACCAGGGCACCTTCACCGTCGCCGGCTGGGGAGCCAACCGCGAGGGCGGCAGCCAGCAGCGCTACCTGCTCAAGGCCGACGTCCCGTTCGTCTCCGACACCGCCTGCCGCTCCGCCTACGGCAGCTCATTCGTCGCCGGTGAGGAAATCTGCGCCGGCTACCTCAGCACCGGTGGCGTCGACACCTGCCAGGGCGACTCCGGCGGCCCGATGTTCCGCCGGGACAACGCCGGAGCCTGGGTCCAGGTCGGGATCACCAGCTACGGCCAGGGCTGTGCCCGACCCAACTACCCCGGCGTCTACACCGAGGTCTCGACCTTCGCCTCCGCCATCGCCTCCGCCGCCGCCGGTCTCTGACACTCCCGACCGCCCGCACCCCCGCGGGTGATCACGGCTGAACCACCCCGGGGGTGCCCGTCCGTACGGGCGCCCCCGGACCCAGCTCCACCCACGCCTCGCCCGCGCCCTCCAGCTCCAGCACCCAGACCTCGTTGACGCCCTCCCGGAGCACCGGACCCGGCACGTACAGCGTCTCCTGCGGGCCCGCGGACCAGTACCGGCCCAGGCAGAAACCGTTCACCCAGACGAAGCCGCGCGTCCAGCCGGGCAGTTCGAGCCCCGCGTGGTCCGCGCCCTCCGGCCCTTCGAAGGTGAACGTCCCCCGGAACAGTCCCGTCCGGTTCCCGTCGGCGCCCTCCGGTACCGGCCCGAACGGCACCCCCGCCACCGCGCCCGCCTCCTCGAAGGCGTCCAGCCGCAGCCCCCGGGCCCGTACACCGTGCAGATACTGCCGCTCGTGCAGCACCCCGCCCGTGATCCCCTTCGGCTCACCCAGGCGCGGCCCGTAGTTGACCCGGCCCAGCGACTCCACCCACAGCTCCACCACCGCCCCACCCGCCACCGGCTCCGGCAGCGTGGCGGACTCCTCGGTCAGCACCCCCGCCCGGACCCCGTCCACGTACACCACCGCCCGGTCCCGCAGCCCCGCCGCCGTCAGCGGATACGGGATGCGCGGCCCCGGGACCGCCACCCGGTAGCGCACCAGACCCCGGCCCACCCCCAGCTCCTCGAACGTCGGCGCCACCCCCGACTCCGGCCCCTCCGGATCACCCAGCGCCTCCAGTACGTCCCCGAGCCCGGCCCAGCCGTCCAGCTCCACCCGCACCGGATCGGCCAGGCCCTCCGGCTCCGGCGGCAGCGCGGGCAGCGGGCCCTCCGCGTACTCCTGAAGCACCTTCCGGAACAGGTGGAACTTCTCCGTGGCCCGCCCGTACTCGTCGACGGGCGCGTCGTAGTCGTACGACGTCACCGTCGGCTGGAACTCCCCGTCCTGCACCGGCCCGCCCCGGTTCGCCCCCGCCCAGCCCGCGAAGTTCGTCCCGCCGTGCGCCATGTAGATGTTCACCGACGCCCCGCACTCCAGGATCTCCCGCAGCGCGTCCGCCGCCTGCCCCGCATCCCGCAGCACCGGTTCGGCCCCCCAGTGGCCGAACCAGCCGCACCAGAACTCCATGCACATCAGCGGCCCCTTCGGCTGATGGCGGCGCAGCACCTCGAAGCCCTCCCGCGCCCCCGAACCGAAGTTCGCCGTCGCCAGCAGCCCCGGAACGGACCCACCCGTCAGCATGTGGTCCTCGGGCCCGTCCGACGTGAACAGCGGAACGCTCACCCCGCACCGACGCAACAACCCCGCCAGCCACTCCAGATACACCGCGTCCGAGCCGTAACTCCCGTACTCGTTCTCCGCCTGCACCAGGATCACCGGACCGCCCCGGTCCACCTGCCGCCGCACGACCTGCGGCAGCAGCTCCCGGAACCACCGCTCCACCACCGCCCGGTACCCCGCGTCCCGTGTCCGCACCCGCCGCCCGAACCGGCCCGTCACCCAGACCGGCAGCCCGCCGTTCTCCCACTCGGCACAGATGTACGGACCCGGGCGCACGACCGCCCACAGCCCGGCCCGCTCCACCGCGTCCAGGAACCGGCCGAGCGCCCCCACATCCCGGTACACACCCTCCCGCTCCTCGTGCAGATTCCACGGCACATACGTCTCGACGCAGTTCAGCCCCATCGCCGCCAGCATCGACAGCCGGTGCTCCCACTGCTCCTCATGCACCCGGAAGTAGTGCAGGGCACCCGACAGCAGCCGTACGGGCTTCCTGTCGAGCCGGAAGTGGTCGTCCCCCACGGTGAAGTCGGTCATCGTGCTCGTACGCTCCTGTGCTCCGCCGCACCCGGCGGCCCGGGGGTGAATTGGTCCGACCACCTTCACCCCTGGCGCGCACCGGGTCCATGGACAAAGATCGCTGCTGATTGGACGCAACGCACCGCCCAGGGAGAGGAAGGCCGCGATGTACCACACCTGGATGCGCTTCTTCACCCCCAGCCCGCTCCACCACCGCCTCGGCCTCGTCTGCCTCGGCGTCGGCCTCCAGCACGGCGCACTGCCCACCGTCGGCCCCCGCACCCTGGACCACCACGTCGCCGTGATCGTCAACTCCGGCACCGGCTGGTTCAGCGGCCCCGACGGACGCCGCACCCCCGTCACCGGCCCCACCCTCATCTGGCTGACCCCCGGCACCCCGCACCACTACGGCGCCGACCCCGGCACCGGCTGGGACGAGAGCTTCGTCGACTTCACCGGCCCCGCCACCACCACCTACACCGAGCTCGGCTGCATCGAACCCGACCGCCCCCTCGTCCCGCTCTCCGACACCGCGGGCCCCCGCGCCGCCGTCGGCCGCATCGTGCGCGCCGCCCGCCGAGGCAACCCCCTCCTGGAGGTCGAGACCGCGGCCGCCGTCCACGAACTCCTCGTCTCCCTGCGCCGCGCCCGCGCCGACCTCGGCCCCGACGGCGACCCGGTCCTGCAGTCACTGGCCCGCGACGCCTACCAGCCGCTCTCCGTCGCCGAGCACGCCGCCAAGCACGGCATGACCCCCGCCGAACTCCGCACCGCCGTACGGCGCGGCGCCGGCTGCAGCCCCAAGGACTACCTGCTCACCATCCGCCTCGGCCGCGCCAAGGAACTCCTCGCCGCCACCGACCTGCCGGTCGCCGCCGTCGCCCGCCGCGTCGGTTACGACGACCCCGCCTACTTCTCCCGCCTCTTCGCCCGCCGCGTCGGCACCGCCCCCGTCCGCTTCCGCGAACAGCAGGGGCGCAGTGTGCCCGGCGGCTGGAGCGACCAGGTGCCCGACCCGGACGACCCGCCGATGATCGGGCCGTGACGGCGGACGTCTAAGCTCGCTGACCATGAGCACGAGCGAGAACGAGGCGTCCCGGACCGTCGACGCGTCCGTCCAGGCGGAACTGGACCGGCTGCGCGAGAGCATCGACAACATCGACGCCGCTGTCGTCCACATGCTCGCCGAACGTTTCAAGGCCACGCAGCAGGTCGGCCGCCTCAAGGCCGACCACCAGCTGCCGCCCGCCGACCCGGCCCGCGAGACCCGCCAGATCACCCGGCTGCGGCAGCTGGCGCAGAGCGCCAACCTGGACCCGGCGTTCGCCGAGAAGCTGCTGACCTTCATCATCGCGGAGGTCATCCGCCACCACGAGCGCATCGCGGAGGAGGCGGGGAACGCGACCGCCGCCACCTCCGCCGACGACGAGGGCGCTACGGCTTCCGGGGCCTGACCGGGCCGCCGGGCCCCGCGCCGGCTCCCGTACGCAGCGCGGCGCCGACTCTCGTACGCAGTGCCGCGCAGATTCGCGTACGTAGCCCGGCGCCGATTCCCGTACGCAGTGCCGCGCCGAGGCCCGCGCCGGCCACCGCCCCCAGCACCGGCCCGCCCCCGTACACCCACAGCAGACCGAGCTCCCCGGAGAGCAGCGCCGGGCCGAACTGCCGGGCCGGGCCGGCCGATCCGCCGCTCAGCGGGCCGAGCACCGCGATGACGAGCGCGGTGACCATCCCGACGGCGTACGGGAGGAGTCTTCGGCCCACCGGACGCGCGAGCAGCCCGGCGAGCATCAGCGCCGACCCGGCCAGCACCCCGGCCTCGGCCGCCAGAACCGCCCCGTCGCCCCAGCCCGGACCGGGCCGCACCACCGCGTGAGAGACCGGTGGCCGGGAGACCACGGGCCCCCACACCAGCTCCGCCAGCCACGTCCCCACCACCGAGCCGCTCAACTGTGCGACGGCGTACGGCACCACATCCCGCCCCGGGAACGCCCCTAGCCGCCACAGGGCGAGGGTGACCGCCGGATTCAGATGGCCGCCCGAGCGGCGACCGGGTACGGAGAGCATGAGGGCGGTGAGCAGCGCCCCGACACCCGCCCCCAGCAGGGCGAACGCCGTCCCGCCGCCTCCGTACCCGTCCGGCGCGAAGAGCCACCGCACCCCGCTCACGACGGCCAGGAGCAGCAACGCCGTCAGCCCGAACTCGCAGCCGGCACGGTGCAGCAGGCCGGGGGAGGGGGGAACCGCAGAGGCGGGCGGGCAGAGAGGGCAGGCGGGATGGTGCGCAGGCGTGAGCGTCATGAGGACGTCCTCGGTACTCGGTGTGCCGCGCCGAGAAGATGGTAAGCGCCCACTGCCCCCAGGGGGTATCCGCCCGTCCCGGTCCGCCCGTACGCCCAGCGAGAACCCCCCTTCGCCCGCTCCACCCCGTACGGCAGCATGGGCGCATGTCCGTACTGACGCGCGACGAAGCGCAGACCCGAGCCCAGATCATCGACGTTGAGCGTTACACGATCGCCCTCGACCTCACCACCGGCGAGGAGACCTTCGACTCCAAGGCCGTCATCCGGTTCACCGCCCGCGCGGCCGGTGACACCTTCGTCGAGGTCAGGCCCGCCACCCTGCGCTCCATCGCCCTGGACGGACAGCCCCTGGACCCCGCCCTCCTCGACGGGAACCGCTACCCCCTCTCCGGCCTCACCGCCGGCACCCACGAGCTCCAGGTGGACGCCGCGATGAGCTACTCGCGCACCGGCGAGGGCATGCACCGCTTCACCGACCCCGCCGACGGCGAGACCTACCTCTACACCCAGCTGTTCATGGAGGACGTCCAGCGCGTCTTCGCCGCCTTCGACCAGCCCGACCTCAAGTCCGTCTTCGCCATCGACGTGACCGCCCCCGAAGGCTGGACCGTCCTCGGCAACGGCATCGCCGAACGCACCGGGGACGGGCGCTGGACCATCGCGCCCACCCCCCTCATCTCCACCTACCTCGTCGCCGTCGCCGCCGGCCCCTGGCACTCGGTCACCACCGAGCACGCCGGACTGCCCTTCGGCCTCCACTGCCGGCGCTCCCTCGCGCCCTACCTGGACGCCGACGCGGACGAGATCCTCGGTATCACCCGCGCCTGCTACGACCGGTACCACGAGAAGTTCGACGAGCCCTACCCGTTCGACTCCTACGACCAGGCCTTCGTCCCCGAGTTCAACGCGGGCGCCATGGAGAACCCCGGACTCGTCACCTTCCGCGACGAGTTCATCTACCGCTCCGCCGTCACCGACACCGAACGCCAGACCCGCGCCATGGTCGTCGCCCACGAGATGGCCCACATGTGGTTCGGCGACCTCGTGACGCTGGCCTGGTGGGACGACATCTGGCTGAACGAGTCCTTCGCCGAGTACATGGGCTACCAGACCCTCACCGAAGCCACCGCCTTCACCGACACCTGGGTCGACTTCGGTGTCGCCCGTAAGGGCTGGGGGTACGACGCCGACCAGCGCCCCTCCACCCACCCCGTCGCCCCCGACCCCGAGGCCGTGCCCGACACCGCCTCCGCCCTCCTCAACTTCGACGGCATCAGCTACGCCAAGGGCGCCTCCGCCCTGCGCCAGCTCGTCGCCTGGCTCGGCGAGAAGGACTTCCTCGCCGGGATCAACACCCACTTCGCCCGGCACAAGTTCTCCAACGCGACCCTCGCCGACTTCATCGACAACCTGGCCTCCGCCACCGACCGCGACGTCCACGCCTGGGCCGAGCAGTGGCTGCGCACCACCGGCATCGACACCCTCACCGCCGACGTCCACGAACCCACCGGCCCGACCGACGCCGGACAGTCCTGGACCCTCGCCGTGGAGCGCGACGGCAGCCGCCCCCACCGCATCACCGTCTCCACCTTCGACCACGCCCTCAACACCCAGGCCGGCCCCGGCCACCTCGCCCCCCGCGACCGCTTCGAACTCGACATCCCGGGCGACTCCACCCCCACCGTCCGCACCGGCCGCCGCCCCGCCCTCGTCGTCCTCAACGACGGCGACCTCACCTACGCCAAGATCCGGCTCGACGCCGCCTCCTGGGACACCGCCCTCACCCACCTCTCCGCGATCCCCGACGCCCTGACCCGAGCCGTCATCTGGAACGCGGCCCGCGACATGGTCCGCGACGGCGAACTGGACCCCGCGCGCTACCTCACCGCCGCCCGCACCCACCTCCCGTACGAGAGCGACCTCGCCCTCGTCCAGGGCGTCCTGTCCTTCGCCGACGGGCAGATCGCCGCCCGTTACGTCACCCCCGAGGCACGCCCCGCCGCGCTCGCCACCCTCACCAGCCTCTGCCGCGACCTGATCCGCCGCACCGAGGACGGCTCCCACCCGGGGCTGCGCCTCACCGCCGTACGCCACTTCATCGACGCCGCGACCCAGCCCGACACCCTCCAGGCCTGGCTCACCGAAGGCACCGTCCACGGCGGCCCGGAGCTCGACCCCGAGCTGCGCTGGCGCATCCTCACCCGGCTCGCCGTCCTCGGCGCCACCGACGAGGCCACCATCGCCGCCGAACTCGCCGCCGACCCCAGCGCCACCGGCCGCGAGGGCGCCGCCCGCTGCCGGGCCGCCCTGCCCACCCCCAAGGCCAAGGCCGCCGCCTGGCAGGCGATGTTCAGCGACGACACCCTCTCCAACTACCTGTTCGCCGCCACCGCCCAGGGCTTCTGGCAGCCCGGCCAGGGCGAGGTCCTGAACGCGTACGTGGACCGCTTCTACCCGGACGCCATCGCACTCGCCGCCCGCCGGGGCCCCGCCATCGCCGAGGCCGCCGGGCGCTACGCGTTCCCCGCGTACGCCATCGACGCCGAGAGCCTCGCCACCGGCACCCGGGCCCTCAAGGACCCGGCTCTCATCCCGGCCCTGCACCGCAAGCTGGTCGACCAGCTCGACGACCTCCGCCGGGCCCTCGCCGTACGGACCACGAACGAGTAGGCCGCGTACGGGGAGCGAAGGGGGCGGCAGCAGCCGTTACGTACCGGCCGCCCCTTCGCTCCTCGCTCCTTCGCCCCCCGGTCCTCCGTCCGCAGACTCCCCGCTCACCGCCTCGGCCTCCCGCAGCTCGGCCAGGAGCCCGTCCCGGCCCGCCAGCACCCCGGTCAGGATGCGCCGCGCCGCCCGCATCAGCTCGGCGACATCACCACCGGCCAGCTCGTACACCACCGTCGAACCCTCCCGGGTCGCCGTGACGATGCCGGACCGGCGCAACACCGCCAGCTGCTGCGACAGGGACGAGGGCTCCACCTCGATCGCCGCCAGCAGCTCCCGCACCGGCAGCGGACCGTCCTGGAGCAGTTCGAGCACTCTGATACGGACCGGATGCCCGAGCATCCGGAAGAACTCGGCCTTGGCCTGGTACAGGGGGACCGCCATCGCTATTTCGTAATTCGTTGATCAGTCAACTCCCAGTGGCAACTCTCGCCGGCAACTCCCGGCAGTAACTCCCAGTGGCAACTTGCATCGAGCCCCCGCCCCTGCGCCCGGCCCCGCCCCGCCGGAAACACCCGTACGCCCGTCCCGGAACCGCACACCCATACCACCCGAACCCCTGGCAAATGGCCCACACCGGCCACCAGTACCCCTTTCGAGTTCAGATCGTTGGGCTCTTCGGCCGCGCCGCCCGAAACCCGGGACAAGCTGGCATGTCCACCCCCGCCCTCCCGAAGGACCACCTCACCCATGCCCACCCCACCCCTCGCCGGAGGCACCGCAGGCCCCGCCGCGCTGCGCCCCCTCATCGACACCGTCCTCACCGCACTCCACGACGGCGCGGCCCTGCGCAACGGCCCCCTCCCCGCCGGCGGACCCGACACCGTCACCCCCCGCACCCGCACCGCCACCCACCCCCTCATCCCCGACCACGGCACCGGCGCCCACCACGCCCTCCGCTCCCTCGTCACCGCCCTCACCGAAGGCGCCGCCGACCCCGCCCACCCCCACTGCGCCGCCCACCTCCACACCCCACCCCTCGCCCTGGCGGCCGCCGCCGACCTCGCCGCCAGTGCCCTCAACCCCTCCATGGACTCCTGGGACCAGGCCCCCGCCGCCGCCGCCCTCGAAGCCGACCTCACCACCGCACTCGCCGCCGAGATCTACCCCCACGCCCCCTCACCCGACGCCGTCATCACCACCGGCGGCACCGAAGCCAACCAACTCGCCCTCCTCCTCGCCCGCGAACGCCACGGCCCCGTCCAGACCCTCTGCGCCACCAACGCCCACCACAGCATCGCCCGCGCCGCCTGGCTCCTCGGCCTCCCCGAACCCGTCACCGTCCCCGCCCCCACCGGCACCCTCGACCTCGCCGCCCTCGACGAAGCCCTCACCCACCTCCACCGCCCCCTCCTCGTCGTCGCCACCGCCGGAACCACCGACACCGGCCAGATCGACCCCCTCGACGCCATCGCCGACCTCTGCGCCACCCACGGCGCCGAACTCCACATCGACGCCGCCTACGGCGGACCCCTCCTCTTCAGCCCCACCCACCGCCCCCTCCTCCACGGCCTCCACCGCGCCCGGAGCGTCACCCTCGACCTCCACAAACTCGGCTGGCAACCCGCGTCCGCCGGCCTCTTCGCCGTCCCCGAACGCCACCACCTCAGCCCCCTCCACCACCACGCCCCCTACCTCAACGCCGACGACGACACCGAAGCCGGCCTCCCCGACCTCCTCGGCCGCTCCCTGCGCACCACCCGCCGCCCCGACGCCCTCAAGATCGCCGTCACCCTCCAGGCCCTCGGCCGCACCGGACTCGCCGACCTCATCGACCGCACCCTCGCCACCGCCCACCACCTCGCCGACCTCATCACCAAAACCCCCACCCTCGACCTCTACGACCGCCCCACCATCTCCACCGTCCTCTTCCGCCCCACCGGCACCGACGACCACACCGTCGCCACCCTCCGCCGCACCCTCCTCAACCGCGGCCACGCCGTCCTCGGCCGCGCCCACGCCGAAGGCCGCCTCTGGCTCAAGGCCACCCTCCTCAACCCCCACACCACCCCCGAAGACCTCCAGGCCCTCATCGACCTGGTCACCGCCACCACCATCGACGTGACCAGCCGCCCCGCCCCCCAGCCGGCACCCACCCCCACCCCCGCCGGCCCCCGCACCACCCCCGTAGCGCCCCACATCACCACCCCCGCAACCCCCACCACCTCCCTCACGGAAGGCGACACTCCGCGATGACCGACCGGCCCGCCCCCGAACCCGACCAGCCACACGACCTCGTCGGCATCGGCATCGGCCCCTTCAACCTCTCCCTCGCCGCCCTCGCCCACAACATCCCCGCCGCCCCCGGCGACCCCCGCCCCCTCGCCGCGACCTTCTACGAACAACGCCCCGCCTTCCACTGGCACCCCGGCCTACTCCTCGACGGCGCCAGCCTCCAAGTCCCCTTCCTCGCCGACCTCGTCACCCTCGCCGACCCCTCCAGCCCCTGGAGCTTCCTCAACTACCTCCGCACCCGCGACCGCCTCTTCCCCTTCTACTTCGCCGAGCGCTTCCACATCCAACGAGCCGAATACGACGCGTACTGCCGCTGGGTCAGCGAACAACTCCCCGGACTCCACTTCGGCCACCAGGTCGACGCCGTCCGCTGGAACACCGAACGCGCCCTCTTCGAAGTCGACTTCACCCAACTCGACCGCGACGGCGAAGCCGAAGCACTCGGCCGTGCCTACTCCCGCCACATCGCCCTCGGTATCGGCACCGAACCCTTCGTCCCCGAACCCCTCAAACCCCTCGCCGAAGCCCCCAACGTCCCCGTACTCCACTCCGCCGACTACCTCCGCCACCGCGAACGCCTCCTCGCCGCCGACCACATCACCGTCATCGGCTCGGGCCAGTCCGGCGCCGAAATCTTCCTCGACCTCCTGCGCGCCCGCCCCGAAGGCGCCGAGAGAATCCACTGGCTCGCCCGCACCCAGGCCTTCGCCCCCATGGAATATTCCAAGCTCGGTCTGGAGCACTTCACCCCCGACTACAGCCGCTACTTCCACGCCCTCCCCGAATCCGCCCGCGACGAACTCGTCCCCCGGCAATGGCAGCTCCACAAAGGCATCGACGCCGACACCATCGCCGCCATCCACGACGAGCTCTACCGCCGCACCCTCCACGGCGGCTGGCCCGACGCCACCCTCACCCCCGGCGTCCACGTCCGCACCGCAGGCCGCGTCGCCAACACCCGCGTCGAACTCCACCTCGAACACACCCAGCAAGGCACCCGCTCCCGCCTCACCACCGACGCCGTCATCCTCGCCACCGGCTACCGCGAACGCCCACTCGACGCCCTCCTCGGCGGCCTCGACCCCTACCTCCGCCGCGACGCCTCCCACCGTCCCCGCATCGACGACCAGTACCGCCTCGTCCTCGACCGCAACGTCACCGGCCACGTCTACGTACAGAACGCCGAACGCCACACCCACGGAGTCGGCGCCCCCGACCTCGGCCTCGCCGCCTGGCGCAGCGCCACCATCCTCAACAACCTCACCGGCACCACCCCCTACCCCCTCCCCGAACGCACCGCCTTCACCACCTTCGGCCTCACCCCCCACCCCCCGAGAGTCCCCGCCCAGGCCCCCGCCCTCATCCCCCTCAGCCAGTCCGTCTAGCCGCCGGACACAGAACGGCCCGGGACTCCACGCACGGAGACCCGGGCCGAACGAACAGCACACCCCACAGAGTTACGGGAACACCGGCGTCCCCTCACGCGTCAGCCGCCACCCCACCGAAGCGAACGCCGCCGGATCCACCGACCCCTTCGCCTGCACCCACCCGATGATCGTGTTCCGGATCTCGTCAGAATTCGCCCACAACTGCTTCGCCCCCGGCACATGCGGGAAATTGCCCCCACCGCTCGCCCGGTAATTGTTCACCGCGAACACGAACCGCGCCGCCGGATCCACCGGCTTCCCCTCGAACGAGAGCCCCACGATCCGCGACCCCACCGGCTGCGCGATATCGATGTCGTACGTCACCCCGGACACCGCGTCATAGTTGTAATCCGGAATGCCGTCCGCATTCGTCAGCTTCGCCGTATCCACCGGACCACCCGCCGCCGTCCGCACGTAATACCGCGCCGAATACTCCAGATAATCCTTCAACTGCGCCCCCGTCAGCAGCCGCGCCTCCAGCGTGTTCTCGAACGGATACAGCCCCGCCGCATCCCGGATCGTCACATCACCGGCCGGGATCCCCGCCGTACGCGAGAAGCACGACGCCTGCGACAGCACCGGCAGCGCCGCGTACTCCCCACCCGCCAGCGCCGCCGCCACCGTCTCCGCCTGCACCTGGTTGATCAGATCGATGATCGGCTCGTCCTTCCACGGCGCATCCGCAGTCGACATCGCCACCACCGACGTACCGATCACCTGGTTGACGTACGCCACCACCTTCCGGTGCTCGTCCCGCAGCAGCGACACCACCTTCCGGTCCTCCGCCACCGCATTCGAATTCAGCACCTGCGAACCGGCCTTCTCGACCGCCCAGCGCCCCTTCTCCCACACCAGATCGAAATCGAACAACGTCAGCCGCTGCCCCCACTTCGCCGGCTCCGAAAGCACGACCCGCTTCCCCGTCACCTTGTTCGTGACAAAGTGCTCGGCGATCTCCACATGCGCGTGCCCCACCAGAATCGCGTCGATCCCCGGCACCTGCTCCGCCACCAGACCCGCCGCATTCTCGACGTACGGCAACTGATCCCCGTACGACGACGTCCCCGACGAACCCGAATGCGCCGACACGATCACCACATCAGCACCCATCGAACGCAGCTTCGGCACCCACTTCGCCGCCTGCTCCTCCAACCCCGGGAACACCATCTTCCCGCCCACGTTCGCCTTGTCCCAGATCGCGATCCCCGGATTCGTCAACCCGAGAACCGCCACCCGCACATCACGCCCGAACGGCGTCCGCAACCGCTTGATCACATACGGCGCGAACGCCGGCCGCAACGTCTTCGCGTCCAGCGCATTCGCCCCCAGCAGCGGAAAATCACACTGCTCCTCGAACTTCCGCAGCACCGGAATCCCATAATTGAACTCGTGATTCCCCAGCGCCGCCGCGTCATAACCGATCGCGTTCATCGCCTGCGCCATCGGATGCACCGGACCGCGCCGCGCGGTGATCGGATCGACCTTCGCGTAGTAGTACGACAACTGCGTGCCCTGGATCGTGTCACCCGCATCGATCAGCAACGTGTTCCGGCGCCCCTTCTCCCGGCGCACCTGATCCACCAGCGTCGAGATCTTCGCCAGACCGACGTCGTTGTGGGCCGCGTCGTCGTACTCCTTGTCGGTGAAGTAGTCCCAGTTGAAGACGTTCCCGTGCAGATCCGTCGTCCCCATCACCGTGAACGAGTACCGCCTGCCCGGCCGCCCATGACCGTGCCCATGCCCGTGGCCGTGCGCCTCAGCCGTACCCGCCGCCCCCACGACCGCACCGCCCGCCAACGCCACCCCCGCACCGGCGGCAGCCGAACGGCCCAGAAACGTCCTGCGGTCCAAGGGGTTCAACGACATCGCTCACTCACTCCTCGTTCAGTACGGGCAACGCGCGTAGATTCTGACCCGCCCCCGTTCCACGCAACACCCCACACAGGTTTCGATCCGATGACCCCCCGACACACCTCCTCCACACCCACCCCCGTGCCACAGTGAACGCATGACCGAAACCCCCACGCCCGCGCCCGCCACCACCCACCACTCCTACGGCACCCCCGACACCCCCCACGTCACCGTCCGCGGCCAGGCCCACCTCGAAGTCGACCCCGAGACCGCCCACATCACCGTCACCGTCACCGCCCGCTCCACCGACCGCCGCACCACCCTCGACGACCTCACCCGCCGCAACACCACCACCCTCGACCTCATCAAGAGCTACGGCGACACCATCGAAAAACTCGAAACCGGCACCCTCACCATCAACCCCGAACTCACCCGCCACGGCCGCGCCGAACGCATCCGCGCCTACCAGGGCCACATCCAACTCACCATCACCATCAACGACTTCACCACCCTCGGTGAACTCATCACCCGCCTCGCCGACCAGGAACTCACCCGCATCGACGGCCCCTGGTGGTCCCTGCGCCCCACCTCCCCCCACCACGCCACCGCACGCCGCCAAGCCGTCCGCGAAGCCCTCCAACGCGCCCGCGAATACGCCGAAGCCCTCGACACCCGCCTCGGCGCCCTCCTCGAACTCAGCGACACCGGCACCCACCACAGCCCCCTCGGCCGCGCCGCCTTCGCCGAGTCCATGCCCTATGCGGCAGCCGCAGGCGGAGCCGGCGCCGCCGACGCCGCCCCCATCAACCTCGAACCCGTACGCCAGAACATCGACGCCCAGGTCGAAGCGTCCTTCACCCTCATCCCGCCGGCCCTCGGATAGACGCTCATCAGAGCGGACCGCTGCACAATTCAACACTTGTCAATAACCCTTCACCCAAAGGTTGTTGAGGTGTCTTGAGGAGCCAAATACCTACCCGTAGGTAAGGTTTAGGCTCGAACCATGCGCCGAGCGAAAATCGTTTGTACCCTGGGACCGGCAACCGACACATACGACCAGATCAAGGCCCTGGTCGAAGCGGGAATGGACATCGCCCGCTTCAACCTCAGCCACGGCTCCTACGCCGAACACGAGCAGCGGTACCACCACGTCCGCAAAGCCTCCGAAGAGACCGGCCGCAGCGTCGGCATCCTCGCCGACCTTCAAGGCCCGAAGATCCGCCTCGGACGCTTCCGCGAAGGCCCCGTACTCCTTGAACGCGGCGACACCTTCACCATCACCGTCGAACCCCTCGAAGACGAAGGCAACGGCGACATCTGCGGCACCACCTACGACGGCCTCGCCGCCGACGTCACCACCGGCGAACGCATCCTCGTCGACGACGGCCGTGTCACCCTCGAAGTCACCGACGTCGACGGCCCCCGCGTCCACACCACCGTCATCGAAGGCGGCATGGTCTCCGACAACAAGGGACTCAACCTCCCCGGAGTCGCCGTCTCCGTCCCCGCCCTCTCCGAGAAGGACATCGACGACCTCCGCTGGGCCCTGCGCACCGGCGCCGACCTCATCGCCCTCTCCTTCGTCCGCACCGGACGCGACATCGACGACGTCCACCGCATCATGGACGAGGAAGGCCGCCGCCTCCCCGTCATCGCCAAGGTCGAAAAACCCCAGGCCGTCGAGAACATCGACGACATCGTCGCCGCCTTCGACGCCATCATGGTCGCCCGCGGCGACCTCGGCGTCGAAATGCCCCTGGAACAGGTCCCGATCGTCCAGAAGCGCGCCATCAAGCTCGCCAAGCGCAACGCCAAACCCGTCATCGTCGCCACCCAGATGCTCGACTCGATGATCGACAACTCCCGCCCCACCCGCGCCGAAGCCTCCGACGTCGCCAACGCGATCATCGACGGCACCGACGCGGTGATGCTCTCCGGCGAGACCAGCGTCGGCAAGTACCCCGTCGAGACCGTGCGCACCATGTCCCGCATCGTCGAAGCCGCAGAGGAAGACATCCTCGCCAAGGGCCTCCCACCCCTCACCGACCGCAACAAGCCCCGCACCCAGGGCGGCGCCGTCGCCCGAGCCGCCGCCGAGATGGGCGACTTCCTCGGCGCCAAGTTCCTCGTCGCCTTCACCCAGAGCGGCGACACCGTCAAGCGCCTCTCCCGCTACCGCTCACCCATCCCGCTCCTCGCCTTCACCCCCGACGAAGCGACCCGCGCCCAGCTCAACCTCACCTGGGGCGTCGAGACCTTCCTCGGCCCGCACGTCGACTCCACGGACGCGATGGTCGCCCAGGTCGACGAGGAACTCCTGCGCATCGGCCGCTGCGCGAAGGGCGACATCGTGGTGATCACGGCCGGCTCCCCGCCCGGCGTGGCAGGCTCCACCAACCTGGTCCGCGTCCACCACATCGGCGAGGACGACAGCCCGAAGTAGGGCGGCTCAGTATTTAGGCCCGACGTGCGCATCCATGAGGGCGACGGATGCCCGTCGGGCTACGGAGATGTTGTAGGGCTTGCCCGCACGTGTGCAGTGCGTCCAGACGATACCGAGCGCGTCGAGGGTGGCGGTGTAGAGCCCGCGGATGTCGTCGGAGACGTTGGTGAAGTAGTACCGCGGATACTCGTAGCGCTTCTGTTCGCCTTTGACGATCCGGGTCGTCCAGTTCATGTTCCGGCATCCGTCGGAGTGGATGAGGCCCCGGACGAAGCGCCAGGGATGCGCGTCGACGATCTCCTGTTGCCACGTTTCGAGAACGATGGGGCGTTCGTGCTTCTTGCCCGGCCCGTGCTGAGGAAAGGCGCAGGTCCAGTGCTTGCTGTACGACTTCACTTCAACGCAGTTGTTCCGCTGCCGCCGACCGGTGCGCGGCATGGGCATGACCTTGCGCATGGCCGCTTCCGCCTCATCGATCACGCCCGGCCAGATGGCGTCGCAGAAGACCGACAGATGGTGCTGCTTGGGCTTCGACGTGATGTGGCCGTCACCGAGGTACAGCCCCAGTAGGTAGGCGTACGCGGCGTGGTCGAGTTCTCGGCCCGTGCACACGGGGCAATCGGTGGGCTGTTCGTACTGCACTCCGCGTCGCTTGCGGTCCTCGTGCAGCCACCAGCCGACGGTTCCGCGTGGGACGTTCAGGTGCTCCGCGACTGCTCGATTGGCGGTCCCGCCCCGCAGGAGGGCAAGCGCTTCGTCACGTATCGAGGGGTTGTGCTGCTCCATGCAGCGCAGTTTCCTGCGACCTTCGAAGGCGCGTGCCTGGATCGAAGGTGCGTTCACCGGCAAGGGTGAAGATCGCCAAATTATTGCTCGACCTTGGAATCCAAGGAGAAGTGCCCCGAGTCGGATTCGAACCGACGCTGTATGGGTTTTGAATCCATCGCCTCTGCCGCTGGGCTACCGGGGCCCCTTCGAAACGAAGGATACCGAGGGCCCTCCGTGCCTCAAACATACCGTAACTAGGTAGGCTCTTGGGAGCTGCACCCCTGTCCTTCCCAAGGAGCCCCGTGACCACCCCCGAGTCGCCCCAGCCCGTAGACGCCGTCGACGACGACAAGTCGCACGTCCCGCCGCTGACGACCCGTGTCGTCATCGCCGAGGACGAGGCCCTCATCCGCCTCGACCTCAAGGAGATGCTGGAGGAGGAGGGCTACTCCGTCGTCGGAGAGGCGGGCGACGGGCAGCAGGCCGTCGAGCTGGCCCGGGAGCACAAGCCGGACCTGGTGATCCTCGATGTGAAGATGCCGGTCCTCGACGGCATCTCCGCCGCGGAGAAGATCGCCGAGGAGTCCATCGCGCCCGTCCTCATGCTCACCGCCTTCTCGCAGCGCGACCTGGTCGAGCGGGCCCGGGACGCCGGGGCGATGGCGTACCTGGTGAAGCCGTTCAGCAAGAGCGACGTGGTGCCGGCCATCGAGATGGCCGTCTCCCGGTTCGCGGAGCTGAAGGCGCTGGAGAGCGAGATCGCGGACCTCTCCCAGCGGCTGGAGACCCGCAAGCTGGTGGACCGGGCGAAGAGCATCCTGCAGACGGATTACGGGCTCTCCGAGCCGGCCGCGTTCCGGTGGATCCAGAAGACGTCGATGGACCGCCGGATGTCGATGCAGCAGCTGGCGGAGGCGCTGATCGAGGACGCCGAGGAGAAGAAGAAGGCGGCCGAGTAGCCCCGTACCGCTTACGTACGCGTAAAGAAAGAGGCCCGCACACCGCTTGGGTTCCAGGGGTCATCGCAACACCACTTGGTTTTAGGTGGTGAGTAGATCACGTAGACGCTCGGCTGGGGTATCCCAGTCGAGCGTCTTGCGTGGGCGGCCGTTGAGTTCCTGGGCGACGTGTTCGAGGTCTTCGGGGCTGTGGAGGCTGAGGTCGGTGGCTTTGGGGAAGTACTGGCGGAGCAGGCCGTTGGTGTTCTCGTTGGAGCCGCGTTGCCAGGGTGAGGCGGGGTTGCAGAAGTAGACGGGCATGCCGGTGGCCAGGGTGAACTGCTGGTGGCGTGCCATCTCGCTTCCCTGGTCCCAGGTGAGCGATCCCCGCAGATGTGCGGGCAGGGTCTGGATGGTGCGGACGAGGCCGTCACGGACGGTTTCGGCGTCGTGGGCTCCGCCGGGCAGGTGGACCAGCATGGTGTAGCGGGTGCTCCGCTCGACCAGGGTGGCGATCGCGGAGCGGCTGCTGGCTCCGATGATCAGGTCGCCTTCCCAGTGCCCGGGAACGGCCCGGTCCTCGATAGCGGCGGGACGATCGCTGATCATGACCATTGGGTCGGTGAACCGTGGCGTGCGCCGCTCGGGGTCCCGGCGTGCTTTGCGGCGGGTGCGACCGGAGCGGATTGCTGCCTGCACTTCCCGCTTCAGGCCGCCACGGGCCTGGAAATACAGTGCCTGGTAGATCGTTTCCACGCTCACCCGCATGCTCTGGTCGTCGGGATGCTCCTTGCGCAGAGCGTGGCAGATCTGCTCCGGCGACCATCGTGTCCGCAAGCCGTCCTGGACGAAGCGGCGCAGCCGGCTCTCGCGTAGCAGCTTGCGGTCCTTGGGCCGGGGCCGGCGTGCTGCGGCTGCGCGGTGGGCCGCATAGGGCTGATAGCCCTCGACGCCCGAGTTCGCATCGATCTCCCGCTTGATCGTGCTGGCGGGCCGGCCCAGGGCGCGTCCGATCGCCCGCAGCGAGTGGCCCACCGCGAGCAGATCCCGGATCCGCTCGCGCTCGGAAAGAGCCAGGAACCTGGGGTGCAGCTGCTTGTCCAGGGTCGCCAGACCCATCGATGCTGTGGTCACACCGAACATCGTGGCGGTCCCCGCCGCGTAATCGACACGGCGGCCGTCGGCGTAGGTCCGCGTGGTGCGAGTTTTCTTGACGCCCTGGTCCCAGTCCCTGGCTGTGCGCCTGTTCACCCCGATGCGCCGGGCCGCCTCGGACTGCGAGGCGCCCGTGGCCCGCAATTGCTCGTACTCCTCCCGCCGCGGATGCCGCCGCGGCAGACGTACCGACCCGCGACCGGATCTCCGAGCCCAACCGAACGCCGTGTTCCGGTTCACACCCAGCTCACGCGCCACCACCGTCACGTTCCCCACGGCATCCAGCCGTGCAAGGAAACGCTCCTTCAACCCCGCAAGATCAACCCGCTCAACGGCCACGGTCCTCGCAACTCCCACAGATCGTGGGTGTTGCGAGGACCGTTAGAACCCAAGCCGGGGTGAACCGGGTGCGGACCTCTTCGCGTACGGGGGGAAGGACGTCAGTCCTCGCCCAGGTACGCCTTGCGGACCGAGTCGTCGTGCAGCAGGTCCTGGCCGGTGCCGGAGAGGACGATGTTGCCGACCTCCATCACGTGCGCGTGGTTGGCGAGCGAGAGCGCCGCCTGGGCGTTCTGCTCGACGAGCAGGATGGTGGTGCCCTGCGCGCGCAGTTCGGTGATGGTCGCCATGATCTTCTGCATCATGATCGGGGAGAGGCCCATGGAGGGCTCGTCGAGCATGAGCAGCTTGGGCTGGGACATCAGGGCACGGCCCATGGCGAGCATCTGCTGCTCGCCGCCGGAGAGGGTTCCGGAGGCCTGCTTCCGGCGTTCCCCGAGGATGGGGAAGAGGTCGTAGGCGCGCTGGATGTCCTTGTTGATCCCGTCGCTGTCCTTGCGGAGGAACGCGCCGAGGCGCAGGTTGTCCTCGATGGACATGCGGGGGAAGATGTGGCGGCCCTCGGGGGAGTGGGCGAGTCCGAGGGAGACGACCTGGTGGGCCGGGACCTTGCGGAGGGACTTGCCGTTGAACTTGATCTGGCCGGTGAGCGGCTTGATCAGTCCGGAGAGGGTGCGCAGCGTCGTCGTCTTGCCGGCGCCGTTGGTGCCGATGAGGGTGACGACTTCGCCTTCTTCGACCTTGAACGAGATTCCCTTGACGGCCTCGATCTTGCCGTAGGCGACGCGCAGGTCCTCGACTTCGAGAAGTGCGGTCATCGGTCGTTCTCCTTGCTGGTGCTCTCGCCGGGGGCGGCCGGGGCGTCCTCGGTCGTGGCCTCTGCCGCGGGGGCGGTGGCTTCCGGGGTGGTGGCCTCGGTGGTCTCCGCCGCTGCTGCGGCTTCGGCGGCTTCGACCTCGGCGACTTCGGCCGCGCCCGGGTCGCCTTCGAAGGGCTCGCCGAGGTAGGCGGCGACGACGCGGTCGTCGCCCTGGACCTCGGCGGCGGTGCCTTCGACCAGTTTCTCGCCCTGGACGAGGCAGGCGACGCGGTCGCAGAGGTTGAAGATGAAGCGCATGTCGTGCTCGATGACGAGGACGGCGATGCCCTTGTCGCGGATGGCGAAGATGAGTTCTTCGGCCGCGCGGGTCTCCTGCGGGTTCATGCCTGCGGTGGGTTCGTCGAGCAGGAGGAGGCCGGGCTCGCTGGCGAGCGCGCGGGCGATCTCCAGCTTGCGCTGTTCGCCGTAGGGGAGGTTGCGGGAGAGGTGTTCGGCCTTGTGGCCGAGGCCGACGAACTCCAGCAGTTCCATGGCCCGGGCCTTGGATTCCGCCTCGGCACGGTGGAAGCCGGGGCCGCGGAGGAGGGCGGACCAGAGGCCTTCCTTGGTGCGGGTGTGGCGTCCGACGAGGACGTTCTCCAGGACGGTCATGTTGGAGAAGAGCCGGATGTTCTGGAAGGTGCGGGCGATGCCGGTCGCCGTGATCTTGAAGGATTTGGCGGGGAGGACGTTGCCCTTGTAGCGGACTTCGCCCTCGGTGGGGATGTAGAGGCCGGTGAGGCAGTTGAAGAAGGTGGTCTTGCCTGCGCCGTTGGGGCCGATGAGGCCGACGATCTCGCCGGAGTTGACGGTGAGGTCGACGGACCGGACGGCGGTGAGGCCGCCGAACCGCATCGTGACGCCGCGGGCGTCGAGGACGGTCTCGCCGGGTGCGCTCACGGCTGCTGCCTCGGCGGTGGTGGTGTCGGTGGTCATCGTCAGGCCCCTGCCTTGGTGAGAGTGGCGGGCGCTTCGTCCTTCTCGTGGAATTCGAGCTGTCGGCGGCGGTTGGCGATGAGGCCCTCGGGGCGGAAGCGCATGAGCAGGACCAGTGCGAGGCCGAAGGCGAAGAGCTGGTAGTCGCTCATGAACTGGAGCTTGGCCGGGATGAGGAAGAGCAGTGCGCCGCCGACGAGCGGGCCGCTGATGGTTCCCATGCCGCCGAGGACGACCGCTGCGAGGAGGAAGGCCGAGTTGGGCGGGACGGCGTGGGCGAACTGGTACTGCTCGGGGGTCACGGTGTAGGTGACGTGTGCCTGTACGGCCCCGGCGAGGCCGGCGAGGGTGGCACCGAGGGCGAAGGCGACGAGCTTGGTGCGGAAGCCGTTGATGCCCATGGCTTCGGCGGCTGTCTCGTCCTCGCGGATGGCGACCCAGGCGCGGCCGATGCGGGATTCCGAGCTGCGGCGGAAGACCACGACCACGACGAGGGTGACCAGCAGCATCAGGAAGAAGTAGTTCGCGAAGCGGCCGATGGTGAACCCGGCGATGGAGTGGCTGGCGCCGAAGTCGAAGCCGAACATGGTGAGGTTCGGGATCGAGGAGATGCCGTTGGAGCCGTTGGTGACGTCGGGTCCTGAGGTGCCGTCGAGGTTGAGGACGGCGATGCGGAAGATCTCTCCGAAGCCGAGGGTCACGATGGCGAGGTAGTCGCCGCGCAGTCGCAGGGTGGGGGCGCCGATGAGGACGCCGAAGACCATGGATGCGGTGGCGCCGACCAGGATGGCCTGCCAGAACGGCAGCTGGATGCCGAGCGGGGAGGTCGGGGAGCCGGAGACCAGGGCGGCGGCGTAGGCGCCGACGCCGAGGAAGGCGACGTATCCGAGGTCGAGGAGGCCGGCGAGGCCGACGACGATGTTCAGACCGAGGGCGACGGTGGCGAAGATGAGGATGTTGACGCCGATGGTCGCGTACTGGTCGTCGGACTGGGTGAACGGGAAGGCCGCGGCGGCGACGAAGGCGCCGACGAGGGTCACGTTGCGGTGGCGTGCGGTGAGGGTGGAGACCCGCTGGATGAGGCCGGCTTTCTGGATCGCCGCGAAGCCGAAGCCGGCGGTGATGAGGAAGCCGATGAACAGCTGGTCGTACTCGGTGGTGATGCCGTAGGTGAAGACGGCGAGGCCGAGTGCGAGGACGACCGCGACGATCAGGATCTCGATGTACGAGGGGAGGGTCTTCGCGGGCGGGGCGGGGGTGCTGGCGAGGGTGCCCTTGTAGACGGACCAGCGGTTGTTGAGGTTGTGCTTGAACCGGTCGAAGGCGCTGTCGTCGGGGTCGGCCGGGCTGGTTTCGGGCCGCTCGTAGGGCAGGGAGCGGGCGCCGAGCCAGCCGATGAGGGTGGCGGCCAGGGCGACGTAGGCGCCGGGTTCGAGGTTGACCGCGCCGCCGAGCTTGGTGCTGATGGCGCCCATGGTGAACCAGGCGGTGGCGAAGGCCGCGTAGGCGGCGAGCCGGATGGCCGGGTCGGCGCCCTGCGGGGTGAGCCAGGCCAGGCCCTTGATCCCGTAGGAGGAGAGGCCGAAGAGGGTGAGCAGTACTCCGCTGACGAGGACGAGCCACTGGAGGCCGCCGGGGTAGCCGTAGACCGTGAGGTCGCCGGGGAAGGCGGAGGTCCAGGTCCAGGCGAGGAAGGCGGAGACGACGGTGAGTACGCCGCCTGCGGTCGCTGTCGCCCGTGCGATGTGGGGCGGGAGGAGGGAGCCGCGGGTGGCCGGGGTGGCCGGTGCGGGTGCGGTGACCGTGGTGGTCTGTGTAGTGGTCATCGTGGTCACGCCCTGTCCGCGACGCGCTCGCCCATGATGCCCTGGGGCCGGAAGAGGAGCACGAGGATGAGGAGTACGAACGCCCAGGCGTTGGCCCAGGACTGGCCGCCGAGCTGTTCGAGGCCGGGTATTTCGGCGACGTAGGCGGCGGCCATGGTCTCGGCGACGCCGAGGGTGAGGCCGCCGATCATGGCGCCGTAGATGTTGCCGATGCCGCCGAGGACGGCTGCGGTGAAGGCCTTGAGGCCGAGGAGGAAGCCCATGCGGAACTGGACTTCGCCGTACTTGAGGCCGTAGGCGACGGCTCCGATGGCGGCGAAGGTGGCGCCGAGGGCGAACGCGACCACGATGATGCGGTCGGTGTTGATGCCCATGAGCTTGGCGGTGTCCGGGTCCTGCGCGGTGGCCTGCATGCCGCGGCCGGTGCGGGTCTTGACCACGAAGTAGCCGAGGACGGCCATCGACAGGGGGGCGGCGATGAGCAGGAAGACGTCACCGGTCTGGATGGTGACGGGGCCGAGCTCGAAGGGGCCGCCGGGGATTTCGGGGAAGGTGCGGGCGGACTTGGCGCCCGGGTACCAGGCCCATACGGCTTGCTGGAGGGCGAGCGAGAGGCCGATGGCGGTGATGAGCGGTGCGAGTCGTGGTCCGCCGCGCAGTGGCCGGTAGGCGAATCGTTCCGCTCCGACCGCGATGGTGGTGGCGACGACGATCGCGCCGATGAGCATGAGGGGGAGTGCGAGCAGCACGCTGGTGCCGCTGGGGAGTATGAGCCAGACCGTGAGGGCCCCGAAGCCGCCGGTCATGAAGATCTCGCCGTGGGCGAAGTTGATGAGCTGGACGATGCCGTAGACCATCGTGTAGCCAATTGCGACCAGCCCGTACATCGATCCGAGTAGCAGGCCGTTGACCAGCTGTTGCGGCAGTTCGTTCACCGCGGGTCCTCCGTGTCTTTCGCCGGGTATAGAGCAGCGCGGGGCGCCTGGTGTGCGGCCCCCCGCGCTGCCGGTGGTAGGTCAGGCTGGTGGTGTCAGCTGGTGAGCTCGCCGGACTTGACCGCGGCCCAGGCGCCGTCCTTGTACTCGTAGACGGTGAGCTGCTTGTTGGTGGTGTCACCGAACTCGTCGAAGGAGACCTTGCCGGTCACGCCTTCGAAGTCGACCTTGCCGACGGCCTCGGCGACCTTGGCGCGGGCGTCGCTCGGGAGCTTGCCGTCGTTGGCCTCGACGACGGCCTTGACGGCCTCGATGATCGACCAGGCGGCGTCGTAGGAGTAGCCGCCGTAAGCCTCGAAGGGCTCCTTGTAGCCGGCCTTCTCGTAGTTCGCGACGAACTCCTTGGCGGACGGCAGGGTCTCGATCGGTGCGCCGACGGAGGTGGCGAGGTCGCCCACGCCTTCCGCGCCGGAGAGCTTGATGTACTCACCGCTGTAGATGCCGTCGCCGCCGACGAGCGGGATCTTGGCGCCGGCCTTCTTGATCTGCTTGCTCAGCGGGCCTGCGGCGGGGTACTCGCCGCCGTAGTAGACGACGTCGGCGCCGGAGCTCTTGACCTTGGTGGCGACCGAGGAGAAGTCCTTGGTCTCGGGGTCGATGTGCTCGGTGCCGGCGATCTTGCCGCCGAGCTTCTCGAACTCGGCCTTGAAGGTGCCGGCCAGGCCTGCGCCGTAGGTCTTCTTGTCGTCGATGACGAAGACGTTCTTCTTCTTGGCGTCGTTGAAGAGGTACTGCGCCGCGAAGGGACCCTGGACGGCGTCCGTGGTCGCGGTGCGGAAGTAGGAGGCGAACGGGCGGGCCTTGGTGCCGCCGTTCCAGTCCTGGCCCTGGGTGAGGGAGGGCGAGGTGTTCGCCGGGGAGACCTGGACGAGCTTGGCGTCGGCCAGGACCTTCTGCATGGACTCGCCGACGGACGAGTTCAGCGGGCCGACGGTGCCGAGGACGTCCTTGTTGGCGACGAACTTGCTCGCGTTCTGCTGGCCCGATGACGGCTGGGCCTGGTCGTCGAGGGCTTCGATCTTGAAGGTGATGCCTTCGACGTACTTCTTGGAGTTGGCCTGCTTGACGGCGAGGTCGGCGGAGTTCTTGATGCCGAGGCCGAGGGCGGACAGGTCGCCGGTGAGCGGGGCGTCGAGGCCGATGACGACGGTCTGGGTGCCACCGTCGCCGCCGCTGCCGCCGCCGTTGCTGTCGTCGCGCGATCCACAGGCGGTGAGGGTGAGTGCTCCGGTGGTGAGCACGGCAGTGAGTATGAGCAAAGAACGGTGTCGCACGAAAAGTCCTTTCCCTGGCGCGGCCTCCTCTGCTTGAGGTGCCGTGTCGGTCGCCGGGCCGTACTGAGTGGTGCGAGGGGGCTGTGCAGCAGACGTGCCCGGCGGCGCGGTGACTGGCGGTGACTCTAAGCGCAGCTGGGGGCCTCCGGGACGGGTCGGCGACGGATGTGACGCTCTTGTTATGCCGTTGAGCAAGGCTTGAGGTTCCTGGGTGTGGATGTGTGGCTTTGGCACGGAGTGCGGAATGACCACATGCTGAGAACGCGCAGCTCTGCTAAGGGGCTTGGGGTGATCTTGGTGCTGACGCGGGGTGGGGGTGGCGTCGGGCGTGCCGGTGCTCCCCGGGGGCCTCTGGCCGGGGTGGGCGGCTGGGTCTCGCATTTCGTGCTTGTTACGCAGTGTTACGGCTGCGAAGGTGCGTTCGAGTCCGCTGAGGCCAATGTGGCTGCTGAGTGCCTCATGGAACGTCGTGTGCCGTCAAGGGTGTTGACCGAGTGTGGTGATCAAGGTGGTTGGAATTGGTGGGGATATGGCGCTGCCCGGCCGGAATGCGAGGTGCGATTTCGGCCGGGCAGTGGGGCCTTGCGGCGGTGGTACGGGGGTGGTGCGGCGTGCTGTCGGGGTGCGGGTGTCAGCTCGCGTCGGGGCGGGGGGCGTCACGGAGGAGGCAGGTGAGGCGGGCGGTGCAGACCCGCTTGTCCTGTTCGTCGGTGATGACGATCTCGTACGTGGCGGTCGAGCGGCCGCGGTGTACGGGGGTGGCGACGCCGGTGACGAGGCCGCTGCGGGCGCCGCGGTGGTGGGTGCAGTTCAGGTCGACGCCGACGGCGATCTTGCCCGCGCCGCCGTGGAGCATGGAGCCGATGGAGCCGAGGGTCTCGGCGAGGACGGCGGAGGCGCCGCCGTGCAGGAGTCCGTAGGGCTGGGTGTTTCCTTCGACGGGCATGGTGCCGACGACGCGGTCGGCGGCGGCCTCGACGATGGTCACGCCCATGCGTTCGCCGAGGTGACCTGCGGAGAAGAGGGCGGGCAGGTCGATGCCGAGTGCCGCGTACTCGTCGATGACTTCCTGCGGGAAGAGGGGTGCGGTGTGCTCGCCCATGGATCCGGCTCCGATCGTCTGCGCTGGTTCATTGCTGTGTGCACTGTTCTTACCAGACGGCTGAGCAAACGCTTAGAGGGTGGCGGTTCTCAGTCGCCCCGGGGGTTCCCGGAGTCGCTCCGGGGGTTCTCGAAGCGGACGACGACCGACTTGCTGGCCGGGGTGTTGCTGGTGTCCGCGGTGGAGCCGAGCGGGACCAGGACGTTGGTCTCGGGGTAGTAGGCGGCGGCGCAGCCGCGGGCGGTGGGGTAGTGGACGACGCGGAAGCCCTCCGCGCGGCGTTCCACGCCGTCCTTCCACTCGCTGACGAGGTCGGTGTAGGAGCCGTCGGTGAGGCCGAGGGCTTCCGCGTCGTCGGGGTTGACCATGACGATGCGGCGGCCGCCCTTGATGCCGCGGTAGCGGTCGTCGAGGCCGTAGATGGTGGTGTTGTACTGGTCGTGGGAGCGCAGGGTCTGCAACAGGAGCCTGCCTGAGGGGAGTTCGGGGAACTCGACGGGGGCTGCGGTGAAGTTGGCGCGTCCGGTGGCGGTGGGGAAGCGGCGTTCGTCGCGGGGGGCGTGGGGGAGGGTGAAGCCGCCGGGGCGGGCGATGCGGGCGTTGAAGTCCTCGAAGCCCGCGACGACCCGGGAGATCCGGTCGCGGATGGTGGCGTAGTCCCGCTCGAACTCCTCCCATTCGGTACGGGAGTTGGCGCCGAGGACCGCGCGGGCGAGGCGGGCGACGATCGCCGGCTCCGAGAGGAGGTGGGGGCTCGCGGGGGTGAGGTTGCCTCGGGAGGCGTGGACCATGCCCATGGAGTCCTCGACGGTCACGAACTGCTTGCCGCTCGCCTGGGTGTCCTTGTCGGTGCGGCCGAGCGTCGGCAGGATCAGGGCGCGGGTGCCGGTGACGGCGTGCGAGCGGTTGAGCTTGGTCGACACGTGGACGGTGAGGCGGGCGCGGCGCATCGCGGCCTCGGTGACGGTGGTGTCGGGGGTGGCGGCGACGAAGTTGCCGCCCATGGCGAAGAAGACCTTGGCCTCGCCGTCGCGCAGGGCCTGGATGGAGCGCACCACGTCGTAGCCGTGGTGGCGGGGCGAGGTGATGCCGAACTCCTTGTCGAGGGCGTCGAGGAAGGCCGGGGCGGGCCGTTCGAAGATGCCCATGGTGCGGTCGCCCTGGACGTTGGAGTGGCCGCGCACGGGGCAGACCCCGGCGCCGGGGCGGCCGATGTTTCCGCGCAGGAGAAGGAAGTTGACGACTTCGCGGATGGTGGGCACGGAGTGCTTGTGCTGGGTGAGCCCCATGGCCCAGCAGACGATGGTGCGCTCCGAGGCGAGGACCATCGCGAGGGCCTGCTCGATCTCGGGGCGGGTGAGACCGGTGGCGGCGAGGGCCTCGTCCCAGTCGGCGGCCTCGGCGGCCTTCGCGAACTCCTCGTAACCGTGGGTGTGTTCGGTGACGAACGCGGTGTCGACGGCGCCTTCGGTGCCGAGGATCAGCTTGTTGAGGAGGCGGAAGAGGGCCTGGTCGCCGCCGATGCGGATCTGGAGGAAGAGGTCGTTGAGCGCGGTGCCCCTCAGCATGCCGTGCGGGGTCTGCGGGTTCTTGAACCGCTCCATGCCGGCTTCGGGGAGCGGGTTCACCGAGATGATCTTCGCTCCGGAGGTCTTCGCCTTCTCCAGGGCGGAGAGCATCCGGGGGTGGTTGGTGCCGGGGTTCTGTCCGGCGACGATGATCAGGTCGGCCTGGTGGATGTCCTCCAGGGAGACGCTGCCCTTGCCGATGCCGATGGTCTCGTTGAGCGCCGAGCCGGACGACTCGTGGCACATGTTGGAGCAGTCGGGGAGGTTGTTGGTGCCGAACTCGCGGGCGAAGAGCTGGAGGAGGAACGCGGCCTCGTTGCTGGTGCGTCCCGAGGTGTAGAAGAGGGCCTCGTCGGGGGAGGCCAGGGCGGTCAGCTCCTCGGCGATGATGGCGAAGGCGCGTTCCCAGGTGATGGCCTCGTACCGGTCGGCGCCTTCGGGGAGGTACACCGGCTGGGTGATCCTGCCCTGCTGGCCCAGCCAGTAGCCGCTGCGCTCGGCGAGGCCGGCGACGGGGTGCGCGGCGAAGAAGGCGGGGGTGACGCGGCGCAGTGTCGCCTCCTCGGCGACGGCCTTCGCCCCGTTCTCGCAGAATTCGGCGGTGTGCCGCTTCTCGCCCTCGGGCCAGGCGCAGCCGGGGCAGTCGAAGCCGTTCTTCTGGTTGACCTTGAGGAGGGTCTGAGCGGTGCGGCGCACGCCCATCTGCTGCTGGGCGATGCGCAGGGAGTGGGCTACGGCGGGCAGTCCGGCGGCGGCGTGCGGGGCCGCTTCGACCTGCGGGGCGTCCTGGACCGGGTCACCGGTCGGCGGCTTGCTGGCCATGATGCTGCTCCCCTTCGAGCGCTCTTCCACGTGGCGAGGTATTGCATGTCCTCACCATCGATCCTGTCACGGTCACGCAAGGCCGTGCCGGTCCGGATTGTCAGTGGGGCGTGGCAGGATCGGGGGCGTGGCTGAGACGGCATCGAAGAAGACGGCAGACAACCGACCGCGCCTGCTCCTCATGGACGGGCACTCCCTGGCGTACCGGGCGTTCTTCGCCCTGCCCGCGGAGAATTTCACGACGGCGGTGGGGCAGCCGACGAACGCCGTGTACGGCTTCATGTCGATGCTGGCGAACACCCTGCGTGACGAGGCGCCCACGCACTTCGCGGTCGCGTTCGACGTGTCCCGCAAGACCTGGCGTGCGCAGGAGTTCCCGGAGTACAAGGCGAACCGCTCCAAGACCCCCGACGAGTTCAAGGGGCAGGTCGAGCTGATCGGCGAGCTGCTGGACGCGATGCACGCGGACCGGTTCGCGGTGGACGGGTTCGAGGCGGACGACGTCATCGCGACGCTGGCGACCCAGGCCGAGGCGGCCGGGTTCGAGGTGCTGATCGTCACCGGTGACCGGGACTCCTTCCAGCTGATCACGGAGAACGTGACCGTGCTGTACCCCACCAAGGGGGTCTCCGAGCTGACCCGGTTCACCCCGGAGAAGGTCGTCGAGAAGTACGGACTGACCCCGCAGCAGTATCCGGACTTCGCCGCGCTGCGCGGCGACCCGTCGGACAACCTGCCGGGCATCCCCGGCGTCGGTGAGAAGACGGCCGCGAAGTGGATCAACCAGTTCGGTTCGTTCGCGGAGCTGGTGGAGCGGGCCGACGAGGTCAAGGGCAAGGCCGGGCAGAATTTCCGGGATCACCTGGACGCGGTGAAGATGAACCGGGTCCTGACCGAGATGGTCCGGGACGTGGAGCTGCCGAAGTCCCCGGCCGAGCTGGAGCGCGCTCCGTACGACCGCACGGCGGTCACCGGTGTCCTGGACATCCTGGAGATCCGCAACCCGAGCCTGCGTGAGCGTCTTCTCGCCGTCGACCCGGGTGCGGCGGAGGCCGAGCCGCCCGCGCCCGCCGCCGGGATCGAGCTGGACGGGGTGGTGCTCGGCTCGGGTGAGGTCTCCCCGTGGCTGGAGGCGCACGGCGCGCAGCCGCTCGGCGTGATGACCGTCGACACCTGGTCGCTGGGCGCCGGCACGGTCACCGAGGTCGCGCTCGCCGCCGCCGACGGGGCCGCCGCCTGGCTGGACCCGACGCAGCTGGAGGAGGCCGACGAGCGGGCGTTCGCCGCCTGGGTGTCGGACCCGGAGCGGCCCAAGGTCCTGCACAACGCGAAGAACGTGATGCGGGTCTTCCCCGAGCACGGCTGGCAGCTCGAAGGCGTCGCGATGGACACCGCGCTCGCCGCGTATCTGGTGAAGCCGGGCCGCCGCTCCTTCGCCCTGGACGCGCTGGCCGTGGAGTATCTGGGCCGCGAGCTGGCCCCGGCCGCCGCCTCCGACGGGCAGCTGGCCTTCGGCGCGGACGACCGGGCCGAGGCGGACGCCCTGATGGCGCAGGCCCGCGCGGTGCTGGACCTGGGTGACGCGTTCACCACCCGCCTGAAGGAGGTCAATGCCACCGAGCTGCTCCATGACATGGAGCTGCCGACCTCGATCCTCCTGGCCCGTCTCGAGCGGCACGGGATCGCTGCGGACCGGGCCCATCTGGAGTCCATGGAGGAGCAGTTCGCCGGGACCGTGCAGCAGGCGGTGAAGGAGGCGCACGCGGCGGTGGGCCGGGAGTTCAACCTCGGTTCGCCCAAGCAGCTCCAGGAGATCCTCTTCGGTGAGCTGGGCCTGCCGAAGACGAAGAAGACCAAGACCGGATACACGACGGACGCGGACGCGCTGGCCTGGCTGGCCGCGCAGACCGAGCACGAGCTGCCGGTCCTGATGCTGCGCCACCGCGAGCAGGCGAAGTTGCGGGTCACGGTCGAGGGCCTGATCAAGACGATCTCGGCCGACGGCCGGATCCACACCACGTTCAACCAGACGGTGGCGGCGACCGGCCGGCTCTCCTCCACCGACCCCAACCTGCAGAACATCCCCGTCCGCACGGACGAGGGGCGGGCGATCCGCCGGGGCTTCGTCGTCGGCGAGGGCTTCGAGACGCTGATGACGGCGGACTACAGCCAGATCGAGCTGCGGGTGATGGCGCACCTCTCCGAGGACGCCGGTCTCATCGAGGCGTTCGCCTCCGGCGAGGACCTGCACACCACGGTCGCCTCGCAGGTCTTCGGCGTCGAGAAGAGCGCTGTCGACGCGGAGATGCGCCGCAAGATCAAGGCCATGTCGTACGGACTGGCCTACGGTCTCTCCGCGTTCGGGCTCTCCCAGCAGCTGAACATCGACCCGGCCGAGGCCCGGGTGCTGATGGACACCTACTTCGAGCGGTTCGGCGGGGTCCGGGACTATCTCCACCGGGTCGTCGAGGAGGCGCGGGCCACCGGGTACACGGAGACGATCCTCGGCCGCCGCCGCTATCTCCCCGACCTGAACAGCGACAACCGCCAGCGCCGCGAGGCCGCCGAGCGGATGGCGCTCAACGCCCCGATCCAGGGCACCGCCGCGGACATCGTGAAGGTGGCGATGCTGCGGGTGGACCGGGCGCTGCGGGAGGCGGAGCTGACCTCGCGGATGCTGCTCCAGGTCCACGACGAAATCGTGCTGGAGATCGCGAAGGGCGAGCGGAAGCAGGTGGAGCAGATCCTGCGCCACGAGATGGCGAACGCGGTCGAGCTGCGCGCCCCGCTGGACGTCTCGGTCGGCGTCGGCGAGGACTGGGAGTCGGCGGCCCACTGAGCCAGGGGAAACGGTAAGGGCCCGGAACCGCATCGCGGTCCCGGGCCCTTACCCGTGCGGCTACTCCCGGCCGGCGGACGCTCCCGTACGGGACTCCTGCGCCCCGGGCACCCGCCCCGGGCCGTCGTCCGCCGGCCGCCGCCTGCGCGGCACCCGCATCCACACCCCGTACAGCAGCAGTCCGGCTGCAAGTCCCGCGCCCGCGCCGAAGCAGGCGGTCGGGATGATGTCGAGCGGGTTCTCGATGCGCCCGAAGCGGGCGTACCAGCGCAGGCACCGGTGGACGACGCCCAGCACCACGCAGCCGGCCAGCAGCCCGAGCGCGCCCCACCGTTCGCCCCGGCCGAGCGACGGGAGTGCCGGGGGCACCGGCACCGGGGCGTCGGCGGTGCGCCGCAGCCCGGTGGCGACGAACCAGCCGAGCGCCACCAGCGCCAGCGCCGAGCTGCCGTACTGCGCGAACTGGTAGAGCGGGAAGCCGCCGACGCTCCGGTTGAGGAACGGCAGCAACTCCGTGCCCCACCGGCTGTGATGGGTGAACGCGTCCCACACCACATGCGTGGCCGCACCGAGTGCGGCGGACCGCACGAACCACAGCCAGGCGGACGGCCCGAACGATTCCCGGGTCCACCGCTGTCCCCGTACGAAGGTGTGGACGCGGCCCCGTACCCGTACCGGAAGCAGTGCCACCAGCGGCTCGCGCAGCGCCGCCCACACCGCCACCAGCACGGCCGCGATCAGCACGTTCACGGTGACCACACCGAGGAAGGTGTGCGTGAAGTCGCCGAACTCCATGGCCCCGGGGATCACCGTGTCCGCGAAGTAGGTGACGTCGGGCGCGAACGAACCGGCGACGAGCGCCGAGGGGAACAGCCCCCAGCGGGCGGTCCCGTTCCGGCGGACCGCCGGGAGCACGGCGGCGGCATGGCTGAGGGTGAACGGCATGGCGGCAAGTATGCGCGAACGTCAGGTACGGCACGTCAGGGCACCCTCCGTTGCCCTCCCGGACCACGTGTGTGCGGGAACGTGAAAAAACAGTAAGAAGCGGTCAGGGTGCGGTGCCCGGGCGTCATGAGGTGCCGTAGGGTCGCTTGAGTCTTGCGCTGGGGAGCGCGAGCAGCCTTCGAGGGGGAGGGACCGGAACGTATGGCAGCGCACATTCGACGACGTCTGCGCAAGGGGGCCACGACCACCGCGGTGGCGGCGGCCGCCGTGGCGGCGCTCGCGGCTTCCCAGGCCCCCGCGGCCCCGCTGACCGAAGGGTCCACGGGCGGCGACCAGCAGACCGCCGGCGGTGAGTCGGGCGGCCCGGAGGACGATGCCGCCACGGGCAACTCGCCGTACTACACCGACCTTCCGCCCCTCGTCACGCCCGACCGGCCCGGTTCGTCCAGTAATCTCCCGGCCGCGACCGGCAGTGCGGAAGCGGGCATTCCGGCGTCGATCCTGGCCGCGTACAAGCAGGCCGAGCGGACCGTGGCGGGCACCGACCCGGCCTGCCGGCTGCCCTGGCAGCTCCTCGCCGCGATCGGCAAGGTCGAGTCCGGCCAGGCCCGCGGCGGCCGGGTCGACGCGAACGGCACCACCCTTTCCCCGATCCTCGGCCCGGCCCTCAACGGCCAGGGCTTCGCGCTGATCAAGGACACCGACGGCGGGGCGTACGACAGCGACGCCGTCCACGACCGCGCGGTCGGCCCGATGCAGTTCATCCCGTCCACCTGGGCCACCTGGGGCCAGGACGCGAACGGCGACGGCAGCAAGGACCCCAACAACATCTACGACGCGGCGCTCGCCGCCGGGCGCTACCTCTGCGCGGGCGGCCGGGACCTCGCCGTCGCGGCCGATCTCGACCGGGCCGTCCTGAGCTACAACCAGTCGACGGAGTACCTGCGTACGGTCCGCTCCTGGTTCGCGTACTACCAGCGCGGCACGCACGAGGTGCCCGACGGCAGCGGAATCCTCCCCACCTCGCCCAGCACCCCGACGCCGAGCCCCACCCCCGGCGGGACGACGAGCCCGACGCCGACCCCGTCCCCCTCCGAGCCCGGCGGTACGAAGCCGAGCCCCGGCCCCTCGAAGCCCGGCGGCGGCTCCAGCCCGACCCCGAAGCCCACGCCGACGCCGACCCCCACACCGACCCCGACCCCGTCTCCGTCCGAGACCTTCGGCTCCCTGGAGAACGCCGGCACCGGGCCCCTCACCGCCACCGCGGGCGGGACGTTCGACGAGCGGGTCTCCGTCCGCGCCCGCAACGCACTCGGCGCGGCGATGGCCAAGGTGCCCGTCACCTTCACCGTCACCGGGTCCACCGGCACGCTCTTCGAGGGCGGCAGGAAGACGGTCACGGTCCTCAGCAAGGCCGACGGCACCGCCACCGCACCGGCGCTCAAGGCGGGCGAGAAGTCCGGCGACTTCACCGTGACCGCCACGGCGGGCACCACCCGGCCGCGCACCCTGACGTACGCGGCCAGCGTCACCGCCCGCCAGGCCGACGCGATCATACGGACCGGCGACAAGGCGCTCGTCGCGGCGCCCGGCGAGAAGTTCGCGGACGCGGTCACCCTCAAGGCCACCTACAAGGGCGCCGCAGCCGCCGGAGTGGCCGTCACCGCCACGCTGGTCGCGGATGCCGACAAGCCCGTCGAGAACGACAAGGGCCCGCACTTCAAGGACGCGGCGGGCAAGCCGCTGCGCACCCTGGCCCTCACGACGGACGCCGACGGCCTGCTCCAGCTCCCGGACCTCTTCGCCGACGAGAACCCGGGCACGTACCAGCTGGTGCTGACCGCCGAGGGCGGCGCCACGGTCGTCGTCGAGCTCTCCGTGGAAGCGGCCGAGGAGACGGCGCCCCCCGAGGCCTGACCCGCCCGCTCTCCCGACAGCCCCCGCACCCACCCGGTGCGGGGGCTGTCCGCTCTGTTCTCATCTCGCGCCCGGGTTGCTACGGTGCCCCAGCCCTGACGCTCCATCAGATCACCGTCCCGGGAGGCCGAGCATGCGTGCCCTCGCCGCCGCCGCCATCGGACTGGCCGCCGCCCTCGCGCTCGCGTTCACGATCTCCGCCGTGGGCTCCCCGCCGGGCGAGACCTCACCGAAACCCCTGCTCACCACCGTCCCGGGCCCCAAGAGGTAACACCGCAGAGGGAGAGGTCACCACCATGCGCCGCCGAGCCGGTCTCGTACTCCTGGCCTTCGCCGTCTTCTTCGCCGCCCTGTCGCCGCTGCTGCGCTGGTACGCCTTCCCCCGTCTGGCCAAGGTCCCGCCGAACCAGTACCAGGAAGTCGTGCTGGAGGCGAAGCCCGCGACCCTCCTCGACTACACGACCCTCAAGGCGAAGGAGGTCGAGAAGGTCACCATCGTCCAGACGCTCAAGGGCAACGTGGAGGAGTCCGAGAAGATCGAACGCAGCGCCGGGCGGGACGTCGTCGTCTGGGACGCGCTCTCCTACATCGAGGGCCCCGACGGCAGGATGGTCTCCGAGATCCCCGAGCGCTACATCTTCGACGCCCACACCCAGGCCCCCGTCAACGCCACCGGTGAGATGGTCGACGGCGACCCGGTCCGCCGCAAGGGCATCGAGTTCAAGTGGCCCTTCCTCACGGAGAAGCGGGACTACGAGTACTTCGACGCCCAGAGCCGCACCACCGCCCCCATCCACTACCGGGGCACCCGCACCTTCCGCGGCCTGGAGGTCTACTACTTCGAGCAGACGATCCCGTGGACCAAGGTCCCGATGCCGAAGAAGATGCCCATCGAGGGCGTCACCGCCGAGCAGATCACGCGGACCGGCATCACCCGCTGGTACACCACGAAGCGCATGTTCTGGGTCGACCCCGTCACCGGTGCCCCGGTCAACGGCGAGGAGATCCACCGGGAGGAGCTGCGCAACGCCAAGAAGATGGGCATGTCCAAGGACACCGTCACCGCGTTCTCCGGCCATGTGAAGATGCGCGAGGACTACATCGTGGACACCGTCGGCCTGGTGAAGTCCCAGCGCGGCCTGGTCCTCCTCCTCACCTCCTACCTGCCCTGGGGCTTCCTGGGCCTCGGCATCGGCCTGCTCGCACTGGCCCTGTGGCTGGAGGCGAGATCGCGGCGGCCGGAGGCTTCTAGCGGCTCTGCCGCTTGAGCCTGGCCGAGGTGTACCGCGTCGCCTGTACGGTCGTGGGATCCTCCGGCCACGGGTGCTTCGGGTAGCGGCCGCGCAGCTCCGCCCGTACGGCCTTGTACCCCTCCTGCCAGAACGACGCCAGGTCGGCGGTGACGGCCGCGGGCCGGCCGGCGGGGGAGAGCAGATGGACCAGGACCGGCACCCCGGCCACCCGGGGCGTCTCCCGCAGCCCGAACAACTCCTGGAGCTTCACCGCCAGTACGGGCTGCTCACCGCCGTACTCGACCCGGATCCGGGAACCGCTCGGCACCTCGATCCGCTCCGGCGCCAGCTCGTCCAGCCGTACCGCCTCACCCGTCGCCCACGGCAGCAGCCGGCGCAGCGCCTGGCCCGCGTCGATCCGGCCCAGGTCCGAGCGGCGCCGGGCCCGCGAAAGCTCCGGCTCCAGCCACGCCCCGGTCTCCGCCAGCAGCGCCTCGTCCGAGACGTCCGGCCACGGCGCGCCCAGCACCCGGTGCAGGAACGCCAGGCGCAGCCGGAACTGCTCACTGTCCCGGGTCCACCGCAGCAGCCCGAGCCCCTCCCGGCCGAGCCCCTCCACCAGGGCCCCGCGCACCAGCTCCGGATCCGGCTGCTTCAGCGGCCGCACCGACAGCTCCACCGCCCCCACCCGGTCCACCGACCGGGCCACCACCTCGCCGTCCACCCAGCGGACCTCCTCGCCGCGCACCCGCAGATGGCCGGCGGCCAGGAGCGCGGTGGGCTCGTCGACCACCGCCGCCAGCCGCACCCGGGCGGAGGCCGCGTGGGAGGGCCGGTCCGCGACGGCGACGGCCAGCCAGGGTGCGCTGCGCAGCCGCGACCCGTCCCGCAGCTCCGCGCCGGTCCCCGACACCATGAGGAAGGCCCCGTCGCCCCGGGCCCGCGCCACCCGCTCGGGGAACGCCAGCGCGGCGACCAGCCCCACGACGGCGTCATCGGAGCCACCGTCCTTGGTGCCCCCGGAACCCGAGCCCCCGGAACCCGAGCCCCCGGAATCGGATCCCAGCGACGACGACAGCCGCCGCACCTCCTGCTTCCACCGCGCCGCGTACCCGTCCTGACCCCGGCGGGCGGTCCGCAGCGCCGCCGCGAGATCGTCCCCGTACTCCCTCGGCGGCTCCTCGCTGAGCAGGGCCACCACCTCCGCGGCCCGCCGCGCCCCGGCCTCCTTCGCACCGTCCAGCAGGGCGCGGGCCAGCCGGGGGTGCAGCCCGAGCCGGGACATCCGTACGCCGCGTGTCGTGACCCGGCCCTCCGCGTCCACCGCGCCGATCGCCTCCAGCACCTCGCGGGCGGCGCTCATCGCCCCGGCGGGCGGCGGGTCCAGCAGCGCCAGCGAGGAGGCGCCCGGGTCGCCCCAGCACGCCGCCTGGAGCGCGAACGCCGCGAGGTCGGCGACCTTGATCTCGGGGGAGGGGAAGCGCGCGAGCCGCCCGTCCTCGGCCTGCTCCCAGCACCGGTACACCGCCCCCGGCGCCTCCCGCCCCGCCCGGCCGGCACGCTGCCGCCCGGCCGCCTGCGAGGCCCGGACGGTGGTCAGGGCGCTGAGGCCCCGGGCATGGTCGGTACGGGGTTCCCTGGCGAGGCCCGAGTCGACGACGACCCGCACACCGGGCACGGTCAGGGACGACTCCGCCACCGAGGTCGCCAGGATCACCCGCCGCCCCCCGGAGGACCCGGCGAGCACCGCGTCCTGCACCGCGGCCGGGGCGCGCCCGTGGACCTGGAGCACCTCGGAGTCCGCCCCGGCGAGCTGCCCGGCCACCCGCCCGATCTCCCCGACGCCGGGCAGGAAGCAGAGCACGTCCCCCTCCCGCTCCGCGAGGGCCCGCCGGACGGTGGCGGCCACATGCGTGAGCAGCGCCGGGTCGACGCGCATCCCGTGCGGTGGCTTGACCGGACGGGCGGGCGGCGCCCAGACCACCTCCACCGGATACGAGACGCCCTGCGCCTCGACCACCGGGGCGTCGCCCAGCAGCCTCGCCCACCCCTCCGCGTCCGTCGTCGCTGAGGCCGCCACCAGCCGCAGATCGGGCCGGATCGCCTCCCGTACGTCCAGGAGGAAGGCGGCCACCGTGTCCGCGTCCAGATGGCGCTCGTGGCACTCGTCGATGATCACCACGTCGACCCCGGCCAGCTCCTGGTCGCGCTGGAGCCGCTGGAGCAGCACCCCGGTCGTCACGACCTCGACCACCGTGTCCCGCCCCACCACGCGCTCGCCGCGCACGGTGAAGCCGATCCGCCCGCCCGGCTGCTCGCCCAGCAGCCACGCCATGCGCCGCGCCGCCGCCCGTGCGGCGATGCGGCGCGGCTCGGCGACCACGACCCGGCGCACCGGGCCCTCGCCGGTCAGCCCGCCCAGGACCAGCGGTACGAGAGTCGTCTTGCCGGTGCCGGGCGGGGCGCAGAGGACGGCGACGCCCCGGTCGTCGAGCGCACGCCGGAGGGCGGGCACGGCGGTGCGGACGGGCAGCAGGTCCAGGGCTTCGGTGCGGATCACGCCCCCAGTGTCGTACGGGCGCTTCCGTCTGCGAACGGTCAGTCCCGCTCGCAGACTCAGTCCCGCTCGCAGACGAAGATCGCCGTGCCCGGGATCAGGTTGCCGCGCAGCGGGGACCAGCCGCCCCACTCCTGGTTGTTCCACGCGGGCCACTCCGGTTCGACCAGGTCGACCAGGCGGAACCCGCCCGCCACCACGTCCCGGACCCGGTCACCGAGCGTGCGGTGGTGCTCCACGTAGACGGCGTCGCCCTGTTCGTCCTGCTCGACATAGGGGACGCGGTCGAAGTAGGAGGCGGCGACGGAGAGGCCCTCGGGCCCCGGCTCGTCCGGGAACGCCCACCGGATCGGGTGCGTCACGGAGAAGACCCAGCGCCCGCCGGGCCGCAGCACACGGTGGACCTCGCGGAAGACCTGCACGGGGTCGGCGACGAACGGCACCGCCCCGTACGCGGAGCAGGCCAGGTCGAAGGAGCCGTCCCGGAACGGGAGCCGGCCCGCGTCCGCCTCGACGAGCGGAATGCCCTCCCCGATCCGCAGGGCGTGCTGGAGCTGGCGGTGGGAGAGGTCGAGCGCGACCGGGCGGGCGCCCTGTGCGGCCAGCCAGCGCGAGCACTGCGCGGCCCCGGCGCCGATCTCCAGGACGTCGAGGCTTTTGAGGGAGGCGGACGGCCCCAGCAGGGCGGCCTCCGCCTCGTCGAGCCCTTCCGGTCCCCAGACGAAGCGGTCGTCCCCCAGGAAGCCGCCGTGATCGCTCTGGTACTCGTCCGCGTTCCGGTCCCACCACCCCCGGCTGGCCCGGCTGCTCTCGCCCTCGTCCGCCGCGCGGCGGGTCGCTTCGGGTTCTGCGGGTTCCGCGGGTTCGTCGGAGTGGGTTCCGTGGATCTCTTGGCTCATCGTGCCCGTCGTTGTAGTTTGCCTTCACTCGCCGCACGCGGTACGTACCAGAGGTGGTACCGGGATACGGACGCGTGCGCGCGACGCCTTGCCGCACTGCCGTATTGTGTTCGGGTCGATCGGCCCGAACGCGCCTCGGAGAACAGGAGTTGCTCCGGTACAGGGCCGATGAGGGGCCGTTGTGTCCCCGGTTCGCGCCTGCGCGCATTGACCCTGTCCGGCTGCCCCCGTATGCTACAAGTTGCGCTGCGAGCCTGCGCGCCTCAGACCTAGCAGGCCGCGCTCGCGTCTGTTGCATGCCCCCTCGGTTGTCGAGGCGTCTCTCCGGAAACGGATTGCGCGCTTTCCAGGCTGTCCGGCTTCTGCAGAGGCGATACGGGCTTTCGGCGTAGCAGTACCTACGACTCTCTGTCCGTACCGGAGCCCTTTCCCACATGACGAGCAGCACCGAGACCACCGCCACCACTCCGCAGGTTGCGGTCAACGACATCGGCGACGCGGACGCGTTCCTCGCGGCGATCGACGCGACGATCAAGTACTTCAACGACGGCGACATCGTTGACGGAATCATCGTCAAGGTTGACCGGGACGAAGTTCTCCTCGACATCGGTTACAAGACCGAAGGTGTCATCCCGAGCCGCGAGCTCTCGATCAAGCACGACGTCGACCCGAACGAGGTCGTCAAGGTCGGCGACGAGATCGAGGCCCTGGTTCTCCAGAAGGAGGACAAGGAAGGCCGCCTGATCCTCTCGAAGAAGCGCGCTCAGTACGAGCGTGCCTGGGGCACCATCGAGAAGATCAAGGAAGAAGACGGCATCGTCACCGGTACCGTCATCGAGGTCGTCAAGGGTGGTCTCATCCTCGACATCGGCCTCCGTGGCTTCCTCCCGGCGTCGCTCGTCGAGATGCGTCGCGTCCGCGACCTCCAGCCCTACGTGGGCAAGGAGCTCGAGGCCAAGATCATCGAGCTGGACAAGAACCGCAACAACGTGGTCCTGTCCCGCCGTGCCTGGCTCGAGCAGACCCAGTCCGAGGTTCGCCAGACGTTCCTCACCACCCTGCAGAAGGGTCAGGTCCGCTCCGGCGTCGTCTCCTCGATCGTCAACTTCGGTGCCTTCGTGGACCTGGGTGGCGTCGACGGTCTCGTGCACGTCTCCGAGCTCTCCTGGAAGCACATCGACCACCCCTCCGAGGTTGTCGAGGTCGGCCAGGAAGTCACCGTCGAGGTCCTCGACGTCGACATGGACCGCGAGCGCGTCTCCCTGTCGCTCAAGGCGACGCAGGAAGACCCGTGGCAGCAGTTCGCCCGGACGCACCAGATCGGTCAGGTCGTCCCGGGTAAGGTCACGAAGCTCGTTCCGTTCGGCGCGTTCGTCCGCGTCGACGAGGGCATCGAGGGTCTGGTCCACATCTCCGAGCTGGCCGAGCGCCACGTGGAGATCCCGGAGCAGGTCGTCCAGGTCAACGACGAGATCTTCGTCAAGGTCATCGACATCGACCTCGAGCGCCGCCGCATCAGCCTCTCGCTGAAGCAGGCCAACGAGTCCTTCGGTGGCGACCCGGCCTCGGTCGAGTTCGACCCGACGCTGTACGGCATGGCCGCGTCGTACGACGACCAGGGCAACTACATCTACCCCGAGGGCTTCGACCCCGAGACCAACGACTGGCTCGAGGGCTTCGAGGCGCAGCGCGAGGTCTGGGAGACCCAGTACGCCGAGGCGCAGACGCGCTTCGAGCAGCACCAGGCCCAGGTCATCAAGTCCCGCGAGGCCGACGAGGCTGCTGCGGCCGAGGGCGCTGCTGCCCCGGCCGGCGCTGCTCCGGCCGCCTCCGGCGGCAGCGGTGGCGGCGGCGGCTCGTACTCCTCGGAGTCGGCGGACAACTCCGGCGCCCTGGCGTCGGACGAGGCCCTTGCCGCCCTGCGCGAGAAGCTGGCGGGCGGCCAGAGCTGACGCTCCGACCCCTGACAGCTCATCGGCTGCGGTAAAGCTGTAGAGCACTGAGTGAGGCCCGTCCCCTTCGGGGGGCGGGCCTCACCCATGTGTTCAGCCCGTCATGGCGTGACGGTGATGTTGGTCAGCCCCCTGCCGCCGGTGACGGTGTTGCTCGCGTACACCGTGGTGCGGCAGTTGGCGCTGTTGTTGGTGACGTTGACGGCGAGCTGCCGGTCGCCGGTGGCGCCGGACAGGTTCGAGGTGTTGCCGCGGAAGACGGTGCCGCAGCCCCAGCCGCTCTGCTGGGTGTGGGTCTCGTAGCCGTTGTTGGTGGTACGGGTCCCTCTGTTGCCCTCCACCAGCACGTTGTTGCCCTTCACGTCGACCCAGGAGTCGTCGTAGTTGGCGCCGGTGAGCCCGTTGCCGTCGAAGGTGTTGCCGATGATCCGGGCGCCGGTGGTGCCCTCCTTGATGTCGACGTTCTCGCCGCGGACGTCGGGCCCGATCGTGTTGTTGAGGATCTGCGCGTTGTCGCTGCGGTCGGAGAGGTCGTTCGCCGTCCCGACGTAGACGCCCTCGCCCATGCCGCGCCCGTTCTGCCCGGTGTCGTAGATGCGGGAGTTCTTCAGTACGCCGTCCCGGGAGGACTTGCGGAAGTGGACGCCCTCCATGTCGAGGTCGTGGACGGTCACCGAGTCGATGACGACGCCGTTCGCCGCGTCGGTCATGATGCCCTTCTGGCCGCCCTTGACCGTGACCCCCTGGACCGTCCAGTAGGAGGCGCCGTTCAGGTGCAGCCCGTTGCCGCCGCCCGCCGTCAGGACGGCCCTGCTGGAGCCGGTCAGGGTGATCCGGGCGCCGGAGGTGCCGGGCCGGGTGGCCTTGAAGTTCCCGGTGTACGTGCCGTCGGCGAGCCGGATCGTGTCGCCGGGGGAGACCGCTGTGAGCGCCGACTTCAGCTGGGCCGCGGTGGACACGTCGATCACGGCCGCCGCCTTCACGGCTCCGGCGTTCGCGGTCCCGGCGCCGGTCAGGGCCATCCCGCCGGTGGCGAGGGCTGCGGCGAGCAGAACGGTGAACGGAGTGCGGGTGCGCATGGGGGTGCCTTCCCGTCGAAGGGGTCCAGAATGTTCCGGTACATGAATGTGGAATACATCTCTGAACGTGTTGCCCAGTGACGGTAGAGACGGCGGCGGGGCGCGTCAAGGTCTGGACCAATAACTGATGTGCCGTGAAGCTCCGTTGCCGGAAAGTGCGGTCGCGGGGAATGCTCATTGAGCCGACCGCGTTCTTCCCAAGGAACACGAGGAGGAGCGGTAACCGTGCCTGATCCGCAGAGTTTGTACGAATGGGAGCCGAAGGGCCTGGCCGTCGTCGACATGGCGCTGGCCCAGGAGTCGGCCGGCCTGGTCATGCTCTACCACTTCGACGGATACATCGACGCGGGCGAGACCGGCGAGCAGATCGTCGACGGCCTGCTCGAAACGCTGCCCCACCAGGTCGTGGCCCGCTTCGACCACGACCGGCTCGTCGACTACCGCGCACGGCGCCCGCTGCTGACCTTCCGCCGCGACCGCTGGACGTCCTTCGAGGCCCCGACCCTGGAGGTCCGGGTCGTCCAGGACGCCACCGGAGCGCCCTTCCTGCTGCTGTCGGGCCCGGAGCCGGACGTGGAGTGGGAGCGGTTCGCCGCCGCCGTCGAGCAGATCGTCGAGCGCCTCGGCGTACGCCTCACGGTGAACTTCCACGGCATCCCCATGGGCGTCCCGCACACCCGCCCCGTCGGCATCACCCCGCACGGCAACCGCACGGACCTGATGCCGGGCCACCGCAGCCCCTTCGACGAGGCCCAGGTCCCCGGGTCGGCGGAGTCCCTCGTCGAGTACCGGCTGATGGAGTCGGGCCACGACGTCCTCGGGGTGGCCACCCACGTCCCGCACTACGTCGCCCGGTCCGCCTACCCTGACGCGGCCCTGACCGCGCTGGAGGCCATCACCGCCGCGACCGGCCTGGTCCTGCCCGCCCTCGCGCACTCCCTGCGTACCGAGGCCCACCGCACCCAGACCGAGATCGACCGGCAGATCGGCCAGGGCGACGAGGAGCTCGTCTCCCTCGTCGAGGGCCTTGAGCACCAGTACGACGCCGTCGCCGGCTCCGAGACCCGCGGCAACCTCGTCGCCGAACCGGTCGACCTGCCGTCCGCCGACGAGATCGGCCGCGAGTTCGAGCGCTTCCTCGCCGAGCGGGAGGGCGACGGCTGAGCCCCGGGACGGGAGGGAGACGGCTGAACCACCGAGCCGGAGGGTGGCGGCGGGGCGCCCCGGCCGGACCCGTAGGCTGCGGCCCATGCTGAAAGTGGGCCTGACCGGCGGGATCGGCGCCGGCAAGAGCGAAGTGTCACGGCGACTCGTCGAGTACGGCGCCGTGCTGATCGACTCCGACCGGATCGCGCGCGAGGTCGTCGAGCCCGGAACCCCCGGGCTCGCGGCCGTGGTCGAGGAGTTCGGGCCGGACGTCCTGACCGCCGACGGCGCTCTGAACCGCCCGGCGCTCGGCGCGATCGTCTTCGCCGACCCGGACCGCCGCGCCGCGCTGAACGCGATCGTCCACCCTCTGGTCGGCGCCCGCGCCGCCGAGTTGGAGCGGGAGGCCGGCGCGGACGCCGTCGTCGTCCACGACGTACCGCTGCTGGCGGAGAACGCCCTCGCCCCCTTCTACGACCTGGTCGTCGTCGTGGACGCGTCCCCCGAGACCCAACTCGACCGGCTGGTCAACGTGCGGGGGATGACCGAGTCCGACGCCCGCGCCAGGATGGCCGCCCAGGCGACCCGCGAGGAGCGCCTGGCCGTCGCCGATCTGACCGTGGACAACGACGGGCCGCTGGAGGCGCTGGAGCCGCAGGTCCGCGGGGTCTGGGAGGAACTGCTGCGCAGGGCGGCCGCCACCACCAGCTGACCCCGCGCCGGCCGCTCGTACCGACCACCCGTGCCGGCCTCGCCGGAATACCCGCACCGGGGTGGACGTTGGAAACCCGGAGCGAAGGGAAGGATGCGACCGTGCCCGAGAGCAACCCGGAAACCCATGTCATCGACTTCCGCGCGGCCGAGCAACTGCTCGACGCCCGGGACCCCCGGGGCGCGGTCAAACTGCTCGACTCGGTGATCGCCGCCCACCCGGAGAACACCGCCGCCCGGCTGCTGCGGGCCCGCGCCTTCTTCGCGTCCGCCCAACTGCGCCCGGCCGAGCTGGAGTTCGAGCTGGTGCTGGAGCGGGAGCCGGACAACGCCTTCGCCCACTACGCGCTGGCCCGCACCTTCCAGCGGGCGGGCCGCCCGGAACAGGCGATGCGCCACTTCCGGCTCGCGGCCGCGCTCGACCCGAAGCCGGAGTACCTGAAGGCGGCCAGGTTCGACGCCGGAGGCTGAGCTTCCGGCGCCTCCCGGCCGTCACGGCGGTTTCGTACGGTCCCGCGGGTCGGGCCTGCGCCACCGGGGGCGCCCGCCCCGGTCGGGTTCGTACGGGGGCACATCCCGGCCCGGTTGGAAGTGCGCCCCCTGACGCATGCGGTACGTGACCACGCAGAGGTCCAGGACCGTGAGGACCAGGAGCACCGCACAGGCCACCGCCCACCCCGGCCGCCCGGTCAGGGAGAAGGCCAGCAGACCGAAGAGCGCCCAGAACGTCCCCCACAGACTCAGCCAGAACCGCATCCGCAGCGGACTGCGGGCGGTCGCGGGCTCACTGCCGGTACGCATGCCGATCACCTCACCCTCCAGCATGGACCCGCGAGGCCCGCGGCGGGAACCGCGGCCACCGGGCGGCACGTTGGTGCTTCATGGGTGAATCACTGGTTCGTGAGGGTTACGCGGGGACGGGGCCGGGAGCCATCACGCCGGACGGATGCGCCGTCGAGCTCTACCGGAGGCTGTCCGCCGGCGAGGAGCCCGACGTGATCGCGGGGGCCGCCCCCGCCGGCGCGAGCATCCTCGAACTGGGCTGCGGGGCGGGCCGGGTGACACACCCGCTCGTCGAGCGCGGCTTCACCGTGACCGCGGTGGACGAGTCGGCGGAGATGCTGGAACAGATCGTCGGGGCGCGCACGGTGCGCAGCGCCATCGAGACCCTGGACCTCGGCGCCGAGCGTTTCGACGTCGTGCTGCTCGGCTCGTTCCTGGTCCACGCGGGCGAGCACCGGGTGCGGGACGGCATGCTGCGCGTCTGCCGCGCACGGGTGAAGGACGGCGGGATCGTCCTCATCCAGCGCGAGGGCGCGGCACACCGCTCGGAGCTGCCGTGGGAGCGGGTCGATCCGTCCGGCGGCCTGATCCGCATCGTCTCGGCCGAACCGGTGGGGGACGGGGTGCGCTCGGTGCGCGCGGAGTACGACTTCGGCGACGCCCGGTGGACGCAGACGTTCCTGTCGCGGGAGCTGTCCGAACGGCAGCTCGCCGGGCACCTGGAGGCGGCGGGACTCACGGTGGACCGCACCCTCACGGATGACGGGACCTGGCTGCTGGCCCGCCCGGTGCTCTGACGGTCTGCTTCCGTTTGCGCGGTCCGCTCAGTGCACGAAGGTGTAGCTGCGCCACGGCGGGCCGCTCTCGGCCGCCACATCGCTGAACCGGGTGGCCACGTACGCCGCCCCGCGGCCGGTGCAGTCACGGGTGGGGTAGACGACGATGTCGACCAGCGTGCCGTTCTCGATCTCGCGGGCCCCGGCGGGGGCCAGCCGGTGGCAGCCGCGCACCGAGGGGCTGTTCACCTGCACCACCGCCTCGCGGTCGGTCGTGTACGTCACCGGGCCGACCGCGGTGCGGCCCAGGCCGGAGCAGCCCGAGACGGTGAGGGCCAGGAGCGAGGCCGCGGCGACGGCACCCAGACGGCGTCGGCGGCGGGGATCGGGCGCGGTCACGGACATGGGCGGGTCCTCGTCTGCTCGTCCGGTGCTCGTCCGGCTCTCTTCGGTACGCCTCCGGCCCTCATAGGTACGCAGGGGAGACGTGCTGGCGCTGGCCACCCTGCCCGCTCCCCACCGCACCGGCATCCGGTGCGCGGCCGACCGGGCGACGGGAGGGGGCTCGGAGGTTCACGGGGCATCCGGACGGGGTGCCGCCCATCCATCACTGGGCGTGTCCGTCGCCGGACAGGTTCCGAGTGCGCCGAATACCGCTCCGAACTGCGGTGAAGCGGCTGCGGGACGTGTTGTCACACCCCCCGCCTAGACTCGCAGAGTCAGCACGGACCGTGCTGGGCGTACTGGGCGGATCGGGCGGAAGGGGGTGGCCGTGATGGCGGCACGGGATGCACACGACCTGGGCGGTGGCGAGCTGCGCACCGCCGACGTCGGCCGCCTGCTGCGCTGCGCTGCGGTCTTCCTGCCGGGCCAGGTCCCGAGAGAGGGCCGGATCGCCTTCTGGGACCCGCACGCGGACGCCGGAGCGGCCGCTGGGGACGGGTCCTCCTTCGCCTACGTGGACGGGGCCTACGCGGACGACCGGGCCCCGGCCGACGGTGTGCCCTACAGCGCGGCCGAGCTCACGGTCGTCCGGCGGGATGCTCAGGGCGGGGCGTCCGCCCCGGGGAAGCCCGGCGTCCGGAGCGTCGAGGTGCCCGCCGCGCTGCTCTCCGTGGCCGACGCGCTGCCCGTGCTCGTCCGCGCCCGCCACCTGGCGTCCGCCCACGCCGCCACCCGCTGCTGGGGCGCGGCCGCCCTGCACGCCCTCCACCTGGTCGCACGCGGCAGGCTGCTGCCCGGTCTCACGGCGGGCGGCCACGACGCCTGGCGGGCTGGCCCCCGGGACGCCGAGGACATCGCGCACCTGCGGGCCACCGCCGCGGCGCTGCCGCCCGAGGGGTACGCGGTGCCGCTCCCGGGGCTCGATCCGCCCCGGCTCCCCGACCCGGAGGCCCTCATCGGGTCCTTCCTGGACGCGGTCGCCGACACGCTCCCGCGCACCCCCGCCGCCGCCTTCGCGATGGGCGCGCCCTTCGCCGCCCGTGAGCCCCAGCACCTGCCCCACGCCGCCGCCTGGGCCGTCGAGGTGGCCTCCGGCCTGGACGCGGGGGTGCGGGTCTCGCTGCGGCTCGACCTCTCCGCCTACGAGTTGTTCGACACCGCCGACACCTACGCCGTCACCGCCTCCCGGGAGGACCCCGACCAGGGTGCCCCGGAGCACCCGGACGACCCGGCGGCCCGCCATGCCGCCGCGGCCGTCGTCCAGGTGCACAGCCTCGCCGACCCGACGTACGTGGTCGACGCGGCAGCCCTCTGGAACGGCCTGGCGGGCGAGCCGTTCGGGCCGCGCGCCATGGTCGACGCGGTGCTGGCGCTGCGCCGCGCCGCCCGGGTCTGGGCCCCGCTGGAACGACTGCTGGGGCAGCCCGTCCCCGACGTGCTCGCGATCACCGAGGACGAGCTGTACGAGCTGCTGAGCGATGCGGGGGCCCGGCTGGCGGCGGCGGGGGTCCATGTCCACTGGCCTCGCGAGCTGGCCCGTTCGCTGACGGCGGCCGCCGTCGTGCGGCCCGCGCCCGGATCGGCCACCGACGGCACGTCGTTCTTCGACGCCGAGCAGTTGTTCGCCTTCAACTGGCAGCTGTCGCTGGGCGACGAGCGGCTGACCGAGGCCGAGATGGACACCCTCGCCGAGGCGCACCGCCCGGTGGTGCGGCTGCGCGACCAGTGGGTGGTCGTCGATCCCGCGCTCGTCCGCAAGGCGCGCAAGCGGGAGCTGGGGCTGCTGGACCCGGTGGACGCGCTGGCCGTCGCCCTCACCGGCAGCGCCGAGGTGGACGGGGAGCAGGTCGAGGCCGTCCCGGCCGGAGCCCTCGCCGCCCTCCGTACGCGGATCCTCGCCGACGACACGGTGATCGCACCGCCGCCCGGACTCGACGCGACCCTGCGGGACTACCAACTGCGCGGCCTGGCCTGGCTGGACCGGATGACCTCGCTCGGGCTCGGCGGCTGCCTCGCCGACGACATGGGCCTCGGCAAGACGATCACCCTCATCGCCCTCCACCTGCACCGCGCGCGCAAGGCCCCCACCCTGGTGGTCTGCCCCGCCTCCCTCCTCGGCAACTGGCACCGGGAGATCAACCGGTTCGCGCCCGGCGTCCCGGTCCGCCGCTTCCACGGCACCGACCGGACCCTGGGCGAGCAGGACGGCGGCTTCGTCCTCACCACATACGGCACCATGCGCTCCAGCGCCGCCCAGCTCGCCGCGCACACCTGGGACCTGGTCGTCGCCGACGAGGCCCAGCATGTCAAGAACCCGCACTCCTCCACCGCGAAGGCCCTGCGCACCATCCCCGCCCCGGCCAGGGTCGCCCTGACCGGCACCCCCGTGGAGAACAACCTCTCCGAGCTCTGGGCCCTGCTCGACTGGACGACCCCCGGACTGCTCGGCCCGCTCAAGGCGTTCCGGGCCCGGCACGCCCGGATCGTGGAGAACACCGGGACGGCCGCGGGCCTCGGCAACGAGGAGGCGGTCGAGCGGCTCGCCCGGCTGGTCCGCCCCTTCCTGCTCCGCCGCAAGAAGTCCGACCCCGGCATCGCTCCCGAGCTGCCGCCCAAGACGGAGACCGACCACCCCGTCTCCCTCACCCGGGAGCAGGCCACGCTGTACGAGGCGGCCGTGCGCGAGACGATGGCGCAGATCGAGGGGGCCGAGGGCATCGCCCGCCGCGGTCTCGTCATGAAGCTGCTGGCCTCGCTCAAGCAGGTCTGCAACCACCCGGCGCAGTATCTGAAGGAGGAGCCCACCCGGCTCACCGGCCGTTCCGGCAAGCTCGCCCTGCTGGACGAGCTCCTCGACACGATCCTCTCCGAGGACAGCTCGGTCCTGATCTTCACCCAGTACGTGACCATGGCCAAGCTCCTCTCCGCCCACCTGGCCTCCCGCGCCATCCCCTCCCAGCTCCTCCACGGCGGTACGCCGGTGCCCGAGCGGGAGCGGATGGTGGACCGCTTCCAGTCCGCCGAGGTCCCCGTCTTCCTGCTCTCCCTCAAGGCGGCCGGCACCGGGCTGAACCTGACCCGGGCCGCCCATGTCATCCATTACGACCGCTGGTGGAACCCGGCCGTCGAGGAGCAGGCCACCGACCGGGCGTACCGCATCGGGCAGACCCAGCCCGTGCAGGTCCACCGCCTCATCGCCGAGGGCACGGTGGAGGACCGGATCGCCGAGCTGCTGGAGTCCAAGCGGGCCCTCGCCGACGCGGTTCTCTCCACCGGTGAGACCGCCCTCACCGAGCTCAGCGACCGTGACCTCGCCGACCTCGTCTCGCTGCGGAGGCCCGCATGAGCCCGCGACCGACGTCCGGACCGGCAGCTCGTACGACGCCCGGTCCGCCATCCCGCAGGGCACCCGGTCCCGCCTCGCGCCCCGGCTCGGCTCCTCGCGCACGGCCGGGCCCCGACGATCTGCGGCGCACCTTCGAGGCGGTGCCCGCCCGCACCTCCCAGCAGGGCGAGCCCTTCGCGGACAGCTGGTGGGGCCGCGCCTGGGTGGCCGCGCTGGAGTCCCTGTCGATGGACGAGGCCCGGCTCGCCCGCGGCCGCGCGTACGCCGACGACGGCAAGGTCGCCGCGATCACCGTCACCCCCGGACGCGTCGTCGCCTATGTGCACGGCAGCCGCGCCCGCCCCTACCGCGCCGAGCTGCGGCTGCGCACCTTCACCGACACCGGCTGGGACACCCTGCTCGACGCGGTCGCAGTCCACCCCGGCCACCTCTCCGCGCTGCTGGCGAAGGAGATGCCGCACTCCCTGGCCGACACCGCGCGGGAGGCCGACGTCCGGCTGCTGCCCGGCTCCGACGACCTGGACCCGAGCTGTACGTGCCCCGACCTCGGCCGGCCGTGCAAGCATGTCGCCGCCCTCTGCTACCAGACGGCACGGCTCCTCGACAGCGACCCGTTCGTCCTGCTGCTGATGCGGGGCCGGGGGGAGCGCGAGCTGCTGGACGAGCTGGGCCGCCGCAACGCCGAACACTCCGCCCGCGAGCGCCCCGCCGCCCCCGCCGTCCCTTCGGTCGCCGCGGCGGATGCCCTCGCGGACCGGTACCTGCCGCCGCTCCCGGCGCCCCTTCCCGTACCGCCGAATCCGGGTCAGCCGCCGTCCTACCCGGACCTGCCGGGTGCCCGCGACCCGCTGGGCCTGGACCACCTCGCCACCGACGCCGCGGCCCGCGCCCACGCGCTGCTGACGTCGGGCCGCGATCCGCTCGCCGGGCTCGCCCCCTGGCAGGACGCGGTCCGTATCGCCGCCTCACGCCCGACCGCAGGACTCACCGCCACCACCCGTGCTCTCTACCGGGAGCTCGCCCACGCCACCGGCCGCAACACCACCGACCTGGCCCGCGCGGTGGCCGCCTGGCGGCAGGGCGGCGCCGAGGGCCTCGCCGTCCTGGAGACACCCTGGGACCCGCCGGCCGGCCCCTTCGACCGGGCCAGGCCCCTGCTGGCCGCCGCCGAGTTCCCACGCCTGACGCCCTGGCGCAACCACCTCACCCACCCGGCCGGCACGTTCCAGCTCCGCTTCGGCCACGACGCCCGGTGGTACGGCTACGAGTCCGACCCCGGCGCCGACGACTGGTGGCCGCGCGCCGCCCCGGACCCGGATCCGGTCGCCGCCCTCGAAGCGCTGCTGACCGGTGACCCCGCCCCGGACCCGGAGGCCGACCCTCCGTATGTCCGGTAGGCCGCACGCGCGGTAAAACCCTTGGCCACAGCCCAGTTGGCGCTGTTAGCGTCCTCGACGTGGCGAAACTCAATCAGATCATCGCAGTGGAGAAGGGCGTCAAGTCCAAGGCGCACCAGGACCTGACGGCAGCGCACCACGGCCTGCAGAAGGCCGGACTGCTGGCCGGGATCTCCCGCACCTACCAGCCCAAGGACGAGGAGGGCGAACAGCTTCCGCCCGAGTCGACGCTGGTCCAGGTCAAGGCCGAGGACGTGCTGCGGTCCACCGCCGCCACGCTCACCCGGCTCTTCGATGTGACCGCCACGAAGGACTGGGCGAACTGCTCGGCCAGGGCCGATGTGAAGGTCGACGGCCGGGTGCTGGTGAGCGAGGTGCCGGTGTCGTATCTGCTCTTCCTGGAGAAGCAGTTGACCGACCTCAACACCTTCATCCGCAAGCTGCCGGTGCTGGACGCCGCCGAGTCCTGGGTGCAGGACCCGTCGACCGACTCCTGGAGGACCGAGCCGGTCAGGACGCTCCGTACGAAGAAGGTGCCCCGCAACCACGTGAAGGCGGAGGCCACCGAGAAGCACCCGGCGCAGGTCGAGGTGTACTACGAGGACATCCCGATCGGGTACTGGACGACGGTGAAGTTCTCCGGGGCGCTGCCCGCGCGGCGCGTCAACGAGCTGCTGGACCGGGTCGAGAAGCTCCAGCAGGCCGTGAAGTTCGCCCGCGAGGAGGCCAACGGCGCAGACGTCACCGACCAGCGGGTGGGTGATGCGGTATTCGGTTACCTCTTCGGGTGACCGACCATGGATTCCCCGGCAGCCGGTCAAGGCGGCCGGGGTGCGCGAGGAGCGCAAGCTGAAACTGAGGCTTGTCGTGAAGGCGCGGTTCCAGTGGAGGTTCGACTCCTCCCTCCGGCACGGGCCGGAGTAGCCCAAGCCGGCAGAGGCAGACCGCCGTCAATCTCAGACTATTGCTCCAGACTCAGCATTCGCCGCCGATCGCCGGATCGAACGGGCCCGGGCCCGCGCGCGTCGAGATGCCGGTTCAAGTCCGGCCCGCAGAGCTTCGATCTGCGGTGGTCCAAAGGCAGGACGCGACGACATCATGACTGACCCGGACCCTTAAACGTGCCGGCGTGCCCGATGGGCGGCACACTCAGGGCCCGGAGGCCGGCTACGCCTCCGGGCCCGCTCCCGTTTCCGGAGGTTCCGGTTCCGAGGGCCGGCGCCTCACGTCAGCGACACGCCCCGCCCCGCGAAGAACCGCTCGAACTCCGCCACCGGCAGCACGGCCGACCGCGTCCCCGCGTCCGTCCCCGACGGGTTGTGGAAGTGGAGGCCCGACCCGTCGGCCGTGCGCGCGGTCACCAGCACCAGATGCCCGCCCCGCCCCGGAGCCGGCCGCTCCGGATGCCGGATCCCGTAGTGGACGGAGGCCAGCACGGTCCGGCCCGCGTCCAGCAGCGCGGGGATCGCGTCCACCTCCAGGTGCCGGTGGACCGCGGCCTCACGCCCGTACACCTCGCTGACGTACTCCGCGAAGGGCGCGTAGACCAGGCCCCGGATCGTGCCGTCCCCGTCCTCCGTGTATGCCCCGTACTCCAGCGCCCCGTCCCGCAGCTCGAACAGCGAGGGGGCGTCGGCGCCGAGCGCCATGCGCAGGCAGGTCATACCGCACAGATGACCTGCCCAGCGCGCGTACTCGGCGGGCGAACCCGCTCCCGACTCCGCCCAGCCGGGGTCGTCGGCCGGGTCGAGCCCGCCCTCCACGATCGCCCCCACCAGCTCGGCCGTGGCGAATTGGGTGTGGACGGGGACCGGGCAGAGGGCACAGGTCACTGGCGGTATCCGTTCAGGAAGCGGCCGATGCGGCTGATCGCCGCGTCGAGGTCGTCGGCGTACGGGAGGGTCAGGATGCGGAAGTGGTCCGGGCGCGGCCAGCTGAAGCCGGTGCCCTGCACCACCTGGATCTTCTCCCGCAGCAGCAGGTCCAGCACGAACTTCTCGTCGTCGACGATCGGGTGCACCTTCGGATCGATGCGCGGGAACGCGTACAGCGCGCCCTTCGGCTTCACGCACGAGACCCCGGGGATCTCGTTCAGCCGCTCCCAGGCCCGGTCCCGCTGCTCGTGCAGCCTGCCGCCCGGCGCCACCAGCTCCCGGATGGACTGCCGCCCGCCGAGCGCGGCCTGAATGGCGTACTGCGCGGGGGCGTTGGGGCACAGCCGCATGGAGGCCAGCATGGTGAGGCCCTCCAGATAGTTGCGGGCGTGCTGCTGCGGACCGGACACCACCAGCCAGCCGGAGCGGAACCCGGCCACCCGGTACGTCTTCGAGAGCCCGCTGAAGGTGAGGCAGACCAGGTCCGGGGCGAGGACGGCGGCGCTGTGGTGCTCGGCTCCGTCGTACAGGATCTGGTCGTAGATCTCGTCGGCGAAGACCATCAGCCCGTGCCGGCGCGCCAGGTCCAGAATTCCTTCGAGGATCTCGCGCGGATAGACCGCGCCGGTGGGGTTGTTCGGGTTGATGATCACGACGGCCCTGGTCCGGTCGGTGATCTTCGAGGCCATGTCGGCGAGGTCCGGGTTCCAGTCGGATTCCTCGTCGCAGATGTAGTGCACGGCCTTGCCGCCCGCGAGCGTGGTGACGGCTGTCCAGAGCGGGAAGTCCGGGGCCGGGATCAGCACCTCGTCGCCGTCCTCCAGCAGCGCCTGCACGGCCATGGAGATCAGCTCGGAGACCCCGTTGCCGAGGAAGATGTCGTCCACGCCGACCTCGGTGAGCCCCATGGCCTGATAGCGCTGCGCCACCGCCCGCCGCGCGGAGAGGATGCCGCGCGAATCGGTGTAGCCGTGGGCCTGGGGCAGCATCCGGATCATGTCCTGGACGATCTCCTCCGGCGCCTCGAAGCCGAAGAGCGCCGGGTTGCCCGTGTTGAGCCGGAGCACGCTGTGGCCCGCCTCCTCCAGGGCGTTGGCGTGCTCGATGACCGGGCCCCGGATCTCGTAACAGACCTCGTTGAGCTTGCTGGACTGCCGGAACTCCATGCGGTGCCTCCCCGAGCCGAACTGCGATACTTGGTTTTACCAAGCTTGAGCTTGGAAAGTCCAACAACATGTCTAGACTGCGTCGCATGCCACGTCAGCAGTCCGCCGCCCCACGCCCCGTCAGACGCCGGAGCTACGACCAGTTCTGCGCCACCGCCCGCGCCCTCGACTCCGTCGGCGACCGGTGGACACTGCTGATCGTCCGCGAACTGCTGGCCGGACCCCGCCGCTACACCGACCTCCACGCCGACCTGCCCGGCGTCTCCACCGACGTCCTGGCCTCCCGCCTCAAGGACATGGAACAGGGCGGCCTCGCCGTACGCCGCAAGCTCCCGCCCCCGGCCCCCGCCTCGGTCTACGAGCTGACCGAGCGCGGCCACGGCCTGCTCCCCGTCCTGGCCGCCCTCGCCGAGTGGGGAGCCCCCGCACTCACCGAACGCCGCCCCACCGACGCCGTGCGCGCCCACTGGTTCGCCCTGCCGCTGCTCCGCGCGCTGGCCGGGCTCACGCATGAGGGCGTCCTCGAAGTCCGGCTGGACGAGGGCGTGTTCCATGTCCGTACGGGAGGGGGAGCGGCGGCGGAGTTCGAGGGCGAGCCGTACGGGTTCGGGCCGGCGCCCCGGGCCGACGCCCGCATCACCCTCGACGCCGAACTGTGCCTGGAGCTGGGGCGCGGCGGCGTCACCCTCGCGGAGGCGGTCAAGGTCGGCCGGATCGAGGTGTCGGGCGACGGACCGCTCGCCGCCGAGCTGCGGGGCGAGTGACGCGGGGCCGCGGCTGCCGGGATGGATGATGGAGGCGTGCGACTCGAAGCGATCACCTGGGAACGGCTGGCCGACGAGCTGGCCCGGCACAGCGACGGCCTCTCCGCCGCCGACGGATCACCCCGGCTCACCCTCGGCATCGACGGCGCCCCGGCCGCCCGCACCGGCGACCTGGCCGAACGGGTGGCCCAGGAGCTGAGGTTGCGCGGCCGTTCGGTGCTGGTCGTCCCGATGGAGGGCTTCCTGCGCCCGGCGAGCCTGCGCTTCGAGTACGGCAAGGAGGACCCCGACTCGTACGCCGACAGCTGGTTCGACACCGGGGCGCTCTGGCGCGAGGTGTTCGGGCCGCTGGAGGCGGGCGGCTCCGGGCGCGTGCTGCCCGACCTGTGGGACCCGGTGACCGACCGGGCCACCCGTACGCCGTACCACCCGCTGCCGGAGGGCGGCGTGGTGATCGTGCACGGGCCGATGCTGCTCGGCCGCTGGTTCCCGTTCGCGCTGAGCGTCCATGTGCGGCTCTCGCCGGGGGCGTTGCGGCGGCGCACGGCGGAGGCGGAGCGGTGGGCGCTGCCTGCTTTCGCCCGGTACGAGGACGAGGTGGCGCCCGCCGACACGGCGGACGTGGTCGTGCGCGCGGACGACCCGCTCCACCCGGCGTGGTCGGGGCTGGGCGGTGGCCTCTAGGGGCGGTCTTCGGCGGCCTCTGAGTGCGAGGGCGGTCTTACGTGCGCGGGCGTCCGCCCACCGTCGCCACCGCCTCGGCCCCCGCCCGGCAGCCCTCCGCCGCGGCGGCCCGGTCGTCCGCCCCCGCCAGCAGCGCCGCGAGGAACCCGCCGGTGAACGCGTCACCCGCGCCCGTCGAGTCGACCGGGTCCCGGACCGGCCGGGCGCCGACCCGCCCCGTCACCACACCCCCGGCGGCCACCACCGCACCCCGCTCGCCCAGGGTGACGACGACCCGGGGGAAGAGACGGCTCAACTCGGCAGCCGCGTCCGCCGGTTCGGGCAGCCCCGTCAGCAGCCGCGCCTCGTCCGCGTTCGGCAGCAGCAGCTCGGCCCCCTCGGCGAACCCCAGGAACCGCTTCGGGCCCAGCTCCGCCAGAAACCCCGCCGACGCCGGATCCACGCTCACCGGAACGCCCCGCTCCCGGGCCGTACGTAGCGCGAGCCGTGCCGTGGCGCGGCTCGTCGCGGCGAACAGGAGATAGCCGGAGAGGTGCAGCCACCCCATGCCGTCGAGCATGGAGGGCGCGAAGTCCTCGGTGGCGAGCCGCAGCACGGCCCCGCTGTCGGTGAGGAACGTCCGCTCGGCGGTGGCGTCCACCAGGGAGATGACGGTCGCGGTCGCCACCTCCTCGTCCACCGCCAGCAGCGCCCGCACCCCCGCCCGCTCCAGCGCGTCCCGGTGCCAGTCGGCGGACTCCATCCCGGCCCTGGCCAGCAGCGCCACCTCCCGGCACCCCGAACGCACCGCCCAGCAAGCGACGTTGGCCCCCGCGCCGCCCGGCACGCTCCTGATCCGGGCCGGGGTGTCCGTGCCGTGGGCGAGCGGGGAGCCGTGGAGCGCCACGACATCGGTGACCACGTCCCCCACCACGAGTAGCCCGCTCCCCGCCGCCGGGAGGCTCACCGTACGGCTGCCGCTGCGGCGATCCGTGCCGCGAGCCGCACGTTCCCCCGTACCGCCGCCAGATTCGCCTCCAGCGACGCGCCCTCGGTCCGCCGCATCAGCTGGTCCAGCAGGAACGGGGTGACGCCCTGCCCGGTGATCCCGCGCTCGCGGCACGCGTCGAGCGCCTCCGCGAGCACCCGGTCGTGCAGCGTGGGATCCAACTGGTCCGCTTCCGGTACGGGGTTGGCGACGATCAGCGCGGCCGCAGGGCCGCCCAGCGCCTCCTTCGCCCGGACCACCTCCACCACCTCCTCGGGGCTGTGCACGGTCCAGTCGACCGGCTGCCCGGAGCTGCTCAGATAGAAGCCGGGGAAGTGGTCGGTGCCGTAACCGAGGATGCCCACCCCCAGGGTCTCCAGGCGCTGGAGTGTCGCCGGGACGTCGAGGATCGACTTCACGCCCGCGCAGACCACCGTGATCCCGGTGCGGGCCAGGAGCCGCAGATCGGCCGACTCGTCCTGGCTGTCGGCCCACTCCCGGTGTACGCCCCCGAGCCCGCCGGTGGCGAAGAAGCGCAGGCCCGCCCGCGCCGCCAGGAACGCGGTCGCGGAGACCGTCGTCGCTCCGCTCGCCCCGAGCGCGAGGGCGGGGGCGAGATCGCGGTGGCCCAGCTTCCGGACCGCCGGATCCCCGGCCACCCGCTCCAACTGGTCCTTCTCCAGGCCCACATGGGCCTGCCCGTCCAGGACGGCGATGGTGGCCGGGACCGCACCGGCGGACCGGACGATCCCTTCCAGTTCGACGGCGACGCGGAGGTTGCGGGGGCGCGGCAGCCCGTGCGCGATGATCGTCGACTCCAGGGCCACGACGGGCAGCCCGCCGGCCAGGGCCGCGCGTACCTCGGCGGAGAGGACCGGCTCGTAGGAGGTGTCGGTGTTCTGTGGCATGTCCCCATCCCTGTCGCGGGCAGGAGGGCCGCAAACCATGGGGGGACGGGTTCCGGCCGGTCCTGGTGACGGGTCGGCCGGAAGTGGTCGCTAGGGTGACCGGCCATGACGACAAATGACCAGGCCCCCGCCTCCTTCGCCGTGCACATCCCGGACGCCGAGCTCGAACCGGAACCTCTGGATCCGGCACAGATCCTCTCGGGCGAGCCCGTGGTGACGGGCAAGGTGCTGTGGGAGTCCGCCGACGGCACACAGGTGCGCGGGATCTGGCAGATCACTCCGGGAGTGGTCACCGACACCGAGGCGAACGAGCTGTTCGTGGTCGTCAGCGGGCGGGCGACCGTCGCGGTCGAGGGCGGCGCGACGCTGGAGATCGGGCCGGGGGACGCCTGCGTACTGCGCGAGGGCGACCGGACGACCTGGACGGTGCACGAGACGCTCCGCAAGGCGTACCACATCAGCCTCTGAGACTCGTGGGTCCACCGGGGTCTACGAGGTCTCCTGGGCCTGTGGGTCCGTGGGGCCCTTGAGATCCGCGGTGGGCCTCAGGCTCCGGCGCAGGGCGAGGGCGGCCACCGGCAGCAGCAGGGCGGCACCGACCGCGTTCAGTGGGCCGTACCCCCACTGGGCGACGATCACCCCGGCCGTCGCTCCGCCGATGCCTGCCGCCGCGTTCATGGTCAGGTCCGACAGACCCTGCACGGCTGCCCGGGCCTCCTGCGGTACGGAGTCGGTGAGCAGCGCCGAACCGGCGATCATCCCCGCCGACCAGCCGAGGCCGAGCACGAACAGGCCCAGGGCGGTCTGGCCGTGCCGGGGCCCCGCGGTGCCCGCGAGCAGCGCGGCGGAGCTCAGCAGACCGACCGCCAGGCCGATCACGGAGAGCCGCCCGAACCGGTCGGCCAGCCACCCCATCACCGGCGAGAACGCGTACATGCCCGCGATGTGCCCGCTGATGACCAGCCCGATCAGCTGGAGGTCCGCACCGTGCCCGCCCAGATGGACCGGGGTCATGACCATGATCGACACCATCGCGGTGTGCGACACGGTGACGGCCACCAGGGCCAGCTTGGCCATCGGCGACTCCCGGACGGCCGCGATCCCGGCGCGCAGGGACCTCTTCCGCTCGCCCTGGGGGCTCTGCGGGGCCAGGGCGCGGGCCGTGAGCAGCGGGTCGGGCCGCAGGAGTACGGCCACGACCACTCCGGCGAGCAGGAAGGCGGCGGCCGACCAGAGGTAGGGGCCCGCGGTCTCCGGCACCGGCGTCCCGCGGAACACCCGGCCCGCCGGGGCCGCGATGTTGGGGCCCACCACCGAGCCGATGGTGGTGGCCCAGATGACGGTCGAGATCGCCCGGCCCCGCCGCTCCGGCCCGACCAGGTCGGCCGCCGCGAACCTGGCCTGGAGATTGGCGGAGGACCCGGCGCCGAACGCGGCCATCCCGAGCAGCAGCAACGGGAAGCTGCGCACCACCGTGCCGAGGACGACCAGAGCGCCGCCGAGCGCACCGATCAGATAGGCGAGCACCAGACCGGGGCGGCGGCCGCGCGAGGTCATCAGGGCGGCCAGCGGCAGCGACAGCAGCGCCGTACCGGCGACGGAAGCGGTCGGGGCCAGACCGGACAGGGCCTCGGAACCGGTCACCTCGGTGGCCAGCATCGGAGCCAGGGCGATGCCGATGGCCACACCGAGGCCGCCGAGTATCTGGCTGACGACGAGCACGGCCGATGTCCGGCGCTGGAGGGCGGGCAGCCCGGCGGCCGTGACCGGCGGGACGGCGGAGCGGGGGAGGGGTGGCGTCACCGGCGAAGTGTGCCATCAGATGAACGGCGTGTTGCACCCGTACGGGTGAACCGGCCGCCGAAGCGTCCGGGAATCGCACCAGCCGCTCAGGACGCCCCCTAGAACAGCGGCTGCGGAAGCACTCCCTCCAGCGCCAGCAGCTGCCGCTTCGTCTCCAGTCCGCCCCCGAACCCCCCGAGGCCGCCGTCGCTCTCCACCACCCGGTGGCAGGGCACCACCACCGGCAGGGGGTTGGCCCCCATCGCCGCCCCCACCGCCTGTGCCCCCTCCGGCCGGCCGACCCGTGCGGCCAGCTCCCCGTACCCGACGACCGTCCCGTAGGGCACCCCGGATGCCAGCTCGCGGAGCACCTCGCGGTGGAACCCGGCCGTCAGCGACCAGTCCAGCTCAAGGCCGAAGTCCTGCCGCTCACCCGCGAAGTACGCCGAGAGCCTGCGTATCGGCTCGGCCAGCCGCACCGAGCCGGGCGCCTCCACCGGCTCCGCGCCGAGCCGGGTCCGCAGCTGTGCGAGCGCCGCGTCCCGGACGTCGGGGCGGGCATGGAAGGCCACGCTCACCAGACCGGCGGAGGTCGCGGCGAGCAGCAGCGGCCCGATACCGCTCTCCACGACGGACCACTCGACGGTCGGCTCGCCACCGAGCCCGTAGTTGTTCATGCCGACCACCGTACGACCGGCCACTGACAACGGCCCCGTTCCCTGCTCCGCCGCCCCCCACCCCACCGCGTCAGCGCGTGGCGTCGCGCACCACGTCGGGATAGTTGGTGATGATGCCGTCGACGCCGTAGGCGCGGGCCTTCGCCGCTTTCGCCGCGTCGTTGACCGTCCAGGTGTTGACCCTCAGCCGCTTGCCGTGCGGCCCCTTGAGCCGCTGCACGGCCGCCACGTACTCGGCGCCGATCGTCGCGTACGAGGGATTGATCTGGTCGGCGAACGCCGCGTACGAAGGGAGGTCCGCCACCGCCGGGGTGCCCAGGAAGCCGGTGATGATGTCGGGCCGCAGGGCGTGCACCTCCTTGATGCTGCCGGCGCCGAAGCTCTGGATGACCAGCCGGTCCCTTACGTGCGCGCGGTCCAGCCACCCCTCCTTGCGCAGTACGCGCAGGATGTCCCGCTCGATGCCCGGATAGGTGGACGGGCTCTTGATCTCCAGAAGGAGCTTCTGCCGGTTGCGCTCCAGGCGGTTCACGAACTGGGTGAGCGTCGGCACCCGGGCCCCGGCGAACTGCTTCCCGAACCAGCTTCCCGCGTCCAGCTTCGCCACCTCCGCGGCGGTGAAGTCCTTGACGGCCCACGGCGCGCGGCCGGGGAAGACCTCCTCGACGTCCGTCGTGCGCTTCAGGTCGGTGTCGTGCAGCACGACCAGCACGCCGTCCTTGGTGCGCTGGACGTCGTTCTCCACCCAGTCGACGCCGAGCGCCTTCGCGGCGTCCACGGCGGCGAGCGTGTTCTCCGGTGCGTAACCAGAGGCGCCCCGGTGGGCCACGACGACGGGGCTCGTCTGCCGGTCCGGGGTACGGGCGGCCGTCTCCTGCGGCTGGGCGGCGGGCAGCAGCAGGGCGCCGGCGCCGAGTACGGCCGCGGCGGCGGTGGAGGCGGTAGCGGTGCGTACGAACACGTGGACTCCTCGTATCGGAGTGTGCGGACACGACGAGACTGGCAGCGGCCCACCAACGCCGGGCGGGGCGGCGATGGCCACGGAATGAACGGAATCCGCGCCACCGGAGTGGCCCGGGATACACACCAGGAGGCCGGGAGCACGGTCCCGTGCCGATAAAATGTGTTCCTTACATATGCCTGTCGGACCCCGGGGGATCCCCCTCGAACCCGGGCTTTCTCGAAGGGCGTGCAGGCATGCAGGGAACGGTCGACGGATTCACCCATGGCCCGGTGATCCCGGTCCTGGCTTTCCTCGTGGCCTGTCTGGGGGCCGCCTTCGGACTCCGCTTCACCATCAGGTCTCCCCGCACGGCACGCTCCTTCAGGACCGGCCGGCTGGCACTGGGTGCGCTGTCCATCGGCTCCGGCATCTGGGCCATGCATTTCGTCGCGATGACGGGCTTCACCGTCGTGGAGGCACCGCTCTCCCACGACAAGCCCCACATCCTCGCCGGTCTGGTCGTGGCCGTCGTGATGGCCGGTGTCGGCCTCTTCATTGTCGGGTACCGGGGCGCGACCCGCATGGCGCTGATCACGGGCGGCACCCTCACCGGCCTCGGTATCGCCTCCACCCACTACCTGGGTATGGCGGGCATCCGCTTCCCGGGGCACTTCACGTACGAGACACCCCTCGTCGTCCTCTCGGTCCTGATCGCCGCGGCCGCCGCCACGGCCGCGCTCCGGTTCGCCCTGTCCTCCCGCGCCTTCCTCTCCGGCCTGGGGGCGGCCGTCATGATGGCCGCCGCGGTGACCGGGATGCACTACACCGGCATGGCCGCGCTCGGGGTGCAGCTGCACCCCGCCGTGCCCGGCCTCACCTCCCACCACCACCCGCCGGACTGACCGTCCCGCCCCCGCCCACCGCTCTTCCCGCCCGCCCCTCCGCCGGGGCGCCGGGCCGCCCGGTGACGCCGATCCGAGGCCGTTGTCAGTGGGGGGCCGTACGGTGGTTGCATGCGGCCCGTTTCCAAGATCGAACGTTCGGTGGCGCCCTTCGAGGTCGTCAGTCCCTACCAGCCCAGCGGCGACCAGCCGGCGGCCATCGCCGAGCTGGAGCGGCGCATCCGCGCAGGTGAGAAGGATGTCGTCCTGCTCGGCGCGACCGGCACCGGCAAGTCGGCGACCACCGCCTGGATGATCGAGAAGCTGCAGCGCCCCACCCTGGTGATGGCGCCGAACAAGACGCTCGCCGCCCAGCTGGCCAACGAGTTCCGCGAGCTCCTGCCGAACAACGCGGTGGAGTACTTCGTCTCGTACTACGACTACTACCAGCCCGAGGCGTACGTCCCGCAGTCGGACACCTACATCGAGAAGGACTCCTCCATCAACGAGGAGGTCGAGCGGCTGCGCCACTCGGCGACGAATTCGCTGCTCACCCGGCGCGACGTCATCGTGGTCGCCTCCGTCTCCTGCATCTACGGCCTCGGCACGCCCCAGGAGTACGTGGACCGCATGGTCCAGCTCAAGGTCGGCGAGGAGATCGACCGGGACCAGTTGCTGCGCCGGTTCGTGGAGATGCAGTACACGCGCAACGACGTCGCGTTCACCCGCGGCACCTTCCGGGTCCGCGGCGACACCATCGAGATCTTCCCGGTCTACGAGGAGCTCGCCGTCCGCATCGAGATGTTCGGCGACGAGATCGAGGCGCTCTCCACCCTCCACCCGCTGACCGGAGAGGTCATCAGCGAGGACCGGTCGCTGCACGTCTTCCCCGCCAGCCACTACGTGGCCGGACCCGAGCGGTTGCAGAAGGCCGTCCGGGGCATCGAGGAGGAGCTCCAGGAGCGGCTGGCCGAGCTGGAGAAGCAGGGCAAGATGCTGGAGGCCCAGCGGCTGCGCATGCGCACGACGTACGACATCGAGATGCTCCACCAGATCGGCAGCTGCTCCGGCGTCGAGAACTACTCGATGCACTTCGACGAGCGCGCCCCCGGCACCGCCCCCAACACCCTCCTCGACTACTTCCCCGAGGACTTCCTGCTCGTCCTCGACGAGTCGCACGTCACGGTCCCGCAGATCGGCGCTATGTACGAGGGCGACGCCTCCCGCAAGCGGACGCTCGTCGACCACGGCTTCCGGCTGCCGTCCGCCATGGACAACCGCCCGCTGAAGTGGGAGGAGTTCCTGAAGCGGATCGACCAGACGGTCTACCTCTCCGCCACCCCGGGGAAGTACGAGCTCTCGCGCGGCGACGGCTTCGTCGAGCAGATCATCCGCCCCACCGGCCTGGTCGACCCCGAGATCGTCGTCAAGCCCACCGAGGGGCAGATCGACGACCTGGTGCACGAGATCCGCAAGCGCACCGAGCGCGACGAGCGGGTCCTGGTCACCACCCTCACCAAGAAGATGTCGGAGGACCTCACCGACTACTTCCTGGAGCTCGGCATCCAGGTCAGGTATCTGCACAGCGACGTCGACACCCTGCGCCGCATCGAGCTGCTGCGCGAGCTGCGCTCCGGCGAGTACGACGTCCTGGTCGGCATCAACCTGCTGCGTGAGGGCCTCGACCTCCCCGAGGTGTCCCTCGTGGCCATCCTCGACGCCGACAAGCAGGGCTTCCTGCGCTCCGGCACCTCCCTCATCCAGACCATCGGACGCGCCGCCCGTAACGTGTCCGGCCAGGTCCACATGTACGCGGACAAGATCACCCCGGCGATGGCGCAGGCCATCGACGAGACGAACCGCCGCCGCGAGAAGCAGATCGCCTACAACACCGAGCGCGGCCTGGACCCGCAGCCGCTGCGCAAGAAGATCAACGACATCGTCGCGACCATCGCCCGCGAGGAGATCGACACCGAGCAGCTCCTCGGCAGCGGCTACCGGCAGGGCAAAGAGGCCAGGACCCCGGTGCCGACGCTCGGCGCCAAGACGGCCAAGGGCGGCGCGAAGGGCCGGGGCGCGTCGGCCGGTGCGGTCGTCAGCGACCGTCCCGCCACCGAACTGGCCGGGATCATCGAGGAGATGACCGACCGGATGCGGGCCGCCGCCGCCGACCTGCAGTTCGAGGTGGCCGCCCGGCTGCGCGACGAGGTGGGCGAGTTGAAGAAGGAGCTGCGCCAGATGAAGGAGGCGGGCCTCGCCTGACGCGACGGGCGGCGCCCGACAGGGACCACACCGGGGGCCGTCGCCCCCCGGTGTGTTGCAAGACCGACACAAAAACGGACCGAACCTGCTGCCGTCCCGGGGGGAATGCGTAGGGTGCGGGAAACCGCACACGGATGGTTGCGGGGCAATGCCGAGAGGGGACAGCGCGTGACGGTCAATATGACCAAGGGTCAGGCCATCAGCCTGCAGAAGAGCGACGGGGGGACCCTGACCGCGGTACGGATGGGGCTCGGCTGGCAGGCGGCTCCGCGCCGCGGTCTGTTCGGCTCGCGCACCCGGGAGATCGACCTCGACGCCTCGGCGGTGCTCTTCGCCGACAAGCAGCCGGTCGACGTCGTGTTCTTCCGTCACCTCGTCAGCGACGACGGCTCGGTCAAGCACACCGGTGACAACCTCGTCGGCGGTGCCGGCTCCGGCGGCGACGACGAGGCGATCCTCGTCGACCTCCAGCGCGTCCCGGTCCACATCGACCAGATCGTCTTCACGGTGAACTCCTTCACCGGACAGACGTTCCAGGAGGTCCGGCACGCCTTCTGCCGCATCGTCGACGAGACCAACGGCCAGGAGCTCGCCCGGTACACGCTGGACGGCGGCGGCCAGTACACCGCACAGATCATGGCGAAGGTGCACCGTGCGGGCAGCGGATGGCAGATGACGGCCCTCGGAAACCCGGCCAACGGCCGCACCTTCCAGGACCTGATGCCGTTCATCCTGCCCCACCTGTAGGCGGACCGGACCGGATCAGAGGCCGGCACCGGCACGTGCAGCTCCCGGAGGCATCGGCCACCGGGAGCTGCACCGCGCGGAGCCCGGCGCAGCACACATCGTCGAGGGGGACAGCGCAATGACGGCCGAACTGGTCCGGGGGCAGAACCACACCTTGCCCCAGACCCGTCTGGAGATCCGGGTGTCGGCGGGCTCACCCGTCGTGGCCGGAGCCACCCTCGGCGACCAGAACGGCACGGTGCGCGGCGTCGAGTGGATCGCCCACCCCGGTGCCCACCGGCTTCCCGGACTGGAGGTCTCCCGCCAGGCCGCGGCCGGCCACCGTCTCGCCGTCGACCTGGAGGCCCTGCCCGACGAGGTGCACCGGGTCACCGTTCTGCTCGCCCTGCCGACGGGCGTCGGCGGGCCGACCCGGTTCGGCGCCACCGCCGCGCCGTTCGTCGCCGTCACCGGGCTCGACGGCACCGAGATCGCCACCTTCACGCTCACCGGCCTGGACGCCGAGTCGGCGGTCAGCGCCCTGGAGCTCTACCGCCGCCAGGGCGCCTGGAAGGTCCGGGCCGTCGGACAGGGGTACGCGGCCGGGCTGGCCGAGATGCTCGCCGACCAGGGCCTGGCCGGGGCGGCCGAGCTGGCCGCGTCCATCCAGGAGGCGGTCGCCCGGTCCCTGGCCCGCTCGGTGGCCCCACCGCCGCCCCGCACCCCCGAGGGCGACCGCGTACGGCACGCCTCCGGACCGTCGGACCCGCACCCACCGGCCGTGCCCCAGCCCCAGCCGACAGTTCACCCACCCGCCGCGCCCCAGTCGGCAACGCAAGCCCACCCTCCGGCCGTGCCCCAGCCCCAGCCGCCCGCACACCCGTCGGCCGTGCCACAGCCCGCCGCGCCCGCACACCCGCCGACCGGCCCCGGCGCCTCCGCCACCCCCGCGGCCGGTGGCCCCATCAACTACGCGCACCCGCGCCGGCAGCACGCCGCCCCGCCGCCGCCCCCGCCCGCCGCGCCCCCCGCCGAGCCCGGACAGGCCCCGCAGCCGGTCGCCGGGGACGCGACCGGCTGGTCGATGGACGAGCGGCTCTACAACCAGATCTGGGGCATGTTCGAGGACCTGGCACGGGCCGCCGCGGCCTACCGCAGCGCCGTGGACTTCGCCGAGTCGCGGATGGGCCAGGAGCTCGACCGGTCCCTGTCCGACCCGCGCAACCGGATCGGCGGTACGGGCGACCGCGCCCGCGAGGAGGCCCGCGCCAAGCGCGACGAGCTGACCGCCCGGGCCCGTGAGGTCCTCGACCGCGACCTCGCCCAGCTGGCCGCCGAGGCGGCCGTCGTCGAGCCCGCGCTCCCCGCCGCGTACGCCGGCTGGGACAACCCCGTCTGGCACGCCCACCGCATCCCGATGGAGCTGCCGATGGCCCTGCGCATCGGTGATCTCCATCTGCCCGAGCGCACCGACCTGCGCATCCCGCTGCTCGTCCGGCTGCCGCTGGAGCGGGGGATATGGGTGGACAGCGGGCGTACGGCATCCGAGGCCGCCGCCCTCATGGACACCGACCGGCTCCGCCGCCTCGCGGTGGAGACCGCCGTCCTGCACGCGGCCCGGCTGCTCGCGGTGTACCCGCCCGGTGAGTTCTCGGTCCATGTCATCGACCCGGCGGGCTCGGCGGCCGGGTCGATGGCGCCGCTGGTCGACGCGGGCGTCCTCGCCGGGCCGCCCGCCCCCGGGCCCGGGGGAGTGGCCTCGGTCCTCGCCCACCTCACCCGGCGCGTGGACCTGGTGCAGATGGCCGTGCGGGCCGGTGCGGCCGACGCGCTCCCGCCCGACCTGGACACAGGCGAGCAGCTCCTGGTGGTCAACGACTTCCCGCACGGCTTCGACGACCGGGCCGTCACCCAGCTCCGCTACCTCGCCGACGAGGGCCCCTCGGTCGGCGTGCATCTGCTGATGGTCGCGGACCGGGAGGACGCGAGTGCGTACGGGCCGGTCCTCGACCCGCTGTGGCGTTCGCTGCTGCGGATCACCCCGGTCGCCGACAACCACCTCGCCGACCCCTGGGTCGGTCACGCCTGGACATACGAGCCGCCGGCGACACCACCGGGCAGCCGCGTCCTGGCGCAGGTCCTCGCGGCGGTCACGGCCGCTCGCAGAGCCGCCGGCCGCTGACCGTACAACGGCCCCGACCTCCTGTTTTTACGATCTCTTTATGGTTTTCTTTACCTATCCTTGGTGTACCTGTACTGTTCGGTGCACGGAGGGGAGTACTCCTTACGCGACGTTCCCGTCAGTACGGACCGTGACCGGTCCCGGGGCGTCGGCCCGGCACGCATCCCGTGTGCCAGGGTGGAAGAGACCTCCGGCAGCGACGACGCTGATCAGTAGCCGTAGCGAACTGCCGGAGGCGCAGTGGACGTTTCATGGACCCTTTGGGCTCTGACCATCTTTGGTCTGTCAGCCCTGATCGCCGTCGACTTCTTCATCGGGCGCAAGCCCCATGACGTGTCGACCAAGGAAGCCGGGATCTGGACGGTCGTCTGGATCGCCCTGGCCATCCTCTTCGGACTCGGCCTCATGGTCTTCGGCGAGAGCCAGGCCTCCGGTGAGTTCTTCGCCGGATTCATCACCGAGAAGTCGCTGAGCGTCGACAACCTCTTCGTCTTCGTCCTGATCATGGCGAAGTTCTCGGTGCCCTCGCACCTCCAGCAGCGGGTGCTGCTCATCGGTGTGCTGATCGCCCTGGTGCTCCGGGCGATCTTCATCGCCGCCGGTGCCGCCGTGATCGCGAACTTCTCGTGGGTGTTCTACATCTTCGGCGCGTTCCTGATCTACACCGCCTGGAAGCTCATCCAGGAAGCGCGGGCCGACGAGGAGGACGAGGAGTTCGAGGAGAACCGTCTCCTCAAGAAGATCGAGCAGCGCTTCGGCGTCGCCGACCAGTACCACGGCACGAAGCTCTTCATCCAGAAGAACGGCAAGCGCATCCTGACCCCGCTGATGGTGGTCATGCTCGCCATCGGTATGACGGATGTGCTGTTCGCACTGGACTCGATCCCGGCGATCTTCGGACTGACCCAGGACCCGTACATCGTCTTCACGGCCAACGCGTTCGCGCTGATGGGCCTGCGCCAGCTGTACTTCCTCATCGGCGGTCTGCTGAAGAAGCTGGTCCACCTCAGCTACGGCCTGTCGGTGATCCTCGGCTTCATCGGTGTCAAGCTGGTGCTGCACGCCCTGCACGAGTCCGGGGTGCACGTGCCCGAGATCTCCATCCCGTTCTCGCTCACCGTCATCTGCGGCGTCCTGGTGATCACCACGATCACCAGCCTGATCGCCAACAAGAAGCAGGAGGCGGCCGAGGCCGAGGCGGCCGCGAAGGCCAAGAGCGTCGACGCGGCCGACGAGGAGACCGAGAGCGTCAGCAGCTGATCCCGGGCCGCCGAGCGCGGCACAGGGACCCACCGGCAGCGGCCGGGGCGGAACGGCACAAGCCGTCCACCCCGGCCGCTGTCCGTTCACGGGAGGCGAGCCGGCCCGGGGTCACCAGCCCCGCGCACGCCACTCGGGCAGCTGCGGCCGCTCGTCGCCGAGGGTCGTGTCGTTGCCGTGGCCCGGGTAGACCCAGGTCTCGTCCGGCAGCCGGTCGAACAGCTTCGTCTCGACGTCGTGCAGCAGGCTCGCGAACGCCTCGGGGTCCTTGTGCGTGTTGCCGACCCCGCCGGGGAAGAGGCAGTCCCCGGTGAACAGGTGCGGGGCCCCGTGCGGGTCGTCGTAGACCAGTGCGATCGAGCCCGGCGTGTGGCCGGTCAGATGGCGGGCGGTCAGCTCCACCCTGCCCACGGTGATGATGTCGCCGTCCTCCACGAGCACGTCCGTGGCGACCGGGATGCCCTCGGCGTCGTACCGCCCCGCGTACGTCCGGGCGCCGGTGGCCGCGACCACCTCGGCCAGCGCCTGCCAGTGGTCGCCGTGCCGGTGGGTGGTGACGACGGACGCGATGGAGTCGTCACCGATCAGCGCCAGCAGGGTCGCGGGCTCGGCCGCCGCGTCGATCAGTAGCTGCTCGCCGGTGGCCCGGCAGCGCAGCAGATAGGCGTTGTTGTTCATTCCGCCGACGGCGGCCTTCGAGATCATCAGATCCGTCAGTTCGTGCACGCTCGCCGGTCCGCCGACCTTCACCGCTCCGCTGTACGTCATGCGGCTCACCCTAATCCGTCCCCGCCGGGGCCAGGTGGTCTCCCTGGCCCCGGCGGGCACGGGCGCCTACAGCGGCGGCAGGGCCGGCAGGCCGCCCCCGGTCACCGTCAGGGCGGAACCGTCACGGCGGCCGGCGAGCCAGCCCAGCAGACCGGCCGCCGTACCCCGCACCGACACCGGGGCGCCGTCCGACCCGCCGCCCGTGGTCCAGGTGCGGCCGGCCTCGTCGGTCAGGGTGGTGGCGGGAACCTCCGGGTGGCCGGTGAAGCGTTCGGTGAGGAAGACGATCTCCCGCTCCGTGAACCCCTCAGGCAGGTCCTCCAGCTCGTAGCCGACGCCCAGGTCGACGTGGTGGATCTCCAGCTCGATCAGCCGGCGGAAGGGGACCCGGGACGCGGAGTCCGTCACACCGTTGCGCAGGGTGACCGTACGGGACCAGTCGGCCGGTTCGGCCGCCACCGCATCGAAGCGGCCCGCGCTCTCCTCGAAGTCGGCCAGCTGCTCGGCCAGGGAGCGGGAGGCGCCGGTGGCGATGTCGGCGTCCCGGGTTTCGCTGCTCGCGTACATCGGGAGACCCCGGAGAACATTTCCGAGCGCGTCGGCGTTACGTGACAGGTGGGCCAGAACATGGCCCCGACTCCATCCGGGCAGCCGTGACGGCTCGGCGAGAGCGGTGTTGTCCCACTTGCCCGCTTCGCTGAGCAGCCGATCGGTCGCTTCGCGTACAGCTCCCAGGTCGTGCACATGATCAATCATGCGGCCGAGCCTAGCTCCGCCACTCATTCGGGTGAAGGAGTCCGAGGGCGACCGTAAATCGAATGTGCGTGCTATACGCTCGGAGGAGACAGACCTTCCCACATCGCTGTGGCGCCCCCCATAACCTGGACCGGGGGCTCAGTTCCCCCCCGTTTCCCTCTAGAAAGGTGCGGACCGGCGTGGCCGACCGTCTCATCGTCCGTGGCGCGCGCGAGCACAACCTGAAGAACGTCTCGCTCGATCTCCCCCGTGACTCCCTCATCGTCTTCACCGGGCTCTCCGGGTCGGGCAAGTCGTCCCTCGCGTTCGACACGATCTTCGCCGAGGGCCAGCGGCGCTATGTGGAGTCCCTCTCTTCGTACGCCCGGCAGTTCCTCGGCCAGATGGACAAGCCGGACGTCGATTTCATCGAGGGTCTCTCCCCTGCCGTCTCCATCGACCAGAAGTCGACCTCGCGCAACCCGCGCTCGACGGTCGGCACCATCACGGAGGTCTACGACTACCTCCGGCTGCTCTTCGCCCGGATCGGCAAGCCGCACTGTCCCGAGTGCGGCCGCCCCATCGCCCGCCAGTCGCCGCAGGCCATCGTGGACAAGGTCCTCGGCCTGCCCGAGGGCAGCCGCTTCCAGGTGCTCTCGCCGCTGGTGCGCGAGCGCAAGGGCGAGTTCGTCGACCTCTTCGCCGATCTCCAGACCAAGGGGTACAGCCGGGCCAGGGTCGACGGCACCACCATCCAGCTCTCCGAGCCGCCCACGCTCAAGAAGCAGGAGAAGCACACCATCGAGGTGGTCATCGACCGCCTCACCGTCAAGGACAGCGCCAAGCGCCGTCTCACCGACTCGGTCGAGACCGCCCTCGGCCTCTCCGGCGGCATGGTCGTGCTCGACTTCGTCGACCTCCCCGAGGACGACCCCGAGCGCGAGCGGATGTATTCGGAGCACCTCTACTGCGCGTACGACGACCTCTCCTTCGAGGAGCTGGAGCCGCGCTCCTTCTCCTTCAACTCGCCCTTCGGCGCCTGCCCCGACTGCACGGGCATCGGTACGCGCATGGAGGTAGACCCGGAGCTGATCGTTCCGGACGAGGAGAAGTCGCTCGACGAGGGGGCGATCCACCCCTGGTCGCACGGCCACACCAAGGAGTACTTCGGCCGGCTGATCGGCGCGCTCTCCGAGGCGCTCGGCTTCCGCACGGACATCCCCTGGGCCGGACTGCCGCAGCGGGCCAAGAAGGCCCTGCTGTACGGCCACAAGATCCAGACCGAGGTCCGCTACCGCAACCGTTACGGGCGCGAGCGCGCCTACACGACCCCCGCCTTCGAGGGCGCGGTCCAGTTCGTCAAGCGGCGCCACACCGAGGCCGAGAGCGACTCCAGCCGGGAGCGCTTCGAGGGCTACATGCGCGAGGTGCCCTGCCCCACCTGTGAGGGCACCCGGCTCAAGCCGATCGTGCTGGCGGTGACGGTGATGGAGAAGTCCATCGCCGAGGTCGCCGCGATGTCGATCAGCGAGTGCGCCGAGTTCCTCGGCCGCCTCAAGCTGAACGCCCGGGACAAGAAGATCGCCGAGCGGGTCCTCAAGGAGGTCAACGAGCGGCTCAAGTTCCTGGTCGACGTCGGCCTGGACTACCTCTCGCTGAACCGCGCGGCCGGCACCCTCTCCGGCGGCGAGGCCCAGCGCATCCGGCTCGCCACCCAGATCGGCTCCGGCCTGGTCGGCGTGCTGTACGTCCTGGACGAGCCGTCCATCGGCCTGCACCAGCGCGACAACCACCGCCTGATCGAGACCCTGGTCCGGCTCCGCGACATGGGCAACACGCTCATCGTCGTCGAGCACGACGAGGACACCATCAAGGTCGCCGACTGGGTCGTCGACATCGGCCCCGGCGCCGGTGAGCACGGCGGCAAGGTCGTCCACTCCGGCTCGCTCAAGGAACTGCTGGCCAACAAGGAGTCGATCACCGGCCAGTACCTGTCCGGCAAGCGGTCCATCCCGACACCGGACATCCGCCGCCCGGTCGACCCGGCCCGCAGCCTCACCGTGCACGGTGCACGGGAGAACAACCTCCACGACATCGACGTCTCCTTCCCGCTCGGTGTGCTCACCGCGGTCACCGGCGTCTCCGGTTCCGGTAAGTCGACCCTGGTCAACGACATCCTCTACACCCACCTGGCCCGCGAGCTGAACGGCGCCAAGTCGGTCCCCGGCCGCCACACCCGGGTCGACGGCGACGACCTCGTCGACAAGGTGGTCCACGTCGACCAGTCGCCGATCGGCCGGACGCCCCGGTCCAACCCGGCGACGTACACCGGAGTCTTCGACCACGTCCGCAGGCTCTTCGCCGAGACGATGGAGGCGAAGGTGCGCGGCTATCTGCCGGGCCGCTTCTCCTTCAACGTCAAGGGCGGCCGCTGCGAGAACTGCTCCGGCGACGGCACGATCAAGATCGAGATGAACTTCCTTCCCGATGTGTACGTCCCGTGCGAGGTCTGCCACGGTGCGCGCTACAACCGGGAGACCCTGGAGGTCCACTACAAGGGCAAGTCCATCGCCGAGGTCCTGGACATGCCGATCGAGGAGGGTCTGGAGTTCTTCGAGGCCGTCCCGACGATCGCCCGCCACCTCCGTACGCTCAACGAGGTGGGCCTCGGCTATGTGCGGCTCGGGCAGTCCGCGCCGACCCTCTCCGGCGGCGAGGCGCAGCGCGTCAAGCTGGCGAGCGAGCTCCAGAAGCGCTCCACCGGCCGCACGGTCTACGTCCTGGACGAACCGACCACCGGTCTCCACTTCGAGGACATCAGCAAGCTGATCACGGTCCTCTCCGGCCTGGTCGACAAGGGCAACTCGGTGATCGTCATCGAGCACAACCTTGACGTCATCAAGACCGCCGACTGGGTCATCGACATGGGCCCCGAGGGCGGCAACGGCGGCGGTCTGGTCGTCGCCGAGGGCACCCCGGAGCAGGTCGCCTCGGTCCCCGCCAGCCACACCGGGAAGTTCCTCCAGGGCATCCTGGACGCCGACCGGATCAGCGAGGCCGCGGTGCCGTCGGGGCGGGGGACGGCCCGTAAGGCCGCCGCCCGGAAGACGACCACGGCGAAGAAGGCCGTAGCGGCCAAGAAGGCGACGGCCACGAAGACGGCCGTCACCAAGGCCACGGCGGCCAAGAAGGCGACGGCCACCAAGGCCACCGCGAAGAAGGCGACGCGCGCCCGCAAGGCCTGAGCCGACGACGGTGGCCCCTTCCCGCCCGGGAGGGGGCCACCGTCGTGACCGGCCCGGCCGCAGGCCGTCCGTTCCCCGCCGGTATCGTCGGTTCCGTCACCGGCAAGGAACGGTTTTCACCGCTTCCCGGACTGCCCGGCGACGCCTGCCCCGCCCCGAACAACGATCCGTGGAGTCCGCATGCCCGGCCTGCCCGCCGCCCGCCGTACCGTGCTGAAGGGCGCCGCGCTCGCCGGTGCCGCCGGGCTGGGAGCGGCCGCCTGCTCGACCGAATCCAAGCTCGGTCACGCCAAGCAGCCCACCCCCACCGCCCCCGTCGACCTCGGTGCGGCCTCCGAGGTGCCCGTCGGCGGCGCCAAGCTCTACCGCGAGCAGCGCCTGGTCGTCAGCTGCCCGGCGAAGGGCGAGTACAAGGCGTTCAGCGCCCAGTGCACCCACGGCGGCTGCGTCCTGACCAAGGTCGAGGGCACCGAGGGCCACTGCGCCTGCCACGGCAGCCGCTTCGACACGACCACCGGCAAGGTCGTCCAGGGCCCCGCCACCGTCCCCCTGCCCGCCGTCCCGGTCACGGCCGAGGGCGGAAAGCTCGTCGCGGGCCCGGGCGCCTGACACCACCACGCGACGCCGGGGTCAGTCCCAGTCCCAGTCGATGCCGACGAGCCCCGGCCGCACCCCTTCCTCCACCACGTGGACCGTCCGGTGGCGGCCGGTGAGCGTGAGGTCCCTGCGGGCGGCGCGCGCCGCCCCGGCCGAGGCCTGCTCGAAGCGGCGGCACCGGACCGGCAGCGCGGCCTCGTCGAAGCCGACCTGGAGCACGTACTGCCCGCCGCCGAAGGTGAAGCCGCGCACGTACTCGCCGCTCGCCCCGCCCGTACCGTCCTCGAAGCCGTAGCCGAAGAGGTACGTCTCGCCCGACCGCAGCCGGGTGTCGAAGAGCAGCTCCGCGACGAGCACCCCGGCCTCCCCGTCCCAGCGCACCCGCCCGGTGCGGCAGTTATCCCCGGCCCGTACGGCGATCCGCGACGGGTCGCACCCCGGATCGCCGCGGTGGATCGCCAGATAGCGGTCGATCCCGTCCCGGTGCGCCCGTACGACATGGAGCGAGGTACGGGCCGCCAGCTCGCGCCGCGCCCCGATCCGTACCCGCTCCTGGTGGTCCACGGTGTGCAGCCCGCCGTCCACCGGTGACTCCATCGCCGCCAGCAGCCGTTCCACCGCCCCCGAGGACTCCAGCAGCGAGCGGTACGAGCGCGCCGCCGGGCGCTCCCCGTCGCCACCGGAACCGTCGCCCCGCAGCAGCCGCAGCAGCGAGTCGTCCGGCAGCGCGAGCACGTCCTCCAGGGCGCGGACGGCCCGCAGCGACTCGGGGCGGCGGGGCCGGCGTACGCCCTGCTGCCAGTAACTCAGGCTGGTCACCCCGAGCTTGACGCCCCGGTGCGCGAGGTGGTGCTGCACCCGGTGGAGCGGCAGCCCGCGCACCGACAGGGCCGTGCGCAGGGCCAGATGGAAGGGGCCGGTGTGCAGCACCCGGTCCAGTTCTCTCTCGGTGTGCCGCATGGGGGCCTCCGGTGAACGTTCACGTGGGGGAGAGGGGACACCGCCCCCGGGGGATGCGGGGGAGCAGGTGACCGGGCTGCGCCGTTCACACGGGCGTCGCGCCGTTCACACCGTGATGTCACTCCGCATTGAAGCCTGTTGACCTGCTCCGGACAACGGTCGATGCTCCTCATCAGCGTCCGGACGCGCTCCTCCGATCCCCGCCCCCCCCGCCTTGGGAGGAACGCCATGCGCAACCGAAGAATCCGGCCCCGAAGGTTCTCGTTCACAGCCCTTCTGGCCGCCGCCCTCCTCGCTGTCCCCGCGGCCACCGCCACCGCGGCCCAGTCCGCGTCCCCGTCCCAGTCCCCGTCCCAGGACGGCGGAGTCACCGTCGCCGCCGCCCAGCGCCTCAACATCACCATGCAGGCCCAGCAGAAGACCAACTGGTGCTGGGCGGCCGGCGGCAACACCATCGCCGCCTGGTTCGGCCGCAACTACTCCCAGAACCAGTTCTGCAACGCCTCCTTCAACCGCTCCCAGAACTCCGAGTGCCCCAACTCGCAGGCCACCCTCGGCAACGTCCAGACCGGACTGTCCTGGACCGGCGTCCGCCCCGGCAGCTACGTCACCGGCTGGCTGCGCTACCCGACCGTCCAGACCGAGATAGCGGCCCAACGGCCCATCGAGACCCGCATCCAGTGGTCGTCCGGCGGCGGGCACATGCACGTCATCTACGGCTACGACGACGCCAACAGCTGGGTCTACTGGGGCGACCCGTGGCCCTCCAGCGACCGCTACAACTGGGCCTCGCACTCCTGGTACGTGAACAACAACCAGTTCTCCTGGACCCACTCGCTCTACCGGATCGGGGCGTGAGGACATGACCGCGACCAGCCGGCGCCTCGCCGTCGCCACCGCACTCACCGCCACCGCCCTGTGCACCGCCGCGCTCCCGGCCACCGCCGACGAGGGGCCCGCCGCACCGCCGAAGCTGACCGCCGCCACCCTCGAAGCCGCCCACGAGGCGGCCTCCGCTCCGGCGACCCTGGACACCCTGGCCCGGTTCTTCGCGAGGGAGGGAGCGGTGGCGCGTACGGCGGCCGCACCGCGCATCGAGGCGAAGACCGTCCCCGTACGCACGCTCTCCGCGGAGTTCGTCGCCGGGAGGGCGGGGGCCGCACCGAGCACCCTGGACTACCTCGCCGCCACCGCCGTCTCCTCCGACGGACAGAAGGCCTCCCTGTGGACCGTCCCCGGGGCCGCCGGCAGCGGAAAGTGGCGGGTGGTGAACATCGCCACCGGCGACGACGAGGCCCGCTACACCGCTCAGGGGGCCCGCGCGCTCCCCGGCGGCACGGTGTTCCGCGAACCGCAGATCGACGCCTGGTACGTCCACGACGCCTCCCGGGTGCTCCCCCTGGACGAGGACGCCACGGCGGCCGTGGGCGCGAAGGGCACCAGCCTGAACGCCTACCGGGCCCGGGTGAAGGAGGCGTACGGCGACAAGCTGCAGGGCTCCGGATACGCGAAGTCCGGGAAGGCCGGAGGCTATGGCCCAGGGGCTGCCGACACCGGAGCGGCACCGGCCCCGGCACCCGCTCCCGGCGCCGACCGGGCACCGCAGGCCGCACCGGGCCCCGCGCTCGCCGACGCGACGGGTACGGGCACCCCGGACACCGCCCTGACGACCGTCTCCACGGTGGCCGGGGCCGGGGCCCTGCTCGCCCTGGCCCTCGGCGGCGCCGCCGCCGTTCGCCACCGGACCCGCACCCGGCAGAACCCCGCGCCGGACGCCTGAGCGGAGCGCTCCGGGGCCCGCACGCCCCGGAGCGACCGTCCGTGAGGCCGCGCTCCGGGGCCCGGCACCCCGGAGCGCACCGGTCACACTGAGGACGACGCGGTGTCACACCCCGCAAGTAGGGTGTGAGACATGGCAGACCCCTCCAGCTACCGCCCCAGCCCGGGGCAGATCCCCGACTCCCCGGGGGTCTACAAGTTCCGCGACGAGCACCGCCGGGTGATCTACGTCGGGAAGGCCAAGAACCTCCGCCAGCGCGTGGCCAACTACTTCCAGGACCTGGCCAATCTCCACCCGCGTACGCGCACGATGGTCACGACCGCCGCATCCGTCGAGTGGACGGTCGTCTCCACCGAGGTCGAGGCGCTCCAGCTGGAGTACACCTGGATCAAGGAGTTCGACCCCCGGTTCAACGTCAAGTACCGGGACGACAAGAGCTATCCCTACCTCGCCGTCACGCTGAACGAGGAGTTCCCCCGCGTCCAGGTGATGCGCGGCGCCAAGAAGAAGGGCGTGCGCTACTTCGGTCCGTACGGGCACGCCTGGGCGATCCGCGAGACGGTCGACCTGATGCTCCGCGTCTTCCCCGTCCGCACCTGCTCCGCCGGGGTCTTCAAGAACGCCGCCCGCACCGGCCGCCCCTGCCTGCTGGGCTACATCGACAAGTGCTCCGCCCCCTGCGTCGGCCGGGTCAGCCCCGAGGAACACCGGGAGCTGGCCGAGGACTTCTGCGACTTCATGGCCGGGCGCACGGGCACCTACATCCGCCGCCTGGAGAAGGACATGATGCAGGCGGCCGAGGAGATGGAGTACGAGCGCGCTGCCCGGCTCCGGGACGACGCCGAGGCGCTCAAGCGGGCCATGGAGAAGAGCGCCGTCGTCCTCGCGGACGCCACCGACGCCGACCTCATCGCCGTCGCCGAGGACGAGCTGGAGGCCGCCCTCCAGATCTTCCACGTGCGCGGCGGCCGGGTCCGCGGCCAGCGCGGCTGGGTCACCGACAAGGTCGAGGCGGTCGACACCTCCGGCCTCGTCGAGCACGCCCTCCAGCAGCTGTACGGGGAGGAGCGCGGCGACGCCGTCCCCAAGGAGGTCCTGGTCCCCGCCCTGCCCGAGGACACCGAGGCGGTCTCCCAGTGGCTCGCCGAGCGCCGGGGCTCCCAGGTCAGCCTGCGCATCCCGCAGCGCGGCGACAAGAAGGACCTCATGGCGACGGTCCAGCGCAACGCCCAGCAGGCGCTCGGCCTGCACAAGACCAAGCGCGCCTCCGACCTGACCACCCGCTCCCGCGCCCTGGAGGAGATCGCGGAGGCGCTCGGCCTGGACACGGCCCCGCTGCGCATCGAGTGCTACGACATCTCCCACCTCCAGGGGGACGACGTGGTGGCCTCCATGGTGGTCTTCGAGGACGGACTCGCCCGCAAGAGCGAGTACCGCCGCTTCCAGATCAAGGGCTTCGAGGGCCAGGACGACGTCCGCTCGATGCACGAGGTGATCGGCCGCCGCTTCAAGCGCTACCTCCAGGAGAAGGAGCGCACGGGGGAGTGGGAGGAGGCCCAGGAAACCGCTCCCGGGGTCACCGGCCCCGTGCCCGCCACCCCCGGAGCCCCCGGCCCCGGCCTCGTCCCCGCCACACCCGGGGTCACCGGCCCCGTCCCGGCCCCCGTGCTCACCGCCGCCTCCCCGGCCGACGAGATCGAGCCCCGGGAGGACGACGGCCGCCCCAAGCGGTTCGCCTACCCGCCGCAGCTCGTCGTGGTCGACGGCGGACAGCCCCAGGTCGCCGCCGCCAAGCGGGCCCTGGACGAGCTGGGCATCGACGACATCGCCGTCTGCGGCCTGGCCAAGCGCCTGGAGGAGGTCTGGCTCCCCGATGACGACGACCCCGTCGTCCTGCCCCGCTCCAGCGAGGGCCTCTACCTCCTCCAGCGCGTCCGCGACGAAGCACACCGCTTCGCCATCACCTACCAGCGCGCCAAGCGGGCCAAGCGCGTCCGCTCCAGCCCCCTGGACGACGTGGCGGGCCTCGGCGAGACCCGCAAGCAGGCCCTGATCAAGCATTTCGGCTCCGTGAAGAAGCTCCGGCAGGCGACAATCGAGGAGATCTGCGAGGTTCCCGGGATAGGGCGCAGGACGGCGGAATCGGTGGCGGCCGCCCTCGCCTCGACCGCTCCCGCGGCCCCTGCCGTGAACACGGCCACAGGAGAGATCATGGAAGAGGACGACGGGGGCGCGTCATGACCGGGCCCGCCCGCCGGGCCGACCGCGCGGGCGACGACGCCGGCGCGGGCCCCGACGACCAGCAGCACGCACGAACAGACCGAGCAGACGGAGCAGACGTGAGTACGAACACCACGAACGAGACGGGCGAGGCAGCGGTGCCGGCCATCCCCGAGCTGGTGATCATCTCCGGCATGTCCGGCGCCGGGCGCAGCACCGCCGCCAAGTGTCTGGAGGACCTCGGCTGGTTCGTCGTCGACAACCTGCCCCCCGCGCTGATCCCCACCATGGTGGAGCTGGGCGCCCGCTCGCAGGGCAACGTGGCGCGGATCGCCGTCGTCGTCGACGTACGCGGCCGGCGCTTCTTCGACAACCTCCGCGAATCCCTCGCGGACCTGGAGGCCAAGCACGTCACCCGGCGGATCGTCTTCCTGGAGTCCTCCGACGACGCCCTGGTGCGCCGCTTCGAGTCCGTCCGCCGCCCCCACCCCCTCCAGGGCGACGGCCGCATCGTCGACGGCATCGCGGCCGAGCGCGACCTGCTGCGCGAGCTGCGCGGCGACGCCGACCTGGTCATCGACACCTCCAGCCTCAATGTGCACGAGCTGCGGGCCAAGATGGACGCCCAGTTCGCCGGCGACAACGAGCCGGAGCTGCGCGCCACGGTGATGTCCTTCGGCTACAAGTACGGCCTGCCCGTCGACGCCGACCTGGTCGTGGACTGCCGCTTCCTGCCCAACCCGCACTGGGTCCCGGAGCTGCGCCCCTTCACCGGCGTCAACGAGGAGGTCTCCGACTACGTCTTCGACCAGCCGGGCGCCAAGGAGTTCCTCAACCAGTACACCGAGCTGCTCCAGCTGATCGCCGCGGGCTACCGCCGCGAGGGCAAGCGGTACGTGACCATCGCGGTGGGCTGTACGGGCGGCAAGCACCGCTCCGTCGCCATGTCGGAGAAGCTCTCGGCCCGCCTGGCCGCCGAAGGCATCGAGACCGTCCTCGTGCACCGGGACATGGGGCGAGAGTGACCGGACGCAATCTGCGGTTGCGGCGCCTCAGCCGCGCCACATCGGCGCTCGCGGGCCGCAAACGCGGTGGACAGCCCAAGGTCGTCGCGCTCGGCGGCGGCATGGGCCTCTCGGCGTCCCTGGCGGCGCTGCGCCGGATCACCGGCGATCTCACGGCCGTGGTCACCGTCGCCGACGACGGCGGCTCCAGCGGCCGGCTGCGCGAGGAGCTGGGCGTCCTGCCCCCCGGTGACCTGCGCAAGGCGCTCGCCGCGCTCTGCGGCGACGACGACTGGGGCCGCACCTGGTCCCGGGTCATCCAGCACCGCTTCGAGTCCAAGGGCGACCTCCACGAGCACGCGGTCGGCAATCTGCTGATCGTCGCCCTCTGGGAGCAGCTCGGCGACCACGTCCAGGCCCTGGACCTGGTCGGCAAGCTGCTGGGCGCGCACGGCCGGGTGCTGCCGATGTCCGCCGTTCCGCTGGAGCTCCAGGCGCTGGTGAAGGGCCACGACCCCGAGCTGCCCGACGCGATCGTCACCGTGCGCGGCCAGTCCACCGTCGCGCTCACCCCGGGCGAGGTGCAGTCCGTGCATGTCGTCCCGCCCGACCCGCCGGCCGTCCCGGAAGCGGTCGAAGCGGTCCTGGACGCCGACTGGGTGGTGCTCGGCCCGGGCTCCTGGTTCTCCTCCGTGATCCCGCATCTGCTGGTGCCGGAACTGCTCGACGCACTGGTCACCACGAAGGCCCGCAAGGTCCTGTCGTTGAATCTCGCACCACAGCCCGGTGAAACAGAGGGGTTCTCACCGCAGCGTCATTTGGAGGTTTTGGGACGACACGCCCCTAAACTCGCCTTGGACGTGGTGCTGGCCGACGAGGCAGCCGTGCCCGACCGCGAATCCCTCGCCGACGCCGCACAACGGCTCGGCGCCGCGGTCGAGCTGGCGCCGGTGGCATCGCCCGACGGCGTTCCGGTCCATGATCAGGAGCTGTTGGCCACCGCGTACGACCGTATTTTTCGGATGCATGGAAGGATCGGCCCATGGCGATGACGCCAGCGGTGAAGGACGAAATCTCTCGGCTTCCCGTCACCCGGACCTGCTGCAGGAAGGCAGAGGTCTCGGCGATTCTTCGGTTCGCGGGCGGGCTGCACCTGGTGAGCGGCCGGATTGTGATCGAGGCGGAGCTGGACACCGCGATGGCGGCGCGCCGGCTCAAGCGCGACATCCTCGAAATCTTCGGGCACAGCTCGGAGCTGATCGTGATGGCCCCGGGCGGGCTGCGGCGCGGTTCGCGCTATGTCGTACGGGTGGTGGCGGGCGGCGACCAGCTCGCCCGCCAGACCGGCCTGGTGGACGGCCGCGGCCGCCCCATCCGCGGTCTGCCCCCGCAGGTGGTCTCGGGGGCCACCTGCGACGCCGAGGCGGCCTGGCGCGGGGCGTTCCTCGCTCACGGCTCGCTCACCGAGCCCGGCCGCTCCTCCTCCCTGGAGGTCACCTGCCCCGGGCCCGAGGCGGCCCTGGCCCTGGTCGGGGCGGCCCGCCGGCTCTCCATCGCGGCCAAGGCCCGCGAGGTCCGCGGTGTGGACCGGGTCGTCGTCCGCGACGGCGACGCCATCGGCGCCCTGCTCACCCGGCTCGGCGCCCATGAGTCGGTGCTGGCCTGGGAGGAGCGCCGGATGCGGCGCGAGGTCCGCGCCACGGCCAACCGGCTCGCCAACTTCGACGACGCGAACCTGCGCCGCTCGGCCCGCGCGGCGGTCGCCGCCGGGGCCCGGGTGGGGCGCGCGCTGGAGATCCTCGCCGAGGAGGTCCCCGAGCACCTCGCGGCGGCCGGACGGCTGCGCATGGAGCACAAGCAGGCCTCGCTGGAGGAGCTCGGAGCACTCGCCGACCCGCCGCTGACCAAGGACGCGGTCGCCGGCCGGATCCGCCGCCTGCTGGCCATGGCCGACAAGCGGGCCCAGGATCTCGGTATCCCCGGGACGGAGGCGACGCTCAGCGAGGAGCTGGCGGACGGCCTGGTCGGCTGACCCCCCGAGGGGATGTCCGGCCGACTCGTCGGCGGGCGGGGGACGTTGGTCCCCGGCCATCGGGACCAAGGTCCTTAAGCACGAACGGAGGCCCGTGACCCTACTGGGGAGTACGGGCCTCCCGGCATGTCCCGGTGGCGCGTACGGCCCCTCTCGATGTCACCCCGGAGCCCTTGGAGAGGTAGGGTCGGAGGCGGTCGGGGACATCCCTATACAACTCGCCGGCGTCGAAAACCGGCGTACCTAACGAGGAGATCGGTTCGTGACGATCCGCGTAGGCATCAACGGCTTTGGCCGCATCGGTCGCAACTACTTCCGCGCGCTGCTGGAGCAGGGTGCGGACATCGAGATCGTGGCTGTCAACGACCTGGGTGACACTGCGACCACGGCCCACCTGCTGAAGTACGACACCATTCTGGGTCGTCTCAAGGCAGAGGTCAGCCACACCGCCGACACCATCACCGTCGACGGTCACACCATCAAGGTGCTCTCCGAGCGCAACCCGGCCGACATCCCCTGGGGTGAGCTGGGCGTCGACATCGTCATCGAGTCGACCGGCATCTTCACCAAGAAGGCCGACGCGGAGAAGCACATCGCCGGTGGCGCCAAGAAGGTCCTCATCTCGGCTCCGGCCAAGGACGAGGACATCACCATCGTGATGGGCGTCAACCAGGACAAGTACGAGGCGGCCAACCACCACGTCATCTCCAACGCCTCCTGCACCACCAACTGTGTGGCGCCGATGGCCAAGGTTCTCGACGAGAACTTCGGCATCGTCAAGGGCCTGATGACGACGGTCCACGCGTACACCAACGACCAGCGCATCCTGGACTTCCCGCACTCGGACCTGCGCCGCGCCCGCGCCGCCGCCGAGAACATCATCCCGACCACGACCGGTGCCGCCAAGGCCACCGCTCTGGTCCTCCCGCAGCTCAAGGGCAAGCTCGACGGCATCGCGATGCGCGTCCCGGTCCCGACCGGCTCCGCCACCGACCTCGTCGTCACCCTGGACCGCGAGGTCACCAAGGACGAGGTCAACGCCGCGTTCAAGAAGGCCTCCGACGACGGCGACCTCAAGGGCTTCCTGACGTACACCGAGGACCCGATCGTCTCCTCGGACATCGTCGGCGACCCGTCGTCCTGCACCTTCGACTCCTCCCTGACCATGGTCCAGGAGGGGAACACGGTGAAGATCCTCGGCTGGTACGACAACGAGTGGGGCTACTCCAACCGCCTCGTCGACCTCACGGTCTTCGTCGGCGAGCAGCTCTGACCCTCGGGTCGGCGGCATCACGATGTGACTGAGGGGCTCGACCGGCGCAATGGAGCGCCGGTCGGGCCTCTTAGCATGTTCATCCGTCCCTGCAAGGAGTAACGGAAGACCAGATGAAGACGATCGACGAACTTCTCACCGAAGGGGTCGCCGGCAGGCGGGTATTCGTCCGCGCCGACCTCAACGTGCCGCTGGACGGCACCACCATCACCGACGACGGCCGCATCCGCGCCGTCCTCCCGACGGTCGCCAGGCTCGCCGAAGCCGGCGCGCGGGTCGTCGTCGCCTCGCACCTGGGCCGTCCCAAGGGTGCCCCGGACCCGGTGTTCTCGCTGGCGCCCGCCGCCGCACGCCTCGGTGAACTCCTCGGTGCCGACGTCGCCTTCGCGACCGACACCGTCGGCGACTCGGCCCGCGCCACCGTCGCGGGCCTCACCGACGGCCAGGTCGCCGTCCTGGAGAACCTCCGCTTCAACGCCGGAGAGACCTCCAAGGACGAGGCCGAGCGCGGCGCCTTCGCCGACCGGCTCGCCGAGCTCGCGGACGTGTACGTGGGCGACGGCTTCGGTGCCGTACACCGCAAGCACGCCTCGGTCTTCGACCTCCCGGCCCGGCTGCCGCACTACGCGGGCTACCTCATCGCCACCGAGGTCGGCGTCCTGAAGAAGCTGACCACCGACGTCAAGCGGCCCTACGCCGTCGTCCTCGGCGGCGCCAAGGTCTCCGACAAGCTCGGCGTCATCGACCACCTGCTGGAGCGCGCCGACCGCATCCTGATCGGCGGCGGCATGGCGTACACCTTCCTCAAGGCCCAGGGCCACGAGGTCGGCAGCTCGCTGCTCCAGGAGGACCAGATCCCGGTCGTCCAGGAGTACCTGCGGCGCGCGGAGGAGAAGGGCGTGGAGTTCGTCCTCCCGGTCGACGTCGTCGTCGCCCCCGCCTTCCCCGACCTGAGGACCAAGGCCCCGGCCCACCCCAGCACCGTCGCCGCCGACGCCATTCCGGCCGGTCGGATGGGTCTGGACAACGGTCCGGAGACCAACAAGCTCTACGCATCGAAGCTCGCCGACGCGGCCACCGTCTTCTGGAACGGCCCGATGGGTGTCTTCGAGCACCCCGACTTCGCCGACGGCACCCGCGCGGTCGCCCAGGCGCTCCTCGACTCCCCGGCGTACACCGTCGTCGGCGGCGGCGACTCCGCCGCGGCCGTGCGCATCCTGGGCTTCGACGAGAATGCTTTCGGACATATTTCGACCGGTGGCGGCGCCAGCCTCGAATACCTCGAGGGCAAGACGCTTCCCGGCCTCGCCGCACTGGAGGACTGACCCTTAATGAGCACCCGTACCCCGCTGATGGCGGGCAACTGGAAGATGAACCTCAACCACCTCGAGGCCATCGCCCACGTCCAGAAGCTCTCCTTCGCCCTGGCCGACAAGGACTACGACGCCGTCGAGGTCGCCGTCCTGCCGCCCTTCACCGACCTGCGCTCCGTGCAGACCCTGGTGGACGGCGACAAGCTGAAGATCAAGTACGGCGCCCAGGACATCTCGGCGCACGACTCCGGTGCGTACACCGGTGAGATCTCCGGCGCGATGCTCGCCAAGCTGCGCTGCACGTACGTGGCCGTCGGCCACAGCGAGCGCCGCCAGTACCACGGCGAGAACGACGAGATCTGCAACGCCAAGGTGAAGGCCGCCTACCAGCACGGCCTGACCCCGATCCTCTGCGTCGGCGAGGGCCTGGACATCCGCAAGGCCGGTGACCAGGTCTCCTACACGCTCGCGCAGCTCGACGGCGGGCTGAAGGACATCCCGGCCGGGCAGGCCGAGTCCATCGTCATCGCCTACGAGCCGGTCTGGGCCATCGGGACCGGCGAGGTCGCCACCCCCGAGGACGCCCAGGAGGTCTGCGGTGCGATCCGCCGCCGGCTGGCCGAGCTGTACTCGCAGGAGCTGGCCGACGCCGTCCGCATCCAGTACGGCGGTTCGGTGAAGTCCGGCAACGTCGCGGCCATCATGGCGCAGCCCGACGTGGACGGTGCCCTCATCGGCGGCGCCGCGCTGGACGCCGACGAGTTCGTCAAGATCGTCCGCTTCCGCGACCAGTGAGTATGCGGTAGCGCCGATCCGTCGTACCCTTGCGGGGGCCGAGGGGGTTGCCACCCCTGAGGCCCCCGCTGTACGTACAGGCAGTAGTCAAGAATTCCGGAAAGTAGGGACCAGCCGTGGTTTTGGCGTTCCAGATCGCTCTGATCGTCTTCAGCCTGCTGCTGATGCTGCTGGTGCTCATGCACAAGGGCAAGGGCGGCGGCCTCTCCGACATGTTCGGCGGCGGAATGCAGTCGTCCGTCGGTGGCTCCTCCGTTGCCGAACGCAACCTCGACCGCATCACCGTCGTGGTCGGCCTGGTCTGGTTCGCGTGCGTCGTCGTCCTCGGTCTGCTCGTCAAGCTGGGCGACTGACCCGCGTCCGCGATTCCCGGTGAGGGTGTAACTCCTTTCACTGGACGCGCGTTGGGCCTTACGTAGACTGGGGCATCCTCGAGCACCATCACGCAGGGAGTTACGACCGTGGCAAGTGGCAACGCGATCCGGGGAAGCCGGGTCGGAGCGGGGCCGATGGGTGAGGCCGAGCGGGGCGAGTCCGCGCCGCGCCTCCGCATCTCCTTCTGGTGCTCCAACGGGCACGAGACGCAGCCGAGCTTCGCCCATGACGCGCAGGTTCCGGACACCTGGGACTGCCCGCGCTGCGGCTTCCCGGCCGGCCAGGACCGGGACAGCCCGCCGGACCCGCCCCGCACCGAGCCGTACAAGACGCACCTCGCGTACGTACGCGAGCGGCGCAGCGACGAGGACGGCGAGGCCATCCTCGCCGAGGCGCTCGCCAAGCTCCGCGGCGAGATCTAGCGCAACCCGCCCAGCTCCACGGACCCACCCAGTCGTTCACCGGCCGGACACCCCCAGGGTGTCCGGCCGGACTGCTTTACCTCCTCCTGGCCCGCGTCCGCGCCACCCCGCTCCTCGATCAATTAGGTTGGAGGGGCGGCGGGGAAGCCGAGTGACAAGAAGAAGTGGGCTGATATCCGGGATGAACGCAGCAAGCCGAACCAAGCTCAACCAGACCCCCGAGTGGACTGCTCTCGCCAAGCACCGTGAGGAGTTCGGCGCCACCCAGTTGCGCGAGCTGTTCGCGCAGCAGCCGGACCGGGGCACCGCCTCCACCCTCCGGGTCGGCGACCTCCACCTCGACTACTCCAAGCACCTGGTCACCGACGAGACGCTGCGCCTGCTGCGCGAGCTCGCCGCCGCGACCGGGGTCGCCGGGCTGCGGGACGCGATGTTCCGGGGCGAGAAGATCAACACCACCGAGGACCGGGCCGTCCTGCACACCGCGCTGCGCGCCCCGCGCGGAGCGGTGATCGAGGTCGACGGCGAGAACGTCGTACCCGCCGTGCACGCCGTCCTGGACAGGATGGCCGCCTTCGCCGAGAAGGTCCGGGCGGGTGAGTGGACCGGTCACACCGGCCGCCCCATCAAGAACATCGTCAACATCGGCATCGGCGGCTCCGACCTCGGCCCCGCCATGGCGTACGAGGTGCTGCGCTCCTTCACGGACCGCTCGCTCACCGTCCGGTTCGTCTCCAACGTCGACGGCGCCGACCTCCACGAGGCGGTCCGCGACCTGGACCCGGCCGAGACGCTGTTCATCGTCGCCTCGAAGACGTTCACCACGATCGAGACGATCACCAACGCCACCTCCGCCCGCGACTGGCTCCTCACCGAGCTGCGGGCCGGTCAGGACGCCGTCGCCAAGCACTTCGTCGCGCTGTCGACCAACGCGGAGAAGGTCGACGAGTTCGGCATCGACACGGCCAACATGTTCGAGTTCTGGGACTGGGTCGGCGGCCGCTACTCCTTCGACTCCGCTATCGGCCTCTCGCTGATGATCGCCATCGGCCCGGACCGGTTCCGCGAGATGCTGGACGGCTTCCACCTCGTCGACGAGCACTTCCGCACCGCCCCCGCCGAGGAGAACGCCCCGCTCCTCCTCGGCCTGCTCGGCGTCTGGTACGGCAACTTCTTCGACGCCCAGTCGCACGCGGTGCTGCCCTACAGCCACTACCTGTCCAAGTTCACCGCGTACCTCCAGCAGCTCGACATGGAGTCCAACGGCAAGTCCGTCGACCGCGAGGGCGACCGGGTGGAGTGGCAGACCGGCCCGGTCGTCTGGGGCACCCCCGGCACCAACGGGCAGCACGCCTATTACCAGTTGATCCACCAGGGCACCAAGCTGATCCCGGCGGACTTCATCGGCTTCGCCGCCCCGGTCCACGACCTGCTGCCCGGCCTGATCGCCCAGCACGACCTGCTGATGGCCAACTTCTTCGCCCAGACCCAGGCGCTCGCCTTCGGCAGGACGCCCGACGAGGTCCGCGCGGAGGGCGTGCCGGAGGAGCTCGTCCCGCACAAGACGTTCCGCGGCAACCACCCGACGACCACGATCCTCGCCGACCGGCTGACCCCCTCGGTCCTCGGCCAGCTCATCGCGCTCTACGAGCACAAGGTCTTCGTCCAGGGCGCCATCTGGAACATCGACTCCTTCGACCAGTGGGGCGTCGAACTCGGCAAGGTCCTCGCCAAGAAGATCGAGCCCGTCCTGACCGAGGGCACCGGGGCCGAGGAGCTCGACAGCTCCACCGCCGCCCTGGTCGCCGCCTACCGCACACTGCGGGGGCGCTGAGCCCATGCCGGCGGGGGAGGGGACGGCGGAGATATGGCTGCGGCCGCCGCGCAACACGCTGAACGAGCGGGTCGTGAGCTGGTGGCGGGTCCAGTGGCTGCTGCTGACGGCCGCGCCCGTCGTACCGCTCGCGGTCCTGGGCGCGCTGATCGAGCCCGCCCGCCTCTGGCTGCTGCTGCCCGCCGCGGTTCTCGCCGCGGCGGGTGCGGCGGCCGCCGTCCTCCTCCCGCTGTGGTGGTTCCGCACCCACCGCTGGGAGGTCACCGAGGACGCGGTGTACGTACGCACCGGGTTCTTCCGGCAGGAGTGGCGGATCGCGCCGATGTCCCGGATCCAGACCGTGGACACCGTGCGCGGCCCGCTGGAACAGCTCCACCGGCTCGCCACCGTCACGGTCACCACCGCCTCCTCCAAGGGCGCGGTACGCATCGAGGGCCTGGACCACGAGGTCGCCGCCGAACTGGCCGAGCGGCTGACCCGCATCACCCGCGACACCCCCGGCGACGCCACATGAGCACCCCGCGCGCCCCGTTCGCCCCCGAGGACGACTGGCGCCGCCTCGACCCCCGTACGGTCGTGGTCACCGCCCTCGTCGTGGCGGGCGTCGTCGCGGGTGCCGCCGTGCCCGCCACCCTCGGGCTCGTCCGCTGGCTCGGGCTCCCGGGCGCGGTGCTCTGGGTGCTCGTCGCGGCCGTCCTGGTCGTCGGGGCCGCGGCGGGCGCCGACCGGGTCCGCTGGCACCGCACCCGCTACCGGATCGGCGAGGAGCGCGTCGACCTCCACACCGGCCTCCTACTCGTCAAACGCCGCTCCCTGGCCCGTGAGCGCATCCGCACCGTCGACCTCACCGCCAACCTGCTGCTGCGCCTCCTCGGCCTGGTCACCGTCAGGATCGGCACCGGCGAGCACGGCAGCGACTCCACCCTGGAGCTGGACCCGGTCGCCCGCGCCGAGGGCGAACGCCTCCGCCGCCTCCTGCTGGAACGCACCGCGACCACACCGCCGGGCGGCCACCCCGACGGCGAACTCGCCGCCCTCGACCTGCGCTGGATCCGCTACGCACCGGTCTCCTTCGTCGCCCCCATGCTCGGCGGCGCGGCGGTCGGAGCCGTGATGCAGATCAGCGACTGGGTCGGAGCCCAGGGCGAGGTCATCGCCTGGGTCGGCGACCGCTTCCAGGAGACCCCGCTCCTCTGGGCGATCGTCACCCTGGTCGCGGCCGCGCTGGTGGCGGGCGTCGTCGGGGCGCTCGGCCTCTGGGTCGAGATGTGGTGGAACTACCGCCTGGAGCGTGAGCCGGGCGGCACCATCAGGGTCCGGCGCGGGCTGTTCACCTCCCGGTCGATCTCCGTCGAGGAGGCCCGGCTGCGCGGCGTCGACCTCGTCGAACCCCTCGGCGTACGGCTGCTCGGCGCCGCCCGGCTGGACGCCATCACCACCGGGCTCGCCCAGGACAACGAGTCGAAGAACGCCGACCACAACACGGTCCTCCCGGCGGTGCCCCGCCCCCTGGCCGACTCCGTCGCCGCCGCGATACTCCGGGAAGCGGCCACCCCGACCGGTGCCGCGCTGACCCGCCACCCGCGCGCCGCCCGGGGCCGCAGGCTGCGCTGGGCGCTCGCCACCGCCCTCGCCCCGGTCCTGCTCCTCACCGTCCTCGGGGCGCTGCTCACCCCCGTACTGCTGTGGATCGCGCTCGGCTGCGCGGTGGTGTTCCTGCCGCTCGCGGTGGCGCTGGCGCTGGACGCGTACCGGAACCTCGGCCACGCCCTCTCCGGCCGCTACCTGGTGACCCGCTCCGGCACGCTCCGCCGCTCCACCGCCGCCCTGGAGCGGGCCGGGGTGATCGGCTGGACCGTCAAGCAGTCGTACTTCCAGCGGCGGGCAGGGCTGATCGGCGTCACGGCCACCACGGCCGCCGGAGGGGGCGCGTACACCGCCTACGACACCGATGCGGCCGAGGGCCTCGCCTTCGCCGCCGAGGCCGTCCCCGGGCTGCTGGAGCCCTTCCTGGAGCGGGATGTGCGCCCCGGCCCGTGACGGACGGTCCCGGCCCGTGACCGAGGGCACAGCCGGCCGTCCGGGCGCCCGGAGCGCTGTCGGGGAGGATATCGATCATGACCTTCACCCACCGCCGTACGGTCCTCACCGCTCTGGCCACCGCCGCCGTCAGCGGCCCGCTGCTCGGCTCGCTCACCGCGACCCCCGCCCACGCCACCGACGACCTGGACGTCTACACCTCCAACACCGACCTCTACGAGAAGCTCGCCGGGCAGGAGGGCGTCGAGTTCGCCCGCCGCTACAAGAGACACGAGTACGCCGACCACTCGACGCCGCAGAGATACCCGTACAACCGGACCTCCGTCATGGCCCTGCACGGCGGCGGCATCGAGACCGGCACCTCCGAACTCTGCCTCGCCATAGCCGGGTACCACCCGGCCACGCTCGCCCCGCTCCAGGACGGCCACGGGGTGCACGACTACTGGATGTTCGAGGGGCTGCGCACCTCGGGCAACCGTGACCTGCACGTCACCGCCAAGAACTGCGACGACCACGTCGCGCTCTCCATGGCGGCGAGCAGCCTCAACGTCCTGAGCCTGCACGGCTGTACGTCGGCGCAGGCGGGCACCGTCCCGCAGGCCGTGGTGGTCGGCGGGCTGAACACCCGGTTCAAGACCCTGCTCAAGGCGGAGTTCGACGCGGTGGGCATCGCCTGGCGGGACGGGAACGAGCTGCCCGACCTGGCCGGCGTCAACCCCACCAACCCCGTCAACCGCACCATGCTGTCCAAGGGCGGTCAGCTGGAGCTCACCACGGAGCTGCGCGCCGCGATGTTCACGAACAACACCCGGGCGGGCCGGGCCGGCAGCACGACCGCGGTCTTCGACCGGTTCACCGGCGCCTGCCGGGCCGCGATCACCAAGCTGGAGCAGGGCACGGACCAGGTCATCCTCTGACGCCGGGGCGCCTCAGGCGTCGTGCGTCGTGTCGATGACGCAGAAACGGTTCCCCTCGGTGTCGGCGAGGACCACGAAGTCCGGGTCCGGCGGGTAGAGCTCCCACGCGACCCGCTCGGCGCCCAGAGCGATCAGCCGCTCCACCTCGGCCTCCTGCGTGTCGGAGTAGAGGTCGAGGTGGACCCTGGGGACCTCCTGCACGGGGGAGGCGGAGCGCCCCAGCGACACCCCCACACCCGGCCCTTCGACCGGGACCAGCACCACCCAGTCGTCCGTCCCCGGCTCGCGCTCGGTGTACGTGAGCGCGGCCTTCCAGAAGGCGGCGGCCCTCGCCACGTCCGACGCGCCCATCACCACGGTTCCGATATGCACCATGGGGCGAGCCTTTCACGCGACAGGCCCGGACCGCTCGGTAAAAGCGGTCCGGGCCCGGGATGCCTGAGATCAGGCGGACGCCGGCGGATACAGCGCGCGCGGCAGCTGCGAGGCCGCCGCCGCGTCCAGCAGCCACAGCGTCCGGCTGCGGCCGTACGCGCCCGCCGCCGGGGCCTGGATCTCCCCGGCGCCCGACAGCGCGATGGCCGCGGCCTCCGCCTTGTCCTCGCCCGCCGCCAGCAGCCACACCTCACGCGCCGCGCGGATCGCGGGCAGCGTGAGCGAGACCCGGACCGGCGGCGGCTTGGGGGCCCCGTGCACACCGACGACGGTGCGCTCGGTCTCCCGTACCGCGGGCAGCTCCGGGAAGAGCGAGGCGACATGGGTGTCCGGGCCGACGCCCAGCATCAGCACGTCGAACGCCGGTACCGGACCGTGGTCCTCTGGCCCCGCCGCCGCGGCGAGTTCGGCCGCGTACGAGGCGGCCGCCTCGTCCACGTCCTTGCCGTACGGGCCGTCGGACGCGGGCATCGCGTGCACCCGGGCAGGGTCGAGGGGCACCGCGTCCAGCAGCGCCTCACGGGCCTGGGTGACGTTCCGCTCGGGGTCGCCCTCGGGCAGGAACCGCTCGTCGCCCCACCACAGGTCCAGCCGCGCCCAGTCGACCGCGTCCCGGGCGGGCGCGGCGGCGAGCGCGGCCAGCAGGCCGTTGCCGTTGCGCCCGCCGGTCAGCACCACCGAGGCGTGGCCCCGGGCGGCCTGGGCGTCCACGATCTTCGTGATCAGCCGGGCCGCCGCGGCCTGCGCCATCAGCTCCTTGTCGCGGTGCACGACCAGCTGAGGAGGCGTCACTTGGCGGCCGCCTTCTTGGCCGGGGCCTTCTTCGCCGCGGGAGCCTTCTGCTCGGCCTCCGCAGGCTTCTCCTCGACCGGAGCGGCCTTGACCACGTCGCCCGCGTGGAGCTTGTCCACCCCGAACTTCACCGCGGACTCATAGGTGTTGTCCGGGTCCAGCCGGCGCAGCTCCTCCGCCAGCAGCTCAGCGGTCTCGCGGCGCTTGAGCGCCACCCCGCGGTCCGGCTGGCCCTGCATGGAGAGCGTGGCCAGCGAGCCGTCGGCCCGGTCGAGCACGATGACGCCGTTCTTCGTCTCCATCCGGACGGCGGTCAGCCCCGGGCCGCCGGAGTACGTGCGTTCCACCGGGACACCTAGCCGGTCCGCGAGCCACATCGCGAGCAGTTCGCAGCTCGGGTTGTCGCTCTCGCCCTCGACGGTGGCACCGATGACCTGGGCGGGCTGCTGGTCCAGCGCCGCCGCCAGCATCGAGCGCCACGGCGTGATCCGGGTCCACGCCAGGTCGGTGTCGCCGGGGCTGTACGTCGCCGCCCGCACCGCCAGCTCGTCGAGCGGGCGCTCGGCCGAGTAGGTGTCGGTGATCCGGCGCTGGGCGAGCGCGCCCAGCGGGTCCTTCGCCGCGTCGGCGGGCGCGTCCTCGGGCCACCACACCACGACCGGGGCGTCCGGCAGCAGCAGCGGGAGCACCACCGACTGGGCGTGGTTGGCCAGTTCGCCGTGGAGGCGCAGGACGACGGTCTCGCCGGTTCCCGCGTCGGAACCGACCCGGACCTCGGCGTCGAGGCGGGCGTCGCGCCGGGCCCGCGGCGAGCGGCTGACCCGCTTGATCACCGCGATGATCCGCGAGGGGTGCTCGCGGGAGGCGTCACCGGCCGACTTGAGCGCGTCGTACGCGTTCTCCTCGTCGGTGACGATGACCAGCGTGAGCACCATCCCGATGGCGGGGGTGCCGATGGCCCGGCGGGCCGAGACCAGCGCCTGGTTGATCTTGCTGGATGTGGTTTCCGTGAGATCGATCTTCATGGCCGCCTCCAGCTCCGTCCGTCACGTGCGAGCATCTCGTCGGCCTCGGCCGGGCCCCAGGTGCCGGCCGCGTACTTCGCGGGCTTGCCGTGCTTGTCCCAGTACTCCTCGATCGGGTCGAGGATGGTCCAGGAGAGCTCGACCTCCTGGTGGCGCGGGAACAGGTTGGCGTCGCCGAGCAGCACATCGAGCAGCAGCCGCTCGTACGCCTCGGGGCTGGACTCCGTGAAGGACTCGCCGTACGCGAAGTCCATCGTGACGTCCCGGACCTCCATCGAGGTGCCGGGCACCTTGGAGCCGAAGCGCACGGTGACGCCCTCGTCCGGCTGGACCCGGATGACCAGGGCGTTGCCGCCCAGCTCCTCCGTGGCACCGGACTCGAAGGGCAGGTAGGGCGCGCGCTTGAAGACGACCGCGATCTCCGTGACCCGGCGGCCGAGCCGCTTTCCGGTACGGAGGTAGAACGGCACGCCCGCCCAGCGGCGGTTGTTGATCGTCAGCTTGATCGCCGCGTAGGTGTCGGTCGTCGACTTGGGGTCGATGCCGTCCTCCTCGCAGTAGCCGAGGACCTCCTGGCCGCCCTGCCAGGCGTGCTCGTACTGGGCGCGCACGGTGTGCAGGCCGAGGTCCTCGGGCAGCTCGACGGCGGTGAGCACCTTGAGCTTTTCGGCGACCAGGGCCTTCGGGTGGAAGGAGCCGGGCTCCTCCATCGCGGTGAGCGCCAGCAGCTGGAGCAGGTGGTTCTGGATGACGTCACGGGCGGCGCCGATGCCGTCGTAGTAGCCGGCCCGGCCGCCGATGCCGATGTCCTCGGCCATCGTGATCTGGACGTGGTCGACGTAGGACCGGTTCCAGATCGGCTCCCACATCGTGTTGGCGAAGCGCAGCGCCAGGATGTTCTGGACCGTCTCCTTGCCCAGGTAGTGGTCGATCCGGAAGACCTCGTTGGGCGGGAAGACGGCGTGCACGAGCTGGTTGAGCTCCTGCGCGCTGGCCAGGTCGTGGCCGAACGGCTTCTCGATGACGGCCCGTCGCCAGGAGCCCTCCTTCTGGTCGGCCAGGCCGTGCTTCTTGAGCTGCTGGACGACCTTGGGGAAGAACTTCGGCGGCACGGACAGGTAGAAGGCGAAGTTGCCTCCGGTGCCCTGTGCCTTGTCGAGCTCCTGGATGGTCGTCTTCAGCGTCTCGAACGCCTCGTCGTCGTCGAAGTCGCCCTGGACGAAGCGCATCCCCTGGATGAGCTGCTGCCAGACCTCCTCGCGGAACGGCGTACGGGCGTGCTCCTTGACGGCGTCATGGACGACCTGGGCGAAGTCCTCGTCCTCCCAGTCGCGGCGCGCGAAGCCGATGAGCGAGAAGCCCGGTGGCAGCAGGCCGCGATTGGCCAGGTCGTAGACGGCGGGCATCAGCTTTTTACGGGACAAATCGCCCGTGACGCCAAAGATGACCAGGCCCGACGGCCCCGCGATACGCGGGAGCCGTCGGTCCTGTGCGTCACGGAGCGGGTTGGCTCCGGGAACAGCAGACAAAGTGGTCAGCCCTCCGAGGGGGCGAGGCGCGAAAGCTCCGCCTCGGTCGACTTGAGCAGGTCGTTCCAGGACGCCTCGAACTTCTCGACGCCCTCGTCCTCCAGCACCTGTACGACGTCGTCGTACGAGATGCCGAGCTTCTTGATGGCGTCCAGGTCCGCCCGCGCCTGGTCGTAGCCGCCGGCGACGGTGTTGCCGGTGATCTCGCCGTGGTCGGCCACGGCCTCCAGGGTCGCCTCCGGCATGGTGTTCACCGTGTTCGGCGCCACCAGGTCGTCGACGTACAGGGTGTCCTTGAGTGACGGGTCCTTGACGCCGGTCGAGGCCCACAGCGGACGCTGCTTGTTGGCCTGCGCCTTGTCCAGGGGGGCCCAGCGGTCGCCCGCGAAGACCTCCTCGTACGCCTCGTAGGCCAGCCGGGCGTTGGCCAGGGCGGACTTGCCCTTGGCGGCCTTGGCCTCGTCGGAGCCGATGGCGTCCAGACGCTTGTCGATCTCGGTGTCCACACGGGACACGAAGAAGGAAGCGACCGAGTGGATCTTGGAGAGGTCCAGGCCCGCGGCCTTCGCCTTCTCCAGGCCCGCCAGGTAGGCGTCCATGACCGCGCGGTAGCGCTCCAGCGAGAAGATCAGCGTCACGTTGACGCTGATGCCCCGGCCGATGGTCTCGGTGATCGCCGGGAGACCGGCCTCGGTCGCCGGGATCTTGATGAGCGTGTTCGGCCGGTCCACCAGCCAGGCAAGCTGCTTGGCCTCGGCGACGGTGGCCGTGGTGTTGTGCGCCAGGCGCGGGTCGACCTCGATGGAGACCCGGCCGTCCTGGCCGCCGGTCGCGTCGAAGACCGGACGCAGGATGTCGGCGGCGTCGCGGACGTCCGCCGTCGTGATCATGCGGAGCGCTTCCTCGACGGTGACCCTGCGGGCGGCGAGGTCGGTGAGCTGCTGCTCGTAGCCGTCGCCCGAGGAGATCGCCTTCTGGAAGATCGACGGGTTGGTGGTGACGCCGACGACATGGCTCTGGTCGATCAGCTCGGCCAGGTTGCCCGAGGTGATCCGCTTGCGCGACAGGTCGTCGAGCCAGATCGCCACGCCCGCCTCGGAGAGGCGCTTGAGTGCGTCTGTCATGGGTTGCATCTCCTACTAGTCGTATACACCGGCGTCAGCGTGTGGCGGCGGCGAGAGATTCCCGCGCGGCGGCGGCCACGTTCTCGGCGGTGAAGCCGAACTCGCGGAAGAGGACCTTCGCGTCGGCCGAGGCACCGAAGTGCTCCAGCGAGACGATCCGGCCGGCGTCCCCGACGTACCGGTACCAGGTCAGGCCGATGCCCGCCTCGACGGCGACCCGCGCCTTCACCGACGGCGGGAGCACGCTTTCCTTGTAACCCTGGTCCTGCTCCTCGAACCACTCGACGGACGGCATCGAGACCACCCGGGTCGGCACACCGGCCGCCTGGAGCTGCTCGCGCGCCTCGACGGCGACATGGACCTCGGAGCCGGTCGCGATGAGCAGCACCTGCGGCTCCGTGTTCTGCCCGGAGGGCCCCTCGGCCTCGAACAGGACGTAACCGCCCTTGGCCGCGTTCTCGTTCGCCTCGTACGTCGGCACGCCCTGCCGGGTCAGTGCCAGACCGTGCGGGGCGCCCTTGCCGAACACCTTGGTGTGGCGGCGCAGGATCTCGCGCCAGGCGATGGAGGTCTCGTTGGCGTCGGCCGGGCGCACGATGTTCAGGCCCGGGATGGCGCGCAGCGCGGCCAGGTGCTCGACCGGCTGGTGGGTCGGGCCGTCCTCGCCGAGGCCGATCGAGTCGTGCGTCCACACGTACGTCACCGGCAGGTGCATCAGCGCGGAGAGCCGCACGGCGTTGCGCATGTAGTCGGAGAACACCAGGAAGGTGCCGCCGTAGACGCGGGTGTTGCCGTGCAGCGCGATGCCGTTCATCGCGGCGGCCATCGCGTGCTCACGGATCCCGAAGTGGATCGTGCGGCCGTACGGGTCGGCCTCCGGCAGCGGGTTGCCCACCGGCAGGAACGAGGAGTTCTTGTCGATGGTGGTGTTGTTCGAACCGGCGAGGTCGGCGGAGCCGCCCCAGAGCTCGGGAACGATCTCGCCCAGCGCCTGGAGCACCTTGCCGGACGCGGCACGGGTCGCCAGGCCCTTGCCGGCCTCGAAGACCGGGAGCTTCTCCTCCCAGCCCGCGGGCAGCTCGCCCGCGGCGATCCGGTCGAAGTCGGCGGCGCGCTCCGGGTTGGCGGTGCGCCACGCGGCGAACGCCTTGTCCCACTCGGCACGCGCCTCGCGGCCGCGGTCCAGGGCCTCACGGGTGTGGCCGATGACCGCGTCGGAGACCTCGAAGGTCTGCTCCGGGTCGAAGCCGAGGACCCGCTTGGTGGCCGCGATCTCGTCGTCGCCGAGCGCCGAGCCGTGCGCGGCCTCGGTGTTCTGGGCGTTCGGGGCGGGCCAGGCGATGATCGAGCGGGCCGCGATGAACGAGGGGCGCTCCGTCTCGGCCTTGGCCGCCTGCAGCGCCGCGTACAGACCCGCCGGGTCCAGGTCACCGCTCGGCAGCTGCTCGACGCGCTGGACGTGCCAGCCGTACGCCTCGTACCGCTTCAGGGTGTCCTCGGAGACCGCGGTCTCCGTGTCGCCCTCGATGGAGATGTGGTTGTCGTCCCAGAGCAGGACCAGGTTGCCCAGCTTCTGGTGCCCGGCCAGCGAGGACGCCTCGGCCGAGATGCCCTCCTGGAGGCAGCCGTCACCGGCGATGACCCAGACCGTGTGGTCGAACGGGGAGGTGCCGGGGGCCGCCTCGGGGTCGAAGAGGCCGCGCTCGTAGCGGGCGGCCATCGCCATGCCCACCGCGTTGGCGACACCCTGGCCCAGCGGGCCGGTCGTCGTCTCGACACCGGTGGTGTGGCCGTACTCCGGGTGGCCCGGCGTCTTCGAGCCCCAGGTCCGGAACGCCTTCAGGTCGTCCAGCTCCAGGCCGTAACCGGCGAGGTAGAGCTGGATGTACAGGGTCAGGCTGGAGTGGCCCGCCGAGAGGACGAAGCGGTCGCGGCCGGTCCACTCCGCGTCCGCCGGGTCGTGCCGCATGACTTTCTGGAACAGGGTGTACGCGGCGGGAGCCAGGCTCATTGCCGTGCCCGGGTGGCCGTTTCCGACTTTCTGTACGGCGTCCGCGGCGAGGACGCGGGCGGTGTCCACGGCCCGCTGGTCCAAATCGGTCCACTGGAGGTCTGTGGTGGTCGGCTTGATGCTCACCCTGAGTCAGGGCTCCTCTCCACTGTTCGTAAGCCGGTGACTGTTACCGCACCGGGCGCTGTCGAGCCTACCCCCGCCGCGGGGGACGTTTTCCGGGCACTTTCCAGGGTGCGGGCGACGTGCGCACTTCGCCTCCCGGCGGACCGCCGCCGTACATCGCACAGTCACCCCCAACACGACCCCACCCCCGAGACGGACGGTGTACCCCCAACGTTTAGAGTGGTCGGGTTCGCGCAAGTCTTCACCGGGCCTCCTCGCCCGGAGCTTGCTGGGATTTCTCTGTCAGGGGTGTGCGTGACGGCCGTCGAGTCCCGACCCGCAGGGGTCGCCTTGACTCCCAGCCCAGGGGGCCATCGCCCGTACGGGGCCCGTGTCAAGGCATTCGTGGCGCTTACCAAGCCACGGATCATCGAGCTGTTGCTCATCACCACCGTTCCGGTGATGTTCCTCGCCGCCCAGGGCGTACCCGACCTGTGGCTCGTCCTCACGACCACCGTCGGCGGATATCTCTCCGCGGGCGGCGCCAACGCGCTGAACATGTACATCGACCGTGACATCGACGCGCTGATGGACCGCACGTCGCAGCGTCCGCTGGTCACCGGCATGGTCAGCCCCCGCGAGTGCCTCGCCTTCGGCATCGCCCTCGCGGTGATCTCCACGCTCTGGTTCGGACTGCTCGTCAACTGGCTGTCGGCCGGGCTCGCCCTCGGCGCGCTGCTCTTCTACGTCGTCGTCTACACGATGCTGCTGAAGCGCCGCACCTCCCAGAACATCATCTGGGGCGGCATCGCCGGCTGCCTGCCGGTGCTCATCGGCTGGTCCTCGGTGACGAACTCCCTCTCCTGGGCCGCCGTCATCCTCTTCGCCGTCATCTTCTTCTGGACGCCGCCGCATTACTGGCCGCTCTCCATGAAGGTGAAGGACGACTACGCCCGGGTCGGCGTCCCGATGCTCCCGGTCGTCGCCTCCAACCAGGTGGTCGCCAAGCAGATCGTCATCTACAGCTGGGTGATGGTCGGGGTCTCGCTGCTGCTCACCCCGCTGGGCTACACCGGCTGGTTCTACCTGTCGGTGGCGCTGTTGGCGGGCGGCTTCTGGCTCTGGGAGGCCCACGGGCTGCAGAACCGGGCCAGGGCCGGGGTGACCGGCGCCAAGCTCAAGGAGATGCGGCTGTTCCACTGGTCCATCACCTACGTCTCGCTGCTCTTCCTGGCCGTCGCGGTGGACCCCTTCCTCCGCTAGAGCCCTCCGTACGTACCGCCGACGGGCGGGTCACGTGGCACAGGCCACGCGACCCGCCCGTCGCCGTACGAACTACTCGTCGGTAGCATCCTGTTCATGGCAGAGACGGCATCAGACGCAGCAGACACCGGGCAGACCTCGCGGACGGACGCCAGGAAGGCGGCCCGCGCGGAGCGCAGGGCGGCGAAGCTGGCCCGTGAGATCGGGTCCTTCGCCAAGGAGCACGGCGGCGCCGAGGGGCAGCTCGCCTACATCGGCCAGGCGGGCGCCCGCATCGTCCTGGTCGGCCAGGACGGCGCCTGGGGCGACCTGGTGGCCCCGACGTACGCGGTGGCCGAGAGCGCGGCGCAGAAGTCCGGGATCACGATGCACGAGGAGTTCGACGGCGACTTCGCCCTCAAGGTCCGCACAGGCCCGTACGAGTGGTCGCGGATGGCCGGTATCCAGGTCGGCGGGCCCTCGAACGACCGCTGAGCAGGTACGACGAAGGGGCGGCGGGCACCTGCCCGCCGCCCCTTCGTCGTACCTGCTCAGACCGCCGGGGCGGACGCCGGCTGCTGCTGTTCGGCCGGGGCGGAGGGGCCCGGCAGCGCGGCCGGCTCGTCGTCGCCGCGCTCGCGCATGCTCATCACGAGGCGGATCACGGCGATCCACATGAGGGCCGAGCCGAACATATGGACGCCGACCAGGATCTCGGGGACGTCGCTGAAGTACTGCACGTACCCGATCGCGCCCTGGGCGAGCAGCACGACCAGCAGGTCGCGGGCGCGGGCCCGGGTGTCCGTCGGGGCGTCGACCACCCGCAGGGCCAGCCACATCGCGATGGCCAGGGCGCAGACCACCCAGGCGGCGATGGCGTGCACATGGGCGGCGGCCGCCCAGTCCCACGGCATGCGTGGTACGTCGCTGCTGTCGCCCGCGTGCTTGCCGGAGCCGGTCACCGAGGTGCCGAGCACGATGAGGACCACGGTGGTCGCCAGGATCGCCCAGGAGAGCCGGCGCACCGGCAGGGGGGCGCGGGGGCGCGCCGGGCCGTCGCCCTCGCCGACCCGCACCCAGGTGATCACGGTGACCGCGAGGAGCGCGTTGGCGAGCAGGAAGTGCCCGGCCACGGTCCACGGGTTCAGCCCCGCCCAGACGGTGATGCCGCCGAGGACGGCGTTGCCCAGCACGATCCAGAACTGCGACCAGGCCAGCCGGGTCACCTTGCGGCGGCGCGGCTTTGCGGAGCGGGTCGCGACGATCGCCCAGCCGACGGCCGCCGACAGGACGTACGTCAGCATCCGGTTGCCGAACTCGATCGCGCCGTGCAGACCCTGCTCGGGCGTCGCGAAGAGGCTGTCGTCGGTGCACTTGGGCCAGGTGTCGCAGCCGAGGCCCGAACCGGTCAGCCGGACGGCGCCGCCGGTCACGATGATGAAGACGCTCATCACGATGGCGGAGAGCGCGGCACGCTTCACCACCCGGGTGGACGGCGTCCAGCGCTTGGCGATGGCAGAGATGGGGGTTTCCACGCGGACCATCGTAGGACGAGGCTTGTGCATGTTTTCACGAGGGGGTGGGTTCGTGGCGGCTTGCCCTCGAAAGTCCCCGGTCGGCCTACTCCCAGCGGAAGAACTTCGCCGACGCGCCCAGCCCAAGCACCGCCCAGACCGCCAGGATCCCGGCGTCCGCCCACGGCATCGACGCGTCGTGCTGGAGGACGCCCCGCAGCCCCTCGGAGAGCGCCGAGATGGGCAGCAGCCCCAGCACCGACTGCACCGCGTCCGGGAACTTGTCCAGCGGCACGATGACCCCGCCGCCCACCAGCAGCAGCAGGAAGACGAGGTTGGCGGCGGCGAGCGTCGCCTCCGCCTTCAGCGTCCCGGCCATCAGCAGCCCGAGCCCTGAGAACGCGGCGGTCCCCAGCACCAGGAGCAGCAGCGCGGAGAGCGGGTTGCCCTGCGGCGACCAGCCGAGCGCGAGGGCGATCGCCGTCAGCAGCAGCACCTGGAGCACCTCGGTGACCAGCACCGACAGCGTCTTCGCCGTCATCAGCGCCCAGCGCGGCAGCGGAGAGGCCCCGAGCCGCTTGAGGACCCCGTAACGGCGCTCGAAGCCGGTGGCGATGGCCTGGCCGGTGAACGCCGTGGACATCACGGCGAGGGCGAGGACGCCCGGGGCCAGGAAGTCGACCGACGAGCCCGAGCCGGTGTCGACGATGTCGACCGCGCTGAACAGCACGAGCAGCAGCGTCGGGATGATCACCGTCAGCAGCAGCTGCTCCCCGTTGCGCAGCAGCATCCGGGTCTCCAGCGCGGTCTGCGCGGCGATCATCCGGGGGAGCGGGGCCGCGCCGGGGCGCGGGGTGTACGTACCGGCGCTCATGCGCGCAGCTCCTTGCCGGTCAGTTCGAGGAAGACGTCCTCCAGCGTGTGCCGCTCCACCGAGATGCCCTCGGGCATCACACCGTGCTGGGCGCACCAGGAGGTGACGGTGGCCAGCAGCTGCGGGTCGATTGTCCCGGTGATGCGGTACGTCCCCGGGAGCGGCTCGGCGGCCTCGGAGCCGTCGGGCAGCGCCTTGACCAGCGAGCCGAGGTCGAGCCCCGTACGCCCGGTGAAGCGCAGGGTGTTCTCGGCGCCGCCCCGGCAGAGCTGCTCCGGGGAGCCCTGGGCGATGACCCGGCCCGCGTCGATGATCGCGACGTCGTCGGCGAGCGCCTCGGCCTCGTCCATGAAGTGGGTGGTCAGCACCACGGAGACCCCGTCTTCGCGCAGTTCGCGCACCAGGTCCCAGGTGGAGCGGCGGGCCTGCGGGTCGAGCCCGGCCGTCGGCTCGTCCAGGAAGACCAGCTCGGGCCGGCCCACCACCGCGAGGGCCAGGGCGAGCCGCTGCTGCTGGCCGCCGGAGAGCCGCCGGTAGGTGGTGCGGCCGCACCCGCCGAGGCCGAGGCGTTCGATCAGGGCGTCCACGTCCAGCGGGTGGGCGTGGAGCCTGGCCATGTGGCGGAGCATCTCGTCGGCGCGGGCGCCGGAGTAGACGCCACCCGACTGGAGCATCACCCCGATCCGGGGGCGCAGCCGCTCCGCGTCGGCGACCGGGTCGAGCCCGAGGACCCGTACGGTTCCGGCGTCGGGGCGGCGGTAGCCCTCGCAGGTCTCGATCGTGGTGGTCTTCCCGGCGCCGTTCGGGCCGAGCACGGCCGTCACCGCGCCCGCCGCGACTTCCAGATCGAGGCCGTCCACCGCGGTCCTGGTGCCGTACCGCTTCACCAGTCCCTTGACCTGTACGACGGGCTCTTTCTCCATGGCGCGTAAGTCTAGGCAGGGGTTCCGGCGACCCCTCTCCCGGGGCCAGATTAGGTAACCCTAAGTGACGAACCACACCGTAGATCGTTCCGGGCCGTGGTTGTCATGGCCGAATGAATTACGCAACAATGGTGTTGTGAAATACGACGGTGGGACTCCTCAGGAGGAACTCGCGACCGGTGAGCGCTCGACGCGCAACCGGGTCGCGCGCTCCATCCTGGACCACGGTCCGTCCACAGCCGCCGATCTGGCCAAGCGCGTCGGTCTCACCCAGGCCGCCGTCCGCCGCCATCTGGACGCCCTCGTCTCCGACGATGTCGTCGAAGCCCGTGAACAGCGGGTCTACGGGGCGCGGACCCGCGGCAGGCCCGCCAAGGTGTTCGCCCTGACGGACTGCGGCCGGGACGCCTTCGACCAGTCCTACGACAAGCTGGCCGCGGACGCCCTGCGCTTCATCGCCGAGTCCGGCGGGGACGAGGCGGTCATCGCCTTCGCCCGCGCCCGGATGGCGTCGATGGGCGAGGCGTACCGCGCCGCGGTCGAGGCCGCGGAACCCGAACGGCGTACGGAGGCCCTCGCGAGGGCCCTGAGCGCCGACGGGTACGCTGCTACGGCGCGAAGCGCGCCGGGCCCGCAGCAGGGCGAGCAGCTGTGCCAGCACCACTGCCCGGTGGCGCATGTCGCCGAGCAGTTCCCACAGCTGTGCGAGGCGGAGACGGAATTCTTCTCCAGCCTCCTCGGGACCCATGTGCAGCGTCTGGCCACCCTCGCCCACGGCGACGGCGTGTGCACGACATACGTGCCGCGCAGCGGCCAGGCCGCACCCTCACAGACCACTCATTCAGTATCTGCAAGCACGGCCGGGAGGAACCCCGCATGACGCTCCCCACGGAGACTGCCCACCCTGAGCTCGAGGGTCTGGGTACGTACGAATTCGGCTGGGCCGACTCCGACGCGGCAGGCGCGGCGGCGAAGCGCGGCCTCTCCGAGGCTGTCGTACGCGACATCTCGGAGAAGAAGAACGAGCCCGAGTGGATGCTGAAGCTGCGGCTCAAGGGCCTCAAGCTCTTCGGCAAGAAGCCCATGCCGAACTGGGGCTCCGACCTGTCGGGCATCGACTTCGACAACATCAAGTACTTCGTGCGCTCGACGGAGAAGCAGGCGGAGTCCTGGGAGGACCTGCCCGAGGAGATCAAGAACACGTACGACCGGCTCGGCATCCCGGAGGCGGAGAAGCAGCGCCTCGTCGCCGGTGTCGCCGCGCAGTACGAGTCCGAGGTCGTCTACCACCAGATCAACGAGGAGCTGGAGGCGCAGGGTGTCATCTTCATGGACACCGACACCGCGCTGAAGGAGCACCCGGAGCTCTTCAAGGAGTACTTCGGCACCGTCATCCCCGTCGGTGACAACAAGTTCGCCTCCCTGAACTCGGCCGTGTGGTCCGGTGGCTCGTTCATCTACGTGCCCAAGGGTGTCCACGTCGAGATCCCGCTCCAGGCCTACTTCCGTATCAACACGGAGAACATGGGCCAGTTCGAGCGGACGCTGATCATCGTCGACGAGGACGCCTACGTCCACTACGTCGAGGGCTGCACCGCCCCGATCTACTCCTCGGACTCGCTGCACAGCGCCGTGGTCGAGATCATCGTGAAGAAGGGCGGCCGCTGCCGCTACACGACGATCCAGAACTGGTCGAACAACGTCTACAACCTGGTCACCAAGCGGGCCGTGGCCTACGAGGGCGCGACCATGGAGTGGGTCGACGGCAACATCGGCTCCAAGGTGACCATGAAGTACCCGGCCGTCTACCTGATGGGCGAGCACGCCAAGGGCGAGACCCTCTCCATCGCCTTCGCGGGCGAGGGCCAGCACCAGGACGCCGGCGCCAAGATGGTCCACATGGCGCCGAACACCTCCTCCAACATCGTCTCCAAGTCGGTGGCGCGAGGCGGCGGCCGTACCTCCTACCGCGGTCTGATCGAGATCGGTGAGGGCGCGCCGGGCTCGAAGTCCAACGTGCTCTGCGACGCTCTGCTCGTCGACACGATCTCGCGCTCGGACACCTACCCCTACGTCGACGTCCGCGAGGACGACGTGTCGATGGGCCACGAGGCGACCGTCTCCAAGGTCTCCGAGGACCAGCTCTTCTACCTCATGAGCCGCGGGCTCACCGAGTTCGAGGCCATGGCGATGATCGTGCGCGGCTTCGTCGAGCCGATCGCGAAGGAGCTGCCCATGGAGTACGCCCTGGAGCTCAACCGGCTGATCGAGCTGCAGATGGAGGGTTCGGTCGGCTAGGTCCTCGATCCGAGGACGACACGGGGCGGTCGCACGCGGCCGCCCCCGCCCCTACCGAACCACCCCCCTTCTTGACTGAGAAAGCGAGCACTACGACAGCCATGGCTGAGGCTCAGAACACTCCGGTGGGCTCCACCACCGCCGGCTCCATCGCGGTGGCCGCGGAGTCGACCGTCGCCACGCGCATGAGCGCGCCCCCCTCCTTCGACGTCGCGGACTTCCCCGTCCCGCACGGTCGCGAGGAGGAGTGGCGCTTCACCCCGCTGGAGCGGCTGCGCGGGCTGCACGACGGCACCGCGGTCGCCAACGGCGGCGGCGTGAAGGTCGCGATCGAGGCGCCCGAGGGCGTCACCGTGGAGACCGTCGGCCGCGACGACGCGCGGCTCGGCAAGGCCGGTACGCCGGTGGACCGGGTCGCCGCCCAGGCGTACTCCTCCTTCGAGCAGGCCTCGGTCGTCACGGTCGCCAAGGAGGCCGTGCTCACCGAGCCGGTCCGGATCACCGTGCACGGTGAGGGCGGCGTCGCCTACGGCCACCAGCTCATCGAGCTCGGTGCCTTCGCCGAGGCCGTCGTCGTCATCGACCACACCGGTGACGCGGTGCTCGCCGCCAACGTCGACTACGTCCTCGGTGACGGCGCCAAGCTGACCGTCGTCTCCGTCCAGGACTGGGACGACACGGCCGTCCACGTCGGCCAGCACAACGCGCTGATCGGCCGGGACGCCTCCTTCAAGTCGATCATCGTCACCTTCGGCGGCGACCTCGTCCGTCTGCACCCGCGGGTCGCCTACGCGGCCCCCGGCGGCGAGGCGGAGCTCTTCGGTCTGTACTTCACCGACAAGGGCCAGCACCAGGAGCACCGCCTCCTGGTCGACCACAACACCCCGCACTGCAAGTCCAACGCGGTGTACAAGGGCGCACTCCAGGGCGAGGGCGCGCACGCCGTCTGGATCGGGGACGTCCTCATCCAGGCCGCCGCCGAGGGCACCGACACCTACGAGATGAACCGGAACCTCGTCCTCACCGACGGCGCCCGGGTCGACTCCGTGCCCAACCTGGAGATCGAGACCGGCGAGATCGTCGGCGCCGGCCACGCCTCGGCGACCGGCCGCTTCGACGACGAGCAGCTCTTCTACCTCCAGTCCCGCGGCATCCCGGCCGAGGAGGCCCGCCGCCTGGTCGTGCGCGGCTTCTTCGCCGAGCTGGTGCAGCAGATCGGCCTGCCGGACGTGGAAGCGCGTCTGCTCGACAAGATCGAGACCGAGCTGAAGGCGTCCGTCTGATGACCTTCGTCAAGGCGTGCGCGCTCAGTGAGCTGGAGGACGACACCCCGAAACGGGTCGAGCTCGACGGCACACCGGTCTCCGTCGTCCGCACCGAGGGCGAGGTGTTCGCGATCAACGACATCTGCTCGCACGCGAACGTGTCGCTCTCGGAGGGCGAGGTGGAGGACTGTTCGATCGAGTGCTGGCTGCACGGCTCGTCGTTCGACCTCCGCACCGGCAAGCCGTCCGGTCTTCCCGCGACGCGCCCCGTCCCCGTATACCCCGTAAAGATCGAAGGGGACGATGTGCTCGTCTCCGTCACCCAGGAGTCCTGAGTCACCCATGGCAACGCTTGAAATCCGCGACCTGCACGTCTCCGTCGAGGCCGACAACGCCACGAAGGAGATCCTCAAGGGCGTCGACCTGACCGTGAAGCAGGGCGAGACCCACGCCATCATGGGCCCCAACGGGTCTGGCAAGTCCACCCTCGCGTACTCGCTCGCGGGTCACCCCAAGTACACGATCACGAGCGGCACAGTCACCCTCGACGGCGAGGACGTCCTGGAGATGTCCGTCGACGAGCGCGCCCGCGCTGGCCTGTTCCTGGCCATGCAGTACCCGGTCGAGATCCCCGGTGTCTCGGTCTCCAACTTCCTGCGCACCTCCGCCACCGCCGTCCGCGGCGAGGCCCCCAAGCTGCGTACGTGGGTCAAGGAGGTCCGGGAGACGATGGCCGAACTCCAGATGGACCCGTCCTTCGCCGAGCGCAACGTCAACGAGGGCTTCTCCGGCGGTGAGAAGAAGCGCCACGAGATCCTGCAGCTGGAGCTCCTCAAGCCGAAGATCGCCGTCCTGGACGAGACCGACTCCGGCCTGGACGTCGACGCGCTCAAGACCGTCTCCGAGGGTGTCAACAGGGTCCGCGCGACCGGCGAGGTCGGCACGCTGCTGATCACGCACTACACCCGCATCCTGAAGTACATCAAGCCCGACTTCGTGCACGTGTTCGCCAACGGCCGGATCGCGGCCTCCGGCGGTGCCGAACTGGCCGACCAGCTGGAGAACGAGGGCTACGAGGCATACACGAAGGGTGGCGCTTCCGCGTGACTGACGCCCGACAGGGGCTCACCGGCCTCCTCGACACCGAGGCGATCCGCAAGGACTTCCCGATCCTGGACCGCACGGTCCACGACGGCAAGAAGATCGTTTACCTGGACTCCGCAGCGACCTCGCAGAAGCCGCGCCAGGTCCTCGACGCGCTCAACACGTACTACGAGCGCCACAACGCGAACGTGCACCGCGGCGTCTACACGATCGCCGAGGAGGCCACCGCGCTGTATGAAGGCGCCCGTGACAAGGTCGCGGCCTTCATCAACGCACCGAGCCGCGACGAGGTGATCTTCACGAAGAACGCCTCGGAGTCGCTCAACCTCGTGGCCAACATGCTCGGCTGGGCGGACGAGCCCTACCGGGTGGACCGCGACACCGAGATCGTCACCACGGAGATGGAGCACCACTCCAACATCGTGCCGTGGCAGCTGCTCTCGCAGCGCACCGGCGCGAAGCTGAAGTGGTTCGGCATCACCGACGACGGCCGGCTCGACCTGTCGAACATCGACGAGATCATCACCGAGAAGACGAAGATCGTCTCCTTCACGCTGGTCTCGAACATCCTGGGTACCGTCAACCCGGTCGAGCAGATCATCCGCCGCGCCCAGCAGGTCGGCGCGCTGGTCTGCATCGACGCCTCGCAGGCCGCCCCGCACATGGTGCTGGACGTGCAGGCGCTCCAGGCCGACTTCGTGGCCTTCACCGGCCACAAGATGGTCGGCCCGACGGGCATCGGCGTGCTGTGGGGACGGCAGGAGCTCCTGGAGGACCTGCCTCCGTTCCTCGGCGGCGGCGAGATGATCGAGACCGTGTCGATGCACTCCTCGACGTACGCCCCGGCGCCGCACAAGTTCGAGGCCGGTACGCCCCCGATCGCCCAGGCCGTCGGCCTCGGTGCGGCCGTGGACTACCTCTCGGCGATCGGCATGGAGAACATCCACCGCCACGAGAAGGCGATCACCGAGTACGCGGTGAAGCGCCTCCTGGACGTCCCGGGCCTGCGGATCATCGGCCCGGCGACAGCCGAGGACCGCGGGGCGACGATCTCCTTCACGCTCGGCGACATCCACCCGCACGACGTGGGCCAGGTCCTCGACGAGATGGGTATCTGCGTCAGGGTCGGCCACCACTGCGCGCGGCCGGTCTGCCTGCGGTACGGAATTCCCGCGACGACGCGAGCGTCGTTCTATCTGTACTCCACGCCCGCCGAGGTCGACGCCTTGGTGGACGGCCTGGAGCACGTCCGGAACTTCTTCGGCTGAGGGCTGACTGGTGAAGCTTGATTCCATGTACCAGGAAGTGATCCTGGACCACTACAAGCACCCCCACGGGCGTGGCCTGCGGGACGGCGACGCCGAGGTGCATCATGTCAATCCGACCTGCGGCGACGAGATCACGCTCAGGGTGAAGTACGACGGCGAGACCATCGCCGACGTGAGCTACGAGGGCCAGGGCTGCTCCATCAGCCAGGCCAGCGCCTCCGTGCTGAACGAGCTGCTCGTCGGCAAGGAGCTGCCCGAGGCGCAGAAGATCCAGGCCGCGTTCCTGGAGCTGATGCAGTCCAAGGGGCAGCTGGAGCCGGACGAGGCGATGGAGGAGGTGCTGGAGGACGCAGTCGCGTTCGCCGGCGTCTCCAAGTACCCCGCCCGGGTCAAGTGCGCGCTGCTGAGCTGGATGGCGTGGAAGGACGCGACGGCCAAGGCGCTGTCCGAAGGGAAGACCGCATGAGCGAGAACGAGACCGCGACCATGAAGCCGGCCTCCGAGGAGGAGGTCCGCGAGGCGCTGTACGACGTCGTCGACCCCGAGCTGGGCATCGACGTCGTCAACCTGGGCCTGATCTACGGCATCCACGTCGACGACGCCAACATCGCCACCCTCGACATGACCCTGACGTCCGCGGCCTGCCCGCTGACCGACGTCATCGAGGACCAGGCGAAGTCCGCCACGGACGGCATCGTCAACGAGCTCCGGATCAACTGGGTCTGGATGCCGCCGTGGGGCCCGGACAAGATCACCGACGACGGGCGCGAGCAGCTCCGCGCGCTCGGCTTCAACGTCTGATCCCGCGCTCCCCGTACGACACCGACGGCCGTGCCCGCCAGTTCTGCTGGCGGGCACGGCCGTTCGATTGCGGGTGCGGTCGTCGTACCCGCCGGGCAGACTGTCCGGCATGGCTGTTCGCATGTACCACCTCGCCGTCGACGCCCACGACCTGCCGCTCCTGGCCCGGTTCTGGAGCGCGGTGCTCGACTGGCAGGTGCTCTTCGAGGACGAGGACGAGATCGTCATCGGCGCCCATGAGACCGCGCTGCCGGGCATGTGCTTCCTCCCCGTACCGGAGAGGAAGACCGTCAAGAACCGGCTGCACATCGACCTGACCCCCGACGACCAGGACGCCGAGGTCGAGCGCATCATCGCGCTCGGCGCCCGGCGGCTGGACGTCGGGCAGGGGCCGGACGCCACCTGGGTGGTGCTTGCAGACCCCGAGGGCAACGAGTTCTGTGTGCTGCGCCCCAAGCGGACGCTGACCGACTGAGCGGGGCCCTACACCGGGGCGGCCGGCGGGGGCCCGTACTGCTCCGGCAGGGTCTGTGCCGCCGCCTCCGCCAGGACCGGGGCCAGGTTCTCGTTGCGCATCCGGAGGTCCACGTACAGCAGTCCGGTCACCAGCGGCGGGAAGATCGACGAGAAGAGCTGGCTCACCAACCCGCTGATCATGGCCAGCACCATGAAGCCGCCGAGCAGGGCGAGGATCTCCCCGCCGCTCGGTTCGCCCGCCAGGTCCGTGTCCATGGAGCCGGGCATCATGCCGAGCGCCTGGAACGGCATCTGGATCATGTAGCCGACCACGCTCGCCAGCCCGAAGGCGAGCAGGCCGATGCCGAGGACCCGCCACCAGCTGCCGCGGACCAGCTGGGCCGAGCGGCGCAGCGCCGCGACCGGCCGCTGTCCCTCGAAGACCACGATCGTGGGGGCCAGGGAGAACTTCACCCAGAGCCAGACCGCGACCGGAGTGAGCGCCAGCCAGCCGAAGAGGGCGAGCAGGAAGAGGGGTCCCGCGGTGTCCGAGTCGCCCAGCGTGATGGCGTAGATCGCGGTCGCGACCATCGTGGCCATGACGGCCAGGAAGGGGACGGCGACGGCCAGGCCCAGCAGGAGGACCGTGCCGATCATGGCCCAGACCCGCGACCAGGCGCGGCTCCAGACGGCGCCGAAACCGATCGGGCGGCCCAGGACGGCCTCCTGGAGGACCACCGGGACCGCCGCCTGGACGACGGCCGAGGCCAGCAGGTAGGCGATGGTGCCGATGACCATCAGGACGCCGAACGCGATGCCCAGCGGGACCAGTCGCGCCGTGTCCGGTTCGCCGGGCCCCGTCAGGTCGTCCCAGTTGGCCGCCACGGTGGAGAAGGCGATGGCCAGCCCGACGCCCAGGACGGCCGTCGCCGCGCCGAAGAGCGCCAGGGCTATCCCGACCAGGGGCTTCCAGTAGCCGCCGATCGTCGCGAAGGCGCCGGTGAGCATGTCGGAGACCCTCAGCGGCGCCAGGGGTATCACCCCCGGTTTGGGCGGCGCCGCCCATCCGCCGTTCCAGCCACCCGGTCCCTGCGCTCCCCCGTGGAAGGGCCCCCCACCGTGGGGCGCGCCCCCGTACGGGGCACCGCCCCACCCTGCGTCCTGCGCCACTGCGTCTCCGCTCACATCGCCGGCCCGTGCTGCCGGGCCGTGTCATCGGTCGGGACACCGTAACGCCCCTGGTGCGGGCCGATGATATGTACAGCTGTACGCAACGATGCGTACACTTGTACACATGGGATACGCATACGGACTGCTGGCCGCGGCGATCGCGGCGGAGGTGGCCGGGACGACGGCCATGAAGTACAGCGACGGTTTCACCCGGCTCTGGCCCTCGATCGGCACGGCGGTGGGGTACCTCATCGCCTTCACCCTGCTCGCCCAGACCCTCAAGACGCTCTCCGTGGGCACCGCGTACGCGATCTGGGCCGGCGTCGGCACCGCCGCCGTGGCCCTCATCGGCATCCTGTTCCTGGGGGAGTCCAGCAGCCCGGTCAAACTCGCGGGCGTGGCCCTGATCGTCGTCGGGGTCGTCGTGCTCAATCTGGGCGGGGCGCACTGATGGCCCGCCGGTACGACCCCGAGCGGCGGACGCGGATCATCGACGCTGCGCTGCGCGTGATAGCCGCCGACGGGATAGCCGGGCTCAGCCACCGCACCGTGGCCGCCGAGGCCGATGTGCCGCTCGGCTCGACCACGTACCACTTCGGCTCGCTGGACGAACTGCTGACGGCCGCCCTGCGCCGGTCCAACGAGAACTTCGCCCAGGCGCTGCGCGACAGCGACGCCTTCGCCCGGGAGCCCGCCGCCCGGGGGACCGGCCCCGGGCTCGCCGATGAGCTGACCCGGGTGCTGGGGGAGTGGTTCGCGGGCGAGCGGGGCGCGATCGAGCTGGAGTACGAGCTGTATCTCGCCGCCCTGCGCCGCCCGGCCCTGCGGCCGGTCGCCGCCGAGTGGACCGAGTCGGCGGTCGAGGTGCTGTCCGCGCGCACCGACCCGGCCACCGCGCGGGCCCTCGTCGCGCTGATGGACGGCGTCTGCCTCCAGGTGCTGCTGACCGGCTCCGCCTTCGACGCCGCCTACACCCGCGAGATGCTGGCCCGGGTCGTCGACGGCTGCGCCTGAGCGGCCCGGGTCACCCCAGGCGGCGGACCGTCTCCAGGGCCGTGCGCACGCTCGCCTCGATGTCCGTGACCGGGTACAGCACCTGCCGGACCGTCCGCTCCCGGTCGGCCACCAGGGTCAGCCGCTTGAGCCGGCTGACCCCCGCCGCCCGGAACGTCGGCAGCCGCAGGGCGGCCGTCAGGGCCAGATCGGCGTCCGAGAGCAGCGGGAAGCGCAGCCCCTCCTTCTCCGCGAAGGCGCGCTGCTCGTCCGGGCGCTGCACGGACACCCCGTGCACGGTGGCGCCGGCGGCCGTGAACTCGGCCAGCTCGTCGCGGTACGTGCACGATTCGAGGGTGCAGCCGACGGCCCCCGGGATCCCGGCCCAGCCCGGCGGGTAGGCGTCCGCGCGGGCGTAGGCGCTGGGGAAGCAGTACAGAACGGTGTACGGGGTGTCCGCGACCGGATCGTGCGGCTCCCCGTCCGCGCCGGTCAGCACCAGCTCCGGCACCCGTGTCCCCAGCAGGGCCCCCACCCGGGCCGCCTCCTGCGAGGCCTCCGTCGTCGTCGCCATCGTCTCCCCTTCTCCCAGCACCCATGTGTCACCCCAGTCCTGGAGTGCGACGAGGACGGGCAGCAGCGCCCGGCCTCGCGGGGTGAGGCGGTACTCGTACCGGACCGGGCGGTCCTGGTACGGCTCCCGGGACAGCACCCCCGCGTCCACCAGCAGCCGCAGCCGCTCGGTGAGCACCTTCCGCGAGACGCCCAACTCCTGCTGTAGCGCGTCGAACCGGTGCACGCCGCGTGCGGTGTCCCGCACGATCAGCAGCGTCCACCAGTCACCGACGACATCGAGCGCCTGGGCGATCGAGCAGTCGGCGTCGGCCAGGCTGGTGCGCTGTGCCATGGTTCCCGCCCTCCTCCGTCGTGGTTGCCGCGCCGCCCCCGGAATGCGGTTGACCTTGATGGAACCATGCTGCCATAGTCCGTTCCCTCAGGGAACTCACTGAGAACTCACCAGGGCGACGGGGGACGGCCACCACCATGGGCATGGTGCGCGGAGTACCGCGAACGGTTCGGCTGCTGGCGCTCGGCGTGTTCGTCAACGCCGTCGTCAGCATCACCTTCGTCTTCCTCTTCGTCTATCTCGTCGGGCCACGCGGCCTCTCCGCCGCCCAGGCCGGGGTGATCAGCGGGATCGGCGGCATCGGCCTGGTCGCCGGGAACCTCACCGGCGGCTGGTTCGGCGACCGCCTGGGCCACCGCCGCGCGCTCCTGGCCGGCGCCTGCGTCAGCGGGGCGGCCCTCGTGGTCCTGCCCGCCCTGCCGGTCGCCGTGCTCTACGGGGTGCTGCCGCTCGCCCAGTACGCCGCCGGGGTCGCCCGCGCCGCCAACGCGGCCCTCGTCGCGGTCTCCGTCCCCGAAGGGGGAAGCCGCCGCCAGAGCTTCGCCCTCACCCGGTTCGCGGCCAACGGGGGCTTCGCCATCGGCCCGCCGCTCGGCGCCCTGGTCGCCACCCGGTTCTCGTACGACTGGCTCTTCGTCGCCGACGGGCTCGGCACCCTGCTCTTCGCCCTCTACGCCGCGCGCATCCTCCCCGCCCGGGGCAGCGCCCACTCCGTCCCCGCCCACGACCCCGACGCGCCGGGCCTCTGGCACGAACTGCGGGCCAGGCCCGCGGTGCTGGTGCTGCTCGCCGCGATCGTCCTCGTCGACCTGGTCTACCGCCAGCAGTACTCGACCCTGCCGGTCTTCCTCGCGGACCACGGGCACGGCCCCCAGTTCTACGGCTGGCTGCTCGCCGTCAACGGCGGCGTCATCCTCCTCCTCGAACTGCCCGCCGCCCACGTCCTGCGCGATCGTGCCCCGCTCTCCATCATCGGCGTCGGACTCCTCCTCGTCGGGCTCGGCTACGCCGTGCTCATCCCCGGCGCGGGCGTCCTCTTCGCCGTCACCATGATGGTCTCGCTGACCCTCGGCGAGATCCTCTACAAGACCCCCGCCACCGCCTACGTCGCCGACCAGGCGCCCGGCCACGCGCAGGGCCGCTTCCAGAGCCTGTACGCCGGTGCCTCGATCAGCGGCCAGGTGCTCGCGCCGCCGCTGGGGGCCTTCCTGTACGCGGCGGCTCCCGGGCTGCTCTGGCCGGTGTGCGCCCTGCTCGCGGCCGGTGCGGGGGCGGCGGTGCTGGCGGCGCGGCGGCTGCCCGGACCGGGGGAGCGGGTACGGGGGCCGGAGGGGCGAGGGGAGCGGGACCTGGCGCGGCCTGCGGGGGAGGAGCCGGAGGCTGAGACCGGTTCGCCCGAGCGGGCCCCGGCCGGTTAGGTTTCTGTCCATGACCGACACGACTTCCCAGGCCACTTCCCGTACCACCGGCGCCGTCGCCGCCGGCCTCGCCACCGTCGCCGGTGACGGCACCGTCCTCGACACCTGGTTCCCCGCCCCCGAGCTGAGCGCCGAGCCCGGCCCGGCCGGTACGCAGCGGCTCACCCCGGACGAGGCCGTCAACCGCCTCGGCGAGGGTGCGGCCAAGGCCATCGGCGTGGACGCCCGGCGCGGCGTCGAGGTCGTCGCCGTCTCCACGGTCATCTCCTCGCTCGAGGACAAGCCGCTCGACGCGCACGACGCGTACCTGCGCCTGCACCTGCTCTCGCACCGGCTCGTCCAGCCGCACGGCCAGAACCTCGACGGTCTCTTCGGCCTGCTCGCCAACGTCGCCTGGACCTCGCTCGGCCCGGTCGCCGTCGACGACCTGGAGCGGGTCCGCCTCAACGCCCGCGCCGAGGGCCTGCACCTCCAGGTGACCTCGGTCGACAAGTTCCCGCGGATGACGGACTACGTGGCCCCCAAGGGCGTACGGATCGCCGACGCCGACCGGGTCCGCCTCGGCGCGCACCTCGCCGCCGGGACCACCGTCATGCACGAGGGCTTCGTCAACTTCAACGCGGGCACGCTCGGCACCTCCATGGTCGAGGGCCGCATCTCCGCGGGTGTCGTCGTCGGCGACGGCTCCGACATCGGCGGCGGCGCCTCCACCATGGGCACCCTCTCCGGCGGCGGCAACGTCCGCATCGTCATCGGCGAGCGCTGCCTGGTCGGCGCGGAGGCCGGTGTCGGCATCGCGCTCGGCGACGAGTGCGTCGTGGAGGCCGGGCTGTACGTCACGGCCGGCACCCGCGTCACGCTGCCGGACGGCCAGGTCGTCAAGGCCCGTGAGCTCTCCGGCGCCTCCAACATCCTCTTCCGCCGCAACTCGGTCACCGGCACCGTCGAGGCCCGCCCGAACAACGCGGTGTGGGGCGGGCTGAACGAGGTCCTGCACGCCCACAACTAGCTTTTCAGGCGGCCAGGAGCTCCTCGTACGCCGCACGCAGCCCGTCGGTCGCCTCGCGCCCGGCGGGCTGCAGCGGTTCCCGGACCGGGCCCGCGTCCAGCAGGGCCTTCACGGTGACGGTGCCGGGCAGCCCGCCCGCCATCATCAGCTCGGTGAGCCGGACGGTCAGCCCGTTGAGCCGGGCCGCCTCGTCGGTGCGCCCCGCGTCGAACGCGTCCAGCGGCGCCCGCATCTGGCGCGGGGCCACATTGGCGACCGTGCTGACATAGCCCGCGCCGCCCAGCGCGTAGAGCGGGAGGTTCAGCTCCTCGCACCCCGAGTAGTACGCCAGCGAGCTCCGCGCCAGCACCTTCGTGGAGCCGAGCAGGTCGTACGCGCAGTCCTTCACCGCGACGATCCGCGGGTGGTCCGCGAGCCGCAGCAGCGTCTCCGGCTCGATCCGGACGCCGGTGCGGCCGGGGATGTCGTACAGCATCAGCGGTACGCCGGTGGCCTCGGCGACCCGCAGGAAGTAGCTCTCCACGGCGGCCTGCGGCGGGCGGCTGTAGTACGGCGGGACCACCAACAGCCCGTCGGCGCCCGCCTCTTCGGCCTCCCGGGCGAGACGCACCGCGTGCGCGGTGTCCGCGCTGCCGACGCCGGAGAGCAGCGGCACCCCGTCACCGACCTCCGTGCGGACCGCCCGCAGCAGGGCCGACTTCTCCGCGTCCGACGTGGTGGGCGACTCCCCGGTGGTGCCGCTGAGGACCAGCCCGTCGCAGCCCTCGGCCACCAGGTGCGCGGCATGCGCGCGGGCGGCGTCGAGGTCCAGCGCCCCGGTGGCGGTGAACGGGGTGATCATGGCGCAGAGCGTGCGGCCGAAGGGCCGGGGTGCGGTGGCGGTCATGTCCGAAGTGTCGGCCCCGGCAACCGTGAAGGTCCACTTAGATCTGCTTGCCCGGACCGGGAAGAGATGCTGAACAGTGTCACCGGGGCGCCTGGCTCCTGACATGATCGAACGCACGGACGACGTGCGGCCGGGGGGTCGCGGCGAGGGGTGGGCGACATGGGCGAGCGGGTGCGGATACGGGCCCGGCTGCGGAGGCCGGCCCCGGCGGCGGTCCTGCTGACGGCGGTGGCGGCCACGGTGCTGACGGGCTGCTCGGGATTCCTCGTCCCCGCCGGTGAGGGGGAGCGGAGCCCGACCCCTTCCGCCTCCGCCCCCGGCGTCCACGCCGACACACTGCCCCCGCCCTCCGCCGCCCCGGCGCCGACCGTCGGCGTACCGGCTCAGGGCCCGGACCCGTCTCCCACGTCCACCGGGGAGTGCCCCGCATCCGGTGCCGTGGTGACCATGGGGGAGGTGCAGGCCGCGATGATGAGCCGCGCGGTCGTGCTGACCCTGACCAACTGCGGCACCAAGCCCTACCGGGTCGTCGGCTACCCCTCGGTGCAGGCGCTCGGCGAGGACGGCGAACGCCTCCCGGTGAAGGTCAACCCGGCCGGCTCGATGTTCGGCCGCGACCAGGGCCCGAAGGAGGTCCTCCTGGACCCCGGCCTCACCGTGAGGTCGATGCTCGCCTGGGTCTCCACCAAGGAGGGCGGCGAGCTCGTCATGGCCGACGCCCTGGAGCTGGCCGCCGCCCCCGACGCCGGGGCGCGGGTCCACCCGCTGGAGGGCCACGACATCCGGTACATGGACGAGCTGAACGTGACGGCCTGGCGGGCCGAACTGCCCGAGTGACCCGCCCTTGACCTCAAGCGGACTTGAGGTGTGACGGCGGTGGCGACGACGCACCGACCGGTGCGCGTGAGAGGGGAACGCCACCATGACCGTGCACTTCACCGACCGCCCGGACCCGGCCCGCGCCGACGCCGGGATCGCCCTGGCCGCCACCTGGGACATCGGTACGCCGGAGCGTCGGCGGTGGACGCTCGACGCCATCCGCGAGGCGTGGGAGAGCCGGGAGTGGCCGCACCCCGGGCTGCTGTCGTACAGCGTCCACGCGGGCGAGGACGGAGCGACCCTGCTGCACTACGGAGTTCGCCGGCCCGGACCCGGCCCGGCAACGGGACTGGGTGGACACCGTGTTCGAGGCGCTCGGCGAGGACCCCCACACCCCCGCCGGTGGCATCGCCGCGCACTTCCACGTCAGCACCGACGGCACCCGGGTCCTCAACTACGCCGAGTGGGAGAGCGCCGAACACCACATCGCGGCACTCACCGCGCCCGGTGAGGGGGTCGGCTCCCCGTCGCCACTGTGGGAACGCGTCCAGAAGTACCCCGGCATGACCGGCGGCGGCGTGAACCGCCACACGCCCGCTCGCAGCATGAAGGCGGGGTGAGGAACGGGGCGGCACGCGGTGCTTCCCCTCCGCCTCGGCGGAGTTGTCCCCGTACCCCGGGTGAACGGCAGCGGTCGGTCGCCCGAACCAGCCGGCCTGCGGCGAATTGCGTCTAGGCTTGGGCGGCTGAACCGCGTACGGACTCCGTACGCCCCCGAGCACGCACCGAGGAGAACCCCCGATGTCCGCAGAGCGTCCCACCCTGCCGCCGGTGCGGCTGCACTCCGAGGCCGAACTGGCGCGGGACGCGCTCGCCGCACCGCTCTTCGTCCGCGCCGTCCGGCTCGCCCGCTGGGCGGGGCCCGACGCACGGGTCGGCGCAGGCGGCGAGCTCGTCGAGGCGCAACTGCCCGCGGCCGCCGAGCACCTCGGCCTCTCCGCCGACGACGACGGTGCCGCGTACGCCAGCGAGGCCTGGCGGCTCGCCGTGGACTCCGGGCTCCTCGACGTCACGGACCCCGAGGAGGGGGAGCTCCCGGACGGCACGGAGGGCGAGGGCGAGGGCACCGTCACCGCGGGCGAGAACCTGGAGCTGCTCACCACCGGCTCCCCGCAGGACGTCCTGGGGATCTGGCTGGAGGGCCTCGACGCCGTGCACGCCGACGCCACCGCGCCCGTCCTGGACGATTTCGCGGACCTCGTCGGCGAGGACGGCTCGATCGACTTCGACGCCCTGGACTGGGACCCGGAGGCCGAGGCGGAGTTCCTCGACGGCGTCCTCGGCAACCTCTATCTGCTCACCCTCGCCGACGGCGCGGGCGAGGGGCCGGTGCCGCTGCCCGCCCTCGCCGCGTCGATGATCGTCCCCGACGACATGGGCGAGCCCACCGACGACATCCTGGAGCAGGTGTCGGAGGCGATGATGCGCCTCGACGACCAGTTCCGGCTCCTCGAACCCATCGGGATCGTCGAGTACCAGCCGGTGGACGAGGCGCTGATGGTCGAGGAGGGGGACGCGGACCCCTCCGTCGCCGGGGCCGACGAGGAGGACGTCACCCGGTACGGCATGGTCAGGCTCACCCCTCTCGGCCTGTACGGCATCCGCGCCCGGATGCTGGAGGCCGGGGTGGACGCCCCCGCCGTCGGCGACCTCGCCGACAAGGGCGCCGACGTCCTCCTCGACGGCATCGCGTACTACCCGGAGGCCGCCGCCCGCGCCGAGATCCAGCTCTGGCTCGCCGGGCGCGGCACGCAGGGTGCGGTCCCGGCCGCGGCCGAGCTGCTGGCGGCGGCGCGCGGCACGGACGAGGGCGCGCCGCTGCGCCGCCTCCACTGCCAGCAGGCGCTCGCCCTCGCCGGCGAGGAGGCCGAACCCGCCGTACGCGCGGTCCTCGGTGACCCGGAACTCGGCGGCCTGGCCCGGGTCTGGCTCGCGGAGCGCGGCGCGGCCGACGTCCCGGCCCCGCCGGAGGCGATGATCTTCTGGCTGGCCATCGACACGATCGCCGCCCAACTGGACGCGGACGGCGAACTCGACGAGCTCCAGGGCCTGGTCGAAGGGCTCTCCGCCCAGCACAGCGGCTTCTTCGACGAGGCCTGGCGGGTCGACCACCCGGCCACCGCCGACGTGCTGGAGGCCATGGGCCGCCTGCACGGCGACAAGAAGGCCGCGAAGGAGGCCCGCAAGGCCGCGTTCAAGGCCCGGTCGCGCGCGGGGGGCTGAGGCGGGCGCGTAGCGCTTGTGCTGAGGCGGCGCAATTCACTCTGCTGAGTGCTGCTCTTACCCAGCAGATGTCGGCGGCTCCCCGAGCCCCTGCCGTTACGGCCCCGTCAGGAGGACGGGGCCGTAACAGCGGCGTGGTTGTACGCCCGTACCGTCCCCGTGCCGAGGCGGGCGTACCAGCCGGACCGGTCGGCCGCCAGGTCGCGGGTGTCCGCCGCCGCCCAACTGCGCTGCACCGCACCCCCGTTCAGGTCCAGGGCCCGGCAGACCTCGCCCGTCGCCGCGTACACCGTCCCGGCGACCGCGACCGGCGGCACCTGGGCGACGCCGTCCAGCCGGGCCGTCCAGCGCTCCTCGCCGCTGCGGAGGCCGACGCACTGGAGCTGCCCGGCCCCTGCCCAGTGGAGCAGCGCCCCGCCCGCCGTCACCGGGGCCCGGCCGCCGCCCGTGACGGCGGGCCAACTGGTGTCCAGGCCGACCGTCCGCACCGACCAGAGCGGCGCTCCGGTGGCGGGGGCGTACGCGTGGACCCGGCCTCCGGTGGCCAGCAGCACCGTGGAACCGACGGCGGCCAGCGCGCTGGAACCGGCGCTCGCCCCGCCGTCCAGGGTCGCGGTGGCGAGCCGTCCGCCGTCCCGGGCGCGGACGAAGTGCAGCGCGCCCCCGGTGGAGAGCACCGCGAAGCAGCCCGCCTCCGGGACCGCGGCGAGCGCCGCCACCGGCCCCTCGAAACCCTCGTACCTCCAGCGGATCCGACCGCTGACCGCGTCGGCGCACCGGATGTACGAGCCGTCCTCGTCGGCGAGCAGCACCGTCCGGCCCAGGACGGCGGGCGGCCGGGTGCCCGGCACGTCCTCGGTCCAGCGTTCCTCGCCCGTGGCCAGGTCGACGGCTTGCAGGGACGGCAGGCTCGCGTCCGCGTCGTAGCCGGAGATCAGTACCCCGTCCGCCACGGAGAACCAGAGCGGGACGCCCAGCCGCTCCTGGGTGTCGTGCGGCTCGCCCGTCACCAGGTCCACGGCGTCCAGCCCCAGATCGGCCGCCGCCAGCACGGAACCCGACACACCCCACTGCGTGGGCGCGGTCTCGGCGGCGCCGGTCACCCAGCGCCGCCCGGCGTCGGGGAGGCCGCGCGCGGTGACGTACCCGCGGCCGCCGCCGATGTCAGACGTGTCGAGCGTGCCGACGCCGTGCACCAGCAGGGAGTTCCCGGCCAGCCGCAGCGCGTTCACGGTCGCACCGGCGTCGGCGGGCGCGAGGGTCCAGCGCACGGCCCCCTGCCGGACGCTGCCGCGCCGCACGGCCAGCGGGTCCGCCGTCTCCTCCTTGCCCTTGCCGTCGTCCTCGCCGCCACCGCGCAGGAGCGCGTACGTGAGCAGTGACGCGACCCCGCCGCCCCCGGCCAGCAGGAGGCCGCGCCGGGTGAGCTCCCGGCGTGCGACGGACTTCGCGGAGGTGGGCGGGGGAGGGGACGGGAGTGGATGCGTACGGGGCTGGGGCGCGGGTCCGCGTTCGGTCGCCGCCGTGGGGTCCGGGTCGGCCGGTGGCCCGGGCGCCGCCGTCTCGCCCAGCACCAGGGAGCGCAGCGGTTCCGCGCGCCACCACAGCGGCGCGCCCGGGTCCGCCGTGGCGTCCAGGACCCGGGCCACCGTGGGCCGCCGCCCCGGGTCCTTCTCCAGGCAGGCCGCGGCCAGCTCACGGACCTCATCCGGTACGCCGGTGAGGTCCGGGTCCTCGTGGACGGCCCGGTAGAGCAGCACCGCGCCCGTCGCCGAGCCGAAGGGGCTCCGCCCGGTCGCCGCGAAGACCAGCACCGCGCCGAGCGCGAACACATCGGCGGCCCCGGTGACCGCGCCCCGGGTCCGCGGCGCCCCGGTGACGATGGCCCCGGTGATCTGCTCCGGGGCGATGAACCCGGGCGTGCCGATGACATCGCCCGCCCCGGTCAGCCCGTGGTCGCCGATCGCGCGCGCGATCCCGAAGTCGATGACCCGGGGCCCGTCGGCGGTGATCAGCACATTGGACGGCTTGAGGTCGCGGTGGACGAGCCCCGCGCCGTGGATGTCCGTCAGCGCCTCGGCGAGCGCCGCACCCAGGGACCGTACGGCGGGCGGCTCCAGTGGACCCGTCGCCGCCACCGCGTGGCGCAGGGTCACGCCCGGCAGATAGGCGGTGGCCAGCCAGGGCCGGGCCGACTCCGGGTCCGCGTCGAGCACCGCCGCCGTGTGCGCCCCGGTCACCGCACGGGCGGCGGCGGCCTCGCGGCGGAAGCGTTCACGGAAGTGCGGTTCGGCGGCCAGGTGTTCGTGGACCGTCTTGACCGCGACGGTCAGCCCGCCGGGCGTCCGGCCCAGATAGACCGTGCCCATGCCGCCCGCCCCGAGCCGCCCCGACAGGCGTACGGAGCCGAGCCGTTCCGGATCGCCCGGAAGCAGTGGGCCGGTCATGCGGAGTCCGGGCCGGTGAAGGTCTGCACGGTTCCGCCGGCGTACACATGGAGGAGGCCACCGCCCGCGGCGGCGCTCGGCGACCCCGTCGACTCGACGGGCATGGACCACAGCCGGCGGCCCCGGACCGCGTCCAGGGCGTGCACACCCCAGCGGGCACCCTCGCCGGCCTTCTCCCCGCTGCCCGGCTGCGGCCCCGACGCGTACAGGGTGCCGTCGGCCGCCAGCGGCGGCCCGTTCTCCTCGCCGCCGGGGAGCTGCCCGACGTCCGTGCTGCTCCAGCGGGTCCGGCCGCTCCTCGCGTCCAGCGCGTCGACCCCGCCCGGTCCCGCCGTGTGGACCAGGCCCCCGGACGCGGTGGGCGTCACCGTGGGGGTGCCGTCGAGCCTCCGGTCCCAGGCGGTGCGCCGGGTCGCCAGGTCGACGGAGACGATCCGGCCGCCGCTCGCGTAGTACCGGGTGCCGGTGGAGCCGGGGTGGGCCTGCGGGTAGGGGGCGCCGCCGGGGATCGCGGGCTCCGGTTCCGGTGCCGCGCCGGAGGTCCGCAGCACGAACAGCGGCTCCTCGACGGGTTCACCGGAGCGCGAGGGCGGGCGGAGCGCGACGGCCAGCCGCCCGCCGGCCGCGTGGACGCCGGTCACCGCGGCCCGCGTCCCCTCGTGGAACCAGAGGGCCTTTCCCGTACGGGAGTCGAAGCCGTACGCACGCCAGGGGCGGTCGCCCAGGGCCCGCTTCGCCCACAGGGAGGCGTCGGAGGCGTACGGGACCAGGACGGCCAGCGCCCCGTCGACCGCGAGGAACGCCGACTGGCCGTCGGGAGCGGTGGACCTCGTGGCGCCGATCGGCCGGGTGGGTACGGCCTTCCACCGCCGGTTGCCCGTACGGGCGTCGAGCGCGATGAGCTCCGGTGCGAAGAGGAGCCCGGAGCGCAGGACGAGCACCTGGTCGCCGTGGGGTTCGACCCCGGTGATCTGCCGCGCAGGGTAGCGCCAGCGCACCGCGCCCGTCGCCGCGTCGAGCGCGGTCACCGCGGCCGCGTCGCTGACGAGGAGCGCGCCGCCGTGGCGCAGCACCCCGGAGGTGTGGCCGGGGTCGCCCGTGGCCCGGGTCCACAGCAGGCGCCCCCGGGCCCAGCGGGTCCGGGGCGGGGGCGGAGCGGCCGGGGAGCCGGCCGGGTCGTCCTTCTCCGTGAGACCGAGCAGCGTCACGCCGCCGGCTCCGGTCCCGGCCACGAGCACGGCCCCGCCGAACGCGAGCAGCCGCCGCCTGGTCGGCCCCCGGCCGGGGACGTCGGCGTACGGGACGGTGTCCTGCGGGGCGGGAGCCTGTGGTGCGGCGTTCTGCGGGGCGGGACCCAGCGGGACGGTGTCCTGCGGGGCGGCGGTGGGCCGGGCCCGGCGCGGGGTGGCATCGGTGAGGGCTGCTGTCGACCCGGACGCGGCGGGGACGGTGTCCTCGGGCCCGGTCGGCACGGTGTCCCCGGGCCCGGCGGGGCGCGCGGGCCGTGCGGGTGGGGCGGCGATCGCGCTCCCCGCCCCGCCCGGGTCCCCCGCCAGCGCCGCCACCGCCTCCTCGCGCCTGCGGATCAGACCGGCCACCGGGTCCCGCTCCCACCACGCCCCCTCCGCCTCGGCCGACCGCTCCGAGCACCAGCGCAGCACCTCGGCCACCGTCGGACGGGCCGCCGGATCGCCCGTAAGGCAGGCGGAGAGGAAGGCGCGCCACTCCTCCGTCGGCACCCCGTCCAGGTCCGCCTCACCCCGCACCGTCCGGTACAGCACCTGGTGCGCGGGCCCCGAGCCGTAGGGGGACCGGCCCGTCGCCAGCCGGGCCAGCAGCGCCCCCAGGGCGAACACATCTGCGGCCGGGGCGGGTTCGGCGTCGGCCGTCAGCAGCTCCGGGGCGATGAACCCGGGCGAACCGATCACCTCCCCGGTGGCCGTCAGGGTCTCGTCGGCCGCCCGGCGGGCGATGCCGAAGTCCAGGACCTTCGGGCCGCCCCGGGTGAGCACCACGTTCGACGGCTTCAGGTCGCGGTGGACCAGGCCGGCCCGGTGGATGCCCGCCAGCGCCTCCGCGAGCGCCGCCCCCAGCGCGGCGAGCGGTCCCGCGCCCAGCGGCCCGAGCGCGTCGGCGGTCTCCGTGAGGGTGGGCCCGGCACAGAACTCGGTCGCCAGCCACGGCCGTACGGCGTCGGGGTCCGCGTCCAGCACCGCGGCGGTGAACGGACCGGCGACGGCCCGCGCGGCGAGCGTCTCGCGCCGGAACCGCTCCCGGAACCCCGGGTCGGCGGCGAGATGTTCATGGACCGTCTTGACCGCCACCAGCCGGCCCGACGCCGTCCGGGCCAGCTGGACCCGGCCCATGCCGCCTTCGCCGAGCAGCGCGACGAGCCGGTACTCCGCGATCTGCTCCATACCGACTCCCTCTCCCCGCGGCCCGGGCCGGTGACGATCACCCGGATCATTCTGTGCGACGCCCGCACGCCCCGGTTCGGTTGCGCACCGAAATCCCTTCGCGCCCCCGGAGGCTGTTCCCTAAGGTCATGGACATGCACCTCCCGGTGCGAAGGCGGCGGCTCCTTCCTTTCCCGAAATATGCCGCAGCCACTGTTGATCTCGGGAGGCGCGGGCGCCGGGGTGCCCGGTGCGCAGACGACGGATACTTCTGGATCCGGCGGTTGCGGGTTCGAATCCCGTCCGGCTTCGGCCGGTAGCTCAAGTGGACAGAGCACCGGACTGTTCACCGTCGTCGACCCCGGGCCGTTCGCCGGCCCCGATCTCGGGCACCCCGTTCCGCCGCCGCGCTCTTCCCCCAGGCATCAGGAACCAGAGCATCAGGAACCAGGAATTCGGGGGAATTCTCATGGCACGCTTCAACCACCGCATCACCAGGCTCCGCTCCGCCCTTCCGGGGCCCACCTCGCCCGTCACCACGACCGGTGCGCTCGCGGCCAACCATCAGGGCGGCACCGGGCACGTACGCGACGCCCGCTCCGAGCTCTTCCTCCTCGCCGTCGCCAACTTCGTCGCGCAGGAGACCTTCTACGAGGGCGGCGAGGAGCGCGACACCCGGTTCGCTGCCCTCGTGCGCCGCCTCGCCGTCGAGGACCCCGCCTGGACCGCCGGGCTCCTGCACTGGCTGCGCCGCGACGGGCAGCTGCGGACGGCCTCGCTGGTCGGCGGCGCGGAGTACGTGAAGGCTCGGCTGGACGCGGGCTGCACCGACGGCCCCGCCAACCGGCAGGTCATCGACTCCGTACTGCTGCGCGCCGACGAGCCGGGCGAACTGCTCGGCTACTGGACCTCCCGCTACGGCCGGGCCCTGCCCAAGCCCCTCAAGCGGGGCATCGCCGATGCCGTACGCCGTCTCTACACCGGCCGGGCCCTGCTGAAGTACGACACCGCCTCCAAGGGCTTCCGCTTCGGTGACGTCCTCAACCTGGTGCACGCCGCGCCCGACCCGGCCAAGCCCTGGCAGGGCGAGCTGTTCCGGTACGCGCTGGACCGCAGGCACCGGCCCGACAGCGCCTTGCCGCCCGCCGGCGACCGAACCCTGACCGCCCACCGGGCCCTCATGGAGCTGCCGCTCGCCGAGCGTCGCGCGGTCGTCACCGGGCCCGGCGGCGCCGAGCGGCTGGCGGAGGCCGGGATGACCTGGGAGTCGCTGGCGGGCTGGCTGCAGGGGCCGATGGACGCGGCGGCCTGGGAAGCGGTCATCCCCTCCATGGGGACTATGGCGCTCGTCCGGAACCTCCGGAACTTCGACGAGGCCGGGGTGAGCGACGAGGTCGCGGCCACGGCGGCGGCCCGGATCTGCGACCCGGAGGCCGTCGCCGCGTCCCGGCAGTTCCCCTTCCGCTACCTCGCCGCCCACCGGCACGCGCCCTCGCTGCGCTGGGCGTACCCGCTGGAGCAGGCGCTCGGCCACTCGCTGGGCCAGGTCCCGGCGCTGCCCGGGCGCACCCTGGTCCTGGTCGACCGCTCGGGGTCCATGTGGGCGCCTCTCTCCGAGCGCTCCCAGCTGAACCGGGCCGATGGAGCCGCCGTCTTCGGCGCCGCCCTCGCGCTGCGCGCCGCCGACGCGGACCTGGTGGAGTTCGGTACGACAAGCGCCCCGGTGGCGTACCGCACGGGTGAGTCGGTGCTCAGGGTCCTGGAGCGCTTCGGCAACCTGGGCGGCACCAACACCGTACGGGCGGTGGAGCGCCACTACCGGGGCCACGACCGGGTGCTCATCGTCACCGACGAGCAGGCCTCGTACACCTACCGTGGCGATGCCACCTGGAGCGTTCCGGACACGGTGCCGGTCTACACCTGGAACCTGGCCGGATACCGGCTCGGCCACGCCCCGTCCGGCGACGGAAACCGCCACACGTTCGGGGGGCTTTCCGACGCCGCGTTCCGTATGGTTCCGCTGCTGGAGGCGGGAGTAAGCGCTGACTGGCCCTGGTGAGCGCGGGTCACGAATCCGGCACTTCTGGGGCTCGGGCGGCAAACGGGCATGGCGTAGGGCCTTCACAGGGCGCATACTCGACTTAATGAAACAGTCAGCCGGCTCCCGGCGATACCTGCCTTCCAGTCCCTTCAACCGCCCGGCCCAGGAGGCCCCACCGGTCGAATGCTTCGATGTGGGCGACAGGGTGTCGCACGACCAGTTCGGGCTCGGCAGAATCCTTGCTGTCGAGGGCGACAACGACGCAGTCCTCATCGACTTCTCGGGGCGACAGGGGAGGATCCTGAGCCCGTACTCCAAGCTGACCAAGCTCTGAGACACCGGACGAGCACGAGCAGCGTCCGTCTTCTCCGGATCCGGGGCACCTGAATCACATCAGGTGCCCTGGATGCCGTTGTGGCCCGGCTCACCGCGCCCCGAGGGGCTACCGGGCCCCGGAGATCAGAGGGACTTGGCGGCGGGCTTCACCATGCCGCGTACGGTGCGTGACTTCACGAACTCGCCCATGGCCGTCATCTCCCACTCGCCGGTGAACTGCTTGATCAGCTTGGCCATCATGACGCCGGTCTGCGGCTCGGTGCCGGTCAGGTCGAACCTGACCAGCTCCTCGCCGGTGGCCGCGTCGATCAGGCGGCAGTAGGCCTTGGCGACCTCGTTGAACTTCTGGCCGGTGAACGAGTTCACCGTGAAGACCAGGCCCGTCGCCTCGGCCGGGATGCGGCCCAGGTCCACGACGATCACCTCGTCGTCGCCCGCGCCCTCGCCCGTGAGGTTGTCGCCGGAGTGCTTGATCGCCCCGTTCAGGATGGAGAGCTTGCCGAAGTAGCAGCTGTCCAGGTGGTTGCGGTTGGGGCCGTAGGCGATGACCGAGGCGTCCAGGTCGATGTCCTTGCCGCGGAACGCGGGCTCCCAGCCGAGGCCCATCTTGACCTGTGAGAGAAGCGGGGCGCCGCCCTTGACCAGGGAGACGGTCTGGTTCTTCTGGAGGTTCACCCGGCCCTTGTCGAGGTTGATCTTCGCCGCGGCCGCGGGCGGGGCGGCGGGCGGCGCCGGGGGAGCGGCGGGGGCCGGCGGCGCGATCCGCGGGTCGACCGGGGCGGCCACCGGAGCCACCGGAGCGGCTGCCGCCGGGACCGGCGTGGCGGCGGGCTCCTCGACCGAGACGCCGAAGTCCGTGGCGATCCCGGCCAGCCCGTTCGCGTAGCCCTGGCCGACCGCGCGGGCCTTCCAGGCGCCGTTGCGCCGGTAGATCTCGATGACCACGAGTGCCGTCTCGCCGCCCAGCTGGGGCGGGGTGAAGGTGGCCAGCGCGGTGCCGTCGTCGGCGTTGCGCACGGTGGCGGTGGGCTCGACGCCCTGGAAGGTCTGGCCTGCGGCGTCGGGGCTTGCGGTGACGACGATCTTCTCGATGCCCGGCGGGACCGCGGTGGTGTCCACCACGATGGCGTCGGGTGCGGAGCCCCCGCCGGCGCGGTAGGTCACTCCGGGGCCCGAGGGCTGGTTGTAGAAGATGAAGTCGTCGTCGGAGCGCACCTTGCCGTCGGCGGTGAGCAGCAGGCCCGAGACGTCGAGCCGCACCGGAGCGGCGACGTCCACCGCCACGCGGACGGCGGAGAGAGGGATGTTCGAGCCGGGGGTCATTGCGGTCATGCACGGGGTAACGAACGATCCCCCTTTGCCGTTCCCTTACCTTTGCGGCCGCCCGGCAGGCCGCCCTCCGAGACCCCCGCGCGCCCCTCCGAGACCGCCTGCGCGACGCTCAGCGGCGGTTGCGCGGGTGGTCGCGGGCCGTGCGTTCGTTGCCGTGCTTGTAGGCGCCGGTCCAGCGCGCCATCACCAGCTGGGCGTCGCCCGACGCCACCTCGGCCAGGAACTTCTCCGCCCGGCCGCCACGCAGGGTGCCCGCCGGACGGCCGTGGTGGGTGATGGTGACGCTCTGGCCGCCGTGCTGTTCGTACTGGAATCCGGAAGGTCTCGGCATGTCCGTATCCTGCCCGCCCGGCCGCCCCCGCGTCGCCGGGATTTCCACCGCCCGCCTCCTCGGAGGCGGGCGGCGGCCTGCGGTCCGGGCCCTGTGCGGAATTCTGGCTGTCGTTCATATGCGTGTACAGAGTTGAGGGGTGAGGTGAGTCGTCCTCAGAGGCTGCGTCCGTCTTGACCCGCCCTCCAGGGCTGCTTTAGCGTTGCGGTGTTCAGAAATATATACACGGATCAGAGTTGTGCACGCTTGAATCTGCTCAGGGAGCGCCCGTGACCTCAGCCCCCCTCGCCGCCCGGCTCAGCGAAGTCCCCGGGCCGCTCTTCTTCCCCGTGACGGCCTACGGCCCCGACGGCACCGTCGACCTCGACGTCTTCCGGGCCCATGTGCGCGCCGGGATCGACTCGGGCGCGGCCGCGGTCTTCGCCTGCTGCGGCACGGGCGAGTTCCACGCGCTGACCCGGGAGGAGTTCCGCCTCGTGGTCGCCGCGGCCGTCGAGGAGACGGCCGGGCAGGTCCCCGTCGTCGCGGGCGCCGGATACGGCACGGCCCTCGCCGTCCAGTACGCGCGGACCGCCGAGGAGGCCGGTGCGGACGGGCTCCTCGCCATGCCCCCTTACCTCGTCGTCGCCGACCAGGAAGGGCTGCTGAACCACTACGCGGCGCTCGCGGCGGCCACCGGCCTGGAGACGATCGTCTACCAGCGCGACAACGCGGTCTTCACCCCCGAGACGGTCGTCGCCCTCGCCCGGACGCCCGGGATCATCGGGCTCAAGGACGGCCACGGCGACCTCGACCTGATGCAGCGCATCGTCAGCGCGGTCCGCACCCAGCTGCCCGGTGACGCCTTCCTCTACTTCAACGGGCTGCCCACCGCCGAACTCACCGGCCTCGCCTACCGGGGCATCGGCGTCACCCTCTACTCCTCCGCCGTCTTCGCCTTCGCCCCGGACATCGCTCTCGCCTTCCACCGGGCCCTGGCCTCCGGCGACGACGCCCTGGTGAACGCGCTGCTCGACCACTTCTACCGGCCGCTCGTCGAACTGCGGGCCAAGGGGCGCGGCTACGCCGTCTCCCTGGTCAAGGCGGGCGTCCGGCTCCAGGGTCTGGACGTCGGCGAGGTGCGCACCCCGCTCACGGAACCGCCCGCCGCCCACGTCAAGGACCTCATCGAGATCGTCGCGAGCGGCCGCGCCCTGCTGGCGGAGCGGGCTTCCCAGGCGGACCCGGCGGGGGAGCGGGCATGAGGGCGAGCGCGTTCCTCTACCCGTGGGACGTGGTCGGGGACCCGGCCGCCGCCTCGCGTATCGCGGAGCTCGGCGTCCGGCAGGTCACCCTGGCCTCCGCCTACCACTCGACCCGGGCCCTGACCCCCCGCCACCCCGCCCACCGCATCGTCACCGCCGAACACGCCGCCGTCCTCTACCCGCCGGACCCGGACCGCTGGGCGGGGCGCGCCCTCACCCCGTACCGGCAGAGCTGGGTGGCGGGCGACGACCCCTATGAGGAGGCGGCCGAAGCGCTGACCGCCGCCGGTCTTGAGGTGCACAGCTGGGTCGTCCTCGCGCACAGCTCCCGCCTCGGCGCCGAGCACCCGGACACCTCGGTCCGCAACGCGTACGGGGACCGCTACCCCTGGGCCCCCTGCATCGCCCGTCCCGCAGTGCGCGCGTACCTCGTGGACCTGGCCGCGGAGGCCGCCGCCCGGCCCGGCGCGCGCGGCACCGAGCTGGAGTCCTGTGGCTGGTACGGCTTCGCCCACCTCCACGCCCACGACAAGGTCACCGGCGTCGGGCTCGGCGACGCGGCGCAGTACGCCCTGTCGCTCTGCTTCTGCGCGGAGTGCCGCCAGGGGTACGGGGAGGCGGGCGCCGACCCGGACGAACTGGCCGCCGCAGTCCGCCGCGCCCTGGAACCGGCCTGGTCCGGCAGCGGCTCCACGGAGTCCGGCTGGGACGGCGTCCACCAGCTCCTCGGCCCCGAACTCGCGGACGCCACCCTGCGCTGGCGCGGCCGGGTCGCCCGTACGTTCCAGGAGTCGGCCGTCGCCGCCGTACGGGCCGCCGCCCCGCCGGGCTTCCAGGTGCTGCTGCACGCCGACCCAGCCCCGTACCGCACGGGCGCCAACGTCGGTGTGGACCCGGGCCACATCCTCGATGTGGCGGACGGGGTGGTGTTGCCCTGTACCGGGCCCGACACCGTACGGGAAGCGGTGCTCGGGCCTTTCAAGGGCCGCACCGGCGTGGTCGCGGCCAACTTCGGCGTGGTCACCGGGATGGGCGGCAGCCCCCGCACCCTGGAGCGGGACGCGGCCCACGCCGCCTCGCTCGGGGCCGACCAACTGCGCCTGTACCACGCGGGGCTGGCCTCCGGACCGGACCTGGCGGCCGTCGCCGGCGCGCTGTCACGGATGGGGTGAGGCGGGCGGTTCAGGGAGGGGCAGCGCGGCGGCGGGCGTAGTTGCGCCCGTACGGTGCGCCTGCGCGCGCTCCACGAAGATCCGGTGCAGGTCACGGGCGGCCCGGGTCACCGAGCCCGAGCGGCTGCGCTGCACCACCAGCAGCACCGTGGTGGAGTCACCCTCCAGCGGGCGGCAGGTGATCGCGCCGGTGCGCTCCAGGGGGTCCCCGACCACGCTGTAGTCCGGGAGCACGGTGACGCCCAGCCCCTCCGCCACCATCAGCTTGCCCATCTCCGCGCCGTCGGCGGAGTACGAGAACGAGGGCACCCGGCCCTTCAGCAGCCGGTGGGTGAAGCGGTGCATCAGATAGCCGGAGCGCATCACGATCAGCGGCTCGCGCAGCAGGTCGTCCACCCCGACCGACTCCAGTGACGCCAGCGGGCTGTCGGGGCGCAGGCAGACGACCGGCCGCCCCCGGAGCAGCTCCGTGGTGTGCAGGTCGGGGGCCAGGTCGTCGCCCTCCAGATAGTTCACCAGGCCGAGGTCGACACCGCCCTCCAGCAGGGACCGGTGGATCACCGACTGCTGGGCCGCGATCACCTCCACCTCGGTGGCCGGGTGCAGCGCGTGGAACTCCCGGATCGCCGGCACGAGGAGGGGGACCGTCGCCGCGAACACCGTACCGAGCCGGACCGTACGGCTGGTGCGGTGCTGCTCGTCGGCGGCCCGGCGCAGCCGGTCGACCGCGTCCAGCACCCCGATGATGTGCGGCAGCAGCTCGCGCCCCGCATCGCTGATCGTCGCCCCCGACCGCTTCCGGTCCAGCACGGTCACCCCGAGCTCGCGCTCCAGGTTCCGTACGGTCTCGCTCAACGCGGGCTGTGACAGGTGCAGTTCCTCCGCCGCCCGGCGCAGGGACCCCAGCCGGGTGACCGCCTCGATGTACTCCAGCTGTTCGATCCGCACGGCGGCCCTTCCCTCGACCGGGCTTCGGTGAAAGGGAAACCCTATCGCTCCCTCGCCGATGCCTTCTCGACCTGGAGCGTTCCGGCACCCTACTCTGGGACCCGAAGGCGTCCCCGGATCACCGGGTGCCCGCCGCGGAACGCGAAAGGAGAGGGATGTGCGCTGCCTGACCCGTCGCCGCCACATCGACCTCGGCCGCGTTTCCAGCGCCTTCTGTTGTCGCGAAGTCTGAGGAACGCCTCCCTCCTTCGCGCTCCCGCGTACGCCGCGCACCTTTGCGTACGCCGTCGCGCCCGTGCGGTGACCACCGCACCCGGGACGCTCTCCTGCTCCCGCGCCCCTCGCCCCTGATCGGGTTTCTCGATCACCGGGGCCACCCCGCCGTGCCCAGCCCTCCGGGAGAACCGCATGTCCACTCCGCCCTCCGCCGACCCGGTCCGCTTCGCGTACTGGGTGCCCAACGTCAGCGGCGGCCTCGTCACCAGCACCATCGAGCAGCGCACCGACTGGGGGTACGACTACAACCGCGAACTCGCCGTCCTCGCCGAGAACAACGGCTTCGACTACGCGCTCAGCCAGGTCCGCTACATGGCCAGCTACGGCGCCGAGTACCAGCACGAGTCGACCTCCTTCAGCCTCGCCCTGCTGCTCGCCACCCAGCGGCTGAAGGTCATCGCCGCCGTCCACCCCGGCCTCTGGCACCCCGGCGTCCTCGCCGAACTGGGCGCCACCGCCGACCACCTGAGCAACGGGCGCTTCGCCGTCAACGTGGTCAGCGGCTGGTTCAAGGACGAGTTCACCGCACTCGGCGAACCCTGGCTGGAGCACGACGAGCGCTACCGCCGCTCCGAGGAGTTCATCCGGGCCCTGCGCGCCGTCTGGACCGAGGACCACGCCGAACTCGCCGGGGACTTCTACCGCATCCGCGACTTCACCCTGAGGCCCAAGCCGATCACCTCACCGCACCGCCCGCACCCGGAGATATTCCAGGGCGGCAACTCCACCGCAGCCCGGCAGATGGCCGGCCGCGTCTCCGACTGGTACTTCTCCAACGGCAAGGACTTCGACGGCGTCACCGAGCAGATCGACGACGTCCGCACCGCCGCCGAGAGCGCCGGACGCACCCCGCCCCGCTTCGGCCTCAACGGCTTCCTCATCGCCCGCGACACCGAGGCCGAGGCCCGCGACACCCTGCGCGAGATCGTCGCCAAGGCCGACACGGAGGCCGTCCACGGCTTCGGCTCGGCCGTCAAGCAGGCCGGGAGCTCCACCGCCGACGGCAAGGGCATGTGGCAGGACTCCTCCTTCGAGGACCTCGTCCAGTACAACGACGGCTTCCGTACGGGACTCATCGGCACCCGGAGCAGATCGCGGAGCGCATCGTCGCCTACAAGCGCCTCGGCGTCGACCTGCTGCTCCTCGGCTTCCTGCACTACCACGAGGAGGTCGAGTACTTCGGCAAGCACGTGCTGCCGCTCGTCCGCGAACTGGAGGAGAGCCAGGGCGTGTCCGGCGGATCTCGACCGGGTCCGCAGCCCGGCCCGGCGAACTTCCTGGACCCGCCCGGGTAACTCCCGGCCCCTCCCCGGCACTCCCGAACCCACCCCGTACCCCTGACCGCCTCCAGAGAAGAGGTCCCATGGCCACCGTCCTGTCGGTCTCCGGCAGCCCCTCCGCCACCTCCCGCACCGCCCGGCTGCTGCGCCACCTCGACGCCGACCTGAGCGCCCAGGGCCACGAGGTGATACCGCTCGACGTCCGTACGCTGCCCGCCGAAGCCCTCCTCGGCGCCGACTTCGCCCACCCCGAGATCGTCCGCGCCACCGAGCTGTTCGCCCGCGCCGACGGCATCGTCATCGGCACGCCCGTCTACAAGGCCGCCTACTCCGGACTGCTCAAGACCCTCCTGGACCTGCTGCCCCAGTACGCGCTCACCGGCAAGACAGTGCTCCCGCTGGCCACCGGCGGCTCCACCGCCCATGTCCTGGCGCTCGACTACGCCCTGCGCCCGGTGCTCTCGTCGATGGGGGCCGCGCACATCGTCCAGGGCTGGTTCGTCCTCGACCGGCACATCACGACCGGCGACGACGGGGGAGTGGTCCTCGACCCGGCCTCCGCCGCCCCGCTCGACCAGGTCGTCGCCCAGTTCGCCGCCGCCCTGGACCGGACCGCCCCCGCCGCGCCGGAACTGGACCGGACCGCCCCCGCCGCGCCGGAACTGGCCCGGACCGCACCCGTCCCCGCCACCCGCTGACCCCTATCCGTACCGCTCCTGGAGGCAGGCCGTGACCGCGCCGACCCGACGACCACCCATCACCGCGCGGGTGATCCGCGACGACGCCGAGGCGCTGCGCACCGCCGCCGGTCTCGCCGGGGAGTTCCGCCCAGGAGCGTCCGGGCGGGACGCCCGGCGTGAGCTGCCCCGCGCCGAACTCGACCGGCTCACCGCCACCGGCCTCCTCGCCATCACCGTCCCGGCCGAGCACGGCGGGGCCGACGTCTCCGCCGTCACCCTCGCGGAGGTCTTCCGGCTGCTCGCCTCGGCCGACGCCAGCCTGGCGCAGATCCCGCAGAGCCACTTCGCGTACGTCAACGTGCTGCGGCAGCAGGGCAGTCCGGAGCAGCGGGCCTTCTTCTTCGCCGAGGTGCTGGCCGGCCGCCGCTTCGGCAACGCCCAGTCCGAGGCCGGGACCAAGCACCTCCAGGACATCCGCACCCGGCTGGCGGACGCCGGGGACGGCTCGTACCTCCTGACCGGGGTGAAGAACTACTCCACCGGCGCCCTGTTCGCCGACTGGATCCCCGTTCTCGCCCGTGCCGAGGACGACCTGCTCCATGTCGCGTACGTCCCCGCCGACGCCCCCGGCCTCACCGTCATCGACGACTGGGACGGCATGGGGCAGCGGACCACCGCGAGCGGCACGGTCCGCCTGGAGTCCGTCCAGGTCCCCGCAGCCCACGTCGTCCCCCACCACCTCACCTTCACCGGCCCCCAACTCCATGGTGCGATCGCCCAGTTGCTGCACACCGCCATCGACGCGGGGATCGCGGCCGGGGCGCTGGCCGAGGCGGTGGATTTCGTACGGACCCGGAGCCGGCCCTGGTTCGAGAGCGGATACGGGAGCGCCGCCGAGGACCCCCTCCTCATCCAGCGTTTCGGTGAACTCGCCGTCCGCCACCGGGCCGCCGAAGCGCTGCTCGCGGCCGCCGCGCGGGCCGTGGACACCGCACGGGCCGGTCTGGACGACGACAGCGCGGCCGAGGCGTCGATCGCCGTGGCGGCGGCGAAGGCGTACGCCGGGAGCGCGGCGCTGGAGATCGCGGACGCGCTGTTCGAGGTCTCCGGGACGCGCGCCGCCCTCGACAGCCTCAACCTGCACCGGCACTGGCGCGACGCCCGCACCCACACCCTGCACGACCCGGCGCGCTGGAAGATCCAGCACATCGGGCGGTACGTCCTGAACGGCACCTGCCCGCCCCGCCACGGCCTGCTGTGACCTCTCACCCCTGTTCGGAGAAACGATGTCCCTCACCTTCCACTGGTTCCTGCCCACCAACGGCGACAGCCGCCATGTCGTCGGCGGCGGCCACGGCACCCCGGTCACCGCGGCGGGAGGCGACCGGCCGCCGACGGTCCGCTACCTCGCCCAGATAGCCCGCGCCGCCGAGGACGTCGGCTTCACCGGGGTGCTCACCCCCACCGGGGCCTGGTGCGAGGACGCCTGGCTGACCACCGCGATGGTCAGCCAGCACACCGAACGGCTGAAGTTCCTGGTCGCCTTCCGGCCCGGCTTCATCTCGCCGACGCTCGCCGCCCAGATGGCCTCCACCTACCAGCGGCAGACCGGGGGCCGGCTGCTGCTCAACGTCGTCACCGGCGGCGAGAGCCACGAGCAGCGCGCCTACGGGGACTTCCTGGACAAGGACGCCCGCTATGCCCGCACCGGCGAATTCCTGGAGATCGTCCGGCAGTTGTGGGACGGCAAGACCGTCGACCTGGACGGCGACCACCTCCACGTCGAGCAGGCCCGGCTCACCCAGCTCCCCGACCCCGTACCGGAGGTCTACTTCGGCGGCTCCTCCCCGGCCGCCGGGCGCGTCGCCGCCCGTCACTCGGACGTCTACCTCACCTGGGGCGAACCGCCCGCCCAGGTCGCGGAGAAGATCGCCTGGATCAGGTCTCTCGCCGCCGAGGAGGGCCGTACCGTACGGTTCGGCATCCGGCTGCACGTGATCACCCGGGACACCTCGCAGGCGGCCTGGGCCGAGGCGGACCGGCTGCTCGCCGGCTTCGACCCGGCGACCGTACGGTCGGTCCAGGAGGGCCTGGCGCGCAGCGAGTCCGAGGGGCAGCGGCGGATGCTGGAGCTGCACGGCGGCGGCCGGGACGGTCTGGAGATCCACCCCAACCTGTGGGCCGGCATCGGCCTCGTCCGGGGCGGCGCGGGCACCGCCCTGGTCGGCAGCCACGCGGAGGTCGCGGACCGGATCAGGGAGTACCACGCCCTGGGCATCGACGAGTTCGTGCTCTCCGGCTACCCGCACCTGGAGGAGGCGTACTGGTTCGGCGAGGGCGTGCTGCCCCGGCTGGCCGAGGCGGGACTGTGGACACACCCGGCGGGCCCGGCCCGGCCGGGCGGCGCCACGGAGATCCCGTTCGCGGGCGGGGCGCGGTAGGCGGTGCGGAGGCGGGGCGCGGTACGGCGGGTGGGGGTGGCACTCGGTGAGTCGGACGGGCCGGGGTCACCGGCCCCGTTCCACCAACCGCCTTACTTCCTCGGCCAGTTCCGCCGCCGAGGTGGTGAGCACCAGGTGGTCCGCCTCCGGCAGCCCCGCGAGGCCGGGCGGGTTCTCCAGCAGCGCCCGCAGGTCGCCCGCCGCGTCCTCCAGCTCACGCCCCCGGGTGCGGGTCATGGCGACCGTGCACCCCTCGGCCCGCATGTCGGCGGCGGCGTCGGGCGGCAGGGCGGCGGTGAGGGAGCGGTAGGCGCGGCCCAGCAGCCCCAGCCGGGCCATCAGCACCGTCGCCAGTTGCCCGACCCGCTCGGCCCGCCGCATCGAGGGCTGGAACAGCAGGTCGCACGCCTCGTCGGAGGGGTCCACGAGCACCAGCCCCGCCACCCGCGTGGGCCGGGCGGCGGCGGCCAGCCGCACCAGGGGGCCGCCCCAGCTGTGGCCGACCAGGACGTAGGGGCCCTCGGGGCCGAGGTGGTCCAGCAGACCGCCCAGGTCCCCGGCGAGCGTGTGCAGCCGGCGCGGGACCCCGGCCGGGGCGGCGGGGCTGCGGCCGAGGCCGCTGCGGTCGTACACCACCGTCGGCGCGACCTCGGTGAGCGCAGCCTGGACGGGGGCCCGGTACGAGCGCCCGGCGGCGAGCCCGCCCTCGAAGACCACGGTGGGTACGGTCCCCGCTCCGGCCGGGCCCGCCAGCCGCCGGTAGTACAGCTCCCGCCCGTCGCGGGTGCGCGCGATCCCCGGTTCGCCCTGGCTGTGGGCGGGGACGATGGCTTTGCCGCGTCCCGTCCCGTGCTCTGTCGGACCCCATTCCCGCGCCTCCCGCACACACTCGGTCGTGGACGCACCGCCGGGCGTCAAGTAAGGCAAAGTTAAACTAAGTTGGCGTGCGGGGGGCTCCTCGCTTCCCGGCAAGGCGTAACACGACGAAAACCTGAACTCCCCTCCCTGACGGAACAATCCAGCTACCCATCACCACCGGATGTCCGTCACCGAGGAGCGCCATGCCCGAACCGTCCCCGACCACCCCGGACGAGCCCACAGCCCCGGACGAGCCCACAGCCCCCGAGGCGCCAACTCCCCCTCCGGGCAGCGCCGTCGACCGCTACTTCGCCATCACCGCCCGGGGCTCCACCTTCGCGCGCGAGATACGCGGCGGGTTCGCCACCTTCTTCACGATGGCCTACGTCCTGGTGCTCAACCCGATCATCCTCGGCTCGGCCGAGGACAAGTTCGGGGCGCAGCTCTCCGGCCCCCAACTGGTCACCGCCACTGCCCTGGTGGCCGCCGTGATGACCGTCATCATGGGCGTCGGCGGCAACCTGCCGCTCGCCCTCGCCGCCGGGCTCGGCCTCAACGCCGTGGTCGCGTACCAGATCGCCCCGCTGATGAGCTGGCCCGACGCCATGGGCCTGATCGTCCTGGAAGGGCTGCTGATCTGCGTCCTGGTCGTCACCGGCCTCCGCGAGGCGGTCATGCACGCCATCCCGCCCGCACTCAAGCAGGCGATCAGCGTCGGCATCGGCCTCTTCATCGCGTTCATCGGCTTCGTCGATGCCGGATTCGCCACCCGCATCCCCGGCGAGACCGGCTCCGTCCCCGTCCAGCTCGGCGCCACCGGCCACCTCTCCGGCTGGCCGATCCTGGTCTTCTGCCTCGGGGTGCTGCTCACCGTCGCCCTGCTGGCCCGCAAGGTCCGGGGCGCGCTGCTCATCAGCATCGTCGCCATGACCGTGGTCGCGATCGTCATCAACGAGATCGCCGACATCGCCCCGGCCGCCTGGGGGCTGACCGTCCCGGCCGTACCCGCCGACCTCGTCGCCGCCCCCGACTTCGGGCTGCTCGGCGCCTTCAGCCTCTTCGGCGCGTTCCAGCAGGTCGGGATCATCACCATCGTCCTGCTCGTCTTCACCCTGATCCTCAGCGACTTCTTCGACACGATGGGCACCGTCGTCGGCGTCTCCAGCGAGGCCGGACTGCTCGACGAGAACGGCAAGGTCCCGAACCTCGGCCGGGTGCTGCTCATCGACGGGGCCGCCGCCGTCGCCGGAGGGGCGGCCTCCGCCTCCTCCAGTACCTCCTACATCGAGTCCGCCGCCGGGGTCGGGGAAGGCGCCAGGACCGGGTTCGCCTCGCTGGTCACCGGCGGACTCTTCGCCGTCGCCCTCTTCCTCACCCCGCTCGCCACCGTCGTCCCCGCCCAGGCCGCCGCCCCCGCGCTCGTCGCCGTCGGCTTCCTGCTCATGGCGCAGGTGCGGCACATCGACTGGGAGCGGTACGAGATCGCGATCCCGGCGTTCCTGACGATCGCGGTGATGCCGTTCACGTACTCGATCACCAACGGCATCGGGGCCGGGTTCCTCGCGTACGTCGTCATCCAGACCGCCCTGGGCCGGGCCCGCCGGGTCCACTGGCTGCTCTGGGGCTCCTCGGCGCTGTTCGCCCTCTACTTCGCGATCGACCCGATCGAGCAGCTGCTCGGTGTGAAGTAGCGGGACGCCGTACGGGGGCCGGTGCGCGCGGTCACCGGCCCCCGTGACCGGCTCACCGCTCCAGCGCCGCCTTCATCATCTTCTGCGCGATCGGCGCCGCCAGGCCGTTGCCGCTGACCTCGGAGCGGGCCGAGCCGGAGTCCTCGACGATCACCGCGACGGCGACCTCCTTGCCGCTGCTGTCGTCCTTCGCGTACGAGGTGAACCAGGCGTACGGGGTGTTGCTGTTGTCCACACCGTTCTGCGCGGTCCCCGTCTTTCCGCCGACCTCGGCCCCGGCGATCCTGGCGTTGGTTCCGGTGCCCTCCTCGACGACGGTCACCATCGCGCTGCGGAGCTGCTCGGCGGTCTTCTCCTCCACCACCCGCTTCGTCTCCCCGTCCCCGGTCTCCTCCAGCGCGGAGCCGTCCCCGTCGGTCACCGACGACACCATGTGCGGCGCGGCCAGCTCACCGCCGTTGGCGAGGGCCGAGGTGACCATCGCCATCTGGAGCGGGGTGGCGGTGACCTCGAACTGGCCGATGCCGGTCAGCGCCGTCTGCGCCTTGTCCATGTCGGTCGGGTAGACGCTCTTGGAGGCCCGCACGGGGACGTCCAGCTTCTCGGTGTCGAACCCGAACGCGTCCGCCATCTCCTTGACCTTGTCCTGGCCGAGGTCGGCGGCCGCCTTGGCGAAGACGTTGTTGCAGGAGTACTGGAGGGCGGTGCGCAGGGTCGCGTTCTCGCAGGGGGCGGAGGCGTTCTCGTTGCGCAGGACGGTCCGGGTGCCGGGGAGGGTGTATGGGTCGGGACTCTCGGTCGCCTCGTCGACCGACCCGTAGAGACCGTTCTCCAGCGCCGCCGCCGCGACCACCAGCTTGAACGTGGAGCCCGGCGCCAGGGGCTGCCGCAGCGCCCGGTTGACCAGCGGCTTCTCCTTGTCGTCCAGCAGCTTCTTCCAGGCGTCGCCGTTGTCCGTACCACTGATCTTCGAGGGGTCGTACGAGGGTGTGGAGACCATGCCCAGGATGCGGCCGGTCTTCGGGTCGATGGCCACGGCCGCGCCCTTGTCGTCGCCGAGCGCCTCGTAGGCCGCCTTCTGGACGCCCGGGTCGATGGTGGTGAGGACGTTGCCCGGGGAGGCCTGCCTGCCGGTGATCAGGTCCGCCGGGTTCTTCAGCCGGTCGTCCGTGCCGTCCAGGACGTCGCTGTAGATGCCTTCGAGCTGGGTCGCCCCGTACGCCTGCGAGCTGTAGCCCGTCACGGCCGCGTAGAGCTCGCCCTGCGTGTAGGTCCTCTTGTACCGGAGGTCGCCGCCACTGGTCCCCTTCGATCCGGTGACCGGCGAACCGGCCACGATGATGTCCCCGAGCGGCTGCGCGTACTGCGCGATGGTGTTCCGCCGGTTGTGCTCGTCGTCTGCGAGCGCCTTGGCCTCGTAGCCCTGCACCCACGTCGCCCGCACCAGCAGGGCGAGCACCATGAGCAGACAGAAGACCGAAGCGCGCCTGATTGTCTTGTTCATCCCGCTGGAGGGACGAGCGGGGCCGCTCCGGCCGTTCCCGGTTGTGCCGCTTCTCACCGATTTCTCACGTGGCCCACAGGGCTGTGAAGGCCGGGCCGGGGTGGGGGCCAGGGCTCAGCCCGGCGTGATGAACCCGGACTCGTACGCCGCGATGACCGCCTGCGTACGGTCCCGGGCACCGGTCTTCGCGAGGACCGCCGCCACATGGGACTTCACCGTCGCCGGACCCACCGCGAGCCGCCCCGCGATCTCCGCGTTGGTCAGCCCGGCCGCCATCAGCCGCAGCACGTCCGCCTCCCGCCCGGTCAGCCGCGCCACCCACGCCGGGGCGCGTGCCTCCCGCCGGCCGGCGTGTTCGGCGGCCAGGGTGCGTACCGCCGCCGGGTAGAGGAGCGAGTCGCCGCACGCCACCAGGCGCACCGCCCGCACCAGCTCCTCGGCCGCCGACCGCTTCAGCAGGAACCCGGCGGCTCCGGCGTGCAGGGCGTCGTACACGTACGCGTCGTTCTCGAAGGTCGTCACGACGACGATCCGCGGCGGATCCGCCAGGGTGGCGAGGATCTGCTCGGTGGCCCGGATCCCGTCGATCTCCGGCATCCGCACGTCCATCAGCACCACGTCGGGCCGCAGGGCGCGCACCACGGAGACGGCCTCCGCCCCGGTGGCGGCCTCCCCGACCACCTCGATGCCCTCCTCGGCGCCCAGGATCGCGCGCAGCGCCGTACGCACCATCTCCTCGTCGTCCGCGACCACGACCCGGACCGCCGCCCCGCTCATGACTTCCCCTCGGTCGGCGTCCCGCTCATGACCGCTCCTCGCCGCGCGCCGTCAGCGGCAGCCGGGCGGTCAGCCGCCAGCCGCCGTCGTACGGCCCCGCCTCGCTCCGGCCGCCCAGCAGGGCCGCCCGCTCCGCGATGCCGCGCAGCCCCCGCCCGCCCCCGGGACGCACCACCGCGGGCCGCTCGCCCAGTGGGTTCTCCAGCACGATCTCCAGCTCCCTCTTCCGTACCGCGATCAGCAGCCGCACGGGGGAGGTGCCGCCCCCGCCGTGCCGCAGGACGTTGCTCAGCCCTTCCTGCACGATCCGGTACGCCTCCCGGGAGACCACCGGCACCACGCTTCCCGGGTCGCCCTCGCGCTCGTACGCCACCGGCACCCCGCAGCGCTTCAGCAGCCCGTCGAGCGCGTCGAGCCCGGGCCCGTACGCCGCCCCCTCATCCCCCGTCTCCCCGCTCCCCGGCTCCCCTTCCCGGCGCAACAGCCCGACCATGGAGTCGAGTTCGCCGACCGTCCGCCGCGTCGTCTCCTCGATCGCGGTCAGCGCCCGGCGGACGAACTCCGGATCGCGGTCCAGGACCCGGCGGGCCGCCCCCGCCTGGAGGGTCACCGCGCTGAGGGCGTGGCCCACCGAGTCGTGCAGCTCCCGGGCGAGCCGGTTGCGCACGGCCAGGTCCGCCGCCCGGCGCTCGGCGGCGGCCAGCCGGTCCTCGGGCGTCGGCCCGAGCAGCACCGGCACCCACCGGGCCAGCAGCTCCCCGGCGGCGGCCACGACCAGCGCCATCGCCACCAGCATCGCGAGCCCGGCGAACGGCGCGAGGACCAGGGCCCACGGCTCCAGCAGCGGTTCGGGACCGGCCGCCCGCCAGGAGTCGCGCAGCGCCGCCGAGAAGGGGAGCCCCGTCACCGCGACGGCGAACGGCGTCAGCGCCAGCGTGATCCCGCTGATGATGCCGCCGAGCGCCAGATGCACCGTGAACCAGGCGGCGGCCCGCACCCGGGCCTGCCGGGTCCGGGCGGGCCCCTCGGCCAGCAGCGCCGGCGGGACCCCGCACAGGGCCCGGGCCGCGGCCACGGACAGCGGCCGGACGAGCGGGAAGAAGCCGCTGACCGCCACCATCGGCAGGGCGCAGGCGAACGCGGCGAACTGGGCGGGAGGGGACGAGAAGAGCTCCGCCCCGCCGCCCATCATGCTGACCAGGACCGTGCCGACCAGGAAGTACGGCATCAGCAGCGCGCCGCCGATGATCAGATGCAGCCAGCGCAGCCGCGCCCGCCGCCCGATCAGCGGGGCGAGCAGCCTCACGCGAGGGTGCCGGAGGTCTTGGGGGCCGCCGCGCGCTCCGCGAGGAGGAGCGCGACCGGCGTCGCGATGAGCGTCCCGACCAGCATCTGCACAGCGTAGATCAGCACCATCGCCGTCGTCGGCCGGTCCGCGATGTCGCCCGCACCGACCAGGGCGGCCAGGCTCAACCACCCTCCCCAGCAGGCCACTTGCGCCGATCCGGCCCAGACCAGGACGAGCGGCACCCGCAGAGGGAGCCGGCCGCCGCGCCGGAACGCGAGCAGCAGCACCCCGGCGACGGCGACGGCCACGAAGAGCGCGTTGACGGCTTCGATCACATAAAAGTCGCTGGTGCGCCCGGCCACCAGGCCCTCATTGAGCCCGGCGGTCCACCCGGAGGCCCAGAACAGATGGGCGAGGCCCGGGGCGAGGGCGACCAGGGCGGCGGCCACGGCGGTGACCCGCAGCACGGGGGAGGCCGGAGTCCAGGGAAGGTCCCGCAGCCGGCCCTGCCAGAGGTGGCCCCAGCGCTCCTTGGCGTACAGAACGAAGAGGGTGCCCAGCGCGACCCCCTGGGCGATGAAGCCGCCGTAGACGATGCCGAAGACCCACGGTTCGAGGAACGGGTCGCCACCGCCCCCGCCGTCCCCACCGGACGTCTGCCCGCCGTCGCCACCGAGGAGCCGGACGGTCATCTGCAGCGGATAGGCCGTCATGATCGGCAGCAGCAGACCGCTCGCCACCCACATCGGCACCACCAGCAGCCAGGCGGGCACCCGCAGCCCCCAGGGCCGGGTGAGCAGCAGGGCGAGGACGACGACGCAGGCGTCCATCAGGACCGTGACCCCGTTGCCGACGACCAGCAGGGCGCCGCCGTCCAGCAGCGGACTCCCGTCCGGGATGCCGACCCGACTCCCCGCCATCCAGGCGGCCTTGAGACCGACGTAGGGCACGCAGGACACGATGGCGAGAGCCCGCGCCACGGTGCGGACCCGGTCGATGCGGTACGGGGGTGGGGGCGGGGCGGAGGTCCGGTTCGCTGTCATGGTGCCCACGCTTCCGTGGAGCCCGGCCCCGCACGTCCTGCCCGGCGACGATCCGTCTCCGCCGTGCGGGGGAGAGAGGCGCTCCCTGGATGATCTGTTCCAAGGGGTCGGTGAGCGTTGCTCGTCTCCGCAGCCACCCCTTGGACCACACCACCAGGAGGAATCAGTGGCATACCCGCAACAGCTCACCCCCGAGGAGAAGCTCGCCGACGCGAAGAAGCTGTTGAGCCTCCCGCGTATCGTCGTGATCTGCGGCTCCACCCGCTTCATGACCGAGATGACCGAGGCCGATCTGCGGGAGACCGAAGCCGGAAGGATTGTCGTCAAACCGGGCTGTGACCTGAAGTCGCCGCACGAACTCTGGTCCGATCCTGTCGAGGCCGAGGCGCTGAAGGCCCGACTCGACGATCTGCACCGGGCGAAGATCCGGCTCGCCGACGAGGTGCTCGTGGTCGGCGACTACATCGGAGACAGCACCCGGGCCGAAATCGCCTACGCCCGGTCGCTGGCCAAGCCCGTGCGGTTCACGCACCCCGAAGTCGACCCTGACGCCTGACCGCATCAGGACGCCGCCGGGCACTGCGCTGATCCGCGCCCGGGGGGCGCCGAACGCGGCGCGCTTGCAGGAGCAGGGCTGACCCGCGACGTGCGGGAGCTTGCGCGCGCACGTCGGTATCCCGGTCAGAGCCTGCGCGTGGCGAGGGTGAGCCGGTCGCGGGCGTCCAGCAGGGCGTCCTTGACCGTCTGCTCGTGGCCGGGGGTGAGCCGGGCGACCGGCACCGAGCAGCTGATCGCGTCGCGGGCGGGCGTCCGGTAGGGGATCGCCACGCCGAAGCAGCGCAGGCCGAGGGTGTTCTCCTCGCGGTCCACCGCGTACCCCTGCTCGCGGACCAGGCGCAGCTCCTCGATGAGCTTCTCGCGGTCGGTGATGGTGTGTTCGGTCAGCGCGGGCAGCGTCTCGGGGAGCATCTTGCGGACCTGCTCGTCGCTGTGGGTGGCCAGCAGCGCCTTGCCGAGCGAGGTGGAGTGGGCGGGCAGCCGGCGGCCGACCCGGGTGAAGGGGCGCAGATAGTGCTGGGACTGGCGGGTGGCGAGGTAGACCACGTTCGTCCCGTCGAGCCGGGCCAGGTGGATGGTCTCCGTGGTGTCGTCGGAGAGCCGGTCCAGGGTGGGCCGGGCGGCGGCCACGACCTCGTCGCCGTCGATGTAGGAGGTGCCCACCAGCAGGGCGCGCACTCCGATCCCGTACCGGGTGCCCGTCGCGTCCGTCTCCACCCAGCCGAGCTCGACCAGGGTGCGCAGCAGCATGTAGAGGCTGGACTTGGGGTAGCCCACGGCCTCCTGGACGGCGGCGAGCGAGTGCATGCCGGGGCGCCCCGCGAAGTATTCGAGCAGCTCCACCGTCCGTACCGCGGACTTGACCTGTGCCCCACCGGACTCGGCGACCGACATCGCCCCACGCTCCTTCTTCGGCTTCTTCGGCCTTCGGCTCTGGGCCCGAAAAGCTCGCCACCATGGATTGCCAACACGGAACGCCCGGAAATAGAGTCCGAGCACATTCACGATCAGGAACTCTGTTCAGAATACCGAACGCTTGCTGATGTGCGGCCCCGCTTGCGAGGACCGCCGGAACCCGGAGGGAATCACGGTGAGTGCAGCACCAGTCTGGAGTGTCGACCCCCGAAGCGGGAACCCGCGCGAGCAGGTTGCGGTGGAGGCTACGGCCGAGGAGGTCGACCGGGCGGTCCGGGCGGCCCACTCCGTACGCGACGCCCTGGCCGACCGCACGGCACGCGCCGCGTTCCTGCGTACGGCCGCGGAGCTGCTGGAGGAGTCCGGCCCGCACATCATCGAGGCCGCCGACGCGGAGACCGCCCTGGGCCCGGCCCGGCTCACCGGAGAACTCGCGCGCACCGCAGCCCAGTTGCGGGCCTTCGCGGAGGTCGTCGACGAGGGCGCCTACCTCGACATCCACATCGACCACGAGGACGGCTCCCGCACCCCGCCCTGGCCCGACCTGCGCCGCTACAAGATCCCGCTCGGGGTCGTCGCCGTCTACGCGGCCAGCAACTTCCCGCTCGCCTTCTCCGTCCCCGGCGGCGACACCGCCAGCGCCCTCGCGGCCGGCTGCCCGGTCGTCGTCAAGGCCCACCCCGGCCACCCGGCCACCTCCGAACTCTGCGCCTCGGTGCTCCGCCGCGCCGCCGCCCGCACCGGGCTGCCCGAGGACGTGGTGACCCTGGTCCACGGGTTCGACGCGGGCGTCGAGCTGGTCCGCCACCCGCTGGTGAGCGCGGCGGGCTTCACCGGTTCCGTACGCGGCGGACGCGCCCTGTTCGACGCGGCGGCCGCCCGCCCCGCCCCCATCCCCTTCCACGGCGAACTCGGCTCGCTCAACCCGGTCGTCGTCACCGCGGCGGCCGCCGCCGAGCGGTCCGAGCAGATCGGCGCCGGGCTCGGCGCCTCCATGACCCTGGGCGTCGGCCAGTTCTGCACCAAGCCCGGCTTCGTCCTCGCCCCGTCCGGCGACGCGGGCGACCGGCTGGTGAAGGCCCTCACCGGGACGGTCAGCGACACCGGCTCCGGCGTGATGCTGGACCACCGGATGCGGGACGCCTTCGTCGCGGGCGTACGCGAACGGGCCGCCCTCCCGGACGTCGAGACCCCCGTCACCCCCGGCGCGGGCGGCGAGCACACGGTCTCCGCCGGATTCCTGACCGTACCGGCGAGCCGGCTCACCGCCGAGGGCCCGCACGACGCGCTCCTGGAGGAGTGCTTCGGCCCGGTCACCGTGATCGCCCGGTACGGCTCGAAGGACGAGGTCGCCGCCGTCCTCGCCCGGCTCCCCGGCAACCTCACCGCCACCCTCCAGACCACCACCGAAGGCGACGACCCGGAGGCGGCCGCCCTCCTCACCGCCCTCACCCCGCTCGCCGGCCGCATCCTGGTCAACGGCTGGCCGACCGGCGTCGCCGTCGCCCCCGCCCAGCACCACGGCGGGCCCTACCCGGCCACCACCTCCCCCTCCACCTCGGTCGGCGCGACGGCCATCGAGCGCTGGCTGCGCCCGGTGACGTACCAGAGCACCCCCGACCCGCTCCTCCCGCCGGAACTGCGCGAGACCAACCCCCTGGACCTGCCCCGCCGCGTGGACGGCCGCCCCGCATGACCCCGCACCTGGACGGACGCCGTACATGACCCCGCACCTGGACGGATTCCGTGTATGACCCTGCACCTGGACCAGCTCCCTTTCGCCCTGGACGCCTACGGCCCCGACGGCCGCTGGACGCACGCCGACGGCATCCTGACCGGCCGGGCCGGACCCGGCCAGGACCTCTTCGTACCGCCGTCCGCCGACACCCCGGCCCCCACCACCGACGCGCCACGCCTGCTCGGCGCGGTGGGGGACGGCGACTTCCGGCTGCTCGCCCGGGTCCGCCCCGGGCTGGCCGCCGCGGGCGACGCCGGGGCGCTCCACCTCCACCTCGGGGACCGCGACTGGGCCAAACTCTGCCTGGAGCACTCCTCGGGCCTGGCGACGGTCTGCAGCGTCGTGACCCGGGGCCACTCCGACGACGCCAACGCGTTCGTGGTGGAGGAGGACAGCTACTGGCTCCGGCTCAGCCGTACCGGCAACGCCTACGCCTTCCACGCCTCCGCCGACGGCGAGACCTGGACCTTCGTCCGCGTCTTCACCCTGGGCACGGCGTCGGAGCGGGCGGCCGCCCGGGCCGGCTTCCTGGTGCAGTCCCCCACGGGGGAGGGGTGCGGCGCGGTCTTCGACCGGATCGCGTTCACGGCCGGGGGAGTGGAGAACCTGCGCGACGGGCGGTGACGCGGGGGCCGTCGCGGAGCGGCGACCGTGACTGCCGGGTCCCGGGAATCACCTGGTCAGGTTCGGTGTTCGACCGAGTGGTCCGTCCTGCGGAGGAACATCTCCGCACCCCGTCCGCGACCCCCGCGACCCCTGGAGAGAAGAAGAGTCATGCGCGTCGAGATCTGGTCCGATATCGCTTGTCCCTGGTGCTACATCGGCAAGGCCCGCTTCGAGAAGGGCCTCGCCGAGTTCGCCCACCGGGACGAGGTCGAGGTCGTGCACCGCTCCTTCGAGCTCGACCCCGGGCGGGCCAAGGGGGAGACCGAGCAGGTCATCGACATGCTGGCCACCAAGTACGGGCGGACCCGCGAGGAGGCCGCCTCGATGGAGGCCAACGTCGCGGCCAACGCGCAGGCAGAGGGGCTCGGTTACCGCACCGAGGGCCGTGACCACGGCAACACCTTCGACATCCACCGGCTGCTGCACCTGGCGAAGGCCCGCGGCCGCCAGGACGAGCTGCTGACCCTCGCCTACCGGGCCAACTTCGCCGAGGCGCGGTCCGTCTTCGACGACGACGTGCTGCTCGCTCTCGCCGTGGAGGCCGGGCTCGACGCCGACGAGGCGCGTTCGGTGCTCGCCGACCCCGAGGCGTACGCCGACGAGGTCCGGGCGGACGAGCGCGAGGCGTCGGAGCTGGGCGCCAACGCGGTGCCGTTCTTCGTGTTCGACCGGCGGTACGGGATCTCCGGCGGTCAGCCCTCCGAGGTCTTCGTCCAGGCGCTGGAGCAGGCCTGGAAGGACCGCCCGGTCACCTCGCTGACCACCGTCGGCGGCGACGCGGCGGCCTGCGACACGGACGGGGCCTGCGAGGTCCCGAAGGGCTGAGCCCTCCTCCGCGTATAAGAAAGCCTTGGGTGTGCCCCGTGAATTCTGGCAATTGACTATGAGACCCGGGGGCTCCAGGCTGGGCGCATGACGATCTCTCCGCTCAGCCAGGCGGCCGCCGCCGAGTTCGCGCCCGAGGTCACGTACCTCAACACCTCCAGCTGGGGGCTGCTGCCCCGCCGGACCATCGCCGCCGTCAAGGCCCTCGCCGACGAGAACGCCGCCGGCCGCCGGATCGGCGCGGGCAGCTTCGACGCGGTGGAGGCGGCCCGGGTCGGGTTCGCCCGGCTCGCCGGGGTCCGGCCGGACCGGGTCGCCACCGGCAGCTCGGTCACCGTCCATGTCGGGCTGATCGCCGCCTCACTCCCGGCGGGGGCCGAAGTCCTCGCGCCCGAGGGTGAGTTCACCTCCGTCGTCAGCCCGTTCGCGCTCCGCGGCGATCTGCGCATGCGGTACGTCCCGCTCGGTGACCTCGCCGACGCCGTACGGCCCACCACCGCGCTCGTCGCCTTCTCCTCGGTCCAGTCGGCCGACGGCCGGGTCGCCGACCTCGCCGCCGTCCGCGCGGCCGCCGTCGCACACGGCGCCCGGACCCTCCTGGACGCCACCCAGTCGGCGGGCTGGTTCCCGCTGGACGCCGGGGCGTACGACTACACCGTCACCGGCGGCTTCAAGTTCCTGCTCTGCCCCCGGGGTACGTCGTTCCTCACCGTGACCGAGGAGGCGCAGGCCACCCTTCCGAACCTCTTCGCGGGCTGGGTCGCCGCAGGTGCGCCCTGGACCGGCAACTACGGCGCGCTGGAGCGCGTCGCCCCCGGCGCCCGCGGGTTCGACGAGCCGCCGGCCTTCCTCTCGTACCACGGGGCCGAACACTCCCTCGCGCTGCTCGGGGAGATCGGCACCGAGGCCCTCCACACCCACGCCACCTCCCTCGCCGCCCGGCTGCGCTCGGGGCTGACGGAGCTGGGGCACACGGTGGTTCCGGGGGAGTCGGCGATCGTCTCCGTGCCGGGGCTCGACGGCCGCGAACCGGAGCTCGCGAAGGCCGGGATCGCGGTCTCGACGCCCGCCGGGAACCTCCGGATCTCCTGCCACCTCTACAACACCGAGGCGGATGTCGACCGGGTGCTGGACGTGCTGGGCCGGAAGGTCTGAGGGCTCCCCGGGCCCTCACATCCGAGCCCCCGGCCCCTCGCTCCTGAGCCCCCAGCCCCCCAGCCCCCGCCCCCTCAGCCCCGTTCCGGGCACCCCTCCGTCTCCTGGCAGAGGTTCGCCTCCACCTTCGCCAGCAGCCGCGTCAGCTCCGTGCGCTCATCGCTCTCCAGCCCGGCGAGCGTGTGCTCCTCCAGGCTGCCCCACGCGTCCCGCACCGCCGTGTGCAGCGCGCAGCTTCTGTCCGTCGCCTCGACCAGCACGGCCCGCCGGTCGTCCGGGTCGGGGCGGCGGCGTACATGGCCGGTCTGTTCGAGGCGCTGGAGCATCTTGGTGACCGTGGACGGGTCCAGGTCCAGGGTCCTGATCAGCTCGGACTGACGGACCGGCCCCGCGTCCCACAGGTGCATCATCAGGAGCTCCTGCCCCGGGTAGAGCCCCAGCCCCTTGAGCAGCTTCCCCGCCGCGATCCGGTGCAGCCGGGCGACGCGCGAGACGGCGTGGCTCACGGGCCCGCTGAGCGCTGCTCCGGGCAGCGCGTCGGTACAGGCGGCTTCCGCGGTGGTGGCGTTGCCGGTGTTCATGTCGGGGCTCCTCGGTGCTGCTCCGGTGGGGCTTCGATGATGCCCGGCGGCTCTTGCCCACACTTTACCTTGGTCGGCCAAGTAATGAGCTACAGTGACGCCAGCGCCAATGATTGGCCGACCACATACTTCGCCGGCCGGTCGCGTACGCCTTGCCCCATATTCTTTGGAGAGCCCGCATGACCACCGCTTTCGACCCGATCGACCTGTCCGGCACCCCGCTGGCCAACCGCATCGTGATGGCCCCGATGACCCGGAGCCGGGCGGGCGAGGGCGGTACGGCCACCGAGCTCACGGCCGCCTACTACGCCCAGCGTGCCTCGGCCGGGCTCGTCATCACCGAGGGCATCCAGCCCTCCGTCGTGGGCCAGGGCTACCCGTTCACCCCCGGGCTGCACAGCGCCGAGCAGGTCGCCTCGTGGCGCAAGGTCACCGACGCGGTGCACGCCGAGGGCGGCCGGATCTTCGCCCAGATCATGCACGCGGGCCGCATCGGCCACCCCGTCCTGCTGCCCGAGGGCCTGACCCCGGTCAGCGCCTCACCGGTCAAGGCCGCGGGCCAGATCTACACCCACGAGGGGCCCAAGGACTTCGTCGAGCCGCGCGAGCTGACCGACGCCGAGATCCGGCAGACCATCGCCGACTTCGCCGCCGCCTCCCGCAACGCCATCGACGCCGGGTTCGACGGCGTGGAGCTGCACGGCGCCAACGGCTACCTCATCCACCAGTTCCTCGCGCCCAACACCAACCTGCGCACCGACGAGTGGGGCGGCTCGGAGGCCGCGCGCATCCGGTTCGCGGTGGAGGTCGTCAAAGCGGTCGCGGCCGAGATCGGCGCCGCCCGCACCGGGCTGCGCATCTCGCCCTCGAACCCGTACAACGACATCGACGAGCCCGCCCCGGACGCCGTCTACACCGCGCTGGCCCAGGAGATCGAGACGCTCGGCCTCGCCTATCTGCACATCCTGGAGGACGCCCCGATCCGCGAGCTGACCCTCGCGCTGCGGAAGGTGTTCACCGGCACCGTCCTGATCAACGTGCACTCCGACGGGCCGACCGGGCCGGACGACCACACCGTGATCGACGACGGGATCGCCGACCTGATCTCGTACGGCGTGCTCTTCCTCGCCAACCCGGACCTGCCCGCCCGGCTCAGGGCCGGGGGCCCCTTCAACACCCCCGACCCGTCGTCCTTCTTCGGCGGCGACGCCAAGGGCTACACCGACTACCCGGCGCTGGACGCCGTCTGACCGGCCCCCCGCGGCTCCCCGTTCCACTGCCACGAGGTGCGGCGCGGGTGGTCCGGCAGTGCGGTGCGGCCGGTGGCCCAGAGCAGGACGGTCCACCGGTCGCCGCCCGCCGGGGCGTCGGGGAAGAGCCGGGCCAGCACCCGGTCGCAGAGCGCGCCGGGCGGCGTCCACTCCAGCCCGAGGCCCTCGGCGAGGTCATGGGTGTGCACCAGGGTCTCCAGCACGCCCATCGCGGCGAAGCCCTCCGGGTCGGAGATGCCGAACCCGTGGTACGAGCGGACCTCGGGCGGCGTCGTCCGGGCCATCGAGGCCAGCAGCGCACCGCTCGCCTCCAGGGTCGCCAGCAGCCCGGCGGGTCCGGCGGCGCGGTCGGCGAAGATCGCGTTGTGGGGCCCGCCCTGCCTCTCGGGCACCCACCGGTAGGGGACCTCGCCGTCCAGCGGAGGCGTACGCGGGCCCAACTGGACGGCGTACGCGAACAGGTCGTCGCTCAGGTGCTCGACGGTCTCCCAGCAGGTCCACTCCAGGGTTCCGGCGGGCGCGTCCCAGCGGTCCGCCGGGGCTCCGGCCAGCACGTCCGCCGCGAGCCCGACCGCGCTGGTCACATCGTCGGCGGTCACCGGCAGCCGGCTCCCGGTCAGCGCGGCCCGCTCGGCGGCGGAGCACTCCACGCAGAACTCGTTGCCCTCGGGATCCGCCAGGGTCGCCCAGCCCCGCCCGTTCGGTTTCCGGTGGTCGCCCACCAGGGTCGCGCCGAGTGCGAGCAGCCGCTCCACCTCCTCGTCCCGGGTGCGGTCCTGCGGCTGGACATCGAGGTGGACCCGGTTCTTGGCCGTCTTCGGGTCGGGCCCCTGGACGAAGAGGATCGCCGCGCCGGGCGTTTCGAGCAGGGCTTCCGGATCGCCGGGGAAGTCGTCGTCGGCGAGCGGGGCGCCGAGCACCTGGGACCAGAAGCTGCCGAGCGCGTGGGCGTCGGCGCAGTCGACGGTGATGTGACGTACGTGGGAGGTCATGGCCGCCACCCTGTCCGGTGGCGGGTCCCGGGTCCAGCGAGTTACGCGGCGGGGTCCGGGACGGCGTACCGTCCCGGACCCATCATGCCTGCGCCTGCCGCTACTTCACCGGGGTGAAGTCCCGTGCCCCGATGAACCCGGGGCGGCGGATCGGCGCCGCGAACGGCTCCTGCGCCGCGTTCTCCACGCTGTTGAAGACGATGAAGACGTTGGAGCGCGCGTACGGGGTGATGTTGTCGCCCGAACCGTGCATGGCGTTGCAGTCGAACCAGGTCGCCGAACCGGCCTTGCCCGTGAAGAGCTTGATGCCATGGCGGTCGGCCATCTTCGTCAGCGCCTCGTCGGACGGGGTGCCGGCGTCCTGCATCTGGAGCGACTTCTTGTAGTTGTCCTTCGGCGTCTCGCCCGCACAGCCGAGGAACGACTTGTGCGAGCCGGGCATGATCATCAGCCCGCCGTTGGTGTCGAAGTTCTCGGTGAGCGCGATCGACACGGAGACGGTCCGCATGTTCGGCAGACCGTCCTCGGCGTGCCACGTCTCGAAGTCCGAGTGCCAGTAGAAGCCCGTGGCGCCGAAGCCCGGCTTCACATTGATACGGGACTGGTGGACGTACACGTCCGAGCCGAGGATCTGGCGGGCCCGGCCCACCACCCGCTCGTCGCGGACCAGCGCGGCGAAGACCTCGCTGAGCTTGTGGACCTCGAAGACGGAACGCACGTTCTGCGACTGCTTCTCGATGATCGAGCGCTCGTCGGCGCGGACCGCCGGGTCGGAGACCAGCCGGTTCAGCTCGGCCTCGTGGACGGCGACCTCGTCCGGGGTGATCAGCTGGTCGACGGTGAGAAAGCCGTCGTGCTCGTATCCCTGGAGATCCTTGGCGGCGATCGGGCCCGGCGCGCCCGGCGCGGACCAGATGACCGGGTCCTGGCGGGGAGTGGTCATCTCGGCGGCGCCGCGCGAGGGGTACAGATCGGCGCGTACTTCGGTGGTCATACGGTTCAGGCCTCCTCGGTCAGCAGTGGGTAGACACCGTTCTCGTCATGGTCCTCCCGTCCGGTGACGGGAGGGTTGAAGACGCACACGCAGCGGAAGTCGGTCTTGGGCCGCAGGGTGTGGCGCTCGTGCCCGTCCAGCAGGTACATCGTGCCCGGGGAGATCCAGTGGGTCTCGCCGGTCTCGTCGTTGGTGAGCTCGGCCTCGCCCTCGGTGCACAGGACCGCCTCGATGTGGTTCGCGTACCACATGGAGGTCTCGGTGCCCGCGTAGAGCACGGTCTCGTGGAGCGAGAAGCCCACCTTCTCCTTGGCGAGCACGATGCGCTTGCTCTCCCAGGTGCCGGACGCGGACTTCACATGCCGGTCGGTGTTCTCGATGTCACTGAACGATCGGACGATCACGGTGAGCGGTGCCTTTCTCTGGTGCTCCGCCCGGGCCTCGCGGTCCGGGCTTCTCTTCTCGCCTGCCCCGGCAGCGCCGGGTCAGGCCGTCTCGCGGACGCAGCGGGCCAGCGTGCGCAGGCCCTCGTCCAGCTCCTCGGTGGTGATGGTCAGCGGCGGCAGCAGCTTGACGACCTCGCTCTGCGGGCCCGAGGTCTCCAGCAGGAGCCCCAGCTGGAAGGCGCGGGCGCAGACCGCCGAGGCGCGTGCCGGGTCCTGGAACTCCATGCCCCAGACCAGACCGCGGCCGCGGAACTGCGCGGTCGGCTCCTCGGCGCAGATGGCCAGCAGCGCCTGCTCGACCTGCTCGCCGCGGGCCTGGGTCTGCTTCTCCATCTGCCCGTCGGCCCAGTAGGCGTCCAGCGCGGCGGCGGCCGTGACGAAGGCCGGGTTGTTGCCGCGGAACGTGCCGTTGTGCTCGCCCGGCTCCCAGATGTCCAGCTCGGGCTTGAACAGGCACAGCGACATGGGCATGCCGTAGCCGCTGATGGACTTCGAGAGCGTGACGATGTCCGGGACGATCCCGGCCTCCTCGAAGGAGAAGAAGCCACCGGTCCGGCCGCAGCCCATCTGGATGTCGTCGACGATCAGCAGCATGTCCTGGCGGTGGCACAGCTCCTGCAGCGCCCGCAGCCACTCGGCGCGGGCGACGTTGATGCCGCCCTCGCCCTGGACCGTCTCCACGATCACGGCGGCGGGCTTGTTCAGCCCGGACCCCTGGTCCTCGAGCAGCCGCTCGAACCAGAGGAAGTCGGGGACCGTGCCGTCGAAGTAGTTGTCGAACGGCATCGGAGTGCCGTGCACCAGCGGGATACCGGCCCCGGCCCGCTTGAACGCGTTGCCGGTGACGGCGAGCGAGCCCAGCGACATGCCGTGGAAGGCGTTGGTGAACGACACGACGGACTCGCGGCCCTTGACCTTGCGGGCCAGCTTCAGCGCCGACTCGACGGCGTTGGTGCCGGTCGGGCCGGGGAACATCACCTTGTACGGAAGGTCGCGCGGGCGCAGGATGACGTTCTGGAACGTCTCCAGGAAGGCGCGCTTGGCGGTGGTCGCCATGTCCAGGCCGTGGGTGATGCCGTCGCGCTCGATGTAGTCGATCAGTGCTCGTTTCAGCACCGGGTTGTTGTGGCCGTAGTTGAGCGAGCCGGCCCCGGCGAAGAAGTCCAGGTAGGAGTGGCCGTCCTCGTCGGTCAGCCGGGCGCCCTGCGCGCGGTCGAACACGGCGGGCCAGCCGCGGCAGTAGCTACGGACCTCCGACTCCAGGGTCTCGAAGACGCTCAGTGCGGGCGGGGTGATGGTCACAGCGGATCTCCTGCGTGAGGGGGTGTGACGGGCAGTGGTCGGTGCTCCCTGCCGCACGGAGGCGGCCGGGACCGCGCCGGGTGGTCGGCCGGCGCGGAAAGTCGTGGGGAAACCGGCGTACGGGTCAGGTACGCCGGGCCGTGAACGGGTGGCTCACAGGGCTGCTCAGGCGGCGAAGGGGCCTATCCGGTACAGGACCTCCGGGAGGTGCGTCCCCTCCGGGAACAGCCCCCCGTCGAAGAGCACCTCCTGCTCCAGCGGGACGTCGTGCCGCTGGGCGTAGGACGTGAACAGCCGGTCGGACGCGGTGTTGTCCGGGGTGATCGTCGTCTCGACGCAGGAGAGTCCCTGGCCGGCGGCGACGCGGGCGGTCAGCGCGTCCAGCAGGGTGGCGGCCAGTCCCTTGCCACGATGTGCCTGGTCGACGGCCACCTGCCAGACGACGAGGGTCTCGGGGCGGTCGGGCCTGATGTAGCCGGTCACGAAGGCGATCGGCTCGCCGTCCTCGCCACGGGCGACGGCGGACGTGGCGGCGAAGTCACGACACCACAGCAGGTAGCTGTACGAGGAGTTCAGGTCCAGGACCTCGGAGTCGCGGGCGATGCGCCAGATCGCGGCTCCGTCCTCCACTCGTGGCGTGTCGATACTGAGGAATTCGCTTCGGGCACGGGCAAAATCTGCTGGTGCGGCGGTCATGCGAATTGAATTTACCCAGCAAATTTCTAAATTGCATCGAGCTGAAGGGTTGGGTGGCGCGCCTCTTTGTGTTATCAGGCGTGCGTGAGAATCCCCATGAGCCGGGTGCGATTTCACGCCTTTTGTCCGGAATTTTTCGGGCATAACGTCGCCCGTGTGGAGTCGGTCACAGGGCTGTAACTCCTCTGAGACGTGTCCGAATCATGGAGTTCGAGCCCCGAAAAACTTCCGCGTTTACGGGACGGGAAAGCGGGCAGAAGAATGCGGGGAGCTGCTTTCGATAAAGCAGCTCCCCGCATTATGGATATCAGCGGCCCGGCCAGGTTTCCGCAACCGCGCGGCGGGCAGCTTCGAAGTCGACCTGCCGGCCCGTATCGGCCAGTGCCGCCCCCAGTGCCGCGAGCGAGGACAGCACCGCGTTCCGCGTCGCATCTGCCCCGTAGTGATTGACCCGGATCATCTCCTTGGAGAGCGCCCCGCCGCCCGCGATCAGCGGCAGCGAGGGCTCCAGCTCCAGCGCCCGCGCGACCAGCGCGGCGGCGTCGGTCCCCGCCGGGGCGCGCAGCGTCGTGGCCACCGGAGCGGCGTCCCGCGCCTGAAGGACGTACGGCTCCAGACCACCGCCCAGCGCCACCGCGCCCGCCCGGGTCGCCGCGGCCGCCGAGGCGTGGCGGGCCATCACGGTGTCCGGGCCGTCCGCCTCGATCCGCTCCAGACACGCCTCCAGACCCAGCATCTCCAGCTGCGCCGGGGCATGCGGCAGCACCTTGCGGCCACCGTCGATCCAGCGCTCCTTCCAGTCCAGGAGCGAGAGATACGAGCGGCGCGGGGCGGCCGGGTTGGCGGCGATCCGCTCCCAGGCCCGCTCGCTCACCGACACCGCCGACACCCCGGCGGGACCGCCCATCGCCTTCTGCGCGCCGATCACGCACAGGTCGACGCCCCAGACGTCCGGCAGCAGCGGCTCGGCGCCCACCGAGGCGACCGCGTCCACCATGAACAGCGCCCCGTGCGCACGGACCACCTCACCGATCTCCGCGACCGGGTTGGTGTTGCCGGTCGCCGCCTCGGCGTGCACCAGCGAGACGAAGTCGATCTCCGGGTGCTCGGCGAGCGCCTCGGCGACCTGGGCGGCCGTCACGGCGGTGTGGAAGGGCACCGTGAGGTCGACGACCGTGGCGCCGCAGTCCCGCAGCCAGTTGCCGAAGGTCTGCCCGTACGGTCCGGTGACCACGTTCAGCGCGGTCGAGCCGGGCCGGGCGCCGCTGCGGATGCAGCCCTCCAGCGGCAGCAGCGCCTCGCCCTGCGTGATGACGACGTCCTGCTCGGTGGCGAGGAGCGCGGCCACCCGCCGCTCGATGGCCGCGAAGTGCGCGGCGGTCAGCGGGGGGAGGTCGAGGAAGGGGTGCGTCACGGTGGGGCTCTCTCCGGGTCGGGTCGGCGGTCGGCCGGGTCTTTTCCCGGCCGGGGCGACGGGTCCTGCTGGTGGCCGACGCCTTCTCGCAGCCTACCGAGGGCCTCGTACAGTGCCGCTATGAGTGATCAGGAGGGGCAGCGGGTGCTGCGGGTGAAGGGACGGGTCCTCGTCGGCCCGGACGAGGTGCGCGACGAACTGTGGGCCGTCGACGGGCGGATCACCTACGAGCGCCCGCCCGGCGCGGACCGCGCGCAGACCGTCACGGGCTGGGCGCTGCCCGGTCTCGTCGACGCGCACTGCCATGTGGGCCTGGACCGGCACGGCCCGGTCGACGCGGCGACCGCCGAGAAGCAGGCGCTCACCGACCGGGAGGCCGGGACCCTGCTCATCCGGGACGCGGGATCGCCCTCCGACACCCGGTGGATCGACGGCCGCGAGGACCTGCCGAAGATCATCCGGGCCGGCCGCCACATCGCCAGGACCCGCCGCTACATCCGTAACTACGCCCATGAGATCGAGCCCGGCGACCTCGTCGCGTACGTCGCCCAGGAGGCCCGGCGCGGCGACGGCTGGGTCAAGCTGGTGGGGGACTGGATCGACCGGGACGCCGGGGACCTGACCGCCTGCTGGCCGCGCGGCGAGGTCGAGGCGGCCATCGCCGAGGCGCACCGGCTGGGCGCCCGGGTCACCGCGCACTGCTTCGCCGAGGAGGCGCTTCGCGATCTGGTGGAGGCGGGCATCGACTGCATCGAGCATGCGACCGGCCTCACCGAGGAGACCATTCCGCTCTTCGCCGAGCGGGGCGTGGCGATCGTGCCGACGCTGGTCAACATCGCGACCTTCCCCGACCTCGCGGCGGGCGGCGAGGCCAAGTTCCCCCGCTGGTCGGCCCATATGCGGCAGCTGTACGAACGCCGCTACGACACCGTGCGCGCCGCGTACGACGCCGGCATCCCCGTCTACGTCGGCACCGACGCGGGCGGCTCGCTCGCGCACGGCCTGGTCGCGGGGGAGGTCGCCGAGCTGGTGAAGGCGGGCATCCCGCCCCTGGAGGCACTCTCCGCCACCGCGTGGGGGGCGAGGCGGTGGCTGGGGCGGCCGGCGCTGGAGGAGGGCGCTCCGGCGGACCTGGTCGTGTACGACGAGGATCCGCGCGCGGACGTCCGGGTACTGGCGGCTCCGCGCCACATCGTGCTGAACGGGCGGGTGACCGGGTGAAGCGGTGCTGTGTTGACCGGCAGTGACGGACCCGGCCCCGGCTCGTTGATGCACTTCTGCGCACGCTCCGGCGCAGTCGTACGGCGTTCGGCTCGCACCGTGTGAAACGGGTGACGCCAGGGAACGCACGTGCCGAAAGATTCGAATATGCGCGCGGAAACCCCCCTTTGGGGTGAACTCACTTCAGGTATCCGCCAGTTCACCCTCAGTGCGTAAAGATTCACGGAGTCGAGGCCACCGGTGCACGCGATGTCCCCCATTGACGGCACCCGGTGGCTCCATGTCTCTTGTGGGGGTTCCACCATCTTGAACAGCAACACCTTCCGTCGCGCTGCCCTGGCGGCCGCCGCCGCTCCCGTCGCCCTGTTTGCCGCCGTCCCCGCGCAGGCAGCCCCGGCGACGCCCGCCACTGGCGGCGAGGGCAGGGCGAGCGCGGTCGTGCTCCGCACCGGGCTCGACGTCTCGCTCCTCAACAAGTCCGTCCACGTGCCCCTCAAGGTCACGCTCAACGAGGTGCAGGCGCCGGCCAGCGCCGAGAAGACCGCGCTCACCGTGAACCTGGACGGGGTGGCGGCCGGCCGGCCGGTCAGCGTCCTGCGCGCCGATGTGGCCACCGCGAACGCCACCGTCGACAAGAACAAGGCCGAGGGGTACACCAACCTCGCCAAGGCCCGGGTCCATGTGCCCGGACTGCCGCTGCTCTCGCTCATCGAGGTCGAGAAGGTGACCTCCAAGGCGCTCTGCGAGGTCGGCAAGCAGCCCGTGGCGGAGTCGAACGTGCTCGGCCACGTCAAGGTGCTCGGCAAGAAGGTGACGCTCTCCGCGGGCGGGCCCACCCGGGTCGCGGTGCCGGGCGTCGGTGAGGTGAGCCTCGACCTCTCCAGCACGGAGACCACCTCGCGTACGGCCGCCGCGACGGCACTCCGGCTCAAGGTCTCGGTGAACCCGCTCGACCTCAACGTGGCCGAGGTGGAGGGCGATGTCACCCTCGCCGAGGCGACCTGCGAGACCCCGAAGGAGCCGAAGACGCCCGAGAAGCCCGAGCAGCCGGGCGGCAGCGACGGCGGTTCCACCGGTGGTGACACGGGCGGCGACGCCCCCGATGTGAAGCCGCAGACCGGATCCGACGCCGGCAAGGCCCCCACCACGGCCAACCTCGCCGAGACCGGCGGCAGCTCCACCACCCCGTACCTCGCGGGCGGCGCGGCCCTGCTGCTGGCGATCGGGGCGGGCGCCACGGTGGTCGCGCGCAGGCGCGGCAGCCAGGGCTGATCCCGGCCGGCCCTAGGGGGGGGCTTGAGGAGGGGGCTTGACGGGGGCTGAGGGGGGCCTGAGGGGGGCCTCAGGGGGCGGCGTTCGTACGACGAGCGCCGCCCCGCATGGCCTCCAAGACTCCTTCAGCGTCCCGTTCGCGCGGGCAGCGCCTGGACGGCCTGGTCCAGGGCCTGCAGGAAGCGGTTGGTCGTCGCCCGGTCGCGCACGGCGAGCCGCAGCCACTGCGGCCCGAGCCCCGGGAACGTATCGCCGCGCCGGGCCGCGAAGCCCAGCAGCCGCAGCCGTTCACGGATCTCCGCCGCCCGCTCCAGCTGGACCAGGACGAACGGACCCCGGGCCTCCTCGACCGCCCGCACCTCGCTGAACTCCGCGAGCCCGGCCAGCAGATGGGCCCGGTCCACGGTGATCCGGTCCGCCGCCTCCGCCGCCTCCACCAGCGCCCTCGGCTCCATGCACGCCTCCGCGGCCGCCAGCGCCGGGGACGACACCGGCCACAGCGGCTGCGCCTCGGCGAGCAGCGCGACGGTCTCCGGGTCGGCCAGGACATAGCCGATCCGCAGCCCGGCCAGCCCCCATGTCTTGGTGAGGCTGCGCAGCACGACAAGCCCCGGGATGTCCGTCCGCCCGCACAACGCCTCGCGCTCGCCCGGCACGACGTCCATGAACGCCTCGTCGACCACCAGCGTCCGCCCCGGTCTGGCCAGCCGCTCCAGCAGGGCCGCCGGGTGTAGGACGGACGTCGGGTTGGTCGGATTGCCGACCACCACCAGATCCGCCTCGTCGGGGACCGCCGCCGGATCGAGCCGGAAGCCGTCCTCCTCCCGCAGCACCACCCGCCCCACCCCGTGCCCGGCCGCCCGCAGTGCCGCCTCGGGCTCGGTGAACTGCGGATGCACGACCACCGGACAGCGGGCCGGCAGCGCCCGCGCGATCAGGACGAACGCCTCGGCGGCACCGGCCGTCAACAGGACGCGCTCCACCGGCAGTCCGTGCCGCTCGGCGACGGCCGCCCGGGCCGATGTGCCGTCGGGATAGGCGGCCAGTGAGACCAGGGACGCCGCTATCCGCTGGCGCAGCCACTCCGGTGGTGTGTGGGTACGGACGTTCACGGCGAGATCGGTGAGGTTCTCGCCGCGCACCTCCGCGTCGCCGTGGTGGCGCAGGTCGGGCCCGGCGCTCTCGATGTTCTGCGTGGGGGGAGTCATGGCTGCCATGGTGAACGGGCGGGGGCCTTCCGTCACGAGTGGGGTGGAAGTTTTCTCGCCGGAAACAGGGAAAGGCGTGAGGACGGCCGGAAACCGGCGTGCCACCGCGCAGGTGGCGACGGCCGCCCGGCCCGTGGCGACGGACTTCGGGACCACCAGCTCGTCGGCCTCGATCAGCGCCGCCGCCTCCGCGACCGACGGCGTGCCCACCGCTCCGGCTGCCGCATCCGACGCATTCGGTACCCGCACCCCGGCCAGCGCCGCCGCCGGATACGTCACCACCGGCACCCCGAGCCGGGCGGCGGCCCCCACGATCCCCGGCTCGTCCGCCTTCACGTCGACGGTCGCCACCTCCACCACATCGGCGGTACGCAGCCCCGCCCTGTGCAGCGTCTCCTCGATCAGGCCGAGCACCTCGTCGAGCGGGGCGCCGCGCCGGGCGCCGACCCCGACGACCAGGTTCCGCGCGCCGGGCCTCGGCGCGGGGCGGGCGGCCGCTCCGGTCATGGGCGGATTCCTGCGGGCGGGATGCTCGTCATGGCGGAGCCTGCCTTTCCAGCGGCTTTCACATCAGGCGGTGGGGGGTGGAGCTGTTCCGTATACGGTCACGGATCCGGTCGTACGGGCGGGTGCGGCCGCCCCGGGTAAGGACACCCTGAGATGCGGCCGGAGGGGTCGATCGACTAGCAAGAGCCCATGGCGGTGTTCGTCGCGCTCGGCGCGTTCCTGATGACTCTGGCCGGCGGCTGGGTCGCGCAACGCGTCACTGACCGCCGCCACCTGGTGCTCGGCTTCGCGGGCGGGCTGATGCTCGGCGTGGTCGGCCTGGACCTCCTGCCGGAGGCGATGGAGGCTGCGGGCGACCCGGTGTTCGGGGTGCCGGCCGCCCTGCTGCTCTTCGTCGGCGGCTTTCTGGTGGCCCATCTGGTCGAGGGGCTGCTCGCCGTACGCCAGGTGGCACACGGGGCGAGCGGTGAACGCGTACCGCAGGTGGGGCTGACGGCGGCCGCCGCGATGGTCGCCCACAGCCTGATGGACGGCATCGCACTGGGCGCCGCCTTCCAGGTCAGCGGGGCCATGGGCCTCGCCGTCGCGCTGGCGGTGATCAGTCATGACTTCGCCGACGGATTCAACACGTACACCCTCACGAGTCTTTACGGGAACGCCCGCCGCAAGGCGCTCCTGATGCTGTTCGCGGCCGCGGTGGCGCCGGTCGTGGGCGCCGCGACGACGCTGCTGTTCACCCTTCCGGAGGAACTGCTCGGCGGCTATCTCGGATTCTTCGGCGGAGCCCTGCTCTACCTGGCCGCTGCGGAGATTCTTCCCGAGGCACACCACACCCATCCCGCCCGTTCCACCCTTCTCTGCACCATCGGGGGCGTGGGCTTCATCTGGCTGGTCGTGGGCATCGCCGAGTGAGCCCGCGTGCGCCCTCGCGTGCCTCTGTGCGCCTCACCGCGCCCGGCAGTGCTCCACGAAGCGGTGGGCCACCGAGGGGGTGGCCGCCCAGTGGGTGTGCAGATAGCTGGCGTGCACGCCCCGCTGGACATACCCCTCCACCCGCCGCTCCGGCTGATGCATCCCCCAGGCGGGCGTGGTCCCCGCCCCCGGCTCCAGCACCGTCCGGTGGAACTCATGGCCCCGAATCCGGGTCCCCGCGACCGCCAGCGCGCTGTCGGAGACCGCCACCGCCTGCCGGTAACCGAGCGTGAGCCGCTCCGACATCCGGGCCTCGGCGTCCAGCACCCCGCACATGGGCTTCCCGTCCAGCTCCCGCGCCAGATACAGCAGCCCCGCGCACTCGGCCGCCACCGGGGCGCCGCTCAGGGCCAGTTCCGTGACCGCCCGCCGCAGCGGCTCGTTGGCCGACAGCTCGGGGGCGTACATCTCCGGGAACCCGCCGCCGATCACGAGCCCCGCCGTACCCACCGGCAGCTTCTCGTCCCGCAGCGGGTCGAAGACCACGACCTCCGCACCGGCCGCCGTCAGCAGCTCGGCGTGCTCCGCGTACGCGAAGGTGAACGCCGCCCCGCCTGCCACGGCGACGACGGGCTTCATAGCGCCGGGCTTCTCGGCGGGCATGGGCTCCCACGTCTCGTCCGGCAGCGCCGGCGCGGTCCGGGCCAGCGCCATCAGCGCGTCCAGGTCGCACCCGGCCCGCACCCGTTCGCCCATCGCCCGTACGGCGTCCACCGCATCGCCCTGCCGCTCGGCCACCGGCACCAGACCCAGGTGGCGCGAGGGCGTGGCGACCTGAGGCGCCCGGCGCAGCACACCGAGCACCGGAAGCCCCGACTCGTCCAGCGCGTCCCGCAACAGCGCCTCGTGCCGGTCGGAGGCCACCTTGTTCAGGATCACCCCGCCGATCCGGACCTCCGGGTCCCAGGAGGCAAACCCGTGCACCAGGGCCGCCACCGAACGGGACTGCGAGGAGGCGTCGACCACCAGCACCACAGGGGCCTTGAGCAGCTTGGCCACCTGCGCGGTGGACGCCAGCTCGCCCTGCCCCGAGGCACCGTCGTACAGCCCCATCACGCCCTCGACCACGGCGAGATCGCACCCCGCCGACCCGTGCGCGAAGAGCGGGGCGATCAGATCCGTCCCGCACATGTACGCGTCGAGATTGCGGCCGGGGCGTCCCGTCGCCAGCGAGTGGTAGCCCGGATCGATGTAGTCCGGGCCCACCTTGTGCGGCGAGACGGCGAGCCCGCGCGCGGCGAAGGCGGCCATCAGGCCGGTGGCGACGGTGGTCTTGCCGCTGCCGGAGGCCGGAGCGGCGATGACCAGGCGGGGCACATTCACCACTCGATGCCCCTCTGGCCCTTCTGCCCCGCGTCCATCGGGTGCTTGACCTTCGACATGTCGGTCACCAGGTCGGCGGCCTCGATCAGCTTGTCGGGCGCGTTGCGGCCGGTGATCACCACGTGCTGGGTGCCGGGCCGGTTCCGCATCACCTCGACGACCTCGTCGGTGTCGATCCAGCCCCAGTGCATCGGGTAGGCGAACTCGTCCAGCACATACAGCTTGTACGTCTCGGCCGCCAGGTCGCGCTTGACCTGCTCCCAGCCCTCGCGGGCCTTCTCCTCGTTGTCGAGCTGGCCGTCGCGCTGGACCCAGGACCAGCCCTCGCCCATCTTGTGCCAGTCGACGGTGCCGCCCTCACCGCTCGCGCCCAGCACCTTCAGCGCGTTCTCCTCGCCGACCTTCCACTTCGCGGACTTCACGAACTGGAACACCCCGATCGGCCAGCCCTGGTTCCAGGCCCGCAGCGCGAGCCCGAAAGCGGCGGTCGACTTGCCCTTGCCTATGCCCGTGTGGACGAACAGGAGCGGGCGGTTGCGCCGCTGACGGGTGGTGAGCCCGTCGTCCGGCACCGATGTCGGCTGTCCCTGCGGCATTAAGCGGCCCTCCCGGCTGCGGTGACGTCCTTGACGAGCCCGGCGATCGAGTCGGCCCGCAGCTCGTCGAGCGTGACGGCGGTGCCTCCCAGTTCCCGGGCCAACTCCCCGGCGAGACCGAGGCGTACGTACCCCGACTCGCAGTCCACGACGACCGAGGCCGTCCCTTCGGCCTGGTGCAGCCGCGCCGCCCGCCCCGCGAGCGCCACCGGCTCCGGACCACCGGTCGCCCGGCCGTCCGTCACCACGACGAGCAGCGGCCGCCGCGACGGATCGCGCAGCCGCTCCACCCGCAGCACGTCATGGGCCTTGAGCAGCCCGGCGGCGAGCGGAGTGCGCCCCCCGGTCGGCAGCGACTCCAGCCGGGAGGCGGCCGCGTCCACGGACGAGGTCGGCGGCAGCGCCACCTCGGCGTCCTTGCCCCGGAAGGTGACCAGACCGACCTTGTCCCGCCGCTGGTAGGCATCGAGCAGCAGCGACAGCACGGCCCCCTTGACCGCGCTCATCCGCTGCCGGGCCGCCATCGACCCGGAGGCGTCCACGACGAACAGCACGAGGTTGCCCTCACGCCCCTCCCGGGTCGCCTGCCGCAGATCGTCCCGGCGCACCACGAGCCCCCGCCCGGAGCGCCCGCGCGCCCGCTGGTGGGGTGCGGCGGCCTGCACGGTCGCGGCCAGGTGCAGCTTGGTCAGCGACCCCTGCGGCCGCCGCGCGCCGGTGGTGCGCCCGTGCTCGGTACGGGCCCGGGAGCGCCGCCCGGCAGCCCCCTCACCGAGCCCCGGCACGCTGAGCATCTTCGTACGGAACGGCTCGGCGGACGCCACCGGCTGCTGCTCGGCCCCGGCGGACCGCCCGGGCGCGTCGGGGCTGCCTTCGGGGGCCTGTGACGACGTGTCGCCACCTTCCCCCTGGGGCGGCGTACGGTCCCCGTCGGCCTGCGGCGGCACACCACCACCACCGCCACCACCGCCGTCGTCGTTCCCGCCCCCATCAGGATCGGGATCGTCGTCGTTGTTCTGCCCCTCGTCGCTCCGCCCCTGGTCCCCGGCGGCCTCGTCCAGGGTCTGGTCCAGCTTGTCCTCGTCCAGGCCGGGCGCGTCGAACGGGTTGCGGCGGCGCCGGTGGGGGAGCGCCAGCAGAGCGGCCTGCCGTACGTCGTCGGCGGTCACCTCCTCACGTCCGGCCCAGGCGGCGAGCGCGGTCGCGGTACGGGCCATCACGATGTCGGCCCGCATCCCGTCGACCTCGAACGCGGCGCAGGTGGCGGCGATCTGGCGCAGCACGCCGTCGCCCAGGAGCACCTGGGGAAGCAGGGCGCGCGCGGTGGCGATCCGCTCCCGCAGGGCCGACTCCTCCTCGGCCCAGCGCGCGGCGAAGCCCCCGGGATCGTCGTCGTACGCGAGCCGGCGCCGCACGACCTCGACCCGCTCGTCGGTGTCCCGGGAGGCGGCCACCTCGACGGTCAGCCCGAACCGGTCGAGCAACTGCGGCCGCAGCTCGCCCTCTTCCGGGTTCATCGTCCCGACCAGCAGGAACCGTGCCGCATGCCGTACGGAGACGCCTTCGCGCTCGACGTACGAGGCACCCATGGCGGCCGCGTCCAGCAGCAGGTCCACCAGGTGGTCGTGGAGGAGGTTGACCTCGTCGACGTAGAGGATCCCGCGGTGCGCGTCGGCCAGCAGCCCCGGCTCGAACGCCTTCACGCCCTCCGAGAGCGCCCGCTCGATGTCCAGCGCCCCCACGAGCCGGTCCTCGGACGCCCCGACGGGCAGCTCCACGGTCCGCGCGGCCCGCGACACACCGGCGGCGTCCGCGTGCGGCCCATCAGGACACGCGGGATCGGGGGAGCCGGGATCACAGGAGAACCGGCACCCCGGAACGACGGAGACCTCGGGCACGAGCGCGGCCAGCGCCCGGACGGCGGTGGACTTGGCGGTCCCCTTCTCGCCCCGCACGAGCACACCACCGACGGCCGGACTGACAGCGTTCAGCAACAGCCCGAGCCGCAGGTCGTCCTGCCCGACGATCGCGGTGAAGGGATACGGCGTACTCACTTGGCCTCCTGGTCGACGTCAACAAAATCAAGCCCCTGGGAATTACGGGCTTCTCCCAGCGCCTCCGGGCGAGCCATTTCAAGCCCCTCCGGCGATTGAGGAGCGGGGCCCGGGGCAGCGCCCCGACTCTCCGCCGCACCCGGCACAGCGGGCGGCGCCCCCGGCGGCACGAACGGCAACCCCACCGGCGCACCCCCCTCGATCAACCGCCACAACGCATCCGTATCCGCATGCTCCTCCACCAGATCCCCCAGCCGGTCCAGCTGCTCCTCCCGCAACACCCCGAAACTCGTGTCCGGCGCGGGAACGAACCGCCGCCCGGCGGCCCGCGCCACCTCCACCAGGAACCGCCGCCGGAACCCGTCGCTCTCCAGCGACCCGTGCCAGTGCGTCCCCCACACCGCCCCCACCCGGCACCCGTCCAGGAACGGCTCCCCGCCCTGCACATCGGCCACCCCGTGGTGGATCTCGTACCCCTCCACCGGCTCCCCGAGCGCCGAACCCACCGGCCGCGCCAGCGTCTTGGCCCGGTCGAAGCGAACCCGCACCGGCAGCAGCCCCAACCCGTCCACGACCCCGGCCCGCGACTCCACCTCGTCCTCGATCCGCTCACCGAGCACCTGGAACCCGCCGCAGATCCCCAGCACCGGCCGGCCCTCCGCCGCCCGCCGCACCAGCGCGTCGGCGAGGCCCCGCTCCCGCAGCCAGGCCAGCGCCTTCACCGTGCCGCGCGTCCCGGGCACGATGACCAGGTCCGCGTCGGCCAGCTCGTCGGCCCGGTCCACGAACCGCACGACGACGCCCGGTTCGGCGGCCAGCGCGTCCACGTCCGTGAAGTTCGACATCAGCGGCACCGCGCAGACCGCGACCCGCAGCACGTCCTCGCCGTGCGGGGGAGCCACGGCCGACTCCCGCACCGCACCCCGCAAGGAGACCCGCAGGCCGTCCTCCTCGTCGATACCGAGCCCGTGGGCGTACGGCAGCACGCCGTACGTCCGCCGCCCGGTCAGCCCGTACAGCATGTCCAGGCCCGGCTCCAGCAGCGAGACGTCACCCCGGAACTTGTTCACCAGGTACCCCGCGACCAGCGACTGGTCCTCGGCGCTCAGCAGCGCCGTGGTCCCGAAGAACGAGGCGAAGACCCCGCCCCGGTCGATGTCCCCGACCACCAGCACGGGGAACTTCGCGGCCCGCGCGATCCCCATGTTCACGATGTCCGTGCGCCGCAGGTTGATCTCGGCCGGCGACCCGGCCCCTTCACAGATCACCGCGTCATAGCTCGACCGCAGCTGCTCCAGGCAGTCCACGACCGTCCCGAGCAGGGCCTCCTGGCGGCCGCCGTGGTAGCCCCTGGCGCTCATCTCTCCCACCGGCCTGCCCATCAGGACGACCTGGCTGGAGCGGTCGCTGCCGGGCTTGAGCAGGACCGGGTTCATCAGCGCGGTCGGCTCCACCCGGGCGGCCTGCGCCTGCATGGCCTGGGCGCGCCCGATCTCCGCGCCCTCGCGGGTGACGAAGGAGTTGAGGGACATGTTCTGCGCCTTGAAGGGCGCGACCTTCACGCCCCGGCGCACCAGCCAGCGGCAGATGCCCGCCGTGACGACGCTCTTGCCCGCGTCCGATGTGGTCCCCGCGACCAGCAGCCCGCCACCCATGCCCGCTCCCCTTCCCGTACCGCGTTCCCCGGACCCACTCATGCCCGTCCCCGCTTCCGTCCCGCGACCAGGTGCCCCACGGCCGTCCGGCCCACCACGCACACGCCGAGGGCCAGCAGACTCACCCGGCGCGACAGCCGCACCGCGCGTTCGATGTCCGCACTCCGCACATCCCGCCCGGACTCCCCGTTCAGGACCGGCCGGTGCTCGACGCGCCCCGCGTACGCCAGCGTCCCGCCGAGCCGTACGCCGAGAGCCCCGGCGAACGCGGCCTCCACCGGCCCCGCGTTCGGGCTCGGGTGGCGCCCCGCGTCCGCCTTCCAGGCGCGTACGGCCTCCGAGGGCCGCCCGCCCGCCACCACGGCCAGCGCGGCCGTCAGCCGGGCACCGGGCCACCCCGCGAGGTCGTCCAGGCGGGCCGAGGCCCAGCCGTAACGGCGGTGGCGGGGCGACTTGTGGCCGACCATCGCGTCGAGCGTGTTCACGGCCCGGAAGCCGACGAGCCCCGGCACCCCGCCGATCGCCCCCCACACCAGCGCGCCGACGACGGCGTCCGAGGTGTTCTCGGCGACCGACTCGACGACGGCGCGGGCGATCTGCGGCCCGTCCAGCGAGTGCGGATCGCGCCCGCACAGATGCGGCAGCCGCTCCCGGGCCACATCGAGGTCCCCGGCGGCCAGCGCGCCGCCGATGGCGCGGGCCTCCCGGCCCAGCGACGTACCGCCGACGACCGACCAGGTGGCGGCGGCGGTCAGCGCGACGGCGAGCACGGGGCGGCCTCGTACGGCACGGGCGGCCAGTGCGGCGGCCCCCACGGCGCCTCCGGCGCAGACGAGGGTGTGCAGCGCGCCCCGGCCGCGGTCGTCACGCCACAGCAGGGACTCCACCCGCGCGGCGGCCCGGCCGAAACCGGCTACGGGATGCCCCCGGCGCGGGTCGCCCAGCAACGCGTCGGCGATCAGCCCGGCGGTGGCGCCGTACGCGAAGACGCGATCGACACGCACGGATCAGCCCGCCGAGGGCAGAGGGGTTCCGGCATGGAGAGGAACAGGATGCGGCGCACGGCGGCCGGGCATGGCTTATGTCCTCACTCAGGGTCCGCGCCCTGGTTCGACGTGACCGGCGACGAGAGTCTCCTGGCTTCCGGATCCGCACTTCCCCCGGCCTTCCAGCCCGCGTGACGAGGGCCGTGACATCCGGTGTGGGGGAGTGCTCCCCGGTGACAGTGGCGGGACCGCGCCGGATTCGCACCGGCTTCCTCTGCTGTCGCCGTAAATGGCTCCGGCAGTCCACCACGCTGCGAGAACAGCCGTCAACCTGCTGTTGACCTGCGGAGCTCCAGTGTGCGCAGACGCACATCGGGCCGGACACACGGTGGGTGTGTCCGGCCCGGGGGAGTGCGGTGGGTGCGTCAGGCGACGATCAGATAGATGCCGTACGCGACCGCCGCGACGCACGCCGCGAAGCAGGCGTACGCGCCGGTGCGCGCCAGTGCGGCCGATCCGCCTGAGGCGCTGCCGCCGGCCGTGGCCGACAGCTTGGAGAGGGCGACGATGCCCACGGTGAAGAGGCCGACCAGCGCGACGGTGACCACGAGACTGACACCGAAGACGGAGGCGAGAGCTGCCCAGTCGATTTTCATACGGATCTGTCCTTACACCGTGGCCGAGGGCCGCGCCGTGTCGTCGGGCGAGGCGGCCGGGGCCGGGATGGTGGTCATGAGGTCGTTGGGGATGGTGCCGATGGGCGGCGTCTGGACCGCTGCCATGGCGGTGGTGACGACACCCTGGGGCTCGTCGGCACCGGCCGTCTCGTTGACGTTGGTGTGGTCGACCGGCTGGCGGCGCGAGGCCAGCCAGATGGCGAAGGAGCCCCCGACCAGCAGGGTCGCGGTGACGGCGATGCCCCAGGGGCCCTGCTTGGTGAGGAACTCGGCACCCGCGCCGACCAGGCCGGCGGCCGGGAGCGTCAGACCCCAGGCGACGAACATCCGGGTGGCGGTGGACCAGCGGACCACGCCTCCCTTGCGGCCGAGGCCCGCGCCCATGACGGCGCCGGAGCAGGACTGGGTGGTGGAGAGGGAGAAGCCGAGGTGCGAGGAGGCCAGGATGACGGTCGCCGCACTGGTCTGGGCGGCGAAGCCCTGCGGCGGCTTCAGGTCGGTCAGGCCGCTGCCCATGGTGCGGATGATGCGCCAGCCACCGAGGTAGGTGCCGAGCGCGATGGCGACACCGGCGGAGACGATGACCCACATCGGCGGGTTGGAGCCGGGGGCGAGGACGCCGCCGGTGACCAGGGCCAGGGTGATGATGCCCATCGTCTTCTGGGCGTCGTTGGTGCCGTGGGCGAGCGAGACGAGACCGGCCGAGGCGATCTGCCCCGCCCGGTAGCCCTTCGCCGTCGACTTGAGCTGGTTCGGGTCGGTGACGTTCCGGTTGATCCGGTACGTCAGCCGCGTGGCCAGCATCGCGGCGAGACCGGCGACCAGCGGGGCGGCGATCGCGGGCAGCAGCACCTTGGTGACGACGGTGCCGCCGTTGATCGAGGACCAGCCGGCCGACATGACGGCGGCGCCGATCAGGCCGCCGAACAGGGCGTGGGAGGAACTGGAGGGCAGGCCGACCAGCCAGGTCAGCAGATTCCACAGGATGGCGCCGACGAGCGCCGCGAAGATGACCTCGGTTCTGAGGCCGTTCTCGTTGACGATCCCGCCGGAGATCGTCTTGGCGACCTCCACCGACAGGAACGCGCCGATGAGGTTGAGAACGGCGGACATGGCCACCGCTGTCTTGGGCTTCAGGGCGCCGGTCGAGATGGTGGTAGCCATCGCGTTGGCGGTGTCGTGGAAACCGTTCGTGAAATCGAACACGAGAGCTGTCACGACCACAATCGCGAGCAGCAGCGTGATGTGTTCCATTTACCCAGGCAATCGTTCGACGTCAGTGGCTCGTGGACCGTAGGCAACCTGGGTGAACGGAAGATGAACTGAGCGGGGCGCTGTGGTGACCCCAATCGGGTCTGAGTGATTCCGCTTGTGTGCGGGTGGGGTTGGGGGAGGCCCGGGGGGCACCGGCTGGGCTGCCCTTTACCCCTCATTGGCGAAGTTTTTGACGGGCACATTCGGCCCCGGAAGAGATCCCGGTCACTCCGGCGGTGACGTTCCGGTTTCGGGACCCCGCGCCTACGCTCGCCCCATGAGCGAGCAGCAGCCGGAATCCGTCGTCCGGGCCTGGCGGGAGGTGGTCGACACCGCCCGCCGGAGCGCCGCCGACGGCCTGGTCGTCGGCACCTCCGGCAATGTGTCGGCCCGCGTCGGGGACCTGGTCCTGGTGACACCCAGCGGGGTGCCCTACGACCGGCTCCGGCCGGACGACGCGGTCGGGGTCGACCTGACCGGGCGGCAGGTCCTCGGAGAGCTCAGGCCGACCAGCGAACTCCCCCTCCACCTCGCGGTCTACCGGGAGACCGGCGCCGTCGCCGTGGTCCACACCCACGCCGTGCACGCCACCGCCGTCTCCACCCTCGTCACCGAGGTGCCGCTCGTGCACTACGCGGCCGCCATCCTCGGCGGCCCCGTCCGCACCGCCGCCTACGCCCGCTACGGCACCCCCGAACTGGCCGACGCCATGCTCGCCGCCCTCCGGGGCCGCACCGGCTGCCTGCTCGCCAACCACGGCACCGTCACCTACGGCGCCACCCTCGACCAGGCCTACGAGCGCACCGCCCAGCTGGAGTGGCTCTGCCGGCTCTGGCTCACCGCGAGCGCCGTCCCCGGCCACCGGCCGGCCCTGCTCACCCCCGCCCAGCTGGACGAGGTGACCGAGGCGCTCAAGGGGTACGGACAGCCGGGCTGAGGACCCGGGCCCAGGGCCCCGGCCAGGACCGCCGCCCGCCCCCGCGTCTGCTCCCCGCCCCACCGGACGGCCCCCGCCCACTGGCACCGCGCCGCCCGCCCCACGACACTGAAGCGGTGCGCCCGGCATCTGCGACGGCAACGGCCGTCACCACCCTCCTCGGCGCCGGTGCGGCAGCGGTCGCGGCCGGCCGGTACGCCAGCGACGCCGCCCTCAAGGCGGCGCCCGGACGTCCCCTCCCCACCGACCGCAGACTCACCGTGCACGCCACGGCGGTCCGGCAGATCACCCTGACCCGCTCCCTCACCGCGCTCCGCCCCGGCACGTACGGGATCGAGGGCCCCGGCGTCCACGCCGTGGTCGGCCCCGTCGTGGAAGGGGCCGAGTCCACCGCCGACACCGTCGTGCGCAGCCTGGAGCGGATCACCCACGGCATCCTGGAACCGGGCGCCAAGGTCCGCCTCACCCCCGAGCTGTACCGCGGGGACCCGGGCAGCGCCCTCGGCCTGGAGTACCGGGAGGTCGAGATCCCCGGCGAACTGGGCGGGCTGCCCGCCTGGTGGGTGCCCGGTGACCGCGACACCTGGGTCATCACCGCGCACGGCCTCGGCACCACCCGGGAACACCCCATGAACCTGATGGGCTTCCTGAGCGGACAGCAGCTCCCCGTACTGGACATCACCTACCGGGGAGACGCCGGAGCCCCCCGTTCCGCCGACGGCCTCGGCCACCTCGGCGCCTCCGAATGGCGCGACCTGGACGCCGCGATCCGCTTCGCCGTGCGCTACGGCGCCCGGAACGTCGTCCTGCACGGCTGGTCCACCGGCGCCTCCATGGCCCTGCACGCCGCCGTCAGCTCCCCGCTCCGCGACCGCATCAGCGGCCTCGTCCTGGACTCCCCGGTCCTGGACTGGCAGACCACCCTGCGCGCCCTGGCCGCCGCCCGCGGTGTCCCCGCCGCCCTGCTGCCGCTGGCAGTCCGCGCCGCCCAGGGCAGGACCGGGATGACCCCGGCCCCGCTCCTGGACACCGCCCTGCCCGACGCCCTGCCCGCCCCGACCCTGATCCTGCACGGCCCGGACGACACGATCGCCCCCTGGGGCCCGTCGCGGGAGCTCGCCGCCCGCCGCCCCGACCTCGTCAGCCTCCACGCCGTGCAGCAGGCTCCGCATGCGTCGATGTGGAACGCCGATCCCGGCCGCTACGAAGAGACCCTCAGGCGCTTCCTCACGCCCCTGATGTGAGGTGATGCGGGGATCGGTCCCTTTGGTCACCGGGGTGCGGGAAACGGCGCGGGTACCGGTGAAACGCCTTCCGTTTGGGCTTTCGGGCCGTCAGAGGCAAGACTGCTCCCGTGACGTCCCGTACCCCGCGCGACTCCAGGCTGCGACTTGTCCGCCCGCGACCCCTTGCCACCGCCCGCAGGGCCGTGTCCACCCGGCGTACCAGGCCGGCCCCCCGCCCCCCCGAGGGCACCCCGCCCCGCACGGAACTGGCCCGCCAGGCCCGGGCGGTCCTCGCCGACGCCGTGCGCATCGCCCACTGGGCGGCCGGCGCCCCCGCCCCCGGGAGCGCGGCACCGCTCGCCACCCAGGCGCTCGAACGGGCCGCGACGGCCCTGGAACTCTCCCCGGCACAGGTGCGTGCGGGCTGGGACCGGGCCCGGCTGGCCGGCCTGATCGAGCTGCACGGCGACACCGCCCGCCCGGGCTGGCGGCTGCGGGCCTGGGACCGGGACGACTCGGCCGTGCTGCGCGGCTGGGTGGCGCTCTTCGACGCCTGGTCGCTCGTCCACGCCGCGCCCGAGGGCATCGAGACCGGTGCGGTCGCCGAAGCCGTCGAGGCCGTACCCCAGGTGCTCTCCCTCCTCCAGCTCTCCGCGGGCCCGGTCTCCGTACCCGCCCTCCTGGACCTCCTCGGCCAGCGCATCGCCGAGCTCCACGAGGAGCGTTGCGAAGTGCCGTACGGCGCGGGCAGGACCGCCGGTGACAGCGATCGGGCCGCCGGACGCCCCGCACCCGCCCCGGACCGCGGCGCCGACCTCGACGCCCTCCTGCTCGACTGGGCCCTGGAGGGCCTCGCCGCGGTCGGTGCGCTGACCCTCGGCAACGGGCACGCCACCCTCACCCCGCTCGGCAACTGGGCGGTCTGGGTCAAGCTGGAACAGATCTGCGTCGCCGCCCAGAGCCCGGCCGGGAACATCGAGCAGTCCGCCGCCGACATGCTGCTCGGCTGCGCCCGGCTCACCCCCGGACCGGCCCGCGACGAGTACCGGGCCTGGCTCGCCGCCCGTACGGTCGGCAGCGCCGTCGCCGAACTGCTCGCCGTCGCCCGGGGCGAGGACGCGCTGCTGCGGGGACTGGCCTTCGAGGCGCTGCGGGTCGTCGGAGCCCCCGCCGAACCCGAGGTCCGCGCCGTGGTCACCAGCCCGTCGCTGCGGCCCTACGCGCTGCTCTGGCTCGCCGAGTACGAGGGAGCCGACCCGGACGACGCACAGGAGATCCTCAGCCGCGAGGAGGCCACCTGGCTCTGGGTCGACACCGCGGCCGCCGTCGCCGACCACGGCGAGACCGGGCTGCTCGTCCGCCACCTCGACTCCGCCGTCCAGGGCACCGTCCCGGCCCTGCTCGACGAGGTCAGAGCCGTCGGCCACCCGCGCACCGTGCAGGTCCTGGTCGCGCTGGCCGCCGCGCACCCCGACCCGGCCCTGGCCAAGGCGGTCCGCCGGGCCGCGTTCCAGGTCCACACCGGCGGAGCCTGACACCCGCGCCCCCGGGGTCCGCCGCTCAGCCGGCGGACCCCGGGGCGTATGTCCCGAAGCTCCACACGTTGCCCTCGGCGTCCCGCGCCATGTAGTCCCGCGAGCCGTAGTCCTGGTCCGTCGGCTCCATCAGGATCTCCACGCCGAACTCCCGGGCGCGGGCGCAGTGCTCGTCCACCCGCTCCACCACCACGTACACCCCCGCCGGGCCCGCACCGGCCATCGCCCGGGCGAACACACCCTCCCCGCCCTTGGAACCGAGCATCACCCTGCCGTTGCCGCAGGACAGCTCGGCGTGCAGCACACTGCCGTTCTCGCCCTCGTAGACCGCTTCCTCGGTGAAGCCGAAGCCCTCCGTCAGCGTCCTGATCGCCGCCCTCGCGTCGTCGTAGAGGACCGTCGGATACATCGTCGGAACGCCCTTGGCCGCGCCTGCCATCGCACTCACCTCTCCTGACCCCCGTACTGACGGTTGTGATCTGCGTCTCAGTCTTCCACCGGGCACTGACAACGCCCTCCGGAGCGCGTTCCCGCAGGCCGGAGGAGACCGGCTCAGGCGAAGGTGTCGCACTGCCCCATGTCGCCGCTCCGGAACCCGGTGGAGAACCACTGCTGGCGCTGCGCGGACGAGCCGTGGGTCCAGGACTCCGGCGTCACCCGGCCCTGGAACCGCTCCTGGATCCGGTCGTCCCCGACCGCCGCCGCCGCGTCCAGCCCGTCCCGGATGTCCGCCCGGGTCAGCTCCGTGATCAGCGGCCGGCCCGTCGACTCGTCCGGCGTCGTCGTCGCGTGGTGCGCCCAGACCCCGGCGTAGCAGTCGGCCTGCAGCTCCACCTTCACCGCGTTGCTGTCCGCGCCCTGCCGCCCGTCCTGCGACCGGCCCAGCGTGCCCACCTGGTTCTGCACGTGGTGGCCGTACTCGTGCGCCACCACGTACGCCTGGGCGAACGGCCCGCCGCTGGAGCCGAACTTCGTCCGCAGCTCGTCGAAGAAGCCGAGGTCCAGATAGACCTTCCGGTCACCGGGGCAGTAGAAGGGCCCCACCGCCGAGGTCGCCGCCCCGCAGGCGGTGCCCACCCGCTCGCTGAACAGGACCGTCGGCGCGGCCGCGTACCGACCGCCCCGCCGCTGGAACTCCTGACGCCAGAAGTCCTGCACGCTGTTGACCACCGCCACCGTCCGGCAGTCGTCCCGGCTGTCGGCGTCCTGGCCCTTCAGGCAGCTCTCCTGCACCCGCGCCGCCGACGAGGAGGTGGCCCCGGGTTCCGTATCGCCGGACGAGAGGCCGAGCTGGTCCGGGCCGACACCGAACAGCAGCCCCAGGATCAGGGCGATCACGCCCACGATGCCGCCCCCCACGGTGGCCCGCCCGCCCGGGATCCGGCTACCCCGCACATCCTGGACCTCGGACGTGTCCAGATCGGCGTCGTCGTCGAACTGCACGGGCGCACCACCCTCGGCTCGGGGCGGGCGGCGCGGCACCGCCCTGCGCCGAGTATCGGACGGTTCGTCCCGACGGGCACGCGGAAAAGCAGTTGCACACCGCCAGTAGAATGGGGGCCATGGCCATTCTCCTTGCGCATTAGCGGCGTCGAGAGACCTCCGCCCTCGTCCCTCCGCCGTCCATCCTGCCCTGGAGTTTTTCCGTGATCACCGCTTCCGGCATCGAGCTGCGTGCCGGCGCCCGCATCCTCATCGAGTCCGCCTCCTTCCGTATCGCCAAGGGTGACCGCATCGGCCTGGTCGGCCGCAACGGGGCGGGCAAGACCACCCTCACCAAGTGCCTCGCGGGCGAGGGCACCCCCGCGGGCGGCACCATCACCCGGTCCGGCGAGGTCGGCTACCTCCCGCAGGACCCGCGCACCGGCGACCTGGAGATCCTCGCCCGCGACCGCATCCTCTCCGCCCGGGGTCTCGACGAGATCCTGCGCAAGATGCGCGAGAACGAGGAGCGGATGGCGAACGGCAAGGGCGCCACCCGCGAGAAGGCGATGAAGAAGTACGAGCGCCTGGAGACGGAGTTCCTCACCAAGGGCGGGTACGCCGCCGAGGCCGAGGCCGCCACTATCGCCGCCGCGCTCAGCCTGCCCGACCGGGTGCTCGGCCAGCCCCTGCACACCCTCTCCGGCGGTCAGCGCCGCCGTGTCGAGCTGGCGCGGATCCTCTTCTCGGACGCCGACACCCTGCTCCTCGACGAGCCCACGAACCACCTCGACGCGGACTCGATCGTCTGGCTGCGCGACTACCTGAAGAGCTACCGCGGCGGCTTCATCGTGATCTCCCACGACGTCGACCTCGTCGAGACCGTCGTCAACAAGGTCTTCTACCTGGACGCCAACCGCTCGCAGATCGACGTCTACAACATGGGCTGGAAGCTCTACCAGCAGCAGCGCGAGGCCGACGAGAAGCGCCGCAAGCGCGAGCGCCAGAACGCCGAGAAGAAGGCCGCGACCCTCAACGCGCAGGCCGACAAGATGCGCGCCAAGGCCACCAAGACCGTCGCCGCCCAGAACATGGCCAAGCGCGCCGACCGGCTGCTCTCGGGCCTGGAGGCCGTGCGGGTCTCCGACAAGGTCGCCAAGCTGCGCTTCCCCGACCCCTCCCCGTGCGGCAAGACCCCGCTGATGGCCGAAGGCCTCTCCAAGTCGTACGGCTCGCTGGAGATCTTCACCGACGTCGACCTCGCCATCGACAAGGGCTCCCGCGTCGTCATCCTCGGCCTCAACGGCGCGGGGAAGACCACGCTGCTGCGCCTGCTCGGCGGCGCCGAGAAGCCCGACACCGGCGAGATCATCGAGGGCCACGGCCTCAAGCTCGGCTACTACGCCCAGGAGCACGAGACCCTCGACCCGGACCGCACGGTCCTGGAGAACATGCGCTCCGCCGCGCCCGACCTCGACCTCGTCGCGGTTCGCAAGACGCTGGGCTCGTTCCTCTTCTCCGGCGACGACGTCGACAAGCCGGCCGGTGTGCTCTCCGGCGGCGAGAAGACCCGGCTCGCCCTCGCGACCCTGGTCGTCTCCTCCGCCAACGTGCTCCTGCTCGACGAGCCGACGAACAACCTCGACCCGGCCAGCCGCGAGGAGATCCTCGGCGCGCTGCGCACCTACAAGGGCGCCGTCGTCCTCGTCACCCACGACGAGGGCGCGGTCGAGGCGCTCCAGCCGGAGCGCATCATCCTGCTCCCGGACGGCGTCGAGGACCTCTGGGGTGCCGACTACCGGGACCTCGTCGCCCTCGCCTGATCCCCTCCCCGGAGTGCGTCGGCCCTCTCCGGACGGATCACCGATCCCCCTCCGGATAGATCATTCGGCCTACGCGTGATCCACCATCTGTGTGAGGACGTCTCGTACCCCGGTACTGCGCCCGGCGCTCACCCGCCGCGCGCCCCTTTCCGGAGCCTCACTCCCTGTACGGCTCTGACCTGCCGGTTCTTTCGCCGGTAGGCGCCGTACGCCCTTGTGGCCCCGCGGAATCAGGGGTTCCGCTTCTGTCGGAGCGCCCTCCGGTCCGGAATCCGGTCGTACCGACCTTGCCGAATGGGTGGCCAGGAAGCGCGGGAGGGGTGATCATGAGAGTCCAGAGCGCACTTCCCATAGAGGAGGCACGGGTGGCCGAGACTCTGAAGAAGGGCAGCCGGGTGACCGGCGCCGCGCGTGACAAGCTCGCGGCAGACCTGAAGAAGAAGTACGACTCCGGTGCGAGCATCAGGGCGCTGGCCGAGGAAACCGGCCGCTCCTACGGGTTCGTCCACCGGATGCTCAGTGAGTCCGGAGTGACGCTGCGAGGCCGCGGCGGAGCCACACGAGGCAAGAAGGCCGCTTCGGCCTGAGTGCCCCGGAGGCATGCAGGGCTCATCGGAATTCGGGGTGGCCACCCGGCTGACCGTGAGGTCGTCCGGGTGGTTACTGTTCAGTCACTTAGTTTCTGAGTGCTGACTGCACCCGATCCGGAGGCGCCCCATGACCTCGCTCGACCCTGTGCTCGACAAGGACGGCGTACGGCTCACCGTCGAAGACGCGGTCGCCACGGTGACACTCACCAACCCGGCCAAGCGCAACGCCCAGTCTCCCGCTCTGTGGCGGGCGTTGACCGAGGCCGGACGGGTGCTGCCCGGCGATGTCCGGGTCGTGGTGCTCCGCGGCGAGGGCAAGTCCTTCTCCGCGGGCCTCGACCGGCAGGCGTTCACCCCCGAGGGGTTCGACGGCGAGCCGTCCTTCCTCGACATGGCGCGCGGCCCGGAGGCCGAACTCGACGCGACCATCGCCGAGTACCAGGAGGCGTTCACCTGGTGGCGCCGCAACGACCTCGTGTCGATCGCGACCGTCCAGGGCCACGCGATCGGCGCCGGCTTCCAGCTCGCCCTCGCCTGCGACCTGCGGATCGTCGCCGACGACGTGCAGTTCGCCATGCGCGAGACCAGCCTCGGTCTCGTCCCCGACCTCACGGGCACCCACCCCCTGGTGAGCCTCGTGGGGTACGCCCGCGCGCTCGAAATCTGCGCCACCGGGCGGTTCGTGCACGCCGAGGAGGCCGAGCGCACCGGCCTCGCCAACCTCGTGGTCCCCGCCGACCAGCTCGACGCGGCGGCCCGCGACCTGGCCGCCGCGCTGATCTCCGCCCCCCGCGACGCCGTCGTGGAGACCAAGGCCCTCCTGAACGGCGCGTCCTCGCGTACGTACGAGGAGCAGCGCATCGCCGAGCGGGCCGCCCAGGGCCGCAGGCTGCGCGACCTGGCGGGCATCACCGACTAAGGCGTGCCGGCGGATCATGAGCGGCGGGCCGCGACGTCCGGCACGCCCTAGCCGGACCGCGCCTCACCGGGCGCCTCCACCACGTCGGTGACCAGCACGGCCACCGGCAGCCGGTCCGCCGTTGCCGCCGACACCGCCGTACGCACCGACCGGGCCACATCCAGGGCCCGGTGGTCCGCGGCCGTCGCCACCTCGATCCGGATGTGGTCCTCGGCGGTGTGCACCGCACTGCCCAGCACCCGGGTCAGCGAGACGACACCCGGCACCGCGGCGGCGGCCACCGCGGCCGGCCCCTCCGCCTTCGCCACCGGGACCGAGGGGGAGCCGGAGGGCGGGGCCGTCACCTGATCGGGTGCATCGTCGTCGAGCAATGCCGTCACCCGCAGGTCCACCTCCGCGACCTCCAGGCCCAGCCGGGCGGCGGCCGCCGTGACGAGCGCCGCGCGCAGGGCGGCCGCCGCGTCGGGCAGCGGGCGGTCTCCGGCCGCCCGGAACTCAGCCTCGATCCGCAGCGGCCCGGGCGGCAGGGCGCTCGGCGGCGCCGGTGGCGCGGCCGGGCCCGCCCCGGCCGCGCCATCCGGCTCCGCCCGGGCAGCCGCATCGACGGCCGCCGTGGCCGGCCCGATCCTCAGCGTCCCCAGCACCGCGCCCGGCACGCTCGCCCCGCGCAGCACCGAGGCCGCCGCCGTCTCCGCGATCCAGGCGCCCTCCACGGCACCACCCAGTGGGAGCAGCCGGCCGAGGCCCAGCCGTTGCCGTACCGCAGCTGTCCATCCGTCGGCCCTCTGCGGGCTCTGCTCCGTCGTCATCACCCCAGCCTGCCGTATCCACGGCGCGGGACCGGGCAAGCGCACTTAACGTGGGCAAGGAAGTCCCCACCCCGCCTCGAAGGGAAGAGCGGCGATGACTGAGACCCCCCAGCGGAACAGCCCCGACAGCGGTTCCGGCAAGACCCTGAGCAAGCGCGGCGGCGGCGATCCCGGCACCCGCGGCCGCACCACCATCGCCGACGGCGTGGTCGAGAAGATCGCCGGAATGGCCGCACGCGATGTGGTCGGCGTCCACGCGATGGGCAGCGGCCTGTCCCGGACCTTCGGCGCGGTCCGCGACCGCGTCCCCGGCGGCACCAAGTCCGTCACCCGCGGTGTGAAGGCCGAGGTCGGCGAGTCCCAGGCCGCCCTCGACCTGGAGATCGTCGTCGACTACGGCGTGGCGATCTCCGACGTCGCCCGCGATGTACGCGAGAACGTCGTCGCGGCGGTCGAGCGCATGACCGGCCTCGAAGTCGTCGAGGTCAACATCGCGGTCAGCGACGTCAAGCTGCCCGACGAGGACGACGACGAGGACGACGGCGATCAGCAGCGTGTCCAGTAGGTTCCGGGTTCCCCGCCGCAAGGCAGTTGAGGAGAGACGATGAGCATGGCTGTGGCCGGTCTGCTGGCCGGCATGGCACTCGGGTTCGCCGGGTATTTCGGCGGGTTCGGAGCCTTCGTACTGGTGGCCGCTCTGGGCGCGATCGGCTTCATCGCCGGCCGCTTCCTGGACGGCGACCTGGAACCCGGCGACTTCTTCCGGAGTCGCGAGCGCGGCGACCGGCGACGGTGACCGCGGTGGCCGGGCGGGTCGCCGCCGGCGAACGCGGCGAGACCCGGATCGCCGACCGGGTCGTCGCCAAGATCGCCGCGCAGGCGGCGAAGGAAGCCGTCGTCGATCCGCCCGAGAACGGGGCCTCCCCGCGCGCCACGGTCACCGTGCACCGTGACGCCGCCCGTGTGCGGGTCAGCCTGGAGCTCGGCTACCCCTGCGACATCGGCCGCCAGTGCGGAGCCGTACGCAGCCGGGTCGCCCAGCGGGTGAAATCCCTGGCGGGCATGGAGGTCCCGGAAGTGGCCGTCCAGGTCGAACGGCTGCACCCGGCGTCGAGCGGAACACAGGGGAGGATCCGATGACCGAACCCGGCGACCCCACCGGCTCCACCCGGCGGATGCCCACGGTGGACCGGGCCGGCGGCGACCCGCACACCCCCGGCCCCGCCACGTCCTCCGCCCACGATCCGGTTCCCACCCTGGAGCAGGGCGGCGGCCGGGCCGGCCGGTTCTGGTCCGCGCGCCGGGTACCGGCCGCGCTGCTGGCCCTGGTGCTCCTGGGCGCCGCCGGGCTGCTGCTGTACGACATCGCCGCCGTACGGGCCGGGCACCCGGCCATGCAGTGGCGGCGCTCGCTCGCCGACGGCCTCGCCGAACGCCACCTCGACGACGTCGCGGTGCTCGTCGGGGCGGGGATCGCGGCGGCCGTCGGCCTCTGGCTGCTCCTGCTCGCCCTCACCCCGGGGCTCCGGGAACTGCTGCCGATGCGCCGCGACCGGGCCGGCGTGCGCGCCGGACTCGACCGCACCGCCGCCGCGCTGGTCCTGCGGGACCGGGCCGTGGAGGTGCCCGGGGTGCAGTCCGTCCGGGTCCGGATGGGCCGGAAGAAGGCGAAGGTCCGGGCCCTCTCGCACTTCCGGGAGCTCGACGACGTACGGAACGATGTGGATGCCGTACTGGCCACGGCCGTCCGGGAACTGGGCCTGGCGAAGCCGCCAGGTCTCTCCGTCCAGGTGCACCGTCCGGCGAAGAAGGGATGAGCGGCATGCGCTCCACCGTCAACCGGGTCCTGCTGGCCCTGGCCGGGCTCCTGCTGATCGTCGTGGGCGGAGCGGTGCTCGCCGTCGGCCTCGGCGCCTCCCTGCCGTCCTGGTGGCCCTGGGACGGCAGGAACGATGTGCTGCTCAGCACGGCGGACCGGGGCCGCTGGCGCGACGAGGGCTGGTGGTGGCCGGTCGTGATCGCCGTCCTCGCGGTGCTGGTCGTCCTCGCCCTGTGGTGGTTCCTCGCCCAGCTCCGGCGCGGCCGCCTCGCCGAGCTGCTGGTGGACAGCGGCGACGGCGAGGGGGCGAGGGTGCGCGGCCGGGCGCTGGAGGGCGTGCTCGCCGAGGAGGCGGGCGAGGTGGACGGAGTGGCCCGGGCCCAGGCGGCCCTGACCGGCCGCCGGACCGCGCCGCAGGCCCGGATCCGGCTGCTGATGGAGCCGCACGCCGCCCCCGGGCAGGCGCTGAACGCGGTGGCCGACGGGGCGCTGGCCCACGCCCGCGAGTCGGCCGGTCTGGACGAGCTCCCCGCCGAGGTAAGGCTGCGGGCCGTCAAGCACCGCGCGGAGCGGGTGTCCTGACGGCCCGTGGGCGAGACCCGTGGAGCCCAAGCGCCTCAGAACCCGCGCCGCGACCCGCCGTCGACCGGCACCATGATCCCCGTCAGATACGAGGCGGCGGGGGAGAGCAGGAAGGCCGCGGTCTTCCCGAACTCCTCCGGCGTCCCGTAGCGCCGCAGCGGGATCCGCGCCTCGTTCGCCGTACGGGCCGCCTCGGCGTCGCCCGACAGCGCGTCCAGCTCGCGGACCCGGTCGGTGTCGATCCGGGCGGGCAGCACCCCGACGACCCGGATGCCGCGCGGCCCCAGCTCGTCGGCGAGCGACTTGGCGAAACCGGCGAGACCGGGGCGCAGCCCGTTGGAGATGGTCAGTCCGGCGATCGGCTCGTGCACCGACCCGGAGAGGACGAAGCCGATGACGCCGCCCTCGCCCAGCGCCGCAGCGGCCGTCCGGGCGAGCCGGACCGCTCCCAGGAACACCGACTCGAAAGCCGTCTGCCACTGGTCGTCGGTGTTGTCGGCGACGAAGCCGGGCGCGGGCCCGCCGACGCTGATGAGAATGCCGTCGAGCCGCCCGAAACGCTCCCGTGCCGTGTCCACCAGCCGCTGGGCGGCGCTCGGGTCGGCGTTGTCGGCGGCGAGACCGACGGCGTCCGGCCCCAGCTCGGCGGCGGCCTCCTCGGCGCCCTTCGCGTCCCGGCCCGTGACGATCACCTTGGCGCCGTCGGCGGCCAGCGCCCGCGCCGTGGCGTTGCCGAGGCCCCGGGTCGCTCCCGTGACGATGTACACGCGGTCCTTCAGTCCAAGATCCATGGCCCTATCCTGCCGGGTCCTCCCCGGCGAGGTCGACCGCGGAGTTGACCAGTCCGATATGGCTGAACGCCTGGGGGAAGTTGCCCAGCTGCCGGCCGGCCGTCACGTCGTACTCCTCGGCCAGCAGCCCCACGTCGTTGCCGAGCGACAGCAGGTGCTCGAACAGCTCCCGCGCCTCGCCGGGCCTGCCGATCCGCTGCAAGGCGTCCACCAGCCAGAACGAGCAGGCGAGGAACGCCCCCTCGTCGCCGGGCAGTCCGTCGACGGAGGCGCCCTCGGTGCTGTAGCGGCGGACCAGCCCGTCGCTGCCCAGTTCGGCGCGGACCGCGTCGACCGTGCCGATGACCCGGGGGTCGTCCGGCGGCAGGAACCCGGTCCGCACGATGAGCAGCGTCGCGGCGTCCAGCTCCCGCGACCCGTAGGACTGGGTGAAGGTGTTCCGGACGGGGTCGTACCCCTTCTCGCACACCTCGGCGTGCACGGCGTCCCGCATCGCCCGCCACCGGTCCGCGTCACCGGGCAGTTCGGGGTTCTCCTCCAGCGAGCACACCGCCCGGTCGGCGGCGACCCAGGCCATCACCTTGGAGTGCACGAAGTGGCGCCGCGCGCCGCGGATCTCCCACAGCCCCTCGTCCGGCTCGCGCCAGCTCGACTCCAGGAAGCCGAGCAGGCTGAGCTGGAGGTTCCAGGCGTGCGGCTTGTCGTCCAGACCGGCGACGCGGGCGAGCCGGAGCGCGTCGATGACCTCGCCGTACACATCGAGCTGGCGCTGGCGGACCGCCGCGTTGCCGGTGCGCACCGGGCGGGAGTTCTCGTACCCGGAGAGCCAGGGCAGCTCCATCTCGGGGAGCCGGCGCTCGCCCGCCAGCCCGTACATGATCTGGAGGTCAGCCGGATCCCCGGCCACGGCCCGCAGCAGCCAGTCGCGCCAGGCCGCCGCCTCCTCCAGATAGCCGGCCGAGACCATCGCCCCGAGGGTCAGGGTGGCGTCCCGCAGCCAGCAGAAGCGGTAGTCCCAGTTCCGTACGCCGCCGATCTCCTCCGGCAAGGAGGTGGTCGGGGCTGCCACGATGCCGCCCGTCGGGGCGTACGTCAGCGCCTTCAGCGTGACCAGCGAGCGCATCACGGCTTCGCGGTACGGGCCCTGGTAGGTGCACCGGTCGGTCCACTTCGCCCAGTCCTGCAGCGTGTGCTTCAGCGCCTTGTGCGGGTCGATCAGCTGCGGCCGCTGCGAGTGCGAGGGGTGCCAGGTGAGGACGAAGGCCACGCTCTCGCCCTCGGTGACAGTGAACGAGGAGCAGGTGCTGAACTGCTGGCCCCACGTCTTGACCGGTGGTTCGCTGCGCAGCCAGACGGAGTCGGGACCGGCGACCGCGACCCGGTGGCCGTGCGAGCGGCGCACCCAGGGCACCACGGATCCGAAGTCGAAGCGCAGCCGCAGGACGGAGCTCATGTCGACGGTGCCGCTGACGCCCTCGACGATCCGCATCACATCGGGCGACTTGTCGCGCTGCGGCATGAAGTCGGTGACCTTGACCGTGCCGGTCCGGGTCTCCCAGTACGTCTCCAGGACCAGGGAATCACCCGCGTAGCCCCGCCGGGTGCAGGTGTCCGTGGGCCCGGCGCCCTGCGGGGCGATGCGCCAGTGGCCGTTCTCCTCGGTGCCGAGCAGTGCCGCGAAACAGGCGCCGGAGTCGAAGCGGGGCAGGCAGAGCCAGTCGATCGAACCGTTCCTGCCGACGAGCGCGGCGGTCTGGAGATCGCCGATCAGGGCGTAGTCCTCGATGCGTGGGGTCACGCTCTGGCGTGTTCCCGAACCGGCCCCTCGTCAACCAGCCCACCGGTGTGCCGGAGCTCTCAGGGCCTCTGGGCCGAGGGCGCTCAGGCGCTCGCGGGTTCCGGCTGCTCGGCGGTGTCGGCCGGCTCGCCCTTCGCGGCGGCCTCCTCACGGTCGCGCTTCTCCCGCCGTACGAGGATGATCCAGCCGACCGGAACGGCGGCGACGAACAGCCACCACTGGACGGCGTACGCCATGTGCGCGCCGATCGAGCTGTCGTCGGGGGAGGCGATCTGCTCGGGCAGTCCGCCCGAGGGCTCCGGGGCGGTCTGCTCGATGTAACCGCCGAGGACCTCCCGGGACAGCAGATGGGACTGCTGCTCGCTGTTGATCAGCATCACCTGCCGGTCCGGCAGCCCCGCCAGGTCCTTGATGCCGCTGCTGCCGGTCGTCTCGTCCGCCTTGAGCCGCCCGGTGACGGCCACTTCGCCCCGGGGGGCGGGCGGCACGTCCGGGTACGCCGTCTGGTTCGGCGCGGCGGGGACCCAGCCCCGGTTGACCAGGACGGTGGAGCCGTCCTTCAGGTCCAGCGGGGTCAGCACATGGACGCCGATCCGGTCGTCGTCCGAGGTGCGGCGCCGGACCACCACCTCGTGCTCGGTGTCGAACGTGCCCGTCGCGGTCACCGCCCGCCAGTAGTCGGCGCGCGGGACGGTGTGACCGGGGGAGGTGAGGTCGGTGACCGGGAGCGGCTCCGCCTCGAGGTTCCGCGAGATCAGCTCGTTCTGCGCGACCCGGTGCTGATGCCGGTGCAACTGCCAGAAACCCAGCTCGACCATCGTCGGCATCAGTACGAGAGCGAGGAGGGTGAGGATCACCCACTGCCGGGTCAACAGGAAGCGGTACACCCCATGACCGTACAACCGGGGGCATGGGGTGCAGCACTCAGGGGTGCTCCCGGGACGGCCCGGCAGCGGAACGATCCGTCACACTTTGTCCACGATGCCCGCCTTCCCTTCGGCGCGGGCGCAGTGGGCGCCGCAGTACCAGTGCCCCTCCACCTCGACGCCCTGCCCGATCACCTGGACCCGGCAGTGCTCGCAGATCGGCGCCATGCGGTGGATGGCGCAGGAGAAGCAGTCGAAGACGTGCACCGCGCCCTGCGCGTGCACCTCGAACGACATGCCGTAGTCGTTTCCGCAAACCTCACAACGTGCCATGCGCCACAGGGTGGGACGCACGGCGGCGACGGGCGAGCGGACGCCGGGCGAGTCGCGCCCGGTTCACTCCGATGACGGCGGGAGCGCCTGGTGCGGCAGCACGGCCCCGTCGGCGGGCGCCACATCGCGCAGCAGATGGGTGAAGGCGCTCTCCTCCAAAATCGGCGTCCCGAACGCCTTCGCCTTCTGCGTCTTGGACGTCGCCGCGTCCGGGTCGTTGGTCACCAGCAGACTGGTCAGCCGCGACACGCTGGTCGCCACATGCAGCCCCGCCTCCACCGCCCGGTCCTCCAGCAGCTCCCGGTCGATCGAGGTGTCCCCGGAGAACGCCACCCGCATCCCCTGCTTCAGCGGCCTCTCCTTCTCGTACCGCCCCGGGTTGGGATACGGGCAGGCCGGCCGCTTGCGTGAGGGCCGCCAGCTGTTCGGCTGCCGCGAGGGCTGATACCCGACGCGTGGGGTGACGGGGGAGTCGGACCACTCGGTCAGCGGCCGGCACTCCAGCAACGGAAGCCGCACCCCGCCCCGGGCCGCCGCGTGCAGACTCGGCCGGAACGCCTCGGCCAGCACCCGGGCGTCGTCCAGGGCGTGGTGGGCGTGCTGCTGTACGACGCCGAAGTGGGCGGCGAGCGAGGCCAGCTTGTGGTTGGGCAGCGGCAGCCGCAGCTCCTTGGCGAGCGCGATCGTGCAGAGCCGCTGCTCGACCGGGGCGACCACCGAGGCGCGGGCGTACTCCCGGGCGATCATCGACCAGTCGAACGCCGCGTTGTGCGCGACGAGCACCCGGTCCGCGAGCCGCGCCGACAGCTCGGCGGCGACCTCGGGGAAGAGCGGCGCGCCTTCCAGCACATCGCTGGTCAGCCCGTGGATCCAGACGGGGCCGGGGTCCCGCTCCGGGTTCACCAGGGTGTACCAGTGGTCCTCGACATTGCCCAGGGCGTCGAGCCGGTAGACGGCGGCGGAGATTATCCGGTCGTCGCGGGCGAGGCCGGTGGTCTCCACGTCGACGACCGCGTACCCCTGGGGGTAGGCGGTCGGCCATGGTGCGGCTGTCTGGCGGTCGTCGAGCATGGTCACAGAGAATACGGGCCGCGACTGACAGTCCCCTATTCGGCCGGGCGCGGGCTCAGTGGATACGGACGATGCGCTCGGGTGGGAAGTGCTCGGTTCCGGTGACCTTGGTGCCGTAGCCCAGTTGGACCGTCAGGTTCGCGCAGCCGGCGAGGGGGGTGAGGTCGAAGGGTTCCCCGCCGTAGAGGGCGAGCGTTTCGAGGGACGGGAGCTCGGTGAGCGGGGAGAGGTCGGGGGCCGTGTCGCCCGGGAGCAGGAGGAGTTCCCGCAGTGCGGTCAGCGGCGCTGTCAGCCGCAGATCGAGGTCGGGTATGGCGAAGAAGCGCAGGGTCTCCAGTCCGTGCAGGGCCGGCATGCCGTTGAGCTGTCGCAGATGGGTCGCGCCGTACAGGGCCAGCGCCCGCAGGCTCGTCCAGCGCTCCAGGCCCTCCAGACTCATGTACCGGGTCTCGCTCATCAGATCGAGTCCGGTCACCTGATCGCAGACGGGCAGTGCGCCGATGTTCTCCACGAGGAAGGGGTGGCCGAGCCCCAGGTACCGCAGATCCGGCATGTCCGTGAGGGGCGATGGGTCGAGCGACGGGTGGAGTTCGGCCAGGGAGAGCCACTCCAGTCCCGGCCGTGCCAGCGGTGCGATGCTCCGGATCTGCGGGCAGTTGCTCAGGCCGATCTTGCGCAGCCGCTCCATCGCGGCGAGCGGGGCCACGTCCGTGATCCGCCTGTTGCCGGAGACGAAGAGCTGTTCCACCTCCGCCCGGGAGGTCACCCGCGACAGATCGTGGTGATCGCCCGTCAGGTGCACGTTGTGCAGACGCGGGATGTGGCGCAGCGCGGAGAGCTGGGCGTCGGTCTTCACCAGCGCGTGCGCGGTGTCCCAGGTGCGGACGGACATCATCTCCTGTGCGTAGAGCTCCGCGTCGAAGCTCTCCCAGGCCGTCGACACCGCGTTCGCGACCCAGCCCCGGTCGTCGTCGCGGAACTGTTTGACCAGCTCGTACGCGGCGTCGCCGCCCACGGCGGCCGCCGTCCGCACCACGGCCGAAGCGTGCGGTTCCGTCAGTCCCTCGACCATCGACGACAGCAGTTCCAGGGCGAGTTCGCCCACCTCGGCCAGTTCGTGGATGCTCCGGTCGCTGTCCGGCGGCAGGAGCCATGCCGTCCGCGCCTCCACCCTCGTCCGTACCCCCGGGTCCAGCTCCGGCGCATGGGCCAGGCTCGCCGCCGCCAGCAGGATCAGCCGGTGTCCGTGCTCCGGCTCCGCGTCCGCCCGCCTCAGCAAGGACGTCAGCAGCGACGCCCGCTCGTCCAGCCGCGCGTGTCCCACCGCCATCTGCACCACGTCGTCCCACTGGTCCTCGTGCGCGTGGCGGACCAGGACGCCGAAGTCGCGGGCCTCCACCGCGGCCTTCGCGCCCAGGTAGTCCTGGAACGTCCGGTGGACGAACCCCACCGCGCCCGGGGCGGGTTCGCGGAGGAGGCCGCTGCGGTTGAGGAGATGGGCGAAGACCTGGCCGGGGGTGCCCCGGACCTGGGACATGGCGTGCATCCAGTCGGCGACCAGGTCCACCACCTCGTCCTGCCGGGCCTCCGCCAGGTCGTTGCGGATCAGCCAGTACGCGAGGCGCTGCAGGAGGGCCGTCTGCTCCTCGCGGGTCAGGTCGACGCCCTCCACCCCGACGATCTCGCGCTCCGAGTCGCGCCGCACCAGCAGCATGTCGAGCGCCGCGTCGTACAGCTCCTTGCGCGCCCGCGGCAGCTGCATCCGGCGGTCCCGGTTCAGCGCGCAGAGCAGGGCGCACATCAGCGGGTTCGTCGCCAGTACCCCCAGGTCCCGGCGGGTCCCGACGGCGCGGCGCAGCGCGTTCTCGAAACGGTCGAGCTCGGCGCGCTCCTCGTCGGACCGGCACTCCGAGCGGGCCGCCCGGTGCCAGTGGCCGAGGAAGGAGCGGACGTCCTCCTGGCTCATCGCCAGCAGGGTGTGCGGCGCGAACCCGGAGCCCGAGAGCCAGCTCTCCGGGACCGCCGAGGGGCGGGTCGTCACCACGTACCTGGCCCGGGGGTAGGCGGCGATCAGGTCCTTCAGCCAGCGCTCGGTGCGCTTGCGCAGCCGGTCCGGGACCTCGTCGACCCCGTCGACCAGGACCAGCGCCCGGCCCTCCAGCAGCAGCCGGTCGGCCCAGCCTGCCGGGGCCGAGCCGTGCAGCGGGACTCCGGCCGCGCGCAGGAACTCCGCTGGGGAGGGCAGCGACTCGTGGGCCGTGAAGGCGCGCAGCCGCAGGACGAAGGGGACGCACCGGTTCCAGTCCGCCAGCTCACTGCCGAACGTCTGCCGGGCGGCGTTCAGCGCCAGCCACTGCACCAGCGTGCTCTTGCCGGAACCGGCCGGACCGCGCAGCAGCAGCCGGTCCCGCTCACCGAGGGCCTGCTCGACCCCGACCGTGGTCCGGACCGGGTGATCCAGACCGCGCCGGTCGGTCATCTCGTAACCACCGCTGACCGAGAGGCTGATGTAGGCCGTCTCCAGCGGCCACTCGCCCGCCGACCTGCCGAGCGTCAGCCCGAAGAGGCCCATCCGGCTGTTGGCCGTCGCCACGAACTCCGCGTACCGCCGCTCGAACTCCAGGTCCGCCGCGTCCGGGCGCGGGCCGACCCGGTCCCGTATGTCCTCCACCAGCTCCCGCGTCCGCCCCGCCGCCCGGACCTGCTCCACCGCCGCCCGCGCCGCGAACGACGGGTGGGCGGTCAGCTGCTCGACCAGATGTTCGCAGCAGCGGCCGAGGAGGTCCCCGTACAGCTCGCACGCACGCTCCGAGAGCCCGGCGGCGGGGGCCGACAGCTCCGCGCGCAGCCGGCCGGGGTCCAGCTCCAGGGCGAACAGCCGCTCGGCGGCCAGGTCGCCCGCCGCCGCGAACGTGTCCTGTACGGAGGTGAGCGCGGCGAGCCGCTCATGCTCGGGCAGGTCCGCGTAGGAGCCGTTCATGCGCCCCGCGAGCGCCCTCGCCAGCCGGTCCGGCTTCGCGGGGCGGGGGAGCGGGCGGACCGGGTCCGGGACCAGGCCCGCACCCGGCCTGGGGGTCAGTAACGCCTTGGTGGCCGCTCCGAGCACCGTCGTGGCCAGCCGAATCAGGGCAACTTCCGTACCGGACACGAGCGTTCCTCCCCCTCGACGACGCGCGCTGCGTAAATCCTACGGCCCGGTCCTTTGGCAGAAGGTGCCAAAGACTGCTGACAACAGATCTCGCATACTTGTGGGTAACAACGTCTAGCCCTCACCGACCGGCGGCCCTACGGTGCTCGCATGGAGCCGAACCTGCCCGATGTCGTGCTGTGGTCAATACCGGCCTTCGTGCTGCTCACCGTGATCGAGATGGTCAGCTACCGCTTCCACCCGGACGAGGACGCCGCCGGGTACGACACCAAGGACGCCGCGACCAGCCTCACCATGGGGCTCGGCAGCCTCGGTTTCGACCTGCTGTGGAAGATCCCCATCCTCGCCGTCTACATGGGGGTCTACGAGCTGACGCCGCTGCGGGTGCCCGTGCTGTGGTGGACCGTCCTGCTGATGCTCCTGGCCCAGGACTTCTTCTACTACTGGTCCCACCGCGGCCACCACGTCATCCGGATCCTGTGGGCCTGCCACGTGGTCCACCACTCCAGCCGCAAGTTCAACCTCACCACCGCGCTGCGCCAGCCCTGGACCTCCGCCACCGTCTGGCCCTTCTACCTCCCGCTGATCGCCTGCGGTGTGCACCCGGCGGCGCTCGCCTTCTGCCAGTCTGCCAACCTCGTCTACCAGTTCTGGGTGCACACCGAACGTGTCGGCAAGCTCCCGCGCCCCTTCGAGTACGTCCTGAACACGCCCTCCCACCACCGCGTCCACCACGCCTCGCAGGGCGGCTACCTGGACCGCAACTACGGCGGGATCCTGATCATCTGGGACCGGATGTTCGGGTCCTTCGCGGCCGAGACCGAGCGGCCCGTCTACGGACTCACCAAGAACATCGCCACCCACAACCCGCTGCGCGTGGCCACCCACGAGTACGCCGCCATCGCCCGGGACGTCCGGGCCGCCGGGAGCTGGAGCGAGCGCGCCGGGCGGGTCTTCCGGGGGCCGGGCTGGCAGCCCGCGCCGAGGCCGGGGGCCGAAGCCGCCGTACCCGTGCCCGCTCCCGTATCGGTCGAGGCCGCCGCCGGGCCCGCTTCCGTACGTGTCGACGTGCCCGCGCCCGTACGCGCCGAAGCCCCCGCCTCCGTTCCCGCTGCGGCCCACGCCCCCGCCCCGGAGCACACCCGATGAGCGCCACGGCGTCCCGCCCCGTCAGGCCGGAAGGCCCCGGAGGGCCGGAGACGGCAGGGGGCGGGCGGTTCGCCCGGCCCCTGCTCGTCGCCTTCCTCCTCGCGGCCGCCGTCGACCTGGCCGGGCTCCTCGGCGGACTCGACACCGTCCACCTGGTGGCCAAGCCGCTGCTGATGCCGCTGCTCGCCGCGTACGCCGCGGTCCGGGGCGGGCCCCGGCTGCTCATCGCCGCCCTGCTGTTCGGGTGGGGCGGGGACGTGTTCCTGCTCGCCGACAACGACCTGGCGTTCCTCCTCGGGATGGGCTCCTTCGCCGTCGGCCATGTCTGCTACCTGACGCTGTTCGGGCGGGGACGGGCCCGGGCGCCCCTGGCCACCGGGGCCGCGTACGCCGTCGTGCTCGTCGTCTTCCTCGTCCTGATCTGGCCGGACCTCCCGGCCGAGCTGCGCGCCCCGCTGACCGGCTACAGCCTGCTGCTCACCGCGACGGCCTGGCGGGCCGGTGTCCTCGGCCGGTACGCGGCGGCGGGCGGGGCGCTCTTCCTGCTCTCCGACGCCCTCATCGCCACCGGCATCGCCGAGTGGCCCCGGCTGCCGGTGCCCGACTTCTGGGTGATGTCCACCTACATCGCCGCCCAGTTCCTGCTGGCCCTCGGGGTGCTCACGGCGGGGGCGAGGGGCACAACCGTGCGAACCGGGGCGTACCGTGAGCGGGGTATCAGCACCTGAGACCGGCAAGGACCTCCCCGTATGCGAGCCACCGTGATCCACGCTCCCCACGACATCCGGGTCGAGGAGGTGCCGGATCCGGCGATCCGGCAGCCCACCGACGCGGTGGTGCGGGTCCTCAGGGCCTGTATCTGCGGCAGCGACCTGTGGGCGTACCGGGGAGAGTCCGCCCGGCAGCCCGGTCAGCGCATCGGCCACGAATTCCTCGGTGTGGTCGAGGAGACCGGTGCCGGGGTCGACGGCTTCGCCGTCGGCGACCTGGTCGTCGCCCCGTTCGTCTGGTCCGACGGCACCTGCGCCTACTGCGCCGAGGGCCTCACCACCTCCTGCCCCGAGGGCGGCTTCTGGGGGTCGGTCGGCTCGGACGGCGGGCAGGGCGAGGCCGTCCGTGTCCCGTACGCCGACGGCACCCTGGTGAAGCTCCCCGCGGCCGCCGCATCCGACGACCGGCTGCTCACCGCCCTGCTGGCCCTCTCCGACGTGCTGGGCACCGGCCACCACGCCGCCCTCGGCGCGGGCGTCACCAAGGGCTCCACCGTCGCGGTCGTCGGGGACGGCGCGGTCGGCCTGTGCGGGGTGATCGCCGCCGAGCGGCTCGGCGCCGAGCGCATCATCGCGCTGGGCCGGCACACCGCGCGCACCGACATCGCCCGCCGCTTCGGTGCCACCGACGTGGTCGCCGAGCGGGGCGAGGCCGCCCTCGCCGCCGTACGGGAGCTGACCCGCGGCGAAGGCGCCCACAGTGTCATCGAGGCGGTCGGCACCGAGCAGTCGATGCGCACCGCGCTCGACATCGTCCGCGACGGCGGCGCCATCGGGTACGTCGGCGTCCCGCACGGCAGCGCCTCCGGCGTGGACCTCGGGGTGATGTTCGACCGGAACATCGCCCTGCGCGGCGGCGTCGCCCCGGTGCGTACGTACATCCCGGAGCTGCTCCCCGACGTGCTGGACGGCACGATCGACCCCTCTCCCGTCTTCGACCTGTCGATCGGCCTGGACGAGGTGCCCGCCGGCTACCGGGCGATGGACGGGCGGACCGCGTTGAAGGTGCTCATCACGCCGTAGCGCGCGGGTTCTTCACGGCGAGGGCCCGGGGGCGTGTTCTCCCCCCGGGCCCTCGCCGACTGTGCGGTCAGCCGCTTACCAGCGGACCGCGTCCAGCGCGTCGACCACTCCGGCCCCGTAGAAGCCGTTGTAGCTCTTGCCGCCCTCGCAGACCGCGTCGATGACTCCGTCACCGTTGTAGTCGTACGGTGCGCCGCACGCCTTCGCGTCCGCCTGGAGGCCCAGCAGCACCTTCACCGCGGCCGGCGAGGCGTAGGTGTGGCGGGACTTGATCAGGGCCACGACGCCCGCGACGTGCGGGGACGCCATCGAGGTGCCCCCCTTGTAGCCGAACTTGCCGCCCGGCAGCGTGGAGAGGATCAGCCCGCTGACGGCCGGCGGCTCGGGGGTCTGGTAGATCGTCGAGTCACCGCCGGGAGCGGCGACGTCGATGACGCCCTTGCCGTAGTTCGAGTACGAGGACTTGAGGCCCTTGGCACCCGTCGCGGAGACCGTCACGACGCCCGGCAGCATGGTCGGGATGTCGGGGCAGACCCGCGGGTCGATCGTCCGGGTCACCGGCTCGGTGTCGTTCGGGCTGGTCCGGTCCTCGATCGCGTCGGAGGACAGGTCGTGGCGGGCGTTGCCCGCGGCGGCCACGTTGACCGTGCCCTTGCGCTCGGCGTACTTGACGGCGCGGGTGAGGGACTCGACCAGGGCGCCCTGGTCCGGGTCGTTCTTGCAGTTGAACAGCCACGGGTCGGTGTAGTAGCTGTTGTTCGTCACCTCGACGCCCTGTTCGGCCGCCCAGAGGAAGCCGCAGACGACGGCCTCGGTGTAGAAGAAGCCGTCCGGGGTGGAGACCTTGATGCCGGAGACCTTCACACCCGGCGCCACACCGGTGACGCCGAAGCCGTTCTTCGCCGCGGCGATGGTGCCCGCCACGTGCGTGCCGTGGTCGCTCTCGCCCGCCGCCGGTCGCCAGGAGCCGGCGGTGGTGTCCGGAGCGCCCGTGACGCAGTTGGCGGAGGCTGCCCGGTCGAAGTTGGGCGCCAGGTCCGGGTGGGTGTCGTCGACGCCCGTGTCGATGACGGCGACCGTCACCCGCTCCGAGCCGAGCGACTTCTGGTGCGCCTTGTCCGCCTTGATCGCGGGCAGCGCCCACTGCAGCGGCTCCAGCGGGTCCTCCCCGGCCGTGGCCTGCTCAGCCGCTGCCGCCGCCTGGGCCTCGGTCAGCGGCTGCGCTATCGCGCCGACGTCCTTGGTGGCCTGCGGCACGATCGGGTTGGTCCGGGTCGCACCCGCCGACTCCACGCCCCGTACGCGCCGGATCGTTTCCCCGAAGGCCGGGTTCTGCGAGTGGGCGACGACGACGCCGATCTGCTCATAGGCGATGACGACCGTGCCGCCGGCCTGCGTGATGGCCTTCTTCACCTGCTGGACGGTGGAGCGGCCGCCGCCGGTGTTGACGACGTAACTCAGCTTCGGCCCGTCGGTCCGCGGGGTCGCGGTGGCCGGTGCGCCGGTGGGCGCCGCCGTGGCCGTCGCCGCCGGGAGGAAGCCGAGCGAGGCGACGAGCGCGAGTCCGACGGGCAGCGCGAGCGCGCGGGTCCGTCTCGATGCCAGATGAGCCATGGGTTCTCCACATCATCCGTGCCGATCGACCGGACACCTGGCGTGTTCGGTCGCGTACATGACGAGTGAAGCTATCGCTGATCTTCCCGGCGCATCAACGATTTGGGGCAAGTGAGTTCGAAGAGTGCACCTGCGCGGCCGAATGCGTATGGGTGACTTCAGGCCACGGGGATGATCTTCCGGTCACCCGGGATGAGGCCGAGAAGGCGAAAGATCCGGTGAACCGCTCCGTCGCGCCCTCCGTGCCGTTGTCCAGGAGGCACACCACCGTCCCCCGGTATCGAGGCCTCCGCATGTCACCCACCGTCCCCCAGATCACCGCACCCGCGTCGCGAGGAGATTCCGTGGCTACCGATGCACCGCCGCCCGAGGGCCATTCCGACACCAGCCCGGCCCAGCCCACCACCGAAGCGTTCAACGCGGTGGCGGCGAGTGCCGAGTTCGCCGACCTGCGCCGCTCGTTCCGCTCCTTCGCCTTCCCGCTCACCGTCGCCTTCGTCACCTGGTACCTGCTCTACGTCCTGCTCTGCAACTACGCGGGCGGCTTCATGAGCACCAAGGTCGTCGGCAACATCAACGTGGCGCTCGTCCTCGGCCTCGCCCAGTTCGCCACCACCTTCCTCATCGCGTGGCTCTACTCCCGGCACGCCGCCACCAAGCTCGACCCGAAGGCCGAAGCGATCAAGTCCCGTATGGAGGCCGACGTATGAGCGCCGCCCACACCCTCTACCCGGCCGTCCAGCTCGCCGCCACCGAAGGCGCGAGCGAACACCGGCCGCTGATCATCACCCTGTTCGCCGTCTTCGTCGTCGCGACCCTCGTCATCACCGTGTGGGCGGGCCGCCAGACCAAGAGCGCCTCCGACTTCTACGCGGGCGGCCGCCAGTTCACCGGATTCCAGAACGGGCTCGCGGTCTCCGGCGACTACATGTCCGCGGCGTCCTTCCTCGGCATCGCGGGCGCCATCGCCCTCTTCGGATACGACGGCTTCCTCTACTCCATCGGCTTCCTCGTCGCCTGGCTCGTCGCCCTGCTCCTGGTCGCCGAACCGCTGCGCAACTCCGGTCGCTACACCATGGGCGACGTCCTCGCCTACCGGATGCGCCAGCGCCCCGTGCGTACCGCCGCCGGTACCTCCACGATCGTCGTCTCGATCTTCTACCTGCTGGCCCAGATGGCCGGTGCCGGTGTCCTCGTCTCGCTGCTGCTCGGCATCACCAGTGACTTCGGGAAGATCGTCATCGTCGCCCTGGTCGGCTTGCTCATGATCCTCTACGTCACCATCGGCGGCATGAAGGGCACCACCTGGGTGCAGATGGTCAAGGCCGTCCTGCTCATCGCGGGCACCCTGCTCATCACCTTCCTGATCCTGCTGAAGTTCAACTTCAACATCTCCGACCTGCTCGGCACCGCCGCCAGCAACAGCGGCAAGGGCTCGGCGTTCCTGGAGCCCGGCCTGAAGTACGGCGCCACCGGCGTCTCGAAGCTGGACTTCATCTCCCTCGGCATCGCCCTGGTCCTCGGCACCGCGGGTCTGCCGCACATCCTGATCCGCTTCTACACCGTGCCCACCGCCAAGGCCGCCCGTAAGTCCGTGAACTGGGCGATCGGCATCATCGGCGCCTTCTACCTGATGACGATCGTGCTCGGCTTCGGTGCCGCCGCGATCCTCAAGCCCGGCGACATCATCGCCTCCAACAAGGCGGGCAACACGGCGGCACCACTCGCCGCCCTGGAGATCGGCGGCGGCTCCGGATCCACCGGCGGCGCCATCCTCCTCGCGGTGATCTCCGCCGTCGCCTTCGCCACCATCCTCGCCGTCGTCGCCGGACTCACCCTCGCCTCCTCCTCGTCCTTCGCGCACGACATCTACGCCAACGTGATCCGCAAGGGGAAGGCCACCGAGAAGGAGGAGGTCCGCGCCGCACGCTGGGCCACCGTCGCCATCGGCATCGTCTCCATCGCGCTGGGCGCCCTCGCCCGCGACCTCAACGTGGCCGGCCTGGTGGCCCTCGCCTTCGCGGTCGCCGCATCCGCCAACCTGCCGACGATCCTCTACAGCCTCTTCTGGAAGCGGTTCACCACCCAGGGGGCCCTCTGGTCCATCTACGGCGGACTCGCCTCCTCCGTCCTGCTGGTGCTCTTCTCGCCGGTCGTCTCCTCCAAGCCGACCTCGATGTTCCCGAGCGTCGACTTCGCCTGGTTCCCGCTGGAGAACCCCGGCCTGATCTCGATCCCGCTCGGCTTCCTGCTCGGCTGGCTCGGCTCGGTGATCGGCAAGGAGAAGCCCGACACCGACAAGTACGCCGAGCTGGAGGTCAAGTCCCTCACCGGCACCGGAGCGCACTGAGAGAAGGAATTCACCGAGCCGTTCGGTGCATCACCCACCCCGTGGTCCGGGCCGCGTCGTAGAGTCCTACGACGCGGCCCGGCCGCACCTCGTGGCAAACGGGCCCCCGCGATGTCACCGGTCTCACGTAGGCTCGGAGAAGAGCGTCCGCACCGACGGCACCACCGGGGGAGGAGAGCCACCATGCTCATCGACACCTTTGACAGGGTCGCCACCGACCTGCGCGTGTCACTGACCGACAAGTGCAATCTCCGCTGCACCTACTGCATGCCGGAAGAGGGGCTGCAGTGGCTCGGCAAGAGCGAACTGCTCTCCGACGACGAGATCGTGCGCCTGATCCGCATCGCGGTCACCAGCCTCGGCATCACCGAGGTCCGCTTCACCGGCGGGGAGCCCCTGCTCCGCCCCGGCCTCGTCTCCATCGTCGAGCAGTGCGCCGCGCTCACCCCGCGACCCCGCATGTCGCTCACGACCAACGGCATCGGGCTCAAGCGGACCGCCGCCGCCCTCCAGGCCGCGGGACTCGACCGGGTCAACGTCTCGCTGGACACCCTGCGCCCCGACGTCTTCAAGACCCTCACCCGCCGGGACCGCCACAAGGACGTGCTGGAAGGCCTGGAGGCCGCCCGCGAGGCCGGCCTCACCCCGGTGAAGGTCAACTCCGTCCTGATGCCGGGACTCAACGACGACGAGGCCCCCGAGCTCCTGGCCTGGGCCGTGGCCAACGATTACGAGCTCCGCTTCATCGAGCAGATGCCCCTGGACGCCCAGCACGGCTGGAAGCGCGACGGCATGATCACCGCCGGTGACATCCTCACCTCGCTGCGCACCCGCTTCACCCTCACCGCCGAGGACGACGAAGCCCGCGGCTCCGCTCCCGCCGAGCGCTGGACCGTCGACGGCGGCCCGCACCGCGTCGGAGTGATCGCCTCGGTCACCCGTCCGTTCTGCGGCGCCTGCGACCGCACCCGGCTCACCGCCGACGGCCAGATCCGCACCTGCCTCTTCGCCCAGGAGGAGACGGACCTGCGCTCCGCCCTGCGCTCGGACGCACCGGACGCGGAGATCGCCCAGCTCTGGAAGGTCGCCATGTGGGGCAAGAAGGCGGGCTCCGGACTGGACGACCCGTCGTTCCTGCAGCCCGACCGACCGATGTCCGCGATCGGCGGCTGATGCTCAGCCCGTGCCGGACCCTGACGTTCAGCCCGTGCCGGACCCGGACTCCCAGTCGGCGAGCGCCACGACATCCTTGAGGAATCCTCGTACGCCCAGGAACTGCGACAGGTGCTCCCGGTGCTCCTCGCAGGCCAGCCACGTCTTGCGACGGTCGGGGGTGTGCAGCTTGGGATTGTTCCAGGCGAGCACCCAGACCGCGTCGGCCCGGCAGCCCTTGGCGGAACAGATCGGGGCACCGGCGGCACTCTCGGCGGACGTCTCGGGGAAGATCACGGGACCCAGCCTAAGTCAGGTGCTCCACACACCGGACGACGCATCCCCTGCCGGAGAAACGGCGACGCCGAGCAGCCACGGGGGGAGCTGCCCGGCGTCGGTCCATCGCTCCGACGGGGGATACGGAGCGCCTCTGAAGTATGTCACGGGCACCGGGGTGCGGTGCACCGGAACGTCATGATTGATCTGAGCTTTTCTTGAGCTTCGCGGGACACGCGGGCTCAGCTGTGCTCCTGTGACGGCGGCACCCGGCCGGCCCGCCCGTCAGGGCCTCCTGACTCGGCGGAACCGGTGGCCGGAGCCGCCTCCACGGCGGGCCGTACCGGTGCCGTGAGATAGGTCGACGGCAGCGAAGGGGCGTTCTCCCGGCCCGCGTTGGCGATGACCACCGCCACGTACGGCAGTAGCACCCCCAGGGCGAGTCCCACGATCGCGACATGCCGCTCCACGTTCCACAGCACCGCGGCCAGCACCACCGAGACCGTACGCACCGACATCGAGATCACGTACCGCCGCTGCCTGCCCCGCACATCGTCGGCCAGCCCCTGACGGGCCTCCGTGATCCGGAAGACCTCCACCTCGTCGCTCTTCCGCAGCATGTGTTCCACCACCAGATCTCTGTGCCGGACGCTCCCGGACCGGGCCACGTCCACGGTACGCCGGGCACCCGCCGAAGCGGAGACCGGGGCGCTCCCCGGTGGCGTCCGCAAGGCGGCCCCGCGGACGCCACCACTCGGACACCCCCACTCGGACGGCCCCGCCCGGAGTGCGGCCCGCCGGCCGCCGCCCAAGACTGGGCTGACGCGCACTCCGCGCCGCACGAGGAGGCGAAATGAGCTGGTTGTGGGCAATCATCGTGGGCCTGGTGCTCGGTGTGATCGCACGGGCGATCCTGCCGGGCAAGCAGGACATCCCACTCTGGCTGACGGCCGTGTTCGGCATTCTCGGCTCCATCCTCGGTAATGCCGTGGCCGGCTGGATCGGCGTCGAGGACACCAAGGGCATCGACTGGATCCGCCATCTGCTCCAGCTGATCGGTGCCGTGGCCGTCGTCGGTGTCGGCGACATGGCCTGGCAGTCCATCCGGGGCAACAAGCGCAGAACCTGACCCGGGGGCCGGACACCACAGCGCCGCGGCCGGACACGCGAGGAAAAGCGTGTCCGGCCGCGGCGCTGTTCAGTGGCAGGGGGTGCTTCAGCCGACCGGGACGACCTCCACCGCCGCCAGGTTCTTCTTGCCCCGGCGCAGTACCAGCCAGCGCCCGTGCAGCAACTCCCCGGCGGCCGGCGCGACCTCGCCGTCGGCGACCTTCACGTTGTTCACGTACGCGCCGCCCTCCTTCACCGTGCGGCGGGCACCCGACTTGCTCGGCGCCAGACCGACCTCCACCAGGAGGTCCACCAGCGGACCCAGCTCGGCGACCCGGGCGTGCGGCACCTCGGAGAGGGCCGCGCTCAGCGTCGCCTCGTCCAGCTCCGCCAGGTCGCCCTGGCCGAACAGCGCCTTCGACGCCGCGATGACCGCCGCGCACTGCGCACCGCCGTGCACCAGCGTGGTCAGCTCCTCGGCCAGCGCGCGCTGCGCGGAACGGGCCTGCGGCCGCTCCTCCGTCAGCTTCTCCAGCTCTTCGAGCTCCTCACGGCTCTTGAAGCTGAGGATGCGCAGGTAGCGCGAGATGTCCCGGTCGTCCACGTTCAGCCAGAACTGGTAGAACGCGTACGGCGTGGTCATCTCGGGGTCGAGCCAGACGGCACCGCTCTCGGACTTGCCGAACTTGGTCCCGTCCGCCTTCACCATCAGTGGCGTCGCCAGCGCGTGCACGGTGGCACCCGGCTCAAGACGGTGGATCAGGTCGATACCCGCGGTGAGATTGCCCCACTGGTCGCTGCCGCCCTGCTGGAGGACGCAGCCGTAGCGGCGGTACAGCTCCAGGAAGTCCATCCCCTGGAGGAGCTGGTAGCTGAACTCCGTGTAACTGATGCCTTCCTGCGACTCCAGCCGGCGCGCGACCGAGTCCTTGGTGAGCATCTTGTTGACCCGGAAGTGCTTGCCGATGTCCCGCAGGAACTCGATCGCGGACATCCCCGCGGTCCAGTCCAGGTTGTTGACCATCGTCGCCGCGTTCGGGCCCTCGAAGGTGAGGAAGGGCTCGATCTGCTCCCGCAGCCGCTGCACCCAGGCCGCGACGGTCTCCGGGTCGTTCAGCGTGCGCTCGGCGGTCGGGCGCGGGTCACCGATCTGACCGGTGGCCCCGCCGACCAGGGCGAGCGGACGGTGCCCCGCCTGCTGGAGCCGGCGCACGGTGAGGACCTGCACGAGGTGCCCCACGTGCAGGCTCGCCGCGGTCGGGTCGAAGCCGCAATAGAAGGTGACGGGACCGTCCGCGAGAGCCTTGCGCAATGCGTCCTCGTCAGTGGACTGGGCGAACAGCCCGCGCCACTTCAGCTCGTCGACGATGTCCGTCACGGTTCCGGTGCTCCTTATGACTGCATGGCTGGTAGGGATGTACGGGTCAGTCTAGGCGGGTCACACGCCCTGACTCACCGAGCTCATGTTGAAGTCCGGGATGCGCAGCGCGGGCATCGCGGCCCGGGTGAACCAGTCGCCCCACTCGCGCGGCAGCGTCTTCTCCGTACGCCCCGCCTCCGACGCCCGGGACAGCAGGTCCACCGGCGACTCGTTGAACCGGAAGTTGTTCACCTCGCCGACCACCTCACCGTCCTCCACCAGGTAGACGCCGTCCCGGGTCAGCCCGGTCAGCAGCAGCGTCGCCGGGTCCACCTCCCGGATGTACCAGAGGCAGGTCAGCAGGAGCGCCCGCCCGGTCGTCGCGGCCACCATCTCCTCCAGCGACCGCTCACCGCCCCCGTCCAGCACCAGGTTGTCGATGGCCGGGGAGACCGGCAGCCCGGTGAGGGCGGCCGTGTGCCGGGTCGTCGTCAGCCGCTCCAGCTTCCCCTCCCGCACCCAGTCCGTCGGCGCGAGCGGCAGCCCGTTGTCGAAGACGGAAGCGCTGTCGCCGGAGGAGTGGGCGATCACGAACGGGGACGACTCCAGCCCCGGCGCGTGCGGGTCGCTGCGCAGGGTCAGCGGCAGCGGGGCCAGCGTCTCGCCGAGCCGCGTTCCACCGCCCGGCTTGGAGAAGACCGTCCGGCCCTCCACGGCGTCCCGCGCGGTGGACGACCAGAGCTGGTAGATCAGCAGGTCCGCGACGGCGGTCGGCGGCAGCAGCGTCTCGTACCGGCCGGCGGGCAGCTCGATCCGCCGCTCCGCCCAACGCAGCCGCTGTGCGAGCTCCGCGTCCAGGGCCGCCGGGTCGACGTCCTTGAAGTCCCGTGTCGACCGGCCCGCCCACGCGGAGCGGGTCCGGTCGGGGGACTTGGCGTTCAGCTCCAGCGTCCCGGTCGGCTGGTCGTGGCGCAGCCGCAGCCCCGTCGACGTCCCCAGGTAGGTGGAGGTCAGCTCGTGGTTCGCGAACCCGTAGAGCTCGCGGCCGCCGGCGCGGGCCCGGGCGAAGGCGTCACCGAGCGCCGGGGCGAAGTCGGCGAAGACCTCGGAGCCCGTCTCGGCCGGCGCGTCCGTGAAGTCGGGCGACGAGGGGACCCCGCTCATCAGCGGCTGCGCGTCCTCGGCGGGACCGGCGCCCCGGGCGGCGGCCTCGGCGGCCCGCACCAGCGGCTCCAGGTCGTCGGCGGTCACGGCGGACCGGGACACCACACCGGACGCGGTGCCCTTCGCCCCGTCCACGGTCGCGATGACGGTGAGGGTCCGCCCCCGGGTCACCCCGTTCGTGGTGAGCGCGTTGCCCGCCCAGCGCAGATTGGCGGAGGAGTGCTCGTCGGCGATGACCACCAGACCGTCCGTGGTGGACAGCTCCAGCGCCCGCTCGACGATCTCGTACGGCTTGCTGACGCGGCTCATCGTCCGGCCTCCTGCGTCGTGTTGAGGATGTTCACGCCTCGGAAGAGGGCGGAGGGGCAGCCGTGCGAGACCGCCGCGACCTGGCCCGGCTGAGCCTTGCCGCAGTTGAACGCGCCGCCGAGCACGTACGTCTGCGGGCCGCCGACCTTCTCCATCGAGCCCCAGAAGTCCGTGGTCGTCGCCTGGTACGCCACATCGCGCAGCTGCCCGGCGAGCTTCCCGTTCTCGATCCGGAAGAACCGCTGCCCGGTGAACTGGAAGTTGTAGCGCTGCATGTCGATCGACCAGGACCGGTCGCCCACGACATAGATCCCGCGCTCGACGCCGCCGATCAGATCCTCCGTCGACAGCCCTCCCGGGTCCGGCTTGAGCGACACGTTCGCCATGCGCTGTACGGGGACATGGCCAGGCGAGTCCGCGAACGCGCACCCGTTGGACCGGCCCAGACCCGTGAGCTTCGCGATCCGGCGGTCCAGCTGGTAGCCGACCAGGGTGCCGTCCTTGACCAGGTCCCAGGACTGCGCCTCGACGCCCTCGTCGTCGTACCCGACGGTCGCGAGCCCGTGCTCGGCCGTGCGGTCACCGGTCACGTTCATGACCGGGGAGCCGTACGCCAGCTTGCCCAGCTGGTCGAAGGTGGCGAACGAGGTCCCGGCGTACGCCGCCTCGTACCCCAGGGCCCGGTCCAGCTCCGTGGCGTGGCCGATCGACTCGTGGATGGTCAGCCAGAGGTTCGACGGGTCGACGACCAGGTCGTACGTCCCCGCCTCGACGCTCGGCGCGCGCATCTTCTCCGCCAGCAGCCCCGGGATCTGCTCCAGCTCGGCGTCCCAGTCCCAGCCGGTCCCGGTCAGGTACTCCCAGCCGCGCCCGGCCGGCGGCGCGATGGTCCGCATCGAATCGAACTCACCGGTCGTGGAGTCCACCGCCACGGCCGTGAACTGCGGCTGGATGCGCACCCGCTGCTGCGTGGTGACGGTCCCCGCCGTGTCCGCGTAGAACTTGTTCTCATGGACGGTCATCAGGGACGCGTCCACATGCGCCACCCCGTCCGCGCCCAGCAGCCGCCCGCTCCACTCCGCGAGCAGCGCCGCCTTCTCCTCGTCCGGTACGGAGAACGGGTCGACGTCGTACGCCGAGACCCAGGTCCGCTCGCCGTGCACCGGCTCGTCCGCCAGCTCGACGCGCTCGTCGGACCCGGCGGCGGCGATCACCTTCGCCGACAGCTTGGCCATTGCGACGGCCTGCGAGGCCACCTTCGCGGCCGCGTCCATCGTCAGGTCGACGCCCGAGGCGAACCCCCAGGCCCCGCCGTGCACCACCCGCACCGCGTACCCGAGGTCCGTACTGTCCGAGGCCCCGGCGGGCCGCGCGTCCCGCAGCCGCCAGGAGGCGCTGCGCACCCGCTCCAGCCGGAAGTCGGCGTGCGTGGCGCCGAGCGCCCGCGCCCGCGCGAGCGCCGCGTCGGCCAGCGCGCGCGACGGCAGGGCCAGGAACGACTGATCTACCTGGTGGGCCACAGGGAATTCCCTTCTCGATACACGACGGCAGTGAACCATGCGGAAGGCGGGGAAAGCCGGGGATATCGCGGACACGTGTGCCGGGCACGCAACCACACCGACTGTAGGAACCCCACAGCACCCCGCACGAGCCACTGTCAGGGCCCGATTCCTCGATCGGCGCACGGTACCGATAGGTTTTCGACGTACCAGACCGCCATGGACTACGCACCACACCGCCAAGGAAAGGGTGATCCGTTGAGCCGCTCGGTTCTCGTCACCGGAGGAAACCGGGGCATCGGCCTCGCCATCGCCCGCGCCTTTGCCGACAACGGCGACCAGGTAGCGATCACCTACCGCTCCGGCGAGCCGCCCCAGGCCCTCACCGAGGCCGGTGTCCTCGCGGTCCGCTGCGACATCACCGACGCCGAGCAGGTGGAGCAGGCCTACAAGGAGATCGAGGAGAAGCACGGTCCTGTGGAGGTGCTGGTCGCCAACGCCGGTATCACCAAGGACCAGTTGCTGATGCGGATGTCCGAGGAGGACTTCACGTCCGTCGTCGACACCAACCTCACCGGCACCTTCCGGGTCGTCAAGCGCGCCAACCGCGGCATGCTGCGCGCCAAGAAGGGCCGCGTCGTCCTGATCTCCTCCGTCGTCGGCCTCCTCGGCTCCGCGGGCCAGGCGAACTACGCCGCCTCCAAGGCCGGACTGGTCGGGTTCGCCCGGTCGCTGGCCCGTGAGCTCGGCTCGCGGAACATCACCTTCAACGTCGTCGCCCCCGGTTTTGTCGACACCGACATGACCCAGGTGCTCACCGAGGAGCAGCGCAAGGGCATCGTGGCCCAGGTGCCGCTGGGCCGCTACGCGCAGCCCGAGGAGATCGCCGCCGCGGTGCGCTTCCTCGCCTCCGACGACGCGTCGTACATCACTGGAGCCGTCATCCCCGTTGACGGCGGATTGGGCATGGGTCACTGATCACCATGAGCGGAATTCTCGACGGCAAGCGCATCCTCATCACCGGGGTGCTGATGGAGTCGTCCATCGCGTTCCACACCGCGAAGGTGGCCCAGGAGCAGGGCGCCGAGGTCATCCTCACGGCCTTCCCCCGCCCCACCCTGACCGAGCGCATCGCCAAGAAGCTGCCGAAGCCCGCCAAGGTCATCGAGCTCGACGTGACCAACGACGAGCACCTGGACCGCCTGGCCGGCCTGGTGCGCGACGAGCTCGGTTCGCTCGACGGCGTCGTCCACTCCATCGGCTTCGCGCCGCAGGACGCGCTCGGCGGCAACTTCCTCAACACCCCGTTCGAGTCCGTCGCCACCGCGATGCACGTCTCGGCGTTCTCCCTGAAGTCGCTGGCCATGGCGTGCAAGCCGCTGATGAGCGAGGGCGGCTCGATCGTCGGCCTCACCTTCGACGCCCAGTACGCCTGGCCGCAGTACGACTGGATGGGCCCGGCGAAGGCCGCCCTGGAGGCCACCTCCCGCTACCTCGCCCGCGACCTGGGCAAGGACGGCCTGCGCTGCAACCTGATCTCGGCCGGCCCGATCGGCTCCATGGCCGCCAAGTCCATCCCGGGCTTCTCGGAGCTGGCCGACGTCTGGAACCACCGCTCCCCGCTCGCCTGGGACATGTCCGACCCGGAGCCGGCCGGCCGCGGTGTCGTGGCGCTGCTCTCCGACTTCTTCCCGAAGACGACGGGCGAGATCATCCACGTCGACGGCGGCGTGCACATGATGGGCGCCTGACCGCGCACCACCCCCGCTGAACGGCCCTCCGGTCGAAAAGTCGGCCCTTCCACCGCAGAATGTGGAGGAACCGGACTTCTTGTCAGGCTGCGGGAGGGAGATCGCCGTGCGCCCCACGCGTCGCCGCACCCGTCTCCTGCTGGCCGCCTCGGTGGCCGTCGCCGCACTCGCCGTACCCCTGGGGGTCCACGCGGCCAGGGGGGCCGACTCCGGAACGGGAGCGGCGCCCCCGAAGCCCGAACCCGCCGGCTCCGAGTGCCGCACGACGGTCGAGGCCTCCCGGGTCGTCGCGTACTGCCACAACCCCTACCCCTCCACCGACCTGGTCCAGCTCCACACCGAGTGCGCCCGCTGGTGGGACGTCGACGCGGACGGCGCGGCGGTGGCGGTGGCACCGGGGCGGACCGTGCGGCTGGAGGACCGCTGCTGGAAGGAGATCGCGACCGCCTGGGTCAGCCACCGTCCCGCGCCGCTGTGAGCACTGCCGGCAGCCCTGCTACACCCGGTCCGCCAGGCAGTTCAGTGCGTGGCCCGATGCCTCTGCCGCCGCCGTCTCCGCGTCCCCGGCCCGGATCGCCTCCACCAGCCGTGCGTGGTCCATATGGTTCTCCGGCCGCAGCTCGGGGCCCACGTCACCGCGCAGGTAGTCGCGCAGCAGGTCCCCGAGGTCCGCGTAGAGCTCGGTGAGGACGTCGTTGTGCGAGGCGGCGACCACCGCCAGGTGCAGCGTCGCGTCGGCCGCGACGAACGCCTCCGCGTCACCTGAGGCCCAGGCCTCCTCCCGCCGCGCCATCAGGGTGTCGAGCTGCCGCAGATCGCGCTCGGTGCGCCGTACGGCGGCCAGCCGCGCGGCCGACGACTCCAGAGTCGCCCGCAGCTCCGCGATATGGCGCGGGTCGGCGGCGGCGAAGCGCCGGTGCATCACCCCGGCCAGCTCGCTCGTGGCGATCACATAGGTGCCCGAGCCCTGCCGGATGTCCAGCAGTCCGTTGTGCGCCAGGGCCCGCACCGCCTCACGCACGGTGTTGCGGGCCACGCCGAGCTGCTCGACCAGCTCCGGCTCGGTCGGAATCCGCGAGCCGACCGGCCACTCGCCCGAGGTGATCTGGTTCCGCAGTTGTGCGATCACCTGGTCGGCGAGTGCCGAACGCCGTGGAGACGTCAGCGCCATGGTGCTCCTTGCTCGTGGGCTGTGAGGTCCGGGGCGGATTCTCTCAGGGGAACCGGGGCTCCGGGGGTTCCGGGGGTTTCAGGGGTTTCAGGGGATTGGACAATCAATCATCCCATGATTCTATGATGGCCTCATGCCGGACGACGAGACCCAGACCCAGACCCTGAACCGCGGCGGCGCCGCGCGCACCCCCGCCGGCCCTCCGCCCCCGCAACTCCGCGGTGCGGCCGAGGCCCCCGCGCCCTGGCTGCTGCGTCTGATCGCCGTCGGACTCGTCCTGGCCGCCCTCAACCTCCGCCCCGCCATCACCAGCCTCGGCGCCCTCCTCGAAGAGGTCCGCGAGGGGCTGCACATGAGCGGCAGCGTGGCGGGGGTCCTCACCTCCGTGCCGCCGCTCTGCTTCGCGGTCTTCGGGGTCATGGCGCCCCGCCTGGCCCGCCGCTTCGGCGCGGGGGCCGTCGTCTGCGCGGGCATGGCGGCCATCGCCGCCGGCCTGGTGATCCGCCCGTACATCGGCTCCACCGCCGGATTCCTGGCCGCCAGCGCGCTGGCCCTGATGGGCATCGCCGTCAGCAACATCCTGATGCCGGTGATCGTCAAGCGCTGGTTCCCCGACCGCGTCGGCACCATGACCGGGCTCTACTCCATGGCCCTGGCCCTCGGCACCGCCCTCGCCGCGGCCGTCACCGTTCCCCTGACCGGTGCGATGGGCGGGAACTGGCAGTCCGGGCTCGCCGTCTGGGCCGGGCTCGCCGCCCTCGCGGTGCTGCCCTGGATCGTCCTCGTAAGGGACCGCACCCCGGCGCCCGGACAGCCCGCCCCTGCCCGGTCCGCGGCCGCTTCCGGCCCCGCCGCCTCCAGCCCCGCTGAGGCCCCCGCGCTCCGGATCACCCGCAGCCGGACCGCCTGGGGGCTCGCCTGCTTCTTCGGGCTCCAGGCGACCGCCGCGTACATCACCATGGGCTGGATGCCGCAGATCTTCCGCGACGCCGGGGTCTCCGCCGGTACGGCGGGCGTCCTGCTCGCGGTCACCATGGCGATGGGCGTACCGCTCGCCTTCGTCATCCCCCGGGTCGCTGCCCGGCTCAAGCAGCAGGGCCCCATCGTCGTCGTCCTCGGACTCTGCGGCCTGATCGGCTACAGCGGCCTCTACCTGGCCCCGGCCGCCGGTGCGTGGGCCTGGGCGCTGCTGCTCGGCGTGGCCAACTGCGCCTTCCCGCTCGCCCTCACCATGATCGGCATGCGGACGCGGACCGGGGCCGGCGTGGTCCGGCTCTCCGCCTTCGCCCAGTCCACCGGCTATCTGCTCTCGATCCCGGGCCCGCTGCTCGTCGGCGTGCTCTACCAGCACAGCGGCGGCTGGGGGCTGCCGATCGCCCTGATGGCGGGCCTGATGATCCCGCAGATGGTCGCCGGGGTGCTGGCGGGGCGGGACCGGACCATCGAGGACGAGTGCTGAGATGCGAGACTGGCCCCATGCCAGTGCTCGATCCTCACCCCAAGAACGGTCAGAAGAAGCTCCTCCTCGTCTTCGGGGCGATGCTTCTCGTCACGGTGGTCATCGGTGTGATCGCCACGATCGCCTCCCCCTGACGCCCGCCGCCCCCTGCTGATCCTCGTGGGGGTGGGGCTGGCCCCCCTGTCCCCTAGGGGGCCAGGGCCAGGGTGAAGTGGGTGGATCACCGGATGGGACAGGCGCCGCCCGTTCCGTAGGTTCTTCGGTAACGAACCGAATACCCCACGGAGGCGGACATGACTGTCCCCGCGCACCCCAGGTCCCGCCGACCGGCACCCTCCCGCCGACCGGCCCTCCCGCACCGGCCGACCGCCGACCGTATCGAGATACGGCTGCCGTGGTGGGCCGTGGCGCTCCCGGCCGTCGCGTTCGCCGCTCTGCTGCTCATGATCATGAGCCCGGGGCAGGCGCAGGCCGCCACCGCCGATCCGGCGCTCGGACAGCTGATCGAGCGCACGCTCCACCTGCTCTCCCGCTGAGGTACGCGGCGACGAACACACCCCGGACCAGCACGTCAACCTTCCGGATGAGCCCGTCAACACCCTGCGCCAGAGGCCGCGTTTCATGCGAAGCTGAGGTGTATGAGCGTCGAGACACCTCGCAGGATCGTCCTTCTCAGGCATGCCAAGGCGGAATGGTCGCAGTCCTCCGATCATGAGCGGCCCCTGGCCGAGCGCGGCCGCAAGGACGCGCCCGTGGCCGGCCGCAGGCTCGCCGACTCCGGCATCGACTTCGATCTGGCCCTGTGCTCCAGCGCCGTCAGGACCCGGGAGACCTGGAAGCTGGCGGTCCACGAGTTCGCCCACCGCCCCAGGACTGTTTACGAGGAGAGGCTGTACGAGGCCTCCCTCGGCGAACTGATCGCCCTGTTCAACGAGACCCCGGACGAGGTCCGCAACCTCCTGGTCATCGGCCACAACCCGGGGATGCACGGAGCCGCCGACGCCCTCTCCGGCTCGGCCGAGGGCGACACCCTGGCCCGGATGACGCGGGACGGCTTCCCGACGGCGTCCTACGCCGTGGTGGAGTTCCCCGGCTCCTGGAAGAGCGTGGAGCACGGGGCCGGCCGGCTCGTCGATTACTGGACGCCGAACGGCTGAGTGCACCTCGCCCCTGCCCGGGTACGGCCGAACACATGAACGCGCAGGGCCCCGGCACATCACCCGTGCCGGGGCCCTCTTCCGTACGCTGCCGAGACCGTCAGTCGACGAGACCGTCCGCCGCCTCGACCTCTTCACGGGTGATGCCGAGCAGATAGAGCACGGTGTCCAGGAACGGCACGTTCACCGCGGTGTGCGCCGCCTCGCGGACCACGGGCTTGGCGTTGAAGGCGACCCCGAGCCCCGCCGTGTTCAGCATGTCCAGGTCGTTCGCCCCGTCCCCGATGGCCACCGTCTGCGCCAGCGGCACCCCCGCCTGCTCGGCGAAGCTCCGCAGCAGCCGGGCCTTGCCCGCCCGGTCCACCACATCGCCGACGACCCGGCCGGTGAACTTGCCGTCCACCACCTCCAGGGTGTTGGCGGAGGCGAAGTCGAGGCCGAGACGTTCCTTCAGATCGTCCGTGACCTGGGTGAAACCGCCCGAGACGACGCCCACCTGGTACCCCAGGCGCTTCAGCGTACGGATCAAGGTGCGGGCCCCCGGCGTGAGCCGCACCTCGGCGCGCACCTTGTCCACCACCGAGGCGTCCAGCCCCGCCAGCAGGGCGACCCGGGCGTGCAGCGACTGCTCGAAGTCCAGCTCGCCGCGCATCGCCCGCTCGGTGACCTCGGCGACCTCGTCCTCACAGCCCGCGTGGGCCGCGAAGAGCTCGATCACCTCGTCCTGGATGAGCGTGGAGTCCACGTCCATGACGACCAGGCGCTGGGCCCGCCTGCTCAGCCCGGCCGAGACCACCGCGACGTCCACGCCGATCTCCGCGGCCTCGGTCGCCAGCGCGGTGCGCAGCTCCTCGGTCCCGGTCCCCGACACCGCGAACTCGACTGCGGTGACCGGGTACTTCGCCAGCCGGAAGATACGGTCGATGTTCCCGCCCGTCGAGGTGATCGTGGCCGCTATGGCGGCGGTCGACTCCGCGGTGAGCGGGTGGCCCAGCACGGTCACATGGGAACGGCCGTAACCGCGGGGCCGGTTGTCACCGGTGCCCGAGATGATCTCGGCCTGCAGCTTCAGGGAGTCGGCCCAGCTGTGCACGGTCGCCCGCAGATCGCCCGCGGTCGTACCGCCCGCGGTGGGCGAGGTGACCAGGGCGCACAGCACGATGCGGCCCCGGGTGACGACCTGCTCGATGTCCACGACGTCGACGGAGTACGCGGCGAGGGTGTCGAACAGGCCGGCGGTGATGCCGGGGCGGTCCTTGCCGAAGATCTTGACGAGAAGGGTGGGCGTGTTGTCCACGAGAGAAGGGGAATCGTCGCTGTCCCGGGCGGGCTCGCCGCCGGTCCGAGGGGAATCGGGGAGCTCGGGGGAGGGGGGAGGCTGAGGTGGCTGAGATGCGCTCATGGTGTTCCCACCGTATCGGTCCCGCGGCCGGGTCCGGCTGCCCGTCCCGAGTGCCGGACGGAGGACGCAGGGCTTTCCGCCGGCTGTCCCCTTTGTTCCGGGATCGCACTACTTCTTCGCTTCGGGGCCCGTCTTCACCGGCCCGACTTTCGGATAAGGGACTGCTCCTGGAATAGTTCCCCACGATGTTCAGCATCCCTAGACTCCCTGCGACGGGGGAAAATCGGGGGACAACAAGTGGGGCGCGGAGTGCCGGAACTCGTACTGGAATTGAATGGCAGCACCTGGACGCTCGATCCGTCCAGGCCGTACACCCTGGGGCGTGACCCGCAGGGGGACCTGACGATCGACGACGCCAGAGTCTCGTGGCGGCACGCCACGATCAGCTGGAGTGGCCGGAGTTGGTTCATCGAGGACCACGGCTCCACCAACGGCACGTATGTGCAGGGGCAGCGGGTCCAGCGGGCGGAGATCGGGCCCGGCACCGGCGTACGCCTGGGCAATGCGACCGACGGCCCGCGGCTGGATCTCACCGCCGCCGCCCACCAGGCTCCCGCGCAGCAGCAGCAGCAGCAGCAGCACCAACAACAACCGCAGCAGCAGCATGCGCAGCCGGGCGCCGCCTGGCCCGGACAGCAGGCACCCGCCCAGCACCAGGCGCCGGTGCACCAGGGCCAGCACCAGGCCCCGCAGCACCAGGCTCCCCAGCACCAGGCCCCGCAGCACCAGGCTCCCCAGCACCAGGCCCCGCCCCAGCAGGCGTGGCAGCAGCAGGCAGCGGAGCCTCAGCAGCAGGCCCCGTACCAGCAGGTGCCCCACCAGCAGGGCCCGGCCCAGCCGGCCGCCCCGGCCCACGGCGGCGGACCGGTCTACGGCGACCGCAGCCCGACCACGTTCCACCAGCTGGCGCTCGGCCGGGTCATGCGCATCGGCCGTGCGCTGGAGAACGAGCTGGTCGTCTCCGACCTCCAGGTCTCCCGCAACCACGCCGAGTTCCACGCGACGCCCGACAGCCGGTTCGAGATCCGTGACCTGGGCTCCCACAACGGCACGTACGTCAACGGTCTGCCGCTCCAGAAGTCCGGCTCGGCGCTCATCGGCCCGAACGACATCGTCGGCGTCGGCCACTCGACGTTCCGCCTGGTCGGCGACCGGCTCGAAGAGTTCGTCGACACCGGGCAGGTCTCCTTCTCCGCCCGCCACCTCACGGTGACGGTCGACGGCGGCAAGCAGATCCTCAAGGACGTCTCCTTCGGCGTCCCGGAGAAGTCCCTGGTAGCGGTCATCGGCCCCTCCGGCTCCGGGAAGTCCACCCTGCTCAAGGCGCTCACCGGTTACCGGCCCGCCAACGAGGGTGACGTCCTCTACGACAACCGGAACCTGTACAAGCAGTTCGCCGAGCTGCGCCAGCGCATCGGTCTGGTCCCGCAGGACGACATCCTGCACAAGGAACTGACCGTCACCAAGGCCCTCAAGTACGCGGCCAGGCTCCGCTTCCCCGCGGACACCACCGAGGCCGAGCGCCAGGCCCGGATCACCGAGGTCCTCGCCGAGCTCAAGCTCGACATCCACAAGGACAAGAAGATCACCTCGCTCTCCGGCGGCCAGCGCAAGCGCGTCTCGGTCGCCCTGGAGCTGCTGACCAAGCCGTCGCTGATCTTCCTGGACGAGCCGACCTCCGGCCTCGACCCGGGCATGGACCGTGACGTCATGCAGCTGCTGCGCGGCCTCGCCGACGACGGCCGCACCGTGCTCGTCGTCACGCACTCCGTCGCCGAGCTGGCCATCTGCGACAAGCTGCTCGTGATGGCGCCCGGCGGTGCCGTCGCCTACTTCGGCCCGCCGGAGGAGGCGCTCAACTTCTTCGGCTACGGCTCCTGGGCCGATGTCTTCTCCGCCTTCGAGAACTACCGCGACTACGACTGGGCGGGCCGCTGGCGCGGTTCGCAGCACTATCAGCTCTACGCCGCCGACATCGACGCCGTCGCCGCGCAGTCCGTCCACATGCCGCCGCCCCAGCAGATGCGGCCCCCGAAGCCGCAGAGCTGGGGTACGCAGCTGTGGACCCTGGTGCGCAGATACACCTCCGTCATCGCCTCCGACAAGGCCTTCCTCGGCCTGATGGTGGCGCTGCCCGCGGTGATCGGTGTGCTGGCCGCGGTCATTCCGGCGGACTTCGGACTGGCCCCGCCCACCCCGCCGACCCAGTTCAACGGGAAAGCCGGAATGATCCTGCTGATCCTCGCGGTCGGCATCTGCCTGGCCGGGTCGGCCAGCTCCGTACGAGAACTGATCAAGGAACGCGTCATCTACGAACGGGAACGGGCCACCGGCCTCTCCCGCTCGGCCTACCTGGTGTCCAAGGTGATCGTGCTCGGCGTGATCACGGCCTTCCAGAGCGTCATCCTCTGCGGTATCTGCTTCGCCGTCCGTGACCTGCCGGCCGAGGGGCTCTTCATGCCTCCGGCCGTCGAGATCTGCATCTCCATCGTGGCCCTCGGGTTCACCTCGATGATGTTCGGCCTGATGATCTCCGCGCTGGTCAAGACGTCCGAGATGACCATGCCGCTGCTGGTCATGTTCGCGATCGTCCAGCTGGTCTTCACCGGAGTCCTCTTCCAGGTGTACGGGACGCCCGGCCTGGAGCAGCTCACCTGGCTGATGCCGTCCCGCTGGGGCGTGGCCGCGGCCGGCACCACACTGGACCTGGCCCACCTGATGCCGCCGTGGGACCCGAAGAACCCGACCGATCTGGACCCGCTCTGGGAGGCTACGGCGACCCAGTGGGGGATCAACATCTTCGTGCTGCTGGTGATCGGCCTCGGCTGTGCCGTCGCGGTCGCCCGGCTGCTGCGCCGCCACGAGCCCGAGGTCATGCGCAAGTAGGGCCGTACGGAACGACGCCGGAGGCCGGCACCCCCCACGGGGTGCCGGCCTCCGGCGTCTGTACGGCTGTGCTCAGCTGTGCGGCCGGGCTCAGTACGCGCTGTCGACGTTGTCCATCGAGCCGTAGCGGTCGGCCGCGTAGTTGCAGGCGGCGACGATGTTGGCGACGGGGTCGTACAGGTCCTTCTTGGTGCCCTTGACGTGGTACCGGTCGAAGGTCGGCTGGATCACCTGGAGAAGGCCCTTGGAAGGGATGCCGTTCTGGGCGTTGATGTCCCAGTTGTTGATCGCCCAGCGGTTGCCGCTGGACTCCCGGATGATGTTGCGGTGGATGCCGCTGTAGGAACCGGGGATGCCTTCCTTCTTCATGATCGACATCGCCTCGCGGATCCAGCCGTCCAGGTTGTTGGCGTAGACGGGCTTGCGCGCGGTGGAGCGGTTGGCGGCCTCGGAGCCGCGCTTCTTCGCGTCGGCCTTGGCCTTGGCGGCCTTCTCGGCCTTGTCCTTCGCGTCGGCGTCGGCCTTGGCCTTCGCCGCCTTCGCCTTGGCCTCGGCGGCAGCCTTCGCCTTCGCGGCGTCGGCGGCCTTCACCAGCTTCTCGGCGGTGGAGTGCTGCTCGATGAGGCTGTCCTGCACGGTCTTGGCCTGCGCGGAGCCCGCTGCGTCGGTGAACGCCACGGGCGCGGCAGCGCCGGCTGCCTGCGGGGCGACCTCGGCCTCGGCGTTCGACGGGACGAGCGAGAAGGTCAGGGAGGCGACGGCCAGGGCCGACACACCGGCCACGGAGATCTTCTGGACCTTGTTCAGACGACGGACACGGCTGGGAATGCGAGTCGCAGACATGTAGGGCTACCTCTTCGAATGCTCAGGTGTCCTCACGGAGGACGAGACCGGAGGCGGCGATGCGCACCTCCGTCGGGGACGAGAGCAATTCTTAGCGGCAGCAAAATCGTGTGGCAAAGGTGTGACGTACGAAGCTGGGTAGTGGAACAGGGTCCTGTTCGTCCGAAATGAACCCTGCTCATGCCCGACTAAATCGCCCTTTTAGCTCCACTAGGTGCGTTCGTAAGTGACGTGCGTCCTATGCCTGGGCTCACATCGGCGAGGTAACAGGCTCACCATTCGTTGCTGGAGCAATCCGGAGCGTTACGTTCCTCATCCGGCAGGATGAGGTGGACGTCCCCGAACTCGTGCCAGAGGTAGCGCCGCTCCAGCGCCGCCTCGTACCCACGACGCAGCGCCTCGCGCCCCGCCACCGCCTCCAGCATCAGCAGGTGCGACGCCTCCGGTTCGTGCAGCCCGGTCAGCAGCCCGTCCACCACCCGCACGCCCCGCCGCGGCGTCACCACCAGATCCGTCCAGCCCGCCGCGGGACGCACCACGCCGTCCGCGTCCGCCGCCGACTCCAGCGCCCGCACCGCCGTCGTACCGACCGCGACCACCCGGCCACCCGCCGTCCGCGCCGCGTTCACCAGCCATGCCGTCGAGGACGGCACCGCGAACCGCTCCGGGTACGGGGGCTCGTGCGCCTCCGCCGACGCCACTCCCGTATCCAGCGACAGCGGAGCGAACTGCACCCCGCGGCTCACCAGCTCCGCCACCAGGGCGGCCGTGAAGGGCCGGGCCGCACTCGGCATCTCCGCCGAACCGCTCCCGTCCGGCGCCCGGACCGCGAACACCGTCTGATAGGCCGAGAGCGGCTGGTCCCGTTCCGTGTACGCGTACCGGATCGGCCGCCCGTACCGCCGCAAGAGCTCCGGCACCCGCTCCGGCGCCCGCGCCCACCACAGCCGCGCCCCCGCCGCGGGCCCCGGGGAATGTCCTGCCGGGCTCGCGGGATCCGGCCCGACCGACCAGCCACCGCCCAGCGGCTCCTCCAGCACCAGCTCCCGCCCGCCCGGCAGCCGCACCACGCAACCGGCCGGCCCGCCCGGACGCGTCACACTGGCCCCCGAAGCGCCGGGCGCCCGCAGCTCCACCGCCCACCGCCCGTCCTCACCCCGCGTCGAGAAGTGCACGACGACCCGCTCGCCGCCCACCCGCCCGTTCACCGCGGCCGGCAGCGTCGCCGACGTGTTCACCACCAGCACGTCCCCGGCCCGCAGCTGCCCGGCCAGCTCCCGGAAGGCGTGGTGCGAGACGGCCGCCCCCCCGGGTCACCAGCAGCCGTACGTCGTCCCGCCCCGCCCCCCGCTGCTCCGCCGGCACCCGGGCCGAGAGCTCCGCGGGCACCCGCAACCCCTCCAGGAGGGAACCGCCTCCCGCGGCCGAGGGGCCCGCCACCGGAACACCACCGCCCCCGTCCCGCCTCGCCGCCCCCACCGCTCTCATCGCGCACCCCCGTCCGCCGCCACCGGCTCCTCCAGCAGCGCCGGAGCGGCGAACCGCCCACTGGCCGGCCGCTCCCGCACCAGCCGCAGGAACGCGGGCACCACGCTCGCGGGCGAGGGCCGCGTCTCCCCGCCATCGTTCGGCACCGCGGCCTCGTACAGATCCGTGTCCATGTCCCCCGGATCGACCGCCCACACCCGCAGCCCGGGCTCCTCCACACCCAGCACCGCCGCCAGCTGGTCCAGCGCCGCCTTCGACGCCCCGTAACCGCCCCACCTCCCGTACGGCTCCGCCGCCGCGTCCGAGCTGACCGTCACCACAGCCCCCGCGGCCGACCCCCGCAGCAGCGGCAACGCCTCCTGTACGAGGCCGAGCGCGGCCACCACATTGGTCTCCAGCGCCTGCCGCAACCCCTCCAGCGACTGCGCCTCCAGCCGGACCAGCGGCTCGGCGCCCAGCACGCTCGCATTGCTCACCAGCAGATCGAGCCCGCCCAGCTCCCCGGCGGCCGCGACCAGCTCCGCCCGGTGCGCCGCGTCCGTGACATCCCCCGGCGCGGCCACCACCCGCGTCCCGTACCGCTCCCGCACCTCCTTCGCCGTCGCCTCCAGCACCCCGGAGGTCCGGGCGTCCAGCACCAGATCCCACCCCTGCCGGGCCAGCGCCTCGGCCAGAGCGCGCCCCAGCCCCTTCGAACCACCCGTGATCAACGCAACCGGCATCGTGACCGTCTCCTCGCACCACCGGCGCCCACCGGGCCGATCCCGGCTGACGCGGAACATCGGCGCCCACCGGACGATCCCGACGACGCGGAACCGGGGCGGCCCCGGCGACTCCAACGTAGGAAGCCGCCCTCGCACCGCGCCTCGCCCAGGAGCCGCACCCGCACCCGGCACTTCGTCCTAGGACCGGAGCGGTCCTAGGACCTGCGACCGGCCACGGGCCGCGACCGGCCTAGGTCCACGGCCCGCCGGCCGCCGTCCTCGGCCCGATACGGCCGCCGTAGCCCCGCCGGTACGGTGATCCCATGAGTCATCGCCCACCGTCGGCCCTCGCCGCGGTGAGTGCCGCGCTGCTCGCCATGAGCCGGCACCTCGAAGTAGGAGACGTCCTCAAGACGATCGTCGCCTCCGCCCGTGAACTGCTCGACGCCCAGTACGCGGCCCTCGGCGTCCCGGACGACCACGGCGGCTTCGCCCAGTTCGTGGTCGACGGCGTCAGCGACGAACAGTGGAAGGCGATCGGCCCGCTGCCACGCCAGCACGGCATCCTCGCCGCGATGCTGCACCAGGCGAAGCCCGAGCGGCTCGCCGACGTCCGCAAGGACCCCCGCTTCGAGGGGTGGCCCGACGCCCACCCCGACATGTCCGACTTCCTCGGCCTGCCCATCACGGACGGCGACGAGATCATCGGCGCCCTCTTCCTCGCCAACAAGCAGTGCCCCAAGCCCGACGGCGGCTGCGGCTTCACAGCGGAGGACGAGGAACTGCTCTCGATCCTCGCCCAGCACGCCGCGATCGCCCTCACCAACGCCCGCCTCTACGAGCGCAGCCGCGAGCTGACCATCGCCGAGGAACGCTCCCGCCTCGCCCACGAGCTGCACGACGCGGTCAGCCAGAAGCTCTTCTCGCTCCGGCTCACCGCCCAGGCCGCCGCCGCCCTCGTCGACCGCGACCCGGCCCGCGCCAAGGGGGAGCTCCAGCAGGTCGCCGCCCTCGCCGCCGAAGCGGTCGACGAGCTGCGGGCCGCCGTCGTGGAGCTGCGCCCGGCCGCCCTCGACGAGGACGGCCTGATCGCCACCCTCCGTACCCAGATCCAGGTCCTGGACCGGGCCCACGCGGCCGCGGTCACCTTCGGGAGCAGCGGGGTACGCGCCCTGCCCGCCGCCCAGGAGGAGGCGCTGCTCCGGGTCGCCCAGGAGGCCCTGCACAACGCCCTGCGCCACTCCGGCGCGGAGAGCGTGGACGTCACCCTGACCCGGCGCGCGGCCGCGACCGTCCTGCGCATCACCGACGACGGCACCGGGTTCGACCCCACCGCAGTCCGGCGCGCGGGCCGCCACCTGGGGCTCGTCTCCATGCGCCACCGGGCCAAGAGCGTCGGCGGCCGACTCACCGTTGTTTCGGAGCCCGGAAAGGGCGCCACGATCGAGATGGAGGTCCCCGGTGGCTGACAAGATCATCAGGGTGCTGCTGGTCGACGACCACCAGGTGGTCCGCCGCGGACTGCGCACCTTCCTGGAGATCCAGGACGACATAGAAGTGGTCGGCGAGGCGTCCGACGGCGCGGAGGGCGTGGCCCGTACCGAGGAGCTCCGTCCCGACGTCGTCCTCATGGACATCAAGATGCCCGGCACCGACGGAATCGAGGCGCTGCGCAGGCTCAGCCAGCTCGACAACCCGGCGAAGGTCCTCATCGTCACCAGCTTCACCGAACAGCGCACGGTGGTTCCCGCCCTGCGCGCCGGAGCCTCCGGTTACGTCTACAAGGACGTCGACCCGGACGCCCTGGCCGGCGCCATCCGCTCGGTCCACGCCGGACACGTCCTGCTCCAGCCGGAGGTCGCCGGCGCGCTCCTCGCCCAGGACGACGCGGGCAGCGGTACGGGCCGGGGGAGCACCCTGACAGAACGCGAGCGGGAAGTGCTCGGCCTCATCGCCGACGGCCGGTCCAACCGGGAGATCGCCCGCGCCCTCGTCCTCTCCGAGAAGACGGTCAAGACCCATGTGTCGAACATCTTGATGAAGCTCGATCTGGCGGACCGCACCCAGGCCGCGCTGTGGGCGGTACGGAACGGGGCCGCAGGCTGACGCGGGCTGAGATTCATACTGTCGGGTGTATGTCACCCGAACGGCGCATCCTTCCGGGCCGTACGGCGTTCTCCAGGACATGCTGCGGCGGCTTGCCGCAGCCTCTCTAGGAGGAACCTGAAGTGAAGAACCTGAAGAAGGCCGCCGCCGTCACCATGATCGCCGGCGGGCTCATCGCCGCCGGTGCCGGCGCGGCCTCCGCGACCGGCCACAGCGGCGCCGACGCCCACGGCGTGGCCGCCCACTCCCCGGGCGTCGCCAGCGGCAACCTGGTCCAGGTCCCGGTCCACATCCCGGTGAACGCGGTCGGCAACACGGTCAACGTGATCGGCCTGCTCAACCCGGCCTTCGGCAACCTCGGCCTGAACCACTGACACCGGGCCCCAAAGCCGGACGGCCCCCCGTTCCCCGGGCCCGTCCGGCTTTTCCCGTTCCCTGCTCCCAGCCCGCGCCCGGCTCACCCTCTCCCAGCCCGTCCGCCGACCCCCACCCACTTCCAGCCCGTCCGGCGTTTGAGGACGGACCCCTCGCGAAGGGGACCTCGCACCAGAACAGGCCCCCCGGCCAGGGGCACCCCCCAGCCCGTCCGGCGCTTGAGGACAAAGGCCCGCGGGCCTACCGTCGAACCTCCTCGCCCTCCACATACGCGTTGTAGGCCGCCACCTGAGCCCGCCGAGCCACCCGCTCCACCGGCCGCAACGCGGCCCCCCGCGCCGCGATCTCCGACGCGCTCACAGCACCCCCGTGCCCTGATCCGTACGCCACCGAGACCAGCAGCCCCACCCGCTGCGCCAGCTCCAGCACCCGCACCGCCCGCGGCGGATACCCGGGCGCCAGCACCTCGCGCCCGCGGCCCCCCTCCGCCCGCGCCCGGTACGCGTCCACCGCCGCTTCCGCCACCGGACCGGAACCGGCCACGTCCAGCCGGGACAGCACCGCCGTCGCATCCCGCAACGCCTCCGCCAGCTCCCGCTCCGCCTCGCTCAGCGACGGCACGTCCGCCGGCGGCGCCTCCCGCACCGGCAGCACCCGCCACACCACCTCGACGTGCAGATCTCCCTCAGGACCGGCCTCGCTCACCTCCGGGACCAGCCCGTACGGCACCCCCGAGACCACCACCGCCTCCTCGGCCTCCAGCGCCCGCGCGTTGAAGTCGGGCGGACCGCTCAGCCCCAGCGGATGCCCCGGCACCGGCAGCGCGACCCGGAAACCGGTCGCCCCCAGCCCCCGCAGCCGGCCGAGCGCCAGCGTGAGCCCGACCGGCCCCGCCTCACCCGGCAGCCCCTCGACGCGGTGCAGCGCGTCCTCCCCGACAATCGCGAGAGCCGCGTCGTCCGGCGGGACAAGTCCCGCCAGAAGCGCGTTCCCCCAGGCGGCCAACAACCCTGAACGTGGTTCCACAAGCATGGAGACAGCCTAGGGAACGGACCTCACGGCCGGAGCACTCGCACGGTGGCGTAGGTTTTCCCTGGGACTGTGCCCACAGGCACGCGACGATCTCGACGAGACTGCATGGGGAGACAACGCGCTCATGAGCGATGTACTGGAGCTGGTGGACGTATCCGTGGTCCGCGACGGACGCGCTCTGGTGGACGACGTCTCCTGGTCGGTCAAGGAGGGGGAGCGCTGGGTCATCCTGGGCCCCAACGGCGCCGGCAAGACGACGCTCCTCAACCTCGCGTCCAGCTACCTCTTCCCGAGCAAGGGAACGGCCACGATCCTCGGCGAGCAGTTGGGCGGCGTCGGCACCGACGTCTTCGAGCTCCGCCCTCGGGTCGGCATGGCGGGCGTGGCGATGGCCGACAAGCTGCCCAAGCGGCAGACCGTCCTGCAGACGGTGCTCACGGCCGCGTACGGCATGACCGCCACCTGGCACGAGAACTACGAGGCCGTCGACGAGGAGCGCGCCCGCGCCTTCCTGGACCGCCTCGGCATGACCGAGTACCTGGACCGCAAGTTCGGCACGCTCTCCGAAGGAGAGCGCAAGCGCACCCTGATCGCCCGCGCGATGATGACCGACCCCGAACTGCTGCTCCTCGACGAGCCGGCGGCCGGGCTCGACCTCGGTGGGCGTGAGGACCTGGTCCGCCGCCTGGGCCGGCTCGCCCGCGACCCGTACGCCCCCTCCATGATTATGGTCACCCACCATGTCGAGGAGATCGCGCCCGGGTTCACCCACGTCCTGATGATCCGCCAGGGCAAGATCCTCGCGGCCGGACCCATGGAGACCGAGCTCAGCTCCCGTAACCTCTCGCTCTGCTTCGGCCTGCCGCTGATCGTCGAGCACACCGGCGACCGCTACACCGCCCACGGCCTGCCGCTCTCCTGACCGGACGCCCACCCGCACCCGCCCCGGCGGCCGGTATGGCGCAATCCGCCAAGTAATCAGCGCAGTTGACCACCCCTGCGCCCTGTCGGTGACGCACCGACGGTCCTACGATGACCATGTGGACATCGACGCATGGGTGTGGTGGCTGATCGTCGCGGCGGGGCTGGGCATTCCCCTCGTCCTGACCGCGATGCCCGAGTTGGGAATGTTCGCCGTCGGGGCGCTGGCCGCATCGGTCGTCGCCGCGCTCGGCGGCGGCATCGTGGCCCAGGTGCTGGTCTTCGTCGGGGTGTCGGTGGCGTTGCTCGTCGTCGTCCGCCCGATCGCCGCCAGACACCGGGCCGGACAGACGGGGCACGCCAGCGGTATCGACGCCCTGAAGGGCCGTCAGGCGGTCGTCCTGGAACGGGTGAGCGCCGACGGCGGCGGCCGTATCAAGCTCGCCGGTGAGGTCTGGTCGGCGCGCTCGCTGGACGAGGACCAGGTCTTCGAGCCCGGCCGGCAGGTCGATGTCGTGGACATCGACGGAGCGACGGCCGTCGTCATGTGAGCGAACCGTGCACGAGGCGGGTCCAGTTCTGCGAGACTCGAAGTCGATCATGTCGATCATCATGAGATCCGTCGGCAACCGAAGGGCACGAGAGACACGATGCAACCGATCATCATCGTCCTGATCATTCTGGTGGTGCTCGTCTTCATCGCCCTGATCAAGACGATCCAGGTCATCCCGCAGGCCAGCGCCGCCATCGTGGAGCGCTTCGGCCGCTACACGCGCACCCTGAACGCGGGCCTGAACATCGTCGTCCCGTTCATCGACTCGATCCGCAACCGGATCGACCTCCGCGAACAGGTCGTGCCCTTCCCCCCGCAGCCGGTGATCACCCAGGACAACCTGGTCGTCAACATCGACACCGTCATCTACTACCAGGTGACCGACGCCCGGGCCGCGACCTACGAAGTCGCCAGCTACATCCAGGCGATCGAGCAGCTCACCGTCACCACCCTCCGCAACATCATCGGAGGCATGGACCTGGAGCGCACCCTCACCTCCCGCGAGGAGATCAACGCGGCCCTGCGCGGTGTCCTCGACGAGGCGACCGGCAAGTGGGGCATCCGCGTCAACCGCGTCGAGCTCAAGGCGATCGAACCGCCCACCTCCATCCAGGACTCGATGGAGAAGCAGATGCGCGCCGACCGCGACAAGCGCGCCGCGATCCTCACCGCCGAGGGCATCCGGCAGTCCCAGATCCTCACCGCCGAAGGCGAGAAGCAGTCCGCGATCCTGCGCGCCGAGGGCGAGTCGAAGGCAGCGGCCCTCAGGGCCGAGGGTGAGGCCCAGGCCGTCCGCACGGTCTTCGAGGCCATCCACGCCGGAGACCCGGACCAGAAGCTGCTCTCGTACCAGTACCTCCAGATGCTCCCGAAGATCGCCGAGGGCGACGCCAACAAGCTCTGGATCGTGCCCAGCGAGATCGGCGACGCCCTCAAGGGCCTCAGCGGAGCCTTCGGCAACCTCGGCGGCGGTGGAGGCCCGGGCTTCAACACCGGCGGCAACGGCAATGGCAATGGCGGCAACGGCGGTAATGGAGGCAACGGCGGCAACAGTGGCAACCCCAACGGGGGAAACTCCGGTGGCACCGCCGTCGAACGGCGCGAAGAACCCCCGGTCTACTGACCCCCACCCCCTTCGTGCATGATCAGTGAGGCCCCTCGACCTTCATGGCGGGGAGGCATCACTGACCATCGAAGGAGATGGCCTTGTCCATCTGGGAAATACTCGCCGTCTTCGCGGCGGGAGTCGGTGCGGGCACGATCAACACGATCGTCGGCTCAGGCACCCTGATCACCTTCCCCGTCCTGCTCGCCACCGGCCTCCCGCCGGTCACCGCCACCGTCTCCAACGCGCTCGGCCTCATCCCCGGCTCCATCAGCGGAGCCATCGGTTACCGCAAGGAGCTCGCCGGCCAACGCCGCCGCATCCTCAGACTGAGCGTCGGAGCGGCCATCGGCGGCCTCACCGGAGCCACCCTCCTGCTCGCCCTGCCCTCCACGGCGTTCGAGACGATCGTCCCGGTCCTGGTCGCCCTGGCCCTCGTCCTGGTGATCCTGCAACCACGCATCAGCAAAGCCGTCCAGCGCCGCCGCGAGCGCACCGGCACCCCGGCCCGCCCCGACGGCGGCCCGCTCCTCTTCGCCGGCCTGACGCTCGCCAGCATCTACGGGGGCTACTTCACCGCCGCCCAGGGGATCATCTACCTCTCCCTGATGGGCATGCTGGTCGACGACACGATCCAGCGTCTCAACGCGGTGAAGAACGTCCTGGCCGCCGTGGTCAACAGCATCGCCGCGCTGTTCTTCCTCTTCGTCGCGGACTTCGACTGGACTGCGGTCGTCCTGATCGCGGTCGGCTCGGCCATCGGCGGCCAGATAGGGGCCAAGGTCGGCCGTCGCCTCAGCCCCACCCTCCTGCGCGCCCTGATCGTCGTCGTCGGCACCGCGGCCATCGTCCAGCTGCTGCTCCGCTGACACACGTGGGCCCGCCCCTCGGAGGGACGGGCCCACGGATACAGCATCAGGCGTACGTCGACTGCGCCACCGTTCTAGGCCGCAGCGGCCCGGTCCAGCCACTCCGGCAGCGCCGACCGGTCGCCCGCCCCCATCGCCAGCAGCATCGCCTCGGCGGGGGAGGGGACGAACGGCTGCTTCAGCAACGGCATCCCCGCCTGCTCCGGCGTCCGGGCCGCCTTGCGGTGGTTGTCCTCGGCGCAGGAGGCCACCGTGTTCAGCCAGGTGTCCTGACCTCCCTGGGCCCGCGGCACCACGTGGTCGACGGTGGACGCCCGCCGCCCGCAGTACGCACACCGGTGCTGGTCCCGGATCAGCACGCCCCTTCTGGACCACGGCGCCTGTCTTCGGAACGGCACCCGTACGTACCGGCAGAGCCTGATGACCCGGGGCACCGGAATGTCCACGGCGGCACCGCGCATACGGAGCTCGGGATGCGACTGCTCGACGACGGCCTTGTCCGTCAGGATCAGGACCACCGCACGGTTGAGCGTCACTGTCGACAGCGGCTCGAAGCTCGCGTTGAGAACCAGCGTGTCACGCATCCTGCCCACCTCCCGTGTGCCGCCCGCCCCCTGGCAGGCCCGGATCAACTCTGGCTGGGCAGGCCGCGATGGACAACGCAATAAAAAATGCCCTGCTCTGGTCTCTCCAAGACCAGAGCAGGGCAAACAACAGGCGAACTAATCGCCGGCGGGAGCCTCGTACTCACCGATCAGCTGAGCCCGCCCCAGCGTGTGGAACCGGAGGTTGAACCCGACCACCGCGGGCGAGGAGTCACTGTCGATGCCGAGCTTCTCGGTGTCCACCGCGTACACGGTGAACACATAGCGGTGGTTCTCCCCGGCGGGCGGCGCGGCCCCGCCGAACTCCTTCGACCCGTAGTCGTTACGGGCCTGGACGGCACCCTCGGGCAGCCCGTCGAACGCACCGCTGCCCGCACCGGCCGGCAGCTCGGTCACCGACGCCGGGATGTCGAAGACCACCCAGTGCCAGAAACCGCTCCCCGTCGGGGCGTCCGGGTCGAAACACGTCACGGCGAAGCTCTTGGCCTCCGCCGGGAAACCCTCCCACCGCAGGTGCGGCGAAGTGTTCCCGGACGCAAGCACCTGGGCCTCACCCAGCACGGCCCCCGGCGCGAGGTCCTTGCTCGTCACGGTGAACGCATGGACCTCCGGATGGAAGTCGTGCGGCAGCGGGGCCCTCTTCGGCTCGGTCACGTCTGGCACCTCTCCTGCTCGGTTCGTCTGCCTTCCCACCCGACCCTAGAGCCAGTTGCGCTGGCCGCCGACCTGGGCCAGCCACTGGTTGAGGTAGGCCGCCCAGTCGGTCTGGTGGAAGTCTTCGAGACCGACCTTGAACGCGCGGTAGGAGTCGCTGCCCTCGCTGAACAGCCCCGGCTTCTTGTCCATCTCCAGGATCACGTCCATCTCACGGTCGTCCGCGACGAACGTCAGCTCGACCTGGTGAAGCCCGCGGTACTGCTGCGGCGGTACGAACTCGATCTCCTGGTAGAAGGGCAGCCGCTGACGCGAGCCGCGGATGTGACCGCGCTCCATGTCCGCACTACGGAAGCGGAAGCCCAGCTGCCCGAAGGCGTCCAGGATGGCCTGCTGTGCCGGCAGCGGGTGCACGTTGATGGGGTCCAGGTCACCGGAGTCCAGCGCGCGGGCGATCTCCAGCTCGGTGGTCACCCCGATGTCCATCCCGCGGAGGTGCTGACCGGCGAGCATCGTGACCGGCGTCTCCCAGGGGATCTCCAGCCCGAACGGCACCACGTGCACCGCCCCCGCCTGCACCTCGAAAGCACCACCGAGCCGCACCTTGGCGAACTCGATGTTCTGCTTGGTCTCCTGGTCACCGCCCTCGACCTCGACCCGTGCCTGCAGACCGACGGAGAGCCCCTCGATCTGCTGGGCCACCGATCCGCCCTGGATCCGCACCTCGCCCTGGACGACCCCACCGGGGACGACGTTCACCTCGGTGAGCTCGGTCTCCACCGAGGCACCACCGGCACCCATGCTCGCGAGCAGCCGCTTGAAGCCCATGTTCACTCCTTCTTGGTCCTGACCCCTAGATACGCGCCATGACCGTAGCCGGTTCCCGCGCTCGCCCTCCCAGTACCCTCGGACGCCATGACCAAGGGCTCCGACCGCACACCGCTCACCCGCGACTTCTTCGACCGCTCCGTCCTGGAGGTCGCCCCCGATCTCCTGGGCCGCACCCTCGTCCGCCGCAGCGACGAGGGCACGATCGAAGTACGCCTCACCGAGGTGGAGGCGTACGCCGGTGAGGTCGACCCCGGCTCGCACGCGTTCCGGGGCCGCACGGCCCGCAACAGCGTGATGTTCGGCCCGCCCGGCCATACGTACGTCTACTTCACCTACGGGATGTGGCACTGCCTCAACCTGGTCTGCGGCCCGGAAGACCACGCGAGCGGAGTGCTGCTCCGGGCCGGCGAGATCAATGTGGGCGCAGGCCTGGCCCGCGTACGACGGGTCTCGGCCCGCAGTGACAAGGAACTGGCCAAAGGCCCGGCCCGCCTCGCCACCGCCCTCGACGTCGACCGCACGCTGAACGGCAGCGACCTCTTCGCCGGCCCCACGCCGGCGCTGTCCGTGCTCCACGGCACCGCGCCCCCGCGTGACCAGGTACGCAGCGGCCCCCGCACGGGAGTCGGCGGCGACGGGGCGCACCAGCCATGGCGCTTCTGGATCGAGAACGACCCCACGGTGAGTCCGTACCGTGCCCACGCTCCCCGCCGCCGCCCGGCGAAGTGACGGGCCATGAGCGACTTGACGGGCCCTGGGTGGACGCCTAATGTAGTCCGAGCCACTTGACACGGGTACAGCTGTCGGCACGGTCCATCGGACCGGACCGAGCAACCCGAAGAGGCCAAACCACTACCTACGACTCACCCTGGCGGGTGCGAATTCGGCATGCCCGTAATTCGCTCGACAGGCTCGATTATGAGCTGCCAAGGGAATGGGCTAACGTAGTGAACACGCCGAAAGGCAAGGCCACTCCACAGGCCACCGGAAATCGAATTCGGACCGGAAACGGAACGAAAAGAGTCTGGTAAAGTTGGAACCGCTGGAAAGGGAAAACGCGAAAGCGAAGAACCTCGAAAGCACCCCGCTTCGACCGGGAATCGGACACGAAAGAGTCTGATAGAGTCGGAAACGCAAGAACGAAGGGAAGCGCCCGGAGGGCCCCGGTGAAACGGGACCGAAGGAAGCGTCCGTTCCTTGAGAACTCAACAGCGTGCCAAAAGTCAACGCCAGATATGTTGATACCCCGGCCTGCTTCGGCAGGTTGGTGGTTCCTTTGAAAAGTCCTGCACGGATCACTTCGGTGACACCGGGCAGGCAATTACACAGCGAGGACGCTGAGAGCAACGGGTCTTATTCCGACCGGTTGTTCCGCTCTCGTGATGTGTGCACCCGATTACGGGTAAACATTCACGGAGAGTTTGATCCTGGCTCAGGACGAACGCTGGCGGCGTGCTTAACACATGCAAGTCGAACGATGAAGCCTTTCGGGGTGGATTAGTGGCGAACGGGTGAGTAACACGTGGGCAATCTGCCCTTCACTCTGGGACAAGCCCTGGAAACGGGGTCTAATACCGGATAACACTCTGTCCTGCATGGGACGGGGTTAAAAGCTCCGGCGGTGAAGGATGAGCCCGCGGCCTATCAGCTTGTTGGTGGGGTAATGGCCTACCAAGGCGACGACGGGTAGCCGGCCTGAGAGGGCGACCGGCCACACTGGGACTGAGACACGGCCCAGACTCCTACGGGAGGCAGCAGTGGGGAATATTGCACAATGGGCGAAAGCCTGATGCAGCGACGCCGCGTGAGGGATGACGGCCTTCGGGTTGTAAACCTCTTTCAGCAGGGAAGAAGCGAAAGTGACGGTACCTGCAGAAGAAGCGCCGGCTAACTACGTGCCAGCAGCCGCGGTAATACGTAGGGCGCAAGCGTTGTCCGGAATTATTGGGCGTAAAGAGCTCGTAGGCGGCTTGTCACGTCGGATGTGAAAGCCCGGGGCTTAACCCCGGGTCTGCATTCGATACGGGCTAGCTAGAGTGTGGTAGGGGAGATCGGAATTCCTGGTGTAGCGGTGAAATGCGCAGATATCAGGAGGAACACCGGTGGCGAAGGCGGATCTCTGGGCCATTACTGACGCTGAGGAGCGAAAGCGTGGGGAGCGAACAGGATTAGATACCCTGGTAGTCCACGCCGTAAACGTTGGGAACTAGGTGTTGGCGACATTCCACGTCGTCGGTGCCGCAGCTAACGCATTAAGTTCCCCGCCTGGGGAGTACGGCCGCAAGGCTAAAACTCAAAGGAATTGACGGGGGCCCGCACAAGCAGCGGAGCATGTGGCTTAATTCGACGCAACGCGAAGAACCTTACCAAGGCTTGACATATACCGGAAAGCATCAGAGATGGTGCCCCCCTTGTGGTCGGTATACAGGTGGTGCATGGCTGTCGTCAGCTCGTGTCGTGAGATGTTGGGTTAAGTCCCGCAACGAGCGCAACCCTTGTTCTGTGTTGCCAGCATGCCCTTCGGGGTGATGGGGACTCACAGGAGACTGCCGGGGTCAACTCGGAGGAAGGTGGGGACGACGTCAAGTCATCATGCCCCTTATGTCTTGGGCTGCACACGTGCTACAATGGCCGGTACAATGAGCTGCGATGCCGCGAGGCGGAGCGAATCTCAAAAAGCCGGTCTCAGTTCGGATTGGGGTCTGCAACTCGACCCCATGAAGTCGGAGTTGCTAGTAATCGCAGATCAGCATTGCTGCGGTGAATACGTTCCCGGGCCTTGTACACACCGCCCGTCACGTCACGAAAGTCGGTAACACCCGAAGCCGGTGGCCCAACCCCTTGTGGGAGGGAGCTGTCGAAGGTGGGACTGGCGATTGGGACGAAGTCGTAACAAGGTAGCCGTACCGGAAGGTGCGGCTGGATCACCTCCTTTCTAAGGAGCATCTAGATTCCGCAAGGAATCGAGAGCCACTACGTCGACAAATGTTCGACGGTGGTCAGCTCATGGGTGGAACGTTGACTATTCGGCGCGACAGGTTGATCACTGCTAGTACTGCTCCTCGGAGCGTGGAATGTGGTGGTGGATCGGTCGGGCCGGGCACGTTGTTGGGTATCTGAGGGTACGGGCTCGTTTGAGTCTGTCCTTCGGTTGCCGGCCCCAGTGAACTCGTCCTAGGACGGGGTGATGGGTGGCTGGTCGTTGTTTGAGAACTGCACAGTGGACGCGAGCATCTGTGGCCAAGTTTTTAAGGGCGCACGGTGGATGCCTTGGCACCAGGAACCGATGAAGGACGTGGGAGGCCACGATAGTCCCCGGGGAGCTGTCAACCAAGCTTTGATCCGGGGGTTTCCGAATGGGGAAACCCGGCAGTCGTCATGGGCTGTCACCCGCTGCTGAACACATAGGCAGTGTGGAGGGAACGAGGGGAAGTGAAACATCTCAGTACCCTCAGGAAGAGAAAACAACCGTGATTCCGGGAGTAGTGGCGAGCGAAACTGGATGAGGCCAAACCGTATGTGTGTGATACCCGGCAGGGGTTGCGCATGCGGGGTTGTGGGATCTCTTTTTCATAGTCTGCCGACTGTGAGACGAGTCAGAAACCGTTGATGTAGGCGAAGGACATGCGAAAGGTCCGGCGTAGAGGGTAAGACCCCCGTAGCTGAAACATCAACGGCTCGTTTAAGAGACACCCAAGTAGCACGGGGCCCGAGAAATCCCGTGTGAATCTGGCGGGACCACCCGCTAAGCCTAAATATTCCCTGGTGACCGATAGCGGATAGTACCGTGAGGGAATGGTGAAAAGTACCGCGGGAGCGGAGTGAAATAGTACCTGAAACCGTGTGCCTACAAGCCGTGGGAGCGTCGCTGTATGTGCTTGCACATGCAGTCGTGACTGCGTGCCTTTTGAAGAATGAGCCTGCGAGTTAGCGGTGTGTAGCGAGGTTAACCCGTGTGGGGAAGCCGTAGCGAAAGCGAGTCCGAATAGGGCGATTGAGTTGCACGCTCTAGACCCGAAGCGGAGTGATCTAGCCATGGGCAGGTTGAAGCGGAGGTAAGACTTCGTGGAGGACCGAACCCACCAGGGTTGAAAACCTGGGGGATGACCTGTGGTTAGGGGTGAAAGGCCAATCAAACTCCGTGATAGCTGGTTCTCCCCGAAATGCATTTAGGTGCAGCGTCGTGTGTTTCTTGCCGGAGGTAGAGCACTGGATAGGCGATGGGCCCTACCGGGTTACTGACCTTAGCCAAACTCCGAATGCCGGTAAGTGAGAGCACGGCAGTGAGACTGTGGGGGATAAGCTCCATGGTCGAGAGGGAAACAGCCCAGAGCATCGACTAAGGCCCCTAAGCGTACGCTAAGTGGGAAAGGATGTGGAGTCGCAGAGACAACCAGGAGGTTGGCTTAGAAGCAGCCACCCTTGAAAGAGTGCGTAATAGCTCACTGGTCAAGTGATTCCGCGCCGACAATGTAGCGGGGCTCAAGCGTACCGCCGAAGTCGTGTCATTCATACACATAGGGCCAACGCCCGTATGGATGGGTAGGGGAGCGTCGTGTGCCGGGTGAAGCAGCCGCGGAAGCGAGTTGTGGACGGTTCACGAGTGAGAATGCAGGCATGAGTAGCGATACACACGTGAGAAACGTGTGCGCCGATTGACTAAGGGTTCCTGGGTCAAGCTGATCTGCCCAGGGTAAGTCGGGACCTAAGGCGAGGCCGACAGGCGTAGTCGATGGACAACCGGTTGATATTCCGGTACCCGCTTTGAAACGCCCAGTACTGAATCAGGCGATGCTAAGTCCGTGAAGCCGGCCCGATCTCTTCGGAGTTGAGGGTAGTGGTGGAGCCGATGAACCAGACTTGTAGTAGGTAAGCGATGGGGTGACGCAGGAAGGTAGTCCAGCCCGGGCGGTGGTTGTCCCGGGGTAAGGGTGTAGCCCGTGTGGTAGGTAAATCCGTCACACGTTAAGGGTGAGACCTGATGCCGAGCCGATTGTGGTGAAGTGGATGATCCTATGCTGTCGAGAAAAGCCTCTAGCGAGTTTCATGGCGGCCCGTACCCTAAACCGACTCAGGTGGTCAGGTAGAGAATACCGAGGCGTTCGGGTGAACTATGGTTAAGGAACTCGGCAAAATGCCCCCGTAACTTCGGGAGAAGGGGGGCCATCACTGGTGATTGGATTTACTCCATGAGCTGGGGGTGGCCGCAGAGACCAGCGAGAAGCGACTGTTTACTAAAAACACAGGTCCGTGCGAAGCCGTAAGGCGATGTATACGGACTGACGCCTGCCCGGTGCTGGAACGTTAAGGGGACCGGTTAGTGCACTTTCGGGTGTGCGAAGCTGAGAACTTAAGCGCCAGTAAACGGCGGTGGTAACTATAACCATCCTAAGGTAGCGAAATTCCTTGTCGGGTAAGTTCCGACCTGCACGAATGGCGTAACGACTTCTCGACTGTCTCAACCATAGGCCCGGTGAAATTGCACTACGAGTAAAGATGCTCGTTTCGCGCAGCAGGACGGAAAGACCCCGGGACCTTTACTATAGTTTGATATTGGTGTTCGGTTCGGCTTGTGTAGGATAGGTGGGAGACTTTGAAGCGGCCACGCCAGTGGTTGTGGAGTCGTCGTTGAAATACCACTCTGGTCGTGCTGGATGTCTAACCTGGGTCCGTGATCCGGATCAGGGACAGTGTCTGATGGGTAGTTTAACTGGGGCGGTTGCCTCCTAAAGAGTAACGGAGGCGCCCAAAGGTTCCCTCAGCCTGGTTGGCAATCAGGTGTTGAGTGTAAGTGCACAAGGGAGCTTGACTGTGAGACCGACGGGTCGAGCAGGGACGAAAGTCGGGACTAGTGATCCGGCAGTGGCTTGTGGAAGCGCTGTCGCTCAACGGATAAAAGGTACCCCGGGGATAACAGGCTGATCTTCCCCAAGAGTCCATATCGACGGGATGGTTTGGCACCTCGATGTCGGCTCGTCGCATCCTGGGGCTGGAGTCGGTCCCAAGGGTTGGGCTGTTCGCCCATTAAAGCGGTACGCGAGCTGGGTTTAGAACGTCGTGAGACAGTTCGGTCCCTATCCGCTGCGCGCGCAGGAATATTGAGAAGGGCTGTCCCTAGTACGAGAGGACCGGGACGGACGAACCTCTGGTGTGCCAGTTGTCCTGCCAAGGGCATGGCTGGTTGGCTACGTTCGGAAAGGATAACCGCTGAAAGCATCTAAGCGGGAAGCCTGCTTCGAGATGAGTATTCCCACCCCCTTTGAGGGGTTAAGGCTCCCAGTAGACGACTGGGTTGATAGGCCAGATGTGGAAGCCCGGTAACGGGTGGAGCTGACTGGTACTAATAGGCCGAGGGCTTGTCCTCAGTTGCTCGCGTCCACTGTGTTGTTCCCGGGTTGCGAACAGTTATCGCACCGGTTGAACAGTTTCACTACTTAATTGAAGAGTGTGCTTGTTCGCTAGAACCCGATAGGGTTTCGGTGGTCATTGCGTTAGGGAAACGCCCGGTTACATTCCGAACCCGGAAGCTAAGCCTTTCAGCGCCGATGGTACTGCAGGGGGGACCCTGTGGGAGAGTAGGACGCCGCCGAACAATCTTTCAAGGACCCCTGGTCCCAGCGTTCACGCTGGGACCAGGGGTCCTTTTGTTTTTGTCGAAGCGCGTCGGACGGTCGGCTGCGCGAGAATGTCTGTGGTACCCGAAGACAGGAGTCACACCCATGTCCACCAACTCTCCCGACGATCGTCCGGAGCGCGAGCCGCGTCGCCGGGACGGTGGTGACCGGGGCGGTTTCCGCGGTGGTCGTGACGACCGGTCCGGTTCCCCAGCTCCTCGCCGTGACAACGACCGCGGCCCTCGCCGCGATGACAGCCGGCCGACCGGCGGTGGCGCCGGTGGCGGCTTCCGCCGCGATGACCGGGATCGTGACCGGGACCGCGGGCCGCGTCGTGATGACAACCGGGGCGGTAGTTCCGGCGGCGGTTTCCGCCGTGACGACAACCGGGCCGGTAGCACCGGTGGTGGGTTCCGTCGTGACGACAACCGTGGCGGCAGCACCGGCGGTGGCTTCCGTCGCGACGATGATCGTGGCGGTCGCCCCAGTGGTGGCGGGTTCGAGCGTCGTGACGACCGGCCCCGTGGGCCGCGTCGCGACGACGACCGCCCCAGCGGCGGCGGCTTCCCCCGTGACGACCGTGCCGGCAAGGCCGGTGGTGGCTTCCGCCGCGATGACAACCGTGGCGGCGGCTCCGGCGGCGGTTTCCGCCGTGACGATCGTGGTGGTCGGCCCGCTGGTGGTGGGTTCGAGCGTCGTGACGACCGGCCGCGTGGGCCGCGTCGCGACGACGACCGCCCCAGCGGCGGTGGCTTCCGTCGTGACGACAACCGTGGCGGTAACACCGGTGGTGGGTTCCGTCGTGACGATGATCGTGGCGGCAGCACCGGTGGTGGGTTCCGTCGTGACGATGATCGTGGCGGTCGCCCCAGTGGTGGCGGGTTCGAGCGTCGTGACGACCGGCCGCGTGGGCCGCGTCGCGACGATGACCGCCCCAGCGGTGGTGGCTTCCGTCGTGACGACAACCGTGGCGGCAGCACCGGTGGTGGGTTCCGTCGTGACGATGATCGTGGCGGTCGCCCCAGTGGTGGCGGGTTCGAGCGTCGTGACGACCGGCCGCGTGGGCCGCGTCGCGACGATGACCGCCCCAGCGGTGGTGGCTTCCGTCGTGACGACAACCGTGGCGGCAGCACCGGTGGTGGGTTCCGTCGTGACGACAACCGCGGTGGCAGCACCGGCGGTGGCGGCTTCCGCCGTGACGACCGGGACCGTGATCAGGCCCGTGGGCCTCGTCGCGATGACGACCGTGGTGGTTACCGCGGTGGTCAGCAGCGTGACGACAGCCGTGGCGGCCGTCCCAGTGGTGGTGGGTTCGAGCGTCGTGACGACCGGCCGCGTGGGCCGCGTCGCGACGACGACCGCCCCAGCGGCGGTGGCTTCCGCCGTGACGACAACCGTGGCGGTGGCTCCGGTGGCGGTTTCCGCCGTGACGATCGTGGTGGTCGGCCCGCTGGTGGCCAGCGGGCCGACCGTGACCGTGGCGGATTCCGTGGCCGGGACGACCGGGACCGGGACCGGGACCGTGAGCCGATCAAGCGGCTGCCCATTCCCGACGACGTCACCGGTCAGGAGATCGACAAGGACGTACGCCAGGAGCTCATGAGCCTGCCGAAGACCCTTGCCGAGGATGTCGCGCGCAACCTCGTCATGGTGGCCCGGCTGCTCGACGAGGACCCGGAGGAGGCGTACGCGTACGCCCGTATCGCTCTGCGGCTGGCCTCGCGCGTCGCCGCCGTCCGGGAAGCGGCCGGGTTCGCGGCCTACGCGACGCAGAGGTACGCAGAGGCGCTCGCCGAGTTCCGGGCGTCCCGGCGGATGACCGGGTCCGTGGACCTGTGGCCCGTCATGGCGGACTGTGAGCGTGGCCTCGGCCGGCCCGAGCGGGCGATGGCCATGGCCGGCGAGCCCGAGGTGCAGAAGCTGGACAAGGCCGGCCAGGTCGAGATGCGGCTGGTGGCCGCCGGAGCCCGTCGTGACATGGGGCAGATCGATGCCGCCATCGTCACGCTGCAGGGCCCCGAGCTCGCCTCCAGCTCCGTCCAGCCGTGGACACCGCGTCTTCGCTACGCCTACGCGGACGCGCTGCTCGAGGCGGGGCGCGAGGACGAGGCCCGTGAGTGGTTCGGCAAGGCACTGGAGGCCGACAAGGACGGCTCGACCGACGCGTCGGACCGGCTGGCCGAGCTGGACGGTGTGGAGTTCGTCGATGCCCTGGGTGACGACGAGGTCGTGGAGTCCGCCGAAGCCGCTGAGGCCGTCGGCACTGTTCCGTCCGTCGACGACGCGCCCGAGGGCGACGACGAGGGCCACGCGGACGACGAGGACGGGGACGGGGACGAGCGTGGCGACGAGGCTGCCAAGGCCTAGTCGCTGAATCGGAAAGGGGCGGTACTCCCTCGGGAGTGCCGCCCCTTTCTGTTTGTCCCTCGGCCTCGTCAGTCGGTGGTCAGGCTGCGCATGACCAGGCCCGTCGCCGGCTTCGGGCCGAAGGATGTCGACTTACGGGGCATGGTGACGCCCTGCCTGGCCAGGTCCCGGACGACCTCTTCGCGTACCGGGTGCATCAGCACCGCCGTGGCGCCGAGGCGCTCGGCCTGCTCGACGGCCGCCTCGGTGTCGTGGATGTAGCCGATGTGCTCGGGGGCGTCGGGGATCTGCCAGACGTCGTCCAGCAGCGCCGAGTGGAGGACCGTCGCGTCCAGGGTGCGCCACGCCTCGGGGCGGTCCGTCCGGATCGTGCGGGCCAGCAGGGCCGGGTCCGGGCGGTCCACCAGGTGGAAGCCGCCGTCGCCGGCGAGGAGGAACGCGTTGCCCTCCGCCGCCGCGCCGGCCAGGGCGTCGAGCGCGCGGGGGAGCGGGCCCTCGACCGTACGGACCCGGAAGAGGTCCGCGAGTCCTTCGAGGGCCCGGGCAGCCGGCAGGCCGCGCAGCAGCCGGTGGATCGCGCGGACCTGGAGCGGGTGGCGGGTCGTGTCGACGAGGAGGACGAGGCCGAAGTCCCAGGGGCCCGGCGCGGTCTGTTCCCGCTGGAGCCGGAGGTAGGTGGCCCAGCGGTGGTGGCCGTCGGCGATCAGCGCCTGGTGCCGGGCCAGGTCCGTCTCGATCTCGGTGCGCTCGGCCGGGTCCGTGACGGCCCAGAGGCGGTGGTGGAACCCGTCCTCCGTCGTGGTGGAGAGCAGCGGGGGGCGCTCGGCCGTGCGCTCGATGACCGCCGCGGCGCCTTCCTCGGCCCCGTCGCTGCGGTAGGTCAGCAGCAGCGGTTCCAGGTGGGCCTGCATCGTGCGCATCAGCTCCGCGCGGTCCGCGACGATGTCGTCCATGACGTCCTCGTGCGGCAGCACGATCCCGTCGGCGGCGGGGGAGAGGACCAGGGCGCCGATCAGGCCGCGCTGGAGGATCTCGTCGTTGCGCTGCTCGTAGACGTACAGGGTGGGTGCCGGGTCCGGGGCGATGACGCCTTCGGCCAGCCAGCGCTCCAGTGTCCTCGCCGCCTGCCGGTGCCGGTCCTCGGCGGTGTCCGCCTGGGGGAGGATGAGGCGCACGATGTTGTGAGGGTCCGCCGATTCCAGGTGGTGCAGACCGTCCGGTCTGACGACCACGTCGTACGGCGGCGAGGTCACCGCGGCAAGGCTGCCGACCCGCTCGGGGACATAGCGCAGTCCGCGGAACGGGATCAGCCGCAGCCCCTGCTCGTCGGGACCTGAAGTGTTCATTTGAGCATCGTATGTGTGCATGGGGCATGCGCGATGATCGGGGGAGAGGCACGAATGAGGAGCAGAGTCATATGAGCCAGCAGCACGACAGGTACCGGCCGTCGGGGAGCAGTACGGCGCTGAGCGAGGCGTACGACACGGCTCTCCTCGACCTGGACGGGGTGGTGTACGCGGGCGGGGAGGCGATCGTCCACGCCGTCGCGTCGCTGTCCACCGCGCGGGACGGCGGGATGCACCTCGCGTACGTCACCAACAACGCGCTGCGCACGCCGGACGCGGTGGCGGAGCACCTGACGGAGCTGGGCGTGCCCGCCGAGGCCGCCGACGTGATCACCTCGGCCCAGGCGGTCTCCCGGCTGATGGCCGATCAGCTGCCCGCCGGGTCCCGGGTGCTGGTCATCGGTGGCGAAGGGCTGCGGGTCGCCCTGCGGGAGCGCGGTCTGGTGCCGGTGGAGTCGGCGGACGACGACCCGGTGGCCGTGGTCCAGGGGTACGGGGGGCCGGATCTGGCGTGGGGGCGGTTCGCCGAGGCGAGCTACGCCGTCGCGCGCGGGCTGCCGTGGTACGCGTCCAACACGGACCTGACCATTCCGGGCGCCCGGGGCATCGCGCCGGGCAACGGCGCCGCCGTGGAGGTCGTACGGATCGCCACCGGGGCCGAACCGCAGGTCGCGGGGAAGCCGTTGCCGCCGATGCACCGGGAGACCGTGCTGCGGACCGGGGCGAAGCGGCCGCTCGTCGTCGGGGACCGGCTGGACACGGACATCGAGGGCGCGTTCAACGGGGGCGTGGACTCGCTGCTGGTCCTGACCGGGGTGACGGACGCGGCCCAGCTGCTCGCCGCGCCTCCGCAGCACCGCCCGACGTACGTGGACCGGGACCTGCGGGGGCTGCTGACCGGGCAGCCCGAGGTCACGTCGGAGGGGGCGGAGGGCGATCCGGCCCCCGTGTTCCGCTGCGGGGGGTGGACCGCGTTCGTACGCGACGGGGAGACCCTGGTCCTGGAGGGCGAGGGAGATCCGCTCCACGGGCTGCGGGCGCTCTGCGGCGCCGCGTGGACCTTCGCCGGGGACGGGGCGTGCGGGCTGGACGCCGAGAAGGCCGTCACCGGGCTCGCGCTGTAACGGTAGAGGCAGCGGTAGCCGGGGCTCTCCGGGGGGCCGGCCGGTGGTCCGGGACGAGGGGCGCCAGGAGGAAGATAGGCTAACCTAACTTGGTGTTGATCGGTGGCCTGTCCGGCCCTGATCCGCCGGACACCCCCTGCCTCCGGGAGTACGACCATGCAGCGCCTCACTGCGGAATCGGTGACCCTCGGCTACGACCAGCGGGTCATCGCCGAGGATCTCTCGGTCGAGATACCCGACAACTCCTTCACGGTGATCGTCGGGCCCAACGCCTGCGGCAAGTCGACCCTGTTGCGTTCGCTCGCCCGGATGCTGAAGCCGAGCCGGGGGCAGGTGCTGCTGGACGGGCAGATCATCCACCAGCTGCCCGCGAAGAAGGTCGCGCGCACGCTGGGGCTGCTGCCGCAGTCCTCCACCGCCCCCGACGGCATCACCGTCGCCGACCTCGTCGCCCGGGGCCGCTACCCCCACCAGGGGCTGCTGCGGCAGTGGTCGCCGGAGGACGAGCGGGTGGTCCAGGAGTCCATGGACTCGACCGGGGTGGCCGAGCTGGCCGACCGCTATGTCGACGAACTGTCCGGCGGGCAGCGGCAGCGGGTCTGGATCGCCATGGCGCTGGCCCAGCAGACGCCGCTGCTGCTGCTCGACGAGCCGACGACGTTCCTCGACATCCAGCACCAGATCGATGTCCTCGACCTGTGTGCGGAGCTGCACGAGACGCAGGGGCGCACGCTGGTCGCCGTACTCCACGATCTGAACCATGCCGCGCGGTACGCCACGCACCTCATCGCGATGCGGGACGGCGCGATCGTCGCGGAGGGGGCGCCTTCGGACGTGGTCGACGCGGAGTTGGTGGAGCGGGTGTTCGGGATGCGGTGCCAGGTGATCGACGATCCCGAGACCGGGACGCCGCTTGTCGTGCCTGCGGCCCGTAAGGCGCGGAAGGTCGCTGCCTGAGGGCGGGTGGGCGGGCGTACGGCGGCGGGCGCGGGTGGCGCCCCGGTCAGCGCTTTGTCCTCAATCGCCGGACGGGCTTGAACCGACTGCCGTCCGGGCTACAGCAGCGATCTCAGTTTCAGCAGGTCCCTGAAGCCGGCCTCCAGGCGTACGCGGCCCGATGCCCACGCCTTCGCGAAGTTCAGGTCGCCGTCGACCAGGGCCACCAGGTCGTCGCCCGTCATCGCCAGCCTGATCTCCGCCTTCTCGCGGGGCGGGCCCTCGACCGTGTCCTGGACCTGGATCCGGCCGTCGGTCAGGCGGCCGGTGAACGTGATGTCGAGGTCCTTGATGTGACAGCTCAGCGAGCGGTCGAGCGCGGCGGCGCCGCGTACGTCGCCGTCGGTCGCCGCGAGGTTGTCCGAAAGTCTTCTCAGTGCGCTGCGGCACTCCGCCATGGTCGCCATCGTGCTCGACGGTACACCGGCCCGTCGCGGTAGCGTTTCGGCATGAGCGACTTGATGCCGGAGGCGGGAACACCGCCCATGAGCATGCCCGAGGAGCCCGCGCCCCTGGGCGTCGAGCGCACCCCCACCGGCCGGGCCGAGGTCGACGGGCTGCTGGGGCGGCTGGCGGATGCGGACCGCCTCCCGGCGGACGGGCACGCCGAGGTGTACGAGGATGTACACCGTGGGCTCAAGTCCGCGCTGACCTCGCTGGACGCCCGTCCGGCCGCCGCACCCGGGCCCGGTCCCGTACCGGCGCCTTCGTACGACACGCACAACAACAGGAGCTGAACCGAACGTGGCAGGAGTGGCACGTCGCCGCCTCGACGCCGAGCTGGTACGCCGCAAGCTCGCCCGATCGCGCGAGCACGCGAGTCAGCTGATCGCCGCTGGGCGGGTCACCGTCGGCCGGACCACCGCGACCAAACCCGCCACCCAGGTCGAGACGGCCGCCGCGATCGTCGTCACCCAGGACGACGGCGACCCCGACTACGTCTCGCGCGGCGGGCACAAGCTGGCCGGGGCGCTCGCCGCCTTCGTCCCGCTCGGGCTGGCCGTGGAGGGGCGCCGGGCGCTGGACGCCGGGGCCTCGACCGGCGGGTTCACCGATGTCCTGCTGCGGGCCGGGGCCCGGCAGGTCGTCGCCGTCGACGTCGGCTACGGGCAGCTCGCCTGGTCGCTCCGGTCCGATGAACGCGTCGTCGTCAAGGACCGTACCAACGTGCGGGAGTTGACGTTGGAGGCCATCGACGGGGAGGCGGTCGACCTGGTGGTGGGGGATCTGTCCTTCATTCCGCTCGGGCTCGTGCTGCCCGCTCTCGCCCGGTGCGCCACGCCCGACGCGGACCTGGTCCTCATGGTCAAGCCGCAGTTCGAGGTCGGCAAGGAGCGGCTCGGCAGCGGAGGGGTGGTGCGCAGCCCCGAGCTGCGCGCCGAAGCGGTACGTGAGGTGGCGCGCCGGGCCTGGGGACTGGGCCTCGGCGTACGGGGGGTGACGGCCAGTCCGTTGCCCGGGCCGTCCGGGAACGTCGAGTACTTTCTGTGGCTGCGGGCCGGTGCACCTGAGCTGGATCCCGCGGATGTCGACCGTGCAGTGGCGGAGGGGCCTCGTTGACGACGAATGCGGCACGAACAGTCTTTCTTTTGGCGCACACCGGCCGTCCGGCCGCGATCCGCAGCGCGGAGCTCGTGGTGCAGGGGCTGCTGCGCAACGGGCTCGGCGTGCGGGTCCTGGCGACCGAGGCGGCCGATCTGCCGCTCCCGGACACCGTGGAGACCGTCACCGACACCTCACCCGCCGCCGTGGACGGCTGCGAGCTGCTGATCGTCCTGGGGGGTGACGGGACGCTGCTGCGCGGCGCGGAGTTCTCCCGCGCCTCCGGGGTGCCGATGCTCGGCGTCAACCTGGGCCGCGTCGGCTTCCTCGCCGAGGCCGAGCGCGACGACCTCGACAAGGTGGTCTCCCGGGTCGTCACCCGCGACTACGACGTCGAGGAGCGCATGACGATCGATGTCATCGTGCACAGCAACGGTGACATCGTGCACACCGACTGGGCGCTCAACGAGGCGGCCGTGCAGAAGGTGTCGCCCGAGCGGATGCTGGAGGTCGTGCTGGAGATCGACGGCCGTCCGGTCACCGGGTTCGGCTGCGACGGGATCGTCTGTGCGACCCCGACCGGTTCGACGGCGTACGCCTTCTCGGCGGGCGGGCCGGTCGTCTGGCCCGAGGTGGAGGCGCTGCTGATGGTCCCGATCAGCGCCCACGCCCTGTTCGCCAAGCCGCTGGTGACCTCCCCGACCTCGGTGCTCGCCGTCGAGGTCCAGCCGCACACCCCGCACGGGGTGCTCTGGTGCGACGGGCGGCGGACCGTGGAGCTGCCCGCAGGCGCGCGGGTCGAGGTACGGCGCGGCGCGGTGCCCGTACGGCTGGCGCGGCTGCACCAGGCCTCGTTCACGGACCGGCTGGTGGCGAAGTTCGCGCTGCCCGTCTCGGGGTGGCGGGGCGCGCCCCACTGACCGTCGCCGGGGTTGCTTCACGGCCTCCGTGACCCTCGGGAACGCTCGGGAGAGTGAATCCGGGAGCGGGGGCCGTCGCGCGTCCGGCCCGGGACCTCGTAAGGTCATGTCCGTGCTGGAGGAGATGCGGATACGGTCGCTCGGAGTCATCGACGACGCGGTGGTGGAGCTGTCACCCGGTTTCACCGCGGTGACGGGTGAGACCGGCGCGGGCAAGACCATGGTCGTCACGAGCCTCGGGCTGCTGCTCGGCGGGCGCGCCGACCCCGCCCTCGTACGGGTCGGGGCCAAGGCCGCGGTCGTCGAGGGCAGGATCACGGTGTCCGAGGGCGACGCGGCGGCGCTGCGGGCCGAGGAGGCCGGGGCGGAACTCGACGACGGTGCGCTGCTCATCAGCCGTACCATTTCGGCGGAAGGACGCTCACGGGCCCATCTCGGCGGCAGATCCGTGCCGGTGGGGGTCCTCACCGAGCTGGCGGACGAGCTGGTCGCCGTGCACGGGCAGACGGACCAGCAGGGCCTGCTCAAGCCCGCGCGGCAGCGGCAGGCGCTGGACCGGTACGCCGGGGACGGCGTGGAGGTCCCGCACACGAAGTACGCGGCGGCCTACCGGCGGCTGCGGACCGTCGCCGCCACCTTGGACGAGCTGACCACCCGGGCCCGGGAGCGGGCCCAGGAGGCGGATCTGCTGCGCTTCGGGCTGAACGAGGTCGCCGCCGTCGAGCCGTTGCCGGGGGAGGACACCGAGCTGGCCGCCGAGGCGGAGCGGCTCGGGCACGCGGAGGCCCTCGCCTCCGCCGCCTCCCTCGCGCACACCGCGCTGGCGGGGAACCCCGAGGATCCGGAGGGCGTCGACGCGACGACCGTGGTCGCCGCCGCCGGGCAGGCCCTGGACGCGGTCCGGGCCCACGACCCGGCGCTTGCCGCGCTGGCCGACCGCATCGGCGAGATCTCCATCCTGATCGCCGATGTCTCCGGCGAGCTGGCCGGGTACGCCGACCAGCTGGAGGCCGACCCGCTGCGGCTGGCCGCCGTCGAGGAGCGCCGGGCCGCGCTGACCACCCTGACCCGCAAGTACGGCGAGGACATCGCGGCGGTGCTCGCCTGGGCGCAGGAGGGCGCGGGCCGGCTCACCGAGCTGGAGGGCGACGACGAGCGGATCGGCGAGCTGACGGCCGAGCGCGACGCGTTGCGCGCCGAACTCTCCTCGCTGGGGCAGGCGTTGACCGATGCCCGGACGGAGGCCGCCGCCCGGTTCGCGGAGGCGGTGACGGAGGAGCTGGCCTCGCTCGCCATGCCGCACGCCCGGGTCTCCTTCGCCATCCGGCAGACCGAGGCGGCCGACGAGGCGTCCGGTATCGACATCGGCGGGCGGAGCGTCGTGTACGGCCCTTCGGGCGCCGACGAGGTGGAACTGCTGCTCGCCCCGCACCCCGGGGCCCAGCCCCGGCCGATCGCCAAGGGTGCATCGGGCGGTGAGCTGTCCCGGGTGATGCTGGCGGTCGAGGTCGTCTTCGCGGGCTCCGACCCGGTGCCCACGTATCTCTTCGACGAGGTCGACGCGGGTGTCGGCGGCAAGGCGGCGGTCGAGGTCGGGCGGCGTCTGGCCAAGCTCGCCCGGTCCGCGCAGGTGGTCGTCGTGACGCACCTCCCGCAGGTGGCGGCCTTCGCCGACCGGCAGCTGCTGGTCGAGAAGACGGTGGACGGCTCGGTCACCCGGAGCGGGGTCACGGTCCTGGAGGGCGAGGACCGGGTCCGGGAGCTGTCCCGGATGCTGGCGGGCCAGGAGGACTCCGAAACGGCCCGCGCCCACGCCGAGGAGCTGCTGGCCACGGCCCGCAAGGACGGCTGACGCGGTGTACGGGGCCGGGCGGGGGTTTCCCCGCCCGGCCCCGTGCCGCTCTCTACGCTTCCCCCCATGGGTGAGTACGTGAGCAGAGCCGCCGCCGGCCTTGTCGGTGCGGGAGTGGGCGCAGGGGTCGCCGCCGGGGTGTACGCGGTGCTGAGCCGCCGTACGGACGCCTCCTGGCGGCGGACCAACCACGCAGGCCGGACCGTCACCCTGTACGCCGGACCCGCGGCCGCGCTCGGTGCGGCCGCCGGGATCGCCGCTGCCCCGGGACCGGCCCGGGACCGTGCGGCCGGGGTGCTCGCGGTGCTGGCCGCCGCGGGCTGCGGGGCGTACGACGACCTCGTGGGGGCCGACGACCCGCGCCGGGGGTTCCGGGCCCATCTGGGGGCCCTGCGCGGGGGCGAGGTCACCAGCGGGGCCGTGAAGCTCTTCGGGATCGGGGCGGCGGGGGTGCTCGCCGGGCTGCTGATCGAGGAACGCGTGGTGGACGGGGTGCTGACCGGTGTGGTGATCGCCGGTACCGTCCATCTCGTGAACCTTGTCGACGTGGGGCCGGGGGCGGCGGTGGGTTCCGTGGTGCTGCTGCCGGGCTGCCGGGCTGCCGGGGGCCGTCGGGCCGATGGCTGCCGCGGCGGTGCTCGCCCCCGCCGATCTGGGGGGACGCGCCATGCTCGGGGACACCGGGGCCCATGGGCTCGGGGCCGGGCTGGGAGTCGCCCTGGCCCGTCGCTGTGGCCGCTTCGGTGGACGTACGGGGCGGGCCGCCCTGGCCGCCGGGCTCGTGGCGGCCGCGGCGAACGGGGAGCGGATCAGCTCGGTCGCCCGGTGTGCCTCGGGGGTGCTGAGGCGCGCGGCAGGGGTGGCGGGGGTTCCGGGGCGCTGAGCGGGAGCGCTGACGGTGGCAACTTCGCGCCTTCGAATTCACCCGTGAGAGTGGTGCCGTGTGGTCGGTTGTCGCCGCGAGCCCGGCAGCAACGTTCCGGCAGTGCCGGAACGTGCGTACGGACTGGCATCCTTGCCGCTGTACCTACCGCCGACTCGGGGACCCCGGGAGCCAATCAACGTGTCACAGCTGCGTACGGTCCAAGTCCTGGGCGGCGGCAGTGCGGGCAGCAGCGCGCACGTCAGTTCGCTGGCCGCGGGGCTGGTGGCGCGCGGGGTGCAGGTCACCGTCTGCGCCCCGCCCGCGGTGGACCACGCCTACGACTTCACGGCGATCGGGGCCCGGTTCCTGCCGGTGCCCCGGCGCAGCGACCCGGCCGCCGTCGCCGCGCTGCGCTCCGCCTGCGCGGGGGCCGACGTGGTCCACGCCCACGGGCTGCACGCCGCCTCCCGCACCGCCCTCGCCCTCAGCGGGCGGACCGTGCCGCTGGTGATGACCTGGCACACCCGCCGGTACGCCGAGGGTGCCCGCCGCCAGATCCTGCACCTGCTGGAGCGGAGGGCCGTGCGGGCGGCGGCCGTTGTCCTCGCCCCCTCCTCCGACCTGGTGGACCGGGCGCGGGGCCGAGGAGCCCGCGACGCGCGGCTCGCCCCGGCCGCCGCCCCGGTCCCGCGACTGGCCGGTGCCCTGCACGACGGCAAGGCGCGGGCCGAACTGGGCGCGGTCGAGCGGCCGTTGCTGATGGCAGTCGGCAGCCTGGTCCCGCACCACGGCTTCGACACCCTGCTCGACGCCGCCCGCATCTGGCGCGGGCTCGATCCCGTACCCCTGCTCGTCATCGCGGGTGAGGGGCGGGACCGGGCGGCCCTCCAGCAGCGCATCGGGGACGAGGAGCTGCCCGTCCGGCTGATCGGATCCCGGGACGATGTGGGGGAGTTGCTCGCCGTCGCCGACCTGGCCGTCCTGCCCAGCCGGTGGGTGGGCTGCTCGCTGCTGGCGCAGGAGGCGCTGCGGCTGGGGGTGCCGCTGGTGGCGACCGAGGTCGGCGGGGTGCCCGAACTGGTCGGTGAGGCCGCCGAACTGGTGCCGTTCGGCAACGCGGAGGCGCTCGCCCGTACCGTCGCCCGGCTGCTGGGCGACCCGGAGCGGTGCGCACGGCTGGCCGAGGCCGGACGCGCGCAGGCGGCGGGCTGGCCCACCGAGGACGACACCATCGCCCATGTGCTCAGCGTGTACGACGAGTTGGCACAGCCGCCTGCCCCGGGGCGCGGGCGCTGAGGAGACCTACGGGGTGAGGCGGCGGCCCCCAGCATCGCCGGCTCAGGTCGTGAGGCGGCGGGCCCGCAGCGCCAGGCTGAGGGCCAGGACCGTCTGCGGGTCGTCCAGGTCCGTGCCCAGCAGCTCACCGATCCGGGCGAGCCGGTTGTAGAGCGTCTGCCGGTTGAGGTGCAGCTCGCGTGCGGTCTCCGCCTTGCGGCCCGCGTGCGCCAGATACGCCTGGAGCGTCGGCAGCAGCGGCGGGCGCGAGGTGCGGTCGTGCTCGCGCAGCGGACCGATCGCCCGGTTCACGAACGCCGCCAGGTCGGGATGGTCCCGCAGCCGCCACAGCAGCAGATCGATGTCGAGCCGCCTGGCGTCGTACCAGGGCCGGTCGTCCAGGCCCTGTGCCGCCGTGGCGGTCTCCGAGGCGTGCCGCAGCCCGGCACCCGCCCCGGCCCAGCCGCCCGCGACCCCGACCACGACCACCGGGGGCTGCGATCCGGCGCGGTCGAGACCGGCCCGTCCCACGCCCGCCCGCAGCGCTGCCGCCACCCGGTCCGCGACCGCCGTGCGCTCGCCCTCCGAGCGCAGCCCCAGCAGCAGCGGAACCCGCCCCTCCACGGGCCGTACGCCCAGCAGCACCGGTACGCCGACCGAGGCCAGCTCCTCCAGCACCGCGCGGGCCAGCAGCGCCCAGTTGCCCGACGGGGACAGCTCGGGGGCCAGCCGCATCACGACCGGGAGCAGCTGGGCGTCCCCGGGCCGGAAGCCGAGCACCCGGGCCTGGGCCGGGGCGTCCTCCGGGGTGATCCGGCCCTCCGCGAGGTCGGTGAGGAAGTCGCCGCGGCCCCGGGCCGCCAGCTCCTCCTCCTGACGGGCCTGCATCAGGACGACCGCGAGGAGGCCCGCCGCCCGCTCGGCCGCCATCCGGTGCACGGTGGCCAGCGGGCCCGAGACGGCGAGCAGCACCAGCCGGGCCCGTACGGCACCGGTGTCCGGACCGCCGCCCGGCACATCCACCAGGACCGCGCCCACCGGCGGGACCTCCCGGGCCGCCCGGTCGCCGCGCATGCCCTCCCAGACCTGGAGCGGGTCCGCGCCCACCGGGCCCGTGCCCGTGGACGCCGCGTACAGGAGCTGACCGTCCGGCGTCTCCAGGAAGACCGGGTTGGCGGTGAAGTCGGCGAGGATACCGAGGACCTGCGGCACCCCGCCGCCGTCGAGGAGGGCCCGGGTGGCGCGCCGGTGCACCTCCTCCGCCTGCTGGAGCAGGGCATAGTGCCCGTTCACGATCTCGGTGTGCACCTCCTCGGTCACCGCGACGAAGGGCACCTCGCGGTGGAGCTGTACCAGGGGAAGACCAGCCGCGCGGGCGGCGTCCACGATGGAGGCGGGCAGCCTGCTGAAGCGCGGGCCGAGCTCCACCACCAAGGCGGAGATCCCCCGGTCGGCGAGGCGGCGGACGAACGCGCGCTGCTCGGCGGGGCGAGTGCCGAGGCCAAGGCCGGTGGTGAGGAGCAGCTCGCCGCCCTTGAGGAGGGAGGCGATGTTGGGCACCTCGCCCGCGTGCACCCAGCGCACGGTGCGGCTCAGCCGGTCCGCGCCGGCCACCACCTCCGGGAGCCCTGCGCGCAGCCCCGGCAGCTCCAGTGCCCGCTGCACGGTGATTCCGCTGTGGCTCTCCACGTACCCGGCCCGCTTTCCCTTTGTTCCGCACCCGTCCACCGGGCGGTCGTCCTGCTCAGGACGCTACCGCCCGGGGTGCGGGGTGCGCATGGCAGGGGAGGCGCGAGGACCGTGCCCAGGGAGCCGAAGACCGTGCTCAGGCGGCCGTGGAGGCTCCGGACGGGATGCCGAAGGAGGGATCGGGGACCTCCTCGGGGGAGATGAGCGTGGAGGAGCGGCCGTCCACGCCCACCGGCACGTCCCCGTCGATGGTGACGCGGCGGAGCTTGCGCTCGTGGGCGTCGGAGTCGTCGACGCCGTAGTGCTGGGTGGCCCGGTTGTCCCAGATCGCCACGTCGCCCACCTGCCACTGCCGGCGCACGGTGTTCTCCGGGCGCTCGATGTGCGACTGGAACAGATCCAGGAGCGTACGGGAGTCCCTGCCGGTCAGCCCGGCGATCCGCTGCACGAAGTTGCCCAGCAGCAGGGTGCGCTCACCGGTCTCGGGGCGGACGCGCACCACCGGGTGCTCGGTGAGGAACTTCGTCGAGGTGAACACCTTCGTGTACTGCTCCAGCGCCTCGGGCAGGGCCTGCGGGCGCAGTGCCGCGTAGTCGTAGTCGTTGGAGTGGACCGCGCGCAGGGAGTCGGCCAGGACCCGCAGCGGCTCGGGGAGCCCGTCGTACGCGGTGGCGGTGTTGGCCCACAGGGTGTTGCCGCCGTACGGCGGGATGACGACCGCGCGCAGGATGGAGAAGGCCGGGTAGGCGGGGACGAAGGTGACGTCGGTGTGCCACTGGTTGGCCCGGCCGCCGTGGTCGGAGTCGATGCCGAGGGAGTAACGGCCGTCGGCGGACGGCACGGCACGGCACGGTGGGCGACCGGCGTGCCGAGGAGTTTCTTCCTCCTCCTCTCCACCGTCGGCCCCCGCTTCACCCCTGGTTCTCCAGCGGGGGCGGTTGCTCCTCCGGCCGCGCAGGCCCGCCCGCTGAGCAAAACCGCTGACGCACAACACCCCAGGGAATCAGCCCTGTTCGGGATGTTCGGCGGCCACGTCAACATCACCGACGGCCGGTACGTCTACATGCGGGCCTGCCACGACGACACCAACCAGCCGCTGTACGAGCACACGCTGATGCCCACCCGCATCCGAGGCCGCTTCACCCCCGAGGAGCTGACCGGGCTGACCCTGGCCGAACCGTTCCCCTTCACCAAGGGCGTGCCCACCCTCCGTATCCCCGCCCACCCCTCACCGCTCCTGGGGCCGCAGCGCTTCGGCACGCTCCTCTTCGACCTGGCGGCCGACCCGCTCCAGGAGAAGCCGGTCAGCGACACCGCCGTCGAGCTGCGGATGGCCCGGCTGCTGGTGGAGCGGCTGCGCGCCAACGATGCCCCTGCCGACCAGTACACCCGCCTCGGCCTCCCGTACGCCCCCGAGGACGTCACCGGGGCCCACCTGCTGGTCGACGCCCAGCGGGAGCGGGCCGAGGCCGGGTGCCAACCCGCCACCCGCTCGGACAAGTTCACCGAGGGCGCGCTCAGCCTCCGTACCCCCCTGGCCGATCTGCTCGCCGAGCCCGCGGCGGCCGACGCGGTCCGCCGGATCGTCCCCGGCCTGCTCGACACCGAGCTGCTCACCCTCCGGGGCGGCTCCACCCTGCTCCGGATCGCCGCCTTCACCGGCCACCCGGCACGGACCCGACTCGCCGCGCTCGCCGACGAACTGGCCCGCCTGTTCCCCGCACCAGACCACCCCCCAGCCACGACGGAGAGCCCAGCCGATGACCACCGACCCCACCCGCCGCGACCCCTACGACGACTTCCCCGGCCGGATCGGCCGCACCTTCGCAGAGTCGGAGCCGTCCTGGCCGCCGCGCACGGCCCCCGGCGAGAAGGCCCCCAACATCGTGGTCGTCCTCGTCGACGACATGGGCTACAGCGACATCGGCCCGTTCGGCTCCGAGATCGCCACGCCGACGCTCGACACCCTGGCCGACGAGGGCGTACGGCTCACCAACTACCACACCATGCCGCTCTGCTCCCCGGCGCGCGCGGCCCTGCTCACCGGCCTCGACCCGCACCGCGCCGGCTACTCCACGGTCGCCAACTCCGATCCCGGCTTCCCCGGTTACGGCATGGAGATCGCCGATGACATCCCCACCGTCGCCGAGCTGCTCCACGACACCGGCTACGCCACCTACGCCGTCGGCAAGTGGCACCTGGTCCGCGACTCCGCGTCCAACGCCGCCGACGACCGGGACAACTGGCCGCTGAACAAGGGCTTCGACCAGTACTACGGCGTCCTGGAAGGGCTCACCAGCCTCTTCCACCCGCACCAGCTGGTCCGCGACAACAGCCCCTTGGACATCGACGAGTTCGCGGACGACTACTACTACACCGACGACATCACCGATCAGGCGATCTCCATGGTGAAGTCGCTGCGCGCCCACGACCCCGACAAGCCGTTCTTCCTCTACCTGGCCCACAACGCCGTCCACGGCCCCCTCCAGGCCAAGGCCGAGGACATCGCCCGTCACAAGGGCCGCTACGACGAGGGCCGGGACGTCCTGCGCGAGAAGCGCTTCGCCGCCCAGCTCGCCGCCGGACTCCTCCCGCCCGGCACCGAACTGCCCGAACGCAACAGTGAGGCCGGGCTCGACGTCCCCGCCTGGGACAGCCTCACCGAGGAGCAACAGAGGCTCTACGCCCGGTACATGGAGGTGTACGCGGAGCTCGTCGACAACATCGACCGAACCTGGCCCGGCTCACCGACACCCTCGAAGCGCTCGGCGAACTCGACAACACCATCATCGTCTTCACCTCCGACAACGGCGGCACCGGCGAGGGCGGCGCCGAAGGCACCCGCTCCTACTTCAGCCGCTTCGTCCACCACCCCGCCCTCCCCGGCGACTGGACCCCCGACGTCGACCGCGACCCGGAACTCATCGGCGGCCGGCGCAGCCTGGTCCACTACCCGCGCGGCTGGGGCATGGCCTCCAACACCCCCTTCCGGCTCTACAAGGGGCACACGTACGCCGGCCTGGAGCGCCCGGCCGAGCGGCGCGGGGTCACCCTCCAGGAGCCGGACGGCATCAGCTTCACCCCCGTGCTCGCCGACCCCGGCCACGCCTCCACCCACCCCGAGCAGTACTGCGAAAGGAGTTGTCGGAGGCCTGGGAGGCGGCCGCCCGGCGCAACGGGGTCTTCGCGCTCCCCGACGGCAGCGGCGCGCTCGCCCGCCGCAACCCCTGCGAGCGACGGCTGACCCGCCCGCTGACCCTGCTGCCCGGCACACCGGAGCTGGAGCGCTACCGCTCCTCCCGGCTGGTCTCCCTGCGCTCCTTCGAGATCACCGTCGTCATCGACGGGACGGGGGAGGGGGTGCTCGTCTCCCACGGCGACCAGGGTGGCGGCTACAGCCTGTACGTCGAGGAGGGGCGGCTGCACCTCGCGTACAACGAGTACGGCGTCCTGCACGAGACGGACGCGGGCCCGCTCGCACCGGGCGAGCATGTCGTCGTCCTCGCCGCCGAGGCGGAGAAGGGCCTGCGCTGGTCGTTCACGGTCAGCGTCGACGGCGAGGTGCGGGCCACCCCGCCCAGCGTCCACCAGCTCATCGGCATGGCCCCGTTCCAGGGCATCAGCGTCGGCGTCGACCGCAACTCCCCGGTCTCCTGGCCGCTGTTCGAACGCCATCGCTCGTTCCGCTACGGAGGCGTCCTGCGCTCGGTCACCTATACCCCCGGGGAGCCCGGCCCCGACACACCGGAGGCGGTGGCCGCCGCGCTCAAGCAGGCGGCAGCGGCCTTCGACTGACGCATCCCCGGCCCCCGGCACAACAGCCGGGGGCCCTCGTCACCCTTCCCTCAGCAACCCCACCAACGCCCCCCGGCTGGCCCGCAACGCGTCGATCTGCCCGTTCATCACCGCCAGCTCCCCGGCCAGGATCTCCCGCAGCTCCGCACACCAGTCGAACCCCGGCTGCTCACCCCGGGCGCACGGCAGCACCTCCCGGATCACCTCGGTGGACAGACCGGCCCGCAGCAGCGCCCGGATCTTCGCCACGGAGAGGACCGCCCCCTCGTCGTAGGCGCGATAGCCGTTCTCCCCGCGCCCGGCCTCCAGCAGCCCCTGCGCCTCGTAGTACCGCAACGACCGCGCACTGACGCCCGTCCGCCGGGACAACTCCCCGATCAGCATGTCTCCCCCGTCCGTCCGCGCTTGACCTTGTCACCGGTGTCAAGCCTTAACGTCCCGTCCATGAGCGAAGATTCCCCGTCCCTCGTCCACTTGAACGGCCGCGAGGCGACCACCGACGGTCTCACCCCGCTCGCCTTCGCGGGCCACGCCCACTTCACCGCGATGCAGGTCCGCGGCGGCCGGATCCGCGGCCTGGACCTCCACCTGGAGCGGCTGCGGTCCGCGTCGGTGGAGCTCTTCGGCCGGGCCCTGCCCGAGGACCTGGTCCGCTCCCACCTGCGTACCGCGCTCCGCGAAGGACCGGCCGACCTTTTGCTGACAGCCACGGTGTACTCACCGGCCGGAGAATTCACCGCGGCCGACGCGGAACCCGGACTCCTCGTACGCACCGGACCGCCGTCCGCCGGCCCCGGCGGCCCGCTGGCGCTGGCGGCGACGGAACACGAACGGTTCCTGCCGCACGTCAAGCACGTCGGCGAGGTGGCCAAGACGCACCTCCTCCGCCGGGCCGTGGCCGAGGGCTACGACGACGCCGCCTTCCTGGACCGGGAGGGCCGGTTCAGCGAGGCGACGATCTGGAACCTGGTGTTCTGGGACGGCGATTCGGTGGTGTGGCCCGAGGCCCGGATCCTGACCGGAACGACGCTGGGCATCGTCCGCCGGCAGCTGGCCGCCCTCGGAATCGACCAGCGGGTCGCGCCGGTCACCCCCGACGGCCTGCCCGCCCTCGCCGGCGCGGCCGTCATGAACTCCTGGACCCCGGGCGTGCCCGTCCACCGCATCGGCACCACCGAGCTGCCCGTCGCACCACGCTTCCTGGAACTGCTCCACCGCGCGTACGAGGCCGAAGTGCCCACGGCACCCTGAGTCCACCGCACCCTGAAACGCACGGTGGCCGCCCCGGAAGAATCCGGGGCGGCCACCGACACGACGAACCAGGCCTCAGCCCACGTACGCGCCGCTCGCCGTCAGCCGCAGCGCCGTGTCGATCAGCGGGACGTGGCTGAACGCCTGCGGGAAGTTCCCCACCTGGCGCTGCAGGTTGGAGTCCCACTCCTCGGCGAGCAGGCCCAGGTCGTTGCGGAGCGCCAGCAGCCTCTCGAACAGCTGGCGCGCCTCGTCGACCCGGCCGATCATCGCGAGGTCGTCGGCCATCCAGAACGAGCAGGCCAGGAACGCCCCCTCGTCGCCCGCCAGACCGTCGACGCCCGCCTGCTCGCCCTCGGTGGGGTAGCGGAGGATGAAGCCGTCCTCCGTGGACAGCTCCCGCTGGATCGCCTCGATCGTGCCGATGACCCGCTTGTCGTCCGGCGGCAGGAAGCCCATCTGCGGGATGAGCAGCAGGGAGGCGTCCAGCTCCTTCGACCCGTAGGACTGGGTGAAGGTGTTGCGTTCCTTGTCGTAGCCGCGCTCGCAGACGTCCCGGTGGATGTCGTCGCGGAGCTCGTACCACCGCTCCAGCGGGCCTTCTACGTCCCCGGACTCGACCAGCTTGATCGTCCGGTCGACCGCGACCCACGCCATCACCTTGGAGTGGACGAAGTGCCGGCGCGGCCCGCGCACCTCCCAGATGCCCTCGTCCGGCTCCTCCCAGTGCTTCTCCAGGTACTCGATCAGCTTGAGCTGGAGGCCCATCGCGTAGTCGTTGCGGGTCAGCCCCGTCATGTGCGCCAGGTGCAGAGCCTCGGTGACCTCGCCGTAGACGTCGAGCTGGAGCTGGTTGGCGGCGCCGTTGCCGACCCGGACCGGGCCGGAGTTCTCGTAACCCGGCAGCCAGTCCAGCTCCGCCTCGCCGAGTTCGCGCTCGCCGGCGATGCCGTACATGATCTGGAGGTTCTCCGGGTCGCCCGCCACCGCCCGCAGCAGCCACTCGCGCCACGCCCGGGCCTCTTCGCGGTAGCCGGTGCGCAGCAGCGAGGAGAGGGTGATGGCGGCGTCCCGCAGCCAGGTGTAGCGGTAGTCCCAGTTCCGTACGCCCCCGATCTCCTCGGGGAGCGAGGTGGTCGGCGCGGCGACGATGCCGCCGGTCGGGGCGTACGTCAGCGCCTTCAGGGTGATCAGCGAGCGGACGACGGCCTCCCGGTAGGGACCGTGGTACGTGCACTGATCGACCCATTCGCGCCAGAACAGCTCGGTCGCCTCCAGGGACCCCTCCGGGTCGGGGAGGGCGGGCGGCCCGTGGTGCGAGGGCTGCCAGCTGATGGTGAAGGCCACCCGGTCGCCGGGGCCGACGGTGAAGTCGGAGTAGGTCGTCAGGTTCTTGCCGTAGGTGTCCGCCTCGGTGTCCAGCCAGACGGAGTCCGGCCCGGCGACGGCGACCGTGCGGTTGTCGACCTTGTGCACCCACGGCGTCACCCGGCCGTAGCTGAACCGCATACGCAGCTCCGAGCGCATCGGCACCCGGCCGCTGACGCCCTCCACGATCCGGATGAGCTGCGGTGCCCCGTCTCGCGGAGGCATGAAGTCGGTCACCCGTACGGTGCCGCGCGGCGTGTCCCACTCCGATTCCAGGATGAGGGAGTCACCCCGGTAGCGGCGCCGGTCCGCGGGGAGCGGCTCGGTTCCCTCCGCCCGCGCGGGAGCCAGCCGCCAGAAGCCGTGCTCCTCGGTGCCCAGCAGTCCCGCGAAGACGGCGTGCGAATCGAAGCGGGGAAGGCACAGCCAGTCCGCCGTGCCGTCCCGGCAGACCAGGGCAGCGGTCTGCATGTCTCCGATGAGTGCGTAATCCTCGATGCGCCCGGCCACGTGCGTCTCCAGTCGAACGGCCATGTCGCCCCGTCCGGGGCGCTTACTGGGGTATGGGGTCGTTGGGTCGTAGGGTCTTTCACCCTGGAGGAACCGACGAGTTCCTGTACCGGTAGCGGGCCCAATTGGTGCCGCCGCCCGGCCGTCTCGGCAGCGAGTGTCCGAGCAGGATACGACGCGGTACGAAGATCCGCGCGACGGTCCCCGCAACATCTCTGAGCTGATCGGGTGGGACGTGAAACGACTGGGGTGATGGTGTGACGCCCCTGTGCAGGGTGTGGCCGGAAGCAGCCTCCCCTCGTCGCTGTTACCCTGGTAGCCCGTGGACCGGTGGTCGTTCGCGAGAGCGGACGAGGCCCCCGAACCGCAGCGACGGCGCCCCCGGAGTCTCCGGTTCGGCGGCCGGTACGCACCTCACAACCGCGACCACGGGAGCCCCCTTTGGCTATGCAGCCCACATCCACGACGACCAAGCACATCTTCGTCACCGGGGGTGTCGCCTCCTCCCTCGGCAAGGGTCTGACTGCCTCCAGCCTGGGTGCCCTGCTGAAGGCACGGGGCCTGCGGGTCACCATGCAGAAGCTCGACCCCTACCTCAACGTCGACCCCGGCACGATGAACCCCTTCCAGCACGGTGAGGTGTTCGTCACCAACGACGGCGCCGAGACCGACCTGGACATCGGCCACTACGAGCGCTTCCTCGACGTCGACCTCGACGGCTCCGCCAACGTGACGACCGGCCAGGTCTACTCGCAGGTCATCGCCAAGGAGCGGCGCGGCGAGTACCTGGGCGACACCGTCCAGGTCATCCCGCACATCACCAACGAGATCAAGCACCGCATCCGCCGCATGGCCACCGACGACGTGGACGTCGTCATCACCGAGGTCGGCGGCACGGTCGGCGACATCGAGTCGCTGCCGTTCCTGGAGACCGTCCGCCAGGTCCGCCACGAGGTCGGCCGCGACAACGTCTTCGTCGTGCACATCTCGCTGCTGCCCTACATCGGCCCCTCCGGCGAGCTGAAGACCAAGCCGACCCAGCACTCGGTCGCCGCTCTGCGCAACATCGGTATTCAGCCGGATGCGATCGTGCTCCGCGCCGACCGTGAGGTCCCGACCTCCATCAAGCGCAAGATCTCGCTGATGTGCGATGTCGACGAGGCCGCGGTCGTCGCCGCGATCGACGCCAAGTCGATCTACGACATCCCCAAGGTGCTCCACACCGAGGGCCTGGACGCCTATGTCGTCCGCAAGCTCGACCTGCCCTTCCGGGACGTCGACTGGACCACCTGGGACGACCTCCTGGACCGCGTCCACAACCCCGACCACGAGGTCACCGTCGCCCTGGTCGGCAAGTACATCGACCTGCCCGACGCCTACCTCTCGGTCATCGAGGCCATCCGCGCCGGCGGTTTCGCCAACAAGGCCCGGGTCACGATCAAGTGGGTCACGTCCGACGACTGCCGCACCGCGGCCGGTGCCGCCGAGCACCTGGGCGACGTCGACGCGATCTGCATCCCCGGCGGCTTCGGTGAGCGCGGTGTCGACGGCAAGGTCGGCGCCATCCGCTACGCCCGCGAGAACAAGGTCCCGCTGCTGGGCCTCTGCCTCGGCCTCCAGTGCATCGTGATCGAGGCGGCCCGCTCGCTGGCCGAGATCCCCGACGCCAACTCCACCGAGTTCGACGCCGCCACCTCCCACCCGGTCATCTCGACCATGGAGGAGCAGCTCGCCTACGTCGAGGGCGCGGGCGACCTCGGCGGCACCATGCGGCTCGGCCTCTACCCGGCCAAGCTCGCCGAGGGCTCCCTCGTGCGCGAGGCGTACGCCGGTGAGCCGTACGTCGAGGAGCGCCACCGCCACCGCTACGAGGTCAACAACGCCTACCGCGGTGAGCTGGAGAAGAAGGCCGGACTGGTCTTCTCCGGCACCTCCCCGGACAACAAGCTCGTCGAGTACGTGGAGTACCCGCGCGAGGTCCACCCCTACCTGGTCGCCACCCAGGCCCACCCCGAGCTCCGCTCCCGCCCGACCCGCCCGCACCCGCTCTTCGCGGGTCTGGTGAAGGCGGCCGTCGCGCGCAAGGTCGGCGCGGCCGAGTAGTTCCGAGGCATTACGGTTGACCGGGGTACGGATCCTCACGGACACGTGCCCCGGTTTCTCGTTTTGTACGTGGTACGTGGGAGGACGCACATGGGTATCCAGGACACGCCCGAGGAGTGGCAGGTCACCGCGACCGTCACCCCCTTCACCGGCAACAAGACCAGCGTCCGCACCGACCAGGTGGTGATGCCCGACGGCTCCGTCCACGGCCGTGACTACCAGGTCCACCCCGGCTCCGTCGCGATTCTCGCGGTCGACGAGGACGACCAGGTCCTCGTCGTACGCCAGTACCGCCACCCGGTCCGCCAGCGGCTCTGGGAGATCCCCGCCGGACTGCTCGACGTCCCCGGCGAGAACCCCCTGCACGCCGCCCAGCGCGAGCTGTACGAGGAGGCGCACGTCAAGGCCGAGGAGTGGCGGGTGCTGACCGACGTCTACACCACGCCCGGCGGCTGCGACGAGGCCGTACGCATCTTCCTCGCCCGCGGTCTCTCCGACGTGGAGGGCGAGCGGTTCGCGGTCTCCGAGGAGGAGGCCGACATGGAGCAGGCCCGTATTCCGCTGCCCGAGCTGGTGCGCTCGGTGCTGGCGGGGGACCTGCACAACAACTGCCTGGTCGTGGGCGCCCTCGCGCTCACCGCCGTCCTCGCGGACGACGGCGTCGACTCGCTCCGCCCGGCCGAGGCGCCCTGGCCGGCCCGGCCGTTCGAGGCCTGACGGCCCGTCCGCTCTCTCCACCCCTCCTCCGGTCGGACGATCGTAAGAAATGCTGATCCGATCGGGGGGTGTTCCCCCGTGCCCCGCCCCGCTCCGCAGTGATCCACACCACCGCTGAACTACGCTCGAAAGGCCCCGACCGGAGTTCCGGCGGGCACCGCGTGCAGCGAAGTGGAGCGTGGCCCGTGACCGATCAGGCGGTGGACACCAGCGGCCCGGCCGAAGCTGCGGGGACCGAGGAGCCGCCCGGCGCCGCCCCGCCCCGATTCTTCGGCAGGGAACGCGAGTTGAAGGACCTGCGGGCGGACATCGAACGGGCCGGCCTGGACACCCTGGCCGGCCGCAAGACCCCCCGCGCCCGGGTCCTGCTCATCGCGGGCCGCCCCGGCTCCGGCCGCAGCGCACTCGCCGCCGAACTCGCGGGCGCCCTCACCGGTACGGGCACGGCCCCGGCCGACGCCTCGGGACCGGAATCCGGAACGGGCGCGCTGCCCTGGGCCGTTCCCGGTACGGGCTCCGGCGACTACCCCGACGGGGTGCTCCGGGTCGGCCTCACCGAACCCGGCGGCGAACCCGTCCCCACCGAACGCACCGCCGGCGAGATCCTCTCCCTGCTCGGTGTCGCCGTCCCGCCCGGCGCCGACCAGGACGAACTCTCCGAGATGGTCCGCGAGGCCCTCGCCGTGCGCCGGCTGGTGCTGCTGCTCGACGACGCGGCCGAGGCCGAACAGGTCGACCCGCTGCTCCCGGAGAACCCGGACTGCCTGGTCGTCGCCGTCGCGACCGGCCCGCTGACCGGAATCCCGGACGTGCGGCCCTGCACCATCGGCGGTCTTGAGGCGGGCGCCGCCGTCCAGCTGCTCGCCCGCGCCATCGGCCAGGTCCGTATCACCGTCGACCCGCGCACCGCCGAGAGCCTCTCCGAGGAGTGCGGGGGACAGCCCGCCGCGCTGGCCCTGATCGGCGGCTGGCTCGCCGCCCACCCCACGGCCTCCGTCGCCGACGTCACCAAGCAGCTCCACGAACTCCCCGACTCCGGCGAGCAGCAGCCCACCGGGGCCCGCCCGCTGGCCCGCGCCCTCCGGCTCGTCCACGACTCCCTGCCGCAGGCCGCCGCCCGGATACTGCGCCTCCTCGCCCTCGCGCCCGCCGGGCTCGCCGACGCCCACGCCGCCTCCGCGCTGGCCGGCTGCTCGGTCTCGGCCGCCCAGTCGACGCTGGACGACTTCGTGCAGCTCGGGCTGTTGCGGACGGACGGCGCCTCCCACCCCCAGTACGGAATCCCCGGCTGCCTCGCCCCGATGCTGCGGGCCCTCCTGGAGGACCGGGACCGGCCCGCCGAGATCCAGCTGGCCCGCGCCCGGATGCTGGAGCGGACCGTGCGCCGGCTCCAGGCCTGCCGGGCGGTCACCGAGGCCGACGGCTCCACCGCCCATCGCAAGCTCGCCGGACTGCCGCGCGCCCTGCGCTTCCCCAGCGCGGAGGAGGCGGGCGTCTGGCTGCTGCTGCGCCAGCCCGCCCTGCTCGCCTCGGCCCGGCTCGCGGTGGCCGACGGCGAGCTCGACACCCTGGCCCGGCGGCTGGTCGCCGCCCTGGTGCGGGCGCTGGCCGTGCACCGGGGCACCGAGGCCGCCGCCCCCGAGCTGTACGGGCTGCACGGCCTGGTCCTGGACGTGGCCGTCCGCCGCGATCTGCCCCGCGAACAGGCGGCGGCGCTGCTGAACCTCGCCGACCTTGACGCCCGCACCGGCCGCCCCCGGGACGCCCTGACCCGCTACCGGGCCGCGCTGGACGCCGGACGGGCCGCCGGGGACCTGTACGCGACGGGCCGCGCGATGGAATCCGTAGGCAGTACGTACGCCGAGCTCGGCGACTACCACCGGGCCTCCGACTGGTACGGCCGGGCGCTCGCCCAGCGCCTCACCCAGGGGGAGCGGGCGGACGAGGCACGCCTCTACGGACGGCTCGGCGCGGTCCACAGCTACGCCGGGCGGTACGGCGAGGCGCTGCGGAACTGGCGGGCCGCCGCGGCGGGCCACCGCAGGCTCGGCGACCTGGCGGCCCAGGCGCGGGCGCTCAGCGAGGCCGCCCGGGTGCAGGAGTACGCGGGGCGGCCGCACGACTCGCTGCACACCTGCCGGGAGGCGGCCGAGCTGGCCCGTCGCGCCGATGACGTGCGGCTTCAGGCGGCGCTGCAGCTCCGGCTGGCCGACACCCTGGACCGGCTCGGCGATCCGGCGGCGGCCCGGCTGCACAGGTCCGCTGCCGACAGATTGCTGGGCGAGGAGGGTTCTGCCTACGAAATCCGCAGTGCTTCGACAGAAAGTTAATGCTTTGTAAGGCTAGACAGCGCGAAGTCCTTCATTAGACTGGCTCTGCCGCGCTCGTTCGTGGCGTCTCCATTTATGATGTGTATGTCCGGGTGTGTACTGCCGTGCCCGGATTACCCTCCGAGCCAAGGACCGTGATCGACGTGAAGGTCGGCATCCCCCGCGAAGTCAAGAACAACGAGTTCCGGGTGGCGATCACCCCCGCCGGAGTGCATGAGCTCGTCCGCCACGGCCACCAGGTCGTCATCGAGAAGGACGCCGGCGTCGGCTCGTCCATCCCGGACCAGGAGTACGTCGCCGCCGGCGCGCAGATCCTGGACACCGCCGACGAGGTCTGGGCCACCGCCGACCTGCTGCTCAAGGTCAAGGAGCCGGTCGCCGAGGAGTACCACCGCCTCCGCAAGGACCAGACCCTCTTCACGTACCTGCACCTCGCCGCCTCCCGCGAGTGCACCGACGCGCTGCTGGCCTCCGGCACCACCGCCATCGCCTACGAGACGGTCGAGACCGCGGGCCGCGCGCTCCCGCTGCTCGCCCCGATGTCCGAGGTCGCGGGCCGCCTCGCCCCGCAGGTCGGCGCGTACCACCTGATGCGCTCGGTCGGCGGCCGCGGCGTGCTCCCCGGCGGCGTCCCCGGCACCCACGCCGGCCGTGCCGTCGTCATCGGCGGCGGAGTCTCCGGCTGGAACGCCACGCAGATCGCCGTGGGCCTCGGCTTCCACGTCACGCTGCTCGACCGCGACATCAACAAGCTGCGCGAGGCCGACAGGATCTTCGGCACCAAGGTGCAGACGGTCGTCTCCAACGCCTTCGAGCTGGAGAAGGCCGTCGTCGAGGCCGACCTCGTCATCGGTGCCGTTCTGATCCCCGGAGCCAAGGCCCCGAAGCTGGTCACCAACGAGCTCGTCGCCAAGATGAAGCCCGGAAGTGTACTTGTCGACATTGCAATCGATCAGGGCGGTTGCTTCGAGGACTCGCACCCGACCACCCACGCCGAGCCGACCTTCCAGGTCCACGAGTCGGTCTTCTACTGCGTCGCCAACATGCCCGGCGCGGTGCCGAACACCTCCACCTACGCGCTCACCAACGCCACGCTGCCGTACATCGTGGAGCTGGCGAACCGCGGCTGGGCCGACGCCCTGCGCCGCGACGCCGCACTGGCCAAGGGCCTCAACACCCATGAGGGCCAGGTCGTTTACCGTGAGGTGGCCGAGGCGCACGGCCTCCCGCACGTCGAGCTGAGTGCTCTCCTCGGCTGACGGGTCAACACCTCCCGTCAACATCGGGACTCCGGCCGGACCTTGCCGAGCAAGGTCCGGCCGGAGGTGTATCGGGCCCCGTGGGGCCCTTGCGCAACTCGCCTCGAACGTAACCCTTTACCCGATTCGTGCAGCGGCGAAATGTGCGGCTTGGTCGCTGTGCACCCTTGACAGCAAGGCGTTCGATTGCCGACACATCGGGCCGGGTCCGGCGGATTGTGTTGCTGCGGACGGGTGGCACGCCATAGAGTCGCCAATCGTCGGCATGGTGCCACGCTGACCTATCGATAAGTTTCCTGGTCACGTCCAAGGAGGTAAGACGACTTGTGAATGAGTCGACAATTACTCCCGGGGGTGGTCAACCAGGGATGCCTGCACGGGGTCTGAGCCCGATCGGGCTCGAAGCTGTCGGCTCCGTCGCTGTCCGCACCTTCGCCACCAAACAGCACATGACGACAGCCCCCCAGATGATGGACGGCCTACACGTGAACGCCACGGCCGGCAACGAGAGTGGCCGGAACACCGACCGCTTCGCCGACTTCGCCGAGGTGCCCGAGGGGCACTTCTACGACCCCGACGCCGAGTACGAGCCCGATCCGGAGTACGCGGCCACGCTCGCGCCCGACGCCGCACGCCAGCGCCGCGAGCGCATCGGCCCCACCGGACGGCCCCTGCCGTACTTCCCGATCCCGGGCCCCCTGACCGACCACGGCCCCGCGAAGATCATCGCGATGTGCAACCAGAAGGGCGGCGTCGGGAAGACCACGTCGACCATCAACCTGGGTGCCGCGCTCGCCGAGTACGGACGCCGCGTCCTGCTCGTCGACTTCGACCCGCAGGGCGCCCTCTCGGTCGGCCTCGGGGTCAACCCGATGGAGCTCGACCTCACCGTCTACAACCTGCTCATGGAGCGGGGCATGGCGGCCGACGAGGTCCTGCTGAAGACCGCCGTCCCCAACATGGACCTGCTGCCGAGCAACATCGACCTCTCGGCCGCCGAGGTGCAGCTCGTCAGCGAGGTGGCCCGCGAGTCCACGCTCCAGCGCGCCCTGAAGCCGCTGATGGCCGACTACGACTACATCGTGATCGACTGTCAGCCCTCGCTCGGCCTGCTCACCGTGAACGCCCTGACGGCCGCTCACAAGGTCATAGTGCCGCTGGAGTGCGAGTTCTTCGCGCTGCGCGGGGTGGCGCTGCTCACCGAGACCATCGAGAAGGTCCAGGAGCGGCTCAACCCGGAGCTGGAGCTCGACGGCATCCTCGCCACCATGTACGACTCCCGTACGGTGCACAGCCGCGAGGTCCTGGCGCGCGTCGTCGAGGCCTTCGACGAGCACGTCTACCACACGGTCATCGGGCGCACGGTCCGCTTCCCGGAGACCACGGTCGCCGGTGAGCCCATCACCACGTACGCCTCCAACTCGGTCGGCGCCGCCGCCTATCGCCAGCTCGCCAGGGAGGTGCTCGCCCGGTGTCCCGCCGAGTGAGTCTGCCGGGGGCCGACGAACTGTTCCGCACCACCGGGGGAGGGATGGGCCTCCAGTCCTCCTCCCCGGCGGACCGGCGACGCAAGGCGAACGGCGAACCACGGGTGCCCGCACCCGCGGGGGAGAGCGACCCCTCCGGCCAGGCGCCCGGCGCGGGCGGTCAGGGCGCGGCCCCCGCCGACCGGGCCGAGAGCCGTGAGGAGCACGCCTCCGCCGACACCGACGACTCGCGCGGCCGCGAGGGCGACCGCCGGGCCGCCGCTCCCGCCCCGTCCGGCGACCGGTCCGCGACCGCCGCCCAGGGTGAGCAGCCCCAGGCCGTCCAGCAGCAGCGCAGGCGCGGCGGCGGACGAGGCGCGAACCGGCGCCCCAGCGGCCGCGAACGCCACGACGAGAAGATCACGGTCTACGTTTCCGCCGAGGAGCTGATGGACCTGGAACACGCCCGGCTCGTCCTGCGCGGCGAACACGGCCTCGCCGTCGACCGCGGCCGCATCGTCCGTGAGGCGGTGGCGGTGGTCCTCGCCGACCTGGAGTCCCGGGGCGACGCGAGCATCCTCGTACGGCGGCTGCGCGGCCGCTGACCGGCGCAGCGCCGGTAGCCTGCCGGATGGACCCCGCCGACCTGCGGGGCCCGTCCGCGCCGCCGCCCCACCCCTGGACCGCCATGCCCATGCCCGACGACCCCGCCACCCCGCGCCGCCGTGCCCTGGGGCGGGGACCGGGGGCGATGGCGCCGCCGGCGGAGGCGGAGGAGGCGGCCCCGGAGCCCGTACAGCAGCCGGAGCCCGTACAAGAGCCGGAAGCCGTTCCCGTGCCGGACGCCCTTCCCGTACCGGAAGCGGCTCCGGAGCCGGAGCCCGTACCGGATCCGGACCCCGTGCAGCAGCCGGATGCGGACGACACGCGCTTCACCGTCCGGCTGGTGAACTTCGAGGGCCCCTTCGACCTCCTCCTCCAGCTGATCACCCAGCACAAGCTGGACGTGACCGAGGTCGCGCTCTCGAAGGTCACCGACGAGTTCATGGCGTACATCCGCGCCATGGGCCCGGACTGGGACCTCGACCAGACCACCGAGTTCCTCGTCGTCGCCGCCACCCTGCTGGACCTGAAGGCCGCCCGGCTGCTGCCCGCCGCCGAGGTGGAGGACGAGGCGGACCTGGCGCTCCTGGAGGCGCGGGACCTGCTCTTCGCGCGGCTGCTCCAGTACCGGGCGTACAAGCGGATCGCCGAGATCTTCAGCAGTCGCCTGGAGTCCGAGTCCCGCCGCCACCCCCGTACCGTCGGCCTTGAAGATCACCACGCCGAGCTGCTGCCCGAGGTCGTCATCAGCATCGGGCCCGAGGGGTTCGCGAAGCTCGCGGTGAAGGCGATGCAGCCCAGGCCCAGGCCGCAGGTGTACGTCGACCACATCCACGCCCCGCTGGTCAGCGTTCGGGAACAGGCGGGCATCGTGGTGGAGCGGCTGCGCGAGGCCGGGGCGGCGGTGAGCTTCCGGGTGCTCACCGAGGACGCCCAGGACACCCTCACCGTGGTCGCCCGCTTCCTGGCCCTGCTGGAGCTGTACCGGGAGAAGGCCGTCACCCTGGACCAGGACGAGGCGCTGGGCGACCTGCTGGTCTCCTGGTGCGGCGGGACGGACACGGAACCGGTGGTGACGGACGAGTTCGACCAGGAGGCAGCCGTATCGGCGCAGGAGCAGGAGGACGTACGGGAATGAGCGCGCAGCCCACCGCACAGGACGGGAGCCCCGACGAGGACACGGTCGCCTCGCTCGATCTGAAGCCCGCCCTGGAGGCGGTCCTCATGGTCGTCGACGAGCCCGCCACCGTCGACCAGCTGGCCAAGGTCCTCCAGCGGCCACGCAGAGCCGTGGCGGCCGCGCTGCGGGAGCTGGCCGACGAGTACACCGTCCAGCGCCGGGGCTTCGACCTGCGGTTCGTCGCGGGCGGCTGGCGTTTCTCCACCCGCCCCGAGTACGCGGCGGCCGTCGAGGGCTTCGTCCTGGACGGCCAGCACGCCCGGCTGACCCAGGCCGCTCTGGAGACCCTGGCGGTGGTCGCCTACCGGCAGCCGGTGAGCCGATCGAGGGTCTCGGCGGTGCGCGGAGTCAACTGCGACGGCGTCATGCGGACCCTCCTCCAGAGGGGCCTGGTGGCCGAGGCGGGCGCGGAACCCGAAACAGGTGCGATCCTGTACAGGACGACGAACTACTTTCTGGAGCGAATGGGCCTGCGAGGCCTGGACGAGCTCCCGGAACTCGCGCCCTTCCTCCCCGAGGCGGACGCGATCGAGGCTGAGACGCTAGAGGGTGTGCCGTCGTTCGATCCGGACGCACCGGACACCCCGGATACTCACGCAGACGACAAGACGGAATTTTGATGCGAAGCAGTGGCAGGAACAGCGGAAGCGGCAGCGGCGGCAGCGGCCGGAGTGGCGGAGGCGCGGGCAGCGGCGGCCGCAGTGGCGGCGGCTCCTCCCGCCAGGGTCAGGGCGGCGGCGGCCAGGGAGGCCGTCCCGGCGGCCAGGGCGGCGGCGGACGCGGCGGCAGCAGCCAGGGCGGGCGGCCCGGAGCCCCGGGCGGCCGTCCCTCCGGTCAGGGTGGCCGTCCCTCCGCTCAGGGCGGGCGCGGCGGCAGCCAGGGTGGCCGTCCCGGCGGCCAGGGCGGACGCCCCACCGGCCAGGGCGGGCGTCCTGGCTCCCAGGGCGGACGCCCGGGTTCCCAGGACGGGCGTTCGAGCTACCAGGACGGACGCCCGAGCTACCAGGGCGCTCGTGACGAGGAGCAGCGCCCCCGCCGCCCCCGCCCGGAGGAGCGCCGCTACGACGTGGGCAACGACGCCCCCGGCGTCCGGGCCGAGCAGGAAGGCCCCCGTAAGGGCCGTGGCTCGGCGGCGCGCGGCGGTGCCAAGGGCGGCCCGAAGCCCGCACAGGGCGGCAGCGGCCGCACTGGCGGTTTCCGCCGCGCGGCCCCCTCGCGCCCGCGTGAGCTGGACGCCAAGATCGAGCAGCGCAACCGCGACCGGTACGCGAACAAGCCCGTGATCAACCTTCCCAAGACCCACCCGGGTGCCGAGGAGGAGGGCGAGCGGCTGCAGAAGGTCCTCGCCCGGGCCGGCATGGGCTCGCGCCGCGCGTGCGAGGAGCTGATCGAGCAGTCCCGCGTCGAGGTCAATGGCGAGATCGTCGTCGAGCAGGGCAAGCGCGTCGATGTACACAAGGACGAGATCAAGGTCGACGGTCTGACCGTCGCCGCCCAGTCCTTCCTGTTCTTCGCGCTGAACAAGCCCGCGGGCGTCGTCTCCTCGATGGAGGACCCGGACGGCCGTCAGTGCCTCGGCGACTACGTGACCAACCGCGAGACGCGGCTGTTCCACGTCGGCCGGCTGGACACCGAGACGGAGGGCATCATCATGCTCACCAACCACGGTGAGCTGGCCCACCGCCTCACGCACCCCAAGTACGGCGTGAAGAAGACCTACCTGGCCGCCATCCAGGGCCCTCTGCCGCGCGACCTCGGCAAGCGGCTCAAGGACGGCATCCAGCTGGAGGACGGCTACGCCCGCGCCGACCACTTCCGCGTGGTCGAGAACACCGGCAAGAACTACCTGGTCGAGGTGACCCTCCACGAGGGCCGCAAGCACATCGTGCGCCGGATGCTGGCCGAGGCCGGCTTCCCGGTCGAGCGCCTCGTGCGGACGTCCTTCGGGCCGATCCCGCTCGGCGACCAGAAGTCCGGCTGGCTGCGCCGCCTCACCAACACCGAGGTCGGCATGCTGATGCGCGAGGTCGGCCTCTAGGGCGTGTCCGGCGGATCTTGACCGGGCCCGCGGCCGGTTCTGTTCAGATTTTCGAACAGAACCGGCCGCGGGCCTTTTCCCATCCCCTCCCAGCCTTTATAGTCACAGTGACTATAAAGAAGGAGGCGGGCGTGAGTCTCGCGGACATACTCGATCCCCTGCAGCAGCCCCTGGTGACGGTCCTGGACACCCCGGTCAGCTGGACCGAGGTTCTGGGCTTCGGCAGCGGGGCGCTCTGCGTCTGGCTCGTGGCCCGCCAGCACCTCGCCAACTGGCCGATCGGCATCGCCAACAACGTCTTCTTCATCCTGCTGTTCGCCCAGTCCGGCCTGTACGCCGACGCCGGCCTCCAGATCGTCTTCATCACCCTCGCCGCGTACGGCTGGTGGACCTGGACCCACGGGGGTGGACCAGGGACCTCGGTCCTGCCGGTGCGCAGAACGACCCGCACCGAATGGACCTGGCTGCTCGCGGCGGGGGTGGTGGGGACCCTGGGGATCACCCTGCTGCTGTCCCGGGCCACCGACTCCACCGTCCCGTTCTGGGACGCGCTGACGACCTCCCTGTCGCTGATGGCCACGTACGGGCAGTGCCGGAAGCGGCTGGAGTCCTGGTGGCTGTGGATCGCGGCCGACGTCGTCTACATCCCGCTGTACGCGCACAAGGGGCTCTACCTGACCTCGCTGCTGTACGCCGGGTTCCTCGCCCTCTGCCTCGTCGGCCTGCGCAACTGGCACCGCGACCTGACCGCCCGTGACGCACGGCCCCTGGAGGTGGCCGCCGCATGAAGCGCTACGAACACGGCCTGGTCCTCGGCAAGTTCTACCCGCCGCACGCCGGCCACCACCACCTCGTCGAGACCGCCCGGGACCACTGCGAGCGGCTGACCGTGCTGGTCTGCGCCGCCTCCGTGGAGTCGGTCCCGCTCGCGGACCGGGTGGCCTGGATGCGCGAGGTGCACCCGGACGTCACGGTGGTGGGCGCGGTCGACGACACGCACATGGACGTGCACGACCCCGCGGTCTGGGACGCGCACATGGCGGTCTTCACCGCCGCGGTGCCCGAGCGGGTCGACGCGGTCTTCACCTCGGAGGCGTACGGGGAGGAGCTCGGCCGCCGCTTCGGTGCCGCGTCCGTCCTCGTCGACCCCGACCGTACCCTCCTCCCGGTCTCCGGCACCGCAGTGCGCAAGGACCCGGTCGGCTGCTGGGACTTCCTCCGGCCGCCGGTCCGGGCCGCCCTCGCCCGCCGGGTCGTCGTGCTCGGCGCCGAGTCCACGGGCACCACCACCCTGGCGCGGGCACTCGCCGGCCACTACCGGGCCCGGGGCGGGGTCTGGGCCCGGACGGCGTACGTCGCGGAGTACGGGCGCGAGTACAGCGAACAGAAGCTCGCCGCCCTGCGCGAGCGGTGGCCCGGGGCCGCCTGGGAGGACGTCACCTTCACCACCGAGGACTTCCCGCTCATCGCGCGGACCCAGAACGGCCGGGAGGAGGCCGCCGCCCGCATCGGGTCCCCGGTGCTCTTCTGCGACACGGACTCCTTCGCCACCACCGTCTGGCACGAGCGGTACGTCGGCGGACGCAACCCGCTCGTCGAGGAGATCGCGGACCGGGCCGCCCACCACCTGTGGCTGCTCACCGACCACGAGGGCGTCGCCTTCGAGGACGACGGGCTGCGGGACGGCGAGGAGCTGCGGCCCTGGATGACCGACCGCTTCCGCGCCGAACTCACCCGAACGGGCCGCCGGTTCATCGAGATCGCCGGCCCGCCAGAGGTCCGTCTCGCCGCAGCCGTCGCCGCCGTGGACGAACTCCTCGCCACCGGCTGGGACTTCGCCGCCCCGCTCCAGGAGAAGCGGTGAGCACCGGCGTACCCGAGGGGTACGACCCGCACGCCTTCTGGCCGTTCGCGGTCACCGTCGACCTCGCGGTCTTCACCGTCCGGGACGCGGCGCTCCACGTGCTGCTGGTCGAACGCGGCCAGGACCCCTTCCGGGGCCGCTGGGCGCTGCCGGGCGGCTTCGTCCTGCCCCGCGAGTCCGCCGACGAGGCGGCCCGCCGTGAGCTGGCCGAGGAGACCGGACTCGGCCCGGACGCGGTGGGCGCCTTCCACCTGGAACAGCTGCGCACCTACACCGACCCGGACCGCGACCCGAGGATGCGTGTCGTCTCGGTCGCGTACGCCGCACTCCTGCCGGACCTGCCCGAACCGCGTGGCGGCGGGGACGCGGCGAGCGCCCGGTGGTGGGGCGCGGGCTCCACCGGGCCGCTGGCCTTCGACCACGACCGGATCCTGGCCGACGCCCACGACCGGATCGGCGCCAAGCTCGAATACACCTGCCTGGCCACCGAGTTCTGTCCGGCGGAGTTCACGCTCGGCGAGCTCCAGCAGGTCTACGAGACGGTCTGGGGCGTCGAGCTGGACCGCCCCAACTTCCGGCGCAAGGTCCTGAACGCGCCCGGCTTCGTCCAGCCGGTCGAGGGCCCGCCGCGCCGTACCGGCGGCCGGGGCAAACCGGCCGCGCTTTACCGGGCGGGCGGAGCCACGGCCCTGCACCCGCCCCTGCTGCGCCCGCCGCCCACCGAACCCTCCCTCTCGCGCCCGGAAGGACGAACGCCATGACCATCGCCACCCGAACCCTCACCAAGCAGGCGGCCACCGGATCGCTCACCGGGCTCGCGCTCGGTGACGCGCTGGGCTTCCCAACCGAGTTCAACGACGTCCCCGCCATCCTCACCAAATGCGGCCCCTGGCGGCAGATGGCCCTGCCGACCCCCGCGATCGTCACCGACGACACCCAGATGACGATCGCCCTGGGCCGGGGCATCCGGACCGCCATGGACAGCGGACTGCTCACCCCGGACCGGCTGGTGGACCCGGTGCGAAGGGAGTTCATCGCCTGGTACCACTCGCCGGACAACAACCGGGCCCCCGGCAACACCTGCCTCACCGCCTGCCGCATGCTCCAGAGCACCCGCGTCTGGCAGGAGGCGAGCCAGACGCGCTCCAAGGGGTGCGGCGCCAACATGCGGGTCGCGCCCGTCGGTCTCGTCCCCGGGCTCAGCGACGAGCAGCGCGCCGGCGCCGCCCAGCTCCAGGCCGCCCTCACCCACGGCCACCCCACCGCGCTGGCCGCCTCCGACCTGACCGCCCGCGCCGTCTTCCTGCTCGCCCAGGGCGCCGAACCCCTCGGCCTGATCGGCCAGTTGCGCAGCTACGCCTACGAGAACAGCGGCCGCTACCTGACCCGCTGGCTCGGCGACCTGTGGCGCTACGCCGGGGACGCCTCGCCCGAGGCGTTCATCACCCGCGGCTGGGACGAGTGCCAGAGCGCGCTGGCCGCCGTCCAGGAGGCCCTGCGCGACCCGTCGCCCGAGACGGACCCGTGCGAGCGGACCGGGGACGGCTGGGTCGCCGAGGAGGCCCTCGCCACCGCCCTGCACTGCTTCCTCCTCTTCCCCGAGGACCCGCTCACCGCCCTGCGCCGGGCCGCCTGCACCCGGGGCGACTCCGACTCGATCGCCTGCCTGGCGGGGGCCTTCGCCGGGGCCCACCTGGGCGCGGGGGCCTGGCCCAAGGAGTGGTCGGAGCGGATCGAGTACCGGAGCGACCTGCTGTCGCTGGCGGCGCTCTGGGACGCTTGATCCATGAGCACCCCACCCCTCACCCTGGCGCGGGCCGGTCTGCCGGTCGCCGACCTGCGCCCCGATCTGGCCGAGGCCCCGGGTCCGCTGGTCTTCGCCACGGTCTCCGGCGCCCATCTCTACGGCTTCCCCTCCCGGGACTCGGACGTGGACCTGCGGGGGGTCCACGTCCTGCCCGCCGAGGACCTGGTGGGGCTGCACGAGCCGGAGGAGACCCGGACCCGGATGTGGGAGCGGGACGGGATCGAGATGGACCTCGTCACCCACGACCTGCGCAAGTTCGTCCGCCTGATGCTCCGGCCCAACGGCTACGTCCTGGAGCAGCTGCTCTCCCCGCTGGTGGTGCACACGAGCGGCCTCCATGCCGAACTGGCCGCCCTCGTCCCCGGCGTACTGACCCGCAACCACGCCCACCACTACCGGGGCTTCGCCGGTACGCAGTGGCGGCTGTACGCGAAGACGGGCGAACTCAAACCGCTGCTCTACACCTTCCGGGCACTGCTCACCGGCATCCACCTGATGCGCGGCGGGGAGCTGCAGGCCCACCTGCCCACGCTGCTCGACGAGGTCGACGCCCCCGCGTTTCTGCCCGGCCTGATCGAGGCGAAGGCGGAGGCCGAGCACGCGGCGGCGACGGGCCTGGACGGGGGAGCGGTGGCCCGGGACATCGAGGAGCTGCACCGCGTCCTGGACGAGGCGCAGGAGCGCTCCCGGCTGCCGGAGGCCGCGACGGCCCTCCAGGACCTGCACGACCTCGTCGTACGCGCCAGGCTGGCGCCCTGACGCCCGGTTCCTAGGCCGACGCCCGCCGGGTCCGGACCAGGAAGTCCTCCACCGCCGCCCGGTCCGGCCCGGGCGGCAGTGGGGAGGCGTGCGCCGCCTCGTCGTTCTCCTCGGCCAGGCGGTTCATCCGGCGCTCCACCTCCGGCCAGGGCACCTCGCCCCGCTTCACCGTCAGCAGCTCCTCGCGCGCGTCGCCGACGTCGATGCGCAGCTCGCCGGTGCGCAGCAGGTCCCGGCCGCTCGCCAGCAGCCGCAGCAGGTGCATCGCGTGCTTCCAGCGGGGCTCGCCGTACTGCCGTACGTCGGCCTCCAGCTTCTTCCGCTGGCCCATGGCGTAGCGGACGAACGTGGAGTGCGCGAGGCGGGAGAGGAACGCGGCCCTCAGCGCGATCAGTTCGCGGCCGGTGTCGTCGACGTACTCCACCAGCGGTGAGTGCAGGCACTCCAGCACGTTCGGGTTGGCCCGCAGCGCCAGCTCGCAGAAGCGCTCCAGCTCCCACGAGAACTGTTCGGGTCCGGGGCCCTCGATATGCGCCGGGGGCTTGTCGAAGCGCCAGAACAGGGGGGTGGGGGCGACATACACGCCCCGCCGGTCGGTGTCGCTGTCCTCCGTCGCCAGGCCGAACGCGCGCGAACCCATGACACACGCGTAGACCGTGTGGTGGCGTACGAGCGTCTCGTCGGCAGGAGTGATCATGGCGGCGAGGGTACGTGGACGGCGGCCCGCCGCGCCCCCGGATTCCGGCGCCCCGCTCCCGGGATTCCGCTGCCCCGACCCCGGATTCCGGCTGTCGTCCTCAGCCCAGCAGGATCTCCCCGCCCGAGACGGTGATCTGCTCGGCCGGCAGCGGACGGGTCGCCGGGCCGGCCTCGACCGCCGCGTCCGTGACGGAGAACTTGGAGCCGTGGCAGGGGCAGTTGATGGTGCCGTCGGTGACCGTCGAGACGAGGCAGCTCGCATGGGTGCAGACGGCGGAGAACGCCTTGAACTCGCCCTCCTCCGGCTGGGTCACCACGACTTTCCGGTCCTTGAAGATCGTGCCGCCGCCGACCGGGATGTCACCGGTCGCGGCGAGCCGCTCACCGCCCGGCGAGGCGCCGGGCGACGCCGCGTCCGATGGATCGCCCGACGCCGTCGGCGTACCGCTCGCGTCCTCGGCGCCGTCCGCGTCGCCGGACGATCCGCAGCCGGTCACCAGGGCGGCGGCGCCCGCCGCGCCCGCGGTCAGAACCGTCCTTCGCCGTGCGTTCATGGGCTCTCCAGTTGTCGAGGCGTGATCCGTGCTGGTCATGGTGGTGCCAGGGAGCGCACAGGTGAAGCAACCGGGCGGGCCGGGGATACTTCCTGTACGGTCGTCCAGGAAATCGCCCATGGGAGGCCCACCGTCATGCACACCGCAGCTCAGGTCCTGGTCGCGCTCGTCGCGCTGATCCACGTCTACTTCCTGGTCCTGGAGATGTTCCTCTGGGACACCGACCGCGGCCGCACGGCCTTCGGCACGACCGCCGAGTTCTCCCGTGAGAGCGCCACCCTCGCCGCCAACCAGGGCCTCTACAACGGCTTCATGGCCGCCGGACTGATCTGGAGCCTCCTCGCCGCCGACCCGGTCTCCTACCAGGCGCAGATCTTCTTCCTGAGCTGCCTGGTCGTCGCCGGGGTCTACGGGGCCGTCACAGTGAGCCGGAAGATCCTCTTCGTCCAGGCGGTGCCGTCCGCACTCGCCCTCGGCGCCGTCCTGCTCGCGGGCTGAGATCCTGGGCCGATGACACCCGCAGTCACGGCCGGCAGCGCCGACCCGCGCACCGCACGCACCCGTGCCAAGCTCCGGGCGGCCCTGCTCGCCGCCTGCGAGCACCGGCCACTCGAACAGGTCAGCGTCGCGCAGGTGGTCCGCGGGGCCGGGGTCGGCCGCGCCACCTTCTACCTCCACTACGACGACCTGCACGCCCTCGCGGTGGACGCCTGCGCCGAGGTCGTCACCGAGGCCGTCGACGCCCTGCACGCCTGGGACGGCGCGCCGCCCGGCCCGGACGCGCCCCCGGCCCCGCTCGCCGCCCTCCTCGCGTCCATCCACACCCGGGCACCCGTCTACCGCAGCCTGCTGCGCGAGGGCGGCGGCCCGCTCGGCGAGCTGCTCCACCGGGAGCTGCGGCAGCGCAGCCTCGACGAGCTGCGCGCCCGCCGCCCGGCGGACACCGGACACGACCTCACCGCGAGCGCGGTCGCCGGGATCTTCACCGGGGTGCTCGCCGACTGGGTGCACGGGCGGATCACCGCGACGCCCGGGGAGCTCGCCGGCCGGATCTGGCGCATGCTCCTCGCGGTCCACGCCGCCGCCCGTCTCACGGAGAGAGCGCGGTGACCGGGGCGGACGCCTCCCCTCTAGGGTGATCGGGAGCAGCGCGGAAGTGAACGAGCGAGGAGTACGACGTGGCGGTACGAGCGGTCCGAGGAGCCGTCCAGCTGGAGCGGGACGAGGCCGGGCACATGGACGAGCGGGTCGGTGAGCTGCTCACGGCCGTCCTGGAACGCAACGAGCTGGTCGCCGACGATCTGATCAGCATCTGGTTCACCGCCACCCCGGACCTGCACAGCGACTTCCCGGCCGCCGCCGCGCGCGGCCTGGGGATCGTCGACGTACCCCTGATCTGCGCACAGGAGCTGGACATCGAGGGGGCCATGCCCCGCGTCGTCCGCCTCCTCGCCCACGTCGAGACCTACCTCTCGCGCGCGGAGATCCAGCACGTCTACCTCGGCGCCACCGCCGCCCTGCGCAAGGACATCGCCCAGTGAGAACCGCCCTCGTCATCGGAACCGGGCTCGTCGGCACCTCCGCCGCCCTGGCCCTGGCCGGCCGTGGCATCCACGTCCACCTCGTCGACCACGACCCCGAGTCGGCCCGCACCGCGGCCGCCCTCGGCGCCGGCACCGAGGAGCCGCCGGAGGGCCGGGTCGACCTGGCCGTCGTCGCCGTGCCGCCCGCCCACACCGCCACCGTCCTGGCCGCGGCCATGCGCGCCGGAGCCGCCCGCGGCTATCTGGACGTCGCCAGCGTCAAGGGCGGCCCGCGCCGCGAGCTGGAGGCGCTCGGCATCGACCTCACCCCGTACATCGGTACGCACCCGATGGCGGGCAAGGAGCGTTCGGGGCCGCTCGCCGCCACCGCCGACCTCTTCGAGGGCCGCCCCTGGGTCCTCACCCCGACCCGGGACACCGACACCGAGGTACTCAACCTCGCCCTGGAGCTCGTCGCGCTCTGCCGGGCCGTCCCCGTCGTCATGGACGCCGACGCGCACGACCGGGCCGTCGCCCTCGTCTCCCACACCCCGCAGCTGATCTCCTCCATGGTCGCCGCGCGGCTGGAGGAGGCCGACGAGACCGCCGTACGCCTGTGCGGCCAGGGCATCCGCGACGTGACCCGGATCGCTGCGTCCGACCCCCGGATGTGGGTGGAGATCCTCTCCGCCAACCCCGGACCGGTCGCCGACGTGCTCGCCGGGGTCGCCGCCGACCTGGAGGAGACCGTGACCGCGCTGCGCGGCCTGCACTCCGCCGACGAGGAGAAGCGGCGCGCGGGCACCGAGGCCATCCAGGACGTCCTGCGCCGGGGCAACGCCGGCCGCGTCCGGGTCCCCGGCAAGCACGGCGCCGCCCCCGCCGCCTACGAGACCGTGGCCGTCCTCATCGGCGACAAGCCGGGCGAGCTGGCCGCGATCTTCGCCGACGCGGGCCGGGCCGGGGTCAACATCGAGGACGTCCGCATCGAGCACGCCACCGGACAGCAGGCGGGCCTGGTCCAGCTCATGGTCGAACCGAGCGCCGCCCCCGCGCTCGGCGCGGCCCTCACCGAGCGCGGCTGGTCGATCCGCAGCTGAGACCGGCACGGGGGTGGCCCCCGGCGCCACCCCCGTACGGGGACGGAGGCTCCCCCGTACGGGGTACAAGGGCGCGCCCGGCACTCGGTAACCTGGTACGAGGCCGCCCGCAGGCGCGTCCGTCCCCACCCCGTGTACCAGGAAGGTGTCCACCGCCGTGGAAACCGCAAGCTCCGCAGTGATCGTCGCCATCGACGGGCCCTCGGGCACCGGCAAGTCGAGCACCTCCAGGGCCGTCGCCGCCAAGCTCGGCCTGAGCTACCTGGACACGGGCGCGCAGTACCGGGCCATCACCTGGTGGATGCTGAACAACGGCATCGACGTGACCAGCCCGGCGGAGATCGCGACGGCGGCCGCCAAGCCCGTGATCATCTCCGGCACCGACCCGACCGGCCCGACGATCACCGTCGACGGCGAGGACGCCTCGGGCCCGATCCGCACCCAGGAGGTCACCTCCAAGGTCAGCGCCGTCAGCGCCGTCCCCGAGGTGCGCACGATCATCACCGAGCTCCAGCGCTCCATCGCCGCCGGGGCCGAGGGCGGCATCGTCGTCGAGGGCCGGGACATCGGCACCACCGTGCTGCCCGACGCCGACCTCAAGATCTTCCTCACCGCCTCCCCGGAGGCCCGCGCCGCCCGCCGCAGCGGTGAGGTCAAGGGCTCCGACCTCGCTGCCACCCGCGAGGCCCTCATCAAGCGGGACGCCGCCGACTCCGGCCGCAAGACCTCCCCCCTCGCCAAGGCGGACGACGCCGTCGAGGTGGACACCACCGAGCTGACCCTCCAGCAGGTCATCGAGTGCGTCGTCACCCTCGTCGAGGAGAAGCGGACCACCGCGTGAGCGACGCCACGGGGGCGCCCACACTGCGCGGAGCCGCGGTCGGGCGAACGATCGGCATCGGCCTGATGTACGGGCTCTGGAAGCCCCGGGTGCTCGGCGCGTGGCGCGTGCCCGCCGCCGGACCCGTCATACTCGCGGTGAACCACTCCCACAACATCGACGGACCGATGCTGATGGGGACCGCACCCCGGCCGGTGCACTTCCTGATCAAGAAAGAGGCGTTCGTCGGCCCCCTCGACCCGTTCCTGCACGGGATCGGACAGATCGAGGTGGACCGTACGACCGTCGACCGCACCGCCATCGGCCACGCGCTGGGCGTCCTGGCGGACGGCGGGGCGCTCGGGATCTTCCCGGAGGGCACCCGGGGCGAGGGCGACTTCGCCTCGCTGCGGGCCGGACTCGCGTACTTCGCGGTACGCGGCGGGGCGCCGATCGTCCCCGTCGCCGTTCTGGGAAGCACGGAGCGCCGCGGACGGTTGATACGGGGGCTGCCCCCGCTGCGCAGCCGGGTCGACGTCGTCTTCGGTGACGCCTTCGACGCGAGCGCCGGCGACGGGCGGCGTACGCGCAAGGCGCTGGACGAGGCGACCCTGCGGATCCAGGCGAAGCTCACCGCCCACCTGGAAAGTGCCAAGCGCCTCACCGGGCGATGGGCCAGACTTGACCGGACTTGAGTAGTGGACGGCGCTGATCGCGGTCCATCGATGATGATGCAAAGAGGAACGGACTTCATGAACGACCAGATTCACTCCGACGGCTCGGACCACGAGCACGGAGAACTTGGCGATGCCGAGTACGCGGAGTTCATGGAGCTCGCCGCGCAGGAAGGCTTCGACCCCGAAGAGGTCGAGGGCGCCCTCGGTGAGGCCGGTCACGGCCCGCTCCCCGTGCTCGCCGTCGTCGGCCGCCCCAATGTCGGCAAGTCGACTCTGGTGAACCGGATCATCGGCCGCCGTGAGGCCGTCGTGCAGGACAAGCCCGGCGTCACCCGCGACCGCGTCAGCTACGAGGCCGAGTGGGCGGGCCGCCGCTTCAAGGTCATGGACACCGGCGGCTGGGAGCAGGACGTGCTGGGCCTCGACGCCTCCGTCGCCGCCCAGGCCGAGTACGCCATTCAGACGGCCGACGCCGTCGTCTTCGTGGTCGACGCGACCGTCGGCGCCACCGACACCGACGAGGCCGTCGTCAAGCTGCTGCGCCGTGCGGGCAAGCCCGTCGTGCTCTGCGCCAACAAGGTCGACGGCCAGAGCGGCGAGGCCGACGCCACAGCCCTGTGGTCGCTCGGCCTCGGTGAGCCCTACCCGGTCTCCTCGCTGCACGGCCGCGGCACCGGCGACATGCTGGACGCCGTCCTCGAAGCCCTCCCCGATGCCCCCGAGCAGAAGTTCGGCACCGCGCTCGGCGGCCCCCGCCGCATCGCGCTGATCGGCCGTCCGAACGTCGGCAAGTCCTCCCTGCTGAACAAGGTCGCGGGAGAGGACCGGGTCGTCGTCAACGAGCAGGCCGGCACGACCCGGGACCCGGTCGACGAGCTGATCAAGCTGGGCGGCATCACCTGGAAGTTCATCGACACGGCCGGCATCCGCCGCCGCGTCCACCTCCAGGAGGGCGCGGACTACTACGCCTCGCTCCGTACGGCAGCCGCCGTGGAGAAGGCGGAGGTCGCCGTCATCCTGATCGACTCCAGCGAGTCCGTCAGCGTCCAGGACCAGCGGATCATCACCATGGCCGTGGACGCCGGGCGCGCCATCGTCGTCGCCTTCAACAAGTGGGACACCCTCGACGAGGAGCGCCGCTACTACCTGGAGCGCGAGATCGAGACGGAGCTCGCGCAGATCGCCTGGGCCCCCCGTGTCAACGTCTCGGCCCTCACCGGCCGGCACATGGAGAAGCTCGTCCCGGCGATCGAGACCGCGATCGAGGGCTGGGAGACCCGCATCCCCACCGGCCGGCTCAACGCCTTCCTCGGTGAGATCGTCGCCTCCCACCCGCACCCGATCCGCGGTGGCAAGCAGCCGCGCATCCTGTTCGGCACCCAGGCGGGCACCAAGCCGCCGCGGTTCGTGCTGTTCGCCTCCGGCTTCCTGGAGCACGGCTACCGCCGCTTCGTCGAGCGCCGGCTGCGCGAGGAGTTCGGCTTCGAGGGCACCCCGATCCACATCTCGGTCCGGGTCCGCGAGAAGCGCGGCCGCAACAAGTAGCACCCACGCGTACGGGAGAGCCCCGGCCGTCCCCCACGCGGGGGGACGGCCGGGGCTCTCCCGTACGCGGACTCAGGACTCCCGGGACCCCGGCGGAAGCGCCGCGGGCCGGGGACGCCCGGCATGGCGTCCCACCCGCTGCCAGGAGCCGAGCGTCCCGGTGTGCTGGCTCTGGCTGCTGCCGGTCCCGGAGTGCCGGTCCTGCCCGGCCGGGGCCGAGTGGCCGAGCGGGGCCCGGGAGGCGAAGAGCCCGGCGCCGAAGGCCGGGAAGCGGAGGTTCTCCTCACCGCTCCGGTCACCCGGCAGCGCCCGGAACGAGCGCCGGTACTCGGAGTACAGCGCGTCGTAGATCGGGGTGGCGGACATGCCCACCGATGGTTCCTGCGAGGGACGCATGGCAGGAATCTGGCTCTGGTGCTGGCGGGAGGGGTCGTATGAGTGCACGTAGGTGCCAACGACCTCACCGCCCGTCGGATGCGGTCCCGCCGGAGAAAACGCTGTTCGGCGGGGGTGCCCGAGCGGGGCGGACATGATCAGGTCCCGGCCAGCGGCATCGAGGCGGCGACCAGCGCCCCGTTGACCGCGGCCTTCTCCAGGGCGTCCCGGAGCAGGTCCTCGCGCGGCTGCTGGCCGATGGTGCCGGCCGGTGCGGCGAAGACGAGGACCGTCTGCGACTTGTTGACCGCGGCCCGCCAGCCGTCGGTCACCTGGAGCGGCTGGTGGGCCTGCCACCAGGCGACCGGGTTGCCCCCGCCGGAACCGGGCTGCAGCACGGCGTGCAGCTGGCCCACTGCGAGCAGCACCGACCAGCCGGGCAGCCGCGCCGGCAGTGCGGTCAGGTCGGGGGCCGGGTGGAAGCCCTGCTCCAGGAGCAGCTGGAGGAACTCGTCGCCCCCGCTGCCGTCGGTGCCGGGCCGGGCGACCGGCCCCGTCGGTTCGACGACCAGGGCCGGTCGGACATCGTCCTCGATGAGAACGAGACCGCTGGTGATGCCGAGTACGGCCTGTTCGGGCATGCGCCCCTCCGTATTCTTCTGCTCGCTGCCGGTGATGCTGCGCACCGCGCCCTGGAGCTGGTCCTCCGCGACCTTGACGACCTGCGAGGGGATGCACGTCGCGTGGGCGAACGCGAGCACGGCGGTCTCGTCCCCGATGAACAGCACCGTGCTGGTGCGTTCCTGGTCGGAGTCGCCGGGGGTGCGGCAGGAGGTGCAGTCGTAACTGCCGGGGGTGTCGTCGCCGACGAGCAGCCGGTCGGCTTCGTCGTCGCCGATCTCGGCGCGTACGTCCTGGCTGACGTCGAGCATGCGCGGCACGGGTGGCTCCTCGAACTCGGTGCGTGGGCCGGGGGGTTCCCGGCTCATGAAGAGACAACGCGGGATCCGTGGCCGGGGTCACGCACCGGCAGGGACGGAAGTGAGGACCGGGTCGACACATCGCTACGTCGAGGAGTCGATCCATGGGCCCCGGGAGCGGTTGTGCCGCGGTGCGGAGAGTCTCCGGAGTTTTTGCCCGGACGCAGGCAACCTTTCCGTCGAGTTCTCCGTCAAGCACGGGAGTAATACGCTGCCGGAACGGGCGGCGGGCAGGCGTCCGGAGGATGTACCGAACGCCACCGAATCGTGCGCCGGACAGCGGGTGCCGACGGTGATCCGGATTCAGCGATTCCGGGAACCTGCTGGTCAACCACGGTGCCGGCTCCGCAGCGAGGAGCCGGATAACGCGATGCATTCACCTGCGGAATCCGTCCGGATTCCGGACGTATTCCGGACGGATTTCGGGTGGTAAACCGCCTGGACGTAGAGTCGCAACAGACCGGCCAGGCCAGGGGGAAACGACATCATGCATATTTCATTTCTTCTGCACAATGCGTACGGTATCGGGGGAACGATTCGCACGACCTTCACACTCGCCCGCACTCTCGCCGAACAGCACGACGTCGAGATCGTCTCCGTCTTCCGGCACCGCGACGCGCCCGTGCTCGGCGCGCCCGAGGGCGTGACGATGCGCCACCTCGTCGATCTGCGGAAGAAGAGCGCGACGTTCGACGGCGACGCCGCCCAACACGCCCGGCCCGCCACGGTGTTCCCGCACGGCGACAGTCGGCACAAGCAGTACAGCAGGCTCACCGACGCCCGGATCGCCGCCCATCTCCAGGCGCTCGAAGCCGACGTCGTCGTCGGCACCCGCCCCGGACTGAACGTGCACATCACCCGGCAGACCCGCCGGGGCCCGGTGCGCGTGGGGCAGGAGCACCTCACGCTGGACAACCACGGCTACCGTCTGCGGCGCGAGATCGCCCACCGGTACACCCTGCTCGACGCCCTCACCACCGTCACCCGCGCCGACGCCGAGGACTACCGCAGGCGGATGAAGCTGCCGGGCGTGCGGATCGAGGCCATCCCCAACGCCGTTCCCGAGTCCGCCTTCCCGCCCGCCGACGGCGACCTGAAGTGGGTGGTCGCGGCGGGCCGGCTGCACCGGGTCAAACGGTACGACCTGCTCGTACGGGCCTTCGCCCAGGTCTCCGCGGCCCGCCCCGACTGGCGGCTGCGGATCTACGGCGGCGGGGACGCGTCCGGCGACGAAGAGGCCTCGCTGCGCGCGCTCATCGGCCAACTGGACCTGCGCGAGCAGGTGTCCCTGATGGGCTCGGCCAACCCCATGGAGGCCGAGTGGCCCAAGGGGTCGATCGCCGCCGTCACTTCGGACCGCGAGTCCTTCGGCATGACCATCGTGGAGGCGATGCGCGGCGGACTGCCGGTCGTGGCCACCGCCTGCCCGCACGGACCGGCGGAGATCATCGAGGACGGCGTCGACGGCCGTCTCGTACCGGTGGGTGACACCGACGCGATCGCCGTGGCGCTGCTCCAGCTGATCGAGGACGACGGCCTGCGCCACCGGATGGGCCGCGCCGCGCTCTCGGCGTCGGAACGCTTCGACCCGGCGCGGATCGCCGAGAGCCACGAGAGCCTGTTCACCGAACTGGTCGCCCACGGCGCCCGGGGCCGGGGCCACGGCCCCCTGCGCACCGCGCTGCACCGCACCCGGGGCACCGTCCTCGACGGGGCGTACGCGCTCCGCTGCAAGGCCGCCGACGTCCTTCGTAAGGGCGGGGCCGCCTGACCGGCACAGGGTCGCCCGACCGCCACCGCCTGCCAGGGCTTGCGGACCGAGGCTGTCCGCAAGCCCTGGCAGACTTCTCCCCATGTTGGAGACCTCGGCACGACTGCTGCGTCTGCTCTCACTGCTCCAGGCCCACCGGGACTGGTCCGGCGCGGACCTGGCCGAGCGGCTCGGCGTCACCCCGCGCACCGTGCGGCGGGACGTCGACAAGCTGCGTGAGCTCGGCTACCCGGTGAACGCCAGCCCCGGCACCGGCGGCGGCTACCAGCTCGGGGCCGGGGCCGAGCTGCCGCCGCTCCTGCTGGACGACGAGGAGGCCGTCGCGGTCGCCGTGGGGCTGCGCACGGCGGCGGGCCACGGCATCGAGGGCATCGGCGAGACCTCCGTACGGGCACTGGCCAAGCTCGAACAGGTGCTGCCGAACCGGCTGCGCCGCCGGGTGAGCGCGCTCGGCGCCTTCACCGTGCCGATGCTGCGCGGAGCCGACACCTCCACCGTCGACCCGGCCCTCCTCACCGAGCTGGCCGCGGCCTGCCGGGACAGCGAGCGGCTGCGCTTCTCCTACCGCTCCCACGGCGGCTCCGACTCCCGCCGGACCGTGGAGCCGCACCGGCTCGTCTGCACCGAGCACCGCTGGTACCTGGTCGCCTGGGACCTTGACCGGGCGGACTGGAGGACCTTCCGGGTGGACCGGATCACCCCGACCCCGCCGCACGGCCCCCGTTTCACGCCCCGGCCCCCGCCCGCCGAGGACCTGGCCGCCCACGTCTCCGAAGGCGTCGCGGTCTCCGCCTACGCGGCGCGGGCGGTGCTCCTGGTGAAGGCCCCGCTGGCGGAGGCCGCCCAGCACATCTCACCCTCCGCCGGGGTGCTGGAGCCCGTCGACGCGCAGACGTGCCGGCTCACGGCGGGGGCGCCGAACCTGGAGGTCCTGGTGATCCACGTGCTGCTCATGGGGATCGATTTCGAGGTGGTCGAGCCGCCCGAGCTCATCGAGGTGATGACCCGGGCCCGGGACCGGCTGACCCGGGCGCTGGCCGGATCGTGAGATTCCGCCTGTTGTCCGGGAGACGGAGATCCGTGGGAGAAACGTGAGGAAATATAAGACGGGTATAAGGGAGCATGAAATTCAGGTGTCCCGCCCATTCGGGTGACGGACCATCGGACGGTAAAATCAGCAGGTCACCCCGGGTGTTTACGGAGTGTCGCGACCGGCACCGCCGCGAGACCGTACAGGGGCGTCCAGCCATTTCGCACCCCCACTTCCGGGCGGGCCGTTCGAGTGAATAGGCCGGGCTATACATGTGTGGGGATTCTGTGACACAAGCGTGACCGCGGCGGCACCCGGGGATGCGGGGGACGGCCTCGCGGCCCGGCCTTCCGTCCTCGCCCGCAGCCGCCTACGGTGAGGGGTATGGCCTCACTACCGACCCCTCCCGCACAGCCGGACGACGCCCCCGAGCCGTACGTCGGCCTCGCTGCCGACACCGCCGAGCAGCTGGCGAGAAGCCGTGGCTGGGACACGGTCCGGGCGGTTCCGCCGGGCACGTTCCTGACGATGGAGTTCCGTTCCGGCCGGATCAACTTCCAGGTCGAGGACGCCACGGTGACCCGCTGCTGGGTGGGCTGACCCCCGCACGCGCTCCGATACGACGGAAGGCCCCGACCACGTGGTCGGGGCCTTCCGTCGTATCGGAGCGCGTCGCTTCCTAGCCGCCCGTCATCGGGCGCGCCGGGCTCGCGGCGCCCCGGGAGCCGTGTTCGGGCTGCGCGCAGCGGGTGCCCGCGGGAGCCGCCGCCGGCCGCTCCGGGCAGACGGCGGGCGCCGTGTGCGCCCGCACCCGGGATCCGGTCGCCAGGTGCGCGCCGGGAGCGCCCGCACCGGCCGCGAGGGCGGCGCCCTCGGCGGCGATCGACTGGGGGAGCAGCACCGGCTGCGGCCCGCCTTCGGGGGCCCGGACCGGGCGGCCCGCCCTGCGCCGCTCGCGCCACCGCTCGCGCACGTCGAAGATCCAGCTCTCCGTGCGGGCGATCAGCGGCTCGAACCAGGGCAGCGCCAGCAGGATGAGCAGCCCCGCCGCCCAGCCCAGCACCACATCGCTGAGCCAGTGCGTGCCGATGTAGACGGTGGTGAGGCCGACGCCCAGCGAGACCGTGGCGGAGACCGCCGACAGATAGCGCCTGGCCCGGGGCGTGGTGGCCAGATAGGCCAGGATTCCCCAGGTCACGACGGCGTTCGCGGTGTGTCCGGAGGGAAATATATCGCCGCCGGCGAACATCTCGGCCGAGCCGATCTGCGTCGCGTAGTGCGGGCCCAGCCGCCCCAGCCCCAGCTTGACCGCGCCCACCGTCACATTGAGCAGCAGCAGGGAGGTGCCGAGGACCAGCAGCGGCCGGAGCGTGTGCTGACGCCAGGAGCGCCAGCCCAGCCAGCAGGAGACCATCACCGCCGTCGGGCCGCGCTGGCCGAGCACGACGTAGTAGTCGAGGAAGGCGTGCAGTTCGGGCCACTGCTGGTAGGGCCGGAACAGCATGACCTTCCAGTCCAGGGTCACCAGCCAGGACGTCACGAGCACGGCGAAGACGATGGCGAGATAGAACGCCAACGTCCCGCCGAAGAGGGCGATGCGGTGACGGCTCATCCGCGGTGCCACTATCTTCGGCGGTTCCGGCTCCCGGTCCAGGCGGGCAAAGATGTCGGTACGCACCCAATCGACGTTACAGCGAGTGAGTGTGTGAGCAGGCCAATCCGGCCGCTTTGTGATGACGATGTGATGTGGACTTCGTCTCAGAACGGTGACTTTTTCCGGGTGCGGAGAAGAATCTCCGTGATCTTGCGGCCAATTTCCCCGGGGTTCCGTTCGGAAGCATGTTTGATCTTCCAGGTAATTTCGCACACAGGAATCCGCGGGAATTGATCGGGCCATTCGGGGGAGGCGCACCCCGTCCCGCCCCGCCTCCGGCGGGCCCGGCACGGGGTCACCGGCGGGTCCGGTGTGGCGTACGCCACACTGTGTGGCGGACCGGCGTATGAGGTGGGCCACGTGTCACCAGGCCGAACTCGCGTACGCTGACGGCTCACTCGCCCGTCGATGCCGGGCCCCGGGAGACACGCACACCACGTCCCCGCCGGTCCACCGAGCGCGAGGAACCCATCGGGAGGTAGGCAGATGTCCGGGACGACCACGGCCGGAGTCCGGCTGCGCCGAGCCGCCGACGGCGCCAACCGCTGGGTCGTCCTCGTCGTCCTCTGCCTCAGCCTGCTGGTGGTCGCGCTCGATGCGACCGTGCTCCATGTCGCGGTCCCCTCGGTCACCGAGGATCTGCGCCCGAGCGCCACCGGACTCCTGTGGATCGTCGACGCCTACCCCCTCGTCTGCGCCTCGCTGCTCATCCTCTTCGGCACGCTGGGTGACCGGATCGGCAGACGCCGCGTGCTGCTCTTCGGCTACGCGCTGTTCGGCGTCGCCTCCCTGCTGGCCGCGACCGCCGACACTCCGGCCGTTCTCATAGCGGCCCGCGCCCTGCTCGGTGTCGGCGGCGCGATGATCATGCCGGCGACCCTGTCGATCCTGCGCCAGGTCTTCCCGGACCGGCGGGAGCGGGCCCTCGCCATCGGGGTGTGGACCGCGGTCGCCGCGGTCGGCGCCGCCGTCGGACCGGTCGTCGGCGGCTTCCTGGTCGAGCACTTCTGGTGGGGCTCGGTCTTCCTGATCAACATCCCGCTGATGGCGGTCATCCTCCCGCTCGGCCGCTGGCTGCTGCCGGAGTCGCGCGGCGCCGAGGACGGCCCGTGGGACGTGCTGGGCGCGCTGACCGCCGCCGCCGGGGTGCTCGGAGTCGTCCTCGGCGTCAAGCGCCTGGGCGGCGGCGAGGCTCTCCTGGACCCGGTCTCGCTGGGCCCGCTGGCCCTCGGGCTGGCGCTCCTGATCCTCTTCGTGCGCCGCCAGAAGCGCCGTACGCATCCGCTGATCGACATCTCGATGTTCGCCCGCCCGGCCTTCTGCACCGCCGTCGGCTGCATCGTGCTCGCCATGCTGGCCCTGGTCGGCCTCCAGCTGATTGCCGTCCAGTACCTCCAGCTCGTGCTGGGCCTCAGCCCGCTGGAGACCGGGCTGCGGCTGCTGCCGCTGACCTTCGCCGCGATGGCCGCGGGCGCCACCGGCTCGTACACCCTGCGCCGCGTCGGCCCCCGCAGGATGGTCGGCTGGGGCTTCGTCCTGACGGCCTCCTCCGTCCTGCTGCTCACCTCGATGGGCCAGCACGACCGGCCCGCCCTGCTGACCGCGGCTTTCGTCCTCCTCGGCTTCGGGCTCCAGTCGACGCTCTTCGGGGCGTACGAGTCGATGCTCAGCGACGCCCCCGCGGAACGGGCGGGCGGGGCCGCGGCGATAGGGGAGACCTCCTACCAGCTGGGCGCGGGCCTGGGCATCGCCCTCCTCGGCAGCGTCATGAACGCCGCCTACGCCCCCGGACTCGCCTCCCTGCACGAGAAGGGCGTGCCCGCCCGCGCCGGCGCGGAGGCCTCCCACTCGCTGGGCGAGGCCTACCAGGTGGCCGCGCAGCTCGGCGGCCCGGCGGGGGAGCTGCTGCGTTCCACGGCCCGGCACGCCTTCGTCGGCGGGCTCCACGTCACGCTCTTCGTCAGCGCCGGTCTGCTGCTGCTCGGGGCACTGGCGGCGCTGCGGCTGCCGAGGGTGATGGACTGTGCGCCGAATGAGCTCTGCGCCCTGGGCGACCGCCCGGCCGCCGAGTCCGGCACCTCCGAGCTCCCGGCCGCGGAGCCGAAGGTCCCCGGCCGCCCGGCCGCCGAGTCCCAGACCTCCGACTCCCGGACCTCCGGCGCCCTCCCGGCTCCCGCCGTCCCGGAGCGCCCCGCCCCGCGCCTGACTCTCCCCGCGCGGCGCGAACCGGCTGAGGCCACCGGCTCTGGACGAGCGGCACACTGAGCCGTAACGTCTCCACGACGCTCTGACTACCACTGCTAGTTTTCGGAGGGCCGCGGCCGACCCCCGCCCCTCCGCTCACCGTGCGAGCCGCCGGAGGCACCCTCATGTCCAGCACCGAGTCCGCGAAGCCGTCGAAGCTCCCGCCGTTTGACGCCACCGACCCCCTCGGCATCGACGATCTGCTCGGCCCCGACGACCTCGCGATCCGCGACACCGTCCGCACCTGGGCCACCGACCGGGTCCTGCCGCACATCGCCGAGTGGTACGAGAAGGGGGAGCTGCCGGGCATCCGGGAGCTGGCCCGGGAGCTGGGCGCGCTGGGCGCGCTGGGCATGTCCCTCGACGGGTACGGCTGCGCCGGGGCGAGCGCCGTCCAGTACGGGCTCGCCTGCCTGGAGCTGGAGGCCGCCGACTCCGGGATCCGTTCGCTCGTCTCCGTACAGGGTTCGCTCGCCATGTACGCGATCCACCGCTTCGGCTCCGAGGAGCAGAAGCAGCGGTGGCTGCCCGGCATGGCGGCGGGCGAGATCATCGGCTGCTTCGGGCTGACCGAGCCGGACCACGGCTCCGACCCGGCCGGGATGCGGACGTACGCCAAACGCGACGGCGCGGACTGGGTGCTCACCGGCCGCAAGATGTGGATCACCAACGGCTCGGTCGCCGGGGTCGCCGTCGTCTGGGCGCAGACCGACGAGGGCGACGAGGGCCGGGGCATCCGAGGCTTCGTCGTACCGACCGACACCCCCGGCTTCTCCGCGCCGGAGATCCACCACAAGTGGTCGCTGCGGGCCTCGGTCACCAGCGAACTGGTCATGGACGGCGTCCGGCTCCCCGCCGACGCGGTGCTTCCGGACGCGCGGGGGCTGCGCGGCCCGCTCAGCTGTCTGAGCCACGCGCGGTACGGGATCGTCTGGGGCGCCATGGGCGCGGCGCGGGCCAGCTTCGAGTCGGCCCTCGACTACGCGAGGACCCGGGAACAGTTCGGCCGGCCGATCGGCGGCTTCCAGCTCACGCAGGCCAAGCTGGCGGACATGGCGCTCGAACTGCACAAGGGCATTCTGCTCGCCCACCACCTGGGCAGCCGCATGGACGCGGGACGGCTCCGCCCCGAGCAGGTCAGCTTCGGCAAGCTCAACAACGTGCGGGAGGCGATCGAGATCTGCCGTACCTCGCGCACGATCCTCGGTGCCAACGGGATCTCACTGGAGTACCCGGTGATGCGGCACGCGACGAATCTGGAGTCGGTGCTCACGTACGAGGGCACCGTGGAGATGCACCAGCTGGTGCTGGGCAAGGCGCTCACCGGTCTCGACGCCTTCCGGTGACCACGGCCCGCCCCGGGGGACGCGCCGACCGGAGGCGCTGACCGGAACTTTCCGGCGAGCGCCCTGCTCAGCTCTGGTTGAAGAATCCGCCGGCCTTGCGGCCGGCGGATTCCCCGGCGACCACCTGGGTGTCGGCCGGGGAGAGCAGGAAGACCCGGGTGGCCACCCGGTCGATCGAACCGCGCAGGCCGAAGATCAGCCCGGCGGCGAAGTCCACCACGCGCTTTGCGTCGGCGGGGTCCATGGCCGTGAGGTTGACGATCACCGGGACACCGTCCCGGAACAGCTCACCGATGGCCCGTGCGTCCCGGAAGCTGTCCGGGGTCACCGTGGCGATCCGGCGGTCCTGCTGCTCGGCCGTCTCGGCGGCCACCTGCACCCGCGGGTCGGTGACCCAGGCCTGGTTGCCCGTGCCCGTCTCCGTACCCTCGGCGTACTCGTCGTCGTAGTACCGCTCGTCGTTGTCCTCTACGAGGCCCAGCCACGCACTCGCCTTGCGCACCGATCCCATGGACGCCTCCTCTCAACCGCGGTTCCTTGGTGTTCCGCATCTCTTTCGTATCCCTATGGTCGTCCATGATGCGGATACCGCGCCAAGTGGATAGTCGCCGCGCAGGTGATTCGTGACGGTACTGGTGCAGAACATGTGGCGGTTCGTCAAGGTTCCTCCTGCATAAGGCCGGTCCCGATGGGAAAATATGATGCGCCGGTCCGTACGGGTGACATGGGGGACGTACGGGTGAACGGATCGCCCGATACGATGCACGGCGCTCAGGTGCGCGAGCGGCGCGCACCGGCTGGAACGGCTCGCGGGGGATCGTCGTGTTCGGAATCGTGAGGCCCTGTACCCATCGGCTCTCCGAAGGTCTGCGGACCGAGTGGATGGCCCATCTCTGCGGTCTCTGCCTGGCCCTGAGGGCGGATCACGGGCAGTTCGCCCGGATTGTCACCAACTATGACGGTCTGATCGTCTCCGTCCTGACGGAGGCTCAGACGGGGACCACCCCGGCCGGCCGGCGCACCGCTGGGCCGTGCCCGCTGCGCGCCATGCGGACCGCCCCGGTCGCCAAGGGGGAGGGGGCCAGGCTCGCCGCCGCCGTCTCGCTCGTCCTCGCCTCGGCCAAGGTGCGCGACCACGTCGCCGACCGGGACGGGCTGTTGGCCCGCCGGCCGGTCGCGGCGGCCGCGCGGCGGGTGGCGGCGGGTTGGGACCGGGCGGGCGCCCGTACGGGGGCGGCGCTCGGCTTCGACACCGCCCTCCTGGTCGACGCGGTCGACCGGCAGACCGGCATCGAGACCCTCGCGGGGTCCGGCACCCCGCTGCTGACGGTCACCGAACCCACCGAGACCGCCACCGCGGCGGCCTTCGCCCACACCGCCGTCCTCGCCGGGAAGCCGCAGAACGCCGCCCCGCTCGCGGAGGCCGGACGCCTCTTCGGGCGGCTCGCGCATCTGCTGGACGCCGTGGAGGACCGGGAAGCTGACGCCGCGTCGGGTGCCTGGAACCCGCTCACCGTGACCGGCACCCCGCTGACCGAGGCGCGCCGGCTCTGCGACGACGCGCTGCACGGCATACGGCTCGCACTGCGTGAGGCGGAGTTCACCGACGGCAAGCTCGTCCATGTGCTGCTCGCCCATGAGCTGCGGCGCTCGGTCGACCGGGCCTTCGCCACGTCGTCCTGCTCGCACACGGGGCTCGAGGTGCCGCAGGGCTCCTTCGGGCCGCCCCCCGGCAACCCGTACGGTCCGATGCCGGGCAACCCGTACGGTCCGACGCCCGGCGGTCCGGCCGCCCCGCCCCCGCCCCGGCCGCCGCGCGACCGGCGCGGGCTGATCGCCGGGTGCCTGGTGTGGGCCGGGCTCGCCTGCACCTGCCAGATGTGCTGCGGCAGCTTCGAGGACCCCTGGAGCCGGGAGCGGCGGGAAGGGCTGTGCAACAGCTGCGGCGACTGCTGCGAGGCGTGCGACTGCTGCGGCCAGTGCGGCGAGGGCTGCTGCTGTTGCGGCGACTCCTGCGGGTGCGACTGCTGAGGCCGCAGGAGTCACCGGCGCCGGGCTACTTCGGCGTGGGACCCTTCAGCTCGGGCGGTGAGATCTGCGACGTCTCGATCGCGGACTCGGTGGTGCCCCACTTCTTCAGGATCCGGTCGTAGGTCCCGTCCTTCTTGAGCTGGTTGACCGCCGCCTGGAAGGCCGGGGTCAGCGGGCTGCCCTTCTTGAAGGCGAAGCCCACGTCGAGCCGCTTGAACTCGTTGAGGAAGCGCAGCCCCTCCTGCTGGGTCACCGCGTAGCGCAGTCCGTTGATGGTGGACATGTTCACGTCGGTACGGCCCTGCTTGAGGGAGAGCCAGACCGCCGCCGGGTCGGCGTACGTCTTCACCTCGTAGGGCTTCTTGCCCTTCTCCGCGCACCGGGGCAGGTTCTCCTGAAGTGCGACCTCGAAGGTGGTGCCCGCACCCGTGGACACGTTCAGGCCGCACAGGTCGGTGAGGTCGGTGACCTCCTTCAGCTTGCTGTCCTCGCGGACGGCGAAGCCCTGGCCGTCGTTGATGTACGTCACGAAGTCGATCGTCTTGCGGCGTACGTCGGTGACGCCGAAGTTCCCCGTCCCCAGGTCGTACTTCCCGCTCCCGAGCGCCGGCAGGATCGCCTCGAAGGACGCCACCTCACGCTTCAGCTCCACCCCCAGTACCTTGGCCGCCGCGTCCGCGAAGTCGATGTCCGCGCCGGACAGCGTGGTGCCGTCCGCCTCGTAGAAGGCTCCCGGCGGGGAGCCGGTGGCGGCCGCGATCCGCAGGGTGCCGGCCTTGCGGACCTCCTCGGGCAGCAGCTCCGCCACGGCGTCGACCTTCTTCACCGAGGACACCACGTCGGTGGTCGGGGTCTTCCCCTTGGCCTCGCCCTTGGCGGTGCTCGCCCCGGGCTCCGCCGGGTCCGCGCAGCCGGTCAGGGTCAGCGCTGCGACGGTGATCAAGGCGAAAAGGGCACTGTGGCGCGATCTGGACATGGCTCTGTTTTCTCCGGGTTCGTCAAGGTATGCCGACCGGCCCCGGGCCCGGAAGGGCGCGGAGCGGCGACGGGAGGTTCAGCTGTGCGCGGGAAGGTACGGCGAAGCGAGGGGGAGGGCGACGCGGTGTGGTGGAGGTGAAGTCACGCGAGGAACGGTGCTCGAACGCCTTCAGAGCAGGCGTGAGCAGGGAAAACCGGACAGCAGAGGGTCAGCTCAACAGGAAGAGGACCACACTCGACCGAAGTCGATGTGGGAGCGGGTGACCAGCCACTGCTGCGAATACATGGGGCCAGTGGAACAGGCATCCGGGTGCGCGTCAACTGACGTGAGACATACAGCTCAGAGTGTGGACAGGCTTGACAACGCGCCGTGTTCACCGCTTATCTCGGAGGCGGATCGGCGCTGAGGGGCCCGGTCCGTGTGGTTCATGGTGTGAAGGTACGCCCCGTGTTCGATCTCAGCATCCACGGAGCCCTCGCATGCCCCCGCAGACCGATCTGCTGCCCCCCTCGTCCTCCGCGCCACCACCCGTCAAGCACGACGGTGACGGTGCGGTCCCCCGCATCGTCCCCGTACGCCGAACGGGCCGCTGGACAGCGGCTGTTGCCGTCCTGGTCCTCCTCGCGCTGGCGCTGAGCTCGGTCATCCGCAACGAGGCCTTCGAGTGGGACGTGGTCGTCTCCTACTTCGCCACCGCCTCCGTCCTGCGCGGCCTCTGGCTCACCCTGTGGCTCACCGCGGTCGTCATGGTGCTCGGCTTCGCCCTCGGGGCGCTCCTCGCCGTCCTGCGACTCTCCGGCAACCCCGTTCTGCAGGCGGTCAGTTGGGGCTACGTCTGGCTGTTCAGGTCCACCCCGATCCTGGTCCAGCTGCTGTTCTGGTTCAACATCGGCGCCCTGTACCCGCAGATCCTCGGCGTCTCCACGGTCACCCTCATGGGCCCGGTCACCATCGCCGTCGTCGGACTGACCCTGCACGAGGCCGCGTACGCCGCCGAGGTCGTCCGGGGCGGCATCCTCTCCGTCGAACGCGGCCAGGTGGAGGCCGCCCAGTCCCTGGGGCTCGGGCCCTGGCGGCGGTTCCGGCGGATCGTGCTGCCGCAGGCGATGCGCTCCATCGTCCCGCCGGCCGGGAACATGCTGATCGGCACGCTCAAGGGCACCTCGATCGTCAGCATCATCGCCGTGCAGGACCTGCTCTACTCCGTCCAGCTCGTCTACCACCGCACGTACCAGGTCATCCCGCTGCTGCTCGTCGCCACCCTCTGGTACGCCGGGGTCACCTCCCTGCTGAGCATCGGCCAGCGCTATGTGGAGCGCTACTACGCCCGCGGCACGGCGGGTGCGCGATGAGCGCCGCACCCACCCTCGTGGTGATCGGGGGCGGGCCGCGCGGCACCGGGGTCGTCGAGCGCATCGCCGCCAACGCCCGTGAGCTGTACGGGGACCTGCCCCTGGACATCCACATCGTCGACCCCTACCCGGCGGGTGGCGGACGGATCTGGCGGCCGGACCAGTCGCCGCTGCTCTGGATGAACTCCATGGCCGAGGACGTCACCATGTTCACCGACGAGACGGTGGAGCTGGCCGGACCGGTCGTGGCGGGACCCGCGCTGCACGCGTGGGCCGAGGACGTTCGCGCCGGGCGTGTCACCCCCGATGCCGAGCCCGCCGTACTGGCGGAGATACGGGGCCTGACCGGCCAGGACTTCCCCAGCCGGCGGCTCCAGAGCGCCTATCTGCGCTGGACCTACGACCGTGCGCTGGCGGCCCTGCCGCCCGGGATCACCGTGCACGAGCACCGCACCACCGCCATCGCCGTCACCGGACCGCGCGGCTCCCGCCAGCGCGTACGGCTGCGGGACCGCGCCGAACCGCTCCTCGCCGACCTCGTCGTCCTGACCGTGGGCCACCTCAACGCCGAACAGGATCCGGAACAGGCCGAGTTGAGCGACTTCGCGGCGCGGCACGGGCTGATCCACCTGCCGCCCGACTTCACCGCCGACACCGACCTCACCGCGCTGCCCGCCGGTGAACCGGTCATCGTCCGGGGCTTCGGCCTCGCCTTCATCGACCTGATGGTCCTGCTCACCGAGGGGCGCGGCGGACGCCACGAGAACGACGTCTACCTTCCCTCGGGCCAGGAGCCCGTGCTGTACGTGGGATCCCGGCGCGGGGTCCCGTACCACTCGAAGATCGGCTACACCTGGACCGGCGAACGCCCGCCCCTGCCGCGCTACTTGAACCCCGCCTGGGCCGACGAGCTGCTGAGCCGCCCCGGCCCGCTCGACTTCCGGCGCGATGTGTGGCCGCTGGTCGGCAAGGAGCTCGGCCACGCCCACTACCACCGGCTGTTCACCGCCCACCCCGAGCGCACCGCACTGGACCCCGAGGTCTTCGACGCGAAGTACGCAGCCGCCGACCCCGGCAGCCCCGAACTGGCCGACCTCGTCGCCGGTGCCGTACCCGACCCCGCCGACCGGCTCGACCTGGACGCGCTCGACCGGCCGCTGGACGGCGTGACGTACGAGAGCGCCGAGGCGCTCCAGGAAGGGCTGCGCGACTACATAACCGCCGACCTGACACGTCGTCACGACCCGGACCGCAGCACGGACCTCGCGGTCTTCCTCGGGCTGCTCTCCGCCTACGCCCAGCTCATCCGGCTCGGCGACATCGGCAACTGGTGGCACGGCTTCTTCAGCTACCTCGCATCGGGCCCGCCCGGCCCCCGCCTGGAGCAGCTCCTCGCCCTCTCCCGGGCCGGCGTCGTCCGCTTCCTCGGCGCCTCCGTCGCCGTGGAGGCCGACGAGGAGCACGGCGTCTTCCGGGCGAGCGGCGCCACCGTCCCCGGCGAGCACATCGAGGCCCGAGCCCTGGTCGAGGCCCGCCTGCCGGACCCCTCGCTCCGCCACACCGCCAGCCCGCTGCTGCGCACCCTGTACGAGGGCGGGGCCGCCGTCACCGACACGGGCCTGCTCTCCGTGGACCCGGGCGACAGCCGCATCGTCGACCGCGAGGGCCGGCCGCACCCGCGCCGCTTCGCGCTCGGCCCGTTCACCACGGCACGCAACAGCGGCGCCTTCACCCGCCCCCGCACCGGCGGACCCGCGTTCCGGCAGAACGACGCCACCGCCCGAGCCGCCCTCAGCTACCTGCGCGACCTCTCCTGTAGCGACCGAATCGCCTCCTGAGCGCGCCGCACCCGCGCTCCTGCCCGTACCACCGCCACCCGCGCTCCTGCCCGGACCACGGCCACCACTGCGTCCAAGGAACTCCGCCATGTCGCTGACCAGCGATCCACCCATCGATCAACCCGCCGGGGTCCCCGACGGCCCGCCCCCCGGAAAAGCCGCCGACCCCGGCACCGACTACGGAGAGCTGACCGTCGTCCCGGCCCGCCACCCCTGGCGCTGGGTCGCCGTCGCCGTGACCGCGGTCCTGGTCGCCCAGTTCATCAACGGGCTGGTCACCAACCCCGGCTGGGAGTGGGACGTCTTCGCGCAGTTCTTCACCGCGCCGGTCATCCTCAAGGCCGTCTGGCTCACCCTTCAGCTGACCTTCTACGGCACGGTCCTCGGCTTCGCGCTCGGCATCGTGCTGGCGTTCATGCGGCTGTCGGCCAGCCCGTTCCTGCGGACGGTCGCGTACGGCTACATCTGGGCGTTCCGCTCCATCCCGCTCATCGTGCAGCTGCTGTTCTGGTTCAACCTCGCCTACCTCTACCGGGAGTTGCAGTTCGGCATCCCGTTCGGGCCGGGCTTCTTCACCTTCGACACGATGAACCTGGTCGGCGCGGTGAGCGCGGCCGTCCTGGGCCTCGCGCTGCACCAGGCGGCCTACGCGGCGGAGATCGTCCGCGGTGGCGTACTGGCCGTCGGCGGCGGCCAGTTGGAGGCGGCGGCCGCCCTCGGCATACCCAAGCTCCGGCAGCTGCGCCGGATCGTGCTCCCGCAGGCGATGCGCTCCATCCTGCCCAACGCGGCCAACGAGATCATCTCGCTGTTCAAGGGCACCTCGATCGTCTCCGTCATGGCGATCGGCGAGCTCTTCTACCAGGTCCAGGTCGTCTACGGCCGCAGCGGCCGGGTCGTTCCGCTGCTGATGGTCGCCACCGCCTGGTACATCCTCCTGACCACCGCCCTCTCGGTCATCCAGTACTACGTCGAACGCCACTACTCCAAGGGGGCCGTGCGATGAGCGCACCCAGCGAAGCCATGGTCGAGATCCGCTCCGTACACAAGAACTTCGGCTCCCTCGAAGTGCTGCGCGGCATCGATCTGTCGGTGCGGCCCGGCGAGGTGACGGTCATCCTCGGCCCCTCCGGCTCCGGCAAGTCCACCCTCCTGCGCACCATCAACCACCTGGAGAAGGTCGACCAGGGCTGGATCAGCGTCGACGGCACCCTCGTCGGCTACCGCAGGGACGGCAACAAGCTCTACGAGCTCCGCGAGCGCGAGGTGCTGCGCCAGCGCACCAAGATCGGCTTCGTCTTCCAGAACTTCAACCTCTTCCCGCACCTCACGGTGGTGGAGAACATCATCGAGGCGCCCGTCTCCGCGCTGCGCCGCCCCCGCAAGGAGGCCGTCGAGGCGGCGGAGAAGCTGCTCGCCCGGGTCGGGCTCGCCGACAAGGCGACCGCCTATCCGGCCCAGCTCTCCGGCGGTCAGCAGCAGCGCGTCGCCATCGCCCGCGCCCTGGCGCTGGAGCCCAAGCTCCTGCTCTTCGACGAGCCGACCTCCGCACTCGACCCGGAGCTCGTCGGTGAAGTCCTCGACGTCATCAAGGACCTGGCGCACGGCGGCACCACGATGATCGTCGTCACCCATGAGATCGGCTTCGCCCGTGAGGTCGCCGACACCGTCGTCTTCATGGACGAGGGCCGGATCGTCGAGCAGGGCCCGCCCGCCGACGTACTGGACCACCCCACCCAGGAGCGCACCCGTGCGTTCCTCTCCAAGGTTCTCTGAACCGCCTTTCATGTCCCCTTCATCCGCGTCATTCGCATCACTCGCAAGGAGTACGTACGTGTCCGTCCGCCGCAGCATCACCCTCGCCATCGCCACGCTCACCGCCACCGGACTGCTCACCGCCTGCGGCAACCCCGACGCCTCCACCGATGTGGCCGCGTCCAAGGACAAGAAGGACACCGGCCTCAACACCGGTCCCGACCAGGACCGCCTCAGAGGCAAGAAGGTGGACGCCGTCGCAGGCCTCGTCCCCGAGGCGATCCGCGAGCGCGGCACGCTGAAGATCGGGGCCAGCGCGGACGCCGTGCCGCCGCTGGGCTTCTACGCCACCGACGACAAGACCCGGATCGGCTCCGAGATCGACCTCGCCACCCTCGTCGCCGACACCCTCGGCCTGAAGCCGGAGTTCGAGCAGGTCTCCTGGGAGAACCTCTTCGTCGGCCTGGACAGCTCCAAGTTCGACGCGGTCCTCTCCAACGTCACCGTGACCGAGGAGCGCAAGGAGAAGTACGACTTCGCCACCTACCGGCTCGACAACATCGCGTTCGAGGCCAAGAAGGGCTCCGGCTGGAAGGTGAACGGTCCCGCCGACGTCGCCGGCAAGACGATCTCGGTCTCCTCCGGCACCAACCAGGAGAAGATCCTCGTCGAGTGGAGCGAGGAGAACGTCAAGGCCGGGCGGAAGCCGGTGGAGATCAAGTACTTCCAGAAGGAGAACGACTACTACCTGCCGCTCCAGTCGGGCCGCATCGACGCCCACCTCGGCCCGAGCCCGTCCGCCGCGTACCACGTGGCGACGGCCGGCCAGAGCGAGATCGCCGGACAGATCTCCGGGGCCGGCGGCGACCTCCAGGGCAAGATCGCCGCGACCACCAAGAAGGACAGCGGCCTGGTCAAGGCGTACGCCGCCGCGATCGACCACATCATCGAGGACGGCTCGTACGGCAAGGTCCTCCAGCGCTGGGGGCTGACCGGCGAGGCCGTGGAGAAGTCGGAGATCAACCCGCCCGGCCTGCCCAAGACCAAGAGCTGACCCACCGGGCACCCCTCGCAGGACCGGCAGCAGGCCGGTCCTGCGAGGCCCGGCAGGTCTCCCTCTACGGGGCCTCGCACCGCCGATGACCACGACCGCCCCGCGAGGCCCCCGCCCGACCGTCGACCCGAGAGGTCCCGCAATGTCCGCCCGTACCCCCCTCCACCTGGCCGCCGAGATCGGCGGCCCGCCCCACTACGACGCCGGGCACTACCTCCGCCTCGCCCGGCTCGCCGAAGGCGGTGCCCTCGACTACGTCACCCTCGGCGACTCCTTCGCCCGCCCCGGGCTCGACGCGCTCGCGGTCCTCGCCCGCGTCGCGCCCGCCACCGACCGCATCGGCCTCGTCCCGACCGTCACCACCACCCACACCGAGCCCTTCCACGTCTCCTCGGCCGTCGCCTCCCTGGACTGGGTCAGCAACGGCCGGGCCGGCTGGCACGCCGACGTCTCGACCACCGAGGCGGAGGCCCGGCTCTTCGGCAGACGTTCCGCCGCCCCGCCCGCCGCCCTGTGGCAGGAGGCCGGAGAGGTGGCCGACGTCTCCGCGCGGCTCTGGGACAGCTGGGAGGACGACGCGGAGATCCGGGACACCGCGACCGGACGCTTCATCGACCGGGACAAGCTGCACTACGTCGACTTCGAGGGCTCCACCTTCACGGTGCGGGGCCCCGCGATCGTGCCGCGCCCGCCCCAGGGCAGGCCCGTCACCGTCATCGACGCGACCAGCGCCCCGGCCAGGGCGGCGGCGGCCCGGCACGCCGACGTCGTCCACATCCGGGCCACCACTCCCGAGCAGGCCGCCGCGGTCCGGGACGACCTGCGCGCCGGGGCGGCCGCCCACGGGCGCGACCCCGACGCACTGCGGGTCCTGGTCGCGCTGACGGTCGACCTCGGGGACGTCGAGACGGCACCGGAACCCGGCCTGGAGAGCGGACCGCAACTCGCCGGGCGGGGCACCTACTTCCGGGGCGGACCGGTCGACCTCGCCGACCTCATCGCCCAGTGGCACCGGGCGGGTGCCGCCGACGGCTTCCACCTCACGCCCATCACCCCGGAGCGCGACCTCGAAAGGATCGTCAACGACACCGTGGCCCTCCTCCAGCACCGCAGCCTCTTCCGCACCTTCCACCCCGGCGGAACCCTGCGCGAACACCTGGGGCTCGTCCGCCCCGCCAGCCGCTACGCGACCGCCAAGGCCGCGGCGGCCCCGTCGGCTTCGTCGAAGGAGGCCTGACCGTGCCCCGCACCATGCATCTGGCCGCACACTTCCCGGGCGTCAACGCCACCACCGTGTGGGCCGACCCCCGCTCCCGCAGCCAGATCGACTTCTCCTCCTTCGTGCATCTGGCCCGGACGGCGGAGCGCGGCAAGTTCGACTTCTTCTTCCTCGCCGAGGGGCTGCGGCTGCGTGAGCACAACGGCCGCGTCCACGACCTCGACGTGGTCGGCAGGCCCGAGTCGCTGACCGTGCTGAACGCGCTGGCCGCCGTCACCGAACGGCTCGGCCTCGCCGCCACCGTGAACGCCACCTTCAACGAGCCCTACGAGCTGGCCCGCCGGCTCGCCACCCTCGACCACCTCAGCGACGGGCGCGCCGCCTGGAACGTGGTGACCTCCTCCGACGCCTTCACCGGGGAGAACTTCCGCCGGGGCGGCTACCTGGACCGCGCCGACCGCTACAACCGGGCCGCCGAGTTCGTCGCCACCGCCCGGGAGCTGTGGGACTCCTGGACCCCGGACGGCGAGTCGCGGCCCTTCGCACACGACGGGGAGCAGTTCACGATCTCCGGCGAGTTCACCGTGCCGCGCTCCCCGCAGGGCCACCCGGTGGTGATCCAGGCCGGGGACTCCAGCGAGGGCCGGGAGTTCGCCGCCTCCGCCGCCGACATCATCTTCACCCGGCACGGCACCCTGGAGGCGGGCCGCGACTTCTACGCCGACGTCAAGGCGCGGCTCGCGGCGTACGGGCGGCAGCCCGACGACCTCAAGATCATGCCCGGGGTCACCGTGGTGGTCGGCGACACCGACGCCGAGGCGCAGGAGCAGGCGTACGAGATCCGCCGCCAGCAGGTCTCCCCGCAGAACGCGATCCTCGCCGCCGAGCAGCTCTGGGGCCTCGACCTCTCCGCGTACGACCCCGACGGGCCGCTCCCCGAGATCGACCCCGTCACCGACTCCGGCCTCGTCAAGGGGAGGGTCCTGCACGGGGACCCGTTCGCCGTCGTCGCCCGCTGGCGCGAGATCGCCGCGGCCAAGGGGCTCTCGCTGCGGCAGACGGTCATCGAGACGACCACCCGGCAGTCGTTCATCGGCTCCGCGCAGACCGTGGCCGCGGAGCTCACCGCGTTCGTCGACGAGCGGGCGGCCGACGGGTTCATCCTCGTACCGCATCTCACCCCCGGCGGCCTGGACGACTTCGTCGACCGGGTCGTCCCGCTCCTCCAGGAGAGCGGAGCATTCCGCTCCGAATACTCCGGCTCCACGCTGCGGTCGCACCTCGGCCTGGCGGAGCCGGTGTGGAAAGGTTGACCGCATGAGCACGGACGCACAGCAGCACCAGCAGGCCGGTGGGCCGGATGCCGCACAGGACTGGCAGCGGTGGCACGAGGAGCGGGTCCTCGCGGTCGCGGCCCCCTACGGCCCCCTCTCGCTGACCGGAACCCACTGGCTCTCCGACTACCCGGAAGGGCGAATTCCGGCCGTCCCGGGGCAGTGGCGCGAGGATGGCGACGAGGTGGTGCTGACCGCCACCGCCGAGGACGGCCTCGTTGTCGACGGCAAGCCGCTGACCGGCGAGGTCCGGCTCTCCGCGGACCGCGGCCCCATCGACGACTCCCGGGTGGCGCAGGGGGAGCGGCGGCTGGTGGTGCTCCGGCGCGAAGGGCTCTGGGCGGTACGGGACTTCGACCCGGATTCACCCTCCCGGCACGCCTTCTCGGCCATCGACGCGACCCCGTACGACCCGCGCTGGTCGCTGGCCGGGACCTACCGCCCGTACGCCGAGGAGCGGGCCGTGCGGGTCCCCAACGCGGACGGGGTCGAGCGGGGTCTCGGGCTCGGCGGGGAGATCGCCTTCACGGTGGACGGGGACGAGCACACGCTCCAGGTCGCGGTCGAGCCGGACGGCTCGCTCTGGGCCGTCTTCGCCGACGCCACCAGCGGGAACGGCAGCTACCGCTTCCGTTTCCTGCGCCCCGGCGCACCCGCCGGTGACGGCAGCGTGCACATCGACTTCAACCGCGCCCTGCTGCCGCCGTGCGCCTTCGCCGATCACTTCATCTGCCCCTTCCCGCCCCCGGGCAACTCCCTCACCGTGCCGGTCCCGGCGGGGGAGCGGAACCGCCTGGACGCCTGAACCGCGCGAACCTCCCGGCCCCGGCAGCCCGACGGCTGCCGGGGCCGGTGTGCGTGGGGCGCGCGTGGCCGAAAGACATGCTTGCGCCGCCTGTACGGACCCCTCGATACTCCCGTCAGCGATTGTCAGGGGCACGGCAACTCCGGAATCCGGACAGGCCCTCGACTGCGCCTCACGGGCCCGCCACCCCACAGGAGGGCCCCCGATTCCCCTCGGAGGAACCCGAAGTGAGGATCAAGCGCACCAACCCCCGCCGCAACCAGGCGAGACGCGTCCGTACCACGGCCGTCCTCGCCGGACTCGCCGCTGTCGCGGCGTTCACCGTTCCCACCGCCAGTGCCGAACCCACCGGCACGTTCAGCGCCACCCAGCTGACCTCCGCGAGCGACGCCGTACTCGGCGCCGACATCGCGGGCACCGCCTGGAACGTCGACCCGAAGACCAACCGCCTCCTCGTCACCGTGGACAGCACGGTCACGCAGGCGGAGATCGCTCAGATCAAGAAGTCGGCCGGCGCCAACGCCTCCGCCCTCAAGATCGAGCGCACGCCCGGGAAGTTCACCAAGCTGATCTCCGGCGGCGACGCGATCTACTCCAGCACCGGACGCTGCTCGCTGGGCTTCAACGTCCGCAGCGGCAGCACCTACTACTTCCTGACCGCCGGTCACTGCACCGACGGCGCGACCACCTGGTGGGCGAACTCCGCCCGCACCACGGTGCTCGGCACGACTTCCGGCTCCAGCTTCCCGAACAACGACTACGGCATCGTGCGCTACACGAACACCACCATCGCCAAGGACGGCACGGTCGGCAGCCAGGACATCACCAGCGCCGCCAACGCCACCAACGGGATGGCCGTCACCCGCCGCGGCTCCACCACCGGCACCCACAGCGGATCGGTCACCGGCCTCAACGCCACCGTCAACTACGGCGGCGGCGACGTCGTCTACGGCATGATCCGCACCAACGTGTGCGCCGAGCCCGGCGACTCCGGCGGCCCGCTCTACTCCGGCACCCGGGCGATCGGTCTCACCTCCGGCGGCAGCGGCAACTGCTCCTCCGGCGGTACGACCTTCTTCCAGCCGGTCGTCGAGGCCCTGAACGCGTACGGCGTCAGCGTCTACTGACAGGCGCACCGGGTCGTCCGGCCGGCGCACCGGGTCACCCTCCGGCGCACCGGATCCACCCGGCCGACGTAGCGGCCACGCCCGGAGCTGTCCGTACATACGAGCCCCCGTCCGGAATTCCGGACGGGGGCTCCCGCACGCCCCCCGGCTCTTGAGAGGATGTCGCCACGACCGGTCGCACGGGTAGCGCCGACACCAGGGGGTTCCAGGTCCGTGAATCGCATCGGAATCACCGGTCACCGGTCCATCCCCGACGGGGCCCAGGCCCATGTGCTCGCCGCTCTGCGCGCGGCCCTGTGCGGACTCGACGGCGCCACGCAGGCGCTCTCCAGCCTGGCGGTCGGCGCGGACCAGCTCTTCGCCGACCTCGCCCTCACCTGTGGTGCCGAGCTGACGGTGGTGATCCCCAGCGGCGACTACGAGGCCTGCTTCGAGAACGCCGTCGACCTGGCCCGCTACCGGCTGCTCAAGTCCCGCGCCGCCCGGGAGATCCGGCTGGACTTCCCGCACTCCACCGACGAGGCCTACTACGCGGCGGGCGCCTACATCGCCGACCACTGCGACCGGCTGCTGGCCGTCTGGGACGGCCGCCCGGCCCGGGGCCTCGGCGGCACGGGCGACATCGTGACGTACGCCCGGACGCTGGGCCGCCCGGTCACCGTCATCTGGCGGGACGGGGTGGAGCGGGGCTGAGCCGGAGGGAAGGGCGCGTCAGGTGCGGTGCCGCACCAGCCAGTCGGTGTGCTCCGGCGAGACGATCCGCTCGGTCTCGAAGACCGCCACCGGCCACTGCCGCTCGGTGAGCGTGGTCTCCATCGCCGCCTGCATCGACTCCAGGTCGTCCTCCACCAGGGAGTGCGCCGAGATCAGCGGGTGGTGGCGGCGCAGCTCGTTCCAGGCGAGGCAGGCCGCACCGGCCGCGGACAGCACCCCGGTCAGCCCGAGGGAGCGCCCCACGCCGAAGGTCTGCAGCACGCTCAGCGCCAGCGCCGGCAGGGTCAGCGCGACGATCGCCCCGGACCAGACGAGCGCGCCGCGCCGGGAGACCAGCCGCCGTCTGCGGTACCACCGACGCTGCTCGATCAGCCGGTCCCGTACATAGGTCTCCTTGCGTACGGTGAAGGCCCTGTCCCGTAACTCCCGCATGGATTCCGTGATGACCGCGCCGTCGGCGTCCGTCATCGCCTCGCGCGGATCGGCCCAGCCCACCTTGCGCAGTTCCTGAAGCCCTTCCTCCAGCCGGTTGGCGAAGAGCGCCTCGGGGTGCGGAGCCGCGGTCTCGAAGGGCGAACCGTGGACCGCGTACCGCCAGCAGAGGGACTTGATGAACTCCGCTGCGGAGCGGTTGAGTTGCCAGTGCGACTTTGCTTTGCGGCGGGAGGAGAGGTACGTCGTGAACAGGACACCCAGGTACGCCAACACGGCGGTGCCGTAGAGGAGTTGCACCGCGAGGGTCTCCTCGGCGTGCCACGGGAGCGCCGCGGGCACCGTGCCCGCCACGAGCAGCGCCAGCTGGACGCGGGTGGTGTTCACTGCCTCGCGCTGGCGGGCCACCGCGACGGCGTCCGTGCGGTGGAAGAGCGCGGGCAGGTCGGCGTTCCTGAAGACCATGCTCTGGAGAGGTCCGGGAATCGCCGTCATGTTCACTCCCGTATCCCACGTAGTCGGGGTTCCGTTGTCGGAATGAAAGATTCCGAACCATTTGGAGCAGTCCCGTATGTCACTCGGCTTACGAGGGTGCGACACGAGTTGCACACCTAGGTCATGAGAGTAAAGTCGTGCCGCCAGGCACTGCAATGGTGCAACTGCCGGTGTTGTCCCCCTGACCGGAAACGAGCCCCCCTAGGACGGCCGTGAAGACCTACGAATCATCCCCTGCCTTCGCTGATGCGAAGAAGAGCCGTGTGCCGCTCGCCAAGATCGACATTTCCGGTGGCTCCGCTGCCCGGAAGCTTGCGCGAGTGATCCCCACGGCCGCCGGTCGCCCCCCTCGGATTTCCACCTTCAACTCGGCTCTCTGAGGCGCCCGCACCGTCGGATTCCGGTGCGGAACGCTGCACTAGACTGGTGGAATGACAGGACCCGCGGTCCCATTCCGCGAAATCGTTCTGAAGGTTCACAGCAGGTGCGATCTGGCCTGCGACCATTGTTATGTCTACGAACATGCTGATCAGAGCTGGCGAACCCGGCCCAAGACAATCTCTGACCATGTTGTTTCCCGGACGGCTCAACGCCTGGCGGAGCACGCCAGGACCCACGCCCTGCCCTCCGTGTCAGTGATCCTGCACGGAGGGGAGCCACTGCTGGCAGGACCGGCCCGACTGCGCCGCGTCTGCGAGGAGTTCTCCTCGGCCCTCGCGGGCATCGCCGAACTGGATCTGCGCATCCACACCAACGGCCTCCAGCTGAGCCCCCGCTATCTCGACCTGTTCGACGAGTTCGACGTCAAGGTGGGCATCTCCCTCGACGGCGACCGCGCCGCCAACGACCGCCATCGCCGCTACGCCGACGGGCGCAGCAGCCACCCCCTGGTCCTCAAGGCCGTGGAACTGCTCCGCCAGGAGCGCTACCGCCACCTCGATCTCGGCCTCCTGTGCACGATCGACATCGCCAACGACCCGGTCGCGGTCCTCGACGCGCTCACCGAACTCGCCCCGCCGCTCATCGACTTCCTCCTCCCGCACGCCACCTGGGACGAGCCGCCGCCGCGCCCGGACGGATCCCCCACCGCGTACGCCGAGTGGCTCCTCACCATCTTCGACCGCTGGCAGGAGCAGGGGCGGCCGGTGCCGGTCCGCCTCTTCTCCTCGGTGCTCTCCACCCTGGGCGGCGGCCCCAGCCTCACCGAGTCCCTCGGGCTCGCCCCCACGGACCTGGTCGTCGTCGAGACCGACGGGCAGCTGGAGCAGGTGGACTCCCTCAAGAGCGCCTACGAGGGCGCCGCGGCCACCGGATTCGATGTCTTCACCCACAGCTTCGACGAGGTCGCGGCGCACCCCGGGGTCCGGGCCCGCCAGCTCGGCCTGGCCGGCGTCAGCGAGACCTGCCGCCGCTGCCCCGTCGTACGGTCGTGCGGCGGCGGGCTCTACACCCACCGGTACCGCTCACCGGGCGGCTTCGACAACCCCTCCGTCTACTGCGCCGATCTGGCCGCGCTGATCCGGGGCATCGAGGAGAGGACGGCCGCCGCCACCGAGTCGCCCGCCGTCAGTGACCCGTACGAACTGCTCGCCGCCCAGCAGGATCTGACCCGCACCCTGCTCGCCGTCCTCCACGACAGCCTCGACGGCAGCGGCGGGGAGGTCTGGGAGACGGCCTGGGCGCTGGCCGCCGAGGTCGAGAGCGACCCGGCCGGGCAGGCGGGGATCGACCGGGTCCTCGCCCACCCCTACACCCGCACCTGGCTGCTCGGCACCCTCGAAGCGGTACGGGCCGGCCGGCCGGTGCAGGGCCCCCCGGTGGAGCGGCTCGCCGCCTCGGTGGCCGCCGCAGCCGTGCACGCCGGGCTCGGCCTGGCCGTCCCGGTCGTCCACCGCGACGGCCGCCTCTTCCTGCCCACCCTCGGAGCGGTCCGGGTCGGCGGGCCGGGGGAGCAGGGCACGGCTCTGGTGCGCGCCGACGGCGAGGGGTTCGCCGTCCACACCCAGGGGGGCGTGCTGCACATCGCGCGCGGCGCGGGGGAGGGGCCGCACTGGCAGCCCGTACGCCGCCTCGGGGCGGCCGGGGGGCTCGGCCCCGAACCCGTACGCGTACTGGACGATCTCGATCCGTACCGCACCTGCTTCGACACGCCCGCCGCCGGCCGGCTCGGACCGCAGGCCGCCGACGCCTGGTCCGCCGCCCTCGCCCAGGCCTGGGAGCTGCTGGCGGACACCGTCCCGGACCAGGCGGCCGAGGCGACCGCCGTACTCACCACGCTCACCCCGCTCACCCCGCTCGCCGCGGGAGAGGCGGCCCAGGTGGGGCGCCACGGGTACGGAGCGCTCGGCATCGCGGCCGGGAGCGATGCCCACGAACTGGCCCCGGCGCTGCTGCGCGGGTTCCGCCGGGCGAAACTGCGGGCGCTGGCCGAGGTCACGGACCTGTACGCCTCGGACGGTTCCTGGGATCATCGGATGCCCTGGCAGGAGGAGCCCGTTCCGTTCTCCCGGCTGCTGTCGGAGACCTATGAACGGGTCGGGCTCGGCCTCTTCGCACCACGGTTCCTCGCCGGGGTACCGCAAGCGCTCGACATGATCGAAGAAGCGGCCGAAGCGACCGTCGACGGAAAGCAATTGCTCGCCGGGATGCGCAAAGAGATCAACGGTACACACGGGACATCCGGGAGGAACGGTTGCAAGACCGATACGGAGCGCGCCGCAGTGCGGTGAACACGGGCACGGTTGACTGAAAAATAGCGTTCAATGACCGAACGGCAGGGGGGTGGAGTGCAGTCCGCTCCGGAATGATGAATTCGCTCGCATTCCTTTCCCAATCCTCGGATGCGAGTGCTCACACAGGACGGGGGTCGTGTGCACGCATCGACGCAGCAGCGAGCGGCGGACCATCGGCCGTACTTCTTTCTGAGTTACGCGCACACTCCGGGATACGGCAGCGGAACCGACCCCGATATGTGGGTCGAACGGCTTTTCCGTGACCTGTGCGGTCATGTGATGGCCATGACCGATCTCCCCGCAGGCGCTTCCGCGGGCTTCATGGACCGCGAGATACGCTCCGGAGAGGGCTGGTCGGAGCGGCTCGGCGAGACCCTCGCCACCTGCCGGGTCTTCGTCCCGCTGTTCTCGCCGCGCTACTTCGCCAGTGAGATGTGCGGCAAGGAGTGGCACGCCTTCGAACAGCGCGCCATCCACCACCGGGCCCGCTCGAACCAGCCCGCCGAGGCGATCGTCCCGGCCCTGTGGGTACCGGTCCCGCCGAGCCAACTCCCGGGATCCGCCGAGCGGTTACAGTTCAACCACCGCGACTTCGGGGAGCGGTACGTCACCGACGGCCTCTACGGCCTCATCAAGCTCAGACTCTTCGCCCAGGAATACGAACGGGCCGTCTACGAACTGGCCAAACGCATCGTCCGCGTCGCCGACACCGTCCGTATCGACACCGGCAGGCCCGTCGACTACCGCCTCGCACCCAGCGCCTTCGGCTCCGTGAGCAGCGGGGTCGGCGCCCCCCGGCCGATGCAGATCACCATCGCCGCACCCACCCGCCACGACCTGCCCGACGGGCGCAACAGCGACTACTACGGCGACCACCCGCAGGACTGGAACCCCTACCACCCGGCCGCCGCCCGCCCCCTGGCCTATGTCGCCGAGGAGCTGGTGCGCTCGCTCAACTACCAGGCCCGCATCACCTCGTTCGACGAGGAATCCGGCAGACCCGAGGGCAAGGCGCCGCCCAGCACCCCCGAGATCCTCCTCGTCGACCGCTGGGCCCTCCAGGACGAGGACCGCCGGCGCAGACTCGCCGCCTTCGACGCCGAGAACCGGCCCTGGGTGACCATGGTCGTGCCGTGGAGCCGCGAGGACCATCAGAGCCGGGCGGCCGAGGCCGAACTGACCGAGAAGCTCGAAGCGACCATGCCGGCCAAGATGCGCCACGGCCGGACCTTCTGCCGCGCCGCCGCCAGAGGGGTGCCGACGATGGAGGCGTTCGGCCAGATCCTGCCCCAGGTCGTCGAGGTGGCCGCCCAGCAGTATCTGAAGCACGCGACGGCCTACCCGCCGGTCACCGGCGGTGGACACGGCGAACGGACACGGCTCACGGGCCCCATGGGCAGCACCAGCTACACACCGGACCCGCACGACCCTGCGACGGAAGCGGAGGACCTATGAGTGCCGGTCGTGACGGGCGCATCGTCACCTTCTACTCGTACAAGGGCGGTACGGGGCGCACCATGGCCCTGGCCAACACCGCCTGGATCCTCGCCGCCAACGGCAAACGGGTCCTGGCCGTCGACTGGGACCTGGAGGCACCCGGACTCCACCGGTTCTTCCACCCCTTCCTCGAACCCGCCACCCTCGGCGCCACCACCGGCGTGATCGACCTGATCACCGAGTACGCCTGGGCCGCGACCAGCCCCGCCGAGCGCGCGGAGGACTGGCACCGCGACTACGCCCGCATCCAGCCGCACGCCGTCTCGCTGACCCCGGAGGCGCTCGGCTGGGAGTTCCCGCAGGGCGGCACCCTCGACTTCGTCTCCGCCGGACGGCAGAACCGCGAGTACTCCGCGACCGTATCCACCTTCGACTGGGACAACTTCTACGACCGGCTCGGCGGCGGCCACTTCTTCGACGCGCTGCGCGAGGACATGAAGGCCAACTACGACTACGTCCTCATCGACAGCCGGACCGGCCTCAGCGACATCGCCGACATCTGCACCGTCCACCTCCCCGACGTCCTCGTCGACTGCTTCACCCTCAGCGACCAGTCCATCGACGGCGCCGCCTCCGTCGCCCGCCAGATCGCCGAGCGCTACACCGGCCGCCCCATCTCCATCTTCCCCGTCCCGATGCGCATCGACGAGGGCGAGAAGGAGAAGGCGGACGCCGGACGGGCGCTGGCCCGGCTCAAGTTCGACCGGCTGCCCCGCGACCTGTCCGGCGACGAACTCACCGCCTACTGGGGCGCGGTGGAGATCCCCTACCGCCCCTACTACGCCTACGAGGAGACGCTCGCCACCTTCGGCGACGAGGCAGGCCTCACCAACTCCCTCCTCTCCGCCTTCGAACGGCTCACCGCGGTCATCACCGGCCGCGAGATCACTTCGATGCCCCCGGTCGGCGAAGAGGTACGCCTGCGGATCCGCGACGCCTTCACCCGGCGCAGGCCCGCCCTGCCCGCCGACCTCTTCCTCAGCTATGTGGCGGAGAACCGGATGTGGGCCGACTGGATCGAATCGGTCCTCACCCGGGCCGGCTTCCGCGTCGTCCCGCGCGACGTCTCCGCCGAGCGGACCGAGCGGGAACCGGCGGCGCTCAACGCCGAGACCGCCGCCCGTACCGTGGTGCTGCTCTCCAGCGCCTACCTCAAGTCCCAGCGCGCGGTCGACCTGTGGGAGCGGGCGGTCGCCGAGGACCCGGGCGGCGGCCGGCGCCAGCTGCTGCCGCTGCGCGTCGGGGACGTACGCCTGTCCGCCCCGTACATCGACCGCAACCCGGTCGACCTCTTCCGGCTGGACGAGGTGCACGCCACCACCGCCCTGATGCGCGCCCTGGACCGGCCGGTGCAGCCGGCCGACGGGGTCTCGCCCGGGCCGCGCTTCCCCGGCACCGTCCCCAGGATCTGGAACGTACCGCCCCGCAACCCGGGGTTCACCGGCCGCTCCCTCGTCCTGGAGCGGATGCGCGACCAGCTCGGCGGCGGCATGGCCGTCGTCCTGCCGCAGCCCCAGACCCTGTACGGACTCGGTGGCGTCGGCAAGACCCAGGTCGCCCTGGAGTACGTGCACCGCTTCATGGCCGACTACGACCTGGTCTGGTGGATATCGTCCGAGCAGGGCGACGACGTGGTCGCCGCGCTCGCCGAACTCGCCGTCCGGCTCGGCGCCCAGGGCGGCGAGGACATGGCGGCCGCGTCCCAGGAGGCCGTCGACCTGCTGCGGCGCGGGGTGCCCTCGGACCGCTGGCTGCTGGTCTTCGACAACGCCGACGACCCCGAGACGCTGCGCCGCCACTTCCCGCAGGGCGGCTCCGGCCACATCCTGGTGACCTCGCGCAACCAGAGCTGGTCCCAGCACGGGGACGCGCTCCCCGTCGACGTCTTCCTCCGGGAGGAGTCGATCGAGCACCTCCAGCGCCGGGCCCCGGGGCTGAGCGACGAGGACGCCGACCAGGTGGCCACCGCCGTGGGCGACCTGCCGCTCGCCGTCGAGCAGGCGGCGGCCTGGATCGCGGAGACCGCCACCCCCATCGACACCTACCTCGAACAGCTCGGCCGGCAGGCGCCCCAGGTCCTCGCCCTCAACCAGCCGGTCGGCTACCCGGAACCGGTCGCCGCGACCTGGAACATCTCCATCGCCCGGCTCAAGGAACGCTCGCCCGCTGCGGTGCGCCTCCTCCAGCTCTGCGCCTTCTTCGCCCCCGAGCCGATCTCTGCCAACCTCCTCTACAGCAAGGAGATGATCGAGGCGCTGAAGCCGTACGACTCCTCGCTCCAGGAGAAGCTGGTGCTGGGCCGGGTCATCCGGGAGATCGGCCGGTTCGCCCTCGCCAAGGTCGACCAGGTCTCCAACTCCATCCAGGTGCACCGCCTCGTCCAGGCGGTGATCAAGGCCCAGCTCACCGAGGAGGAGCAGCGCGAGGCACGGCACGTCGTCCACCGCATCCTGGCCGGCGCCCGGCCCGACGACGACGAGCCGATCGACAACCCGGAGACCTGGCCGCGCTTCGCCGCGATCTGGCCGCACCTGGGCCCCTCCGACGCCCGCCACTGCAAGGAGCCGGAGACCCGCAGGCTCCTCATCGACCGGGTCCGCTACCTGTGGAAGCGCGGGGACGTCAGGACCGCGGGGTCGCTGGGGGAGGAGCTGCGGCAGACCTGGCTGGAGATGCTGGGCGAGCGCGACCTGCAGTACCTCTACCTCTGCTTCCACCTCTCCAACATCCTGCGCACCCGCGGGCGGTACGTGGAGGCCAAGGAGCTCGACGAGTTCACCCTGCGCCGGCAGCAGGAGGTGCTCGGCGCCGAGCACCCGCACACGTACATGACCACCAGCAGCCTGGCGATCGACCTGGGGCTGCTCGGGGACTACGGCCGGGCGATCGAGCTGGCCACCGAGGCCCACGACGGCTTCAGCCAGATCTTCCACGACTCGCACCCCAGGACCCTGGCGGCCGCCAACAACCTGGCCCTGAACCTGCGCAGCATCGGCCAGTACGCCCGGGCCCGCGAGATCGACCAGGACGTCTACGACCGGCGCACCGAGGTGCTCGGCCCGAAGCACCCCTACTCCCTCTCCTCCGCCATGAACCTGGCCCGAGACCTGCGGGAGGTGGGGCGGTACGAGGACTCCGTGGGCCTCCTCAGCCGTACCTACGAGAGCTTCAAGGAGACGCTCGGCCGCACCTACCCGACGACGCTGAGCGCGGCCAAGAGCCTGGCGGTGTCGCTGCGGCGGGCCGGCCGGTTCGAGGACGCCCACCGGCTGACGGTCGCCACCCGCGCCCGGTACCGGGCGAAGTACACCTCCGCCAACCCCGATTCGCTGGCCTGCGACCTCAACCTGGCGGCCGACCTGTTCGCCGCGGGGGAGGCGGTCGAGGCCAGGGACACCGCCCAGGAGGTGGTGGACCAGTACATGAAGGTGCCGGGGGAGAAGCACCCGTACACCCTGGCGGCCCAGAACAACCTGGGCGTCTACCTCTCGGGGACCGGGGAGGCGGAGCGGTCGGAGAAGATCCTGCAGCTGGTGGTGGCCTCGATGCGGGAGCGGTTCGGCCGGGAACACCCGAACACGCTCTTCTGCGTCATGAACCTGGCCAACGCCACGGCGGACCGCGGCGATCTGCCCCTGGTGCTGGAGACGGAGCAGCGGCTGGCGACGCAGCTGAGGGTGGCGCTGGGGGCCCACCACCCCGAGACCCTGGCGATGATCTCGAACATGGCCGTCACGCTGGACGCGATGGGGCGCGAGGAGGAGGCGGCGCAGCTGCGGGCCGAGCTGCTGGGCGAGCTGTCCCGGCAGCTCGGTGACGCGCACCCGCTGACGCAGATCGCCCGCGACGAGCGGCGCTTCCGGCGCGAGCTGGAACCGCTGGCGGTGTGAGACCGGCCGGGCCGGTCACGGCGGGCCCCGGTGGGTTCGGTCGGCCCGGTGGCCCCGGCCGGCTCGGTCGCCCCGGCCGGGCCGGTCATCCCGGTGCCGGGGCGGGCAGCGGTTCGCCCGGGGGCTCCCGCTCGTCCAGCAGCCAGTTGAGGATGCCGGGGAGTACGGAGAGCGCGTCGAAGTGCGCCGCCGCCGGTTCCAGTACGGCGGTGGCGCCCGGGATCTGCCCGGCCAGCCAGCGGGAGTGGCCCACGGGCGAGAAGACGTCCTTCACCCCGTGCCAGAGCAGCACCCGGCCGGTGATGTCGGCCGGGTCGAACCCCCAGGGGCTGCAGAACGCGATGGCGTCGTCGATCCAGCCGTACGCCGAAGTGCGCAGCCCCTCGCTGTAGTTGCGCAGCAGCATGGACCGGATCCCCGCGTCGTTGACCACCATCCGGTCGGAGTCGGTCAGCTCCCGGCGCAGATCGTCCAGGAGCCGGACCGGGTCCCGCCGGATCTGCGCCGAGCGGACGATGAAGGACTCCGCGAGGGAGTCCGGATCGGCGGCGGCCGTGGAGTACGCGAGCACATTGGACGCGGCCATCCCGTCGAACCAGTCGAGACCGGCCGCACCCCAGGGAGCCAGCGTGACGAGGGCGGCGGTACGGGTCACCCGCTCGGGCAGCAGCGCCGCGCATGCCAGCGCGTGCGGGGCCCCGCCGGACCGGCCCACGACGGCGAACCGCTCCAGCCCCAGCGAGTCGGCGATCGCCCGGACGTCCTCGACGACATCGCTGACCCGGCGGCCCTCCTGCCGGTCGCTGCCGCCGTACCCCGGGCGGTCGTAGGTGATCAGCTGCGTACGGCGCTGATAGAGGACCATGCCGCGGGGCGCGGGCCCGAGCCGGCTGCCCGGCGTCCCGTGGAGCAGGAACACCGGTCTGCCCCGGGGATCCCCCAGCCGCTCCACCGTCAGATGCCGTCCGTCCGCCGCGCGCACCCGATTGCGCACCAGCGCCTCCTCAGCTCGGTCCCCCCGGCGTGTGCTGCCTTCTCGATGATGACCCATCAGGTGAGTTACCGGGACTCCTTGTCGACTCTTGGTCGACTGTTCGTCGGCAGGAACTGTGAAGGTCCCGAGGTGTTCGCGGCGGACGATTTCCGTCTCCATCCGGACGGGTACGTACAACATCCGGACCCGCAGGGGCGAATACCGGACAGGACTAGTCCTCACCCAGGGGCCGCCACCAGTTGCACCGGGTGTTCGCGAACGGAACCGACATGGCATGACCGTGGGTAAGTGAACGTGGCGCGTGTGAAGCATCGGTGTCGTGTGCACGTCTGGAAGTCGACCTTGTGTGCGCTTCACCGCCTCGGAATAGTGGGCGCCCCATCCTCCGTGTACGGGCACCCCACTTGCTCCGTGCACGGCCCCACAGGAGGTCGAAGTTGAAGCATCGACGCATATCCAGGAAGCGCGCGACGGTGGCCGGGTCGGCCGTCGTCGCCCTGGTCGTAGCGGGATTCACGTTCCAGACTGCGAACGCCAGCGATGAAGTGCCGCAGTTCACGGTCAAGACGCTCAGCGCGGACGCGGCCGGAAAGCTGGCCACCACGCTCGACCGGGACCTGGGCGCGGACGCGGCCGGCTCGTACTACGACACGAAGACGAAGGCCCTCGTCGTGAACGTCGTCGACGGGACCGCCGCCGAGCAGGTCCGCCAGGCGGGCGGCAAGGCCAGAGTCGTGGAGCACTCCCTCGCCGAGCTGAAGTCGGCCCGGCAGACCCTCACCGACAAGGCGACGATCCCGGGCACCTCCTGGGCCGTCGACCCGGTGAGCAACAAGGTCCTCGTCACCGCCGACAGCACGGTCGACGGCGCGGCCTGGAAGAAGCTCTCGGCCGTGGTCGAGGGTCTCGGCGGCAAGGCCGAACTGAACAAGACCGCGGGCGAGTTCAAGCCGCTGATCGCGGGCGGCGACGCGATCTGGGGCTCCGGCTCCCGCTGCTCGCTCGGCTTCAACGTGGTCAAGGACGGCGAGCCGTACTTCCTGACCGCCGGCCACTGCACCGAGTCGGTCACCAGCTGGTCGGACACCCAGGGCGGCTCGGAGATCGGGGCGAACGAGGGCTCCAGCTTCCCCGAGAACGACTACGGACTGGTCAAGTACACCTCGGACATCGCGCACCCGAGCGAGGTCAACCTCTACAACGGCTCCACGCAGGCGATCACCCAGGCGGGCGACGCGACGGTCGGCCAGGCGGTCACCCGCAGCGGATCCACCACCCAGGTGCACGACGGTGAGGTCACCGCGCTGAACGCCACGGTCAACTACGGCAACGGCGACATCGTCAACGGCCTCATCCAGACGACGGTCTGCGCCGAACCGGGCGACAGCGGCGGCGCCCTCTTCGCGGGCGACACCGCGCTCGGCCTGACCTCGGGCGGCAGCGGCGACTGCTCCTCGGGCGGCACGACGTTCTTCCAGCCGGTTCCCGAGGCGCTCGCCGCCTACGGGGCCGAGATCGGCTGACGTAACACCGCGTCACACGGCAGCAGGAAAGGCCCCCGGTCCGCCGGGGGCCTTTCCCGTCCGGGCCGCGGCCCCTCCCACGACTCCGTCGTCGTGCCTCACGACTCCGTCGTGGAGATGCCGAGGTCCTGACGCATGGTGCGCTGCATCGCCAGGATCGCCTCCCACATCTCCATCAGGAACGTATGGGCCTCCTGCCACTTCTGTTGATCGTGCCCGGCGTCCCCGGCCAGCGGAATCAGGAGCTTTCTGGCGTCCGCCAGTGCCACCCGTACCGTTTGGCACCGCCGCAGGACGTCGTCGGGGACGAGCATCTGAGCCTTGGCGTAGGTGTCCTGGAACTCGACGCAGGCGACCTCCGTCGCGGGGTCCGGGGCCGTCCCGGAACGGACGGCGTAGAGGTCTTCCATCATCCGGAACCGATACCGCCGGGCACCGGAGTTCAGGGCGACGTAGGTGTCGCGCAGGCGTTCCAGGTTCGCCTGATCGTCGTCCATGTGCCGTTTGGTGAGCTCGGAGCGCTGCTGGAGCTCGAACTCCTGGCGGCGGGAGCGCGAGCTCACCCACGCGGTGGTGACCGGCGCCAGCAGGGTGCCCGCCACCCCCACCACGGCCACCAGTAACGCCACGGTCCCCGTGTTCATCTCTCCCCCTGTCGTACGACCCGGACCAACTCCTCGGTGAACGAACACACTCGGACCCCCGGGGGCGGGCCGTCAAGGGGGCCCGGACCGCGCTGTGCGGCCCGGGCCCGAAGGGGCGGTGGCGGTCAGGCTGCCTGGGTCAGGCGGCCGGAGTCAGCCTTGGCCGGGGCGATGCCGAAGATGTCCACGGCGTGGTAGTAGGTCCAGGCCGTGCTGTTGCACGACGTCCGCTTCGCGCCGGAGTAGGCGGCGCACACCCGCTTGAGGTCCTCGTAGAAGGCGGAGTCGACGCGGGCCTTGTTGGCGGAGAACGTGCCGGCGGCCTTGTGGTTCCGGTAGCCGAAGTCGTGGCGGGCGCAGGCGGTCTGGAAGGGGAAGCCGAACGGGTTGTCGGGGGAGCTGCTGCAGTAGTCCGTCGACCAGTCGAAGCCGTACGCGGACCAGGCGCCCTGGTTGTTGCGGGCGGCGTTCCAGGCGTTGTAGCTGGAGGCGCTCGTCTGGGTCCAGGAGCTGAGCACCTGGGGCTTGTCGGACGGGGCGGCCGAGGCGGAAGCGGCGGTGATCAGGGTGAGCGGGAGCGACAGGGCGACTGCGACTGCGGCGAGCGGAGCCATGGATCGGCGACGCATGAGCGACCTCCGTGGGGGTGAAAGGAGTTGTCCTGGCCGTGCTCCTCGTCTGGGTGGTACGAGGCCGCTCCAGAATGTCGTCATGGACCTGCCATGCCTAGCCGTCTCGCCGACCGGACATCAAGAATTGGGGTGAACGTCAGACGGGGCCGCCATCAGGGCGGCCCCGCGGACGGATCATCACGGAGAAAAGGGGCGAAGGGGAGAGGGGGAATGGGGGAATGGGGGAGAGGGTCTTCAGGCCGCGGTTGACCCGCCGGTGCCCGGTGCCGGGGCGGCGGCCGGGCCCGAGGTGTCCGTCCGGTCCGCTCCCGGCCGGTGCCGCATCGACAGCAGCAGGGTCAGTGCCGTGCCCACGACCGCCCAGGCGGAGAGCACCAGCAGCGGGCCGGTGACCGCGTTGCCCCGGAAGTAGGCGATCGAGCGGGCCACCCAGGTGCCCGCCCCCGGGGGGAGGGCCGGGCCGATCGCCCGCCAGAAGTCCGGGAGCATCGGCAGCGGGAAGGCGCCGCCCGCGCTCGGGTTGCCCGCGATGACGATGATCAGCACGGCCAGGCCGATGCCGACGATGCCGGTGAGGGCCTCCAGGGCGAGCGTGATCATGCCGACCGAGAAGACGACCAGGGCCCCGAGGCCGGCCAGGCCCCAGACGCTGCCCGGCAGGGCGCCGAGGATCGGGCCGATGATGATCGCGCCGCCGATGCCGCCCGCGATCGCGTACAGCGCCATCACCCCGGTCCGGATCACCGCACGCTGACGGTTGGCGGGCTTGGTGCCGGCGCTGATCGCCAGGATCGAGGCGCAGAGGTAGCCGCCCACGCACCAGCCGACCACCAGGTAGAAGGACGAGAGTCCGTCGAAGTCGTCGGGGGAGGCCGGTGCCACGTCCACGGTCCGTACCGCTCGCTGCTGGGAGCCCTCGACCTGGGTGAGGATCTGCTCCAGCGCGCTGGACAGGACGGTCCCCCCGCCGGAGGCGACCAGCAGGGTGTCGGTGCGGCCTTCCGGCGAGACGATCAGGGCCCCGTCGATGTCGCGGTTCATGATCTGCTCACGCGCCTCGGCCGCGCTGCTCACCGCGCGGGGGTCCAGCGGTCCGCCGGGGAGCCCGTCGAGCTGGGTGACGAGCTGCCGGGACATCTGCTGCGGGGCCACCACCCCGAAAGCGACATCCGTCGGCTTCGGCTTGTGCAGCGCCCCGACGTAGGACGCGATGAACAGCAGTTGCAGTCCGAGTACGCCGATGACGAGCAGGGCGGCCCGTGGAGTGACGGCGTTCTTCAGCTCATCGACGAAAGTCATGCCCCCACCGTCCGGGCAGGGCGGTGTTCGCGCAGGCGGGGCGGGCCGAACGGCGTAGGGGGTGAGCGCGGCGGGCGTGGTGCTCCGCACACTGCATATCGTACGAGTGTTCGAAGATTGGTCTATGGTGGAGAGCGGGGGTGGTGAGTGACGGAACGGTCGGAACGGTTCAGGAGGTGCGGATGTCCGGTTTCACGCATCTCCATACCGCTTCGGGGTTCTCCCTGCGGTACGGGGCCTCGCACCCCGAGCGGCTCGCCGAGCGGGCCGCCGGGCGGGGCATGGACGCCCTCGCGCTGACCGACCGCGACACCCTCGCGGGAGCGGTCCGCTTCGCCAAGGCCTGCCAGGAGGAGGGGGTCGAGGTCCGGCCGCTCTTCGGGGTGGACCTCGCGGTGACCTCGTACGCGGAGGGAGCGAGCCGGGCTGTCGTGCGCCCGCGCACTCCCGCGCGGGGCGGCGCCTTTGTCGATGAATCCGCGCCCCGGGTCACCTTCCTGGCCCGGGACGGCGCACGCGGCTGGGCCGAGCTGTGCCGACTCGTCACCGCCGCCCATGCCCGTGGCGCCATCGGCCCGATTGAAGGGTCCGGGCCGCCCCTGGTCGGCCGGGCCGCGCTGCCCGCCGACGGGCTGACCGTGCTGCTCGGGCCCGCATCCGAGGTGGGCCGGGCGCTCGCCGCCGGGCGCCCCGACCGGGCCGCCGCGCTGCTCGCGCCCTGGCGGGAGATGTACGGCGACGACCTGTGCCTCGAAGCCGTCCACCACGGCCGCGCGGGCACCGGTCCCGGATCGCTGCGGCTGGCCGCCCGTACCCTCGGCTTCGCCGCCGGACAGGGCGTACGGGCCGTGCTGACCAACGCCGTCCGGTACGCGGACCCGGGCCGGGGCCCGATCGCCGACGTGCTCGACTCCGCCCGCAGGCTCGTCCCCGTCGACCCGCGCCGCTCGCCCCTGGACAGCGGTGAGCGCTGGCTCAAGGACGAGGACGCGATGCGGGAGGCCGCGGAACGGATCGCCTCCGCCGCCGGTCTCGGGCAGGGCGCCGCGGCCCGGCTGCTGGCGGAGACCCGGCACACCGCCGAGGCCTGCCGGGTCGACCCCGCCGCCGACCTCGGCCTGGGCGGCGTCCACTTCCCCGAGCCGCACCTGGTCGGCGCCGGCCGGCGTACCGCCCAGCGGGTGCTCGCCTCCCGGGCCGCCGCCGGGATGGTGCTGCGCGGCCACGACCGTAACCCCGTCTACTGGGAACGGATGCACCGGGAGCTGGACATCATCGCCCACCACAACTTCGCCTCGTACTTCCTGACGGTGGCTCAGGTGGTCGACGACGTAAGGGAGATGGGCATTCGGGTCGCCGCGCGCGGCTCGGGGGCCGGCTCCCTGGTCAACCACCTCCTCGGCATCGCCCACGCCGACCCCGTCGAGCACGGGCTGCTCATGGAGCGCTTCCTGTCGAAGCGCCGCTTCGTGCTGCCCGACATCGACATCGACGTCGAATCGGCCCGCCGGCTCGACGTCTACCGCCGGATCATCGAACGCTTCGGACCCGAACGTGTCGCCACCGTCGCCATGCCCGAGACCTACCGGGTGCGCCACGCCATCCGGGACGTCGGGGCCGCGCTCTCGATGGACCCGGCCGAGACCGACCGGCTCGCCAAGGCGTTCCCGCACATCCGGGCCCGCGACGCGCGCGCCGCGATGGAGGAGCTGCCCGAGCTGAAGGAGGTCGCGCGGAACCAGGACAGGTACGGGCGGCTCTGGGAGCTGGTGGAGGGGCTGGACGCGCTGCCGCGCGGTGTCGCCATGCACCCGTGCGGGGTGCTGCTCTCGGATGCCGGGCTGATGGACCGTACGCCGGTGATGCCCACCAGCGGCGAGGGCTTCCCGATGGCGCAGTTCGACAAGGAGGACGTGGAGGACCTCGGGCTGCTCAAACTCGATGTGCTGGGCGTACGGATGCAGTCGGCGATGGCGCACGCCGTCGCCGAGGTGAAACGTGCCTCGGGCGCGGACGTCGACCTGGACGCCGTACCGCCGGACGACCCGGAGACGTACCGCCTGATCAGGACCGCCGAGACGCTGGGCTGCTTCCAGATCGAGTCGCCCGGCCAGCGCGACCTGGTCGGCAGGCTCCAGCCCGCCACCTTCCACGACCTGGTCGTCGACATCTCGCTGTTCCGGCCGGGGCCGGTCGCCGCCGACATGGTGCGGCCGTTCATCGAGGCCCGGCACGGCCGCGCGCCGGTCCGCTACCCCCACCCCGACCTGGAAGGACCGCTGAGCGGCACCTACGGCGTGGTCGTCTTCCACGAGCAGATCATCGAGATGGTCGCCATCATGACCGGCTGCGGCCGGGGCGAGGCCGACCGGGTGCGGCGCGGGCTCTCCCACCCCGATTCGCAGGGGCTGATCAAGGTCTGGTTCGCGCGGCGCGCGGCGGCCAGGGGGTACGACATCGAGGTGATCGCCCGCACCTGGAAGATCATCGAGGCGTTCGGCAGCTACGGCTTCTGCAAGGCGCACGCCGTCGCGTTCGCCGTACCGACGTACCAGTCGGCCTGGCTCAAGGCGCACCACCCGGCCGCCTTCTACGCCGGTCTGCTCACGCACGACCCCGGGATGTACCCGAAGCGGCTGCTGCTCGCGGACGCCCGGCGGCGCGGGGTGCCGGTGCTGCCGCTGGATGTGAACCGGTCGGCGGTCGCTCACCGAATCGAACTGGTGTCTGATGATGGGAAAGGGGAGGGCGCGGGGGCCTGGGGGCTGCGTCTCGCACTCTCGGACGTCCACGGCATCGGCGAGGCCGAGGCCGCCCGGATCGAGGAGGGGCAGCCGTACACCTCGCTGCTGGACTTCTGGCAGCGAGCCCGCCCGGGCCGCCCGGTCGCTGAACGGCTCGCGCAGGTAGGCGCGTTGGACGCCTTCGGTGCCAACCGCCGCGATCTGCTGCTGCACCTCTCCGAACTCCACCGCGCCCACCGGAGCTCCGGCTCCGGCGCCCGGGGAGCGCAGCTCCCGCTGGGCGACGGACACCGCACGGCCTCCGTCGGGCTGCCCGACCTCAACGAGGCGGAGCGGCTGAGCGCCGAGCTGGGGGTGCTGAGCATGGATGTCTCCCGCCACCTGATGGGGGATCACCAGGCCTTCCTGGATGAGCTGGGCGTGGTCTCCGCCAAGCGGCTGCGTGAGGCCCGGCACGGCGAGACCGTGCTGGTCGCCGGGGCCAAGGTGGCCACCCAGACGCCGCCGATCCGCTCCGGCCGCCGGGTCGTCTTCACCACCCTGGACGACGGCAGCGGCCTGGCCGACCTGGCGTTCTTCGAGGACAGCCACGCCGCCTGCGCGCACACCGTCTTCCACTCCTGGCTGCTGCTGGTGCGCGGGGTGGTGCAGCGGCGCGGCGCGCGCAGCCTGAGCGTGGTGGGCGCGGCCGCCTGGAACCTGGCCGAACTGGCCGAACTGCGGCGGACCGGAGGGCTCGACGCGGTCGCGGCGCGGCTGGCGGAGGAGATACCGGAGGAGGGTGCCGAAGGGGAGCCGGGGGAGGGCGCCGAAGCGGAGACGCCCGGCGCCGGACGTCGTATACGGATGGAGACCGGTTACGAGATGAATCCCTGGGCCGACCTTCAGCCACCCGGCGAAGGGACCCCCACCGGAAGGAAGTTGTGGCACCAGTCACCGGGGAGCGCGGGATGAGCGACGGCAGCGGAGACCCGGGAGGAGTCCTGTACCTGCGGTTCCGCAGGACCGCCGGCGGACCCCCCGACAGCGCCGGCTACACCGGGCTGCTCGCCCTGCTCGGCGCGTTCACCCCGGTCGTCGAGGCCGCACCGCCCGACGGGGCGCTCGCCGATGTGGGCGGCGCGCTGCGCTACTTCGGGCGGGACGTGCAGGGCCTGGCCTCGGTGATCCGGGTCCGGGCGCTCGCCCTGCACGGCGTGGACTGCGCGATCGGGGCGGGGGCCAACCCCATGGTGGCCCGGATGGCGGCCCGGCGGGCGGCGCCCGGGACCACCTTCGTGGTGGGCCGGGGCGAGGAGGCGGACTTCCTCGCGCCGCTCCCGGCCGCCGCCCTGGACGGCGTCGGGGCCGCCACGGCCCGCACCCTGTGCGGATACGGGCTCGACTCCGTCGGCCGGATCGCCGGCGCACCCCTGGCCACCCTCCAGCGGATCACCGGCGTACGGACCGGGCGTGAGCTGTGGGAACGGGCGCGGGGCATCGACCGTACGCGGGTCGTCCCGAACGCCGCCGCCCGCTCGCTCGCCGCCGAACGCTCCTTCCCGCGCGACGAACTGGCCCCCGAGCAGCACCGCCGCGCCCTCCTCTCGCTCACCGAGGAGCTGGGGGCGCGGCTGCGGGGCGAGGGGCAGGTGTGCCGGTCGCTCGCGGTCTCGGTGCGGTACGCGGACCGGACCGGTTACGCGACGCTGACCCGGAGCCGGATGCTGGGGGAGCCCACCGCGCACTCGGCCGCGCTCACCGCGCTCGCCTACCGGATCCACGAGTCCTTCGGGCTCCAGCGGGCCCGGGTGCGGGGGATCGCGCTGCGCGCGGAGGGGCTGGCCGACGCCGGCCGGGCCTCCCGCCAGCTCACCTTCGACCCGGCGGACGAGCGGTCGCGCCGGATCGAGGAGGTGGCGGACCGGCTGCGGGAGAGGTTCGGACCCGGTGCGGTGAAGCCGGCCGGACTCGCGGCCTGAATGGCGTGGTTGACGCGCCTACTCGATCTACGGTGAGGCCGCGTCATTTTTTACCGACGCGTAACTTCCCACCCAACCTTACTCATGCGTAATTTGGCATGAGCACACAAAGCTTGTGGTCCGGGCCACAGGGCGCACCGCCATCGCACCTCCCTTGAGCCGCAAGGAGACCACACGATGCTGCCCTGGTTCCGTGCTGCGCGCACCCCACGCACGCGCAGCGTATTCGCCGCCTTCCTCCTGGCCGTCACCCTCCTGGCCGCCCCCACGGCGACCGCGACCGCGGCTGCCCCCTCCGCCGCGGTGGCCACCTCCCGTGGCTGGAACGACTACTCCTGCAAGCCCTCCGCCGCCCATCCCCGCCCCGTCGTCCTGGTCCACGGAACCTTCGGGAACTCGGTCGACAACTGGCTGTTCCTCGCCCCCTACCTGGTCAACCGGGGCTACTGCGTCTTCTCCCTCGACTACGGCCAGCTCCCCGGCGTGCCCTTCTTCCACGGCCTCGGCCCCATCGACAAGTCCGCCGAACAGCTCGACGTGTTCGTCGACAAGGTGCTCGCCTCCACCGGAGCGCCGAAGGCCGACATCGTCGGCCACTCCCAGGGCGGCATGATGCCGAACTACTACCTGAAGTTCCTGGGCGGCGCCCCCAAGGTCAACGCCCTCATCGGCCTCGCCCCGGACAACCACGGCACCACGCTGCTCGGCCTCACCAAGCTCCTGCCGTACTTCCCCGGCGTCGAGAAGTTCATCAGCGACAAGACCCCCGGCCTCGCCGACCAGGTCGCAGGATCCCCCTTCATCACCAAGCTCACCGCGGGCGGCGACACGGTCCCCGGCGTCCGCTACACCGTCATCGCGACCAAGTACGACCAGGTGGTGACCCCGTACCGTACGCAGTACCTGGACGGACCGAACGTACGCAACGTCCTGCTCCAGGACCTGTGCCCGCTCGACCTGTCCGAGCACGTGGCGATCGGGACCATCGACCGGATCGCCTTCCACGAGGTGGCGAACGCGCTGGACCCGGCACGCGCCACGCCGACCACGTGCTCCTCGGTCATCGGCTGACGCACGACGCACGACGCACGACGCACGACGGGGCCGAGGCCACTGTCCGGTGGAGCGGACGGTGGCCTCGGCCCGTGTTCGTCACTTACGCGTGGTTCATCGGCTGTGCCGGCCACCGGAGGCGGTGGCCCGGCGGCGCTGCGAGGAGAACAGCACGGCCGCACCGACGGCGAGCGCGGCGGCCCCGCCCATCGCGAGATAGGTGCTGCTGCTCGAACCACCGGTCTCGGCGAGCACATCCTCCTGACCGGCGGCGTTGGCCTGCGGCGCGTTGCCCTGCTCCGCGTCGGCCTCGGGCTCGGCGGCAGGGGCGGCGGGAGCGGCGGCGTTGACCTTGGCCCCCGTGCCGGCGTCGTCGTCGCCGTGCCCGTTGTGCTCGACGGAGGACTTCTCGGCGCCCTCGGTGATCGCGTCCTCGGAGGGGGCGGAGGGGGCAGGCGCGGGAGCACCTTCCTCGTTCTTCGGCGCCTCACCCGCGGGCTTCTCCTCCTGACCACCGCCGCCCGCGCCACCGGTCCCCGCCGACCCGCCGCCGAAGACCACATCGGAGCAGGCGTAGAACGCCTCGGGGGAGTCGGAGCGCTGCCACACCGTGTAGATCAGCTGCCGCCCCGCGCCGTCCGGGATGGTCCCGTCGAAGACATACGAACCGTCCACCAGCGCCGGGTCGGTGGCCTGGGCGAAGGGCTTCGCCTCCAGGTCCGACCAGGCCAGCGGCTTAGTCGGGTCGTATCCGGCCTTGGTGAGGTACAGCTCGAAGGAGCCCTTGTGCGGGGCCGTGGCACGGAACTCGAAGGTGTGCTTGCCCGCCTTCACGGGGGAGGCCGGCCAGTCGGCGCGCGGCAGGTCGAGCCCCTTGAACTTGTCGTTGGCCGCGCTGCACAGCTTGCCGTCCGGGATCAGCTCACGGTGCTTGCCCGCCGCGTTGGCGATGTTCACCCCGTTCCAGTCGTACAGCGCCTGCGTCCCACCCGCCGCGACCGCCGCCTTGCACGCCGCCGACACCGGGCTCTCCGGCCCCTCCGCGAAGCACGCGGACACCCGGCTCACCGGGTCGGTCAGCGAACCGTGGGCGAGCGCCGGAGTGGCGGCGAGTCCGGCCAGCGCGAACGGTGCGAAGCCGAGGGCGACGATCCCGGCGGCCTTGCGACGAGCGGTCATGGAGGGTTCTCCTTCGGAGCGGCACAACGGTGGGACGCCTGGACCGAATCCGTCCCGGCGATCAGCAAGCTAGCCGCTCGAAAGGACGAAAACGCCTGCTGGGACGCAGGGGAGGGAATCCTTATGGTCGCTTTAAGGTGCGGCTAAGCCGTCGTTTCATTTGGCGGGTCGTGGACCTGTTTCGGATACGAGGTGCGCCAGCTGGTGAACGGTGCGCGCATATGTTCCTGCCACAAGTGGGACACGAGGGCTTCGGGCTCATCAGCTCTGTCCACGCGACCGTCATCGGACAGCAGCAGAAGTGTCCAAGACGGCTCCGACGCCGTGATCACAGCCAGCCCCCGCTGAATCATCTCGGTTGCAGACGTTGCTGGTTCCGGCTGGTCCTTTGCGTATTCGACCATCTGGGGGAGAGCGACATGGGGCTGATTCTGTTCCCGGGGGACGGAGACACGAGCAGTCCGGATGTCGGCTGGTCCTACAGCGGCTTCGCCGAGTTCCGACGGGAGCTGGCGCGCGCAGAGGGGTTCGATCTCGGCGAGATGTGGGGCTTCGGCGGAGACCGGCCCTGGAGTGATGTCTCAGCCTCCCTGGAGCGACTCCTCGATCGCCCCGATGACGGTGGAGGCGAGCTTTCTCCCACCGAATGCGCCGTGCTCCTGCCCCGGATCGAGGCGATCGCCGACCACTGGCGAAGTGAGGCAGGCTTCCCTCGGACACACATCGATGCGGCTCAACAGCTGGCGGTCGTTCTGCGTCTCTGTATCGCGAAGGACGTCGAACTTCTCTTCCTGTGATGCCGCGCAGCGAGGGCAGGTCCTCACGCTCCCGCAGCTACGGGACAGGCCTCGACTCTGCCGGTCGTTGCGGACCACATACCGGATCTTGAGACCACGAGCAGCCCATGGCAGGCTCGTTCCGCATGATCGATGAATTCGCGAAAGGCGACCTGCACGGGAGACTGCGGCGGGACCGCAAGGCACTGCTCTGGAAACTCGACGGCCTGTCCGAATACGACGCCCGCCGGCCTTTGACGGCGACCGGGACCAACCTCCTCGATCTGGTCGAACACGTGGCCACCGTCGAGGCCAGGTACTTCGGCGAGGTCTTCGACCGCCCTTCCCCGGAACCGCTGCCCCGGTGGCAGGACTCCGACGGCAGCGATCTGTGGGCGGCCGAGGACGAGACTCGCGGTCAGATCATCGGCTTCTACCGGCGCACGCGGGAACACTCGGACGCGACGATCAACGAGCTTCCCCTCGACGCCCCCGGCCACGTGCCGTGGTGGCCGGAGCCTTATCCCAACACGAACCTGTTCGCCATCATGGTCCATGCCCTCGGCGAGTCCATCCGGCATGCCGGGCACGCCGATATCCCGCGCGAGGGCCTCGACGGCCGGACCGGGTTGCGCGCCGAACACGAGAAGCAGATCGACGAGGAAGCCCGTGCGGCCCACTGCGCGAAGATCGAGCAGGCCGCCAGGTCGGCCGCACCCATCGAGGCTTGAGAGGACGCCGAGGTGAGAGGCGAGGCCTGTCACCGGGCGCCTGGGTGTGGCAGGGGGACACACCGAGCGGACCCAGCTGTCTGCCGGACCCTCCCTCTCGTTGCACGGTTCGAAGACCAGTCACGGCCGAGAGCCGAGCGGGACCGGCCGCGCCCGGTACGGCAGCGGGGCCCGGACCGCGCATCACGGTCCGGGCCCCGCTGTCCGTGCGATGCCGCCCTGCGGCGGCGGTGCGTCAGCTCTGGGCGGTGTCGTCGCCCGTCTGCCCGGCGCCCTCGGCCCCGCTTGCCTTCTCGCGCATCTTGCGCACCAGCTCCGCCTTCTGGTCGGCCGCGCCCTGGCGGTCGAGGTTGCGGTGGGGGCCGTTGTTCTGCCGCTCGGCGCGGGACAGCTTCTTGCGCTGGCCGCCGCCCATGCCCACGGGGTTGTTGATGTTCTTGCTCACGGTCACGGGTTCTCCCGGTAATGATGTGAAGTGATCTACGGATTCATCGGTGAGGGACGGGCGGCGACGTCGAAGGACGTCAGCAGAGGCCCATCACGCTCTCACTCGTAGATCGGCGTCTGGAAGAATATGACAAAGACGTTACCCGGTTCCGTCGGCCCCGCACACCAACCCTCTCGCCGCCCCGCCGTCGGCCGGGCCTTCCTGCTGGTGGGCGCCATGCCGGCGGGGGATGCGGAACACTTCGCCGGGTGATCGTGATGCAGCCCGTCCTGGAGATATACGTACCTGACGGCTTCGACCTCTGGCCCGTCGCCGAGGTCGAGTCGTTCGGCTTCTTGCCTCTCGGCGGTGAGCTTTCGCCTGATGAGGTCGGGACAGCGGTGGCGTGCATCGTCGGCTGCAATGACATCGACCCCGACGGAGGCCGCCCGCCTCGCCCCGCCGCCGCACTTGACTCGTTCCTTCACGGGCTGCTCACCTTCGACAGCCCTTTCGCTGCCGGCGGCCTCCGGGTCAGCGACACGTCCACAGGTGTCGCCTTCCTGCCCGGCTGCTGCGACGGACTGGAGGACTGGCGCGACTGGCACCGGTTCGCCGACGACGCCAGGCTCCTCGGTTTCGGCCACGAGCCCGTGTCACCGGTTGCGGAGCGCTTCGGCGACACCGTCCGGCTCACGGTCGACTCCGAGCAGAGCGCCAGTCCGGTGATCGAGCTGCCCACCGCTGAACTCCGCGACCTGCTGACCGGCGTCGAGCGCGACTTGGGCGGCTTCCTGGCGCTGGCGGCCGATTGGGCCGCCAGGCAGCTGCCCGGCCACTCCGCTCCCGTAACAGCCGCCCTCGCCCGCGTTCTCGACCTTCCCTCGCCGGGCCTACCGCCGCAGGCCTAGGGCGGCGAGCCTTGCTTCGTCGGCCAGGAAGGTGGGGCCCTGGGCTGTCACTGGGCGCTATGAGAGTTCCTTCCGCATCAACGTGCACATCCTTTCGTAGCGGCGCAATGATCCATCAGGGGCTTGTTCGTCCCACGAGTCCGGCCGGCGGTCGTACGCGGCATAGCCCAGCCGTTCGTACAGCGCACGCGCCCGGGGGTTGCTCTCCTCCACAGCCAGCTCGGCCTGGTGCAGACCGCGGCTTCTGATCCGTCGTTCTGCGGCTTCGACAAGGAACGTACCGATCCCGCACGACTGCAATGCGGGGTGGACCGCCAGCTGCCACAGAATGCCGACGCCCTCCTTGACCTGGTAGTCGATGCCGCCCTTCGCCACAGGGATGTCCGTCGCAGGGCAGATCGCCAGGTAGTCGACCTCGCCGGTCCGCGCACGTTCCAACTGCCCGACAACGTTGGCCAGGTGGTGGTCAGAGCCTGCCCACCCGCACGAGGCCAGGTCTGCGTGCACCAGATCGCGGGCCGACAGTTTCAGCACGACATTCTTCATCTTCAGCATCTCCGGCCGGTCAGTACCTCCGGACAGTCAGCATCCCCGCCGGTCGACAGAGGCTCAAGCCGGTTTCCCGGCCGTTGTCAGTGCTGTGCGTGATACTCGGCAGCAGAGGGTGAACGCCGAGGGCGTTACGGGGGCGGGGCCGGGAGATGACGAACCGTTGGGGTGAACACGAGGCGGCGGCGGAGGACGAGAGCCTGCCGATGGAGTACGCCGTGCTGCCCGGGCAGCGCAGACTGTGGCGGTGGATCGCCGCAGGGTGGGCGGTGACCTACGCCCTGGCCGCTCTGTACATGGGGGCGGGCAGTGATGCCGCACTGCCGATGTCGGTGGCGGCGCTCGTCTGTCTGCCGGTGACGGCGGGGGCGGTGCACTCGTGGCGCAAGGCCGCCGGAGGGACGCGCATCGATGACGACGGGGTCACCACCGGGGTCTGGCCATACCGGCGGCTCTGCCGGTGGGAGGAGCGGTGCGCCGGCGGCACGCCGTGAGGCCAGGTGTGCGGGACCGGACGGGCGTACGCCGATGGCGCGGCGGCAGGGCAGGGGCGGGGCCTCAGCCGATCCAGCGGTAGCGGCGTTCGGGGCGGCCCGTGCCGCCGTAGCGCAGGGTCACCTCGGCCCGGCCTGTTCCGGCGAAGTACTCCAGGTAGCGGCGCGCGCTCACCCGGGACAGCGCGCCCGCCTCGGCGCACTCCGAGGCGGACAGGCCTTCGGGGCGGGCACGCAGGGTGCGTTCCACCAGGTCCGCCGTGGGAACCGCCAGGCCTTTGGGCAGTTCGCGGGAGCCGGGCGGGCGGGTGCCGAAGATCTGGTCGACGTCCTCCTGGCGCGCCTCGCCCAGCTCGTCCAGGCGGGTGCGGAGCGCGGCCACATGGCGCAGCTGCTCCTGGAGGGCGGACCGGCTGAACGGCTTGATGAGGTAGTGCAGGGCCCCTGCCCGCAGCGCGGCCCGGATCACTCCGGCGTCCCTGGCCGCCGTGATGAACAGGGCGTCCGTGCTGGAGCGTGAGGCGTCCTGTTCCTCCGCCGTGCGCAGTGCCCGCAGTACGTCGATCCCGTCCATATCGGGCAGGTAGATGTCGAGCAGCACCAGGTCGGGGCGCAGCCGCTCGGCCGCCCGCAAGGCATCGGCGCCGTTGTGCGCCACCCCGACGACGGTAAAGCCGTCCATTACGGACACATAGCGGCTGTGCAGTTTCGCGACCATGAAGTCGTCGTCCACCACCAGCACCGTTGTCACGCCGCACACGCTAAGCCGCGACCGCAACGACCACAACGTCCGTTGATTCCGGAAGAGAGACAGGTTCTTGACGCGCGGGCAACATGTGGGCCACTTCACAGCGAAAGGCGGAACCCGTGCGACTACGCACTCCCCTCGCCCTGGCCGGGGCCGCGTTGCTGGTGCTGGTGGGGCCACCCCTGCTCGCCACCGGCGACGGCTCCGACACCGGCACCCAGATTCCCGGGCTCCGCTTCATGGTCCCCAACACCCCCGGCGGCGGCTACGACATCACCGCCCGCACCATGGCCAAGAACGCCGAGGACGCCGGACTCACCCACAACATCGAGGTGTTCAACCTGCCCGGGGCCGGTGGCACGGTCGGCCTCACCCGGCTGGTCGGCGAACACGGCAACGGCAAGCTCGCCCTCTCCATGGGCCTCGGCGTCGTCGGCGCCGTCCACACCAACAAGTCCCCGAGCACCCTCGCCGACACCACCCCGATCGCCCGGCTCACGGAGGAGCCGGACATCGTCGTCGTCGCCAAGAACTCCCCGTACCGCACCATCGGTGAACTGCTCACCGCCTGGAAGAGGAATCCGGCCGCCGTGCCGGTCGGGGGTGGCTCCTCGCCCGGCGGCCCGGACCACCTCGCCCCGATGCTCATGGCGCAGGCCGCCGGGATCGCACCGAAGGCGGTCAACTACATCCCGTTCGACGGCGGCGGAGAGCTGCTCGCCTCCGTCCTCGGCAACAAGGTCGGCTTCGGCGTCTCCGGCCTCGGCGAGTACCGCGACCAGATCGAGGCGGGCGAGCTGCGGCTGCTCGCCGTCACCGGCCCGAAGCGGGTGCCGGGCATGGACGCGCCCACCCTGCGCGAGGCGGGCCTCGACACCGAGTTCACCAACTGGCGCGGCATCGTCGCCCCGCCCGGCCTCTCCGACGCCGAACGCACCAAGCTCACCGGCCTGATCCGGAAGCTGCATGCCTCGAAGGAGTGGAAGGAGTCGATGAAGAAGAACGGCTGGGACGACGCCTTCCTCGCCGGTGAGCCCTTCGGTGACTTCCTCGCCGAGCAGGACCGGCGCGTCGCCACCGTGCTGAAGGAGCTGGGGCTGTGACCACCGAACCAACAGGGCCCGCCCCGAAGAGCGACACCACCACCCGCTCCTGGCTGCGCGACCACTCCGAACTCGGCGTCTGCGTCCTCCTGCTGGCCATCGGCACCCTCGTCCTCACCGACGCCCTCACCATGAACGTCGACATCGCCCAGCGCGGCCCCATCGGCCCCCGCACGGTCCCCTTCGCCGTCGGTTCGGCGCTCCTCCTGGTCGCCGTCCTCCTCGCCGTCGACGTCCTGCGCGGCGGGCGCGGCGAGGCCGAGGGCGGCGAGGACGTCGACCTCGACGAACCGGCCGACTGGCGCACCGTCCTCCTGCTGAGCGGTGTCTTCCTCGCGGCCGCCGTCCTGATCGGCCCGCTCGGCTTCCCGATCGCCGGGGCGCTCCTCTTCTGGGGCTCCGCCTACGCGCTCGGCAGCCGCCACCACGACCGCGATCCGCTCATCGCCGCCGTCCTCTCCCTCGCCACCTACTTCCTCTTCGACAACCTGCTCGGCGTCCCCCTTCCGGGTGGCCCGCTGATGGGAGTGATCTGACCGATGGACTCCCTCAACTCCCTCCTCGACGGCTTCGGTACGGCGCTCACGCCGGCCAACCTGCTCTGGGCCGCCCTCGGCGTCCTGCTCGGCACCGCGATCGGCGTGCTGCCCGGCATCGGGCCGGCCATGGCCGTGGCCCTGCTGCTCCCGGTGACGTACGGACTCGACCCGACCGGCGCCTTCATCATGTTCGCCGGCATCTACTACGGCGCGATGTTCGGCGGCTCCACCACCTCGATCCTCCTCAACACCCCCGGCGAGAGCGCCGCCGTGGTCGCCGCGATCGAGGGCAACCCGATGGCGAAGGCCGGACGCGGCGCCCAGGCGCTGGCCGCCGCCGCGATCGGCCACTTCGCGGGCGGCATGATCGGCACGATCCTGCTGGTCGTCCTCGCCCCCACGGTCGCCTCCCTCGCCATCGGCATCGGCGCGCCCGACTACTTCGCGATCATGGTGCTGGCCTTCATCGCCGTCACCTCCGTCCTCGGCGCCTCCCGCATCCGGGGACTCGCCTCGCTGCTCATCGGCCTCACCATCGGACTGGTGGGCCTCGACCAGATGACCGGGCAGCAGCGCCTCACCTTCGGCTCGCTCCAACTGGCCGACGGGGTCGACGTGGTGATCGTCGCGGTCGGCCTCTTCGCGATCGGCGAGGCCCTCTGGGTCGCCGCCCACCTGCGCCGTTCCACCGGCGAGCCGATCCCCGTCGGCCGCCCCTGGCTCGGCCGGGCCGACCTCCGCCGCACCTGGAAGCCCTGGCTGCGCGGCCCGCTCATCGGCTTCCCGTTCGGGGCGATACCCGCGGGCGGCGCGGAGATCCCCACCTTCCTCAGTTACGTCACCGAGAAGCGGCTCTCCAAGCACCGCGGCCAGTTCGGCAAGGGCGCCATCGAAGGCGTCGCGGGACCGGAGTCGGCGGCCTCCGCCTCCGCCGCCGGAACCCTCGTCTCGATGCTCACCCTGGGCCTGCCCACCACCGCGGTCGCCGCCGTGATGCTCGCCGCCTTCCAGCAGTACGGGATCCAGCCGGGGCCCCTGCTGTTCGAACGTGAACCCGAGCTGGTCTGGGGCCTCATCGCCTCGCTCTTCGTCGGCATGGTGCTGCTGCTCACCCTCAACCTGCCGCTCGCCCCCGTCTGGGCGAAGCTCCTGCGGATCCCGCGCCCCTATCTGTACGCGGGCATCCTCTTCTTCGCCGCCGTCGGCGCGTACGCGGTCGGCGGCGAGGCCCTGGACCTGGTGATCCTCCTCGTCATCGGCCTCATCGGGCTCGGCATGCGGCGCTACGGACTGCCGGTGCTCCCCGCGGTCATCGGGGTGATCCTCGGCCCGGCCGCCGAACAGCAGCTGCGGCGCGCGCTCCAGATCAGCGACGGCAGTGTGACCGGTCTGGTCAACACCCCGTTCTCCATCACGGTCTACGCGATCGTGGCGCTGATCGTGGCCTGGCCGCTGGTGCACCGGCTGGTCGCCGTACGACGGCGCGGCGGGCACGAGGAGGGTGAGGAGAAGAAGGCCGGGGAATCCGGCACTGTCAGTGGCGGCTGAGATTATCGACGTATGACGACGATCGACTGGGACGCGGCGGCCGAATCCTTCGACGAGGAGCCCGACCACGGGCTCCTCGACCCCGCCGTGCGCGACGCGTGGGCCGGGCGGCTGGAGAGCTGGCTGCCCGCCACCCGCGGTGACCTGCTGGACCTGGGCTGCGGTACGGGGAGCCTCTCGCTGCTCGCCGCCGGTCAGGGCCACCGGGTCACCGCCGTCGACCGGTCGCCCAGGATGGCCGAGCAGGCCCGCGCCAAGCTCGCCGGGACCGGTGCGGAGGTCCTGGTCGGGGACGCGGCCCGGCCTCCGGTGGGGGAGCGGGCGTTCGACGTGATCGTGGCCCGGCACGTGGTCTGGCTGCTGCCCGACCCGGCAGCCGCCCTGGCCCACTGGTTCGGCCTGCTGAAGCCGGGCGGCCGGCTGGTGCTGATCGAAGGGGTGTGGGGCGGTGTCGGGCTCTCCGCCGCCCGGGTCACCTCCCTGCTCGCCCGGCACACCGAGCGCGTCCACCACGAGGACCTTGCCGCCGACCCGCGGCTGTGGGGCAAGGAGGTCGACGACGAGCGGTACGCCCTGGTGGCCCGTGCGGAGCCGCCCCACCGGCACACCGAGGTCGTCGACGTCCACCTGATCCTGCGCCGCGGCCCGGACGTCCTGCTCGCCCGCCGCGCCAACACGGGTTACGGGGACGGCCTGCTGAACATGCCCTCCGGCCACGCGGAGGACGGTGAGGACGTCCGTGAGGCGATGATCCGGGAGGCCGCCGAGGAGATCGGTGTCGTGCTGGACCCCGACGAGCTGCGGGTTGCCCTCGTGATGCAGCACCGGGGCCCCGGCGGCGGGGCGCGCATGGGCTGGTTCTTCGTCGCGGAGTACGACGCGGAGCGCCCGCCGCGCAACGCGGAGCCGGAGAAGTGCTACGAGCTGGACTGGTTCCCGCTGGACGCCCTGCCGGACGACATGGTCGCGTACTGCCGTGCGGGCCTGGACGGTTACCGGGCGGGTGAGCACTTCATGCTCCACTGGCACGAGGACGGCGACCCGATCGCCCACCGGCCGGGCGGCCCGCGCCGGGCCGTGGCGCTGCCGCCCGCCGCCGAGCGGACCGGCCGGGTGCACCACATCGAGCTGTGGGTGCCCGACCTGGCGGGTGCGGAGCGGCGCTGGGGCTGGCTGCTGGAGCGGCTCGGCCACCTCCCGTACCAGCGCTGGGCGGACGGCCGCAGCTGGCGGCGCGGCGAGAGTTACGTGGTCGTCGAGCAGTCGCCCGACCTCTCCGCCGACCACCACGACCGGCACCGTCCCGGCCTCAACCACCTGGCGTTCCATGTCGCGGACCGGGCCGCCCTCGACTCCCTCACGGCCGAGGCCCCCGCACACGGCTGGCGCCTGCTCCACCCCGACCGCCATCCCCACGCGGGCGGTGAGGGCCACGTCGCCGCCTATCTGGAGGACGAGGCGGGGTACGAGGTGGAGCTGGTGGCCGCGTCCACGCCCCGCCCCTGAAGCTCCCAGGCACCCGGTCCGCGACGGTCAGGTGAGCAGGCTCGCCAGCCCCTCCGCCCGGGCCAGCGCCTCCAGCTCGTCCAGGGCGCGGGCCGCCGCCCCGGCCGCCCCGGGATCGCGTCCGGCCAGGCCGCTCGCCTCGAACTCGTCCTCGTCGAGCCGTAGTACGGAGGAGCCGTCCGCCGACACCCACAGGTCCAGGTCGAGATCCTCGACCGCCAGCACCCCGTCGGCCAGGACCGCGGGCCGGGTGATGTCGCAGTACCAGCCCTTCAGCTCGCCGTCACCGGTGCGGACCTCCTTCACCGCGAACCACCGGTCCCGCCAGTAGTGCTCGGTGAAGACATCGCCCGGCTCGAACCGGACGAAGCCGAAGTCCCGCACCCCGGGCGCGGCCCACGGCGCCCGGACGGTGACGCGGGTGCCGTCGTCACGGACCAGCTCCGCCGGATATCCGATCTTGGTGCGGCCCGCTTTGGTCAGGGCGACGACGAGGCCCTTGGAGCGGGGCGCGCGGGGCTCAGCCGAGGGTGCGGGCATGGCGGACCTCCGTGGCGCAGACCGTGTAGCCGAACGCCTTGTTGATGGCCAGCATGGGGCCGTTGCCGGTGTCGTTGGCGGTGTAGGCGTCCGTGTATCCGGCCGCCCGCGCCCGGTGCAGCGAGTCGTTCTTCGCCAGCTTCGCCAGACCCCGCCCCCGGAACGCCCGCAGGGTGCCGGTCATGTTGCTGGAGTACGTCCGGCTCCCGTCGGTGCCCGCCGCGCTGAACGCGGCCACCCGACCGTCCACCAGGACCACCGTCGTGAGCCCGGTGTCGAAGGTCGGGTGGCGCCAGATGTTCGTCAGCCAGTCCTCGTAGTCGTCCAGCTCGGTGGGTACGTCGGTCGGCTCGTCCAGCGTCACCTCAGCGTCGGCCTCGAAGAGCGGCCGGGGATCGTCGGCGAAGTCGGCCCCCGACCTCAGCTCCACGCCCGCCGGGGCCTCCTGGAGCGGCGGCAGGGACGCGCCCGCCAGATACAGGTGCTGGAAGTGCGCGGAGCGGCCCGGCCGGTAGCCCCGGCCGCGGGCGAACTCCAGGCTCTGAGGCGTGTCCAGCACCCAGGCGTGGACGACCGTGGCCCCCGCCTGCGCGAGGTGCTCCTCCGCCGTACTCAGCAGCAGCGAGCCCGCCCCGCGACCGGTGTGGCCGGGCAGGACGTGCGGGGTGCAGGATCCCTGCCCCGGCTCCGTGCTGTCGTGGGCGATCCCGGCCTGCGCGGTTCCGATGATCTCGCCGTCCCGCTCGGCCACCAGCAGCCGGTAGTGCCGGTCCGGATGGGCATGGGCCAGATCGTGGGTGATCTGCTCGGGGGTGGACACCAGGTAGGGGACCGCGGCCCGCCGGACGCGGGTCCACGCCTGGGCGTCGGACGGCCGGAAATCCCGCACAATCACTGTCATGCGGCGGAGGTTACGCGCGGCCCTGCCGCGATCGCCTCCCGTTTTTCCGCCCGCGGGGGGAGAATCGGTCCGTGACTGAGAAGATCGTCCTGGACCCGGACTCCGGCATCGCCCCGTACGAGCAACTGCGCACCCAGCTCTCCGAACTGGCCCGCTCCGGCGTGCTCCCGGTCGGCCACCGGCTCCCGACCGTACGGGGCTTCGCCGAGGAGCTGGGCCTCGCCGCCAACACCGTGGCCAAGGCGTACCGCGCGCTGGAGGCCGACGGTGTGATCGAGACCCGGGGGCGGAACGGGACCTTCGTCGCGGCCGCCGGGGGAGCGGCCGAGCAGAAGGCCGCCGCCGCCGCGCAGAGCTACGCGGAAGCCGCCCAGCGGCTCGGGCTCCCCCGGGACCGGGCGCTGTCGCTCGCCCAGGACGCGGTCCGGGCGGCGTACGCGCGCTGACCCGACAGGCCTCACGAGCTACGGCCCCCAGCCCCGCAGATACGGCCCCCACCCGTTCAAATACGGCCCCCGCCCTACAGATACAGCCCCGCGTCCGCCCCCGCGTCCTGCTTCGGCACCGACGCGGGGCCGATGCCCCGGCGCAGCGCGTACAGCTCCGCGAGCGAGCTGCCCTCCCGGCTCACGCCCTCCTCCGTACCCAGCCAGGCCACCGACTCCTGGCGGGTCAGCGGGCCGACCTCGATCCGGGCCAGGCAGCGTCCCGGCCGGACGACCGCCGGGTGCAGCCGCTCCAGGTCCTCGTTGGTGGTGACCCCCACCAGCACGTTCCGGCCCTGGCCGAGCAGACCGTCCGTCAGGTTCAGCAGCCGGGACAGGGCCTGGCCCGCGGTGTGCTTGGCCTCGCCCCGGATCAGCTCGTCGCAGTCCTCCAGGAGCAGCAGCCGCCACCGGCCCTTCGCCGTGCCGTCGTCCTCACCGATCGCGATGTCCATCAGATAGCCGACGTCGTTGAAGAGCCGCTCCGGATCCAGCACGCAGTCGACCTGGCACCAGTCGCGCCAGGACCGGGCCAGGGTGCGCAGCGCGGACGTCTTGCCGGTGCCGGGCGGGCCGTGCAGCAGGAGCAGCCGGCCAGCGATGTCGTCCGGGGTGACCTTCATCAGCCGGTCCATGGCGTCCGCCACCGGGGCGGTGTAGTTGGGGCGGACCTCGTCCCAGCTGCCGGCGGTGATCCGCCGGGTGGTGCGGTAGGGGCCGCGGCGCGGGGAGACGTACCAGAAGCCCATGGTCACGTTGTCGGGCTGCGGCTCCGGTTCGTCCTGGGCGCCGTCGGTCGCCTCCCCGAGGACCTTCTCCGCCAGCTCGGGGCTGGTCGCGGTGACCGTGACGTCCGCGCCCCGGTTCCACCGCGAGATCAGCAGGGTCCAGCCGTCGCCCTCGGCCAGCGTGGCGCTGCGGTCGTCGTCGCGGGCGGCCCGCAGCACCGAGGCGTGCGGGGGCAGCAGGGTCGCCCCGGCCTTGACCCGGTCGAGGGACGAGCTGTGGGAGTAAGGCTGCTCGCCCGTCGCGAAGCGGCCGAGGAAGAGCGCGTCGACGACGTCGGACGGGGAGTCGCTGTCGTCGACGGTGAGCCGGATCGGCAGAGCGGACTCGGGGTTGGCAGACATGGCGCCCATGATCCGGCACGGGGACACCCCGCGCACCCAGGTTTCACCGGTCCGGCGGGACGTGCGGCGGCTCGGCAGGCCGTCTCCGTACGCGCCGGAGGTGACGCTACGACACCGGCGCGTCAAGGCGCGTGCGTTGAACTCCGGAGGGCGGGCGGAAGCACTCACCACTTATTTTTGGCATGAACACTTCCAGTGAGCCGGGTGCGCTGCTACTACGGAGTAACGCAGATACCCCCTGCTCAAGGAGCCCCCATGAAAATGTCCAGACTCGTGGCGTTCTCGTCCTCACTCCTGCTCGGTGCCGCCCTCGCCCTGACCGGTGCGGGGATCGCGAACGCCGACTCCTCCGTCAAGGCCGTCGACTACGTCGCACTCGGCGACTCGTACTCCTCCGGCGTCGGGGCCGGCAGCTACGACAGCGCCAGCGGCGACTGCAAGCGCAGCACCCGGGCCTTCCCCAGGCTCTGGGCCAACGCCAACTCCCCCTCCAGCTTCGCCTTCACCGCCTGCTCCGGCGCCCGGACCAACGACGTCACCAGTGGTCAGCTCGGACCGCTCAACGCCTCCACCGACCTCGTCTCGATCTCCATCGGCGGCAATGACGCGGGCTTCGCCGACGTCATGACGACCTGTGTCCTGCAGTCCGAGTCCACCTGCCTCAGCCGCATCGCCACCGCCCGCGCCTACGTCGACTCGACCCTGCCCGGCCGGCTCGACTCCGTGTACTCGGCCATCAAGGCCAAGGCCCCCTCCGCCCGGGTCGTCGTCCTCGGCTACCCCCGCTTCTACCAGCTCAGCGGCAGCTGCGTGGCCGGCCTCAGCGAGCGGGAGCGCTCCGCCATCAACGGCGCCTCCGACTACCTGAACGCGGCCACCGCCAAGCGTGCCGCCGACCACGGCTTCGCCTTCGGTGACGTCAGGACGACCTTCACCGGACACGAGATCTGCTCGGGCAACTCCTGGTTGCACAGCGTGAACTGGCTCAACATCGGCGAGTCCTACCACCCCACCGCCGCCGGACAGTCGGGCGGCTATCTGCCCGTCTTCAATTCCGCTGCCTGACAGGTGAGTTGAGCGGCCAGTCGTCCGCCTGTGCGGGAGGCCCCGGCCCCGGGGCCTCCCGTTCCGTCGAACAATCCATCCGAACTGTCCGAACTCGCCCTGGAATCGGGCGGATTCGGTAACAGGTCGTCAACCTCCGTATGTGTGTGCTCGATCCTGCGGGCGGGATACCCGTGTGTCACCGTGGGGCGATAGGGTTAACCTGCCCGGACCGGGTGCCCTCGTACGGGTGGGGAGTGACATGGAACAGATAACGATGCGGAGCAGGCCGCGGGTGCCTGCCATCACATGCGGGAGCGGTGCGACCAGTACGCGCCTCGACCGCCATCTCGCGGTGCTCGGCGGCCCTGTCGTCCCGCAGCGCGAGTCGGCGGAAGCGACGCTGCTGATGCGCGAGCTGACCTCGCGTGATGCCGCGCACACCCGCCGGAGCAGGAGCGCCCGTGTGTCGCTCTTCGCACCGCTGCGGCGACTGCGGCGCTCGCTCTTCGGCAGCCGCCGCTGACCGACGCCACGTCGACGACTGGGCCGGCCCACCGCTCGGGACAGGGACGGCTCAGGCGATCACCCCGTCCCGGCGCAGCACCGATGTCTGCTCGTCCGTCATCCCCAGGGCTCGCAGCAGTTCATCGGTGTGTTCACCCAGCGCCGGTACGGCACCCATCCGAGGCTCCGCCCCGCCCGGCAGCGTGATCGGCGGCAGCGACGCCCGCAACGGCCCGACCGGTGATTCCACTTCCCGCCACCGGTCCCGCGCCGCGAGCTGCGGGTGCGCCGCCACATCGGCGACCGTGTTCAGCCGGGCGCAGGCGATCCCCGCCGCGTCCAGCGCGTCGAGCGCCTCCCGGCCCGTCAGCCGCGCCAGCGCCCGCCCCACCACCTCGTCGGTCCGCTTCCGGTTCGCGGTGCGCGCGGTGTTCGTCGCGAAGTCCGGGTCGTCCGCCAACTCGGCCAGTCCGAGCACCTGTTCGGCCAGGCGTCGCCACTCCCGGTCGTTCTGCACCGAGAGCAGGACCTGTTCGCCGTCGGCCGTGCCGTAGGCGTCGTACGGGGCGATCACCGAGTGCGCGAGCCCGGTACGCGGCGGGGGAGGGGCCCCGTGCATCCCCTGGTGCAGCGGATGCCCCATCCACTCGGCCAGCGCGTCCAGCATGGAGACCTCCACCGGCCCGCCCCGGCCGGTCGTACCCCGCCGCAACAGCGCCGCCAGCACTCCGGAGAACGCGTACATGGCCGCCGCGATGTCCGCCGCCGGGATGCCCGCCTTCACCGGCTGATCGGCGGTCCCGGTGACGGAGACCAGGCCCGCTTCGCACTGCACGAGCATGTCGTAGGCCCGCTTGTGCGCGTACGGTCCGCTCTCCCCGTAGCCGGAGATGTCCACGGCCACCAGCCGCGGGTGCGCCGCACAGAGCGTGGCGGCGTCCAGCCCGAGCCGGGCCGCGGCGCCCTGGGCCAGGTTCTGCACGAACACATCCGCCCCGGCGACGAGTTCACGCACCACCGCCAGGCCGCGCGGGTCCTTCAGATCGACGGCGAGGGACTCCTTGCCCCGGTTGCACCAGACGAAGTGCGAGGCGAGACCGCGCGCCGCCGTGTCGTACCCGCGCGCGAAGTCGCCGCCGTCCGGGCGCTCCACTTTGATGACCCTGGCCCCGAGGTCGGCGAGCTGCCGGGTGGCGAAGGGGGCGGCGACCGCCTGTTCGACGGCCACCACGGTGATGCCGTCGAGGGGGAGTGGCTGAGTGCTCATGGCCCGTGCTTACCCTGCCGACCGGCCCCTTCGCCACCTCCCGCCCCCACAGGAAGGCCGTCCGCCCGCTCTCACAGCAGCGCGAACTGCCCCTCCGGCCCCTCCTCCTGGTGGCCGAGGACCGAGGCGGGAAGCCGTACTGAGGCCGGGACCGGCAGCACCCCCGCCGCCCGCAGCTCGTCGCGGGAGATCAGGGGCGCCCGGTCCAGCCGGGCCCGCAGCGCCTCCTGCCGGGGCCGCAGCCCGTCCAGGAGGGCCAGTACGGAGACGAGCTCCAGCAGCTCCGAGGTCCACTCCGGGGTCCACCCGCGCGCCCCGACCGCGTCCAGCCCGACCCCACCTGGCCCGTCCGGGGCCGCGCCCTCGGGGACCGCGCCCACCGCTGCCGCCGCCCGGCGTTCGAACCAGAGCTCCAGCACCCGTACGCCGCTCACCGTGAACTCCCAGGCCCCCGCGGGCACCGGCGAGATCCGGCCGTCGCCGATGACCAGGGCCTCGGCCTCCGCGTCGTACACGATCCCGGCGGGCCGGGGCGGGAGCGCCGCCCGCACATAGGGCCTGCGCCCGCCCGGCAGCCGGGGCCGTTCGCCGCCCCGGGCCCCGCGCAGCTGCACCCGTACCAGCTCCCGGCCGAGCTCCACCCCGGCCGCCCACACCTCGGCGTCGGCGGGCAGCGGGACCCGGCAGCCGGACGGGGAGGGCAGGGCGGCGGCCATGATCCAGGCCAGCACGGACTCGGGCGCCACCTCCGGCCCCAGCCGCGTCCGCAGTACGTCGAGCAGACCGGGTGCCAGGTTGGGGTCGGTGGCGTCGGGCCGCCGGTACAGCGGCCGGATCCGGCCCGGGCGTCCGGCGGGGGAGTGCCCGTCGGGGAGCAGGTGGGTCACCGACAGGGCGGGCCCGGTGGCCTGGGGCACGTAACCGTGTTCGACCGTGAAGAGCTGCCGCTCGTCGCCGACCCGCCACAGCTCCGGGCGGGCCGCGTCGATCAGCCGGTGGTCGGGGAGCAGCCACTGTTCGTCGAACGGGCCGTGCAGGATCCGTGCGGGATCGGGGCAGGCGCCCGGTTCGCGGGCGAAGCGGCCGGTGCCGGTGGACCGGCCGGGCAGCGCGGCGACCGGGATGTGCGGCGTACGGGAGCGGCTCGGGCGGAACAGCCGCTCCTGCTCGGCGCCCTCGGCGGCGGCCAGCCGCTCCCAACGGGTGCGGAGCGCTGCGGGATCGGGGCCCATCACCCAGGAGCGGCCGGTTCTCAGGGGGCGTACCGACCACGGCATCAGCTCGTCCAGCGGCAAGGACTTCCCGTCCTCGCCGGATCCGGCCGCCGCCGTCCTGCGCGCTGCCACCGAGCCGTCCTCCCCAGTCCGCTCTCCGCCGGCCCTGTCCGCCATGACCCGTTCGCATCGTAACGGCGGGGGCAGGCACCCCCTAGTGGGCGCCCTAGCGGGCGCCCTAATGGGCCTCCACCGTCACCGAGAACGAGAACCGGTCGCCCCGGTAGCGGATCCGGGCCACATCCACCACGCGCCCCTCCTCGTCGTACGTCACGCCCGTGTAGTGCAGGATCGGGCTGAGCAGCGGGACCTGGAGGAGCTCGGCGGTGGCCGGGTCGGCGAGCCGGGCCTCCACCGTGTCGGTGATCCGGGAGATCCTGACCCCGGCCACATCGCGCAGCACCTTGGTCATCGGCCACCGTTCGAGGTCGGCCACGTCGATCCGGGCGGCGATGTCGGGGCGTACCGCGTTCTCCGCCCAGTTGGTCGGCTCGTCGCTCTCGCCGTCGCGGCGCAGCCGCCGGTAGGTGACCACCTCGCCGCAGTCCGGGAAGAACTCGGCGAGATCGCCCGGCACCGGCACCGCCCCGTGGCCGAGAATCGTCGTCGCCTCCCCGGACTGCTGGGCGACGATCGCGTCGACCGAGCCCAGCAGCCGGACCGGGGAGACCCGACGGGCGCGCGGCTCGATGAACGTGCCGCGCCGCCGGTGCCTGCTGATCAGCCCCTCCGTCTCCAGCTCCTTCAGCGCCTGGCGCATCGTGAGCACGCTGACCCCGTAGTGCGCGGCGAGCTGCTCCTCGGTGGGCAGCCGGGGGGAGGCGTCCTGCGGGCGGCCGAGTATGGAGGCCCGCAGGGACTGGGAGACCTGGTACCAGAGCGGCAGCTTCCGGTTGAGGACGAGCGAGTCGGGGGCGAAGGCGGGCGGGTGCGGCCGGCCCACCGGGTTCACCCCGCCCCCCGCGTCCCCGCCCGTCCCCGCTCCGGCCGTCCCCGCTCCGGTAGTCCCCGCCTCGGCCGTCGTCGTCTCATGGCTCTCTGTCACGTCGTCCCCGTCCCGTCCCTCCGGGCCCCTCCGTCCGCCTGGCTCTTCTACGGCCGGAAGTTGCGGCTCAGACCCTGCCACACGTCGTCGTAGCCGCGCTGCAGATGGCCGGCGCCGGCCGCCTGCGGGGTCGCGATGATGGGCCAGCGGGTCTCGAACATGAAGGCCAGACCGTCCTCGATCTTCTGCGGCTTCAGCTCCGCCGCGCTCGCCCGGTCGAAGGTCTCGCGGTCCGGTCCGTGGGCCGACATCATGTTGTGCAGCGAGCCGCCGCCGGGGACGAAGCCCTCCGCCTTCGCGTCGTACGCGCCGTCGATCAGCCCCATGTACTCGCTCATCACGTTCCGGTGGAAGTACGGCGGCCGGAAGGTGTCCTCGCCGACCAGCCAGCGCGGGGCGAAGACGACGAAGTCGACACCGGCGAGGCCCGGGGTGTCGGACGGCGAGGTCAGCACCGTGAAGATCGAGGGGTCGGGGTGGTCGTAGCTGATCGTGCCGATGACGTTGAACCGGCGCAGATCGTAGACGTACGGGGTGTGCGTGCCGTACCAGGCGACGACGTCGAGCGGGGAGTGGTCGTACGTGGCCGTCCAGAGGTTGCCGCAGTACTTGTTGACCACCTCCACCGGCCGGTCGTCGTTCTCGTACGCGGCGACGGGGGCCAGGAAGTCCCGGGCGTGCGCCAGGCCGTTGGCGCCGATCGGCCCGAGTTCCGGGAGCGCGAACGGGCGGCCGTAGTTCTCGCAGACGTACCCGCGTGCGGTCTCGTCCAGCAGCTCCACCCGGAAGCGGACGCCACGCGGGATCAGCGCGACATGGCCCGGTTCGGCGCGCAGCAGGCCCAGTTCGGTGCGGAGCAGCAGTCCGCCGCGCTCCGGGACGATCAGCAGCTCGCCGTCCGAGTCGCTGAACACCCGGTCGGTCATGGAGGAGCTGGCGTGGTAGAGGTGAACCGCCATGCCCGTGCGCTGGGTGGCGTCCCCGTTGCCGCCCAGGGTCCACAGCCCGGCGAGGAAGTCCGTGCCGGGCGCGGGGTCGGGGAGCGGGTTCCAGCGGAGCCGGTTCGGGTCCGGCACGGACTCGGTGAAGGGTGCTGTTCGCAGGCCGCCGTTGTCGGCCCGGGTGAAGGCCGGGTGCACGGCGGAGGGGCGGATCCGGTAGAGCCAGGAGCGGCGGTTGTCCGCGCGGGGCTCGGTGAAGGCGGAGCCGCTCAGCTGCTCCGCGTAGAGCCCGAGGGGCGCGCGCTGGGGTGAGTTGCGGCCGTGCGGCAGCGCCCCCGGAACCGCCTCCGAGCTGTGCTCGTTGCCGAAACCGGAGGAGTACGTCAGCCCCTCCGCCGTCTTCCTCGCCTGCTCGATGCCGCTCATCCCGCACTCCCGGTGCCCATGAAGCCCTTGAATCCGCCGGACAACGAATCCTATGGGACACCGTAGGAATAGGAGGCGGTCGCGTCAACGGCATGGATCGCGCCATTCGGGGGGTGTGGGGGCACGATCCGGGGTGTAAGGGGTGAGCGACCGCCCCGGAGGCCTACGGGACGGCCCCCGGAAGGACCACGGCATCATGGGTCCGTGCCCCACCCGAACCCGAACCTCCGCCGCGCCCCCGTGCAGCAGCGCAGCGCCGACCGGCTCGCCCGGATACTCGACGCCTGCGCCCGGCTGCTCGACGAGACCGGTTACGAGCAGCTCTCCACCCGTGACGTCGCCCTGCGCGCCGAGGTGCCCATCGGCTCCGTCTACCGCTTCTTCTCCAACAAGCGGGCCCTGGTCGAAGCCCTCGCGCTGCGCAACCTGGACCTCTACGCCGAGCGCATCACCGCCCGGCTCGACTCCCTCCCCGCCGACGACTGGCGCGGGGCCATCGACGCGGTGCTGGACGAGTACCTGGCGATGAAGCGGACCGTGCCCGGCTTCACCCTCGTCGACTTCGGGCCCCCGTCGCCCGCCGAGGAAGCGGCGGACGACGCCAACCGGCGGCTCGCGGGCCGGCTCGGCGAACTCCTCGCCGGACACCTCGGCCGCCACCCCGGCCCGGAGCTGCTGCGGGCCGTCCTGGTCAGCGTCGAGGCGGCGGACGCCCTGCTCCAGCTCGCCTTCCGTACGGACCCGGCGGGGGACCCGGCGATCGTCGCCGAGACCCGGACGCTGGTACGGGCGTACCTCGCGCAGATCCTGGACTGAGGGCGCCGGGGGGCGGGCCGGGCGCGTGGAGTGCTCGCCAAGTACCGCCCTCCAACGCCTCCCCGACATGCCTACCGGTCGGTATGCTCGCGGTGTCGTCAGCATTGCCACCGCCGTCGCCCCGGGGAGGGCCCATGTCCCACGACTCCCGTACCGCACCGCGTATCTGCCCCCTCTGCGAAGCCACCTGCGGCCTCACCCTGACCATCGAGGGGACCACCGTCACGGGTGCGCGCGGCGACCGTGACGACATCTTCAGCCGGGGCTTCATCTGCCCCAAGGGGGCGTCCTTCGGGGGACTGGACGGCGACCCCGACCGGCTGCGCGTCCCCCTCGTACGAGGGGAGGACGGGGAGCTGCGGGAGGCGACCTGGAGCGAGGCGTTCGACCGGATCGCCGAGCGCATACCGGCCCTGGCCGGGGCCTACGGCCCGCAGGCCGTCGGGGTGGTGCTCGGCAACCCCAACGTCCACACCATGGCGGGCTCCCTCTACCCGCCCCTGCTGCTCGCCGCCCTGCGCACCCGCAACGTGTTCACGGCGAGCACCCTGGACCAGATGCCCAAGCACGTCTCCAGCGGGCTGCTCTTCGGTGACGCGCACGCCATCCCCGTACCGGACCTCGACCGCACCGACCACCTCCTGCTGATCGGCGCCAACCCCCTGGAGTCCAACGGCAGCCTCTGCACCGCGCCCGACTTCCCCGGCCGGCTCAAGGCGCTGCGCCGGCGGGGCGGCACCCTCACCGTCATCGACCCGCGCCGCACCCGTACCGCCCGCCTCGCCGACCGGCATGTGGCGATCCGGCCGGGAGCCGATGCCCTGCTGCTAGCCGCGATGGCGAACGTCCTCCTCCAGGAGAAGCTCGCCGACCCCGGCCCCCTCGCCGAACACCTGGAGGGCGCGGATGAACTCGCCGCCGCCCTAGCCGACTTCACCCCGGACGCGGTCACCGCCGCCTGCGATGTGGACGCGGCCACCATCACCTCCCTCGCCCGGGAACTGGCCGCCGCCCCCACCGCCGCCGTCTACGCGCGGATCGGCAGCTGCACCGTCGAGCACGGCACCCTCGCCAGCTGGCTGGTGGACGTCCTCAACATCCTCACCGGCAACCTCGACCGCCCCGGCGGCGCCCTCTTCCCGCTCTCCGCGACCGCGCGCGCCCCGCGCGAAGCCACCCCCGGCAAGGGCTACGCGCCCGGCAAGGGCTTCGCCCTGGGCCGCTGGGCGAGCCGGGTCTCCGGCCACCCCGAGGCCAAGGGCGAACTCCCCATCGCCGCCCTGGCCGAGGAGATCGAGACCCCGGGCGAGGGCCGCATCCGCGCACTGGTCGTCCTCGCCGCCAACCCCGTCCTTTCCGCCCCCGACGGCGACCGGCTCGACGCGGCCCTCGCCGGCCGGCTCGACTTCATGGTCAGCGTCGACCCCTACCTCAACGAGACCTCCCGCCATGCGGACGTCGTCCTGCCCCCGCCGCCGCCCTCGCAGAGCGCCCACTTCGACTTCGCGTTCAACTCCTTCGCCGTGCACAACCAGGTCCGCTACACCCCGGCCCCCGTACCGCTGGAGGACGGCCGGATGGACGAGAGCGAGATCCACGCCCGGCTGATCCTCGCGGTGAGCGGGATGCACGGTGCCCCGCCCTCCGCCGTCGACGACCTGGCCATCGCCACCGCGATCACCCGGGCCGGGGCCCCGGAGGAGCTGGCCGGCGAGCTCACCGGGGAGAGCGGCCCCGAACGCCGCCTCGACCTCATGCTGCGGCTCGGCCCGTACGGCCTGACGCTGGAGGAACTCCTCGCCCACCCGCACGGCATCGACCTCGGCCCGCTGGGGCCCCGCGTCCCGGAGATCCTGCGCACCCGCTCCGGCCGCATCGAACTGCTCCCCGCCCCGATCGCCGCCGACCTGCCCCGCCTGCGCCAGGCACTGGGCGAGCTGCCCGCTCCGCTCGTGCTCGTCGGCCGCCGCCATCTGCGCTCCAACAACAGCTGGATGCACAACGTCGGTTCGCTCAGCGGCGGGTCCAACGTCTGCACCCTCCAGATCCACCCCGACGACGCGGCCCGGCTCGGGCTCGTGGACGGTGCGACCGTACGGATCGAGTCGGCGGGCGGCGGGGTCGAGGCCCCCGCCGAGATCACGGACACCGTACGCAGCGGGGTGGTGAGCCTCCCGCACGGCTGGGGCCACAGCCGCCCCGGCACCCGTCTGTCGGTGGCCGCCGCCCACCCCGGGGTGAACGTGAACCAGCTGCTCGACGGCACCCTCCTGGACCCGCTCTCCGGCACCGCCGTACTCAACGCCATCCCGGTGACGGTGACCCCGTCCCTCTAACGCCACCGTGTTGACCTGGGGTTTTGCTCGTATTGCTCACGTGTCAACGTCTTGTTAACTCTTCGAGGAGGCCCCTAACGTCGTCCGGACCGACCGCCGAGACCGGTGGGAGTTCAAGGATGAACGTTAGGTATCCCCCATGCTGACAATCCTCGGATTCGCCATGATCGCGACCTTCCTGGTCCTGATCATGACGAAGAAGATGTCGCCGATCGCGGCGCTGGTACTGATCCCCGCACTCTTCTGCGTCGCCGTCGGACAGGGAGCGAAGCTCGGCGACTACGTCATCGACGGCGTCGGCAACCTGGCGCCGACCGCCGCCATGCTGATGTTCGCCATCGTCTACTTCGGCGTGATGATCGACGTCGGCCTCTTCGACCCGATCGTCCGGGGCATCCTGCGGTTCTGCAAGGCGGACCCGATGCGGATCGTCGTCGGTACGGCGGTGCTCGCCGCGATCGTCTCCCTCGACGGCGACGGCTCCACCACGTTCATGATCACCGTCTCGGCGATGTATCCGCTCTACAAACGCCTCAAGATGAGCCTGGTCGTCATGACCGGTGTGGCGGCCACGGCGAACGGCGTCATGAACACCCTTCCCTGGGGCGGCCCCACCGCGCGTGCCGCGACCGCGCTCAAGCTGGACGCCTCCGAGATCTTCATCCCCATGATCCCGGCGCTCGCCGTCGGACTGCTCGCCGTGTTCCTGCTCTCGTACGTGCTGGGCCTCCGCGAGCGCAAGCGCCTGGGCATGCTCACGCTGGACGAGGCGCTGGTACGGGAGCCGGAGCAGGAGACCGTCCTGGCCGGGGCGGGCGGGGGCGGGGACCGTCTCCGCAAGGGCCCCGCGACATCGGGGGCGGGCTCGGCGGACCTCACGGCCGGGAACGACGACGGGGCGGGGCACAGCGACGGGGACAAGGACGGGGACGAGGACGACTTCAAGGGCCTCGACCCCAACCGCTCCACCCTGCGGCCCAAGCTCTACTGGTTCAACGCCGGTCTCACCGTCGCCCTGCTGACCGCGATGATCATGCAGCTGATGCCGATCCCGGTGCTCTTCCTCCTCGGCGCCGCCCTGGCCCTCACCGTCAACTTCCCCCACATGCCCGACCAGCGGGCCCGGATCGCCGCCCACGCCGACAACGTCCTCAACGTCTCCGGCATGGTCTTCGCCGCCGCCGTCTTCACCGGCGTCCTCACCGGCACCGGTATGGTCGAGAACATGGCCGGCTCGGTCGTCAGCGCCGTCCCCGACGCGATGGGCCCGCACATGGCCATCGTCACCGGGCTGCTCAGCCTGCCGCTCACCTACTTCATGTCCAACGACGGCTTCTACTTCGGCGTCGTCCCCGTCCTCGCCGAAGCCGGCGCGGCCCACGGCGTCTCCCCGCTGGAGATCGCCCGCGCCTCCCTGGCCGGCCAGGCCCTGCACATGTCCTCGCCGCTGGTCCCCGCCGTCTACGTTCTGGTGGGCATGGCCAAGGTCGAGTTCGGTGACCACACCCGGTTCACCGTCAAGTGGGCCGTGCTCACCTCGCTCGTGGTGCTCGGGGCGGGCATCCTCTTCGGCACGATCTGATGTCACCCGCGCCGATGCCACCCGCTCTGACGTCACCAGCACTCATGGGCACCCTCTGATGTCACCCGCACCGCGACCCGGGCCCGGCAGGGGCTGGCTGCTGCGCCTCGTCATCGCCTTCGCCTTCGCGCAGGGGGCGGTGTCGATGGCGCGGCCCGCCGTCTCCTACCGGGCCCTCGCGCTCGGTGCGGACGAGGGGACCATCGGCGTCATCGCCGGGGTCTACGCCCTGCTGCCGCTCTTTGCCGCCGTCCCGCTCGGCCGCCGCACCGACCACGGCCGGTGCGCGCCCCTGCTGCCGATCGGCGTGGTGCTGATCTCCGGCGGCTGCGCGCTCAGCGGTGTCGTGTCCTCCCTGCCCGCGATGGCCGCCTGGAGCGGGGTGATGGGCCTCGGCCACCTCTGCTTCGTGATCGGCGCGCAGTCGATCGTGGCCCGGCAGTCCGCCCCGGCCGAACAGGACCGAAACTTCGGCCACTTCACCATCGGTGCCTCGGTCGGCCAGCTGATCGGCCCGATCGCGGCGGGTGCACTGATCTCCGGTGAGAGCGGTGCCTCGGGTTCTGCCTCGGCGCCGGCCAGCCGCTGTCGATGACCACGGTGGTCCAGGCGGCCCCCGCCGAAGCCCGGTCCACCGCACTGGCCCTGCGCCTCACCGGCAACCGGCTGGGCCAGGCCGCCGCTCCCGCCGCCGCGGGCCTGATCGCGGGTACGGCGGGGGCGGCGGCCCCGTTCGCGCTGCTCGGCGCCCTGCTCCTCGCCGCGGCGGGCCTGGGCCTGCGCAGCGGACGAACGGCCCCGGCACCCGTACGGCCGGAGCCCACCCCCGTACCGCCTGCGGCAGACCTCGTACGCGAACGGGAACGGGGCACCAACGCGCCCCCGGCCACCCGCAACCGTTCCTGACGCACCCGCCCCGCCCAACCCCGTACGCCCCACACGTCCCAACCTTCGCGCGAGTCATTCCCACACCCCGCCCGGTGGGCTAACTTCCCTCCACAGCCGCTCCCCACCGCGACGCCACACCTTCATCCCGGGGACCCCTCATGACGCGCGCCATCTCCCTGCACCACGTCAGCAAGAGCTACGGCCGGGACCGGCGTGCCGTCGACCGGTTCACGCTCTCCATCGACCCCGGCGAGTTCGTCGTGCTGCTCGGCCCCTCCGGCTGCGGCAAGTCGACCGTGCTGCGCATGATCGCGGGTCTGGAGGAGATCAGCGAGGGCGAGCTGATGCTCGACGGCGAGTTCGCCAACCACATCCCGCCGCGCGAACGCGGGATGGCCATGGTGTTCCAGAACTTCGCGCTGTACCCGAGCATGACCAACCGGGCCAACATCGGCTTCCCGCTGAAGCTGGAGAACCCGCGCGAGGACAACACCGCCCGGATCGAGGCCACCGCCCGGATGCTCGGCATCGAGCACGTACTCGACCGCTACCCGGCGCAGCTCTCCGGCGGCGAGCGCCAGCGGGTGGCGATGGGCCGGGCCATCTCCCGCAGGCCCTCCGTCTTCCTGATGGACGAGCCGCTCTCCAACCTGGACGCCAAGCTCCGCAACCATCTGCGCGCCGAGATCGCCCTGCTCACCAGGGAACTCGGCGTCACCACCGTCTATGTGACGCATGATCAGGCAGAGGCGATGTCCCTCGGGGACCGCGTCGCGGTGATGCGCGGCGGTGTACTGCAGCAGGTCAGCCCGCCCCGGGACGTCTACGCGCTGCCCGACAACGTCTTCGTGGCCGCGTTCATCGGCACCCCGCGCATCAACCTCCTCCAGGCCGTCGTCCACGCCCCGCTGGAGGGACGGATGTCGATCGACCTCGGCCGTCAGTGGCTCGCCCTGCCCGAACCCCTCAGCCCCGACCACCAGTTGCTCCGCATCCAGCAGGGCCGCCGGATCATCGTGGGGCTCCGCTCGGAGGCGGTCCGGATCGCCCCGCCCAGCCAGGCCCGCCCCGGCGAGGTGGCGCTCAGCGGGATCGTCGAGCACGTCGAGTACCAAGGGCACGAGGCGCTGGTCCACCTCAACACCGGTTCGCAGGCCGCCATCGTCCCCGACCTCGAATCGGCCCAGCCCCGGGCCATGCCCCGGCGTCGCAGGGCAGCGGCGGGCCGTCCGGGCAGGGTGCTCGGCGGTCAGGGCGGCCTCCGTGTCCTGGACCGGCTGAAGGGGCGGGCCGCGGGCCGGATCAGCGGGCCCGTCGTCACCCTCGACGAACCCGCCCCGGACCCGGCGGCCGTCCGCACCCCGGACCGGCCCTCCGTCATCTCCGGCGACCTGGTGGTGCGCACCGGCCCCGACATGCGGCTGCGGACCGGCGGCCAGGTGCCGCTGCTGGTGGACCTGGCACACCTGTACGTCTTCGACCACTACGGCCGCCGCATCTGCCCGCTGCCGCAGGACGTACCCGGGCTGGACGGCTGAGGCCTCCTCTCCGGACCGGGGCGCACGCCTCCCGGCGTGACCGGCGTCTCCGGGAGCTCTCTGGCGCCGGAAAACTAACGGCGCTAGTTTGGGGCGGGTGCGAGGGCACCCCGCACCCGCCAGAGCGCCGGCACAGCCCGTCCGGGAGGAAACAGCCATGAAGGCCCATGACCAGATGTACATCGGCGGCGCGTGGCGGCCCGCCGCCGGCCAGGACACGATCGCGGTCGTGAACCCGGCCGACGAGCAGCTCATCGGCCATGTACCGGCGGGCACGGCCGAGGACGTCGACGCGGCGGTGAAGGCCGCCCGCGCCGCGTTCCCCGGCTGGGCCGCCACCCCGCCCGCCGAGCGCGCCGCCCGGCTCTCCGCCCTGAGCGACGCGCTGGCCGCCCGCAAGGACGAGCTGGCCGAGACGATCACCGCGGAGCTGGGCTCACCGCTGCCGCTCTCGCAGATGGTCCACGCGGGCGTCCCGGTCCTGGTCGCCGCCTCGTACGCCGAACTGGCCGCGTCGTACGCCTTCGAGGAGAAGATCGGCAACTCCACCGTCCTGCTGGAGCCGGTCGGGGTCGTCGGCGCGATCACCCCCTGGAACTACCCGCTCCACCAGATCGTCGCCAAGGTCGCCCCCGCGCTCGCCGCCGGCTGCACGGTCGTCCTCAAGCCGGCCGAGGACACCCCGCTCACCGCCCAGCTCTTCGCCGAGGCCGCCGAGGCCGCCGGGCTGCCCGCCGGGGTCTTCAACCTGGTCACCGGCCTCGGCCCGGTCGCCGGTCAGGCGCTCGCCGAGCACGAGGACGTCGACCTGGTCTCGTTCACCGGCTCGACCGCCGTGGGCAGGCAGATCGGCGCCACCGCCGGAGGCGCGATCAAGCGCGTCGCCCTCGAACTCGGCGGCAAGTCCGCCAACGTGATCCTCCCCGGCGCCGACCTCGCCAAGGCGGTCAACGTCGGCATCGCCAACGTGATGACCAACTCCGGTCAGACGTGCAGCGCCTGGACCCGGATGCTGGTGGACGCCGAACGGTACGAGGAGGCCGTGGAGCTCGCGGCGCACGCCGTGCTCAAGTACGCCCCTGGCGAGCGGGTCGGCCCGCTCGTCAACGCCAAGCAGCAGGCCCGGGTGCTGGGTTACATCCGGAAGGGGATGGACGAGGGTGCCCGGCTGATCGCGGGCGGCCCCGACGCGCCCCTGGAGACCGGCTACTACGTCAGTCCCACCGTCTTCGCCGACGTCACCCCGGACATGGCCATCGCCCAGGAGGAGATCTTCGGCCCGGTGGTCTCGATCCTGCGGTACGAGGACGTGGACGACGCCCTCCGTATCGCCAACGACACCGTGTACGGCCTCGCGGGAGCCGTGTGGGCGGCCGACGACGAGGAGGCGGTGGCCTTCGCCCGCCGGATGGACACCGGACAGGTCGACATCAACGGCGGGCGGTTCAACCCGCTGGCCCCCTTCGGCGGTTACAAGCAGTCGGGGGTCGGCCGCGAGCTGGGCCCGCACGGTCTGGCGGAGTACCTCCAGACCAAGTCGCTCCAGTTCTGACCCCCGTAACCCTGCTGCTGAAGGAGCCTGTTCGTGGTCCGCGCCGCTGTACTGCCCGCCGTCGGAGCTCCCCTGGAGATCACCGACATCGTCCTGCCGGAGCCCGGCCCCGGCCAGGTGCGCATCTCGCTGGCCGCCGCCGGGGTCTGCCACTCCGACCTGTCCCTGACGAACGGGACCATGCGGGTGCCGGTGCCCGCGGTCCTCGGCCACGAGGGAGCCGGTACGGTCCTGGCGGTCGGCGAGGGCGTCACGCATGTCGCCCCCGGCGACGGCGTGGTCCTCAACTGGGCGCCCTCCTGCGGGGCCTGCTTCCACTGCGGGATCGGTGAGGTCTGGCTCTGCGCCGACGCCCTGAAGGGGACCGCCAACCTCCACGCCCGTACGGCGGACGGCACCGACCTCCACCCCGGCCTCAACGTGGCGGCCTTCGCGGAGGAGACCGTCGTCGCCGCGAACTGTGTGCTCCCGGCCCCCGACGGCATCCCGCTCACCGACGCCGCCCTCCTCGGCTGCGCGGTCCTCACCGGCTACGGGGCGGTCCACCACAGCGCCAAGGTCCGCGAGGGCGAGAGCGTGGTCGTCTTCGGGATCGGCGGCGTCGGCCTCGCCGTGCTCCAGGCAGCCCGGATCGCGGGCGCCTCCCGGATCATCGCGGTCGACGTCTCCCCGGCCAAGGAGGAGCTGGCCCGGCAGGCCGGGGCGACCGACTACGTCATCGCCTCCGCCACCACCCCGCGCGAGATCCGCAAGCTCACCGGCGGCCAGGGCACGGACGTGGCCGTGGAGTGCGTCGGCCGGCCCGCGACCATCCGGGCCGCCTGGGAGTCCACCCGGCGCGGCGGGCGCACCACGGTCGTCGGGATCGGCGGCAAGGACCAGGAGGTCACCTTCAACGCCCTGGAGATCTTCCACTGGGGCCGGTCCCTGACGGGCTGCGTCTACGGCAACAGCGACCCGGCCCGCGACCTGCCGGCCCTGGCCGACCACATCCGCGCGGGCCGCTTCGACCTGTCGATGATGGTCACCGAACGCATCGCCCTGGACGGCATTCCCGCCGCCTTCGACAACATGATCGCGGGCAGGGGCGGCCGGGCGCTGGTGGTGTTCTAGAGACTCGCTAGAAGTCCGTCGTCCGGGATGTCGAGGTGACCGGCCCCAGCAGCCGGGCGTCCATCTCCCCCTCCTCGAACAGCCGGGAGGCCGGGCCCACGATCAGCGGGTCCGGCACCCCGACGACCTCCGGGTCCTTGCCCGGGTAGTCGAAGCGGTCCAGCACGTGCCGCATCGCCTCCAGCCGTGCCCGCTTCTTGTCGTTGCTCTTCACCACCGTCCAGGGCGCGTCGGCCGTGTCGGTGTGGAAGAGCATCAGCTCCTTCGCCTCCGTGTACTCGTCCCACTTGTCCAGCGAGGCCAGGTCGACGGGGCTCAGCTTCCACCGCCGTACGGGGTCGATCTGCCGGATCATGAACCGGTTGCGCTGCTCGTTGCGGGAGACGGAGAACCAGAACTTCACCAGGTGGATACCGTCCCGGGCGAGCATCCGCTCGAAGCCGGGTGCCTGGTGCATGAACTCCAGGTATTCGCGGGTCGAGCAGAATCCCATCACCCGCTCCACCCCGGCCCGGTTGTACCAGGAGCGGTCGAACAGCACGATCTCCCCGGCGCTGGGCAGATGGGCCGCGTACCGCTGGAAGTACCACTGGGTGCGTTCACGTTCCGTCGGCTTCTCCAGGGCCACGATGCGGGCACCACGCGGATTCAGATGCTCGGTGAACCGCTTGATGGTGCCGCCCTTGCCCGCCGCGTCCCGCCCCTCGAAGAGGATCACCAGCCGCTCGTCGCGCTCCTTCACCCAGTGCTGGAGCTTCAGCATCTCGATCTGGAGGGCGCGCTTGGCCTTCTCGTAGTCGCGGCGCCGGAGCTTGTGCTCGTACGGGTAGTCCTCCCGCCACGCGTCCCGGGCATGGCCGTCCGGCTCGACCAGGACCGGGTCGTCGTCACCGCTGTCGGCCACGTGGAAGCCGTCGAGGTACGGCCCGCCGAAGCGGGCCGCCCGCGCGTCTTCCTCGCGGGCGGCTTTCTTCCTCGCCCCGTTGCGGTCGTTACGGTCGCCGTGCGCTCCGGTACTCCGCGTCATGACGGTTTCCCTCCACCGGCCGGTCCGGATTTCCGCGTGTGGGCCCAGTCTGCTGACGGCTCCGGGAGACCGCCACCCCGGCCAGGCAGAGCAGTCCGCCGAGGACCCCGAGCGGGGTCGGCACCTCGTCCAGCAGCACCCACGCCATGAGCACCACGATCGCCGGGACCGCGTACGTGGTGGCGCCCATCCGGCCCGCGGTGGTCCGGGCCAGTGCGTAGCCCCAGGTGGTGAAGGCCAGTGCGGTCGGGAAGACGCCCAGGTAGATCATGTTCAGGGTGGCGGACATCGGTGCGTCGGCCGCCTCGGAGATCAGTACCCCGGTGAACGGCAGGCAGGCGACGGCGCCGATCAGGCAGCCGAAGGTGTTGATCTGGAGCGAGGAACCGTACGCGAGCGCCGGCTTCTGGCTCACCACGCCCAGCGCGTACACCACCGCCGCCAGCAGGCAGAGCGCCACGCCCAGCACGGACGAGGTGCCGTGCCCGGACATCGCGAGGCCGACGACGACGGCGCCCGAGAACGAGATGCCCATCCCCAGCAGCAGGCGGCGGGGCAGCCCCTCGCCGAGCATCCGGGCGCCCAGCAGTGCCATCAGGATCGGCCCGATGTTCACCAGCATCGCCGCCGTACCGGCGTCGACCTCCTGCTCGCCCCAGTTGAGCGCCACCATGTAGAGCCCGAACCACAGCACCCCGGACGTGATGATCCCCCGCCAGGCGCCGCGTCCCGGCAGCCCCTCCCGGCGTACGAGGAGGATCGCCCCGAGCACCAGCACGCCGGCCAGCAGCCGGCCGAGGGCCAGTGCGCCGGGGGAGTAGGCCTCGCCCGCACTGCGGATGGAGACGAAGGCGGAGGCCCACAGCACGACGGTGGTGCAGGCGGCGGCGGTGGCGCGCCAGGATCGGGCGGGGGCGGAGTCGGCGGGGGCGGCCGGGGTCGTCGTCATGGCCACGACCGTAGGGCCGAAACGGTTCGGCCCCCACCGAATTGTCGAGGACCGTCAATCGACTGCCCACACCCCCAGCCCGCCCGCACACCCTCAGCCTGTCCGGCGTTTGAGGGCGGAGGCCGTCACCCTCAGCCTGTCCGGCGTTTGAGGGCGGAACCGTGGCGGTGGCACCGGGCACCCCCTTCCGTGTCCGGGAAGCACGGGTGCCGCCCATCCCGGGCAAGGGTTCCGTCCTCAAACGCCGGACGGGCTGGGGATGGCGCCGCCCTCCGGCCCCAGGCACGCCGGACGGGCTGATCAGGCGTGGCCGGCCAGCGACGCCGGCTCGATCCCCAGCACCTCTCCCAGCACCCGCACCCCCGACGGAGTCACCCGCACAGCCCGCCCCGACCCCACCCGCTCGCACCACCCCGCCCCCAGCGCATGCGCACAAAGCGCCGCCCCCGCCGCCCCCGCGAGATGCGGCCGGCGTTCCGTCCAGTCCAGGCACCCCCGCACCAGCGGCCGCCGCCCGGCCCGGTCCAGCGGGATGCCGAGCGCGTCGAACCAGTCGAGCCCCGGCTCGGTCAGCGCGAACCCGGTGTCCTGCCGCAGCAGCCCCCGTACGGTCATCGCGTCGGTGATCCGGATGCCGAGGCGCCCGGCGAGATGGTCGTAGCAGGTACGCCCCCTGGCCAGCGCGCTGCTGACGCTCGCCGCCCGCAGGGTGCGCGGCGGATCCGGCGCGCCGGGCAGTACGTGCGAGGCCAGCTCCTCCACCAGGTGCGCGACCCGCTCGTCGGCCAGCCGGACGTACCGGTGCCGCCCCTGCCGCTCCTCGGTGAGCAGCCCGCCGCCCACCAGCCGTCCCAGGTGCTCGCTGGCGGTGGAGGGGGCGACGGAGGCGTACCGGGCCAGCTCCCCCGCGGTCCAGGCGCGTCCGTCGAGCAGGGCGAGGCAGAAGGAGGCGCGGGTCCCGTCCGCGAGCAGGGCGGCCAGCGCGGCGAGGCGCGACGCGGTGGCGTCGTGCGGCCGGGCGCGCGACGGCCGGTCCGCAGGGTGCGGTGAACGGTCCATGGGTCCAGGGTGCGTCAGGGACGGTTCGGCGCACGCCGAACCGTTTCCGTGGGCCGTGCGTACTCCTCGTACTGGAGCGCCAGGCCGTCCAGCAGGGCCCGCAGCCCCGTCTCGAACGCCCCCTCGTCCACCTGCCGCCGGTGGTCGGCCAGCAGGTGCGCCTGGCCAAGGTGCGGGTAGTCGGCCGGGTCGTACGCGCTCTCGTCGTCCACGAAGCCCGCGGCGAAGGAGCCCAGCGCGGAGCCGGTGATGAAGTACCGCATCAGCGCCCCGATCCGGGTCGCCTGCGCGGGCGGCCACCCCGCGCCCACCATCGCCCCGAACACCGCGTCGGCGACCCGCAGCCCGGCCGGCCGGCGCCCCGGGCCCCGGGCGAGGACCGGGACGATGTGCGGGTGCGCGGCGAGGGCCGCCCGGTAGGAGAGCGCCCAGTCGTGCAGCGCCTCGCGCCAGTCCCGGGGATCGGACTCCTCGAACATCGACAGATCGACCTGTACGGAGACGGCGTCGGCGACCGCGTCGAGGATCTCGTCCTTGTTCCGGAAGTGGTTGTAGAGCGAGGGTCCGCTGACCCCCAGGACGGCCGCCAGCCGGCGCGTGGAGACGGCGTCGAGCCCTTCGGAGTCCACGAGCGAGCTCGCCGCCTCGACGATGCGGTCTCTGCTGAGAAGGGGCTTGCGCGGTCGGGCCATGCGGCTCATAGTAGGCGCTGCGAACCAGAAACTAGCAGTGCTAATTAAAGTGCTGCGCGAGAAGCCGTGACAGAAGTGGGTGGCGCGCGATGAACCTGGAGCTCAGCGAGGAGCAGGAAGCCGTCCGGCGGCTGGCCGAGGAGTTCGTGGCCCGTGAGGTCACGCCGCACGTCGTCGCGTGGGACCGGGCCGAGAATGTCGACAGGTCGATCGTGAAGAAGCTTGGAGCGCTCGGCTTCCTCGGCCTCACCGTCCCCGAGGAGTACGGCGGCTCGGGCGGCGACCACCTCACGTACTGCCTGGTCACCGAGGAGCTGGGCCGGGGCGACTCCTCCGTGCGCGGGATCGTCTCCGTCTCGCTCGGCCTGGTCGCCAAGACCATCGCGTCCTGGGGGAGCGATGAGCAGAAGCGGCAGTGGCTGCCCCGGCTCACCTCCGGCGAGGCGATCGGCTGCTTCGGCCTCACCGAGCCCGGCACCGGCTCGGACGCCGGAAACCTCGCCACCAGGGCCGTACGCGACGGCGGTGACTACGTCATCAACGGCACCAAGATGTTCATCACCAACGGCACCTGGGCCGATGTGGTGCTGCTCTTCGCCCGCACGAACGACGCCCCCGGCCACCGCGGCGTCTCCGCCTTCCTGGTCCCCGCCGACACCCCCGGCCTCACCCGCCGCACCATCCACGGCAAGCTCGGCCTGCGCGGCCAGGCCACCGCCGAACTGGTCCTCCAGGACGTCCGCGTACCGGCCGCCACCCTCCTCGGCCCCGAGGGCAAGGGCTTCACCGTCGCCATGTCGGCCCTCGCCAAGGGCCGGATGTCGGTCGCCGCGGGCTGCGTGGGCATCGCGCAGGCGGCGCTGGACGCGTCCGTTCGGTACGCCGGTGAGCGCGAGCAGTTCGGCAAGGGCATCGCCGGTCACCAGCTCGTCCAGGAGCTGCTCAGCGACATCTCCGTGGACGTCGAGGCGGCCCGGCTGCTCACCTGGCGGGTCGCCGACCTCGTCGACCGGGGGCAGGAGTTCGCCACCGCCGCCTCCCAGGCCAAGCTGTACGCCTCCGAGGCGGCCGTCCGCTGCGCCAACAACGCCATCCAGGTCTTCGGCGGCTACGGCTACATCGACGAGTACCCGGTCGGGAAGTTGCTCCGGGACGCCCGCGTGATGACGCTCTACGAGGGCACCAGCCAGATCCAGAAGCTCATCATCGGCCGAGCGCTGACGGGCGTCTCCGCGTTCTGAGAGCGGCCGCCGTCACCCCTGCTCGTACGTGTGTCTGAGTACCCGCCTGAGTACGGGCGCGGATGTGGCGTGCGCCACGTCGGCGGATGCTGAACCCATGAGTGACACGACATCGGTAAAGCAGCAGAGCACCGCCGCCTTCTACGGCCAGGCCGTCGCCTCCTTCCTGGTGGCGATGGGCGCGGTGGCCCTCGGTATCTTCTTCCTCGACGCCGATGCCTGGGTGCGCGGCTTCCTCGCCATCGGGGTGCTCTACCTCGTCACGTCCTGCTTCACGCTGGCCAAGGTGATCAGGGACCGGCAGGAGGCCGGGCAGATCGTCAGCCGGGTCGACCAGGCCCGGCTGGAGAAGATCCTCGCCGAGCACGACCCCTTCCAGAAGCTCTGACCCTTCCAGAAGCTCTGAACCCGCACCGCCCTGAGACGCCCCTAAGCGCTTGCTCAGGTTCGGGGTATGGTGTTCGTCCTGTTGACGGAGAGGGGTACCGGGTGATGAGCACGGCGGAGGAGACGAGCGGCGACGACGCTCCCTGGGGCGAGGTCACGCCCGAGGCGGCGCGGCGGCTCCTGGTCGCCGCGGTCGACGCCTTCGCCGAGCGCGGGTACCACGCGACCACCACCCGCGACATCGCCGGCCGTGCCGGGATGAGCCCGGCCGCGCTCTACATCCACTACAAGACGAAGGAAGAGCTGCTCCACCGGATCAGCAAGATCGGTCACGACCGGGCGCTCCACCTCCTCCAGGCCGAGGCCGACGGGGACGGCACGGCCGCCGAGCGGCTCGCCGGAGCCGTACGGTCCTTCGTCCGCTGGCACGCGGAGCGCCACACCACCGCGCGCGTCGTGCAGTACGAGCTCGACGCCCTCGGCCCCGAGCACCGCACCGAGATCGTCGAACTGCGCCGCAGGAGCGACGCGGTGGTGCGCGGGATCATCAGCGAGGGGGTGCGGGCAGCGGAGTTCGACGTCCCCGACATCCCCGGCACCACCCTCGCCGTGCTCTCCCTCTGCATCGACGTGGCCCGCTGGTTCAACGCCCAGGGCAGCCGCACGCCCGACGAGGTCGGCGCGCTCTACGCCGACCTGGTCCTGCGGATGGTCGGCGCCCCGCCGCAGCCGTAGGGTCCGCCGGACCCGGGCCCCACGGGCGCGTACGTCTACGAATCGGTCTCGATCGTGGCGCTCGTCCGGATCCGGCCACGTGGTGGGGCGATCATGGCTGCATGTCACTGCCTCCGACGCGTCTCCGTACCCCCGAGTGGTTCACGGTGGACGCGTCGGTGCTGAACGTGGCGCTGGTTTATCCGATGCAGGGGCCGGCGGGGATCTTCGGGCCGGGGTGTGAAGCCTGTGCGCGGCTGGCCGTGGAGGAGGTCAACGCTGCGGGCGGAGTCCTCGGGCGGGAGCTGCGGCTCCTTGAGGTGGACGGCGGGGCTGAGCCGTCGAGGGTGGCCGCGGAGGTCGAAGCGCTGGTCGCGGCCGGGGCGGTGCAGGGAGTCACCGGATGGCACATCAGCTCGGTGCGGCAGGCGGTGGCACCGCGGGTCGCGCACCGGGTGCCGTATGTGTACACAGCGCTGTACGAGGGCGGTGAGCGGACCGAGGGCGTCTTCATGACGAGCGAGACCCCCGCGGGGCAACTGCTCCCGGCGATGCGGATGCTGGCACGGATGCGGGACGTGCGCCGCTGGTTCGTCGTCGGGAACGACTACATCTGGCCGCGCTACACCGCCCGGGCGGCCCGCCGGTACGCGCGGGAGTCCAGGGGGCGGGTGTGCGGGGAGGCCTATCTGCCGCTGGGCACGGACGACTTCGCCGATGTCCTGCGCCGCATCGAGCGGACGGACGCCGACGCCGTGCTGGTGCTGCTCGTGGGCAGCGACGCGGTCCGGTTCAACCGGGCGTTCGCCGCGGCCGGGCTGGACGCCCGCTCTCTGCGGCTGAGCACACTGATGGACGAGAGCATGCTCCTCGGCAGCGGTCCCGAGGCGACCGTCGACCTCTACAGCACGGCCGGTTTCTTCGCCTCGCTCGCGGACGGGCACAGCATGGACTTCCACGGCCGTTACGCCGCCCGCTTCGGCGCGGACGCGCCGGTCCCCGGCAGCCTCGGCGAGTCCTGCTACGAAGGCGTGCTGCTGCTCGCGGCGCTCATCGAGCGCGCCCGCAGTCTGGACGTCTCCGCCATCGGCGCGGCCGCCGACCACGTCCGGTACGAGGGGCCGCGCGGCCTGCTCGGCCTGGACGGGCGGCATGTGCGCCAGCGCATCTATCTGGCGGAGGCCGACGGTCTCGACTTCACCGTGCTCGCCCAACTGGATTCCCCGCAGCGGTTGTTGTGACCCCCTCGCCACCTCCGCCGCTGCCACCACCGACACCGCAGTCGCCGCCCGCCAGCGCGCCGGACAACCGGCCGAGCAGCGGCAGCAGCTGATCCTCTTCGTCCTCCGTGAGCCCCGGGGACGACGGTCCCCACTCCGCCCGTACCGCGCGGGAGAGCTCCCGGCGCCGGCGCAGACCTCGGGGGGTGAGCTGGGCGAGGACCCGGCGGCGGTCGGCGGGGTCGACGCGGCGGAACACCAGGTTCTGGTCGACGAGTTGGTCGACGATCTTGGTGAGGGTCGGCGCGGGCAGGGCGGCGTCCTCGGCGAGGGACGTCATGTTCCGGCCCTCGTCGCCCGAGAGCAGGTCGAGGACCCGCCACGCGTCGACGGAGCAGCCGAACGCGTCGAGCACGGACTGGATACGACGCGCCGCGAGGCGCTCGGCCCGGGTCAGCAGGTGGAGCAGGTCCTGGGGCTGCCTGGCCATCGCACTCCTCGGGGCTCACGTCAGCACGGCCCCCGCGGCGGGGGTGCGATGGAGCCTACAACCGATCACCGCGCTCCCGGCAGGCCGTACGCCGATTCTGATCCTTTCCGGTGGAAGTAATGAATACCTGCATCGCGAATTCGTTCACCACTCGGCCGGTTGACGCCGACTCACATGAGTTCGAAACGCGATTACTTCCGCCGGAAACTGTTCTTCAACTGCGCCGCAACGCACCCGAAACAGTTCCGCCGCAGGCTGTGGACCACTTCAGAGAACAGCCCGGAGGCCACCCCGGAACGGCTGGGCCCTCCCCTTTCCCTCCCCTTCCTCCCCTCGCTCGGAGGAATCCGCTCGCACCGCCCTTCGGGGCAAGGAGGTACTGCCATGTCCGGGCTCATGACCAGGCGCGGTCTTCTGACCGGCATTTCCGCTCTCGGCGCCGGCGCCGCGCTCAGCGCCTGCGGCGCGAAGACCGGCAGCGACACGTCGAAGGCCGCCGGCGCCAAGGCCGACACCTCCGGCGACACCGTCAAGGTCGGCCTGCTGAACTCGCTGTCCGGCACGATGGCGATCAGCGAGGTGACCGTCCACAACGCGCTGCTGCTCGCGGTCAAGGAGATCAACGCCGCCGGCGGCGTCCTCGGCAAGAAGCTCGAACCGGTCAGTCAGGACGGGGCCTCCGACTGGCCGACCTTCGCCGAGAAGGCGCAGGCGCTCATCACGGACTCCAAGGTCGTCGCGACCTTCGGCTGCTGGACGTCGGCCAGCCGCAAAGCGGTGAAGCCGGTCTTCGAGCGGAACAAGTCGCTGCTGTTCTACCCGGTGCAGTACGAGGGCCTGGAGCAGTCCCCGTACATCTTCTACTCGGGCGCCACCACCAACCAGCAGATCGTGCCCGCGCTCGACTACCTCAAGAAGCAGGGCCTCACCAAGCTCTACCTCGTCGGCAGCGACTACGTCTTCCCGCGCACCGCCAACAAGATCATCAAGACGTACGCGAAGGCGAACGGCATGGAGGTGCTCGGCGAGGACTACGCGCCCCTGGGCTCCACGGAGTTCGCCACCATCGTCAACAAGGTCAAGGGCGCGGGGGCCGACGCGGTCTTCAACACCCTGAACGGCGACAGCAACGTGGCCTTCTTCAAGGAGTACAAGTCCGCGGGGCTGACCGCGAAGAAGCTGCCGGTGCTCTCCGTCTCCATCGCGGAGGAGGAGGTCAAGAGCATCGGAACGCAGTACCTGGAAGGGCAGTTGACGGCCTGGAACTACTACCAGACCACGCCCGGTGCGGCGAACGAGAAGTTCGTCGCCGCGTACCGGGCGGCGTACGGCAAGGACAAGCCCACCAGCGACCCGATGGAGGCGGCGTACATCTCCGTCCACCTGTGGAAGGCGATGGTCGAGAAGGCGGGGTCCTTCGACGTCGAGAAGGTGAAGGCGGCCTCGGACGGGATCGAGTTCGACGCACCGGAGGGCAAGGTGACGGTCGACGGTGCGACGCAGCACGTCCACAAGACCGCCCGCATCGGCAAGGTCACCGCGAGCGGGCTCATCGAGGAGGTCTGGAACTCGGGCGGGCCCATCAAGCCCGACCCGTACCTGAAGGGCTACGACTGGGCGGCGGACCTGTGACGGTCATCCTCAACCAGTCCTTCACCGGCGTCAGTATCGGCGCCGTCCTCCTCCTCATCGCCCTCGGCCTGACCCTCACCTTCGGTCAGATGGGCGTCATCAACATGGCCCACGGCGAGTTCATCATGGCCGGCGCCTACACGACGTACGTGCTGCAGAAGCCGATCGAGAACGCCGGTATATCGCTCCTCCTCGCCCTGCCGGTCGCGTTCCTCGTCGCCGGGTCGATGGGCGCACTCCTGGAGTGGCTGCTCATCCGGCGGCTCTACGCGCGCCCGCTGGACACGCTGCTGGTGACCTGGGGTGTCTCGCTGATGCTGCAGCAGCTGGCGCGGGACGTCTTCGGTGCGCCGAACGTCCAGACGACCGCGCCGGACCTGCTGACGGGGAGCGTGTCGGTGGCGGGGGTGACCCTGGCCAACAGCCGGCTGTTCATCCTCGGGTTCGCGCTGCTGTGCGTGTGCGGCCTGGCGGCGATCCTGCGTGTCACACCGCTGGGCCGCCGGATCCGGGCGGTGGTGCAGAACCGGGACCTCGCGGAGGTGTCCGGGATCGCGACGGGGCGGGTGGACCGGACGACGTTCTTCATCGGCTCGGGTCTGGCGGGGATGGCGGGGGTCGCGCTGACGCTGATCGGCCCGATCGGTCCGACGACGGGGACCAACTACATCGTGGACGCCTTCCTGGTCGTGGTCGTCGGCGGCATCGGACGGCTCAGGGGCGCGGTCATCACCGCGTTCGTGCTCGGCCTGCTGCAGTCGGTCCTCGAATACTCGACGACCGTGAGCGTGGCGAAGGTGGTGGTCCTCGTGGGGATCGTCGCCTTCCTGCAGTGGCGACCGCAGGGCCTGTACACCGTGCGCACCAGGAGCCTGGTATGACGACGACGAGCACACCTCCGGCCACCGTCCCGGCCGCCGGCCCCCCGGCCGGACCGCCGGGCCGGCCGTTCCTGAACCGATTCCGGATACCCGCCGCGTTCCTGCTCGGCGCGGTGCTGCTGGTGGGCGTCGCCCCCCTGGTCCTGTCGGACTTCCGGCTCGGGCTGCTGGCCAAGTACCTCTGCTACGGGATCGTCGCGGTCGGCGTGAGCCTCGCCTGGGGCCGGGGCGGGCTGCTGGTGCTCGGGCAGGGCGTCTTCTTCGGCCTCGGCGGCTACGCCATGGCGATGCACCTCAAGCTGGCCGACGCGGCGGCGACGGGACAGCCCCTGCCGGACTTCATGCAGCTGTACGGCACCGAGGGCGGGCTGCCCTGGTGGTGGCAGCCCTTCGCCGACCCGGCGTTCGCGCTCGCCATGACGGTGCTGCTGCCGATGGCCGTCGCAGCCCTGCTCGGCGTCCTCGTCTTCCGCCGCCGGGTGAAGGGCGCGTACTTCGCGATCCTCAGCCAGGCGCTGGCGGCCGCCCTGGCGATCTGGCTGGTCGGCCAGCAGGCCACCACGGGCGGCACCAACGGCCTGACCGACTTCCAGGGCTTCTTCGGCTACGACCTGAACGACCCGGTCAACCAGCGGATAGTCTACATCATCATCGCCATCGCCCTGCTGCTCCTCATGGCCCTCGCCCGGCAGCTGTTCGTCAGCCGTTACGGCGAACTCCTCATCGCGGTACGGGACTCGGAGGAGCGGGTGCGCTTCCTCGGCTACAACCCGGCCAACGTCAAGCTGGTGGCGTACGTGGTCGCGGCCGGCATGGCGGGGCTGGCCGGCGCGCTGTTCGTGCCGGCGGTGGGGATCATCTCCCCGGCGCTGATCGGGATCGTGCCGTCCATCGGCTTCGTCATCGGCGCGGCCGTCGGCGGGCGGGCGTCCCTGGTGGGCGCGGTGCTCGGGGCGATCGCGGTGGCCTGGGCACAGAGCACGCTCTCGGACGCGTGGCCGGCCGGGTGGACGTACCTCCAGGGCCTGCTGTTCGTCGTCGCGGTCGGCTTCCTGCCCGGCGGGCTGGCCTCGCTGCGGACGGTGCTGCGCGGGCGGCGGACCTCCGACCGCATCTCCGACCCGGCCCCGGACCGGGCGTCCGACAAGACGACGACGGGAGTGACCGCATGAGCGGCGAGGGACTGACCGTCCGCGACCTCCGGGTGACGTTCGACGGGGGCGTCACCGCCGTCGACGGCGTCGACCTGGACATCCACCCGGGAGACCTGCGCTTCCTGATCGGACCGAACGGCGCCGGCAAGACGACCCTGGTCGACGCCGTCACCGGCCTGGTCCGGGCGAGCGGATCGATCCGCTTCGGCGGTGAGGAGATCACCGGCGAGCCGGTACACCGCATCGCCCGCCGGGGCATCGGCCGCACATTCCAGACAGCGACGGTCTTCGAGCAGCTGACCGTCGAGCAGAACCTCGACATCGCCGCGGGGGCCGGCCGCAGCGCGCTGACTCTGCTGCGGCGGCGCAGAAACCTCCCCGAGTCGGTGGGGAAGGCGCTGGAGATCACCGGCCTGGCCGCGCTCCGCCACCGACCGGCCGGGGTGCTGGCCCACGGCCAGAAGCAGAGCCTGGAGATCGGCATGCTCCTCGTCCAGGACGTGAAGCTGCTGCTGCTCGACGAGCCCGTCGCCGGGATGAGTCACGACGAGCGTGAATCCGCCGGTGAGCTGCTCCGGCGGATCAGCGAGGACCGCACCGTCGTCGTCATCGAGCACGACATGGACTTCATGCGCTCCTTCGCCCGCAGCGTCAGCGTCCTGCACGCCGGCAAGGTGCTCAGCGAGGGCACGGTCGCCCAGGTCCAGGCCGACGCCGAGGTCCAGGAGGTCTACCTCGGCCGCGCCTCGGAACCCGAGCCGTCGGCCGCCGTTCCCGTCCCCGTCCGCGAAGAGGTGTGACCGCCGTGCTGGAGATCGACGAAGTCCGCGCCGGCTACGACCGCACCACCGTTCTGCACGACGTGACCGTGGCCGTGCCGGACGACGGCGTCGCCGCCGTCCTCGGCCACAACGGCGCCGGGAAAAGCACCCTCCTGCGCACCGCCATGGGCCTCATCAGGCCATCGCGAGGGAGTGTCCGCCTCGACGGTGAGGACATCACCCACCTGGCCCCCCACCGGCGCGTCGCCCGCGGCATGGCTTACGTCCCCCAGGGCCAGCAGTCCTTCCCCCACCTGACCACCGCCGAGAACCTCCAGCTCGTCGCCGACGGCTCCCCGCGCGGGGGCGGCCGTGAGGCCATCGCCGAGGCCCTCGACCTCTTCCCCGCCCTCCGCGAACTCGCCCACCGCCGAGCCGGCCTCCTCTCGGGCGGACAGCGCCAGCAACTCGCCATCGCCCGCGCCCTCGTCACCCGCCCCCGGCTCCTCCTCCTCGACGAACCGACGGAGGGCATCCAGCCCTCCGTCGTCGCCGAGATCGAGGCCACGATCCTCTCCCTGGCCGCGCGCGGCGGCCTCTGCGTCCTCCTCGTCGAACAGCACGTCGGCTTCGCCATGCGGGCGGCGGAGCGCTACTACGTCCTGGAGGCGGGCCGGGTCACGTCGTCGGGTGAGGGGGGTACGGGTGCCGAGAAGACGGTCCGGGAGGCGCTGAGCGTGTGAGCGCCTCCGGGCCTTCCGCGGCGCGGGTCAGAAGTAGTAGCGCGACACCGACTCGGCCACGCACGCGGGCTTCTCGCTGCCCTCGCGCTCGACCGTGACGACCGCGGTGACCTGCACGCCGCCCCCGGCCTCCTCCACGCTGCTGAGCACCGCGGTGGCCCGCAGCCGTGAACCGACCGGGACGGTGGAGGGGAAGCGGACCTTGTTGGTCCCGTAGTTGATGCCCATCTTCATGTTCTCGACCCGCATCACCTGCGGCACCAGCGCGGGCAGCAGCGAGAGCGTCAGATAGCCGTGCGCGATGGTCGTGCCGAACGGCCCGGCCGCCGCGCGCTCCGGGTCCACATGGATCCACTGGTGGTCCCCGGTCGCCTCGGCGAACAGGTCGATCCGCTTCTGGTCGACCTCCAGCCAGTCGCTGTGTCCCAGCTGCTCGCCCACCCCGTCGAGCAGCTCCTGTGCGGACGTGAAGATCTTCGGCTCTGCCATGTTCCCGGTCCCTGCCTTCCGGCTCTCCGCACCTTCAGATGCGATGTCTAAGCGCTTGCTCAGCATCGTTGTGCGCCGCGTTCCTGTCAACGACATGGCAGTAGGGTCTGAGGAGTGCCACAGATCCCACAGACACTCCACGAACTCTCGGTCGGCCAGCTCTCGGCGCGCAGCGGCGCCGCGGTCTCCGCTCTGCACTTCTACGAGTCCAAGGGCCTGATCAGCAGCCGCCGCACCAGTGGCAACCAGCGCCGCTACTCGCGCGACGCCCTGCGCCGCGTCGCCTTCGTACGGGCGGCCCAGCGCGTCGGCATCCCGCTGGCCACGATCCGGGACGCACTCGCCTCACTGCCCGAGGAGCGCACGCCGAACCGGGACGACTGGGCCCGCCTCTCCGAGGCCTGGCGCCAGGAACTGGACGAGCGGATCAAGCAGTTGCACCGGCTGCGCGACCATCTGACCGACTGCATCGGCTGTGGCTGTCTGTCGCTGGAGAACTGTGTGCTGTCCAACCCCGACGACATCTCCGGCGAACGGATCACCGGCTCGCGTCTGATGCCCGAGCGCCGGCGGGACCCGGCGGCGGAGGAGGACGGGACCGGCTGACCTGGGGCACGTCCCGGCGGCCCCCGGCCCCCGGACGGGGCCGACCTAGGGCACGGCACCCCCGCCCCTGCCCCCGCACGCTGCCTGCCGCAACCGCACCGCAGCGGCGACCAGTTCCGCGTTCGAGCGCGCGGGGCTCCCGTCCGGCAGCGCCGTCACATCCTCCGCGCCGATCCGCGTCCCGAGGCCGAGCCGGAAGGCCAGCGCCGCCACCGGCCACGCTCCGCCCTCCTCGCCGTGCAGCAGCACCGGGCGGCCGTGCGCGGCGCCCACCTCGGCGAGGAGCAGTCGGGCCGAGCCGGTCGCCGTCGCCGGGTCGGTGTCGGTGACCTCGGCCAGCACCCGCAGAACCCGGGGCGCCACCGGGGAGCGGCGGAAGAGGCGGTGCCCCTCCGTGCCCGACCAGAGCCCGGCCTCCACGCCCACCCCACGCTCCAGCAGCGCGGCGGCCAGTTCCTCGGCGCCCGGCTCGTGCCAGTTGACCGAGGCGTGGTCGGGCAGCACCGTCCACTCCCGCACGCGCTCCACCCGGCGGCGCGGATCCGGTTCCGCCCAGGCGCCCGTCGTCACCCCGACCGGGACGCGCACCGCCGCCCGTATCGCCGTCAGCGTCGCGGCCACCACCCGGGGCGAGAGCGTGTCCTGCCCGCAGGGGGTCCGCGGATGCACATGGATGTCGGTGGCACCGGCGGCGACGGCCTCGGCCGCCGACCGGGCCAGCGCTTCGGGGGACAGGGGCACGGCCGTCGAAGCATCCGCACCGCGCCGGCCGTTCAGGCAGACCTGGATCATGTTCCCGATGGTGACATCCGCCACTGACAACGGGCCCGGGAACGCCCTCGCCCCCGGCGACGTACCCCGCCGGTCCCTACGCCGCTGCCGCCGCGGCGAGCCTGCGGTGCCGTACCAGCCGGGCCCTGGCCAGCGTGCGGTCCGTCAGCACCGGCTGCGGCACCGCGATCCCGCACGCCGTGCACACCGGACCCGACCACGGCTCGTGCCCGCGCTCCCGCTCCTGGCGCCACTCGATCCCGGTGTCCGCACAGACCGGGCATGCGGAGCCGGGCCCGGAGCCGAGCGCCGCGATGAGGCGGCGCAGCACCTCGGCGAGCGGCTCGCTGGGGTGGACCTCCGGATCCGCGCAGCGGGCCACCCCGTGGCCGCCCCACGTCCGGCGGTGCCAGTCGTCGAACGCGCCGGGCCGCCGCAGGCCCTCGTGCTTCTCGCGCCGCCGCCGCTCGGCGAACCCCGCCTCGTAGGCGAGCCAGATGGCCCGCGCCTCCTCCAGCTCCTCCAGGGCGCCCAGCAGGCGCGCCGGATCGGGTGCCCGGTCCTCGGGATCGATCCCGTGCCGGGCGCACAGATGGTCCCAGGTCGCCCGGTGACCATAGGGGGCGAACCTCTCCAGGCACTTGCGCAGCGAGTACCGCCGCAGGGCCAGATCGCCCAGCGGGTCGCGGACCTGTCTCGCAAGACTCCGGAAACCGGCCATGTCTGCCACCTCCGTCGTTCGTCCTTCGGCGTCAGGGAGTGGACGTACGCCTGCCCGTTCCGGCTCCATCGAAAGACGGAAACCGTCCATTGGCTGAGACTCCCCATGTGGGACGGGCGCCATGGGCAGAAGCGGAACGGCGCGCGGACGGGTGGTGAGAGGGCGCGCGGCCGTGCGGGGGGTCTTCGGCGCCCCGGCACCCGGGAGCCGCCCGCACCCGCCCGCTGACCAGGGAAAATAAGTGGCGGGGCCTCGCGCGGGTGCGGTTGGGTGCCCGTATGACAGCAGTCTCTCCCCGCCTGGAAAAGGTCACGCCCGACACGGTGCTCGACGCCTGTCGGCTGGAAGTCGCCCCCGAGCAGCGGAAGTTCGTCTCGCCGGTCGCGCAGTCGTTGGCCGAGGCCTATGTGCACCCCGACACCGCCTGGCCCCGGCTGATCTGTGACGGCGACCGCATCGTGGGCTTCGTGATGGCCTTCTTCGACGTTCAGTTCGACTACGACGCCGATGTGCCGGACGCCCCGCGGCGCTCCGGCCTCTGGCGGCTGGCCATTGCCGCCGGTGAGCAGGGCCGGGGGTACGGGCGGTTCGCGGTGGGCGCGGTGAACGAGGAGATCCGCCGCCGGGGCGGGACGGTCTCGACCGTGACCTGGCACGGAGGCGAGGGTGGTCCGGAGGAGTTCTACCTCCGGCTCGGCTACCGCAAGCGGGGCCTGACCGACGACGACGAATACCTCGGCGACCTGGACCTCACGGGCTGAGACGGGCGGAGGGCCGGCCCCGGAACGACGGGCGCCGGCCTTCCGGCGGGGGCGCCCGCCGTTCGGTGCGCGCCCCCACCCGCCGTTCCGCGTGCACGCCCCCCGCCCGCACTACCCCCCGTACCGCAGATACCTCCGCCGCTTCGCCCGGAACGCCGTCAGGTCCGACCGCCACGCGTCCACCACCGCGTCCGTGTCCGCCCCCGCGTCGATCATGGTGCGGACCCGGGTGTTCCCGGTGAGCTTGTCGATCCAGTTGTCCGGGCGCCAGGCGAAGCCGCTCCACGTCCGCTTCGCCGTCACCAGCAGGGCGATGCCGGTGCGGACCGGGTCGAAGACCTCCCGGTCCTGGACGTGCACCTGCACCCCGCCGACCGTCTTCCCCTGGAACTTGGAGAACGTCGGCGCGAAGTACGCCTCCCGGAAGGCGACCCCCGGCAGCCCCAGCGCGTTCACGGCGGCCGCCCAGCGGTGGTCGATGCCCTCCGCGCCCAGCAGCTCGAAGGGGCGTGTGGTGCCCCGGCCCTCGGAGAGGTTCGTGCCCTCGAAGAGACAGGTCCCGGAGTAGACCAGGGCCGTCTCCGGCGTCGGCATGTTCGGGCTCGGCGGCACCCACGGCAGCCCGGTGTCGTCGAAGAAGTCCGAGCGCCGCCACCCCGACATCGTCACCACGTCCAGCCGCACCGGGTTCTCGTGCAGGAACTCCGCGTCGAAGAACAGCGCCAGCTCCGCCACCGTCATCCCGTGCGCCTGGGCGATCTCCCGGCGGCCGACGAACGTGGCGAACGCCGGGTCCAGCACCGGCCCCAGCGCCGCCCGCCCGGTCACCGGGTTCGGCCGGTCCAGCACCACCAGGCGCTTGCCCGCGAGCGCGGCGGCCTCCATGCAGTCGTACAGCGTCCAGATGTACGTGTAGAAGCGCGCGCCCGCGTCCTGGATGTCGAAGAGGACCGTGTCCACGCCGGACGCGGTGAAGATGTCCGCGAGCGGCTGCCCGCTCTTGAGGTACGTGTCGTAGACCGGCAGCCCGGTCGCCGGGTCGTCGTAGCGCCCCTCCGAGCCGCCCGCCTGCGCGGTGCCCCGGAAGCCGTGCTCGGGGCCGAAGACGGCGGTCAGGTTCACCCGGGAGTCCGGGTGCATCACATCGACGATGTGCCGGACGTCGGCGGTGATGCCGGTCGGGTTGGTGACGATGCCGACCTTCTGGCCCCGCAGCAGCCGGTAGCCGTCGGCCGCCAGCCGGTCGAATCCGGTACGGACCCGGGGGCGCCCGGGTCCGTGGCCACGTCCGGAAGCGGCGGCTCCACCGGTGCCGGCGGCCGTCGCCGCGAGCGCTCCCACGGCGCCTCCCGCGGCCAGCACACCACGTCTGGAAAGGCTCATTCCGCTACCTCCATGATCGCGCCGACTGTCATGGCCACGCACGCTAGCGCGGCTGGGGGCCGCACGGAACGACCCCGGCCGCGCCGATTCCCTCAGCCGGGCAGCCGCCCCCGCCGACCTGCCCCGGGGCCTTTCCCGACCCTTCCCCGATCACATACCGACCGGTTAGTCTGCCGGTGCGGAGGGACCGGAGAGCAGGCGGACGGAAGGCGGGACGACGATGGATTCGGCGGATACGGTGCGGGGCGCCGGTGTGGTGGTCACAGGGGCCGGAGGCGGCATCGGTGCCGCTCTGGCCCGCAGGTTCGCGGCGGAGGGTGCGCGGGTCGTCGTCAACGACCTCGACCTCGCGCGCATCGAGCCGCTGGCCAAGGAGATCGGCGGGACCGCCGTCGCCGGGGACGCCTCGGACATCGTGGCCGCCGCGCGTGACGCGCTGGGCGGCACGGTCGACGTCTACTGCGCCAACGCCGGACTCGCCTCGCCCGGTGACGCGTTCGCCGACGAGGAGGTCTGGGCCGCCGCCTGGGACGTCAATGTGATGGCCCACGTCCGCGCGGCCAGGGCCCTGCTGCCGCAGTGGCTGGAGCGCGGCAGCGGGCGCTTCGTCACCACCGCGTCCGCCGCCGGGCTGCTGACGATGATCGGCGCGGCCCCCTACAGCGTCACCAAGCACGGGGCGGTCGCCTTCGCCGAGTGGCTCTCGCTCACCTACCGCCACCGCGGCGTCAAGGTTCACGCGATCTGCCCGCAGGGCGTGCGTACGGATATGCTCACCGCCGCGGGTTCGGCCGGCGAGCTCGTTCTCGCCCCCGGAGCCATCGAGCCGGACGCCGTCGCCGACGCGCTGTTCGACGCGATGGCGGCCGACCGCTTCCTGGTCCTGCCGCACCCCGAGGTCGCCGGGTACTACCGGGCCCGCGCCGAGGACCCCGACCGATGGATGGGCAACATGAACCGCCTCCAGCAGAAGTGGGAGGCGAGCGGAGCATGAGCGACCCGGCCGGGCCCGCCCCCGCTCACGACGGCACGCCCCTGGGCGGCTCCCTCTACGCGGCCAAGCCGTGGCTCGCCCTCCTCAGCGACTCCCAGCGCGCCGAACTGCACCCCGCCGAGACCGTGCTGCACGCCTTCCGGGACGCCGTCGGGCGGGCCCCCGACGGCCACCCGGCCCTCATCTACTTCGACGGGCGCCTCAGCTACCGCGAGACCGACGAGCTCTCCGACTCGGTGGCCGGACACCTCGCCTCCCGGGGCCTGCGGCGCGGCGACCGGGTCGCGATCATGCTCCAGAACAGCCCGCACTTCGTCCTCGCGCTCCTCGGCGCGTGGAAGGCGGGGGCCACCGTCGTACCGCTCAACCCGATGTACAAGTCCGGCGAGGTCGGCCACGTACTGAAGGACGCCGGGGTCGCCGCGCTGATCTGCGGGGAGAGGGCCTGGGCGGCGTATCTGCGGGAGACCGCGGCGGGTGCCCCGGACCTCACGATCGCGCTGACCGCCTGCGAGCTGGACCTCCAGAGCGTGAACGACCCCCGCGTCCTCGGCTTCGAGCGGCTCCCCGCCCCCGGCCCCGACGACCTCGCCGACGATCTGCTGACCGTCGCCCGCGCGGGTCACGGAGCCCCGGACGGCCGGGGGCTCACCGCCGCCGACACGGCGCTGATCAGCTACACCTCCGGGACCAGCGGCACCCCCAAGGGCGCCATGAACTCCCACGCCAACATCATGGTCAACGCCGAACGGCAGCGCGCCGGGCATCCCCTCGCCGAGGGCTCCGTCTACTTCGCGCTCGCCCCGCTCTTCCACATCACCGGCATGGTCTGCCAGCTCGCCGCCTGTATCGCCAACGCGGGCACCCTGGTCCTGGCCTACCGCTTCGAGGCGGGCGTCGTCCTCGACGCCTTCGCCACCCACCGCCCCGCGTACACGGTCGGGCCGTCCACCGCCTTCATGGCCCTGGCCGCCCACCCGGACGTCACCCCGGACCACTTCGCCTCCTTCCAGGTGATCTCATCCGGCGGCGCCCCGCTGCCGCCCGCGCTGGTGGAGAAGTTCCGCGCAGGCTTCGGCCCGTACATCCGCAACGGCTACGGCCTCACCGAGTGCACCGCCCCCTGCGCCTCGGTCCCGCCCGAGCGCGAGGCTCCGGTGGACCCGGTCTCCGGCACCCTCTCCGTCGGCGTACCCGGCCCCGACACCGTCGTACGCATCCTTGACGAGACGGGGCAGGAGGTGCCCTTCGGGGAGCAGGGCGAGATCGCGGTGCGCGGCCCCCAGGTCGTCTCCGGCTACTGGAACCTCCCCGAGGCCACCGGGGCCGCCTTCCCGGACGGCGAGCTGCGCACCGGTGACATCGGCTTCATGGACGCGGCGGGCTGGCTCTACGTCGTCGACCGCAAGAAGGACATGATCAACGCCTCGGGCTTCAAGGTCTGGCCCCGCGAGGTGGAGGACGTCCTGTACACCCACCCGGCGGTGCGCGAGGCGGCCGTCGTGGGCGTGCCCGACGCCTACCGCGGGGAGACCGTACGGGCCTATGTCAGTCTGCTTCCGGGCACATCCGTCGAACCGGGCGAGCTCGGGACGTACTGCAAGGAAAGGCTCGCCGCCTACAAGTATCCGCGCGAGGTGGAGATCCTGACCGAGCTGCCGAAGACGGCGAGTGGGAAGATCCTGAGGCGGGAACTGCGTTCCCCCCGTTAGAACCTCGTCGGAACAGCGAACGCACAGTATGAAAGGCAGGTGGCGGCTCATGGCCAAGGCGACGGAGCAGAACGGCACTCCCGTCCCTCAGAGGCTGCTGGCCGCCGCCACCCGTCTCTTCGCCGAGCGCGGGTACGACCGCACCTCGGTCCAGGAGATCGTCGAGGCGGCGGGCGTCACCAAGGGGGCGCTCTACCACTACTTCGGCTCCAAGGAGGACCTGCTCCAGGAGGTCTACGCCCGGGTGCTGCGGCTCCAGCAGGAGCGGCTCGACGCCTTCGCGGGCGCCGAGGCCCCGGTCGAGCAGCGGCTGCGCGACGCGGCGGCCGACGTGGTCGTCACGACCATCGACAACCTGGACGACGCCGCGATCTTCTTCCGCTCCATGCACCACCTGAGCCCGGAGAAGAACAAGCAGGTACGGGTGGAGCGCCGCCGCTACCACGAGCGGTTCCGGGCGCTGATCGAGGAGGGTCAGCGCAGCGGGGTGTTCTCCACCGCCACCCCCGCCGACCTGGTGGTCGACTACCACTTCGGTTCGGTCCACCACCTCTCCACCTGGTACCGCCCGGACGGCCCGCTCAGCCGCCAGCAGGTCGCCGACCACCTTGCGGACCTGCTGCTGCGGGCCCTGCGCCCGTAACTCGCGATACGGCACTGTTCAGGGCCGGTTGAGCGTCTTCAAACACGGTTCGGTGTTCGTTAATAGAACTGACATGTCCGTTTTCCGCTCTTGACGGAACACTGTCACCTCATTGACCATCGGTCACGCATCGCACGGACCACCGGTCCTGCGGTGCGCACCACCAGCTCCAGGACCCGGCCGTACGTTCCGCGCGGCCGGGTGCCCCCCGCACGTTCCGTCAGTCCCCGAACGGAATCCGGAGCCCCACCGATGAGACCGAACCGACTCACCCTGCGCAGATCCCCGGCGGCCGTCGCCGCCGTCGCCCTCGCAGCCCTCCTCGGGACCGCCGCGCCCACCGCGCAGGCAGCCCCGGCGACGGCCACGGCGACAGCCGCCGTCGCGGCGCCCGACATACCCCTGGCCAACGTCAAGGGCCACCTCACCCAGTTCTCGACGATCGCCGCGAACAACGGCGGCAACCGCGCCCACGGCCGCCCCGGCTACAAGGCGTCCGTCGACTATGTGAAGGCCAAGCTCGACGCGGCCGGATACACCACGTCCCTCCAGCAGTTCACCTCCAGCGGCGCCACCGGCTACAACCTCATAGCCGACTGGCCGGGCGGTGACCCGAACAAGGTCCTGTTCGCCGGGGCCCACCTGGACTCCGTCTCCTCCGGCGCCGGGATCAACGACAACGCCTCCGGCTCGGCCGCCGTCCTGGAGACCGCCCTCGCCGTCTCCCGCGCCGGCTACCAGCCCGACAAGCACCTGCGGTTCGCCTGGTGGGGGGCGGAGGAGCTGGGCCTGATCGGCTCCAAGTACTACGTCAACAACCTGCCGGCCGCGGAGCGTTCGAAGATCTCCGGCTACCTCAACTTCGACATGATCGGTTCGCCGAACGCGGGCTACTTCGTCTACGACGACGACCCGGTCATCGAGAAGACCTTCAAGGACTACTTCGCGGGCCTCAACGTCCCGACGGAGATCGAGACCGAGGGCGACGGCCGCTCCGACCACGCCCCGTTCAAGTCGGCGGGCGTCCCCGTCGGCGGCCTCTTCACCGGCGCCAGCCGGACCAAGACCGCGGCCCAGGTGCAGAAGTGGGGCGGAACGCAGGGCCAGGCCTTCGACCGCTGCTACCACACCTCCTGCGACACCACGGCGAACATCAACGACACCGCGCTGGACCGCAACAGCGACGCCGCCGCCCACGCCATCTGGACCCTCTCCGCGGGCTCCACGGGCGAGCCGCCCACGGGCACCGTCTTTTCCAACGACGCCGATGTCGCCATCCCCGACGCCGGGGCGGCCGTGACCTCCTCGGTCACGGTCTCCGGCCGGACCGGCAACGCCCCCGCCGCACTCCAGGTGGGCGTGGACATCAAGCACACCTACCGCGGTGACCTCGTGGTCGACCTGCTGGCACCGGACGGCACCGCCTACCGGCTGAAGAACTCCAGCAGCGGCGACTCCGCGGACAACGTCGTCGCCACGTACACCGTCAACGCCTCCTCCGAGGTGGCCAACGGTGTCTGGAAGCTCCGGGTGCAGGACATCGCCGGGCAGGACACCGGCTACATCGACAGCTGGAAGCTCACCTTCTGATCTCCCGGCGCTCCCGCTGTGGCCCCCTCCTCAGGAGGGGGCCACACGCGGTTCACAGGTACTGCTTGATCTCCCGCCGGGCCAGCGACCGCTGGTGCACCTCGTCCGGCCCGTCCGCCAGCCGCAGCGTCCGCGCCGCCGCCCACAGCTCCGCCAGCGGGAAGTCCTGGCTCACCCCGCCCGCACCGTGCAGCTGCACCGCCGAGTCCAGGATGTCCACCACCGCGCGCGGGGTGGCGATCTTGATGGACTGGATCTCGGTGTGCGCCCCCTTGTTGCCCACCGTGTCCATCAGCCAGGCCGTCTTCAGCACCAGCAGCCGCAGCTGCTCCACCGTCACCCGGGCGTCCGCGATCCAGTTCTGCACGACGCCCTGCTGGGCGAGCGGCTTGCCGAACGCCGTACGTGCCACCGCCCGGCGGCACATCAGCTCGATGGCCCGCTCCGCCATACCGATCAGCCGCATGCAGTGGTGGATCCGTCCCGGACCCAGCCGCGCCTGCGCGATGGCGAAACCGCCGCCCTCCTCACCGATCAGGTTCGCGGCCGGCACCCGTACGTCGTGGAAGACCACCTCGGCGTGGCCGCCGTGGGAGTGGTCCTCGTACCCGTACACCTGCATGGCGCGCCGCACTTCGAGGCCCGGGGTGTCGCGCGGCACCAGGATCATCGACTGCTGGCGGCGGATGTCGGCGCCGTCCGGGTCGGTCTTGCCCATCACGATGAAGACCGCGCAGTCCGGGTTCATCGCCCCGGAGATGTACCACTTGCGGCCGTTGATGACATAGGAGTCACCGTCCCGGGTGATCCGGGTCTCGATGTTCGTCGCGTCCGAGGACGCCACCTCCGGCTCCGTCATCGCGAACGCCGAGCGGATCTCCCCGTCCAGCAGCGGCTCCAGCCACTGCTTCTTCTGCTCGTCGGTGGCGAACTGGAAGAGCACCTCCATGTTCCCGGTGTCCGGAGCCGCGCAGTTCAGCGCGGTCGGCGCGAGATGCGGGGAGCGGCCGGTGATCTCCGCGAGCGGCGCGTACTGGAGGTTCGTGAGCCCCGCCCCGTACTCCGCGTCCGGCAGGAAGAGGTTCCACAGCCCCTGTCGCCGGGCCTCGGCCTTCAGCTCGTCCACGACCGCCGGGGTGTCCCACGGCGAGGCGAGGAGCGCCCGCTGCTCCTCGGCGACCTGCTCGGCCGGGTACACGTACTCGTCCATGAAGGCGAGCAGCCTGCTCCGCAGCTCCTCGGTACGGGCGTCGAATGCGAAGTCCATGGGTGTTCAGCCTTCCTGGAGAGTGGTGAGGCCGTGCTCGATGAAGACCGGGACCAGATCGCCGATCTGATCGAAGCCCGCGCCGACGGTCTGGCCGAGGGTGTAGCGGTAGTGGATGCCCTCCAGGATCACGGCGAGCTTGAACCAGGCGAACGCGGTGTACCAGGAGATGGCGGAGGTGTCCCTGCCCGACCCGGCGGCGTACCGCTCGATCAGCTCGGCGGGCGAGGGGTGCCCCGCCGCGCCGCTGGTGGTGGAGACGGGGGAGTGCGGCAGATCGAGGTCGGAGCTGTACATCACGAGGAGTCCTAGGTCCGTCAGCGGATCGCCCAGGGTGGACATCTCCCAGTCCAGGACGGCGTTGATCCGGTCGTCCGGGCCGAGCAGCACGTTGTCCAGGCGGTAGTCGCCGTGTACGACGGTGGGCGCGGGGGAGGAGGGCAGCTCGCGGCCCAGGGAGGCGTGCAGCTCGTCGATGCCGGCCAGCTCGCGGTTGCGGGAGGCGTCCAGCTGCTTGCCCCAGCGCCGCAGCTGCCGGTCCAGAAATCCGTCCGGGCGCCCGAAGTCCCCGAGTCCGACGGCCTCGGGGTCCACCGCGTGCAGGTCCACCAGCGTGTCGACGAGGGCGAGGACGGCGGCCCGGGTGCGCTCGGGGCCCAGCGGGGCGAGCTGCTCGGCGGTGCGGTAAGGGGTGCCTTCGACGTGCTCCATGACGTAGAACGGCGCACCGAGCACCGAGTCGTCCTCGCAGAGCAGCACCGGCTCCGGCACGGGGACGGCGGTGGGGTGCAGGGCGCTGATCACCCGGTGCTCGCGCTTCATGTCGTGCGCGGTGGCCAGCACATGGCCCAGCGGCGGTCTGCGCACCACCCACCGGCCGGCCCCGTCGGTGACGGTGTACGTCAGATTCGAGCGGCCGCCCTCGATCAGCCGCGCCTCCAGCGGCCCGCGCACCAGCCCGGGACGCTCGCGGTCGAGGTGTCCGCGCAGCAGCTCGGGGTCGAGACCTGGTGGGGGGAGTGAGCTCATGGCGTACCTCCGGGGCGACGGAACGATCGCTGACCATGATGCCGACCAGTCGGTATGTCGTCCAGTGAACTCCCGTGATCCGATGCGGGAAGTGCGTCCCGACCCTGGTGGACGATCCCATCCCTGAATACAGTTCACGTATGCATACCGACCTGGTGATCGAAGACGTCCGGCTCACCCCGATCCTCGTGGCCGATCCTCCCCTGCTGAACACTCAGGGGGTCCACCAGCCGTACACGCCCCGGCTCATCGTGGAAGTGGTCACGCGGGGCGGGGTGACCGGGGTGGGGGAGACGTACGGGGACGGGAAGTACCTGGACCCCGCGGGCGCGCTCGCCCGGGCGCTCCCCGGCCGCGCGGTCACCGATCTGAACGGGCTGTTCGCCCTGGCCGACGAGGTGTGCGGCGACTCACGGCCCGCCGGCGACCGGGCGGCCGACCACCGGGTGGACGCCGGCGGGCTGCGCGGGGTCCAGAGCGCCGACAAGATCCGCCTCTCCGTCGTCTCCGCCTTCGAGGTCGCCTGCCTGGACGCCCTCGGCAAGGCGCTCGGCCTGCCCGTGCACGCGCTGCTCGGCGGGAAGGTCCGCTCCACCGTCGAGTACAGCGCGTACCTCTTCTACCGCTGGGCCGCCCACCCGCAGGACGGGGAGCGCGACGACTGGGGCGCGGCGCTCGACCCGGCGGGCATCGTCGCCCAGGCCCGGCGCTTCGCCGACACGTACGGCTTCGCCTCCTTCAAGCTCAAGGGCGGCGTCTTCGCACCCGACGACGAGATCGCCGCGATCCGCGCCCTGGCCGAGGCGTTCCCCGGCCGCCCCCTCCGCCTGGACCCCAACGGCGCCTGGTCCGTCCCCACCGCGCTGTACGTCGCCGACCAGCTCAAGGGCGCCCTGGAGTACCTGGAGGACCCCACCGGTTCCACGGAATCCATGGCCGCCGTCGCCGCGTCCACCGACGTCCCGCTGGCCACCAACATGTGCGTCACCACCCTGGCCGAGGTCCCCGAGGCCTTCGCCACCGACGCCGTACAGATCGTCCTCAGCGACCACCACTACTGGGGCGGCCTGCACCGCACCCGCGAACTCGCCGCCCTCTGCCGCACGTTCGGCGTCGGGCTCTCCATGCACTCCAACACCCACCTCGGCATCAGCCTCGCCGCGATGACCCACGTCGCCGCCACCGTGCCCGACCTCGCGTACGCCTGCGACAGCCACTACCCCTGGCAGACCGAGGACGTCATCACCGAACGCCACACCTTCACCGACGGCCGGCTGACCGTCTCCGACACCCCCGGCCTCGGCGTCGAACTGGACCGTGACCGCCTGGCCGCTCTGCACCACCGCTGGCTCCAGGACGACGGCATCCACCGCGAACGCGACGACGCGGCGGCGATGCGCCGGGCCGACCCTGGGTGGACGGCGCCGGAGATCCCGCGTTGGTGAGGGGGCGCGGGGCCCACGGCGTGCGGGGGCGGGCCCACGTCCGTACCGCCTGAGTTGCGTCCACCCCGACCTGCACCGAAGGTCGAGGGATGAAGGCGATCAGCTACAGCGCGTACGGCTCGGCCGACGTCATGGAGTACGGCGAGCGGCCCGACCCCAAGGTCGGCCCCGACGCGGTCCTGGTGAAGGTGCGGGCCGCGGCCGTCAACCCGGTCGACTGGAAGGCCCGCGAGGGCTACCTCCAGGGCGGCCTCGAAGCCGTCTTCCCGGTGATCCCGGGGTGGGACGTCTCCGGTGTGGTCGTGCAACCGGGCATCGCCGTCGACGAGTTCGCCGTCGGGGACGAGGTGATCGGCTACGTCCGCGAGGACTTCCTCTCCCGCGGTACGTTCGCCGAGTACGTCGCCGCCCCCTTGCGCACCCTCGCCCGCAAGCCGCTCAGCCTGAGCTTCGAGGAGGCCGCGGGCCTGCCGCTGGCCGGGCTGACCGCGTACCAGGTGCTGCACCGCACCCTGAAGGTCCGCGAGGGCGACACCGTCCTCGTCCACGCGGCGGCGGGCGGGGTCGGCTCGCTCGCCGTGCAGATCGCCCGCCACAGCGGCTGCCGGGTCATCGGCACCGCCAGCGCCCGCAACCACGAGCACGTGCGGAGCCTCGGCGCCGAACCCGTGGAGTACGGGGACGGGCTCGCCGACCGGCTGCGGGAGCTGGCCCCCCAGGGCATCGACGCCGCCTTCGACACCGTGGGCGGCGAAGCGTTGCGGGTCTCGGCCGAGACCCTCGCCGAGGGCGGCCGGCTCGCCTCGATCGCGGACAGCGAGGTCTTCTCCTACGGCGGCCGCTACGCCTTCGTCCGGCCCGACGCCGCCGACCTGGCCCAGCTCGCGGAACTGGCCGAACAGGGCATCGTCACCGTCCATGTGGACCGGGTCTTCCCACTGGAGCAGGCGGCCGACGCGTACCGCCTCAACCAGGAGGGACGCACCCGCGGCAAGATCGTGGTCACGGTGGACTGGGAGGGCTGAGCAGCCCCGGGAGGGCGCTCTCAGAACAGCATGGCCGCCGCGAACACCGCGAACGCCACCGTGCACAGCGCCGCCGTCAGCGCCCCGCGCGGCGCGAGCGGCTCCGGCCGCGCCACCCCCATGCGCGCCACCCTGCGGTGGGCCACCACCAGTAACCCCAGCCAGGCCAACGCGCTCAGCGCCACCGCCACCAGCGAGGCCGGGGTCGCACCGCTGTGCAGCGCCTGCCGCCCGGCGAGCAGCGCCACCACCGTGGCCGACAGGGTGGTACGCCGCCACGCGAGCCGGGTCCGCTCGGGCTGGAGCCCGGGGTCCCGGTCCGCCACCGCCGTCACCGGCCCTCCCAGCCGAAGAGGACCACCACCACCATCGCGACGGCCACGACGGCGACCACGATGCCCAGCACCGTCGGGAACCGGGAGACCGGCAGATCCTCCCCGCGCCGCATCGCCTGCTCGCACCGCACCCAGTGGTTGACCGCCCGCAACGCGCACAGCACCCCCGCGGCGAGCAGCCCGAGGGCGAGCCCCGCCCGGACCCCCCAGGCCAGCTCCGGCAGGAACTGGTCCACGGCGAAGCCCCCGCCGATCAGGGCCAGCGCCGTCCGGATCCAGGCGAGGAACGTCCGCTCGTTGGCCAGGGAGAACCGGTAGTCGGGGGTGTCCCCCTCGTCCCGGATCCGCTGCGGCGCGAACCACAGACGTACGCTCTGCGCGATCTTGTTCACAGGGGCACCCTAGGGCCTGTCGTCGCAGATCAGGCGGACCGGAACTCCTGCAGCCGCCGGTACGCCTCCACCCCGTCCGGCACCCACGGCCACTCCCCGAGACGCTCCTCCAGCTCCGCCTCGTCCAGGAAGGTGTGCCAGGCGACCTCCTCGGCCTGCGGGGCCACCGGCAGCTCGCACCGCACCTGGTAGACCGCGGACCACCAGGTGTGCTCGCCACCGGTGTAGAGGAACCGGAACAGCGGCTCGGGGGCCGGCAGCCCCGAGACCCCCAGCTCCTCCTCCGCCTCGCGCAGCGCCGCCTCGTCGTAGGACTCGCCCGCGCCCACCACCCCGCCCACGAACATGTCGTAGTGCGAGGGGAAGACCAGCTTGGTGGCCGTCCGGCGGTGGACGAAGAGACGCCCTTCGGCATCGCGTGCCTCGATGAAGACACAGCGGTGGCGCAGGCCCCGGGCGGTCGCCTCGCCGCGCGGGGCCTGCCCGATGACCTCGTCGTTCTCGTCGACGATGTCCAGGATCTCGTCAGAAGGCGTCATGCGTTTCATCCAACAGCACCCGGGTGGTTGACGTGGCAGCGGCCGGTACCCAAGATCTGACGCACGGGTAACTTGCACGCCCGCTGAGCCCTCCCGAGCCTTCACGACAGGATGGAACCCATGGCGTACGACGCTGATGTGATCGTGATCGGGGCAGGGCTCGCCGGACTCGTGGCCACCGCCGAACTGGCCGACGCCGGCCGTTCCGTGATCCTCCTCGACCAGGAGCCCGAGCAGTCCATCGGCGGACAGGCCCACTGGTCCTTCGGCGGCCTCTTCCTCGTCGACTCGCCCGAGCAGCGCCGGCTGCGGATCAAGGACGGCCGGGAGCTGGCCCTCCAGGACTGGTACGGCACCGCCGGGTTCGACCGCAAGGAGGACCACTGGCCGAAGAAGTGGGCCGAGGCGTACGTCGACTTCGCGGCCGGGGAGAAGCGCTCCTGGCTGCACCAGCAGGGGCTGCGGATCTTCCCGGTGGTCGGCTGGGCGGAGCGCGGCGGCTACGACGCGACCGGCCACGGCAACTCCGTACCCCGCTTCCACATCACCTGGGGCACAGGACCCGGTGTCGTCGCCCCCTTCGAACGGCGGGTCCGCGAGGGCGTCGCCAAGGGGCTCGTCCAGCTGAGGTTCCGCCACCGCGTCACCGGCCTCGCCCGTACGGCCGGAGCGCTGGACACGGTCACCGGCGAGATCCTGGAGCCGAGCGCGGCCGAGCGCGGCACCGCCAGCGGCCGGGAGGCGACCGGCGCCTTCGAGCTGAAGGCCCAGGCGGTGATCGTCACCTCCGGAGGCATCGGCGGCAACCACGAACTCGTCCGCTCCCAGTGGCCCGAGCGGCTCGGCACCCCGCCCGAGAAGATGCTCTCCGGCGTCCCCGCCCACGTCGACGGCCTGATGCTGGGCATCGCGGAGGAGGCGGGCGCGCACCACATCAACCGCGACCGGATGTGGCACTACACCGAGGGCATCGAGAACTGGAACCCGATCTGGGCGAAGCACGGCATCCGTATCCTGCCCGGCCCCTCCTCCCTCTGGTTCGACGCCCGGGGCAAGCGCCTGCCGGTCCCGCTCTTCCCGGGCTTCGACACGCTCGGCACCCTCGAACACATCATGAGGTCCGGCCACGGCTACACCTGGTTCGTCCTCAACCAGCGGATCATCGGCAAGGAGTTCGCCCTCTCCGGCTCCGAGCAGAACCCGGACCTCACCGGCAAGTCGGTACGCGATGTGATCGGCCGGGCCCGCGCGGACGTGCCCGCACCGGTCAAGGCGTTCATGGACCACGGCGCGGACTTCGTCGTGGAGAAGGACCTCGACGCCCTGGTCCGGGGTATGAACGCGATCACCGGTGACGGCCTGATCGACGCGGAGGACCTGCGCCGCGAGATCACCGCCCGCGACCGCGAGATCGCCAACCCCTTCACCAAGGACCTCCAGGTCACCGCGATCCACGGTGCCCGCGCCTACCTCGGCGACCGCCTCATCCGCACCGCGAAGCCGCATCGCGTCCTGGACCCGGCGGCGGGCCCGCTCATCGCCGTACGCCTCAACATCCTCACCCGCAAATCCCTGGGCGGCCTGGAGACGGACCTGTCCTCCCAGGTCCTCACCTCCGACGGCACCCCGCTCCCCGGCCTGTACGCGGCGGGCGAGGCGGCCGGTTTCGGCGGCGGCGGAGTCCACGGCTACCGCTCCCTGGAGGGCACGTTCCTCGGCGGCTGCATCTTCTCGGGCCGAGCAGCGGGCAGGGCAGCGGCGCAGGCGGTGGCTGACTGAGCCCCTCCGGCACACAGCGGACCGGGGCACAAAAATAGGCCCCTCCGGCGATTGAGGAGCGGGGCCCGGGGCAGCGCCCCGGCGTCCACCCGGCCGAAGGCCCGCCGCGACCCCGAGGAGCCCCTCACCCCGAGGAGACCCCACCCGCACCCAACACCCGCACCACCCGAAACCGCTCAGCCACAATCATCGTCCCGTCATCCACCGTGAACGACGGATCCCCCATCGCCTCCCGCATCTCCGCCCCGTGCCAGAACGCCTCATGCCCCGCACGCCATTCGGCCACCGACCGATACCCCTCGCCCTCATCGAGTGCATGCTGCAGATCCACCTCCCCGAGCGCCAGCACCCGTACCTCGGTCATCTCCAGCACCGCCACCTCCCGCCCCTGGGAGTCGATCAGCGCGGACCGTTCGCCCACCGGCGGAAGCTCCTCCTGCTCCAGCTCGTATTCGGCCAACAGCCCGGAGGTGGAGACCTTTTCGCCGGACAGGACCGCCGCCACCAGCCGGTCGCGCAACGGGCCCGGAAAGGCGAGAAGAAAGGGTTTCAGAGGTTCGCGAGGCTCCATGCCACCAGTGTGTCAGGCGTCACTCCGCACCCGCCCACCCCACCCGCACGCTGGGCAAACACCTCTCCCGGCGCGACGACTTCCAGCCAACTATCCGGAATGCAAGAGGAGTTGGTAGAGACCTCCTCTTGACTCGGAGCATTCCCTACCGCTTTGCTGTGCGCGATCATCTGCTCGCACACCGCGTCGAAAGAAGTCTGCGGCATGTCCCCGCCTCCGCCGCCCCTGGGCCGCTCCCGCCGCCGGGGCGGTCGCTCGGACCACGCCTTCGACCCGGCCCTGGACGACCACGAACTCATCGACGCCCGGAACCAGTTCACCCAGGGCCGCTGGAGCGACGCCCGCGCCCTGCTGGTGACCACCGGGAACGACTGGGACCGCCGGGGACACCGCGTCCTGGGCCTCGCCGAGATCCCGTCCGCCGTCGACTGGGCCAGCGACTGGCTGCTCGCCGAACCCGAGAGCGCGGACGCCACCACCCTCCTCGGCTGCGCGTGTGTCGTACGGGCCCTGCGCCCCAGGGCCAAGGCCGACGAAGCCGCCCGGGCCCGCCAGGCCTGTCTCGCCGCCGCCCGGATCACCCCCGAGGACCCCACCCCCTGGCTCGCCCTGCTCCTCCTGGACCGGGGCCGCGAGGACGGCGGTGACGAGACCGGCAGGCTCTTCGAGGAGGTCCGCTCCCGCCACCCCGAGCACCACCACGCCCACCACGTGATGACCGCGCAACTCGCCGAGAGCCGCCCCGACAGCGGCCAGGACCCGCTCCACGAGGTGTACGACTTCGCCGCCTGGGCCGCCGAACAGGCCCCCGCCGACTCCCCGCTCGCCGTGCTCCCCGTCATCGCCCACGCCGAGCGCTACCGCGTACTCGTGGCGGCGGGCAGCGAGCCGGACGACCCGGTGGCGTCCGGGCACTGGTCGGGGCGGCGGGCCCGGCAGGTGATGAAGGCCGCCTTCGACTGGTGGCTGGAGTGGGAGCGCGAGGACCACCCCCGCCACCGTGTCGACCTCAACTTCCTGGCCCACGCCAAGGTCTGCGAGGGCCGGACCGCCGAGGCCGCCGCCCTCTTCCACCGCATCGGCCCGCACGCCACGGCCGCCCCCTGGTCGTACGCGGGCCGCGACCCGTACGCGGCGTTCACCGCCGCCCGGGACCACGCACTCGGCACCCCGTGATCACGGCCCCACCGAGGACCGAAGACCGAAGAAGGGACCACCCCCGCCATGTCGACGGGCAGTTCATTTCCAGGCAAGACCCGGCAGGCCGGCACCACCGGGCCGACGGGCGATTCCGGCGGGATCAACACGTACAAGGGTGAGGAACGCGCCCTGCGGGCGAACCGCCTCGGCACCCCCGGCCTGCTGCTCTCCGTGCTCGCCGCCAGCGCCCCCCTGATGGTGGTCGCCGGGGTGATGCCCACGGTCTTCGGCGTGATGGGCATCGTCGGCCAGCCCCTGCTCTACGTCATCCTCGGCGCCGTCCTGATGCTGTTCAGCGTCGGCTACGCGGAGATGAGCCGGCACGTCCACAACGCCGGCGCCTTCTACGCGTACATCGCCCGGGGCCTCGGCCCGACGGCCGGCGCGGGCGCCTCGCTGGTGGCGCTGGTGGCGTACAGCGCGATGCAGGTCGGCATCTACGGGATCCTCGGCTTCGAGGTCTCCGGCATCCTCTCGACCTACGCCGGCATCGACGTGGAGTGGTGGATCCCCGCGCTGACCTCGGTGGTCGTGGTCGGCGTCCTCGGCTGGCTGAAGATCGACCTCAACGCCAAGGTGCTCGGCGTCCTGCTGGTCATCGAGTGCCTCCTCGTCGTGATCTTCGACATCGCCGCCGTCTCCGACCCCGGCCCCGAGGGGCTCTCGTTCCAGGCGTTCAACCCCGAGACCCTCACCGGCGCCGGGCTCTCCACCGCGCTCTGCTTCTGCATCGCCGCGTTCGTCGGCTTCGAGCAGGCACCGGTCTACGCCGAGGAGACAAGCCGCCCGCAGATCGTGGTCTCCCGGGTGATGTTCCTCGCCGTGGGCTATGCCGCGCTGTTCCTCGCCATCAGCTCCTGGGCCCTGACCGTCGCCGCCGGACCCGGCTTCATCGCCGACACCTCCCTGAAGGAGGGCCCCGGCATGCTGTTCGGCCTCACCGAGGAGCGGCTCGGCTCCACCTTCACCGACGTCCTGCACATCCTCTTCGTCACCGGCATGTTCGCGGCGCTCCTCAGCTTCCACAACGTGGTCGCCCGCTACGCGTTCGCGATGGGCCGCGAGGGCCTGCTGCCCGCCCGCTTCGGCCGCACCAACCGGGCGAGCGGCGCACCGGGCACCGGCTCGCTGCTCCAGTCCGTCATCTCCGTCGTGATCGTGCTGGCCTTCGCCTTCACCGACGACAACCACATCGGCGACCCCACCGTCCCCGTCCTGCGCCTGTTCACCTGGATGGGCAACGTCGGCGCGCTGGGCGTCATCCTGCTGATGGCCGCCGCCTCCTTCGCCGTCATCGCCTTCTTCGTCAAGCGCGGTGCGGGCCGCGCCCAGGCCCCGCGCCTGGTCGCCTCCGCCCTCGCCGGGATCGCGCTCCTGGCGATCGCCGTCTTCACCGTCCGCGACTTCGACGTCCTCGTCGGCTCCGGCCCCGGCTCGGTCCTCGACTGGCTGCTGCCCGGCGTGATCGTCCTCGCCCTGGTCGGCGGCCTGGTCTACGGAGTGGTCCTGCGCAAGGTCAAGCCCGAGGTGCACGCCCGGATCGGCCTCGGCAACGAGGCGTTCCAGCTGGAGAAGGCGGCGGAGAGCGAGTCCACCCGCCGCTGAACAGCCCGTACCGCTTCGGCCGTACACGAACGCGTCCGCCCCGGGGGATTCCCTCGGGGCGGACGCGTTCGTACGTAACAGGGTGCCGCTACAGCAACAGCGACAGCAGCATGATGAAGGCCATCGCGACCACGGAGATGATCGTCTCCATCACCGACCAGGTCTTCACGGTCTGGCCGACGTCCATCCCGAAGTACTCCTTCACCAGCCAGAACCCGGCGTCGTTCACATGGCTGAAGAAGAGTGAACCGGCACCGACGGCCAGGACCAGCAGGGCCGCGTGCGAGGTCGACATGTCGGCGGCGAGCGGGGCGACCAGACCGGCGGCGGAGATGGTGGCGACCGTGGCCGAGCCGGTGGCGAGGCGGATCGCGACGGCGATCAGCCAGCCGAGCAGCAGGGCGGGGATCGACCAGTTCTCGGAGAACTCCAGGATCATCTGGCCGACCCCGGCGTCGATCAGCGTCTGCTTGAAGCCACCGCCGGCGCCGACGATCAGCAGGATCCCGGCGATCGGGGCGAGCGACTTCTCCACGGTCCCGGCGAGCCGGCCCTTGGTGAACCCGGCGGCCCGGCCGAGGGTGAACATGCCGAGCAGTACGGCGGCGAGCAGGGCGATCAGCGGCGAGCCGACCACGTCCGTCACCCGCTGGACGCTGTTGTCGGGGTCGTCCACCACGATCTCGACGAGCGCCTTGAGCAGCATGAGCACGACCGGCAGCAGGATCGTCACCAGGGTGGCGGCGAAGCTGGGACGGCGGTCCAGGTCCTCGGAGGGGCGCTGCGGGATCATCTTCTCGGGCGGCTCGATGTCCACCCAGCGCGCGGCGTAGCGGGCGAAGACCGGTCCGGCGATGATCACGGTCGGGATGGCGACCAGCACACCGAGCGCCAGCGTCACACCGAGGTTGGCGTCCAGGGCGTCGATCGCGACCAGCGGGCCGGGGTGCGGCGGGATGAGCCCGTGCATCACGGAGAGTCCGGCCAGCGCCGGGATACCGATCCGCATCAGGGAGAAGTTGCCGCGCTTGGCGACGAGCAGCACCACCGGGATCATCAGCACGATCCCGACCTCGAAGAAGAGCGGCAGACCGATGATCGAGGCGATGAGGACCATCGCCCACGGCATGGCCCCCCGGCTCGCCTTCGCCAGGATGGTGTCGACGATCTGGTCGGCCCCGCCCGAGTCGGCGAGCAGCTTGCCCAGGATGGCGCCGAGCGCGATGAGCACGCCCACGCTCGCGACGGTGGAGCCGAGGCCCGCGGTGAAGCTGGCGATCGTGTCGGCCGGTGCCGCTCCCGCGAAGGAGCCGAGCGCCAGCGACCCCATGGTCAGCGCCAGGAACGCGTGCATCTTGAGCTTGGTGATCAGGAGAACGATGACGGCTATGCCCGCCAGTACGGCGATGCCCAACTGAGCGTTGCCTGCCGAAGTGATCGGTTCGGCGGCGTCCGCTGCCAGCATCTCGACGCTGAGACTGGTCACGGTGATGATCCTTAGGTGTCGAGCCGGCGCAGCGCGGCGACGGCTCGCTGGGTGATTTCCTCGGGGGTGCCGGACACGTCGACGCTCACCCCGGCCTCGTCGGCCTGGAGCGGCTGCAACGTCGCGAACTGGGAGTCGAGCAGCGCGGTGGGCATGAAGTGGCCCTTGCGGTCCGCCATCCGCTCCTCGATCAGTGCCCGGTCGCCGGTCAGATGCAGGAAGAGGGCGTCGGGCGCCCCGGCCCGCAGCCGGTCCCGGTAGGACCGCTTGAGGGCCGAGCTGGAGACGACCCCCCCGTGCCCCGCCCGCCCGCTCGCCCACGCGCCGATGGCATCGAGCCAGGGCCACCGGTCGTCGTCGTCCAGAGGGGTGCCGGCCGACATCTTCTCGATGTTCGCCGGGGGATGGAAGTCGTCGCCCTCGGCGTACGGAACGCCGAGTTCGGCGGCGAGCAGGGGACCGATCGTGGTCTTGCCGGTTCCTGCTACGCCCATCACCACGACGACGTGGGGGGTGCTCATGGGTGCCTCGCTGTCTTCCTCGACATCGGTCCGTCGCGCTACTGAAACCTATTAGGTACGACTTATTCAAGAGTCTGTGACACATACGTCGTACTTTTTGTTCCCGAGGGCCGCCCCGTAGGCTTGCCCCATGACCACACAGAGCCAGGGGCTGCATACACATGTGCTGGACACCCTGGGTCTGGAGATCTCCTCCGGCCAGTGCCCGCCCGGCAGCGTCCTACGCACCGACGAGCTCGCCCAGCGCTTCGACGTCTCCCGTACGGTCGTCCGTGAAGTGGTCCGGGTCCTGGAGTCCATGCACCTGGTCGAGTCCCGCCGCCGGGTCGGGGTGACCGTCCGCCCCACCGAGACCTGGAACGTCTACGACCCCCAGGTCATCCGCTGGCGCCTGGCCGGCTCCGACCGCCCCCGCCAGCTGCGCTCCCTCACCGTGCTGCGCTCCGCGATCGAACCGGTCGCAGCCTCCCTCGCCGCCCGGCACGCCACCGCCGCGCAGTGCGCCGAGCTCACCGAACGCGCCCTCGGCATGGTCGCCACCTCCCGCGGCCAGCAGCTGGAGGGCTACCTCGAACACGACATCGCCTTCCACCGGATCGTCCTCAACGCCTCCGGCAACGAGATGTTCGCCCGGCTCGGGGACGTAGTCGCCGAGGTGCTGGCGGGCCGCACCCACCACCAGGTGATGTTCGAGGACCCCGACCCGGCCGCCGTCACCCTGCATGTCCGGCTCGCCGAGGCGGTCCGCGAGGGCGACCCGGAGGCCGCCGAGCGGATCACCAAGGAGATCGCGGTGGGCGCCCTGCACGAGCTGGACGTGCTCGCACCGTAGAGGGTGTCCCGGGGCGTACGGTTGTCCGCGTTCGATCTTCGCGAAAGTCCGGGAGCAGGGAGAGCACGGTATGGCGCAGCAAGTGCAAGGGGTCATCGCACCGGGGAAGAACGAGCCGGTGCGGGTCGAGACGATCGTGATCCCGGACCCCGGTCCCGGAGAGGCCGTCGTCAAGATCCAGGCGTGCGGCGTCTGCCACACCGACCTGCACTACAAGCAGGGCGGGATCAACGACGAGTTCCCCTTCCTCCTCGGCCACGAGGCGGCGGGCGTCGTGGAGTCGGTCGGCGAGGGCGTCACGGACGTCGCCCCCGGCGACTTCGTCATCCTCAACTGGCGTGCGGTGTGCGGGCAGTGCCGTGCCTGTCTGCGCGGCCGCCCCTGGTACTGCTTCGACACGCACAACGCCAAGCAGAAGATGACCCTGCTCGACGGTACGGAGCTGTCGCCCGCCCTCGGTATCGGCGCCTTCGCTGAGAAGACCCTGGTCGCCTCCGGACAGTGCACCAAGGTCGACCCCGAGGTCTCCCCGGCCGTCGCCGGACTGCTCGGCTGCGGAGTCATGGCGGGCATCGGCGCCGCCATCAACACCGGCCAGGTCGGCCGCGGCGACTCGGTCGCCGTCATCGGCTGCGGCGGCGTCGGTGACGCGGCGATCGCCGGAGCCCGGCTGGCCGGCGCGGCGAAGATCATCGCGGTCGACATCGACGACCGCAAGCTGGAGACGGCGCAGAAGATGGGCGCCACCCACACCGTCAACTCCCGCTCCTCCGACCCCGTCGAGGCGATCCGCGCCCTCACCGACGGCAACGGCGCCGACGTCGTCATCGAGGCCGTCGGCCGCCCGGAGACGTACCAGCAGGCCTTCTACGCCCGCGACCTCGCCGGAACGGTCGTCCTGGTCGGCGTCCCCACCCCGGACATGAAGCTCGAACTGCCGCTCCTGGACGTCTTCGGCCGCGGCGGCTCGCTCAAGTCCTCCTGGTACGGCGACTGCCTGCCCTCCCGCGACTTCCCGATGCTCGTCGACCTCCACCAGCAGGGCCGGCTCGACCTCGCCGCCTTCGTCACCGAGACGATCGGCCTGGGCGACATCGAGCAGGCCTTCGCCCGGATGCACGACGGCGACGTCCTGCGCTCGGTGGTGGTCTTCTGATGACCGCCCGCATCGACCACCTGGTCACCTCCGGCACCTTCGCCCTCGACGGCGGCGAGTGGGACGTCGACAACAACGTCTGGATCGTCGGCGACGACACCGAGGCCATCGTCATCGACGCCGCCCACGACGCCGCGGCCATCGAGGCCGCGCTCGGCGGCCGTACGCTGCGCGCCATCGTCTGCACCCACGCGCACAACGACCACATCGACGCCGCTCCCGCCCTCGCCGAGGTCACCGGCGCCCCGATCCTGCTCCACCCGGACGACCTGGAGCTATGGGGGCAGACCCACCCGGACCGAGCCCCCGACGCCGAACTGGCCGACGGCCAGGAGCTGGAGGTGGCGGGCACCACCCTCAAGGTCCTCCACACCCCCGGCCACGCTCCCGGCGGCATCTGCCTCTACGCCCCCGAGCTGGCCACGGTCTTCACCGGCGACACGCTCTTCCAGGGCGGCCCCGGCGCCACCGGCCGGTCCTTCTCGGACTTCCCGACGATCATCGACTCGATCCGGGACCGGCTGCTCACCCTGCCGGGCGACACCACGGTCCGTACCGGCCACGGCGACCCCACCACCATCGGCGCGGAAGCCCCGCAGCTCGACGACTGGATCAAGCGCGGCCACTGAGGACCGCGTACGTCACCCCTCCGGCCAGGCGGAGAGCCGAAGCCCGCTCTCGAAGCGGCGCGGCTCCCCGCTGACCGGATCGGTGAACTCCAGCCGCCGCGCCAGCAGCTGCAAAGGCCGGGAGAGGTCCTCCACCGCACCCTCCGCCTCCACCACCGGATACAGCGGATCGTGGAGGATCGGCACCCCCAGCGCGTTCATATGGACCCGCAGCTGATGCGTCCGCCCGGTCGCGGGCAGCAGCCGGTAGCGGCCCAGCCCGCCCCGCCGCTCCACCAGCTCCACCCGGCTCTCACTGTTCGCCTCACCGGGCTCCTCCCGGGCGGCGAGCACCCCGCGCTCCTTCACGATCCGGCTCCGTACGGTCCGGGGGAGGACCAGCTCCGGGTCGTACGGGGCCACCGCCTCGTACTCCTTGCTCACCAGCCGGTCCCGGAACAGCGTCTGGTACGCGCCCCGCTCCCCGGGCCGTACCACGAAGAGCACGAGCCCCGCGGTCAGCCGGTCCAGCCGGTGCGCGGGCTGGAGCGCGGGCAGCCCCAGCTCCCGCCGCAGCCGCGCCACCGCGGTCTCCGTGATGTGCCGCCCCCGGGGCGTGGTGGCGAGGAAGTGCGGCTTGTCGGCGATCACGAGATGCGCGTCCCGGTACACGATCCCGATGGGGAACGGCACCGGCTCCTCGGCCGCGAAGTCCCGGTGGAACCAGAGGCTCCGCCCGGCGGTGTACGGCTCATCGCCCCGCACCGCGCCCCCGTCGGCCCCCACGAACCGCCCCTCGTCGAGCATCGCCGCGACCCGCCCGGCCCCGATCGCCCCGCCGAACCGCGCGACGAGATGCTCCCCGACATCTCCCCAGAACCCGTCCGGATCCTCCGGCAGCCGCACCCGCACCGCGTCGATCCCGTCCCGCTGGGGGAGAGGCGCGGCGGGCGCCTTCCTGCGACCCCTCATCGTCGCCCCTCTCCGCTCCGGCCCGGTGACGCAAAAGAGCCCCACCGAAGTGGGGCTCCTGCTGGTGTCCGAGGGGGGACTTGAACCCCCACGCCCGATAAAGGGCACTAGCACCTCAAGCTAGCGCGTCTGCCATTCCGCCACCCGGACAAGGTGTCTGTCTCACGGGCCGTGCCCGTTCCGACGTGGAAAACCATAGCAAACATTCGGGGGTGCTCGATCACGCCCGATGGCTGTGAACGGTACGTGACGGGGGGTGCACGGCCTTGGGTGTGAGCCCCGGGCGCGGGAGGATGAAGGAGAGCACCACAGCGACAGCGGAAGGAAGCAGCGTGAGCGAGAGCAGCACGGGCAGCACCGTCAGCGGCGGCAACGCCGAGAGGGAGGTCGTGGACCTCTGTCGTGACCTGATCCGGATCGACACCAGCAACTACGGCGACCACTCCGGCCCCGGTGAGCGGCTCGCCGCCGAGTACGTGGCGGAGAAGCTCGCCGAGGTGGGTCTGGAGCCGCAGATCTTCGAGTCGCACAAGGGCCGCGCTTCCACCGTCGCCCGGATCGAGGGCGAGGACCCGTCCCGGCCCGCCCTGCTCATCCACGGGCACACCGACGTCGTCCCGGCCAACGCGGCGGACTGGACGCACGACCCGTTCTCCGGCGAGATCGCGGACGGCTGCGTCTGGGGCCGGGGCGCCGTCGACATGAAGGACATGGACGCGATGACCCTCGCGGTCGTACGCGAGCGGATGCGCACCGGCCGCAAGCCCCCGCGCGACATCGTGCTGGCCTTCGTCGCCGACGAGGAGGCGGGCGGGACGTACGGGGCCCGCTATCTCGTCGACAAGCACCCGGGGCTCTTCGAGGGCGTCAACGAGGCGATCAGCGAGGTCGGCGGGTTCTCGTTCACCGTCAACGAGAAGCTGCGCCTCTATCTGGTGGAGACGGCCCAGAAGGGCATGCACTGGATGAAGCTCACCGTGGACGGCACCGCCGGGCACGGCTCGATGATCCACAAGGACAACGCCATCACGGAGCTGTCCGAGGCGGTCGGGCGGCTGGGGCGGCACAAGTTCCCGGTGCGCGTCACCAAGACGCTGCGGCACTTCCTGGACGAGCTCTCGGACGCGCTCGGCACCGAGCTGGACCCGGAGAACATGGACGAGACGCTCGCCAGGCTGGGCGGCATCTCCAAGCTGATCGGGGCCTCCCTGCAGAACACCGCCAACCCCACCCAGCTCGGCGCCGGCTACAAGGTCAACGTGATCCCGGGCCAGGCCACCGCCCATGTCGACGGCCGGTACCTGCCGGGGTACGAGGAGGAGTTCCTCGCCGACCTCGACCGGATCCTGGGCCCCAACGTGAAGCGGGAGGACGTGCACGCGGACAAGGCGCTGGAGACCACGTTCGACGGCGCCCTGGTCGACGCCATGCAGACCGCGCTGGTCGCCGAGGACCCGATCGCCCGGGCCGTGCCGTACATGCTCTCGGCCGGTACCGACGCCAAGTCCTTCGACGACCTGGGGATCCGGGGCTTCGGCTTCGCCCCGCTGAAGCTGCCCCCGGAGCTGGACTTCGCCGGGATGTTCCACGGCGTCGACGAACGTGTCCCGGTCGACGGTCTGCAGTTCGGCGTGCGGGTGCTCGACCGGTTCATCGACCACTGCTGACCGGCCCGCACGAACTGCCGACCGGGCCCGTACGTAATTCGCCTGCCTGTGCGTACGTGACCGAAAGGGTGAAACGCGCCGTTCACGCGTAGCTCCGTCCCACCCTCCTCGTTACAAGGTTTGCGGTCCGCGGCTGGGACCGCACTTTCCAACTAGGAGGAATCATGATCAAGAAGGTCGTCGCAGTTGCGGCTGCTACCGGTGGCCTCGTTCTCGCGGGTGCGGGCATGGCTTCCGCCGACGCGGGCGCCCAGGGTGCGGCCATCGGCAGCCCCGGTGTGCTCTCCGGCAACGTCGTCCAGGTTCCGGTCCACGTGCCGATCAACCTGTGCGGCAACACGGTCTCCGTGATCGGGCTGCTGAACCCCGCCTTCGGCAACACCTGCGTCAACGCGTGACGTTGTGCGTCAACCCGTAAGGGTTTGAGCTCGGTCGGTCCCGGAGTGCGTGCCATGCACTCCGGGACCGTTCGGCATTCGGCTCCCGCACGGTCATGTCCGGGGGTTTTTCGGAAGGCAGAAGGCAGGAAACGAACCTATGCGACAGGTCACTCGTAAAGGCCTGATCACCATGGCGGCGGCGGGCGGTGTGCTCGCGCTCAGCGGCGGGTACGCCCACGCCGACGCCGGTGCGGCCGGAACGGCCTCGGGCTCGCCGGGCGTGCTGTCCGGCAACTCGGTCTCGGTCCCGATCGACATCCCGGTCAACGTCTGCGGCAACTCGGTCACCGTCGGCGGTCTCATCAACCCGACCTTCGGGAACGACTGCGAGAACGGGTCGGCGGAATCGAGCCAGGACGCCGGACCGCAGAACCGTATCGGCGGAGGCTCCGGAGACGGGGCCCAGGCCGGTAACGGCGCCCAGGCCGGGAGCACCGACGCGTCGGACCGGCACGGCGAGCCCGGAACGGGCCGTCACCGGGCCGGCGGCGCGGGTGCGGAAGGGGTCGCGCAGGGTTCGCCCGGCATCCTCTCCGGCAACACGGTCCAGGCTCCGATCGACATCCCCGTGAACGCCTGCGGCAACAGCGTCTCCGTGATCGGGCTGCTGAACCCGACCTTCGGCAACAGCTGCTCCAACGACGCCGAGCCGCCGCCGCCCCCGCCGCCGCCGGTGAAGCCCCCGGTCACGCCGGAGACGCCGGTCGACCCGCCGGCCAACCAGCCGCCCGAGCCGAACGTCCCCGGGCCCCAGCTCGAACCTGAGGAGCAGCTCGCACAGACCGGTGCGGGCGGTATGGAGATGCTCATCCCGGCCAGCGCCGGACTGCTGCTGGCCGGACTGGGATCGGTGCTCTACCGCCGCTCCCGCAGCGCCGCCTGATCCGGGCGCGCACACCGGGCACAGCGGAACGAACACGGACGGGCCCCGCATCCGCGGGGCCCGTTCCCTGTAACCAGATCGTTCCCTGTCACCAGGTGGCCCGTAGCTGACGGATGATCCGTCTGCGCAGCCGCACTCTGCGGCTGCCGTCGCGGCGCAGCGTCAGGCGGTCCAGCTCCCAGTGTCCGTACTCGGCGTGGTCGGTCAGCAGTCGGGCCGCTTCCTTGCGGGAGACCCCGCGCGGCACGTACACGTCGACAAATTCGTATTCCGGCATCGCATCTATTGTGCGGGCAGAGCCCCGGTACGGATAGCGTCTGCACTATGTCTGATGCTGCGCAGCCCACCGCTGCCGAGGTACGTGCCGCCGCCGAGGCGGTCAAAGCCGCGATCGACCGTCACCTCGACGCGGTCGAACGCCGTACCGGGGACGACGACCCCGCCGTCTACGAAGCGTTCAACTCACTGGCCGCTGCGGCCGAGGTCTACGACGAGCTCCTCTACGACCGCTACGACGAGGTCACCCCCTTCGAGATCCCCGGCGTGGACGACTCCCTGCCGCCCTACGCCGGCCCCGCCGAGCCCAGCGCGCTCAGTGTGCTGATCCGGCGCGACTACGCGGTCGTGGAGCCCCCGCGTCTGCTCGCCCAGGCCCAGCGCCTCGCCGACATCGACGCGGGACCCGGCGCGGACGGTTACACGGGCGCCGTGGTCGGCACCAGCGTCCACTCCGCGCTCGGCGTGCTGTTCGGGGAGTACGAGCCGGACGAGATCGCCTCCCGGCACAAGGAGTTCGGCCTGGAGGAGGGCGACTCCACCCTCTGGGTCTCGGCGGCGGAGGCGCTCCCGGAGCCGGGGGAGTGGCTCGGCGCCCCGTTCGAGGACGCCGACCCCGAGCTCGTCGTGTGCCGCTTCGACGTCAGCGCCGTCTTCGACGAGGAGGAGCTGGACGAGGAGCTCGACGAGCCGGCGGCCGGTCGCGCGTGACATGACGGCGGGCCCCGGCGCAGTGCGCCGGGGCCCGCCGTCATGCGTCGCTCAGGAAGCCGCGTCGGGCGTCGGGAGCGCCTCCAGCAGCGGGCGCAGCCTGGTGGTCCGCTCCTGTGCCGGGACCTGCGCCACCGCGTGCGGGAGCGCCTGGTCCACCCCGTGCACCACGGACAGATGGAGCTCGCCCCGGCCGAACGCGGTGTAGACCCACGGCCGGCTCAGCCCCGCCGCGGCGTCGCCCGGCAGCACCACCACAGCGGCGGGCCAGCGCATCCCGGCCGCCTGATGGGCACTGAGCGCCCAGCCGTGCCGCACCGCCGATTCCACCCGCTCCTGCGGTACGACGACGGGGACGCCCGCGCACTCCAGGTGCAGCCCCTCGGCGTCGGCCGAGCGCACCACCCCGGGCACCGCACGGCCGGGCGCGGGGACATGGATCACGCGGTCGCCCGGGTCGAACCCGCCGAACCGGCCAGGACCCGGGTTGAGCCGCTGCTTGAGGGCCTCGTTGAGCACCCGGGTCCCGGCCGCCCCGCCATGGCCGACGGTGATGACCTGGGTGTCGGTGGCGGGGATGGAGAAGGCCCGGGGCACCGAGTCCGCGACCAACTGCACCGTGCGGTGGACCGCCTCGCCCGCATCGCGGACCGGGACGATCACGACCTCCTTGCCGGGGGCCTCGACCTGGAGCAGCTCACCGATGCCGATACCGGAGACCAGCTCGCCGATCGGCCCGGGGTCCGGCGTACGGGAGACGACCTGCGGGCACGCCCGCGCGGCCAGCACATCGGCGAAGACCCGCCCGGCGCCCGCCGAGCCCAGCACGCCGGGGTCACCGCTCAGCACCAGCCGGGCGCCGTCCGCCAGCGCCTCGACCAGGACGGCAGCGCCCTCCACGTCCAGCTGCGGGGCGTCCAGCACCACCAGCAGGTCCAGCGCGAGCGCCCCGTCCTCGTCCCGGCCGGGGCCCTCGGTGCCGGAGAGCAGCCCGGCCAGGGTGACGGCCGCGTCCGGGGCGCCTGCCGCGTCGGCCAGCCGGCGGCGGCCGTCCTCGCTGTGGGTGGCGCCCAGGGCCCGCAGCCCCAGGCCCCGCGCCGCCGCGATCAGGGCGGCCGGTTCGGCCCGGGCCGCCTCGCCGCCGCTGTGCGCGACCAGTCCGGCGGCGGCCGCCGTACGGATCAGCTCGGCGGCCGAGGGGGACGGGGCGGCGGCTGCCGCCTCCGCCCAGTCGGCCCCCTTCTCGCAGGCGTTCATCAGGCGGGCCAGGCCGTCGGCGAGGCTCTCCTCGGCCAGCGCGTAGCGGTCCAGGCCCAGCAGCACCTGGACCGGCTCCGCGGCCTCGGCGGTCTCTCCGGTGTCCTCGCCCTCCTGGTCCTCGTCGGAGCCGTCCAGCTCCGTGGGGTCGGCGCCCTCCTGGAAGACCAGGACGACCCCCTCCTCCACGGCGTTGCGCACGGCCTCCTCCGGGTCGCTCACCGCACGCTCGGCGAGCGCCGCCCGTACGGCCTCGGCGTCCAGCGCGGTGTGGCCCTGGAGGGCGGCGCGCTCCAGCAGCCAGCCGACCAGCGCCGACGTGCGGCGCCCGTCGTCCGGGCCGCACGCGGCTCCCAGCAGGGCCCGGGCGAAGCCGTCCGCCTGCTCGGGCCGGACGCCCGGCACCGCCAGCAGCTGCCAGGGGTCGGCGCGCAGCAGCTCGGCGGCCTGCTCGCCCAGGGTCCCGGTGGCCGGGCGGGCCAAGGCCTCGGGTGCCCCGCCCTCGGTGAGGACCGCCCGCACCGCGTCCATGGCCTCGGGCGAGGCTGTCCGGTCGGTGGGTGCGGCCGTGGCGGGGGCGGGGCGGGGAGGCTGTCCGGCGGGGGCCGGGGCGGCGCGGCGGGGTGCGGGGGTGGCGGCGGGGGAGTCGAAGAACTCCGTGCCCGCCTTCTCGCCGCTCTCCACGGCCCGTACGGCCGCGAGCAGGTCGGCGGCGGTGCCGCTCAGCTTCGCACCGGCGGCCACCGGGCCGTCCTTCTCCGCCTTGCGCTTCGCGATCCGCTCGCGCAGTTCGCGCTGGGCGGCCAGCTCGGCCTGTGCTTCCGACAGCACGGCAGCGGCCGCCGCGTCGCCCTCCGCGTCGGCCGATGCGTCACCGCCCTCCGTGCCGGCCGATGCGTCACCTGCGGCCGCGTCGGCCGCAGGCGTGTCCACCTCGGAGCCGTCCGCTGCGGGGTCCCCGGACTTCTCCGAGCCCCCGGACTTCTCCGAGCCCTCGGACTCCTCGGTGTCGGGCGCTTCGGCGTGCGCGGGGCCTTCGGCGTCGGTGGCCGCCGGGGGCTCGGCGCCCTGCGGTGTGTCCGTGCCGACGGTGCCGGGGGTCTCCCCGGGAAGCGCAGTCACAGCGTGCTCCAGTCCTGGTCGGGATAGCGGTGCACGGGCGCTGACACATCGTCGAGCGCCTGGCAGATCTCGTAGGGAAGACTAAGCGCCTCCACTGACAAAGCCTCCGCGAGCTGCCCGGCGTTGCGCGCGCCGACGATCGGCGCGGCCACCCCGGGCCGGTCCCGCACCCATGCCAGTGCCACATGGAGTGGGCTCGTCGCCAGGCCGTCCGCGGCCGTCGCCACCGCGTCGGTGATCCGGGCCGCCGCGTCGTCCAGATAGGGCTCGACGAACGGGGCGAGCCGCTCGGACGCGCCCCGGGATCCGGACGGGGTGCCCTGCCGGTACTTGCCCGTCAGCACGCCCCGGCCCAGCGGGGAGGACGGCAGCAGCCCGATCCCCAGGTCCAGCGCGGCGGGCAGCACCTCCCGCTCGATGCCGCGCTGGAGCAGCGAGTACTCCATCTGCGTACTGGCCAGCCGGGTCCGCACCCCGGGCGCGGTGAGCTGCCAGGTGGCAGCCTTGGCCAGCTGCCAGCCGCAGAAGTTCGACACGCCCGCATACCGGACCCGGCCGGACGAGACGGCCAGGTCCACCGCCTGGAGCGTCTCCTCCAGCGGGGTCTCCGGGTCGAAGGCGTGGATCTGCCACAGGTCCACGTAATCCGTGCCGAGCCGCTCCAGGGAGGCGTCCAGGGCGGCCAGCAGGTGCCCGCGCGAGCCGTTGAAGCGGCGGTAGGGGTCCGGGACGTTGCCCGCCTTCGTGGCGATGACCAGATCCTGGCGCGGCACCAGGCTGTCCACGAGCCGCCCGAGCAGGTATTCGGCCTCCCCGCCCCCGTACACATCGGCGGTGTCCACCAGGGTGCCGCCCGCGTCCCAGAAGGCCTTGAGCTGTTCGGCGGCGTCGTGCTCGTCCGTGTCCCGGCCCCAGGTCAGGGTGCCGAGCCCGATCCGGGACACGCGTAGGCCGGTGCGGCCGAGATGCCTCTGCTCCATGGGCGCTGAGATTACTGGCCGGAGCCTCACCGGGTGGAGGCCTGTGGACAACGGGAGGTCGCGCGGGCCTGCCGGATCGCCGCCACCCGCGCTAGAGTCCGGAGAAAGGGACGTTACTGATCAGTAAGGGGAGCGGCTATGCGGCTCGGCATCAATCTCGGTTACTGGGGCGCTGGGATGGACGGCGACAACCTCGCCGTCGCCCAGGAGGCCGACCGGCTCGGCTACGACGTCTGCTGGGCGGCCGAGGCCTACGGCTCGGACGCGCCGACCGTGCTGACCTGGGTCGCGGCACAGACCGAATCCATCGACGTCGGCTCCGCGATCATGCAGATCCCGGCCCGCCAGCCCGCCATGACCGCGATGACCGCCGCCACCCTGGACTCGCTCTCCGGCGGCCGCTTCCGGCTCGGCCTCGGTGTCTCGGGTCCGCAGGTCTCCGAGGGCTGGTACGGCGTCAAGTTCGACAAGCCGCTGGCCCGCACCCGCGAGTACGTCGAGATCGTCCGCAAGGCGATGACCCGCGAGCGCCTCTCGTACGAGGGACAGCACTGGACGCTCCCGCTGCCCGGCGGTCCCGGCAAGCCGATCAAGCTCACGGTCCACCCGGAGCGCGAGCACATCCCGCTCTACATCGCCGCGATCGGCCCCAAGAACCTGGAGCAGACCGGCGAGATCGCCGACGGCGCCCTGCTGATCTTCCCCTCCGCCGAGCACCTGGAGGAGACCGCGCTCACCTATCTGCGCGCGGGCCGCGAGAAGGCCGGGAAGACCATGGAGGGCTTCGACGTCTCCCCGACGCTGCCGCTCGCCGTCGGTGACGACGTCAAGGGCCTCGCCGACATGTTCCGCCCGTACACCGCCCTGTACGTCGGCGGGATGGGCAGCCGGAAGCAGAACTTCTACAACCAGCTCGCGCAGCGCATGGGGTACGAGAAGGAGGCCGCCGAGATCCAGGACAAGTACCTGGACGGGGACAAGGCCGGGGCCGCCGCCGCCGTACCGCACCAGCTGATCGACCAGACCACGCTGCTCGGTCCGATCGAGCGCATCGCCGAGCGGATGCAGGCGTACGCCGCCGCCGGGGTCACCACGCTCAACCTCGCCCCCGCCGGCTTCACCCTGGACGAGCGGCTCACCGCCCTGCGCGCCGGTACGGACGCCCTGGAGCGCTCCGGGCTCGCCTGAGCCTCCATGAGCTTGCAGGGGCAGCACTACGGCCGTGGTGGGGGCTCGGGGGTCTTCCCCGCCACGGCCGTCACCGGGAACAACGCGCCGCGCGCCCCGGGGTTACGCCGGGCCGCGCGGCCCGGCGTTGCGCCGCCGTCTCCGCTGCTCCGGTTGCCGACTGCTCCCCGGCGCATTTGACTGCTGCTCTGCGCACTACTGCTCCGCGGCGCGATGCCGCGGAGACCGGTACGGAGGTGGCCGTCATGCTCTCAGCCCGAAGCCTGTTCCAGGAGATCCTGGACGACGACGAGGCCTACCGGCTCTTCTGTTCCATCGCCGCCAGCGGGGAGTCCCAGGGCGGCTGGGAGAACGCCCGCATCGCCGCCCTGGTCCCCGAGAGCCACCGAGGCCTGGCGCCCAGGATCGTCCGGCACGGCGCCGACGAGGACAAGCACGGCCGGATCTTCAACGCCCTCCTGAAGAAGCGCGGGCTGCGCCCGGCCGACGTCCCGCCGGAGACCGACTACACGATGCTGCTGGAGCAGCAGGGCATCGGCCTCGCCCACTCCCGGCTGCGCGGCGAGGAGCGGCTCACCGAGCGCGACATCATCACCTATCTGGCCCACAGCCGGATCACCGAGCAGCGCGCCTCCGAGCAGATGCGGCTGCTGCGGCGGTACTTCGCCGACCACCCCGACATCGGCCGCGCGGTACGGATGATCTCCGACGACGAGGACGACCACCTCGCGTACTGCCACGAGGAACTGCTGCGGCTCGCCCGCCGGGGGCACGGCCGGACCATCCAGCGGATCATGCGGGAATGCGCCCTGGCGGAGATCCGGGTCTACCGTGACGTGAGCCTCGCGGTGATGGGCCGTATGGGCCGGTTGCTGGACTGGCCGCGCCCCAGGGCCGTGGCCCTGGCGGCGGGGATCCGCGCGGTGTACGCGTACGAGCGCCTCGTCGGCTGGCGGCGCATGGTGAGCCTGGAGATGCCCGAGCGGCGCGACGTGCTCGGTGGCCGGGCCGTGCCGGAACCCGAGTACGCGTGAGCCCCCATTACGAGCACGCGAGCTCCTATCAGGTGCACGCGTGATCCTCAGAGCCACCCGCGCCGCTTGAACTGGCGGTGGAGGCCGAACACAGCCAGGGCCATGAACAGGACGACGGCCGGATACGTCCACGTCCAGTGCAGCTCCGGCATGTGGTCGAAGTTCATGCCGTAGATGCCCGCCACCATCGTCGGGACGGCGGCCATGGCCGCCCACGCCGAGATCTTGCGCATGTCGTCGTTCTGCCGCACCCCCATCTGCGCGAGATGGGCCGAGAGGATGTCCGACAGCAGCCGGTCCAACCCCTCCACCTGCTCGTTGACCCGCGTCAGGTGGTCGGCGACATCACGGAAGAACGGCTGCGCCTCCTGGTGGACGAACGGCACCCCGGCCCCCGCGAGCCGGGTCATCGGCGCCGTCAGCGGACCCGTGGCCCGGCGGAACTCCAGCACCTGCCGCTTGAACGTGTAGATGCTCGCGGCCGTGTTCGAGGAGTCGCCGCCGCCGCTCGGGGCGAAGACCTCGGTCTCCAGCTCCTCCAGGTCCACCTGGAGCTCCCCGGCCACGTCGATGTAGTGGTCCACCACCGCGTCGCTGATCGCGTACAGAACCGCGGTCGGCCCGTGCGCCAGTATCTGCGGGTCCGCCTCCAGCCGGCTGCGCACATCCGCCAGCGGAGCGCTGTCGCCGTGCCGGACCGTCATCACGAACGAGTCCCCGATGAAGATCATCAGCTCATCGGTGCTCACCGTGTCGCTGCTCGACTCGTAGACGACCGGCTTCAGCACCGCGAACAGGGAGTCGTCGTACACCTCCAGCTTGGGGCGCTGGTGTGCGCGCAGCGCGTCCTCGACCGCGAGCGGGTGCAGCCCGAACTCATGGCGTACCAGGTCGAATTCCCGCTCGGTCGGCTCGTGCAGGCCGATCCAGAGGAAGGCGTCGTCGGACTTCCGCGCCGCGTCGAGGGCGTCGGAGAAGTCGGCGGGCCCATCGGTCCGGCGTCCGTCCTGGTAGATGGCACAGTCCACGATCATTTCGGCATCCTCGGGAGGTTAAGGACCACAACGTACAAGGTCGGCGGGGTCGGCCCACCGCCCCCTCCTTCCCCGGCAGGCCCGTCCTCGCACCCGGATCCCCGGGACATCTAGGCTGCCGGTATGCCCACGCTGATCCTCGTACGCCACGGACGCTCCACCGCCAACACCGCCGGAGTGCTCGCGGGCCGCACCCCCGGGGTCCTCCTCGACGAGCGCGGCACCGAACAGGCCGCCGCCCTGCCTGCACGGCTGTCCGCCATCGCCATCGCCGCCGCCGTCACCAGCCCCCTGGAGCGCTGCAGGCAGACGCTCCAGCCGCTGCTCGACGCCCGCCCCGGGCTGCCCGTCCACACCGAGGAACGCATCAGCGAGTGCGACTACGGCGACTGGTCGGGCCGCAAGCTCGCCGAGCTCTCCGACGAACCGCTGATGTCCGTCGTCCAGCAGCACCCCTCCGCCGCGGCCTTCCCCGGCGGCGAGTCGATGCGCGCCATGCAGGCCCGCGCCGTCGACGCCGTACGCGACTGGAACGACCGTGTCGAGGCGGAGCACGGCGAGGACGCCACATACGTGATGTGCTCGCACGGCGACATCATCAAGTCCCTCGTCGCCGACGCCCTCGGCATGCACCTGGACCTCTTCCAGCGCATCCACGTGGACCCCTGCTCGGTCACCGCGATCCGCTACACGCGGCTGCGCCCCTTCCTCCTGCGGGTCGGCGACACCGGCGATCTCACCCCGCTGGCACCGCGCGAACAGCCCGTGGCGGCGGACGCCGTGCCGTCCGGCGAGGGTGACGGCACGTCCGATGCGGCGGTAGGCGGCGGCGGGGGCGCGCCGTGATCTCTGCGGGCAGTAGGGTGGACGCGCCGTAGCGCCGCTATCCACCCATCGATTCTCAAGGGAGACAGGACGTGTCCCGTCAGGTGTTCCTCTATGACCCCCCGGACCGATTCGTGGCCGGTACGGTCGGGTTGCCTGGCCGTCGTACGTTTTTCCTGCAGGCCTCCTCCAAGGGGCGGGTCACCAGCGTCGCCCTGGAGAAGACCCAGGTGGCCGCCCTGGCCGAGCGGATCGACGAACTGCTCGACGAGGTGGTCCGGCGTACCGGGGGCAACTCGCCGGTACCCGCCGTGGCTCCCGCCGCCGTCACCGACACCGCCCCCCTGGACGTCCCCGTCGAGGAGGAGTTCCGGGTCGGCACCATGGCCCTGGCCTGGGACGGTGACGAACAGCGCATGATCGTCGAGGCGCAGGCCCTCGTCGAGCTCGACGCGGACTCCGAGGACGACCTCGCGGAGGCCGAGGAGAAGCTCCTGCAGGACGAGGAGAACGGCCCGCCGATGCTCCGCGTCCGGCTCAGCGGCGCCCAGGCCCGCGCGTTCGCCAAGCGCGCCCTGGACGTCGTCAACGCCGGTCGCCCGCCGTGCCCGTTGTGCAGCCTCCCGCTCGATCCGGAAGGACACGTATGCCCGCGCCAGAACGGATACCGTCGCGGAGCCTGACGGACACCGAGCTGCTCACCCTGCTCACCGAGGGCACGCTCACCGTGCTCGGGCAGGTCGGCGGAGCGTCCAACGCGGTGCTGCACTGCACCGTCGCGCACGAGGGCGAGGAGCGCACCTGCGCCTACAAGCCGGTCGCGGGGGAGCAGCCGCTGTGGGACTTCCCGGACGGGACGCTCGCGCAGCGGGAGGTGGCCGCGTACGAGATCTCCCGGGCGACCGGATGGGACCTCGTACCGCCCACCGTGCTGCGGGACGGGCCGTACGGCGAGGGCATGTGCCAGCTCTGGATCGACGGGCCCGAACCCACGGAGGGCGAACAGGCGCTGCTGGCCCTCGTCGAGGACGACGAGCCGGGCGAGGGCTGGAAAGCCGTGGGTTTCGCCGACGTCGGGGAGGGGAGGACCGCGCTGCTGGTGCACGCGGACGACCCCCGGCTGCGGCGGCTCGCGGTGCTGGACGCGGTGATCAACAACGGTGATCGCAAGGGCGGCCATCTGCTGCGGGCCCCCGGCGGACTGCTGTACGGCATCGACCACGGGGTCACCTTCAACGCGGACGACAAGCTGCGCACCCTCCTGTGGGGCTGGGCCGGCGAGCCGTTCACCGAGGAGGCACTGCGGGTGCTCGGTCTGCTCGCCGGGGAGCTGGCGGCGGGGGAGCCCCTGGCCACCCGGATGGCGCAACTCATCACGGCTGCCGAGCTGGAGGCCCTGCGGGAGCGGGTGACGGGGCTGCTCGCCGACGGGGTGCACCCGAAGCCGGGCGGTCAGTGGCCGCCGATCCCCTGGCCGCCGGTGTAGCGGCCGGCCCCGGGGCGTCGGCGGGGCGCCCCGGCCGTACAGCCTTTCGGGGGTTTATCGCAAGAGTGCCTCTTCGGACAGGATTCCGGATCCGGTTCGTATCCGGAAGCATCGTCCGGTTACGCTCATGACATGCATGCCTGGCCCGCTTCTGAGGTCCCCGCCCTGCCTGGCAAGGGCCGCGACCTTCGGATCCACGACACCGCGACCGGCGGACGGATCACCCTTGACCCCGGTCCCGTCGCCCGCATCTACGTCTGCGGCATCACGCCGTACGACGCGACCCACATGGGTCATGCGGCGACCTACAACGCGTTCGACCTCGTTCAACGCGTGTGGCTCGACACCAAGCGGCAGGTTCACTACGTCCAGAACGTGACCGACGTGGACGATCCGCTCCTGGAGCGGGCCGTGCGCGACGGTCAGGACTGGACCGAGCTCGCGGAGCGCGAGACGGCACTCTTCCGCGAGGACATGACCGCCCTGCGGATGCTGCCCCCGCAGCACTACATCGGAGCGGTCGAGGCCATACCGGGCATCGTGCCGCTCGTCGAACGGCTGAGGGAGGCGGGCGCCGCCTACGACCTCGAAGGCGACGTGTACTTCTCCGTCGACGCCGACCCGCACTTCGGCGAGGTCTCCGGGCTCGACGCGGCGGCGATGCGCCTGCTCTCCGCCGAGCGCGGCGGCGACCCCGAGCGCCCCGGCAAGAAGAACCCCCTCGACCCGATGCTCTGGATGGCCGCCCGCCCGGGCGAGCCGAGCTGGGACGGGGCCTCCCTGGGCGAGGGCCGCCCGGGCTGGCACATCGAGTGCGTCGCGATCGCGCTCGACCACCTCGGCATGGGCTTCGACATCCAGGGCGGCGGCTCCGACCTCGCCTTCCCGCACCACGAGATGGGCGCCTCGCACGCCCAGGCGCTGACCGGCGAGCACCCGTTCGCCAAGGCGTACGTCCACGCCGGCATGGTCGGCCTCCACGGCGAGAAGATGTCCAAATCCCGCGGCAACCTCGTCTTCGTCTCGGCCCTGCGCCGCGAGGGCGTGGACCCGGCGGCCCTGCGCCTCGCACTGCTCTCCCGCCACTACCGCTCCGACTGGGAGTGGACCGACCAGGTGCTCGCCGACGCCGTCGAGCGCCTCGCCCGCTGGCGGGCCGCGGTCTCGCGCCCCGACGGGCGGCCGGCCGACGCGCTGGTCGAGGAGGTCCGCGAGGCCCTCTCCGACGACCTGGACACGCCCACGGCGCTCGCCGCGGTGGACCGCTGGGCCGAGCTCCAGAGCGCCGAGGGCGGTACGGATGAGGGGGCACCCGGCCTCGTCTCCCGTACCGTCGACGCCCTTCTGGGGGTCGCGCTGTAGTACGGAGGGCGGCCCGCCGCCGCCCGATCCGATTCTCCGGACCGGCCTCGGACTTCTCTACGAAGTTCGGGGCCGGTCCCCTTTTGTCCGTAGTCACATGCTCGAAGTTGCGCTAAAAGCTTCCTATGCAATCAACAACACGCATCAGAGCGGCAGCTGTTGCTGTGGCGCTCGGGTTGTTCGCCGCCCTGGCCGGGCCCGGCAACGCCCGCGCCGAAGACGCCCCGCCGGAGGCCACCACGGTCGGCGACGTGACCGGGTTCCGTGCCGAGGGGCCCGTGTACCGGCTGAGCGCCGGCCCGGCCGAGGCCCGCGTCAGCTTCGTCTCCGAGGAGACGTTCCGCATCGAACTCGCCCCCGACGGCCGGTTCACCGACCCCACGGGCGACGACATCGTCCTGCCGCAGGGCAAGGCGCCCCGCACCCGCTGGAAGGACCGCGGCGACCGCTACGAGCTGTCGACCGGCGAGGTCACCCTGCGGGCCTACAAGAAGCCGCTGCGCTTCGCCCTGCACCGGGCCGACGGCAGCCGCGTCTGGTCCGAGGCGAAGGGGCTGAGCTGGACCGGCGACACGACCGTCCAGACCCTGGCCCGGGGCGCCGGGGAGCAGTTCTACGGCGCCGGGATGCAGAACGGCCGGGGCAACACCTCCCACCGCGACAAGACCGTCCAGGTCGCCGTCGACTACAACTGGAACGACGGCGGCCACCCCAACTCCGTACCCTTCTACCTCTCGTCGGCCGGCTACGGCGTCTTCCGCAACACCTACGCCCCGGGCACCTACGCGTTCACCGACCCGGTGACGACCAGCGCGAAGGAACAGCGTTTCGACGCCTACTACTTCGCCGGGGGCGGGGCCAAGGACGTCATCGGGCAGTACACCGACCTCACCGGCAAACCCTTCCTGCCGCCCGTCTACGGCATGGAGGTGGGCGATGCCGACTGCTACCTCCACAACGCCAACCGGGGCGAGCGCCGCACCCTGGACGCGCTGAAGGTGGCGGACGGGTACGTCGAGAACGACATGCCGAACGGCTGGATGCTGGTCAACGACGGCTACGGCTGCGGCTACGAGGACCTGGAGGAGACCGCCCAGGGCCTGAAGGACCGCAAGATGGAGCTCGGCCTGTGGACCGAGGACGGCATCGAGGACCTTGCCGCCCAGGTGAAGGCCGGTCAGCGGGTCGCCAAGCTGGACGTCGCCTGGGTCGGGGAGGGCTACAAGTTCGCCCTCGACGGCTGCAAGGACGCCTACAAGGGCATCGAGGACAACAGCGACGCCCGGGGCTTCACCTGGGCCCCCGAGAGCTGGGCGGGCGCGCAGCGCTGCGGAGTGCAGTGGTCCGGCGACCAGTCCGGCACCTGGGAGTACATCCGCTGGCAGATCCCCACCTACGCGGGCGCCACGATGTCCGGACTCGCCTACACCACCGGTGACATCGACGGCATCTTCGGCGGCAGCGCCAAGACGTACACGCGTGACCTCCAGTGGAAGATGTTCCTCGGCACGACGATGACCATGGACGGCTGGGCCCCCATGGACAAGCAGCCGTTCCGTCACGGGGAGCCGTACACCTCCGTCAACCGCGACTACCTGAAGCTCAAGGAGTCGCTGCTGCCCTACCAGTACTCCTACGCCCACGAGGCGACCAAGAGCGGTGTCGGCATGGTCCGTCCGCTGGTCCTCGAATACCCGGACGACCCCAAGGCGTCGACGGAGGCCGCGAAGTACGAGTTCCTCTCCGGCGAGCACTTCCTCGTCGCGCCCGTCTACCAGGACACCACCGAGCGCCGGGACATCTACCTCCCCAAGGGCACCTGGATCGACTACTGGAGCGGCCGCACCTACGAAGGCCCCACCACCATCGACTCCTACAGCGCCCCGCTCGACACCCTGCCCCTCTTCGTGAAGGCGGGCGCCGCCGTCCCGATGTGGCCCGGCATCCGCTCCTACCGCGACCGCACCGCCTCCTCCCCGCTCGCCTGGGACATCTACCCGCAGGGCAACACCTCCTTCACCCTTTACGAGGACGACGGCGTCACCCGGCAGCACCGGGACGGCAAGTACGCCACCCAGCGCGCCGACGTCCGCGCCCCCGTGCGCGGGGCGGGCGACGTCAAGGTCACCATCAACGAGAGCCGGGGGAGCTTCACCGGCAAACAGAGCAAGCGCCCCTACGAGTTCACCGTGCACACCGGCTCCGAGCCTCGCGCAGTGCAACTGGACCGGGCCCTGCCCCGGCTGACCTCCGAGGCCGCGTACAAGGCCGCCCAACAGGGATGGTGGTACGACCGGGACGACCGCGGCGGGGTGGTGCACGTCAAGACCGCGCCCCAGCGCACGGACAAGAAGTTCACGGTCGAGCTGAGCGGCACCAGCGCGGTCGGCGGCAAGAAGGCTTCCGCGGCAGCCGTGCTCACCGCCCCCACGGGCCAGGAGGCCGGCGCGGGAACGCCCGGCCAGGTCCAGGTCGACATCACCGCGGGCAGCGCCGATCTCACCGATGCCTCGGTCACCCTCCAGGTGCCCGCGGGCTGGAAGAGCGCCCCGGCGAAGGTCCCGGGCCGGATACCGGCGGGCGCCACCCGCCGGGTCGCGGTGGAGGTGACCCCGGCGAAGGACGCGGAGGTACGGGAGACCAGGCTCACCGCCCTCGCCCGCTACCGGGTCGCCGGAGAGACCCGCAGCAGCGAACAGCGGCTCGCGCTCTCCGTACTGCCACCGCCGCCCACCGGCCAGGCCTGGGCGAGCGACCTCGTCTGGCTCTCGGAGACCAACGGCTACGGGCCCGCCGAACGCGACCGCTCCAACGGGGAGTCAGGGGCGGCCGACGGCAGGACGCTGACGCTCGCGGGCACCACGTACGAGAAGGGCATCGGCACCCACGCGGACTCCGACATCGCGATCCACCTCGGCGGCCGCTGCACCGCCTTCACCGCCGATGTGGGGATCGACGACGAGATCAACGGCTATGGAGAGGTCGCGTTCTCAGTAGAGGGTGACGGCAAGGTGCTGTGGACCTCGCCGAAGCTCACCGGAGCCTCGGCGACCGTACCGGTGGACGTGAAGCTCGACGGCGTACGGCAGGTGCGTCTGAAGGTCACCGACACCAACGGGTCCAAGACCGGGGACCACGGCGACTGGGCCGCGGCGAAGTTCCACTGCGCCTGAGCCCCGCACATGAGGAAGGGGGTGCTGTACGGGATGACCTCCCGTACAGCACCCCCGCCCGCGAGCCTCGTCACTCCTCGTCCGGGCTCTCCCCGGACGCCTCGTCAGGGCCCTTGTCCTCGGGCTTCTTCCCCGGGCCCTGACCGGGCCCCGGACCCTGACCCGGCCCGGGCTCCGGCCGGGGCGGCTTCGGCGGCCGGGTGCGGCCGGTCGACGGGTCCCGCAGGTACGTCGAGTCCCCGCTCTCCGTCGCATGGCCGCCGGGGCCCGGCCCGGGGCCGCCGTCCCGGCGCCGCAGATACCGCTCGAACTCCCGGGCGATGGCCTCTCCGGACGCCTCGGGCAGCTCCGCGGTGTCCCGCGCCTCCTCCAGCGTCTGGACGTACTCCGCGACCTCGCTGTCCTCCGCCGCCAGCTGGTCCACCCCGACCTGCCAGGCCCGCGCGTCCTCGGGCAGCTCGCCCAGCGGGATGCGCAGCCCGATCAGGTCCTCCAGCCGGTTCAGCAGGGCCAGCGTCGCCTTCGGGTTCGGCGGCTGCGACACGTAGTGCGGCACCGCCGCCCACAGGCTCACCGCCGGCACCCCGGCATGGGTGCACGCCTCCTGGAGGATGCCGACGATCCCCGTCGGGCCCTCGTACCGGGTCTCCTCCAGGTCCATCGTGCGTGCCAGGTCCGCGTCGGAGGTGACCCCGCTCACCGGCACCGGCCGGGTGTGCGGGGTGTCACCGAGCAACGCGCCCAGGATGACGACCATTTCGACGCCCAGCTCATGGGCGAAGCCGAGGATCTCGTTGCAGAACGAGCGCCAGCGCATCGACGGTTCGATACCGCGCACCAGGACGAGGTCCCGCGGCTTCTCCCCGCCGACGCGCACCACCGACAGCCTGGTCGTCGGCCAGGTGACCTTGCGCACTCCGTTGTCCAGCCACACCGTGGGCCGGTTGACCTGGAAGTCGTAGTAGTCCTCGGCGTCCAGCGCCGCGAACACCTCGCCCTTCCACTCCCGGTCCAGATGGCCGACCGCTGTGGAGGCGGCGTCACCGGCGTCGTTCCAGCCTTCGAACGCGGCCACCATGACCGGGTCGATCAGCTCGGGCACTGACTCGAGCTCGATCACCCGGGCCCCCTTCCGATGTCTCCATACGTACGGAGCAACCTTACGGCTTCGGGACCCTTGGACCGCAGCCCGTTTGCACGGCCGGGTGAACCTTGCCAGCAGGTGTGGATCATCGGCCCCAACAGTGCATCAGCTCACTCCCAGAGCGAGGACGGCGCTTCCCGCCGCACCACCGGGGCGATCTCCTCGGCGAACCGCTGGAGCGTCTCCAGCTGTTCCGGCCGGCTCAGCCCGAAGCCGTCCACGGTGATCGACTGGAGGTCGTGGCGGTAGACCGTGTGCCAGCCGAGGATCTTGTCGATGATCTGCTGCGGGGAGCCGATCAGCTGGGGGCCGCCCTCGATCGCGTCCTCGATCGTCCGGAACGGGGTGTTGTAGCCGGCCTTCCCCGCCAGGTGCGGCTTGAACGTCTGCCGCACCCGCGCCTCGTACAGCTCCTTGTACTGTTCGACGGCCGCCTGCGAGCTGTCCGCGATGAGCAGCCCGCCGGAGCCCGCCGCCACCCGGGCGTCCGCCGGATCGTGGCCGTACGCCTCGAACCGCTCCCGGTAGTGCGCGATGAGTTTCGCGTACGCCTCGCGCGGCTGGATGGCGTTGGCGGTGAACAGCGGGTCACCGTGTTTCGCCGCCAGCTCGGGGGAGTTGAGGCTGGTCGCCGAGCCGTGCCAGATGCGCGGGAGGCCGTCGTGCGGACGTGGCACGGTCGTCACGTTCTTCAGCGGCGGGCGGAACTCGCCCTCCCAGTCGACGCCCTCCTCGCTCCACAGCCGACGCAGCAGCTCGTACTTCTCCTTCTGGAGGTCCCACTGCCGTTCCTCGTCGAGCCCGAAGAGGTCGAAGTGGCCCGCCTCGGCGCCCTTCCCGACGACCAGTTCGATCCGGCCCCGGGATATCTGGTCGAGCGTCGCGAAGTCCTCCGCCACCCGGACCGGGTCGAGGATCGCGACGACGGTCACCCCGGTGAGCAGCCGGATCGTGGTGGTACGGGCCGCGATCGCGCCGAGCACGACGCTCGGGCTGGAGGAGAGGAAGGCTCCGGCGTGCCGCTCGCCGACCGAGTAGGAGTCGAAGCCGAGCTCCTCCGCGACGGACGCGGTGGCGATCACCTCCTCGAACCGGTCGGCGGGGGAGGGGAGTTCGCCGGTCAGAGGGTGTGGGTCATGGCCGATCAGGGAAAGCACCGAGAATCTCATGCCCTCCACTTTCCTCGCGGCACATTGCACGGGTATGGCGGGAGTGTGGCGCGTGCCGGGGACACGCCCGTACGCGCGAACGGGGGCCGCTCCCCCCAGGAAGCGGCCCCCGTCCACGTCACACGCCGGTCAGTCCCGGTCGGCCAGCAGCTTCTCGACGCCGTCGCGGACGTCGTCCGTCGCCAGGCCCCGGATCGTCAGCGTGGTCCGGCGGCGCAGCACGTCGTCCGCCGTCTCGGCCCACTCGTGGTCGCGGGCGTAGGCGACCTGCGCCCAGATCTCCGGGGCGTCCGGGTGGACGCGCTCGGCCAGCTCCGGGCTCTCGTTGGCCAGCCGCGCGATGTCGAAGGCGAGCGAGCCGTAGTGCGTGGCCAGGTGCCGGGCGGTGTCCGGCGCCATCCGCGGGCCGGGGGCGGGGCCGTCGATCAGCAGCCGGTGCGCGACCGCGTTCGGGTTGGCGATCCCGGGCAGCGGCAGCTTCCTCGGCAGCCGGTTCATCGGCTCCATGTCCTCCGCCAGCGGGTGCCCAGGCAGGGCGGCCAGCTTGTTCATGACCGTGCGGCCGATGTGGCGGAACGTCGTCCACTTGCCGCCCGCGACCGACAGCATCCCGCCGCGGCCCTCCGTGACGACCGTCTCGCGCTTGGCCTTGGAGGTGTCGCCCGGACCGCCGGGCAGCACCCGCAGCCCCGCGAAGGAGTAGGTGATCAGGTCGCGGGAGAGCTGCTGGTCCTTGACCGAGAACGCCGCCTCGTCAAGGATCTGCGCGGTGTCCGCCTCGGTCACCGACACGTCCGCCGGGTCGCCCTCGTACTCCTCGTCCGTCGTGCCGAGGAGCAGCATGTCCTCCCACGGCAGGGCGAACGTGATGCGGTACTTGTCTATCGGGGTGGCCAGCGCCGCCCGCCACGGACGGGTCCGCTTGAGGACCAGGTGCGCGCCCTTGGAGAGGCGGATGGAGGGGGCCGCGTTCGGGTCCTCCATCTTCCGCAGGTGGTCGACCCAGGGGCCGGTCGCGTTCAGCACGAGCCGGGCGGTGACGCCGAACTCCGTACCGTCGACGCTGTCCTTCAGGTCGGCGCCCGTGACCCGGCCCCGGGTGAAGCGGAGTCCGGTGACGGCCGCGTGGTTGAGGACGGCCGCGCCCGCGTCGACGGCTGCGCGGACCGTCATCAGCGCCATGCGGGCGTCGTTCATCTGGTCGTCGCCGTAGACCGCGACGGCCTTCAGGTTGTCGGTGCGCAGCTCGGGCACGTCACGCTGCGCCCTGGCCGGGGAGATGACATGGCCGACGCCGTCGCCGAACGCGGAGAGCGCGGAGTAGGCGAAGACGCCCGCGCCGAGCTTGGCCGCGCCGTGCGGGCCGCCCTTGTAGACCGGCAGGTAGAAGGTGAGCGGGTTGGCCAGGTGCGGGGCGACCTCGCGGGAGATCGCGCGGCGCTCGAAGTGGTTCTCCGCGACCAGCTTGACCGCGCCGGTCTGGAGGTAGCGCAGACCGCCGTGGAGCAGCTTGGAGGAGGCGGAGGAGGTGGCGCCGGCGAAGTCACCGGCGTCCACCAGTGCCACCCGCAGCCCGGACTGCGCGGCATGCCAGGCGGTGGAGATGCCCAGGATGCCGCCGCCGATGACCAGGAGGTCGTAGGTCGCCCGGGACAGCTGCTCCCGGGTCTCGGCGCGGCTCGGCAGGGAGCCGGAGGCCGGGTGCGTTCCGAGGGCGGGAACGCTCTGCAGGGTGGTCATGGTGAATGCTCCTCGTCAGCTTTCTTCGTCCTCGATCCAGCCCATGGTCCGTTCGACGGCCTTGAGCCAGCTCTTGTACTCGCGGGCACGGGTGTCCGCGTCCATGCGGGGGGTCCACTCGGCGGCCCGGCGCCAGTTGGCGCGCAGCGCGTCGGTGTCCGGCCAGAAGCCGACGGCCAGGCCGGCGGCGTAGGCGGCGCCGAGGCAGGTGGTCTCGGCGACCATGGGGCGCACCACGGGTGCGTCCAGGAAGTCGGCGAGCGTCTGCATCAGCAGGTTGTTGGACGTCATGCCGCCGTCGACCTTGAGCGCGGTCAGCTCGACGCCGGAGTCCTTCGTCATGGCGTCGCTGATCTCGCGGGTCTGCCAGGCGGTGGCCTCCAGGACGGCACGGGCGATGTGCGCCTTGGTGACGTATCGGGTGAGACCGGTGATCACCCCACGGGCGTCGGGACGCCAGTAGGGGGCGAACAGGCCGGAGAAGGCGGGCACGAAGTAGGCGCCGCCGTTGTCCTCGACCGAGGAGGCCAGCGTCTCGATCTCGGCGGCCGACTTGATCAGGCCCATCTGGTCGCGCATCCACTGCACCAGCGAACCGGTGACCGCGATGGAGCCCTCCAGGGCGTACACCGGGGGCTTGTCGCCGATCTGGTAGCCGACGGTGGTGAGCAGACCGTTGTACGAGTTCACCGGGGTACCGCCGGTGTTCATCAGCATGAAGGTGCCGGTGCCGTACGTGGACTTGGCCTCGCCCTCGGCGAAACAGGTCTGGCCGAACAGGGCCGCCTGCTGGTCGCCGAGCGCGGAGGCGACGGGGACACCGTCGAGGATGCCGCCCTTGGCGTGGCCGTACACCTCGGCGGAGGAACGGATCTCGGGGAGGACCGCGGCCGGGATGCCGATGGAGGAGAGGATCTTCTCGTCCCACTCCATCCGGTGCAGGTTCATCAGGAGGGTGCGCGAGGCGTTGGTGACGTCGGTGACGTGCACGCCGCCGTCGGTGCCGCCGGTCAGGTTCCAGATGACCCAGGAGTCCATGGTGCCGAAGAGGATGTCGCCGGCCTCGGCGCGCTCACGCAGCCCCTCGACGTTGTCGAGCAGCCAGCGGACCTTGGGCCCGGCGAAGTACGAGGCGAGCGGCAGCCCGGTCTCGCGGCGGAAGCGGTCCTGGCCCACGTTGCGGCCGAGCTCCCTGCAGAGCGCGTCGGTGCGCGTGTCCTGCCAGACGAGGGCGTTGTGCACCGGCTCACCGGTGTTCTTGTCCCACAGCAGGGTGGTCTCGCGCTGGTTGGTGATGCCGATCGCCTTGACGTCGGCGGAGGTGATGCCGGCCTTGACGATGGCCCCGGCGACGACCTCCTGCACGTTCTCCCAGATCTCGGTCGCGTCGTGCTCGACCCATCCCGGCTTCGGGAAGATCTGCTCGTGCTCCTTCTGGTCGACCGAGACGATCCGGCCGTCCTTGTCGAAGACGATGCAGCGGCTGGAGGTGGTGCCCTGGTCGATGGCCGCGATGAACGGGCCGGTGCCGTGGGTGCCGGTGGTGTGTGCTTCGGTCACGGTGTGCTCCCGGAAGTCTGTGGGTGAAAGGGGTTACGGCGCTGATACCCGCGTGGGCTAGGCGAAGGCGAGGTTGTAGAGCCCACCGGCGAGGGCGCCGCCGATGAGCGGACCCACGATGGGTACCCACGCGTAGCCCCAGTCCGAACCACCCTTGTTCGGCAGCGGGAGCACCGCGTGCACGATGCGCGGTCCGAGGTCGCGGACCGGGTTGATGGCGTAGCCCGTGGGCCCGCCGAGCGAGAGGCCGATACCGACGACGACCAGGGCGGTGACCAGGGCGCCGAGCGTGCCGAGGCCGTTGCCCTCGTCGTTGAGGCCCTGGGTCAGGATCGCCAGGACCAGCACGAGCGTGGCGATGATCTCGGTGACGACGTTCTGCACGCCGTTGCGGATCTCGGGGCCGGTGGAGAAGATCCCGAGCACCGGGCCGGCCTTGGGGGCGGCGGTCTGGTCGACCATGGCCTCGTCGGCGGGCTGCGCCTTGATGATCTCCGGGTCGGTGAGGTGGGCATGGAACTGCCCGTAGTACACCGCGTAGACCAGTACGGCGCCGATCATCGCGCCGAGCAGTTGGGAGGCGAGGTAGAGGGGCACATCGCCCCACGCGGTGCCGCCCTGAATGGCGAGGCCGAGGGTGACCGCGGGGTTGAGGTGGGCCCCCGAGACGCCGCCGGCCAGATAGGCGCCGGTCAGCACGGCGAAACCCCACCCGAAGGTGATGGCCAGCCAGCCCGCGTTCTGGGCCTTCGAGCGCTTCAGCGTGACGGCGGCACAGACACCGCCGCCGAGCAGGATGAGTATGGCGGTACCGATGGTCTCGCCGATGAAAATGTCGGAGCTGGACACCCGCGACTCCTTTGTCCTTCGTCCAGGGGAGAGCGGAACACATCGGGTCCCTCCGATGGTCCGCGCCCCAGATGGGTATCCACAAAGCGTGGGCAGCCCACCTGTAAGGGCTTGACCGGCCCTTGGCACTGTCACACCCTAACGCGTATTGCCGTTAGGCGTTCGACAATGCCGACCGTTGAACGGCAGTGTTTCCCCCGAGTGAAGGAAGCGTCAAGGGTTCTGTGGTGCAGGACTCGGTGCGCGACGCGATCGTTACCCCACGATGCGCCCGGACGCGCGAGGGCGCGAGCGGGCGGATGCGGAAGGTGTTACGGGGGTGGTCGCCCGGCCCTCAGAAGCGGCCGGCGCCCAGGTCCCGGGAGACCGCGCGGGCACAGTCCCGTACGGCGGCGATCAGCTCGGGGCGCAGGACGCCGCCCGGCGCCACCCGCTCCACCGCGCCCGTCACGGCCACCGCGCCCACCGGCATCCTGCGCCGGTCGTGGACGGGGGCCGACACGGCGGCCACGCCCTCCCAGGTCTCCTCGGCGTCGGCGGCCCAGCCCTGCGCGCGGATCAAGTCGAGCATCGCCTCGAACTCGTCGGCGGCCGTGACCGTGCGCCCGGTGAAGGAGCGGCGCTCCGCCTCCATGACCTCGCTGTGCGCCACCGGGTCGAACGCGGACAGCACCTTGCCGAGCGCTGTGGAGTGCAGCGGCTGCATCGCCCCGACCTCCAGCACCTGGCGGCTGTCGTCGGGCCGGAACACGTGGTGGACGATGAGCACGCCGTGCTGGTGCAGCACGCCGAGGTGGACGCTCTCGCCGCTGGAGCGGGCCAGGTCGTCCGTCCAGACCAGGGCGCGGGCCCGCAGCTCGTGGACGTCGAGATAGCTGTTGCCCAGCCGCAGCAGCTCGGCGCCGAGCTGGTAGCGCCCCGACGTCGCGTCCTGCTCGACGAACCCCTCCAGCTGGAGGGTGCGCAGGATTCCGTGGGCGGTGCCCTTGGCCAGCCCCAGGGAGGAGGCGATGTCGGAAAGCCCGAGCCGCCGCTCGCCGCCCGCCAGCAGACGCAGCATCGCGGCCGCCCGCTCCAGCGACTGGATGTTCTTGGCCATCGCGCCGTACTCCTCCACCTCGGTTCGACAATGCTGAACACTATCGGTCGATGTCGACCTCTGTCTGACTCCGGGGGAAAGTCGCCTCCGGCCGGCCGACGGTGCCGCACCCGCAAAGCATGCAGTCCGTCTCCTGGACGCACCGACCACGGGCAGGGGTGTCCGGCTACGCTGACGGGGTGCGCCTTCCCCAAGAAGGACGCAAAGCCGACAGCCGTCGCATCCCTGGGAGATCATCCATGGCCTCGTTGCCGACACCCGCCCCCGACAGCCGGACCCGCGCAGCAGCCCTGCGCGAGGCACTCGCCACCCGGGTGGTGGTAGCAGACGGTGCGATGGGCACCATGCTCCAGGCACAGGACCCGACCCTTGAGGACTTCGAGAACCTCGAAGGCTGCAACGAGATCCTCAACATCACCCGCCCCGACATCGTGCGCTCCGTCCACGAGGAGTATTTCGCGGTCGGCGTCGACTGCGTCGAGACCAACACCTTCGGCGCGAACCACTCCGCGGCCAACGAGTACGAGGTCGCCGACCGGATCTTCGAGCTCTCCGAGTCGGGGGCCCGCATCGCCCGTGAGGTCGCGGACGAGTACTCCGGCAAGGACGGCCGCCAGCGCTGGGTCCTCGGCTCGATCGGCCCCGGCACCAAGCTGCCCTCGCTCGGCCACATCACGTACGACGTCCTGCGCGACGGCTACCAGAAGAACGCCGAGGGCCTCCTCGCGGGCGGCTCGGACGCCCTGATCGTCGAGACCACCCAGGACCTGCTGCAGACCAAGTCCAGCATCATCGGCGCGCGCCGGGCGATGGACGCCCTCGGCATCGACGTGCCCCTGATCTGTTCCCTCGCCTTCGAGACGACCGGCGTCATGCTGCTCGGCTCCGAGATCGGCGCCGCCCTCACCGCCCTGGAGCCGCTCGGCATCGACCTGATCGGTCTGAACTGCTCGACCGGCCCGGACGAGATGAGCGAGCATCTGCGCTACCTCGCCCGCCACTCCCGTACGCCCCTGATGTGCATGCCCAACGCGGGCCTGCCCGTCCTCACCAAGGACGGCGCGCACTTCCCGCTCGGCCCCGACGGCCTCGCCGACTCCCAGGAGACGTTCGTCCGGGACTACGGCCTCTCCCTCATCGGCGGCTGCTGCGGTACGACCCCGGCGCACATGAAGGCCGTCGTCGAGCGGGCCCGCGGGCTCACGCCTGGCGAGCGGAACCCGCGCCCCGAGCCCGGCGCGGCCTCCCTCTACCAGACGATCCCCTTCCGCCAGGACACCGCCTACCTGGCCATCGGGGAGCGCACCAACGCCAACGGCTCCAAGAAGTTCCGCGAGGCCATGCTGGAGGCCCGCTGGGACGACTGCGTGGAGATGGCCCGCGACCAGATCCGCGAGGGCGCGCACATGCTCGACCTCTGCGTCGACTACGTGGGCCGCGACGGCGCCGCCGACATGGCGGAGCTGGCCGGCCGCTTCGCGACCGCCTCCACCCTCCCGATCGTGCTGGACTCCACCGAGCTGCCCGTCCTGCGCGCGGGCCTGGAGAAGCTCGGCGGCCGTGCGGTGCTGAACTCGGTGAACTACGAGGACGGCGACGGCCCCGAGTCCCGCTTCGCGCAGGTCAGCGCCCTGGCCTCGGAGCACGGCGCCGCCCTGATCGCCCTGACGATCGACGAGGAGGGCCAGGCCCGCACGGTCGAGCACAAGGTCGCCATCGCCGAGCGGCTGATCGAGGACCTCACCACCAACTGGGGCATCCACGAGTCCGACATCCTCATCGACACCCTGACCTTCACCATCTGCACCGGTCAGGAGGAGTCCCGCGGCGACGGCATCGCGACGATCGGTGCGATCCGCGAGCTGAAGAAGCGCCACCCGGACGTCCAGACCACGCTGGGCCTCTCCAACATCTCCTTCGGCCTGAACCCGGCCGCCCGGGTCGTGCTGAACTCCGTCTTCCTCGACGAGTGCGTCAAGGCGGGCCTGGACTCCGCGATCGTGCACGCCTCCAAGATCCTGCCCATCGCACGGCTGGAGGAGGAGCAGGTCAAGGTCGCACTCGACCTGATCTACGACCGCCGCAGCGAGGGTTACGACCCCCTCCAGAAGCTCATGGGCCTCTTCGAGGGCGTCAACATGAAGTCGATGAAGGCGGGTCGGGCCGAGGAGCTGATGGCCCTTCCGCTCGACGAGCGGCTCCAGCGCCGCATCATCGACGGCGAGAAGAACGGCCTGGAGGCCGACCTGGACGAGGCGCTCCAGGACACCCCGGCCCTGGACATCGTCAACAACACGCTGCTCGAAGGCATGAAGGTGGTCGGCGAGCTGTTCGGCTCCGGCCAGATGCAGCTGCCGTTCGTCCTCCAGTCCGCCGAGGTCATGAAGATCGCGGTGGCCCATCTGGAGCCGCACATGGAGAAGTCCGACGCCGACGGCAAGGGCACGATCGTGCTGGCCACCGTCCGCGGCGACGTCCACGACATCGGCAAGAACCTCGTCGACATCATCCTTTCCAACAACGGCTACAACGTCGTCAACCTCGGCATCAAGCAGCCCGTCTCCGCGATCCTGGAGGCCGCCGAGGAGCACCGCGCCGACGTCATCGGCATGTCCGGCCTCCTGGTGAAGTCCACCGTGATCATGAAGGAGAACCTCCAGGAGCTGAACCAGCGCAAGATGGCCGCCGACTTCCCGGTGATCCTCGGCGGTGCCGCGCTGACCAGGGCCTATGTGGAGCAGGACCTGCACGAGATCTACGAGGGCGAGGTCCGCTACGCCCGTGACGCCTTCGAGGGCCTGCGCCTTATGGACGCGCTCATCGGCGTCAAGCGCGGCGTGCCGGGTGCCGTCCTGCCCGAGCTCAAGCAGCGCCGGGTCCCCAAGAAGAACACCGACACCGCCGTACTGGAGGTCGAGGAGCCCGAGGGCTCGGTGCGCTCGGACGTCTCCACTACCAACCCCGTCCCCGAGCCGCCGTTCTGGGGCACCCGGGTCATCAAGGGCATCCCGCTCAAGGACTACGCGTCCTGGCTCGACGAGGGCGCCCTGTTCAAGGGCCAGTGGGGCCTCAAGCAGGCCCGGACCGGCGACGGACCGACGTACGAGGAGCTGGTGGAGACCGAGGGACGCCCGCACCTGCGCGGCTGGCTCGACCACCTCCAGTCCAACAACCTGCTGGAGGCGGCCGTCGTCTACGGCTACTTCCCCTGCGTCTCCAAGGGCGAGGACCTCATCCTCCTCCACGACGACGGCTCCGAGCGGACCCGCTTCACCTTCCCGCGCCAGCGCCGTGGCCGCCGCCTCTGCCTCGCCGACTTCTTCCGCCCCGAGGAGTCCGGGGAGACCGATGTGATCGGCCTCCAGATCGTCACCGTCGGCTCCCGGATCGGCGGGGCCACCGCCGAACTGTTCGCCGCCAACTCCTACCGCGACTACCTGGAGCTGCACGGCCTCTCCGTCCAGCTCGCCGAGGCCCTCGCCGAGTACTGGCACGCCCGGGTCCGCAGCGAGCTGGGCTTCGCGGGGGAGGACCCCGCGGACGTCGAGGACATGTTCGCGCTGAAGTACCGGGGCGCACGGTTCTCGCTCGGTTACGGGGCGTGCCCGGACCTGGAGGACCGGGCGAAGATCGCCGATCTCCTCGGGCCGGAGCGCATCGGCGTGGAGCTCTCCGAGGAGTTCCAGCTCCACCCGGAGCAGTCCACCGACGCCATCGTCATCCATCACCCCGAGGCGAAGTACTTCAACGCACGGTAGTCGGCTCTTCCCCCTGCCGCCTCGCGTCGTTCGCGCACCGTCGCCGGACAGGTCGTACACTGGTCGGTCCAGTGCAGGCCGGTCGCCCTCCCCATCCGGGAGTGGCGGCCGGCCTTCTCGTCCCTTACGGAAGGTGTGCCGGATGACCAGTACGGTCCCCGCGTCCTTGACCCGCACGGCCGAAGGCGCCGCCCTGCAGGCGGTCCTTCTCGACATGGACGGAACCCTGGTCGACACCGAGGGCTTCTGGTGGGACGTCGAGAAGGAGGTCTTCGCCGACCTGGGCCACGGGCTGGAGGAGTCCTGGCGGGACGTGGTCGTGGGCGGGCCGATGACCCGCAGCGCCGGCTACCTCATCGACGTCACCGGTGCGGACATCGCCCTGGACGAGCTGACCGTGCTCCTCAACGACCGCTTCGAGAAGCGCATCCGGCACGGCGTGCCCCTGATGCCGGGCGCCGAGCGGCTGCTCGCCGAGCTGTCCGCGTCACGGATTCCCACCGCGCTCGTCTCGGCCTCGCACCGCCGGATCATCGACCGGGTGCTGGACTCGGTCGGCCACCACCACTTCGCGCTCACGGTCGCCGGTGACGAGGTCACCCGCACCAAGCCGCACCCCGAGCCCTATCTCACCGCCGCTGCGGGCTTCGGCGCCGACCCGTGGCGCTGCGCGGTCATCGAGGACACCGCGACCGGGGTGGCCGCGGCTGAGGCGGCGGGGTGCCGGGTCGTCGCAGTACCGTCCGTGGCACCCATCGCACCCGCCTCGGGACGGGTCGTCGTCGGCTCCCTCGAAGAGGTCGACCTCGCCTTCCTGCGGAAGCTCATCACCGCCACGAGCTGAAGGATCCGTGTGCGTTCCGGCAACTTTTCGTGGACGTGAATCAGCCACAGCCCGCATATGTGAAGAGGTCGGACGGGTGACCTTCCTCACCCAGAAGCCGCCTGTGACCTGCCGTGATCGGTTGATCTGTCCGGAATGGCGATCAAATATCGCCCCCTTCGAACGCCGGGGCAGGGCAAGCCGCTCCGAGCGCGGTCGGAGCGGCCACCGGCGGCTACTAACTTTGATTCCTCACCCACCGTGATGAGGGAGAACGCCCGTATGAACCGCAAGACCCTGGTGCTGCCGGCCGTCGTCGGCCTGCTCGCCCCCGTGCTCGCCGCCTGCGGCAGCACGGACAGCGGCGCCGGTGGCTCCAACGCCATCGTCGTCGGCACCACGGACCAGCTCGTGGCCTCCGAGGAGAACCCCGCTCCTCTCGACCCGGCCATCGGGTACGAGGCAGGCGTCTGGAACGTCCTGCGGCAGACCGTGCAGACCCTGACCACCGTGCCCGGCGGCGGCGGCGAGCCGGTGCCCGAGGCCGCCCGAAGCTGCACCTTCACGGACAACGCGAACGAGAGCTACCGCTGCACCCTGCGCGCGGGCCTGAAGTTCGCCGACGGCACCCCCGTCACCGCCGAGGATGTGAAGTTCTCCATCCAGCGCGTCATCGACATCAACTCCGACAGCGGGCCGGTCGGGCTCCTCGCCAACATCGACACGATCGAGACCAAGGGCGACAACCAGGTGATCTTCCACCTGAACACGCCCGACGCCACCTTCCCGTACAAGCTCGCCACCCCCGCCGCCGGCATCGTCCCCAAGGGGAAGTACCCGGCGAAGGAGGCGCGCGACGGCTTCCAGGTCGACGGCTCGGGGCCGTACACCATGAAGCCGCAGACCGAGGACGGCCGGGTCACCCGGATCACCTTCACCAAGAACCCCTCCTACAAGGGCGAGTTGAAGGTCCTCAACGACAAGGTCGACATGGACCTCTTCCCCGACGCCGAGGCCATGGGCAAGGCGCTGGAGGAGAAGAAGATCCACATGATGACCCGGGCCATGTCGCCCGAGCAGGCCCGCGACATGCTCGTGAAGCCGAAGGAAGGCATCGAGCTCACCGAGATGCCCGGCCTCGCCATCAGCTACCTCGGCTTCAACACCAAGGACCCCGTGGTCAGCAAGGCCGTACGGCAGGCCGTGGCGCAGCTCATCGACCGGGGCGAGATCGCGGGCAAGGTGTACGGCACCACCGCCGAGCCGCTCTACTCGCTGATCCCCTCCAGCATCACCGGGCACACCAACGCCTTCTTCAACAAGTACGGCGAGCCCAGCGCGGCCAAGGCCGCGAAGACCCTCAAGGACGCCGGGATCAAGACGCCGGTCAAGTTCACCCTGCACTACACCAACGACCACTACGGCTCCGCCACCGCCAAGGAGTTCAAGGCGCTCCAGGCACAGCTGAACGGCTCGGGCCTCTTCGACGTCGACGTGCAGGGCAAGGAGTGGTCGAAGTACCGGCCGGAGCAGAAGCGCGGCGACTACGCGGCCTACGGCATGGGCTGGTTCCCCGACTTCCCGGACCCGGACAACTACACCGCCCCGTTCCTGGACAAGAACAACTTCCTCAACTCCCCCTACCGGTCGCGGGAAGCGCAGAACGTCCTCATCCCGGCGTCGCGCCGGGTGGCCGACCGCAGTGCCGCCGCCACGACCTACGAGAAGCTCCAGGAGATCGTCGCCGACGACGTGCCCGTCCTGCCGATCTGGCAGGGCAAGCAGTACGTGGCCTCCCGCAGCGGGGTCGCCGGGGTCGAGCGGTCCGTCAGCGCCACCTCCGAACTCCAGCTCTGGGAGCTCAACAAGACCGCCTGACAGCCGGCCCGGAACCGCGAAAGCCGTCCGGCCCGCCCCGTCCTGCGCACAGGACCGGAGCGGGCCGGACGGCTTCGTCCACGGCACCTACTGCGCGCCGGGGCGCACCAGGCCGCTCTCGTACGCGTACACCGCGGCCTGCACCCGGTCGCGCAGGCCAAGCTTCGTGAGCACATGGCCCACATGCGTCTTGACCGTCGTCTCACTGACGAACAGATCCGCCGCGATCTCCGCGTTGGACAGGCCGCGCGCCACCAGCTTCAGGACCTCCACCTCACGGTCCGTCAGCGTGTGCAGGGCGTCCGGGACCGGGTCCTCGCCGGACGGCAGATGGTCCGCGTACTTGTCGAGCAGCCGGCGCGTGATGCTCGGGGCGAGCATCGCCTCGCCCGCCGCCACCACCCGGATCGCCTGGACCAGCTCGTTGGCCGGAGCGTCCTTCAGCAGGAAGCCGCTCGCCCCCGCCCGCAGCGCCTCCACCACGTACTCGTCGAGATCGAACGTGGTCAGCACCAGCACCTTCGCCGGACCGTCCTTCCCGGGGCCGGAGATCTGGCGGGTCGCCTCCACCCCGTCCATCCGCGGCATCCGGATGTCCATCAGCACCACATCGGGCTGGAGCGCCCGCACCTGGTCGATGGCCTGCAGACCGTCACCGGCCTCACCGACCACCGCCAGATCGCCCTCGGCCTCCAGAATCATCCGGAAACCGGTGCGCAGCAGCGGCTGGTCATCGACCAGTAGGACGCGGATCGCCACGGAAACTCCTCACAGGCCCTCAAGAGCCACTGTTCGGCCGGCCTCGGCCCGGACGGGGCCCATTGTGCCCTGGTCATCCTCGCCCGGCCCCGCCGGGCGTACCGACAGCGGGTATACCGGGGGAGTCCCGCCGAATTCCGGACACACCGCCTGGTGGTCGCACCACCCGCACAGCTTCGTCGGACGCGGACGCCAGTCGCCGGTCTCCGTCGCCAGCGCGATCGCCTCCCACAGCGCGAGGAGCTTGCGCTCCACCCGCTCCAGATCCGCCACCACCGGGTCGTACGTCAGCACATCGCCGCTGCCCAGATAGACCAGCTGGAGCCGGCGCGGCACGATCCCCTTCAGCCGCCAGATCACCAGCGCGTAGAACTTCATCTGGAACAACGGACCCTCGGCATACTCCGGCCGCGGCGCCTTCCCCGTCTTGTAGTCGACGATCCGGACGTCACCGGTCGGCGCCACATCGATCCGGTCGATCACCCCGCGCAGCCGCAGCCCCGACTCCAGCTCCGTCTCGACGAACAGCTCACGCTCGGCCGGCTCCAGCCGCGTCGGGTCCTCCAGCGAGAACCACCGCTCCACCAGCCGCTCCGCCTCGCCCAGCCAGCGCGACAGCCGCTCGCCCTCGGTGTCCCCGGCGAACAGCTCGGTCAGCTCCGGCTTCGACTCCAGCAGCCGGTCCCACTGGCCGGGAATCAACGCCCGCGCCCGCGGTGCCGTACGGTCCGCCGCCGGGGCGTCGAAGAGCCGCTCCAGCACCGCATGGACCAGCGTGCCGCGGGTAGCCGCCTCGCTGGGCTTCTCCGGCAGTTTGTCGATGACCCGGAAGCGGTAGAGCAGAGGGCACTGCATGAAATCGCTCGCCCGCGACGGCGACAGGGACGAAGGCGGCTGCGGCGGCCGGGGCACGGAAGTCATGTCTCCAGACCCTACGGCCCGCCACTGACAGTCAGCGGCATACCATCGACCGCAGACCCTCGCAGACTGCATGATCGTGGCGCAGGCCACGCACCGAACCGAAGGGACCACGTGGACGAGAGCGGCGACAGCGGGCGGCCGCAGCCCGGCGCAGGGGGAACGGGCCCCGCCGCCGCCCCCGACGGCGGCAAGCCGAAACGCCCCGCCGACCCGGGCGGTGGCCTGCTCATGGGCCGCCCCTTCGGTGTGCCCGTGTACGTCGCGCCCAGCTGGTTCGTCGTCGCCGCACTGATCACCTGGGTCTTCGGCGGCCAGCTCGACCGGGTCCTGCCCGAGCTCGGCGGCGCCCGCTATCTCGTCGCCCTCTTCTTCGCGATCGCCTTCTACGCCTCCGTACTCGTCCACGAACTGGCCCACACGGTCGCCGCCCTGCGGTACAAGCTGCCCGTCCGCCGCATCCAGCTCCAGTTCTTCGGCGGCGTCTCCGAGATCGAGAAGGAGACCGAGACCCCCGGCCGCGAGTTCGTCCTCGCCTTCGTCGGCCCCCTCCTCTCCCTCGTCCTCGGCGGTGTCTTCTACGGCGCGATGCAGTTCGTCGAGCCCGGCACCGTCCCCGGCGTCCTGCTCGCCGGGCTGATGATCTCCAACCTCATCGTGGCCGCCTTCAACCTGCTGCCCGGCCTGCCCCTCGACGGCGGCCGGATGCTCCGCGCCATCGTTTGGAAGATCACCGGCAAGCCCATGAGCGGCACCATCGCCGCCGCCTGGGTCGGCCGGGGCCTCGCCGTAGTCGTCCTCATCGGGCTCCCGCTGCTCACCCACACCGGGGCGCTCGGCAGCGGCAACGAGGGCATCGGCGGGGTCGAGACCGTCATGGACGCCCTGCTCGCCGCGATCCTCGCCGGCATCATCTGGACCGGCGCCGGGAACAGCCTGCGCATGGCCCGGCTCCGCGAACACCTCCCCGACCTGCGGGCCCGCACCCTCACCCGGCGCGCAGTCCCCGTCGAGTCCGCCACCCCCCTCTCCGAGGCCCTGCGCCGGGCCAACGAGGCAGGGGCCCGCGCCCTGGTCGTCGTCGACGGACAGGGCAACCCCAAGGGCGTCGTCCGCGAGGCCGCCATCGTCGGCGTCCCCGAACACCGCCGCCCCTGGGTCGCCGTCAGCGGCCTCGCCCAGGACCTCACCGACGGCATGAAGGTCCCCGCCGAGCTCGCCGGAGAAGCCCTCCTGGACCGGCTCAAGGCCACCCCGGCCACCGAGTACCTGGTCGTCGAGGAGACGGGCGAGATCTACGGAGTCCTCTCCACCGCCGACGTGGAGCGCGCCTTCGTCAAGGCCATGGCCCGCCCCGAGGCATAGGCCCCTTCGCCCCGAGGGCAGGCGGTCGGCGGTCCGGGAAACACCGGTACGCTGGTCACATGTCTGAACCGACCGGTGCCGCCCGCCGACGTGGGCCCTTCAAGGTCGGGGACCAGGTCCAGCTCACCGACCCCAAGGGACGCCACTACACCTTCACGCTCGAAGCCGGAAAGAACTTCCACACCCACAAGGGTTCTTTCCCGCACGACGAGCTGATCGGTGCTCCCGAGGGCAGTGTTGTCCGAACCACGGGGAACGTCGCCTATCTCGCGCTGCGCCCCCTGCTCCCCGACTACGTCCTGTCCATGCCCCGCGGCGCCGCCGTGGTCTACCCCAAGGACGCGGGGCAGATCCTGGCCTTCGCCGACATCTTCCCCGGCGCCCGCGTCGTGGAGGCCGGGGTCGGATCCGGCTCGCTCTCCACCTTCCTGCTGCGCGCCATCGGTGAGCAGGGCATGCTGCACTCCTACGAGCGCCGCGAGGACTTCGCCGAGATCGCCCAGCAGAACGTCGAGCGCTACTTCGGTTCGCCGCACCCCGCCTGGCAGCTGACCGTCGGGGACCTCCAGGACAACCTCTCCGACACCGACGTCGACCGCGTCGTGCTGGACATGCTCGCCCCCTGGGAGTGCCTGGAGGCCGTCTCAAAGGCCCTGGTGCCCGGCGGCATCCTCTGCGCCTACGTCGCCACCACCACCCAGCTCTCGCGCACCGTCGAGTCCATCCGCGAGATCGGCTGCTTCGCCGAACCGCAGCCCTGGGAGTCGATGATCCGCAACTGGCACGTCGAGGGCCTGGCCGTGCGCCCCGACCACCGGATGATCGGCCACACCGGCTTCCTGGTCACCGCCCGCCGGCTCGCGGACGGCGTCGAGCCGCCGCTGCGCCGCCGCCGCCCCTCCAAGGGTGCCTACGGCGAGGACTACGACGGACCGGGCAGCCAGAGCGGCTCCGCCGCCTCCCGCGGCTGATCCGCCCAACGTACCGGCGCCGCCCCACGCGCCCCCGCGGTGAAACCGGCGCACACCCCGCCGTTCCCCATGCGTGTGAGGTGTGGCACGATGCTGGCCACCCCTCGGGGGTGCCCCCGCCCCCTCCCCGGGCTCCCACGAACCACATGGAGACACACCGCGTGCAGACCTCCGCGCTCCCGGACCTCGCGCACACCGCCACGAAGCCGGTGCACTGGCTCGCCACGGCCGCGGCCATGGCCGGCGTCGTCGCCGCGGCCGGACTGCTCCAGCCCGGTACGGCCACCGCCACCGCCACGGCCCCCGAGCAGCGGACCACGACCCAGCAGGGCGCGCCCCCGGCCGCTCCGGACCCGGCCGGGGTGGATTTCCCCCTGGAGTGCGGCGGGGCCGGGACCACCGTGGCCAAGCAGGCGCCCGGAGACCTCGACGGCGACGGGCGGCCGGAAACCGTCGCCGTGGTGCACTGCGACGCGGGCTCCGGCACCCCGCCGAGCGGCATCTACGTCCTGACACAGGGAAGCGGGGCCGCACCCCGGGTCGTGGCGACCCTGGTGGACCCCGCCGACAAGAAGACCGTGGGGGAGTTCGCCGTGAGCGAGGGGCGCGTCTCGGCGACCCTGCTCGGCTACTCCTCCCTGGAAGTGCCCCGCTGCTGCCCCGACCAGGAGGAACAGGCCTCCTGGCGGTGGAAGGGCAACGCCTTCGTCCGTACCTCGGGAGACCTGGCGCGCGCCGTCTGAGAGGGCGCCGCCCCCGCGATCAGGCCGCGTCCGGCCCGTACACCTCGACGCTGTCCTTCACGCGCCGCACGTGGATGCAGTCCCCGGGGCACTCCTTGGCCGAATCGACCACGTCCTGGAGGAGCGGCAGCGGCACCGGAGTGGTCGCCCCCGGGTTCTGGAGGAGCTCGTCGTCGCCGCTCTTCACATACGCCAGACCGTCGATGTCCAGCTCGAAGACCTCCGGCGCGTACTGCACGCAGATGCCGTCCCCCGTACAGAGGTCCTGGTCGATCCAGACCTCCAGGTCCTGCGTGTCACCGTCGCCCGGCGCGTCCTGCTGCACGGTCATGTGGTCCTGCCGTTCCCTGCGTATCGAACCCATTGGAGCCAGCCCTGACGGGTGTTGAACGCTTCGACGATACAACCGGCGGCTTTCCGATGCCGAAGGGTGGGTATTCCCTTGACGTGAGGGAGAGCGCAAGGGTGAAGATCGGACACACCCCGCAGTCTTTGTGATCTAGGGGTTTCAATCACCACCCACCCAGGTAGGGTCAGGAAGCGTCCAGCTCCCCATGGAGGAGGTGAGGACCGTGGCAGCCCACGACGACGACATCAACCGCGGCATCCGGCCCGCGCGAGGGTCAGAAGACCCGGCCGGCCAGGTTGCCTATCTCGAGCAGGAAATCGCCGTCCTGCGACGTAAGCTCGCCGACTCTCCGCGTCATACGAGGATTCTCGAAGAGCGGATCGTCGAGTTGCAGACGAGTCTGGCAGGCGTGTCCGCACAGAACGAGCGGCTCGCCAACACGCTCCGTGAGGCGCGTGACCAGATCGTGGCCCTCAAGGAGGAGGTCGACCGGCTCGCACAGCCGCCGGCCGGCTTCGGTGTCTTCCTGCAGGCCAACGAGGACGGCACCTGCGACATCTTCACCGGGGGCCGAAAGCTCCGGGTGAACGTCAGCCCCAGCGTCGAGCTCGAGGACCTCCGGCGAGGCCAGGAGGTCATGCTCAACGAAGCGCTCAACGTGGTCGAGGCCATGGAGTTCGAACGGGCCGGGGACATCGTCACCCTCAAGGAGATCCTTGAGGACGGCGAGCGCGCCCTGGTGGTCGGGCACACCGACGAGGAGAGGGTGGTACGGCTCGCCGAGCCCCTGCTGGACATCACCATCCGCTCGGGGGACGCCCTGCTGCTCGACTCCAGGTCCGGATACGTCTACGAGGTGGTCCCCAAGAGCGAGGTCGAGGAGCTCGTCCTCGAAGAGGTTCCGGACATCGACTACGACAAGATCGGCGGTCTGGGCGACCAGATCGAGCTGATCCGCGACGCGGTCGAGCTCCCCTACCTCCACCCCGACCTCTTCAAGGAACACGAACTGCGACCGCCGAAGGGCATCCTGCTCTATGGTCCGCCCGGCTGCGGCAAGACGCTCATCGCCAAGGCCGTCGCCAATTCGCTCGCCAAGAAGGTCGCCGAGGTGACCGGGCAGCCCACGGGGAAGAGCTACTTCCTCAATATCAAGGGCCCCGAGCTCCTCAACAAGTACGTCGGCGAGACCGAGCGGCACATCCGCCTGGTCTTCCAGCGTGCCCGGGAGAAGGCGAGCGAGGGTACCCCCGTCATCGTCTTCTTCGACGAGATGGAATCCCTCTTCCGCACCCGCGGCAGCGGCGTCAGCTCGGACGTGGAGAACACCATCGTCCCGCAGCTGCTCGCCGAGATCGACGGTGTGGAGGGCCTGGAGAACGTCATCGTCATCGGCGCCTCCAACCGCGAGGACATGATCGACCCCGCCATCCTGCGACCCGGCCGACTCGATGTGAAGATCAAGATCGAGCGTCCGGACGCCGAGGCCGCGAAGGACATCTTCGCGAAGTACCTGACCCCGTCGCTCCCGCTGCACGCGGACGATCTGGCCGAGCACACCGGCTCCCGGCCGGCCGCCGCCCACGCCATGATCCAGTCCGTCGTGGAGCGGATGTACACGGAGTCCGAGGAGAACCGCTTCCTCGAGGTCACGTACGCCAACGGCGACAAGGAAGTCCTTTACTTCAAGGACTTCAACTCCGGCGCGATGATTCAGAACATCGTCGACCGGGCAAAGAAAATGGCCATCAAGGCATTCCTGGAACACGGCCAGAAGGGTCTGCGCGTCTCCCATCTCCTCCAGGCATGTGTGGATGAGTTCAAGGAGAACGAGGACCTGCCCAACACCACCAACCCGGACGACTGGGCCAGGATTTCCGGCAAGAAGGGTGAGCGGATCGTCTTCATCCGCACACTCGTCACCGGAAAGCAGGGCGCGGACACCGGTCGCTCCATCGATACGGTGGCCAATACCGGCCAGTACCTGTAATACGCCGACCGGCTGCGGATGCCTGGAGGGGCATCCGCAGCCGGTCGTTTTCCCCCGTTCCGGCCATGCCGGAACAATGTCGTAATTGATCTCCCCACCGGCGCAGAGGCGCTCTAGGCTCTGCGGTACCGCCGAGTCGCGCAGTGCGGTGACGGGCACCGCATACGCACCGGACAAACAGCGGTACTTGAGCGTCGCTCCCGGACGGGACCGACGCCGGGCAAGGAGGGCCGCATGACCGTACGGCGAGTAATGGGCATCGAGACGGAGTACGGGATCTCCGTCCCCGGCCACCCCAACGCCAATGCCATGCTCACCTCGTCCCAGATCGTCAACGCCTACGCGGCGGCGATGCACCGGGCCCGACGCGCCCGCTGGGACTTCGAGGAGGAGAATCCGCTGCGCGACGCGCGAGGCTTCGACCTCGCCCGTGAGACCGCCGACTCCAGCCAGCTCACCGACGAGGACATCGGCCTGGCCAATGTCATCCTCACCAACGGTGCCCGGCTCTACGTCGACCACGCGCACCCCGAATACAGCTCACCGGAGATCACCAACCCGCTCGACGCGGTGCTCTGGGACAAGGCCGGCGAACGGATCATGGCCGAGGCCGCCGAACGGGCGGCCGCCATCCCCGGCGCCCAGCCGATCCACCTCTACAAGAACAACACCGACAACAAGGGCGCCTCCTACGGCACGCACGAGAACTATCTGATGCAGCGGGAGACCCCGTTCTCGGACATCGTGCGCCATCTGACGCCGTTCTTCGTCTCCCGCCAGGTCGTCACCGGCGCGGGGCGGGTCGGCATCGGCCAGGACGGCCATGAGCACGGCTTCCAGATCAGCCAGCGCGCCGACTACTTCGAGGTCGAGGTCGGCCTGGAGACGACCCTCAAGCGCCCCATCATCAACACCCGGGACGAGCCGCACTCCGACGCGGAGAAGTACCGCCGGCTCCATGTGATCATCGGCGACGCCAACCTCTCGGAGATCTCGACCTACCTGAAGCTCGGCACCACATCCCTGGTGCTGTCCATGATCGAGGACGCCTTCATCAACGTCGACCTCGCCGTCGACCAGCCCGTACGCACGTTGCACCAGGTCTCGCACGACCCGGAGCTCAGGCAGCTCATCACGCTCCGTAACGGCCGGACGCTCACCGCCGTACAGCTCCAGATGGAGTACTTCGAGCTGGCCCGCAAGTATGTCGACGAGCGGTACGGCGCCGACGCCGACGAGCAGACCAAGGACATCCTGACCCGCTGGGAGGACACGCTCAACCGGCTGGAGACCGATCCGATGAGTCTGTCCGGGGAGCTGGACTGGATCGCCAAGCGGGAGCTCATGGAGGGCTACCGCCGCCGCGACTCGCTGGACTGGGACGCCCCCCGGCTCCACCTGGTCGACCTCCAGTACGCGGACGTACGCCCCGACAAGGGCCTCTACAACCGTCTGGCGGCCCGCGGGAAGATGAAGCGGCTGCTGGACGAGGACGACGTCACCAGGGCCCGTACGAAGCCTCCGGAGGACACCAGGGCCTATTTCCGGGGCCGCTGTCTGGAGCAGTACGCCGACGACGTGGCGGCCGCCTCCTGGGACTCGGTCATCTTCGATCTGCCGGACCGCGACTCGCTCCAGCGGGTGCCCACGCTGGAGCCGCTGCGCGGCACCAAGGAGCACGTCAAGGACCTGCTCGACCGCTGTCGTACGGCGGAGGAGCTGGTCCGGGTGCTGTCGGGCGGCTGAAAGGTGTCCGGGCTGGGAATCAATCAACCGAGACCCGGACGTTGAACAACTACCGGGCCAAATGTCGGGCCTCGTGGGTAGGGTCTGATCAAGAGCTTCGATTGCTTCGAACCGAGCGGGGTGAGCTACATGGCGACCAAGGACACCGGCGGCGGACAGCAGAAGGCGACGCGTTCCACCGAGGAGACCGAGGAGCAGACGCAGGACGCGCAGGCCTCCGAGGACCTTGCGGAGCGCCAGGAGAAGCTGAGCGACGATGTCGACTCGGTGCTGGACGAGATCGACGACGTCCTCGAAGAGAACGCCGAGGACTTCGTCCGCTCCTTCGTTCAAAAGGGTGGACAGTAGTTCATGAATGTGAACGCCCGGTAGCGTTCCGGGCGACCGCGGTACTCGGGGGAGACGGGGTGACGGCGACCGCCACGGCGTGCGCCGTCACCCCGCTCGCCAACCGGTGGAGCCCCTCCGGTTCGCGGGCGCGGGATCGTCGCAGATCCCTCCGCCGAACATGTGGATCACCGCCCCCGGGCGGGTAGGGTCCGTGGCGTACGTTGCTTCAACTGCAATTCGGCCATCGGCAAGTTGGGGGATGATCCTGACTCTCTTGCGCAGGGCCATCGCATACCTGGAGGGAAACGCGTGGAAGCCAACACTCGTAGCACCGGGCGTCTACCAGCTGCCTTCCTGACGCCGGGTTCGTCCTCGTTCATGGACTTCCTGTCCGACCAGTCGCCCGAGATGCTCCCGGGCAACCGGGTCCTACCGCCGCTCCAGGGGGCCATCGAGGCACCGCACGGGACGACCATCGTCGCGGCGTCCTTCCCCGGTGGCGTCGTCCTGGCCGGTGACCGGCGCGCCACCATGGGCAACATGATCGCGCAGCGCGACATCGAGAAGGTCTTCCCGGCCGACGAGTACTCGGCGGTGGGCATCGCCGGCACCGCCGGACTGGCCGTGGAGATGGTCAAGCTCTTCCAGCTGGAGCTGGAGCACTTCGAAAAGGTCGAGGGCGCCCAGCTCTCCCTGGAGGGCAAGGCAAACCGGCTCTCCACCATGATCCGCAGCAACCTGGCCATGGCCATGCAGGGCCTCGCCGTGGTGCCCCTCTTCGCGGGCTACGACGTCGACCGCGAGAAGGGCCGCATCTTCTCCTACGACGTCACCGGCGGCCGCTCCGAGGAGACCGGCTACGCCTCCACCGGTTCCGGGTCGATCTTCGCCCGCAACGCTATGAAGAAGCTCTACCGCGAGGATCTGACGGAGGAGCAGGCCCTCACCCTGGTCGTGCAGGCGCTGTACGACGCCGCGGACGACGACTCGGCGACCGGCGGTCCGGACGTGGCCCGCCGGATCTACCCGATCGTCACCGTGATCACCGACGAAGGCTTCCGGAGGCTGGGTGACCAGGAGTCCGCCGACATCGCGCGCTCCATCCTGGAACGCCGGCTGGAGCAGCCCGACGGCCCGCGCGCCGCGCTGCTCTGAGCAGGACTCCAGCCTCCCCCGACGCACTCGTCACTGACAGAAAGGGACGGATAGCCGGTGTCGACGCCGTTCTATGTCTCACCCCAGCAGGCCATGGCCGACCGGGCGGAATACGCCCGGAAGGGCATCGCCCGTGGTCGCAGCCTCGTTGTGCTGCAGTATGCCGACGGCATTGTGTTCGTCGGCGAGAACCCGTCCCGTGCGCTGCACAAGTTCAGCGAGATCTATGACCGGATCGGCTTCGCGGCCGCCGGCAAGTACAACGAGTACGAGAACCTCCGGATCGGCGGAGTCCGCTACGCCGATCTGCGCGGATACACCTACGACCGGGACGATGTGACGGCCCGTGGGCTGGCCAACGTCTACGCACAGACGCTCGGCACCATCTTCTCCAGCGCGGCCGAGAAGCCGTACGAGGTGGAGCTGGTCGTCGCCGAGGTCGGCTCAGCGGCCGAGGGCGACCAGATCTACCGGCTGCCGCACGACGGTTCGATCGTGGACGAGCACGGCTCGGTCGCGGTCGGCGGCAACGCCGAGCAGATCAGCAGCTTCCTGGACCAGCGCCACCGCGACGGCATGACGCTCGCCGAGGCGCTCAAGCTGGCCGTCCAGGCGCTCTCCCGGGAGCCGGGCGGCGGGGAGCGGGAGATTCCCGCCGAGCGTCTCGAAGTCGCGGTGCTGGACCGTACGCGGCCCCAGCAGCGCAAGTTCAAGCGGATCGTCGGCCGCCAGCTGACCCGGCTGCTCGACGCGGACGCGGCGGGCACCACGCCGACGGACGCCCCGTCCGACATCGAGGAGACCGACTCCACCTCCACCGGCACCTCCACCGGCACCGCGCCCGGTTCCACGGAGGAGTAGGCGCCCGCGACTCGGCGTGCCCCCGGGCCCCCAGCCCGGGGGCACGGTCATGCCCGGGCGGCGGGCGGCCCGGTGGAGCCGCGTACGACCAGCCGGACCGGCAGTCCGCCCGGCTCGGCGGGGCGGCCCTCCAGCACTGCGAGCAGCGCCGCCATGCCCCGCTCCCCGACCTGCTCGGCGGGCAGCTGCACGGTGGTGAGCTCCGGTTCGACGGCGGTGGCCAGGGCGAGGTCGTCGAAGCCGGTGACCGAGAGGTCGTCCGGCACCCGCAGCCCGAGCCGGCGGGCCGCCTTGCAGGCGCCGGCCGCCAGGATGTCGTCGTCGCAGACGATCGCGGTGGGCCGCTCCCCGGCGACGGCCAGCGCCTGCTCGGTGGCCTCCCGTCCGGCCCCTACGTCGAGCGGGGCCCGTACCGTACGCATCTCGGCACCCCGCACCGCGCCCACCGCCTCCCGCAGCGCCTGCGCCCGGACCGCGAACGTCCAGGTGTCCACGGCGGACGCCAGATGGACGAAACTGCGGTGGCCGAGGCCCAGCAGATGGTCCGTCACCTGGCGCATGCCGTCGGCGATGTCCAGGTTCACATGGGCCGCCGCGTCCGTCCCGGCCGGGTCGCTGTCCAGCATCACCAGCGGCAGCTCGGCCCCGTGCAGGGCGCTCAGGGCGTCGGAGGCCATGGAGGAGGCGATCACCCCGTCCAGGGCGGCACGGGCCGAGGCGAACGGGTCCCGGGCCGGTCCGGTGCCGTCCGGTGAGGGGTAGAGCACCACCCCGAAGTCGTGCTCGGCGGCGACGGCGGCGGCCCCGGTGTAGACCCGGGCGAAGAACTCGTTGGTGAGCGCCGGGACCACCAGCAGCGCGGTCCTGGTGCGGCCGAGCCGCAGGTTGCGGGCGGCCAGATTGGGCCGGTAGCCGAGCTCCGCCGCGCACTCCCGGACCCGCTGCGCCGTGGCCTCGGACACCCTGCCCGGCCACTTCCCGCCGAGCACGAGCGAGACCGTCGCCTGCGAGACACCCGCCGCTCGGGCCACGTCGCGGCTGGTGGGCCGGGGCGGGACGGGCTGGTGCGAGTCGGTCACTCGGGCCTCCGTGCGGGATGTTCCGTGATGCCGCGAGGTGGACCCGCGGGCTGCGCACATGGTACGTATGAGCCTCGACGTTATACGTAAAACCTCGGGTGGCGGCAGTCGTCCGGCGGAAAGGGGCGGGAATGGCCGCGGGATATCTGGACATCCTCCGGGAGCGGCATGCCGCCCGGCTGCTGACGGGCACCCTGGTGGGGCGGCTGCCCAACGGCACCGCCCACATCGCGATCGTGCTGTTCACCCGCGCCGAGGGGGGCAGCTACACCCTGGCCGGCGCCCTGGCCGCCGCGTACGGGCTGGCCACCGCCGTCGGGCAGCCGTTGCTGGGCCGGGCGGTCGACGTCTACGGGCAGCCGCGCGTCCAGCTCCCCGCCGCCGTGCTCTCCGCGCTCGGCATGGCCCTGCTGGCCCTCGCGGGCCTCGGCTCGCTCCCGCTGGCCTACGCGGCCGTCGTCGTCGCCGGAGTCGCCACACCGCCCCTGGAGGGCGGGCTGCGGGCCCTGTGGCCCAGCGTGCTGAAGCGCGAGGACCAGGTGCACCGGGCGTACGCCATGGACGCCGTGGCGCAGGAGATCATGTTCACGGTCGGGCCGCTCCTGGTGACGGTCCTCGTCTCGCTCTGGTCCCCGTCCGCCGCCCTGCTCGTCATCAACGCCATCGGCGTCCTGGGCGCGTTGTCGGTCGTCCTGTCGGAGCCCTCGCGCACCTGGCGCTCCGCACCCCGCGAGGCGCACTGGCTCGGCGCCCTGCGCTCGCCCGGACTCCTCGCCCTGCTCGGCGCGTTCTTCTTCGTCGGGCTCGCGCTCGGCTCCATCACGGTGGCCGGTGTGGCCTACGCGGACGACCACGGCCGCGAGTCGGTGTACGGCTGGCTGATGGCCGCGCTCGGCCTCGGAGCCCTGATCGGGGGCCTGGGCTACGGGGCGCGGCAGTGGGCCGGGGCGCCCGAGCGGCGGCTGCGCGTCATCGTCGGCCTCCTGGCGCTCGGCTACCTGCCGTTGATGCTCACCCCTTCGGTCCCCGCCATGACCGCTCTCGCCGCCCTGGCCGGTGTCTTCCTCGCCCCGGCCATCGCGTGCTCGTTCATCGTGGTGGACCGGCACGCCCCGCGCGGCACGGTGACCGAGGCGTTCTCCTGGCTCGTCACCACCTTCGGCGTCGGCGCGGCAGCCGGAACAGCCGTCGCGGGACCGGCCGTCGAGCTCGGCTCGACCGCCTGGAGCTTCGGCGTGGCGGGTGTCGGCGGAGTGCTCGCCCTGGTGGTCCTGCTGGCCACCGGGAACGTCCTCGCAGCTCCCGTACATGACCCCGTCGTCGTGACGGGATCGGAAAATGATCGAAACGGTGCTGTCGAACCCGGTTTCAGCACCGGCCGTAAGGCGTAATGTTCAGTCATGGACCGCCGCATTTTCGGGCTGGAGAACGAGTACGGCGTCACGTGCACGTTCAGGGGACAGCGCCGACTGTCACCTGACGAAGTGGCGCGCTACCTCTTCCGCCGTGTTGTGTCATGGGGCCGCAGCAGCAATGTCTTTCTGCGGAACGGCGCCCGCCTCTACCTCGACGTGGGATCGCATCCGGAATATGCAACCCCCGAATGCGACGACGTGACCGAACTGGTCACGCACGACAAGGCGGGCGAGCGCATTCTCGAAGGCCTGCTCGTCGACGCCGAACGCCGCCTGCACGAGGAGGGAATCGCGGGCGACGTCTATCTCTTCAAGAACAACACCGACTCGGCGGGAAACTCCTACGGATGCCACGAGAACTACCTCGTGGCCCGGCACGGAGAATTCTCCCGGCTCGCGGACATCCTCATCCCCTTCCTCGTCACGCGTCAGCTCATCTGCGGTGCGGGCAAGGTGCTCCAGACCCCGCGCGGAGCCGTCTACTGCGTCAGCCAGCGTGCCGAGCACATCTGGGAGGGCGTCAGCTCCGCGACCACGCGCTCCCGGCCGATCATCAACACCCGGGACGAACCGCACGCCGACGCGGAGCGGTACCGCCGCCTCCACGTCATCGTCGGTGACTCGAACATGTCCGAGACGACCATGCTGCTCAAGGTCGGCGCCACCGACCTGGTGCTCCGCATGATCGAGGCGGGCACGGTGATGCGCGACCTGACCCTGGAGAACCCGATCCGGGCCATCCGCGAGGTCAGCCACGACCTCACCGGCCGGCGCAAGGTGCGTCTGGCCAGCGGCCGCGAGGCCTCGGCCATCGAGGTCCAGCGGGAGTACTACGAGAAGGCCGTGGACTTCGTCGAGCGCCGGGGCATCCGCACCGGCACCGTCGACCAGGTCCTGGAGCTGTGGGGCCGCACGCTCGACGCCATCGAGGCCGAGGACCTCGACCGGATCGACACCGAGATCGACTGGGTCATGAAGTACAAGCTCATCGAGCGGTACCGGGCCAAGCACAACATGACCATGTCGAACCCGCGGGTCGCCCAGATAGACCTCGCCTACCACGACATCCACCGTCGCCGCGGTCTGTTCTACCTCCTGGAGAGGAAGGGCCAGACCGCCCGCATCTGCAACGACCTGAAGATCTTCGAGGGCAAGTCCGTGCCCCCGCAGACCACCCGGGCGAGGCTGCGCGGCGACTTCATCCGCAGGGCCCAGGAGCAGCGGCGGGACTTCACCGTGGACTGGGTCCACCTCAAGCTCAACGACCAGGCGCAGCGCACGGTGCTCTGCAAGGACCCGTTCCGTTCAGTTGACGAGCGAGTGGAGAAGCTGATCGCGGGCATGTGAGCCGCTCCGGGGGTACCTCTCGGCCGGCTGTCGCGTGACAGGGCCCCGTACGTTCCTCGTACGGGGCCCTGTCCACGGCCTAGAGTGGTCGGACTCAACCACAGTGCCCCCTGAGATCTGAGGAACCAGTGCGCCGAATTGCCGGCCTTCTCGTCGCCCCCCTCCTGCTGCTGTCGGCAGTGGCCTGCGGCAGCGACGACAAGGCCTCCGACTCCGCCTCGTCCAAGAACGGCGTGCCCGCGATCACCGCAGGCGCGAAGTTCGGCGAGAAGCCCACCCTCTCCAAGGGCAAGGGAGAACCGCCCAAGGAGCTGAAGACCGAGGTCATCAGTGAGGGCGACGGTGCGAAGCTCAAGAACGGCGACGCGATCCAGGTCAACTACCTCGGTCAGTCGTGGGACTCCGACAAGCCGTTCGACAACAGCTTCGACCGCAAGCAGCCGTTCGATCTGACGCTCGGCGCGGGCATGGTCATCCAGGGCTGGGACAAGGGTCTCGTCGGCCAGAAGGTCGGCAGCCGCGTCCAGCTGGTCATCCCGCCGGAGCTCGGCTACGGCGAGCAGGGCCAGGGCGACATCAAGCCGAACGCCACCCTCGTGTTCGTCGTCGACATCCTGAAGGCCACCCAGATCCCGGCCTCCGCCAAGGGCACCGAGGTCGCCCAGGACAACATCGACCTGCCCAAGGTCGGCACCAACGACGACGGCAAGGCGCCGAAGGTCACCATCCCCAAGAACGACCCGCCGAAGAAGCTGGCCTCCAACTACATCCTGGAGTCCGACGGTGAGGTCATCAAGGAGAGCGACAGCGTCGTCGTGAACTACGTCGGTCTGGTGTGGAAGGGGGCCAAGGAGTTCGACAGCACCTACGCCCAGGGCAAGACGCAGACCTTCCCGCTGGCCCAGGTCACCCTCAAGGGACTCAAGGACGGCCTGATCGGCAAGAAGGTCGGCAGCCGGGTGCTCCTCGTGATCCCGCCGGACCAGGCCTTCGGCGACCAGCAGCAGCAGGCCATCCCGAAGAACTCCACGCTGGTCTTCGCCGTGGACGTCCTGGCCAAGATGTAAGACTGTCCCGGTTGCCCAGTTCATCATTTAGAGGAGCAGTTCAGTGAGCATCGAGAAGCCCGAGATCGACTTCCCGGGTGGCGAGCCGCCGGCCGACCTGGAGATCAAGGACATCTGGGAGGGCGACGGCCCCGTCGCCAAGGCCGGCGACCAGGTCAAGGTCCACTACGTGGGCGTGGCCTTCTCCACCGGCGAGGAGTTCGACGCCTCCTGGAACCGCGGTACGCCGCTGGCCTTCAACCTCGGCGCCGGCCAGGTCATCGCCGGCTGGGACCAGGGCGTGCAGGGCATGAAGGTCGGCGGCCGCCGCCAGCTGACCATCCCCGCGAACCTCGCCTACGGCGACCGCGGCGCCGGCAGCGCGATCGCCCCGGGCGAGACGCTGATCTTCGTCTGCGACCTGGTCTCGGTCTGATCATTTCGGGTCGCGTGAGCAGTGCGATCCGCTCCGTTCCGGTCCCGTACGCTCCGTTCCGGTCAGCAGAATGAGGGCCCCCGCCGCACGGCGGGGGCCCTCACCGCTGTCCGGTCCACGAGCCCGCTTTGGTCCCCACACCCCGGGGCGGTACGGTCGACGGTCGTAGAGCACAAGAGAAAGGGCGTCGATGGCGATTGCCAAGGCCGAGCGGTTGATGAACCTCGCGCTGTGCCTGCTGGGGACCCGGCGCCCGCTCAGCAAGCGCGAACTCCGCGGCTCCATCGAGGCCTACCTCGAAGCGGGCTCCGACGACTCCTTCAACCGGATGTTCGAGCGCGACAAGGACGATCTGCGCGAGCTCGGCCTCGTCATCGAGACCGTCGAGAACCTCGACGGCGACACCGGATACCTGGCCCGCCGCGACAGCAACCGGCTGCCCCCCATCACCCTGGACGCCGAGGAGGCCGCGGCCCTCGGCCTCGCCGCCAAGGTCTGGCAGCAGGCCCGCCTCGCCGGTGCCGCCAGCGGCGCCCTGCAGAAGCTGCGCGCCGCCGGAATGCCCGAGGCCGAGGACGCCTACGAGGTGCACAGCGCCCTCGAACCCCGCATCCCCGTCCACGAGGCCGCCTTCGAGCCCCTGATGCTCGCCTGCCGTGACCGCCGCCCGGTCACCTTCGACTACCGCAAGGCCAACTCCGCCGCCCCCGTGCAGCGCCAGGTCGAGCCCTGGACCCTCGAATGCTGGCGCGGCCACTGGTACCTCGCGGGCTGGGACCGGGGCCGCGGCGCCGAGCGCGTCTTCCGGCTCTCCCGCATCACCGGCAAGGTCCGCTCCCGCGCCGGAGCCTTCACCGCCGAGGTTCCCGACGTCGTCACGGTCCGCGAGACCGTCGAGAGCTGGGCCGGCGAGACCGCCACCCGGACCGCCCGGATCAGGCTCCGCGCCGGGTCCGGCTACCCGCTGCGTTCGCGGGCCATATCCGTCCACGAGCGCGGCGACGGCTGGGACGAGCTGGAGATCCCGTACGGACACGGTCTCGACGCCTGGCTCGTCGAGTTCGGGCCGGACGTCGTCGTGGAGGAACCCGCCGATCTGCGGGCCGATGTGGTGGACCGGCTGCGCGCCGTGGCCAAGGATTAGGGACGGGACCGTAGCGATGGCCACGAACGCGATCGACCAGACCCGCCGGATGCTCTCCCTGGTGACGTACCTGCGTGAGCGCCCCGGCGCCCACGTCCAGGACGTGGCGCGGGCCTTCGGGATCACCGAGGACGAGCTGATCTCGGACCTCGACGTGCTGCCCATGTGCGGGACCAGCTTCCGCGGCGGCGACCTCCTCGACATCGACACCGACGGCGACCGGATCTGGTGGCACAACCCGGACGACGTCGCCGAGCCCCTCCGGCTCGCCGCCGACGAGGCCACCGCGCTGCTGGTCGCCGCCCGCGCCGTCGCGACCCTGCCCGGACTGCGCGAGAGCGACCGGCTCGCCCTGGTCCGCGCCACCGCCAAGCTGGAGACCGCGGCGGGGGAGTCCGGTGCGGCCAGCTCCCGGCTCTCGGTGACCTTCGAGGCGGAGGGCGGTGTCTTCGCCGACGTCGACCGTGCCATCTCCGAGCGCCGCCGCCTCTGGTTGCGCTACTACTCGCCCGCCCGCGACGAGCTCACCGAGCGCGAGGTCGACCCGATCCGGCTCTTCGCCGTCGGCCACACCTACATGGAGGGCTGGTGCCGGCTCTCCGAGGCCCGCCGGACCTTCCGCCTCGACCGCGTCGCCGAGATCCGCCTCCTCGACGCCCCCTCCGCACCGCCGGAGCTGGAACTGCGCGACCTCTCCGAAGGTCTGGTCCAGCCCGCCGCCGAGGACCCCGAGGTCGTCATCGAGGTCGGCACCGGAGGGCGCTGGGTCGCCGAGTACTACCCGCACGACTCCGCCGAGGAACTGCCCGACGGCGGACTGCGGATCACCTTGCGCACCCCGGACCCGGCCTCCCTGCGCCGCCTCGCCCTGCGCCTCGGCGGCGAGGGCCGCATCGTCGCCCCGCCGGAACTCGCCGACAGCGCCCGGACGGCGGCCCGCGAGGCGCTCACCGCCTACGACACGGCCTGAGCGGGCCCGGAGCGGAGACGAGATGAACCCGACCCACCTCGTACCGGTCACCACCGGCACGGCCGTCCGCACCGGCCCGGTCCCGGTACCCGTACCCGCCGCCGTACGGTTCCGGGCCGCCTGCCCCGACTGCCGCGGGCGCTTCGATCTCGCGGCGGGCGCGCTGCGGCTGGCGATCGGAGCCAGCAGCCGCACCACCTTCTACACCTTCACCTGCCCGGAGTGCGCCGCCCCGGTCCGCAAGCCCGCCGGGGAGCGCATCATCGAACTGCTCACCGGCGGCGGCGTACGGACCCTGCGCCTGCACGCCACCCCGTAGCACCGCCCCACCGCCCCGTAGGAAGAGGCACCGCCGCATGTTCTGGCCCATGCTCGCCATCGTCCTGGGATTCCTGGGGGTCGCCGTCCTCGGCGTACTGGCCATCAAGGTCTTCGTCGAGGCCCAGCGTCTCGGGCGTCAGGTCACGACCACCACCGAGCGGATCAACCAGGCGTCGGAAGAGCTCGAACGGGCGGCGACGCGCCTCGCGGCCACCGGCGACAGCCTGCGATAACGGGGCCGCGGCCTGATGTTCCAGGGCCCCGAGGGGTACGCTGCAAGGGACGGCCCAGGCAGGGAGGCGCGGGCCGCAAGCCGCAGTACGCACGGGCATTGCCTCGCGTTTACCCCTGCGGGTTACGATCGCTGCCAAGCGCAACGATCGGACGTATGCCCGGTCGAACGGGTAGCGAGCCCACCCTCCAGCCGCCTCAGTGAGAAGGAAGTCGCACATGATCGGCAATCTGAAGCCCCTCGAGATCGTTCTGATCATCGCTGTCATCCTGCTGCTCTTCGGTGCCAAGAAGCTTCCCGACATGGCGCGTTCGCTCGGCAAGTCGGCCCGCATCCTCAAGAGCGAGGCCAAGGCGATGAAGAAGGACGACGCGGCGACCGCCACGCCCACGACGGAGACCGTCGCGGACCCGACCCCTCCGCAGTCCACCACCGCGCGCACCATCCAGGCCGCTCCGGGTGACGTCACCAGCTCCCGTCCGGTCAACGAGCCCAAGCCCACCACCCAGAGCTGACAGCTGACGCGCTCCGCCGACAGCCGCCGCACGAGACGAGGGAAGTGGGTTGCTCAAGTCTGCCCGCAAGCAGGAGAAGGACGAAGAGGGGCGGATGCCTCTCCTCGATCACCTGCGTGAGCTGCGTAACCGGCTGCTGAAGGCCGTGCTGGCGATCGTCGTGGTGATGATCGTGGCTGCGTTCTACCAGAAGGAGATCTACGAGTTCCTTCTGGCTCCCATCCAGGACTCGGTCGGCTGCCGCAACGGTGTGGTCACCACGGTCGACGGCAAGTCCTGCGCGCTGCTGAAGACCGACACCCTGATCGGTCCCTTCACCAACGCGCTCAAGGTCGCGCTGATGTCCGGCGTGCTGCTGGCGACCCCGGTCTGGCTGTACCAGGTGTGGGCCTTCGTCGCCCCGGGCCTGCACAAGGGCGAGAAGCGCTACGCCTACGGCTTCGCCGTCGTCGGTGCGCCGCTCTTCCTGTCCGGCGGTTACCTCGCCTACAAGATCCTGCCGCAGACCGCCGAGATCATGCTCGGATTCAGCCCCGACGACGTGCAGAACCAGATCGGCCTCGACAGCTACCTGGACCTGCTCGTCCGCATGGTGATCGTCTTCGGGCTCGCCTTCGAGCTGCCCCTGCTGCTCATCGCGCTGAACATGACGGGCGTCGTCACCGGAAAGCGGATGCTCGGCTGGTGGCGAGGGATGATCGTCGGTCTCACCGCTTTCGCGGCCATCGCCACCCCCGGCGGTGAACCCATCTCCATGCTGCTGCTGGCCGGTCCGCTCGCGGTGCTCTACTTCGTCGCCGTCGGCTTCTCCCTGCTGAACGACAAGCGGCGCAACCGCAACAACCCCGACGCCGAGCTCAGCGACGACGAGGCCTCCCACCTGGACCTGACCCCCGAGCCGGTCGGCGGGATCGAGCCCGTGGCGGCCCCGCGCAGAGCGCTGCCGGAGCAGGCGTCCGGCGAGAGTGACGGTTCCCGTTCGCACCGGCTCAACGGTTACGACGACATCACCTGACCTTGTAGGGTCCGGCGCGTGACCAGCGAGATCACCCTCTTCGTCAATCCCACCGCAGGACGCGGCCGGGGCGCGCACGCCGCGCAGCCGGCCGCTTCCGCGTTGCGGGACGCCGGCTTCTCCGTCCGTACGGTCCTCGGCGAGGACGCCGACGACGCGCTGCGCCGGGCCCGCGAGGCCGTGGCGGCGGGGACCGGGGCGCTGATAGCCGTGGGCGGGGACGGGCTGATGTCCCTCGCCCTCCAGGCCGTCGCCGGGACGGCCACCCCGCTCGGCGTCGTCGCCGTCGGCACCGGCAACGACTTCGCCCGCGCGCTGGGCCTGCCGATCCGCGACCCGGCCGCCGCCGGACGGCTGGCCGCGCGGGCGCTCAAGGAGGGGAACCACCGCGCGATCGACCTCGGACGGGTAGGGGAGCGCTGGTTCGGCTCGGTCCTCGCCTCCGGCTTCGACTCCCGGGTCAACGACCGGGGCAACCGGATGCGCTTCGTCGGCGGCCGGTTCAAGTACGACCTCGCGATCCTCGCCGAACTCGCCGCCTTCGCCCCGATCCCGTATCGCATCCGGCTCGACGGGGGAGAGGCCCGCGAGATTGAGGCCACCCTCATCGCGGTGGGCAACGGCACCACGTACGGCGGAGGCATGCGGATCTGCGCCGACGCCGAGATGGACGACGGGCTCTTCGACGTGACCGTGGTGGGGGAGTGCACCCGCACCACGCTTCTCAAGGTCTTCCCGAAGGTCTACAAGGGCACGCACCTGGGCCACCCCGCCGTCACCGTCCACCGGGTCTCCTCGATCGAGCTGGCGGCGGCCGGTGTCACGGCGTACGCGGACGGTGAACCCCTGGGCCCGCTGCCGCTCACCGCGACCTGCGTACCGGGTGCCGTACAGGTGCTGGCAGGGTGAAGGACCGAGGGGATTTAAAGATCGGGCTGAGTGTCAGAGGTGACGGGTAGGCTCGTAGCCAAGATGACAGAGGACCTCTCACCAGCTGAGCGATACCAGGCATCCCGCGCCCGTGCGGCCGAGATGGCGACGGCCCTCGGGCCCTTCCGGGAGATGTACGAGTTCGGACTGGACCCGTTCCAGATCGAGGCCTGCCAGGCTCTTGAGGCGGGCAAGGGGGTGCTGGTCGCGGCCCCGACGGGGTCGGGCAAGACGATCGTCGGCGAGTTCGCCGTGCACCTGGCCCTGGAGCAGGGCCGCAAGTGCTTCTACACCACGCCGATCAAGGCGCTCTCCAACCAGAAGTTCGCCGACCTGGTCAAGCGGTACGGCGCGGACAAGGTCGGCCTGCTGACCGGCGACAACAGCGTCAACTCCGAGGCGCCGGTGGTCGTGATGACCACCGAGGTCCTGCGGAACATGCTGTACGCGGGCTCCCAGTCGCTGTCCGGCCTCGGCTATGTGGTCATGGACGAGGTGCACTACCTCTCCGACCGCTTCCGGGGCGCGGTGTGGGAGGAAGTGATCATTCACCTCCCGGAGTCGGTGACTCTGGTGTCCCTCTCGGCCACCGTGTCCAACGCGGAGGAGTTCGGCGACTGGCTGGACACCGTGCGCGGCGACACCGAGGTGATCGTCTCCGAGCACCGGCCGGTGCCGCTCTGGCAGCACGTCATGGCCGGACGCAAGATGTACGACCTCTTCGAGGAGGCGACCGACCACGGGGGTCGCGGCGCCGGACGCCGTGAGGTCAACCCGGACCTGGTCCGGCTTGCCCGGCAGGAGAACCAGAACGTCTACAACCCCCGGGACCGCCGCCGGGGCAAGATGGTGCGCGAGGCCGACCGCGAGCGCGAGAGGCGCCAGCGCAGCCGGATCTGGACGCCCGGGCGGCCCGAGGTCATCGACCGGCTGGACAACGAGGGGCTGCTGCCCGCCATCACGTTCATCTTCAGCCGGGCCGGCTGCGAGGCCGCCGTGCAGCAGTGCCTGCACGCCGGACTCCGGCTCAACGACGAGGACAAGCGCCGGCTGGTGCGCGAGATCGTCGAGGAGCGGACCGCCTCCATCCCCGGCGAGGACCTGCACGTCCTGGGCTACTACGAGTGGCTCGAAGGCCTGGAGCGGGGCATCGCGGCGCATCACGCGGGCATGCTGCCGACCTTCAAGGAGGTCGTCGAGGAACTGTTCGTACGGGGCCTGGTGAAGGCGGTCTTCGCCACCGAGACCCTGGCGCTCGGCATCAACATGCCCGCGCGTTCCGTGGTGCTGGAGAAGCTCGTCAAGTGGAACGGCGAACAGCACGCCGACATCACCCCCGGCGAGTACACCCAGCTCACCGGTCGGGCCGGGCGCCGCGGCATCGACGTCGAGGGCCACGCGGTGGTCCTGTGGCAGCGCGGCATGGACCCGACGGCGCTGGCCGGGCTCGCGGGGACGCGTACGTATCCGCTGCGCTCCAGCTTCCGCCCCTCGTACAACATGGCCGTCAACCTGGTGCAGCAGTTCGGGCGGCACCGGTCGCGGGAGCTGCTGGAGACCTCGTTCGCCCAGTTCCAGGCGGACAAGTCGGTCGTCGGTATCTCACGGCAGGTGCAGCGCAACGAGGAGGGCCTGGAGGGCTACAAGGAGGGCATGACCTGCCACCTCGGTGACTTCGAGGAGTACGCGCGGCTGCGCCGCGACCTCAAGGACCGGGAGACGGAGCTCGCCAAGCAGGGCGCGGCGCAGCGGCGGGCGGCGGCGGCCTCCTCGCTGGAGAAGCTGAAGCCGGGCGATGTCATCCATGTGCCGACGGGGAAGTTCGCGGGACTGGCGCTCGTGCTGGACCCGGGGCTTCCCGCCGGGCGGGCCAACGGGCACCGCGGGTTCGACCACCACGACGGGCCCCGGCCGCTGGTGCTGACCGCCGAGCGACAGGTCAAGCGGCTGGCCTCGATGGACTTCCCGGTGCCGGTGGAGGCGCTGGACCGGATGCGCGTGCCGAAGTCGTTCAACCCGCGGTCGCCGCAGTCCCGGCGCGATCTGGCCTCCGCGCTGCGGACGAAGTCCGGGCACATCGTGCCCGACCGGCACCGCAGGGAGCGGGCGGCGGCCGCCGACGACCGCGAGATCAGCCGGCTGCGGACCGAGCTGCGCGCCCACCCCTGCCACGGGTGCGACGAGCGCGAGGACCATGCGCGCTGGGCCGAGCGCTACCACCGGCTGCAGCGGGACACGCGGCAGCTGGAGAACCGGATCGAGGGGCGGACGAACACGATCGCCCGGACCTTCGACCGGATCGTCGCGCTCCTGACCGAGCTGGACTACCTCCGGGGCAACGAGGTCACCGAGAACGGCCGGCGGCTGGCCCGGCTGTACGGGGAGCTGGACCTGCTCGCCAGCGAGTGTCTGCGGGACGGGGTCTGGGAAGGGCTCAACCCTGCTGAGCTGGCGGCTTGCGTCTCGGCGTTGGTGTACGAGGCGCGGCAGGCCGATGACGCGGTGGCGCCCAAGCTGCCGTCCGGTCCCGCGAAGCTCGCCATGGGCGAGATGGTGCGGATCTGGGGGCGGCTGGACGCGCTGGAGGAGGACTTCAAGATCAACCAGACGGAGGGGGTCGGGCAGCGTGAGCCCGATCTCGGCTTCGCCTGGGCGGTCTACATGTGGGCCTCCGGGCACACGCTGGACGAGGTGCTACGCGAGGCGGAGATGCCGGCGGGGGACTTCGTACGGTGGTGCAAGCAGGTGATCGACGTGCTGGGACAGGTGGCTGCGGCGGCTCCTCGGGAGGGGAGTGCGGGGGCGAGCTCTGTGGCTCGGAATGCCCGGAAGGCCGTTGATGCGGTGCTTCGGGGGGTTGTGGCCTACAGCTCTGTCGGCTGACGCCGACGGGGGCGGGGGCGGGGTGTGGGGCGCCTGCGGCGGGCCTGTTCCCCTACCCGCCCCTTCCCGAAACCGGGGCTCCTCCCCCCGGGGCTCCCCCCCCGGGACCCCGCTCCTCAAACGCCGGAGGGGCTGAGTGGGGCTTCAGGTGCTGCGGCTTCTTGTCGCTGCTCCGGCGCAGACCATGCCCAGCAGTACCGTCAGTCCGCCGACGATGATGTTGTTGAGGACGATTCCGGCGTCCGGGCTGTTCCCGACCACCCAGGTCGACACGATTATCCACACACCGATGGCGCACATCGCCCAGCTCAGGCCGTACATCCGCTCGGGCATCATCGTGAAGCCCAGGGCCAGGACCGCGATCGCGATGCCCATGACGAGGTTGTGCGTCACCAGGGCGGGCTGGCTGGCCGTGAAGTGGAGCACCCAGGGGGAGACGGCGCAGTAGAGGCCGACGAGGAACACCGGCGCGTCCACCAGCGCCACATCGCGGCCGCCCATCACCCTGTCGTACCGCGCGCGCATTTCGGAGGCATCGGGGTGACCCGATATGTCACTCCTGGTGTCTGAGACGTTGGTCATGAGATTTCGTCTCCTTCGATCCTGTGGGCTCCGGCGCCAGAGGGAATTGGCGTCAGGCGCCCACATGTCTATTCTGCTCTTATCTGCCCCTTATGTGCACCCTTGTTATCCAGTTGTTCGGCGAGGATCAGAAGATCCGGGGTCCGCAGCACCCGGTCCCCGTGCCCGGGCAGCGGTACGTGCAGAAGCCCGGTCCAGCGGTCCGGGACGGCGTCGATGCCGTACACCGCGCCGGCCAAGCCGCCCGTCACGGCGGCCACCGTGTCGGTGTCCCCGCCCACGTCCACGGCGGCGGCCAGCGCGGCCTCGAACGTGTCCGTCGTGCGCAGCGCCCACAGGGCGGCGCCGAGGCAGGGCCAGACCGCTCCGTTGAACTCGGTCGCCAGGGCGGGGTGCCAGTCGGGTGCGAGGACCGCGGCCCATCGTGGCCGGTGGTCCGCGTGGACCTCGCCGAGGGTCTCCGAGAGGGCGGCGAGCGGGTCGTCCCCGGCCAGGGCCACCCGGACCAGCTCATGGAAGACGGCGGTGCCCTCCCAGGCCGCCCGGTCGCCGTGGGTCAGAGCGGCGAGTCGGCGGGCCGCGTCCATGGTCCGTGCCCGGCCGGCGGGGGCGAAGTAGACCGCCGACGTCGTTGCCCGCATGAGCGAACCGTTGCCCGCGGCCCGTCCGTTGACCTGGAAGTGCAGGGCCGCGGCCAGGTCCCACGGTTCGCCGTTGGTCAGTACGTCCTCGGTCTGGAGGCCGATGTCCTTCGGTTCGCCCGCCGCCCACCGTCGGAACCGGTCGAACACGTCCGGCAGGTCCAGGCCGCCCCGCTCCAGCAGCGATTCGCCGACCAGCACCGCCATCTGCGTGTCGTCCGTCGCCTCGCCCGGATCCCAGCCCCCGCCTCCGCACAACGTGGAGACGCCGTCGGGGAAGCGGGCGGAGAACACCCCTGCCGGGCCGAACTCGAAGGGGGCGCCGAGCGCGTCGCCCACGGCCGAGCCGACGACGGCTCCGGCCACCCGGCCGGCCCGGGAGGCTGCGTGCGGAGAGATCATCGGGTCAGGCTAGGGCACGGCGAAAGGCGGTGTGCCGCGATCCCCTGCGGCAAACCGCCCCTCACACCCGGGAAATTACTTCGGGGGCATCAGGACCGAGTCGACGATGTAGACCGTCGCGTTGGCGGTCGGGACGTTGCCGCAGACGATCTTCGAGGCGTCGTTCACGGTGTACTCCGTGCCCGAACCGGCCGTCGTCAGCTTGCTCTTCTCCAGCGTGTCGAACGAGCCCTTCTCCAGCTGCTGCGGCGTCAGCTTCTCGCCCACCACGTGGTAGGTGAGGACCTTGGTGAGCTCGGCCTTGTTCGCCAGCAGCGCGTCCAGGTCGGCCTTCGGGATCTTCGCGAACGCGTCGTTGGTCGGCGCGAACACCGTGATGTTCTCGGCGTTGTTCAGCGTGTCGACCAGACCGGCCTGCTTCACGGCGGCCACCAGCGTCGACAGCTCGGGGTTGTTCGAGGCGGCCGTCGCGACCGGGTCCTTCGCCATGCCGTCGAACGAGCCCGCGCCGTCCTGCGGCACCGACGCACAGCCCGGACCGAACGGCTTGTCCGTGGTCATGGAGTCGTCGGCCGAGGCGCTCGTGGAGGCGGCCGCGCTGGGGGTCGAGCCCGCCGCCGAGTCCTTGGAGGAGTCACCCGAGGAGCAGGCGGTCAGGGCCAGCGGCAGCACGGCTGCGGCGGCCACGGCGACGGCGGTGCGGCGGAAGTGGAGGGTGTTCATGGTGTTTCTCCTGGATCGAAGGTGCTGAGCGGGGGAAATGAACGGTGCTCAGGGGAGGGGGAGTGGGGAGGGTGAGAGGGAGAGATCGTGTAGGGGCCTTGCGGGGGCGGATTCCGGCGTTCCGCGGTCCGTCTCCCAGCCGCGGGAGACGGACCCGGTGCCGGAGCCGGTCGTCCGACCAGGAGCCGCCTCGCTCCTGCGGCCGGCCCGGCTCTCCCGACCGGTGACGGCGCACCGCCCGGACGGCTCCCCGGCCGTCCGGGCGGCGCTGCCGCCGCCGACCGCATCGCAGACCGGATCCGCCGACGGGGTGGACCGCCTGCCCGCCCCGCCCACCGCGGTGACCGGCGCCGGCCGGTGCACGTGGGGCACGGAGGGCGAGGGGGCGGTACACCGGGCACCGGGCCCGGTGGCCCGTCCGCCGGACGCGGCGAAGAAGGCACGCGCCGGGCGGGACCGCCGGGGCCCGAGGGCGCCGTCCGTCCGCGAAGTGTTCCGATCTGCTCTCACGCAAGAGATTCGGCGCGGGGCGCCCGGCGGATTGGTCCGGCCGGGTCATTCACTCGATCGAGGTAGTTCCGATCATCGACCAATCCTTCCGGCCACCTGCGACGAATGGAGTGCGAGGAGCGTCTCTGTACTGCTCCGAACAGCGCAGAAGGACCGGAGGGAGCCGGGATGGCAGGGGAGCGGCGGCGGACAGCCGTGGTGGGGAGCGGAGTGGCGGGACTGACCGCCGCCCACGTCCTGCGGGAGGCGCACGACGTCACGCTGTACGAGGCGGACGACCGGGTCGGAGGCCACGCCCACACGCATGAGCTGGGCTCGTCCGACGGCCGGGTGCACCGCGTCGACTCGGGCTTCATCGTGCACAACCGGCGGACCTACCCCCACCTCCTGCGGCTCTTCGACGAACTGGGTGTCGCGACCCAGGAGTCCGAGATGTCGATGTCCGTTCGGTGCGAGGGGTGCGGCCTCGAGTACGCGGGCGCCCGCGGCCCCGCCGGACTCCTCGCCCAGCCGCGCTCGCTCCTGCGCGGCCCGTATCTGCGGATGCTCGCCGAGGTGCCGCGCTTCCACCGGGCCGCCCGCGCGCTGCTGGAGCTGCCGGAGGGCCCGGCCACCGACATGACCCTCGGGGAGTTCGCCCGGCGCGGCGGCTTCTCCCCGTACTTCCACGCCCACTTCCTCACCCCCATGGTCTCCGCCGTCTGGTCCTGCGACCCGGTCACCGCCCTGCGCTACCCGGCCCGCTACCTCTTCGCGTTCCTGTCCCACCACGGCATGCTCACCATCGGCGACTCCCCGGTCTGGCGGACCGTCACCGGCGGCTCGCACGCGTACGTCGAGCGGGTCGTCAAACAGCTCACCGCCGTCCACACCGCCACCCCGGTCCGCGCCATCACCCGCCACGCGGACGGCGTCGAGCTCACCACCGAGGACGGCACGACCACGCCGTACGAGTCCGTCGTCATCGCCACCCACCCCGACCAGGCGCTCCGGCTGCTGGCCGACCCGACCGACGCCGAACGCGCCACGCTCGGCGCCTTCACGTACTCCCGCAACCCGACGCTCCTGCACACCGACACCACTCTGCTGCCCCGCAGCAGTGGTGCCAGGGCCTCCTGGAACTACCTGATGCCCTCCTGCGCCGCCGACGCCGACCGGGTCACCGTCAGCTACGACATGAACCGGCTCCAGCGGCTCGACGCACCCGATACCTTCGTCGTCACCCTGAACGGCTCCGACCGGGTCGACCCCGATTCCGTACGCGCCCGCATGGTCTACGAACACCCCGTCTACACCCCGGAATCCGTCGCGGCCCAGGCCCGGCTGCCCGCCCTCTCCGGACCCGTCACCGCCTACGCGGGGGCGTACCACGGCTGGGGCTTCCACGAGGACGGCTGCCGGTCGGGGGCCGAGGCCGCCGGGGCCCTGGGGGTGACGTGGTGAGCGGCCACAGCGGATCCCTGTACCCGTGCACCATCACGCACGTCCGGACCCGGCCCGGCAAGTACGCGCTGCGGCACCGGACCTACCTGTGGCTCATCGACCCGGACGCCCCGCCCCGGCTGCCGCGCGCCCTGCGGCCCCTGGCCCGGTTCGATCCCCGGGACCACTTCGGCGGCACCGCACCCACGATCCGGGCCGGGCTGAGCCGGTTCCTGGAAGCCCGCGGCGTTGACCTCGACGACGGCACCGTCACCATGCTCACCCAGGCCCGGGTCCTCGGCCATGTCTTCAACCCGCTCACCGTCTACTGGTGCCGCCGTGCCGACGGCTCCCCGCTCTGCGTCGTGGCCGAGGTGCACAACACGTACGGGGAACGGCACGGCTATCTGCTCCACCCGGACGGGAACGACCGTGCCACGACCGGCAAGGAGTTCTACGTCTCGCCGTTCTTCCCCGTCGACGGCGGGTACCGGATGCGGCTGCCCGAACCCGGCGACCGGCTCGACCTGAGCGTCCATCTGGAGCGCGAGGGCGGCCGCCCCTTCACCGCGACCGTACGGGGCACCCGCCGCCCGGCCACCCCCCGGGCGCTGGCCCGGCTCGCCCTGCGCCACCCCCTCTCCACCGTCGCCGTCTCCCTCGCCATCCGGCTGCACGGCATCCGGCTCTACCTGCGCGGCCTCCCCGTGCAGCCCCGTCCCCAGCACCGCCCACAGGAAGGCATGCAGTGACCGCGCCCACCCACCAGCTGCCGGCAGACCGGACCCCCGACCCGGCCGACCGGACCCCCGATCCGGCGGGACACGTCCCCGCGCCGAGGGGCCACGCCTCCGCCCCGGCCCGGCAGCAGCCCCCCGCAGTCGACCCCGAGCGCTGGCCCGACATCGTCACCCGGCCCCGCGCCTCCCGCGCCCGTACGGCACTCGCCGGCCGCATCGTCCGCCACGCGCTCGCCGGACTCCCCCTGCGCGCCCGGCTCGCCGGCGTCGAGGACATCGGCCTCGGCGGGCCGCTCATGGACATCCGGGACCCCGACGCCTTCTTCCGGCGGATCGGCGCGAGCGGGCTCATCGGGTTCGGCGAGTCCTACATGGCCGGCGAGTGGGACGCCCCCGACCTGGTGGGCGTGCTCACCGTCCTCGCCGACAACGCGGCGGAACTGATCCCCGCCCCGCTGCAACGGCTGCGCGCTCTCTGGGCGTTGCGCAAGCCCGAGGCACAGCTCAACACCCCCGAGGGCTCCCGGGAGAACATCAGCCACCACTACGACCTCTCCAACGAGCTCTTCGCCCTCTTCCTGGACGAGACGCTCTCCTACTCCTCCGCGGTCTTCCGGGGCTTCCCCGCCGAGCAGTCCCTGCTGCCCGCCGCCCAGCACCGCAAGATCGATCTGCTGCTGGACGCCGCCGGCGTCGGCGAAGGCACCCGGCTCCTGGAGATCGGCACCGGCTGGGGCGAACTCGCCGTCCGCGCGGCGGCCCGCGGCGCCCGGGTCGTCAGCGTCACCCTCTCCGCCGAACAGCGTGAACTGGCCCGTACGCGCATCCGCGAGTCCGGTTTCGAGGACCGGGCCGAGGTCCGGCTCTGCGACTACCGCCAGGTCACCGGCGAGTACGACGCCATCGTCAGCGTCGAGATGATCGAGGCGGTCGGCGAGGAGTTCTGGCCCGTCTACTTCCAGACCCTGGACCGGCTCCTGGCGCCCGGCGGCCGGGTCGCCCTCCAGGCCATCACCATGCCGGACGACCGGCTGCGCGCCAGCCGCTCCACATACACCTGGATCCACAAGTACATCTTCCCCGGCGGACTGCTGCCCTCCACCGAGGCGATCGAGCGGGTCACCACCGAGCACACCCGGCTGCGGACGGTCCAGCGCATCGGCTACGGCGCGCACTACGCCGAGACGCTGCGCCTGTGGCGCGAACGGTTCACCGAACGCTCCGCCGAGGTCGACGCCCTCGGCTTCGACGCCGTCTTCCGCCGTATGTGGACCTTCTACCTGGCCTACTCCGAAGCGGGCTTCCGCTCCGGCTACCTCGATGTGCAGCAACTGCTCCTGACCCGTGAACCGACCCACCAGGAGAACCTGTGACCACCACCGCCGACAGGCCCCCTGCTAAGCCGGCCGCCCGGCGCACCCCCACCGGCGCCGCCCAGCGGCTGGAACCCCTGGCCGAGCGGCTGCTCGGCGGTGGCCTGCCGGTCCGGGTACGGATGTGGGACGGCAGCGAGGCCGGACCCGAGGACGCCCCCACGGTCCATGTACGCTCCCGGCGCGCACTGCGCCGCCTGCTCTGGGAGCCGGGCGAACTGGGTCTGGCCGAGGCGTACATCACCGGGGAGATCGACCTGGACGAGGATCTCGGCGACGGGCTGCGCGCCATGCGCCGCGCGGTGAGCGAACGCGGTCTCACCCCGCCCGCGCCCTCGCTCGCCGACCGTCTCAGAGCGGCGGGCACGGCCCTGCGTCTCGGTGCCGTGGGGCCCCGCCCGCCGGTCCCCGCGGCCCGGGCGGGGCTGCGCGGGGCGCTGCACAGCAAGGCCCGGGACCGGGCGGCGATCAGCCACCACTACGACCTGTCCAACGCCTTCTACGCGCTGCTCCTCGACGAGACCATGGCGTACTCCTGCGGCTACTGGACCAGTGACGCGCCCGGCTACGGACCTGCCGACGCGCAGCGCGACAAGCTGGAGCTGATCTGCCGCAAGCTCGGACTGCGGCCCGGCGCACGCCTGTTGGACATCGGCTGCGGCTGGGGCTCGCTGACCCTCTACGCGGCCCAGCACCACGGCGTCCGGGTCACCGCCGTCACGCTCGCCGCCGAACAGGCCGCGTACGTACGGGGGCAGGTCGCGACACGCGGCCTGGAGGAGCTGGTCGAGGTCCTCAACATCGACTACCGGGACATCGCCGGGCGGCCGGAGACCCGGGGCACGTACGACGCCGTCTCCACCATCGAGATGGGCGAGCACGTCGGGGACGCCGAGTACCCCGCCTTCACCCGGATCCTGCACGACTCGCTGCGGCCGCAGGGCCGGGTGCTGGTCCAGCAGATGTCGCGGGGTGCCGACGCCCCGGGCGGCGGCGCGTTCATCGAGTCGTACATCGCCCCCGACATGCACATGCGGCCCGTCGGCGACACCGTCGGGCTGCTGGAGGGAGCGGGCCTCGAAGTGCGGGACGTCGAAGCCCTGCGCGAGCACTACGTGCTGACCGTGGACGCCTGGCGGCGGACGCTGGAGGAGCGCTGGACGGAGTTCACGGCCCTGGTGGGGGAGGAGACCGCGCGTGTCTGGCGGCTCTACCTCGTCGGCGGCGCCCTCGCGTTCGAGGAGCGGCGCATGGGCGTCGACCAGATCCTGTGCGTACGCCCCGACAGGACCGGCAGGGCCGCGATGCCGCCCACCCGGCGCGACTGGTACGAGGCGCAGCGGTGAGTGGCTTCGCCTGGGCCGCGTTCGCGAGCGGACTCGCGGGCGCGGCCGGCGCCGCACTCGCCGTCATGCTGGTCACCTTCGCCATCGCCCTCAGGAAGGGCGTCCACCGCATCGTCGACGTCGCCTGGGGCATCGGCTTCGCCGCCGTCGCCCTCGTCTCGTACGGCCTCTCGGCCGGTGAGGGCGACGACGTGCGGCGCCTGGTGGTGACCGTGCTGACGGTGGTCTGGGGCCTGCGGCTCGCCGTCCACATCGGGCGGCGCGGGCGCGGCCACGGCGAGGACCCGCGTTACGAGAAGATGCTCGCCAAGGCCCCCGGCCACCCCCAGCTCTACGCCCTGCGCAAGGTCTACCTGCTTCAGGGCGCGCTGGTCTGGCTGGTCTCGCTGCCGGTGCAGGCCGCGCAGTACCTGACCGGGCCCCTGGTCTGGTGGGCCTGGGCGGGCGCCGTCCTGTGGGCGGTCGGGCTGGCCTTCGAGGGGATCGGGGACCATCAGCTCGCCCGGTTCAAGGCCGACCCCGCCAACAAGGGGAAGATCATGGACCGGGGCCTGTGGTCATGGACCCGGCACCCGAACTACTTCGGTGACTTCTGCGTCTGGTGGGGCCTGTTCCTCTTCGTCTGCCAGGCACCCGGGGCCGCCGCTGCTACCGTCGTCGCCCCGCTGGTGATGAGCTTCCTGCTGACGAAGGGGAGCGGAGCGGCCCTGCTGGAGCGGCACATGGCCGACCGCCCGGGGTTCGCCGAGTACAGGGCACGCACCAGCGGGTTCTTCCCCCGGCCGCCGCGGCGCGGCTGACCTCTGTGGGGGGTCTGTACGCGCTCACGCGTACAGACCCTCACTCCAGCCCGCGCGCCTTCTCGAACCGCGCCCGCGCCTCGCCCAGGTCCACCACCGGGTCCGGGTAGTCCGGCGCGTCCTTCACCTTCCACGGCTCGTGGATCGCGGACCCCTTCACCTCCGCCAGCTCCGGCACCCACCGGCGTACGTAATCGCCGTGCGGGTCGTAGCGCTTGCCCTGGGTCACCGGGTTGAGCACCCGGTTGGGGCGGGTGTCCGTGCCGGTGCCCGCGGCCCACTGCCAGTTGAGCTGGTTGTTGGCGATGTCGCCGTCGACCAGCAGCTCCAGGAAGTGCCGGGCGCCCACCCGCCAGTCCACGTACAGCGTCTTGGTGAGGAAGCTCGCGGCGAGCAGCCGGCCCCGGTTGTGCATCCACCCCTCGTGGGCCAGCTGCCGCATCGCCGCGTCCACCACGGGATAGCCGGTCCGCCCGGTCTTCCAGGCGGTGGTCTCGTCCTCGTCCGAGCGCCAGCGGTCCCGGCGCGGCCGGTAGTCGGACCAGGAGGCGTCGTGGCGGGCGGCCAGCACCTGGTGGTGGAAGTCGCGCCAGGCCAGTTGCCGGACGAACGCCTCCCCGCCCGGCCCGCCCTTCTCCCGCGCCCGGCCGACCAGTTCGGCGGCGGAGACCGTACCGAAGTGGAGGTGGGGGGAGAGCCGGGAGGTGGCGTCCCCGGCGAGATCGTCGTGGCCGTCGGCGTAGTCGGCCATGTCCCCGTCCAGCCACGACGTCACCAGCTTGCGGCCCGCCTGCTCGCCCCCATCGGCGAGACCCGGGGAGAGGTCGGCGAGGTCGTCCCGGGAGGGGAGGGGATCGGAGGAGAGCTCCCCGTCCGGGAGCCGGACCGCGCGGGGTGCGGTCAATGTGCCCCGCACCCCCGCCGCCTCCCAACGGCGGAAGTACGGGGTGAACACCGCGAAGTGGTCCTTGCCCGTCGGGACCACCCGGCCCGGAGCGAGCGCGGTTACCACCGCGTCATGGAGGCGCAGCTCGCAGCCGCTGTCCGCCAGGGCGGTACGCAGCTGCTCCTCGCGCCGTTCGGCGTACCCGCTCACCCCGGCGGCCAGGTGCACCGCCCCCGCCCCGGTCTCCTCGACCAGCCGGCGCACCTCCTTCGCCACCGGGCCGGTACGGATGATGAGCCGGCCGCCCCGTTTCCGTAGCCCGGCGTCCAGGTCCGCCAGGCAGTCGGCGAGGAAGGCGAGCCGGTTGGGGGCGTCGAACCCGGCCCGGTGGACGGCGTCGTCCCGGACGAAGAGCGGGACAACCCGGTCCGCGTCCCGCAGGGCGGAACGCAGCACCGGGTTGTCGTGCAGACGCAGATCGGAGGTGAACAGCACCACCGCGACGTTCATGGAACGGATGCTCCTTGCAGAGAGGGCCGGGGTCGATCGGTCAGGCCGTCGGGAAGTCCATCAGGGCCACCGGGTCGGACGTCGGTTCGGCCGATCCGCCCGCCGGTTCGACCGTGATGCCCATCCCCGTCGCCCGGTCCACGGGCCCGTCCAGCAGCACCGCGTCATCGCTCGCCGCCGGGTCCATCAGACCGGCCGAACGCATCGTGCCCTCGTCGTTGAACCAGAGCTGGTACACCTTGCCGCTCGGCGGCCGCTCCATCCCCGAGGCGAGGAACACGGCCTGGTTCCGGTCCTGCGAGACGACGACGGTGCCGCGGGCCCCGCCGGTCAGCTCGCCCGACGTGGTCTTCGCGTCGGGCGCCGAGAGCACCTGCGCCAGCTGCTCGTTCTGCCGCGTGGCCTGGTTCGCCTCCTGGCGGGCGTCCTGCGCCACCTGGTTCTGCCACACCGCCACTCCGCCGAAGGCGGCCGCCGCCGCGATGCAGGCGGCCAATGCGTAGGCGGACCAGCGGCCGGTGCGGCCGGTGCTGACCGTACGTCCTCGTCTGCCGTGCGCCGGAGCCTCCTGGCGTACGGTCGTGATCTCCCGCAGCACCCTCTCGCGCAGCTCGCGCGGCGGGGTCTCGGCGACAGCGAGCCCGAGCCGGGCGGCCGTGGCCGACAGCTCCCGCACCTCCTGGGTGCAGGCCTCGCAGTCGCCCAGGTGACGCTCGAACTCGCGGCGCTCGTCGTCCGGCAGCGCATGCAGGGCATAGGCCCCGGTCAGCGTGTGCAGATCGGCCGTGGTCATGCGCTCACCCCCAGGCAGTCGCGCAGCCGGATGAGGCCGTCGCGGAGTCGTGTCTTGATGGTTCCCAGCGGCACGGTGAGGAGTTCCGCCACCTCACGGTAGGTCAGACCCCGGTAGTAGGCCAGGGTCACGGACTGCCGCTGGAGCTCGGACAGGGTCCGCAGACAGCGGCGTACCTGCTCTCTCTCCAGCCGCGTCTCCACCTGTTCGGAGACCTCGTCGAAGGCGGGCGTCCGGTCCAGCAGCGCCGCCTTGTGCTCCCGCGCCGCCGACGCCTCGGCCGAGCGGACCCGGTCGACGGCCCGGTGGTGGGCGAGGGTCAGCACCCAGTTCATCGCGCTGCCCCGGGAGGCCTGGAAGCGCGGCGCGGTACGCCACACCTCCACCAGGACCTCCTGGGCGACCTCCTCCGACTGGGCCGGATCGCGGAGCACACTGCGTACGAGCCCGAGCACGGGCCCGGAGACGGCGTCGTACACCTTGGCGAACGCGTTCTGGTCCCCCCGCGCGACCCGGACCAGGAGTTCCTGGAGGTCGGGTCCTGGCGAGGGCACCCCGCGGATCTGTACGGCTTCGTTCACGCGGGTTTCCTCCCGGGAGGTCATCGGTTCCAGGAGTGATTCGGAGCCGACGGCCGTGCGGATTGGTCGAATGCCCGCGATCCTTCCAGACCCGGCCCCGCCCGGCCGTGCGACGCAGCGGTGCGATTCAGCCCCGCGTCCCCACCGGCCCGGTGCGCGGCTCCACCGGCTTCCCCGCGCCCCGCCGGGTGGCGCGCAGGGCGAGGAAGACCAGCAGTCCGAACGGCGAGAGCAGGATCGTCAGGACGAGCAGAGGGCCCATCAGCCACGGGGAGAATCCAAGCTTCCGGGCCTGGAGGAACATCCACTGGCCGACCAGCAGATCCCAGGCGATCACCTGCGCCCACAAGGCCCCGGCGCCCTCGGCCGGCGCTGCCAGCTCCCGGAAGGTGTCGATGTCCGGGCTGCTCACCGCCGTCCAGAGCTCCGGGAAGACCTGCACGGCCAGGACGGTGTAGACGCCGAGGAGCGGCAGGACCGTCAGCGGTGAGGAGACGATGCGGGTGGTGACGGACCACCCGGGAGCGAAGATCATCAGCAGCCAGAACGGGGCGGCCAGATAGAACGTGACCTCGAAGAGGGTGCCGGTCATGCGGTGAACTCCTTGCTGTCGGAAGCCGGTTCGGTCTCTGCGTGTACGGATTCGGGTCCGGGCGCGGTGCGCAGCGCCGCCCATATCCCGGCCGCCACCGCCGCCACCAGCGCCCCGGCCGCTATGAGGGTCGCCGCGTCCGGGTGGATCAGGGGCTGCCCCCGCAGCGCCTGCCAGGTGGTCAGCGCGACGAGGCCCGCGTAACCGGCCGTCGCCACCCGTACGAGACGCAGCCGCACCCCCGCATCGCGCAGCCGGGCGAGCCGGGGGGCGAGCAGCACCAAGGCGATCAGGAACAGCGGGATCAGCTGGAGCGCGTGCATGCCCACGAAGTGCGGGGCCCGCAGATCGCCGCCGGTCGTGGACCAGCCGGTCAGCGGCATCGCGGGGCCGCCGTCCGGCACGCCGACCGAGTGGGCGCCGATCACCTCGGCGGTGTCCAGGTTCCCGGCCGCCTGCTGCTCCGCGCTCGGCAGCGTCATCAGGAAGCCGAGCCCGGCGCCCACCAGGGCGATCAGCACGCCGCCCCGGATCGCCCAGGCCGCCGCCCGGTCCGCGATCCGGGCGCGCAGCAGCAGGATCCCGATCGCCAGGGTCGCCGCCCACAGCACGATGATCGTGATCCCCATCGCGCTGAACAGGGCCGTGTCGAGCGGAGTCGCGGCGTTGAAGTGGCTGCGCTTCCCTCGGACCACCTGCACGGTGATGATCGCCATCTCGACGAGACTCGTGAGGACGACCACGTTCCCCGCCCACCAGCCGGTCCGGCGCCCCCGGGTGAGATGCGCCAGCATCCAGGCCAGCGTCAGGCCGTAGGCGGCGAAGGAGGCGGCGAACTTGAACGGCTTCGCCCAGATCGGGGCTCCCACCAGCACCCGGTCGTCGGCCACGAGGCCCACGGCGGTGACGAGGGCCCAGAGGACCATCGCGGCGGAGAGGACGACTAAGGGGCGATGCCAGGAACGCCAGGACGACATGAGGGGCCCCCGTAAGATGTATGGATAGTGGCACTTACCGCTATCGGTTAGTGGAACTATCTATGATGGGGCTCTGATCTGGCAAGGGCGGAAGGATGAACACGCGGTGCGCATCGGTGAGTTGAGTCGCAGGTCCGGGGTCCCGGTCCCGACGATCAAGTTCTACGTACGGGAGCGGCTCCTGCCCGCAGGAGAGCTGACGAGCCCCAACCAGGCGGACTACGGCCCGGACCACGAGAGGCGGCTGCGCCTGATCCGGGTCCTGCTGGAGGTGGGCGGTCTCTCGCTCGCGGCCATCGGCGAGGTCCTGGAAGCCGCGGACGACCCCGAACAGCCGGTGATACGGGTGCTGGGCCGAGCGGCGGAAGGCGTCCCCCCGCTCGGCGAGGGCGAGGCCGGGCCGGAGCTGGAACAGGCCCGGGAGGATGTGGCCGAGCTGCTGCGGCGGCGCGGCTGGCAGGTCGACGAGGGAGCCTCGGCCGCCGAATCGCTTGCCGGAGTCATCGCCGCACTGCGCGGGGTCGGGCACGGCGGGCTCGTCGACCTGATGGACGTCTACGCGGACGCGGCCGAGACGGTCGCCGGCGCCGACCTCGCCTACGTCATGAGCCGGGTGGCGCGCGAGGAGCTGGTCGAGGGCGTCGTCGTCGGTACGGTCCTGGGCGAGGCGATGTTCGGCGCGCTGCGCAGGCTCGCCCACGAGGACGTCTCGGTCCGGCGGTACGAGTCGCGGGGAGCCGGCGGACCACGGGCCGAGGGCGTCGCTCCGGGCGCCTGACGCCCGCCCGCGCGCGACCGGGTGCCGCAGTCGCGTGGACGCGCACCGGCTGCCGCAGCCACGCGGACGTGCACGGACCCCGCCCGCCGGGAACGGCGGACGGGGTCCGGTGGGCCCTGTGCGGGCCTTGCGGGTGAGACCTCGCGGCAGGCGCCCCTAAGCGGCCGCCCCCGGCCCCTCCTGCTCGCGCTCCACCTGCTCGTTCCACTCGCGCTTGACCTCGCGCCAGGCGTCGTCGTTCTGGCCGAGGCGCCAGTAGCCGGAGATCGACAGCTGCTGGAGGGGGATCTGCCGCTCCACGCGCAGATGGCGGCGGATCTCCTTCACGGAGGCCGCCTCCCCGTGCACGAACGCCTGGACCTCGCCCTCGGGGAAGTCCAGCTCCTTCACGGCTGCGGTCAGCAGCTCGCCGACCGGCCGGTCGCCGCGGTGCAGCCAGGTCACGGCCACCCCGTCGGGCGTCACGATCTTCTGCTCCTCGGAGGCGTCCAGCACCTCGACGAAGGCGTGCACCAGGGCGCCCGCGGGCATCTGCTCCAGCGACGCGGCGATCGCCGGCAGGGCGCTCTCGTCGCCGGCCAGGAGGTGCCAGTCGGCCGAGGCCTGCGGCCCGTAACCGCCGCCGGGGCCGAGGAAGGTAACCTGCTCGCCCACCTGGGCACGCTGCGCCCACGGTCCCGCGAGGCCCTCGTCGCCGTGGACGACGAAGTCCACGGCCATCTCCCGGGCGGCCGGGTCCCACGAACGCACCGTGTACGTGCGCGTGGTGGGCCACAGCTCGCGCGGGTGGCTCTCGCGGATGGCGGCGATGTCGAACGGGTGCGCGTAGTCCGCGCCCTCGGGCGCGAAGCACAGCTTGATGTAGTGGTCGGTGAAGCCGGAGAGGGAGAAGTCGGCGAGCCCTTCGCCGCCGAGGACCACCCGCACCATGTGCGGGGTGATCTGCTCGGTGCGCACGACCTGCGCCCCCTGGGCCTTGGGTCCTTGCCGGGCCGGCCGCTCTGCCACGAGGTACTCCCTGGGTTCGACGTACGGGCACGCGCGTCGGGTGGACGTGCCGGTGCGGCGTACATATCGGCGCACCGGGCCCGGACACCTCCGGCCCCGATGACTTAGGTATGCCTAAGTTAACACCTCAGGCATGAAGAGTGGTGAGGAGCCGCTGAAGCGCCCCGCCCAGCCCCCACTGGTCCGCAAGCGCTTCCAGCGCGGCCGGATCGCGCGGCTCACGCGGCAGCGCCGGGTCGAAGTCGGGCAGCGGCACATCCTGGGCCACCCGCACGACCTTCGGCGCGACCGCCACATAGTCCCGCGCCTCGTCCAGCCGCTTGCGCTGCGAGGGGGTCAGCTTCGCGGCCGGATCGTCCACCGCCGCCATGATCCCGGCCACGTCCCCGTAGGCGTCCAGCAGCTTGGCCGCCGTCTTCTCGCCGATGCCGGGCACGCCCGGGAGGCCGTCGCTCGGGTCGCCGCGGAGCAGGGCCAGATCCACATAGCCCGCGCCGTCCACCCCGTACTTCTCGCGGAGCCACGCCTCGTCCGTCATCTGGAGCGTGCCGACGCCCTTGAGCGGATAGAGCACCCGCACCTGACGGGCGTCGTCGACCAGCTGGTAGAGGTCGCGGTCGCCGGTCACGATGTCCACCGGCCCGGTCGCGCGGGCGGTGAGCGTGCCGATCACGTCGTCCGCCTCGTACGGCGTGACGCCGATCCGGGCGATCCCGAGCGCGGCCAGCACGTCCTCGATGATCGGGACCTGTGGGGAGAGCGTGTCTGGGATCTCCTCCTCGTCGGTCTGCCCGGCGGGCGTCTGCACGGCCACCCGGTGCGCCTTGTACGTCGGGATCAGGTCCACCCGCCACTGCGGGCGCCAGTCGTTGTCCCAGCAGGCGACCAGATCGTCCGGCCGGTGGTCCTGCACCAGGCGGGCGATGAAGTCGAGGAGTCCGCGCGCGGCGTTGACCGGGGTCCCGTCCGGCGCGCGCACCGAGTCGGGGACGCCGAAATAGGCGCGGAAGTAGAGGGAGGCGGTGTCGAGGAGCATCAGGCGTCGCGTCACGGAACCGATGATGCCCCACACCACTGACAGTCGCCGTCGATGGCTCCCGGTGACCGGAAACCGCCCTGCCCGTGACCTGGATCACTGTTGTGTTTGTGCTGTGTAAGTAGGGGCAGGCGCGCCACCGGAGCGGACCACGTCGCATTTTCACCTTGCGTACGTGCCATGCGGACCGAACCCGCACCGCTCCACGGTCTGCCGGCGGGGGTGGCAGACCGTTTTTCAGTTCAACCCGTGAGGTGTATGTGTCCAGGCTGCAAGCCGAGAACTTGTACAAAGTGTTCGGCCGACGACCCGATCAAGCCGTCCGAAAGCTGGAGAGCGGCACCGACCGCGACGAACTCCGCGCCGAAGGAACGACCGCAGCGGTGATCGACGCCTCCTTCACGGTGGAGCCGGGCCAGATCTTCGTCGTCATGGGCCTGTCCGGTTCGGGCAAGTCCACGCTGCTACGGATGCTCAACGGGCTGCTCGAACCCACCGCCGGACGCGTGCTCTTCGACGACCAGGATCTGACCGCCCTGAGCCCCCGCGAGCTGCGCCATGTGCGCTCCTCCAAGATCAGCATGGTCTTCCAGCACTTCGCGCTCTTCCCTCACCGAAGTGTCCTGGACAACGCCGCGTACGGCCTTGAGGTCCAGGGTGTACCCCGTTCCGAGCGGATCAGGCGTGCCACCGAGGCGCTGGAGCTCACCGGTCTCGCCGGCTGGGAGAACTCCTGGCCCGACGAACTGTCCGGCGGTATGCAGCAGCGCGTCGGCCTCGCCCGCGCGCTCGCCACCGACGCGGATCTGCTCCTCATGGACGAGTCCTTCAGCGCGCTCGACCCGCTGATCCGGCGCGACATGCAGGACCAGCTCCTGGAGCTCCAGAAGCGGCTGAAGAAGACCATCGTCTTCATCACCCACGACCTCAACGAGGCCATGCGCCTGGGCGACCGGATCGCCGTGATGCGCGACGGGAAGATCGTCCAGCTCGGCACCGCCGAGGACATCCTCGTCACCCCGGCCAACGACTACGTCGCCTCCTTCACCCAGGACGTCGACCGCTCCCGGGTGCTCACCGCGGGCGCCATCATGGCCGAACCGCACACCGTCATGGGCTCCACCACGAAGGACGGCAAGGAGCTGCGCACCCCGCAGGACGTCATCGCGGCGGCCCCCGCCACGGTCTCGGAGTCCACGCCGATCATCGAGCTGTTCACCCCCTGCTCGCAGAGCGGGGACCCGGTGGCCGTGACCGACGCCAAGGGCAGGCTCGTCGGTGTCGTCCCGAGCTCCCGGCTGCTCGCCGTGCTCGGCGACCCGATGACTCCCACCGAGACCATGAAGGGCTCCGAGGCGCCGTCCGCGACGCTCTCCGACAACGATGCCGTGAAGAAGGTGGCCAGTGTTTAGGCTCCCTCTCGGCGAATGGGTCGACTCCGCCGTCGACTGGCTCCAGACCCACCTCGCCTGGCTCTTCGACGCGATCAGCTCCGTCGTCAGCGGCATGTTCGACGGCATAGCCGCCGTACTCTCCGCCCCCCACCCGCTCCTCTTCGCGGGCATCGTCGCGGTCATCGCCTGGTGGCTGCGCGGCCTGCCGGCCGGGCTGCTGAGCTTCGTCGGCTTCGCCCTCATCGACTCCGTCGAGCTGTGGGCCGAGGCGATGGACACCCTCACCCTGGTGCTCGTCGCGACCCTCGTCACACTGGTCATCGCCGTCCCGCTCGGCATCTGGGCCTCCCGGTCCAAGACCGTCAGCGCGGTGGTCCGGCCGGTCCTCGACTTCATGCAGACCATGCCCGCCATGGTCTACCTGATCCCCGGCGTCATCTTCTTCGGCGTCGGCGTGGTCCCCGGCATCATCGCCACCATCATCTTCGCGCTGCCCCCGGGCGTCCGGATGACCGAACTCGGCATCCGCCAGGTCGACGGCGAACTCGTCGAGGCGGCCGAGGCCTTCGGTACCACCTCGCGCAACACCCTGCTGCGGGTCCAGCTGCCGTTGGCGCTGCCCACGATCATGGCGGGCATCAACCAGGTCATCATGCTGGGCCTGTCCATGGTCGTCATCGCGGGCATGGTCGGTGGCGGCGGCCTCGGTGGCTCCGTCTACCGTGCCATCGGCAACATCGACGTCGGTCTCGGCTTCGAGGCGGGGATCTCCATCGTCATCCTCGCCATGTACCTGGACCGGATGACCGGCGCGCTCGGCCGCGAGGTCTCCCCGCTGGCCCGACGCGCGGCCGCCAGGGTCCAGGCCTCGGCCGAGGGCTGGAAGATCTGGACCTACCGTCCGCAGCCCGTCGTCGCGGTCGCCGGCATCGTCGCCCTCGCGCTCGTCGCGGGCGGCATGGGCATCTTCGGCGGCTCCGCCAAGGACACCGCGTCCGGCGCGGGCGCGCAGGTCGGCGACGGCAAGAAGGTCTCCATCGGCTACATCCCGTGGGACGAGGGCATCGCCTCCACCTTCCTCTGGAAGGAGATGCTGGAACAGCGCGGCTACGAGGTCGACGTCAAGCAGTACGAGGCCGGCTCGCTCTACACCGGCATGGCCAACGGCCAGATCGACTTCCAGACCGACTCCTGGCTCCCCACCACCCACGCCAGCTACTGGGAGAAGTACCAGGACCGCCTGGAGGACCTCGGCGCCTGGTACGAGCCCACCTCGCTGGAGCTCGCCGTCCCCGCGTACATGAAGGACGTCCGGTCGATGGACGACCTCAAGGGGCGGGCCTCGGAGTTCAAGGGCCGGATCGTCGGCATCGAGCCGAGCGCCGGTGAGATGGGCCTGCTCAAGGACAAGCTCCTGCCGGGCTACGGCCTGGACAAGGAGTACAAGCTCATCGACGGCTCCACGCCGTCCATGCTGGCCGAGCTGAAGCGCGCGTACGCCAAGAAGGAACCGATCGTCGTTCCGCTCTGGTCGCCGCACTGGGCGTACAACGAGTACGACCTCACCAAGCTCAAGGACCCCAAGAAGCTCTGGGGCGAGGGCGACGGCGTCCACACCCTGGCGCGCAAGGGCTTCTCCGCGGAGAACCCCGTGGTCGCCAAGTGGCTCAAGGACTTCAAGATGAGCGAGAAGCAGCTCACCAGCCTTGAGGCCGAGATCCAGAAGGCCGGCTCCGGCAAGGAACAGGAGGCCGTCCGCACCTGGCTGAAGGCCAACCCGGGCGTCGCCGGGAAGTGGTCCCCGGCCCCGAAGGACGCCAAGGCCGCCCCCGGGGGCAAGGACGAGCGTGACCGTGCCCTGGAGGTCGCCTGGTTCCCCTGGGAGGAGGACATCGCCGCCACGTACCTGTGGAAGGCGGTCCTGGAGGAGCGCGGCTACAAGATCAACCTCAAGCAGTTCGAGGTCGGCCCGATGTACGCCGCCATGTCGCGCGGCCAGATCGACGTGCAGTTCGACGGCTGGCTGCCGTACACCCAGAAGAATTACTGGGACAAGTACGGCGACAAGCTGACGGACATCGGCTCCTGGTACGGGCCGACCTCCATCGAGGTCGCGGTCCCCGACTACGTCAAGGACGTCAGGACCCTCGACGACCTCAAGGGCAAGGGCTCCGACTTCAAGGGCCGGATTGTCGGCATCGAGCCCGGCACCGCGACCATGGAGAACCTCAAGAAGAACGTTCTGCCGCAGTACGGCCTGGACAAGGAGTACGAGGTCCTGGACTCCTCCACGCCCGGCATGCTCGCCGAGCTGAAGCGCGCGTACGCCAAGAAGGAGCCCATCGCCGTCCTGCTCTGGACCCCGCACTGGGCGTACAACGAGTACGGCATGACCAAGCTGAAGGACCCGAAGAAGGCGTTCGGTGACGGCGACCGGCTGCACACCATCGCCTCCAAGGAGTTCCCGAAGCAGTACCCGCAGCTGACGAAGTGGTTCAAGGACTTCGAGCTGAGCGAGAAGCAGCTCGGCGGACTGGAGAACGAGATCCAGAAGCGCGGTGCGGGCCACGAGGAGGAAGCCGTGAAGGCCTGGATGGGCGACAACCCGGGCATCGCGGACGCCCTGGCACCCCAGTAGGGGATCCAGGGCCGGAAAAGCGCAGGTGAGGGGTGGGCGCCGCCGTCGGGCGGGGCCCACCCCTTCCGGCTGTCCGGGGGCCGTTTACCGGACGTCTTGCGTAACCATGTGCGTAAGGTGCTGGCAGCCGGGAGGATGGCTGAGGCGGGAGGGAGCCGGTTCATGGACGACAAGGACACACCGCGCGTGGGTGCCGCGGTCCGCCGTCGGCGCCGCACCCTGGGCCTCACGCTGGCCGTGGTCGCCGGGCGCAGCGGGCTCTCCGTGCCCTTCCTCAGCCAGATCGAGAACGAGCGCGCCCGCCCCAGCGCCCGCTCCCTCGACCGGGTCGCCGAGGCGCTGGAGACCACCACCTCACGGCTGCGGGCCGCCGCCGACTCGGCGCGCGCGGTCGATGTCGTACGGGGCGAGGAGGGCGACGGCGTACGCCGGGTGGTGCGCGGGCGCCACCAGCTCAGCGCCCTGGAGTTCACCGGCGAACAGGACCTCGGGCGCGAGTTCCAGCACCGCAACGACGAACTGATGTACGTCGTCGAGGGCGCCGCCGAGGTGGAGGCCGAGGGCCAGGCGTACCGGCTGGAGCGCGGCGACACTCTCTTCCTCTCCGGTGGCGTGCGGCACCGCTGGCGGGCCACCCGGCCCGGCACCCGGCTGCTGCTCGTCGCGGTCGCGGAGCACATCGACGCCACGTACGACTCCCGCCGCTGAGAGCCGGGACCCCACCATGCCGATGCGCGTCGTCTCCCTGGTCCCCTCCCTCACCGAGGCCGTCGCCGCCACCGCCCCCGGGCTGCTCACCGGGGTCACCGACTGGTGCACGCACCCCGCCGGCCTCACCGCCGCCCGGATCGGCGGCACCAAGAACCCGGACGTGGCCGCCATCACCGCCCTCGCGCCCGATCTCGTCATCGCCAACGAGGAGGAGAACCGCGCCCCCGACCTCGCCGCCCTCCGCCAGGCCGGGCTCGATGTCCTGGTCACCGAGATCCGCACCCTGGACCAGGCCTTCGCCGAACTGGACCGGGTCCTCACCACCGGCTGCGGCCTGTACCGCCCCCGCTGGCTCGACGAGGCCGAGGCCGCCTGGGCCGCGCTGCCCGCCCCTTCCGGGAGCCCGCGCCCCGCGATCGTGCCGATCTGGCGCAGACCCTGGATGGTGCTCGGCAGCGACACCTTCGCCGGTGACCTGCTCGCCCGCCTCGGGGTGCGCAACGTCTACGCGGACCACGCCGATCGCTACCCGCGCATCCCGCCGGACGAGCTGAACGGATCCGGGGCCGAGCTGGTCGTGCTGCCCGACGAGCCCTACCGCTTCACCGCCGACGACGGACCCGAGGCCTTCCCCGGACTGCCCGCGGCCCTCGTCGACGGCCGCCTGCTCACCTGGTACGGGCCGTCGCTGCTGCAGGCTGCACAGGAGCTGCCGTCAGCGCTCCGCTGACCACCCCTCGCACGGTCCGCGTCCCGGCCACCGCCCACGCGACCACCAGGAACACATACAGCGCCACGGCCAGCCAGGTCAGGGCGTCCAGACCGGTGTGCCGGGCCAGCCCGGCCGCCCCGGTCACACACGTACCCACAGGGAACGTGAACGCCCACCATGTCATCGCGAAACCCATACCGTCACGCGTCGCCCTTATGACCATCGCCCCGGCCAGCGCCAGCCACAGCAGCGCGAAGCCCATCACCGGCACCCCATAGAGCACCGCGAACGCGCCGAAGGCCGAGGCATATGGCCCCGCGACCGCCCCCGGAGCCGCGTCGGCCAGCTGGTTGACGGCCGTCGTCGACTGGCCCAGCGGCCCCAGCACCAGAAACAACGTCGGGGTCAGCGCGAGCGGCAGCGGCCCCTGGTGGACGAGCCGGGCGAAGACGAGCGGCAGCACCACCAGCGTGGCCAGCAGCGACAGCCCGAACATCGCGTAGCAGGCCAGCAGCAGCGCCTCCCGTCCCTGCCCGGCCGCCACGTGGGGCACCAGCAGCGCGCCCTGCGAGGCCGAGACCATCGGGGCGACCAGCGGCAGCAGCCAGACCGGCGACGCGGTCCCGGGCGCGGGACGGTGGCGTACGACCATCAGGTACGGGACCACGACGGCGGCCACCAGACCGATCGCCGTCCCCGCGACGAACAGCACCACATCCACGGCAAGAGCGGCCGGTACGCCGACGACGTCCCGGCCCACCGTCAGCGTGGCCCCGCCGACCGCGAGCAGCGCCATGGCCAGGCACCCGTAGAAGGGGGCGACGGCCGGATCCAGGAGGTGGGCGCGGGCCTGGTCGCGGTGGTGGAGCCAGTGGCCGGCGCGGGCGGCGAGGACGGTGGCGAGCAGGACGGCCGACAGCGCCCACACCACCGTGCAGGCGGCGCGCAGGCCGGTGATGTCCACCGGGAGCGCCACCCCGGCGCTCGCGACGATCGCGGTGCCCATGACGCTCGCGTACCAGTTCGGGCCGATGTGCCGCAGGGACGGCAGCCGCCCCGCACCCCCCTGCGCGCCCGTCCGGTGGGGGAGGAGGGCGATGACAGGGAGCGGTCCGGCGGTCCGGGTCTGCGGAAAGATGGCCATGCCACGATTCTTCGCGCGCCCGTCGCCGCCCACCAGGGACCCCGTTCCTATGAGGTCATAAGCTGGCTTTATGCCCAGCGACGACCAAGCCCCCCGCGCCCCCCTCTCCCACCGGGTCCCCGACCTCGGAGCGCTGGAGCTGCTGCTCGCCGTCGCCCGGCACGGCAGCCTGGGACGGGCCGCCAAGGACGTCGGCATCACCCAGCCCGCCGCCTCCAGCCGCATCCGGTCCATGGAACGGCAGCTCGGTGTCGCCCTGCTCGACCGCTCCCCGCGCGGCTCCCGGCTGACCGACGCGGGCGCGCTCGTCACCGACTGGGCGCGCCGGGTGGTGGAGGCCGCAGAGTCGTTCGACGCGGGGGCCCAGGCGCTGCGCGACCGGCGGGACTCCCGGCTGCGGGTCGCGGCCAGCATGACGATCGCCGAGTACCTGCTGCCCGGCTGGCTGATCGCCCTGCGCGCGGAGCGCCCGGACACGGCCGTCTCGCTGCTCGTCGGCAACTCGGCGGATGTCGCCCGCCGCCTGGTCACCGGCGAGGCCGATCTGGGCTTCGTCGAGGGCCTGTCGATACCGGAGGGCCTGGACGGCACCGTCATCGCCCACGACCGCCTCGTCGTCGTGGTCGCCCCCAGCCACCCGTGGGCCCGTCGCCGCACCCCGCTGCTCCCCGACGAACTGGCCGCCACCCCGCTGATCCTGCGCGAGCGCGGCTCCGGCACCCGGCAGGTCCTGGACGCGGCCCTAGCCGTCCACGGCGGCCTCGCCCAGCCCTTGCTGGAGCTCTCCTCCACGACCGCCGTGAAGGGAGCGGCCGAGAGCGGCGCCGGACCCTGCGTCCTGAGCGAACTGGCCCTCGGCGAGGAGCTGTCGTCCCGCCGCCTGGTCAAGATCCCGGTCGCCGGTGTACGGCTGCGCCGCCAGCTGCGGGCCGTCTGGCCGGCGGGTCACCGCCCCACCGGACCGGCCCGCGACCTGCTCTCCCGCACCGGCCGGGACCCGGTGACCTCCGCCCCGTAACCGTGCCCGCAACCGCTTCGAACACGCTGTGGACGCCGCCTAGAGTGGCTCCATGAGCTTCGCGACACCGCCCGGCTGGTACCCGGACGCGGGGACACCCGGCACCGAGCGCTGGTGGGACGGCACGGCCTGGACCGCCCACACCCGCCCCCTCGCCGTCGCGCACCCCGTCCCGTACGAGCCGGTGCACGAGGCGTACGCTCCCCAGGCGTTCGGACCCCCGCCTTCTTTTCGGGGCGGCAGCCGTACGCGAGTCCTGGCCATCGCGCTCTCGGGCCTGCTGGTCCTGGGCGCGGCCACCGCAGCCTTCCTCCTGCTGGGCCCCGACGACAGCGGTACGCGAACGGCCCCGGCGCCGAGCACCTCCGACCCGGCCCCCACCGCACCCGCCACCTCCACGGCCTCCGCCACGCCCTCCGGCGAAGGCGGCCCGGCCGGCGACCCCGCCGTCCTCGTCGACCAGCTCAACGGCATCACGCTGGTGGTGCCCGACGGCTGGGAGAAAGCGAAGAACACCTCCGACGACGCCCCCGCCATCCGTACCCCCGTCTCCTACGACTGCCCCGGCACCGCCGCGTCCTTCTGCTACCGGGGCACCGTCTCCACCCGCACCGCCCGGGCCGGCCAGACCGACCCGAAGGCCATCGCGGAGGCCGACATCACCGCCGCCGCCGACCGGGCCTACGAGGAAGACGTCCTCGGGCAGCGCACCCACGGCGGAATCACGTCCCACAAGGTGCTCAAGGCGGAGCCGGTGACCGTCACCGGACGCACCGGGTACCTGGTGCGCTGGCAGGTCGTCACCGCGAAGGGCCCCGGCGGGGTGGTGCAGTCCGTGGCCTTCCCCTCGGAGACGGGCAGCGGGGCGCCGGTGATCGTCCGGCTCGCCTTCGACGCGGACCGGCCGGAGCTGCCGGTCTCGCTGATGGACACGATCACCCGGTCCATCCGCCCGATCGGGGACAGCGCCACCAGCGGCGGCGTGGGCGCGTCGATCGGCCCCTGAGCCACGTCACGCCGGGTTCAGAGGAAGGTCTTCCCCTCGCCCCGGTACGTCGGAACGGTCGCCGTGATCCGGTCGCCCTCGATCAGCTGCAGCGCGTCGAAGCGCTCGCACAGCTCCCCGGCCTTGGCGTGCCTGAACCAGACCTTGTCACCGATCAGCAGATCGTCGGCGGGGGAGCCCAGCAGCGGCGTCTGGACCTCGCCCGCGCCCTCCTGCGGGTCGTAGCGCAGCCCTTCCGGGAGGTACGGAACCGGGGAGCGGTCCGCCCCGGCCGCGCCGGATGCCGGATAGCCGCCGCCGAGCACCGTCACCACGCCCACGCCCGGCCGACGCACCACGGGCTGTGCGAACAGCGCGGCCGGGCGGGCGCTGAACGACGTGTAGTTGTCGAAGAGACGGGGCACGTACAGCCCCGACCCCGCCGCGATCTCCGTCACCGCGGCCTCGGCCGCCGTGTGCTGCACGCTGCCGGTGCCGCCGCCGTTCACGAACTCCAGGTCCGGGGCGACCGCGCGGACCGCCCGCACCACCTCGGCCCGCCGGGCCGCCAGCTCCTTGCGGGCGGCGGCCTGCATCAGCCGGATCGCCCGGGACCGCAGCGGCCGCCCCACCAGAGAGTCGCCGACCCCGGCGACATGCCCCTCGTACGCCATCAGCCCCACGGGCTTGAAGCCCGGCCTGCGGGCCACCGAGCGGGCCAGCTCGGCGAGCTGGGCGGGGGAGCGCAGCGGTGAACGCAGTGCCCCGATCCGGATGCGGCCCCCCAGCAGCTGGAGCGAGGTGTCGAGCTCCAGGCAGACCCGGATCTCCTCCTGCCCGCCGGCCCGGGAGGCGTCGATCAGCTCCAGCTGGGAGTGGTCGTCCACCATCACCGTCACCGCGCCGGCCAGCTTCGGATCGGCGGCCAGCTCGGCGAAGCCTCCCCGGTCGGCCGACGGATAGGCGAGCAGGACGTCCTCGAAACCGGCCCGGGCCAGCCAGAGCGACTCCGCCAGCGTGAACGACATGATCCCGGCGAATCCGGGGCGCGCGAGCACCCGCTCCAGCAGGGCCCGGCACCGCACGGACTTGCTCGCGACCCGGATCGGCTTCCCGCCCGCCCGGGCCACCAGATCGTCGGCGTTGTCGTCGAAGGCGGCCAGATCGACGATCGCGATCGGGGCGTCGAGATGGGCGGTGGCCCGGTCGTACCGGGTCCGGTCAGCGGTGCGGGCAGTCATGGCCGCAGCTTGCCAGAGAGCCGCTACGGCTGGGTAGGGGACGTTCGGGGCAGATCCGCCGAGGCCGGGCGTCCCGTTCCCCGTGGTGCGCCCGCAGCCCGTAGAGTGACGGGCACGCGAGCACCAACGCGCCTGACGGTGGCGGTGATCCGTGGTCGGTACGGGGACGTGAACCAGGGGGCCGGATGAGTACCGAAGCGCAGCGCGCTCCTGTGCCGCCCCGCCCGACGACACCACCGTCACCGACGCCCCCGCCACCTGCGCCGACGTCTCGCACGGCGCGCGCCCCACAGGCATCGGGCGCCCCACAGGCATCGGGCGCCGCATCCGCACAAGCTGCCCCACAGGCACGGCCCGCCCCGGCGGCCCCGCGCCCCTCCCAGGCGCCGCCCGCCCCACCCGTACCACCGAACACGGCGGCCCCCGCGGCCCCGACGGCGCCCGCACCGCCCGGCCCCGTACCGCAGGCGCCCGCGCCTCCCGCCGCCCCGTACCCCACGCACCCCGGTTCCGGGCCGCCCGCCGCCTTCACCACCCGGCGCAGGCCCGTGGGGGCCGTCGACCTGACCCCCGCGCCGGGGGCCGCCCCGCCGCCCCCGGGCGCGTACCGGGTACCGGCCCGCTACGGCTACCCCGAGACCCCCGTGGAGACCACCACCCGGCTCCGCCCGGTCCCGCCCCGGCAGCGGTGGCGGGGCGCCGCGGCCGCCGCCTGCGTCGTCCTCGGCCTCGGGCTGATCGGCGGCGCGGCCACCGGGGCCTGGCTGACCGGCGACTCCTCCGCCGAACCCACCCGGACCCCGTACACCACCGGCCGTACCGTCTGGCACAGCGTCCCCGTCGACACGCTCTTCCCGCGCACGCTCAAGGGCACCGGGGCCGGACCCGGCGGTACGAACCGCAACTGGACCCGGCTCGCCGTCGCCCCCGACAGCGACTGCTCCAAGGGGCTCGACCCGCTGCTGCGCACCACTCTCCGGTCCGTCGGCTGCGAGCGGATGGTGCGAGCCACCTACACCGACGCGACCCGCTCCGCCGTCACCACCGTCGGCATGGTCGTCACCGAGACGGACGCCGCGGGGATGCAGGCCCTGAGCACCCGGTTCGCCGAGCAGAAGCTCGCCGCGCGCAAGGACCTGATGCCGCGTACGTACGCCCCCGAGGGCACCCTCGCCGCCGGTTTCGGCGACCGGCAGCGCGCCAGCTGGACCGTCCGGCCGCTCACCGAGATCCCGGTCGTCGTCTTCGCCGTCTCCGGCTTCGCCGACGCGCGCACCGTCGACGAGCCGCAGCCCGCCGAGGCGGCGCTGGAGACACCCGCCACCACGGACATCGCCCAGGCCGGGCTCGGCCACGAGGCGAAGGGCATCGCGGACCGGGTGGAGCGAGGGGTGCGCACGACCGTCACCGATCTCGTGGAGCCGCCCGAATGACCCGACGACGACCCCACCGCGCCCTCGCCGCGGTCTGCGCCGCCGCCGTCCTCGCGCTCACCCCCGTCCCCGCCCACGCGGACGCCATCCGCGACCAGCAGTGGGCCCTCGCGGCGATGCACACCGACCGCGCCTGGCAGACCACCCAGGGCCGGGGCATCACCGTCGCGGTCCTGGACACCGGGGTCGACGGCTCCCACCCCGACCTCGTGGGCCAGGTGCTCCCCGGAAAGGACCTCGTCGGCTTCGGTGCCACCCTGGGCGATTCCTCCTGGGCCCTGCACGGCACCGCGATGGCCGGGATCATCGCCGGACGCGGCAACGGACCGGGCCGCGCCGACGGCATCCTCGGCATCGCGCCCGAGGCCAGGATCCTTCCCGTCCGGGTGATCCTGGAGTCCAAGGACCCGGCCCGTGCCAAGGCCCGCAAGACCCGGGGCACCGCGCTCGCCGACGGCATCCGCTGGGCCGCCGACAACGGCGCCGACGTCATCAACCTCTCCCTGGGCGACGACAGCGAGTCCGCCCACCCGGACCCCGGCGAGGACTCCGCCATCCAGTACGCCCTGTCCAAGGGCATCTCCCTGGTCGCGTCCGCGGGCAACGGCGGCGAGAAGGGGGACCGGATCTCCTACCCGGCCGCCTACCCGGGCGTGATCGCGGTCGCCGCCGTCGACGAGTACGGCACGCACGCCTCCTTCTCCACCCGCCGCTGGTACGCCACCGTCAGCGCCCCCGGCGTGGACATCGTCGTCGCCAACCCGGACGGCCACTACTACATCGAGTGGGGCACCTCGGCGGCCGCCGCCTTCGTCTCCGGCGCCGTCGCCCTGGTCCGCGCGGCCCATCCCGGCCTCGACCCCGCCCAGATCAAGAAGCTGCTCGCGGACACCGCCCGGGACGCCCCCACCGAGGGGCGCGACGACGCCCGGGGCTACGGCATCGTCGACCCGGCGGAGGCCATCGAAGGGGGCTCCCGGCTGCGCCCCGGGGACCTCAGCGCCCAGGCCGCCACGGCGGGCCACCGCAAGAACTACTTCGGCCCCGGCCCCACCCCGCCGCCCGCCGGCGACGACCCGGTCAACTGGGCGGCCCCGCTCGCGGGCGGCTTCGGCGCGGCCCTGCTGGCAGCGGCCGTCGTCCTGTGGCGCGGCCGCAACGCCCCCGGTCGCCGCTGAACCCCCGGCCCCGGCGGCCGAGGGCCGCACGTCCAGGCACTACGCTCGTCCCGTGGCGCTCAAGAACATCCCGGACTCCGGTTTCTCCGACGACGACGGCTCGGCATCTCCCGCCCTGACCAGCGCACTCGACGCCTGGTCGCGGGACCGGAGCGCCGTCGGCCCGGTCCTGGCGGCCCTCAGGGAGGCCCGCCTCCTGGTCCCCGTCGTCGCTGTCCTCGGTGAGGTGGAGGAGGACGAGAACGGGCTGCGGCGCGAGAAGACCAGCGACATGGCCGTCCCCACCCTCAAGGCGGGTGACCGGCGTGCGCTGCCAGCCTTCACCTCGACCGGCTCGCTGGCCCGCTGGGACCCCGAGGCGCGCCCCGTCGCCGTACCGCTGCACCAGGCCCTCCAGGCCGCCGCGCACGAGAAGGCCGACACCGTGGTGCTGGACCTTGCCGGGCCCGTCGCCTTCGAGCTGACCGGCCAGACGCTCCTGGCCCTGGCGGAGAACCGCACCAGCACCGACCCGCTCCAGGACCCCGCGGTGATCGACGCGGTACGGGACGTGGTCGCCGCCGAGCCCGCCGTGCTCCGCGCCCACCTCGGCCCGGGCCCGGCGGACGGCACCCTCGCCCTCGTCCTCGCCCCGGACGCGGCTCCCGCCGCGGCGGCCCGCCGGGTCGCCGAGGCGCTCTCCGGCAGCGAGGCGCTGAGGGCCCGGCTGGTCGGCGGACTGGACCTGGCGCTGCTGCCGGCCGGGGCCGCCGCACCGGGGGAGCCGCTGTTCAGCCGCTGAACGCGGACACGCGAGAGCCCGCCGCCCCGGCAACGGGGAGGCGGGCTCACGTACGTACGAGGAGGGTGTCTAGCCGTAGACCGGGCCCGTGTACTTCTCGCCGGGACCCTGGCCGGGCTCGTCCGGCACCAGCGAGGCCTCGCGGAAGGCGAGCTGGAGGGACTTGAGGCCGTCGCGCAGCGGCGACGCGTGGAAGGTGCTGATCTCCGTGGTGCTCGCGTCCAGCAGCCCGGCCAGCGCCTGGACCAGCTTGCGGGCCTCGTCGAGGTCCTTGTGCTCCTCGCCCTCCTCGGTGAGGCCGAGCTTCACCGCGGCGGCGCTCATCAGGTTGACGGCGACCGTCACGATCACCTCGACGGCCGGGACCTCCGCGATGTCGCGGGCCATGGCGTCGAAGCCGGGATTCTCAGTGCTGGGGGTCGCGTCACTCATGCCCACACGATAAGGCCAGGGAGCGGCCGCCCTGTCCGCGGGAGTCGCGCAGGCTGCGGATTAGCGCCTCCGCGAGCGGGCTGCTAACCTTGTGTAACGACCGGCCGGACACCTATGTGCCCGGCCCACAAGTGGAGGCTCCGATCTCCCACCCGACTGTCCTCACGGACGGCGGGTCACCGGTCAGGCGGTCCCCATCGTTCCGTACGGACGATGGAGCCGCTCGATGCGCCCCGCGGTTGACCGCGGCGGTGCTCCGGTATTTCCAGGAGCCCCGCCTGTGTCCCGTCCGGGGCATTTTTGCCGTTCCGGCTCGGTTGGTCTTGACGTCACACACGTAACGCGGCTGTCCGCCAGGCGGTCGCGTGGTGCTACCGAGGAGGATCCATCAGCGCCGAGCCCCGCATCAACGACCGGATTCGCGTTCCCGAGGTCCGACTTGTCGGTCCCAGCGGCGAGCAGGTCGGGATTGTTCCGCTTGCCAAGGCCCTGGAACTCGCACAGGAGTATGACCTCGACCTGGTCGAGGTGGCGGCGACAGCCCGTCCGCCCGTGTGCAAGCTCATGGACTACGGGAAGTTCAAGTACGAGTCGGCCATGAAGGCCCGTGAGGCGCGCAAGAACCAGGCGCACACGGTCATCAAGGAGATGAAGCTCCGGCCGAAGATCGACCCGCACGACTATGACACCAAGAAGGGTCACGTCGTCCGGTTCCTCAAGCAGGGCGACAAGGTCAAGATCACGATCATGTTCCGTGGTCGTGAGCAGTCCCGCCCCGAGCTGGGCTTCCGACTGCTCCAGCGTCTCGCTTCGGACGTGGAGGACCTGGGCTTCATCGAGTCCAACCCGAAGCAGGACGGCCGGAACATGATCATGGTTCTGGGCCCGCACAAGAAGAAGACCGAAGCCATGGCCGAGGCCCGCGAGGCCCAGGCCGCCCGCAAGGCGGAGCGTCAGGGTACGACCGACGCACCTTCCGAGGGTGACACCGCCGAGGCTCCGGCCGAAGCGGCCGAGGCTCCGGCCGAGACACCTTCCGAGGCGTGACCTTCGGGGGCTGCCATCCAGGCGCCCCCGGGTCCCCCCGGAATCCCATAGAGATCTGACGCCCCTGCAGTCCGGTGCCCAGCACCGCGAGGGGCGCCACTGACGAGGAGAGAACGGCGCGATGCCGAAGAACAAGACGCACAGCGGTGCCAGCAAGCGCTTCAAGATCACCGGCTCCGGCAAGGTGCTCCGCGAGAGGGCCGGCAAGCGCCACCTGCTCGAGCACAAGTCGTCCAAGAAGACCCGCTCGCTGACCGGCACGGTCGTCGTGGCTCCGGCCGACGTCAAGAAGATCAAGAAGCTTCTCGGCAAGTGAGGCTCGGCCCCCGGTCCGTTCCGGGGGCACGACCTCGATCACACCGGGACCAATTCGTTTCCGGGCCGTGTGAAGACACCCACGGCCCCGCTACAAGGAGTTAACAAGTGGCACGCGTCAAGCGGGCAGTCAACGCCCACAAGAAGCGCCGGGCAATCCTCGAGGCGGCCAAGGGCTACCGCGGGCAGCGTTCGCGCCTGTACCGCAAGGCCAAGGAACAGGTCACCCACTCCCTGGTCTACAACTACAACGACCGCAAGAAGCGCAAGGGCGACTTCCGTCAGCTGTGGATCCAGCGCATCAACGCCGCTGCCCGCCAGAACGGCATGACGTACAACCGCCTCATCCAGGGTCTGAAGGCCGCCAACATCGAGGTGGACCGCAAGATCCTGGCCGAGCTCGCGGTCAACGACGCCAACGCGTTCGCCGCTCTCGTCGAGGTCGCTCAGAAGGCCCTCCCGAGCGACGTCAACGCCCCGAAGGCCGCCTGATCCAGGCGCCACCTTCCAGGTACGTGAACCGGACCCGCAGGCGCACGCCGTCTGCGGGTCCGGTGCGTTGCCGCTGAACTTCACCGCCGTCACCAGAGAGGCTCGCCGCCGACCATGGGCACCCCCGAACTGATCTCCCCGCGCTCCCCGCGCGTCGCCGCCGCCCGCCGGCTGGCCCGCCGCAACTTCCGCGGCAAGGAGCGCAGGTTCATCGCCGAGGGGCCCCAGGCCGTACGCGAGGCCGCCGCCCACCGGGGCGGTGACGGCGAGCCGACGCTCATCGAGCTGTTCGCCACCCCCGAGGCCGCCGACCGGTACGCCGACATCATCGACGCCGCCCATACGGCGGGCGCCCGGGTCCACCTGGCCGGCGACGACGTCCTCGCCGACGTCTCGCAGACCGTCACCCCGCAGGGCCTCATCGGCGTCTGCCGGTTCCTGGACTCCCCGTTCCAGGAGATCCTGGACGCGAAGCCCACCCTGGTGGCCGTTCTGGCCAACGTCCGCGACCCCGGGAACGCCGGTACGGTACTGCGCTGCGCCGACGCGGCCGGCGCGGACGCCGTGGTGCTGACCGACGCCTCCGTGGATCTGTACAACCCCAAGTCCGTACGGGCGTCCGTCGGTTCGCTCTTCCACCTGCCCGTCGCCGTCGGCGTCCCCGTCGAGCAGGCCGTGCAGGGGCTCCGGGACGCCGGGGTGCGCATCCTCGCCGCCGACGGGGCCGGGGCCGACGACCTGGACGACGAGCTGGACGCGGGCACCATGGGCGGGCCCACCGCCTGGGTCTTCGGCAACGAGGCCTGGGGCCTGCCCGAGGAGACCCGCGCCCTTGCCGACGCCGTCGTCCGCGTCCCCATCCACGGCAGGGCGGAGAGCCTCAACCTGGCCACCGCCGCCGCCGTCTGCCTCTACGCCTCCGCCCGCGCCCAGCGCCCGCGTCGCGCCTCCGAGGCGTAACTCCTGGGCTTCCGACGGTCCGTCACCGATCGGTCCCGGCCATTCCGCTTTCCCGCCCACCGGCGCACTCCCACCGCGCGCCCCCACAGGGTGTCGCCGGTTCGCCGGCGACTAGTAGGGTGACGAACTCGGGGGCCCACTGCACCGGTTCGAGAGGTGGGGATACGGGAGAATGGCTGTCGGCATGAGCTCGCCGGGACCGGCGCAAACCGCCGCCGCGCGCGCCGCGGGCGAGGACCGGGGAGGGGAAACGGCCGCTCCGGACACCACCGGCACCGCACACCTGGACGCCCTCTCCACCGGCATCGACCCCGACGACCTTCCCGACGGGCTCGTCGTCGCCGACGAGAGCGGCCGCGTCATCTGCTTCAACGCCGCCGCCGCCCGCATCACCGCCACCCCCGGCACCGAGGCGATCGGCCGCCCCCTGGACGTGGCCCTCCCGCTGGAGGACCTCAAGGGGAAGCGCTGGTGGACGCTGACCGACCCGTACGGCGGCCTCGCCACCCGTAACGGCCAGCCCGAGCGGAACCTGCTGCTGCCCGGCGGCCGTGAGGTGCTGGTCTCCGCCCGTTACGTACGCGAGCACCCGCTCGGCCCGGTGCGCCGGGTGGTCGTCTCGCTGCGCGGCACCGAGGCCCGCCGGCGTACCGAACGCAGCCACGCCGAGCTGATCGCCACCGTCGCCCACGAGCTGCGCTCCCCGCTGACCTCCGTCAAAGGCTTCACCGCCACCCTGCTCGCCAAGTGGGAACGGTTCACCGACGACCAGAAGCGGCTGATGCTGGAGACCGTCGACGCCGACGCCGGCCGGGTCACCCGGCTCATCGCCGAGCTGCTCGACATCTCCCGGATCGACTCCGGCCGCCTGGAGCTGCGCCGCCAGCCGGTCGACATCTCCGCCGCCGTCGCCCGCCACATCCAGGCCCTCATCGCGGGCGGCCAGGACCCCGAGCGCTTCCGGGTCCGCGCCCGGGGGCCGCTGCCCGACCTGTGGGCCGACCCCGACAAGATCGACCAGATCCTCGGGAACCTCCTGGAAAACGCGGTGCGCCACGGCGAGGGAACCGTCACCATGGAGATCGCCCCCGCACCCGCGCCGGGGACGAGCGACGAGATGGGAACGGCTGTCACCGTGAGCGACGAAGGCCCCGGCATCCCCGAGGAGTCGATGGGCCGTGTCTTCACCCGCTTCTGGCGGGGGAGCAAGCGCGGCGGCACCGGGCTGGGCCTGTACATCGTCAAGGGCATCGTCGAGGCCCACGGCGGCACCATCACCGTCGGCCGGGGGCCCGGCGGCGGAGCCGAGTTCCGATTTATTCTGCCCGTGAGCATGCCCGCCTACCTGGTGTGAGCGGCCCACGGGCGCCCCGACCGTCCTGCGGCCTTTAGACTCGACCTTTGGCACCTTTGCGTCCTCCAGTCGTCGAGCGGGGTCGCGCCATCAGCCAATCGGAAGCACGGGAAGAGATGTCGGCACCGAACAAGTCGTACGACCCAGTCGAGGTCGAGGCACTGAAACCGGAAGAGATCGAGCGCATGCGGGACGAGGCGTTCGCCGCCTTCGCCGCCGCCGGCGACCTCGACGCGCTCGCCCAGGCGAAGACCGCGCACACCGGAGGCACCTCGCCCCTGTCGCTCGCCAACCGCGAGATCGGCGCCCTGCCCCCGCAGGCCAAGGCCGAGGCGGGCAAGCGCGTGGGCCAGGCCCGCGGCGCCGTCTCCAAGGCACTGGCCGCCCGCCAGGCCGAGCTGGAGGCCGAGCGCGACGCCCGGGTGCTCGTAGAGGAGGCCGTGGATGTCACGCTGCCCTACGACCGCATCCCGGCCGGCGCCCGCCACCCGCTGACGACCATCATGGAGCGCGTCGCGGACGTCTTCGTGGCCATGGGCTACGAGATCGCCGAGGGCCCCGAGGTCGAGGCGGAGTGGTTCAACTTCGACGCCCTGAACTTCGTGCCCGACCACCCGGCCCGTCAGATGCAGGACACCTTCTTCGTCCAGGGCACCACGCCCGACGGGAAGGCGACCGAGGGCGACGAGTCCGGCGTCGTGCTGCGTACGCACACCTCCCCGGTCCAGGCCCGCTCGCTCCTGGAGCGCAAGCCCCCCGTCTACGTGGTCTGCCCCGGCCGGGTCTACCGCACCGACGAGCTGGACGCCACGCACACCCCGGTCTTCCACCAGATCGAGCTGCTCGCCGTCGACGAGGGCCTCACCATGGCCGACCTCAAGGGCACCCTCGACCACATGGTCCAGGCGCTCTTCGGACCGGACATGAAGACCCGGCTGCGGCCGAACTTCTTCCCGTTCACCGAGCCGTCCGCCGAGATGGACATGGTCTGCTACGTCTGCCGCGGCGAGTCCGTCGGCAACCCGGACCGCCCCTGCCGCACCTGCGGCAGCGAGGGCTGGATCGAGCTCGGCGGCTGCGGCATGGTCAACCCCAAGGTGCTCACCGCCTGCGGCGTCGACCCCCGGAAGTACAGCGGATTCGCCTTCGGGTTCGGCATCGAACGGATGCTGATGTTCCGCCACAACGTCGAAGACATGCGAGACATGGTCGAGGGTGACGTCCGGTTCACCCGGCCGTTCGGGATGGAGATCTGATGCGCGTCCCGCTTTCCTGGCTGCGGGAGTACGTCGACCTGCCGGCGACGGAGACCGGCCGTGACGTACAGGCCAAGCTCGTCTCCGTCGGCCTCGAGGTCGAGACCGTCGAGCAGATCGGTGCGGGCCTCAAGGGCCCCCTGGTCGTCGGCAAGGTCCTGACCATCGAGGAGCTGGAGGGGTTCAAGAAGCCCATCCGCTTCTGCACGGTCGACGTCGGCACCGCCAACGGCACCGGCGAACCGCAGGAGATCGTCTGCGGCGCCCGTAACTTCTCGGTCGGCGACAAGGTCGTCGTGGTCCTCCCGGGCGCGGTCCTGCCCGGCGACTTCGCCATCGCCGCCCGCAAGACGTACGGCAAGACCTCGCACGGCATGATCTGCTCCACCGACGAGCTCGGCATGGGCGACGACGGCACGCACGGCATCATCGTGCTGCCGCCGGAGCACGAGGTCGGCACCGACGCGATCGAGCTGCTCCAGCTCGTCGACGAGGTCCTCGACATCGCCGTCACCCCGGACCGCGGCTACTGCCTGTCGATGCGCGGTGTCGCCCGCGAGACCGCCACCGCGTACGGGCTGCCGCTGCGCGACCCGGCGCTCCTGGACGTCCCCGCGCCCAACGCGTACGGCTACCCGGTCAAGATCTCGGACCCGATCGGCTGCGACCGCTTCACCGCGCGCACCGTCACCGGTCTCCAGCCCGAGGCCCGCTCCCCGATCTGGATGCAGCGCCGCCTGCAGAAAGCCGGGATGCGGCCGATCTCGCTGGCCGTCGACATCACGAACTACGTGATGCTGGAGCTCGGCCAGCCGCTGCACGCCTACGACCGCACCCGGGTCGACGGGCCGATCGGCGTGCGCCGCGCCACCCAGGGCGAGAAGCTCACCACGCTGGACGGCACCGTGCGTGTGCTGGACGCCGAGGACCTGGTCATCACCGACAACCGCGGGCCGATCGGCCTCGCGGGCGTCATGGGCGGTGCCAACACCGAGATCGCCGACGCGGACGGCGAGCACGCGCTCACCACCGAGGTCGTCATCGAGGCCGCGCACTTCGACGCGATCTCGATCGCCCGCACCGCGCGCCGCCACAAGCTGTCCTCCGAGGCGTCCAAGCGCTTCGAGCGGGGCGTCGACCCGCAGGCCGCCGCCGCTGCCGCACAGCGCACGGTGGACCTGCTGGTCCTCCTCGCGGGAGGCACCGCCGAGGCCGGGGTCACCGAGATCACCTCGCCCCACGCGCCCCGCACCATCGCCATGCCGGCGAACCACCCCGACCGGGTGGCCGGTGTGGAGTACGGCCGGGAGACCGTCGTCCGCCGCCTCCAGGAGGTCGGCTGCGACGTCTACGGGCAGGACGAGCTGATCGTCACCGTCCCGTCCTGGCGGCCCGACCTCAACGAGCCGAACGACCTGGCCGAAGAGGTCATCCGGCTGGAGGGCTACGAGAACCTGCCCTCCACCCTGCCGACGCCCCCTTCCGGGCGCGGTCTCACCGACCGCCAGCGGCTGCACCGCCGCATCGGCCGGGTGCTGGCCGGAGCCGGGTACGTCGAGGCGCTGAGCTACCCGTTCATCGGTGACGCGGCCCTGGACCAGCTCGGCCTGGACAAGGACGACGAGCGCCGCCGTACGGTGAAGCTCGTCAACCCGATCTCCGACGAGGAGCCGGCGCTGCGCACCACGCTGCTGCCGGGCCTCCTCGGCGCACTGCGGCGCAACGACGGCCGCGGCAGCCACGACCTGGCGCTCTTCGAGACCGGTCTGGTCTTCCGGCCGACCGGTCAGGAGACGCCCGCCGTCCGGCTGCCCGTCGACCGCCGGCCCACCGATGAGGAGATCGCCTCTCTCGACGCGGCCCTGCCGCGTCAGCCGCGCCGTGCCGCCGTCGTCCTCGCGGGCGCCCGCGAGCAGGCCGGCTGGTGGGGCAAGGGCACCCCGGCGACCTGGGCGGACGCCGTCGAGGCGGCCCGGTCGATCGCCGCGGAGGCCGGTGTGGAGGTCATCGTCCGCGCCGACCAGCACGCCCCTTGGCACCCGGGCCGCTGCGCCGCGCTGTACGTCACCGTGAGAGGCGAGGAGACCCTCTTCGGACACGCGGGCGAACTCCACCCGCGCGTCATCAAGGCGCTCCACCTGCCCGAGCGGACCTGCGCCGCGGAGGTCGAGCTGGACGTCCTGGAGCGGGCCGTCGACGGAGCGCTCCAGGCACCCCGGATCTCCACCTTCCCGGTGGCGACCCAGGACGTCGCGCTCGTCGTCGCCGGGGACGTCCCGGCCGCCGACGTGGAGCGGGCGCTGCGCGAGGGCGCGGGTGAACTCCTCGAATCGCTGCGGCTGTTCGACGTCTTCACCGGCGAGCAGATCGGCGGGGGCAACAAGTCCCTGGCGTACGCGCTGCGCTTCCGCGCCGCCGACCGCACGCTGACCGTCGAGGAGGCCTCGGCCGCCCGGGACAGCGCGGTGGCCCTGGCCGCCGAGCGCACGGGCGCGGTGCTGCGCGGAGCGTAGTACGCATACGCGACAGCGTCGAGAAGGGGCGTATCCGGCCACCGGATACGCCCCTTCTCCTTCTCCCGCAGAGCGGCGGAGGGACCGCACGCGGACCGGACACGGAACCGGGAGGAAGCGCGGTTCCGGCCCCGACCCGCAGCCACCCTCCTTCTTCGTTGGGCAGTGGGTCGTGCGATCCGGCGCCGTCCGCACGGCCACGGAGTGTCGGGCAGGCCGGCGGTGCGGACGGCGCGGGTGCGGGTCGTCAACCGTTACGAGGGGGAGCCGACGACCCGGCCGCCTCTTGCGAGGAGCTCATTCAACCGAGCCCCGGTGGTGCGCGGCAGAGTGCACAGCAGGAGGGTTCGGGCATTCCGTTCACACCCCGTGTGAATCGTGCTCCACTAGGCTCATTGCGACACGCACTGGGGGGACGATGGAGCCGAATGTCCTGCTCGAATCCCTGATCGACGAGGCCGGGATGTCCCGGGCGGGGCTCGCCGGTCACATCAACCGGGCGGGCCGGGCCCGCGGCCTGAGTCTGCGGTACGAACACACCGCGGTCTCCCGCTGGCTGAAGGGGCAGCGCCCACGCGGTCAGGTGCCGGACCTCATCTGCGAGGTGCTGGGCGGCCGGCTGGGGCGCCCGGTCGCACTGGACGACATCGGTATGGGCATCTCCGGCGGTCACGACACCGGGACCGCACCGCACAGCGCCTCCCTCTCCGGCTTCGTCGAGCGGGCCACCGCGCTCTGGCGCTCCGACGAACAGCAGCGCCCCCACCTGGCCACCGTGCCCGCCGTCACCGGTACGACGGCGGTGATGCCGGTCTGGGAGTGGGAGAACCCGCCGGAGGACACCGACGTCTCCCGCCCGGGCCCCGCCCTGGTCAGCGCGGCCGACATAGAGACCCTCCGGTCCGCGCGCGACCACTACGAGCAGATGTACCGCAAGGCGGGCGGCATCGCGACCAGACCCCGGATCGTCCGCTTCCTCAACGCCGAGGCCGCACCCCTGCTGCGCGGCGGCCACAGCGACGCGCTCGGCCGCAGGCTGCACCGGGCGACGGCGGCACTGGTGGCGGTCGCCGGTATCTGCGCGTACGACTCCGACGCCCACGGCCTCGCCCAGCGCTACTTCCACCAGGCCCTGCGGCTCGCCAAGTCCAGCGGCGACCGCGCGCTCGGCGGCTATGTGATCGCCCTGCTCGTCACCCAGTCGCTCTTCCTCGGCGACCACCGCCGTTCCATCGCCTTCGCCGAGGCCGCGCTGCGGGCATCGGGCGGCCACATCACCCCGGCGCTCGCCGCCGATCTGCACGCCATGCAGGCCAAGGCGTACGCCCACCTCGGCGACGCGGCGGCCGCCCGCGCCTGCATCGGACGGGCCGAGGCCCAGGCGGGCCGGATCCACACCGGGCGGGAGCCGGACGAGACCGGATACGTCCAGCCGGGTCTGGTCGACGTCCAGGTGGCGGAGGCGCTGCTCAGCCTCGGGGATCTGCCCGCAGCACGGGAGCACGCGGCCTCCGCGGTGCGCGCCCCGGCGCACGACCGGGGGCGCGTGCACCGCCTCGCGATGCTCAGCCATATCGAGCTGCTCCAGGGCGAGCCGGACCGGGCGGCCGGTACGGCGGCCGAAATGGCCGAGCGGGCCCGGGGCATGGAGTCCCGGCGGCTGCGCGACCGGCTGCGCGAGGTCCGGCAGCAGCTCGCGGAGAGCGGCTGCGCCGATGCCGTACAGACGGCCGATCTGATCGGCGGGGCGCTCCGCGTGCCTCTGTGAGCTCCGCCGCGCACCCGCTGTTCATTCCGCTTCGCGGCCGACCCTGCTGGCATGTTGCCACCAACATGTCGAAAGGCGGCAGAACCGTGCAGTGGACGAACTTGAGTGAACAGAATGTGTATCAGAACCGTTGGTTCCGGGTGAACCTGGCGGATGTCGAGCTCCCCGACGGCAGCCATCTCGACCACTTCGTCATCCGGCTGCGGCCCGTCGCCGCGGCCACCGTCGTCAACGAGGCGGACGAGGTGCTGCTGCTCTGGCGCCACCGGTTCATCACCGACAGCTGGGGGTGGGAGCTGGCCGCGGGGGTCGTCGAGGACGGCGAGGACATCGCGGCGGCGGCGGCCCGCGAGATGGAGGAGGAGACCGGCTGGCGCCCCGGCCCGCTGCGCCCGCTGCTCACCGTGGAGCCCGCCAACGGCCTCACCGACGCCCGCCACCACCTCTACTGGGCGGAGGAGGCGCAGTACACGGGCCCTCCGCAGGACGCCTTCGAGTCCTCGCGCCGGGAGTGGATACCGCTGAAGCTGGTCCCGGACATGATCGCCCGGGGCGAGGTGCCCGCGGCGAACATGGCGGCCGCGCTGCTGATGCTGCACCACCTGAGGCTGGGCTGAGGCCTTTCCGGTACCTGAGCGCCTCGTACGCACGAGGAGCCGGCCCCGGGGTGTCCGGGACCGGCTCCACGAGGTGACGGGGGCGTCAGGCGTACGGGTAGAAGCCCGACCCCGTCTTGCGGCCGAGGCGGCCCGCGTCGACCATGCGCTGGAGCAGCGGGGGAGCGGCGTACAGCGGCTCCTTGTACTCGGCGTACAACTGGGCGGCGTTGCGCGTAGCCCTGTGACCTGCGGTTTCGTCGGTTGCGCGGCGGCTTTGGCGGCGCCAGGGACTTCTCGGGGACTTTCGATCCTGCATCACACGAGCCATGTGTCCATCGCGGCCAGCCCGCGCTTGCCTGCGTCAGGCATGAAGTGAGCGTAGTAGTCGAGCGTGACCTTCGGGGAGGAATGCCCCAGCCAGGTCGCCACGCTCACGATGGACTCGCCGGCTTCCAACTGCACGCTCGCGAAGGTGTGGCGCAGGACGTGGAACATGTCCGGCCGTGAGCGCTCGTAGATGGGGTGGAGGCGGACGCGGGAACCGTAACTCTCCGCCTTCTCGCCGACCTGGCGCAGGACCCCTGCGGCTACGAGAGCGGGCTTCCAGCTGCGCTCGTTCCAAGTACCGGGATTGATACGAAGCCCGTGGGAGGTGCTCAGCACGAGTCGCACGGTGATCGGCTTGCGCTGACGCTCTTCCAACTCGGTCTCCGGCGTCTCAGGATTACGCCACGGCAGGGTGCACTCGACCGGCGGGAAGAGCTGGAAGTGGAGCCGAACGCGGCGGGCGAGGTTCGGCGGAAGGGGAACATCACGGGTCTTTCGGCCCTTGGGGAGGCAGAAGTACGGCCTCCCTTTCCCGTCCCAGCGGAGCTGGCGCCGTATGTGGACCACCTCCGCCCCGTAGTCGAAGTCCTCTTCCGCGAGGCCGAGCGCCTCGCCTTGGCGAACTCCGAGTGCGAGCCCGAGGTCCACGGCGATTCGGTACCGCTCCTGTAGTCCGTCCCGCACCACGTCGACCGTGGTTCGAGACCACGCTTTCGCCTTCCTGCCGACCGGCTTGGGCCGCTTGATCGATCGGTGGGCAGCGACGGGGCTCTTCAGCAGGCGCTTGTCATCAACTGCGGCATTCAGGATGGTGGTGAGGTGTATCCATATGATCTCGGCAGAAGACTCCTCGACTCGAGAGAGCAGGTCGGCCCTGAACCGGCGAAGGGCCGAGGCGTCGATCTCGCGCAGAGGATACGAGCCGAGCAGGGGAATCAGGTGGTTCCAGATCCGGCTCCGCATGGGGCCCGCAGTTGACGGCTCATCCGTTCGACTGGGCCACCAGTGGTCGGTGATGTAATCGGCGAGCAAGATGGCACCATTCCGTGGGTCGACGAAGTCGCCCCTGCTGGAGTCCGTCTGAGCCTCAGCGAGCCAGCGCTTGGCGTCTTCGCTTGTGTTGAAGGACCTGTCCTGGATACCAGGAATGCCCTTGACTCGGTACCGCTTCCCCTTCCCCCAAATGGAAGTATGCTCTCGCTTGCCGGTCGCCTTGTCCGGCCTCTTCTTGAGCCAACGATCCTCGATGTAGCCCGCCATGGGGCCTCCTGCCTGCGCGAATAATGCGTTCCGAGTGCTTGGCGTGTTGGGAACGCTTCTTCGCGACAGGTCATATCCCGCTGTGGCAGTCGGAATTGATGTCGGGTTGATGTCGATGCTCTGTGCTGCCGTGGACGTCACGATGTGCGAAGCAGCGGCTTGCGGTTCAGTGGATTCAAGGCAGGATTCGATCGAGAATCTGTCCTTTCTTGCCGGTCTACCCACTCGTCAAGCGCGGAAATCCTATACATCACGCGTCGGCCCATCTGGAAGCTGGGCGGCCCTTGTCGGCGATGGCGCCACACGTAAAGGGTGTTGGGAGAGATACCGAGATAGACCGCTGCCTTGTGCAACGTGAGGAATGCCATTTCGGGCATGTATTGATCAGAAACTCATGGGGTTCTCGTCCAGGACGTAGCGGACGTGCGGGCCGCCGAAGTAGTCGCGGATGATGTGTGGCTGACGTTGTCGGCGGTGGAAGAACCTTCGGGTTTCGGCGGCGAGTTCGGCCTGGTTCCTGGCCCGGTGGGTGTGGGGCAGGCTGCGTTTCAGGTCGGCGTTGACCAGCTCGTCGGGGTTCAGTTCGGGTGAGTACGAGGGCAGGAAGTGCAGCTCGATCCGGTCCTGGTGGTCGGCGAGCCAGGCCCGGACGGTCTTCGAGCGGTGGGCCGGGTGCCGGTCGACGATCAGGTGGACCTTGTGGTCGAAGTGCCCGACGAGCCGGGAGAGGAAGCGGCACATCACCTTCGCGTCGAACGACTCGGTGAAGACCATGAAGTGCATCCGGCCGCGGGTGCTGATCGCGGACATCGCGTTCACGGAGAACCGGTTCCCGGTCCGGCGGACGATGGGGGTGGAGCCTTTGGCGCCCCAGGTGCGGCCGGTGACCTGGTCCGAGCGGATCCCGACCTGGTCACCGAAGAGAACCTCGGCGTTCTCCGCCTTCGCCCTGGCCCGGATCGCCGGCCAGGTCTCCTCGCGCCAGACGCGGACCGCTTCCGTATCCTGCTCGACCGCCCGCTTGTCCGGACGCTGGAAGGTCAGCCCCCAGCGCCTGAGGTACTTGCCCACCCCGGGCTCGGTGAACCGGACCCCGTACAGCTTGAAGATCAGCTCGCCTATTTGCCCCCGCGTCCACAGCTGACCCGAAAGCCCCAGGTCAGAGGGGATGTGATCGAGGACAGTCTGCCGCACAGCGGCCTGCTCGGCCTCGGACAGGACCTGGTGCTCGCCCGCGCGGCGGCCTCGCGGGCGGGACAGCAGTGCGTCCCGGCCACCGGCCCGCCACCTCACCCACCAGTTGTCCACGGCCTTGACCGACACCTTGAACAGGGCGGCGACCTCCACCCGGTCCCGGCCCTCCATCAACGCGGAAACCGCCAGCTACCGCACAGCTTCCTGCGCGTTCGGCGACCACGTCCGCGCGTCCCCCACCAGATCACTCACACACCATCAACGAGCCTGAACTCAAAGCGTTTCGGATCAATAGTGGCCGTTCGTGCTGCTGGGCAGCGCCGTGTCCCATCGCCATCCGTGCCGGGATCCGGACCACCGGCAGCCGCGCCAACACGACGTTCGACTTGGCGCGGTAGATGGCCGCCGCCGGAGATGCGTACAGCGGGTGCGGGTGCGGGATTTGAAGAACGAAGGCTGGGTTCGCTAAGGCTCTCTTTCGTCCGCGTCGTTGGAGATGCCCCGCAGCGACAGAAATGGACCTGACAAGACAGCGGCCGAATGAGCCGAAGCACGCTAGGTGTCACCGGCCGAGGCGGATGAGCTGGCGGACGGGAGCGATCGAAGCAGTCTGGTTGTCACCAGTGAGGCACGCGGCTTGTCACACATACCCATTCCGAGTACGTCCCGGCCGTCACCGCGCTGACCGAACATTGGTATCCGAAGGTCGTCGGGGTTGCGTGAAGGTGGCTTCGAGCGCGTTGAGTTCGGCGAGCCAGCGGGTGGGAAGTTCGTCGATGCCGGACAGGCTGGGATCGGCGACGACGGCCAGGTGCGCCGTTCCGGCGTATTCGCCCAGGCAGACCGACAGGTGGTGTCCTGCGGGCAGGAACATCAGCGGTAGCAAGGCCTCGATGCTACGGCCGTCGAGTTCGAGGGGATGTGCGGGACCGGGGACATGGGTGGCCACCATAGTGGTGCGCCGCGGGTGCAGGATTCGTGCCAGGGCTCTGCCATGCCAGCGCGAGGGCAGGACGTCAAACAGAACATCCGCGTCGGGATCGCGGCGGCTGGTCAGGATGTTCGCGGTGGCCAGGTGTGTGGCGGCCAGGCGCTCGGCGGCGGTGGGCATGTGGCAGGGCAGGACGACGGGGACGCCGCGGTGGAAGTTGCCCAACTCGGTGCTCGTACTGCTGCGCCGGGTGTTGAGAGGGACTATCGCCCGCACGGTGCCAGTGGCACGGTCGGGCAGACCGGGGCGCAGGGCGCCGGCGAGGGCGGCCAGGTAGACGTCGTTGAGGCTGGTGCCGGCCGCCCGCGCGATGGCCTTGATGCGGGGCAGCGGAGTGTGAACCCACAGGCGCCTGGGTGGGCCGGTGGGGGCCTGGCCGCGCGTGGGGCCGAGGCTGATGGTGCGCGCGGGCAGCGCGAGGCCGGCGACCGCGCGTACCAGGGCTCGCACGCGTCCTGTCGTCCAGGAGGGTGAGGGCGCAGGAGGCGTGCGGCGGTGCGGGAGGCGGGGTTCCCGCACCGCGGCGAGCATGATCCCAATCAGGGACATGCCGTCCAGGAGGCCGTGGTGGGCGCGAAGGAGCAGGGCGAACTCGTTGTCGCGGTGGCCGTGGAGCAGGGTCATGCCCCAGGAGACGTCCGCCAGCGGATGGGCGCAGACGCGCTCGATCGCCGCGTGCAGCGCGACGTCACCGCCGTGCGCGCGCAGCGCGACCTCCTGGAGGTGCTCGGCGGGCTCCGCCCGGCCCCCCGCGTTCGCGCCCCGGGGGCGGGCCCGGTCGCGCAGCGGCGGGTGGGCCGCCCGGACCAAGTCGATCAACGCGCGCAGCTCGGCGGTCGAAGGGGCGGGGCCGGCGATGACAGCAACCCCGCCGATCTCCATGCTCGCGTGCGGGTGTGCTGCCGCGTAGTCGAACCAGCGTTCGCCCGCCGTGGCCGCGTCGTCATGGTCGTGCACGGTGTTCTCCGCTGAAGGTCGTTCGCGTGGTGAGGATGTGGGTCATGGGCTGTGTGCCCAGGGGCGCGTCATGTCCCGGGATACGGCATCGACGGGGGGCCGATGCGGCCGGATCCCATGTGCTGACGTCCAGGGTCCGCGGCCTGCCAGGGCATGGCGCTGACGGGCACGTTTCCTGGTTACCGGGCGCCTACCGGGGTCGTCGGCGTCGTTTCGGATGACGCGGGCCGGTCGTCGGGGATCGAGGCGGCGACCTCGCGCACCAGCGCCCAGGCGTTGCGTACGGACGTCTGGGACGCCAGGCGCGAGCCCAGGGCCGCGCGCAGGATGTAGCGGCCGTCCACGGTGGTGGGGGTCACCAGGATCCGGTGGGTGGCGTCGAGCTCGGTACGCAGGCGCTCGGTTCGGACGTTGTCGCCGGCGAGGCGGAAACACACCAGTCCGAGTGAGTGCGAGACCAGTTCGAAGCCGGGGCTCTCCCGGACCAGACCGGCCAACAGCGCGGCGTGGGAGAGCTGTTCGCGGATGTGCGCGCGCAGGCCGTCGACGCCGTGGGTGCGCAGGACGAACCACAGCTTCAGGGCGCGGAAGGGGTGCATGAGCGGCACTTGCCAGTCCCGGAAGTCGGTGACGTCACCCGAGTCGCTGGCCTGGTTGCGCAGGAAAGCCGGGCGGATGTCCATGGCGGCGGTGAGGCTGTGGCGGTCGGCCACCCACATGGCGTCGCAGGGCGGCCCGGTGAGCAGCCACTTGTGGCAGTTCACGGCGTAGGAGTCGGCGTGCTCGACACCCTCGTTGATCGAGCGGTTCTCCGGGCAGATGGCCGCCGACCCGGCGTAGGCGGCGTCCACGTGCAGCCAGGCCCCGAACTCCCGGCATACGGCAGCGATGTCGGCGACCGGGTCGATGGCACAGGTGCCCGTGGTGCCGACCGAGGCGACCACGATCGCGGGAACGACGCCCGCGGCGCGATCGGCTGCCAGTCGCTCGCGCAGGGCGCGGGGGTCCATCTCGCAGGTGCCCGCCCTGGTGGGGATCAGGGTCGGTTCCCCCAGACCGGCGATGCGCGAGGCCTTGGGGACGCAGGAGTTCGCCTGGTCGGTGCAGTACAGCCTGTAGCGCCCCTCGGTGCCGTGCTCGCGCCAGCGCCCACCCGAGGCCCGGTACAGGGCGGCGACCAGAGCCACCAGTACCGCCGATGAAGCGGAGTCCTGCAGGACCCCGCCGCCGTCCCCGGTGCTGAGGAACCGCTCCGGCAGGCCCAGCGCGACCGCGAGATGGTCCAGGACCGCCTCCTCGAGTTCGGTGGCGGCCGGGCCCGTGGACCACATCATGTGCTGGACCGCCAGGCCGGAGGCCAAAAGCTCGCCCACCACCGACGCCGGGCTGGTCTGCGTCGGGTAGTAGCCGAGAAACGAAGGATGCTGCCAGTGCACGAGACCGGGCAACACCACACGCTGTACATCGGCCAAGACGTCCCGGATCGGCTCGCCGTGCACCGGTACGCAGTCGGGCAGCATCGCGCGTACGTCCCCGGGGCGAAGGTCCGGCGTCACCGGCAGGCGTTCCTCTCGCAGGTCCTCCCAGTAGCCCTCAAGGATCGCGGCGACCTCGCCGATTGCGCTGCGAAACGAATCATCACCAAGAGTCACTGACATGCCGGGTAACGTACCGCATAAAAACTAATGAAATGGCCCAGATGACAAGCGAATCCGTGCTGTGGCTCGCTCCGCCGCAGCACTTGCCCCACAGCCTGGCGGCCCTGCGCGAAGCCACGAACCGGCGTGACCGTCACCACACACCGCCCGACCACCGTCGAATCCCCGAACGAGATTCCCGCGAAGCCGTGTTCGACGAATACTTCGCGGTCTCACGCTGTGCCTGCGCCCCCGCCCCCCTGCTGATCGACGCCCTCGACGACACCCTCGCCACAGTGCGGGCCCTCTCCCGCCACCCGGACGGATCTTCGACGGAGCCCGACCTCGATCTCGCCGCACACGCGGCCGGGCTGGACTTGCGAACGGACAACCGCGAGCCCCGGACGCAGGCCACGGTGCGCCAACGCTGGATTCAGGGACACCGACTGTTCTTCGCCCTCACCCAGGCGACCGTCGTCGCCCTGCGGCACGCCCTTCGCGCTCCCTCGCCCGCAGGTTCCGCCCTCGGCCTTGAAAGCGCCGCTCACTTCCTGCGCGCCAGCGCGTCCGCCCTGCGCATCACCGCGTCCTTCGACGCACAGGACTACCACGACACCGTCCGGCCTTCGATGGCCCCACCGCAGGCTCCCCGAGGATTCTCCGGCCTGTGGTCGGCCGATCACCGCGTCCTGGTGCAGAGCCTGCGCGAGTGGGGTCTGGCCGCACCGGCGAAGTCCTCCACCCTGCGCCCCGCCCACAGGCGCCTGGTCGAGGTCCTGTCGGATGTGCACCACGCCCACGTGGGCGTCTGCTCGCGCTTCGTCGGCTCCGGACCCTCCCTGCTCCGCGGCGCGGAACCGGGGGTGCAGGTTCTGGACCGCCTGTGCCAGCGGCGCCGCACCGACTTGGACGCCGCGCCCGCCGCCAGGCCGACCCAACTGCCCGACACCCGCAACGAAAACCTCACCCTTCACCACTGAACGCACCCTTGACGTGCCCGGAACGGGCCGGGAAATCCGGCTCGGTCCGGCTGCTTCGGCAGCCTTCCGGCCACAAGCAACAGCACTGCTGCGCGGGTTGCTCGTTAGTGCGGGCATGCCAGTACGCGGAGAGAACGGGACAGGGAGGCGGGCGTGGTCGGCGTCCCGGGCTAGGGGGGTGGCGGCATGCGCGGCGGTTGCGCTGGTCGTGGCCGCTCTGAGCCTTCCCGCGGTGTCCGACGCTTTCGGCGCCGGAGGGACCATTGCCACAGGCACCGAGTCAGCCAAGGCTCAGAAGCAGGCTGAGCTGCTGGGCGTCGGCACCCCGGATCTCGTGCTCGCCCTGACAATGCGCGACGGGGGCGCACGGCCGGCGGTTGCAGCCGGTGCCGGTGCTGTTGCCCGCGTGCTGGCAGGCGAGCCGGCGGTGCGTACGGTGCAGTCCGCTGCCACGGGGGACCCGTGGCTGAGTTCGCGTGACGGGCGCACCGGACTGGTGACAGTTTCGCTGTCGGGCAGCGACGGGGACCGCAAGGAAGCGGCGCTGCGTCTGGTGCCCAGGGCACGGGCGGCTGTGCCGGGGATGCGGGTGGATGCCAGCGGGGCCTCATGGGCGACGGCCGAGATCGACCAGCAGGGCGGGGGCGATCTGCTGAGGGCCGAACTCTGGGCTGCGCCGCTCATCGTGCTTCTCCTGCTGCTGACCTACGGTTCGTGGGCTGCAGCCGCGCTGCCGCTCGTGGTCGCGGTGCCGGCCGTCGTCTGCTCTGCTCCATTGCTGGGCCTGCTGGCCCACGTGACTGATGTGTCCGCGTTCGCGGTCAACGCGGCCGCCGCCATCGGCTTCGGCCTGTCGATCGACTTCACCTTGTTCGTCCTCGCCCGCTACCGCGAGGAGCACGCGAAAGGAATGCCGCGCCCCCGAGCACTGGAAGTAGCTCTCGATACATCGGGGCGCTGTGTGCTCTGTTCGGCGGTAGTGATCTCTTCATGCCTGGTGGCGGTGGCCGCCATCCCCGTTCCGCTGCTGCGCGCACTGGCTCTTGCGGGTGTGGCGGTGACGCTGCTGGCGGCGCTGGCCGCGTTGACGGTGCTGCCGGCCGCGTTGACGCTGCTGGGTGACCGCGTCGATGGCGCCGACCCGCTGCGCCGGCTGCGCCGGGATCCCATTGGGGGCCCCAGCCGGTTCTGGCGGGAACTCGCTCGCCGTGTCACCGCCCGGCCTGCGGCGGCGGGCGTAGGGGCGCTGGCAGTGCTGGTCGTGATGGCTTGGCCGGCAATGGGTCTGCGGTTGGGCGCGATCGACGAACGGACGCTGGCGCCGACGGCCTCGTCCGCCGCTGCTGCCGCAGACGTGCGCGACCGATTCGAGGTCTCGCCGGAGCGAGTCCAGGTGGTGATGCTGGAACGGCCGGACGCGAACCTGGCGAACTACACGGCCGCCGTGGCCCGGCTGCCGCATGTGGGTGCGGTGCGCGTTGTACCGACCTCTGCGGCGGGTGGACCTGCACAGGCGAAGCGAGAGCGGCGCCCGGCGGTGGTGCTGGTGGCGGCAACGGTGGGGCCCGACACGCCCCAGGGCGCGCACCTGGTCGATGCGTTGCGGAAGACTCCCGCGCCGGGCCCGATCCTGGTAGGTGGTCGGGCCGCGCAGATCACCGACACCACGGACGCGGTGCGCGGTGCGCTGCCCTGGGTGGCGGTGGCGATGTGTGTGTTCCTGCTGACCGCGCTCACCGCATTCACCCGCAGTGCAATGGCACCGCTGAAGGCGCTCGCGGTGGCCGTCATCAGCTTGGCCGCCGGTCTCGGATGGATCGTGTGGATCTTCCAGTCCGGACACGGGGCGGACGTGCTGGGCGGGTTCACGGTCACCGGCTCCCTCGACGCAAGTCTGCTGCTGTTCACCCTGGCCGTGGCGTTCGGCCTGTCCCTCGACTACGAAGTCTTCCTCCTCGGCAGGATCAGGGAGGAGTTCGACCGCGGCCTGGACAACCAGACGGCCATCGTCACGGGCATCTCCCGCACCGGCCGGCTGATGACCTCAGCCGCAGCGGCCCTTGCCATCTCCACCGCTGCCATCGCGACCTCCCACGTCACCATCCTGAAACTCATGGGTGCGGGCATCGCCTCCGCGGTGATCCTCGACGCGATCCTGGTCCGCGGAATCCTCGTTCCCGCAGTCATGACACTTCTCGGTCCCGTCAACTGGTGGAGACCCGCGCGCATCGGCCGACGACGTCGCCGCGGCCCGCGCACCGCACCAAGTGAAGCCGTGGCTGGCTGACCGCCCGGCTACCCGGCCACAGCGATCGGCAACGGCCTCGCGGGTGACAACAAGCCTGCCTACGAGCTCGTAACACGATCTTGGTGAAACGTGCTGGTTGGCCGTGACCGGTGTGAGGATTCGGCCGTTCGTGACGGTGTGAGTACTCGGCCGTGGATCGTGGACGACGACTTGTGGGCGCTGATCGAGCCATTGCTGCCGCCGTGGCCTGAGCGGTCACCAGGGCCGCGGCCGGTGTCGGACCGGCTCTGCCTCCAAGGCGTCCTGTTCGTTCTCCACAACGACATAGCCTGGCAACTCCTGCCCTTGGAGCTGGGGTTCGGCTCCGGCCAGACCTGCTGGCGTCGCCTGGACCGGTGGCAGAAGGCAGGAGTCTTCGACCAACTGCACCAAGTCCTGCTCGCGGGAATGAACGCGGCCGACGAACTCGACTGGTCACGGGCGTGCGTGGACGGCTCCCACATCCGGGCGAAAAAGGGGGCGCCGACACCGGCCCGTCGCCGGTCGACCGGCGGAAGACGGGCAGCAAACACCACTTGATCTGCGACGGTCGTGGCACCCCGCTCAAGGTCATCACGACCGCGGCTAACGTCAACGACGTCACCCAGACCCTCGCCCTGGTCGACGGCATCCCGTCCGTCGCGGGCCGCCCCGGACGGCCCCGCCGCCGGCCCGAAGCCCTGCTCGGCGACAAAGGATACGACTCCAACCCGAACCGGGACGCGCTGCGCGAGCGCCTGATCCTGCCTGTCATCTCGCGCAAGGGATCACCCAACGGGGTTCTCTACCGGGTCCGGACGGGCGTTCAGTGGAGAGATCTGCCGGAGCGGTTCGGGCCGTGGGAGACGGTCTATAAACGGCATCGCCGCTGGTCAGCTGACGGAACTTGGACGATGCTCCTGTCGCGGATTCAGGCTGCCGAGGACGCTGCGGGCCGAATCGACTGGGACGTATCGGTGGACTCGACAGCGGTGCGAGCTCACCAGCATGCCGCCGGTGCGAGGAAGGCACCGCCGGCCACGTCGCCTCAAAGGGGGAATGTTCGAGGGACGAAACAGGTCGATCCGGTACTGCGGAAACTCGTCGTCCGGCTGGAGGAGGTGGTCAGATCGGCGAGTGTCTGGGACGCTCCCGCGGCGGATTCACCACCATAATTCACCTCGCCGCCGACGGACGATGCCGGCCCCTCGCCTTCGTCCTGACACCCGGACACTACGGCGACGGCCCCCAGCTCGAGCGCGTACTGGAGCAGGTCTCGGTGCCCCGAACTCGCACTCGTCGGCGCCATCCTGGCCCCTGACCTGCGCGAGGGCACACCCACACCTGAGACTCCTGGGCGTCGCAGGCCCGGCCCGCTGGACGAGCCCGAGACGTGAGGGGGCGGTAGGGCCTTTAGCGCTCCGAAGGGCTGGGAGCCGCGCACAGTGCCCAGATGACGAAGGCGTCGATGGCGATCAGCACGATCGCCCAGAACGGTGCGTACGGCAGCCACAGGAAGTTCGCGATCATGCCGAGGCCGGCCAGCAGTACACCCACGACCCTGGCCCATGTGGCGCCCTGAAACAGGGCCATTCCAGCGAGAACGATCACGGCCCCCAGGATCAGATGGATCCAGCCCCATCCGGTGAGGTCGAACTGGAAGACGTAGTTACGGGTGGAGACGAACACGTCGTCGTTCGCGATGGCGGCGATGCCCGTGAAAACGGCCATCAGGCCGCCGCAGATCATCATGACTGCGGCGAACACCAGCCAGCCGCTGCCACCCTTCGCCACGCCGCCCGTTCGGGTGTCGCTCATTTGAGTCGTCATGACCGCTCCTTCGTGTCGGAAGTCCGCATGGGCCGGACGGGCTGCCGTTCGGTCGATCGGGGTCACTTCCAACATCGCGCTCCGAGGCTCGCTGCGCATCTTGGAGCCGTTCGGCGACGAAGCACCGAACGGCTACAGGGATCGGTCGGCCCAGGCGTCAGCCAACCGCGTTGGCGTTGAAGGAGTCAGGGCGTGATGCTCATGGACTGGCATCGATGGCGGGAGATGCCCAGGAACCGTCAAGAACATTCTGGTGTGGCCGGTAGAGCCGAACCAGGTAGTTCCAGCCATCCATGATCGGGAGGCAGAGGCGCGGCGGGAGAACAGTGCGAGGAGACTACGCCGTCCGCTTAGCAGGTCCGGCCGTCTCGGATCCCTTTCACTTCTTACGGGTCGGCCTCCGGCAGATCGGGCTCGGGTTCAGCGAGCGTGAATGGCCCCATTCGCAGTTACAGTGCCTGCTTCAACAACAGCGGGCCAGCCTGCGCGAGGGCAGGTACCCCTGCGACCGTCATCGTGATGGTCGTCCGCCCTCGGACCCCATGTGCGAGTCAGCCGAGAATCTTGCGCTTCTGCGCTTCGAACTCCCCTTCTGTCAGCACCCCTTGGGCCTTCAGCTCACCCAGCTCTTTGAGCTTGCCGATGGTGCTGCCCATGTCGTCGCCGACGGGTGGGGACTGCGGGGCTGAAGCGACCGCCTGGGGCTGTTGTGGCGCCTGCTGCGGAGCGTCCTGCTCCGCCCATCGGCCCGCCTGCCTCCGCGACACACGGTTGGAAACCGCTGTGGCCGTTCCGGCGACCGCAGCTGTACGTGCGATGCCACGAAGAAGTCCCGGCATGATCACTCAACTCCCAGTCTGCGTGTCTGCGGCCTCGGCGGCTTCCAGGGAGGCCAGTAGGGCCTGGACGGGAATGCGTCCGTTCGCCACAAGTCGCGCACCGCTGCGCCGCATGGCCTGGGCGAAGGGGGCCGCCCACACGTTCTCGTACACGATGACTCCGGCAGAATTGCCCGGCTCCAACGCGGTACCTGCCTCGTTGATGTCCTCCTGGTCCAGCAGGCCGGACGAGGCGCCCTCGAAGACGGAGAGGTCGATGTCGCCGCCGATATCTCTCAGTTCCGCCGCGGTGACCGACCCATCGCTGTCCTTGCGGACGAAAACGAGGTCGAGGATGCGGATGATGCCGCGATCGACGAGGTCGAGGAGGATGGGGAAGCCCTCGCCCGTCATTTTATTGCCGGGAAACTCGAGGATCAGGTAGTCGACGGGCCCCATCTCGTCCAGCTCAGCAAAATTTTCGCTCATGGCCGCTCCTCGCGAGCACTAGAGGTCAGGGCCAGGCTCGGCCGCCGATGGCCAGTGGGGCCAGCCTCTGCCCCAGCGACGGGACGGCCCTCCCAGCCATTCCAACACTCCTGACATGCCGCCGCACTTTCTGAGGGCGGGGCGTCCTCAGCTGGTCAACTGTCCCGGCGGGACGTCTGCCGCCTGTGCATTTTCGCTTTCCGGGTTCGCCGCGAGGAACTCCACCAGTGCCATCACGATGAGCCAGACCAGTGCGATGCCGACAATGACCAAGGCCGTCGGGTAGTTCCACAGAATGGACGTCAGTACGGCCAGACCCACCAGGACCCAGGTGATCCACTTGCGGTGGCGCCGGATGAACGGTCCGACCGGACCGGTGCGCATACCCGCACGGTCGGCGGTGGCGCGGACGGAGCCGATGCCGGAGTGCCACGACTGCCGTACGAACTTCGCCCATCGGCCGTGACCGCTCAGCCAGGCAGCCAGGGCGATCACCACGCCGACCGTCACCGCCATACGGACCGTGGTGCGCATGTAGTGGGTGAGCGTGTCGTAGACGGACTCGGCCGCAGGCTGCGACACGGTGTCCGGCAGCGCGTTCAGGTATGCCACGCGGAAGAGGGTCAGGCCGCCACCGAGCAGCAGCAGGGCGAAGGCGAATCCGAGCGCGGCGACCACCAGAATCCGGCGGCGATGCGTGGACAGCAGGACCCCGGCGGCGATGAGCAGCACGGAGAGCACGGGCAGCCAGAAGCCGGCCATCTGCAGAATCCGGAAGTACGTCTTGACCTTGCCGATGTCGTCGGCGCGCAGCACCGTGAAGTCGGTGTGTAATTCCGGGATCTTTGCGGCCGCCGTCATCCCCTCGTCGATGAGGCGCTGCTTGACCTGGGCGACGACCGGCCCGAGGTCGACGGATACCGAGTCGTTGTTGATCTTCACTGCACCACCGCCGCTGCCCGTCAGGGCCTTGTCGACGGCTGAGTGGATCCGGCGGTTGGCCTCGGTCCAGAAGCTCTCGAAGTTGTCGGAGGCGACAATCTCCTCCGACTTGTCGTGGACGAAGCTGCGGACAGCGCTCTCCAGTGAGTCGCCGAGTTTACCTAGGGCCTTCTCGGCGAGCGGCCGGTCAGCGGGCGCCACGCCCTCCAGCAGGGTCGGCAGGTCGATGTGCTCCATCACCGCGTTGGTGACCCGGTTAGCGGCGGCCGCCTGGATGTCGGGGTCGGAAGCGAGCGGGGCGACCGTGTCGACGTATCGGTCTGTGTCACCGATCTCGTCCGCCGTCCAGGCAGCGACAGCTGCCAACGGGGCGAGGATGCAGCCGATGACGATGACCAGCGCGGAGAAGAAGGAGCGCCACCGGCGACGGGGAGCCCGTGCCGATTTGTCAACCTCCAGCGCGGCGACACGTGAGCGTAGCTGCTCCACTTCGGAGCGTTCGCCGCCGACACCGGAAGCGTCGGCACGCTCGCCGTCGGAGCCTACTGTTCCGTCGTTCGGCATGCCCGACCTCCGTGTACCTATGAGTCGGATGCCATGAGATCCCGGAGGCCGGCCAAGCGCGAGCGCTCGGCGACCGTCAGGGTGAACGGCGGATGTGTGTGCAGCCCTTCCGCGGCGCGTCGGCCTGGGCCGAGGTACGGGATCAGGTCTCGGCGTGGACACGGATGGCGCGCAGGGCACGGCGCTGCAGAAGTCTGATGACCGGGTTGCTCATCCACATCAACGGGGTGACCAGTGGGCGGGCCTTGATGGCCATCGTCCAGGTGAGGCGCGAGCGGCCTGCGGGCTCGATGCGCCAGCCCTCCGCCGCTTGGCGGAGACCGGGCAGAGATACCGCGAAGCTCATCGTGGATGCGGACAACGAGATGCAACGCACATGGCCCGTCAGTGAGCCCGCACGGTTGACATGCCACATCCGGCGGTGGAATACCGCTGGATATGGCACGTTACGTTGCACTTCGAGTCAGGCGGCCACTGCCTCGGCGGTGACCCGGCCGGTCCGTACGGCGTCGACGAGGGCCTGATGGTCGCGTTCGTTCTGGTCCGCGTAGCTTTCGGCGAAGACGGTGAGCGCACGATCGAAGGAATCGCCGCCGCCGAGGTAGGCGGCAATGGCGATGCGGTCTCCGGAACGGGCATGGGCGCGGGCGAGGGTCGCACCGCAGAGCTCGCCGAAGGCGCTCATGTCCCGGGGGACCATGAGCTGGGGTTCGGCGATGCCCTTCCAGTCCCGCAACTGGCGGACATAGAAGTCGCGTTGGCGTCCGTCCAAGCCGGTGACACGTTCCCAGCCGAGGAAGATGTCACTGGTGGCCTGCATCAGCCGCTGCCCGGAGACGACCCGTTCACCCTGGTTGTCGTATTCGCTCGCTCCTGCGTACGGGGCCAGCACGGAATGGTCAGCTTCCTTGGCCTGCAGCAGCAGCGGGTCCTGGTCGCCGCTGCCGAGGAGGAGGATGATCCAGCAGCGGGTTCCGACGCTGCCGACTCCGACGACCTTGCGGGCCATGTCGACGATTTGGTATTGCCGGAGCAGATGGCGGCGGTCGGACTGCAGACTATGGCTGTACCGCTCGATCAGATCGCGGAGCTGGTCCTCTACCGCGCCGCGCTCGACGCCCGGCAGCAGGTCCTGGATGGGCACGATCAGCGGCGGATCAGAGGTGATCCTGCGCCGGCCGTCGACCACCTGCGTGAGCTTCTCAAAAGCCTGGAGACTGTCGCGACTGCGTGCCTTCGTCATGGCCCTCTGGGTACGCGTGCGGGCCTTCGCGCCCACTCTCTGCTCCGCCAGAGCCTGCAACACGGTCATGTCAGCCCGGGTGTACCAGACTTCGAGGTTGCCCAGACCGGCGAAACGACGCATCTGCTCGCGGTACGACCGCACGGCGGTGCCCACCACGGAGGCCCGCTCGACGTCCGTATAGCCATTCTCGCGTCCGGCGATGACCAGGCTGGCAGCCAGCCTCTTCACATCCCACTCCCACGGACCGGGCAGGGTCTCGTCGAAGTCGTTGATGTCGAACACCAAATTCCGCTCAGGCGACGCGAGCAGCCGGAAGTTCAGCAGATGCGCATCCCCGCACAGCTGCGCGGTGATCCCCGAGCGGGGAGTGCCGGCCAGATCACCGGCCATGATGGCGGCGGCGCCCCGGTAGAAGCGGAAGGGCGACTCAGTCATCCGGCCATAACGGATGGGCACGAGCTCCGGCACCCGGGTGGCCGACTGCGCTTCGACGACGCCTACAGGGCCCGGTCGCTTCGCTGAGGACTGGTACTCCGCATGAGAGGAACGCGGCGCATCCGCACGCGCGGCCCTACCCCGCGCGGCCCGTTCTTCTGGGGAGCTCCAGCTGCATTGGTCGGCCATGACGCCACCTCCTGGCCGGAGCGGCCCCGCAAGAGGCATCTGGCTTCTTCCGGGCCGTGCTATCCGCAACCCTCTCCACCGTTGCACACTCTGCTCTGGTGGGCATCCCGGCTACCCACCCCGGCACAGCCCTGGCCGTAGGCGCTGGGACGCCACCGGTGGACGAACGCTCGACAGTCACGATGGGCGGGGAATCAAAGTGAGCAACTCTGGCTACTACCTGAAGCGTGGGGGAGATTCAGGGAGCCTCATCAGCGGTTCGGAGGTGCGTCGATCTGTCCCGGGACGCGGTGTTCGCCGCGGGTGGGGTCTACGCCTTGCGGACGGGTGGGGGGTTCCATCGCCCGTCCATGGCCTCGGGCTTGGGTGCGTAGAGGCGCATCGTGACGCCGAGGGGGCCGGGCGGTGTGGGGAGCCAGTTTGTTTCCCCGCCGGGTCCGGGGTTGTGGTGTTGGAGGAGGATGTCGAGGGAGCCGTCGTCGTTGTAGGTCAGCGGGTCGCGGTCTCCGAGGGCGAAGCGGTTGAGCTCGTTGGCGACCTGAAAGCCCTCCGCGTCGTACATCGCGATGGACCAGAAAGCGTGAACGGGCGGCAGCTGGTCCGCATCGAAGTGGATGCGGTAGTCGTGTTCGCCGGACAGCGGTTCGCCGTCGGCGTCGGCCATGAGCACGGGATAGATGGCGTCCTCGGCGGGGTTGGCGCCGAGCCCGACCGCGGTGACCACGGCGCGCTTGAAGTAGTAGTTGCCGTAGACCCCCATGGTGTCGGTGAACGTCGTCCACCCGTTGACCTTGGTGCCCAGGGTGGGCAGTGCCGCAAGGATCGCCTCGCGGGCCGTGCTCGCTCCGGCCTCGATCTCGGAGAGCTGTGCGGCATCGAACCGGCCCGCGTCGAACTCCTTGCCGGGCACGAGGCCCAGGTGTGCGATCCGAGCGAGGACGGAGAAGTCGGTGAGGTGCGGCGGGTTGACGGCCAGGGCGCGGGCGGCGTGGGTGAAGAACTCCACCGCGTTCATCCTGTTGACCAGGGTCAGCGGCTCCGTGGTGGTGTCGTGGTCCGGGTCGATCACGTGGGCAGGCGCGGAGTTCACCGTGCTGAGGGTGTAGCCGTCCTGTACGGCGTGCACCGCCTCGTAGTCACCGGGACCGTTGGTCTGGGTACGGCCGATCACCCACACGTACGGGGTCGGGGCCGCGATGACCGGGAGGCCGTGCGGCGTGGGGGGTGTAGCCCGGCCCCACGACCACGAAGTCACGCGCGTCGGTGCCGGTAGTTCGCTTGCCAGGATTGGCGAAGACATCGGTCCACATGTCCAGCATGGGCAGCATGTAGTAGCGGTCCGCGGTGTCAGGGCTGTGCAGCACCACCGGGCCGGCCGTCAGGTCGAGCCAGGCAGCCGAGTACAGGGTGTCGAAGTTCGGGCGCACCACCAACCGGAACGTCGCGTCGGGGAACTCCCGCATGTGGTGGAACTCGTTCGAAGGCCCGCAGCCGGGCTTGGCATCCGCCTCGACGTTCACCATCTGCAAACGCGTGATGTCCATGGTCACCAGTGGATACAGGTAGACGTACGCCTCGTGGCTCAGCGTCCGCAGATCACTCGACAGTGTGCTCACGTGCTCTCGCCCTCCGCCTCGAAGACATTACGTCCCGAGACTGCCACTCGTCCTCGTCCTGGCCTCGCAGCCGGCGCCGTTGGCACCACCGTCCCGCCTAGCACCTGGCGCCGCAACGCAGACCGGGCTAGCGGGTGACGCCGCCAGCGAGTCAACGGGGCTCACGAGCGTATGAGTCATGAGGTTCCGCCCCTTGCCCGACGACCTCGTCACCGCCCGGCCGCGCCGGATCGGGCGGAACGCGCGTTCTGCCCTGACGCCGCCGTCGGCCCGCCCTGACCCTCCAGGAAGAGCGACATGCCCACCCTCGGCCCCGCGCCCGGCCCTCGGGTGTCGCCAACGCCAGGATGACCGCGATCAGCGGCACGGGCTGATGGTGATGCCGCCTCTTGCCTCAGTCGACCAGTTCGGCAATGCTCCGCGCCGTCAGCCACAGGCCGGTCACCAGGGAAAGCGTGACGATCAGCTGTTCCTGGCGCCGCTCCAACCGGCTCCGCAGGGCATTCAAGCGTGCGTTCGCGATCGTGGGCGCCCAGACCACGTACATCTCCATGACGATGAGGCTGAGTGTGGCCAGCAGGCAGTAGCCGGTCAGCGCGAGCCAGTCGGCGAGGGTAGAGAGGTCCGCGTCGACGGCGGTCGCGGCGCCGGCGCCGACCAGGGCCCAGGGCTGTAGAAGCCATGCCAGAGCGGCTGCCGTGACCGGAGAGGCATTGTCGATCCGGGCCGTCCAGCGTGGCGGGCCATGCGGGCGCGGCGGTCGGCGGTGCCGGTACGCGCTGTACAGCACCAGCGCCAGACCGATGGCGAGTTTCGCAGTGATCGCGGCGGTCGAGGGCACGCTGTGACGGGCCGGGGTCCAGCCCCGCAAGGGCCGTGTCCACATCACCCAGAAGCCGGTCGAGGTCATGCAGCAGCTCGTCCAGGTCTGTCCCGAGGGCGGCACCGTGCTCGACCCGTTCACCGGCAGCGGCTCCACGGGGGTCGCGGCCCTGCGCGAGGGACGCCGCTTCGTGGGCGTCGAGCTGTTCGCGCACTACGCCGACGTCGCCGAGGAGCGGCTGCGCGCCGAACTGACAAAGGACGACTTCGAGCTGGCCGGTCCGGAGGCATGAGCATGAGAGCGGAGAGCCCGGGGTCCGTGGACCGCAGACGCCAAAGGGCGGCTGGAGCATCGAGTAACCGATGCTCCAGCCGCCCTTCTGTTTGCGTCAAGCCGCCTCGAATGCCCGCCGGATCAACGGTGCCGCCTTCTCCAGGTCGGCTGCCGAAGCGAGGCGTACCTCCAGGTCCCCGGTCCCGAGGTGCCCGATGCCGCGCATGTCCCGGGTGAAGCCCTCCTCCAGCTCGACCGTGTCCGGGTCGAGTCTGAGATAGACCAGGATCGCCTCGTGCTTTGGGCGGAAGATCACCGATGCCACGTTCACCAGCCGCCGGTAGGCGATGTAGTGGCGCAGCGGCGCCACCTCGACCTCGCCCCATGCCGTGAGCGCGTCGTCTATCTCGGCGTACAGGTCCCGCAGGCACTCCGGTACGAGGCTGGCATCCGCCGGCGAAGGAGCCACCGGGGCCGCCGCCGCGACGTCGACCGCCGTCTCCCGCTCCCGATTTCGCCGGGACGAAGCGGCGGTCGGGAAGCCGGGCGAGGAGTCGACGAGCAGCAAGCTCAGCAGGCCGCCCTCGAAGATCCGGTAGCGCACCAGGTCGATCCGCTCGGGCAGCCGCTGCACGGCCACACGGTCGTGGTGGGAGAAGCTAGCCGCGATGCAGACCATCCGCGGTCGACGCCAGTCAATCGACCCGGCAGCCTCCGCGCCCAGCACCTTCCGCACGAGCGCCTCGAACTCGTGGTGCGCCGACTCCAGCCAGGACAGGTACGAGACGGCCTGCGACAGCACCCCGCTGTCGGAGCCCTTTTTGAACTCGATCACTACCGGGCTGCCGTTCTCGTCCAGCCCGAGGGTGTCGATCCGGCCCCGGTGCCACGGACCGGTCGGGTACTCCGACGCCAGGAACCGGATGCCGAGCATCGCCTCCAGGCCGGCCTCGACCCGCCGCTGCAGTTCGACCTCCAGCGCCACCGTCGAACCGGGCAGCTCGACGTCCCGCCCGCCCGCGTCTCGCCGGAACAGCATCAGCTCGGCCATCACCGTCCCCCTCCCGTGATCGGTACAAGAGAAGCAATCGAAACGGGCAGAGGGATTTTCCAGAGGGAAGGGAGCCGACGGCCTCGGGACGGTGGACCGCACTCGCGCAGCATCACCCACGGTGACGAGCGCGCGGCGTCGCATCAGCGGCTACCCTCCCGAACCCGCCAAGCTCGGCTTCGGTGGCCAGCCGTCACGAGGGGTGAGCACTGGCGTCCTGGGGAAGCTCCATGCCCGCCCTCGGCAGACGCCCTGTGGATAATCGTGCAGAGCAAGCGTGTACGGCGAAAGACATCGCAATGGGGTGCCCAGCGGATACATGCGATGGCGGCGTCATCCCGCCTCAACCCGCGCCGCTGGATGATGATCAGTACAGAGGTCAGGCTGGAATTGACTAGGGGTAGTGGGAAGCATGCGGCAGACCGGGTTGTATCACCCGTACGTGCACGTCCAGAACGATGACTGGATGAAGGTGGCGGCCTTGTACTGGCCGCAGTTGGCCCGCGTCGTCCCCGGGACTACCCCGTCCGGGATTCAGAGACAGGCAAGGCCCTGGCCGATGGACTCGACTTCTTCGTTCCGGTTGAGCCCGGTGCTGCCCCCGCAGCCGTGGAGGCCCCCTTTCTGGAGACCATCCGCGAACACGCCGGGACGTTGCGCCGGTACTACGAGATCCGCGAATGGCAGATCCGCGAGAGCACGGTCGTACCGCCGTCGTTGCGGCGTACCAACCTCTACGTCCCTAACGCCCGTAGAGATCCCCATTCCGACGGCCGCCCTGGTGGGTACATCGCGCATCTGTACTGGCAGGAGGTTTCACCGGTCCTGCGTGAGGCGCTGATCGCCGAAGGGCTGGCCATCAACGCGGACCGCCCCACATTCGAGGGGCGGGAGCCGTCCGGCACGTGGATCTCTATGGACCCGATGCTGGCGTGGGTCTACAAGTGTGCGCTGACCGATGAGCTGGCGCGGCGTAACCACCTGGTGCCGACGACGGACCAGATGGCGGCGCACCGGGCGAGCCAGGAATGGGACACCGAACGTGTCAGGGCCGTTCTGCTGCGGGGCCGGCAATCGCGCGCCGACCAGTCCGTGTCCGCGGTTCTGGGAGAGCTGGCCGTCCGGATGGTCCTGCCAGCCGACCTGGCGAATGTGTCGGTCGGTAAGGTGATCGAACTCCGGCAGAAACACGGGGCCGAGTTCGAGACCTTCATGGATGAGGTCGACAGCGTTGCAGGTGAGATGACAGGAGCACCTCGCGGAGATCGAGGATCGCGAAGTTCTCGCCGCCCGCCTGCGACAGTTGCACCGGACCCGCTTCGAGCGCCCACTGAACGACCTCAAGGCCGCGATGAAGAGTCTCAAGATCGACGCTGCCACTGGAGTGTTCAACGTCCAGACGGAAGCGCCTGCAGTCTTGGGAGCCGTGGGCGGCTATGCGGCGGGAGGGCTGCCCTACGCCTCCGCCCTCGGCCTCGCTTTCGGCCTGGTGGGCTACCAGAGGCAGATCAGCAAGCAGCGCGACGAGGCCCTCAGCAATTCCCCGGTGTCCTTCCTCCTCCAGGTCGAGAACGGCCTGCGGCCTACAAGCGTGATGCGCCGCCTCACCCATCGTGCCCCCCGCGTGCTCGGGGCGTGACGGCGGATGGGCGCTGCCTAGAGGTCAGGGCGTTGGGTGAGGTAGTGGCTGTGTCGGCAGGGCGTCACGTCGCAGAGTCCCGCCCGCCGCTCCTACCGGCAGCGGCACGAGCAGGTACGGGGCTGGCCGGAGGAGGGGTCCACGGTGCGGTCTGTAGGAGTCCGACAACCCCATCGATACGGCGTCTTGTCGTCTGCTGAGCCCGTCTCGGTGGCCAGCCGGTGGCCGGATGCCTTTGGACAGTGCATCACGAGGTAGCAGGGGACAACCCGTCGCATGTGCTCTGATCAGGCACGACATCACCCGGCGGCATCAGGCGGCATCAGGCGGCATGATCGCTCACGGTCTCGTAATGCGTAGGTCCGGGGTCCGAGTCGCCAGGGACTTTTCAGGGACTTTCAGCTCTGTCGGAGGGACATCCGAGGGAGTTCTCGCAGTGCAAGCACGGAAGGCTGCGACAGCGCTGAAAGGCCCAGGGCTTCGGGCCCGCGCATCCGCGCCGTCGCTCCGTAGCGCTCCAGTACGGTGTCGGGTTGGCAGTGGTAGACGAGGCTCTACGGGGCCGCCCGCGGCCCTGACCTCGCGTAACGTGCCCCGGCGGGCCCGGCGGAGTGAGCGCCGGGCCCCGGGACGGGTGGTCAGGCGTACGGGTAGAAGCCCGACCCCGTCTTGCGGCCGAGGCGGCCCGCGTCGACCATGCGCTGGAGCAGCGGGGGAGCGGCGTACAGGGGCTCCTTGTACTCGGCGTACATCGAGTCGGCGACCGAGGCCACGGTGTCCAGGCCGATCAGGTCCGCGAGCTTCAGCGGGCCCATCGGGTGGGCGCAGCCCATCTCCATGCCGTTGTCGATGTCCTCACGGCTCGCGATGCCCGACTCGAACATCCGGATCGCGGAGAGGAGATAGGGGATCAGCAGCGCGTTCACGACGAAGCCGGACCGGTCCTGGGCGCGGATCGGGTGCTTGCCCAGCACGTCCTGCACCACGGCCTCGGCGCGCTTGATCGTCTCGTCCGACGTGGTCAGCGCCGGGATCAGCTCGACCAGCTTCTGGACCGGGGCCGGGTTGAAGAAGTGGATGCCGATGACCCGGTCCGGGCGCGAGGTCGCCACGGCCAGCTTCACCAGCGGGATGGAGGAGGTGTTGGAGGCCAGGATCGCGTCCTGCCGGGTCACCACCTGGTCGAGCACCTGGAAGATCTCGGTCTTGACCTGCTCGTTCTCCACGACGGCCTCGATGACGAGATCGCGGTCGGCGAACTCCCCGAGGTCGGTGGTGAAGCTCAGCCGGCCGAGGGTCTCGTCCCGCTCCTCCGCGCTGATCTTGCCGCGCTCGGCGGCCTTCGAGAGGGAGTTGTGCAGCCGGGTGCGGCCGATCTCCAGCGCCTCGCCGGTGGTCTCGGCGACCTTCACTTCGAGGCCGCTGCGCGCGCACACCTCCGCGATCCCTGCGCCCATCTGGCCACAGCCCACCACCCCGACGCGTGCAATGTCGGCCATAGAGTCCGTCACCTCGTGCCTTTCGATGTTCTCCGCATTGCAGGGTCCCGTGTGATTCCGGTGCCCGCCTCGACCCCACGACGTTACTCCGCGAGCCCACCCCGGTGACCTGCGGGTCATCCGGCTACGTACGGGCATCATCCTGTTACGTACGGCAATGCAGGTTGTGGTCGACGTGAGAGACGAGGGTGGCGCATGCGACGGACAGGAATGACCCGGAGATCACTCGTGGCGAGTGCGGCCGCGCTGGTGGCGGCGATGACGACGGGCGGTGACGCGGTGGCCTCCCAGCCGGCTCGGGCCCTACGGGGAGGGGGTGACGGCGAGGACCGGTTCGCGCGGGGCGAGCTGCGCGGGGTGTGGATCGCCACGGTCGCCAACCTGGACTGGCCCTCCAAGACCGGCCTGACGGCGGCGGCCCAGGAGGCCGAGCTGATCGCCCATCTGGACCGGGCGGTCGAGCTGCGGCTCAACGCGGTGGTGCTCCAGGTCCGGCCGACCGCGGACGCCCTGTGGCCCTCCCCGTACGAACCGTGGGCCGACTGCCTCACCGGGGTCCAGGGCAAGGACCCGGGCTGGGACCCGCTCGCCACCGCCGTCCGCGAGGCGCATGAGCGGGGGCTCGAACTGCATGCCTGGTTCAACCCGTACCGGGTGGCGAACCACACCGACCCCACCCGCCTCGCCGCCTCCCACCCGGCCCGGCTCCATCCGGAGTGGGTCCTGCCGTACGGCGGGAAGCTCTACTACAACCCCGGGCTGCCGGAGGTCCGCCGCTTCGTCCAGGACGCGATGCTGGACGCCGTACGCCGGTACGAGATCGACGCGGTGCACTGGGACGACTACTTCTACCCGTACCCGGTGGCGGGCCAGGAGTTCCAGGACGGTGCCGCCTACGAGCGGTACGGGGCCGGCTTCCCGGACCGGGCCGCCTGGCGCCGCGACAACACCGACCGGCTGGTCCGCGAGATGGGCGAGCGGATCCGGGAGACCCGGCAGGGCGTCCGGTTCGGCATCAGCCCCTTCGCCGTCTGGCGGAACGCCTCGACCGACCCGCTCGGCTCCGACACCCGGGCCGGCGTCGAGACCTACGACGACCTGCACGCCGACACCCGCAAGTGGGTCAAGGAGGGGTGGATCGACTACATCTGCCCGCAGATCTACTGGCACATCGGCCTCGCCGCCGCCGACTATGCCAAGGTCCTCGCCTGGTGGAGCGCGACCGTACGGGGCACGGGCGTGGGTCTGTACGTGGGGGAGGCGCTGTACAAGGCCGGCGACCCGGCCCAGCCGGCCCCGTGGCAGGACCCGGCGGAACTCTCCCGCCACCTCACCCTTGCCCGGGACCACGAGGAGGTGGGCGGGCACGTCTTCTTCTCCGCCAAGCACGTGGCGGCGGACCGGATCGGGGCGATGGCCCGGGTGGTCGCCGACCACTACCAGGACCGGGTGCGCGCGCCGCGCTGAGAGCAGTGGGGCCGGAGCCGCTCGGACTCCGGCCCCGGCCCTGTCACCGCTGGTCCCGGGGCGCCTCGACGTGCTGGACGACGCTGTCGGGGCCGGGGGACATCAGGTGTTCGTGACCGTCGGGGAGCCGGATCCGGTACGGAGGGGCGCCCCCGTCCCCGAGTACTTCGATGATCTCTGCGACCCGGTCGTGCTGTCCCACGGTCCTGCCGTGCATCAGCAGCCGGTCGCCCGCGTGTGCCTCCATCGGGGGTGACCTCCTCAGGGGTGGCGGTCCGCCTGTCCGTACGGCCAAGTCTATGACCGTACGGGCGCGGATTCCCCTGCCGCACGCTGTGCCGCCCGGCCCCGGCGGCCCGTCCGCTGGGTGGCGGCGATGCAGACCAGCACCGCCACCGCCGCGAGCGGAGCCGCCGCCGGCACCTCCTCGCCGAGCAGCAGGAAGGACCATGCCAGCGTCAGCAGCGGCTGCGCGAGCTGGAGTTGGCTGGCCCGGGGGACGCCGATCTCGGCCATGCCCCTGTACCAGACGTAGAGCCCGAAGAAGGTCGATCCGGCGGCCACCCAGACCAGGCCGAGGACGCCGTGCGCGGTGAGGTGGACCGGTTCGAGCGGCAGGGCCACCGCGCTGCCCGCCACCGCGAGCGGCAGGCACAGGATCAGCGCCCAGCCGACCACCTGCCACCCCGGCATCACCCGGGCCAGCCGGCCGCCCTCGGTGTACCCGGCCGCGCACACCAGCAGCGCGCCGAACAGATACAGATCACCCGAGGCCAGGGCGCCACCGCTCTGCTGCACGGTGAAGCCGATGACGACAGCGGCCCCGGCCAGGGCCGCGGCCCAGAAGGCGCGGGAGGGGCGCTCCCCGGTACGCAGCGACCCCAGCACCGCCGTCGTCAGCGGCAGCAGCCCCACGACCACGGCGGCGTGCGAGGTGGTGGAGGTCTGCAGGGCCAGGGTCGTCAGCAGCGGGAACCCCACGACCACGCCGCCCGCCACCACCGCGAGCCCGCCCCAGTGGCGGCGCGCGGGCACCGGCGCCCGGACCGCCAGCAGGAAGCCGCCCGCGATCACGGCGGCGAGCGTGGAGCGCAGGGCGACGAGGGACCAGGGGCCGAAGCTCTCCAGGCCCCAGGCGGTGGAGGGGAAGGTGAGCGAGAACGCGACGACGCCGAGCGCGGCGAGCAGGGGGCCGCGGCGGGCGGGGGCCTTCACGGTGTGCTGCGGCGCGCCGGTGCCGGGCGTCGGGGAGGTCTCCGTACCGATGGTGACCGCTATCGGTTCCGTTGCGGTAGCGCTATCCTGTGCTCTCATGCAAGAGCGTAGCAGCGTTGCCGAACTGGTCACTTCCCTGCGGTCCGAACTGAACCGCTACTCACCAGGTGGGAAGCTGCCGTCCAGCCGTGCGCTCGTCGAGCGGTTCCGGGTCAGCCCCGTCACCGTCTCCCGCGCCATCGCCCAGCTCGCCGCCGAAGGGCTCGTCACCACCCGCCCCGGCTCCGGCGCCTTCCGGGCCGAGCCCCGAGCCGAGGTCCCCGCCCCCGGGGACACCTCCTGGCAGGAGGTGTCGCTGAGCGGCGACGGCGGACCCGAGGTCGTGCCCCGTACGGTCGACGCCTCCGGGGTCCTGGCCACCCTCGCCGCACCGCCGCCCGGCACCATCGAGTTCAACGGCGGCTACCTCCACGCCTCCCTCCAGCCCGAGCGGGCATTGGCCGCCGCCCTCGCCCGGGCCGGCCGCCGCCCGGGTGCCTGGGGCCGCCCGCCCACGGACGGGCTGCCTGAACTGCGGTCCTGGTTCGCCCGCGAGATCGGGCCGGCCGTCTCCGGCTCCGACATCCTGATCACCGCGGGCGGCCAGAGCGCACTGGCCACCGCGCTGCGCGCCCTCGCCCCGCCCGGCGCCCCGGTCCTGGTGGAGTCGCCCACCTACCCCGGGATGCTCGCGGTGGCCCGTGCCACGGGGCTGCGCCCGGTCCCCGTCCCGATGGACGGAGACGGGGTCCGGCCCGAGCTGCTCGCCGACGCGTTCCGCGCCACCGGGGCCCGGGTCTTCGTCACCCAGCCGCTCTTCCAGAACCCCACGGGGGTCACGCTCGCCCCCGCCCGCAGGCCCGAGATCCTGGCGATCGCGCGGGCGGCCGGGGCGTTCGTCATCGAGGACGACTTCGCCCGGCGGCTCGTCCACGAGGACGCCGGGCCGCTCCCGGCGCCACTGGCCGCCGACGACCCCGACGGCGTGGTCGTCCACGTCTGCTCGCTCACCAAGGTCACCTCGCCCAGCCTCCGGGTCGGCGCGCTGGCCGCCCGGGGCCCGGTCCTCGAACGCCTCCGCGCCATCCAGGTCGTCGACAGCTTCTTCGTACCGAGGCCGCTCCAGGAGGCCGCGCTCGAACTCGTCGGCTCCCCGTCCTGGGGCCGCCACCTGGCCGCGGTGGCGGCGGAGCTGCGCAGTCGCCGTACGGTGATGTCCGCCGCCCTCCGCTCCGAGCTGCCCGCGCTCGACCTGCCCCACGTGCCGGCGGGCGGCGGCAGCCTCTGGCTCCGGATCCCGTCGACCGGCGCGGGAACGGGCCCCGACGAGTCCGCCGTCGCCTCCGCGGCCCTGCGCGCCTCGGTCGCCATCGCCCCGGGCAGCCCGTACTTCTGCGCCGAACCCCCGGCCGGACACGTACGGCTGAGCTTCGCCGCGGTCTCCGGGGCGGCCGAGATCGCGGAGGGCGTCCGCCGCCTCCGTAAGGCGTACGGCGGGCTGGGCCTGGCGGGTGTGGCCGGAAACTGACCAGCGGGGTCCGCGTCCCCCGGTGCCCTCTTGACCGTTCAACCGTTCGGCACCACGATCCGGCCATGACGCATCCGGCCATGACGCATCGGGTCACCCTGGTCGCGGCGGCGCGCACCTCCCCCCGCCTGGCCGAGCGCTTCGACGACGACCGGCCGCTCGACCACGCCGGCTGGCACGAGGTGCAGCTCGTCGCCCACACCCTGGTCCCGCTCGGGGCGGCCGAACTGCGTTACTGCTCGCCCACCCCGCGCAGCCGTGCCACCGGCGACGCGCTCGGCTACGCCCCGATGGCCCAGCCCGCCCTGCGCGACTGCGACATGGGCCGCTGGCGCGGTATGACCCTGGCCGAGGTCGCCGCCCGGGAACCGGCCGCCGTGGACACCTGGCTCGCCGACCCGGGCAGCGCCCCGCACGGCGGGGAATCCCTCCTCGGCTTCATCGGGCGGATAGGGGGCTGGCTGGACACCCGCCCGGCCTGCGACGGCTTCATCGTCGCGGTCGCCGAACCCGCCGTGATCCGCGCGGCCCTGGTCTACGCGCTGAACGTGCCGCCGACGGCGTACTGGAACATCGACGTCCGCCCGCTCTCCACGATCACGCTCGCCGGCTCGCCCGGCCGCTGGAGCCTGAGCCTGGAGTCCGGCATCCGCTGACCCCGGCAGGAACCCGCTCTTCCCTCCGGTCCGACCAGTCGGTACGTTGCTGGGTCATCGGTCCGGACCGTATCCAGGGAGGCCACGTGCCGCAGATCCACGGCCACTGCGACGACCGGTTCGCCGGGGTCCGGGAAGCCTTCGAGGAGAACTTCACGGCCCGCGGCGAACTGGGCGCGGCGCTCACCGTCCTCTCCGACGGCATACCCGTGGTGGACCTCTGGGGCGGCTGGGCCGACGAGGCCCGCACCCGCCCCTGGGAGCGGGACACCCTGGTCAACGTCTGGTCCACCGGCAAGGGCCCCACCGCGCTCTGCGCCCACGTCCTCGCCGACCGGGGCCTCCTCGACCTCGACGCGCCCGTCAGCACGTACTGGCCGGAGTTCGCGGCGAACGGCAAGGGATCCGTTCTCGTACGCCACCTCCTGTCGCACCGCTCCGGGGTCGCCGGAGTGGGCGTACCGCACACCCTGGACGAGCTGTACGACTGGGAACTGACCTGCGCCCGGCTCGCCGCGACCGCGCCCATGTGGGAGCCGGGGACCCGGTCCGGCTACCACGCGATCTCGTACGGGTTCCTCGTCGGCGAGGTGGTCCGCAGGGTCAGCGGGGTGCTGCCCGGGGAGTTCCTCCGGCAGGAGATCACCGGCCCGCTGGGCATCGACTTCACCTTCGGCCTCCCGGAGAAGGAGACCCACCGGCTCGCCGAACTCGTACAGGACCGCGCCGACCGCGTCGCCCAGGCCGCGCTCCTGGCCCGGATGGAACCGGTGGCCGTCGCCTCCCTGCTCAACCCGCCCACCGGCCGGGCGGCCGCCAACACGCCCGGATGGCGCGCCGCCGAGATCCCCGCCGCCAACGGCCACGGCACCGCCCGCGCGGTGGCCGCGCTCTACGGGATCCTCGCCGGACGAGGCTCCGTCGGCGGCCACCGCGTCCTCTCCGAGCAGGCCGTCGAACGGGTCCGTGAGAGCCAGGGCGCCTGCCGCGACCTCGTCCTCGGGGACGCCTTCGCCCATGAGACGGAGATCGCCCTCGGCCTCTGGCTGAGCGGGCCCAACCGCTCCTACGGACCCAACCCACGGGCGATGGGTCACGACGGCGCGGGCGGCTCCTGCGGACTGGCCGACCCGGAAGCGGGAATCGCCCTCGGGTACGTCATGAACCGCATGGGTTCCGGTGTGGCCGACGACCCGCGGAAGACGGCCCTGGTCGACGCGGTCTACGCGGCCCACCGGGACGGCGCCCGAGGATGACCCGGGGGATGACCCGGGGGCGGCTCGGGGGCGGCCTGGGGGCGGTCCGGGGTGAGAGGAACGCGACATTCCACTGCGCCGACCCAACCCGGGTTTCACCTGCGGTTGCCAGGAATGTGAGGATGTCACCATGACAACCAAGGTCTACTTCGACATCACCATCGACGACAAGCCCGCAGGGCGGATCACGTTCAACCTGTTCGACGACGTCGTCCCCAAGACGGCGGAGAACTTCCGCGCGCTCGCCACCGGTGAGAAGGGCTTCGGCTACGCCGGCTCCTCCTTCCACCGCGTCATCACCGACTTCATGCTCCAGGGCGGGGACTTCACCCGCGGCGACGGCACCGGCGGCAAGAGCATCTACGGCGAGAAGTTCGCCGACGAGAACTTCAAGCTGAAGCACGACCGCGTGGGCCTGCTCTCGATGGCCAACGCCGGCCCGAACACCAACGGCTCGCAGTTCTTCGTCACCACGGTGCTCACCCCGTGGCTGGACGGCAAGCACGTGGTCTTCGGCGAGGTCGCCGACGAGGACAGCCTGGCCCTGGTCCGCAAGATCGAGGCGCTCGGCTCCTCCAGCGGCCGCACCAGCGCCAAGGTCACCATCGCCGAGTCCGGCGCTCTCTGACCCAAGCGGGGCCTTCGGGCCCGGCAGACAGGAAGCCCGGCCGACGCACTGCGTCGGCCGGGCTTCCTGGTCTTCGTCGGCTGCGGTCAGTTCGACCGGGCGGCGCGCTCCGCGTTGCGCTCCTTGATCCGGGCGGCCTCCTTGCGGACCTCCGCCTGGGTGGCCCGCTCGGTCTTGAGCCACTCGGGCATCTCGTCCTTGAGGGCGTCTACCTGCTCGGTGGTGAGGGCATCGGTGACTCCGCCGCGGGCGAGCCCCGCGATGGAGATGCCGAGCTTCGCCGCGATCACCGGGCGGGGGTGCGGTCCCGTGCGGCGCAGCTCCACCAGCCACGCGGGCGGGTCGGTCTGGAGGGCGTTGAGCTCGGTGCGCGAGACGGCACCCTCCTGGAACTCGGCGGGGGTGGCCTGGAGGTACACACCCAGCTTCTTCGCCGCGGTGGCGGGCTTCATGGTCTGGGCGGTCTTGTGCGACGTCATGGGTCCAGGGTATCGACCATGGGACATACCTCCGACCACCTGCCGGTAGCCTGGTTCCGTGACAGGCTCGGATACCCCCTCTGCTACGCCCTCTTCCTTCAGGCTCGCGTACGTCCCCGGCGTGACGCCGACCAAGTGGGTGAGGGTCTGGAACGAGCGGCTGCCCGGCACCCCCCTGGAGCTCGTCCAGGTCCCCGCTGGCGAGGCCTCGCGGCTGCTGGCGGACGGCGGTGCGGAGGCCGGGCTCGTACGGCTGCCGGTCGACCGGGACGTCCTCAGCGCGATCCCCCTCTACACCGAGACGACCGTCGTCGTGATCCCCAAGGACCACGTCGCCACGGCGGCGGAGGACGTGACGCTCGCCGATCTGGCCGACGAGATCGTCCTGCACCCGCTCGACGACCTCCTCGACTGGGAGAAGCTCCCCGGCAGCCCCGCGATCGAGCGCCCGGCCACCACCGCGGACGCGATCGAGCTGGTCGCGGCGGGCGTCGGCGTGCTCCTCGTCCCGCAGTCCCTGGCCCGCCTGCACCACCGCAAGGACCTCACCTACCGGCCGGTCCTGGACGCCCCCGAGTCCCGCGTCGCCCTGTCGTGGCCGCAGGAGGAGCCCACCCCCGATCTGGTGGAGGAGTTCATCGGCATCGTCCGGGGGCGCACGGTCAACAGCACCCGAGGCCGCGCGGCGACCCCTCCGCAGCCATCGGCGAAGGAGAAGGCGAAGGCGAAGGCCAAGCGGGCCGGAACGGGCGGCTCCGCCGGGCGCAAGCCCGCCCCCGGCAAGCAGACCGGCGCCGGCCGCCGCGGGGGCGCCCCCAAGGGCGGCCAGGCGGGCGGCAAGCGCGGAAAGCCGCGCGGCCGGTAGAAAGCCGGGCGCCCCGCCCCCGTACGACCCTCCTCCCTGCCCCTAGCGTCCCGGCGTCCCGGCGGACAGATCCCGCGGACGGCGTCCCAGCAGGTCAGGGGGTGGGAATTCCCGGGATTGCGTCACTTCCCCGGCAGCGGTGGTGCCCGCTGCCACCGTCCCGCAGGGTGGTCGTCAGCCGGCCGGTCCGGTCGGTTCCGTCCAGGGGAGGGGAAGTACGTGCGAGCCATGACGAGGACGTTCGTGAGTGTCGCCACCGCCGTGGGGATCGCGGCCGGAACGCTGACCGCGGCGGGCACCAGCCTCGCTGCGGCACCGGCCCGGCAGGCGCCTGCGGTCAGCGCCGAGGCGGTCGTGCCGCTCGCGGTCGTCAACCTCGGCCTGAGCAACGCGCAGGCGAAGGAGGTCCAGCGCTGGCCGGCGCGTTCCTGGAACTAAAACGATGCGATCGACGGGCAGCTCGGGACCAACAGCTGGAAGGCCTTCCAGCTGTTCCTGAGGTCGGCCGCCAACTACAACGACGCCATCGACGGAGTCGTCGGACCCAACACGGTGAAGGCGCTGCAGCGATGGCTGAAGGCGCACTACGGCTACACCGGCGCGATCGACGGTATCGCCGGGTCGGGCACCCAGGCGGCGTTCAAGCGATTCGCCGACGCCCGCTGATCCCCGGGTGAGAGACGCCCGGGGGAGGGGTGCCGGCCTACGGTGAGGCGCACGGCGGGCCCGCGGTCCAACGGGGGAGCGGACCACGCCGGGCGCCTCGACCGGGTCCGGACCTGCCCGGTGCGCCGACGATGGCGCACCGGGCAGCGGCCGTCCGCGCCCGAAGCGTGCGCCCCTGGCCGGTCTCGTCACCTGAAGCGCGTCGGTTGCTCCGCGGCAACCCTGACGGCCTCGGGCCGGTCCTCTGTACCGGTGCCCCGTGCGGGGGCGCGTCGTTCACGGGGATGGAGAAGCGCCTTGGGGTTCCGCAGAGCGGCAAAGGGCACCAAGGACTTCCTGGTGGAGGCGGTAGGAGAAGCTGTCGGCGAGGCGATCCTCACCCTGCTCGCCTGCGCCCTGCTTGCTGGGCTGGCCCTGCTCACCCACGTGAGCTGGTCCTACAGCCCGCGCCTGACCCTGGCGGGGGCCGGACTCCTCAGCCTCTTCCTCGCCCACGGCGCTTGGGCCGCCTTCCGCGATCCGAGGAAGGGCCGCCGTCGGACCATCACGACCGTGGCCATGACCGGCTTCACCCTGACCGCCGCGACGGCCGTTCTCCTGCTGTTCTACGCCACGGGTTGCGACTGCCTGTGACGTGGCGAGGTGGCCTCAGCTCGTGACGGCGTCCGCGATCCGCCGGGCGGCCAGGGCGGGCGTGAGGTGTGTGGTGTCGATGACCTCGGCCTCGTTGTGCAGCCACGTGCGGGCCGCCTCGGCGTAGGGGGCGAGGTACTTGAGGCGGAAGGCGGAGGGGCCCATTTCCGTATCTCCCTCGATGCGCCCGCGGAGCGTTTCCTGATCGGCGTGCAGGACGAAGTGCCGCACCGGGACGGAGTGTTGGGCGAGGCCCGCGCTGATCTCACGCCAGTACTGCTCGACCAGGACGGTCATGGGCATCACCAGAGTTCCCCCGGTGTAGTCGAGTACGTGACGGGCGGTCTCGACCACGAGCGGCCGCCACGGCGGCCAGTGCTGGAAGTTGTCCGTCCCGGGCAGTCCCGGCGTGATGTCCATGAGCGTCTCGCCGACCTTCTCGGCGTCGAACACCCGCGAATCCGGGCTCAGTTGCTGCACGAGTGCACTGGTCGTCGTCTTGCCTGCGCCGTGGGTGCCGTTGAGCCATACGATCATGGGACCCCAGGCTAGTGCCGTGTGGGCCGGGGACGGGACTCGGTGACCCGGTCGCGTTCGCGGACGAGTATCCGCAGCATCGCCGCGCCGCTCGCTACAGCGCCAAGATGCAGGATCACGGCGGTGCCGGGGCTTTCCGGAGGTGTGAAGGCGGCAGGCTCCGCCAGTGCTGCATACAGGGTGAAGGGCAGCTTCCAGCCGCTCCCCGCGAACAGTGAGCCCGACCCGACCCAGCCGAACACCAGGGGCAGCCAGCGGGGCAACCGGGCCGGATGTGCCCGCGCGATCATCCAGACGGCTGCTGATCCGGCGAGGGCCCAGAACCCGGAGACAGCTCCGAGCAGGTACCCGTGGGTGGTTCGCTCGGTCGGGTGCGCGATGCCCATCGTGCCGCCGGCCGCCCAGTAGAGCCAGACCAGCCCGACCACCGCGCCGACGACGGCAGCCCACGGCGGCGCGGCACGTGGTGCGTCGCCGACCCGCCCGGCGAACGCCTGCGGCCAGCGGCGCCGTAGATATGTGGGGACCGCGAGGGCCAGGCCCAGCCCCATCCCCAGGAAGCTGAACTGGACCAGTACGCCTTCCCAGGCCGGCCTGACCGGGCCGTCGCCGCCGTCCTGCGAGTCGGCGCCGGCGTCCAGCAGCGTACTGAGCACGCCGAACGGCAGTATCGAGACGAGGAGCCCCGACCCCACCCAGGCGCAGAAGGCGACCAGGACCCCAGGAATCCGCATCCCCCACGGCCGTACGAGGGCGAGCGCCAGCGCGACCCCGATCCCGGCCATACCGACCGTGACGGTGTTGAGGACCACCCATTCCGCCATGCCGAATCCGGTGCCGACGGGCAGCGTCCCCACGAGCGAGCCGACCACCCATGCCACCTTGATCAGCAGGTACGGCAGCAATGCCAGGGCCGCTCCATAAGCGGCCCCCTCGCCCGATCCGATCCCACCGTTCCACCCGAACTCCCCTTCCACCAGCAGGAATCCCAGCGTCCGACATCACCGCGCCTCGCCACATCCCCCGCAGGACGAATCCACCTCCCCCGTACGGGGGAGTGGGAGCCGCGTGGCAGGCCGGTTCGGTCCTCTCCACCACTCTCACCGTCTGAGCCGGCGGTCGGCGGTCCTACGGCGGTCGGCAGGGAGGGAGAGAGGGAGGGAAGCGCTGTCTGCGCCACCCTTCCCCATCAGCTCAGCGGTGCGTCAGACTCACCTACGCCCTGAAGCGGCCGACAAGGTCCACGAGCGTGCAGTCCTACGCGTCCCGGCATCCCCACGGTGACAGCCACTCCACGATCCTCCGCGCGGCCGCAACCCCCGCCCCTCGCACGCCCATCACGTGGGCCGGAACGCGCTCGCCGTCCTCACCCCCGTTCAGTTCCAGACCTGAAGGACACCGATGAACGACTCAGCACTCATCACCACCGGCCTGCCGATCGCCCTGGCGATCATCATGTTCGGCCTCGGGCTGTCCCTGACCACCGACGACTTCAGGAGGGTCACCCGATCACCGAAGGCGGTGGTCGTCGCGCTGGTGCTGCAGGTGCTGGTGCTCCCGCTCGTGGCGTTCGGGCTGGTGAAGATATTCGACCTCGACCCACTGCTCGCCGTCGGCGTGATGCTGTTGGCCGCTTCCCCCGGCGGGACCACGGCCAACCTGTTCAGCCACCTCTTCCGCGGAGACGTGGCCCTCAACATCACGCTGACCGCGATCAACTCGGTGCTCGCCGCCCTCACCATCCCGATCATCACCAACCTCGCCATCGACCATTTCGACGCCCAGGGTGACCTCGGCCTGCAGCTCGGCAAGGTCGTGCAGGTGATCGCCATCGTGCTCATCCCGGTCGCCATCGGTATGGCGGTCCGTCGGCGCTCCGCCGACTTCGCCGCACGCGCCGACCGTCCGGTCCGGATCTTCTCCATCGTCGTGCTGGTGATCGTTTCGGTCGGTGCCCTGCTGGGTGAGCGGGAGAATCTGGCCGATTACATGCAGCAGGTCGGGCTGGTGACCGGCATCTTCTGCCTCGCGAGCCTCACCCTCGGCTACGCCGGTGCCCGGCTGCTCCGTCTTGACAAGCGCCAGGCGATAGCGAGCTCCATGGAGGTCGGAATCCACAACACGACCGTGGCGCTCACCATCGCCCTCAGTGTTTTGGAAAGCACCGAGGTCGCGATTCCCAGTGCCGTCTATTCGGTGCTCATGTACGTCCTCGCGACCGCCTTCGGCTACCTGATCACCCGGCGCCACTCGGACGCCGAGAAGAGTCTCGGCCAACCGGCCGGATGACCATTCCGACGCCTTCGGCCGCGCCGCCGGCAGTACGCCGTCGCTGTCCGGCAGGACAGCACACAGCAGCGGCCGGTGTTCGGCGGCGAATCGGCCCACCCCTGTGCCCAGTCGGCGCCGAGGTTTCCGCATTGACTGCGGCCCATTCGACCGAGCGCGGCCGACCGAGCATGATCCGCGGACCGGTGCTCAACCTGTGAAGGGATCTTCCACCGTCGGAATGTACGGCGACAGCAACGTCTCCGTGTGCTGCGTGACCCTGCCTCGAACCAGCCTCAGCACGCGTACCTCGTTTTCGTGGTCCGGGTCCTCGTCATCGCGAACATGGAGGAGCCCGTAGGAACCAGGGGCGACCTCGGCCACATGCTCGAACAGCTCGGCAACGTCAGGCGATGAGCGGTGATTGGAGAAGCATCGGCTGCGGATTCCCTGACCGTGATCCACCCGTGGTACTCGAACATCCCGCGATCGTAGTGAGGCGATCCGCCCCACCGCTTCGATCGCGGCTTGATCCGCCGGACGCCGCCCAGCCGACATTGATTGCATAAAAGTGCAGCACTGCGTATAGTCATGCCATCAACGAGGAGGGTTCCGATGGTGGTACGCGCAGCAGTGGCAGGGGCGAGCGGATACGCCGGCGGTGAGCTGCTCCGTCTCCTGCTGGTGCACCCCGGCGTCGAGATCGGTGCCCTCACCGGACACTCCAACGCCGGGCAGACGCTCGGCTCGCTCCAGCCGCACCTGCGGCCGCTGGCCGGGCGGGTGCTGGAGCCCACCACCGCCGAGGCGCTCGCCGGGCACGACGTCGTCTTCCTGGCGCTGCCGCACGGGCAGTCCGCCGCCGTCGCCGAGCAGCTCGGGGACGACGTGCTCGTGGTCGACATGGGGGCCGACTTCCGGCTGCAGGACGCCGGTGACTGGGAGAAGTTCTACGGGTCCCCGCACGCCGGGACCTGGCCCTACGGGCTGCCCGAGCTGCCGGGCGGTCGGGCCGCGCTCGCCGGGTCCAAGCGGATCGCGGTGCCCGGGTGCTACCCGACCGCCGTGTCCCTCGCGCTCTTCCCGGCGTACGCGGCCTCCCTCGCCGAGCCGGAGGCCGTGATCGTCGCCGCGTCCGGCACCTCCGGGGCGGGCAAGGCGGCCAAGCCGCATCTGCTGGGCTCCGAGGTGATGGGCAACATGACCCCGTACGGCGTCGGCGGCGGGCACCGCCACACGCCCGAGATGATCCAGAACCTCAGCGCCGCCGCCGGCGAGCCGGTCACCGTCTCCTTCACGCCCACCCTCGCGCCCATGCCGCGCGGCATCCTCGCCACGTGCAGCGCGAAGGCGAAGCCCGGCGTGAGCGCGGAGAGCCTGCGCGCGGTGTACGAGAAGGCCTTCGCGGACGAGCCGTTCGTCGACCTCCTGCCCGAGGGGCAGTGGCCCGCCACCGCCGCGGTGTACGGCTCCAACGCCGTACAGGTACAGGTCGCCCACGACGAGGCCGCCGGACGGATCGTGGTCATCTGCGCCATCGACAATCTCGCCAAGGGCACCGCCGGCGGCGCCCTGCAGAGCATGAACATCGCCCTCGGGCTCCCCGAGGACACAGGTCTTTCGACGATCGGAGTTGCACCGTGAGCGTCACGGCAGCACAGGGATTCTCGGCGGCGGGCATCGCCGCGGGGATCAAGGAGAGCGGTAACCCGGACCTGGCCCTCGTGGTCAACAACGGGCCCCGTCGCGCCGCCGCGGGCGTCTTCACCTCCAACCGTGTCAAGGCCGCCCCGGTGCTCTGGTCGGAGCAGGTCCTCAAGGGCGGCGAGGTCACCGCCGTCGTCCTCAACTCCGGCGGCGCCAACGCCTGTACGGGACCCCAGGGGTTCCAGGACACGCACGCCACCGCCGAGAAGGCCGCCGAGGTGCTGGACGGGCACAGCGCGGGCGAGGTCGCCGTCGCCTCCACCGGGCTCATCGGCCTCCTGCTCCCCATGGACAAGCTGCTCCCCGGCATCGAGCAGGCCGCAGCCGCGCTCAGCGAGCACGGCGGTGAGAAGGCCGCCATCGCCATCAAGACCACCGACACCGTGCACAAGACGGCCGTCGCGGGCGGCGACGGCTGGACCGTCGGCGGCATGGCCAAGGGCGCGGGCATGCTCGCCCCGGGCCTCGCCACCATGCTCGTCGTCCTCACCACCGACGCCGATGTCGAAGCCCCCGCGCTGGACGCCGCCCTCCGCGACGCCACCCGCACCACCTTCGACCGGATCGACTCCGACGGCTGCATGTCCACCAACGACACCGTGCTGCTGCTCGCCTCCGGCGCCAGCGGAATCACCCCGGAGCAGGGGGAGTTCGCCGAGGCCGTACGGGCCGTCTGCGCCGACCTCGCCCGGCAGCTCATCGGGGACGCCGAGGGCGCCTCCAAGGACATCCGGATCGAGGTGATCAACGCGGCCACCGAGGACGACGCCGTCGAGGTCGGCCGGTCCATCGCCCGTAACAACCTCCTCAAGTGCGCCATCCACGGCGAGGACCCCAACTGGGGCCGCGTCCTCTCCGCGATCGGCACCACGAAGGCTGCCTTCGAGCCGGACCGGCTCAACGTCGCCATCAACGACGTCTGGGTCTGCAAGAACGGCGGAGTGGGCGAGGACCGCGACCTCGTGGACATGCGCTACCGGGAGGTCAAGATCACCGCCGACCTCTCCGAGGGCACCGAGTCGGCCGTCATCTGGGCCAACGACCTCACCGCGGATTACGTCCACGAGAACAGCGCGTACAGCTCATGAGCGCCGCGCGGAAGCACACCGCACTCCCGAAGGCGCAGATCCTCATCGAGGCGCTGCCCTGGCTGACCCGGCACAACGGCAAGACCGTTGTCATCAAGTTCGGCGGCAACGCCATGATCGACGAGGAGCTGAAGGCCGCCTTCGCCCAGGACGTAGTCTTCCTGCGGCACGCCGGCCTCAAGCCCGTCGTCGTGCACGGCGGCGGCCCGCAGATCAGCGCCCAGCTCGACAAGCAGGGCCTGGTCAGCGAGTTCAAGGCCGGGCTGCGGGTCACCACCCCCGAGGCGATGGACGTCGTCCGGATGGTGCTCGCCGGGCAGGTCCAGCGCGAGCTGGTCGGCCTCCTCAACCAGCACGGCCCCCTCGCCGTCGGCATGACCGGCGAGGACGCCCACACCATCACCGCCGTCCAGCACCGGCCCACCATCGACGGCGAGTCCGTCGACATCGGCCGGGTCGGCGAGATCACCGCCATCGACACCGGCGCCATCCAGGCGCTGCTGGACGACGGCCGCATCCCGGTCGTCTCCTCCATTGCCCGCTCCGCCGACGACCACCACGTCTACAACGTCAACGCCGACACCGCGGCCGCCGCGCTCGCCGCCGCCCTGAACGCCGAGACGCTGATGGTCCTCACCGATGTCGAGGGGCTCTACGAGGACTGGCCCAACAGCGACGACGTGATCAGCAGGCTCACCGCGAGCCAGCTGGAGAAGCTGCTGCCCGAGCTGTCCAGCGGCATGGTCCCCAAGATGCAGGGCTGTCTGCACGCCGTGCGCAACGGCGTCGAGACCGCCCGCGTCATCGACGGCCGGGTCCAGCACTCGATCCTGCTGGAGATCTTCACCGACGAGGGCATCGGCACGATGGTCGTGCCGGACGCCCCCATCGACATCAACGCAGTACCTGGACAGGGGGCATCATGACCGTCACCGGCACCGAGACCGGACTCACCCAGCGGTGGCAGAACGCGCTGATGGACAACTACGGCACGCCCCAGCTGCCGCTCGTCCGCGGTGAGGGTGCCCACGTCTGGGCCGAGGACGGCACCCGCTACCTCGACTTCGTCGGCGGGATCGCGGTCAACGCGCTCGGCCACGCCCACCCCGCCGTCGTGGAGGCCGTCTCCACCCAGATCGCCTCCCTCGGGCATGTCTCGAACCTGTTCATCGCGGAACCGCCGGTCGCGCTCGCCGAGCGGCTGCTCCAGCTCTTCGGCCGCGCGGGCCGGGTCTTCTTCGCCAACTCCGGCGCGGAGGCCAACGAAGCCGCCTTCAAGATCGGCCGGCTCACCGGCCGCACCCACATGGTCGCCACCGACGGCGGCTTCCACGGCCGGACGATGGGCGCCCTCGCGCTCACCGGCCAGCCCGGGAAGCGGGAGCCGTTCGTCCCGCTGCCCGGTGACGTCACGCATGTGCCGTACGGGGACGTGGACGCGCTGCGGGCAGCCGTGACCACCGACACCGCCCTGGTGATCATCGAGCCGATCCAGGGCGAGAACGGTGTCGTCGTGCCGCCCAAGGGCTACCTGGAGGCCGCCCGCGAGATCACCCGCGCGACCGGCACCCTGCTCGTCCTGGACGAGGTCCAGACCGGGATCGGCCGCTGCGGCCAGTGGTTCGAGCACCAGGCCCACCAGGGCGTCGAGCCGGACATCGTCACCCTCGCCAAGGGGCTCGGCGGTGGCCTCCCGATCGGCGCGGCCGTCGCGTTCGGCCCGGCGGCCGACCTGCTGAAGCCGGGGCACCACGGCACGACGTTCGGCGGCAACCCGATCGCCTGCGCCGCCGGACTCGCCGTCCTGGACACCCTCGCGGCCGACGGCGCCCTCGACGAGGTGAAGCGGCTCGGCGAGAGGATCCGCGACGGCGTGGAGGCGCTGGGACACCCGCTGGTCTCCCATGTCCGCGGCAGTGGCCTGCTGCTGGGTATCGTGCTCACCGGACCCCTCGCACCGCAGGTGCAGCAGGCGGCCCAGGGAGCCGGCCTCCTGGTGAACGTGCCCGCCCCCGATGTCGTACGGCTCATGCCGCCGCTGATCATCGGTGACGCGGAGGTGGACGCGTTCCTGGAGATCCTGCCGAGCGCTCTCGACGCGGCACATGGGGACGGACGATCCGGAGCATGACCTTCCGGAGAATGAGGCGACGACGATGACCGAGGCGCAGGAGACCGAGCACGGCGGACCGTCCGTGCCGCAGACGCGCACCGCCCGCCACCGCCGGATCGTGGACATCCTGAACCGGCAGCCGGTCCGCTCGCAGAGCCAGCTGGCCAAGCTCCTCGCCGACGACGGGCTGAGCGTCACCCAGGCGACGCTCTCCCGCGACCTCGACGAGTTGGGCGCGGTCAAGATCCGCAACACCGGGGGCGAGCTGATCTACGCGGTGCCCAGCGAGGGCGGATTCCGCACCCCGCAGGCGCCGCTGGGCGGCTCGGCCAAGGAGGAGCGGATGCGCAGGCTCTCGGCCGAACTGCTCATCTCGGCGGAGGCCTCGGCCAACCTCGTTGTGCTGCGTACGCCGCCGGGAGCGGCCCAGTTCCTCGCCTCGGCCATCGACCAGGCCGAACTGCACGACATTCTCGGCACCATCGCGGGGGACGACACGCTGATGCTCATCAGCCGCGACGCGGGCGGCGGCCAGGCGCTCGCCGACCACCTGCTGAGGCTCGCTCAGAACGACCGCTGAGCGGTCCTGTTCAGTAGCGTGTGATCGCGGTCGGGCCCGACGAGGTCCCGATCGCGATGTGCGGGTCGCGCTCCGGATCCGCCCAGGCCAGGATCTCGGCCATGGCGTCCGCGGGGACGGAGACACACCCGGCCGTCGCCCCGCGCCCGTTCACATGCAGGAAGATCCCGGCACCGCGGCCGCGTACCGGACGGTCGTAGTTGAAGCCGATCACCAGCGCGCGGGCGTACTGCGTGCCGTAGGAGACCAGGTGCTCGGCCTCCTCGGCCCGGCAGTCGGCGGGGCGCGGTTCGACCCACCGGTTGTACGCGCCCGAGGCGTTGTCCTGGCACCACCAGGAGTCCTCGTTCACCTTGCGGTACGAGTACCGCGTCCCGGTCGGGGCCTCCTCGATGCCGAAGGCGTACGGCAGGTCGTACAGGCCGGTCGGGGTGGTGCTGGTGCCCTGCTCCCGGCTGGCGCCCTCGGCCGGCCCGTTCGCCCCGAACCGCGCGGGCGCCGACCCGGCCGCCACCCACCCGCCCCCGCGCCGCTCCCACCAGGTAACCGTGCCCGTCGTGGAGCCGGTGTCCGGGGCCTCGGCGGTGATGAGCTGGGAGCCGCCGCCCGTGTCCGCCATCCGGTCCGGGAGGGGCGGGGGATCGGCGGGCCCGGCCCCGAGGGAGCCGATGGCCAGGGTGAGGAGTACGGCGAAGGTCAGCAGAGGTCGGCGCATGTTCCGGACCGTACGGCGGCCCGGCCCACCGGCCCACTGGACCTGCTCCGTACGGCCCAGCGGCCCACCCCGCGAGAGCCACCGAAAGCCACCGGCCGGCCGGGCTGCTCCCGGGGGCTCGGCCCGACGGGCCGGGGTCCGGCGCTGAGCCGGACCCGGGATCTGGCGCTACGCCGGGCGACGGCACCCGGCGAGGAGGACCGCGACCATGCGCTTGGCGTCGGCCTGGTCGTAGTCGGGTCCGGTGATGCAGAGGTTCCCGATGGCGCGCATGAGCGTGTAGGCGGTGATGCCGGGGCTGACCTCGTCGGCGTCGGCGCAGGCGTCGAGCAACGTCGCGCAGGCCGGGACCAGGGTGTCGAGCATGAGGGCGTGGAGGTTCTCCAGCCCCGGATCACCGGATCCCAGGGCGGCACCGAGGCCGTGCTTGGTCACCAGGAACTCCACGAACGCGTCCACCCAGCGGGTCAGGGCGGCGAAGGGGGAGGCCGATTCCGCCAGGAGCCGGGGAGCGAGTGCGGTGCAGGCGTCGATCTGGTGCCGGTAGACGGCGGTGACGAGGTCTGCCCGGGTCGGGAAGTTCCGGTAGATCGTGCCCACGCCCACGCCGGCGCGCTCGGCGATGTCGCGGATGGGGGCTTGGACGCCCTGGTCCACGAAGACCGCCGACGCGGCCGCCAGCACACCGCTGCGGGTGCGCTGCGCCTGTGCTCGGCGTACTCCGACCGGTTCCGGCACGGGATCCTCCATTGCTCGCGGAACAATGTTCCGCTAAATTGGCGGAACGACGCTCCGCCAAATTATGGCAGAGCGACCCCACGGAGAAAGCGCAGGTCCCCCATGTCTTCCAGCCTTCTCGGCCGACGGATCGTCGCGGTCAAGCCCATCGCCGTCGCCGCGCCCGGCCGCAGCGTCGATCTGCAGGTCAAGGTCACGGCCCCGCTGTCGGGCCATGGCCTGCCCGTCATCGTGTTCTCCCACGGCAACGCGTGGTCCCTGGACGGATACCAGCCCCTCGTCGACCGGTGGGCAGCCGCCGGATTCATCGTGGTGCAGCCCACCCACCTGGACTCACGCCGCAATGCCATCGGATGGGAGGACCCGCGCTTCGCCACCATCTGGCGCGTCCGGATCGCCGACCTCCACGCGGTCCTCGACGGCCTCGGCGACATCCTTCTCCAGGCCGGCGACCTGGCGACCCGCGTCGACCGTGGGCGCGTCGCGGTCGTCGGCCACTCCTGGGGCGCCCAGACCGCCGGCGCGATCCTCGGCGCGCGTGTGCTCGACGCCGACGGCGTTCCCGGAGAGGACTTCTCCCACCCCGCGGTCTCGGCCGGTGCCCTGATCGCCGCGACCGGAGCCGGCGACACGCTCACCCCGTTCGCCGCCGAGCACCTTCCGTTCATGAGGCCGGACTACTCCGCCATGACCACCCCGGCCCTGGTCGTCGCGGGCGGCAAGGACCGGTCGCAGCTCTCCACCCGGGGGCCGGAGTGGTTCACCGACGCCTACCACCTCAGTCCGTCCCCGAAGAGCCTGCTCACCATCGCCGAGGGCGAGCACACCCTGGGCGGCATCGCCGGCGAGATGGTCGCCGAGACCACCGACGAGGACCCCGCCCGCGTCGCCTTCGTCGCCGACACGGTCTCCGCCTACCTCCTCGACGTCTTCAAGCTCGACGGCACCGCATGGGCCGCCCTCGGCGACGATGCCGCGGTCGGCGGCGGTGCGTGGAGCGTCGCCGGCCGGTGAACCCGGCCGGTCCGCGCCGTTCCCACCACACCTGACCTGCCGCTTTGACAAAGCATACGGACCATTGCATAGTTATACCCATCAGTGATTGCACCGTAAGGAGAAACCCGTGACCGAGCGCGTCGTACTCGCCTACTCGGGCGGCCTGGACACCTCCGTCGCCATCGGCTGGATCGCCGAGGAGACGGGCGCCGAGGTCATCGCCGTTGCCGTGGACGTCGGCCAGGGCGGCGAGGACCTGGACGTCATCCGCAAGCGCGCGCTCGCCTGCGGTGCCGTCGAAGCCGAGGTCGCGGACGCCAAGGACGAGTTCGCCGAGGAGTACTGCCTCCCGGCGATCAAGGCCAACGCCCTCTACATGGACCGCTACCCGCTGGTCTCGGCCCTCTCCCGGCCGACGATCGTCAAGCACCTCGTCGCCGCCGCCAAGAAGCACAACGCCGGGATCGTCGCCCACGGCTGCACCGGCAAGGGCAACGACCAGGTCCGCTTCGAGGCCGGTATCTCCGCGCTCGGCCCCGACCTGAAGTGCATCGCCCCGGTCCGCGACTACGCGATGACCCGGGACAAGGCGATCGCCTTCTGCGAGGAGAAGAACCTCCCGATCGCGACCACCAAGAAGTCCCCGTACTCCATCGACCAGAACGTCTTCGGGCGCGCCGTCGAGACGGGCTTCCTGGAGGACATCTGGAACGCGCCGATCGAGGACATCTACGAGTACACCTCGAACCCGGCCACCCCCCGCGAGGCCGACGAGGTCGTCATCTCCTTCAAGGAGGGCGTGCCGGTCGCCATCGACGGCCGTCCCGTCACCGTCCTCCAGGCGATCCAGCAGCTCAACGAGCGGGCCGGCGCCCAGGGCATCGGCCGGATCGACATGGTCGAGGACCGGCTCGTGGGCATCAAGTCCCGTGAGGTGTACGAGGCGCCCGGCGCGATCGCGCTGATCACCGCCCACCAGGAGCTGGAGAACGTCACCGTCGAGCGCGAGCTGGCCCGCTACAAGCGGCAGGTCGAGCAGCGCTGGGGCGAGATGGTCTACGACGGCCTGTGGTTCTCCCCGCTGAAGCGGGCACTGGACGGCTTCATCAACGAGGCCAACCAGCACGTCACCGGCGACATCCGGATGACCCTGCACGCGGGCCGCGCCGTCGTCACCGGCCGGAAGTCCGACGAGTCGCTGTACGACTTCAACCTCGCCACCTACGACTCGGGCGACACCTTCGACCAGTCCAAGGCGCAGGGCTTCATCGAGCTCTTCGGTCTCTCGGCCAAGATTGCGGCCAAGCGCGACCTCGCCTGACCTCCCCTCGTTGTACAGCCGCCTCCCCGTCGTCACGCGGCAGGGAGGCGGCCGCATATCCGCACCTCGGCCTACGCCTTGGCCCTTGTCTTTGCTTTTGAGGAGCACGCAGTGAGCAGCAACAACGGTGACGTCCGGCTCTGGGGCGCGCGTTTCGCCGACGGGCCGGCCGAGGCGCTGGCCAAGCTGTCGGCCTCCGTCCACTTCGACTGGCGGCTGGCGCCGTACGACATCGCGGGCTCCCGCGCCCACGCCCGCGTCCTCAACAAGGCGGGCCTGCTCACCGAGGACGAGCTGACCCGGATGCAGGAAGGCCTCGACCAGCTCGAAGCCGATGTCGCGGACGGCTCCTTCACCGGGACGATCGCCGACGAGGACGTCCACACCGCCCTGGAGCGCGGACTGCTTGAGCGCCTCGGCCCCGACCTCGGCGGCAAGCTGCGGGCCGGCCGGTCGCGGAACGACCAGATCGCCACCCTCTTCCGGATGTACCTGCGCGACCACGCCCGGGTCATCGGCGGCCTGATCGCCGACCTCCAGGGCGCCCTGGTCGGCCTCGCGGAGGCCCACCCGGACGTGGCGATGCCCGGCCGGACCCACCTCCAGCACGCCCAGCCGGTGCTCTTCGCCCACCACGTGCTCGCCCACGTCCAGTCGCTGTCCCGGGACGCCGAGCGGCTGCGCCAGTGGGACGAGCGCACGGCCGTCTCCCCGTACGGCTCCGGGGCGCTCGCCGGATCCTCGCTCGGCCTGGACCCGGAGGCGGTCGCCGCCGACCTCGGCTTCGAGCACGGCTCGGTCGCCAACTCCATCGACGGCACCGCCTCGCGGGACTTCGTCGCCGAGTTCGCCTTCATCACCGCGATGATCGGCGTCAACCTCTCCCGGATCGCGGAGGAGGTCATCATCTGGAACACGAAGGAGTTCTCCTTCGTCACCCTCCACGACGCCTTCTCCACCGGCTCCTCGATCATGCCGCAGAAGAAGAACCCGGACATCGCGGAGCTGGCCCGGGGCAAGTCCGGCCGCCTCATCGGCAACCTGACCGGCCTGCTCGCCACGTTGAAGGCCCTCCCGCTCGCGTACAACCGCGACCTCCAGGAGGACAAGGAGCCCGTCTTCGACTCCTGCGACCAGCTCGAAGTCCTGCTCCCCGCCTTCACCGGCATGATGGCCACCCTCACCGTCAACCGTGAGCGCATGGAGGAGCTGGCCCCGGCCGGCTTCTCGCTCGCCACCGACATCGCGGAGTGGCTGGTGAGGCAGGGCGTGCCGTTCCGGGTCGCACACGAGGTCGCGGGCGCCTGCGTCAAGGAGTGCGAGCGGCACTCCATCGAGCTCGACGAGCTCACCGACGAGCAGTTCGCCGCGATCTCCGAGCACCTCACGCCGGAGGTCCGCACGGTCCTGAACGTGCGCGGCGCCCTCGCCTCCCGCAACGGCCGGGGCGGAACGGCCCCCTCCGCCGTCGCCGTACAGCTCGCCGAGGTGAAGAAGGACCTGGAGGCCCAGAACGCCTGGGCGACCGCCCGCCGGTAGCCGTACCGCGCCACGGAAGCCGTACGACCTCGCGTACGTACGGTCGCGCCCGGGCGGCGTACGTACGGTGCCGTCGCAGGTGTACGAAAGGTGTCGCGGGCTACGTTGACCGGGGTAGGAGTATCCGCAACCGACCCCGAGGAGCCCGCGATGCCCTTCACCGCCCTGGCCACCGCGACGACCCCGACCGCCCACATCGGACTGGGCCTCGCAGCCGTCGGGAGGCCCGGATACATCAACCTCCACCGTGATCAGGACTTCCCGGAAGGCCGGGACGTGGAGGATCTGCGCGCCCGTACCCACGAGCTGCTCGACGCGGCGTACGCGCAGGGCGTCCGGTACGTCGACGCGGCCCGCTCCTACGGCCGCGCCGAGGAGTTCCTGGGCGAGTGGCTGGACGCCCGGCCCTCCTTCACCGACCTCGTCGTCGGCTCCAAGTGGGGGTACACCTACACCGCCGACTGGAGCACCGACGCCGAGGCCCACGAGGTCAAGGACCACGGCCTCGCCACCTTCGAGCGCCAGCGCGCCGAGACCCGCGAGCTCCTCGGCGACCGGCTCGACCTCTACCAGATCCACTCGCTCACCCCCGACAGCCCGGCCCTCGCCGACAAGGAACTCCACGAGCGCCTCGCCGCCCTCGCCGCCGAGGGGGTCGCCGTCGGCTTCTCCACCAGCGGCCCCGACCAGGCCGACGCCATCCGGGCCGCGCTCGCGCTCACGGTCGACGGCAACCCTCTCTTCCGTACCGTCCAGGCCACCTTCAACGCCCTGGAGACCTCGGCCGCGCCCGCCCTCGCCGAGGCCCACGAGGCCGGGCTCACCGTGATCGTGAAGGAGGGCATGGCCAACGGGCGCCTCGCCGGGGACGAGGCGCCCGCCGTGTTCCGCGAGATCGCCGCCGACGCGGGGGTGGGTGGCGACGCGGTGGCCCTGGCGCTCGTCCTGCACCAGCCCTGGGCCGGGGTCGTCCTCTCCGGCGCCGCCACCGTCACCCAGCTCGCCGGCAATCTGCACGCCCCCGTCGTCGGCCTCGACGAGGAGCAGCGGGACCGGCTGGACGCCCTGGTGGAGGAGCCGGAGTCGTACTGGCGCCACCGTGCGGCCCTTCCCTGGCACTGAGAAAAAGGCCGCGCGGCTTCAGGAGCTCGTCAGGACGACGAGCTCCTGGGTCGCCCGGGTCATCGCGACATACCGGTCGACCGCCCCCTCGATCCCCGCGCCGAACGCCTCCGGGTCGACCAGGACCACCAGGTCGAATTCGAGGCCCTTCGACAGCTCCGGGGTCAGCGACCGCACGCGGGACGTCGCCCGGAACGTGGGATCGCCGATGACGCAGGCGACCCCGTCCGCATGCGCGTCGAGCCACGCCTCCAGGACCGCATCCCGTTCCGCGACCGATCCGTGGCGGACGGGGCGCCCGCCGGAACGGATCGACGTCGGCACATTGGCGTCCGGCAGCACGGCCCGGATCACCGGCTCGGCCTCCGCCATGACCTCCTCCGGCGTCCGGTAGTTGACGGTCAGGGAGGCCAGGGAGACCCGGTCGAGCCCGACCCGCTCCAGACGCTCCTGCCACGGTTCGGTGAACCCGTGCCGGGCCTGGGCGCGGTCCCCGACGATGGTGAAGCTCCGGGACGGGCAGCGCAGCAGCAGCATCTGCCATTCGGCGTCGGTCAGCTCCTGCGCCTCGTCCACGACGATGTGCGCGAACGGGCCCGCCAGCCGGTCCGGTTCGCTACCGGTGGACGCGGCCGGGTCGACCAGGGTGTCCTTCATGTCCTGGCCGTGCAGCATCACCAGCGCGCCTTCGCTGTCGACATCGGCGTCGGCCAGGGTCTCGTCCGCGAGCAGTGAGTCGATGACCTGGGCCATGCCCGCGCGTTCGGCGGCCACGGCCGCCTCCTGCCGACGCCTGCGGCGCCACGCCTCCGGGTCGCCCACCCGCTGCCGCGCCGCGTCCAGGACCGGCAGATCGGCCACCGTCCAGGCCTGCGCGTCCGCGCGCTGCAGCAGCCGCACCTCGTCCCGGGTGAGCCAGGGAGCGGCCATGCGCAGGTACGCGGGGACCGACCACAGGTCACCGACGAGCTCGGCCGCGTCCAGTAGCGGCCACGCCCGGTCGAAGGCTGCGGCCAGCTGCCGGTCCTGCTCCAGCGCCTTGCGCAGCAGGTCGAGAGGGACGCTTTCGCCGTCGTGCTTCTCCACCAGCAGCGTGAGCAGCTCCTCCCGGACCTGGTCGCGCGCCTCGTTGTGTACGGCCCCGGGTCCGGCCGCCTCGAACGCCACGGCCCAGTCGGCGGCGCTCAGCCGGACCTCGGACCAGGGGGTCGTGACCGTCAGGGGCTCGGTGGGCGGCTCCTCGTAGAACCGGACGGCCGCCTCGACCGCCCTCACCAGCCCGGCCGACGACTTCAGCCGGGCCACCTCCGGATCCGCCTCCGCAGCAGCGGTGGCCCCTTCCTCCACCAGGTCCCGCAGGGTGCAGGTCCGGACGCCGTCCTCCCCGAGGCTCGGGAGGACATCGGCGACGTACCCCAGGTAGGGGCGGGACGGGCCGACGAACAGGACGCCGCCGCGCCGGTGGGCGAGCCGGGGGTCGGAGTACAGGAGGTACGCGGAGCGGTGCAGGGCGACGACCGTCTTTCCCGTACCCGGCCCGCCGTCCACGACGAGCGCGCCCCGGGAGCCCGCGCGGATGATGGCGTCCTGGTCGGCCTGGATGGTGCCGAGCACGTCACGCATCCGCTCCGACCGGTTGGTGCCGAGGCTGGCGATGAACGCCGACTGGTCGTCGAGCGCGGCATGCCCGGCGACGGCGTCAGGGGCGAACACCTCGTCCCAGTAGTCGCTGATCCGGCCACTGGTCCAGCGGTATCTGCGGCGGCTCCGCAGCCCCATCGGGTTGGCGTGGGTGGCGCCGAAGAACGGCTCGGCGGCGGGGGAGCGCCAGTCGACCAGCAGCCGGCGGCCCTCGCTGTCGGTGAGGCCGAGGCGGCCGACGTACACCGGTGCGGAGCCGCCCTCGCCGGCCATGTGCCCGAGGCAGAGGTCGAGCCCGAAGCGGCGCAGGGTGCGCAGGCGGGCGGTGAGCCGGTGGATCTCCGCGTCCCGGTCCATCGCCTGGCGGCCCGTGCCGCCGGGTGCCCTGCGCTCGGTGTCGAGGCGGGCGGTCAGCTCGGCGATCGACTCCTCCAGGGTCCGGGCGATGGCCGCGAAGTGCTGCTCGTCGGCGGCGATCAGCGCCGGGCCGGCCTTGGGGGAGAGGAGGTCGGGGAGGAGGAAAGCACTGGTGGGGAGGGTGTTCACGGCGTCCGTTCCGTTGAGTGTCTGCGAGGTGGGTGATCGGGGCGAGGCCGGTTCAGCCCACCGGCACCGGCGCCCCGAACCACCGCGGCAACGCGCCGGCCAGCTCCTCCTGCTCCTCGCCGGCCCAGGCCACATGCCCGTCCGGCCGGAGCAGGACGGCGGGCACGTCCAGTTCCTCCGCCACGTCGGCCACACGGTCGACCCGGTCCTCCCAGCCCGCCACCGAGAGCCCGCCGGTCCGGTCGAGCAGCAGGCCTCGGCCCCCGTGCATCAGCTCGTAGAGGCGGCCCTGTCCGAGCGGCAGGTCCCGCAGCCGCCGGCCGAGCAGTTCGTGGCCCTCGCCGAGGTCGTAGCGGACGTCGACGGCGGTGATCATGCCGGTCACGTACCGGTTCACCTCCTCGAAGTCCATCAGCTTCGCGAACATCTCCCGCAGCGCGGTCGCCCCGGGACCGGTCCCCAGCAGCGTCATCTGCGCGCGGGTGTTGTCCAGCACGCGGGCGCCCACCGGGTGCCGTTCGGTGTGGTAGCTGTCCAACATCCCTTCCGGCGCCCAGCCGTTGACCTCGGCGGCCAGTTTCCAGCCGAGGTTGAACGCGTCCTGCACACCGAGGTTGAGCCCTTGACCGCCGGTCGGCGGGTGGATGTGCGCCGCGTCGCCGGCCAGCAGCACCCGGCCCACCCGGTACCGCTCCGCCTGGCGGGTGGCATCACCGAACCGGGACAGCCAGCGGGGCGAGTGGACGCCGAAGTCGGTGCCCGCGAGGTCCCGCAGCCGCTGCTTGAACTCCTCCAGGGTCGGCGCGGCTGCACGGTCCTCGGCCACCCCGCCCGCGGGCACGATGACGCGGAAGGTCCCGTCACCGTTGGGGATGGTGCCGAACCGCAGCTGGGTCCTGCGGACCTCAGCCACGACGGCGGCGACCACCTCCGGATCCTCGGTCATCTCCATGTCGCCGAGCAGCGTCTCGACCGTGGCGGGCTCGCCGGGAAAGGCGATGCCCAGCTCCTTGCGCACCACGCTGCGGCCGCCGTCGCACCCGACGAGGTAGCGCGAGCGCAGGTGCGTGCCGTCGGCAAGAGCGACGGTCACCCCGTCGTCCTGCCGGCTCACCCCGACCACCTCGCAGCCGCGCCTGATCTCGGCGCCGAGCTCGACGGCCCGCTCGCGGAGCAGCCGCTCGGTGACCGGCTGGAGGGTGGAGAGGCCGTACGGGTGCGCGGTGTCCAGCCGGTCCGGCCACGGCTTCTGGATGCCCCCGAAGAACCCGCCGACCTGGAACTTCTCGCTCACCGCGAGGAACCGGTCCAGCAGCCCGCGCTGGTCCATCACCTCGACGCTCCGCACATGCAGCCCGCGCCCCCGGGTCTCCCGGGTCGGCTCGGCCAGCTTCTCCAGGACGACGGTCCGCACCCCGGCCAGGCGCAGTTCGCAGGCCAGCATCAGTCCGGTCGGCCCACCACCGGCGACGATTACGTCGATCATCACAGTTCCGCCCTTGTCGACGTCGAATTCCCGAAGCCGGCGATCCGGGAATCCCGGCTTCGGCCGTCGATTCTGCGGCATATGGGGGGTCTTGCGGCAAGACCCCCCATGCGCTATAAGTTGAGAGTGGCAAGGAGTGGGTTCGCCTCCTGCCGATCCCACCGCTCGAAGGCACCAGGTTCCTCAAGGCGTCGCGCTCCTCAAGGTGACCGGTTCCTCGCGGCACAGCACCCCGCACAGCTCGGCTCACGTACCGCATAGGCATACCCGCACCCCCTGATGAGACAGTCATGTCTCACATGGGTTATGGTCGTCTCATGACTCTCGACCGTGAGCAGGTGCTGCGCAGCGCCGCCGCCCTGCTGACCCGCAAATCGACCGCCACCATGGACGAGGTCGCCAAAGCGGCAGGTATCGGGCGCGCCACCCTCCACCGCCACTTCGCCGGACGCGACGCGCTGGTGAAGGCGCTGGAGGATCTCGGTATCCAGGAGTTCGAGGCGGCCCTGGACGCCGCCCGGCTCGACGAAGGCACCTCCGAGGAGGGGCTGCGCCGCCTCATCGCGGCCGTCGAGCCCAGCGCCGGTCTGCTCTCGTTCCTCGTCACCGAGAACCAGCTCTTCGAGGGCGACCAGGTCAACGAGGGCTGGAACCGGGCCGACGCCCGGGTCTCCGCCTTCTTCCGCCGCGGCCAGGAACGCGGCGAATTCCGCATCGACCTCACCCCCGCCTGGCTGACCGAGGCCCTCTACGGCCTCATCGGCACCGGGGCCTGGGCCGTGCAGGTGGGACGGGTCGCCACACAGGACTTCCAGTACATGATCGTCGAGCTGCTGCTCGGCGGAGCCCGCCGGAGCGTGGAGCAGTGACCAGCATCGACCAGCACCCGAAGACCACGGACGACGTGCGCCGCCCAGGACGGTGGATCGCGCTCGCCGTGCTCGTCCTCGCCGTGCTGCTGGTGGCCGTCGACGCCACCGTCCTGGGCCTCGCCACCCCGTTCCTCAGCGAGGATCTCGCCCCCACCGGCAACCAGCTCCTCTGGATCGGTGACGTCTACTCCTTCGTCATCGCCGGTCTGCTCGTCTCGATGGGCTCCCTCGGCGACCGCATCGGCCGCAAGAAGCTGCTGCTGGTCGGTGCCGTGGCGTTCGGCGCGGTCTCCGTGCTCAACGCGTACGCGACCACGCCCGAGATGATGATCGTGGCCCGGGCGCTCCTCGGTGTCGCGGGCGCCACCCTGATGCCCTCCACCCTCGCCCTGATCCGCAACCTCTTCCACGACCCGCGCGAGCGCAGCCTCGCCATCGGCATCTGGGGCGCGGCCGCCTCGGCGGGCGCGGCCGTCGGCCCGGTCGTCGGCGGATTCCTGCTCGAACACTTCTGGTGGGGTTCGGTCTTCCTGATCAACCTGCCCGTGATGGCCGTGCTCGTCGTCGTCGGCATCAAGCTGATCCCGGAGTCCAAGAACCCGGCGCCCGGCCCGTGGGACATGCCCAGCGTCGGCCTCTCCCTGGTCGGCATGATCGGCGTCGTGTACGCCATCAAGGAGACGGCCTCGCACGGCGTGGGCTTGGGACCCGGCGTCGCGGCGCTGGTCGGCGCCGGTTCGCTCACCTGGTTCGTCCGCAGGCAACTGAGGCTGCCCGCCCCGCTGCTCGACATCCGGCTCTTCCACCACCGGGGCTTCTCCGGTGCGGTCCTCGCCGACCTGCTGACCATCCTCGGACTGTCCGGCCTGGTCTTCTTCCTCTCCCAGTTCCTCCAACTGGTGCAGGGCCGCGGACCACTGGAGGCCGGACTCGCGGAACTGCCCGCCGCCATCGGCGCGGTGGCCGCCGGCCTGCTGGCCGGGTTCGCCGCCCGCCGATTCTCGGTGCGCTCGGTCGTGGCGGGCGGGCTCGGCGCGGTCGGTCTCGCGCTGGGCACGGTGACCCTGCTCGACCAGCACACCGGCTACCCGCTGCTCGGCTCCATGCTGCTGGTCGTCGGCGTCGGCGCCGGGTTCTCCTTCACCGTCACCGCCGACGTCATCCTCTCCAGCGTCCCCAAGGAGCAGGCCGGTTCCGCGTCGGCCGTCTCGGAGACGGCGTACGAGCTCGGCGCGGCCCTCGGCATCGCCCTGCTCGGCTCCATCGTCACCGGCATCTACCGGGGCTTCCCGACCCCCGCCGGTATCCCCCAGGACGTCGAATCGGCGGCCCACGAGTCGCTCGGCGGGGCCGTCGAAGCGGCCACCGCGCTGCCCGCCGCCCAGGCGGGTCCGCTGGTCTCGGCGGCCCAGGAGGCGTTCGTCGACGGTATGCGGTCCGCCGCGGGCGTCGGTTCGGCGGTGCTCCTCGCGGCGGCCGTCGCCGCCTGGTTCCTGCTGCGGGGCCAGAAGCTGGAGGACGGCATCGAGCACCCGTAGGTCATGCACGTGGAAGGGCCCGCACCCCGTTCTCGGGGTGCGGGCCCTTCCACGTAAAGGCTCTACGAGATCAGGCGGCCTTGGCCTTCGTCGCGTACATGTCCACGTACTCCTGGCCGGAGAGCCGCATCACCTCGGACATCACCGAGTCGGTCACCGCCCGCAGCACATAGCGGTCGCGGTCCATGCCCTCGTAGCGGGAGAACTCCATCGGCTCGCCGAAGCGCACCGTGACCTTGCCCGGTCGGGGCAGCCCGGAGCCGCCCGGCTGGAGCTTGTCGGTGCCGATCATGGCGAACGGGACCACCGGGGCGCCCGTCATCAGCGTCAGCCGCGCGATCCCCGTACGGCCCCGGTAGAGCCGGCCGTCGGGGGAGCGGGTGCCCTCCGGGTAGATCGCGAAGGCCTGGCCCTCCTCCAGCACCCGGCGCCCGGTCATCAGCGCCGCGACCCCGCCCCGGCCGCCGTCCCGGTCCACCGGGATCATGCCGCATCCGGTGAAGAACCAGGCCATCAGGCGGCCCTTGAGCCCCTTGCCGGTCACGTACTCGTCCTTGCCGATGTAGAACACCGGACGGTCGCAGCAGATCGGCATGATCATCGAGTCGATGAAGGTGAGGTGGTTGCCCGCGAGGATCACCGGCCCGGACCCGGGAATGTTCTCCGCGCCTTCCACCTGTGGGCGGAACATCAGGCGCAGAATCGGTCCGAGCACTGCCTTGATGACCGTGAGACGGGACAACGGTTCCTCCGGTGTCGTGGCCGGGCCGGCCGGGGTCGGGTGAGGTGGGGCGGGGTGGTGTCCGTCGGTGCGAAGTGTTGGACTGTGCAGGTGAGGACGATACTCGCGGGTATGCACTGATCGCACATCGGGTTCACGGAGTGGATACGCGATGTTGACGTGTGTTTCCGCCGTGTTCGCCCCCGATCCGCCCCGCGGACCCGCCCGCCTGCCTACGATCGGGCCCCGCACCACAGGGTCAGGACAGCACCGAACGAGGAGCATTCATGACGGAGCGTGTGACCGGCAGTCCCGGCCGGCGGGCCCTTCTGGGCGCCGCCGTCCTCTCCACGGCGGCTCTGGGGCTCACCGGCACGGCACACGCCGCCGAGCGGGGACGCGGCGGTCACAGCGGCGGCAGCGGCTCGCTGCGGGACCTCCCGGTGCCGACGGTGATCGGCCACCGGGGGGCCAGCGGCTACCGCCCCGAGCACACCCTCGGCTCCTACCAGCTGGCGCTGGACCTGGGCGCGCACATCGTCGAGCAGGACCTCGTGCCCACCAAGGACGGCCACCTCGTCTGCCGGCACGAGAACGACATCACCGCCACCACGGACGTCGCCGACCACCCCGAGTTCGCCGGCCGCAAGGCCACGAAGAAGATCGACGGCGTCTCCTACACCGGCTGGTTCACCGAGGACTTCACCCTCGCCGAGCTCAAGACCCTGAGGGCCAAGGAGCGCATCCCCGGCAACCGCCCCGACAACACCCTCTACGACGGCCGCTGGACGATACCCACCTTCGAGGAGGTCCTGCGCTGGGCCGACAAGGAGGGCCGCAAGCGCGGAAAGCCCGTCTGGCTGTACGTGGAGACCAAGCACCCCACCTACTTCCGGAGCCTGGGCCTCGGCCTGGAGGAGCCCCTCGCCCGGCTGCTGCGCCGCTACGGCCGGGACCGCAAGAACTCCCCGCTCATCCTGCAGTCCTTCGAGCCGACCTCGGTCCAGCGCCTGGCCCGGCTGGTGGCAACCCCGCGCATCGTGCTGCTCTCCGGCCCGACGACCCGCCCCTGGGACTTCGTGGAGTCCGGCGACCCGCGCACGGTGGCCGACCTCGTGAAGCCCGCCGGGCTGAAGTGGATCGCCTCGTTCGCCCAGGGCATCGGCCCCACCCTGGACCTGGTCATTCCCAAGGACGCGGCGGGCCGGCTCACCACGCCGACCACGCTGGTGAAGGACGCGCACGCCCGAGGCCTGCTCCTGCACCCGTACACGCTGCGCAACGAGAACAGCTTCCTGCCCGCCGACTTCCGGCGCGGAACCGACCCCAACGCCTACGGTGACGTCTTCGGCGCCGCCGCCGCATACTTCGCCACCGGGATCGACGGCATCTTCGCCGACCACCCGGACACCGCCCTGCTCGCCGCGGCGGACTTCGAGGGACGCTGACCTCACAGTCGTACGGGTCCGGTGGCTCCCGCGTCTACGCGGCGTCAGCCACCGGGCCCGTACGCGCGTCAGCCGCCAGGCCCTTACATGCCCCGGTCGGGTGGTGCCGGGCGCGCGGGGCAACCGGCCGCTCCACCACCACGTTTGCTGGGTCATGACGCTTCTCGATCATGAACCCGACCGGGCCACCCGCACCGCGCTCACCGTCCGCGCCTTACAACCCCTGGTGCGCGCGGAGGCGAGGGCCGAGGCACCCGCCGCAGGGCTCGACCCCGCCGACCTCGAACAGACCGTATGGCTGCGGCTGCTGGAACGCCCCGCCGCGGCCGGACCGCCCCGAGACCCGGCCCGCTGGGTGCGCGACACCGTACGCGCGGAGGCCCGCAGAGGACGCCGCACGGTCCGGCGGGAACGCCCGTACGCCGGAACGGAACCCGCCGCTCCTCCCGCCGGCAGCCCGGAACGGGCCGCCCTCGCCGCCGCCGAACGCCGGGCGCTGCGCGCCGCGGTGGCCCGGCTGCCCGAACGCTGCGCCCGGCTACTGAATGCGATGCTGGCGCCCACCGACCCGACCTACCGAGAAATCGCAGGGGAGTTGGGTATGTCACAGGGGAGTTTGGGTCCGATCCGTTCCCGTTGCCTTGGATGTCTGCGCAGAATGCTGGCGGCGGAGGTTGTCGCCCCTGAACTGCGGGGAAGAGGGCGGTAGGCAACCGGGCGGACAGGTGAGCGGGAGGCGTGCACACATGGGCATGAGCGTGATCATCTCGGCGGCGACGGCACAGGACGTGGAGCAGATCTTCCGGCTCCAGTACCTCTGCTTCCAGCGCGAGGCAGAGCTGTACGACAACTACCGGATCGACCCGCTCGTCCAGACCCTCGACGCGGTACGCGGCGAAGTCGCCGACGACCTGGTGTTCGTGGCCCGCCTCGGCGACGAAGTCGTGGGCTCGGTACGCGGATTCACCGACCCGGACGGTACGGGACAGATCGGCAAGCTCTGCGTGCACCCCCGGCTCCAGGGCCACGGGCTCGGCACCCGGCTGCTGAACGCGGCGGAGGCTGCCCTGGCGGCCGACCGCGCGGCCACCCGCTTCCGGCTGCACACCGGACACCGCAGCGAGAGCAACCTCCGGCTCTACCGGCGGGCCGGCTACGCCCAGGTCGGAGACGCCACGGGCACGGACGGCGTCCGGCTCATCCTGCTGGAGAAGGAAGCGGCGGCCCAGGAGTTCGTGGCCAGCGCCTGAAAGGTCGACGCCTGACGGGCCGGCGCCTGCCCCGGGTTCCGCGTCAGACTCTCTTGGCGCGCCGCAGCCAGATCATCCCGGTGACCGGCAGGATCACCGGGATGAAGAGGTATCCCATCCCGAAGTCCGACCAGACGGTGGAGTCGGGGAACGCGGCCGGCTCGGCCAGCGTCCAGGCGCCGACGACCAGGACGCCCAGCAGCTCGGCGGCGCAGCACACCAGCGCCGCCCGGCGGGCCTTCTCGCCGCCGCGCACCAGCGAGTACGTGATGAAGCCGTAGACCACGGCGGCGACGGCCGAGAGCGAGTAGGCCAGCGGAGCCCGGTCGAAGCCCCGGATCACCTCGACGACCGAGCGCGAGGCCGCCGCGACCGTGAACACCCCGTAGAACCAGACGAGCACCCGGCCCGGTCCTGTGCCCAGCTCGAAGGACGGCTTCGCAGGGGTGGCGAGGGACTGGTCCGGGCGCCGGTCGGTGTCACTCACGTCAGTTACCCCAGATGTCGTAGAGCCGTACTTCGAGGACCGCCAGCACGAGAGCGCCCGCCGCCACCGTCACCGAGCCCCAGCGGGTCCGCTCGGACAGCGACAGGACACCGGCCGCCGGTACGGCCGCGAACGAGCCGATCAGATAGGCGATGAACACCGCCATCCCCTGCTCCGGCCGCTCCCCACGCGCCAGCTGGACGACGCCCACCACCAACTGGGCCAGGGCCAGGACGGTCACGACGGCCATCCCGATGAAGTGCCAGTCCTTCGTCGGCTGGTCCTTGTAGGCGGCGTGTCCGCACCAGGCGGCGAGGGCGAGCGCGGTCACGGCGACCGCGACCGTCAGGGCGTCAAGCATGTAGCGAGGGTATTACGGCCGGACCACCCGCCCGCGTGCGGCCCCGCCCAGCCCCGGCCCGGCGGCGGCGATCGTGGCCTTGACCACAACGACGACCCGGCCCGGACCCGCCGACGGCTGCCCCCAGGGCCCCACGACCCTCTCGTACATACCGATCGGTGCAGGTCAGAGCCTTGCGGCCGTACGTCGGCGGGGCGGTCCGGAACGGGGCGACCGACCATCCACGGCTGTCCGGTATTCGGACAGCCGGGTTCGCGCCGAGGTGGACGTCTGTTTTACTTGGCCCATGACCACGACGAGCAGCCGCACCCTTGCGACCGAGGCGATCAGTACGCCCGGTGCTCGTTGTATGTGTCGAATGCGCGCCTTCTGAGGGCCCCCGCCTGAGTCTCGTGCCCCGAAGCGAGACCGAGCCTGCGCCGTTCGCCCCCTGTGGAACGAGCCGCCCGAGCATGCGCTGTTCCCCGGCCGACCGCCGTACACAGCCGTGCTGAGACGTAAACCGGCCGACCAGCCCGAACCAGTCTCTTCAGACGTTTGCCCCGTGCCCGGCGGACACCCGCGCCGCGCACTCGACAGTGACGGAAACCCCTGTGATCACCACTACGGGCCTCACGAAGGTCTATCAGTCGCGCGACCGTGAGGTCACCGCACTCGACGGAGTCGACCTCCACGTCCGCGAGGGCGAGATATACGGCGTCATCGGACAGAGCGGCGCCGGGAAGTCCTCCCTGATCCGCTGCGTCAACCTGCTGGAGCGCCCCACCTCCGGCACGGTGACCGTGGCCGGCCAGGACCTCACCGCCCTCGCCGGACGTGGCCGGCGGGCGAGCGCGGAGCTGCGCGCGGCCCGCACCCGGATCGGCATGGTCTTCCAGCACTTCAACCTGCTGGACTCACGCACCGTCCTGGACAACGTGGAGCTCCCGCTGGAGATCCTCGGAGTCTCCGGCCAGGAACGCACCCGCAAGGCCAGGGAACTCCTCGACCTGGTCGGCCTCGCCGAAAAGGCGAAGGCCTATCCCAAGCAGCTCTCCGGCGGCCAGAAGCAGCGCGTCGGCATCGCCCGCGCCCTGGCCGGCGACCCCAAGGTGCTGCTCTCGGACGAGGCGACCTCCGCCCTCGACCCCGAGACCACCCGCTCCATCCTCCAGCTGCTGCGCGACCTCAACCAGCAGCTCGGCCTGACCATCCTGCTGATCACCCACGAGATGGACGTCGTCAAGACGGTCTGCGACTCCGCCGCCCTCATGCAGCGCGGCCGGATCGTGGAGTCCGGCACCGTCGGCGGACTGCTCGCCACCCCCGGCTCCGAGCTGGCGAGCGAGCTGTTCCCGGTCGGCGGGACCGCCTCCGGACCCGACCGCACCGTCGTGGACGTCACCTTCCACGGGGAGGCCGCCACCCAGCCGGTGATCTCCCAGCTCTCGCGGACGTACAACATCGACATCTCGATCCTCGGCGCCGCGATGGACACCGTCGGCGGCAAGCAGATCGGCCGGATGCGCATCGAGCTGCCGGGCCGGTTCGAGGAGAACGTCGTCCCCATCGGCTTCCTGCGCGAGCAGGGCCTCCAGGCCGAGGTCGTCGAGGACGAGACCGGCCCGAAGACCCCCGCCGAGTCCGCCGCGCCCGCCGCAACCGCTGTGCCGGAGCAGACGCCCGCCGCGATCACCAAGGAGGCCGTCAAGTGACCTGGTCCGAAATGCAGCCCCTGCTGACCCAGGGCACCTTCGACACCCTCTACATGGTGCTGTGGTCGGCGCTGGTCACCGTCGTCGGCGGACTGCCGCTCGGTGTCCTGCTGGTCCTCACCGACAAGGGCGGACTGCTCCAGAACACCGCGGTGAACAAGGTCATCGGCGTGATCGTGAACATCGGCCGCTCGCTGCCGTTCATCATCCTGCTGATCGCCCTGATCCCCTTCACCACCTGGGTCGTCGGTACCTTCATCGGCCCCACCGCGATGATCGTCCCGCTCGCCGTCGGCGCCATCCCGTTCTTCGCCCGGCTCGTCGAGACCGCGATCCGGGAGGTCGACCACGGGCTCGTCGAAGCGGTCCAGTCGATGGGCGGGTCCATCCCCACCATCGTCCGCAAAGTGCTCCTGCCGCAGGCCCTGCCCTCGCTCGTCTCGGGCGTCACCACCACCCTCATCGTCCTCATCGGCTACTCCGCGATGGCCGGTGCGGTCGGCGGCGAAGGGCTCGGCTCCAAGGCCGTCACCTACGGATTCCAGCGCTTCGACAACCAGTTCATGCTGATCACCGTCGCGCTCCTGGTCGTCCTCGTCAGCGTGATCCAGCTGATCGGCGACCTCGCCGTCCGGCTGCTGGCCCGCCGCGGCCGCACCGCCTAGGCCATCGGCCCCCTGAACTTTCCCGTCCCCACCGAGCCCGAACTCCTTGTCCGGGCGCACCACCACAAGAAAGAGGCACTTTTCGTGCGCAAGAACATCAAGATCACCGCAGCTGTCGCTTCCGCCGCCGCCCTCGCCCTCGGCCTGAGCGCCTGCGGTACGGACTCCGACCCGGCCGCCAAGAGCGAGACCGGCGCGAAGGCCGACACCTCCAAGGCCCTGGTCGTCGCCGCGTCCCCGACGCCGCACGCCGACATCCTGAACTTCGTCAAGAAGAACCTGGCGGAGAAGGAGGGCCTCAAGCTGGAGGTCAAGGAGTTCACGGACTACGTCCTGCCGAACACCGCCACCCAGTCCGGCCAGGTCGACGCCAACTTCTTCCAGCACAAGCCCTACCTGGACGACTTCAACGAGAAGAACAACACCACCATCGTCCCGGTCGTGAACGTGCACCTGGAGCCCCTGGGTCTCTACTCCAAGAAGATCAAGGACCTCAAGGACATCAAGGCCGGCCAGACCATAGCCGTCCCCAACGACACCACCAACGGCGGCCGCGCCCTCCAGCTGCTCGCCGAGAACGGCCTCATCACGCTCAAGGACGGCGTCGGCACCACCGCCAAGCTGAGCGACATCACCGACAAGAAGGGCCTGGAGTTCAAGGAGCTGGAGGCCGCCACCGTGCCCCGCGCCCTGAACGACGTGGACGCCGCCGTCATCAACGGCAACTACGCCATCGAGGCCAAGCTCTCCCCGGCCCAGGACTCCCTCGCCCTGGAGAAGGCCGAGGGCAACCCGTACGCCAACTTCCTGGCGGTGAAGGCCGGCAACGAGAAGGACCCGCGCGTCGAGAAGCTCGCCGAGCTCCTCAACTCCGACGAGGTCAAGAAGTTCATCGAGGACACCTACAAGGGCTCGATCGTCCCGGCCTTCGGCGCCCCCGCCACCTCCTGACCCCCGCCAAGTCCTGACCTCCATCAGGCACTTGACCGACGGAGCCCCGCCCCTTCCGCCGGGAAGGCGCGGGGCTCCGTCGTGCGGACCCGCCCATGCACAACGCGGATGCGATGCTGCATGCTGTGCTTTTACCCGGTCTTCTGCATGGAGCTGCGCATGACTACCACCTTTCCGTCCATCTCCATCAGCACGGACAGGTTGGTGATGCGCCCCTTCGACATGGCCGACATCCCCGCGTACATCGAGATGATGAACGACGAGATGGTCACCGCCTGGACCGACGGACCGCACCCGTACACCCAGGTCGACGCCGAACGCTGGGTCCGCAGAATCGCCCCCGGGGAACGTACCTCGGGCCACGGCATCGCCCTCGCCGTCACCGAGTTCCTCACCCAGCGGCTCGTCGGCAGCGTCCAGCTCATCAACACCGACTGGCGCACCCTGGCCACTGAGGTCCGCTACATCACCGCCCCCTGGGCCCGCGGCGAGGGGTACGCCACCGAATCCGTGCTGGCGGTCGCCGAATGGCTCTTCCGCGACCAGGGCTTCGAACGCATCGAGCTGCGCACCCCCGCCGACAACACCGCCTCCCAGCAGGTCGCGCAGAAGCTCGGCTGCATCAGCGAGGGCGTCCTGCGCAACGCCCGGATCGCCCGGACCCGCACCGAGAACGGCACCGACGGCGGCTGGACCGACATCCGCACCGACCTCATCGTCTGGGGACTCCTCCCCGAGGACCTCGAAGGCGTCGCCGAGGAGCTGGCCGACGCCGGCGGCTACGGCACCTACAACGACTGGAAGTAGTCCCGGACCCCCGGTACCGGGCCCCCGGCCGGGCCCCGGTCCGGACCAGGTACTCTCACCCCTGCCCGCCACCGCGCGGACCGAAGCCCCGCTCCCTCCGACACCCCAGGAGACAGACGACGATGGCCGACCGGGTCACGGTGATCGGCTGGGACGGCTCGCCACTGACCAGAGCGGCCACGGCCGCGCTCTCGGCCGCCACGCTCGTCGCGGGCGCCGCACACCACCTCGCCCTGCCCGAAGTGCCCACGAGCGCCGAGCGCATCCGGCTCGGCAGCGTCGACCTGGCCGCCCGCCGCATCGCCGGCCACCGCGGCAGCGCAGTCGTCCTCGCCGACGGCGACCCCGGCTTCTTCGGCGTCGTCCGCACCCTGCGCGCCCCCGAACACGGCCTCGAAGTCGAAGTCGTCCCCGCCGTCTCCGCCGTGGCCACCGCCTTCGCCCGGGCCGGAATGCCCTGGGACGACGCCCAGGTCGTCGTCGCCCACCCGCGCACCCTGCGCCGGGCCGTCAACGTCTGCCGGGCGCACCACAAGGTCGCCGTCCTCACCTCGCCGGGCGCGGGCCCCGCCGAACTGGCCCTCCTCCTCGAAGGCGTCCACCGCACCTTCGTGATCTGCGAGGAGCTCGGCACCGACCGCGAACGCGTCACCGTCCTCACCTCCGACAAGGCCGCCGACCACACCTGGCGCGACCCCAACGTCGTGATCGTCATCGGCGGCGGCCCCGAGACCACCGCCACCGGTGCCTGGATCGCCGGCCGCCAGCCCGCCTACCCCCAGGGCATCCGGGGCTGGGCCCTGCCCGCCGAGGCCTACCGGGAGGCCGGAGCGGAACGCATGCGGGAGTCCGGCGAGGGGGAGTCCCCGAATCTGCGCGCCGCCCAGCTCGCCCGCCTCGGCCCCCGCACCGGCGACCTGGTCTGGGACATCGGCTCCGGCAGCGGCGCGCTGGCCGTCGAGGCGGCCCGCTTCGGCGCGGCGGTCATCGCGGTGGACGCCGACCCGGGAGCCTGCTCCCGTACGGACGCCGCCGCCCGCGCCTTCGGCGTACCCCTCCAGATCATCTGCGCCCGGGCCCCGCAGGTCCTGGAGCGGCTGCCCGAACCCGATATCGTACGGGTCGGGGGCGGCGGCGTCCCGGTGGTCCGGGCGGTCATGGACCGGCGCCCGGAACGCATCGTCACGCACGCCTCCAACCGGGACGAGGCCGAGGCGCTCGGCGCGGCACTCACCGGCAACGGCTACACCCTCGAGTGCTCGCTGCTCCAGTCCGTCGACCTGGACACCGAGGTGTGGACCGAGCGCGAACGGTCCGTCGTGTTCCTTCTCTCCGCACGGCGTTCGGACCTCGCCCCCTGACCTTTCGGTCCGGTACGGGAGGTAGGCTGGCCGATTGTTGTACCGCGCCCGGACGTTCGTCGCTTCGTTCGTCAATGTCCGGAAAAGTGGACTGTTTTGTTCCGCTCTGTGGTACAGCACCAACCGGGGGACGCGCGACGTGGCGCAGTCCACAGCGAGCCGTGGCGGAACTGCCTGCCGCGGCGGCGAACGGCCGCGAGAATAAGAAGAGGTCCGCGGGCGTTTCGTGCCGCGCGGCGAGCCCGCTCGTTCTTGATGACGAGCACCGGCGTGCCGTGGTTCGGCGTCCCGGGCGATGGGCCGAAGGAGCACTGACGATGGGCGAGGGGTACGCATGACTGACACCGGCCAGATCCCGGGCGAGGGACTGCCGGAGAACGCAGGCATGGTGGAGCAGCCGGGCATCCCCGCCCCGGACGCGTACACCTTCCTCGACCCCTCCGAGCACGCACCCGAGGACGACGACCTTCTGCTGATGCCGACCTCTCAGGGCGCGTGGAGCGACCCGCAGACGGCCCAGGCCCAGACGACCTCCCAGGCCGTCTCCGCCCCCGCCGCTCAGGCTGCCTCCACCCCCGCTCCTCAGACGGTTGCCGCTCCGGCTCCCCAGGCCGCCGCCCCGGACGCGCAGGACACCGCACCGGCTCCCGCCGCGTCCCCCGCCCCTGAGCAGGCCGCACAGCAGTTCCAGGCCCAGCAGCCGCAGCAGCAGTACGCGATGGAGCCGCAGGTTCCCGCCCAGGGCCAGGAGGCCCGGATCCCCGCCGGAGCACACGGCACCCATGAGTCCGGAGGCCGCGACTCCGGCTCCGTCGACCTGAATGCTGTACGGATCCCTGCCCCCGTGCAGACGCCCACCCCGGTCGGCGCCCGTGCGGCGGCCCGCCGCCCCCTGCACCGGGGCCCGGCTTCGGCCGAGGCCCCGTCGTACGGCGGCGGTACGCAGGGCGGCGGAGTGGTCCGCTCGCTGGCCGACCGAGGCCCCGCCGGAGCGGTGAGGACCGCACCCCCCGCCCGCCACGCGAGCCCGCCGGCGACCGGCCCCGAGTACTTCGACGCCCCGGCCGACGAGGCCCCGGTGCTGCCGGGCCCGCAGCTGGGCGAGATCCCGCCGCAGGGCGCGGCCCCGTGGGGCCCGCCGCCGCAGCCCGAGCCGGAAGTGACGGCTCCCGAGCCGATGCAGGCGGCGCAGACGGAAGCGGTGGCCGAGCCCGTCGTCGAGCCTGAGGCTGAGGTCCAGCCCGAGGTGGTGCCGGCGGCCGGGGTGGCCGAGGTGGTGGCCGAGGCCGAGCAGGGTGCGGCGCCCGAAGCGGCGGTCCAGCCCGAGGACGTTGCGCCGGAGGTGGCGGCCGAGGCCGAGCCGCCGGTGGCACCGGAGCCTGCGCCCCAGCCCGAGCAGGTCGCGCAGCCCGAACAGGTCGTGCAGCAGGTGGTGGAGGCCGAGGCGGCGGTGGAGGCTCCGGCCGAGCCGGTCCAGCCGGAGCCGGTCCAGCCCGAGCAGATCGCTCATCCAGCCGTACCGGAACAGCCGGTCCAGGCCGAGACGGTCGTTCCGGTCCCCGTGGAACAGCCGGCCCAGCCCGAAGCGGCGGTCGAGCCCGAGCAGGTCGTTCCGCAGCCCGAGCCGGTGCAGCAGGCGGCCCCGGCAGAAACGGTCGTTCCCGAGCCGGTCGCTGCCACGGAGCCGGAGGCCCCGGCGGAAGCGACGGCCCAGGTTCCGGACGAGGAACCGGCCGCACAGGGGGCCGAGGCCCCGGTGGAGCAGCCGGCCGCGCAAGTGGACGAGGTCCCGGTGGAGCAGCCGGCCGAGGCGTTCGCCGAGGTGCCGGACGCGCCCGCCGATGTCCTTCCGGCAGAGTCGTCCGAGGGGCAGCCCGTCCCTGTGGAGGCTTCAGTACCGGAGCCCTCGGCTCCCGTAAAGCCGGTCGAGGCCGTTGAACCGGCCATGGCCCCGGCCCCTGCGCCCGCCGAAACTACGGAGTTGGCGGAGGCCCCCGAGCAGGTCCGCCCCGAGCCCGCCGCGGCAACCGCTCTGCCCGCCGAAGCGGAGTCCGAGCCCGCCCCCCAGCCCGAACCGGCAGCGGCGGCCGAGCCCGCGGAGCCGGAGCCCGTACAGCTCGCCGCCGACCCCGAACCCGCTGCCGAGGCCGACGCCGAGGACGGCACCGGACCCGAGGTCATCGAGACCCCGGGAGTGGACGCGCCGGTCGAGCAGCAGGCAGCGGAGACGGCACCCGAGGAGCCGTTCACCCCGCCCGCGCCCGGCTACGACGATGCCGAGCGCGAGGCGGTGCTCCGGGTCATGCGCGAGCGCCGGGACATCCGCAACGGCTTCCGCAGCGACCCGATTCCGCACGAGGTCCTGCTCCGGGTGCTGGAGGCCGCGCACACCGCGCCGAGCGTCGGGCACTCGCAGCCCTGGGACTTCGTCGTCATCCGGTCCGCCGAGACGCGCCGTTCCATGCACGAACTGGCCCAGCGCCAGCGGGAGGCCTACGCCAAGTCGCTCCCCAAGGGCCGGGCGAAGCAGTTCAAGGAACTGAAGATCGAGGCGATCCTCGACACCCCGGTCAACATCGTCGTCACCGCCGACCCCACCCGGGGCGGCCGTCACACCCTCGGCCGCCACACGCAGCCGCAGATGGCCCCCTACTCCTCGGCGCTCGCCGTGGAGAACCTGTGGCTGGCGGCCCGTGCCGAGGGCCTCGGTGTCGGCTGGGTCAGCTTCTTCGACGAGCGGGAGATGGTCCGCGCGCTCGGACTGCCCGAGCACCTCGAAGTCGTCGCGTACCTCTGCGTCGGTTACGTCGACGAGTTCCCCGAGGAGCCCGAGCTGCTGCAGGCGGGCTGGTCCAAGCGCCGCCCGCTCTCCTGGGTCGTCCACGAGGAGACGTACGGCCGGCGCGCGCTGCCCGGAGAGGAGCCGCACGACCTGCTCCAGGAGACGATCTCCGCCATCCGCCCGCTGGACGCGAAGGCGCTCGGGGAGGCGTGGGAGCGGCAGAAGCGGATGACCAAGCCGGCCGGTGCGCTCGGCATGCTGGAGATCATCTCGGCGCAACTGTCCGGGCTCTCCCGGATGTGCCCGCCGCCTATCCCGGAGCCCGCGGCCGTCGCGATCTTCGCCGGTGACCACGGGGTGCACGCCCAGGGCGTCACCGCGTGGCCGCAGGAGGTCACCGCCCAGATGGTGGCGAACTTCCTCGGCGGCGGAGCCGTCTGCAACGCGTTCGCCGCGCAGGTCGGAGCCGAGGTCTGCGTCGTCGACGTCGGTGTCGCCTCGGACCTGCCCGCCACCCCTGGGCTGCTGCCCCGCAAGGTGCGCAAGGGCACGGCAGACTTCACCACTGGCCCCGCCCTCACCCGGGAAGAGGTCCTGGCCGCGATCGAGGTCGGCATCGAGACCGCCCGCGACCTGGTGGCGGCGGGCAACAAGGCGCTGCTCACCGGTGAGATGGGCATCGCCAACACCACCGCGTCGGCCGCGCTGATCTGCGTCTACACCGGGAGCGACGCCTCCGAGGTGACCGGCCGGGGAACCGGCATCAACGACGAGATGCACGCCCGCAAGGTCGACGTCGTACGGCGTGCGCTCGACCTCCACCAGCCGGACGCGTCCGACCCGATCGGCGTGCTCGCGGCGGTCGGCGGCCTGGAGCACGCCGCGATGGCGGGCTTCCTCCTCGGCGGAGCCTCCCTGCGTACGCCGGTGATCCTGGACGGCGTGAGCGCGGGAGCGGCGGCCCTGGTCGCCCGGGCCATCGCCCCCGAGGCCTTGGCCGCCTGCATCGCCGGCCACCGCAGCGCGGAACCCGGCCATGTGGCAGCCCTGAACAAGCTGGGCCTGCGCCCGCTGGTAGACCTCGACCTCCGCCTGGGCGAGGGCACGGGCGCGCTGCTGGCGCTGCCGATCGTGCAGAGCGCGGCGCGCGCGATGCACGAGGTGGCGACGTTCGACGCGGCGGGAGTGACGGAAAAGTAGTCCGGCCCCGGTGCGGCTGCCCAGCCGCACCGGGGTTCGCCATTCCAGCCCATCGCACCGGCCCACCCACCCCCGCCCCAGCCCTTTCGGGGTTCGCCTTTCCAGCCCCTCCGGCGTTTGAGGAGCGGGGTCCGGGGCGGAGCCCCGAAACCTCAGCCCGTCCGGCGCTTGAGGACAAAAAGGGGGGCCCGGGGCGCAGCCCCGGTTTCGGGAAGGGGCGGGGAGGGGACAGGCCCGCCGCAGGCGCCCCCCGCCCCCAGGCCCCACCCCCCACCACCCCGTATCGTGTTCCCCACCCAGGCCCCCCACTTCCGCACGTCACAGCCGCTCCACCGCCGCAGCGGCCCTACGCAGCACCCCGCACGAGGAGCCCGCACCGCCATGGCCGAGCACGCAGATCACGCAGATCACGCAGATCACGCCGATCACCCCGCGTACCCCGTCGGACTGCGCCTGCACGGCCGCCGGGTCGTCGTCATCGGCGGCGGCCAGGTCGCCCAGCGCCGCCTGCCGCAGCTCATCGCCACCGGTGCCGTCATCACCCTGATCTCCCCCTCCGCGACGGCCTCCGTCGAGGCGATGGCGGACGCGGGCGAGATCCGCTGGGAGCGCCGCCGCTACCAGGACGGCGACCTCGCCGACACCTGGTACGCCCTGGTCGCCTCCTCCGACACCCCCGCCAACGACGCCGCCTCCGCCGAGGCCGAACGCACCCGCACCTGGTGCGTTCGGGCCGACGACGCCGAAGCCGCGACCGCCTGGACCCCGGCCACCGGCCGCAGCGAGAACGTCACAGTCGCCGTCCTCACCACCACCTCCCAGGGCCGCGACCCCCGGCACTCCGCCGCCATCCGCGACGCCATCGTCGAGGGCCTGCGCGACGGCACCCTCGCCGCCCCGCACCACCGCACCCGCGCCCCCGGCGTCGCCCTCGTCGGCGGCGGCCCCGGCGACCCGGACCTGATCACGGTGCGCGGCCGCCGCCTCCTCGCCGAGGCCGACGTGGTCATCGCCGACCGCCTCGGCCCCCGCGACCTGCTGGACGAACTGCCGCCGCACGTCGAGGTGATCGACGCGGCGAAGATCCCGTACGGCCGGTTCATGGCCCAGGAGGCGATCAACCAGGCGCTGATCGAGCACGCCAAGGCGGGCAAGGCCGTGGTCCGGCTCAAGGGTGGCGACCCGTTCGTCTTCGGCCGCGGCATGGAGGAGGCCCAGGCACTGGCCGCCGAGGGCATCCCCTGCACGGTGGTCCCCGGCATCTCCAGCACCATCTCCGTTCCGGGAGCGGCCGGTATCCCGGTCACCCACCGAGGCGTCGCCCACGAGTTCACCGTGGTCAGCGGCCATGTCGCGCCCGAGGACCCGCGCTCGCTGGTCGACTGGGAGGCCATCGCCCGGCTGCGCGGCACCCTCGTCCTGCTGATGGCCGTCGACAAGATCGGTGCCATCGCCGCCGCCCTGATCGCCCACGGCAAGGACCCGGCCACCCCGGTAGCGCTCGTCCAGGAGGGCACCACCGCGGCCCAGCGCCGGGTCGACGCGACCCTCGCGGACGTGGGCGAACGGGCGGTCGCCGAGGATGTGCGCCCGCCCGCCGTGATCGTCATCGGCGATGTCGTCGCGGTCGGCCCGCACGCCGCACCGCGCCTGGACGCCCCGCCGGTGGAATGACCGCAGTCCCAAGCACCCGCATCACCCGCAGCACCCTGAGCGCTCGCACCACCCTCAGCACTCCAGCATCCAAGTAACCCGCGGTTACGCATCTGATCCCAGGCGTTGGCACCGCACACCGGACAAGGCAGTATCACCCTGTGGCAGATCTCATCACCGTCGACGACCCCGACGACCCGCGTCTGAGCGACTACATCGGACTGACCGACGTCGAGCTGCGGCGACGGCGCGAGCCCGCCGAAGGCCTCTTCATCGCCGAGGGCGAGAAGGTCATCAGACGCGCCCGGCACGCCGGGTACGAGATGCGCTCGATGCTGCTCTCCGCCAAGTGGGTCGACGTCATGCGCGACGTCATCGACGAGGTCCCGGCCCCGGTGTACGCCGTCGCCCCCGAGCTCGCCGAACGTGTCACCGGCTACCACGTCCACCGCGGCGCGCTCGCCTCCATGCAGCGCAAGCCCCTGCCCACCTCCGACGAACTGCTCACCACCGCACGCCGGGTGGTGGTCATGGAGTCGGTCAACGACCACACCAACATCGGTGCGATCTTCCGCAGCGCGGCCGCCCTCGGCATGGACGCCGTCCTGCTCTCCCCGGACTGCGCAGACCCGCTCTACCGGCGCTCGGTCAAGGTCTCCATGGGCGCGGTCTTCTCCGTCCCCTACGCCCGGCTCGAAGCCTGGCCGAAGACGCTGGAGACCGTGCGGGAAGCCGGCTTCCGGCTCCTCGCCCTCACCCCCGACCCCAAGGCGACCAGCATCGACGAGGCGGCTCCGCACCGGCTGGAGCGGGTCGCGCTGATGCTGGGCGCGGAGGGCGAGGGGCTCTCCACGAAGGCGCTGATGGCGGCCGACGAGTGGGTCCGCATCCCGATGGCACACGGCGTCGACTCGCTGAACGTCGGCGCGGCGGCGGCGGTCGCCTTCTACGCGGTGGCGACGGGCCGCCCGGAAGACTGAGCCCGGGCCGCCGCCGTACTCAGCGCGGCTCGGCCCGCACCTGCTCGTGGATCTGCTCCTGAACCTGCGGCGCCCGGCTCGGCTGCTCGCTCCCGCCCAGCCCCCGCGCCGGCCCCTGGCAGCCCTGTGCGGCCGCGATCCCCAGCGCCACCAGCAGCGTCACCACCACGAACACCACCAGCCGCTGGCGCAGCAGCCGCGGATTGGCCGGACGCCGCCCCGCCGAGGTCGTCCGAGCCCCGGAACGGGTCCCCGGCCTGCCGTTCGTCGCGCCCGGCCGCTTCCCGGAACCCGTGGTGCTGCGCTGCGGCCGGGACCCACCGGTGCGCGGCGCCCCCGAACGAGAGGGCGCGGGACGCCGGCCCTGCTGCGGGCGGGCGGCGGAAGAAGGGCCTTCCGCGCGGCGGGTGTGCTGCTCGGTGTACGGGCCGTCGAGACGGCCGGTGGGCCGGTCGGCCTCCTGGGCCGAGCGCTGGACGGGCGGGCGGCTCTCGTGCAGGCCCTGCGCCTCGCGGGCCGCGATCTCCTTGAGCCGCATGGACAGTTGGAGCGTGCTGGGCCGCTCCTCCGGGTCCTTGGCCAGACATGCGCTGATCAGGGGGGCCAGCGCGTCGTGCACCCCGTGGAGCTGCGCCTCCTCGTGCACCACGCGGTAGAGCATCACCTCGGAACTGCCGTGCCCGAAGGGGGAGTCGGCCATCGCCGCGTACGCCAGGGTCGCGCCGAGCGAGAAGACGTCCGTCGCGGGTGTCACCGCCGCGCCCCGGACCTGTTCGGGCGCGAGGAAGCCGGGCGACCCCACCGCCGTACCGACGTGGGTGAGCGTGCTGGCCCCGGTCGCCCAGGCGATGCCGAAGTCGATGATGCGGGGGCCCTTGGGGGAGAGGAGGATGTTCGACGGCTTCAGATCGCGGTGGACCACGCCGGCCTCGTGCACCGCCACCAGGCCTTCGGAGAGCGCCGCGCCGATCGAGGCCACCTCCACCGCGGCCAGGGGGCCTTCCTCGGCGACCTTGTCGTGCAGGGAGGGGCCGGGGACGTACTGCGTCGCGAACCACGGGCGGTCCGCCTCCAGGTCGGCGGCGACCAGCCGGGCCGTGCAGCCGCCCCGGATCCGCCGCGCGGCGGACACCTCGCGCGCGAACCGGGAGCGGAACTCCTGGTCCTCCGCCAGGTCGGGCCGGATCACCTTGAGGGCCACCCGCTGGCCGCGCCGGTCGGAGCCGAGGTAGACCACGCCCATGCCACCCGCGCCGAGCCGTCGGTGCAGCCGGAACGAGCCGACGAGACGCGGGTCCTCGCGCCGGAGCCGCATCATCGCCATCGTCTGCCCATCCCCGCTGCCTGGTCCGCCTGACGAGGCACAGCTTACGTACCCCGCGCCCGGTGCGCTCAGAGGCCGCGCCCTGGCCGGGGATTCGATTGTCCGTGCCCGGCGGGAGACGTGAAGCGCGGTCAGGGAGCGCTGGTTCCGGGCCCGTCGGCCTGGAAGAGGTGACAAAGGGCCTTCGAACAAAGGGCGTTGGATTGAGCCATGGTGGCCGGGACGAGCAGGTCGAGGAGGGCGGGGATACCACCCGGACGTACACGATGACGTCCCCAGGAGGCCGCCGCGGAGCGCAACGCACCCTCCTTCGGAGGGTGCGGGGAGTGAGTGAAGTCACCCGACGGGCCCCTTCCCGGGGGTGGTGTCCCCCCTGTGCCCCCTCCGGGATGACCCCAAGGCCGCGTGGACCGTCTCCACCCAGGGGAGTACGCCGACCACCGACGGCTCATCCTCCGGGAGGCCCGGGATTCGGTACGCGGGCATGACGCCCCGTGCTCGCCGGTTACCTAATGTTGAGATCAAGCGGCGGGCGCAGCACTCGTCCCCCGAGGTCACACGCCCGCCGCTCCACATCAGGTCAGGAGAGGAACCATGTCGGACACGGCAACGCGGACCATGATCCGCACGCAGGGACGCAAGGCCTACGCCTCGTTCGGCGCCCGCCCGTCCGGCACCCGTCACCCCTTGGTGGCGACGGCCATGGTTCTTCCCCTGGCGGCCCTGCTCGCAGTCGCCTTCGGCGGCTGGGACGCGGTGGTCACACAAGCGTCGTCCGTGGCTGTGATGCTGGGGCGCTGAGCGGCGCCCGGGGTCCGGAAGAGCGGTCCGGACCGGGTATCGGGCCAACAGCCCCGTGGGGACGGGGGTGCGGCGGACGGCAGCGTTTGTCCGGTCAGCTGGGGAGCTGACCGGACATCGCGCTGTCCGGGCCCGGTCGCCCCAGGAGCCGGGAGACGCCGGTACGAACCGGGCACGCCCGACCGACCCCAGTGCCCCGCCGCCCCGCACCCCGCCGGACCCACCGCCCCGCGGCTCTACCGCTCTCTGCCCCGCCCGCCGCGTACGCTCAGCAGGGACCGGTGGCAGGGCCGGTACCGACCGCCGCCGGGGGAGCCGTTGCGTACCACCTCAGCCGACCGTGATTCAGCCGACCGTGAGCCGACCGACCGTGAGCTGGTCATCCACGAGCCGGCCATCCGTGAGTCGGCCACCCAGGAACCAGCCGCCCACGAGTCAGCCGCCCCCACGCCGGTCATCCGCGACCTGGGCACCCTCGCGCACCGCCTCCACCACCCGCCGGGAACCCCCTGCGCCTGCCCGCCGCCCCAACTGCTGGCCGACCGGCCGGACGGCACCGTGGTCCGCAGCGGCCCGGTCGTGGCCAAGGCCCACGCCGCCGACTCCGACCGTGAAGCCCTGGCGGCCCGCCTCGCCCTGGCCTCGGCTCCGGAGCTGACCGGCATCCTTCTCCCGCCGCTCAGCACCCCGGACACGCCCGGCACGGCGGGGACCGCCCTCCGCCCCGTCACCTTCTGGCCGTACGGCGTCCCCGTCGACCCCAGGGACCCCGACGCGGCCCCCTGGGCCGAAGCCGCTGTCCTGCTCGCCCGGCTCCACCGCACCGCCCCGCCGCCCCCGCTCCCGCCGATGCGCGGTCCGGTCAAGGCGGCCCGGGCGGTCGCCCGGATGGTCGCCGCCCTCCCCGGCGACGGCGCGGTCCTCCCCGTACAGGCCGCCTGGCGCGCCCTGCCGGCCTGGGCCCGGGGCGAGGCCGCGCCCCCCACCGCACGATCGGGCTTTCTCTGCCACGGGGACCTGCACCTGGGGCAGCTCGTCCGCCACCCCGCCCCGGACGGGACATGGTTGCTCATCGATGTGGACGACGCGGGTCGGGGGGATCCGGCCTGGGACCTCGCCCGCCCCGCAGCCTGGTACGCGGCCGGAGTGCTGGCCCCGGAGGACTGGCTGCTTTTCCTGGACGCCTACCGGTCCGCAGGGGGGCCCGCGGTGCCCGCCGAGGGGGACCCCTGGCCGCAACTGGACGTTCCCGCCCGGGCGCTGACGGTCCAGACGGCGGCCGTCGCCCTCGCCAAGTGCGCGGCGGAGGGCCGGGTGCCGGACGAGATGGAGCAGCTGATGATCGATTCCTGTGCCCGAATCGCTACGTTCCCGACCGAGTTGGCGGCCGGTTCGGCATCGTAGGCTGAACGGACCGCGGCCGGGCAGGCATTCCGGCGGCGGCACGACGAGGGCGAGGAGCCGAGCCGATGATGCAGTGTCCCAAGTGTCACGCGCAGATGCAGACGTACAACCGCAACGGAGTCCAGATCGAGCAGTGCAGCGGTTGCCGGGGGATATTCCTCGACTACGGCGAGCTGGAGTCGCTGACCCGCCTGGAGTCGCAGTGGTCCCAGCAGGCCCCGCCCCCGCAGCCCGCCCCGCAGGCCTACCCGGCGGCGGCTCCTCCGGCCCACGCCCCCGCCTGGGGCGCCCCGCAGTACGGCCAGCAGCACGGCGGGCACCACGGCCACCACCGCCAGAAGGGCTTCGGCCGGATGCTCTTCTCCTCCTGACAGCCGGCGGCACGACGGAAGAACCCCCGGTCGTCGAAACGACCGGGGGTTCTCGGTGGTGCGCGATACTGGGATTGAACCAGTGACCTCTTCCGTGTCAGGGAAGCGCTCTCCCGCTGAGCTAATCGCGCGGGATGACCATGCGTGTACTGCCGTTTACTGCGTGCGCGATACTGGGATTGAACCAGTGACCTCTTCCGTGTCAGGGAAGCGCTCTCCCGCTGAGCTAATCGCGCGGGGATCCTTGCGGACCGATGATCCTTGCGGACCAGTGGACGATACTGGGATTGAACCAGTGACCTCTTCCGTGTCAGGGAAGCGCTCTCCCGCTGAGCTAATCGTCCTTGGAGGTGGAGACGGGATTTGAACCCGTGTAGACGGCTTTGCAGGCCGTTGCCTCGCCTCTCGGCCACTCCACCAGGGACGGGGGTTCGGGAAGATCCCCCGTCTTCTGCGAGCGGACGACCAGGTTCGAACTGGCGACCTCAACCTTGGCAAGGTTGCGCTCTACCAACTGAGCTACGTCCGCTTGTCTTTCCCGGACCGCTTGCGCGTCCCGGCGACGTGTTGAACTCTAGCGGATTCCCGGGCCAGTACAAAAACGCGTTTGCGCAGATGGTCGCCGTAGCGCCGCCGTGCAGCCGCCCCGACGCAGGTCACCGCGGGCGGTTCTAGACTCAGCAGGGTGTTCCCCCTCGCTCCCATGGCCCGCTTCGGCGGCCTCGTCGCCTCCGGCCTCCAGGACGTGACCCACGATCCCGCGGCTCTTGACTCGTCCGGTTTCTGGGCGGTCTGTTCCGATTTCGAGGGTCGTACGGTCTGTGCCCGCTTCTCCTCCGCACGCCGGGAGGAGGTGCCCGCTCCCGTGCCCGGTGCCTGGCGCGGGCCCGCCGCCGGGCAGTGGGCGACCTCGCTGGACCGTGAGGCCTACACGGCGGGCGTACGGCGGATCCGGGCGTACATCGCGGCGGGCGAGGTCTACCAGGCGAACCTCTGCCGGGTCCTCTCCGCGCCGCTGCCCGACCCCGGCCGGGCGGACGTCGACGCCCTGACCGCGCTGCTCTCACGCGGCAACCCGGCGCCGTACGCAGGAACGATCCGGCTGCCGGAGCACGGGGTGGAGGTCGCCACCGCGTCCCCCGAGCTGTTCCTCCGGAGGGACGGGCGGACCGTCGAATCCGGGCCGATCAAGGGGACCGGGCGCACCGAGGGCGATCTGCTGGAGAAGGACCACGCGGAGAACGTCATGATCGTGGACCTGGTCCGCAACGACCTGGGCCGCGTCTGCGCGACCGGCAGCGTCACCGTCCCCGACCTCTGCGTGGTCGAGAAGCACCCGGGCCTCGTCCACCTCGTCTCCACCGTCCGGGGCGAGCTGGCCGAGGGCGCCGGCTGGCCGGAGCTGCTCGCGGCGGCGTTCCCGCCCGGCTCCGTCACCGGGGCGCCGAAATCCAGCGCGCTGCGGATCATCGAGGAGCTGGAGCGGTCGCCGCGCGGGCCGTACTGCGGTGCGATCGGCTGGGTCGACGCCGACCGGGGAACGGCCTCCCTGGCCGTGGGCATACGGACCTTCTGGATCGACCGGACCGGCCCCGCGCCGCTCCTGCGGTTCGGGACCGGCGCCGGCATCACCTGGGGCTCCGACCCGGAGCGCGAATGGGACGAGACCGAACTGAAGGCGTCGCGGCTGCTCGCTGTAGCGTCGGGCACGTTCGAGCAGACAGGGTTCGAGCAGACAGGAAGGACCTTTTCATGAGGATTTGGGTCAACGGCGGACTGCGGGACGCCGATGATGCCCGGCTGTCGGTGCTCGACCACGGGCTGACCGTGGGCGACGGCATCTTCGAGACGGTCCGCACCAGCGAGGGCCGGCCCTTCGCCCTCACCCGGCACCTCGACCGCCTTACCCGGTCCGCCCGCGGCCTCGGCCTGCCCGACCCGGACCTCGACGAGGTCCGGCGCGCCGCGACGGCGGTCATCGACGCCAACCCCGTACCGCTGGGGCGGCTGCGGATCACCTACACCGGCGGGCTCTCCCCGCTCGGCTCGGACCGGGGCACCGCGGGGCCCAGCCTCGTCGTCGCGCTCGACGGGGTGAGCCGCCGCCCCGACACCACCGCGGTGATCACGGTCCCCTGGACCCGTAACGAGCGCGGCGCGCTCACCGGGCTCAAGACCACCTCGTACGCCGAGAACGTCGTCGCTCTGGCCCGGGCCCGCCAGCGGGGCGCCTCCGAGGCGCTGTTCCCGAACACGGTCGGCCGGCTCTGCGAAGGGACCGGGTCCAACGTGTTCGTCGTGCTGGACGGCCGCATCCACACCCCGCCGGTCGCCTCCGGGTGCCTCGCGGGGATCACCCGCGCGCTGGCCGTCGAGTGGACCGGGGCGGAGGAGAGCGACCTTCCGATGGAGGTGCTCGCCGAGGCCGACGAGATCTTCCTGACCTCGACGCTCCGCGACATCCAGGCTGTGACCCGCGTCGACGACCGGGAGTTGACGCCGGAGCCCGGGCCGGTGACGGCGAAGGCCATGCGGATCTTCGACGAGCGGGCCGGGAACGACCTGGACCCGTAGGGCCTTCCGTCCGGATCGCGCGGGGCCGGAAAAGCGCGTGACGTATGGCCGTCCAGGGGATACAAAACCCTTGATGACCACGACACTCCGGCCGTCCGGGCCGCTTCAGCAGAACGCCGACGGGGCGCGGGCGCGCAGCTATGACGTCTGTGACAACGGGCGGCCCGTCGGCGCCGTATCGATCAGCACCGACGACGCGTTCGGCGCCTCGGCCGGGGTGGTGCGCTCCCTGAGCGTCGACGAAGCGCGGCGCAGGCGCGGCCGTGGCACCATCGCCGCGCTCGCCGCCGAGGAAGTGCTGCGGGGGTGGGGCTGCACCCATGTGCGGACCGAGGTTCCGGCGGAGAACGAGCCCGCCCGGCGGCTGGCGGCCGCGCTCGGCTACACCGAACGCAGCCGCAACATGGTCAAGAGCCTCGGCCCGGCCTCCGCCCCGCTGCCCGAGGGCCTAACCGCGCGTCCGATGGGCGAGCAGGAGTACGCGGACTGGCTGAGCGACGCGGTGCGGTCGTACGCGCAGGAGTGGGTCGACCGGGGCGTACCGCCGGAGCAGGCCCGGCTCAAGTCCGAGGCCGACCACGCCGGGAACCTCCCGGACGGTCTGGCGACCGAGGGCGTGCGGTTCCGGGTCCTGGTGCACGGCGGCGCGGTGGTCGGCCATGTCTGGCTGGCCCTGCGGGAGCTGGAGCCGGGCAGGACCGCCGGGTTCGTCTTCGACGTCGAGGTGCGCGAGGAGCACCGGGGGCGCGGCTTCGGGCGGGCCCTGATGCTCCTGGCCGAGGACGAGACCCGCTCCTGGGGCCACGACCGGCTCGGCCTGCACGTCTTCGCCGCCAACACCCCGGCGCTGCGGCTGTACGAGTCCCTCGGCTACGCGACGACGCGGTACAACCTGGCCAAGGCGCTGTAGGCGGCCCCGGCCCTCCGGGAGGCGGGCGTCAGCCCTGCGCGGCCAGGCGGCGGTCGATGATCTCCTCGATCCGCTCGCGCAGCCCTTCCTGGCTCTTGCCGCCGTCCAGCCGCTCGTCGCCGATCACATAGGTGGGCGTACCGGTGACACCGATCGCCTTGCCCTCGGCCTGGTCGGCGTCGACGATCAGCAGATGGCGGCCGTCGATGAGCGCGGTGTCGAACTCCTCGGCGTCCAGGCCCAGTTCACGGGCGACATCGAGCAGCACCGGCTCACCGGTCCGGCCGAGGTCCGCGGTCCTCGCCAGGAGCGCCTCGATGTACGGCCAGTCCTGGCCCTGGGCGGTCGCCTCCTCGGCGGCCTGCGCCGCGGCGTAGGCGTACTTGTGCTTCTCCAGCGGGAAGTGCCGCAGCCGGATCTCGACGCGGTCGCCGTACCGGGCGCGCACGGCGCGCACATCGCTGAGGGCCTGGTGGCAGTCGGGGCATTCGAGATCGCACCAGATGTCGAGGACGACCGGTGACGCGGGGGTGGAATCGCTCATGGGGCCAGTCTTTCAGGCCGGGCGGACAGCACCCAATCGGCACCGGTGGCAGGTGGCTGCGGGCCTGTGGCCGGCACCCGCAGGCCCCTGACCGGCACCTGCGGAGGAGCCCGGCCCTGAAATGTCCCCGAAGTGGACCGGTGCCGTGGCCCCTGTGCCGGTCGTCGGTGCAGGATGGAGGGGACGTTTCCCCTGCGCCTGGAGGCCCCGATGCTTGCCGAGACCATCTGTTCCGCGGCGTCGGCGGCGGGCCTGGGCATCGCCGCGGTCACCGCCTACCGCAAGCGGTTCCTCACCGCGACCAGGATCGCCGCCTACTCCCTCGTACCGATCGGGCTCGTCCTGACCGGCGTCGTCGAGTGGGTCTCGGGCATCGCGTTCAAGCCGAGCGTCTGGATCGGCTTCGGCGTGCTCGGCCTCGCCTGGCTGCTCTTCATGACCACCCGGGCCGTCGAGCGCCGCAGCGGCACCACCAGCGCGGAGCGCAAGGCCGCGCGGGCCGCCGAGCGCAACGAGGCTGTCGCCCCGGGCGCCTCCGCGCCATCGCTCGGTGCGGGGAGCCGGGCCCGGCCGACGGCAGCGGCAGCAGCACCGAAGCCGAAGAAGAAGCAGGAGGCCGCGGCGCCCGGCGACGACTTCAGCGACATCGAGGCGATCCTCAAGAAGCACGGCATCTGACCGTCCGGCCTTCATCCCCCGGGCGGGGGGCCCGAATGCCTGACGGCAACTCGGACGCCGGAGCGAATCCTGGGAGCCACGGGACGGTGAACTCCCGGGGCAATAGGACAGGTTGACCGCCAACCGGGTCATGGGTGAGTCATGATCACTCCGAGATGGTGGACACATCCCGGGGCGAAGCCCCCGCACCCCCTGCCGAAGAGCCCCGTGGCTGCCTCTTCGCGCTCTCCCAGCCACCCCTGATGATCTTCCTGACGGTGATCGGGAGTCTGCTGTTGATGGCGGCGCTGCACGACCTCTTCCTGTTATGAACCGGCCGGTGACCCGGCCTCCCCGCGGTTCACACCCCGGCCTCCCGGCGCCGGGCCCGGTACGCGGCGACGTGGAGCCGGTTGCCGCAGGTGCGGCTGGAGCAGTAGCGCCGGGAGCGGTTGCGCGAGAGGTCGACGAAGGCGCGCCCGCAGCCGGGCGCATCGCAGCGCCGCAGCCGCTCCTGCTCGCCGGCCACGATGATGAAGGCCAGGGCCATGCCGCAGTCGGCCGCGAGGTGGTCGGCGAGCGAGGCGTCCGGCGCGAAGTAGTGCACGTGCCAGTCGTAGCCGTCGTGGTCGGTGAGCTGGGGTGTGGTCCCGGCCGCGGCGACGAGCCGGTTGACGAGGTCGACCGCGGTACGGGCGTCGGGCGCCGCGAAGACCTCGGCGAAGCGGCTCCGGACGTCCCGCACGGCCCCGAGGTCCTTCTCGCCGAGGGTGCCGACGCCGCTGATGTGGTGCCGCTCGGCGAAGTCGTACAGCGCCGCGAGATCGGCGAGCCCGTCCTCCAGCCCGTCCACGAGTCCGTCCGTCGGGCCGTCCGGCGGCAGCTCGCTCTCCGGGGCGGTGTTCACCAGATCGACCACCGTGTCGAGGGCGATCCGGGTGTCGTGAGGGATCAGCACGCTTCGCTCCCTGGCCTCCGGCGGGCGGGCGCCTGCCGATGGCGGCTGACTCTACTGGCTCGCCCGGCCGCTCCCCGGCCCGGTGCGGGCCTCCGGGGGAGCGGGGGTGCCCGCAGGGCCTTCCACCTGCCGCCGGGACCGTGGCGCACGCACAGGCGCCGTCGCCGCGGTGGATTCCGCGGCGACGGCGCCTGTGTCTGCCCTATGAGGTTGTCCGCGCGACGCCGTCTCCCCGAGTCGGACGGCGCCGGGCAGCTCTCTGCCTGGCTCAGCTCTCGGCCAGGATGTGTGAGAGCTCCGTATCGAGATCGAAGTGACGATGCTCGGTGCCGGGCGGAACCGCGGCATCGGTCCTTTTCAGGAACGACTCCAGGGCTCGCGCCGGAGCTTCGAGCAGGGCTTCGCCCTCTGGGGAGCTCAGTGCGATGCAGACGACGCCTTGACCGTGACTACGTGATGGCCAGACGCGGACGTCTCCGGTGCCGGTGGGCCGGTGCAGCCCCTCGGCAAGGAGGTCACGGGCGAAAACCCACTCGACCGTCTCCTCCGCTCCGGTGTGGAAGGTGGCGTGCACGGCATAGGGATCGGCCGTGTCATACCGCAGGCCCGCGGGTACAGGCAGTGAGGACTCGCTCGACACAACGAGGCGCAGGTGCAGCTCGCAGCTGACCGTGGTGTTCATAAGCGCCAGGGCCTTTCGCTCAGTGTGCGCTCGGGGATTCGCACGTCGGCGAAATCGACATGCCACCTACGGTGGCGTTGTAAACCCCTCTGACCTATTTGTGATGGTTCGGGTCCCTCGCCCAGCGGTGTGTAACTTTGAGTCATGCGCCCATTCAAGTGACGACGACGGGTCGGGTAGGTTGAGCTTCATGAACGCGGAGAGTGACGAGCGGAGCGTGGTCGCCGAAGAGGCTGCCCCGGAGTCCGCTACGGGGGGAACGGCCAAGGCGGAACGCGAGCTGGGATCGCGGGCGCCGGGCTTCATCAAGGCGTCGAAGCCGCTGCACGTGAGCTGGCAGGTCGGCGTCTTCGTCCTCGGCCTGTGTGTGGTGGTGGCCGGAGTGCTGATGCTGGTGCTGCCCGGCCCCGGCTGGCTGGTGATCTTCGGTGGCATGGCGATCTGGGCGACCGAGTTCGTCTGGGCCCAGCTGGTGCTGCGCTGGACCAAGCGCAAGGTCACCGAGGCCGCCCAGCGGGCCCTCGACCCCAAGGTCCGGCGGCGCAACATCATCCTCACCACGGTGGGGCTGGTGATCATGGCGGTGCTGGTCGGGATCTACGTCTGGAAGTTCGGCCTCGCCCTGCCGTGGAAGGTCGGCGAGTAGCGCCGGGGACGGTCCAGGAGCGCCGCTGACATGGGGTAATGTTTGCGGTGCGCCCGGGCGATTAGCTCAGTGGGAGAGCGCTTCGTTCACACCGAAGAGGTCACTGGTTCGAACCCAGTATCGCCCACCCGGACAGAGGGCCCCGAGACTTTCCGAAGTCTCGGGGCCCTCTGCGTTCCCGGTCCGGAACCCCCTGCGGGATCCCGGACCGGGTACCGCTCACCGCATCCGGCCCAGCACGTCCTTCAGCCTCCGTGCTTCGCGCAGCCGCTGCTCGTACGTGGCCCCCACGGCCAGCAGCAGCAGCCCGGCCAGCGCCGGCGGCAGCCAGCGCGGCAGTGCGCCGGCCACCTGGACGACGTACGGCGCCAGCTCGTGCAGGGTGTCCAGGGCCAGCACCGCACCGCCGAGCAGCAGCAGCGCCTGCAGCCGGTACTTCGCCCCCAGCAGCGTGATCACCAGCGCCGTCACGCCCAGCAGCAGCGGGCGCAGCCAGTCGGGGTCGGTCCAGGCCACGGTCAGGCTCGGCAGCAGCGTCGCCGCGAGCCCCGGCCCGTACGCCGTCCAGGAGGACGCCTCGGGGTCCTTGCGCCGCCGCAGTACGCCGACGACCAGCGCGGGCACCGTCACCGGCAGGGTGTACGCCTCCGGCACCGACACCTCCGACGCCGCCAGCCGGACCCAGGTCGCCGTCACGAAGAGCACCGCCGCCAGGTGCCCCGCCACGGGACGTCGCTCCGGGCGCACCGCCGCTCCCGCCGCCAGCACCCCGCACAGGGCGAGCACCAGGGCCAGGAACGGTGCCCGGCCCACCGCCAGCCCCACCGCGACCAGGGCACCCAGCGCCCCGGTCAGCTCCACCGGCAACGCCACCGGGTGCCGCCGCAGCCGCGCCCCCAGCCCCACCGTCACCGCGGGCACCACGAGCAGCAGCGGCGCGGCCTCGTGCGGCGCGAGCCCCAGGGAACGGGCCGCGCACCCCGTCAGCACCGTGCCCCACACCACCGCGGCCACCGCGAGCACCGCCTGCTCCACCACCGCACGCGTCCGCAGCGCCGCCCCGGTGAACAGCACCGCCAGCGCCCCGGACACCGCGTACGTCGCCGCCTCCGAAGCCAGCGACAGCAGCCCCACGCTCACCGCCCCGCCGACCACACCCACCAGCGCGCTCACCCTCAAGGCGGCTCCGATGCCACCGCCCGGCCCGGCGCCTTCGGCCGTACCGGCGCCACCGGCACCCCGGTCGGCGCCCCGGACCGCCAGTACCAGCAGCCCCGCCACCAGCACCGTCTCCAGGGCCACCGCCACCGGGTACGGCACACCCAGCGTCGCCGCCGCCAGCAGCAGCGTGCCCCAGCCGAGGCCCAGCGCCCCCGCGCCCGCCGCACCGCGCACCTTCGCACCCGGTGTGATCAGCGGAGCGGCGACCCGCACCAGCGCCGGCCACCACCGGAACGCGGCTCCCAGCCCCCCGGCCACCACCGCGAGCACCACCGGGGCAGCGACCATCTCCGACCACGGCATCGACGCCCCGAGCGCGCCCCGGAACCCGTCCGGCGCCCCCGCCCACACCTCGGCGACCAACTGGACCGGGCCCAGCAGCACCGCCGCGACCGGAGGCAGCGCCCACACCAGGGCACCGGCCACCACGGCGCCCGCCGCCAGCAGCACCCCGCGCCCGGCGCTCCGCGGCAGCCGTACCCGTACGACGAACAGCAGGGCCAGGCCGCAGAGCAGATACACCGGCACCTGCCAGGTGCCCGGCACCGCCGCCCGCAGCACGCCTCCGACCGCGGCCACCGCCGCCAGGCCGGCCATCGCGCCGCCGACCTGCGCATAGCCGTCAGGGGTGCGCCACGCACCGGCCAGCGCCGCGACGGCCGCCGTCAGCAGCAGCGCGCCCGGCAGCAGGGCGCCGAGCGGACCGCCGGCCGTCAGCGACTCCCCGAGCCCCGTCAGCAGCGCGGCGGACCCCGTCACCGCCAGACCGGTCCCCGCCGTGACCCGCACACCGAGACCCTTGCCCCACAGTGCGATCGCCCCGTCGGCAACCGCCGTCACCAGCAGCGCCCAGCCGACCACGACCGCCGGGGCACCGGCGGCCCAGGCCCCCAGCAGCAACGGCCACTGGACGAAGAACACGGCCGCGGGCAGCGGCAGGTGCAGCTTGCCCAGCGCCAGGCCGTAGGCCGCCCAGAGCGCGGCGAGCACCGCCGAGGCGGCCGCCGTGAACGTGAGCCCGTCGGCGTCCGGTGCCGCCACCGCATGGATCGCGTAGACGTCCAGCAGCGTCAGCACCAGCGCGAGCGCCGCCAGCGCCTCCGCCGTGGCCGCGAGCTTGCGGCGCAGCAGGACCGCGGGGGCGGCGAGCGCCGCCAGGGTCACCAGCGCCAGGACGGCGGACCGGCCGCCGATGCCCATCGAGCCCCAGCTGACGAGGGTGAACGCGACGGCCGCGACCGTCAGCAGCAGACCGCCCAGCGTCAGCAGCACGTTCTGCGCGCTGCGCGGCGCGGACGGCTTCGCGGTCCGCGGCACGGACCCCCACGGCTGCCCCGGGGCCCAGCCGTGGCCGACGGGCGGCGTACTCCAGCGGGGTGTGTTCGGCGCCTGCGGCTGCAACGCGCTGACCAGCCAGGCGCGGCGGGTCAGCAGGTGGGCCCTGCGGGCGTCCAGCTGAGCCAGTTCTCGGTCGAGGAGCGCCAGTTCCTCGGCGGGCGGCGGCACATGTTCCATGTACGGGAGTGTGGCCCCGGGCCTCTGCCTCGTACATGCGCTCGGATACTCACTTTCCGCGTTTCCGCGTCTGAGTAAGTCCCGGGGCGGCCCGGCCGGAAGCGGTTTGAACGAAGCCCGCCGAGCCCTGTATGGTTCAACCCGTTCCCGGGCGATTAGCTCAGTGGGAGAGCGCTTCGTTCACACCGAAGAGGTCACTGGTTCGAACCCAGTATCGCCCACCGGGAAAAGCCGGTCCGCCAGCATGATGGCGGACCGGCTTGTCTGCGTTCAGGCGGCAGCGGCGGGCAGCTCCGGGCGCAGCGGCCACGCCTGATCCACCACTTCCGGTGTCCCGCTCCGGGCGAACCACGCCTCCAGGCCCCGGGCCTGCGCCGCGTGCCAGGTGGCCTGGAGGGTGTGCAGCTCGGCGGGGGAGAGCCGCTCCAGCCGGGAGGAGAAGCGGCGGCATATCGCGCGCACCAGTTCCAGTGAGGCCGTGGCGTCGGCCGCCGCGTCGTGGGCGCCGTCGAGCGGCACCTCGTACAGCTCGCACAGATCCGTGAGCGTGCGGCGGCCCTTGCGGTAGCGGTCCAGGTGTTTGTCCAGCACCCGGGGGTCCACCACCCGCAGTGGCACATCCGCCATGTACCCGGCCAGCGACGAGGCCCGGTGCCGCTTCAGCTCGCGGTCCAGCAGGGTCAGGTCGAACGGCGCGTTCATCACGACCAGCGGGCGGCCCGTCGCGCACTGCTCGGCCAGCGAACGGGCGATCTCGTCGACCACGGGAGCGGGCCAACGGCCGTTGCGCTGAAGGTGATCGTCGGTCAGACCGTGGATCTCCGTCGCCCCCGCGGGCACCGGGATCCCCGGGTTGACCAGCCAGCGGGTGACGCGGACGCGCCCGCCCGTCGTGTCCTGCGCGACGAGAGCGGCCGAAACGATCCGGTCCTGCTCGACGTCCACGCCTGTCGTCTCCGTGTCAAAAGCGGCCAGCGGCCCTTCGAACCAGTGCATCATCCCCGAACTCCTCGCACCTGCACGGCAGATGGAGTGATTCCTCTGCCCGATATCGGTGATACCCGTGCTGTTTGCCTGATACGCCGTTTGCGGGCGTTCTCCTGCGGTGACAACACAGTTGAGGGGGAGGGAAGTTGCTTGTCGGTCCTGTCCCCGGTCCTATCTGACGGCACGTCCGGAAGGCATACGGAGCCATGGCGCTCGCGCAGCCCGACCCCGGGGGGCCCGCCCGCGCCGAAGGGTTCGGGACGGTGGAGCAGCCGAACACCCCGCTGCGCGGCTCCCTCGCCACCACCGCCTGCATGGAGACCCTCCAGGTGGGATACCTGCACGCCGTCGCCGCGGCGGCGGGATGTTCGCTCTCCCAGCCCTTCCCCGACAACGGCATCGACTGGCACGTCAGCCACGGCGCCGCCGCCCACACCGTCGACGACGAAGTGACCATCAAGGTGCAGCTCAAGTGCACCTACCAGATACCGCCGCACCCGGCGGGCGGGGCGTTCTCCTTCACGCTCGACAACGCCCATCTCGTCAAGCTCGCCCGCACCCCGGTCTCGGTGCACAAGATCCTGGTGGTGATGCTCGTGCCCCGCAGCCAGGACGAATGGCTGAGTGCCGGGCCCGGCAGCCTCGATCTGCGGCACTGCTGCTACTGGACCAACCTGGCCGGCCACGCGGTGACGGGCCGGTACCGGACCACCGTGCGCATCCCGACCTCACGGATCTTCGACGACCGCGCACTCTGCGACATCATGGCCCGGGTCGGGGCCGGAGGGAGACCCTGATGCACCGGTCGACGGACGAACCCACGGGACCGGCGGAGCTGCCCGGCGCCCGGTCGCACCACGCCGCGAGCACGGAGTACGGCGACCCGGGCGGGGACTGCACCCCGCTGCCCGACCCGGCGGTCCTCACCGCGCTCCTGCACCGGTACGGCTGGCAGCGGCGCGGGGGAGCGGCCGGGCGGTACAGCCGCTGGTCCCCGCCCGGAACGGTCGCCGGAGCCAGCCTGCTGGTCCCCGAGAACACCGCCTTCCCCGACACCGACGACCTGCTGGCCGAGGCGCTCACCGCGCTCTCCCGCAGCGCCGCCCCGACCGCCCGGTCCATCCTCGTCTCCCTCGCCGTCCCCAGCGACGAGGTCCGCTGGTGGCGAGAGGTCCCGGAGTCGGCGGCCGGGGCGGCGGGCGCCTCGGGGTGGGCGGAGACGGAGGAGCTGCGCTCGGCGGCCCGGCAGATCCTCCTCGCCGGGGCGCTCGCGGCACGCGGCCGGGCCGGCTACCACGGGGCCCGGCACCGGCGGAAGGCCCGGGCGGCGCTGGACGGGACGCTCATCGGGCCCGCGCCCGGCGGCCGCCGGCTCACCGCGTTCGTCCCCGTCGACTCCGGACGGGCCGTCGCCGTCCAGCTCTGCCACGCGCTGCACGCCACCCGGGAGGCCGTCGACTACCAGCGGGCCACCGGGGGCATGGAGGCCTTCGACAGCGCGGTGGCGGCGGGCGTCAGCCGGGAGCTGACCGAGGCCCTGGTGACCCTGGTGCGCGGTACGGAGGGCGCCGGGATCGACCTGCGGTGGGCGCCCGCCGCAGGCACCCCGGACGGCTGCCCGGCCCGCCCCGAGCCGGTCGAGTTCTCCCCGGGCGACCTGCCCGCCCTGCGCTCCGCCGGGGCCCGCTACCTCCGGGAGGAGCCCGCGGTCCCGGTCCGGATCACCGGCGCGGTGGTCCGGCTGCGCCGCTCGGGGCCGCGCGGCGCCGGGATCGTACGGCTGCGGGTGCTGGCGGGGGCGGAGGTCGCGCACGTACGGGTGGAGCTGGACGAGGAGGCGTACCGGATCGCGGGCCACGCCCATCTCGTCGGGCTGCCGCTGCGGGTGGAGGGGCGGCTGGAGCGACGGGACGGCTTCCGGCGGCTCACCGGGGCGTCGCAGGTCGCGCCCGTGCAGGTCGACGAGGCCGAGCGGGACCGGCTGATGAAGTCGCTCCAGGAGAACGTGGACTTCTTCGAGGAGGCGTGCGCGGGGGAGGAGCCCTGACGCAGGGGGAAGGCGTTCGCATCGGGGGCGTACGGCTCGGTACGATCCATAGTGGCCGCCCACTACCGGGCAGGCCGTTCCCTCAGTCAGGAGAGACCGGTGTCAGACGTCCGTGTGATCATCCAACGCGATTCCGAGCGGGAAGAGCACGTGGTGACGACGGGCACGACGGCCGGCGAGCTCTTCCCCGGTCAGCGCACCGTCGTCGCCGCGCGTATCGGCGGCGAGTTGAAGGACCTCTCCTACGAGCTCCAGGACGGCGAGTCCGTCGAGCCGGTGGAGATCTCCTCCGAGGACGGCCTCAACATCCTGCGCCACTCCACCGCGCACGTCATGGCCCAGGCCGTGCAGGAGCTCTTCCCCGAGGCCAAGCTCGGCATCGGCCCGCCGGTCAAGGACGGCTTCTACTACGACTTCGACGTCGAGAGGCCCTTCACGCCCGAGGACCTCAAGGCCATCGAGAAGAAGATGCAGGAGATCCAGAAGCGGGGCCAGAAGTTCTCCCGCCGGGTCGTCTCCGACGAGGCCGCCCGCGAGGAGCTGGCCGACGAGCCGTACAAGCTGGAGCTCATCGGCATCAAGGGCTCCGCGTCCTCGGACGACGGCGCGGACGTCGAGGTGGGCGGCGGCGAGCTGACCATCTACGACAACCTGGACGCCAAGACCGGCGACCTGCGCTGGAAGGACCTCTGCCGTGGTCCGCACCTGCCGACCACCCGGTTCATCCCGGCGTTCAAGCTGATGCGCAACGCCGCGGCCTACTGGCGCGGCAGCGAGAAGAACCCGATGCTCCAGCGCATCTACGGCACCGCCTGGCCGACCAAGGACGAGCTGAAGGCGCACCTGGAGTTCCTGGAGGAGGCCGCCAAGCGCGACCACCGCAAGCTCGGCAACGAGCTGGACCTCTTCTCCTTCCCCGACGAGATCGGCCCCGGCCTCGCGGTCTTCCACCCCAAGGGCGGCGTCATCCGCCGGGCCATGGAGGACTACTCGCGCCGCCGTCACGAGGAGGAGGGCTACGAGTTCGTCTACAGCCCGCACGCCACCAAGGGCAAGCTCTTCGAGAAGTCCGGCCACCTGGACTGGTACGCCGACGGCATGTACCCGCCCATGCAGCTCGACGACGGGGTGGACTACTACCTCAAGCCGATGAACTGCCCGATGCACAACCTGATCTTCGACGCGCGCGGCCGCTCCTACCGCGAACTGCCGCTGCGTCTCTTCGAGTTCGGCACGGTGTATCGCTACGAGAAGTCGGGCGTCGTGCACGGCCTGACCCGCTCGCGTGGCTTCACCCAGGACGACGCGCACATCTACTGCACCAAGGAGCAGATGGCGGAGGAGCTCGACCGCACGCTCACCTTCGTGCTGAACCTGCTGCGCGACTACGGGCTCACCGACTTCTACCTGGAGCTCTCCACCAAGGACCCGGAGAAGTACGTCGGCTCCGACGAGACCTGGGAGGAGGCCACCGAGACGCTCCGCCAGGTCGCCGAGAAGCAGGGCCTCCCGCTGGTCCCGGACCCGGGCGGCGCCGCGTTCTACGGCCCGAAGATCTCCGTGCAGTGCAAGGACGCCATCGGCCGCACCTGGCAGATGTCGACCGTGCAGCTCGACTTCAACCTGCCGGAGCGCTTCGACCTGGAGTACACCGGCCCGGACGGTTCCAAGCAGCGCCCGGTCATGATCCACCGCGCCCTGTTCGGCTCCATCGAGCGCTTCTTCGCCGTGCTCCTGGAGCACTACGCGGGCGCCTTCCCGGTCTGGCTCGCCCCGGTCCAGGCCGTCGGCATCCCGATCGGCGACACCCACATCCCCTACCTCCAGGAGTTCGCCGCCAAGGCGCGCAAGCAGGGGCTGCGGGTGGACGTGGACGCGTCGTCCGACCGGATGCAGAAGAAGATCCGCAACCAGCAGAAGGCCAAGGTGCCCTTCATGATCATCGCTGGTGACGAGGACATGGCCAACGGTGCCGTCTCCTTCCGCTACCGCGACGGGTCGCAGGAGAACGGCATCCCGGTCGACGAGGCCATCGCCAAGATCGCGAAGGCCGTCGAGGACCGCGTGCAGGTCTGATCCCTTGTCGAGTCACGGCCCCCGGAGCGCTACCCGCGCTCCGGGGGCCGCTTCTCGTCCTCCCGCGTGAACACCTGGATCAGCCAGGACGAGAACGACCCCGTCACCGCCCCCAGCAGCGCGAGACCGCACGCCATCAGCCCCGCCGCCACCGTGCGCCCCCAGAAGGTGACCGGTGCGGCGTCGCCGTAGCCGACCGTCGAGAGCGTCGCGCACGCCCACCACACCGCGTCCCCGAACGTGCGGATGGAGGCGCCGGGGGCGGTGCGCTCCAGGTGGTACACCGCGAGTGCGGCGGAGAAGCCGAGCAGGACGGCGCTCAGGCTCGCGTACGACATCACCCGGGCGTACAGATTCAGCCGCGGCCGGTCACGGCGCTGCTGCACCGCCGTGTAGACCTTGACCATGCGCAGGGGGCGCAGCAGCGGCAGGAGCAGCACCAGGGTGTCGAGCCAGTGCGTGTGGACGAAGCGTGCGCCCAGGCCGCTGAGGTGCAGCCGCACCGCGTAGTCCGCGAGGAAGAGCAGCCACATCGACCAGACCAGGATCAGGGCGATGTCGTGCCACGGCTGGGCGTCGTGCGGGGCCAGGATCCGGGCCGCGTACCCCGCCAGGAAGAGCAGGGAGGCGGCGAAGAGCGGAAGCTCCGTGCGCTGCTCCCAGCGGGTCGGCCGGGTGGGGGCCTCCGGGGCGGGTCGCTGGCTCATCGCCTCAGCATCGCCGGGCGGGCTCGGGTGCGGCCCCGGCGACACGCTCCGCGCGGGTGACGCAATATGCTGATCGGCATGACGAGTGAGCCGGAGCAGCAGATCGGCGTGGGGACGCCCGACGCGTTTCAGCGTCTGTGGACGCCCCATCGGATGGCGTACATCCAGGGCCAGGACAAGCCGAGCGGCCCGGGCGCCGAGGACGGCTGCCCGTTCTGTTCGATTCCGGCGAAATCCGACGAGGACGGGCTCGTGGTGGCGCGCGGCGAGCACGTCTACGCGGTGCTGAACCTCTACCCGTACAACGGCGGGCACCTCATGGTCGTCCCCTACCGGCACGTCGCCGACTACACGGAGCTGGACGGTCCGGAGACGGCGGAGCTGGCGGACTTCACCAAGCGGGCGATGGCGGCCCTGCGCGCCGCCTCCGGGGCGCACGGGTTCAACATCGGGATGAACCAGGGCTCGGTCGCCGGGGCCGGCATCGCCGCCCACCTGCACCAGCACCTGGTGCCGCGCTGGGGCGGGGACACGAACTTCATGCCGGTGATCGGCCACACCAAGGTGCTGCCGCAGCTCCTGGGCGGCACCCGGGCGATGCTGGCCGGTGCCTGGCCGGCCAGCTGAGCGGGACCGACCCGTACATGGAGAAGGGCCCCCACGTTGGGGCCCTTCTCCATGTACGTACGGACTACGCGTCGTAGACGTCGGCCTTGCGCGGGGCCGGGTCCTGGACCAGGCCGCTCAGTATCATCGAGCGGCTGTCGAAGCGCTCGGTGTCCACGCCGTTCTCCGCGAGGACCCGCATCGCCGCCGAGTGGACCACGCGCAGCACCGGGGTGGCCGCGCGCATCGCGTCGTCCGCCATGAAGCGGTGGTTCCACGGCTTGGCGGCCCAGGCGTGCCGCAGTCCGAAGGGCTCCGGAAGCACTATCTTCCCGCCCAGGTAGTCCAGCACCGGGGGATACCAGGTGAAGGGCGCCCGCAGGGCGAGCCGGACGACCTCCCGCGCCTCCACCACCGGCAGCTGGATGTCCCGGGTCTCCCAGAACCTGACGGTCTTGTTGACCGTCTTCGTCCGGGCCGCGGGCTTGGCGAAGAACAGCCCGTGCACCGGGCCCAGCGCATGCCCGGTGACCTCGATGCGCAGCGTCTCGTGGAGCACGGTGACCGTGATCATCATGGTGATCACGAGCTGACCGTCCCAGAGGGCGAACTGCACACCCAGGTAGTGCCGGTCACCGCTGCCGAACTGCTGGTGGTTGCAGATCCGCTGTATCTCGTGCGGCTTCACCTGGAAGGTCGCGACGTCCTCGCCGTCGGGGCGGGAGACGGAGTCGGCGTTCTCACCGATGGGGGAGACGATCCAATGCTTCACGGAGGGCTTGGGGAAGCCGCCGGTGTTGAGCGGGCCGCGCTCCAGCATCTTCAGCTGGTCGTGGATGATCCGGATCAGGTCCCAGCTGCGGAACTGGTGGATCTCCCGCGTCGGGTCCTTCGGGGTCAGCTCCTCGGCCAGCTGCCAGCTGCCCCACCGGGTGCCCATCCCGAGGATGCCCTTGGGGCCGGCGTAGAAGACCGCGTTGGACTGCTGCTCCGCCGAGAGCTTCTCCAGCCCCTGGCGCAGGGCCTCGCGCGCGGTCTCGTTGGGGTTCTTCGGCACCGCTTCCGGGATCTTGGCGATGACGCCGGTGCCGGACAGCAGCCCGTCCCAGCGGGCCCGCAGGTCCTTTGCCGAGGTCTCCGCGATCCTTTTGGCGAGGAACCAGCCGATCAGCGGGGCGACGATCGCCCCCCGGACGTAGAGGGGCAGGACCCCGTCCGTGGGCAGCTTCCACAGCAGGATCAGCGCGCCGATCCCGAACACGGCGAGCAGCACCGTGCCGACCGCCCGGAACGCGGCGTCCTTGGACTTGGCGAGGGCGTCCTTGATACGGAACGCGATGACCCAGGCGATCATCCCCGGCAGGAACAGGAAGCCGAACACCCCGGTCACCAGTGTGAGCCGGGTGTCGCGCGCCTTACGGAGGTTGGTCGCCGACAGGCAGTGCTCCACCACCGTCTGCGGATCGGTGCCGAAGGACTGGATGAGCGCCGCGCGGGAGCCGCCCAGCATGCGTTCCTGGACGGCCCGGGAGAACGCCTCGCCGAGATTGGGCTTGAAATAGTCGGACTTGAAGAGCTTCGAGGCCCCCGGCTTCACCGTGGACTTGTGCCACTCGCTGTTGGCATCGAGGATCACGTCCACCGGACTGTCGCGGTACGCGGCCGATGCCAGGGCGTTGGTCGCCACCGACTGGCCGCCGGACCCCTGGATCGGGATCTGCGCCCCGGGTGAGAAGTCGAATACGTCGTTGGCCACTGCCGCCCCCACTCGCCGCACGGTCTGCTCCTGCGGGTGTGCCCAACTACCCTACGCGGCATACCTTCTGAGCTGCGCCCACAGCGTATCGCCCGGATCCCCGCGCCACCCGTCACCTCAAGGGAAGCGGGGGCTGTTTGCGACAGTGCGCCGGTCACGCGCCGGGTGATCCGGCCCCCTGCTCCGCGCGGACCCGGTCGGCGAGTTGCGGCGGCATCGCCTCGAACCGGGCGTGCGTACGGCCGAAACGGCCGGTGCCGTGCGTCAGTGAGCGCAGGTCGAGGGGGTACCGGCCGATCTCCGTCTCCGGCACCTCCGCCCGTACGAGGGTGCGCCCGCCCGGACTCTGCTCGGTGCCCACCACCCGGCCGCGCCGCCCCGACAGATCGCTCATCACCGGGCCCACGTAGTCGTCGGGGACCAGCACGGTGACCTCGCAGACCGGCTCCAGGAGCTGGATACGGGCGTCCGCCGCGGCCTCGCGCAGGGCGAGCGCCCCCGCGGTCTGGAACGCGGCGTCGGAGGAGTCCACCGAGTGCGCCCTGCCGTCGAGGAGGGTGACCCGCACGTCGACGAGCGGGTGCCCGGCGGACAGGCCCCGGGCGGCCTGGGCCCGTACACCCTTCTCCACCGACGGGATGAACTGGCGCGGCACCGAACCGCCGACGACCTTGTCCACGAACTCGATGCCGCTGCCCGCGGGCAGCGGCTCCACCTCTATCTCGCAGATCGCGAACTGCCCGTGCCCGCCGGACTGTTTGACGTGCCGTCCGCGCCCGGCCCCCCGCCCGCCGAACGTCTCGCGCAGCGCGACCCGGTGCGGTTCGGCGTCGACCTGGACGCCGTATCGGCTGCGCAGCCGCTCCAGGGCGACTTCCTGGTGGGCCTCGCCCAGGCACCACAGGACGACCTGGTGGGTGTCCGGGTTCTGTTCCAGGCGCAGGGTGGGATCCTCCGCGACCAGCCGGGCCAGCCCGTGGGAGAGCTTGTCCTCGTCCGCCTTCCCGTGCGCCTTCACCGCCGTCGGAAGCAGTGGGTCCGGGGTCGACCAGGGCTCGATGAGGACCGGGTCGCCGGACCGGGAGAGGGTGTCGCCGGTCTCCGCCTCGCCGAGCCGGGCCACGCAGACCAGGTCGCCCGCGACGCACCGGTCCACCGGATGCTGCTGCCGGCCGAACGGCGATGAGAGCGCGGTCACCCGGATCTCCGCCTCGTGACAGGGGCGCGGAGCCTGCCCCGCCGCGTCCAGGCCGTGGCCGCACAGATGCACGGTGTCGTCGGGTCGCAGGGTGCCGGAGAAGACCCGGACCAGCGAGATGCGGCCCGCGTACGGGTCGGACGACGTCTTGACGACCTCCGCGAGCAGGGGGCCCTCCGGATCGCAGACCGGGGTGGCCCTGGGTTCGCCGGACGGTGTGGTGACCACGGGCGGGGTGCGCTCCAGCGGGGTCGGGAAGCCGCGCGTGATCAGTTCCAGCAGCTCCACGGTGCCGATGCCCTGCCGGGCGCCCTCGGCCGCGGGGGCGGCGGCCAGCACGGGAAAGAAGGTGCCCCGGGCGACGGCTCGCTCCAGATCCGCGATCAGTGTCGCTATGTCGATGTCGCCGCCTCCGCCGTCGAGGTACCGGTCCATCAGCGACTCGTCCTCGCTCTCGGCGATGATCCCCTCGATCAGCCGGTCGCGGGCCTCCTTCAGCGGTGCCTCCTGGCCGGGCGCGGGCGGCAGCTCGGCCCGCTCCCCGGAGGAGTGGTCCAGGATGCGCTGGGTCAGCAGCCCGGTCAGCCCCGTGAGCGGCGCATGCCCGTCGGCACCCTCGGGGCCGAGCACCGGCAGATAGAGGGGGAGTACGGCATCGGGGTCGTCCCCGCCGAACGTCTCCGCGCAGATCCGGGTCATCTCCTCGAAGGAGGTGCGCGCGGTGTCGAGATGGGTGACGACGATCGCCCGGGGCATCCCGACGAGCGCGCACTCCTCCCACACGGCCCGGGTGGTCGCCGCCACCGACTCCGCCTCCTGGGCCGCCGAGACGACGAAGAGGGCCGCGTCCGCCGCCCGCAGACCGGCCCGCAGCTCCCCGACGAAGTCGGCGTACCCGGGGGCGTCGAGCAGATTGACCTTGCGGCCGTCCCACGCCACCGGGACCAGGGAGAGGTGGACGGAACGCCGTCGGCGCCGCTCGATCTCGTCGTGGTCGGAGACGGTCGCCCCGTCCTCGACCCGGCCCGCCCGGGTCAGGGCCCCCGCCGTCAGAGCCAGGGCCTCGACCAGGGTGGTCTTGCCCGATCCGCTGTGGCCGACCAGCACCACGTTCCGTACGTCGGAGGGATGGCCGGCCGCCGGTACTCCTCCGGCGGCCCCGGGGTGTGCGTGCGTCTTCTCGCCCATGAAGTGCCTCCCGGCGGGTGGCGCGGTGCGGGTACGGGAGAGGAGCCGACCGCGCGATGGGGGAGCGGTGGTCACGGGTACGGGGGAGAGCCGTCGCGGCGGCCTCGGCGACGCCCGCGGTCCTTCGAGCTTGGCACCGCGGAGGGGGCGCGTCCATATGTCGGGGGCGGCGGGCGCATCCCGTGACACCCTGCGGCGGGTGCCCGTCCGGTGGAGGGCACCGGTCGTGACTACGATGGGCCAGCCGGTGGCCGAAGGGGCCGCTCGGCCAACCGAACCCTCGGGAAAGCCATGCTGAACAAGTACGCGCGTGCATTTTTCACGCGTGTCCTCACACCGTTCGCCGCTCTGCTGCTCCGTCTCGGGGTCAGCCCCGACGCGGTCACTCTCATCGGCACGGCCGGAGTGATGGCAGGTGCGCTGGTCTTTTTCCCGATGGGGGAGTTCTTCTGGGGCACCATCGTCATCACGCTCTTCGTCTTCTCCGACCTCGTCGACGGCAACATGGCCCGGCAGGCCGGGATCTCCAGCCGGTGGGGCGCGTTCCTCGACTCGACGCTGGACCGGGTCGCCGACGGGGCGATCTTCGCCGGCTTCGCCCTCTGGTACGCGGGCAGTGGTGACGACAACATCCTGTGCGCCGTCGCGATCTTCTGCCTGGCCAGCGGCCAGGTGGTCTCGTACACCAAGGCGCGCGGTGAGTCGATCGGCCTGCCGGTCGCGGTGAACGGGCTGGTGGAGCGCGCCGAACGCCTGGTCATCTCGCTGGTCGCGGCCGGCCTCGCCGGACTGCACACGTTCGGGGTCCCGCACATCGACATCCTGCTCCCGATCGCGCTGTGGATCGTCGCCGTCGGCTCCCTGGTGACGCTGATCCAGCGCGTGGTGACCGTGCGCCGCGAGTCCGCCGAAGCCGACGCCGCCTCCGCTGTCAACGGTCCGGCCGACCGATGAGCGCGCTCAAGGGCCGGATCACCGACGGTCTGTACGGGCTGGGCTGGGGCGCGGTCAAGAAGCTGCCCGAGCCCGCCGCCACGGCACTGTTCCGCACCATCGCCGACCAGGTCTGGAAGCGGCGCGGCAAGAGCGTGCTGCGCCTGGAGTCGAACCTGGCCCGGGTGGTCCCGGACGCGAGCCCGGAACGGCTGGCCGAGCTGTCGCGGGCCGGGATGCGCTCGTACATGCGCTACTGGATGGAGTCGTTCCGGCTGCCGGCCTGGAGTCCGGAGCGGATCAAGGCGGGCATCGACATCGCCGGCACCGACCGGCTGTTTGAGGGGCTGGACGCCGGGCGCGGAGTCATCGTCGCCCTGCCGCACCTGGCCAACTGGGACCTCGCCGGCGCCTGGGTCACCACCGATCTGAAGGTCCCCTTCACCACCGTCGCCGAACGGCTGGAGCCCGCGACGCTCTACGACCGGTTCGTCGCCTACCGCGAGGGCCTGGGAATGGAGGTCCTGCCGCACAGCGGCGGGGCGGCCTTCGGGACCCTGGCCCGGCGGCTGCGCGCGGGCGGCCTGATCTGCCTGGTCGCCGACCGTGACCTCTCCGCCTCCGGGGTGGAGGTCTCGTTCTTCGGCGCCACCGCCCGGATGCCCGCCGGCCCCGCCCTGCTCGCCCAGCAGACGGGCGCGATGCTGCTGCCGGTGACCCTCTCGTACGACAGCACGCCGGTGATGAAGGGGATCATCCACCCCGCGGTCGAGATGCCGGGAGAGGGCACCCGGGCGGAGAAGACGGCCACCATGACCCAGGGACTGGCCGACGCCTTCGCCCTCGGCATCGCCGAACACCCTCAGGACTGGCACATGCTCCAGAGGCTCTGGCTGGACGACCTGGACCCCCGGGGGGAACCCACGTGAAGATCGGCATCGTCTGCCCGTACTCCTGGGACGTACCCGGCGGCGTGCAGTTCCACATCCGGGACCTGGCCGATCACCTCATCGGACTCGGCCACACCGTCTCCGTCCTGGCCCCGGCCGACGACGAGACCCCGCTGCCCCCTTACGTCGTCTCGGCGGGCCGGGCCGTCCCGGTCCCGTACAACGGCTCCGTCGCCCGGCTGAACTTCGGCTTCCTGTCGGCCGCCCGGGTACGCCGCTGGCTGCACGACGGCACCTTCGACGTGATCCACATCCACGAGCCGACCTCCCCGTCGCTCGGCCTGCTCGCCTGCTGGTCGGCGCAGGGCCCGATCGTGGCCACCTTCCACACCTCCAACCCGCGCTCCCGGGCGATGATCGCCGCGTATCCGATCCTCCAGCCCGCCCTGGAGAAGATCAGCGCGCGGATCGCGGTCAGCGAGTACGCCCGGCGCACCCTGGTCGAGCACCTCGGCGGCGACGCCGTGGTCATCCCGAACGGCGTCGACGTCGGCTTCTTCGCCAAGGCCGAGCCGAAGGCCGAGTGGCAGGGCCAGACCCTCGGCTTCATCGGCCGCATCGACGAACCCCGCAAGGGCCTGCCCGTCCTGATGAAGGCGCTGCCCGCGATCCTCGCCGCCCGCCCGGAGACCCGGCTGCTGGTCGCGGGGCGCGGCGACGAGGAGGAGGCGGTGGCATCCCTGCCGAAGGAGCTGCGCGGACGCGTCGAGTTCCTCGGCATGGTCAGCGACGATGACAAGGCCCGGCTGCTGCGCAGCGTCGATGTGTACGTGGCCCCGAACACCGGCGGCGAGAGCTTCGGCATCATCCTGGTCGAGGCGCTGTCGGCGGGTGCGCCGGTGCTGGCGAGCGACCTGGACGCCTTCGCGCAGGTGCTGGACCAGGGCGCGGCGGGCGACCTGTTCGCCAACGAGGACGCCGACGCACTGGCCACCGCCGCGATCCGGCTGCTGGGCGACCCGGAGCGCCGGGCCGGGCTGCGGGAGCGGGGCGAGGCCCATGTGCGGCGCTTCGACTGGGCGACGGTCGGGGCCGACATCCTCTCGGTGTACGAGACGGTGACGGACGGGGCCGCCTCGGTGGCGGAGGACGAGCGGTCGGGGCTGCGGGCCCGGTTCGGGCTGGCGCGGGACTGAGAGCGGGACCGGGGCCTCCCGTTGAGAGCCGGGGCCTCCCGTTGAGAAGGGAAGGCCCCGGCGACGGTAGCGTGTGCGACCGTGACCGTAACCCTCATCATCTGGATCGCCGTCGCCCTCGTCGCGATCGGCGTGTACCTCAGCTGGACCGCGGGCCGCCTGGACCGACTGCACTCCCGCATCGACGCCTCCCGCGCCGCACTCGACGCCCAGCTCCTGCGCCGCGCCTCGGTCACCCAGGAGCTGGCCACCTCCGGTGTCCTGGACCCGGCCGCCTCCATCGTGCTGTACGAGGCCGCGCACGCCGCCCGGCAGGCCGAGGAGGACCACCGCGAGGTCGCCGAGAGCGAGCTGAGCACCGCCCTGCGCGCCGTGTTCGGCGAACCGGCCCAGGTGGAGGCGGTGAAGGAGGTGCCCGGCGGCGAGGACGCGGCCACCGAACTGGCCGCCGCCGTACGCCGCGTACCGATGGCCCGGCGCTTCCACAACGACTCCGTGCGCGCCGCCCGCGCCCTGCGCCGGCACCGTACCGTGCGGCTTTTCCGGCTGGCCGGGCACGCGCCGTTCCCGTTGGCCTTCGAGATGGACGACGCCCCGCCGGTGGCCCTGGCGGACCGCCCCGGGACCTGAAACCGGACTGCTCCACGCGCTTCGCCGGGACGCACACCGTCGCAAAACGATCCACGGCCTGCCTATTGGCCCTTGCTGTGGACTGGTCCCACAGCGTTTGCTCGGCGGTGCAGTCTTCAGCGTCTTTCACCGAGTGAGGTCCCGTGTCCACGCTTCCCAGCACCCCGCAGTCCGCCGAGTCCACCGCCATCGGCACCGCCCGCGTCAAGCGCGGCATGGCCGAGCAGCTCAAGGGCGGCGTGATCATGGACGTCGTCGACGCCGAGCAGGCGAAGATCGCCGAGGACGCGGGCGCCGTGGCCGTCATGGCCCTGGAGCGGGTGCCCGCCGACATCCGCAAGGACGGCGGCGTGGCCCGGATGTCCGACCCCAACATGATCGAGGAGATCATCGGGGCCGTCTCCATCCCCGTCATGGCCAAGTCCCGCATCGGCCACTTCGTCGAGGCCCAGGTGCTCCAGTCCCTCGGCGTCGACTACATCGACGAGTCCGAGGTCCTGACCCCGGCCGACGAGGTCAACCACAGCGACAAGTTCGCCTTCACCACCCCCTTCGTCTGTGGCGCCACCAACCTGGGCGAGGCCCTGCGCCGCATCGCCGAGGGCGCGGCCATGATCCGCTCGAAGGGCGAGGCCGGCACCGGCAACGTCGTCGAGGCCGTCCGCCACCTGCGCCAGATCAAGAACGAGATCGCCCGTCTGCGCGGCTTCGACAACAACGAGCTGTACGCCGCCGCCAAGGACCTCCGCGCCCCCTACGAGCTGGTCAAGGAGGTCGCGGAGCTCGGCAAGCTGCCCGTCGTGCTGTTCTCCGCCGGTGGCGTCGCCACCCCGGCCGACGCCGCGCTGATGCGCCAGCTCGGTGCCGAGGGCGTCTTCGTCGGCTCCGGCATCTTCAAGTCCGGCGACCCGGCCAAGCGCGCCGCCGCCATCGTCAAGGCCACCACCTTCTACGACGACCCGAAGGTCATCGCGGACGCCTCCCGCAACCTGGGCGAGGCCATGGTCGGCATCAACTGCGACACCCTGCCCGAGTCCGAGCGCTACGCCAACCGCGGCTGGTAACCACTGATGAGCGACACCCCTGTGATCGGCGTCCTCGCACTGCAGGGCGACGTACGGGAGCACCTGATCGCCCTGGCCTCGGCCGATGCCCTGGCCAGGCCGGTCCGGCGCCCCGAGGAGCTCGCCGAGGTCGACGGCCTGGTCATCCCGGGCGGCGAGTCCACCACCATGTCCAAGCTGGCGGTCCTCTTCGGCATGATGGAGCCGCTCCGCGAGCGGGTCAGGGCCGGGATGCCGGTCTACGGCACCTGCGCCGGGATGATCCTGCTCGCCGAGAAGATCCTCGACCCGCGCTCGGGCCAGGAGACCGTCGGCGGCATCGACATGATCGTGCGGCGCAACGCCTTCGGCCGGCAGAACGAGTCCTTCGAGGCCGCGGTCGAGGTCGACGGCATCGACGGCGGGGCGGTGGAGGGCGTCTTCATCCGCGCCCCCTGGGTGGAGTCCGTCGGGGCCGAGGCCGAGGTCATCGCCGAGCACGGTGGCCACATCGTGGCCGTACGGCAGCGAAATGTCCTCGCCACGTCGTTCCATCCCGAACTGACCGGCGACCATCGCGTGCACGCTCTGTTCGTGGAGATGGTGCGCGCAGTGAACTGAGCGGACCCCGGTAGGATCTCTCGGGTTCGACTCGATTTTGGTGACGCGAAGGAGAAGGCAGATGTCCGGCCACTCTAAATGGGCTACGACGAAGCACAAGAAGGCCGTGATTGACGCCAAGCGCGGCAAGCTCTTCGCGAAGCTGATCAAGAACATCGAGGTCGCGGCGCGTTCCGGCGGCGTGGACCCCGATGGAAACCCGACCCTCGTCGACGCCGTCCAGAAGGCGAAGAAGAGCTCCGTCCCGAACAAGAACATCGACTCCGCGGTCAAGCGCGGCGGCGGTCTCGAAGCGGGCGGCGCCGACTACGAGACGATCATGTACGAGGGTTACGGCCCCAACGGTGTCGCGGTGCTCATCGAGTGCCTCACCGACAACCGCAACCGTGCCGCCTCGGACGTCCGGGTCGCGATGACGCGCAACGGCGGCTCCATGGCCGACCCGGGCTCCGTCTCGTACCTCTTCAACCGCAAGGGCGTCGTGATCGTCCCCAAGGGCGAGCTGGGCGAGGACGACGTCCTCGGCGCGGTGCTCGACGCGGGTGCCGAGGAGGTCAACGACCTCGGTGAGTCCTTCGAGGTGGTCAGCGAGGCCACCGACATGGTCGCGGTGCGCACCGCGCTCCAGGAGGCGGGCATCGACTACGACTCCGCCGAGGCCAGCTTCCTGCCGACCATGCAGGTCGAGCTGGACGAAGAGGGCGCGCGCAAGATCTTCAAGCTCATCGACGCGCTGGAGGACAGCGACGACGTGCAGAACGTCTTCGCCAACTTCGATGTCTCCGACGAGGTCATGGAGAAGGTCGACGCCTGAGGCGCGGCCGGCACAGCTCGGTGCGACGGGCCGACGGGGACACCCCGTCGGCCCGTCCTCTTGTCGGTTGCGGCGGTTCGGTTGCGACGGTTTGTCAGCGCGAGCCGATAGCCTGCGGGAACAGATGAACGAGTGGGCGTTGCGAGCGTTGAGGACAGGGGGGCTCCATGCGGGTTCTGGGTGTTGACCCGGGGCTGACCCGGTGCGGTGTCGGCGTGGTCGAAGGCGTCGCGGGCCGCCCGTTGACCATGCTCGGCGTCGGCGTCGTGCGCACCCCGGCCGACGCGGAGCTCGGTGACCGGCTCGTCGCCATCGAGCGCGGGATAGAGGCGTGGCTGGACGAGCACTCCCCGGGTTACGTGGCCGTGGAGCGGGTCTTCGCCCAGCACAACGTCCGTACGGTGATGGGCACGGCCCAGGCCAGCGCGGTGGCCATGCTCTGCGCCGCCCGCCGCGGCATCCCGGTCGCCCTGCACACGCCCAGCGAGGTCAAGGCGGCCGTCACCGGATCGGGCCGCGCCGAGAAGGCGCAGGTCGGCGCCATGGTGACCCGGCTGCTGAGGCTGGACGCACCGCCCAAACCCGCCGACGCCGCCGACGCCCTCGCGCTCGCCATCTGCCACATCTGGCGGGCGCCCGCGCAGAACCGGCTCCAGCAGGCCGTCGCCGCCCACCGCACGTCCGGCGCGTCCCGCACCCAGCCCCCGCCCGGCATCTCCCGTACCCCCGGCACTTCCCGCACGTCTCGCACGCTGAAAGGCCCCGCCGCATGATCGCCTTCGTCTCCGGCCCGGTGGCCGCCCTCGCCCCGACCACGGCCGTCATCGAGGTCGGCGGTATCGGCATGGCCCTCCAGTGCACCCCGCAGACCCTGGCCGGCCTGCGCGTCGGCCAGGAGGCCAAGCTCGCCACCTCCCTCGTCGTCCGGGAGGACTCCCTCACCCTCTACGGCTTCGCCGACGACGACGAGCGCCAGGTCTTCGAGCTGCTCCAGACCGCCAGCGGCGTCGGCCCCCGGCTCGCCCAGGCCATGCTCGCCACCCACAGCCCCGACGCGCTCCGCCTGGCCGTCTCCACCGGCGACGAGAAGGCCCTCACGGCCGTCTCCGGCATCGGGAAGAAGGGCGCCCAGAAGCTGTTGCTGGAGCTCAAGGACCGGCTCGGCGCCCCGGTCGGCGCGCACATCGGGCAGCAGGGCATCGGCACCCCCGTCACCTCCGGCTGGCGCGAGCAGCTGCAGGCCGCGCTCATCGGCCTCGGCTATGCGAGCCGCGAGGCCGACGAAGCCGTCAGCGCCGTCGCCCCGCAGGCCGAGGCAGCCGTCGCCGAGGGCGTCGCACCCCCCGTACCGCAGTTGCTGCGGGCCGCCCTGCAGACTCTCAACCGCGCCCGCTGACCGGCACCGAACCACCGAAGAGGCCCTTGATGAACTGGGACGAGACCGGACCCGAGACCGACGAGCCGACCGGGCCGGCCTTCGACGACCGGCTGGTCGACGCGGACGCGGACGGCGAGGACAACGCGGTCGAGGCGGCCCTGCGCCCCAAGGACCTGGACGAGTTCGTCGGCCAGGAGAAGGTCCGCGAACAGCTCGACCTGGTCCTCAAGGCGGCCCGCGCCCGCGGTGCCACCGCCGACCACGTGCTCCTCTCCGGCGCCCCCGGCCTGGGCAAGACCACCCTCTCGATGATCATCGCGGCGGAGATGAACGCCCCGATCCGGATCACCTCGGGCCCCGCCATCCAGCACGCCGGCGACCTCGCGGCGATCCTCTCCTCCCTCCAGGAGGGTGAGGTCCTCTTCCTCGACGAGATCCACCGCATGTCGCGGCCCGCCGAGGAGATGCTCTACATGGCGATGGAGGACTTCCGCGTCGACGTCATCGTCGGCAAGGGCCCCGGCGCCGCCGCGATCCCGCTGGAGCTGCCGCCCTTCACCCTGGTCGGCGCCACCACCCGGGCCGGACTCCTGCCACCCCCGCTGCGCGACCGCTTCGGCTTCACCGGCCACATGGAGTTCTACGCCCCCGTCGAGCTGGAGCGCGTCATCCACCGCTCCGCCCGCCTCCTGGACGTCGGCATCGACGTGGAGGGCGCCGCCGAGATCGCCGGACGCTCCCGGGGCACCCCCCGTATCGCCAACCGCCTGCTGCGCCGCGTCCGGGACTACGCCCAGGTCAAGGCCGAGGGAACGATCGACCGGCACATCGCTGCGGCGGCCCTCAAGGTGTACGAGGTTGACGACAGGGGACTCGATCGGCTGGACCGTGCGGTCCTCGGCGCCCTGCTGAAACTCTTCGGCGGCGGGCCCGTCGGACTGTCCACCCTCGCGGTCGCCGTGGGGGAGGAGCGAGAGACCGTCGAGGAGGTCGCCGAACCCTTCCTCGTCAGGGAAGGACTGCTGGCCAGGACGCCGCGCGGCCGCGTCGCCACCCCGGCGGCCTGGGCCCACCTGGGACTGGTTCCGCCGCAGCACGGAGCAAAGGGACAACAGGGTCTGTTCGGGGCGCGATAATTCACGGGTTCGCGCGGACAGGAACCACGGTGCCATGCTGGGCGTTGTTCCAACGATGCGGACTCGCTTAGACTCCGCCGATGCCGCCCTTACAGGTCGGTGTACCCACCCCCGTATATACAGGCCGCATGCCAGCGCGGTCGTGCGAAGGAATTCCCGTCCCGTGGATATCTTGACTCTCCTCCCCTTCATCGTGCTCATCGGGGCCATGTTCCTGATGACCCGCTCCGCCAAGAAGAAGCAGGCGGCGGCCGCGCAGATGCGCAGCGACATGCAGCCCGGTACCGGCGTCCGGACGATCGGGGGCATGTACGCGACCGTCAAGGAAGTCCACGACGACACCGTTCTCCTTGAAGTCGCTCCCGGCGTGCACGCCATCTACGCGAAGAACTCGATCGGTGCCGTTCTGGACGACGCGGAGTACAACCGCATCGTGCACGGCGACGACGAGGAGCTCGACGCTGACGGCACGGTCGTTCCCGACGACGCCTCCTCGCTGACCGGTGAGTCCGGCGCGGACAAGGCCGACGTCGCCAAGATCGACCTGGGCAAGGACGAGACGGCCGACGACGCCGGGACCGAGGACGCGGCGGCCAAGGACGTCAAGGATGCCAAGGGCGACGGCAAGGCCGACGGCGAGCCCGAAGCCAAGTAGTTCTCACGGTCCCGGGGACGCCGCGCGCCGGGGGGCGCGCGACGTCCCCGGGACCGTGCAGGTCGTCTGCGGGGGCAGGTCCCCACAACACTTCGTGGCCGCTCGGGCGCGTACCCGGCGCGGGGCGGTTGGACAGGGAGAAACGAGAAGGTGGCAGCACCCAAGAAGGGCCGAGGGCCGTCCGGCGGTCAGGTCAGGCCGGGGCGTTCCCTGGTCCTGATCCTCATCGCCATGGTCGCGCTCACCGGCGGGATGTTCCTGTCCGGGCACACCACGCCGAGGCTGGGCATCGACCTCGCCGGCGGCACGTCGATCACGCTCAAGGCGAAGAACCAGCCCGGCAAGCCCAACGCGATCAACGCGACCAACATGGGCACCGCGGTCGGGATCATCGAGCGCCGCGTCAACGGTCTGGGCGTCTCGGAAGCCGAGGTCCAGACCCAGGGCAGCGACAACATCATCGTCAACATCCCCAAGGGGACCAACTCCGAGCAGGCCCGGGAGCAGGTCGGTACGACCGCCCAGCTCTACTTCCGGCCCGTTCTGACGGTGGCGGCGAGCGGTCCCGAGCAGCCCACGCCCTCCGGCTCCGCGACCCCCTCGGGAAGCGCCACGCCGAGCGCCGGTGAGTCCGCGAAGCCCGAGGACAAGGGCGAGGAGGCCACCGGCGAGGAGGCCACCCCCTCCCCGAGCTCCACCACCCAGGGCCGTGCGGTCACCGGGGCCCTGAAGAAGGCCCCCACGCCGACCCCCACCGGCTCCGGCGAGCCCAAGCCGTCCGGCACCCCCGAGGCTTCGCCCTCCGCGGACCCGGCGACGGCCAAGCTCCAGGAGGAGTTCGCCAAGCTCGACTGCACCGACCCCGAGCAGCGCACGGCGGCCGGCAAGGACGCCCTGCCGACCGACTCCATCGTCGCCTGCGGCTCGAACGTCCCCGGCAGCTACGAGAAGTACGTGCTCGGCCCGGCCGAGGTCTCCGGCGGCGACGTCGACGACGCCGAGGGCGCCATCGACCAGCAGACCGGTGAGTGGATCGTGTCGATGGAGTTCACCTCCGCCGGCGCCAAGAAGTTCCAGACGATCACCAGCCGGCTCTCGCAGCAGCAGCCGCCGATGAACCAGTTCGCGATCGTCCTGGACGGCGAGGTCGTCTCCGCGCCCTCCGTGCGGACGGCGCTCAGCAAGAACGCCCAGATCTCCGGCAGCTTCGACCAGGAGTCCGCCGCGGACCTCGGCAACATCCTGTCCTACGGTGCGCTTCCGCTGACCTTCGAGGAGTCGAGCGTCACCACGGTGACCGCCGCCCTCGGCGGTGAGCAGCTCAAGGCGGGCCTGATCGCCGGTGCGATCGGTCTGGCGCTGGTCGTGATCTACCTGGTCGCCTACTACCGCGGCCTGGCGTTCATCGCTCTGCTGAGCCTCCTGGCCTCCGGCATCCTGACGTACACGATCATGGCCTTGCTGGGCCCGGCCATCGGCTTCGCGCTGAACCTCCCGGCAGTCTGTGGAGCCATCGTCGCGATCGGCATCACAGCGGACTCCTTCATCGTGTACTTCGAACGCGTGAGGGACGAGATCCGCGAGGGCCGCACCCTGCGCCCGGCCATCGAGCGCGCCTGGCCCCGGGCCCGGCGCACCATCCTGGTCTCCGACTTCGTGTCGTTCCTGGCGGCCGCGGTGCTCTTCCTCGTCACCGTCGGCAAGGTCCAGGGCTTCGCGTTCACGCTCGGCCTGACCACGCTGCTCGACGTCGTCGTCGTGTTCCTCTTCACCAAGCCCCTGATGACGCTGATGGGCCGGACGAAGTTCTTCTCCAGTGGCGGTTCCTGGTCCGGTCTGGACCCGAAGCGGCTCGGCGCCCAGCCGCCGCTGCGCCGCTCGCGCCGTGCCAGCGCTTCCACCGACCCGAAGGAGGCGTGAGATGTCGCGACTCGGCAATCTCGGCGCCCGGCTCTACCGAGGCGAGGTCGGCTACGACTTCATCCGCAACCGCAAGATCTGGTACGGCGTCTCGATACTGATCACCATCACGGCCATCATCGGCGTGGCGGTCGGCGGCCTCCGGATGGGGATCGAGTTCAAGGGCGGCGCGGTCTTCACGACCGACAGCAGGGCCCAGATCTCCACCTCCGAGGCGACGGACGTGGCGACCGAGGCCTCGGGCCACCTGGCCATCGTCCAGGAGCTCGGCAACGGCGGTCTGCGCATCCAGATCACCGAGGTCGACACGGCCAAGGCCAACGAGATCAAGGAGACTCTCTCCGAAGAGCTCGGTATCCCGGCCGAGGAGATCAACGCGGACCTGGTCGGCCCCAGCTGGGGTGAGCAGATCGCCAACAAGGCCTGGACCGGTCTCGGGATCTTCATGGTCCTGGTGGTGATCTATCTGGCGATCGCCTTCGAGTGGCGGATGGCCGTCGCCGCCCTCATCGCCCTGATCCACGACATCACCATCACGGTCGGTGTCTACGCCCTGGTCGGCTTCGAGGTCACCCCGGGCACGGTGATCGGTCTGCTGACCATCCTCGGATACTCCCTGTACGACACGGTGGTGGTCTTCGACAGCCTCAAGGAGGGCCAGAGGGACATCACCAAGCAGACCCGCTACACGTACAGCGAGATCGCCAACCGGTCGATCAACAGCACGCTGGTCCGCTCCATCAACACCACCGTGGTGGCGCTGCTGCCGGTGGCCGGCCTGCTCTTCATCGGTGGCGGTGTCCTCGGCGCCGGCATGCTGAACGACATCTCGCTGTCGCTGTTCGTCGGTCTCGCCGCCGGTGCGTACTCCTCGATCTTCATCGCCACGCCGCTCGTCGCCGACCTCAAGGAGCGCGAGCCGCAGATGAAGGCGCTGAAGAAGCGGATTCTCGCCAAGCGGGCAGCAGCGGCCGCCCGGGGCGAGTCCCCCGAGGACGACGGCCCTGCGTACCGGCAGGCCGACGAGGACGACGAGGACGGCGAGACCGCCGGTGCCGTGGTGGGCCAGCGTCAGCAGCCCCGCGGCCACGGCCGCACGCCGGGGAAGCGCCGATGACCAGCACCACCGAATCCACCAGGGAGCTGCTGCTCAGCCGGATCCGCGATGTCGCGGACTACCCGAAGCCGGGGGTGGTGTTCAAGGACATCACCCCGCTGCTGGCGGACCCGGCGGCCTTCGCGGCGCTCACCGACGTCCTCGCGGAGCTGTGCGTACGGCACGGCGCCACGAAGATCGTCGGCCTGGAGGCGCGCGGCTTCATCCTGGCCGCGCCCGTCGCGGTCCGGGCGGGCATCGGCTTCGTACCGGTCCGCAAGGCCGGGAAGCTTCCCGGAGCCACGCTGAGCCAGTCCTACGAGCTGGAGTACGGCAGCGCGGAGCTCGAGATCCACGCCGAGGACCTCGGAGCCGAGGACCGGATCATGGTCATCGACGACGTCCTGGCCACCGGCGGCACCGCCGAGGCCTCGCTGGAGCTCATCCGGCGGGCCGGCGCCCAGGTCGCGGGGGTCGCGGTCCTCATGGAGCTCGGCTTCCTGGCGGGCCGGGCCCGGCTGGAGCCGGCTCTGCGGGGCGCTCCGCTGGAAGCGCTGATCACGGTCTGAGAACGACCCGAGCAGGAAGGGCGGGCACCCGGGAACATCCGGGTGCCCGCCCTTCGTTCTCCAAGCTCCCACCGTCCCCGGGCGAGGACCTGCCGGGGGATCGTTACCATGGGCTCTCCGGGTACCCCGGATCCGCACGAGGAGCGCTCTTGCCAGACGAGGCCCAGTCAGCCGCCGCCCCGCAGCCCGACAAGCCCGTGGCGGCCCCCGCCACGCCCGGGAAGGCCGCGCCCTCGAACGCGCCGAAGCCAGCGCCCTCGGAGCCCGAAGCAGGTTCCGAGCGCCCTCAGGCCGCCGCGCCCCCCGCCGGGCAGTCGAAACCGGCCACGCCCGCGAGCCGGCCCGCCAAGGCCCCGGAGGCGTCCAAGCCCTCCGCGGAACCGGCCGCCACGCCTGCGCCGAAGCCCCCCGCCCCCACGCCCCCGGCCCCCGTGAAGCCCGCCGTCCCGGCCGGCTCCGCCCCTCGCTCCGGTGGCTCCTCCAACCGGGTGCGGGCCCGCCTCGCCCGACTGGGCGTACAGCGCTCCAGTCCGTACAACCCGGTCCTCGAACCCCTGCTGCGTACGGTCCGGGGCAACGACCCCAAGATCGAGACGGCCACCCTCCGCCAGATCGAGCGCGCCTACCAGGTGGCCGAGCGCTGGCACCGCGGCCAGAAGCGCAAGAGCGGCGACCCGTACATCACGCACCCGCTCGCCGTCACCACGATCCTTGCCGAGCTGGGTATGGATCCGGCCACCCTGATGGCCGGGCTGCTGCACGACACCGTCGAGGACACCGAGTACGGCCTGGACACCCTCAAGCGCGAGTTCGGCGACCAGGTTGCCCTCCTCGTCGACGGTGTCACCAAGCTGGACAAGGTCAAGTTCGGCGAGGCCGCGCAGGCCGAGACCGTACGCAAGATGGTCGTCGCCATGGCCAAGGACCCCAGGGTCCTGGTCATCAAGCTCGCCGACCGGCTGCACAACATGCGCACCATGCGCTACCTCAAGCGGGAGAAGCAGGAGAAGAAGGCCCGCGAGACGCTGGAGATCTACGCCCCGCTGGCGCACCGGCTGGGCATGAACACCATCAAATGGGAGCTGGAGGACCTCGCCTTCGCGATCCTCTACCCCAAGATGTACGACGAGATCGTCCGCCTCGTCGCCGAGCGGGCCCCCAAGCGCGACGAATACCTCGCCATAGTGACCGACGAGGTCCAGTCCGACCTGCGCGCCGCCCGCATCAAGGCCACCGTCACCGGCCGCCCCAAGCACTACTACAGCGTCTACCAGAAGATGATCGTGCGAGGCCGCGACTTCGCCGAGATCTACGACCTGGTGGGCATTCGGGTCCTCGTCGACACCGTCCGCGACTGCTACGCGGCGCTCGGCACCGTCCACGCCCGGTGGAACCCGGTGCCCGGGCGGTTCAAGGACTACATCGCGATGCCCAAGTTCAACATGTACCAGTCGCTGCACACCACGGTGATCGGCCCCAGCGGCAAGCCCGTCGAGCTCCAGATCCGTACGTTCGACATGCACCGCCGCGCCGAGTACGGCATCGCCGCGCACTGGAAGTACAAGCAGGAGGCCGTCGCCGGCGCCTCCAAGGTGCGCACCGACATCCCCAAGAACACCGGCCGCGGCCAGGACACCGTCAACGACATGGCGTGGCTGCGCCAGCTCCTGGACTGGCAGAAGGAGACCGAGGACCCCAGCGAGTTCCTGGAGTCCCTGCGCTTCGACCTCTCGCGCAACGAGGTCTTCGTCTTCACGCCGAAGGGCGACGTGATAGCGCTGCCCGCCGGGGCGACGCCCGTCGACTTCGCGTACGCCGTCCACACCGAGGTCGGCCACCGGACCATAGGAGCACGCGTCAACGGGCGGCTCGTCCCGCTCGAATCGACCCTCGACAACGGCGACCTGGTGGAGGTCTTCACCTCCAAGGCGGCCGGCGCCGCACCCTCCCGGGACTGGCTCGGCTTCGTCAAGTCGCCGCGCGCCCGCAACAAGATCCGCGCATGGTTCTCCAAGGAGCGCCGCGACGAGGCCATCGAGCAGGGCAAGGACTCCATCGCCCGGGCCATGCGCAAGCAGAACCTGCCGATCCAGCGGATCCTGACCGGCGACTCCCTGGTCACCCTCGCCCACGAGATGCGCTACCCCGACATCTCCTCGCTGTACGCGGCGATCGGCGAGGGCCATGTCGCGGCGGCCGGCGTCGTACAGAAGCTGGTGCAGGCCCTCGGCGGCCACGACGAGGCCAACGAGGACCTCGCCGAGTCCACCCCGCCCTCCCACGGCCGCAACAAGCGCCGCGCCAACGCCGACCCCGGCGTCGTCGTCAAGGGCGTCGAGGACGTCTGGGTCAAGCTCGCCCGCTGTTGTACGCCCGTCCCCGGCGACCCGATCATCGGCTTCGTCACCCGGGGCAGCGGCGTCTCGGTGCACCGCGCCGACTGCGTCAACGTGGAGTCCCTCTCGCAGCAGCCCGAGCGGATCCTCGAAGTCGAATGGGCCCCCACCCAGTCCTCGGTCTTCCTGGTCGCCATCCAGGTCGAGGCACTGGACCGCTCCCGGCTCCTCTCCGACGTCACCCGGATCCTCTCCGACCAGCATGTCAACATCCTGTCGGCGGCCGTCCAGACCTCCCGCGACCGGGTCGCCACCTCACGCTTCACCTTCGAGATGGGCGACCCCAAGCACCTGGGGCACGTCCTGAAGGCCGTACGCGGTGTGGAGGGCGTCTACGACGTCTACCGGGTCACCTCGGCCCGCAGGCCGTAACAGCGGCAACGGAAAGGCCCCGGTACGCGATGCGTACCGGGGCCTTCTGGCAGCCGTCTCAGCCGCCGAACTCCTCCAGGCCCTTCAGAGCCTGGTCCAGCAGAGCCTGGCGGCCCTCAAGCTCCTTGGCCAGCTTGTCCGCGCGGGCGTTGTTGCCCGAAGCGCGCGCGGTGTCGATCTGGCCGCGCAGCTTGTCCACGGCAGCCTGGAGCTGACCGGTCAGACCCTCGGCGCGGGCCCGCGCCTCCGGGTTCGTCCGGCGCCACTCCGACTCCTCGGACTCCTGGAGCGCCCGCTCCACCGCCTGCATCCGGCCCTCGACCTTCGGGCGGGCGTCACGCGGTACGTGGCCGATGGCCTCCCAGCGCTCGTTGATGCCCCGGAAGACGGCACGGGCCGCCTTGAGGTCCTTCACCGGCACCAGCTTCTCGGCCTCGGTGGCGAGCTCCTCCTTGAGCTTGAGGTTCTCGCCCTGCTCGGCGTCGCGCTCCGCGAAGACCTCGCTGCGGGCGGCGAAGAAGACGTCCTGAGCACCGCGGAAGCGGTTCCACAGATCGTCCTCGGCTTCGCGCTGGGCGCGGCCCGCGGCCTTCCACTCGGTCATCAGGTCGCGGTAGCGCGCGGCCGTGGTCACCCAGTCCGTGGAGCCGGACAGCGCCTCGGCCTCGGTGACCAGCTTCTCCTTGCCCTTACGGGCGTCCTCACGCTGGGCGTCCAGCGCGGCGAAGTGGGCCTTGCGCCGCTTGGAGAACGCCGAGCGGGCGTGCGAGAAGCGGTGCCACAGCTCGTCGTCCGACTTGCGGTCCAGACGGGGGAGGCCTTTCCAGGTGTCCACCAGCGCCCGCAGCCGCTCACCGGCCGACCGCCACTGCTCGCTCTGCGCCAGCTCCTCGGCCTCGGTGACCAGAGCCTCCTTGGCATGCTTGGCCTCGTCGGTCTGCTTGGCCTTGAGGACCTTGCGCTCCTCGCGCCGTGCCTCGACGGTCGCCACGAGCGCGTCCAGCCGCTTGCGCAGTGCGTCCAGGTCGCCCACCGCGTGGTGCTCGTCGACCTGCTGCCGCAGGTGGTCGATCGCGGTCGTCGCGTCCTTCGCCGACAGATCGGTGGTCTTCACCCGCCGTTCGAGGAGGCCGATCTCGACCACGATGCCGTCGTACTTGCGCTCGAAATAGGCCAGAGCCTCCTCGGGGGAACCGGCCTGCCACGATCCGACGACCTGCTCACCGTCGGCTGTACGCACGTACACGGTGCCCGTCTCGTCGACGCGGCCCCACGGGTCGCTGCTCACAGCGCCTCCTCCACCTGATGCCTGCGAGGGGGTTCGCCCCCCGGGCATCGTCCACAGTTTCCTCGGGCGGGCCTCGCCCGCCCTGCACAACGCCAATCTAGGCGACCGGCCACCCGGCTGTCCGCACTCAGCGCGGCTGAAATTATCCGCTCGCGCAGGACGGCCCGGGGCGCGAGAGCCGCCCCGGGCCGTGCGGCCGGATCAGACCTTCTTCACGGTCGCCTTCTTGATCTCCACGGGCTTCTTCGGCGCACCGTCGCCCGCGCCGCCCTCGACACCAGCGGCGCCGACCTTCTCCACGGCCTTCAGGGAGGCCTTGTCGAGCTTGCCGAACGGGGTGTAGGTGGGGGGCAGCTTGGTGTCCTTGTAGACCAGGAAGAACTGGCTGCCGCCGGTGCCCGGCTGGCCGGTGTTGGCCATCGCCACCGTGCCCGCGGGGAACGTCACCGCGCCGTCGGCACCCGCCTTGCCGAGCGCCGTGAGGTTCTCGTCCGGGATGTTGTAGCCGGGGCCGCCCGTGCCGTCGCCCTTCGGGTCACCGCACTGCAGGACGAAGATGCCCTGCGTGGTGAGCCGGTGGCACTTCGTCCCGTCGAAGTAGCCCTTGTCGGCGAGCGCCTTGAAGGAGTTCGCCGTCTGCGGGGTCTTCGCCGCGTCCATGGTGAACGCTATGTCGCCCTGGCTCGTACCGAGCGACATCGTGTACGACGCCTTCTTGTCGATCGTCATCGGCGGCGCGGGAGCCTTGCTCTCGCTCTCCGAGGGCGTCGGCTCCGGGCTCTGGCTCGCGGCCGCGTCGTTCTTCTTGCCGTCCTTGCCGTCGTCCTTGCCCGCCACGACGAACGCGCTCACGCCCACGACGGCGACCACGGCCACCGACGCTGCGACGATCGCCGTGATGCGCCTCGTCCTGCGACGGGCTTCCTCGCGGCGCTTCTGCTGGCGCTCGAACTTTTCCCGGGCGAGCTGCCGCCGCCGCTGTTCGCTGCTGGACACCGGTTGGGCTCCTTGTTACGTCGTGAGATCAGGGCTGGGCTGCCCGTACCGTATATGGGTTACCTGTGTCATGAGGAGCGCCGGTAGGCTCTGATCTGCTGCATCCTTCGCTGCGGCCGCATCCTCCGGACGAACATTAAGGACGATCGTGCTCATTGCCGGGTTCCCCGCCGGGGCCTGGGGGACCAATTGCTACCTGGTCGCCCCCGCCGCCGGTGAGGAGTGCGTGATCATCGACCCGGGCCACCAGGCCGCCCAGGGCGTAGAGGAAGCGCTGAAGAAGCATCGGCTCAAGCCCGTCGCCGTCGTGCTCACCCACGGCCACATCGACCATGTCGCCTCGGTCGTCCCCGTGTGCGGCGCCCATGACGTCCCCGCCTGGATCCACCCCGAGGACCGCTACATGATGAGCGACCCGGAGAAGGCCCTCGGCCGCTCCATCGGGATGCCGCTCATGGGCGAACTGACCGTGGGGGAGCCGGACGACGTCAAGGAGCTGACCGACGGCGCGAAGCTGACCCTGGCCGGTCTGGAGTTCGGCGTCTCGCACGCGCCCGGCCATACCAAGGGGTCGGTGACGTTCGGGATGCCCGAGGCCGCGGACGTTCCGCCGGTCCTCTTCTCGGGCGACCTGCTCTTCGCCGGCTCCGTCGGACGCACCGACCTGCCCGGCGGCGACCACGCCGAGCTCCTCGAGTCGCTGGCCCGCGTGTGCCTGCCGCTCGACGACTCGACCGTGGTGCTGTCCGGCCACGGCCCCCAGACGACCATCGGCCGCGAGCGCGCCTCCAACCCGTTCCTGAACGGTCTGGACGCGTCGCCGCGCCGAGGACTGTAGAAGACGAGAGACCTACTTACGTGAGCACCTTCCAGGCCCCCAAGGGCACGTACGACCTGACCCCGCCGGACTCCGCGAAGTTCCTGGCGGTGCGCGAGGCCATCTCCGCGCCCCTGCGCGACTCCGGCTACGGCTACATCGAGACGCCCGGCTTCGAGGACGTCGAGCTCTTCGCGCGCGGTGTCGGTGAGTCCACCGACATCGTCACCAAGGAGATGTACACCCTCACCACCAAGGGCGGCGCGGAGCTGGCGCTGCGCCCCGAGGGCACCGCGTCCGTGCTGCGCGCCGCACTGGAGGCCAACCTCCACAAGGCGGGCAACCTCCCCGTCAAGCTCTGGTACTCCGGCTCGTACTACCGCTACGAGCGCCCGCAGAAGGGCCGCTACCGCCACTTCTCGCAGGTCGGCGCCGAGGCCATCGGCACCGAGGACCCGGTCCTGGACGCCGAGCTGATCATCCTGGCCGACCAGGCGTACCGCTCGCTCGGCCTGCGCCAGTTCCGCATCCTGCTGAACTCGCTGGGCGACAAGGAGTGCCGTCCCGTCTACCGCGAGGCGCTCCAGACCTACCTGCGCGACCTCGACCTGGACGAGGAGACCCGCCGCCGCATCGAGATCAACCCGCTGCGCGTCCTGGACGACAAGCGGCCCGACGTACAGAAGCAGCTCACCGACGCCCCCAAGCTCCGCGACTACCTCTGCGACGCCTGCAAGGCGTACCACGAGGAGGTCCGCGCGCTGCTGACGGCGGCCGGAGTGGTGTACGAGGACGACGAGAAGCTCGTCCGCGGCCTCGACTACTACACCCGCACCACCTTCGAGTTCGTCCACGACGGCCTGGGCTCCCAGTCCGCGGTGGGCGGCGGCGGCCGCTACGACGGCCTGTCCGAGATGATCGGCGGCCCCGCGCTGCCATCGGTCGGCTGGGCCCTCGGCGTGGACCGCACGGTCCTCGCACTGGAGGCCGAGGGCGTCGAGCTCGACATCCCCGCCACCACCAGCGTGTACGCGGTCCCGCTCGGCGAGGAGGCCCGCCGGGCCCTCTTCGCCGTCGTCACCGAGCTGCGCCGCGCAGGCGTCGCCGCCGACTTCGCGTTCGGCGGCCGCGGCCTCAAGGGCGCGATGAAGAGCGCCAACCGCTCGGGCGCCCGCTACACCCTGGTCGCGGGCGAACGCGATCTGGCCGAGGGCGTCGTCCAGCTCAAGGACATGGAGTCCGGCGAGCAGAGCGCGGTGCCGCTGGCCGAGGTCGTGGCGGAGCTGACGGCTCGGCTCGGCTGACACACAGCGGAACGGTGCGCGGGCGGGAAGGTCTTCAGGCCCTCCCGCCCGCGCCCTTTCGCGTGGGAGGCGCGCCTCAGATCAGCCCCTGACGCATCGCCCCCGTCACCGCCGCCGTCCGGTCGTTCACGCCCAGCTTCCCGAACGCCCGCAGCAGATGCGTCTTCACCGTCGACTCCCCGATGAACAGCCGCCGCCCGATCTCCGCGTTGGCGCACCCCTCCGCCACCAGCCGCAGGACCTGCGTCTCCCGCTCCGAGAGCCGGGGCAGCTCCGGCACCGACCGCAGCCGGTCCACCAGCCGGGCCGCCACCGAAGGGGCGAGCACCGTCTCCCCACGGGCCGCCGCCCGCACCGCGGCCGCCAGCTCCGCCCGCCCCAGGTCCTTGAGCAGATAGCCGGACGCCCCCGCCTCCACGGCCCGCAGGATGTCGCTGTCGCTCTCGTACGTGGTCAGCACGACCACCCGGCACGGCAGCCCCGCCGCCCGGATCCGCCGGATGGAACCCACGCCCCCGCCGCCCGGCATCCGCAGGTCCATCAGCACGATGTCCGGCAGCAGCTCGGCACAGAGCGCCTCGGCCTGCGGACCGCTCGACGCCTCGCCGACGACCTCGAGACCGGGGTCGGCGTCGAGCATCCCGCGCAGCCCCTCCCGTACGACGGGGTGGTCGTCGGCCGGCAGGACACGGATCATCGGGGGCTCCTCGGAGGTTCGCCGGACAGCGGATTCAGGGGGAGGCGTACGGTCACCGACGTGCCCGAGCCGGGAGCGCTGCGGACGGACGCCACTCCGCCCGCTTCCTCGGCCGTGGCCCGCAGCCCGGCGAGGCCGTAGCCCTCGTGCGGTGACCCGGTATCGAAGCCGTGGCCCTCGTCCCGTACGGACAGGGTCAGGGCGTCGGGGGCGTACTCCAGCAGGACCGCCACCGCCACGGCGTTCCCCGCGTGCTTACGGGTGTTGACGAGGGCCTCCTGGCAAGCGCGCAGGGCCACCACCTCGTGCGCGGTGGGCAGCGGCCGGGCGGTGCCGGCCACCCGCAGCTGGGCCGAGGCCCCGGTCTGCGCGGTGTGGCGCCCGGTCAGCCGGCGCAGGGCGTCGGCGAGCGAGGCGCCGGCCAGATCGGCGGGGGAGCCGTCGGCGACCAGCGACCGGGCCTCGGCGAGGTTCTCCCGGGCGGTCCGCGCCATCAGCGCCACATGGCGGCGGGCCCGCGGCGGATCGTGGTCCAGCTCCGATTCGACGGCCTGGGCAGCCGCAGCAGCGTGAAGCACTGCGGGGCGAGCGCGAAGGTCACCAGCTGCGTCTCACCGACCAGCACCGCCGCGGGCAGGAAGAGCAGGACGGCACCGAGGACATAACGCCGGCCCGGCGCTCCGGCCGCCGTGTCGTCGAGCAGCGCCGGACGCCCCGCCCACAGGTACCAGGGCAGCGTCAGCCCGACGAGCGCGGCCGCCACCGCCCGCAGCCGCCAGGACGGCTCGGCCGCGCCGAGCACGAGGACGACCGTGACCGCCCAGACCACGGCGAAGTACCCGTCCCAGGCGCGCAACGGCCGGGCCCACGCATCGGACCGGCGGGCCTCACGGGTGACCGATGCGCCCACCGTCAACCCGGCGGGTGCGGATTCATCCTCACGCACATCCACCACGTGTTCCGTCATGGACCCGAGCATCCCGCGGTGGACGGGATTCCCCACCCCCCAGGCGTACACCTTTATGTCCATCGAACGGCTGACCCGTCCGGGGGTGCGGCACAATGACCGTGCCCGGCTGACCACTCAGTGATGGAACGGCGATATGACGACTGCAGCGGTAGACCACCACCCCTCATCCGACCAGGACGAGGACGGCGGCAAGCGCACCTTCGGGGCCGGACGGGGTCTCGCCCTGCTCCTGGTGATCACCGGCGCGGCCGGACTGCTGGCCTCCTGGGTCATCACGATCGACAAGTTCAAGCTGCTGGAGGACCCCTCCTTCACGCCCGGCTGCAGCCTCAACCCGGTCGTGGCGTGCGGCAACATCATGAAGAGCGAGCAGGCCTCGGCGTTCGGGTTCCCCAACCCGATGCTCGGCCTGGTCACGTACGGCATGGTCATCGCCATCGGGATCGGCCTGCTCGCCGGCGCCCGGTACCGCAGCTGGTTCTGGCTCGGCCTCAACGCGGGCACCCTGTTCGGCGTCGGTTTCTGCACCTGGCTCCAGTACCAGTCGCTCTACAACATCAACTCGCTCTGCCTGTGGTGCTGCCTGGCCTGGGTGGCCACCATCGTCATGTTCTGCTACGTGACCACGCACAACGTCAAGCACCGCATCCTTCCCGCGCCCGCGTGGCTGCGGAACGGCCTGGCCGAGTTCCCCTGGGTGCTTCCGGTGCTGTGGATCGGCGTCATCGGGATGCTGATCCTGACGCGCTGGTGGGACTTCTGGACCAGCTGAGCACCGCCCGCTCTCCTGGGCGGTGGCCGGGGCACTGTCAGTGGGGTCGCATAGGCTTCATGACGTGGAGCCCGACCTCTTTACCGCAGCCGCAGAAGACCGCCAGGAGAAGGACCCGTCCAGCAGCCCCCTCGCTGTCCGGATGCGTCCGCGCATCCTCGACGAGGTCGTCGGCCAGCAGCATCTGCTGAAGCCGGGATCGCCGCTGCGCCGCCTCGTCGAGGGGAGCGGCGGTCCGGCCGGTGCGTCGTCGGTGATCCTGTGGGGCCCGCCCGGCACGGGGAAGACGACCCTGGCGTACGTGGTCAGCAAGGCCACCAACAAGCGCTTCGTCGAGCTCTCCGCGATCACCGCCGGGGTCAAGGAGGTCAGGGCCGTCATCGAGAGCGCGCGCCGCGCCACCGGTGGGTACGGCAAGGAGACCGTCCTCTTCCTGGACGAGATCCACCGCTTCTCCAAGGCCCAGCAGGACTCCCTGCTCCCCGCCGTGGAGAACCGCTGGGTGACCCTGATCGCCGCCACCACGGAGAATCCGTACTTCTCGATCATCTCCCCGCTGCTGTCGCGATCTCTGCTGCTCACCCTGGAATCGCTGACCGACGACGACCTGCGTGATCTGCTGCGCCGGGCGCTGACGGACGAGCGCGGGTTCGGCGGAGCCCTCACCCTGCCCGAGGACGCGGAGGCGCATCTGCTGCGCATCGCGGGCGGTGACGCGCGCCGGGCGCTCACGGCCCTGGAGGCGGCGGCCGGCGCGGCGCTCGCCACGCACGAGGCGGAGATCACCCTGGAGACGGTCGAGGCCACCGTCGACCGGGCCGCCGTGAAGTACGACCGGGACGGCGACCAGCACTACGACGTGGCCAGCGCGCTCATCAAGTCGATCCGCGGCTCCGACGTGGACGCCGCCCTGCACTATCTGGCCCGGATGATCGAGGCGGGGGAGGACCCGCGGTTCATCGCCCGGCGGCTGATGATCTCCGCCAGCGAGGACGTCGGCCTCGCCGACCCCACCGCGCTGCCGACGGCGGTGGCGGCCGCCCAGGCCGTCGCGATGATCGGCTTCCCGGAGGCGGCGCTCACCCTCAGCCACGCCACGATCGCCCTCGCGCTCGCGCCCAAGTCCAACGCGGCGACGCTCGCGATCTCCGCCGCGCAGGAGGACGTGCGCAAGGGGCTCGCCGGGCCCGTCCCGGCCCATCTGCGTGACGGCCACTACAAGGGCGCAGCCAAGCTGGGCCACGCCCAGGGCTACGTCTATCCGCACGACGTCCAGGGCGGTATCGCCGCCCAGCAGTACGCGCCGGACGCGGTCCGCGACCGGCAGTACTACACCCCCACCCGGCACGGCGCCGAGGCGAGGTACGCGGACGTGGTCGAGCGGGTCCGCGAACGCCTGGGGCGTACGGGCGGCGGCGCGGACCCGTCCTGAACAGCCGGGCGACGGGGGCCGGCCCCCGGGATCAGGACGCGGCCGCCTCGAAGAGGGTGTGCATCGCCCGGCGCAGCTCGGTGACGTCCCGCACGGGCTCGGGGAACTCGAAGCGGGCGTCGAAGCACGACCCTTTGGCCTCCACGAAGCGGACCCGCAGCCCGAAGCGGTCCAGCGCCACGGGCACGGCGGTGGGCTGGTGGGAGGAGCAGGCCCGCGCCGTGCGCTCGCCCAGCAGCCCGCACAGGGTGCGCATCTGGTCGTCGTGGGCGGAGTGCAGGTGCTGGAGCAGCTCCGCCTCGTGGCCGGCCAGCGGATCGGGGGCGGCGTCCCGGAAGTGCTCCGCCTCGATGTCCTCGGCGCCCCAGAGGTCGTCCACGTACGCCTCTCCGAACTCCAGCCGCAGCATCATGCGGCCGGGTTCCGCGATACCGGGTACGGAGGTGAGCCAGCCGGAGATCCAGGCCCGGCCGCGGATGCGGTGCGGTACGGAGACCGGGGCGACATCCGTGATCTCCAGCACGGCCGTCAGCTCGTCGCCCTGCGCGTGTGTCGCGGCCCGTACGGCCGGGGAGTCCGCGGGGAATTCGAGGAACAGGTCGCCCTCGGGTCCCACGCTCCTGCTGTCCGGGACCAGGGGTTCGGCACGGGCCAGATCGAGCCCCGGTACGACGAGCAGCGCGGAGCAGGTACTCTGTACGAGAGTTCGTGTGCGCTCGGCTGCTGACGGCATCCGAGTGTTTTCAAGCCCGCTGGGACGCGGCTGACCACGATCAGATCGGCCTTCCGTCGTAGCAGCACCTTCTGATGTGCTGCCGCTGTCTGTGCTGTCCGTGACGTGAGTGGTGTTCCCAGGGCGAGACATGCGATCTCCTTGAGTAAGGTAAGCCTAACCTAACCTACAACGGAGGTCTGGAGAACGTGCCTAACCAGTCGCGTCCCAAGGTCAAGAAGTCGCGTGCCCTCGGCATCGCTCTGACGCCCAAGGCTGTCAAGTACTTCGAAGCTCGTCCGTACCCGCCGGGCGAGCACGGCCGAGGCCGCAAGCAGAACTCGGACTACAAGGTCCGTCTGCTGGAGAAGCAGCGCCTGCGTGCGCAGTACGACATCAGCGAGCGCCAGATGGCGCGCGCCTACGACCGCGCCAAGAAGGCCGAAGGCAAGACGGGCGAGGCGCTGGTCGTCGAGCTCGAGCGCCGCCTCGACGCCCTGGTCCTGCGTTCGGGCATCGCCCGCACCATCTACCAGGCCCGTCAGATGGTCGTCCACGGCCACATCGAGGTCAACGGTGGCAAGGTCGACAAGCCGTCCTTCCGCGTGCGCCCCGACGACGTCGTCCAGGTCCGCGAGCGCAGCCGCACCAAGGTCCCCTTCCAGGTGGCCCGCGAGGGTGGCTACGACACCGACGGTGAGACCCCCCGCTACCTCCAGGTGAACCTGAAGGCCCTGGCCTTCCGCCTGGACCGGGACCCGAACCGCAAGGAGATCCCGGTGATCTGCGACGAGCAGCTCGTCGTCGAGTACTACGCCCGCTGATCCAGGCGTAGCCGCTCTCACCAGCGCTCCGGCCCGCCCCTCCCTGTCATCCGGGAGGCGGCGGGCCTTCGCGTTCCCCCGGCAGCAGGACCACCGTCCGTCCCGGGCGTGTCGCGGTGCACCCGAGCCTCGCCGCCGCCGCTCAGCGCCCGCTCGACCGCGCCCGCCCGGTCCAGCCGCTTCCCGGCCCGCAGCCCCGCCTCGTACGCCGCGGCCCCCAGCTCCCGCCGCACCTGCTCCTCGCACTCCACCCGCGGCCGCCCGAAATACACCGAGCCGAACAGCGGCAGCCCCACCGAGGGCCAGATCCGCTCCGCCGCCCCCTGGAGCACCGCGGCCTCCCCGGCGTCCCCCTCCACCGCCGTCACCAGCGCCAGCAGCTCCAGCGAGAGCGCGGTGGACAGCAGGTCGTCGAAGGTCCGGCCGATCGACAGGCACTCCCCGAGCAGCTGCCGCGCCTGCTCCGGCCGCCCCCGCCGCAGCGCCGCGTACGCCAGGACGTAAAGGGCGTACGCCAGCGCCCACCGCTCGCCGTGGTCCTCGCAGACCTCCCGGACCTCCTCGCAGATGCCCGCCGCCGCGTCCAGATCACCCAGGAACGCCACCGCCATCGCCAGCTCGACCTGCGCCATCACCACATTGCTGTTCAGCTCGCCGATCTCCCGGTAGCGGCCGAGCGCGTCGCGCAGCAGCTCCTCGGCGCGCGGCGGGTCGTCCGTCACGATCGCCAGGCAGCCCGTGCGGTGCACCGCGTACGCCATCGCCGTGGCGTCCCCGGCCCGCTCGGCCTCCTCCCGGCACTCCTGGAGCGCCGAGACCGCCGCGGCCGCGTCGCCCTGGAGCACCGCCACATACCCCAGCACCCACAGCACCTTGAGCCGCGAGGCGTCGTACGGGGTCGGCTCCTCCAGTACGTGCTCCAGCCAGTACCGGCCCTCCGACAGCCGCCCGCACCCCGCCCAGTAGAACCACAGGGAGCCCGCCAGGTGCTGCGCCAGATGCACCTCGTCGGGGCTCTCCATGGAGCACTCCATCGCCCGGCGGAGGTTGGGCAGTTCACTGTCGATCCGGGCCGCCACCTCCGCCTGGCGCGCGGAGAACCAGTCCAGTTCGCACCAGGTCGCGAGCCCCAGGAACCAGTCGCGGTGACGGCGCCGTATCCGTCGGGTGTCCCCGGTCGCCGCCAGCCACTCGGCGCCGTACTCGCGGACCGACTCCAGCAGCCGGTAGCGGGTCCCGACCGCGCTGTCCTCACGCTCCACCACCGACTGGGCCAGCAGCTCCTCCAGCACGTCGAGCACCGAGTCGGCCGCCAGGCCGTCGCCGCCGCAGATGTACTCGGCGGCCTCCAGGTCGAACTGCCCGGCGAAGACCGAGAGCCGCGCCCACAGCAGCCGTTGCGCGGGTGTGCACAGCTCATGGCTCCAGCCGATCGCCGTACGCAGCGCCCGGTGGCGGGGCGGAGCACCGCGATTGCCGCCCGTCAGCAGCCGGAACCGGTCGTCCAGGCGCAGCAGCACCTGGTCGACCGAGAGCGCGCGCAGCCGCCCGGCGGCCAGTTCGAGCGCCAGCGGAATCCCGTCGAGGCGGTGGCAGAGCTCCCGGGCCGCCGCCCGGTCCCCGGCCGTCGGCTCCCGGTCCGGCCGCACCGAGCGGGCCCGCCCCCAGAAGAGCTCCACCGCGTCCTCGTCGCACATCGGGGCGAGGGTGAACGTCACTTCACCGTCCACCAGGAGGGGGCGGCGCCCGGCCGCGAGCACCTGGAGCCCCGGCGCCCGGCGCAGCAACTCCCTTACCAGGTCGGCGCAGCCGTCGACGAGGTGCTCGAAGCCGTCCAGCACCAGCAGCGCCCGGCGGTCACGGAGGTGCTCGATAAGGGCGGTGCGCGGCGGCCGGCCGGTGTGATCGGTCAGCCCCAGCGCCTCGGCCACGGCGTGTTCCAGCAGGCCGGGATCGTGCACGGGGGACAGCTCGGCGAGCCAGACCCCGTCGCAGTACCGTTTCTCCATCAGTGCGGCGATCCTGCTGACGCACCGCGTCTTGCCCACGCCCGCCACTCCGACGACGGTGACGAGCCGGGACTCCTCCAGCAGCCCGCCCAGCGCGGCCAGTTCGTCCGCACGGCCGATGAACCGGTTCAGCTCGGCCGGGACGTTGCCGGCCGGGACGTCACCGGCGGGAGTGGCAGGGCCTGGAGTGGCAGGGCGGGGGTCTGGATCGTCCGGGTTCGGGCAGGGGTGCTGCAGACGTCGCATGAAACACGCAGAGTACTGTTCCGGAAGCTCTCCGTACAATCTCGTTGTCGAACTCCGGGCCGGCCCCCGGAGAATGCCGCAGGGCCCGCCGGGAATGCGGTAGGGGAGGAGATGTACGGCGCGATAGGCTCGTGGGACGACGATCGGGCGCGCGGGCAGGAGCCTGCCGCGCCGACGGAGACAAGCCCCCGAGGGGGCCGACCGACGAGCAGAGAGCGGTGCACAGTGTCCGGTGGAGAGGTGGCCGGGATCCTCGTGGCCGTCTTCTGGGCGATCCTGGTCTCGTTCCTCGCCGTGGTGCTGGTGAGGCTCGCCCAGACGCTCAGGGCGACCACCAAGCTGGTGGCGGACGTGACCGAACAGGCCGTTCCGCTGCTGGCCGACGCCTCGGCGACGGTACGGTCCGCGCAGACCCAGCTGGACAAGGTCGACGCCATCGCGAGCGACGTCCAGGAGGTCACCTCCAACGCCTCCGCGCTCTCCTCCACCGTCGCCTCCACCTTCGGCGGGCCGCTCGTCAAGGTCGCCGCGTTCGGCTACGGCGTACGGCAGGCCCTCGGCCGCCGCACCGCCCCCGAGCCCGAACCGGAACCGGCGCGCAGCCGCTCCTCCCGCCGTACGGTGATCGTCGGCCGGACCGTACCTTCGGCGCGCGGACGCAAGCGCGAACGCCGAAACGCCCGCGGACAGAAGGACTGATCCAGCGATGTTCCGCCGCACGTTCTGGTTCACCGCCGGCGCAGCCGCCGGTGTCTGGGCCACCACCAAGGTCAACCGCAAGATCAAGCAGCTGACGCCCGAGAGCCTCGCCGCGCAGGCCGCGGAGAAGGCGATCGAGACCGGCCACAAGCTCAAGGACTTCGCACTCGACGTCCGTGAGGGCATGGTCCGGCGCGAAGCCGAACTGGGCGGCGCCCTGGGCCTGGAGGCGCCGGTCGACCCCGACCTCCCCGTCCAGCGGCACTACGCCGTCGAGGCGGGCGAGCCCGCCGCGCACCCGAACACGTACCGCAAGCTCCCCTACAACTCGAACAACCGGAATGAGGACCACTAATGGAGTCGGCTGAAATCCGCCGCCGCTGGCTGAGCTTCTTCGAGGAGCGCGGTCACACCGTCGTGCCTTCGGCGTCGCTCATCGCGGACGACCCGACTCTGCTGCTGGTCCCCGCGGGCATGGTCCCCTTCAAGCCGTACTTCCTCGGCGAGGTCAAGCCGCCCGCCCCGCGCGTCACCAGCGTGCAGAAGTGCGTGCGTACGCCGGACATCGAAGAGGTCGGCAAGACCACCCGGCACGGCACCTTCTTCCAGATGTGCGGCAACTTCTCCTTCGGGGACTACTTCAAGGAAGGCGCCATCCAGTACGCCTGGGAGGCCCTGACCAACTCCGTCGAGGACGGCGGCTTCGGGCTCGACCCCGAGAAGCTCTGGATCACCGTCTACCTCGACGACGACGAGGCCGAGCAGATCTGGCGCGACAAGATCGGTGTCCCCGCCGAGCGCATCCAGCGCCTCGGCAAGAAGGACAACTTCTGGTCCATGGGCGTCCCCGGACCCTGCGGCCCGTGTTCGGAGATCAACTACGACCGCGGCCCCGAGTTCGGCGTCGAGGGCGGCCCCGCCGTCAACGACGAGCGCTACGTGGAGATCTGGAACCTGGTCTTCATGCAGTACGAGCGCGGTGCCGGTGACGGCAAGGAGGACTTCCCGATCCTCGGGGACCTGCCGTCGCAGAACATCGACACCGGTCTCGGCCTCGAACGCCTCGCCATGATCCTGCAGGGCGTACAGAACATGTACGAGACCGACACCCTGCGCGTCGTCATGGACAAGGCCACCGAGCTGACCGGCGTCAGCTACGGCGCCGAGCGGGGAACGGACGTCTCGCTCCGCGTCGTCGCCGACCACATCCGTACGTCGGTGATGCTCATCGGCGACGGCGTCACCCCCGGCAACGAGGGCCGCGGCTATGTGCTGCGCCGCATCATGCGCCGCGCCATCCGCAACATGCGCCTGATGGGCGCCACCGGCTCGGTCGTCAAGGACCTGGTCGACGTCGTGATCGACACGATGGGGCTCCAGTACCCCGAGCTGATCACCGACCGCAAACGCATCGAGACGGTCGCGCTCGCCGAGGAGGCCGCCTTCCTCAAGGCCCTCAAGGGCGGCACCAACATCCTGGAGACCGCCGTCACCGAGACCAAGGCCGCCGGCGGCCAGGTCCTCGCCGGTGACAAGGCGTTCCTGCTCCACGACACCTGGGGCTTCCCGATCGACCTGACCCTGGAGATGGCCGCCGAGCAGGGGCTCTCCGTGGACGAGGACGGCTTCCGCCGCCTCATGCAGGAGCAGCGCGACAAGGCCAAGGCCGACGCCCGCGCCAAGAAGACCGGTCACGCCGACCTGTCCGCCTACCGTGAGGTCGCCGACAACTCCGGCGCCACCGAGTTCACCGGCTACACCTCCACCGCAGGCGAGTCCACCATCGTCGGCCTGCTGGTCGACGGCGTGCCCTCGCCCGCCGCCACCGAGGGCGACGAGGTCGAGGTCGTCCTCGACCGCACCCCCTTCTACGCCGAGGGCGGCGGCCAGCTCGCCGACACCGGCCGCATCCGGCTCGACACCGGTGCCGTGATCGAGATCCGCGACGTCCAGAAGCCGGTCCCCGGCGTCCACGTCCACAAGGGCGTCGTCCAGGTCGGCGAGGTGACGGTCGGGGCCCCCGTCTTCGCCTCCATCGACAACACCCGCCGCCGGGCCATCGCCCGCGCCCACAGCGCCACCCACCTCACCCACCAGGCGCTGCGTGACGCGCTGGGCCCGACGGCCGCCCAGGCCGGCTCGGAGAACTCCCCGGGCCGCTTCCGCTTCGACTTCGGTTCGCCCGCCGCCGTTCCCGGCACGGTCCTCACCGACGTCGAGCAGAAGATCAACGAGGTCCTCTCGCGCGAACTCGACGTCCAGGCCGAGGTCATGTCGATCGACGAGGCCAAGAAGCAGGGCGCCATCGCCGAGTTCGGCGAGAAGTACGGCGAGCGGGTCCGGGTCGTCACCATCGGCGACTTCTCCAAGGAGCTGTGCGGCGGCACCCACGTCCACAACACCGCCCAGCTCGGCCTGGTCAAGCTGCTCGGCGAGTCCTCCATCGGCTCCGGCGTGCGCCGTATCGAGGCCCTCGTCGGCGTGGACGCGTACAACTTCCTCGCCCGGGAGCACACGGTCGTCGCCCAGCTCCAGGAGCTGGTCAAGGGCCGTCCCGAGGAGCTCCCGGAGAAGATCGCGGGCATGCTCGGCAAGCTGAAGGACGCCGAGAAGGAGATCGAGAAGTTCCGCGCGGAGAAGGTCCTGCAGGCCGCCGCCGGACTCGTCGAGTCCGCCAAGGACGTCCGGGGCACCGCCCTGGTCACCGGCCAGGTTCCCGACGGCACCTCCGCCGACGACCTGCGCAAGCTGGTCCTCGACGTGCGCGGCCGGATCCAGGGCGGCCGCCCGGCCGTCGTGGCCCTGTTCACCACGGCCAACGGACGCCCGCTCACGGTCATCGCCACCAACGAGGCCGCCCGTGAGCGCGGCCTCAAGGCCGGTGACCTGGTGCGTGCGGCCGCCAAGACCCTCGGCGGCGGTGGCGGCGGCAAGCCGGACGTCGCCCAGGGCGGCGGCACGAACCCGGCCGCCATCGGCGACGCCGTCGCCGCTGTCGAACGCCTCGTCACCGAGACGGCGTGACGGGCGGTATGACACAGATGCGCCGCGGACGACGGCTCGCCGTCGACGTCGGGGACGCCCGGATCGGGGTCGCCTCGTGCGACCCCGACGGGATCCTGGCCACGCCGGTGGAGACCGTGCCGGGACGCGATGTCCCGGCCGCCCACCGGCGGCTCGGCCAGATCGTGGAGGAGTACGAGCCGATCGAGGTCATCCTCGGCCTGCCGCGCTCCCTCGGCGGCGGCGAGGGCCCGGCGGCAGCCAAGGTCCGCGACTTCGCCCAGACGTTCGCCCGTTCGATCGCACCCGTTCCGGTGCGTCTGATGGACGAGAGGATGACCACAGTGACGGCCACTCAGGGGCTGCGCGCCTCGGGCGTGAAGTCCAAGAAGGGCCGGTCTGTCATCGACCAGGCTGCCGCTGTGGTGATCCTTCAGAACGCTCTGGAGTCCGAACGGGCGTCAGGCAATCCCCCGGGCGAGGGCGTCGAAGTGGTTGTCTGATCGCGATACGGTAACGTTCCGCGCGATGCGTCGGTGGTTCGAACAAACACCGCACAGCGAAGCGAAGAGACGGAACGTCGTCTCGCGGCTCTAGGGGATCGATGACTGAGTATGGCCGGGGCCCCGGCTCCGAACCGTGGCATCCCGAGGACCCCTTGTACGGGGACCAGGGATGGGGAGGCCAGCAGGCCGCCCACGGCCAGAGCCAGTACGGCGACCAGCAGCAGTCCTATCCGCAGGACCCGTACGCCCAGCAGCAGAACCACCAGCAGCACCAGCAGCAGAGCCATCAGCAGTACCCGCAGCAGCAGCCGTACGACCAGAACCAGCAGCACCAGAACCACCAGCAGTACGAGCAGCCGCAGCAGCACCAGCAGTACGGCACGCCCCAGCAGGACCCGTACGGTCAGCAGCCATCCGCCCAGCCGCAGTACAACGGCGGCTGGGACACCGGGCAGCAGAGCGCCATGCCGTACGGGGCCGAGCCCCAGGACCCGTACGCCCAGCAGCAGTCGGCATACGGCGAATCGCACGACTACTACGGCACGCCCGATGCCTACCCTCCGCCGCAGCCGCCGGGCCGCCGCGAGGCCGGGCACCAGCAGCCGGAGCAGCAGCAGAAGCCGTCGACGGACTGGGATCCGGACGAGCCGCAGGAAGAGACGCATCCTTTCTTCACCGGCTCCGACGAACCCGTCGGCCGCGAGCCCCGCGACGACGACGATGACCCGGACGACGACTCCTCGCGCTCCTCGCGCCGCGACCGCGGCGGCAGCGACCGGCGGGGCGGCAAGGGCAAGAAGAAAAAGAGCCGCAACGGCTGCGCCTGCCTGGTCGTCTCCCTCGTCCTGGTCGGCGGCCTCGGCGGAGTGTCGTACGTCGGCTACACCTTCTGGAAGAAGCAGTTCGGCGCCCCGGCCGACTTCGCGGGGGAGGGTACCGGCGAGCAGGTCGAGGTCGAGATCCCTGAGGGAGCCCTCGGCTACGACATCGCCAACATTCTGCGCAAGAAGGGCGTGGTCAAGTCCTCCGACGCCTTTGTCGCGGCGCAGAACAGCAACCCCAAGGGCAAGTTGCTCCAGGCCGGTGTCTACCTCCTCAACAAGGAGATGTCGGCGTCCAGCGCGGTCGCCCTGATGCTCGATTCCAAGAGCCAGAACCTCCTGGTGATCCCTGAGGGCACCCGTAACGCCAAGGTCTACGAGAAGATCGACCTACGGCTGGGGCTCGAGAAGGGCTCCACGGCGAAGATCGCCAAGGCCAAGGCGGAGTCGCTGGGGCTGCCCGACTGGGCCGACGACAACCCGGACGTGAAGGACCCGCTGGAGGGCTTCCTGTACCCGGCGGCCTACCCCGTCGCCAAGGGATCGAAGCCCGAGGACGCGCTGAAGCGGATGGTCACCCGGGCCAACAAGGAGTACGCCAAGCTCGACCTGGCGGCCGGCGCCCAGAAGCTCGGCCTCACGAGCCCGTGGGAGCTCATCACCGTCGCCAGCCTCGTGCAGGTCGAGGGCAAGTACAAGCACGACTTCGACAAGGTGGCGCGAGTCGTCTACAACCGGCTCAAGCCCGGCAACATGGAGACCGTCGGGCGGCTGGAATTCGACTCCACGGTCAACTACATAAAGGGTCAGAGCACCCTGGACATCGGAGCCGTCGACGATCTCCGGAAGATCAACGATCCGTACAACACGTACAAGATCATCGGCCTGCCGTCCGGCCCGATCAGCAACCCGGGCGGGGACGCTCTGCACTCGGCCATGAATCCGACTCCGGGTCCCTGGTACTACTTCGTCTCCATCAACGAGGACAAGACCGTCTTCGCGGAGACCAACGAGGAGCACGAGAAGAACCGGCGCGAGTACGAAGAAGGGAAGTCCGGCCAGTGAACGGGCCCCGCCGGGCCGCCGTCCTCGGCTCGCCCGTCGCCCACTCCCTCTCCCCGGTCCTGCACCGCGCCGCCTACGCCGAGCTCGGCCTCGACGACTGGTCCTACGACCGGTTCGAGGTCGACGAGGCGGCGCTGCCCGGCTTCGTCGGGGGGCTGGACCGCTCCTGGGCGGGGCTGTCCCTGACCATGCCGCTGAAGCGGGCGATCATCCCGCTGCTGGACGAGATCAGCCCGACCGCCGCCTCGGTGGAGGCCGTCAACACGGTCGTGTTCACCGAGGACGGCCGACGGGTCGGCGACAACACGGACATCCCCGGCATGATCGCCGCCCTGCGTGAGCGCGGGGTCGAGAAGGTCGAGTCCGCCGCCGTCCTCGGCGCCGGTGCCACCGCCTCCTCCGCCCTCGCCGCGCTCGCGGTGATCTGCGCCGGACCGGTCACCGCCTACGTACGCAGCCGGGAACGCGGCGACGAGATGCGGGGCTGGGGACAGCGCCTCGGCGTGGACGTCCGGATCGCGGACTGGGCCGAGGGCGCACGCGCGCTGGAGGCACCGCTCGTCATCGCCACGACCCCGGCCGGTACGACGGACTCCGTGGCCGCCGACGTACCGCAGAATCCGGGCATCCTCTTCGACGTGCTGTACGAGCCCTGGCCGACGGCGCTGGCCGCCGCCTGGACGGCGCGTGGCGGCTCCGTCGTCGGAGGACTCGACCTCCTTGTGCATCAGGCGCTGCTCCAGGTCGAACAGATGACAGGCCGGAGCCCGGCCCCGCTGGCGGCCATGCGGCAGGCCGGGGAAGCGGCGATCGCGGCCCGCTGACACGTTCGACCTGATGAAGAGGCGTCCGGTTCCTGGACCGGCGGCCGGACACCGAGCACAGTCGTGGGAGGATCGACGGCGGCGGGCCGGGGCCGCGCACCTGGTCGTGCCGTCGGATTTTCAGGCGCGAGCATGAGGGAGCACCGTTGAGCAGGTTGCGCTGGCTGACCGCAGGGGAGTCGCACGGCCCCGCACTGGTGGCGACGCTGGAGGGTCTTCCCGCCGGCGTCCCGGTCACCACGGAGATGGTGGCGGAGGCGCTCGCCCGGCGACGGCTCGGCTACGGCCGCGGTGCGCGGATGAAGTTCGAGCAGGACGAGGTCACCTTCCTCGGCGGCGTACGGCACGGTCTCACCATGGGCTCCCCGGTCGCCGTCATGGTCGGCAACACCGAGTGGCCCAAGTGGGAGCAGGTCATGTCGGCCGACCCGGTCGACCCCGACGAGCTGGCCAAGCTGGCCCGTAACGCCCCGCTGACCCGGCCCCGCCCCGGCCACGCCGACCTGGCGGGGATGCAGAAGTACGGCTTCGACGAGGCCCGGCCGGTCCTGGAGCGGGCCAGCGCCCGGGAGACCGCCGCACGTGTGGCCCTCGGGGCCGTCGCCCGCTCCTACCTCAAGGAGACCGCGGGCATCGAGATCGTCAGCCATGTCGTCGAGCTGGCGGCCGCGAAGGCGCCCTACGGCGTCTACCCGGTCCCCGCCGACGTGGCGAAGCTGGACGCCGACCCGGTCCGCTGCCTGGACGCCGACGCCTCCAAGGCGATGGTGGCCGAGATCGACCAGGCCCACAAGGACGGCGACACCCTCGGCGGAGTCGTCGAGGTGCTGGCGTACGGCGTGCCCGTCGGGCTCGGCTCGCACGTCCACTGGGACCGCCGCCTCGACGCCCGGCTCGCCGCCGCGCTCATGGGCATCCAGGCCATCAAGGGCGTCGAGGTCGGCGACGGCTTCGAGCTGGCCCGGGTCCCCGGCTCGAAGGCGCACGACGAGATCGTCGCCACCGACGAGGGCATCCGGCGCACCTCCGGCCGCTCCGGCGGCACCGAGGGCGGGCTCACCACCGGCGAGCTGCTGCGGGTCCGCGCCGCGATGAAGCCCATCGCGACCGTGCCGCGCGCCCTGGCCACCGTCGACGTCGTCACCGGCGAGGCCACCAAGGCCCACCACCAGCGCTCCGACGTCTGTGCCGTCCCGGCCGCGGGCATCGTCGCGGAGGCGATGGTCGCCCTGGTCCTGGCCGACGCGGTCGCGGAGAAGTTCGGCGGCGACAGCGTCCCCGAGACCTCCCGCAACGTCCGGTCGTACCTCGACCACCTCCAGATCCGATGAGCGGCCCCCTGGTCGTCCTCGTCGGCCCGATGGGCGTCGGCAAGTCCACCGTCGGCGAACTGCTCGCAGCCCGGCTCGGCACCACCTACCGGGACACCGACGCGGACGTCGTCGCCGAGGCGGGCAAGCCGATCGCGGAGATCTTCTACGACGAGGGCGAGGAGCACTTCCGCGCCCTGGAGCGCCGGGCCGTCGCCGCGGCCCTCGCCGGGCACGCGGGCGTCCTCTCCCTCGGCGGCGGAGCCGTCCTGGACGGGGCGACCAGGGAGCTGCTGGCGGACCGGCCGGTCGTCTACCTCTCCATGGACGTGGACGAGGCCGTCCGCCGCGTCGGTCTCGGCGCCGCCCGCCCGCTGCTCGCGGTCAACCCGCGCCGGCAGTGGCGCGAACTGATGGACGCCCGCCGCCACCTCTACGAAGAGGTCGCCCGCACCGTCGTCGCCACCGACGAGAACACCCCCGAAGAGGTCGCCCAGGCGATCATCGACGCACTGGAACTGCCGGAGGGCGCAGCGGCCCCCGGCGTGGAGAACACCGGCATGACACAGCAGGGCCCCACCCGCATCCAGGTCGCAGGCTCCGCGGGCTCCGACCCGTACGAGGTCCTCGTCGGCCACCAGCTCCTCGGCGAGCTGCCCCAGCTGATCGGCGACCGCGCCCGGCGGGTCGCCGTCCTGCACCCCGAGGCGCTCGCCGATACCGGTGAGGCGGTCCGCCAGGACCTCGCCGACCAGGGGTACGAGGCCATCGCGATCCAGCTGCCGAACGCGGAGGAGGCCAAGACCGTCGAGGTCGCCGCCTACTGCTGGAAGGCGCTCGGCCAGACCGGCTTCACCCGCACCGACGTGATCGTCGGCATCGGCGGCGGCGCCACCACGGACGTCGCCGGGTTCGTCGCGGCCAGCTGGCTGCGCGGGGTGCGCTGGATCGCGATCCCCACCACCGTGCTCGGCATGGTCGACGCGGCCGTCGGCGGCAAGACCGGCATCAACACCGCCGAGGGCAAGAACCTCGTCGGCGCCTTCCACCCGCCTGCCGGGGTGCTCTGCGACCTCGCCGCGCTGGACTCGCTGCCGGTCCACGACTACGTCTCCGGCATGGCCGAGATCATCAAGGCCGGCTTCATCGCCGACCCGGTCATCCTCGACCTCGTCGAGGCCGACCCCGAGGGCGCCCGCACCCCGGCCGGACCCCACACCGCCGAGCTGATCGAGCGGTCCATCCGGGTCAAGGCCGAGGTCGTCTCCAGCGACCTCAAGGAGTCCGGACTCCGCGAGATCCTCAACTACGGCCACACCCTGGCCCACGCCATCGAGAAGAACGAGCGCTACAAGTGGCGCCACGGCGCCGCCGTCTCCATCGGCATGGTCTTCGCCGCCGAGCTGGGCCGGCTCGCCGGACGCCTGGACGACGCAACCGCCGACCGGCACCGCACGGTCCTGGAGTCGGTGGGCCTGCCGCTCGCCTACCGCGCCGACCAGTGGCCCAAGCTGCTGGAGAACATGAAGGTCGACAAGAAGTCCCGCGGCAACCTGCTGCGCTTCATCGTCCTGGACGCCCTCGGCAAGCCCACCGTCCTGGAGGGCCCCGACCCGGCCGTGCTGCTCGCCGCCTACGGGGAGGTCTCCGCGTGACCCGCAGGGTCTTCGTCCTGAACGGCCCCAACCTCGGCCGGCTCGGCTCACGCGAGCCCGACGTCTACGGGGCCACCTCCTACGCCGGACTCGTCGAGACCTGCACCACGCTCGGCAAGGAGCTCGGCTTCGACGTCGACGTACGCGAGACCAACGACGAGGGCGAACTGATCCGCTGGCTCCACGAGGCGGCGGACGGTTCGATTCCGGTCGTCCTCAACCCGGGCGCCTTCACGCACTACTCGTACGGGATGAGGGACGCGGCGGCCCAGCGCACCGCCCCGCTGATCGAGGTGCACATCTCCAACCCGTACGCCCGCGAGGAGTTCCGGCACACCTCGGTGGTCGCCCCGGTGGCCACCGGCACCGTCGCCGGGTTCGGCATCGGCTCCTACCGGCTCGCCCTGCGGGCCCTGTCCGACGAACTGACGGACTGACACCCGTACCGGCCCGCGCGGCCGGCGGGCACTTCGCACCCTCCCGGGCCGTTCACCCTGAGACGGCCCGGGAAGGTACGGTGGCCGTCCCATCAGCGTCAGTTGCAGTTACGAGACGGAGTGGCACCGGATGCAGCACGCAGTGGGGGCCCCACTGCCGCCGCCCCAAGGACCCGGTAACGGGCCTGCGGGCTGGTCGCACCAGGCCCAGCACCCCGGCCACCCCGGTCCGCCGGGCCCGCCCCCGATACCCCCGCCGCCTCCGGCCCCCGGCCAGGCCCCCCAGCACGGCTGGAGCGGCACCGGGCCCACGCCGCCGCCCGCCGGCGGCCAGGCCACCGGGTACGTCCAGCTGCCCCCGGGCGGCCCCGTACCGCTGCCCGCACCCCCCGCCGAGCCCGGCACCGGCAGCGCCACGCTCGCCGTGCTGCTGATCGGCCCGGCCGGCGCGGGCAAGACCACCGTGGCCCGGCTCTGGGCGGCCCGCCGCCGGGTCCCCACCGCCCATGTCTCCCTGGACGACGTCCGCGAATGGGTCTGCTCCGGCTTCGCGGACCCGCAGGCCGGCTGGAACGACCACTCCGAGGCCCAGTACCGGCTGGCCCGCCGCACCTGCGGCTTCGCCGCCCGTAACTTCCTCGCCAACGGCATCTCCTGCATCCTCGACGACGCCGTCTTCCCCGACCGCCCGGTCGTCGGCCTCGGCGGCTGGAAGCGCCATGTGGGCCCCGGGCTGCTGCCCGTCGTGCTGCTGCCCGGCCTGGAGATCGTCCTGGAGCGCAACGCCGCCCGCAGCGGCAACCGCAGGCTCTCCGACGAGGAGGTCGCCCGCATCCACGGCCGGATGGCCGGCTGGTACGGCTCCGGCCTGCCGATCATCGACAACTCGACGTACGACGTGGAGACCACCGCCCGGGTCCTGGACGACGTGCTCGCCCGCTCCATCGCCTCCCCGCCCGCCTGGTAGCGACCGCCGCCACGGCGCCGCAGTGCCCGTCCCCCCGGTCGGCTGCGCTGGCCGGGCGGGGAGCCGCCCCCGCTCGTACGCTCGGAGCATGTCTGAGGTGCACGCCGTCCGACGCGGGCTGCTCCGCGACCGGTGCGCCGCCGCGGGGTCCGCGGCCGCCCTGGTCTCCCGCCCCGCCAACGTCCGCTATCTCGCGGGCGGAGCGCCTCCCGGCGCCGTGCTGCTGCTCGGCCCCGGCGAGGCCGTCCTGCTCTGCCCCCGCGCCCCGACCGGTGAGTCCGGCCACGGGCGGCCCGACGAGGCCCTCCGGGTCGATGTCCTGCCCGTCCCGGACGAGGACCCGGTGGTGGCCGCCGCCGGCCTCGCCGCCGCCTCGGGCGCCGATTCGCTCGCCGTGGAGGAGCACGACCTGACCGTGGCCCGCCACCGTGCCATGGGGCAGGCCGCCCCGCGCCTGCGCCTGGCCGATCTGGGCTTCACCGTCGAGCAGCAGCGGATCGTCAAGGACGAGGAGGAGATCGGCTGTCTGCGGATCGCCGCGGAGATCACCGACCAAGCCCTCGGCGAACTCCTCGAATCGATCCTGGTCGGCCGCACCGAGCGCCATCTGGCGCTGGAGCTGGAACGCCGCCTGGTCGACCACGGGGCGGACGGCCCCGCCTTCGCCACCTCCGTGGCCACCGGCCCCAACTCCGGCCAGGGACGCCACCGGCCCTCCGACCGCAGGGTGGAGGAGGGGGATTTCCTCTCCGTCCGGCTGGGCGCCAGCTACCACGGCTACCGGTGCGAGATCGGCCGGACCTTCGTCATCGGCACGGCCCCCGCCCAGTGGCAGATCGAGCTCTACGACCTCGTTTTCGCCGCTCAGAGGGCAGGGAGGGAGGCATTGGCGCCGGGCGCCGCCTACCGCGACGTGGACCGTGCGGCCCGGCATCTGCTGGAGTCCGCGGGACACGGAGAGGGCCTCCAGCCGAGGACCGGGCACGGTGTGGGGCTCGAAATCGAGGAGGACCCGCAACTGGCACCGACAGCCATGGGTAAACTGGACGCTTGTGTGCCGGTCACCGTCGAACCGGGGGTCCACCTCCCGGGCCGGGGCGGTGTCCGGATCGATGACACGCTCGTCGTGCGCCCCGAGGCGGACGGCGGACCCGAGCTACTCACCATGACGACCAAGGAGCTGCTCGCGCTCTAGCGCGCGTTCCCGGTCGTTCCACCAGCTTCAGTCCAGGAGATTCCGCAACCGTGGCTTCCACGAACGACCTCAAGAACGGCCTGGTGCTCAAGCTCGACGGAGGCCAGCTCTGGTCCGTCGTCGAGTTCCAGCACGTCAAGCCCGGCAAGGGCCCCGCCTTCGTGCGCACCAAGCTCAAGAACGTGCTCTCCGGCAAGGTCGTCGACAAGACGTTCAACGCCGGCGTGAAGGTCGAGACGGCCACCATTGACCGCCGCGACATGCAGTTCTCGTACATGGACGGCGAGTACTTCGTCTTCATGGACATGGACACGTACGACCAGCTCATGGTCGACCGCAAGGCCGTCGGCAACGCCGCCAACTTCCTGATCGAGGGCTTCACCGCCTCCGTCGCCCAGCACGAGGGCGAGGTGCTCTACGTCGAGCTGCCCGCCGCGGTCGAGCTGAACATCCAGCACACCGACCCGGGCGTCCAGGGCGACCGCTCCACCGGTGGCACCAAGCCCGCCACCCTGGAGACCGGTTACGAGATCGGCGTGCCGCTCTTCATCACCACCGGCGAGAAGATCAAGGTCGACACCCGCACGGGCGACTACCTCGGCCGGGTGAACAGCTAACCGTGGCTGCTCGGAACAAGGCCCGCAAGCGCGCCTTCCAGATCCTCTTCGAGGCCGACCAGCGCGGTGAGTCCGTGCAGAGCGTCCTCGCGGACTGGGTCCGGCACTCGCGGACCGACGACCGTCAGCCGCCGGTGGGCGAATTCACGATGGAGCTCGTCGAGGGGTACGCGCAGTACGCGGACCGGATCGACGACCTCATCGTCACCTATGCCGTGGACTGGGAGATCGACCGCATGCCGGTCGTCGACCGCAGCATCATCCGGCTCGGCGCGTACGAGCTGATCTGGATGGACGAGACCCCGGATGCCGTGGTGATCGACGAGGCGGTCCAGCTCGCCAAGGAGTTCTCCACCGACGACTCCCCGTCGTTCGTGAACGGCATGCTGGCCCGTTTCAAGGACCTCAAGCCGAACCTCCGCCGGGAGCAGTGACCTCCTGGCCGGAGCCGCTCGGCCCGCACGCCACGAAGGGCCCACGGTCAGCCGACCGTGGGCCCTTCGGCGTACCCGGTCCATCGACAGGTCCGCGGTCCGAGGTCCTGGGCGACGAAAACGCCGGGCCGGCGGGAACCCGAAGGCTCCCGCCGGCCCGGCGGCACGTTTCTGCTGTGGGGTCCGCGGCGGCGGGCTGCCCGGACCCCGGCAGGTCTCAGCTCTCGTCGTGGGAGACCGCGCGGCGCGCGTCCGCGTCCAGCACGCCCCAGCTGATCAGCTGCTCCGTGAGCACGGACGGCGACTGGTCGTAGATCACGGCGAGCGTGCGCAGGTCGTCCTGGCGGATCGAGAGCACCTTGCCGTTGTAGTCACCGCGCTGGCTCTGGATGGTCGCCGCGTAGCGCTGCAGCGGACCGGCCTTCTCCGGCGGGACATGGGCGAGGCGCTCCAGGTCCAGGACGAGCTTCGGCGGCGGCTCGGCGGCCCCGCCCGGAGTCGTACCGGGCAGCAGCTCCTGCACCGGGACCCCGTAGAAATCCGCCAGCTCGGCGAGGCGCTGTACGGTCACGGCACGGTCGCCGCGCTCGTACGAACCGACCACGACGGCCTTCCAGCGACCCTGTGACTTCTCCTCCACGCCGTGGAGGGAGAGGCCCTGCTGGGTGCGGATGGCACGGAGTTTGGCCCCGAGCTGTTTTGCGTATTCGCTGGACATATGGCTCCCCGGACGCTGGAACAGTGTGCGGCTCCGCCGCGTGGCTGGTAACTCACTGTGAGGTTACGCAGCGTTACTTGGATGCGTCAAGCCGAATGGTCCGGACCGGCACCTCCAGGGGGCGGGGCCAGGGCCGTACGCAAGCCCTGGTAACGTGGATGACGTAATTTCGACGTCCTTTAAGGTCCGTCCCGTGAGGCGGAGAAGGAGGTCCGTTTCTTATGGACGCACAGCACGACGACACCGGCAACGCGGCACGCCCCGTTCTCGAGGCACCCGACATCGCCCGTGTTCTGACCCGTATCGCCCACGAGATCGTCGAACGCGCCAAGGGCGCCGACGACGTGGTGCTGCTCGGCATTCCGACGCGGGGCGTCTTCCTAGCCCGCCGGCTCGCCGACAAACTCGAAGAGATCACCGGCCGGAAGATGCCGGTCGGCTCCCTCGACATCACCATGTACCGCGACGACCTGCGGCTGCGCCCCGCACGGGCCCTGGCCCGTACCGACATCCCCGGCGAGGGGATCGAGGGAAAGCTGGTCGTCCTGGTCGACGACGTGCTCTTCTCCGGCCGCACGATCCGCGCCGCACTCGACGCGCTCGGCGACATCGGTCGCCCGCGCGCCGTGCAGCTCGCGGTCCTCGTCGACCGCGGTCACCGCGAACTCCCGATCCGCGCCGACTACGTCGGCAAGAACCTCCCCACGTCGCTGCGGGAGACGGTCAAGGTCCAGCTCGCCGAGGAGGACGGCCGCGACGCCGTGCTGCTCGGCGTCCAGCAGGCCGCTCCCGCGGACGCGCAGTAGCCCGAGCCCTCCCGTACGCCCTTCCGGGGGACCGTACGGCTGCTCCCGCGCGCCCGCACGCCTGAACGCACGCCCTCCAGCCACCGGAGAACCCCAGATGAAGCGCCACCTCATCTCGGCCGCCGACCTCACCCGCGACGACGCCGTCCTGATCCTCGACACCGCCGAGGAGATGGCCCGGGTCGCGGACCGGCCGATCAAGAAGCTTCCGACCCTGCGCGGCCGTACCGTCGTCAACCTCTTCTTCGAGGACTCGACCCGGACCCGTATCTCCTTCGAGGCCGCCGCCAAGCGGCTCTCCGCCGACGTCATCAACTTCTCCGCCAAGGGCTCCTCCGTCTCCAAGGGCGAGTCCCTGAAGGACACCGCGCTCACCCTGGAGGCGATGGGCGCCGACGCCGTCGTCATCCGGCACGGCGCCTCCGGCGCCCCCTACCGGCTTGCCACCTCCGGCTGGATCGACGGGGCCGTGGTCAACGCCGGCGACGGCACCCACGAGCACCCCACCCAGGCACTGCTCGACGCCTTCACCATGCGCCGTCGGCTCGTCGGCGCCGACACCGGCCTCGGCCGCGACCTGGACGGCCGCCGGATCACCATCGTCGGCGACATCCTGCACAGCCGCGTCGCCCGCTCCAACGTCCACCTGCTCACCACCCTGGGCGCGCACGTCACCCTGGTGGCCCCTCCCACCCTGGTGCCCGTGGGCGTCGAACAGTGGCCCTGCGACGTCAGCTACAGCCTGGACGACGTGCTGGCGAAGTCCGATGCGGTGATGATGCTGCGTGTGCAGCGCGAACGGATGAACGCCGCGTACTTCCCGACCGAGCGCGAGTACTCCCGCCGCTACGGCCTGGACGGCCAGCGCATGGCGAAGATGCCCGAGCACGCCATCGTCATGCACCCCGGGCCCATGGTCCGCGGCATGGAGATCACCGCCGAGGTCGCCGACTCCGACCGCTGCACGGTCGTCGAGCAGGTCGCCAACGGCGTCTCCATCCGGATGGCCGTCCTCTACCTGCTGCTCGGCGGCTCCGACACCGCCCTGTCAGTCCCCACTCGTACCGAGAGCCCCGCCCGTACCGAGGCCACCGCCCGTACCGAGGAGACCAAGTAACCATGAGCAAGATCCTTATCCGCGGTGCGCGGATCCTCGGCGGCGAGCCGCAGGACGTGCTGATCGACGGCGAGACCGTCGCCGAGGTGGGCACCGGCATCGAAGCCCCCGACGGCACCACCGTCATCGAGGCGGCCGGCCAGATCCTGCTGCCCGGCCTCGTCGACCTCCACACGCACCTGCGCGAGCCCGGCCGCGAGGACTCCGAGACCGTCCTCACCGGCACCCGGGCAGCGGCGGCGGGCGGCTTCACCGCCGTACACGCCATGGCCAACACCTTCCCCGTCGCCGACACCGCCGGCGTCGTCGAGCAGGTCTGGCGGCTCGGCAAGGAGTCCGGCTACTGCGACGTCCAGCCCATCGGTGCCGTCACCGTCGGCCTGGAGGGCAAGAAGCTCGCCGAGCTCGGCGCGATGCACGACTCGGCCGCAGGAGTAAAGGTCTTCTCCGACGACGGCAAGTGCGTGGACGACGCGGTGATCATGCGCCGCGCCCTGGAGTACGTGAAGGCCTTCGACGGCGTCGTCGCCCAGCACGCCCAGGAGCCCCGCCTCACCGAGGGCGCCCAGATGAACGAGGGCATCGTCTCCGCCGAACTCGGCCTCGGCGGCTGGCCCGCCGTCGCCGAGGAGTCGATCATCGCCCGCGATGTCCTCCTCGCCGCCCACGTCGACTCGCGCGTCCACATCTGCCACCTCTCCACCGCCGGGTCCGTGGAGATCGTCCGCTGGGCCAAGTCCAAGGGCTGGAACGTCACCGCCGAGGTCACCCCGCACCACCTCCTCCTCACCGACGAGCTGGTCCGCTCCTACAACCCCGTCTACAAGGTGAACCCGCCGCTGCGCACCGAGGCCGACGTCATGGCCCTGCGCGAGGCGCTCGCCGACGGCACGATCGACTGCGTCGCCACCGACCACGCCCCGCACCCGCACGAGGACAAGGACTGCGAGTGGGCGGCGGCCGCCATGGGCATGGTGGGCCTGGAGACCGCGCTCTCCGTCGTCCAGCAGACGATGGTGGACACCGGCCTGATCGACTGGGCGGGCGTCGCCGACCGCATGTCGTTCCGCCCCGCGGCCATCGGCCGCCTCGAAGGACACGGCCGTCCCGTCTCGGCGGGTGAGCCCGCCAACCTCACCCTGGTCGATCCGGCATACCGTGGAGCAGTGGACCCCGCGGGCTTCGCGTCCCGCAGCCGAAACACCCCCTACGAGGGGCGTGAGCTGCCGGGCCGCGTCACCCATACCTTCCTGCGGGGCCGTGCCACGGTCGTCGACGGGAAGCTCGCGTGACAACACTGACCCCCCTGTACCTCCTGGCCGCCGAGCAGAAGTCGGCGGAAGTGACGGACTGGTCCGCCCGCATCGCCTGGGTGATCGGCCTGCTGGTCTTCGTCGCCCTCGTCTACTGGCTGATGCGCCAGGGCTGGAAGTGGCGCGAAAGCCTCCAGTCCGACCTGCCCGAGCTCACGGCCACTCCCGAAGGCTTTGGCGACGGTGAGGCGCTCCTCACGCTCACCGGGCGCTACCACGCCTCCACCACCGCCGGGCAGTGGCTCGACCGGATCGTCGCGCACGGCCTCGGCACCCGCAGCCGGGCCGAGCTCACGCTCACCGCACGCGGCCTGGACGTCGTACGCCCCGGCGCCAGCGACTTCTTCATCCCGGCCGAGGCCCTGCGAGAGGCCCGTCTCGACAAGGCACTGGCGGGCAAGGTCCTCCCCGAGGGCGGCCTGCTGATCATCACCTGGGCACATGGCGAGACCCTGATCGACTCCGGCTTCCGCTCCGACCACGCGGCCGAGCACCAGGCCTGGGTCGACGCGGTCGACCACCTCACCAGCACCACTACGGAAGGCACCGCACGATGACGATCTCCACCCGGGGAGCCCAGGCTCCCGCCGTACTCGTCCTGGAGGATGGCCGTGCGTTTCGTGGCCGTGCTTACGGGGCTTTGGGGGAGACCTTCGGGGAGGCGGTGTTCTCGACGGGCATGACCGGTTATCAGGAGACGCTGACCGATCCGTCGTACCACCGTCAGGTGGTGGTGATGACGGCTCCGCATGTCGGGAACACCGGGGTGAATGACGAGGATCCGGAGTCGGCGCGTATCTGGGTGTCGGGGTATGTGGTCCGTGATCCTGCGCGTAAGCCGTCCAACTGGCGTTCGCGGCGGTCGTTGGATGAGGAGCTGGTGGCGCAGGGGGTGGTCGGGATCAGTGGTGTCGACACGCGTGCGTTGACCCGTCATCTGCGGGAGCGGGGTGCGATGCGGGTCGGGATCTTCTCCGGCGAGGCGCTGGCCGACGAGGCTGCGCTGCTGGCCCGCGTCCAGCGGGCTCCTCAGATGGTGGGTGCGGACCTGTCTGCCGAGGTGGCGACGAAGGAGGCGTACGTCGTTCCGGCGATCGGGACGAAGAGGTTCACGGTCGCGGCGGTGGACCTGGGGATCAAGGGGATGACGCCGCGCCGGATGGCGGAGCGTGGCATTGAGGTGCATGTGCTGCCCGCGACGGCGACGCTGGAGGAGGTGTACGCGGTCCAGCCGGATGGTGTGTTCTTCTCCAACGGTCCCGGTGACCCGTCGACGGCCGATCATCCGGTCGCCCTGATGCGGGGTGTTCTGGAGCGGTCGACTCCGTTGTTCGGTATCTGCTTCGGCAATCAGATCCTGGGCCGGGCGCTGGGTTTTGGTACGTACAAGTTGAAGTATGGGCACCGGGGGATCAATCAGCCGGTGCAGGACCGCACCACGGGCAAGGTCGAGGTCACGGCACACAACCACGGCTTCGCTGTGGATGCGCCGCTGGACCAGGTCTCGGAGACCCCGTTCGGGCGTGCCGAGGTTTCCCACGTGTGCCTGAACGACCAGGTGGTGGAGGGTCTCCAGCTGCTGGACCGGCCGGCGTTCAGTGTTCAGTACCACCCTGAGGCGGCGGCCGGTCCGCATGACGCCGCGTACCTGTTCGATCGTTTCGTTTCTCTGATGGAGGGCCAGCGTGCCTAAGCGCTCCGATATCCAGTCCGTCCTGGTCATCGGCTCGGGTCCGATCGTCATCGGTCAGGCTGCCGAGTTCGACTATTCCGGGACCCAGGCCTGCCGTGTTCTGAAGGCGGAGGGCCTGCGGGTCATCCTGGTGAACTCCAACCCGGCCACGATCATGACCGACCCCGAGATCGCGGATGCCACGTATGTGGAGCCGATCACCCCGGAGTTCGTGGAGAAGATCATCGCGAAGGAGCGCCCCGACGCTCTGCTCCCGACTCTGGGTGGTCAGACGGCGCTGAACACGGCGATCTCCATGCATGACAACGGTGTGCTGGAGAAGTACGGGGTCGAGCTGATCGGTGCGAATGTCGAGGCGATCAACAAGGGTGAGGACCGCGAGCTGTTCAAGGGTGTCGTCGAGGCGGTGAAGGCGAAGATCGGGTACGGGGAGTCCGCCCGCTCGGTCATCTGCCACACCATGGACGACGTCATCGCCGGGGTGGACACCCTCGGTGGCTACCCGGTTGTCGTGCGCCCCTCGTTCACGATGGGCGGTGCGGGTTCCGGTTTCGCTCACGACGAGGAGGAGCTGCGCCGTATCGCCGGCCAGGGTCTGACTCTGTCTCCGACCACCGAGGTGCTCCTGGAGGAGTCGATTCTGGGGTGGAAGGAGTACGAGCTGGAGCTGATGCGGGACCGCAACGACAATGTGGTGGTCGTCTGCTCGATCGAGAACTTCGACCCGATGGGTGTCCACACCGGCGACTCCATCACCGTCGCCCCCGCCATGACCCTCACCGACCGGGAGTATCAGCGGCTGCGGGATGTCGGGATCGCGATCATCCGTGAGGTGGGTGTCGACACCGGTGGCTGCAATATCCAGTTCGCGATCGACCCCACCGACGGGCGGGTCATCGTGATCGAGATGAACCCGCGTGTCTCCCGCTCTTCCGCTTTGGCGTCGAAGGCGACGGGGTTCCCGATCGCCAAGATCGCTGCGAAGCTGGCCGTGGGCTACACGCTGGATGAGATTCCGAACGACATCACGGAGAAGACGCCGGCTTCGTTCGAGCCGACGCTCGACTATGTGGTGGTGAAGGCGCCGCGGTTCGCGTTCGAGAAGTTCCCCTCCGCCGACTCGACCCTCACGACCACCATGAAGTCGGTGGGCGAGGCGATGGCGATCGGCCGGAACTTCACCGAAGCCCTCCAGAAAGCGTTGCGCTCGCTGGAGAAGAAGGGCTCGCAGTTCGCCTTCACCGGTGAGGTCGGTGACAAGGCCGAACTCCTCGCGGAAGCGGTCCGGCCGACGGATGGCCGGATCAACACGGTGATGCAGGCGATCCGGGCCGGGGCGACGCAGGAGGAGGTCTTCGACGCGACGAAGATCGACCCGTGGTTCGTGGACCAGCTGTTCCTGATCAAGGAGATCGCGGACGAGCTGGCCGCTGCTGACAAGCTCGGCCCTGAGTTGCTGGCCGAGGCCAAGCGGCACGGGTTCTCGGACGCGCAGATCGGTGAGATCCGGGGCCTGCGTGAGGACGTGGTCCGCGAGGTGCGCCACGCGCTGGGGATCCGTCCCGTCTACAAGACGGTTGACACGTGTGCGGCGGAGTTCGCGGCGAACACGCCGTACTTCTACTCCTCCTACGACGAGGAGTCCGAGGTCGCCCCCCGCACGAAGCCGGCTGTGATCATTCTGGGCTCGGGTCCGAACCGGATCGGGCAGGGCATCGAGTTCGACTACTCCTGCGTCCACGCCTCCTTCGCGCTGTCCGACGCCGGGTACGAGACGGTGATGGTCAACTGCAACCCGGAGACGGTCTCCACGGACTACGACACCTCCGACCGGCTGTACTTCGAGCCGCTCACCCTGGAGGACGTCCTGGAGATCGTCCACGCCGAATCGTTGGCGGGCCCGATCGCCGGGGTGATTGTGCAGCTCGGCGGCCAGACTCCCCTCGGCCTCGCCCAGGCGCTGAAGGACAACGGGGTCCCGATCGTCGGGACCTCCCCGGAGGCGATCCACGCCGCCGAGGACCGTGGGGCTTTCGGCCAGGTCCTGGCCGAGGCCGGGCTCCCGGCGCCGAAGCACGGGACGGCGACCGCCTTTGCCGGGGCGAAGGCGATCGCGGACGAGATCGGCTACCCGGTTCTGGTCCGCCCCTCCTACGTTCTGGGCGGGCGGGGTATGGAGATCGTCTACGACGAGACCCGCCTGGCGTCCTACATCGCCGAGTCCACCGAGATCAGCCCCACCCGCCCGGTCCTGGTCGACCGGTTCCTCGATGACGCGATCGAGATCGATGTCGACGCCCTCTACGACGGCACGGAGCTGTACCTCGGCGGCGTGATGGAGCACATCGAGGAGGCCGGGATCCACTCCGGCGACTCGGCCTGTGCCCTGCCGCCGATCACGTTGGGCGGGTTCGACATCAAGCGGCTGCGGGCCTCGACCGAGGCCATCGCCAAGGGTGTCGGTGTGCTCGGGCTGATCAACATCCAGTTCGCGCTGTCCGGGGACATCCTCTACGTCCTGGAGGCCAACCCGCGCGCCTCCCGCACGGTCCCCTTCACCTCGAAGGCGACCGCTGTGCCGCTGGCGAAGGCTGCCGCCCGTATCTCCCTGGGTGCGACCGTCGCCGAACTCCGGGCGGAGGGTTTGCTGCCGAAGACGGGTGACGGGGGGACGCTGCCGCTGGACGCGCCGATCTCCGTCAAGGAGGCCGTCATGCCCTGGTCGCGTTTCCGGGACATCCACGGCCGGGGCGTCGATACCGTCCTGGGCCCGGAGATGCGCTCCACCGGTGAGGTCATGGGCATCGACTCCGTCTTCGGTACGGCGTATGCGAAGTCGCAGGCCGGGGCCTACGGGCCGCTGCCCACCAAGGGGCGGGCGTTCATCTCGGTCGCGAACCGGGACAAGCGCTCGATGATCTTCCCGGCCCGTGAGCTCGTCGCCCACGGTTTCGAGCTGATGGCGACCTCCGGGACGGCCGAGGTCCTCAAGCGCAACGGGATCAACGCCACCGTCGTGCGCAAGCAGTCCGAAGGGGAGGGGCCGAACGGGGAGAAGACGATCGTCCAGCTCATCCATGACGGGCAGGTCGACCTCATCGTCAACACCCCTTACGGCACCGGCGGCCGGCTCGACGGTTACGAGATCCGCACCGCCGCCGTCGCCCGCTCCGTCCCCTGCCTCACCACCGTCCAGGCCCTCGCCGCGGCCGTCCAGGGCATCGACGCCCTCAACCACGGCGACGTCGGCGTCCGCTCCCTCCAAGAACACGCGGAACACTTGATCGCGGCCCGCGACTAGCAGCCCAGCAGGGGGACACCGGAAACGGTGTCCCCCTCTCTGTGAGGACATCTCCCCATGTACAAGCTCTTCTTCCGGCTGGTCTTCAAGCGGATGGACCCGGAGCGGGCCCACTACGCCGCCTTCCGCTGGATTCGCCTCGCCGCCCGCATCCCCGTCCTGCGCACCTTCGTCGCGGCTGCTCTCGCGCCCCGCTACAAGGAGCTGCGCACCGAGGCGCTGGGCCTGCGGATGCACGGCCCCTTCGGGCTGGCCGCCGGCTTCGACAAGAACGCGGTCGCGATCGACGGCATGACGATGCTCGGCTTCGACCACATCGAGGTCGGTACCGTCACCGGTGAACCGCAGCCCGGCAACCCCAAGCAGCGCCTCTTCCGCCTCGTCGCGGACCGCGCGCTGATCAACCGCATGGGCTTCAACAACGAGGGCTCCGCCGCCGTCGCAGCCCGTCTCGCCGCCCGCAACCCGGTCTTCCGCACCACGGTCGGCGTCAACATCGGCAAGACCAAGGTCGTGCCGGAGGCCGAGGCGGCCGCCGATTACGTGAAGTCCACCGAGGCCCTCGCCGCCCACGCGGACTACCTGGTCGTCAACGTCTCCTCGCCCAACACGCCCGGCCTGCGCAACCTCCAGGCCACCGAGTCGCTGCGCCCGCTGCTGACGGCCGTCCGCGAGGCCGCCGACCGTACCGTGACCGCCCGCCGCGTACCGCTGCTCGTCAAGATCGCCCCGGACCTCGCGGACGAGGACGTCGACGCGGTCGCCGACCTCGCCGTGGAGCTGGGGCTCGACGGGATCATCGCCACCAACACCACCATCGCCCGCGAGGGCCTGGGCCTGACGTCCGACCCCGCTCTCGTCGCGGAGACCGGCGGGCTCTCCGGGGCACCCCTCAAGGCGCGCTCCCTGGAGGTCCTGAGCCGTCTGTACGCCCGTGTGGGGGACCGGATCACCCTGGTGGGGGTCGGGGGTGTCGAGAGCGCCGAGGACGCCTGGCAGCGCATCCTGGCCGGTGCCACCCTCGTACAGGGCTACAGCGCCTTCATCTACGAGGGTCCTTTTTACGCCCGCGCGATTCATAAGGGCCTCGCCGCCCGGCTGGCCGCATCCCCGTACGCCACCCTCGCCGAGGCCGTCGGCGCCGAGACCCGGAAGAAGGCCGCCCTGTGACACCCGAACCCTTCGGCGCACGACTGCGCCACGCCATGGACACCCGCGGGCCGCTCTGCGTCGGCATCGACCCGCACGCCTCCCTGCTCACCTCCTGGGGGCTGAACGACGACGTCGCGGGCCTTGAGCGCTTCACCCGGACCGTCGTGGAGGCGCTGGCCGACCGGGTCGCCGTCCTCAAGCCGCAGTCGGCGTTCTTCGAGCGGTTCGGGTCGCGCGGCATCGCCGTACTGGAGAAGTCCGTCACGGAGGCACGGGCCGCCGGGGCGCTGGTCCTGATGGACGCCAAGCGCGGTGACATCGGCTCCACCATGGGCGCCTACGCGGCGACCTACCTGGACAAGGACTCCCCGCTCTTCTCCGATGCGGTCACCGTCTCCCCGTACCTCGGGTTCGGCTCCCTGCGCCCGGCGCTCGACGCGGCCGCCGTCTCCGGTTCGGGCGTCTTCGTCCTGGCCCTCACCTCCAACGCGGAGGGCGCCGAGGTCCAGCGCGCCACCGCCGCCGACGGCCGCTCGCTGGCCCAGCTGATGCTCGACCACATGGCCGCGGAGAACGAGGGGGCGACCCCGCTCGGCTCGGTCGGCGCGGTGGTCGGAGCGACGCTCGGCGACGCGGGGGTGAACCTGGCGATCAACGGACCGCTCCTCGCGCCCGGCATCGGCGCCCAGGGGGCGACCGCCGCCGATCTTCCGGCGCTCTTCGGTGACGCGGTCGACAACGTGGTGCCGAGTGTGAGCCGGGGCGTGCTGCGCCACGGCCCGGACGTGTCAGGGCTGCGCGAAGCGGCCGGACGGTTCGCGGACGAGGTCCGCAGCGCCGTCTCCGGCAGTTGACCCTGGCACGTTTACAGGCCGTTGACGAATTACTGACCGGAAACCCGGTGGTTATGCGGCAAATGTCCTGGTCGGCCAAGGCTGACCAGGACTTTTCGTCTGTTCTCGCTGACTAGAGCGGCCTTGGCCGCTAGTCTCCGTCGAGAGCAGCCGAGCACAGTGTGTTCGTCGCTCACCTGGTGGAGGGCGTCCAGCTTCCCCACCGGTCCGTATCCGACAGATCGACATCCGAGGTGACGTAGGCGTGGCTCTTCCGCCCCTTACCCCTGAACAGCGCGCAGCCGCGCTCGAAAAGGCCGCCGCGGCTCGCCGGGAGCGGGCCGAGGTCAAGAATCGACTCAAGCACTCCGGCGCCTCCCTCCACGAGGTCATCAAGCAGGGCCGGGAGAACGACGTCATCGGGAAGATGAAGGTCTCCGCCCTCCTGGAGTCCCTGCCAGGCGTCGGCAAGGTCCGCGCCAAGCAGATCATGGAGCGTCTCGGCATCTCCGAGAGCCGCCGGGTCCGGGGGCTCGGCTCCAACCAGATCGCATCCCTGGAGCGTGAGTTCGGCGGCGGCGCCGCCTGAGGTTCTCAGGCACTCCTGAGAACCTGGATAATCGCCTCATGGCTGCAACATCCCGGGGGACGTCCCCCGTACCCCCGGACGTACGTCCGCGGCTGACCGTGCTCTCCGGCCCCTCAGGGGTCGGCAAGAGCACGGTCGTCGCTCATATGCGCACCGTGCACCCCGAGGTCTGGCTCTCCGTGTCGGCGACGACCCGCAAGCCCCGCCCCGGGGAGCGCAACGGTGTCCACTACTTCTTCGTCGACGACGAGGAGTTCGACAAGCTCATCGCCAACGGTGAACTGCTGGAGTGGGCCGAGTTCGCGGGCAACCGCTACGGCACACCGCGCCGCGCCGTGCTGGACCGCCTGGAGGCCGGTGAGCCGGTTCTGCTGGAGATCGACCTCCAGGGGGCCCGGCTGGTCCGCCAGTCGATGTCCGACGCGCGCCTGGTCTTCCTGGCCCCGCCGAGCTGGGAGGAGCTGGTGCGCCGGCTCACCGGCCGGGGCACCGAGGCGCCCGATGTGATCGAGCGCAGGCTCGCCGCCGCGAAGGTCGAACTGGCCGCCGAGGCCGAGTTCGATACGACGCTCGTCAACACCTCCGTCGAGGACGTGGCCCGTGAGCTGCTAACGTTGATGCTGCAGGCTTCCGACCACCCTGACAGCAGCGGCTGAACCCTACGCCGCGGCTGGCCCGGAGTCCGACCAGCAGTCCGACTCACCGGAATCCGCACTATCAAAGATTTCTTTGATCTTTACCCCCTTCGGAAGGCAGAGAGTGTCCTCTTCCATCACCACGCCCGAGGGCATCATCAACCCGCCGATTGATGAGCTCCTTGAGGCCACCGACTCGAAGTACAGCCTGGTCATCTACGCCGCCAAGCGCGCGCGTCAGATCAACGCGTACTACTCGCAGCTCGGCGAAGGTCTCCTTGAGTACGTCGGTCCGCTCGTCGACACCCACGTGCACGAGAAGCCGCTGTCGATCGCGCTCCGCGAGATCAACGCGGGCCTGCTGACGTCGGAGCCCATCGAGGGCCCCGCTCAGTAGCAGGACAGCACCTCGTTCCTCCTCTCAGGCCCGGCGGCTTGTCCGCCGGGCCTGAGGCGTGTCCGGGGCCGGGTGAACGCGTTCCGTGCGGTGAGGCAGCATGGGAGTCACGTTCTTACACAGCCGAGTTCTTACGTAGCCGAGTTCTTACGTTGCCGAATGCGGGGAGACGCAGTGGACAAGCCGAAGGTCGTCCTGGGGGTCAGCGGAGGCATCGCCGCCTACAAGGCGTGCGAGCTGCTGCGCCGGCTGACCGAGTCCGGGCACGATGTACGGGTCGTCCCGACCGCCTCGTCGCTGCACTTCGTCGGCGCGGCCACCTGGTCGGCGCTCTCCGGCCACCCCGTCTCCGACCAGGTCTGGGACGACGTGCACGAGGTCCCGCACGTGCGGATCGGGCAGGGTGCCGACCTCGTCGTCGTCGCTCCGGCCACCGCTGACATGCTGGCCAAGGCCGCCCACGGGCTCGCCGACGACCTGCTCACCAACACGCTCCTGACCGCCCGCTGTCCGGTGGTCTTCGCCCCCGCCATGCACACCGAGATGTGGGAGCACCCGGCCACCCGGGAGAACGTGGCGACCCTCCGCCGTCGCGGCGCGGTCGTCATCGAGCCCGCGGTGGGGCGGCTCACCGGCGTCGACACCGGCAAGGGCCGGCTGCCCGACCCGGGCGAGGTCTTCGAGGTCTGCCGCCGGGTGCTGGCGCGCGGGGTCACCGGGCCCGACCTCGCGGGCCGCCATGTGGTGATCAGCGCGGGCGGCACCCGTGAGCCCCTGGACCCGGTGCGCTACCTCGGCAACCGGTCCTCCGGCAAGCAGGGGTACGCGCTGGCCCGCACCGCCGTGGCCCGGGGAGCCCGCGTCACCCTGATCGAGGCCAACACCGGGCTGCCCGACCCGGCCGGGGCCGACGTCGTACGGATCGGGACGGCGATCCAGCTGCGGGAGGCCGTCCTGAAGGCGGCCGCCGACGCGGACGTCGTGGTGATGGCGGCGGCGGTGGCCGACTTCCGGCCAGCCGAGTACGCCCCTGGCAAGATCAAGAAGAAGGACGGCGAGGAGGCGCCCGTCGTCCCCCTGGTCCGCAACCCCGACATCCTCGCCGAGGTCGCCGCCGAGCGGGCCCGGCCGGGGCAGCTCGTGGTGGGTTTCGCCGCCGAGACCGACGACGTCCTCGCCAACGGCCGGGCCAAGCTCCGCCGCAAGGGCTGCGATCTGCTCGTGGTCAACGAGGTGGGGGAGCGCAAGACCTTCGGCTCCGAGGAGAACGAGGCGGTCGTCCTCGCCGCGGACGGATCGGAGACCCCGGTGCCGTACGGACCCAAGGAAGCGCTTGCCGACACGGTCTGGGATCTGGTTTCGGGAAGGTTCCAGGAGATGTGACAATCAACCCCCTGGGCGAGCCAGAACGGTACATAACGTGATGGAACAACCGCCCGGAAGGGTGGATTATCCTTCAGGTGTCCGCCGTGTCACGGGCTGTCGCGCTCCAAAGGGCGAGACGCATGCCCCGGCCGCCGGGTGTGACCGATAAACTGGTCGACGGTACGTACCGAGCGCAGCTCTCGGCCGTGCCACCCATGATCAGCCAGCAGCCGCTGCAACCCCAGGGAGCGATGTGTCCCGCCGTCTCTTCACCTCGGAATCTGTCACCGAGGGTCACCCCGACAAGATCGCTGACCAGATCAGCGACACGATTCTCGACGCGCTCCTGCGCGACGACCCCGCCTCGCGCGTCGCCGTCGAGACCTTGATCACCACCGGTCTGGTGCATGTCGCGGGCGAGGTCACGACCAAGGCCTACGCCGACATCCCCAACCTCGTGCGCAACAAGGTGCTGGAGATCGGCTACGACTCCTCCAAAAAGGGCTTCGACGGTGCCTCCTGTGGCGTCTCGGTCTCCATCGGCGCGCAGTCGCCGGACATCGCGCAGGGTGTCGACACCGCGTACGAGAAGCGGGTCGAGGGCGACGAGGACGAGCTCGACAAGCAGGGCGCCGGCGACCAGGGCCTGATGTTCGGGTACGCCTGCGACGAGACCCCGGAGCTCATGCCGCTCCCGATCCACATCGCGCACCGCCTCTCGCGGCGCCTGTCCGAGGTGCGGAAGAACGGGACCATCCCCTACCTCCGCCCCGACGGCAAGACCCAGGTCACCATCGAGTACGACGGTGACAAGGCGGTCCGCCTGGACACCGTGGTCGTCTCCTCGCAGCACGCCAGCGACATCGACCTGGACTCCCTGCTCGCGCCCGACATCCGCGAGTTCGTCGTCGAGCACGTGCTCACGCAGCTCGTCGAGGACGGCATCAAGCTGGACACCGAGGGCTACCGCCTCCTGGTGAATCCGACCGGGCGTTTCGAGATCGGTGGCCCGATGGGCGACGCCGGTCTGACCGGCCGCAAGATCATCATCGACACGTACGGCGGCATGGCCCGCCACGGTGGCGGTGCCTTCTCGGGCAAGGACCCGTCCAAGGTCGACCGTTCCGCCGCGTACGCGATGCGCTGGGTCGCCAAGAACGTGGTGGCCGCCGGGCTCGCCACCCGCTGCGAGGTCCAGGTCGCCTACGCGATCGGCAAGGCCGAGCCGGTCGGACTCTTCGTCGAGACCTTCGGCACCGCCGCAGTCGACACGGAGAAGATCGAGGACGCGATCGGTGAGGTCTTCGACCTCCGCCCGGCCGCGATCATCCGCGACCTCGACCTGCTCCGCCCGATCTACGCCCAGACCGCCGCGTACGGGCACTTCGGCCGCGAGCTCCCCGACTTCACCTGGGAGCGCACCGACCGCGTGGACGCCCTCCGCGCGGCCGCCGGTCTCTAGCAGCACCGCACAGTTCTCCAGCAGGACCGCACAAGTCATGACAGCGGGGCCCGGACACCGAACGTGGTGGCCGGGCCCCGCTGCTCTGCGGGCCGCCGCCGCTGTCAGTGCCGTCTGGTAGGAATTTGGCTGTGAGCAGCGAGAACGAGCAGTCCGCCGAACCCGGTGCCGGGGCGCCGGAGCAGCTTGCGCTGATCCGGGAGACCGTGCGCCAGGCCAAGGTGCCCCGCGCCAAGCCGCGCACCTGGCGGGGCGCCCCGCTCGCCGAGGAGCTGCCCGTGGCCCGGGTGCTGGTCAACAAGGGGGTCCTCCACCTCGACCAGTACTTCGACTACGCGGTCCCCGAGGAGCTGGACGCCGAGGCCCAGCCGGGCGTGCGGGTGCGGGTGCGGTTCGGCGCCGGGCGCCACAACGTCCAGGGCGGGCGGCGCGAGGGGGGCGGCCTGATCGACGGGTTCATCATCGAGCGCCGCGCCGAGTCCGACTACCAGGGCACGCTGGCCGCCCTCGCCTATGTGGTCTCCCCGGAGCCGGTCCTCGGGCCCGAGCTGCTCGCCCTCTCCCGCGCCGTGGCCGACCGGTACGCGGGCAGCCTCGCCGACGTCCTCCAGCTCGCCGTCCCGCCCCGCAACGGACGCGCCGAGTCCAAGCCCTCCCCGGAGCCCCTGCCGCCGCCCCCGCCCCCGGAGCCGGGCACCTGGGAGCGGTACGGGCAGGGCCCCGCCTTTCTCCGCGCCCTGGCCGAGGGCGGCGCCCCCCGGGCGGTCTGGACGGCCCTCCCCGGACCCCACTGGCCCGCCGAGATCGCCAGGGCCGTCGCGGCGACGCTCTCCTCGGGGCGCGGTGCGCTCGTCGTCGTCCCGGACGGACGGGTCGCCGGCCGCATCGACGCCGCCCTGACCGAGGTGCTCGGCGCGGGCCGGCACGCCCTGCTCACCGCCGACTCCGGGCCGGAGAAGCGCTACCGCCAGTGGCTCGCGGTGCGCCGGGGCTCGGTGCGGGCGGTCGTCGGGACCCGCGCCGCCATGTTCGCCCCCGTCCGGGACCTCGGCCTGGTCGCCGTCTGGGACGACGGGGACTCCAGCCACAGCGACACCAACGCCCCCTTCCCGCACGTCCGCGAGGTCCTGGAGCTGCGGGCCGCCCAGGGCCGGTGCGCCTTCCTGCTCGGCGGGACGAGCTGCACGGTCGAGGCCGCCCAGCTGGTCGAGAGCGGCTGGGCGCTGCCCCTCCTCGCCGACCGGGAGCAGCTGCGGCGGGCGGCACCCCTCATCCGTACGGTCGGCGACGGGGAGCTGGCCCGGGACGGCGCCGCCCGCTCCGCCCGGCTGCCCAGCCTCGCCTGGCAGACCGTGCGCGACGGCCTGCGCAGCGGTCCGGTGCTGGTCCAGGTGCCCCGGAGGGGGTACGCCCCCCGGCTCGCCTGCGAGCGCTGCCGCACCCTCGCCCGCTGCCGGCACTGCGCGGGCCCCCTGGAGGCCCCGGACCAGCAGGAACTGAACTGCGCCTGGTGCGGGCAGGCCGAGCGGGCCTGGCACTGCGCGGAGTGCGGCTCGAACCGGCTGCGTGCCCAGATCGTCGGCGCCCGCCGCACCGCCGAGGAGCTGGGCCGGGCCTTCCCCGCCGTGCCCGTCCGCACCTCGGGGCGCGACCACATCCTGGACGCGGTGCCCGCCGCCCCCGCCCTGGTCGTCTCCACCCCCGGCGCCGAGCCCGTCGCCGAGGGCGGCTATGCGGCGGCGCTGCTCCTGGACGGCTGGGCGATGCTCGGCAGGCCCGACCTGCGGGCGGGGGAGGAGGCGCTGCGCCGGTGGACGGCGGCGGGGGCGCTGGTGCGGGGGCAGGACGAGGGCGGCACGGTGGTGATCGTCGCCGAGCCGACGCTGCGTGCGGTGCAGGCCCTGGTCCGCTGGGACCCGCCCGGCTTCGCCCGCCGGGAGCTGGCGGACCGGGCCGAGCTGCGCTTCCCGCCGGTCTCCCGGATGGCGTCGGTGACCGGCCCCGCCGAGGCCCTGGCATCCTTCCTGGCCGCTGCCGGGCTGCCGCCGGAGGCGGAGATCCTGGGCCCGGTACCGGTCGCGTCGGCCGAGCCGGGGCGCCCGCGCAGACCGTCGGACGCGCCGCCGGGCGAGAGCTGGGAACGGGTCCTGATCCGGGTGGTGCCGGGGCGCGGAGCGGCCCTCGCGGGTGCTCTGAAGACGGCACAGGCGGCGCGCACGGCCAAGGGCGCCAAGGGCGGGGGAGAGCAGGTGCGGATCAGGATCGATCCGCCGGACATCGGCTGACGCATCGGCCGCGAGTTCGGCCGGGGGAGGTCGGCTGACGCATCGCCGAGTTCAGCCGAGAGACCGGCTGACACATCGCGGGGATCAGCCCAGAGACCGGTTGGTCCATCGGCCGGGATCAGCCGGGAGATCGGTCGGCCCTTCGGCTAGGCCGAGAGGTCAGCCGGGAATCCGTCCGGCTCCGGTCGAGGGTGGGGCGGCGGGCCGGGGAGCCCGCCGCTCCGGCGTCCCGCGCCCGGGCGCGGGGCTGCCCCGCCGTGCGACCGCCACGGTGGGGCAGAGGGACGTGCGTACGGTCAGCCGTTGCGCGGGCCGGGGAAGGCTCCGGGGCGCAGCTCCTCACGTACCGGCGGCTGGTTCACCGACGGCTGCGGCGGCATCGAGCGGGCCGCGGGCACCGAGGGCACCGGGGAGATGGCACCGCTGGAGGGCGACCCCGGCAGGCCGGTGCCCATGGAGACCGGGCGGGGCGTCGCGGGGGTGTCGGTGTTCGTCTCGGCGGCCGAGGACTGCGCGGTGGCCCGGCGCGATCCGTAACGGCGGTGCACCGCCTGCTTGGTGACGCCGAGTGCCGAGCCCACGGCGTCCCAGGAGAAGCCGAGCGAGCGGTCGAAGTCCACCGCCGCGGTGACCAGGGTCTCGACGCTGTCCCGCAGCTCCTGGGCGAGGCGGACGGTGGGGGCCGGGGCCCTGCCGTAGACGACGAAGCCCGCGGAGGGGCCGGAGCGGCGCGGGCGGTAGACGTTGCCCAGCTGGGCGGTGAGTGTGCGCAGCGCGTCCACCTGCCGCCGGACCCGCTCGATGTCCCGCACCAGGAGATGCAGGCTGGCCCGCGCTTGGGCGTCGTGGGTTGCGTGGTCGGCCATGAAGAAGCCTCTCGAACCGGCGTTGAAAGGGATCGGGCCGCATCGGGGCGGCCCGCTTCGGTCAATCTCCTTTGACCAACGCCCGAGCCGGGTATGTGGTCACGCTATCGGGGCGTATGTGCATATGCACGGGGCGTGCGCGGCGCGCGTGCGCCCCCTGGCCGCCGTGCGATCGCAGCAGGTGGAGAGGGTGCCTTCCGGGGTGAGCCCAGGGTCTGTCGCCGTACAGCCCCTAGACTGGTGTGCTGCTCGTCACCGTACGTCCTGGCCCCTCGCAGGGCCCGAGAGTCCGAGAAGCCCGAGAGGCAGTCAGCCACCCATGAAGCTCGTCTTCGCCGGCACCCCCGAGGTCGCCGTCCCCGCCCTGGACGCCCTGATCGCCTCCGACCGCCACGAGGTGGCCGCCGTCGTGACCCGTCCCGACGCCCCAGCCGGGCGCGGCCGCCGGCTGGTGGCCAGTCCGGTGGCCGAGCGGGCGGCGGAGGCCGGGATCGAGGTCCTCAAGCCGGCGAAGCCCCGGGACGAGGAGTTCCTCGCCCGGCTGCGGGAGATCGCCCCGGACTGCTGCCCGGTCGTCGCCTACGGCGCCCTGCTGCCCAAGGTGGCCCTGGACGTGCCCGCCCGTGGCTGGGTCAACCTGCACTTCTCGCTGCTGCCCGCCTGGCGGGGTGCGGCGCCGGTGCAGCACGCGGTGATGGCCGGGGACGAGGTGACCGGCGCCTCGACCTTCCTGATCGAGCAGGGCCTTGACTCCGGCCCGGTCTACGGGGTCCTCACCGAGGAGATCCGCCCCACCGACACCAGCGGCGACCTGCTCACCCGGCTCGCCTTCGCCGGTGCCGGGCTGCTCGCGGCCACCATGGACGGCATGGAGGACGGCACCCTGCACGCCGTGCAGCAGCCGCACGACGGCGTCACCCTGGCCCCGAAGATCACCGTGGAGGACGCCCAGGTGAACTGGTCGGTCCCCGCCCTGCGCGTCGACCGGGTGGTGCGCGGCTGCACCCCCGCGCCGGGCGCCTGGACCCTGTTCCGGGGCGAGCGGCTCAAGCTCGTCCAGGCGACGCCCGTCCTGGACCGCACCGACCTGGCGCCCGGCGAGCTGTCGGCGGCGAAGAACAACGTGTACGTGGGCACCGGCTCGCACGCCGTCGAGCTGCTCTGGGTCCAGCCGCAGGGCAAGAAGCCGATGAAGGCCGCCGACTGGGCGCGCGGGGTCCGCATCGTCCACGGCGAGCTGCTGGGGTCGTAGAACCTCGCGTACGAGGGGCCGGGGGCGGCCGCGTGCACCGTCCCCGCCTCCCGTTCGGGCGCCCGGGGACGGCGACGTACGCTGGGAGGGTTCGCCCTCTCACCATCTGCGGAGCACCTTTCACGTGAACGACCAGCCGCGTCGCCGTCCTGCCAAGCCCCACCGCCGCCCCCAGAAGGACCCCGTCCGGTTCCTCGCCTTCGAGGCGCTGCGGGCCGTCGACGAGCGGGACGCGTACGCCAACCTCGTGCTGCCCCCGCTGCTGAAGAAGGCCCGCGCCAAGGGCGACTTCGACGGCCGGGACGCGGCGCTGGCGACCGAGCTGGTCTACGGGACGCTGCGCCGCCAGGGCACGTACGACGCGATCGTCGCGGCCTGCATCGACCGGCCGCTCCGCGAGGTCGACCCGCCGGTCCTCGACGTCCTCAACATGGGCGTCCACCAGCTGCTCGGCACCCGCATCCCCACCCACGCGGCCGTCTCCGCCAGTGTGGAGCTGGCCCGGGTGGTGCTGGGCGAGGGGCGCGCGAAGTTCGTCAACGCCGTGCTGCGCAAGGTCTCCGCGCACGACCTGGACGACTGGGTGGAGAAGGTCGCGCCCTCCTACGAGGAGGACGCCGAGGACCATCTCTCCATCGTCCACTCGCACCCGCGCTGGGTCGTCTCGGCGCTCTGGGACGCGCTGGGCGGGGGCCGCGCCGGCATCGAGGACCTGCTCGAAGCCGACAACGAGCGGCCCGAGGTGACCCTGGTGGCCCGCCCCGGCCGCTCCACCACCGACGAGCTGGAGAAGGCCCTCGGCGACGAGAACTCGCTGCCGGGCCGCTGGTCGCCGTACGCCGTCCGGATGGCGGAGGGCGGCGAGCCCGGCGCCCTGACGGCGGTCCAGGAGGGCCGGGCGGGCGTCCAGGACGAGGGCAGCCAGCTGGTGGCCGCCGCGCTCGCCGCCGCCCCCGTGGAGGGCCGTGACAGCCGCTGGCTGGACGGCTGCGCCGGCCCCGGCGGCAAGGCCGCGCTGCTTGCCGCCCTCGCCGCCGAGCGGGGCGCCGCCCTCCTCGCCGCCGAGAAGCAGCCGCACCGCGCCCGGCTGGTGGAGCGGACGCTCGCCGGCAACCCGGGCCCGTACCAGGTGGTCACCGCCGACGGCACCCGCCCGCCGTGGCTGCCCGGCACCTTCGACCGCATCCTGATGGACGTGCCGTGCTCCGGTCTGGGCGCGCTGCGCCGCCGCCCGGAGGCCCGCTGGCGGCGTCGCGCCGCGGACCTGGAGAGCTTCGCCCCGCTTCAGCGCGGTCTGCTGCGCGAGGCGTTGAAGGCCGTACGGGTCGGCGGCGTCGTCGGCTACGCGACCTGCTCGCCGCACCTCGCGGAGACCCGCGTGGTCGTCGAGGACGTACTGAAGGGCCGTGGCGGGGAGCCGGTGGAGGCCGAATGGGTCGACGCCCGCCCGCTGATGCCCGGGGTGCCCGCGCTGGGTGAGGGGCCCGACGTCCAGCTGTGGCCACATCTGCACGGGACGGACGCCATGTATCTCGCTCTGCTGCGCAGGACCGGCTGAATATCGCTCCGACAGTCGTTCTCCCCGTACAGCAAAAGAACAGTAAAGCGCTGGCAAAATGCGCAGAATGTGCGAACTGTGATGGCCGGGTGAGGCTTTGGCGACCACCGAGGCGGGGAACCGGCGCGGAACGTGGCAGGCTTGGGTCATGGCGCAGATCAACCCCAGCATCCTGTCCGCCGATTTCGCGCGTCTCGCCGAGGAGGCGAAGGCCGTCGAAGGCGCGGACTGGCTCCATGTCGACGTGATGGACAACCACTTCGTGCCCAACCTGACGCTCGGCGTGCCGATCGTCGAGGCACTGGGCAAGGCCACGGACACCCCGCTGGACTGCCACCTCATGATCGAGGACCCGGACCGCTGGGCCCCGCAGTACGTCGAGGCGGGCGCCGGCTCGGTCACCTTCCATGTGGAGGCCGCGGCTGCGCCGGTGCGCCTCGCGCGGGAGATCCGGGCGAAGGGCGCGCGGGCGTCGATGGCGCTCAAGCCCGCGACGCCCATCGAGCCGTACGAGGACCTGCTCCCCGAGCTCGACATGCTGCTGATCATGACGGTCGAGCCGGGCTTCGGCGGCCAGGCCTTCCTGGACATCATGCTCCCGAAGATCCGCCGCACCCGGGAACTGATCGGCAAGCACGGCCTCGAACTCTGGCTCCAGGTCGACGGCGGGGTCTCCACCTCCACGATCGAGCGGTGCGCGGAGGCTGGCGCCGATGTCTTCGTCGCGGGATCGGCGGTGTACGGGGCCGAGGACCCGGCGGCGGCGGTGCGGGGTCTGCGGGCGCAGGCGGAGGCGGTCACGGCCGCCGCGCCCTGGGCATGCGGCCACTGAACAAAGGGCAGATGAACGCGGCCCGACGGGGCCGATCAAGGATCGCCGGATCTGACAGGATGAAGGCGTATCGGGGCGTGTGAACAGCAGTGAGGAGATCGCGGTGTCTGGCATCTCGGCGGGTCGGTCAGCCATGCGGATGGGACCCGCGGAGCTGGTGCAGGCGGCGGCCATGGCCCGCCGGTTCTACCTGGAGGGCAAGTCCAAGATCCAGATCGCCGAGGAGTTCGGCGTCAGCCGCTTCAAGGTGGCCCGGGTCCTGGAGACGGCCCTGGAGCGTGATCTCGTACGGATCGAGATCCGGGTGCCGGCCGAGCTGGACGCCGAACGCTCCGACGCGCTCCGGGCCCGCTACGGGCTGCGCCACGCGGTCGTCGTCGAGTCGCCGGCCGAGGAGCAGGAGGACGCCCCCGACCCGGAGAACCTGGGCGAGGTCGCGGCCGACCTGCTCGGCGAGCTGGTGGCCGAGGGCGATGTGCTGGGACTGGCCTGGGGCCGCTCCACCATCCATATGGCGGCGGCGCTCGACCGGCTCCCGCCCTGCACGGTCGTCCAGCTGACCGGTGTCTACGACGCGGGCACCGCCGAGCGCGGCTCCGTCGAGGCGGTCCGCCGGGCCGCCCAGGTCTCCGGCGGCGAGGCCCACCCCATCTACGCCCCGATGCTGCTGCCCGACCCGGCGACGGCTGCCGCGCTGCGCGAGCAGACGGGCATCGCCCGCGCCTTCGAGTACTTCGACAAGGTGACGGTCGCCGCGGTCTCCATCGGCTCCTGGGAGCCGGGTATCTCCACGGTCCACGACATGCTCTCCGACGGGGAGCGCGCCCACTACGCCTCCCTCGGCGTCGCCGCCGAGATGTCCGCGCACCTCTTCGACTCCGACGGCCGTCGCGTCGGCCGTGACCTGGGCGAACGCTGCATCACCGTGGAGGCGGACCGGCTGCGCCGGATCCCCGAGGTGGTGGCGATCGCGGGCGGCCTGCGCAAGGCGGCGGCCATCGGCGCCGTACTGCGCTCGGGCCTGGTCACCAGCCTGGTGACGGACACCGCCGCAGCCGACTACCTGCTGACCGAGTCGGCGGCCGGAGTCCGCCCGGCGCTGGAGCGGGCCGACCCGGACGGGGAGTGACCCGGACCGGAAGCTGACGCAAGGAGGCCGGGCACCCCTGGGGGTGCCCGGCCTCCTTGCGTCACGGCCTCAGACCTTGCGTCACGGCCTCAGACCTTGCGTCACGGCCTCAGCCTTGGCGCGGGGCTTCCGCCGCGCAGGGCGTGGCCTCCGCGTGGTCGGGCGCTATGCCCAGCACGGTCTCCTCCAGATACTCCTGCGGCTCCTCGTACTGCCCCACGTCGGCCGGGTTGTAGCGCGGGGTCTGGCGCGACCAGTCCAGGTTCCCGCGCATCCAGCTGCGCATCCCTTCGAGATAGGGCACCAGCAGACCGGTCAGCTCGGGATACAGCTCCAGCAGCTCGTCCTCGGCGGTCAGGAACCGCTCCGTCTCCAGCGCCAGCCGCTCCGCGACATGGTCCAGCGCCTGCTGCTCGCCCAAGCCCCGGTGGTGGCGGACCAGGTGGACGAGGTTGTGGATCTCGCCGAGCACCTGCTCCTTCTCGAAGGAGTACACGTCGTTGGCCCAGCACACGTGGTTGCAGGAGGCTTCCAGGGCGGTGATGAACCGGGGGTCGTTGTGGAGCGACTCCGGGGCCTCGATGCCGGTGACGATCTCTATGAGGTCCATGCAGACGTGGATGGCCCCGGTGTGCCGCCGCTTGGCGATGTACGTCTCCTCGGACGGCACCACGTCGTTCGCGCGGTTGCCCGCCTCCCAGGTGGTGGCCGTCGTGAGGTAGGTGATCAGATGCCAGGCGAACCGGGTCCGCCAGTGGGGCGCCGCGTTCGGCGTCGTACGTTCCCACAGGTCGGCCAGGGCGATCACGGCGGCCGGCAGCTCCTCGCCCGGCAGGGGGCCGGGGGCGGTGCCGGCCACGACGGCGCGCATCCGCTCGACCACGGCGCGTACCCGTTCGGGGGAGCGGCCGAGATGGCCGTCGTCGAGCTGGTCGTCGACGAGGAAGAGCCAGACGAACCAGTCGGCCACCAGATCGAGGTGTTCAGGATCGGCCGTCGGGTAGACCATGCCGACGAACGCGCCGAAATCGGCTTGTTCGAAGCGGTTCATCGCGGACTCGCGGTGCACCAGACCCGTCTGTCTGATCCAGGTGGCCAGGTGACCGCGTGTGTGCCCGACGTGCGGGTTGGTCCGCTGGGGGAACGGGCAGTAGATGTCCGGCAGTTCGCTGTCCACGGGCGGATCTGGATCCTCTCCGGTCAAACGGTGTGCCGAGGCTGCCGATGTGCCGGAGCGGCACCTCGGACACCCCCGAGACCTGCGGCTTTGAAGCTACCTGACCCCTTGTCACCGGGTCCAGGGATGATGATCACGAATGAATCGAATCCCGTTCGGGTAGGGTCCGTGGGTAAGGCAGGTTCCACTTGCCCGGGACCCCCCGACCGCCTCCCTGGAGGCCTCCAAGACCCATTTGGAGGAACAGACGAACGCGGGGGTCTTTTGCTGTGTCTTCGTGGAAACGACCTGCACCGTTTCGTATGAAAAAATGAGTGTTATGCGCTTTCTTGAGCCGGGCACCGGTCGCTACACAGACTCCTCCGTGGTTCCGTACGACCTCACGTACGACGACGTCTTCATGGTTCCGGGCCGCTCCGCCGTCGGCTCCCGCCAGGCCGTGGACCTCTCCTCGCCCGACGGCACGGGGACGACCATCCCGCTCGTGGTCGCCAACATGACCGCCATCGCGGGCCGGCGGATGGCTGAAACCATCGCCCGCCGCGGCGGGCTCGTCGTCATCCCCCAGGACATCCCGATCGAGGTCGTCACCGACGTCATCACCTGGGTCAAGACGCGCCACCTCGTCCTGGACACCCCGATCGAGCTGGCCCCCGGCCAGACCGTTGCCGACGCCCTGTCCCTGCTGCCCAAGCGGGCGCACGGCGCGGGTGTCGTCGTGGACGAGGACCGGCGCCCCGTCGGCGTCGTCACCGACCACGACCTGACCGGCGTCGACCGCTTCACCCAGCTCTCCGAGGTCATGTCCAAGGACCTGGTGCTCCTGGACGCGGACATCGACCCGCGCGACGCGTTCAACAAGCTCGACGGCGCCAACCGCAAGCTCGCCCCCGCCGTGGACAAGGACGGCCGTCTCGTCGGCATCCTCACCCGGAAGGCCGCCCTGCGCGCCACCCTCTACACCCCCGCCACCGACGACCGGGGCCGGCTGCGCATCGCGGCCGCCGTCGGCATCAACGGCGATGTGGCGGGCAAGGCCAAGCAGCTCCTGGACGCGGGCGTCGACACGCTCGTCGTGGACACCGCCCACGGCCACCAGGAATCCATGATCAGCGCGGTCCGTGCCGTACGGGCGCTGGACCCGCAGGTGCCGATCGTCGCGGGCAACATCGTCGCCGCCGAGGGCGTGCGGGACCTGATCGAGGCCGGAGCCGACATCATCAAGGTCGGCGTCGGCCCCGGCGCCATGTGCACCACCCGGATGATGACCGGTGTCGGCCGGCCGCAGTTCTCCGCCGTCCTGGAGTGCGCCGCCGAGGCGAAGAAGCACGGCAAGCACGTCTGGGCGGACGGTGGCGTCCGCCACCCGCGCGATGTAGCCATGGCGCTCGCCGCCGGCGCGTCCAACGTGATGATCGGCTCCTGGTTCGCGGGGACGTACGAGTCGCCGGGCGACCTCCAGCAGTCCGCCGACGGCCGTTACTACAAGGAGTCCTTCGGGATGGCCTCCGCGCGTGCCGTGAAGAACCGTACGTCGGACGAGTCCGCGTACGACCGGGCCCGCAAGGCGCTCTTCGAGGAGGGCATCTCCACCTCGCGGATGTTCCTCGACCCGACCCGTCCGGGCGTCGAGGACCTGATCGACTCGATCATCGCGGGCGTCCGCTCCTCCTGCACCTACGCGGGTGCGGCCTCCCTGGAGGAGTTCGCCGAGAAGGCGGTCGTCGGCGTCCAGAGCGCGGCCGGCTACGCCGAGGGCAAGCCGCTGCACGCCAGCTGGAGTTGATACCGGCGCTTCGTAACGCCCCCGCCCCTTCCGGCGATTCATACCGGGAGGGGCGGTGTCGTATACGGAGCCTTGTATCAGGGGTTGTATGACACCTTGTATACGGCCTTCCGAGGTGGCCGGGATCCCGCTTCAACTCTGTTCAAACATAAGTAATATGAAGCGCAATCAGCTGCCTCCCTCTCTGCGGTAAGGGATCTCATGTCCTTCTTCACTGACCTGGCCCATCAGTACATCGACGGCGAGTGGAGGCCGGGGAAGGGGTCCTGGGACATCATCGACTTCAACCCCTTCAACGGCGAGAAGCTCGCCTCGATCCCCGTCGCCACCGCCGAAGAGGTCGACCAGGCCTACCGTGCCGCCGAGCGCGCCCAGCAGGCGTGGGCCGACACCAACCCGTACGCCCGGCGCACCGTTCTGGAGAAGGCGCTGCGCATCGTCGAGGAGCGCGAGCCGCAGATCGCCGAGGCCATCGTCGCCGAGCTCGGCGGCACCCACCTGAAGGCCGGCTTCGAGCTGCACCTGGCCAAGGAGTTCCTGCGCGAGGCCATTCAGCTCGCCCTGCGCCCGGCCGGCCAGATCCTTCCCTCGCCGACCGAGGGCAAGGAGAACCGCGTCTACCGGGTGCCCGTCGGGGTCGTCGGTGTCATCAGCCCCTTCAACTTCCCCTTCCTGCTCTCCCTCAAGTCCGTCGCCCCCGCCCTCGCCCTGGGCAACGCGGTCGTCCTCAAGCCGCACCAGAACACCCCGATCTGCGGCGGCACCCTGCTGGCCAAGGTCTTCGAGGACGCCGGGCTCCCCGCCGGACTGCTCAACGTCGTCGTCACCGACATCGCCGAGATCGGCGACACCCTGCTGGAGCACCCCGTACCGCAGGTCATCTCCTTCACCGGCTCGGACAAGGTCGGCCGGCACGTCGCGACCGTCTGCGCCGCCAACCTCAAGCGCGCCGTCCTCGAACTCGGCGGCAACAGCGCCCTGATCGTGCTGGACGACGCCGATGTGGACTACGCGGTCGACGCGGCGGTCTTCAGCCGCTACATCCACCAGGGCCAGGTCTGCATGGCCGCCAACCGGATCCTGGTCGACCGGGCGGTCGAGGAGGAGTTCACCGAGAAGTTCGTCGCCAAGGTCGCCTCCCTCACCGTCGGGGACCCGGCCGACCCCGCCACCCAGATCGGCCCGCTGATCAACTCCTCGCAGGCCGAGTCCATCTCCCGGCTCGTCGACCAGACCGTCGAGGCCGGTGCCACCGCCCTGCTCCACGGCCGCGCCGACGGCAACCTGGTCAGCCCCTCCATCCTGACCGGCCTGGCCCCCGACTCCCCCGTCCTCCAGCAGGAGATCTTCGGCCCGGTCGCCCTGCTCGTCCCCTTCGACGGTGAGGACGAGGCCGTCCGCATCGCCAACGACACCCCGTACGGCCTCAGCGGCGCCGTCCACACCGCCAACATCGAGCGCGGCGTGCGGGTCGGACAGCGCATCCACACCGGCATGATCCACATCAACGACGGCACCGTCCACGACGAGCCGATCGTCCCCTTCGGCGGCGAGAAGAGCTCGGGCCTCGGCCGGCTGAACGGCGAGTCGATGGTGGAGGCCTTCACCACGCAGAAGTGGATCTCCGTCCAGCACGGCCGCTCGCAGTTCCCTTTCTGACCCACGGGCCACCTACTGCCACTGCGCCGGGCGCGCCCGCGACGGCGGCTCATGGTCTACTGCGGGAGGCGGCACCCGCCGCCTCCCGCCGGCCAGACCCACCGCAGAGAAGTGAACCGCCCGACGTGCGCCTGAACGACCTGGACGAACGCATCGTCCACGCCCTCGCCGAAGACGCCCGGCGCTCCTACGCCGACATCGGCGCGATCGTCGGCCTCTCCGCCCCCGCCGTGAAACGCCGCGTCGACCGGCTCCGCGCCGAGGGCGCGATCACCGGCTTCACCGTGCGCGTCGACCCGGCGGCGCTCGGCTGGGAGACCGAGGGGTTCATCGAGATCTACTGCAGCCGCAACACCTCCCCGGAAGCGATCAAGCAGGGCCTCGCCCGCTACCCGGAGATCGCCGCCGCCTCCACCGTCACGGGCGACGCGGACGCGGTGGTCCAGGTCTTCGCCGCCGACATGCGCCACTTCGAGCAGGTGCTGGAGCGGATCGCGGGGGAGCCGTACGTGGAGCGCACCAAGTCCGTACTGGTGCTCTCACCGCTGCTGCGCCGGTACTCGGCGGAGGCCCCGCCCGCCTAGCAGCAGGTGGCGCACATCACCGCGTTGACCTGCGGTGATGCCCCGACGCAACGTTTCGCCGCCGCAGGCCCTTCCGGCGCAACGAATCGACGGTCGGTGCGCAACACTCGCACCTTGTCCGGGCCCTCGGGCGCCACGTACCTTCGATACGTCTCCCCACCCCGCCCGCACCGTCCGAGGTCAGCCATGCCGCCGTTGCGTACCGCCCTGCTCCAGAGCTCCGGCCGGCCCGGTGCCGTCGCCGAGAACCTGAAGACGCTGGACGAGGCCGCCGCGCGCGCCGCCGGAGCGGGCGCCCGGCTGCTGGTCGCCCCCGAGCTGTTCCTGACCGGGTACGCCATCGGCGACGCCGTCCCCGAGCTGGCCGAGCCCGTCGACGGCCCCGGCGCGCAGGCCGTTGCCGAGATCGCCGTACGCCACGGCCTCGCCGTCCTGTACGGCTACCCGGAGCGCGACGGCGAGCGGATCTTCAACGCCTCCCAGCTCATCGGCCCCGACGGCGCCTCGCTGGCCAACTACCGCAAGACCCACCTCTTCGGCTGCTTCGAGCAGGAGTGGTTCACCCCCGGCGGGCAGACCGTCGTCCAGGCCGACCTGGACGGCATCCGCATCGGGCTGCTGATCTGCTACGACGTCGAGTTCCCGGAGAACGTCCGGGCGCACGCCCTCGCCGGCACCGACCTGCTGCTGGTGCCCACCGCGCAGATGCACCCCTTCCAGTTCGTCGCCGAATCCGTCATCCCCGTACGGGCCTTCGAGAGCCAGATGTACGTGGCGTACGTCAACCGCACCGGCCCGGAAGGCGAGTTCGAGTTCGTCGGGCTGAGCTGCCTGGCCGGCCCCGACGGCACCGTGCGCACCCGCGCCGGCCGCGGCGAGGAGCTCGTCGTCGGCGAGGTGGACCCCGAGTTCCTGGCCGCGTCCCGCGCTGCCAACCCCTACCTGCACGACCGCCGCCCCGGTCTGTACGGCTCCCTCGGCTGAGCCCGCCACCCCCACACCGTCTCCCTTCAGTCATCGCGCAAGGAGTCCGTACCCCATGACGTCCACGGTGCCCAACGCTGTCCAGCACACCGACGCGGCCGCCCCGCCGATCACCATGTTCGGGCCGGACTTCCCGTACGCGTACGACGACTTCCTCGCCCACCCGGCCGGCCTCGGCCAGATACCGGCGACCGAGCACGGCCAGGAGGTCGCCGTCATCGGCGGCGGGCTCTCCGGCATCATCGCCGCGTACGAGCTGATGAAGATGGGCCTCAAGCCCGTCGTCTACGAGGCCGACCGGATCGGCGGGCGGCTGCGCACCGTCGGCTTCGACGGCTGCGACCCCTCGCTCACCGCCGAGATGGGCGCGATGCGCTTCCCGCCGTCCTCCACGGCGCTCCAGCACTACATCGACCTGGCGGGCCTGGAGACCTCGGCCTTCCCCAACCCGCTCTCCCCGGCCACGCCCTCCACCGTCGTGGACCTCAAGGGCGAGTCGCACTACGCCGAGACCATCGACGACCTGCCCCAGGTCTACCGCGATGTGGCCGACGCCTGGAACGCCTGCCTGGAGGAGGGCGCCGACTTCTCCGACATGAACCGGGCGCTGCGCGAGCGCGACGTACCGCGCATCCGGGAGATCTGGGCCAAGCTCGTCGAGCAGCTCGACAACCAGACCTTCTACGGCTTCCTCTGCGCCTCCGACGCCTTCAAGTCCTTCCGGCACCGCGAGATCTTCGGCCAGGTCGGCTTCGGCACCGGCGGCTGGGACACCGACTTCCCCAACTCCATCCTGGAGATCCTGCGGGTCGTCTACACCGAGGCCGACGACCACCACCGGGGCATCGTCGGCGGCAGCCAGCAGCTCCCGCTGCGCCTGTGGGACCGCGAGCCGCAGAAGATCGTCCACTGGCCGCTGGGCACCTCGCTGGCCTCCCTGCACGGCGGTGAGCCGCGAGGCGCCGTGACCCGGCTGACCCGTACGGCGGGCAACCGCATCACGGTCACCGACGCCACCGGCGACATCCGCACCTTCCGGGCCGCCGTCTTCACCGGCCAGTCCTGGCTGCTGCTCTCCAAGATCGACTGTGATGACGCGCTCTTCCCGATCGACCACTGGACGGCGATGGAGCGCACCCACTACATGGAGTCGTCCAAGCTGTTCGTGCCGGTCGACCGGCCGTTCTGGCTGGACAAGGACGAGACCACCGGCCGTGACACCATGTCGATGACGCTCACCGACCGGATGACCCGGGGGACCTACCTCCTGGACGACGGGCCGGACAAGCCCGCCGTCATCTGCCTCTCCTACACGTGGTGCGACGACAGCCTGAAGTGGCTGCCGCTCTCCCCGAAGGAGCGCATGGAGGTCATGCTCAAGTCGCTCGGGGAGATCTACCCGAACGTCGACATCCGCGGCCACATCATCGGCAACCCGGTCACCGTCTCCTGGGAGAACGAGCCCTACTTCATGGGCGCGTTCAAGGCGAACCTGCCCGGCCACTACCGCTACCAGCGGCGGCTGTTCACCCACTTCATGCAGGACCGGCTGCCCGCCGACAAGCGGGGCCTGTTCCTCGCGGGCGACGACATCTCCTGGACGGCCGGCTGGGCCGAGGGCGCCGTACAGACCGCGCTCAACGCGGTGTGGGGCGTCATGCACCAGTTCGGCGGGGCGACCGACCCGACCAACCCGGGCCCCGGCGACGTCTTCGACGAGATCGCTCCGGTGGAGCTTCCGGAGGACTGAACCGGAAGACCGGGGATCAACGCGGGCGTCAGCGGCACGGGGTGAGCAGGAAGCGCACCACCAGCCCGGCGCCCGCGTCGGTCTGCTGCCGGAACTCCTCGGCCGACGACGGGAATCCGCGCAGCCGCCAGAGCACCCGGGCCGCCGACCAGGCGGCCTCACGGGCCCGCTCCAGGCTCCAGGAACTCACCAGGTGGGTCAGCGGATCCGCGAGCCGGAGCAGATCGGGGCCCGGCATCAGATCGTCGTGGATCCGCTCCTCCAGCAGCGTGAGGAGATCACCCACCCGCTCGTACTCCCCTTCCAGCTCCGGCGGGGCGCAGCCGAGCGTACGACAGCTGTCCACCACGGCCAGGGCGAGGTCGTGAGCGATGTGCGCATGGAGACCGCCGAGGGCGAACTGCACCGGGCGTACGCCGGGGTGGTGCCGGTACTGGAACAGCGGACGCCGGCACTCCGGCGGACGCCCGCCCGCCTCCGCCACACCGAGGGCCGACAGATAGCGCTCCGCGAGCCGCACCTCCAGCGTGCCGGCGGTCTCCCGGACGGTCGTCAGGCAGACCTCGTGGAAGACCCCGACACCGTCCCCGGGCGGCCACCGGTCGCGGAACGCACGCATCCGCTCGAACACCGTGTCCACCTCCGCCACGAGGGTGCCGGGAGCAGCCGGTTCCGCGAACTGTTCGATCTGCGCCATGTGCGGAGCGTGGCAGCCATAGGCTCGGCACGGCGCCGACCGGCCGAAGGTTCATCGGAACGGACGAACGACGGTGCCGGAAATGGGGTTCGAGGAGTGCCGGGCATACACGCACAACGCCGCATCACCCGCCGGGCACGCCGTCGGGCCGCCCGTCGGCACGGCCTGCTGGCCGTCGCGTCGGCCGTCGTGGCGATCGGAGCCACGGCCGGCCTGATCGAGGCCGGGCAGGACGGGCGCCGGACCACGGCCGTTCCGGAGCCGACGCCTCCGCCGGTCCTCCAGCCGCTGCCCGCGGTCCCGACCCCCACCACCGCGCCGCCGACCGCGTCTCCCCCCACCGCCCCCACGACGGCCCCGCCGCCATCACCGCGGCCCAGCGCCTCCCGTACGAGCGCCGCCCCCACCGCGACATCCGCGGCTCCCGCCCCGGCCCCCAGGAACAGCCTCTTCCGCGACCCGGGGTCCCAGGTCGTCCAGTGGGTGCGTGCCAACCCCGACGACCCGCGCCGCCCGCTGATCGAGTCCCGGATCGCGGCGCAGCCGGCGGCGGTCTGGTTCGCGCAGTACAACCCGGGGCAGGTCGCCGCGGAGGTCCGCGCCGTCACCCGGGGCGCGGCCGCCGCCGGGCGGACCCCGGTGCTCGTCCCGTACGCCGTACCCGACCGGGACTGCGGCGGCGCCTCGCAGGGCGGGGCGCCGGACGGCGCGGCGTACGACGCCTGGATACGGGAGTTCGCCAAGGGGCTCGGCGCGGGCCCGGCGATCGTGATCCTGGAACCGGACGCCATCGCCCTCTCCGACTGCCTCACCGCCGGGGCGCGCGCGGCCCGCTTCGCCTCACTGGCCCGCGCCGGAGCCACCCTGCGCGCCGCCAACCCGAAGGCCCGGGTCTACTTCGACGGAGGCCACTCCGGCTGGCACCCCGCCCCGAAGCAGGCGGCCGCGCTCCGGGCCGCGGGGGTGACCACCAGCGGCGACGGCATCTTCACCAACGTGGCCAACTTCCGCACCACCGCCGACGAGCGGGCCTACGCCCGCCAGGTGCTGGCCGCACTCGGCGGCCCCTCCGGCCTCGGCGCCGTCATCGACACCAGCCGCAACGGCAACGGCGCGCCCCCGCCCGGCCAGTGGTGCGACCCGCAGGGCCGGGCGCTGGGGCAGACCCCGACGACGCGGACAGGTGAGGACCGGATCGACGCGTACCTGTGGGTGAAGCTGCCGGGGGAGTCCGACGGCTGCTCGGGCGCGCCGGGCTCCTTCTCCCCGGAGTACGCCCACGGACTGGCCACCGGCTGAGCCCCGTAAGGGCGTTGAGGCCCTGCCGGTCCTGCGGCGGGCTCAGGACTTCCCGGGCCCGGGGTCCGTGTCGCCGGACTCCTCGTCGTACGCCGACGTGCCTGAGTCCAGCAGGGGTTCCTGGGTCTTCAGGTGCGCCGGGGCGAAGGCGCGCAGCACGTGGTAGCCGGTGATCACGACGAGGGTGCCGAGCGCGATACCGCCCAGCTCGAAGTTGTCGCCGATCTTCAGGCTGACCCCGCCGACGCCGATGATGATGCCCGCGGCGGCCGGGACGAGGTTGAGCGGATTGCGGAGGTCCACCCGGCCGTTGAGCCAGATCTGCGCACCGAGCAGGCCGATCATCCCGTACAGGATCACGGTGATCCCGCCGAGCACTCCGCCCGGGATCGCGGCGACGACCGCGCCGAACTTCGGGCAGAGGCCGAAGAGCAGGGCGAAGCAGGCCGCCGCCCAGTAGGCGGCCGTGGAGTAGACCCGGGTCGCGGCCATCACGCCGATGTTCTCGGAGTACGTGGTGTTGGGCGGGCCGCCCACGGCGGTGGAGAGCATCGACGCGGCGCCGTCCGCCGCGATGGCGGTGCCGAGCTTGTCGTCCAGAGAATCGCCGGTCATCTCGCCGACGGCCTTCACATGGCCCGCGTTCTCCGCGACCAGGGCGATCACCACGGGCAGGGCGACCAGGATCGCGGACCACTCGAAGGCCGGGGCGTGGAAGGACGGCAGACCGATCCAGTCCGCAGCGCCCACGCCCGACAGGTCCAGGCGCCAGTGGTCGACGGCCTCCGCGCCGCCCGCCGGGGAGTGGATCTTCCCGAACACCAGGTCCAGCACCCAGGAGAGCAGATAGCCGAAGACCAGTCCCAGGAAGATCGCGATCCGGGAGAGGAAGCCGCGCAGGCACACCACGGCCAGTCCGGTGAAGAGCATCACCAGCAGCGCGGTCCACTGGTCCTGCGGCCAGTACGTCGACGCGGTCACCGGCGCCAGGTTGAAGCCGATGAGCATCACGACCGCGCCGGTCACCACGGGCGGCATCGCCGCGTGGATGATCCGCGCGCCGAACCGCTGCACCGCGAGGCCCACGAGGAACAGCGCCGCGCCGACCACCAGCACCGCACCCGTGACGGTCGCGCTGTCACCGCCGCTCGCCCGGATGGTGGCCGCGACCCCGACGAAGGAGAGCGAGCACCCCAGATAGCTGGGCACCCGGCCCTTGGTGGCCAGCAGGAAGATCACGGTCGCGACCCCGGACATCATGATCGCGAGGTTCGGGTCCAGACCCATCAGGACCGGAGCGACGAACGACGCCCCGAACATCGCGACCACGTGCTGCGCGCCGAGGCCGAAGGTGCGGGGCCAGGAGAGCCGCTCGTCGGGGCGCACCACCGCCCCGGGCGCGGGGGTCTTCCCGTCGCCGTGCAAGGTCCAGCGCACGCCGAGGCTCATGGTTGCTCCCTGAAGGTCTGCTCGGTGTGCCGGCCGGTATGCGACCCGGTAATCGGTGTTCACCTGCGGAAAAGATCAGCGCCATGGTAGTGGTGCGGCGGGCGGCGGGCGTACAGAGGCCGCCCGCCGTACCGCCGCGTCCAGGGCTCAGCTCCCCGACGGGCTCTTCGCCGGCGCACCGCCCACCGCCGAGCCGGTCACCTTCCGGTCGCCCGCCCGCAGCACCCCGGCGCCCAGCACCAGGCCGAACGCCAGCACGGTCACCACGCCGAAGGACACCACCAGCGAGGTCGCCTCCGCCAGCGAACCGATCGCGGAGGGGGCTATCAGCCCCGAGGTGTACGTGATGGTCGCGACGCCCGCGATGGCCTGGCTCGGGTTCGGCCCGCTGCGCCCGGCCGCCGCGAAGGCCAGCGGCACCACGACCGCCACGCCGAGGCCCAGCAGCCCGAAGCCGCACATGGCCGCCGCCGGGGCGGGCGAGAACACCACCAGCAGCCCGCCCGTGGTGGCCAGTACCCCTCCCGCCCGTACGGTCCGCACCGCGCCGAACCGGTCCACGATCCGGTCCCCGGCCAGCCGCGCCACCGCCATCGTCAGCGCGAAGGCCGTGGTGGAGGCGGCCGCGACCCCGTCCGAGCTGCCCAGGATGTCCCGCAGGTAGACCGCCGACCAGTCGAGGCTGGCGCCCTCCGCGAACACCGCGCAGAACCCGACGGCCCCGATGATCAGCGCCGACTTCGGCGGCAGGGTGAAGCGCGGCGGCGGCTCCTCGTCCGGTTCGCTGCGCAGGTCCAGCACGCCCCGGCAGGCGAGCAGCCCCAGCGCCGTCAGCACCAGCGCGGCGAGGGTGTGGTGGAGGCGGGCGTCGGCGCCGATGTGGGCGGCGACCGTGCCCGCCGCCGAACCGATCAGCGCGCCCACGCTCCACATCCCGTGCAGCCCCGACATGATCGACTTGTCGAGACGGTTCTCCACCTCCACGCCCAGGGCGTTCATCGCCACGTCGGACATCCCGGCCGTGGCCCCGTAGACGAAGAGGACGGCGCACAGCGTCAGCAGGTTCGGCGCCAGGGCGGGCAGGACCAGCGCCAGCGTCCACAGGGCGAGCAGTCCGCGCAGGGCGGTCCGCGCGCCGAATCGGTGGCTGATCCGGCCCGCCAGCGGCATCGTGATCGAGGCGCCGATCGCCGGGAAGGCCAGCGCGAGGCCGAGCTGGCCCGCGCTCACCCCGGCGTGGTCCTGGATCCAGGGCACCCGGGTCGCGAAGCTGCCGGTCACCGCCCCGTGCACCGCGAAGACGGTGGCGACGGCGACCCTGGCTCGCTTCACCTGCTCCGTGCTGTAGACCGCGGCGGTCGGTTCCTTCGTCATGCGGTTGTGCCCTCCCCTGAGGAATCCGGTGCGCAGGCCTGTCCCGGCGCTGCCGCTCCCCATCGCGTCGCGTAAACTATCAGGAACCCTGCCTGATAAATAGTTCTTTCGGGAAACGCTCGCCGCCGACCCGGGAAAGAGGCACCGCAGTGGTCTGGAAGGATCCCGGTATGCCCGCATCACCGAGCACGGCTCGGGCCATCAACGACCGGCTCGCCCTGCGACTGCTCCAGCAGGACGGCCCGTTGACGGCCACCCAGCTCAAGACCCTCACCGGACTCTCCCGCCCCACCGTCGCCGACCTGGTCGAGCGGCTCCAGGGCGCCGGGCTGATCCATGTCGTCGGCGAGTCCGGAGCGGTCCGCCGGGGCCCCAACGCGAAGCTGTACGGGATCGTTGCCGACCGGGCCCATCTCGCCGCCCTCGACGTGCGCACCGGAAGCGTCTCCGTGGTGGTCGCCGACCTGCTGGGGGCCACGCTCGCGGAGGCCACCCTGCCCATCGCCGACGACACCGGGACCGGACCCGCCGTCGAACAGGCCGTCGCCCTCCTGGAGCGCACGGCCCGTCGGGCGGGGTCCGTACCGCTGCACAGCGTCGGCATCGGGGCCCCGGGCCTGATCGACCCGGCCACCGGCGAACTGCGCGACAGCTCCGGCCTGCCCGCCTGGCACCGGGGCCTGGTCCGGGTGCTCCAGCGGCGGCTGCCGGCGACCGTGCTCGTCGAGAACGAGACCAACCTCGCCGCCGTCGCGGAACACCGGGCCGGGGCCGCCATCGACCGCGAGACCTTCGTCCTGATCTGGCTGGGCCAGGGCATCGGGGCCGCCGTGATGCTCGACGGCAAGCTGCGGCAGGGCGCCTCCGGGGGCGCGGGAGAGATCGGCTTCCTGCCGGTGCCCGGGGTGGCCGGGCTGCCCTCGGCCGTCGACTGCGAGGGAGGCTTCTACTCCCTGGCCGGCTCGGCGGCCCTCTGCGAACTCGCCGCCCGGCACGGCATCGAGCCTCCTCCGGGCGCGGCCCAGGAGGCGACCGCCGTGGCCGCCGTGCACACGGCCCTGGATGCAGGGGAGCGCGGGCAGCCGTTCCTGAACGAGCTGGCCGACCGCCTCGCCCTCGGGGCCGCGGCCGTCGTCTCGGTCCTGGACCCCGGCTGCGTACTCCTGGCGGGCGCGGTCGGTGAGGCCGGCGGAGCCCAGCTCGCCGCCCGCGTGGAGGAGCGCCTCGCCCTGATGTCACCGCTGCGCACCGAGGTCCGGGCGGGGTCGCTGGGGGACGGGGCCGTACTGCGCGGGGCGCTGATCGCGGCCCGGGACGCGGCACAGGAGGCGCTGTTCGCACCGGGGGGCTGACCCGCATCACCGGACCGCCGCGTGGCGCTCAGCCCGTACGCCGGTGGTGCCGGGCCAGGAACTCCTCGAACGTCACGGTCCCCACCGCGTGCTCCGGGCTCAGATGGCCGCCGCCCCGGTATGCCGCGTACGCCTTCCCCGCCAGCCGCACCGGCACCACCCGCCGCTTGCGTCCCGTCGGACGGAGGTAGGCCGCGGCCACGCCGGTCAGCTCCCGGACCTCGGGCCCGCCCATGTCCGGCACCCGGCCCGCCGGCGGACCGGCGGCCAGGGCGGCCGGCCGGTCGGCGACCTCGCCGCTGTCGACGGGCTGGACCGACACCCCGGCGGGCACCGGCAGCACGGGGAGCTTCGCCGCGCCGGAGACGATGGACAGGACCAGGTCGTGGAACTGGGTGGTCCGCTGGGTCGTCGCGCCGATCCCGGAGTCCTCGATCATCCGCTCGACCCGGTGCTTGACCGTGTAGTAGCCGAGCGGCACCCGGTCCACGCCCACGATCGAGATGCAGACCAGATGGGGCACCCGGGCCCGCTTCGCGGCCTCGATGAGGAACCCCGCCGCCCGGTCGTCGCCGCCGCGGGGGGCGCCGGCGCAGTGGATGATCGCGTCCACCCCGTCGACCGCCGCGTCCAGCCCCCTGCCGTCGCGCAGATCGACGGCGTACGACGGGGAGCGCCGGCTGAGACCGCGTACATCGGCGCCTTGGCCGCGGAGCCGTTCGGCGACCTGACGGCCGAGCGTTCCGGTGGCGCCGGTGACCAGAATCGTCGTCATGGGGCCAGCCTGCCAGAGGCGGGATCCGGCCGCGGCAGGAGCGCGGGAAGCCCCGGCGGGGGACGCCGGGGCTTCGCGGTGCGGTGATTTCACGGTACGGCAGTGGGTTCTGGCCGTCCGCTCACCGCCGGACAGGTACTAGCAGGCGCCGAGGTCCTTCCAGACGCCCCATTCGCCGGTGGTGCCGGGCTTCTCGCCCTTCGTCCACCACGAGGCCTTCCACTGGTGGCCGTCCTGGCTGACGGTGGAGCCGCCGCCGTACTCGGTGGCCGCGTTCCACGCCGGGGCCGAGCAGGTGCCGCCCGGCTGCGTCGGGGTCGGCGTCGGAGTGGGGCCGGTCGGGTCCGGGGTCGGCGTCGGCGTCGGGTTCGTGCCGGTGCCGGGCTCGACCAGGGTGGTGCCACGGGCCAGGTCACCGGCGAGGGAGTAGGACTTGCCGCCGAAGGTCACGGTCCAGTTGGACGGCGTGGAGGTCGGCAGGTAGTAGACGAAGTCCAGCTCCACCGAGGCGCCGGGGGCCACCGTCTGCCAGGCCGGGAGCTTCAGGGAGACCCGGTTGTAGGGGCCCTTGAGCCCGCCGACGTTGTTGGCCGCCGTGTGGTCGCTGCGGATGATCGACGTACCGAAGCCGGACTGGTCCTTGGCGTTGGCCGGGGCGGAGGTGGAGTAGTCGAACTGGAACTCCGTACCGCCGGGCAGTGTGGCCTTGGTGCGGTTGGTGATCTTCAGCTTGGGGCTGATCGGGTAGTTGGAGTCACCGAGGGCGAACTGGTTGAACGAGACGTCGATGTCGACGGCCTGGGTCGGCAGGTCGACCGTGGAGCGCTTCGCGCCGTACGGGGTGGCCGACTTGAACGCGTCGTACATCGCCGTGGTCAGCGTGTTGCCGGTCTCGTACTGGCCCTTGGCCGCGTTCCACTGGTAGTCGCCCGCCAGCTCCCAGATCATCGTGCCGCCGATGCCCTTGTCGACCACGTAGTCGGCCTTGGTCTTGACGGACTGCTCGTCCTCGGTGGAGAGGAAGACCTTCTTCTGGGCGTTCCACAGCCACGGGGCGACCAGCGTCGAGTCGTACTTGCGGACGTAGGTGCCGGTCAGCTGGGTTCCGGCGGGGAAGCCGTAGTCGGTGAGGTAGTCGCCGACGATGCCCTTCTCCAGGTTCTTCGCGTGCCACATCGGGTTGGAACCGGCCGGCGACTCCTGGCCGTTGGTGTCCTTGTCGTGCCACAGGTTGTCGATGCCGACCGCGCCGTCACCGCACTTGGTCAGACCCGCGCCCGCCGGGCAGGTGGTCGTGGCGGCCTTGCCCCACAGGCCGTCGGTGCCGCCCTGGACGTTCTTGAAGCCGCGGGTGTAGTACGGCAGGCCGATGTTGATCCGGCCGGCCGGCATCGAGCCGCGGAAGTAGTGGTAGGCCCAGTCGGTGTTGAGGTAGCCGACCCCGCCGTACTGCGAGGTCGAGTACACGCCCGCCTGCGCCAGCTCGTTGTCCTTGCCGTCGTCGAACAGCTGGGCGTTCGGACCGACGTACTCGTTCCAGGCGCCGTGCAGGTCGTAGGACATGATGTTGACGTAGTCCAGGTACTTCTGCATCTGGTACGTCTCCATGCCCCGCAGCAGGTAGCCGGAGGAGGGGGCGGCGACGGTCAGCAGGTAGTGCTTGCCGTCGGCGGCGCCCGCGCGGTCGAGCTTCTCGCGCAGGGTCTTCATCAGGGCGTCGTACCCCTTGACCAGACCGGCGCGGCGGCCGTTGGCCAGCGTGTGGTCCATGGGGTTGCCCGCGTCCTTCATGGACGTCGCGTACTCGTAGTCGATGTCGACGCCGTTGAAGCCGTACTTCTTGATGAAGGAGACGGCCGAGTCGGCGAAGGTGTTGATGCCGTTCTGGTTGACCGAGCCGTCGGCGTTGGTCGCCATCGAGTAGAAGCCGCCGGAGTTGACGCGCTCGCCGTCGGGGCCGAAGTAGCCGCCGGTCTCGGCCCAGCCGCCCACGGAGACGAGGGTCTTCACGTCCGGGTGCTGCTTCTTGTACTTGGTCAGCAGGTTGAAGTGCCCCTTGTAGGGGAGCGTCGGGTCCATCTCGGCGCCTGCGACACCGGGCCAGGTCATCCCGGTGGAGGCGTTGTCGGCGCTGTCGGGGCCGACCGAGAGCTTGTTGGAGCTGTCGACGTGCGCGAAGGCGTAGTTGAGGTGCGTGACCTTGTCCCAGGGGATGTTCGGGACCAGGTAGGCGTCCTTGCCGTCCTTGCCGGTACGCCAGTTGGTGAAGTAACCGATGACGCGGCGCTTGTGGTCCGCGCCCATCTTCTCGCGTCCTTCACCGTCGTAGACGGAGCAGTAGGGGACGTCGACACCGGGGGTCTTGTAGAGGCCGTCGGGGCGGCAGGACTCCTGGTCGACGGCGGCGGCCGACGGGGTGGCGGCGAGGGAACTCATCAGCAGGCCGGCGACAGCGGCGCCGGCGGCGAGCAGCGTGGCTCTCGCTCTGGTGGGGGACAGCATGTGGACGTTCCTCCTGGGGAGGTCGGCAGAACACAACTGGCAAAAGGGGGTGGGTCGTGTCGGGGTCCCGGTGTGCGCACACCGTGGGACCGAACCTCGGAGGTGACGCAGAGATTAAGAGGACTAGACCAGTGCGTCAATAGGTCTGGACCTTTAGTGGTCAACTTTCTCGATGACTACGTTGTCGGCTTATCGCGGACTTCCCGCCGACATGCCGCCGACTTCCCCCGGGCCCGCCGCCGGCTTCCCCCGGACCTGCCGTCGGCTTCCCGCCGACGGGAACGCGCCAGGCGATCTGTGACCCAGCCCACAGGGCTCACCCGCATGGCCGAGGGGCGTCCGTGGCAGACTGGTTCCGTACCAGTAGCAGCGCACTCCGGGGTCGGTGCAATTCCGAACCGGCGGTTATAGTCCGCGACCCGTCCGCAGCCAGCGGCCGGTTGACCAGGTGGGATTCCTGGACCGACGGTTAAAGTCCGGATGGGAGGCAGTGCGCGGCGGGTCTTCATCGGTACGCCGCCGTAGGCGGACGCATGGCCGGGACTCTCCGGACCTCTGCGTCCCTTCTTCGGTTTTCGGCGTTTCCCCTGGTGAGCCGCTTCATCTGTCGTCATCGACAGGCCCCGGAGTCCGTGCCCGAAGAGGCAGGAGGACCCGGTGGCCACCGCAGCCGACATCACCGCCATGAGCCGAGCCATCACGCTCGCCGCTCGCGGTCTCGGCTCCACCAGCCCCAACCCGGTCGTCGGATGCGTCATCACCGACGCCGCCGGAGCCCTGGCCGGCGAAGGCTTCCACCAGCGCGCCGGAGGGCCGCACGCCGAGGTCCACGCCCTGCGCGCGGCCGGCGAGCGGGCCCGGGGCGGCACCGCCTACGTCACCCTCGAACCCTGTAACCACACCGGCCGCACCGGCCCCTGCGCCCAGGCCCTCCTGGATGCCGGGATCAGCCGTGTCGTGTACGCGGTCGGCGACCCGAACCCGCAGGCCACCGGGGGTGCCGACACCCTGCGCGCGGCCGGGGTCCAGATCGAGCAGGGCCCCCTCGCCGAAGAGGCCGAGGCGGGCAACGCCGCCTGGCTGACCTCGGTGCGCCTGGGCCGCCCGTACGTCCTGTGGAAGTACGCCGCCACCCTCGACGGCCGCATCGCCGCGGCCGACGCCACCAGCCGCTGGATCACCTCGCCCGAGGCCCGCGCCGACGTCCACCGGCTCCGCGCCGAGGCCGACGCGGTGATCGTGGGCTCCGGCACCGCCCGCGCCGACGACCCCCAGCTGGGCGTACGCGGCATCGACGGGGCCACCCAGCCGCTGCGGGTCGTGGTCGACACCGACGCCACCGCCGTCCAGCCCGGCGCCCGCGTCCTGGACGACACCGCGCCCACCCTGGTCGCGGTCGCCGACGGCGCCCCCGCGGACCACCTCCCCGAGGGCGCCGTACTTCGGCTGCCCCGCGCAGCCACGGGCTCCGGCCTGGACCTCGCCGCCCTCCTCGCCGCCCTGCACACCCGCGGCGTCCGCTCCGTACTCCTCGAAGGCGGGCCCACCCTCGCCGGTGCCTTCGTCGCCGCGGGAAAGGTCGACAAGGTCGTCGGCTATCTCGCCCCGGTACTGCTCGGCGCGGGCCCCGCGGCCCTCGGCGACGCCGGAATCACCACGATCTCGCGGGCGTTGCGCCTCGATGTGACCGAGACCGTCCGACTCGGCCCCGATCTGCGCATCACCGCCGTCCCCGCCCCTGCTCGGAAGGGAAACTGAGTGTTCACCGGAATTGTCGAAGAACTGGGTGAAGTCACCGCCGTCGAGGAACTCGCCGACGCCTCCCGCTTCCGGCTGCGCGGCCCCGTCGTCACCGACGGCGCCAAGCACGGCGACTCCATCGCGGTGAACGGCGTCTGCCTCACCGTCGTGGACACCGGCGAGGGCGAGTTCACCGCCGACGTGATGGCCGAGACGCTGCTGCGCTCCAGTCTCGGCGCCCTCACCACCGGCTCCCGGGTCAACCTGGAGCGCCCGATGGCGCTCGGCGGCCGGCTCGGCGGGCACATCGTGCAGGGGCACGTGGACGGCACCGGCACCATCGTGGAGCGCACCCCCTCGGAGAACTGGGAGATCGTCAAGGTCTCCCTGCCGCCCGAGCTGACCCGGTACGTCGTGGAGAAGGGCTCCATCACCGTCGACGGTGTGAGCCTCACCGTCGTGGACGCCGGACCGGACTACTTCACCATCAGCCTCATCCCCACCACCCTCGCGTTGACCACGCTCGGCCACAAGCAGCCCGGCGACCCGGTCAACCTGGAGGTGGACGTCATCGCCAAGTACGTCGAGCGGCTGCTCGGGGACCGGTCCGGGCAGGACCCGCGATGAACGCCGCCTCCTGGCTCAACTCCGAGGCCTTCACCGTGTTCGGCCAGCACATCAGATGGTCGGACATGATCGGCAACATCATCGGCCTGATCGCCCTTGCCCTCGGCTGGCGGCGCTCCATCTGGACCTGGCCCGCCCAGCTGCTCTCCGGCGCTATCCTCCTGGTCGCCTTCGCCTCCGCGCACCTCTCCGGCAGCGCGGGCAAGCAGCTGGTCGTCATCGTCGTGGCCCTGTGGGGCTGGTGGTCCTGGAACCGAGGCAGGCAGCAGGCCCAGGACGGCTCCATCGCCGTCCGCTTCGCCACCTGGCGCGAGCGCGGTGTGCTGATCGGCGCGGCGGCGCTCGGCACCCTCGCCGTCGGCGGACTGTTCACCGCGTTCCCGTCGCTCTCCTGGGACCCGTGGCCGGACGCGTACATCTTCGTCGGCACCGTCGTCGCGATGTACGCCCAGGCCCGCGGCATGGTCGAGTTCTGGTTCGCCTGGCTCCTGGTCGACCTCGTCGGCGTCCCCCTGAACTTCGCCAACGGCTTCGCCTTCTCCGGCTTCGTCTACATCATCTACGGCGCCCTCGTCCTGTGGGGCATGCGCGACTGGTGGCTGCGTACGCGGACACCCGCTCTGGAAGGAGCCACGGCATGACTGCTCAGCACACCTGGCTGCACCCCGGCCACGACCCGCTCGCCGAGAACCTCTCCCTGGACCCCGTCGAGCAGGCCATCCGTGACATCGCCGCCGGCCGGCCCGTCGTCGTGGTGGACGACGAGGACCGCGAGAACGAGGGCGACCTCGTCATCGCCGCCGAGATGGCGACCCCCGAGATCGTCGCCTTCATGATGAGCGAGTGCCGCGGCCTGATCTGCGCACCCATGGAGAGCGACGAGCTGGAACGCCTCGAACTCCCGCAGATGGTCGAGGACAACACCGAGTCGATGCAGACCGCCTTCACGGTCTCCGTCGACGCCTCCGCCGCCCACGGCGTCACCACCGGCATCTCCGCCGCCGACCGCGCCACCACCCTGCGGATGCTCGCGGGCGGCACCGCGGGACCCGGCGACTTCGTCCGCCCCGGCCACATCTTCCCGCTGCGCGCCCGCTCCGGCGGCGTCCTCGTCCGCAACGGCCACACCGAGGCCGCCGTCGACCTCGCCCGGCTCGCCGGACTCCGCCCCGCCGGGGCCATCGTGGAGATCGCGGGGGAGGACGGCACCATGCTCCGGCTGCCCGAGCTGGTCCCCTTCGCCCGCAAGCACGGCCTGACGATCATCTCCATCGAGGACCTGATCGCCTACCGCCGCAGCGCCGAGCCGACCGTCCGCCGCGAGGCGGCCACCCGGCTGCCCACCGCGTTCGGCGACTTCACCGCGTACGGCTACCGCTCCACCGTCGACGGCGTCGAGCACGTCGCCCTCGTCCACGGCGATGTCACGGAGGGCGGCGGCGAGGACATCCTGGTGCGCATCCACTCCGAGTGCCTGACCGGCGACATCTTCCAGTCCCAGCGCTGCGACTGCGGCCCCCAGCTGCACGCCTCCATGCAGCGCATCACCGAAGAGGGCCGGGGCGTCGTCGTCTACCTCCGAGGCCACGAGGGGCGCGGCATCGGCCTGCTCTCCAAGCTGCGCGCGTACGAACTCCAGGAGCGCGGCGTGGACACCCTCGACGCCAACCTGGAGCTCGGCCTGCCCGCCGACGCCCGCGACTACGCGGCGGGCGCCCAGATCCTCAAGGACCTCGGCGTACGCAGCCTGCGGCTGATGACCAACAACCCCGACAAGACCGCGGCGGTCCTGCACCACGGGCTCGCCGTCACCGGCCGGGAGCCGATGCCCGTACAGGCCGGCGAGCACAATCTGCGGTACCTGCGCACCAAGCGCGACCGCATGGGCCACGACCTGCCCTGGCTCGACGGCGCCCCCGCGTCGCCCTGCGCCAACCAGTAACGACCGACTACCACCACCACGCAACGAGCTTCAGGAGAACCATGAGCGGCAAGGGTGCACCCGAACTGTCCGTACGCAACTGCGCCGACCTGCGGGTGGCCGTCATCGCGGCCCAGTGGCACGAGAAGGTCATGGACGGCCTCGTCGACGGTGCCCTGCGCGCCCTGCACGAGCTGGGCATCGACGAGCCGACCCTCCTCCGGGTCCCCGGCTCCTTCGAGCTGCCCGTCGTCGCCAAGGTGCTCGCCGGCCGTGGTTACGACGCGATCGTCGCCCTCGGCGTGATCATCCGGGGTGGCACCCCCCACTTCGAGTACGTCTCCCAGGGCGTCACCCTCGGCCTCACCCAGGTCACCGTCGACACCGGCGTCCCGGTCGGCTTCGGCGTACTGACGTGCGACACCGAGGAGCAGGCGCTCGACCGGGCGGGCATCGAAGGGTCCAACGAGGACAAGGGGCACGAAGCGGTCACCGCCGCCGTGGCCACCGCGGCCACGCTGCGGACCGTCAGCGAACCCTGGCGCTGAGTACGCCCCGGCGACCCCGTATTCTGAGGACCATCATGGGACACAAAACCTTCGAAGAGCTCTTCGCCGAGCTCCAGCTCAAGGCCGCCGAAGGCGACCCCTCCACCTCGCGCACCGCCGAACTGGTGGACAAGGGCGTGCATGCCATCGGCAAGAAGGTCGTCGAGGAGGCCGCCGAGGTCTGGATGGCCGCCGAGTACGAGGGCAAGGAGGCCGCTGCCGAGGAGATCTCGCAGCTGCTCTACCACGTCCAGGTGATGATGGTCGCCCGCGGTATCTCCCTCGACGACGTCTACGCCCATCTCTGAGCCCGGCCCGAGCACCGTACGTCCCCCCGTTCTCCCTCCGCACAAAGGAACCTGACCTCATGCTGCGCATCGCCGTCCCCAACAAGGGTGCACTCTCCGGCTCTGCGATGGCGATGCTCCATGAGGCGGGCTACCAGCAGCGCAAGGAGTCCAAGGAGCTCGTCCTGGTCGACCCGGGGAACGAGGTGGAGTTCTTCTACCTCCGCCCCCGGGACATCGCGATCTACGTCAGTTCCGGCAAGCTCGACATCGGCATCACCGGCCGCGACCTGCTCCTGGACTCGGGCGCCGACGCCGAGGAGATCCTCCAGCTCGGCTTCGCCCGCTCCACGTTCCGCTACGCCACCAAGCCCGGCACCGCCGCGGGCCCGCAGGACTTCGACGGCATGACGATCGCCACCTCCTACGAGGGCATCGTCGCCGCCCACCTCACCGAGGTCGGCGTCAAGGCGTCGATCGTCCACCTCGACGGCGCGGTCGAGACCGCCATCGAGCTCGGCGTCGCCCAGATCATCGCCGACGTCGTCGAGACCGGCACCAGCATGCGCAACGCCGGACTCGAAGTGATCGGCGACCCGATCATGACCTCCGAGGCCGTCGTCATCCGCCGCAACGGCGCCCCCACCGACGACCCGAAGGTCCAGCAGTTCCTGCGCCGCCTCCAGGGCGTCCTGGTCGCCCGGTCCTACGTGATGATGGACTACGACTGCCGCGTCGAGCACCTGGAGCGCGCCGTCGCCCTCACCCCCGGCCTGGAGTCGCCGACCATCTCCCCGCTGCACCACGAGGGCTGGGTCGCCGTCCGCTCCATGGTCGCAGCCAAGGAGGCCCAGCGGATCATGGACGACCTGTACGAGCTCGGCGCCCGCGCCATCCTCACCACGGCCATCCACGCCTGCCGCCTCTGAGCGCCCCGGCCACCGCACCCCCGGCCACCGCACACCCCGAGAGAAGACCCCGATGTCCGCGCCCCGGCCCGAACTCCCCACCCTCCCGGTCACCTTCCGGCCCACCCTCACCCGGGTGGTCCTGCTGAGCGTGGGCCTGGCGATGTTCCTCGTCATCACGGTCATCGCCCTGATGCTGGAGCGGCTCAACCCGGGGGAGCGGGTCACCTTCATCTTCGTCGCCGCGCTCTTCCTCGGCGTCCTGACTCTGCTCAGCAGGCCCAGGGTCACCGCCGACGACACCGGGGTCACCGTCGTCAACATCACCCGGACCCGCAGGCTGGCCTGGGAGGAGATCCTCCGCGTCAACCTGCGGTCCGGCGACCCCTGGGTCTTCCTCGACCTCAGCGACGGCACCAGCATGCCCGCCCTCGGCATCCAGCCCGGCATGGCCAAGCAGCAGGCCATCCGCGACGCCCGCTCCCTGCGCGCCCTCGCCGAGTCCCGGTCCGCCGCCGGCGACGACACCCCCTGACCGGCGGAGCACCCGCGCCGCACGCGGCCGCGTTGTCTACTCTGGTGGACGGCGGCGCCCCGTGCGCCCCGCCCCGCCCGTTCCACGGCCCCCCACCCGGGGCCCGCGGGGCCTTCCTGCGACCCAAGGAGTGACTCCCTCCAGCAATGGACGGATCGTCCGGTAGTACCTGCGCCGCCCCTTCCCCGGAGGCGGCGGCCTCATGACCACCCCCCTGCTGCTCCTCGCGGCGGCCTTCCTCCTCATCCTCGCCAACGGATTCTTCGTGGCAGCCGAATTCGGGCTCGTCACCGTGGACCGGCCCGACGCCGAACGCGCGGCCGCCGAGGGCGACCGGCGGGCCCGTACCGTCGTCGAAGCCCTGCGCGAACTCTCCTTCCAGCTCTCCGGCACCCAGCTCGGCATCACCATCACCTCGCTGGTCGTCGGCATGCTCGCCGAACCGGCCCTCGCCCAGCTGCTCGCCGGTCCCCTCACCGCCACCGGACTGCCCGCGGGCGCGGTCCCCGGCGTCGGCATCGTCATCGGGATGCTCCTCGCCTCCGCCGTCCAGATGGTCGTCGGCGAACTCGTCCCCAAGAACTGGGCGGTCTCCCGGCCGCTCCAGGTCGCCCGCTTCGTCGCCGGACCGCAGGCCCGCTTCGCCACCCTGCTGCGGCCCGTCATCATCGCGCTGAACACGCTGGCCAACCGACTGGTCCGGCTCTTCGGCGTCGAGCCCATCGACGAGCTGGCCTCCGCCCGCACCCCGGGCGAGCTGGTCTCCCTGGCCCGCCACTCCGCCGAGGCCGGAACCCTGGAACAGGACACCGCCGACCTCTTCGTACGGACCCTCTCGCTGGCCGGACTCACCGCCCAGCACGTCATGACCCCCCGGGTGAAGGTCAGCGCCCTGCACTCCTCCGCGACCGCCGAGGACGTCCTCAACCTCACCCGCGCCACCGGCCTCTCCCGCTTCCCGGTCTACCGGGACCGCATCGACGAGGTCATCGGCATGGTCCACCTCAAGGACGCCCTCGCCGTCCCCGCCCACGAGCGCCTGCGCACCCCGGCCGGCACGATCGCCGTCGCCCCGCTCCTGGTGCCCGAGACCCTGCCCGTGGAGCTGCTGCTCCGGCGGCTGCGCCACGAGCAGCCGATAGCCGTCGTCGTCGACGAGTACGGCGGCACCGCCGGGGTCGTCACGCTGGAGGACATCATCGAGGAGCTCGTCGGCGAGGTCCGCGACGAACACGACGCGGAGGGTTCCGACCGCCCCGAACTCAGCCCCGCCACCGGTGAGGACGGCCGCCCGGCCTGGGACGCCGAGGGCAGCTGCCGGATCCCCACCCTGCGCCGGACAGGCCTGGAGCCGCCGGAAGGGCCTTACGAGACCGTCGCCGGGCTCGTCGCCGACCTGCTGGGCCGCATCCCCGCCCCCGGCGACCTGGCCGAACTCCCCGGCTGGCGGATCTCCGTCCGCCGGGTCGGCCACTACCGTGCCGAACGGGTCCGCTTCACCCGCACCGCCGACCCGCTGCCGGACCCGGCCGCACGACGCGGGCTGCCGAAGGCGTCCGGGCAGGGCACACCGGACGCATCCGCGCACGCCCTGCTGGAGGCCGTGCGATGAGCATGCTCCAACTCCTCTTCGCCGCCCTCCTCGTGCTGGCGAACGGCTTCTTCGTCGGCGCCGAGTTCGCCCTGGTCTCCGTCCGCCGCAGCCAGGTCGAACCGCTGGCCGCCCAGGGGTCGAGCCGGGCCCGCACGGTTCTGTACGGGCTGGAGAACCTGCCGCGGATGATGGCCGCCGCCCAGTTCGGCATCACCATCTGCTCGCTCACCCTCGGAGCCGTCGCCGAGCCGACCGTGGCCCGCCTCCTGGAGCCGGTCTTCCACGCGGCGCACGTACCCGAAGGGCTCATCCACCCGCTAGGCTTCGCGCTGGCGCTCGCCCTCGTGGTCGCCGCCCACCTGGTCATCGGCGAGATGGTCCCGAAGAACCTCGCGATGGCCGCCCCGGAGCGCACCGCGCTCTGGCTCAGCCCCGGCCTGGTCGGCTTCGCCCGGCTCTGCCGTCCGGTCACCACCGCGCTGGGTGCCTGCGCGACTCTGGTGCTGCGTCTCTTCGGCGTCGAACCGAAGGACGAGGTGGAGGCCGTCTTCACCAGCGAGCAGCTCAACCGGCTGGTCGAGGACTCCGGCCAGGCCGGGCTGCTCGGCCCCGAGGCCCAGGAGCGCCTGGAGGACGCCCTGGTCCTGGGCAGCCGGCCCGTCACCGACGTCCTGCTGGAGCGGGCCTCCCTGGTGACGGTGGACCCGTCGGTGACCCCGCGCCGGATCGAGGAGCTGACGGTACGGACCGGCTTCTCCCGCTTTCCCGTCTGCGCGGAGGGCGGCGGCCCCTTCATGGGCTACCTGCACGTCAAGGACGTCCTGGACCTGGAGGACGCCGACCGGCCGGTCCCGCAGCAGCTCTGGCGCCCGATGGCCGCCGTACGGGCCGAACTCCCGCTCGACGACGCCCTGACGGTGATGCGCCGGGCGGCGACGCACCTGGCCCAGGTCGCGGACGGATCGGGCCGCATCCTCGGCCTGGTGGCGATGGAGGACGTCCTGGAGACGCTGGTGGGCGAGGTCCGCGACCCGGCCCACCGGGTGGTGTCGGTGCCCCTGCGCACGGTGGACGTACCGGCGCCGGACGCCAGGGCGGGCAAGACCCTGGTGTCCTGAGGCGTACGGGGCCGGGCGGTCCGGAGAAGTCTCCGCCCCGCCCGACCCCGTACAGACCTTGCGTCCTCAGGCCCCGGCTCGGCCCCGTAAATGCCCCGCGTCCTCAGGCCCCGCCCGGCTCCTGCTTCCCCCGGCCCACCGGCCCGCGCCCGGACAGCACCTCGCCGTACGCCTGCATCAGGTCCGGCAGCCGCAGCGTGGACAGGTCGTCCCGGGTCAGCGTCCCCGCGTACCCCGAGAGCCGCAGATCGCGGTAGGCGCAGCTCTTCTCGTACAGCGTGCGCAGGAAGCGGCCGTTGCCCAGCTCGTCGATCCAGCCCTGGTCCACCACATGGCCGCTGATGGAGCGCAGCTCGTCCACCGCCTCCTCGTCCCACACGTCGTCGTTCTCGGCGGCCAGCACCGAGCCGATCGCGGTGAGTTCGAGCGGGCGGTAGCTGGGGAAGTCGACCCGGCTGGTGAAACGGGAGGAGAGCCCCGGGTTGGTGGAGAGGAGGCGGTCCATGCCCTCCGGGTAGCCCGCGAGGATGACGACGAGATGATCCCGGTTGTCCTCGGCCCGCTTCAGGAGGACCTGGAGGGCCTCGTCCCCGTACGCATCACCCTTGCTGTAACCGGAGTTGGCCAGGCTGTACGCCTCGTCGACGAAGAGCACCCCGCCGAGCGCCGAGTCGATCAGGTCATTGGCCTTCACCGCCGTCTGTCCCAGGAACTCGCCCACCAGGTCCGAGCGTTGGGCCTCGATCAGATGGTCGCCGCCGAGCAGCCCCAGGGCGTAGAACACCCGGCCCAGGATGCGGGCCACCGTCGTCTTGCCGGTGCCCGAGGGCCCCGAGAAGACGAAGTGCCGCTTGGGCGGCTGGACCGGGAGCCCCTGCTCGGCGCGCAGCCGGGCCATGTTCAACTGCGCGGAGAGCGCCCTCACCTGCCGCTTGACGGGCTCCAGGCCGACCATGCGCTCCAGCTGGGCCAGCGCCTCGGCCAGCAGGACCGGATCGCTCGGTCCGGCCGGGAAGGGGGGCGGCTTCCGGGTCCTCGTGCGACGTGCACCCTCGACGGGGACGGCCGGCGGTGGCGGCGGGTCCTCGCTGTCGCCGAGCAGTCCGGCGTCGCCCACCGCCCACGACTCACGGCCGTCCGCCAGCTCCGTGCCCAGCGCCGCGTCGCCGTCCACCAGCGCCTCCGCCCCCGAACCCGCCGCACCTCCCGAGCCGAAGCCGGTCAGCATCACGGCGGCCAGATCGGCGGACTCGTCGTACCCGTCGCCCTCGGAGATCGCCGCGAGGCGGGCCGAGGTGTCCATGAACGCCGGGTCGACCCGGTGCACCGCCCGGTACAGCGGCAGGGCGGCCGCACTGCGCCCGGTGCCCTCGTGGGCCCGCGCCAGCCAGTAGCGGAGCTCCTTGCGCTGCGGCTGCTCGCTGCGACAGCGCATCAGGGCTGCCGAGAGCAGGGGTTCCGCCTGCCCGTACATCTCCAGCCGGACCCGGGCCATACCGCCGAAGAGCCCCGCCTCTATGCCCAGCATCGGATCGTCGACGAGCTGCTCGGTGTACCGCACGAGCTGCTCCCAGTCCTTGACCAAATACGAGCGGCAGGCGTGCAGGAACCGCACCTGCGGGTCCGCGTCCACCGGCGGCAGCCCCGCCAACGCTCGGTCCAGCTCCGGCACATGGCGTCCGTCCAGCCAGTGCGAGGCGTGGGCGAGCAGCAGATCGCGCGGACTCTCCAGCAGCGGCTGCACCCACCAGCCCAGCCAGTACCAGGAGTTGAGCGGCCGCCGGTGCCGGGTCCGCTGTTCGCCGAAGCGGTCGCGGTGCCGGTACATGCGTAACAGAGCCGTGGCGGTGTCGATGCGCAGCGCATGGAGGCCGAGCCAGCCGTCCGCCATGCCGGGATCGATCCGTACCGCAGCTCTGAACTCCTCCTCCGCCTGCGGGTAGGCGCCCATCGTGTAGGCGTCCATGCCACGCAGCCAGGCGAGGTCGGCGGGGGCCTGTGCGCCCTGTGTGCCGATGTCCATCAGGTCCCCCACGCCAACCGTTCCCCCAGGATGTCCCGCCCGCACAGCATGCCCACCGGAGCGTGCCGAATCACTGCGCGGAGGAAGGGAATTGACCGCACCGAGGTGCATCGTACCTGCGCAGGTGGGAGTGGACGGGCGGAGGCGGATCATGCGGGCGGTGACCGAGGGTGAACGGGTCGCTCTGCGTGGTCGCCAGGCGGCGGTGCGCGCACAGGACGAAGCCCCCGATCACGGGGGAACAACCGGGGGCTTCGCGTCTGCGGGGGCTCCGAAAAGCCGCACAATGAGAACGTAAGACCAGTACGGCCCCCCGGTCAAGCCGAGTTGAGGCACTTCCCGGTCGATTTCCGACTGCTCAGTACGGGGGAGCGGCGCGCCTACCGTCGGTGACGAAACGGTTCGCTCCCGCTGTCGCCCCGGGCCCCTCCTGCCACGCGTACCCCTCCGTCAACTGGCGTACCAGGACATCGGCGTAGGGGCGCGAAGGGTCCTCGGCGAAGTGCGCCTCCTCGGCGGCGGTCCACCCGTCCCAGAACTCCGTGAGCCCCGCGCCGTCCCGCGCCCTGCCGCGCCCCCAGGAGACCGACCGCCCCAGCTCCATCCAGCAGAGCGCCGCCAGCCACGGCCGCACCTCCGCGCGGCCCGCACCGACGCCCTCGACCAGCACCACCGGGGCCGGCTCCAGGGTCCGCGCCGGGCCGAAGCGCCGCTCGGTCCAGTCGTACGGGGCGTACCGGGCCTCCTCGCCGCGCGAGAGGGGCAGGAGCACCTGCTCCCGCAGCCGCCCCACCCAGCCGAACAGCTCCTCGTGGGTGGCGAGATCGTCCAGATGGAGCACCGGCGCACTCCCGAGGGCCGCCGCGACCCGGGCGGCGAAGGTGCTCTTGCCGGACCCCGCGTGCCCGTCCACCGCGACGAGCCGGACCGGTCCGCAGGACGTCGGGAGCGAGCGCAGGGCGTCGGCGTGGCGGGCCAGGTCGTTCATGGCCCCAGGGTACGGGCCCGGCGCCGGCGGTCCCGGCCCGCCGCAGGTCATGCCAGTGGTCCAGACCCATATTGGTGGCGCGGCGCAGGTCGAATCACTGGCCCGACCGAGTCGGGAGGCGGGATAGTTGGCACACCGATCGGCATCCGCAGCCCTACTCCCCACCCATGACCGGGGGTCTCGCCCATGACCAGTCCGACCTCACGCAGGACCGTCCTGAACGCCGCCATCGCGGCGGCGGCAGGCGCGGGCGCCGCGTCATCCGCCGGACCCGCGGCGGCCGCGCCCGCATCGACGTCTTCCGTCCGGCCCTCCGCACCCCAGGCGGCAGCACGCCTCGTGGACAACCGTTTCTGGCACACGTACACCGACTGGCGCTGGGGCTCCGGCGACGGCACCCGGGTCCTCGCGGGTGTCCGCCCCGGTCTGCAGATCGCCACCCCGGCCGGCCGCACCGACTACACCGACCCGCACACCGGGGAGACGGCCGCCTGGGAGTACGCCACCTGGACCTCGCCCGTCCACCGCTCCGCGGTCCCCGCCACCGAGCTGATCACCTCCTGGAACGCCCGTACGCCCGCGGGCACCTGGATCGCGGTCGAGCTGAGCGCCACCTACGCGGACTCCACCGCCACCCCCTGGTTCGTGATGGGCCGCTGGGCCTCGGGCGACGGAGACATCCGCCGCACCTCGGTGGACGACCAGGGCGACCCGCACAGCTCCGTCTGGACCGACACCCTCTCCGTGGACGACGCGGCGAGCGGCGTACGGTTCGCCTCCTGGCGGCTGCGGCTGACGCTGTACCGCACCCCGGGCAGCCGCCTCACCCCGACCGTCTGGCGCGCCGGCGCGATGGCATCCGACGTCCCCGACCGCTTCACGGTCCCGGTGAGCACCCCGGTCCACGCCCGGGAACTGCGGGTCCCGCGCTACTCGCAGAACGTCCACATCGGCCAGTACCCGGAGTACGACAACGGCGGCGAGGCGTGGTGCAGCCCCACCTCCTCGCAGATGATCGTCGAGTACTGGGGCCGCCGGCCCAGCGCCGAGGACCTCGCCTGGGTCAGGCCGGGCCTGCCCGACCCCCAGGTCTGCCACGCCGCCCGGTACACGTACGACCACCAGTACGGCGGCTGCGGCAACTGGCCCTTCAACGCCGCCTACGCCGCCGCCTACCGGGACATGAACGCGGTCGTCACCCGCCTCGGCTCGCTCACCGACCTGGAGCGGCTGGTCCATGCCGGAATCCCCGTCATCACCTCGCAGTCCTTCCTTCAGGAGGAGCTGCCCGGAGCGGGCTACGGGACGGCGGGCCATCTGATGACGGTGGTCGGCTTCACCCCCGAGGGCGATGTGATCGCCAACGACCCCGCGTCCCCGGACAACGAGGCGGTGCGCCGCGTCTACGGGCGGCGGGCCTGGGAGAACATCTGGCTGCGCACCAAGCGCTACGACGCGAGCGGCCGGGTCAGGAGCGGTACGGGCGGGGTCTGTTACGTGTTCTGGCCGTCGGGTCCGACGCCCGGACAGCGCCGCGTCCTGCGCTCGCTCGGTCTGCTGTGAGCGAGTGCGGCCCCACGGCCGTCGCGACGGCCTGACGGCAGGGCTCAACCGGCCCACGGATCGTCGACTCGCAGGTCCCGAGCCTGGCGGTGGACACCGAGCCGTTGCGTGTACTCGTGCATCAGTCGCAGACCGAGCATCTGCCGTACCTCCTCGCCCAACTGGGGATAGGCGAACCGCACCACGCCGGCCGTACGTGCCTCAGCGTCGGAGAAGACGAACAAGCGCCCGAGCGGCCCCTTCAACAGCTGCGCCAGCTCGTACGGTGCCAGGTCGGCCATTTCCGCCAGTTCAGGCAGTGCGGGCGGCGGTCTGTCGCCGGCGGCGGCGATCAGGCCCAGGATGTCGCGATGGGCTTCGGAAAGGGTGAGCATGTTCAGCAGCTCACGTCTGACCTCGCGGGGCCATGCCGGAGCGGCGGAGGCGGGAGCGAGGAGTACGTCGGCACCGTGGCGCAACGGATGCCCCGCAGGCACGTCGTCCGGCAGCGGCACCTCCCGGCTGGTCACCAGAACGCGCAGGCCGGGCGGAGGGTTGCCCGGCAGCAGGGAGGCAATGCTCGGCAGGCCGGACGACGGTCCCCGGTCCTCGTCGATACCGTCCACGACGAGCAGCAGCCTCCGGCCTTCCAGGTGTGCTGTGCGGGCCGCGGTGTCCAGCAATCGGCGACGGAGCGTATCCACCGCTCCCGACGCTGTCGAGGAAGCGGCACGATCCTGGCCCAGGTACCAACTGAGCTCGTCCACGACGGCGTCCGTGAACGCGGCGGCGTCACCCCGGCCCGCCAATCCGCCGTTGACGAAGAAGGAGACCACATCCACATCGTGAGGAGGGTGGAGCGCGAACCACGCCGTCAGCGCGGTCTTGCCGGACCAGGGCCCACCCCGCCACATCGCATACGGCACATCACCACGGCAGAACTCCGCGAGTGCGGCCAGCTCCTCCTCCCTGCCGGTGAGGCGCTGGGGGGCGATGTCGTGCACATAGGTCATCTGAGGTGAGCCGGGATGGAACTCAGGGGCCGGGACCTGGGGCAGGTCGAGCGGTTCGGGGATACCCAGCAGTCCGAGGACGGGACCGGTGAGGAAACTGTCGATGCGGACAGCGCCCAGCGTTCCCGGACCCTCGGCCGGCAGGACCCTGTTGATGACCCCGATGAGCAGCCCGTCCGACCAGACGGGGCCACCGGACATGCCTACCCACGGATTCGCGCCGGCCGACTCAGGATGCGGCGTCGCGTCGAATCGGATGCTGAGCGTGCCACTGCTGATGTTCGTCAGACTCGATGTCGTTCCTTGCAGGTGAGCCAGATCCGAGCGGACCCTCTGCCGCTCCGGATGGTGCTTGAACCGGGGAAAGCCGACGGTCTCCACGTCCAGGACGGCGGCTTCGCGCGTCACCCGGCCGAAGCGCACCGGCGGGACGACCTCCGCCTCCGAAGGCGGCGAGAATCGCAGCAGGGCCACATCTGCGGCCTCGTCGAGCATCGTCACTTCGGCAGTGGTTTCCCACCGCACCGGTCCGAACGAGAAGCGGAGGGTGCACTTCTCCTTCTCGGCGACAAGGTGACCTGCGGTCAGCACGGTGTCGTACGACACCCTGTACCCCGTGCCGTAGGCGCTGTACCCCCTGCCGTGGGTGCCGTTCCTGCTCAGCACCTCCGCGATCCGGGCCGGATCGATGCCACCGGACCGCTCCGTCCGTGATGCCGGCGTGACGGTCGCGCCGGATGCCCGAGGTGGCTCCACCGTCCGGTCGCCCAGAGCGAAGAGCGTCACCGTGACCATCCCGTCCCGGAGCCTGACGACCGGCTCGGGGGCCCCCACCGTCCGGCAGTCCGCCACCGATCGCGGCAGCCCCGCGCCTACCGACTCCACGAGCTTCGCCCAGGACAGAACCCGGGCCAGGCGGAAGTTGCGCGGCTGGGACTGGCGTTCGAGTGCTCCGAGCCGCTGCTGGCCGTCCGGCACCGGATGGTCGCGGGTGCCCCACGCCCCCGGACTGATCACCTCGACCCGGTCGTCGTAGACGTGCACGGCGACACACGCGTCCGTGCGGGCGTAATCACGGTGCACCACGGCGTTGGCGATGATCTCCCGCGCCGCGATCATCGGGAAGCGGTACAGCGCGTCGGTCCGGGCGGCCTCGGTCGTCGGCAGTTCACCGATCCGGGCAGTCGAGGCGACGAAGTCACGTGCCTGAACGATCAGTTCGGGCAGAGTCCCGTGAAACTCCGTACTGGTCGTCGGATCCGTCTTGTCCGTACCCCGGAAGCGGACGCAGCGCACCATCGCCGTGGGCTGCACCGCGGTGGGATTCTCGCCGAAGAGCAGCGCCCCGGAGAGGGTCGGCACGCCGTCCTTCACCAGGCCGGAGCGCCCCAGGAACTCACTCGTCGTCAGCTGTGACGGATAGGCGGAGGTGACGTCCTCCCGCAGCTCGGCGCGGAAGTTCTGGACCCGGGTGTGGTCGAGGACGGCCTGCGGAGCAGCAGCTTCGAGCGGATCGACGCCGTCCCGAGGAGGAGTCCTCCGACGCGTGGTCGACGGGGAGGCGTACGGCTGGTGGTGGAGGTCCGGGCCGGACGGCTCCGCGGCAGGCGGCACCTCGTCGGTAGCGGCCTCCGGTGCGCGGCGGGCAAGGGGCACCGCCCCGGCGCCGTCGAACTTGCGTTGCGGCTCATGGCCGTCGAAGCGGGTGCCGGACACATGCCGGAAGAGGTCGTCGAGATCGACCGCGCCGTCCCCGTCACTGTCCCGGGCCTCGGTGAGCAGCCCTTCGACGAGCGCCTTCGTGAACGGGCTCGGCTCACCACGGGCCGACGCGTCGCCGGCCTGGTCCGCGGCGGACGCCGCCGCGATGACGAACCGGCCCTTGCCGGACAACCCGTCGATCAGTTCGCCACCCTTGAAGCCCCCGCCATGGCAACAGTCCAGGATCACCATCTTCACCTGGGCGAAGCTCCGCGTGATCATGCGGGAGAGGGTGCTCGACGCCACGGCGGACGAGTCCAGACGGCTCGTCCTGGTGTTGCCCGCACACAGGAACAACTCCTGGCTCAGGCTGCGTCCGTGTCCGCTGTAGTAGAAGAGCAGGACGTCGTCCGCCTCGGCACCGCTGAAGAACTCGTCGGCCGCCTCGAGGATCTCCGGCGAATCGGCCTCGGGCAGCAAGCTGACCTCGCTGCGGTCGAACAGCCCGGTGTCCGGATCCGTGAGCGCCTCCCGGAGCAGTACCCCGTCCGCCTTCGGTCCGTTCAGCTCCGTAAGTGCGCCGGGGTCCTTGGGATATCGGGAGTTGCAGACAATCAGGGCCCGATACATTCGATCCTGTGCACCCCCCCGGCCACCCATCATCCACACCTGCCGGGGTTCAGCTTAGGCGGGAAGGGGCAACCATGTCGCATGTGAAGGAAGTCGGCGTCGAGGGCCGGCTGGCCGGGCTCGACGGCGACCACGAGGCCGTGCTCGACGCGCGCGCCGAACTGACGGCCGATCTGCGGAGTGTGCCGGGGGCCCGGTTGATGGAGCGGGTCTCCCCGACCGGCGGAACCAAGGGCGTGGTGTCCGAGCTGGTCCTCGGTATCACCGGTGCGGGCGGCCTCACCGCGCTCGCCCAGATCGTGAAGGTATGGCTTCAGCGGGACCGAAGGCGATCGGTGACGTTGACCATCACCGAGACCCGGACGGGCAAGGTGGTCCGGGTCGAGGGCGACGCCGTCTCCAACGACGTTCTGGCGGCAGCCCTGAGCGCGCGGGAGGAGCCGCCGCCGGGAGAGGAAGAGCCAACGGCTCAGGCGTGAGAGCCCCTTTCAACGCCGGGCGGTGACCGAGAACTTCCCGGTCACCGCGAACACCGGCACCGCGGCGAACCGATGACGTGACCGCCAGGCTCTGCACGGCTCCGTTCCAGGAGGCGGCACGGAGAATCACTCGCCCTGTCGCGTCGGTGAGGAGCGCGCTCGCGCGGGGCCCGGCCACCGGGAGCCGCTCGGCCGGGGTGCCCCCGCCCGAGCGGCCCTGAGGACGTCACCGCGACAGCCGTGACACCCCGCGCACCACGACGAGGTGCCGGACCGTCAGGCGGTACGCCGTCGCCGGACCGCCCCGGCCACCACGTCGACCACGAGGAACCCGGCCAGGGTCACCCCCAGGAGCGGCAGCGCCCAGCCCAGGGCGATGACCGCAGGGATGCCCAGGACGAGGACCGGCAGCGGGAGCCGTCGCCACGCCCCGCGCTCGGGTGCCCGGCCGACGAGGGCCCGGCGGTCGTCGCGGGTGGGACGCCGCTGCCACCACATGCGGTAGCCCCGGACGATCACCGCAGTCAGGCCGAGCGCCACGAGCGCCAGCACGATCTGGTTGACGACCCCGAACAGCACGCCCATGTGCCCCTGCACGCCCAGCTTGCTGAGCTTGGACAGGGCCGGGTGGTCGGCCCAGTAGGTGCGCGAGGTGATCTCGCCGCTGGTGGTGTCCACGGCGACCCGGTCGTAGTGCACCGGCCAGACGTTGTCGTTCTGCGCCACGGTCCACGCGCTCGCCGCGTCCGTCGCGGGAGTGACCACCACCGTGCCGCCGAGACCTGCGGCCCGGGCCGCCATGAGGGCGGTGTCGAAGTCGGCCGGGTCGGCGTCGGCCGTCGTATCGCCGGAACCGCCGTGCTCAGCGTGTTCCGAGTGGTCCTCGGCGGGTTCCTGAGCACCCGGGAGTGCTGTGTCGAGGGCAGGGGCGTTGCCGTTCGCCGCGTCCAGCAGCCGCCCGAACCGCTCACCCGCGTAACCCGACCAGGTCAGGCCGGTGGCGCTCAGGAAGAGAAGTGCCAGCGCGAGCCACACACCGGTGGCCGCGTGCCAGCTGCGGGTCCGGCGCACCCCACGGGCCTTGCGGTCCGGAAGCAGCACGCCCCGCGCCGACTTCGCGCGCTGTCCCCGGCTGCGCCCGATCCACAGGACGAGGCCGCCCGCGACGGCCACCCACAGCCAGCTCGCGGCGACCTCGGAGTACAGGCGGCCGGTCTCGCCGAGGTGGAGGTTGCGGTGGAGGTCGTCGAGCCAGGTGGTGAGGGGTGTCGACCCGAACCAGGTCGTCAGCTCACCCCGCACCTCGGCGGTGTACGGGTCCACGAACACCGTGCGCTGGTTCTCGCCCAGCTCCGGCACCGCGAGCACCACCCGGGTGGTGTCCTCCGGGCCCGCCGGGGTGATCACCGACGCCGTGGTGCCCTCGGGGTACGCCGCCCGCGCGGCGGCTATCTGCTCCGCCAGCGGACGGGGCTCGTCCCCGACCCGCTCGACCCGCAGCCGGTCGCCGTACACGAGCTGGTCGAGCTGTGGCGTGAAGGTGTAGGCCAGCCCGGTCACCGCGGCGACCAGCAGGAAGGGGGCGACGAGCACACCGGCGTAGAAGTGGAGCCGGACCAGGAGGTGCCGTACGGCCTCCCAGGAGCGGGCCGGTCGCGGCTGGTCGGAGGCGGGTTTCGTGACGTCGTCGGGTCTGTCGGCGGCCGGTTCGCCGGTCGCGGTGCCGGTCGGATCGTGGTCGTTCTGCGGTATTTCTTCGGTTGTGTGAGACATGGGTGCTCCTCGGAGGGCAGGCCGCAGGGAGACTCCGTGGACCTGCCGGTGGGGGACCGGGTCCTGCCCGGGCGGTGGGAAGCGGTGGCGGCCGCGCCCTGATGGCTCCCGCACGCATGCCTCATGGACGCCCGATCACATCCGGCGTCCGCGGCTGGGTGGGGAGGCCGTCAGGCCACGGCCGCCGACGGCGGCCCACGCCGGTGGCGGGAGCGGGCGAGGAGCGCCCCGAACCGGATCCGCGCGACCACCGGCGGCGCCGGACGCAGCCGGGGAAGGCAGGGGAGCGACGGTGGAGGCCGGAGGGCGACGCGGGGGACGACCAGGGCCGCGAGGCGTCGCAGCACCCGCTCGCCGTGGATCACGCAGAGGGCCGTGCCGAGCGTGGCCGCCCCGTGCGCCAGGGTCATCCCGGCGTTCATGACGTGGCCGGCGCCCGTGCCCGTGCCGTGGCCGCCGGAGTGCCCGGCCATGGGGTGCTCGTGTCCGGCCGGCATGCCGGAGTGCTGGGTTCCGCCGGGCGCCGCCGAGAGGAAGTGGAAGGCGCCGTGCAGGGCGAACTGTGTTCCGCCCAGCACCAGCGTCACGACGTCGAAGCGACGTCGCCGGCCGCCGAAGAGAAGAGCCCCCTGCACGCTCAGGGCCAGGAACAGAAGGGCGAGCACCCCCGCGCCGGGCAGCCGTCCGCCCGCCGCGACATGGCTCACGGCACCGAGAAGCAGGCATGCGGAACCGCAGAGCAGGCCCCTGGCCGCTAGCGTCGGCCAGCCCCCCCGTGCACGCATGGAGACAAGGTAGCCATCCGCCGCGCACGCTCCGACCCGGGGTCCTTCGGCGCTGTCTGTTCCCACGCGGTCTCTTCCCATGGGGCAGTAGTCGGCCAGATGGCCGAAAAAGTTCCCGTACGCATTCCCGTACGGAATTCCCGTACGCATTCCCGTCGGCCGTCGTGTGGCGTCGCCCACAGCGGCCCCGGCCCGCCTCGGCCCCACGGGCCCCGGAACCCTTGCCGTATCAGGGGACCGGGCTGCCCCCGGGCCGGCCGGGCCGTGACCCGGATCTCGTTTCGCGCCGCGCGCTCCGCTGGCACTGTGGTCGGGTCACGGGGGGACCTCAGCCGGAGCCCGACGAACAGCGAGACGCCATGACCGCGACCACCGCCGCACAGAACGCCCACCACGCCCGCCGCGCCCGTACCGGGGGCCCGGACGACGACGGCCCCGGGCTGCTGGAGCACCTCGCGGGCTGGGCCCTCGTGGTCGTGCTCGCCATGTTCGTCACCCAGGCCGGGCTGATGTGACCCCGCCCCGGCCCCCGGAGCCGCGAAAGGGGTGGGGTGCCCGGCCGGCACCCCACCCCTGCGGTCCGCGTACTTCCGTGACCGGCTAGTCGATCGCCTTGATCAGCTCGCCGTTCTGGGTGTCACCGCTCAGCTCCCAGAAGAACGTGCCTCCCAGGTTCTGCTCGTTCTTGTACGTCATCTTGGTGCCGATGGTCTCCGGGGTGTCGTAGCTCCACCAGTCGTTCCCGCAGTGGGCGTACGCCGTACCGGCCACCGTGCCCGTGGCGGGGCAGCTGCTCTTGAGGACCTTGTAGTCCTCGATGCCCGCCTCGTACGTGCCCGCCGCCGCGCCGGTCGCGCTGCCACCCGGCTCGGACTGCGTGACACCGGTCCAGCCGCGGCCGTAGAAGCCGATGCCGAGCAGCAGCTTCTCCGACGGGATGCCCAGCGACTTCAGCTTGGAGATCGCGGCGTCGGAGTCGAAGCCCTCCGTCGGGATGCCCGGGTAGGAGCTGAGCGGGGAGTGCGGGGCCGTGGGGCCCTGGGCCGCGAACGCGCCGAAGAAGTCGTACGTCATCGGCAGGTACCAGTCGAGGTGGGCCGCCGCCCCCGCGTAGTCCACCGCGTCGATCTTGCCACCGTCGGAGCCGTCCGCGGTGATCGCCGAAGTGATCAGGTTGTCGTTCCCGAAGCTCTTGCGCAGCTCGCCGAGCAGCTCGCCGTAGGCGTCCCGGCCGCTCGTGTCACAGGTCAGACCGCAGGCGTTGGGGTACTCCCAGTCGATGTCGATGCCGTCGAAGACATCGGCCCACCGCGGGTCCTCCACCAGGTCGTAGCAGGACTGCGCGAAGGCGGCGGGGTTCTGCGCGGCCTCACCGAACCCGCCCGACCAGCTCCAGCCGCCGAAGGACCAGAGGATCTTGAGGTCCGGGTGGAGCTCCTTGAGCTTGCGCAACTGGTTGAAGTTGCCGCGCAGTTCCTGGTCCCAGGTGTCGGCGACCCCGTCGACGGACTGCTCGGCGGTGTAGGCCTTCTCGTAGTCGGCGTACGCGTCACCGATCGTGCACTTGCCGTTCTGCACGTTGCCGAAGGCGTAGTTGATGTGGGTGAGCTTGTCCGCGGAACCCGACGTCTCGATGTTCTTGACGTGGTAATTGCGTTCGTACGTGCCCCAGTTGGTGAAGTATCCGATCACCTTGTCGCCGGCCGCCGTGGGGGCGGCCTCGGCGGCGGCGGGGGCCGCGGCCGGCTGTGCGGCGGGTGCCGCGCCGGCCGGGGATGTGCCCGCGAGGCCGAGCAGGGTGGCGCCGAGCGCCGCCGTACAGGCGGCCGCGGCGAGCGCCCGGAGCCGGGCGCGGGGGCGGTGCGGTGTGAGCATCGTGGCTCCTCGTGGGGGAGGGCTGGTGCGTGGGGGGTGCTGGCCGAACTCCGGCCCGTACGTGCCCGGTTTGGCATGAACGCGGTAACGCGTCCGTAGAAGGACTAGACCAGTCGGGTCAATGGTTCGGACCAATTCGCCGATCTTCGGACCCCCTCCATCCCCTCCGACCAGGCCGTTACCCCGTGACGGAAGGCATCCGATCGGGCATACTCAACCCGCCACAGCCGCTGACCCGCGCCCCCCGAGACCCGGGAGGGCAGGATCGGCTGGGCAGTCTGTTTTTCCCGGCTCCGTTCCGGGAGATCACCCGGCGGCGCCTCTCACACCCGGAGCGCGCGACCGTCGCAACGCCCGACAGGGAGGAGAGCGCCGTCATGTCCGACCGTGCCCCGCAGCCGGTGGAACGCCGTCTGCCCACCGAGGAGTCCCGGCAGCTCGTCGCGCTCGTCCGCGACATCGTGTCCAAGGAGATCGCTCCCCGGGCGGCCGAGGAGGAGGACGCGGGCCACTTCCCGCGCGAGGTGTTCACCCTCCTCTCCGAATCCGGCCTCCTCGGACTTCCCTACGGCTCCGCCCACGGCGGCGGCGACCAGCCCTACGAGGTCTACCTCCAGGTGCTGGAGGAGCTGGCCGCGGCCCGCCTGACCGTCGGCCTCGGCGTCAGCGTCCACTCCCTCGCCTGCCACGCACTCGCCGGATACGGCACCGAGGAGCAGCAGGCCGCGCACCTCCCGGCGATGCTCTCCGGGGGCCTGCTGGGCGCCTACTGCCTCTCCGAACCCGCCTCCGGATCCGATGCCGCCTCCCTGCGCACCAAGGCCGTGCGCGACGGTGAGGACTGGGTCATCACCGGGACCAAGGCGTGGATCACCCACGGCGGCGTCGCCGACTTCTACACCGTGCTCGCCCGCACCGGCGTCGACGGCCCCCGCGGCATCACTGCCTTCCTCGTCCCCGGCGACGCCGAAGGTCTGAACGCGGCCCTCCCCGAGAAGAAGATGGGGATGAAGGGCTCGCCCACGGCCCAGCTCAACTTCGACGGCGTACGGGTCGGTGACGACCGCCGCGTCGGCGAGGAGGGCCAGGGCTTCGCCATCGCCCTGTCCGCGCTCGACTCCGGGCGCCTGGGCATCGCCGCCTGCGCGATCGGGGTCGCCCAGGCGGCCCTGGACGAGGCCGTCCGGTACGCCACCGACCGCCGCCAGTTCGGCCGCCCCATCGCGGACTTCCAGGGGCTGCGCTTCATGCTCGCCGACATGGCCACCCAGATCGAGGCGGGCCGGGCGCTCTATCTGGAGGCGGCACGGCTGCGCGACGCGGGGGAGCCCTTCTCCCGCCAGGCGGCCATGGCGAAGCTCTTCTGCACGGACGCGGCGATGCGGGTGACCACCGACGCCGTCCAGGTGCTCGGCGGCTACGGCTACACGCTCGACTTCCCGGTCGAGCGGCTGATGCGCGAGGCCAAGGTGCTGCAGATCGTGGAAGGCACCAACCAGATCCAGCGCATGGTCATCGCGCGCCACCTCGCGGGTCCGGAGACCCGCTGACCCGCAGCGGCCGGTCCGACCAGACGGGAAGCGCGGCGGCCTGGGTCCACTCCGGGTCGCGGTAGCCCGGCACGGTTCGGCCGCTGCTCCGCCAATGCCGCAGCAGGGCGCTGTAGATGGGCGGGTCGACGGGGGAGGCCATCGGCGAGTTCCCCGTCGACCGGGGCAGCGGCTGCGGCTGCGGAACCGATTCTTCGGGGGCCGGTGGAGCGAGACGGCGGCGACCCGAGCCGACTGGTGAATGCAGCGTCGTCATACGGGGTGAACGCGCCGGGGCGGGCCCGGGTCACTGCCGCGCCGATCCGAGTGCCAGTTCGGCGGGTGCCCGCAGGGGTGCCGGCCCCGGAGAACCGCACCGCCCGCACCACGCCGGACGGGCCGTCGTGGTGCGGGCAGAAGTGCACAGAGGGCCAGGAGCGGTTACGTACGGGCCGGGGGCGCGCCGCGCGAGTCCGTACGTACGGGGCCGGGGGCCGACGGCTCAGGCGGCCTCTCGCCGTATCCGGTCCACACGCAGCGGGCGGGAGCCCGGGCCCCCGGCGTGCGAGAAGGGCTGCATCCGCCAGTCGAGTCCCTTGGGGAGCGTCAGCAGCAGCGCCGCCTCCTGCTCCTGGGGCTCCAGCGTCTCGTCCGCGGGCCGGGCGTCCGCCACGACACGGCCGGTGCCGGAGCAGACGGTGAGCACGAACGGGTTCCACGGAGTGGGGCACCGGGCGTGCTCCGGCAGGACATCCTCGTCGGCCAGCAGCGCGATGGGCCGCGCGCAGTCCGGGCAGATCACCCGGAACATCTCGAACATGTCGTACACATCGGCGCCGTCGTCCTCGTCCGGATCGACAGGCTCCGGTTCGGTACGTCCGGTGAGCTTCAGGCTCTGCATGGGAATTCCCCCCTCGGGTGGGCCGGCAGGGCGCCACGGCCTCGACCACAGCAAGCACTTCCCTCCGTGCGTGGCCGGTAACCGCGAGGGACCCCGCTACCGACCCGTAGGTCTGTGGTGTTCGTCACATGCCCCCCGCAGGTGCCGTTCCGTGACCCGCACGACTGTGCCGACAGGCACCCGGGGCCATAGGTTGATCCGCATGGAGGAGCTGGACCGTCAGATTGTGGAGTTGCTCGTCAAGGACGGGCGGATGAGCTACACCGACCTGGGCAAGGCCACCGGCCTGTCCACCTCGGCCGTTCATCAGCGCGTGCGCCGGCTCGAGCAGCGCGGGGTGATCCGCGGCTATGCCGCGGTCGTCGACCCCGAGGCCGTCGGGCTGCCCCTCACCGCGTTCATCTCGGTGAAGCCGTTCGACCCCAGCGCACCCGACGACATCGCGGAGCGGCTCGCCGGGGTGCCGGAGCTGGAGGCCTGTCACAGCGTCGCGGGGGACGAGAACTACATCCTCAAGGTGCGGGTCGCGACCCCGCTGGAGCTGGAGCACCTGCTCACCAGGATCCGTACGCTGGCCGGCGTCTCGACCCGGACCACCGTCGTCCTGTCCACCCCGTACGAGGCCCGGCCCCCACGCGTCTGAGGGGCCGTCGGGCGCCCCGCGAGGGGGGTGCGGGCCGAGCCGCCTCCGGCAGGCGCGAGACTGGTCCCATGACCGAGAGCACCGCCCCCCAGAGCGCCCCCGAACACCGCACCCTGCTGCTGCGCGGGGGAGACGTCCACAGCCCGGCCGACCCCTTCGCGACCGCGATGGTCGTCGAACGCGGGCATGTCGCCTGGGTGGGATCCGAAGGGGCCGCCGACGCCTTCGCCACCGGCGTCGACGAAGTCGTCGACCTGGAGGGCGCCCTGGTCACCCCGGCGTTCACCGACGCCCACGTCCACACCACAGCGACCGGCCTGGCCCTCACCGGACTGGACCTCTCGGGCGCCCGTACGCTCCCCGAAGCCCTCGGCCTCGTCCGTGCGTTCGCGAACCGGCACACCGCCACCGACGTCCTGCTCGGGCACGGCTGGGACGCCGCACGGTGGCCCGAGCAGCGCCACCCCTCGCGCGCCGAGCTCGACGAGGCGTCCGGCGGCCGCGCCCTGTACCTGCCCCGGATCGACGTGCACTCGGCCGTCGTCACGACCGCCCTGCTCGACCTCGTCCCGGGCGTCACCTCGATGGCCGGACACCACCCCGACGCGCCGCTGACCGGCGACGCCCACCACGCCGTACGCGCCGCCGCGCACGCCGCGCTCACCCCCGCGCAGCGGACCGCCGCCCAGCGCGCCGCGCTCGATCACGCGGCCTCCCTCGGCATCGGCGCCCTGCACGAGTGCGGCGGACCCGAGATCTCCGACGAGGAGGACTTCACCTCCCTCCTGGCCCTCGCGGCCGAGCGGCCCGGACCCCGGGTCTTCGGCCTCTGGGCCGAGGAGATCGCCGACGGGAAGGGCGCCCGCCGGATCCGGGAGCTCGGCGCGATCGGCGCGGCCGGAGACCTCTTCGTCGACGGCTCCCTCGGCTCGCACACCGCCTGCCTCCACGAGCCGTACGCCGACGACCCGCAGACCGGCACCGCCCACCTGGACGCCGCCCGGATCGCCGCGCATGTCACCGCCTGCACCGAGGCCGGCCTCCAGGCGGGCTTCCACGCCATCGGCGACGCGGCCGTCACCGCCGTCGTGGAGGGCGTCAGGGCCGCCGCCGGGACGCTCGGCCTGGCCAGGATCCGCGCCGCCCGCCACCGGGTCGAGCACGCCGAGATGCTCACCCCCGAGACCGTCGCCGCCTTCGCCGAGCTGGGCCTCACCGCCTCCGTCCAGCCCGCCTTCGACGCAGCCTGGGGCGGCCCCGAGGGCATGTACGCCCGGCGCCTGGGCGTCGAGCGGGCCGCGACCCTGAACCCGTACGCGGCACTCCTGCGCGCCGGAGTGCCGCTCGCCTTCGGCTCCGACAGCCCGGTCACCCCCCTCGACCCCTGGGGGACCGTGCGGGCCGCCGCCCACCACCGCACCCCCGAGCACCGCATCTCCGTCCGGGCCGGCTTCACCGCCCACACCCGGGGCGGCTGGCGCGCCATCGGCCGCGACGACGCGGGGCTCCTGGTGCCGGGCGCACCCGCCGACTACGCCGTCTGGCGGACCGCCGAACTCCTGGTCCAGGCCCCCGACGACCGGGTCGCCCGGTGGTCCACCGACCCCCGCTCCGGCACGCCCGGGCTGCCGGATCTGACGCCCGGGGCCGAGCTGCCGGTCTGCCTGCGGACGGTGGTCTCCGGACAAACGGTCTACGTACGGCCGAACGAGTGACGTCGGAAGATTCCGTACCGCCGATCGATGGCCCGGGCACGCGTTCACGACCTGCGCAACCCCGGCACTGACCAGGCAATTTGGGCAAAAGCCGCAGGTCGCGCGGGTGTTGACAGAACGCGCCCACGGGCCGGTAGGTTCGGCCGGGTCCACCACAGGACGTCCGACCGGTTAAACCTCCACGCAGTCGTCGAACGCCGCTGGGTCATGGGGTGGTGTGCCGCACCGGCCCACCACCACTGACAGCCAGGTTCAGCGCCCGCGCCTCGGGGGCGAGGGAAGGTTTCAGCCGGACGGAGGGTGCGACCCGGGTGGGGCCCGGACGTTCAGTAGACAACGGCTTTCGGTCGACCCGCAGCCAGCGGGTCCCAGGTCGGCCCGAAGGGCGCCGGGCCCCGATCCGCAGTCCCGCACGGGTCGTCACGTGGATCCGTACGTGCTTCTGTCCGCAGTTCCGTCCATCTGCCCGGCCCGTGCCACGCGCCCACGCGACCGCAGCGGACTCCGGGGGCGGTCCGCTGGATATGGTGTCCCCCTGTGTACGGACTTTAAGGGGCAGCAGTGAACGACGGCGGTCAGAGGCAGTTCGGCCCGCTCGGCAAGGTCCTGGTGATCATTCCGACCTACAACGAGGTCGAGAACATCAGGCCGATCGTCGACCGGGTGCGCACGGCCGTGCCGGATGCCGACATCCTGGTGGCCGACGACAACAGCCCCGACGGCACCGGGAAGGCCGCCGACGAGATCGCGGCCGCCGACGAGCAGGTCCACGTCCTGCACCGCAAGGGCAAGGAAGGGCTCGGCGCCGCCTACCTCGCGGGCTTCGCCTGGGGCTCCGAGCACGGCTACGGCGTCCTCGTCGAGATGGACGCCGACGGCTCCCACCAGCCCGAGGAGCTGCCCCGGCTGCTCACCGCGCTCAAGGGCGCCGACCTCGTTCTAGGCTCCCGCTGGGTGCCCGGCGGCAGGGTCGTCAACTGGCCCAAGAGCCGCGAGGTCATCTCCCGAGGCGGCAGCCTCTACTCCCGCCTCGCTCTCGGCCTCTCCGTCCGCGACGTCACCGGCGGCTACCGCGCGTTCCGGACCGAGACCCTGGGGGGCCTCGGACTCGACGAGGTCGCCTCGCAGGGGTACTGCTTCCAGGTCGACCTGGCCCGCCGCTCGGTGGAGGCCGGCTACCACGTGGTCGAGGTCCCCATCACCTTCGTGGACCGCGAGATCGGCGACTCCAAGATGAGCCGGGACATCCTGGTCGAGGCGCTGTGGCGGGTCACCGGCTGGGGCATCACCTCCCGCGCCAACAAGGTCCTGGGCCGCAGGAAACCCTGACCCTCCACGGACGTACGGGCCGGTCCATGATCACCCCCTTACGCCGCTTCCACCTCCGTACGGGCACACTGGGTGCATGACGACCGGCACTCCGCCCCCGACCCGTCCCCGGCGCTCGCGCGCCCGTAGATTCCTGCCGCTGGCCCTCGCCGCCTGGCTGGTCCTGGAGATCTGGCTCCTGACCATGGTCGCCTCGGCGGCCGGCGGGCTCACGCTCCTGCTGATCCTGGTGGCCGGGGCGGTGCTCGGCACCGTGGTGATCAAGCGCGCCGGACGCCGCGCCTTCAAGAACCTGACCGAGACCCTCCAGCAGATGCCGGGGCAGCCCGGCGCCACCGAAGCCCCCCAGGTCACCGGAGGCAAGGGCGCCAAGGGCAACGGGCTGCTGATGCTCGGCGGGCTGCTGCTCCTGATCCCCGGCCTGATCTCGGACGCGGCCGGTCTGCTCCTGCTGGTGCCGCCCGTGCGCACCCTGATCAGCCGGCGGGCGGAGCGGTCCCTGGAACGCCGGATGCGGGCCGCGTCCCCCGGGAGCCTGTCGGACGCCTTCCAGCAGGCCCGGATGCACCGCCCGGACGGAAGGGTCGTCCAGGGGGAGGTCATCCGCGAGGACGGCACGCAGTCCCCCTCCGGCCCCGACGACGACCCCCGGGGTCCGCGCCCGCCGCTCACCCCCTGAAGCCGGACGCGCCAGGAGCCTGACGCCGGACATGCCAAGAGCCGCGGGGGGGCGCCCCCCCCCCCCCCCCCCCCCCCCCCCGCGGCTCTTGTGCTGTGCTGTTGTCGCGCTCAGTGCGGTGATACGCGGTGCGGTGGTGTCTCGCGGTCAGGCAGACTTCCTGCTGTCCCGCGGGTGCACGGCGATGTTCATGGCTCCGGAGCGCAGAACCGCCAGCCTCTCGGCCAGCACCTCCTCCAGCTCCTCGCGGGTGCGCCGCTCCATGAGCATGTCCCAGTGCGTGCGCGCAGGCTTGCCCTTCTTCTCCTCGGGGCCATCCCCGTCCACCAGGAGTGCCTGGGCGCCGCACGCCTTGCACTCCCACTCCGGCGGAATTTCCGCCTCTACCGAGAACGGCATCTCAAATCGATGTCCGTTCTGGCATGCGTACTCCACCGCCTGGCGCGGGGCCAGATCGATGCCGCGGTCCGTCTCGTAGCTGGTAACCACAAGTCGCGTGCCGCGAAGAGCTCGCTCACTCATGAATCGTGCCTCCCGGGCTTGTCGCCCACAGGACAAAATGTCGCTGTCGTCGTCATCCGGTCAACGTCCGGTCGCTGGCAAAGATTCCCGTCGCCGGTCATGCGTCGCCCGTTCGTGCCGCTGCTTTATCTGGGTTGAGTACCCAACCCTGCCCGGTTTGTCACCTCTGGTGGGCTTTGTCACCCAACGGTTGAGCTGCTTCCACTCGCAGTAACGGTCCTCCGGGCAGGCCAAAGGCGTACACTACCGGCCTTTGACTTCAACGTCTAAATCCGTTCCGGTAGGGGATTGCCCGCGGCCGCGATCGCACGCTGTACCGGGACCCGCGCGAGCAGCACGGCGCCGAGGGCGAAGAACACGATCAGGGAGATGATCGCCTCCCGGTAGCTGCCGGTCAGCTGGTACGCCAGACCGAACACCAGGGGCCCCAGCCAGCTCAGTCCGCGGTCGCTCATCTCGTAGGCCGAGAAGTACTCCGCCTCCTTGCCGCGCGGCACCAGATGGGAGTACAGCGACCGGGAGAGGGCCTGGCTGCCGCCCAGCACCAGTCCGATGGCCGCCGCGAGAACGAAGAAGAAGACGGGCGCGTCGGCGGGCAGCAGATAGGCGGCGATCAGGATCGCGGTCCATACGACGAGCGAGCCCAGAATCGTGCGCTTGGCGCCGTACACCCGGGCGAGCCGGCCCATACCGAGCGCCCCCGCCACCGCCAGGATCTGGACCAGCAGCACGGCGACGATCAGGGTCGTCTGGTCCAGGCCCAGTTCCTCGGAGCCGTACAGCGAGGCCTGGGAGATCACCGTCTGGATGCCGTCGTTGTAGACGAGGTAGGCGAGCAGGAACGAGAGCGTCAGTGGGTGGCGCCGCATGTCCTTGAGGGTCGCCACCAGCTGCTTCCAGCCGGAGCCGACCGCCCCTTCGCCGTCCGGTGCCACCCGTCGGTCGCGCAGCCGGCGCAGCGGTACGAGGGTGAACGCGCCCCACCACACACCGGCCGAGGCCAGACAGATCCGTACCGCGTCCGACTCCGCGAGCCCGAAGGACTCGTGGCCGGTGTAGAGGATCAGGTTGAGGACGAGGACCAGGGCGCCCGAGGTGTAGCCGAAGGCCCAGCCGCGCGAGGAGACTGCATCCCGCTCCTCGGGCTCGGCGATCTGCGGCAGATAGGCGTTGTACAGGACCATCGACACGGAGATCGACGCGTTCGCCACGATCAGCAGGAACGCGCCCAGCAGATAGCGGTGGCCGTCCAGGAAGAACATCCCCGCCGTCGCCGCGGCACCCGTATAGGCGGCCGCCGCCAGCAGTGGCTTCTTGCGTCCCGTACGGTCCGCCGCCGCGCCCACGATCGGCATCAGGATGACGGCCACCACGATGGAGGCCGAGACGGAGTACGCGAACAGCGAGCCCGCGCGCACCGGTATGCCCAGCGGGTGGACGAAGCCGTCGGGATCGGCCGCCGCCTTGGCGATCGACGTCAGATACGGACCGAGGAAGACGGTCAGCACGCTGGTGGAGTAGACGGAACAGGCGAAGTCGTAGAAGTACCAGCCGTGCTGCTCGCGCTTGCGGGCGGCCGCCGTCCCGTCGGCCGGCGGCTTTCCGGCCGGATCGGCCCATCCTGTGGTCCCGGTGCTCAACCCGCGCCCCCTCGATCGTCGCGTGCGGACGCGGACGGGCCCGGCGTCAGGCCCAGGCCCCTCGCTCGCTCAGCACCGTACGCAGCGTCTCGATGTGATCGGTCATGATGCCATCCACCCCGAGGTCCAGGAGGGCCGCCATCCGTTCGGGTTCGTTGACCGTCCAGACGTGCACCTGGAGCCCGAGCGCGTGCGCGGTGCGGACGAAGCGGGCGTCGACCACCGGGATGCCGCTCTGGCGCTCCGGAACCTGCGCGCAGACCGCGCCCGAGCGCAGCGCCGCCGGGATCCCGTACGAGCGCAGCCGCAGCCCCAGGACCCCGCGCACCCCGTACGAGGTGGCCAGGCGCGGGCCCGCCAGGCGGTGCGCGCGGGCCACCCGGGCCTCCGAGAACGAGCCGACGCAGATCCGGTCCCAGGCGTCGGTCCCGCGGATCAGCTCCAGGAGGGGTTCCAGCGCCGGTTCCGCCTTGACGTCCACGTTCCAGCGGGCCTCGGGGAACTCCTCCAGCAGTTCCTCGAAGAGGGGGAGCGGTTCGGTGCCCCCGACCCTGGCCCGGCGGACCTCGCTCCACGGCAGTGCGGAGATCCTGCCCCGGGCGTCGGTGACCCGGTCCAGCGTCGGGTCGTGGAAGGCGACGAGACGGCCGTCCGACGTGGTGTGCACATCCGTCTCGAAGTAGCGGTAGCCCGCGGCGGCGGCCCGGCGGAAGGCGGCCGCGGTGTTCTCCACACCGTCCGCCGCCCCGCCGCGGTGGGCGAAGGCGATCGGCGTCGCGTGGTCGAGATAGGGGTGGCGGCTCGGTTTCACTGCGGCAGTATGGCCTGCCCGGATGGAGGGGTGGCAACGGGGTCGGGTCCGGCGGGAGGCGTGGTGGTGGCCGGTTCGGCGGTCGCCGCGTCGGGCGTCGGGGCCGCCGGTCCGGTGACGGTCGCCGTCGCGGGTGCCGGGAGTTCGAAGACCCGGAGGAAGAGCTGGGCCAGCGGGCCGATCGCCAGGGCGTAGAGGACCGTACCGGCCCCGAGCGAGCCGCCCAGCAGGAAGCCGGTGACCACGACGGCCACCTCGATCGCGGTGCGGACCAGCCGGATGGAGCGGCCCGTGACCCGGTTCAGCCCAGTCATCAGCCCGTCGCGCGGCCCGGGGCCGAAGCGGGCCGAGATGTACAGGCCGGTCGCCACCCCGTTGAGCACGATGCCCAGGACCATCACCGGGATCCGGATGCCGAAGCCGTCGAGTCCGCCGACGAGGGCGAGCGTCCCGTCCATCGCCAGACCGACCACGAAGACGTTCGAGACGGTGCCGAGCCCCGGGCGCTGCCGCAGCGGGATCCACAGCAGCAGCACGATCGCGCCGACGATGATCGAGACGACGCCGATCGAGATGCCGGTCAGCTCCGTGAGGCCCTGGTGCAGGACGCCCCACGGCTCCAGACCGAGTCCGGCGCGGACCAGGAGCGCCGAGCTCGCCCCGTACAGCGCCAGACCGGCGTAGAGCTGGGCCAGCCGCCTGGTGAGGTGGGTGGTGCTCCGGGCGGTGGTGTCGGACACGTGCTGCCCCCTGGTGTGGTGGTAGTGGACTGCTCCATGTCACCCTGTGGCAGGGGATCGGCCACCAACCATGGCCAATTCGAGGAAGGTGGACTGATTTCGATGGCGCAGTGGACTTCGACGGTGGGGGCTGCTCAGCTCGCCCGGCAGCTCCAGGCCCAGCAGCCCCGGCCCACCGGCCCGGCCGGCCGGAAGCCGCCTGCCTACCGCGCGCTCGCCGACGGGGTCCGGCTGCTCGTGCTGGAGGGCCGGGTCCCGGTCGCCGCCCGGCTGCCCGCCGAACGCGAACTGGCCCTCGCCCTCTCCGTCAGCCGCACCACCGTCGCCGCCGCCTACGAGGCGCTGCGGGCGGAGGGGTTCCTGGAGTCGCGGCGCGGCGCGGGCAGCTGGACCGCGGTCCCGGCCGGGAACCCGCTGCCCGCCCGGGGTCTCGAACCGCTGCCCCCGGAGTCGCTCGGCTCGATGATCGACCTGGGCTGCGCCTCCCTGCCCGCGCCCGAGCCCTGGCTGACCCGCGCCTTCCAGGGGGCGGTGGAGGAGCTGCCGCCGTACGCCCACACCCACGGCGACTACCCGGCCGGGCTGCCCGCCCTGCGGCAGACGATCGCCGACCGTTACACCGCGCAGGGCATCCCGACGATGCCCGAACAGATCATGGTCACCACCGGCGCGATGGGCGCCATCGACGCCATCTGCCACCTCTTCGCGGGCCGCGGCGAACGGATCGCGGTCGAGTCCCCCTCGTACGCCAACATCCTCCAGCTGATGCGCGAGACGGGCGCCCGTCTCCTCCCGGTCGCGATGGAGGAGGGGCTCGGCGGCTGGGACATGAACCGGTGGCGGCAGGTGCTGCGCGACTCGGCGCCCAGGCTCGCCTACGTGGTGGCCGACTTCCACAACCCGACCGGTGCGCTCGCCGACGAGCAGCAGCGGCGGGACCTGGTCGACGCCGCCCGCTCCGCCGGCACCGTGCTGGTCGTCGACGAGACGATGAGCGAACTCCGGCTGGACGTCGACACCGCCATGCCGCGCCGGGTCTGCGCCTTCGACCCGGCGGGCAGCACGGTGCTGACCGTCGGCTCGGCCAGCAAGGCGTTCTGGGCCGGGATGCGGATCGGCTGGGTGCGGGCGGCCCCGGACGTCATCCGCTCCCTGGTGTCCGCCCGCGCCTACGCGGACATGGGCACCCCGGTCCTCGAACAGCTCGCCATCAACTGGCTGATGGGTACGGGCGGCTGGGAGCAGGCCGTCGAGATCCGGCGGGACCAGGCGCGGGAGAACCGCGACGAGCTGGTCGCGGCGGTGCGCAGGGAGCTGCCGGACTGGGAGTTCGCGGTGCCGCGCGGCGGGCTGACCCTCTGGGTGCGCACGGGCGGCCTCTCCGGCTCCCGGCTGGCGGTGGCGGGCGAGCGCGTCGGCGTACGGGTGCCGTCGGGCCCGCGGTTCGGGGTGGACGGGGCGTTCGAGGGCTATGTGCGGCTGCCCTTCACAGTGGGCGGCCCGGTGGCGGACGAGGCGGCGGTGCGGCTCGCGGCGGCGGTGGAGCTGGTCCGGTCCGGCGCGGGTGCGGGGGCCGACGCACCGCGCAGCTTCGTGGCCTGAGGGGCGCGTGAGCCGGGGGACGCCTGCGGGCGGGGAGCCGACCGCCCGGTCCGCTCCCCGCCCGCCCGCACAGAGTCACGGCTCTCCCGCTCACCCCTCGGCGATCGCCGCCTGCGCCCTGGCCGGCGGCTCGACCGGGCGGGACTCCGAGGCCATCGCCTCCACGGCGACGGGAACCTGCGCCGTGTCCGCGTCGTCGCGGGCATCAGCATCAGCATCTGTGGCGGTGTCGGCCGGTCCGTCGGGCACCGCGGCCGGTTGCGGGGAGGTGCCCGGCCGCTCCGGCAGCACATCGAGGACTGCCCGCCGGAGGGCATCGCTCGTGGCGTCGTCGTACGGGTCCGGGGTCGCCGGGACCTGGAGGCGCAGGACCGGTCCGGTGCCAAGGCGTGCGTAACCCCGGCCCGCCGGGACCTCCGGCGGCGGGGTGGTGTTGGGCTCGGCGCCCAGCACGGCGGTGATCTGCTCGCGGGACGCGGGGCCGAGGACGACGCGGGCCCGGGTGTGGGTCCGTACGGTCTCGGTGAGGGTCTCCAGGGCGTCGAACTGGTCGGCCAGGACGACGGTGACCCCGGCGGCCCGCCCGTGCCGCAGCGGCACCTGGAGCAGCTCCTGCGGGTCGGTCCTGCCGTCGGCCGCCGCGAGATGGCCTAGGACGGCGGGACGGTCCAGCAGGATCCAGAGGGGGCGCTTGACGTCCTCGGGAACGGGGTGCCCGCCCTGCCGCGCCCGGTTGGTGAAGATCAGCCGCCGCTCCGTCTCGTGCGCCGCCCACTCCAGGGTGGCCAGCGCCCCGCCCAGGCCGGACTCGACGGCGAGGACGCCGGTGCGCCCGGTGAGGGTGCCGTACTCACCGGTCCCGCTGCCGTCGATGACGAGGACATCGCCCTGCTGGAGGGCCTGGACGGCGATGGAGCGGATCAGGGTGGTGGTGCCGCTGCCGGGCTGTCCGACGGCGAGCAGATGGGGTTCGGTGGAGCGGTTGCCGGTCCGCCAGACGACGGGGGAGGCGTCCACGGTCGTGTCGCCGTCGCGGACCGGGACGGTGCGCCGGACCGCGTCGGGGTCGGTGAACCCGAGGACCGTCTCACCGGGGGCGGTGACGAAGCGCTGGGCGGCGATCGAGGTCGACAGGGGGGCCGGGACGGTCATGACCAGTCGGTTGGCCTCCTCGTCCCAGGCGAAGTGGTACTCGCGGCCGCGGCCCGACTTGGTGTGCAGCAGCTGCTCGATCCGGGACCGTGCGGCGGCCTCGCCGTCGGTGAAGTACGCCGGGTAGGAGACCTGGAGGCGGGTGAGCCGCCCGTCGCCGTCGAAGGCGTACCCGTCGAAGGCCTTCTCCCAGTCGCCGCCGTGGGCGAAGAGCGGGTCGGGGTCGTCGGGCACCGAGAAGTACGGCACGAGCGCCTCGTACAGGGCGCGCAGGCGGGTGGATTCCGCCTCGTCCGGGCCGGTCTTCACGGGGGTCCGCTCCCGCCCCTTCCAAGCGGCGGCGCCCATCACCGTGATCAGGGCCAGGATCGGCCCGTACGGGACGAGCGCCACTGCCGATACGCAGGCCGCGGCCAGGAACAGCTTGGGACCACGCCGTTCCTTCGGTGTCGCGGCCCACTTATGCCGGCCGGACACGGCCAGCAGCCGCAGACCACGGAGGATCGTGATCAGCGGATGGAGCACATCGGTGGCACTGTCGGCGGCCGTGCGCGCGATCTCTCTGCTGCGAGTGATCGAAGCGCTGCCGCTGCTCAGAATGCGGGGGAGTGGTCGCCGGGCCACAGCTGTCTCCTGAAGGGGTGGGAGCGGTTGCGGAGCGTCAGAACTTGATCCCGCCCAGCAGACCGGCGAGGCTCGCCCCGCCTGCCGTGATGCTCGGCGCGATCGCGGTGCCGGCCAGGTAGAAGCCGAACAGCGCGCAGACGATGGCGTGGGACGCCTTGAGCCCGTCCTTCTTGAAGAACAGGAAGACGACGATGGCGAGCAGTACCACGCCCGAGATGGAAAGGATCATGAGCGGATCTCCTGGTTGAGGGGACAGTCACCATGAGTCCTTCCAGGATCACGCGAAGTATCTATACGATAAAAGGTGCAATTGAGTGAATAAGTAGCATTTTCACTTGACTGGCGGAGTGAAGCCGGTGCCCCGCGCGCGGTATTTCGGAGTCCGTGCCGGGCAGGAGTCACCCGCGGTGATCTTTTGCCGTATCCGGGCCCGGTCATGTCCGTCCCGGAGCAGTACCCTGTCGATTCACTCGTACGGCCCCGTGCCGTACACCCCCCGGTGACAGCGGCAGCGCCGGCTGCGGCAACGGTCAAGGAAGGCGGCCCGCGCGATGAGCGAAACTCCCGATCCCGAGGTGGTCGAGCTGGCGACCAAGGTCTTCGACCTGGCCCGCACCGGCGAGACCGAGGCGCTCGCCGCGTATGTCGACGCCGGCGTCCCCGCCAACCTCACCAACGACCGGGGCGACTCGCTGCTGATGCTCGCCGCCTACCACGGGCACGCCGAGGCGGTCACCGCCCTCGTCGCCCGCGGCGCCGACCCGGACCGGGCCAACGACCGCGGCCAGACCCCGCTGGCCGGAGCCGTCTTCAAGAGCGAGAACGGCGTCATCGACGCCCTCCTCGCCGCGGGCGCCGACCCCGCCGCCGGTACGCCGTCCGCGCGGGACACGGCCCGGATGTTCGGCAAGGCCGACCTGCTGGAACGCTTCGGTGCCCGCTGAGGCGGCGGCGGGCGCACCCGCGGGGGTGTCCGCCGAAGGCTCCGCTGACCGGTCCGTCGTAAATGTGGTCGCGGTGGCGAAATGGCTGGGTCATCATGACGTCGCGGGTCCGTTTCGGGCCACCGACGAGAGGCAGAGGAAGATGCTCTACACCAGGCGGAAGACGGCGGTCGGCCGATCATGTTGCTGCGCGGCGTAGGGGTGTCCCCCGTACACCCCCTCGTGCCCACGGGCACGGGGCACTGCACAGTCCCGGTTGCGTCGACAGCTTGATGTGAGGCTTTCTCCCATGTTCGATCCGTTCATAGCGCCGAGCGGCACCCTGCTCGGCCTGCTGCAGAGGGGCCGCGGCGACGGCACGCTCCACGCGCTCGCCGCACCGCGCCCCGAGGCCCTCGCGGCCCTCAACCACTGCGTCGTGAGCGACCCCCGTCACGACTGGCAGGTGGAGAACCGCTCCCTCTACTACGCCCGCCTGTACCTGGATCTCGACGGCGGCATCGAAGAGATCGAGCGCCATCTCGGTGACCCCGACGACCGCACGGACACCGACGACTCCCGTACCGGCCTCGCGCTCTCCGTCCTCGGCCACCTCGCCTCCTACGGACGCGACGACGCCCTGGCGCTGCTCCGCCGCTATGCGGCCACCGGCTCCAACTGGGCCTGGGCCCTGGACGAGCTCGCCCTGCGCGACGACGACGCGGGCCTGCGCTCACTCGCCCTGCCCGTCCTGGGTCGTTTTCCGGCCACCGAGGAAGGCACCGCCGAGCTCGCCGCTGCCGTACGCGACTCCTTCGAGCCGCGCCCCTGGCGGCTCTGGGCCGACGACCCGCGCGCAGCGGTCGGCGCCCGGGTGCGGGCCGCCACCGAACAGGGCTCGTTCGACCGGTGGCAGCGCCAGATGCGCCCCGGCGGCCCCCGCCCCGGCTGGAGCGTCCAGGCCGTCTTCGACTGGGCCCAGCAGGCCCTGGAACGCGGTAGCGAACTGCACGTCCCCGCGGCCCGCTGCCTCTCCGCCGTCGCCGGACCCGACGACCGTCCCCAGATCGTCGAGGCCGCCCGCGACGGCTCCGAAGGCGCCCGCTGCGCCGCCCTGCACTACCTCGCCGAGGCGGCCGACCCCGCTGTCCTCGACCTCATCGAGTCAGCCGCCCTCAGCTCCTCCCGTACGGTCGCCGACGCGGCCGTCGCCGCCTTCGAGCGGATGTGCGGCGACGACGCCGTGGAACGCGCCCGGCGCTGGGCCCGGCGGCCCGACGCCCTCGGCGCGTCCGCCGCCGGAATCCTCGCCTGCCGCGGCACCTCCCAGGACGCTCCCCAAGTCCTCGGCGCGCTGCGGGAGGCCGTACGCGGCGACGGACCCGACGCTCCCCGGCTGTGGACCCTCGTGGACGGCACCGGCCGCCTCGGCATCGCCTGCGCCGCCCCCGTACTGCGCCACATCTACCGCGAGACGTCCTCCTCCCACCTGCGCGGCCGGGCCGCCCGAGCCCTCGCCGCCACCGACCCCACCTTCGCGACCGGCTTCGCGGTGGAGTGCCTGTGGGACTGCGAGGAGACCACCCGTGAGGTGGCCGCCCTGCACGCCGAGACCGGAGACATCCGCGTCGCCGAGCGCTTGCGTCGCCTCGCCGCCGACCCGGCCGAGGAGGCCGAGGTGCAGACGGCGGTACGGAGCCGGATCGGACCGGACGCGCCGGCCCTCTGACCGTGCGATTCGAGTAGGAGGGGGCGTTGTCAGACCCCCCTCCTACGCTTCTCACCATGGACATCAACGAGTGGTGGGGGCTCGTCGGGCGGGCACGTGAGGCGGCCGGGGACCGGGCGGACGACCGGGACCTGCCCGACGACCCGCTGCCGGGCGCCCTGACCGACGTGCTCGCGGCGCTGGAGCCCGACGAGATCGTCGATTTCGCCGTGACGGCGTACGAGGTGACCGCGTCGGCCTACCGGTGGCCCCTGTGGAACGCGGCCTATCTCATCGAGGGCGGCTGCGGTGACGACGGATTCATGGACTTCCGCGACGGGCTCGTCCTGCTCGGGCGGGAGGTCTTCACCCGCGCGGTGGCCGACCCCGACACCCTGGCCGGGCTGCCCGTCGTGGTCCGGATGAGCTGCGGGGAGAGCGGCTGGATCGGTTACGAGTCGCTGGACGGGCCGGTGAAGGAGGCGTACGTGCGGGCCGGGGGCGAGGCTGACGGGTTCCTCGCAGCCGTGGAGGCGGCCGACCGGGGCCGGACACGGGCCCGGGAGCCGGGCGGCGAGACCTGGGATGCGGAGGACGCCGACGCAACGCGCCTCCACCTGCCCCGGCTGGCGGCACTCTTCCTGGAGTGAAGGGGTGGCCTTCTCTCCCTGCGGGTTGGCTCCAGCCGGAACAGAATGGCGCCATGACCGGACGCTGGGAGTTCTGGATCGACCGGGGCGGCACCTTCACCGACGTGGTGGGCCGCCGCCCCGACGGCCGACTGGTCACCCGCAAGCTCCTCTCGCACGACCCCGGCCGCTACGACGACGCGGCCGTGGCCGGAATCCGGCTGCTCCTCGGCCTCGGCCCCGGCGAGCCCGTGCCCGCCGACCGGGTCGCCGCCGTCCGGATGGGCACCACCGTCGCCACCAACGCCCTGCTGGAGCGGCGGGGCGAACCGACCGTCCTGCTGATCACCGAAGGATTCCGGGACGCGCTGCGGATCGCCTACCAGAACCGCCCCCGCCTCTTCGACCGGCACATCGTCCTGCCGGAGGCCGTCCACGAGCGCGTGATCGAGGTCCCGGAACGTATCGACGCCCGGGGGCACACCGTACGAGCCCTCGAACTCGGCTCCGTACGTGAGCAGTTGCGCGCCGCCCACGCCGACGGACTGCGCAGCGCGGCCGTCGTCCTGATGCACGGCTACCGCCACCCCGCCCACGAACGGGCCGTCGCCGAGACGGCCCGCGAGGCGGGGTTCACCCAGGTGAGCACCTCCCACGAGGTCAGCCCCCTCATCAGGCTCGTCCCCCGCGGCGACACCACCGTCGTCGACGCCTACCTCTCACCCGTGCTGCGCCGGTATGTCGACGAGGTCGCCGCCCGGCTCGAAGGCATCCGGCTCCTGTTCATGCAGTCCAACGGCGGACTGCGCGAGGCCGCCCGGTTCCGCGGCAAGGACGCCGTCCTCTCCGGCCCGGCCGGGGGTGTCGTCGGCATGGTCCGTACGTCGCGGCAGGCCGGACACGACCGGGTCATCGGCTTCGACATGGGGGGCACCTCCACCGACGTGTCCCACTACGCCGGTGAGTTCGAACGGGAGCTCGGCACCCAGGTCGCCGGGGTGCGGATGCGCGCCCCGATGATGAGCATCCACACCGTCGCGGCGGGCGGCGGCTCCCTGCTCCACTTCGACGGCCGCCGCTACCGCGTGGGCCCCGACTCCGCGGGCGCCGAACCGGGCCCCGCCTGCTACCGCCGCGGCGGCCCCCTCACCGTCACCGACGCCAACGTCATGCTCGGCCGCATCCAGTCCGCCCACTTCCCCGCCGTGTTCGGACCGGACGGCGACCTGCCGCTCGACGCCGGCCTCGTACGCGAGCGGTTCACGGACCTCGCCGACGAGATCGGGCGGGCCACCGGGCACCGGCCCGCCGAGGCCGAAGTGGCGGCGGGCTTCCTGGAGATCGCCGTGCTCAACATGGCCAACGCCGTCAAGAAGATCTCCGTGCAGCGCGGCCACGACATCACCCGCTACGCCCTCACCGGCTTCGGCGGCGCCGGCGGCCAGCACGTCTGCGCCGTCGCCGACGCGCTGTCCATCGACACCGTCCTCGTACCGCCGCTCGCCGGGGTGCTCTCCGCGTACGGCATCGGCCTGGCCGACGCCACCGCGATGCGGGAACAGTCCGTGGAGGCGGAGCTCGACGAGACAGTACGGGAGCGGGCCGAGCAGCTCTGCGCGGAGCTGGCCGACCGGACCCGGGACGACCTGCGCGCCGACGGAGTGCCCGATTCCGCCATCAGCACGCGCGCCCGGGTCCTGCTGCGGTACGCGGGCACCGACGCGGCGCTCGCCGTGGCGCCGGCCTCCGTGGCCGCGATGGGCGAGGAGTTCACCGCCTCACACCGCACCCGGTTCGGCTTCACGATGGACAAACCGCTCGTCGTCGAGACCGTCTCGGTCGAGGCCACGGGGACGACCGGCGAACACGCCTCCCGCCCCCGCGATCCCGCACCCCGCGAGGGCCCGCTCCTGCCGCGCGCCACCGTGACCATGTACGCCGACGGGCGGGAGCAGCAGGCCCCCCTCCACCGCCGCGAGGACATCCACCCCACCGACACCGTCACCGGGCCCGCCGTCGTCGCGGAGGACGACGCCACCACCGTCGTCGACCCCGGCTGGCAGGCGGCGGGCAGCGCCACCGGGCACCTGGTGCTCACCCGGGCCCGCCCCCGGCCGGACCGGACGGCCGTCGGCACCCGCGTGGACCCGGTGATGCTCGAGGTCTTCAACAGCCTCTTCATGTCGATCGCCGAGCAGATGGGGGTCCGCCTGGAGAACACCGCCCACTCCGTCAACATCAAGGAGCGCCTCGACTTCTCCTGCGCCCTCTTCGACGCCGGGGGCAACCTGATCGCCAACGCCCCGCACATCCCGGTGCACCTCGGCTCCATGGGCGAGTCCATCAAGGAGGTGCTCCGGCGCAACGAGGGCACCCTGCGCCCCGGTGACGTGTACGCGATCAACGACCCCTACCACGGCGGCACCCACCTCCCGGATGTCACCGTCGTCACGCCCGTGTTCCACGAAGGGGAGCTTCAGTTCCTCGTCGCCTCGCGCGGCCACCACGCCGAGATCGGCGGTACCACCCCCGGCTCCATGCCCGCCTTCAGCCGGACGATCCACGAGGAGGGGGTGCTCTTCGACAACTGGCTCCTGGTCCGCGACGGCCGCCTCCGTGAGGCCGAGACCCGCGAACTGCTCACCTCCGCCCCGTACCCCTCCCGCTCCCCGGACACCAACCTCGCCGACCTCCGCGCCCAGATCGCCGCCAACGAGAAGGGCATCGCGGAACTCCGCCGCATGGTCGAGCAGTTCGGGACCGACGTCGTGGAGGCCTACATGGGGCACGTCCAGGACAACGCCGAGGAGTCCGTACGCCGGATCGTCGCCCGCCTCCACGACGGCGGCTTCCGCTACGAGACCGACGGCGGGGCCGTGATCCAGGTGACACTCACCGTCGACCGGGACGCCCGCAGCGCCGTCCTCGACTTCACCGGCACCTCACCGCAGCAGCCCGGCAACTTCAACGCCCCCCGCTCCGTGGTGACGGCCGCTGTCCTGTACGTCTTCCGCACGCTGGTAGGGGAGGACATCCCGCTCAACAGCGGCTGTCTGAAGCCGCTGGACGTGCGCATTCCGCCCGGCTCGATGCTCGACCCCACCTACCCGGCGGCGACCGTCGCGGGCAATGTGGAGACCTCCCAGGCCGTCACCGGAGCCCTGTACGGGGCGCTCGGCGGCCAGGCCGAGGGGTCCGGCACCATGAACAACCTGACCTTCGGCAACGACCGCGTCCAGTACTACGAGACGGTCGCCAGCGGCTCCGGGGCGGGCGACGGCTTCGACGGCACCGACGCCGTACAGACCCATATGACCAACTCCCGGCTCACCGACCCGGAGATCCTGGAGTGGCGGCTGCCCGTACTCCTGGAGAGCTTCGCGGTCCGGGAAGGCAGCGGGGGCGCGGGGCGATGGCACGGCGGCGGGGGTGTGGAGCGCCGGATCCGCTTCCTGGAACCGGTCACGGTGGCGCTGCTCTCCGGGCACCGCAAGGTCCCGCCGTACGGGGCGGAGGGCGGGGAGCCGGGGGCGCTCGGGGAGCAGCACATCGAGCGGGCGGGAGGCGGCCTCGACCGGCTGGAGGGGTGCGACACCGCCGAACTGGACGCTGGTGACGTGCTGGTGCTCCGTACGCCGGGCGGCGGCGGGTACGGGCCCGCAGGGGCGTGACCGGGGGCGCGTGGGGTCACCCGGAAGCCGTGGCGTGGCCGCCCGGCACCGGTCGCATAAACGCCGTTTCGACCGTTGTCGGTGCGAGGACCTAATCTGTCCCACGTGACTTCGCCTGCCGACACGGAAAACGCTGCGCCGCAGCTCAGCGCGGGGCCGAGGCCTGCCCCGGGCCCCGCCGCCGACGAGGGGCTCTCGCGTCGGCTGCGCGCGCTCGCGTGCACGGCGCCGCTGCACGACCTCGACGTGCGCAAGGCCAATCTGGCCGGCGAGTACACGGTCTACGCCATGGCGGAGGTCGCCCTCGCGGCGATCGACCACGTCACGCTCAACATGGACTTCGACACCGGTGCCGACCACGACCAGATAGTGGCCAGGCTGCTGCCCCGCGTCGGCGCCCAGGCCCCGGACCGCCCCGTCGCCGAGCACGAACGGGTCGCGCGCTGGGTCCTGGAGAACCTGATCAACGTCGGCAGCGTCGACCGCGGCTTCCGCGCGGTCTACGGCACCTTCGGACCCGACGGGGTCTACGTCCGCCGGGACTACGACTTCAAGCTGATCGAGGAGGTCCCGGGCTACGGCGGCATGGTCTACCTCCGCGCCACCGACGAAGCCGTCAACGTCCTCGTCGGCGCCCTGGACACCGATGTCACCAGCGCCCAGATCGCCGCCGAGGTCAAGCTGGAGGTCCTGATCAGCCGGGGCCGCCTCGCCGACGCCCAGCTCGCCGCCGAACAGGCCCGCTACCGCACCGTGCAGTACGCCGAGACGCTGCGCCGCACCCTGGAAGCCACCCGGCGCAACGTCCGCGCGGTCGACTGGCTCACCACCGTCCCGGACATGATCGCCGAAGCCCTGGACCACGTGGCCGACCGCTACCGCCACGAGAACGCGATCCTCACCAACATCCGCAAGGCGCGCGACGAGGCCGAGGACCCCGAGCACAAGCGCCGGGCCGCCGAGCTCGTCGACATCGTCAAGGACTGCATCCGCCGCCACACCCAGCTCCAGTCCAGGCTGCTGGAGGCCGGACCGCTCTTCCGCGCCGAGCAGGACCGGCAGGCGTTCGCCACCCCCGCCGCCCACGCGGGCCTCGATCTGTACGGGCAGCTCCTCGCCCCGCTCCTCCCGCTCCCCGTCGAGCAGTCCCTCCGGGCCACCGACGCGTTCTTCGCCCACGGCACCGGACTGCGCACCCCCACCTCCGTCCGCGTCGGCGACCTCGTCGATCTGCTCCTGACCCCGCCGCTGGAGCGGGAGCACCTCGGCATGGAGATGCCCGAGCCCGACCTGATCGCCACCCCGGACGACAGCCGGTTCAGCGACGCCCAGCTGAGCAGCGCCATGGCCCTGCTCGACCTGGAGCACGACGCGCCCCGCAGGCTCTCCGGACTGCTCGCCGAGGCCCGCCGCAGCGACCCCGAGCTGCCCTACCTGGTCGCCCTGCTCGCCGTCCACGCCGCAAGCCCGCCGGTCGGCACTGCCTACCGCCAGGGCGAGCGGCGCCTGCTGTTCGCGGTGGACGACGGTACGGAGCTGGACGACCCGGAGTTCGGCGGCGCCGACCTGATCGTGGGCATGGCCCTGCTGGACGCCGCCGGAATGGCCGCGGACCGCAAGGAGGCCTCATGACCGGCCCCGTACGTTCTGCGCACCCCCACCTTTTCCGTACCGAGGAGTCCCAGCCGTGAGCGACCACGACGCCGAGCACCCCGACGCGTGGACCGAGCCCTCCGCGTACGCCGGTCCCTCCACCGCGTACGCCGGTGACTCCGCGCACCCGCAGGGAGCCGGACCCGCCGGCCCGCCGGCCGTCACCCCGGCCGACGCTGCCGACGCGGCCCGGCTGGTCTCCTTCGGGCTCCAGCCCAAGCTGCTGCCCGCCCGCGACGCCGAATACGCCGACCTGCTGCGCCGCTACCGGGAGGAGAGCGCCTTCGCCCGGCTCGCCGACGCCGTCGCCACCGGGCTCGGCCTCATCGTCCTGGAGGTCTCCCCGCGCGCCGGGATGGCCGTCACCGCGGGCGAGGACTCCGTCTTCGCCGTCCGCATGGGCGACTACGCCCGCCGCGCCTCCTCCGACGCCGCCGACCGCTTCCTCCACGGCCTGGCCCACCTCGCCGTCGCCGCCCTCGCCTTCCCCCGCCCCGAGGACCTCGCCGACGACGCGTACATCGGCCGCATCACGGTCAACGGCGTCGACGCCTTCGTACGCCAGGCCTGCCGGCGGCTGGAGGAGCGCGCCGAGGAGCAGGGCGACAACACCGACCCCGCCAGCGACACCCCCGGCCTCGAATCCGGCTGGCGGATCTACGCCCGCCGCAGCTCCACCGGCGCCACCAAGGACGCCCGGCGCCTCGCCGGATCCACCACCGGCATCATCGGCAAGGCCGTCGCCTTCCTCACCGACTCCGGCTTCCTCCAGCGCACCGGCGACGACGCGGGCGGCGCCTACCGCACCACCGCCCGCTACCAGCTCCAGGTCCGCGACATGGCGGGCAGCGCCGCCATGGCCGAGCTGCTGGAGCTCGGCGTCGTCCCCGTCACCGACGGCTCCGCCACCCTGCTGCCACCGTCCGACCCCGACGACCTGGAGCTGGCCGCCGACGCGGGCCTGCCCTTCCACTCCTGACCCGCCCGCACGCTCCGCCAGCCACCTGCCGCTCCGCACCCGCTCACCGAACGACGAGAGTCCGCCGCCATGTACGAGTTGTCCCGGGTCCGCCTCTACTCCATCGGGCCTGCCGGTGCGCGCTACGCCGACACCGTCCTCGACCTGCGCGGCGTCGGTGAACCCGTCCCCAGCCCCGCCCCCGCCCAGGCGGAGTTCTTCGAGGACGAGCCGGTCGGACCACCGCGCCGGCCCGCCCCGGCGGGCGTGCTCTTCCTGGAGAACGGCGGCGGCAAGTCCGTCCTGCTCAAGCTGATCTTCTCGGTGATGCTCCCCGGCCACCGCAACACCCTCGGCGGCGCCAGCTCCGGCGTACTGCGCAAGTTCCTGCTCGCCGACGACTGCGGTCACGTCGCCCTGGAATGGCAGCACACCCTCACCGGCGAATGCGTCGTCGTGGGCAAGGTCAGCGAGTGGCGGGGCCGGCAGGTCTCCAACGACCCGCGGAAGTTCGCGGAGGCCTGGTACTCCTTCCGCCCCGGTCCCGGGCTCAGCCTGGACAGCCTCCCCGTCGCGGAGGCCACCGCCGTCGGCCGCCCCGCCGAAGGAGTCTCCGGAGCCCGGGGCAGGCGCCGCACCATGAAGGGCTTCCGCGACGCCCTGGTGGACGCGGGGAAGTTCTACCAGCACCTCGACGTGCACTGGGAAGAGATCCACGACCGCTGGAACGAACACCTCGGCGACCTCGGACTCGACCCCGAACTCTTCCGCTACCAGCGCGAGATGAACGCCGACGAGGGCGAGGCCGCCGGACTCTTCGCGGTCAAGAAGGACTCCGACTTCACCGACCTGCTGCTGCGCGCCGTCACCGACACCCGCGACACCGACGGCCTCGCCGACCTGGTCAGCGGCTTCGGCAACAAGCTGGGCCGCCGCGCCGAGCTGACCGCCGAACGCGACTTCACCGCGGGCTCCGTCGACCTGCTCAACCGGATCGTCGAAGCCACCGGGGCCCGCGCCCGCAGCCGCGACATCCACACCGCGGCCGAACGCCGCACCCGCACCCTGGCCCGCCGCCTCTCCGCCCGCGCCGCCGAGGAGCGCGGCCGCACCGCCGAGCTGGCCGAGCGCGTCACCGCCGCCGCCCACACCGTCACCGAGGCCGAGTCCGCCCGCGGCCGCCGCTCCCTGATCGCCGCCGAACTCGCCTACCGGCACGCCTCGCTGGCCCTGGCCGGAGCCGAGAAGAGGGCCGCCGCCGGCCGCAAGGAGCTGGCCGAGGCCCGCACCCTGCACGCCGCCTGGCAGGCCGCCGAGGCCGTCCTGCGCCACCGTGCCGCCGCCGACCGCTCCGCCAGGGTCGCCGTCGCCATCCGCGAGGCCGAGCGCGACGCCGCCCCCGCCCTCGCCGCCCGCGCCACCGCCGCCGCCGACCTCGTACGGGCGCTCCACACCGCCGCCGAGGACGGCGAGCGCGTCGCCAACGAGGAGGAGGAGCGCTCCGACACCCTCCAGGCCACCGGCGAGCGTGCCCACCGCGACGCCACCGTCGCCGCCACCGAGGCCCAGCGCGCCCGCAGCGAGGCCGGCCACCTGCGCCAGCGCCTCGCCGAGGTCGAGCAGGAGACCAGCGAGGCCGTCCAGGCCGGCTGGCTCGACAACACCGCGCCCGACGCCGACCCGGCCCGCGCCGCCCTGGCCGCCAGCGACGCCGAACAGTCCGCCGTCGCCGCCTGGGACACCGCCCGCGAGGCCGCCCGCACCGCTGCCGACCACGCCCGTGACGCGGCGGCCACCGAGAGCCGTGCCGAGCTGGCGGCCGCCCGCGCCGCCGACGGAGCCAAGGCGGCGGAGCAGAGTTACGAGGACGAGCTCAGGGCCACCGAGTCCATCGCCGCCGACCCCCGCCTCGCCGAACTGCTCGGCCTGCCCTCCGGCACCGGCGTCCCGCACCCCCGCCGGGGAGCGGGCGCGGAAACGTCGGGCGGGGCACAGCGGGACACCGCACGCACCGGTCCCCAGAGCGACGGCACCGCCCCCGAGGCCGCCCCGGAGGGCGCGGTCGCCCTTGCCGACCAGCCGGCCTCGGCCCACCAGCCGCTGAGCGCGCAGGAGTTCGACCGCAGCGCCGACGAGCTGCGTGAACTTCTCGACCAGTCCGTCACCGCCGCCGAACGCCGTCTCTTCGACCTGCGCACCGCCGCCGCCGACGACGCCCGCATCCTCGGCGCCCTCGGTGAGGGCGGACTGCTGCCCCCCGGCCCCGACGTCCTCGCCACCGTCGAGTATCTGGGCGAGCACGGCATCCCCGCCCTGCCCGGCTGGCGTTACCTCGCCCAGGCCGTCGACCCGGCCGACCACGCCGCCGTGCTCGCCGCCCGCCCGGAGCTGGTCGACGGGGTCGTCATCACCGACCCCGACGCCCACACCCGCGCCCGCGAAGTCCTCGCCGGTGCGGCCCTGCTGCCCCGCTCGGCCGTCGCCGTCGGCACCGCGGCGGCCCTCCTCGCCCCCGTCCCGGACCCCGGCACCGGCTCCGACGCACAGCACGACGGCGTCTTCCTCGTCCCGCCGAACCCGGCCATGCACGACGAACACGCCGCCGACGAGGAGCGCCACGCGCTGCGCTCCCGCGCCGCCGCCCGCGACGAGGACATCAGGACGCTCGCCGCCCGCCTCTCCGGGGACCGCTCACTCGCCGCCCGCATCGGCTCCTGGCGCGCCGACTGCCCGCCCGGCATGCTCGCCGAACTGGCCGAGGCCGCCGCCACCGCCCGTACGGCGGCCGAGAGCGCCGAAGCCGTCCTCGCCGAGGCCCGCACCGCGCGCGCCGAGGCCGACGAGGCCGCCGCCGACACCGCCCGGGTCCGCGACGAGCGCCAGGAGGCGGCACAGCGCGCCCGCCGCGTCGCCGACGCGCTGGCCGGGCTCGCCCACCGGCTGCGCGAGCGGGCCCGCTGGCAGGTCCGGCTGCGCGAACTCGTCGACGAGGCCGCCGAGTCCGAGGCCCGCGCCGCCGTCTGCCTCGACCTGGCCCGCTCCGCCGACGAGGACCGCCGGGCCGCCCAGCGCGCCGGCGACGACGCCCGCCGCACCGCCCGCGCCCTGCGCGCCGAGCGCGCGGAGATCGCCGGCGCCCCGGAGATCCTCCCGGAGCCCGACGAGACCAGGCCCCGCACCGCGCTGCCCACGCTGCGCGAGGCGTACCGGGCCGCCTCCCAGCTGTACGAGAAGGTCGGCGTCGGCGCCGACCTGCGCGCCGAACAGGCCCGCGCCGAGAGCGACGAGAGCGCCGCCCTCGCCGAGCTGGACCGCCTCACCAACAAGGTCCGCAGCCGCGCAGCCCAGCTCCTTGAGGGCACGGACGGTGCCGACGGACCCTCCCGTCAGGCGGCCGCCGCCCGCGCCGAATCCCACGTCCAGCTCCTGGAGACCCGCGCCTCCACCGCCAGCGAGCAACTGGGCCGGTTCCGCGGCGAGGCCGAGCGGCTCGCACCCGACGACGAGCGCCCGCACCACACCGAGCTGCCCGACGAGCTGGTCCCGGCCGGCGCCGAACAGGCCCAGGCCCTCCTGCGTACGGCCACCGCCGAACTCGCCTCCGCCACCGCCGCCCTGGACACCGCCCGCGCCGCCCACAGCGAACTGCTCCACGCCCACCGCACCGCCGAGGACTCCGCGGGCGGCTTCGACGAGACAGCCGCCCTCCTGCGCGACCTGCTCCGCGACCACGGCACGGAGGACGGCACCGAAGCCCCCGACCCGTACCCCGGCACCCTGGAGGAGGCCCGGCAGTCCGCCACCGAGGCCCGCCGCTCCCTGCGCGGCTGCACCGCCGACCTCTCGGCCGCCGAGAGCGCCGTCCGGGAAGCGAGCGACATCCTCGTCCGGCACGCCAACTCCACCCGCTACGAGCAGGTCCGTACCCCGGCCCGCCAGCAGATCCGCGAGCTGCCCGCCTCGGCGCTGCCCGAGCACGCCCAGAAGTGGGCCGACGCCTTCGCCCCCCGGCTGCGCGTCCTGACCGACGAACTTATCCAGCTGGAGCGCAACCGCGACTCCATCGTCGACCGGCTGCGCGGCCTGGTCGAGTCGGCCCTCGCCACACTGCGCTCCGCCCAGCGTCTCTCCCAGCTCCCCGAGGGGCTGGGGGAGTGGTCGGGGCAGGAGTTCGTCCGGATCCGCTTCGAGGAGCCCGACCAGGCCACCCTCACCGAACGCCTCGGCGAGGTCATCGACGAGGCGACGCGCGCCGCCCTCAAGAAGAACTCCGACCTGCGCCGGGACGGTGTGTCGCTGCTCCTGCGGGGCGTCGAGGCGGCCCTGCGGCCCAAGGGCATCTCCGTGGAGATCCTCAAGCCGGACGCGGTGCTCCGCGCCGAGCGGGTCCCGGTCGGGCAGATGGGCGACGTCTTCTCCGGCGGCCAGCTGCTCACCGCCGCCATCGCCCTCTACTGCACGATGGCGGCGCTGCGCAGCAACGACCGGGGCCGCGACCGCCACCGGCACGCGGGCACTCTGTTCCTGGACAACCCGATCGGCCGCGCCAACGCCACGTATCTGCTGGAGCTCCAGCGCGCGGTCTCCGACGCCCTGGGTGTGCAGCTGCTCTACACGACCGGTCTCTTCGACACGACCGCGCTCGCCGAATTCCCCCTGGTCATCCGGTTGCGCAACGACGCCGACCTGAGGGCGGGGCTGAAGTACATCAGCGTGGAGGAGCACCTGCGCCCCGGCCTGCCCCAGCAGGACCCGGACGGTGAGACGGTCCACGGCGAGATCACGGCGACCCGCATGTTCAAGCGCAGCACGCAGCAGGCCGCGGAGCAGGGGCCGGAGGCATAACCCCCGGCTCCCGCGGGCCCGATGAGGCATCGGGTCCGCGGGCCGGCCTCAGGCCCGGGAAAGATCGCCCGTCCGGGAAAGATCGCCGGCGTTCCGGCGGCCGCGTATGCTGCCGCCCGCCTCGTCCCGCTCGGCCGCTCGCGCCGCCCGCTGGGCCCGGCGCCGCTGCCGGCGCATCTGCCGGGCGGTGCTGCTCGGCTCGGACACCACGCCGTGGCGCTGGTTCCACACCTGCCGGGTGACCCAGACGTCGAGCACCGCCCACGTGGCGACCACCGTGCTGGCCACACTGCTGAGCACCATCGGGAAGGCCAGCCAGGAGCCGGTCAACGTGCTCAGGAAGGCGACCATCGCCTGGATGATCGTCAGCGACATGATCAGGACGGCGCGCACGGCGGCCGTCCGCACCGCATCCGGCATCCGCCGCTTCCTGGCCGGCTCCTCCACCCACAACTGCCGCGGAATCCGCGCTCCGTCCGCGGCGTCCGCTCTCGCGGTGCCGGCCGGTGCTCCGGCGCTCCCGCGCTCCTGCGTACTCAAGATCCTTCAACTCCCCACCACTGTCCGACTTCAGGGTGGCTGCCCGGCTTGCGCCGGTTCTACGCGGGCGGATGGGCTCCCAACTGCTGCGCGCGCCCCCGCCCTGCGTCTACCCCGTACATATGGACGAACCACTCGCTCAGAAGATTCCCCCTGAAAGCCACCGCAGGGCCCAGAAGGCTACGGAACGAATAATTCCAGCCAACTGATATGGGCCCGCAGTTGGGGGATCGGTGGGGATCCTCTGTCGCTTTCGCGAATTTCATCTCCGGGAATACCGGGACAACTCATGATCAAATCCCGACCGGACGGCTGAAAATCATCCGGACGTGTCTTCGAGTTGTCTCTGTGTCAGTAGTAGGCTCGCGCCGTTTATTGACGCAGGACGGACCCTCGCTCCCGTCGGTCCGATGCGCGCCGGTGTACACACGGCGAACGTCGGGGCAGGGTCGAGGGACGACCGAGACAAGACCACCCCCGCCGTGCGGGGCCGATCTGGGGGAGGCCATGCGCTTTCGCGGGAAGTCCATCCGCAGGAAGATCGTGGCGTTGCTGCTGGTGCCGCTCGTCTCCCTCACGGGCCTCTGGGTCCTCGCCACGTACGTCACCGGCCGTCAGGCGACCGAGCTGATGAGCGTCAGCACCACCGTGGACAAGGTCGCCGGTCCACTGGAGGAAGCCGTCCGGGTCGTACAGGCGGAACGACGGCAGACCCTCGTCTTCCTTGCCGACCCCCGCGCCTCCGACGCCCTTCCGCTCCTGCTGAGCCAACGCGCCGACACCGACCGGATCGTGGCCGAGGTCCGGGACAGCGCCCGGCAGAACGACGTCCGCGAGGCGCTCGACGCGGAGGCCCGCACCCGTCTCGACGCCATCCTGAGCGCCGTCGACGGCCTGGGTTCCCTGCGCGAATCGGTCGAGAAGCGCACCATCGGCCGGGCGAAGGCGCTGGACTTCTACAACGGCCTCGTCGACCCCGCGTACCGCTTCCTCAACGGTCTCCACACCACGGAGAACGGCTCGATGGACAAGCAGATGCGGGCGCTGGTCGGGATATCCAGGGCCCGCGAGATGCTGTCGCGCGAGGACGCGCTGGTCGCCTCGGGCCTCATCGCGGGCCGCTTCACCACCTCCGAACTGCGCCAGATATCCGGTCTGGTGGCCCAGCGCCAACTGCTCTACGAGGTCAGCCTCGAAAACCTCCCCGCCACCGAACGCCGACGCGTCGAGCAGTTCTGGGGCAGCCCCGACGCCGAACCGCTGCGCACCGCCGAGGACACCCTGATCGCCGCCGGGCCCACCAAGCGCCCGGGCGCCGTCGACACCGAGCGCTGGCAGCAGGCGGCCCCGCCCGTCCTCGACCGGCTCGCCAACGACTCCACGGGGATGGGCAACCGCTTCCAGGACCGTGCGGAACCGGCCGGATACCGGGTCCTCGCCCAGGCCGGGGTCGCCGGAGTCCTCGGCTTCCTGGCCCTGATCGTCTCGATCTTCGTCTCCGTACGCATCGGCCGCGAACTCGTCCGCGACCTCTCCCGGCTGCGCAAGGACGCCCACGAGGTCTCCGGCGTCCGGCTGCCGAGCGTCATGCGCCGACTCGCCGCCGGGGAGCAGGTCGACGTCGAGACCGAGGCGCCGCACCTCACCTACGAGCGCGACGAGATCGGCCAGGTCGGCCAGGCACTCAACACCCTTCAGCGCGCCGCGGTCGAGGCCGCGGTCAAGCAGGCGGACATGCGCCGCGGCGTCTCCGAGGTCTTCGTCAACCTCGCCCGCCGCAACCAGGTCCTCCTGCACCGCCAGCTGACCCTGCTGGACACCATGGAGCGCCGCACCGAGAACAGCGACGAACTCGCCGACCTGTTCCGCCTGGACCACCTCACCACCCGCATGCGGCGCCACGCCGAAGGGCTCGTGATCCTCTCCGGCGCCGCCCCCTCCCGCCAGTGGCGCAAGCCCATCCAGCTCATGGACGTGGTGCGGGCCGCCGTCGCCGAGGTCGAGGACTACGAACGCATCGAGGTCCGGCGGCTGCCCCGGATCGGCGTGGGCGGCCCCGCCGTCGCCGACCTCACCCACCTCATCGCCGAACTCCTGGAGAACGCCACCGTCTTCTCACCCCCGCACACCGCGGTCCAGGTGCTCGGCGAACGCGTCTCCAACGGCTTCACCCTCGAGATCCACGACCGCGGCCTCGGTATGCCCCCGGAGGTCCTCCTCGACGCCAACCTGAGGCTTGCGGAGACCCCCGACTTCGAGCTCTCCGACACCGACCGCCTCGGCCTCTTCGTGGTCAGCCGGCTGGCCCAGCGCCAGAACGTCCGGGTCTCCCTGCAGAAATCGCCGTACGGAGGCACCACCGCGGTCGTCTTCATCCCCGCCGCCCTCCTCACCGACGCCCCGGACACCCACGGCACGGGCTTCCGTCTCGACCGCCGCGCAGAGCGGGCGATCGGCAGCGGTCGCGGCGCCGACGCGTCCCCGGGCACCGGGAGCACCTCGCCGGGCGGCGACCGCAGGGCCAACGGCCGGTCCGCCGTCCTCTCCCCGGTCCCCACCGGGCTCACCGGACCGGCGGTGCTCGACGGCCCGGTCGAGCTCGAAGGCCCGGTCGGCCCCCTGGACCTCGCCGGCGACCCCCTGGACCGCGCCTCGGACCCGGCTCTCGATCCGGCCCTGGGTCCCGTGCTCGACGGCGTCTCCGACCTGGAGGACACCGAGAGCGAGCGCGGCGGCATCTTCCGCGCCCGCGACCTGCGCCGCGACGACGGCCGGGACCCGCGCGGTGACGACGGCCGGGACCGGCGCCGAGCCAATGACCGCGAACAGCACCAGCAGGCCCGCGACCACGGCGAGGGCCCCACGGCCGAGGTCCGCCCGATGCGCCCCACGGGCCCGGTACCGCTGCCGCGCCGCACCCCGCCGACGCTGGTCACCGACCGGGGCCGCCGGGTGGACGACGAGGACCAGGCCGCCGCCGAGCCGCCCGCAGTCGCTCCCCGCACCCCGACCGGCCCGGTCGCGCACACCACCCCCTGGGCCGCCCGCGCCGCACACCGCACACCCGCACCACTGAGCACCACCGCAGCACTGAGCGCCACAGACCCACGCAGCACCACCGAACCACGCACCACCACCGCACCACGCACCACAGACGCAGCACAGCACACCCCAGAACCACCGAACACCCCAGAACCACCCCGCACCACCGAGGCGCGCTCCGAGAACCCCCCGGCGCCGAACGGCCCGACCGCCCCCGACACCGTGGGCGGCCTGCCCCGCCGGGTCCGGCAGGCCAGCCTCGCCCACCAGCTCCGTGAGGAATCCGCAGACCGGACTCCGCACCGGGCGCCCGTGGACACGTTCGACGACGTCGAGCGCGACGCGGACGAGGTACGCAATCGCATGGCTTCACTCCAGCGCGGCTGGCAGCGCGGTCGTCGGCAGAACGCCGAGGACGCACAGGACGCGGCCGGCTCCGAGGGAACAGCACCAGGAACCACTCCGGGAGGGGACGGTCGATGACCGCACCGAACGCCGCAGCACCCAACCCCGCACGCCACGGCTCGGGCGAACTGAACTGGCTGCTCGACGAACTCGTCCAGCGTGTCGCCAGCATCCGCAAGGCGCTGGTGCTCTCCGGCGACGGGCTGGCCACCGGCACCTCGCAGGATCTGACCCGCGAGGACAGCGAGCATCTGGCCGCCGTCGCCTCCGGGTTCCACAGCCTCGCCAAGGGCGTGGGACGCCACTTCGACGCGGGCCGGGTCCGTCAGACCGTCGTCGAACTGGACGAGGCGTTCCTCTTCGTGACCGCGGCCGGGGACGGCAGCTGTCTCGCCGTCCTGGCCGATGCCGACTCCGACGTGGGCCAGGTGGCGTACGAGATGACGCTGATGGTCAAGCGCGTGGGGGCCCACCTGGCCAACGCCCCACGGACGACCGGTCTGCCCGCCGGAGGGTGAGTGGCGGGCATGAGCGCTGACTCCCCCCGGGGCACGGACCCCGGATCCCCGGACGGGACCACCGACCCGCAGTCCTCGCGTTGGTACGACGCGGAGGCCGGGCCGGTGGTCCGCCCGTACGCCATGACCCGGGGGCGTACCAGCAGCGCCTCCAGGCACCGGCTCGACCTCATCGCCCTCGTCGTGCCCGAACCGGCCGCCGAGGATCCCGGCCGGGACCAGACGCTCGCGCCCGAACACGTCACGATCGTCGAACTCTGCAGCGACATGCCCCAGTCGATCGCCGAGCTCGCCGCGGAACTCGACCTGCCCGTAGGGGTGGTACGGGTCCTGGTCGGCGATCTCGTCGAGGACGAGCTGGTGCACGTCACCCGACCCGTTCCGCCGGCCGAGCTGCCGGACGTGAACATTCTTCGCGAGGTAATCAATGGCCTTCGGGCGCTCTAGCCGCGTCAAGCAGCGGCCCGTCGAGCCCGTCACCCTGAAGATCCTGGTGGCGGGAGGATTCGGCGTGGGCAAGACGACCGCGGTCGGCGCGGTCAGTGAGATCAGACCGCTGCGCACGGAGGAGCGTCTCAGCGAGGCGGGCCGTCCGGTGGACGATCTGGAGGGGGTCGAGTCCAAGACCACCACCACGGTCGCCATGGATTTCGGCCGGATCACGCTCCGCGAGGACCTCGTCCTCTATCTCTTCGGCACACCGGGCCAGGACCGCTTCTGGTTCCTCTGGGACGAACTGGCCCAGGGCGCCCTGGGGGCGGTCGTCCTCGCCGACACCCGGCGGCTTGAGGACTGCTTCGCGGCGGTCGACTACTTCGAACGCCGGCGGATCCCGTTCACCGTGGCCGTCAACTGCTTCGACGGAGCAGGAGAGTTCCCCGCCGAGACCGTGCAGGCCGCCCTCGATCTCGACCCCGAGGTCCCGGTGCTGCTGTGCGACGCGCGGGACCGGTCCTCGGTACGTGACGTCCTGGTCGCGGTGGTCGAGAACGCCCTGGAGCGCGCGGCCCGGGACCGCCGGCCCGTCGCCACCTGACAGCGGTACGCGTACGGCCCGAACCCCCGCCGACAGGGGTACGGGCCGTACGTCGTCCGGCAGGCCGGGCTGTGAGTGTTCTGCGGCCATGACGATCCGTCAAGTCCTCCGGTGAGGTCACCGGTTCGGACCGGGCTCAGCGGACCGCCACCACCGCCGAACCGTGCCCGAACAGCCCCTGGTTGGCCGTGATCCCCACCCGGGCGCCCGGCACCTGCCGGTCTCCGGCCTGCCCGCGCAACTGCCAGGTCAGCTCACAGACCTGAGCGATCGCCTGCGCGGGCACCGCCTCGCCGAACGAGGCGAGACCCCCGCTCGCGTTGACCGGGACCCGGCCGCCCAGCGCGGTCACCCCTTCCCGCACCAGCTTCGCGCCCTCACCCGGACCGCACAGCCCGATGTCCTCGTACCACTCCAACTCCAGTGCGGTGGACAGGTCGTAGACCTCCGCAAGCGACAGATCCTCCGGCCCGATCCCCGCCTCCTCGTACGCGGCCCGGGCGATCGAGGACCGGAAGCTCTCCGCCGACGGCTCCACGGCCACCGCCGAGTCGGTGCCGATGTCCGGCAGATCGAGGACGGTCCTCGGGAACGTCGGCGTCACGGTGGAGACGGCCCGGATCCGCACCGGATCGGCCACCCCGCGCAGTCGCGCGAACTCCATGCTGCACAGCACCAGCGCGGCGGCCCCGTCGGAGGTGGCGCAGATGTCCAGCAGCCGCAGCGGATCGGCGACCATCGCGGAGGCGGCGACCTCCTCGGCCGTCACCGGCGTCCGGTAGCGGGCATACCCGTTCATCGCCCCCGCCGCCGCGTTCTTCACCTTGACCAGGGCGAAGTCCTCCGGGGTATCCCCGTACAGTGCCATCCGGCGGCGCGCGTACAGCCCGAAGTACGCAGGGTTCGTCGCCCCGAGCACCCGGAACCGCAGCCAGTCCGGGTCGTCCGGCCGGTCCCCGCCCGCCGGGGCGAAGAACCCCTTGGGCGCCGCATCCGCCCCCACCACCAGGACCACGTCCGCCATGCCCGCCAGAATCTGGGCCCGCGCCGTGTTGACGGCCAGCGCCCCGGACGCGCACGCGGCGTACACGGAGGTCACCCGCGCCCCCTGCCACCCCAGCGCCCGCGCGAACGTCGCCCCGGCCACGTACCCCGGATAGCCGCCCCGGACCGTCTGCGCGCCGACCACCGAGCCCACCTCGGGCCACCCGATGTCCGCGTCGTCGAGCGCGGCGCGCGCGGCGACCCGCCCGTACGAGACGAAGCTGCGCCCCCACTTGCCCCACGGGTGCATCCCGGCCCCGAGAACGGCCACATCGCCGGTCACGACAGAGCCCCCTTCGCCGTCTCCTCCACCGCGACGGGCCGCCAGTGCCAGGTCGTACGCACGGTGTCCGCCGCCGGATCCCCGTCCAGGACGCCCGGCACCACCTCCACCACCGAGCCGACGGGCAGATCACCCACGCCCACCCCGGGCGCGGCCTGCCCCAGGACCACCATGCGCTCGGCCGCCAGCTCCACGGCGACGAGGGTGTACGGCACCCAGGGCACCGCGGGGTCGCTGACGTACGGGGGAGGGGGCCGGTAGCGCCCGTCGGTACAGGACCACACGGTGCCCCGCTTCGACAGCGCCACCTCCGCCAGCTCCCCTCCGGGGCAGCCCGGATTGCGGCAGTGGTCGTCCTCGCGGGGGAAGTGGACCGACCGGCAGCCCGAGCAGAGGGTGCCCAGCAGCCGGAACTCCTCCTCCGTGGTGTCCTCGGTGAACCAACCGGCCACCACGGGTATGCGCGTACGCGGCAAAGCCCCTCCCCGGCACTGGATCTGACAGAACGTCAGAAGTGTGCCACGGGTGGCCGCCCCCGGCGAGAGGGGCGGCCCGGCGTCCTCAGCCGCGCTCGTCCCCGCCGTGCTCGGCCAGCCACTTCGCCGCGGTCTCCGCCAGTTCGGCGTCCCGGCCGGCCAGCATCATCCCGATCATCTGCGCGTCCCCACGCAGCGACCACGCCGGATGCCCGAACGTCGCCGGGTTGTTCTTCTCGATCAGGAAGTGCGCGGGCCAGGCCGTGCCGTACCCGATCAGCGGCAGGGCCGCGAGGTAGCGCTTCCGGCCCCGCGCCAGCCCGTAGGCGGCGATCGTGAGACCGGTGAGGGTGCCGGTCAGATGGACCCAGCGGGTGGCGGCACGGGAGTGCATCGCGACGTAGTACGGCCAGAATTCCTCGAACGAATCGAACGTCTGCTGTGACATACGGGCACCGTATCGGCCCGGCCGGCAACCGAACACGCCGCTTTCGCGTCCGAATTGAAGAACGGGCGGCCGGAGCCCACGGGGGTGGTCCCGGGCGCCCGTTCTCTCCGCCCCGTTTTCCGCGCTCCGCGCCCCGCTGCTCAGCGCCCGGCGACCGAACTGCGATCCACCGGGAAGTCGAAATAGGTGTCGGGGAACAGCTCGGGCTTGTGGGTGAAGTGCCACCACTCCTCGGGCAGGTTCACGAACCCCACGTCCGTCAACGTCCGTTTCAGGAACTGCCGGTTGGCGCGCTGCACCCCCTGTATCCGGGGATCGTCCGTATGCGACAGCGTGTCGAAGCAGTCGTAACCGGTGCCCATGTCCACCGAGTTGTCGGGGAACCGCTCACCCTTCGGCGCGAAGCAGGGCCTCAGCCGCTCACCGGGACGGTACGGCCTGGTCGGCAGGGCAGGCAGCTGGACGAGCGTCAGGTCCACCGTGCTTCCCCTGCTGTGCCCGGACTTCTCCGCGATGTAACCGTCGTCGAAGAGCCGGGACTTGTCGACCAGCGGATAGAACTCCCCCTTCATGGCCTGATCGTCGAGATCCTTCGCCCAGCGCACGAAGTGGTCCACCGCCCGCTGCGGCCGATAGCAGTCGTACACCTTCAGCGAATACCCCTGACGCAACAGGCGCTTCTGCGCCAGGTGTAGTGCGCGGGCGGCGGGCCGGGTCAGTATGCAGACCGGCTGCAGGTATCCGTCGACGCGCTCGCCCAGGAAGGTGTGCGCCGTGGTGTAGCGCATCTCCTGGATGATCGTCGGATCCACCGACCGCAACGCCACGAACCCTTCAGGCGCCTTCGGTTCGGGATGCCCCTGCGCCGGCGCGGCTCCGGGACGGGCCTGCGCCGGAGCGGGGGAGGCGGCCGTGGCGACGAGCAGGGTGGCGGCAGCGGTGGCCAGAGCGCGGAGAGCGGTACGCATTCCTGTCATGGGCACATCGTCCACCAGCTTCGCGGCCCCCGCGGAAGGACGATCGGATAAAGTCCGCCCGTGTCCGAGCCCACCAGCAGCCCCGCCCCGACGACCGGTCGGCAGCCGTCCCCGTACGTCAGGGACTCCCACTGCTCCACCTGCGGAGCCCCGTACACCGCCCCGGCCGCCCCTGACACCTGGCCCCGCACCTGCGCACGCTGCGGAACCACCGCCTACCGCAACCCGCTCCCGGTGGCCGTGGCCCTCCTCCCCGTGACCGGACCGAGCTCGGCCGGACTCGTCGTCATCACGCGCACCATCCAGCCGCAGAAGGGCGGCACGGCCCTGCCCGGCGGCTTCATCGACCATGCCGAGGACTGGCGCCACGCGGTCGTCCGCGAACTGCGCGAGGAGACCGGCATCGAAGCCGCCGAACAGGACGTCCGCCTCGCCGAAGCCCTCAGCGCCACCGGCGGCCACCTCCTGCTCTTCGGGCTCCTCCCACAACGGCCCCTGTCGAGCCTGCCGCCCTCCGTCCCCACCGACGAGACGTCGGGGTACGAGATCCTGTACGCCCCCCGCCCGCTGGCGTTCCCGCTGCACACGGAGGCCGTGAACGCCTGGTTCGCGGGCCGCTACGGCTGACCCCCCGGGCGTACGGGGCTCAGCCCGAGGAGCCCCGCCACCCCGGTGTACGGGGCTCAGCCCGAAGAGCCCCGCCACCCCGGCGTACGGCGCTTCCGCCCGAAGGGCCCCGCTACCCCGCCACCCCCCGCACCCGCACCGGAAGCCCGACCGCCGCCGCCCCCTCCTCACCTTCCCGCTCCACCACGACCCGCTCGCCCTCCCACCGCGCCACATACCGCTCGATCTCCGCCGCGGCCCACCCGTCACCCGGGTCCCGCACCACCAGCCCGCCCCCGGTACGCCCCGGCGCAGGAGCCCACACCTCAAGCTCCAGCTCACCGTCCGCGTCCCGCACCGGAATGACCGCCCCCGCCCGGGCCAGCACCGGGATCCGGGACAGCGGCGCGTCGACCACCACCGGCCCCGGCCCCTCGTACGCCCGCCCGGTCGCCGTGTCGTACCAGCGCCCCCGGGGCAGCCGCACCACCCTCCGCTCCGCCCCGCTCTCCATAACCGGCGCGACCAGCAGCGCGTCGCCCAGCAGGAACGCGTCCTCGCACCCCCGCAACGCCCGGTCGCCCGGCTCCGCCCACCACAGCGGCCGCACGTAGGGCGCCCCCGACAGCCGCGCCACCTGCGACAGCGTCACGAAGTACGGGTGCAGCCGCTCCCGCTCCACCAGCGCCGCCCGCGCGTGCTCCAGCACCTCGGGCCCGAACTCCCACGGCTCCCGCCGCCCCGCGTCGATCGCCGAATGGGTCCGGAACAACGGCAGGTACGCGCCCAGCTGGAACCACCGCAGATACAGCTCCGGCGACGGGAACCCGTCGAAACCGCCCACATCCGGACCCGAGTACGGCACCCCGCACAGTCCGAGACCCAGCACCAGCGAGAGCGAGGCCCGCAGCCCCGGCCACCCGGTCGACACATCACCGGACCAGGTCCCCCCGTGCCTCTGCATCCCCGCCCACCCCGACCGCGAGAACAGGAACGGCCGCTCCTCGGGACGCAGCCGGAGCAGCCCCTCGTACCCCGCACGCGCCATCGCCAGCCCGTACACGTTGTGCGCCTCGCGATGGTCGCCGCCCGCCCCCTCCAGGACATGCCGGGCCGAACGCGGCAGTGACGGATCCCCGAACGCGGCGAACGACACCGGCTCGTTCATGTCGTGCCAGACCCCCGAGAAGCCCTGCGCAAGCCGCTCCTCGTACAGAGATCCCCACCATTCCCGCACAACCGGATCAGTGAAATCCGGATAGACGCAGGCCCCGGGCCACACCTCGCCCACCACCACCCGCCCCCGCGCGTCCCGGACGTACGCCCCGCGCTCCCCGAGCGCCACGCCCGCGTCGAACACCGCGTCGCCCGGCGCCGCCTTCACCGCCGGATCCACGATCGACACCAGCCGCACGCCTCCCTCGCGCAACTCCTCCGCCAGCGCGGGCAGCGCGGGGAACCGCCCCCGGTCGACCGTGAACACCCGGTGCGCGTCGTAGTGGTCGATGTCCAGATGCAGCACCGACAGCGGAAGCCCCCGCTCCCGGTACCCGGCCACGACCCGCCGCACCTCCCGCTCACTGCCGAACCCCCACCGGGCGTGCTGCGGACCCAGCGCCCACGACGGCGGCACCGCCGGCGCACCCGTCAGCGCCGTCCACCCCCGCAGCACGCGGGCCGGCGTCCCCGCCACCACCCAGCAGCGCAGCGGACCGCCCTCCATCCGCACCTCACAGGTCCCCGGCCGGTCGTGCCCGGAGCCCGCACCCTCCTCGCCCTCCCGCACCAGCACCCGGCCCGCCCAGGTGTTGTCGTGGAACGCCAGATGTGTCCCCGCGTCCGACACCACCACCTGCACCGGCATCGTCAGATACAGCGGATCGTCCCCCGGACCGAACCGCCCGCCCGGGTCCGTGTTCCACAGCCCGTACGACCCGTCCCGCAGCCGTGGCCCCGACGCCCGCCCGCCCAGCCCGAAGAACCGCGCGTCCGCCGGCACCTCCGACCGCTGCACCCACCGCACCGCACCCCCGCCCACCGGCTCCCACCAGCGCGGCGGCAGCTCCCGCCGCAACAGCACCCCGCCCGGCGTCCGCAGCTCCACCCCACCGGTACGCGACACCACCACCGTCAGCCGCTCGGAGACCACCTGCCAGCCACCGTCCTTGTCCGGCTCCAGCACCGCCCGCGGATCCGGCCCCGGCACCTCACCCGCCAGCGCGTACGACGGCAGCGGATCGGCCCCGTCCCACGCCCAGAACACCGCACCCCCCACCGCCACCCGGATCCGCAGCTCCGAACGGGCGAACCGCACCACACCCCCGCCAGGACCCGGCTCCGCCCCCACCAGAGCACCGGGCACCCGGGCCCGCTCCGCACCGCGCGCGGGCAGCGCACGCGCATCCGCCGACCGGCGCCGCCACGCCGCACGCACCGTGCGCAGCCCCTGTACCGAACCGACCAACCTCACCCGACGCACCAGGTCACGACCGTCCATGGCGCACACCCTGCCACCCGCCCGGACCGCAGAACCCCCCGTTCAACTCCCGTTCACCCACCCCGGCCGACCGACAGGGCCCCGCCTCACGCCGGCCCACCCTGGTGCCGAAGACGATCACATGGCATCGTCCGTGTCAGCCGCTCACGCGCACACCCCAGCCCGTGCGCGCCGACACGCCACCCGCGTACCCGTCCAGCCAGGGAGCCGCCCGATGACCGCAGCCACGCCCGACGCCCCCCTCTGGCAGCCCGGCCCCGACCGCATCGCCGCCGCCGCCGTCACCCGCTTCCAGAGCTGGGCCGCGAGCCGCTTCGGAGCCCCGGCCGACGGCGGGTACGCGGCCCTGCACCGCTGGTCCGTCGACGAGCTCGACACCTTCTGGCAGGCCGTCGCCGAGTGGTTCGACATCCGCTTCTCCACCCCGTACGAGAGCGTCATCGGCGACCGCACCATGCCCGGCGCCACCTGGTTCCCCGGCGCCACCCTCAACTACGCCGAACACGCCCTGCGCACCGCCGAGGACCCGGCCCGCGCCGACGGCCCCGCCCTCCTGTACGTCGACGAGACCCACACCCAGGTCCCCGTCAGCTGGTCCGACCTCCGCCGCCAGGTCGGCGCACTCGCCGCCGAACTCCGCGCCCTCGGCGTCACCCCCGGCGACCGCGTCAGCGGCTACCTCCCGAACATCCCGCAGGCCGTCGTCGCCTTCCTCGCCACCGCGGCCGTCGGCGGCGTCTGGACCTCCTGCGCCCCCGACTTCGGCGCCCGCAGCGTCCTCGACCGGTTCCAGCAGATCGAACCCGTCGTCCTGTTCACCGTCGACGGCTACCGCTACGGCGGCAAGGAGCACGACCGTACGGAGACCGTCGCCGAACTCCGCCGCGAACTGCCCACCCTGCGCGCCGTCGTCCACATCCCGCTGCTGGGCACCGACGCCCCCGAAGGCGCCCTCGCCTGGGCCGCCCTCACCTCCGCCGACACCGAGCCGGTCTTCGAACAGGTCCCCTTCGACCACCCGCTCTGGGTCCTCTACTCCTCCGGCACCACCGGCCTGCCCAAGGCCATCGTCCAGTCCCAGGGCGGCATCCTGCTCGAACACTTCAAGCAGATCGGCCTCCACTGCGACCTCGGACCCGAGGACCGCTTCTTCTGGTACACCTCCACCGGCTGGATGATGTGGAACTTCCTCGTCTCCGGCCTCCTCACCGGCACCACCGTCGTCCTGTACGACGGCAGCCCCGGCTACCCGGACATCAGCGCCCAGTGGCGGATCGCCGAACAGACCGGCGCCACCCTCTACGGCACCTCAGCCGCGTACGTCATGGCCTGCCGCAAGGCGGACATCCACCCCGGCCGCGACTTCGACCTCTCCCGCGTCCAGTGCGTCGCCACCACCGGCTCCCCGCTCCCGCCCGACGGCTTCCGCTGGCTCCACGACGAGGTCGCCGAGGACCTCTGGATCGCCTCGGTCAGCGGCGGCACCGACGTCTGCAGCTGCTTCGCCGGGGCCGTCCCCACTCTCCCGGTCCACATCGGCGAGCTCCAGGCGCCCTGCCTCGGCACCGACCTCCAGTCCTGGGACCCGTCCGGCAAGCCCCTCACGGGCGAGGTCGGCGAACTCGTCGTCACCAACCCCCTCCCGTCCATGCCGATCCGCTTCTGGAACGACCCCGACGGCAGCCGTTACCACGACAGCTACTTCGACATGTACCCCGGCGTCTGGCGCCACGGCGACTGGATCACCATCACCGACCGCGGCTCGGTGATCATCCACGGCCGCTCCGACTCCACCCTCAACCGCCAGGGCGTCCGGATGGGCTCCGTCGACATCTACGAGGCCGTCGAACGGCTCCCCGAGATCCGCGAGTCCCTCGTCATCGGGATCGAAGAGCCCGACGGCGGATACTGGATGCCGCTCTTCGTCCACCTCGCCGACGGCGCGACCCTCGACGACGACCTGCGAGCGGCGATCAAGGCGACCATCCGCGAGAACCTCTCCCCGCGTCACGTACCGGACGAGGTCATCGAGGTCCCCGCCATCCCGCACACCCTCACCGGCAAGCGCATCGAGGTCCCGGTCAAGCGCCTGCTCCAGGGCACCGAACTAGCCAAGGCGGTCAACCCGGGCTCGGTCGACAACCTCGACCTCCTCCACTTCTACGCCGAACTGGCCGCGAACCGCCGACGCTAGGCCGCTTGTCAGTCCCCCTGGTTACGCTGAGTGAGCAAGGATTCACCGCGCACAGGGGGACACATGGCGCAGACGGAAAACACCAAGCGCACCACCAAGCACAGCTCGAAGCAGAACAAGAGGCACGGCACCACCGCACACGGCACAACCCTGCGACGCACACTGCGCCGCGAAGCCCCCAGCACCGTCGGCCTCCTGGTCGACGAGCAGGACTTCGCGGCCATGCGGCGCTACCGCACCTTCCCCTTCGACGACCACACCGCCTATCTGCACCAGGTGGAGGGCCTGCTCAAGGCCCTGGCCGCCCAGGGCATGCACACCACGATCGCTCTCTTCGACCCCGAGGACTACGCAGAGTTCTGCGCGGAGTCCGGACTCGACGCGGACACCGGTGCCAACCGCAGCCGCTTCACCGCCGAGATCGCCGCCGCGGGAGCCACCGTCGCCTACACCGGCCAACGCCTGACCGACGTCATCCCGGTCCTGGTCTCCCGCGCCGTCCGCCAGGCCACCTGGGAGTACGCCACGCTCCTCCTCGCCGACCTCGGAGCCTGCGTGGATTGCGGCCAGGACATCGGACGCGCGGCCTTCGACCGGGCATCCCACCTCCTCATGCGCCTGCTGGAAACGGCCGGACCAGGCACCCACCACCTGGTCTGCTCCACCCCGACGGAGAACGACCAGCTCCTGGCGGTGCTCCACACCCACCGCGACACCACGGGCCCGGCCCGCCTGGACACCTCGGAAGGAGCGGAGTTCGCCACCGTGCTCGCGGTGGCGATCGCCCTGGAGTCACCCGGGGGAGTGGTGCTCCGCACCAGCGCCCCCGACAGCCCGGACCGCGTCCACGGCTGGCGACTGGCCCACGGCACCCTTGTCCCGCTCACCGCGGGCGAGGTCTTCAACGCCTACTGCACCGACGCCGAGACCGGAGAGCCCGTCTCCCCGGAATCCGGCGTGGAGTACTGCGCGGGATTCGACATCGGGGCCGACGAAGCGGAGAGGCACCACTGACACGGGCACACAGCAGGAGGGGCTTCCCGCCACAAGGCGGGAAGCCCCTCCGACAAACAACTCACCCTGGCTACTCGCCCGACAAAACAGCCTGAGCGGCGTTGCGCGCCTCTTCGGCGGAGTCGGCCGAACGGGCGGCGTTAGCGGCACGCTCGCACTGGGCCAGCGTGTACTTGGCCAGCGTGGCGCGCACGTAGGGAATGGACGCGGCACCCATGGAGAGCGAGGTGACACCCAGCCCCGTGAGCACACAGGCCAGCAGCGGATCCGCGGCGGCTTCACCGCACACACCACAGCTCTTGCCCTCGGCACGAGCCGCCTCGGCGGACAGCGCCACGAGATCCAGCAGCGCCGGCTGCCACGGGTCCTGGAGCCGCGACACCGCGCCCACCTGACGGTCGGCGGCGAAGGTGTACTGCGCCAGGTCGTTGGTGCCCAGCGATAGGAACTCGACCTCCTGGAGGATCGACCGCGCCCGCAGAGCGGCGGACGGAATCTCCACCATCGCACCGAACTTCGCCTGCAGCCCGGCCTCACGGCACGCGTCCGCGAACGCCTTGGCGTCGATGCGGTCGGCCACCATGGGCGCCATGACCTCCAGGTACACCGGCAGACCCTCGGCGGCCTTCGCCAGCGCGGTCAGCTGGGTACGCAGCACGTCGGGGTGGTCCAGCAGGCTGCGCAGCCCCCGGACACCGAGCGCCGGGTTCGGCTCGTCGGCCGGCGTCAGGAAGTCCAGCGGCTTGTCGGCCCCGGCATCCAGTACGCGTACGACGACACGCCCCTCCGGGAACGCCTCCAGCACCGCACGGTAGGCCGCGACCTGCTTCTCCTCGGAAGGAGCCTGCTTGCTGTCGTCCAGGAAGAGGAACTCGGTGCGGAACAGCCCGACACCCTCGGCCCCCGCCTCGACCGCCGCGGGCACATCGCCCGGACCGCCGACATTGGCGAGCAGCGGCACCTTGTGCCCGTCCGAAGTCGCACCCGGACCGGTCGAGGAGGACAGCGCCGCCTTACGAGCGGCAGCGGCAGCCTCCATCTCGGCACGCTTCTCGGCGCTCGGGTCGACGAAGATCTCACCCGTGCTGCCGTCCACCGCGACGACCGTGCCCTCGGCCAGCTCACCGGCGCCCGGCAGAGCCACCACGGCGGGGACGCCGAGCGCCCGCGCCAGGATCGCGCTGTGGCTGGTCGGCCCGCCCTCCTCGGTGACGAAGCCGAGCACCAGGGTCGGGTCGAGCAGCGCGGTGTCGGCCGGCGCGAGGTCGCGCGCGATCAGTACATACGGCTCGTCGCTGTCCGGAACCCCGGGCATCGGGACACCGAGCAGCCGCGCCACGATCCGGTTCCGTACGTCGTCGAGGTCGGCGACCCGCCCCGCCAGGTACTCCCCGGCATTGGCGAGCAGCGCCCGGTACGCGGCGAACGCGTCGTACACAGCGCGCTCGGCGGTGCTGCCCACGGCGACGCGCCGGTCGACATCGGACATCAGCTCGGGGTCCTGGGCCATCATGGCCTGCGCCTCGAGCACGTGCTGTGCCTCGCCGCCGGCCAGGTTGCCGCGCGCGATCAGGTCGGCCGCGACCGCCTCAACCGCCTGCCGGGCGCGCCCCTGTTCGCGACCGGCCTCCTCGGCGGGAATCGATTTGGCGGGCGGCTCCAGCACCGCCGTCCCCATGTGCCGAACCTCGCCGATGGCCACACCGTGGCTCACGCCGACGCCTCGCAGCGTTGTCTCCATTTCACCCGTCTCCGGTTGTGCGGCGACCGAGTCACCGCGGTGGTTGTGCAACTGGCTTGTCACTGCGCCCGAGGCGTTACTGCCAGCCGAACAGCGTGTCGCCGATCTTCACGTCCCCGTCCTCACGGACATCGGAGAGCGACTCGGCGGTGGCCTCCAGGGCCACGATCGGGCAGATGGGTGACTTACCGGCCGCCTCGACGCCGGCCGGGTCCCAGCGCACGATGCTCTGGCCCCGGGTCACCGTGTCCCCCTTGTTGACGAGAAGCTCGAAGCCCTCGCCGTTGAGCTGGACGGTGTCGATGCCCAGGTGCGTCAGTACCCCGTGCCCGTGCTCGTCGACGACGACGAACGCGTGGGGGTGGAGGGATACGACGATGCCGTCGACCGGGGACACGGCCTCGGAGGGCTCACGCACGGGGTCGATGGCGGTGCCGGGACCGACCATCGCGCCGGAGAAGACCGGGTCGGGAACCGCGGTGAGTCCGATGGCGCGTCCAGCAAGAGGGGACGTCACGTTGGTCATGGGGAGCCTCCCAGGGGGTGGAGATTCAGGTGTCGCCGCCGCGGCTGATGAGGGACGGCGTACTGCTCAGCAGAGTAAGTCATATGAAGTCCCGGTTCCGCCCGAGACCGCCCGGTTGACAGGTCTAGGGGTGCACCGCAAGCGATTTGCCTCGATCCCCGGCTGCCTGTACTGTCGTACTCCTGCCTGACCCCAACGCGACTTTGAGTCGGGGGTCGGCGGCGACCTTTAAGCCCAGATCCTAACCCTGAACCTTCTTTCGGCATGCCCGCAGGACGTGGTCAGGGAGACGGAAAAGGCCTGATAGAGTCGGACTCGCCGAAAGGGAAAACGCGAAAGCGAATTACCTGGAAGTGAAAATCAGCAAAACCGCTTGACCCGCTTCGACCGGGAATCGGACACGAAAGAGTCTGATAGAGTCGGAAACGCAAGAACGAAGGGAAGCGCCCGGAGGGCCCCGGTGAAACGGGACCGAAGGAAGCGTCCGTTCCTTGAGAACTCAACAGCGTGCCAAAAGTCAACGCCAGATATGTTGATACCCCGGCCTGCTTCGGCAGGTTGGTGGTTCCTTTGAAAAGTCCTGCACGGATCACTTCGGTGACACCGGGCAGGCAATTACACAGCGAGGACGCTGAGAGCAACGGGTCTTATTCCGACCGGTTGTTCCGCTCTCGTGATGTGTGCACCCGATTACGGGTAAACATTCACGGAGAGTTTGATCCTGGCTCAGGACGAACGCTGGCGGCGTGCTTAACACATGCAAGTCGAACGATGAAGCCTTTCGGGGTGGATTAGTGGCGAACGGGTGAGTAACACGTGGGCAATCTGCCCTTCACTCTGGGACAAGCCCTGGAAACGGGGTCTAATACCGGATAACACTCTGTCCTGCATGGGACGGGGTTAAAAGCTCCGGCGGTGAAGGATGAGCCCGCGGCCTATCAGCTTGTTGGTGGGGTAATGGCCTACCAAGGCGACGACGGGTAGCCGGCCTGAGAGGGCGACCGGCCACACTGGGACTGAGACACGGCCCAGACTCCTACGGGAGGCAGCAGTGGGGAATATTGCACAATGGGCGAAAGCCTGATGCAGCGACGCCGCGTGAGGGATGACGGCCTTCGGGTTGTAAACCTCTTTCAGCAGGGAAGAAGCGAAAGTGACGGTACCTGCAGAAGAAGCGCCGGCTAACTACGTGCCAGCAGCCGCGGTAATACGTAGGGCGCAAGCGTTGTCCGGAATTATTGGGCGTAAAGAGCTCGTAGGCGGCTTGTCACGTCGGATGTGAAAGCCCGGGGCTTAACCCCGGGTCTGCATTCGATACGGGCTAGCTAGAGTGTGGTAGGGGAGATCGGAATTCCTGGTGTAGCGGTGAAATGCGCAGATATCAGGAGGAACACCGGTGGCGAAGGCGGATCTCTGGGCCATTACTGACGCTGAGGAGCGAAAGCGTGGGGAGCGAACAGGATTAGATACCCTGGTAGTCCACGCCGTAAACGTTGGGAACTAGGTGTTGGCGACATTCCACGTCGTCGGTGCCGCAGCTAACGCATTAAGTTCCCCGCCTGGGGAGTACGGCCGCAAGGCTAAAACTCAAAGGAATTGACGGGGGCCCGCACAAGCAGCGGAGCATGTGGCTTAATTCGACGCAACGCGAAGAACCTTACCAAGGCTTGACATATACCGGAAAGCATCAGAGATGGTGCCCCCCTTGTGGTCGGTATACAGGTGGTGCATGGCTGTCGTCAGCTCGTGTCGTGAGATGTTGGGTTAAGTCCCGCAACGAGCGCAACCCTTGTTCTGTGTTGCCAGCATGCCCTTCGGGGTGATGGGGACTCACAGGAGACTGCCGGGGTCAACTCGGAGGAAGGTGGGGACGACGTCAAGTCATCATGCCCCTTATGTCTTGGGCTGCACACGTGCTACAATGGCCGGTACAATGAGCTGCGATGCCGCGAGGCGGAGCGAATCTCAAAAAGCCGGTCTCAGTTCGGATTGGGGTCTGCAACTCGACCCCATGAAGTCGGAGTTGCTAGTAATCGCAGATCAGCATTGCTGCGGTGAATACGTTCCCGGGCCTTGTACACACCGCCCGTCACGTCACGAAAGTCGGTAACACCCGAAGCCGGTGGCCCAACCCCTTGTGGGAGGGAGCTGTCGAAGGTGGGACTGGCGATTGGGACGAAGTCGTAACAAGGTAGCCGTACCGGAAGGTGCGGCTGGATCACCTCCTTTCTAAGGAGCACTTCTTACCAGGCTTCGGTTTGGTCAGAGGCCAGTACACCGGCGAATGTTCGGTGCTGGTTGCTCATGGGTGGAACGTTGACTATTCGGCACGGTTCGTTGGTTTCTGTGAGTACTGCTTCGGCGTGGAAAACAGAAACGGATGGGCTGTGCCGGGCACGTTGTTGGGTATCTGAGGGTACGGGCTCGTTTGAGTCTGTCCTTCGGTTGCCGGCCCCAGTGAACTCGTCCTAGGACGGGGTGATGGGTGGCTGGTCGTTGTTTGAGAACTGCACAGTGGACGCGAGCATCTGTGGCCAAGTTTTTAAGGGCGCACGGTGGATGCCTTGGCACCAGGAACCGATGAAGGACGTGGGAGGCCACGATAGTCCCCGGGGAGCTGTCAACCAAGCTTTGATCCGGGGGTTTCCGAATGGGGAAACCCGGCAGTCGTCATGGGCTGTCACCCGCTGCTGAACACATAGGCAGTGTGGAGGGAACGAGGGGAAGTGAAACATCTCAGTACCCTCAGGAAGAGAAAACAACCGTGATTCCGGGAGTAGTGGCGAGCGAAACTGGATGAGGCCAAACCGTATGTGTGTGATACCCGGCAGGGGTTGCGCATGCGGGGTTGTGGGATCTCTTTTTCATAGTCTGCCGACTGTGAGACGAGTCAGAAACCGTTGATGTAGGCGAAGGACATGCGAAAGGTCCGGCGTAGAGGGTAAGACCCCCGTAGCTGAAACATCAACGGCTCGTTTAAGAGACACCCAAGTAGCACGGGGCCCGAGAAATCCCGTGTGAATCTGGCGGGACCACCCGCTAAGCCTAAATATTCCCTGGTGACCGATAGCGGATAGTACCGTGAGGGAATGGTGAAAAGTACCGCGGGAGCGGAGTGAAATAGTACCTGAAACCGTGTGCCTACAAGCCGTGGGAGCGTCGCTGTATGTGCTTGCACATGCAGTCGTGACTGCGTGCCTTTTGAAGAATGAGCCTGCGAGTTAGCGGTGTGTAGCGAGGTTAACCCGTGTGGGGAAGCCGTAGCGAAAGCGAGTCCGAATAGGGCGATTGAGTTGCACGCTCTAGACCCGAAGCGGAGTGATCTAGCCATGGGCAGGTTGAAGCGGAGGTAAGACTTCGTGGAGGACCGAACCCACCAGGGTTGAAAACCTGGGGGATGACCTGTGGTTAGGGGTGAAAGGCCAATCAAACTCCGTGATAGCTGGTTCTCCCCGAAATGCATTTAGGTGCAGCGTCGTGTGTTTCTTGCCGGAGGTAGAGCACTGGATAGGCGATGGGCCCTACCGGGTTACTGACCTTAGCCAAACTCCGAATGCCGGTAAGTGAGAGCACGGCAGTGAGACTGTGGGGGATAAGCTCCATGGTCGAGAGGGAAACAGCCCAGAGCATCGACTAAGGCCCCTAAGCGTACGCTAAGTGGGAAAGGATGTGGAGTCGCAGAGACAACCAGGAGGTTGGCTTAGAAGCAGCCACCCTTGAAAGAGTGCGTAATAGCTCACTGGTCAAGTGATTCCGCGCCGACAATGTAGCGGGGCTCAAGCGTACCGCCGAAGTCGTGTCATTCATACACATAGGGCCAACGCCCGTATGGATGGGTAGGGGAGCGTCGTGTGCCGGGTGAAGCAGCCGCGGAAGCGAGTTGTGGACGGTTCACGAGTGAGAATGCAGGCATGAGTAGCGATACACACGTGAGAAACGTGTGCGCCGATTGACTAAGGGTTCCTGGGTCAAGCTGATCTGCCCAGGGTAAGTCGGGACCTAAGGCGAGGCCGACAGGCGTAGTCGATGGACAACCGGTTGATATTCCGGTACCCGCTTTGAAACGCCCAGTACTGAATCAGGCGATGCTAAGTCCGTGAAGCCGGCCCGATCTCTTCGGAGTTGAGGGTAGTGGTGGAGCCGATGAACCAGACTTGTAGTAGGTAAGCGATGGGGTGACGCAGGAAGGTAGTCCAGCCCGGGCGGTGGTTGTCCCGGGGTAAGGGTGTAGCCCGTGTGGTAGGTAAATCCGTCACACGTTAAGGGTGAGACCTGATGCCGAGCCGATTGTGGTGAAGTGGATGATCCTATGCTGTCGAGAAAAGCCTCTAGCGAGTTTCATGGCGGCCCGTACCCTAAACCGACTCAGGTGGTCAGGTAGAGAATACCGAGGCGTTCGGGTGAACTATGGTTAAGGAACTCGGCAAAATGCCCCCGTAACTTCGGGAGAAGGGGGGCCATCACTGGTGATTGGATTTACTCCATGAGCTGGGGGTGGCCGCAGAGACCAGCGAGAAGCGACTGTTTACTAAAAACACAGGTCCGTGCGAAGCCGTAAGGCGATGTATACGGACTGACGCCTGCCCGGTGCTGGAACGTTAAGGGGACCGGTTAGTGCACTTTCGGGTGTGCGAAGCTGAGAACTTAAGCGCCAGTAAACGGCGGTGGTAACTATAACCATCCTAAGGTAGCGAAATTCCTTGTCGGGTAAGTTCCGACCTGCACGAATGGCGTAACGACTTCTCGACTGTCTCAACCATAGGCCCGGTGAAATTGCACTACGAGTAAAGATGCTCGTTTCGCGCAGCAGGACGGAAAGACCCCGGGACCTTTACTATAGTTTGATATTGGTGTTCGGTTCGGCTTGTGTAGGATAGGTGGGAGACTTTGAAGCGGCCACGCCAGTGGTTGTGGAGTCGTCGTTGAAATACCACTCTGGTCGTGCTGGATGTCTAACCTGGGTCCGTGATCCGGATCAGGGACAGTGTCTGATGGGTAGTTTAACTGGGGCGGTTGCCTCCTAAAGAGTAACGGAGGCGCCCAAAGGTTCCCTCAGCCTGGTTGGCAATCAGGTGTTGAGTGTAAGTGCACAAGGGAGCTTGACTGTGAGACCGACGGGTCGAGCAGGGACGAAAGTCGGGACTAGTGATCCGGCAGTGGCTTGTGGAAGCGCTGTCGCTCAACGGATAAAAGGTACCCCGGGGATAACAGGCTGATCTTCCCCAAGAGTCCATATCGACGGGATGGTTTGGCACCTCGATGTCGGCTCGTCGCATCCTGGGGCTGGAGTCGGTCCCAAGGGTTGGGCTGTTCGCCCATTAAAGCGGTACGCGAGCTGGGTTTAGAACGTCGTGAGACAGTTCGGTCCCTATCCGCTGCGCGCGCAGGAATATTGAGAAGGGCTGTCCCTAGTACGAGAGGACCGGGACGGACGAACCTCTGGTGTGCCAGTTGTCCTGCCAAGGGCATGGCTGGTTGGCTACGTTCGGAAAGGATAACCGCTGAAAGCATCTAAGCGGGAAGCCTGCTTCGAGATGAGTATTCCCACCCCCTTTGAGGGGTTAAGGCTCCCAGTAGACGACTGGGTTGATAGGCCAGATGTGGAAGCCCGGTAACGGGTGGAGCTGACTGGTACTAATAGGCCGAGGGCTTGTCCTCAGTTGCTCGCGTCCACTGTGTTGGTTCTGAAATAACGAACTGCCGTGTTGTTGTCCGGTGTTGGTTAATTTCATAGTGTTTCGGTGGTCATTGCGTTAGGGAAACGCCCGGTTACATTCCGAACCCGGAAGCTAAGCCTTTCAGCGCCGATGGTACTGCAGGGGGGACCCTGTGGGAGAGTAGGACGCCGCCGAACAATTTTTCCGGGAAAGCCCCGTGCCATTGGCACGGGGCTTTTCTGCGTTCAGGCGATCCAGCGGTGTCGCTCCGCCCACCCCCGTGCACGTGCCGACAGAAGCTGAGGGTAAGGTCGGGGAGCATCATTCGCACGTTCTTCACAGGAGGCCCCCGGGTGGAGGTCCAGGAGACTCGGGTCCAGACGGACCGGGTCCTCACCATCCCCAACATCCTCAGCATGGCTCGCCTTGTCGGGGTACCGCTCTTCCTGTGGCTGATTCTCCGCCCCGTGTTCGGCGGGCCCAACAGTGATGGCTGGGCGCTGCTGGTGCTGATGCTCAGCGGCATCAGCGACTACCTGGACGGCAAGCTCGCCCGGCGGTGGAACCAGATCAGCAGTCTCGGTCGGCTCCTGGACCCGGCTGCCGACCGTCTCTACATCCTCTCGACCCTTCTCGGCCTCACCTGGCGCGAGATCCTGCCGCTCTGGCTCACCGCGGCCCTCCTGGCCCGTGAGCTCATGCTGCTGGTGATGGTGGCCATCCTGCGGCGCCATGGCTATCCGCCACCGCAGGTCAACTTCCTGGGGAAAGCTGCAACTTTCAACCTGATGTACGCGTTCCCCTTGTTGCTGCTCAGCGACGGGAGTGGTTGGCTGGCTACTGTGGCCGCCATTTTCGGATGGGCGTTCGCAGGATGGGGTACAACGCTGTATTGGTGGGCAGGGATCCTATACGTGGTCCAGGTCCGCCGGCTTGTCAGGGCGGATGCAGTAGCCGATTGAGCTCGTTGATGCGGTGCCGTGCAGTGTGGCCGGCCCGCGGTGTGATGTCTTGAATGATGCCCCGACGGGCGAACTCGGCTGACCGTCGTCTCTTTTAGGAGGACGTTTCCGACATGAAGGCCGTCGTGATGGCTGGTGGCGAAGGCACACGCCTGCGCCCCATGACCTCGAGCATGCCCAAGCCGCTCCTGCCCGTGGCCAATCGGCCGATCATGGAGCATGTACTGCGGCTGCTCAAGAGGCATGGGCTCAATGAGACAGTAGTGACCGTCCAGTTCCTCGCCTCCCTCGTCAAGAACTATTTCGGGGACGGCGAAGAGCTCGGGATGGAGCTCACCTATGCCAACGAGGAGAAGCCACTCGGCACCGCGGGGAGCGTGAAGAACGCCGAAGAGGCGTTGAAGGACGACACCTTCCTCGTCATTTCCGGTGACGCGCTCACCGACTTCGACCTCACCGACCTCATCGCCTTCCACAAGGAGAAGGGCGGACTCGTCACGGTCTGTCTGACCCGGGTCCCCAATCCGCTGGAATTCGGCATCACCATCGTCGACGAGAACGGGCAGGTCGAACGCTTCCTGGAGAAGCCGACCTGGGGCCAGGTCTTCTCGGACACCGTGAACACGGGCATCTACGTCATGGAGCCCGAGGTCTTCGACTACGTCCAGGCCGACACCTCCGTCGACTGGTCGGGTGATGTCTTCCCCCAGCTGATGAAGGAAGGCAAGCCGATCTACGGCTATATCGCCGAGGGCTACTGGGAAGACGTCGGCACGCACGAGAGCTATGTGAAGGCCCAGGCCGACGTCCTGGAGCGCAAGGTCGACGTGGAACTCGACGGCTTCGAGATCTCGCCCGGTGTATGGGTGGCCGAAGGCGCGGAGGTCCATCCGGACGCCGTGCTCCGCGGGCCGCTGTACATCGGTGACTACGCCAAGGTCGAGGCGGACGTCGAAATCCGGGAGCACACGGTCGTGGGGTCCAACGTGGTCGTCAAGACCGGTGCCTTTCTCCATAGGGCCGTGGTCCACGACAACGTCTACATCGGACAGCACAGCAACCTCCGGGGCTGCGTGGTCGGCAAGAACACCGACATCATGCGGGCGGCCCGGATCGAGGACGGCGCTGTCATCGGTGACGAATGCCTGGTCGGCGAGGAGTCGATCATCCAGGGCAACGTGCGGGTGTACCCGTTCAAGACCATCGAGGCCGGCGCGTTCGTCAACACCTCGGTGATCTGGGAATCCCGCGGGCAGGCACATCTCTTCGGGGCGCGCGGCGTCTCCGGAATCCTGAACGTCGAGATCACCCCCGAACTGGCGGTCCGGCTGGCGGGCGCCTACGCCACGACCCTGAAGAAGGGGTCGACGGTCACGACCGCCCGTGACCACTCCCGAGGTGCCCGCGCCCTCAAGCGGGCCGTCATCTCGGCCCTCCAGGCCAGCGCCATCGACGTACGTGACCTGGAGAACGTACCGCTGCCCGTGGCCCGGCAGCAGACGGCTCGGGGCAGTGCGGGCGGCATCATGATCCGTACATCGCCCGGAGTGCCCGACTCGGTGGACATCATGTTCATCGACGAGCGGGGCGCCGACCTCTCGCAGGCGCAGCAGCGCAAGCTGGACCGGGTCTACGCACGCCAGGAGTACCGCAGGGCCTTCCCCGGCGAGATCGGCGACCTGCACTTCCCGTCCAGCGTCTTCGACTCGTACACCGGCTCCCTGCTCCGCAACGTCGACATCGCGGGCATCGCCGACTCCGGGCTCAAGGTCGTCGTGGACGCGTCCAACGGTTCCGCCGGGCTCGTCCTGCCGAGCCTGCTCGGGCGGCTCGGCGTGGACGCCCTGACGATCAACCCGGGACTCGACGAATCGCGGCCCACCGAGTCCGCCGAGACGCGCCGCGCCGGCCTCGTAAGGCTCGGGGAGATCGTCTCCTCGGCCCGGGCGGCCTTCGGCGTCCGGTTCGACCCGGTCGGTGAGCGGCTCTCCCTCGTGGACGAGCTGGGCCGGATCATCGAGGACGACCGGGCTCTGCTGGTCATGCTGGACCTCGTCGCCGCCGAGCGGCGCAGCGGACGCGTCGCCCTGCCGGTGACGACCACGCGCGTGGCCGAGCAGGTGGCGGCCTACCACGGCACGCAGGTGGAATGGACGACCACCTCGCCCGACGACCTGACCCGGGTGGGACGCGAAGAGACCACCATCTTCGGAGGAGACGGGCGCGGCGGGTTCATCGTTCCCGAATTCAGCAGCGTCTTCGACGGGACGGCCGCTTTCGTCCGGCTCATCGGACTCGTCGCACGGACCCAGCTCACCTTGAGCCAGATCGATGCCCGCATTCCCCGGGCCCATGTCCTGCGCCGCGACCTCGCGACGCCCTGGGCGGTCAAGGGCCTCGTCATGCGCAGCGTCGTCGAGGCGGCCGGGGACCGCAGCGTGGACACCACGGACGGCGTCCGGGTGGTCGAGGCGGACGGCCGGTGGATCATGGTGCTGCCCGACCGGGCGGAGGCCGTCACCCATCTGTGGGCGGAAGGTCCGGACGACGCCTCGGCGCAGGCGCTGCTCGACGAGTGGTCCGCCGTGGTGGAGAGCGCGGGCGAGTGACCTCGTGAAGCCGGGTGCACCGGAACTCCCCGTCCAGGGCGTTCCGGTGCACCGGTGGGGCCATTCGGCGGCAGCCGTGGTGACGTGCGACGATGTGCGGCATGTCGCAGCAGCCCCCCGATCGGAGCACACCCTCGCCGCCCCCACGTCCCGACGCCTCCATGTCGCTGCTGAACAACGTGATGGACCACAGCCTCGACGACGGTTACGCGGAGGCCTCGGCCCGCCGCAGGGCCGACGGGAGCGCGGGGCTGCCCCGTACGCTCAAGTCGAAGCTCGGCCTGGCCGCCGGTCTGGTGGTGGCCGCCCTCGTGGTCACCCTCGGTGCCGCCGAGGCGCGGGTGTCGGCGCCGGTCGTCGCCAAGGAACGCGAAGAGCTGATCGACCGCATCAACGCGGAGACGCGGGCGGCCGACACTCTGGAGTCGGACGTCGACAAGCTCCGCAGCGACGTGAGCGAGCGGCAGCGCAAGGCCCTGGAACGTCATGGCGGGGACCAGGGGGAGCTGGTGGCCCTGCTGTCCGGGGCGACCCCGGTCGAGGGCCCCGGGGTGAAGCTCGTCGTGGACGACGCCAAGAACACCGATCAGGGCGGCGGTGGGCCCCGTGAGTCGTCGAGCTTCGCGGACACCGGCCGGGTGCGTGACCGGGACATGCAGCGGGTCGTCAACGGCCTGTGGGAGTCCGGCGCCGAGGCCATCGCCATCAACGGGCAAAGGCTGACGGCACTGTCGGCGATCCGCGCCGCGGGCGACGCCATACTGGTCGACAACCGGCCGCTCGTACCGCCGTACACGGTGCTCGCGGTGGGGGACGGGAAGAACCTCGCCGCCGCGTTCCAGGACAGCGCCGACGGCCAGTACCTCAACGCGCTCAAGGAGAGCTTCGACATCCGCACCAGCTTGTCCGAGCAGGCGAAGGTGCGGCTCCCCGCCGCGCCGAGCCTGATCGTCCGTACAGCAGAGCCGAAGGCCGCCGGCAGTGATGCGGCAGAATCAGGGAAGGGCACATCGTGATCGCCGTACTGGGCCTCGTCGTGGGAGTCGTGGTCGGACTGTTGGTCCGGCCCGAGGTACCGGCGGTGGTCGAGCCCTATCTCCCGATCGCCGTGGTCGCCGCGCTCGACGCGGTCTTCGGCGGCCTGCGTGCCATGCTCGACGGCATCTTCGTCGACAAGGTCTTCGTGGTGTCGTTCCTCTCCAACGTCGTCGTCGCCGCGTTGATCGTGTTCCTCGGCGACAAACTGGGTGTCGGCGCGCAGCTCTCCACCGGTGTGGTGGTCGTGCTCGGTATCCGGATCTTCTCCAACGCCGCCGCGATCCGCCGGCACGTCTTCCGGGCATGAGGCCGATGAACAACGATGAGAACGCGCGCAGCCGGCAGCCCGAACAGCCGGCGCAGCCGCCCGCCGCCGAGGAGGTCTCCGGACGTCAGAGGCTGCTGGCGGGCCTGTGGCCGCCCCGGCTGAGCCGGGCTCAACTCATCGTCGCGGTGCTGCTCTTCGGGCTCGGCCTGGGGCTGGCCATCCAGGTGCGGTCCACCAGCGACGACAGCACGCTGCGCGGGGCGCGGCAGGAGGACCTGGTCCGGATCCTCGACGAGGTCGACGACCGGACCCAGCGCCTCGCGGACGAGAAGCAGCGACTGGACGACCAGCGCACCGAGCTGGAGAACAGCTCGGACCAGGCCGAGGAGGCCCGGAAGCAGACGCTGGAAAAGGAACGGCAGCTGGGGATCCTCGCGGGTACGGTGGCCGCCCAGGGGCCCGGCATCACGCTGACGATCAGCGACCCGTCGGGCGCGGTCGCGGCCGACAAGCTCCTCGACACCGTCCAGGAGCTGCGTGCGGCCGGGGCCGAGGCCATCGAGGTCAACGGCGTCCGGGTGGTGGCCAATACGTACTTCGCCGGGGACGGCGGTGACATCCAGGTGGACGGCAAGAAGATCGACGCACCGTACGAGTTCAAGGTGATCGGCAAGCCGCAGGACCTGGAGCCCGCCCTCAACATCCCCGGCGGTGTGGTGCAGACGCTGGAGAAGGAACAGGCCACGGCGGTCGTGGAGCGCTCCGACGACATCGTCGTCGACGCCTTGCGACCGGCGAAGCGGCCTGACTACGCTCGGTCGTCGTCCCCATGAGTGCGCCGGGCCCGGGGGCTGGTGGACGAGGGCGCGAGGTTGCGGGGGGTCGGCGCACCGGATTGGTGGCGCGTGGTGGAAACTGTCGGGTGGATACGGACGTTGTGAAGATGTCCGGGTCGGCAGGTGTGTTCATTCAGGGTTCGTCCTGCCCCACGGGCGGGTCTATGTCGGTCAAGGGGAATCGCCCGTGAAGTTGTTTGCGAAGTTGTTCGGGAAGAGTGCACGCGAGGACAGCAACAGTGCTGCCCGCCACCGTGCTCCGCGCCACGGCCAGGGCGAGGAGCAGGAGGCGGAGCGTCCGCTCTTCCGCGATGAGGTGTCCGGTGACGGTGGGCCGGGTGGTCCCGGCGTGTCGTCCGTTGACCCTGCCGGTGCCGGGCGCATAGGTTTCGGCGAACCATCAACCTCACGTACGGGTGGAGGGTTCACCCCGGAGGGCTCGTCGATGCCGGTCTGTACGAGGTGCGGTCACCGCAATGCGGAGGCCAGTCGTTTCTGTTCCAACTGCGGCGCGCCGTTGCGGGGCGGTGTCCCCGAGCGCGCCTCGGAGACGACGTCCACGATCTCCATCTCCGGTCTTGAGGCGTACGAGGCCGAGGCGACGGGCCAGACGGCTCTGCCCTCGCTCTCCCCCGAGGCCCAGGCGGCCGTCGACGCGCTGCCCGGAGGCTCGGCGCTTCTCGTCGTGCGCCGCGGCCCCAATTCCGGGAGCCGCTTCCTGCTCGACAGTGACCTGACGACCGCCGGCCGTCACCCGCAGAGCGACATCTTTCTCGACGACGTGACCGTGTCGCGGCGTCATGTGGAGTTCCGCAGGGGTCCGGACGGTAGCTTCACCGTGGGTGACGTGGGCAGCCTCAACGGCACCTATGTCAACCGTGAGCGCATCGATTCGGTCCTGCTGTCCAACGGCGACGAAGTCCAGATCGGAAAGTACCGCCTGGTCTTCTATGCGAGCCCGCGGGGCGTGTGACCAGCCCCCGGACTCCGTCCGGGGGGACCCCCAGGAAGGCCCATGCTGCGAACACCGACAGGCGGTGCCGGTGACGGCACCGCCACCGCGGACGCGCGCTGGGTGAGCATCGGAACGGTGCTCACCCGGCTGCGCGAAGAGTTTCCGGAAGTCACGATCTCCAAGATCCGCTTTCTGGAGGCCGAGGGGCTCATCGAGCCGCAGCGGACTCCGTCCGGGTACCGGAAGTTCGCTCCCGGCGATGTGGAGCGCCTCGCGCAGGTGCTCCGCATGCAGCGGGACCACTATCTGCCGCTGAAGGTCATCCGGGAGCATCTGGACGCCCTGGCCCGGGGCGAGCAGCCCGTGCTGCCCTCGCCGGGCGGTCAGCGGGACCTCGGCGACGGGGTGTGGGACTCCCGCCCCGGTGCGGCGACCGCCGCGCGGATCGGGCGGGCCGAGCTCCTGGCGGCCGCCCAGGTCGACGAGGAGCAGCTGGAGGAGTGGGAGTCCTACGGGCTCATCGTCGTGGCTCCCGAGGGCGGCTACGACGCCGAGATGGTGACCGTGGCCAAGCTTGTGGCGGATCTGGGGCGATTCGGCCTGGAACCGCGCCATCTGCGCGCCATGCGCGCCTCCGCGGACCGTGAGGCGGGGCTGGTCGAGCAGCTGGTCGCCCCGCTGCGCCTGCACCGCAATCCGCAGACCAGGGCCCATGCCGAGGCCACCGCGAACGAGCTGGCCGAGCTCTCCGTACGGTTGCACGCGGCGCTCGTCCAGACGGCTCTGCGCAGCCGTCTGCACTGAGCTCGGGGGAGCCCGACTACCCAAACATGGCGAGCACGTCCTAGGGTTGCTGTGTGAACGAGCTCGACGTTGTCGGTGTCCGGGTGGAAATGCCCTCCAACCAACCGATCGTTCTCCTGCGTGAAGTGGGAGGCGACCGGTACCTCCCCATTTGGATCGGTCCTGGGGAGGCGACCGCCATTGCCTTCGCCCAGCAGGGCATGGCTCCGGCCAGGCCGCTGACCCATGACCTGTTCAAGGATGTGCTCGAGGCCGTGGGCCAGGAGCTCACCGAGGTCCGGATCACGGACCTTCGCGAAGGGGTCTTCTACGCGGAGCTCGTCTTCGCCAGCGGGGTCGAGGTGAGCGCCCGGCCCTCCGACGCCATAGCGCTCGCCTTGCGGACCGGCACGCCGATCTACGGCAGTGACGGCGTGCTGGACGATGCGGGCATCGCGATCCCCGACGAGCAGGAGGACGAGGTGGAGAAGTTCCGCGAATTCCTCGACCAGATCTCACCGGAGGACTTCGGTACCAACAGTCAGTGACCGTCCCGCAAGGGTGTCGTCAGCGCATCCGACAAGCCTTTCCCGGAAGCGAGACACGGGAAACCACCCTCAGGGTGATTATCACTCGGCGTGCCGAGTGTGGCGATCGTTGACGCACCCCCAGTGACTGCCTACCTTCGAGTGGGCAGGTCAAGGACGGAGGTCGGCGTGAGAAGCAGCGGCGACGGTACGGCGGCGGGTGGGCCGTATCCGCAGCACGGCAGTGGAGCCGACCACGCCATCAGGCAGCCGGTTCAGCCGGCCGCGGTGGCAGCGGACGGCGTGGCAGCGGCGAGCGATATCGGCTATCGCGGACCGACGGCGTGCGCGGCGGCGGGGATCACCTACCGCCAGCTGGACTACTGGGCCCGCACGGGGCTGGTCGAGCCCAGCGTGCGACCGGCCTACGGGTCGGGGACCCAGCGTCTCTACAGTTTCCGGGACGTGGTGCTCCTCAAGATCGTCAAGCGGTTCCTGGACACCGGGGTCGCTCTGCAGAACATCCGCACCACGGTCCAGCACCTGCGTGCCCGGGGTTTCCAGGATCTTGAGCGCATGACGCTGATGAGCGACGGGGCGACGGTCTACGAATGCTCCTCGCCCGACGAGGTCGTCAGCCTCCTCCAGGGCGGTCAGGGCGTCTTCGGGATCGCCGTGGGGGTCGTCTGGCGGGACGTGGACGTGGCGCTCTCCCAGCTCCACGGCGAGCGGGTCGACACCGGTGAGACCCTCATCGGCAACAACCCGGCCGACGAGCTCGCCCGGCGCCGCAACCGCGCCGGATGAGCGTCTGAGCGCACAGCGCAGGACAGAACGGGACGGCCCGGCACTCCACGGAGTGCCGGGCCGTCCCGTTGTCAGTGGCGTAGGGCAGCATCGGATGTGTGAGACCCGCGCCGACCATCCTCCACCTGGACATGGATGCCTTCTACGCCTCGGCGGAGCAGGCGGCCAAGCCCAGCCTGCGCGGAAAGGCGGTCGTCGTGGGCGGCCTCGGCCCCCGCGGGGTGGTCGCCACCGCCTCGTACGAGGCACGGGTCCTGGGCGTCCACTCCGCGATGCCGACGGCCCAGGCCAGACGGCTGGCGCCGAACGCGGCCTACCTGGTGCCCCGGTTCTCGCTGTACCGCACCGTGAGCGAGCAGGTGATGGAGCTCCTGGGGCGGCTCTCCCCGCTGGTGGAGCCGCTGAGCCTGGACGAGGCCTTCGTCGACCTGGAGGCGGGCGGGGTGGCGGACGACTCGGTGACGGCCCGGACGACGGGGGAGCGGCTGCGTACGGCCATCCGGGAGGTGACCGGGCTCAGCGGATCGGTCGGGCTCGCCGGATCGAAGATGCTCGCCAAGATCGCCTCCGAGCAGGCCAAGCCGGACGGCCTGGTGCTCATAGAGCCGGGCACCGAGCGCGAGCTGCTGGCCCCGATGTCCGTACGGACGCTGCCGGGGGTCGGACCCGCCACCGGGGACCATCTCCGGCGGGCCGGCATGACCACCGTCCACGACCTCGCGGAGGCCGGTGAGGACGAGCTCGTACGGCTGGTCGGCAAGGCCCACGGCCACGGTCTCCACCGGATGGCGCTGGGGCTCGACGACCGGCCGGTGGTCGCCGAGCGGGACGCCAAGTCCGTATCGGTGGAGGACACCTTCGACGTGGACCTGCACGACCGGGTGCGGGTGCGGGCGGAGGTGGAGCGGCTGGCGGTGCGCTGCGTGGAGCGGCTGCGGTCCGCCGACCGGTCGGGGCGCACGGTGGTGCTGAAGGTGCGCCGCTACGACTTCTCCACCCTGACCCGCTCCGAGACCCTCAGAGGCCCCACGGACGACCCCACGGTGGTCCGTGAGGCGGCCGCCAGGCTCCTGGAGGCCGTGGACACCACCGGGGGCGTACGCCTCCTGGGCGTGGGCGTCACGGGGCTCGCTGACTTCACCCAGGAGGATCTGTTCGCGCAGGCCGCCGACGCCCGGGAGCTGGCGGCGCGGTCGGAGGCGCCCGAGAAGCCCGCCGCGGACGACGGCGAGCGGGGCGGGGGACCGGCGGACGAGGAGCCCGCGCGGGTTAGCGCCGAGCTGCTCGCCGCCCGCCGCTGGCCCGCCGGACACGACGTACGCCACGCGGCGCACGGGCACGGCTGGGTGCAGGGGAGCGGGGTGGGCCGGGTGACGGTGCGGTTCGAGGAGCCCGGTGGTCCGGTCGGCCGGGTCGTCACGTTCCGCATCGACGACCCGGAGCTGAGCCCGGCCGATCCGCTGCCGCTGGTCCGCGACCCGGTCGACTACTCCTCCTGGCCGGCCAGCCTGCCGAAGTCACGGTCGGGGCCGCTCTCCGCCGCCGGAGGGGAGTCCAGACCGTAATGACGGTAGAGCTGCAGCTCCTGCTCCGGGGAGAGGTGCCGGCCGACGCCGAAGTCCGGCGCGCCCTTGATCAACGCGCGATCGAAGGGGACCCGCAGCGTGTCCTCGACGAATTCGCTGGGTTCCAGCGGGACGAAGGCGTCCCTGCTGAACAGACCGGTGCGGACGGCAGCCCACTCGGGCACCCCCGTCGCGTCGTCGAGATAGACCTCATCCACCGTTCCGATCTTGGCGCCCTTGCGATCGAATGCCTTGCGGCCGATCAGGCGGCGCGGATCGATATCGGTCTGCACGGTGCCTCCCACTGGTCGCGACTGCTCAGGGTGGTCCCTGTCGCTCCACCAGCACCACACAAGTGCAGATCCGTGGTGTCGGCCACTCGAGAGCTCCGGCGCAGTGGCCGCTGGTAGGCTGGCACTGGCTGCTGACCCCGTGCGGGAGAGTCCTCCGGTGCAGAATCCGGAGGCGCCGAAGGAGCAAATCCTCCCCGGAATCTCTCAGGCCCCCGTACCGCACGGACGAGGTCACTCTGGAAAGCAGGGCGGGTTTCGTGCGGGCACATGCCGGGACGGACCCGACCCTCACCGACGGTGAAAGTCGGCACGCCCCCGGGCGCGCCGGTGAAGCTCTCAGGTTGAGATGACAGAGGGGGAGGCCGTTCGGGCACCCGCGCCGTGGTGCCCCTCGCAGGTCGTGACAGACCAGGAGGCCTCCACCATGACCCCCCGTCGCACTCCGCTCTCCCAGCTGGAGCAGGGCATTCCGTTCGAGCAGCGCCACATAGGGCCCGACGCCGGAGCCCAGGCGAAGATGCTTGCCCAGGTCGGCTACGGCTCCCTGGACGAGCTGACCGCCGCCGCGGTGCCCGACGTGATCAAGAGTGCGGAGGCCCTGAACCTTCCCTCGGCCCGCACCGAGGCAGAGGTACTGGCCGAGCTGCGGTCGCTGGCCGACCGCAACAAGGTGCTCGCGCCGATGATCGGCCTCGGCTACTACGGCACCTTCACGCCGCCCGTCATCCTGCGCAACGTCATGGAGAACCCCGCGTGGTACACGGCCTACACGCCGTACCAGCCGGAGATCTCCCAGGGCCGCCTGGAGGCCCTGCTGAACTTCCAGACGATGGTCGCCGAGCTGACCGGGCTTCCCACCTCCGGCGCCTCGCTGCTCGACGAGGGCACCGCGGCCGCCGAGGCCATGGCGCTCGCCCGGCGCGTCGGCAAGGTCAAGAACGGCGTCTTCCTGATCGACGCCGACACCCTGCCGCAGACCGTCGCCGTGATCCAGACCCGCGCCGAGCCGACCGGCGTCGAGGTCGTCGTCGCGGACCTCAGCGACGGCATCCCCGCCGAGATCGCCGAGCGCGGCGTCTTCGGCGTCCTGCTCCAGTACCCGGGCGCCTCCGGTGCCGTGCGGGCCATCGAGCCCGTGATCGAGCAGGCCCACGAGCTGGGCGCCATCGTCACCGTCGCCGCCGACCTGCTGGCCCTCACGCTGCTCACCTCGCCCGGCGCGCTCGGCGCGGACATCGCGGTCGGCACCACCCAGCGCTTCGGCGTCCCCATGGGCTTCGGCGGCCCGCACGCCGGCTTCATGGCGGTCCGCGAGAAGTTCGCCCGCTCCCTGCCCGGCCGCCTCGTCGGTGTCTCCGTCGACGCCGACGGCAACAAGGCCTACCGCCTGGCCCTGCAGACCCGCGAGCAGCACATCCGCCGCGAGAAGGCCACCAGCAACATCTGTACGGCTCAGGTCCTGCTCGCCGTCATGGCCGGGATGTACGCCGTCTACCACGGCCCCGACGGACTGCGCACGATCGCCCGCCGCACCCACCGCTTCGCCACGATCCTCGCCGAGGGCCTGCGCGCCGCCGGCGTGGAGGTCGTGCACGGCGACTTCTTCGACACCCTGACTGTCAAGGCGCCCGGCAAGGCCGCGGACATCGTCGCCGACGCCCGCGAGCGTGGGGTCAACCTCCGCCGCGTCGACGCCGACCACGTCTCCATCGCCTGCGACGAGACCACCACCCGGTCCCAGATCGCCGCCGTCTGGGCCGCCTTCGGCGCCGACGGCGACATCGAGGCGCTGGACGGTTCGGCCGCCGAGGCGCTGCCCGATGCGCTGCTGCGCTCCGACGACATCCTGACCCACCCGGTCTTCCACCAGCACCGCTCCGAGACCGCGATGCTGCGCTATTTGCGCAAGCTCGCCGACCGCGACTACGCGCTGGACCGCGGCATGATCCCGCTCGGCTCCTGCACCATGAAGCTGAACGCGACCGCCGAGATGGAGTCCATCACCTGGCCCGAGTTCGGCGCGCTGCACCCCTTCGCCCCGGCCGAGCAGGCGCAGGGCTTCCTCACGCTCATCCGCGAGCTGGAGGAGCGCCTCGCCGAGGTCACCGGTTACGACGCCGTCTCCATCCAGCCGAACGCCGGCTCCCAGGGCGAGTTCGCCGGCCTGCTGGCCGTCCGGGCGTACCACCGGGCCAACGGCGACGACCAGCGCACCGTCTGCCTGATCCCCTCCTCCGCGCACGGCACCAACGCCGCGAGCGCGGTCATGGCGGGCATGAAGGTCGTCGTGGTGAAGACCGCCGACGACGGCGAGGTCGACATCGCGGACCTGCGGGCCAAGATCGAGCAGCACCGCGACGAGCTGGCCGTGCTCATGATCACCTACCCCTCCACGCACGGGGTCTTCGAGGAGCACGTCGCCGACATCTGCGGCGAGGTGCACGACGCGGGCGGCCAGGTCTACGTCGACGGCGCCAACCTCAACGCGCTGGTCGGGCTCGCCAAGCCCGGCAAGTTCGGCGGCGACGTCTCGCACCTGAACCTGCACAAGACCTTCTGCATCCCGCACGGCGGCGGCGGCCCCGGCGTCGGCCCGGTCGGCGTCCGTGCGCACCTCGCCCCCTACCTCCCCAACCACCCGCTCCAGCCCGCCGCGGGCCCGGAGACCGGTGTGGGCCCGATCTCGGCCGCCCCGTGGGGCTCGGCGGGCATCCTGCCGATCTCATGGGCGTACGTCCGCCTGATGGGCGGCGAGGGGCTCAAGCGCGCCACGCAGGTCGCCGTGCTGGCCGCCAACTACATCGCCAAGCGCCTGGAGCCGCACTTCCCGATCCTGTACAACGGCCCGGCCGGACTGGTCGCGCATGAGTGCATCGTCGACCTGCGGCCGATCTCCAAGGCGACCGGCGTCTCCATCGACGACGTCGCCAAGCGCCTGATCGACTACGGCTTCCACTCGCCCACCATGTCGTTCCCGGTGGCCGGCACGCTGATGATCGAGCCGACGGAGAGCGAGGACCTCGCGGAGCTCGACCGGTTCTGCGACACCATGATCGCGATCCGCGCCGAGATCGAGAAGGTCGCATCCGGCGAGTGGAGCGCGGACGACAACCCGCTGGCCAACGCCCCGCACACCGCGGCCGCGCTCGGCGGTGAGTGGAACCACGGCTACAGCCGCGAGGAGGCCGTCTTCCCGGCCGGGGTGTCCGCCGCGGACAAGTACTGGCCGCCGGTGCGCCGCATCGACGGTGCCTTCGGCGACCGCAACCTGGTCTGCTCCTGCCCGCCGCTGGAGGAGTACGACAACTGACGCCCAGGGGCTCACGCCTGACATGCGTCGGGGCCGGTGCGGGGATCTCCCCGGGCCGGCCCCTTCTCCGTACAGCCTTGTCCGTAGGTGTGCCTCAGGCGGCCTTCACCACGCGGCCTGCCACCAGCGGCCGGTGCGGTGCGATGATCTGACCGTCCGGCAGCAGCTCGCCGGTGTCCTCGAAGAGCAGGACACCGTTGCACAGAAGGCTCCAGCCCTGTTCCGGGTGGTGTGCCGTCAGGCGGGCCGCCTCCCTGTCGGGGGAGTCGGCGGTGGGGCAGGGTGGCTGGTGCTGGCACATGGATGCGTTCTTTCGCTGCGTCGAGTCGAGTGTCCTGCGGCTGGATGAGAGGTTCATGGCCGCCCCCGTATCAGTCGGTCCGGTCCCAGTGTTGCCCTACGGGGTTGATTCCGCAGGGATTTCGCTGCAGCTCCCGTACTCCTCTCATGACGCATCACCCGCGCGGACGGTTCACCGCAACTGCACTGTCACTTCGGGTGGTTCGGGGTGGCCGGACCGGGCTAGTCCGAGTGGGTAAGAAAGAGCCCCCGCAGTGGCCCGTTCCGCCGTCGGGCGTTACGGGCCACTGCGGGGGCCGGTTGTCCTCGGCCGCCGGTCAGGCGGAGCTGAGCAGCGGGCCGGGTGCCACGCGCAGGGTCATCACGGGCAGCAGATCGGCGACCCGGTGCGGCCGGTGCGCGGCGATGCCCGGCGGCGCCGGCGCCAGGGGCACCAGGACGTCGGCCGGGGCGAGCACACCGCCGGAGGCGTCGGAGGCGTCGTCTTCGGTGCTGTCGTGCAGCCAGAGGGTGAGCATGTACAGCTCGGGGATGGAGAGAAGTCTCGCCTGGTACGCCGTGGGCGAGGCCTCCGCCTGGCGGACCGCGAGCTCCGTCGAGGCGAGATACGGACCCTCGAAGAAGTGCGAGAAGCTCCAGCCGTCCGGGGTGAGCATGGTGTCCGCGGCGGCGATCGCGCGGCCCTCGCTCCGGATCAGGAAGCGCCAGGCCGCGAGGCGGGTTCGAGGTGCGGTCCTGGTCGGAGCGATCCGGTCCAGAACATGCACGGGAAGCGGCAGTTCGGGGCTGAGCGGTCCCTGGACGGACCGGAGGGCGGAGGTGCGCGCCTCGCGGACCGCGGTGGGAGAACCGAGGGCCGCGAGAACGCTGCGCAGGGCGGGCGCGGGAGCCGAGGGGACATGCAGCGGCATAGTGGGTCGCCTCTCACTTCGGAGACACGGTGATGCGTGGGCGGGTGCAGACGGCGCTGTCGGCGTGCGGGGCCAGAGGAGGCCGGTGACGGGCCGGTTGCGTCAACTCTCTGCCTCGTCAGGCGGAGTTTATACGACACGTGTTCACTCAGTGTTTCCGCTAGTTGCCGGGGACATTTCGCGCAAGGCGACAACCGGACTTCGAAATGCGGTTTTCCTGGTGATTTGCTCGGCCGATTTCAGCCCTCGCCTGTGCCTCTTTCGGTGGCACGGTCGGCCGAAACTCGTCGGTGATTCCACCACGCACTCTCCGGGCGAAAATGCCGATGGGCGCGTGCCGTAGGAATGTGCCCCCGGTCTCCGTCATCCAGCCTATCGGGTTTCCGGTGCTCCGTGGGGCGTTACGGATCACTTCCACTGGGCATTATCGATCGTGATGCGCACGGCCCGGTCAGCGGGCCGACCACTGGAGGAGGGACCCCTAGATGGGGGAGAAGGTCGTGGCGGGAGCCGTTGACCTGTCCGATCGGCAGGCATACCGCTCCAAGCTCAACCAGTGCCTGGAGGGGCTGGGCAGACTGCTGGCGGAGCGGAGGTTCGACCGTCCGAGGAACCTGATGGGGCTGGAGATAGAGCTGAATCTCGCGGGCTCCGACGGCATGCCGAGGATGATGAATCAAGAAGTGCTCCAGCGCATCGCGAGCCGGGATTTCCAGACCGAACTAGGGATGTTCAATCTGGAAGTAAATATCGTTCCGCACCGGCTCGGCGGCCGGGTATTCGATCAGCTCTCGGAGGAGTTGCGGACCGGTCTCGCCTACGCCCACCGCAAGGCCGGTGAGGTGGACGCGGGGATCGTCATGATCGGAATCCTGCCGACGCTCGGCGAGCACGACGTGGTCTCGGCGAATCTCTCGGACGTGGACCGCTACACGCTGCTCAACGATCAAATGGCGGCGGCCCGGGGAGAGGATTTCGCCCTGGATATCGAAGGTGTCGAGCACCTGGTCTGCTCCTCGCCCTCGATCGCCCCCGAATCGGCCTGCACCTCGGTCCAGTTGCATCTCCAGGTGACGCCCGCCCGGTTCGCCGACGTGTGGAACGCGGCTCAGGCGATCGCCTCCGTCCAGATCGCGCTGGGTGCCAACGCCCCGTTCCTCTTCGGCAAGGAGCTCTGGCGGGAGTCCCGCCCCCCGCTGTTCCAGCAGGCCACCGACGTACGGCCGCCGGAGCTGGCGAACCAGGGTGTACGGCCCAGGACCTGGTTCGGGGAGCGCTGGATCACCTCCGCCTACGAGCTCTTCGAGGAGAACCTGCGCTACTTCCCGCCGCTGCTGCCGATCTGCGACGACGAGGAGCCGCTGCGGGTCCTCGACGAGGGCGGGGTGCCGGAGCTGGCCGAGCTTGTCCTGCACAACGGGACGGTCTACCGCTGGAACCGCCCGGTGTACGGGATGGCCGACGGGGTTCCGCACCTGCGGGTGGAGAACCGGGTGCTGCCGGCCGGGCCGACCGTCACGGACGTCATCGCCAACGCCGCGTTCTACTACGGGCTCGTACGGGCGCTCGCCGAGGAGTCCCGGCCGGTGTGGAGCAGGCTGCCGTTCGAGGCCGCCGAGGAGAACTTCGACGAGGCCTGCCGGCACGGCATCGAGGCCGAGCTGCTCTGGCCGCGGCCGGGCCGCTCCGGCGGACTCGCCAGGATCCCCGCCGTACAGCTGGTGCTGGAGGAACTGCTGCCGCTGGCCGCCGCGGGTCTCGACGCCTGGCACATCGAGCCCGCCGACCGGGACCGCTACCTCGGGGTGATCGAGGAGCGCTGCAAGCGGCGGGTCAACGGGGCCTCCTGGCAGGTCGCCACATACCGCCGGGCGCTGGAGGCGGGGCTCGGCCGGGAGGCGGCGCTGGCGGCCACCACCCGGCGGTACGCCGAGCTGATGCACGCGGGGGAGCCGGTGCACACCTGGCCGGTGGGGTTCCCGGCGCCCTGATTCCCGGCGCCCTGGGGCGATCCCGTACGGGGACGGGGAGAGGCAGTTCCGTTACGCGGACGGGGGCGGCGGGCCCGGCCGGGCGTCGGGCACGATGTGCGCCGGGCCGGGCGCGCCGCCGGGGCGGCCCGCACCGGCCGGGGCGCCACCCCGCCGGGCCCGCCGCCCTCACTCCTGGGCGGCGCGTCCGTTCTGCCCGGCCGTCATGATGGCCTGGAGGATGACCGCCTGGATCTCCACCGGGTCGCTCACCTCGTACCCGTCGCCCCCGGTGATCCGCGCGATCTCCGCCACTTCCTCGCGGTCGGCGTCCGGGCCCACCGCGATGGCGATGATCGGAACGGGACGCTCCGGGTCGGCGAGCTGCTTGAGCTCAGCGATCAGCGCACTCCGGGAGATGCCGTCCTCGTCCTGGTTGGAGCCGTCGGTCAGGATCACCAGGGCGTTGAACTTGCCCTTCACATACGTCGACAGGGCCTCCTTGTAGGAGGCCAGCGTCGTGTCGTACAACCCGGTCGCTCCGCCCGGAACGGGCTGCAGCCCCGCGAAAGCCGCCGCGAGCTTCTCCTGGTGGGTGGAACCGCCCTGGGCGGGGTCGCCCAGGCGGCGCGTCGGCATCAGCTTGCGGTAGTCCTTCTTGCCGTCCAGCGTGGTGGCGAACTCCCACAGGCCGATCTCGTCGTCCGCGGTGAACTGGGTGAGCGCCTGGATGAGCGATTCCTTGGTGACGTCCATCCGCGACTGGCCGCGTCCCGGCACCGGTGTGGACATCGAACCCGAGGCGTCGACGACCGTGGTCAGCCGGGCGCTCTGGACGGTGATCGTCCACATTCCCAGCATCTCCTGGAGATCCTTCGCCGACGGTGCCTCGGCCGCCGATGTGGCGTACGGCTGCGGAGACTTGCCGCCCGCCGCCGCTACGACGGCGTTCTGGGCCTCGCCGCCGGCGGGCCGGAACCCGTACCGGGCGAACACGGCCCGGGAGCTCGTGTCGTTGAGCAGGGTCATGAAGCGCAGTGCCGCCCGGGACTGGGCCAGGGTCAGCTTCTCCTCGTCGACCAGCGTGTACGGGTAGTCCAGCAGCGGGGTGCCGTCCTCCGGGTAGAAGAGGTTGAGCTTGCCGCTGCCGGCCGCCTCCGCGTTGTGGGTGAAGGCGGCCTGTTCGGATATCAGGACCGCCTGATTACGTTTCGGATTGCCCTCCTCGGCGCCGGAGCCGCTCCGCGCCAGGGTCTCCAGCACCTGCGCGTCGCTGTCCGACATCCGCTCGGCCAGCACCTTCGCGGTCTCCGCGACCCTGGTGTCGCTGTCCCCGCCCTGCTGCCCGGACGAGGCGGCGATGCTGGTGAGGGCCAGCAGACCGGTGGCGCTGCGCGCCGGATCGGCCGCGCCGAGGCGGACCTTGTCCGAGGTGAGCGCCGCAGTGACCACCTCTGCCCAGGAGTACGTCTTCTTCGGCCAGCCCAACCGCTGCGACGCGGACGGCACCATGGCGAGACCCACCGGTGAGGAGGCCACCGAGTCCGAGGGAGAGATGGGGGTGCCCGTGCCGAGACCCTCGGCCCGGTCCAGCCAGAGGTCGGAGTCCGGCAGCCAGACCTGGAAGTCCGGGGCCTCGCCGCCGCCCGCGAGCGTGTCGGCCACTTTGTAGGAGTCGCGGGCCACCACGTCCACGTCGAGGCAGTGGCCGTCGGATCTCACCTCGTTCGCGAGGGTCTCCTCGGCTATGGCGCGAACCGCCGGTGCGATGTCCGGTGAGGCGGCCAGGGACAGGTGCACGGCGGAGTCCTCGCAGGATTCGGAGAACGACAGCAGGCCGCCCTTGACCGCCACCCCTGTTCCCGTCGCCACCGCGAGGACGAGCAGAGTGGCGACGGCGATGGTGCGACGCCGGCGCCGGGGAGACGCGTCCCCGCGTTCTTCCGGCGCGTAGGCGTCGGGCAAGCTGTGACGTCCCATGTCGGTGGTGCCCCCTGAAGACGAACGATGAACGATGAACAAGGAAAAGGGGGACCTCACCATCGGCGATGGTGGTCGTCCCCCGGCTTGTCGCGCATGATCTTCGTACCCGCATTCGAGACCCTAGCGGGACGGTGGGTGGGATGAGACGCGATTGCAGAACAAAAGGCAGGTGTACCGGTGGAGGTGGGGCGCGTGGCTGATTCTTATCCTCAAGAGGGCGCATCACGAAGGATCTTGCGGTCGGAGACCGTGCTGGTCCTGGCGCTCTCGCTGGGCGCGAGTGCGTTGTCCGCGCTCATCAGTTTTGTCGGATCGCTGACAAAACCGGGGGGTTTGAAGGATCAGGCGGCGACGCTGAACGGTTCGTACGCCCCCGGCCGTCCATGGCTGGATCTGGCTTGGCAAATGTTCGGAATCGCAACGGCCCTGGTGCCGGTCGCCCTGGTGGCGCACCTGCTGATCAGGGAAGGGGCGAGCCTGCGGACCATCGGATTCGACCGCACCAGGCCGTGGTTCGACCTCGGTCGCGGGACCCTGGTCGCGGCCGGCATCGGCAGCGCCGGGCTCGCCTTCTACCTGGTGGCCAGGGCGAGCGGGTTCAACCTCACCGTCGTCCCGGAGTCGCTGCCCGACGTCTGGTGGAAGTTCCCCGTACTGATCCTCTCCGCGGCGCAGAACTCCGTGGTCGAGGAGGTCATCGTGGTCGCCTACCTGCTGCGGAGGCTGGACCAGCTGGGCTGGACACCTATGGCCTCGCTCGCGGCCAGCTCCGTGCTGCGCGGCTCGTACCACCTGTACCAGGGGATCGGCGGCTTCATCGGCAACCTGGTGATGGGCGTCGTCTTCGTGCTGCTGTACCGGCGCTGGGGGCGGGTGGGGCCGCTGGTCGTCGCCCATACGCTGCTCGACATCGGGGCGTTCGTCGGGTACGCGCTGCTCGCCGGGAGGGTGGACTGGCTGCCGACGCCTTGAGGAGGGGCGGGGCTTCCTGCGTGTGGCTTCGCAGGACGCCCCGCAGGACGATCAGAAGGCTGTGAGCAGCTCCCCGTCGATGACGGTGACCGCCGTGCCCGTCAGCAGGGTGCGCCCGCCGCGCAGTGCCGTGCGTACGAGGCCCGAGCGGGCGGACGCCTGCAGACCGGTGAGGTCGTCCCGGCCGAACCGGGCCGACCAGAACGGGGCCAGCGCGGTGTGGGCGCTGCCGGTCACCGGGTCCTCGTCGATGCCGACCCCGGGGAAGAAGCCGCGCGAGACGAAGTCGTAGCCGTGGGCGGGGTCCTCGGCGGCGGCCGTGGCGATGATGCCGCGCCGCGAGTGGGCCACGAGGGCGGCGAAGTCCGGGGCGAGAGCCCGTACGGTCGCCTCGTCGCGGAGCTCGACGAGCAGGTCGCCGATGTGCTCACCGGTGTCGTGGACCGAGACCGGCTCCGCCCCCAGCGCCTCGGCGAGCCCGGGCGGCGCGGTCTCCTCGCGGAGCGGGGCGGTGGGGAAGTCGAGGGTGAGGGTGCCGTCCGGGTGGGCGGTGGAGGTGAGGATCCCGCAGCGCGCGGTGAAACGTACGGTGCCGGTGGCCCGCCCCGTGGTCTGCAGGACGTGCGCGGTGGCGAGCGTGGCGTGCCCGCACATGTCGACCTCGGTCGCCGGGGTGAACCAGCGCAGCGCCCAATCGGCCTCGCCGCCCGGTGGCAGCGGGTGGGCGAAGGCCGTCTCGGAGAGGTTGACCTCGGTGGCGATCTCCTGGAGCCGTTCGGCGTCAGGGAAGGCGGCGGATTCCAGCAGGAGGACACCTGCGGGGTTGCCGGAGAAGGGGCGGTCGGTGAACGCGTCGACGATACGAATCCTCATGGGGCGACCGTAGAACGCCCGCGCGGCGACGGACCAAGGCCAATCCGGGGTTCCTGGCCCCCGTGCCGGTGGTCCCGGCCGGATGGGGCCGGGTCCGGGCGCGCGTCGGCGGTTCAGGGGCAGGGGGCGCTGCCGTTGCGGCGGGGGAGGCCGGGCCGGGTGTCGTGCGACCAGGTGTGGGTGCAGCCGGGGCACTGGAGGTGCAGGACCGGACCGTCGTTGGCGATCAGATAGCGCCAGTGCTCGCCGCAGGTGCGGCGGTCCGCGCAGGTCACGCAGTGGCGGGCGTCGTCGCAGGCGGGGCAGGCCAGCCAGGCTCGGTGGGCGATGTCCGCCTGCGGATCAATGGGCAGCCGCGCGGCCCGGATCCCCGTCCGGAAGGACACCGGCGGCCACCAGCCGGTCGTAGGTGCGCTGCTGGTCGGCGTCCAGGCCCGAGTAGAGCAGGGCGTAGGCCTCGTCCTCGCCGCGGAGGGCGGCCATCGGGTCCCAGTCTGGCCCGAGCGCGGCGACGACCGCGGCCCGTCGCCGTGCTTCCTCGAAGGTCAGGTCGATCGTGAAGGGGACGAGCTCGGCGGTCCTGTCCTGATTCATGGCTGCGCTTCCGGGTGTGAGGGGTGAAACCTCACCATCTGTACCAGGCCTCCGGGGCGGCAGCGAAGGGTGACCTAGGGCGCGTATTGAGTCGTGATCATGTGTCTCGGGCGAGGTCTTTGATCCAGATCATGGAGGCCCGGAGGTGGAGTCCGGCTTGGTAGCTCTCGGGGGTCTTGTCGTAGCGGGTCGCGATGCCACGCCAGGCTTTCATCTTGTTGATCAGGCGCTCGACGGTGTTCCTCGACTTGTAGAGCTCGGCGTCGTGGCTGACCGGCCGGCCGCCTCGGCGGCCCTTCTTCTTCCGGTTGGCAGCCTGGTCCTTCTTCTCCGGGATGACCGCCTTGATCTGCCGTTTGCGCAGGTAGGCGCGGTTGCCGCGGGAGGACGCCTTGTCCCCGGCGACCGCGTCCGGACGGGTGCGGGGGCGTCCGGACGGGCCCCGGACCCGGACTTTGCGCAGGACGGGGCGGCCCGGGACGGGCACGTGATCGACCTGTACTGTCCTGTCAGATCACTTGACGCTGTCAGTGGGTCCAGATGACCCCGCCGGGGCGCCAAACAAGGACGGAAGCAGCGCGATGATGACGTCCAAGGAAACCGCGTACGCCAAGGGCGGCCTGCCACAGGCGGTATTCGATCCGGCACGCCTCGCGGCGGTGGCGGCCAGCGGGCTGCTCGACACCGCGCCGGAGGGAACCTTCGACGATCTCGCCAGGCTCGCGATGGCGATCACGGGGGCGCCGAAGGCGTTCTTCACCGTCGCCGACGGGCGCCGCTCGTTCTGGAAGAGCGCGATGGGCATGGACCCCGGTAGGGCGCGGGAGAACGATATTCGCGACAGCCCGTGCCATATCCTGGTCGGCACCGGGCAGCCGCTCATCGCGGAAGACGCACTCACCGACGCCAGGATCAAGGATCTCCCGGCCATCGGCGCCCTGAGCATCGGGGCGTGGGCGGGCTTCCCCGTCGTCTCGCCCGACGGGCACGTCCTGGGCGGGTTCTGCGTCGTCGACCACAAGGCGCGCCCCTTCATTCCCACGCAGATAGACGCCCTGCGGACGCTGGCCCGGTCGGTGTCCTCCGAGATCGCCCTGCGCCACGCCCTGCGCGAGGCCCGCGCCTCCGCGGACGCCTCCGCCGCACTGGCCCGCACCCTCCAGGACAGCCTCCTGCCGCCGCGCCTGCCCGACACCCCCGGCGTGGACGTCGCCGCCGTGCACCTGCCGGCCGACGCCACCGGCGCGGCCGGGGCCGATGTCGTCGGTGACTTCTACGACCTGTTCCACACCCAGGGCGACACCTGGACCGCCATCATGGGCGACGTGTGCGGCAAGGGCATCGACGCCGCGAAAGTCACCGCCCTGGCCCGCTACACCGTGCGTGCCGAAGCCACTCAGCACCCCAGCCCCGCCGCGGTGCTCCACCGCCTGCACCAGGCACTGACGGACCAGAAGATCAGCGACCGCTTCCTCACCGCGGCCCTCCTCACCTTCCACCCTGCCACCGACGGCCCGGGCATCAGCGGGATGTACGCCAGTGCCGGGCACCCGCCCGCCCTCATCCGCCGGGCCGACGGCACCGTTGACGAGCTGAACGCAGCGGGCATGCTCCTCAGCCCACTGCTCCCCGCCAACCTCGACCACCACCACGAGACCGCCTTCCAGCTCCGCCCGGGCGATGCCCTGTTGCTGTACACCGACGGCATCACCGAGGCCCGCAGCGCCGACAAGGGGCCCCTGTTCGGCGACGACCGCCTCGCCGACGTCCTGGCCTCCACCCACGGCCTCGATGCCACCGCCACCTTGGACCACCTGTGGCGCGAAGCCTCCCGTCACGCTGGCGGACACGCTGTCGACGACACCGCCCTGATGCTCCTGCGCATCGCGCCCTGACCGCACCACTCACACACCCGGCCCGGAGAGCAGATGAACACCACTGCCGTCCCCGTAACTGACCTGACCGAGCACGCGCCCGACCGGCCCGGCCAGGCGCGGGCCGCGCTCATCCGCCGCCAGGTCGACGCCCTGCTCACCGAGCTGGAGCACCACGACCCGCACACCCAGCTCACCACTCTCGCCGACCTGCGGGCCACTCTCGACCAGACCCTGACGCATACCCTTGTCGCCGCCATGGCCCATGCCCGCCAGGAAGGCTGGGGCCTGCGCCGCATCGCCACCGCCTCCCACTGCTCCCATGAACAGGTCCGCACTCTGCTCGCCCAGCACGCCCACCAACCGGCGCCCCCACCACCGACGCGGCTTTCCGGGCCATAGCTTCCCGACGGTCGTCAGGCCGATCACCTGTGCTAGAAGCGCATGATCACCGGCCTAGCGTTAACCGCTGTACCGCTGTTCCAAGCGCCGCGTCCAGGCCCACCGGCGCGCCGCCGAAGCCCGGAAAGGGGACGGATGAAAACGGACCGCGCCCCTTCTGGGGTCTGTAGCCTTCGGGCAACTTGACCTGTTCCGAAGCAAGTTGAACTTCACAACAATTGAAGGGGGGCCCCATGGCGCTCGAATCGGGCAGGTGGGAAATGATCACCGAGCAGAACTACGATGCCTTCCTCAAGGCCGTCAATGTCGGCATGATCCAGCGCACCCTGGCTGCGAAGGAAAAGCCCACTGAGGTGCTGACGATCACGGACGACCGGTGGGAGCTGACCGTCCAGACGGCGCTGAATACCTACAAGCAGTCCTTCGTCCTCGGCGAGCCCACCGACTTCGGGGGCGACGCGGGGCAGACCGGGACGGTCACGGTCTCCAGGGACTTGGACACCCTGACCGAGGTCCGGACGACGACGGGTGGCCAGTCCACTGTGGTCAAGAAGTACACCTCGTACGGAATGGAAGCCACCTTCACCGCGGGCGGCGTGATGGCCACCCGCGTGTACAAGCGCCTCTAGGGCGCGTATCCAGTCGTGATCAACTTGCCGGATTCGCCCTCGTGTCGAGGGCGTATCCGGTAGACCGTCTTGTATGACACGGGCGCAACTGACGTATAAGGAGTGGGAGTTCATCGGGCCGTATTTGCCTATCGGTGAGTACGGGCCGTATCCCGAGCGGCTGCGGCAGCAGTTCGAGGGCGTGATCTGGCGGTTCGGAACGGGTGGGCAGTGGCGGGAGATGCCGGCCGAGTTCGGGCCTTGGCCGACCGTCCACAACCGTTTCCGTCAGTGGCGGGACGCGGGCGTCTTCGAGGCCCTGCTGGAGGGCCTGATCGCCGAGGCCGCGAAGCGGTGCGAGGTGGATCTCTCGCTGGTCAGCGTGGACTCCACCACCGTCCGGGCCCACCACGACGGTGCCGGGATGCACCTGGATGACGAGGTCCTGACCGCCTTGGAGAAGGCCGCCGCCGAGACGGAGAAGGCCCGGCAAAAGGGGGCGCTTCGGAGGGACAAGACAGGCAGAGCGCCGGAAGCGGGCCCGCGCGAGAAGAGCGGAGGCGTATCCGGCGCCGGCACAGTCCGGCTGAAGGCCGGCCTGTTCGGGCGGTCGCGGGGCGGGCAGACCAGCAAGGTCCACCTCGCCGCCGAGCGGAAGTGCCGCCCGCTGGCGATCGTCCTGACCGCAGGACAAGCCGCCGACAGCCCCCAGTTCATTCCCGTCCTGCGCAAAGTCCGGGTCCGGGGCCCGTCCGGCCGCCCCCGCACCCGTCCGGACGCGGTCGCCGGGGACAAGGCGTCCTCCCGCGGCAACCGCGCCTACCTGCGCAAACGGCAGATCAAGGCGGTCATCCCGGAGAAGAAGGACCAGGCTGCCAACCGGAAGAAGAAGGGCCGCCGAGGCGGCCGGCCGGTCAGCCACGACGCCGAGCTCTACAAGTCGAGGAACACCGTCGAGCGCCTGATCAACAAGATGAAAGCCTGGCGTGGCATCGCGACCCGCTACGACAAGACCCCCGAGAGCTACCAAGCCGGACTCCACCTCCGGGCCTCCATGATCTGGATCAAAGACCTCGCCCGAGACACATGATCACGACTCAATACGCGCCCTAGTCGCCCGGCCGGGAGCCGGCTCCGCCTTCCCGGCGGTGTGTTCCCGGATCGGCGGGCGAGGGTGGGCGGTTGTGGATACGGGGTGTGACGGGGGCGGCCCCGGCCCGCGCGCGGCCTTGTGGCGCACGTCATAGCGGGAGCCTCCGGCCCAGGCGGACGAGCGGGGACGCGGCCATCACCGCCGGGGACAGCATCATGCCCACGGCCGTCACCAGGAGACTGGTGCGCAGCCCCCACTCCTGCGCGAGGGCGCCGCCGAGCAGCGAGCCGAGCGGGGTGAACCCCATGCCGACAAAGGTGATCGTCGCGGCCACGCGGCCCTGCATCCCGTCCGGGGTGACGGCCTGCCGTACCGACATGACCGTGACGTTCACCAGCTGGCCGAAGGTCCCGAACACGAAGTTGACCGCCAGGAGTGCGGCCACCGTCACCGCCGAGGAGCCGTACAGGGCGGGCACCCACAGCAGCGCCCCGTTACCGAGCACCGCGGCGGACACGAGGACCACGCCATGGCCGTACCGGCCCGGCAGACGCGCGGCCAGGACCGAGCCGAGGAGCGCGCCCGGGCCGGTCGCCGCGAGGGCCAGGCCGACGGTGGCGCCCGTCAGGTGCAGTTCGCGCGGGAGGAAGAGCAGGTAGACGGTCATCAGGGCCGCGAAGGAGAACTGGAAGGCGGCCGAGGCGAGGCACACGGCCCGCAGCAGGGCATGCCCGGCGACGAAGCGAAGCCCCTCACGGATCGGCTGCCGGACCCGTGGGGAACGTTCCGGACGCTCCGCGACCGGTGTGGCGCGGCCGGGTACGGCCTCGGCCCGGCGGATCCGCCGCAGGGACACGAACGACACCGCGAAGAAGAACGCGCCGGAGGCGGCGGCGACCGGCGCCGACAGCAGCGACACCAACGCGCCGCCGAGAGCGGGGCCGCCGATCTGCGCGGCGGACCGGCTGCCCTCCAGCGCACTGTTGCCCTGCATGAGCTGATCGCGCCTCACCAGCCGTACGAGGGAAGCCTGATAGGCCACGTCGAAGAGGACGGACAGCGCGCCGACGGTGAAGGCGACGACGAACAGCGTGGGGAGCCCGAGGAGCCCGAGGAGACCGGCCACGGCGGCCGCGCCCAGCGCCACGGCCCGGGCGGCGTCCGTCAGCACCATCACCGTGCGGGCCCGCCACCGGTCCACCCACGCGCCCGCGAGGAGGGAGAGCAACAGGATGGGCGCCTGCCCCACGGCACGGAGGGCGCCCAACTGGCCGGCGCCGGCGTCGAGGGTCAGGACGGCGAAGAGCGGCAGAACGACGAGCGTCGTGTGTTCGCCGAGCTGGGAGGCCGTCTGGCCCGCCCAGAGTCTGCGGAAGTCGGCGTCCCGCCATACGGAGGAGGAAGCAGCAGAAGAGGACGAAGCGGAGGCGGGGGAAGCGGATGAGGGGGACGGCACAGAAACCCCTGGGGTCGCCGGAACGAGGACCGCCCGCCCGGCGCGCGGAGGCGCGCCCGGGCTTCGGGCGGGGAAATGGGCTCGCTGTGCCGCGATCTCAGAGGCAGCACGCGATGACGGGCCGGTCTCGGCCTACGACGTCAACGCGCGCTCGGGCGACCGGGAATGCCTCACCGCTTCCCTCGTGGGTGACTCACCGCCCCGAACGCCGGCCTCGGTCTTTCACCCGGGTCGGGGCGGCCAGTTCCGCCGTTCATGCGAAATGACCTCTGAGTGGGGACGATGAACCTTGTCGAGTGGTTCTGTCGGTCCGGGTGGAAGGCATCTCCTGCGTGAAGGCTATCGGCCGCGTTAACCGCACGGCGTATCGCCTTGGGGGACAGGGCGTCGGGGTCGGCTTGGCCGGGTGTTCAGCTGTCGCCGGGTGCGTCGACGAAGGTGGCGCCGATCTCCGTCATCCGCTCGGCCGCGTAGGCCGGGTCGATCAGGGCTTCAGGGGTGTGGATGCCCGGCGGGACGGCTTCGCCACGCAGACCGAGCTGCCGCTCGACACCGAGGGCGATGCCGAGTGCGGTCAGGGGGCGCTGTCCTGCCCGGTGGACGAGGTAACGGCTTGCGCTGAGCGGTGCACCCGTCGGGCCCACTCCTTCGAGGTCGATCCGGATCTCGATGGAAGCGGGGTCGCCGCGGCGCCTGGCCGCAGATTCACCGACGGCCATGTCGAAGCGGACGTTCGGTGCGCCGGTCGCCAGGGCGAGGCTCGGTACGTCGAGGATGGCGATGCTCCGGCCGGGCAGGACGACGCCGTCGGTACTGGGCACATCCGCCTGGGCGTCGGGGCCGTCGACCCAGGTGAAGACGCCGTCACGGCGCACCGTCCCCGCCGTGGTGGCGGTGGACCACCGCTCCAGATCCGCTGTTCCCACGGGTCCGCCGGTGTCCGACTCGTCCAGTACGGCGCCGGTCCGGATGGTGTCGACCCGGTGGAACTCCCGGGCTGATTCCAGCGTCGCGAGGACGACGATGCCGGCGCAGAAGTGGCTGGCCACCAGGATCGGCGAGGTGCTTGCCCGCTGTGCGCCCGCGACGACTTCCGGTGCGATCTCCACAAGGCCGCTGGAGATGCTGAGGTAGGGCAACCCGTGGTCCTGCGCGTAGTGGAGCCCGTTCAGGTGGTCGTCCCACAGTGCGGCGACCACTGCCGAGTAGCTGTGCTCGGCCGGGAGGCCGAGATCGCTGCGCCGCAGGTCGATGGTCACGGCTGTTGCGGCGCCGAGTTCGTCGGCCACCCGCTGTGCGCGGTCGATGGCCACCACCTCGACCCGCCTGTCCAAGCAGGCCAGGCGGGAGCAGCTGCTCAACACCGCCGTGACGATCGTGCGAACCCAGGGCGCCGACAGCCTGACTCTGGTCACCCTCGCGGAGGCGGCCGGGGTGAGCAGGCCGATCGTGTACGACCACTTCGGCACTCGCCCCGGGCTGCTGCCCGCGCTCTACCGACGCCTCGACGGACGTCACCGAGCCGCGATCGCGGAGGCGGTGCGGGAGGCCGCGCCCACCGCTGACGAGGTCGCACGCGTCATCAGCGCCGCGTACTTCGCCTGCGCCACGGACATGCCGGAACTCGGCGCCATTTCCGCCGCGCTGAAGGGAAATCCGGAGATGGAGGCGATCCGGCGCGAGATGCTCGGCAGTTGCACCGACCTGATGGCCGCCGCGCTGCTACCGCACTCCGGCCTCGCACCCGAAGTCCTCCGGCTTCGATGCGTCGGAATGCTGAGCGCGGCCGAGGCAGTTGCCGCCGAGCTGAACCAAGGACGGGCATCCGCCGACGACGCGGTCACCGCACTGACCGACCTGATCATGGGCGGCCTCAACGCCCGGACCGACCGTTGAGCCCCAGGGCTTCTAGCCCCAGGGCTTCGCTCGGGGCGAGGCCGTTCGTGGTGCCGTAGACGCGAAAGTACCTTCTGAGCAGGTGCCCATGGCCCGGGCGCCGATGAGCCTTCCCGGCGAGGACGAACCGACGCCCGCAGCCACTCGCTTGCCGGTGGACAGGCCGTCCGCCCGTCACCCTCAGAAGGTGCCGAAGAAGCGGTGCCACCAACTGGGGCGCTCCACGTGGTGGTGCAGCCGGCTCGGACCGTCGTAGGTGCTCCAGGAGCTCTTCGGGAAGGACCGGATAGCCGAGATCGCCCAGGGCCCGATCGGCCTTGCAGAGATCACCTGGGTCCAGTTCGCCTGCGGTTGGCGCCTCTTCGGTATCCGTGTCCCACGGACTGTTGCTGCTGCGGGCGCAGTGACGCGTCCCTACTCGCTGGAGTCCTGAGTGTCCTGCTCGGTGGCGCACCGGCATGCGAAGTCACCCTCCAGTCGCGTTGTCCGTTGCCATTCAACTCGGCCGCCCGAACGTGCTCCGGTGGCCGTTCGGTCGTCGCTGTGGAACTGAGGCGGTGACCGGCTCCACCGCCGAAGGACCGGCGTGGTCCATCACGGCGATGCCTTGCCAGGCGATAGATTCCGATATATCGTTGACGCATCGCGACAGATCGACGATGGAAGGAGCGTAGCGATGCGTTCACACGGATACGAGCATGAGCATGAGCACGGACCGGGGCATTACGGGCCCGGTCATCACGGTCGGGGCGGTCGAGGAGGTCTCGATGGACGCCGGGCAGCCTTCGGGCCGTTCGGGCCGCCGTTCGGCGGGGGTCCCTTCGGTGGTGGGCGTGGCCGGGGTGGAGGGCGGGGCAGGGCGCGGCGCGGTGATGTGCGCGCGTCGATCCTGGCCCTGCTGAAGGACCGGTCGATGCACGGGTACGAGATGATCCAGGAGATCGGCGAGCGCAGTGGCGGGGCCTGGAAGCCCAGCCCCGGCTCGGTCTACCCGACGCTTCAGCTGCTGGAGGACGAGGGGCTGATCATCAGCGCGAGCGAGGGCGGCAAGAAGCTGTTCACGCTCACCGACTCCGGGCGCGGTGAGGCCGAGTCCGGCCCCGAGGCTCCCTGGGAGGAGGCCGGGCGCGGTGCGGACTGGGAGGGCGTGAATGAGATCCGGCAGGCCGGATTCGGGCTGATGGAGGCGTTCGGGCAGGTCTGGAAGACCGGCTCGGCCGATCAGCGGAAGAAGGCGCTGGCCGTCATCAACGACGCCCGTAAGAAGCTCTACCTGATTCTCGCCGACGAGCACTGAGCAGGTGGTCGCCGGCCGGCGCGAAAGGGGCCCCGCTCCCGGCGGGGCCCCTTTCACGTCCGTGCGGTGAGGGTCAGGGCGTGACCAGGCCGTCGAGCTTCCGCAGGGACTCCTGGAGCGCCGCCGTCGCGGAGTCCTTGAGTTTGCCGCCCATCAGCGAGACCGCCGCGCCGGTGAACTCGCCCTCGATGCGCACCGCGGTGGCATCTCCGTCCGGGGACGCCGTCAGGGCGTAGCGCATGGCGAGGTTGACCCCCATCGGGCCCTTGCCCCGGGTCGTCAGCAGCCGGCCGTCCTCCAGTTCGTCGACCGTCCAGGTCACTTCGGCGGGGAAGCCCATGAGCTTCATGTTCTCCTCATAGGTGGCCCCGAGCTCCAGGGTGGCCGGGCCGCCCTTGGGGAAGCTGGTGTGGGTGGCGTTCCACTCGCCGTACGACGAGAAGTCCGTCAGTTGCGCCCAGACCTTCTCGGCGGGTGCTTCGATGCGTGCCTCCGCGCTGACTTCGGCCATGCGACCACCCCTGGTTCGTCCGGTTACGGTGCTGCGGAACGTAACGGCAGCGGGGTGAACCTTCAATACTGATGCACCGTCAGATGTGCTGGGGTCGCCGGGTTCCGCCAGATCTCCGCCGCGTCGAAACGGTCCGACGCGCGTGGGTGCGGGCCCTCGTCGTGGCAGTGGAAAGCGGCCCAGAACAGATCGGCGGGCAGGGCGTCGTCCGGTGCGTATACGCGGTAGACGTACTGCATCCCGTCCTGGGCGAGCAGAGCGACCATCCAGAACACCCGTGGTTCCCTCCGCCCGGAGCCGGTGCGTGCTGTTGCGTGCTGTGGAGTGAGTGACGTACGGGCAGGGGGTGGCGGTTGCCCGGGGGGGTGCGGCGCCAACCGGCGCGCCCCCCTGCGGGCGATGGTTGTACGCCGTGGCGCGATCTCATCCGCAGGGATGAGTGGTCGCTCCGGTGTGCCCAACTTGGGTGGGACGCGTGAATGGGTCGCTCCGCCGATGCTTCGCCGCCCGGGGACTGATGGGGTGGAGATGTGCAAAACCGGACGCCGCGGATCCCCGAACAGCCCGCCCCCAACCCCGTCGGACCCGACGCCAGATTCACCGTCGAACTGGCCTCGGTGGTGACGGGTGCGCGCAGGCGTGCGCTGCGGGACGGTGACCGGCAGATCGACACCGCCCACCTTCTGCACTCCCTCATCGAGAGCGACCCCGAGGTCCGCGAGGCCTTCGACGGCGGACCGCGGCTGGCGAAGGTGCTCGGCTACCTCGTGCAGCGCAGCATCGGTTACGGGCTCCGCTGGCAGGGGTCGGTGGAGGACTCCGGGGCCGTTCCCGTCCTGCGGGACCCCGCCGCGGAGGGGTGGTCGCCGTCGGCCGTCACCGCGATGGAGGACGCACTGCACCGGGCCGGGCTGCGTGGGGAGCCGCGCGCCGGTGGGCTCGATCTCCTCGCCGCGCTGGCCGCCGACGGGGAGTGCCGCGCGGTGGAGGTCCTGGCGCGCGCGGGCGTGGACGCGCGGTGGCTGTCGGGGCGTGCGGCGGAGCGTACGGCCGAGGCGTCTCGGCAGGTGTGACGGCGCGGCGTACGGCCGCAGTGTCTCGACAGGTGTCACAGAGGTGACGGTGCTGTCGGCTGCTGTCATGATGTGCCGATGCACGCGTCTCGGGGTACTCAGAAACGTAGCGCCGGCCTGGGGCTCGCCCTGCTTTCGGCCTTCGCCTTCGGCGGCTCGGGGGTAGCCGCCAAGCCGCTCATCGAGGCGGGGCTCGACCCGCTGCACGTGGTGTGGCTCCGGGTGACGGGCGCCGCAGTCATCATGCTGCCGATCGCCTGGCGCCACCGGAACCTCGTCCGCGAGCGGCCCGCCCTGCTCGCCGGGTTCGGGCTCTTCGCCGTGGCCGGTGTGCAGGCCTGCTACTTCGCCGCGATCTCCCGCATCCCGGTCGGTGTCGCGCTCCTCGTCGAGTATCTGGCCCCCGCTCTCGTCCTGGCCTGGGTCCGGTTCGTCCAGCGCAGGCCCGTCACCCGGGCAGCGGCGCTCGGCGTGGTCCTGGCGGTCGGCGGCCTCGCCTGTGTGGTCGAGGTCTGGGCCGGGCTCGGCTTCGACGCCCTCGGGCTGCTGCTCGCCCTCGGTGCCGCCTGCTGCCAGGTGGGCTACTTCGTCCTCTCCGACCACGGCGGCCAGGAGGGCAAGGGCGACGACGGCCGGCGCGTCGAACCTCCGCACCCGCTCGGCGTCATCGCGTACGGACTGATCGTCGGAGCCCTTGTCCTGACTGTTGTCGCGCGCCCATGGGGCATGGACTGGTCGCTGCTCGGCGGGACCGCGGGCATGAACGGCAACGGGGTCCCCGCCTGGCTGCTGCTCGGCTGGATCGTGCTGATCGCCACGGTGCTCGCGTACGCCACTGGCGTCGTCTCCGTCCGGATGCTCTCGCCGCAGGTGGCCGGGGTCGTCGCCTGCCTGGAGGCGGTCATCGCGACCGTGCTGGCCTGGGTGCTGCTCGGCGAGCACCTCTCCGCCCCGCAGCTCATCGGCGGCTTCGTCGTCCTGACCGGCGCGTTCATCGCGCAGTCGGCCGCCCCGAAACCGCCGTCGGGGCCCGTCGCCGCAGGTGGGGGCGCGGCGGCCGCCGTCACGGAGGGCGGGTTGTCCGCCGGGCGGGCCTCGCATTAGTGTGCCGGTCATGCATCTGACTGTGCTTCCGCCGCCTGCCGCCTAGCGCGGGCGGCCACTCCTGACGAAGACCGGGCTCGGGCAGTCCCCGAGCGGTTCGTCGCTGCCCGCATGCGGAGTCGAGCGACCACCATCCCGTCTTCCTCCTCTGGAGCGGTCATATGTCTGTTCCCGTTGTTCCCGCGCTGCCCGTCGGGCGGAGCCTGCTGTATCTCGTCATCGCCGGAGTCGCCTGGGGGACCGCCGGTGCGGCCGCCTCGCTGATCTTCCGGGTCAGCGATCTCGGTCCCCTAGCCCTGTCCTTCTGGCGCTGCGCCGGCGGCCTCGTCCTGCTGGCGGGGGCGCTCGTCGTACGTCCCCGGCGCGCACCCCGGCAGCCCGAGCCCCGGCGTCGCCGGCTGCTGCGCATCCTCGGCACGGGGGTCGGTCTCACCGTGTTCCAGAGCGCGTACTTCGCGGCCGTCGAGGTCACCGGCCTCGCGGTGGGCACCGTCGTCACGCTCGGTGCCGGGCCCGTCCTGATCGCCGTGGGCGCACGGCTGATGCTCGGCGAACACCTCGGCCGGGGCGGCTTGGCCGCCGTGACCGGGGCGCTGACCGGTCTGGCCGTGCTGGTCCTGGGCGGCGAGGGCGGCGACGTGGTCCCGGCCGGGGTGCTGTTCGCGCTGCTCTCCGCCGCCGGATACGCGGCGATCACCCTGCTCACCCGGTGGCTCGGGCGGGACGGCGGCGGCGGTGACGCGCTGGCCACCAGCGCCTGGGCGTTCGGCATCGGGGCGGTGGGGCTGCTGCCCATGGCCGTGGCCGAGGGCCTCGTGCCGCACACCGCCGAGACGGGACAGGTGCTGTGGCTGCTCGTCTACGTGGCGGCGGTGCCCACCGCGCTCGCGTACGCGCTGTACTTCGCCGGGGCCGCCGCCGTCCGCTCGGCCACCGTCTCCGTCATCATGCTTCTGGAGCCGGTGAGCGCCGCGCTCATCGCGGTGACCGTCCTGCGGGAGCGCCTGACGGCGGCCACCGTCGTCGGAACGCTGCTCCTCCTGGCCGCCGTGGCCGGGCTGGCCCTGGCCGAGGCGCGGGGCGCCGCGGTCACGCGCCGGCGGGAGGCCGAGCCGGTGGCGGTGTAGCGGGCAGGGGCCTGGAGCGTAGTGCCGAGGCTCCGGGCCCCGCCTTCCTCCGGATGGCCGGGATCAGAGAGCGCGGAGGTAGTCCGGTACGCCGATGGCCGGGTCCAGGTCGTCCGCCGGGACCGGTGGTGCGTAGCCCCGGGTGAGCGGCACGATCCCGGTCCAGTGGGGGAGGTCGATGTCCTCCGGCTCGTCGTTGGGGCCGCCGGTGCGGACCTTCGCGGAGACCTCGTCGAGGTCCAGCCGGATCACCGCCGTCGCGGCCAGCTCCTTGGCGTCGGCCGGGCGCGCGTCCCGGGAGCGGCCGGGGACGGCCTGGTCGACGATCGCGTCGAGGGCGATGCGCCGCTCCTCGGGGTCGGTCACGGCGGTGGCGGTGCCGTGCACCACCACGGAGCGGTAGTTCAGCGAGTGGTGGAAGGCGGACCTGGCCAGCACCAGGGCGTCGACATGGGTGACGGTCAGGCAGACCGGCAGGCCCGGGTCCGCGGCCCGGGCGTTCCGCAGCGGCCGGGATCCGGTCGACCCGTGGACGTACAGGCTCTCCCCGACCCGGCCGAACATGGTCGGCAGCACGACCGGCGCCCCGTCCCGGACGAAGCCGAGGTGGCAGAGGTAGGTCTCGTCGAGTATCGAGTGGACCAGCTCACGGTCGTAGGAGGCGCGCTCCTTTGCCCGGGTGGGGACCGTGCGGCCGGTGGGCGTGTAGGGGGCGGTGACGCCGGGGCCCGTGGTGTCGGGCGGTGCGGTGTCCTGCATTGCGTACTCCATTGCACTAGTGCATACTGTTGTTTGTGCTAGGAGAGTATCGGATCAGTGGGCGGCGCGCATCGGAAATCGCCGCCAGTGTGGAGCGCGGGGTCGGTTCCGGAGACCTCGCACCCGGTCATGTGCTGCCCCCGATGCGGGAGTTGGCCGCACGACTGGAGGTCAACCCGAACACCGTGGCGGCCGCCTACCGGACGCTGCGCGAGCGCGGAGTGATCGAGACGGCGGGCCGGCGGGGGAGCCGGGTGCGGCCGCGTCCGGCCAGTACCCCCCGCGGCTCCCTGCGCATCGAGGCACCGCCGGGCGTACGTGATCTGGGCGAGGGCAACCCCGATCCGGCCCTGCTGCCGGCGCTCGGCCCGGCGCTCGCCGCGGCCGCCGCGATCGACGCCGGGCACCCGGTTCTGTACGGGGAAGCGTCCGTGGTTCCGGAGTTCGCCGCGTACGCACGGGGAGCGATGGACGCCGACGGGGTGCCGGAGGGGCCGGTCGTGGTGACCTCCGGCGCCCTCGACGCCATCGAGCGGGTGCTCGCGGCGCACCTGAGGCCTGGCGACGCGGTGGCGGTGGAGGACCCGGGGTGGGGCAGTGTGCTCGACCTCGTACCGGCGCTCGGGCTGCGCGCCGTACCGGTCGGGGTCGACGACGACGGGCCGCTGGTCGCGGACGTGGAGCGGGTGCTGCGGGCCGGGGCGCGGGCGCTCGTCGTCACCGACCGGGCGCAGAACCCCACCGGCGCCTCCGTGAGCGGGCGCCGCGCCGGGGAGCTGAAGGCCGTGCTCGCCCGCCACCCGGACGTGCTGCTGATCGAGGACGACCACGGCCACGCCATCGTGGACCTGCCGCTGCACCCGCTGGCGGGCACCACGGACCACTGGGCGTTCGTCCGGTCGGCGGCCAAGGCGTACGGGCCCGACCTGCGGGTCGCCGTGCTCACCGGGGACGCGGTCACGGTCGACCGGGTCGCGGGCCGGCAACGGCTGGGGCCCGGCTGGGTCAGCCGGCTGCTCCAGCGTGCGGTGCTCCACCTGTGGACCTCCGACGCCGTCGACACCGCCGCTGTCGCGCGGTCCTACGCGGAGCGCCGTGACGCCCTCGTGCACGCCCTGGCGGAGCGCGGGGTGGTCGCCCGGGGGCGCAGCGGGATGAACGTGTGGGTGCCCGTCAGCGACGAGACCGGGGCCATCGCCCGGCTGCTCCACGCGGGCTGGGCCGTGGCCCCCGGGGCGCGCTTCCGGATGGCCGCGCCCCAGGCGGTGCGGCTCACCGTCTCCCCGCTGACGGCTGCGGACATCGGGCCGCTGGCGGACGCGGTGGCGGCGGCGGCCGGGCCCGCGCGGCCGGTGACGTACGGCTGAACAGCCTTGCCGTGCGGGGTGGTCAGGTCCGGCTGAGGCATCCTGCCGTGCACGGCGGGCAGGCCCGGTCCGAGGCGCCAGGCCGTGCCGGGCGGTCAGGTCCTGCTGAGCCGCTCCGTCCGGTCGCCTGCGGTACGGGCCCGTGCCGCAGGCGACGGGCGGCTCTGGGTGAGGGCCGCGCCCGCCAGGACGATCAGCGCGCCCACCGGGGTGTTCCAGCTGAGCTGTTCGCCGAGCAGGGCGACGCCCGCCGCGGTGGCGATCACCGGGATGAAGTAGGTGACCATCTGCCCGGTCGTCGGGCCGACCTCCTGGACCAGCCCGTACTGGAGCAGGACGGCAAGACCCGTGCCGAGTGCGCCGAGCGCCAGGACGGAAAGGGTCGGCAGCAGCGGGAACGTCTCCGGGGCCGAGGTGAACACCGGTGTCACCACGGCTAGTTGCAGCGTCCCGACGAAGAGCTGGCTGCCGGTGAGCGTCAGCGTCGACGAGCCGGTCCCGGCCAGCGTACGGCGGACGTAGATCCAGCCGACCGCGTAGCTGAACGATGCCAGCAACGCCATCCCCGTGCCGGGCAGGTCCAGGCCGGAGAAGCCCTGCCAGGCACCCAGCACCGTCAGCACGCCGAGGAAGCCGACGCCCAGCCCCGCGACGCGGCGGCGGGTCGGGCGGTCCTCCGAGAGGGCGACCGCCGAGAGGGCCATGCCCCACAGGGGTGAGGTCGCGTTGCAGATGCCGGCGAGGGTGGAGGGGATGGTCAGTTCGGCGTACGAGAAGAGGGAGAACGGCAGCGCGTTGAGGAAGAACGCCGCCACGGTGATGTGCCCCCAGGTCCGGGCCGAGCGCGGCAACTGCTCGCGGCGCATGGCCATCGCGACGGCCAGGACGGCGGTCCCGGCCAGCAGCCTGCCGAGCGTGACCTGGAACGGCGCGTACCCCTCGGTGCCCACCTTGATGAGCAGGAAGCTGAACCCCCAGATCAGGGAGAGCGCGGCGAACCGGATCCGCCAGTCCACGGCCGGGCGCGGGGCGCCGGGGGCCGGCTGGAGCGGAGCGGCGGGACCGGACGGGAGTGGGGGCGCGGACGCGGCCGGAGGGGCGATGGACTGCTGGCAGGGGGCGCTCATGGCTCAACGATGACGAAAAGCACTGCTTAGAACAAGCGAGAGTTTCTGCGCCCATTCGCGTAGCATCGCTTACATGTTGAATCTGGAGCGGCTGCGCACGCTGGACGCCCTCGCCCGGTACGGCTCCGTCAGCGGGGCCGCCGGGGGGCTGCATGTCACCACGTCGGCGGTCTCGCAGCAGATGGCCAAGCTGGAGCGCGAGGTCGGACAGCAGCTGCTCGCCAGGAACGGCCGCGGGGTCCGCCTCACCGACGCGGGCCGGCTGCTCGCGGATCACGCCGCGCGGATCCTGTCACAGGTGGAGCTCGCCCAGTCCGACATCGAGGCCCAGCGGGGCGAGGTGGTCGGCGAGGTGACGCTCTCCGCGTTTCCCACGGCGGCACGCGGACTGCTGCCCGCCACGCTCACCGCCCTGCGCGCGGACCACCCCGAACTGAGGGTCCGGACCCGGGAGCTGGAGCCGGAGCAGGGGCTCCTGGCGGTACTGCGGGGCGATGTCGACGTGGCCGTGGCGCTCGACTGGAGCAACAAGCGGCTGCCCGTGCCCGGCGGCCTGACCAAGGTCGAACTCCTCGACGACGCACCGGACATCGCCATGCCCGCCGGGCATCCGCTGGCGGACCGGGCCGAGGTGGAGCTGGAGGACTTCGCGCAGGACGAATGGGTCTCCTGGCCCGAGGGCGAATTCTGTTACGAGTGGCTCATGTTCACCCTTCGCTCCCGGGGGATCGAACCGCGCATCTCCCACCTGGCCGGAGAGCACCACACGCAACTCGCCCTGATCGCAGCCGGGTTCGGGGTCTGCGTGGCGCCCCGGCTGGGCCGGGGCCCTGTTCCCGAGGGGGTCTCCCTGGTGCCGGTGCGGCAGACCATGCGCCGTCACATCCACGCCGTCTGGCGTACGGACGCCGACCGCCGCCCCTCGGTCCGCGCCGCAGTCGAGTCGCTGCGTGCGGCGGGGCGGCGCGTGGCGGCCGGGGCGCCCGCGGTGGGGTGACTACCGTCCCAGCCCCGCGAGTTTGCGGAAGTCCCACGAGGTGATGGTGTCCGGGGTGAGCCGCAGCCAGGCGTGGCGCCCGTCGTGCGGCATCTCCGTCATCCCGAAGTACTTCGCCGGGAACAACCGCTCCGGTACGTCGAGTCCGGGGCACGGCTCGCCCGTGCGCGGGGCCTCGCCGACGAACTCCGCCGTACCGGACAGCTCCACGCCGCGCAGTTCGTCGTACGCCTCCCCGTCGTCGACCACGACGGCGATCCGCGGGTCCGCGCGCAGCTGGGACCAGCGCAGGCTGCGGGTGATGGAGTACAGCCAGAGCGAGGAGCCGTCCCAGACGAACCAGAGCGCGCCGATGTGCGGAGCGCCGTCGGCGGCGAGCGTGGCGACCCGGCAGGTCCGCTGCTCGCCGAGGTAGGCGTCCCGCTCCCCGGGGGTCATCATGATCCGGCGGCCGCGTCGCTGGGTGTCGGTCATGCGGTGTCCTCCCCTTGTCATCTGACGATGTGTCAGAAATCATGGGGGCATCTTCCGTGCGGCGCAATGCCGTTCGCCGTGCGGAAGACGCAAGAAGCGAAACAGGCAGAAGCAGCAGAAGGAGGACCGCCGTGGCGTCCGGAGCATCCCAGGAACGGCTCGCCGCGCTGCTGGCCCCCGCCACCACCGTACTGCTGACCGTCGAATGCCAGCAGGGGGTCGTGGGGCCGGACAGCGCCCTGCCCGAACTCGCCGGGGCCGCCCGCTCGTCGGGCGCGCTCGACAACATCGCCCGGCTGGTCGCCGCCGCCCATGAGGGCGGGGTCCAGGTCATGCACGCCGTCGCGGAGAGCCGCCCCGACGGACGCGGCGCCAACCGCAACGCCCGGCTCTTCCGCGCCGCCGCCCGTCTCCCCGTCCAGCAGCACGCCGGTACCACCGCCGTACGGGTCGCGGCGCCCATCCAGGTCGCGGACGAGGACCTCGTCGTACGCCGGCTGCACGGGCTCTCGCCGCTCGCCGGTACCGACGTCGACGCACTCCTGCGCAACCTCGGCTGCCGCACGCTCGTCGTCACCGGGGTCTCGGCCAATGTCGCGATCCCCAACGCGGTGTTCGACGCCGTCAACCTCGGCTATACGGCCGTCGTCCCGTCCGACGCGATCGCGGGGGTGCCCGCCGAGTACACCCCCGCCATGATCCGCAACACCCTCGCCCTGGTCGCCACCATCGCCACCACCGACGACATCCTGGGCCACTGGAAGGCGCCCCGCAGGCGGGCCGGGGTTACGCCGAGGTGATCGAGTGCGGGTGGGCGGGCGCTACGCCAGGGTGATCGAGTCGCCCGCCACCGAGATCTCCCGCGTGGGCAGCGGCTGGGTGGCGGGTCCGCCGGTGGGGCTGCCGGTCGCCGCGTCGAACGTCGAATTGTGGCAGGGGCAGGTGATGACGTTGTCCACAACGTCCTTGACCGCGCAGCCCTGATGGGTGCACGTGGCCGAGAACGCCTTGAACTCACCGGCGCTCGGCTGGGTCACCACGACCTTCTGCGCGGCGAAGACGACCCCGCCGCCCTCGGGGATGTCCGCCGTTTTCGCCAGGACGGCCCCGCCCGCACCGCCGCTCCCCGGCTGCTCGACCGACTCCGCGCCCCCCGACCCGTCCGAACCCCCGCAGGCGGTGAGTGCGGCGGCCGCCCCGGCCGCACCCACCGCCAGGACGACGGTGCGGCGTTCGAGGAGGATCCGGCGCTCCTGCGTTGCGCTCATCGTGGCAATTCCCTTCATCCGTATCCATGAATGTGCCCTTCGGCCATGGATACGGAGAGCAGGGCGCCGGTGTTCAGGGCGAGCCGTCGCTCGGCCGGCCTGCCGCGCTCGGGCGCTACGGTCAGGGGTGCAGCAGCCGCTGCCAGTCCTCCGGGACGCGGTCGGACGGGCCGGGGGTCGGCTGGTCGGCCGGGTGGGCGTCCGGCGGGGCCAGTCCCGGGCCGGACTCGTGCAGGTCGCCGGTGGCGAAGTTCCAGTACCACTCCTCGCCCGGTTCGAAGCTCTGCGCCAGCGGATGCCCGCTGGACCTCCAGTGAGCGGTGGCGTGCTGCCCGGGTGACGAGTCGCAGCAGCCGACGTGCCCGCACTGGGCGCATCTACGCAGGTGGAACCACCAGCCGCCCGTCGTGTCGCAGTCCGCGCAGCCGCTGCCGCTGGGTGGGGTGCTCGGGTCGACTCCGTCGATCTCGGTCATGAGGACTCCTCGGATGTACTCGATCCATCTTCGGTCCGGGCATCGGTCCCCGCATCAGGGGCGGTCAGCGGCAGCAGCACCCGGAACCGGGTGTCGCCCGGCACGGACTCGACCTCCAGGCTGCCGTGGTGCTTGTTGACGACGATCCGCCAGGAGATGTCCAGCCCCAGCCCCGTACCCTGACCGACCGGCTTGGTCGTGAAGAACGGGTCGAAGATGCGGCCGCGGATCTCCTCGGGCACCCCGGGACCCGTGTCGCGGAACTCCACCAGCAGGCGGTCGCCCTCCCGGGCCGTGCGCACCGTCAGCGTGCCCTCACCGCCGGCGCCCCCGATCGCCTGTACCGCGTTGTCGACGAGATTGGTCCACACCTGGTTCAGCTCCGCCGGGTACGCGGGCACCTGGGGCAGGGAGCGGTCGTACTCCTTGACCAGGCGGATCTGCGGGCCGATCTTGCCCGACAGCATCAACAGCGTGCTGTCGAGGAGTTCGTGGACGTCGACGTCGCGATGCGGGGCCCGGTCGAGCTGTGCGTACTGCTTCGCCGCGTCGACCAGATGCGAGATGCGCGTGGTGGAGTCGTGGATCTCATCCATCAACAGCTCGGTCTCGACCGTGTAGTTGAGCCAGCCCACCGCCCCGGGCAGGATCTCCTCGTCCACCGTCACCGCGACCTGGTCCAGCCACTCCGTGTCCAGCCCCGCCTGCACGAACGTGGGTGCGATCCGCCAGCCCTCCGACACCCCGTGGTCCTCCAGCCAGTCGCTGATCCCGTCCTCCCGGTCGGCCGCCTCCAGAGGGCTCAGCACCGGCGCCTTGGCAACGCGTTCGGCGGTACGTTCCTGGATCTCGATCAGTGAGGCCAGTGCCTCGCGCGAGTACGTGCCCTGCGCGATAAGGGACAGCTTGTGCCGCATCCGGCCGACCCGTTCCCGCAGCGTCGCCGTCGCACGGACCGCGGCCGCCGCCGGGTTGTTGAGCTCGTGCGTCAGTCCCGCGGACAGGGACCCGAGGGCCAGCAGGCGCTCGCGCTGCCCGATGGCCCGCTGGGTGTTCCTGGTCCCGAAGAACAGGCCCTCCAGCAGGTGCGCCGCCATGGGGAACCACTCCCGCATGACGTCCGCGAACGACTGGGCGGGCAGGACGAAGAACCGCGTCGGCTCCGTCACCCGCATCGAGTTGTTGTACGTCTGGGGAACCCGGTCGCCCAGATAGGCCTGCATCGCGCCCGAGTACACGCCGCGTTGTGAGGTGCGGGTGACCTCGACGTCATCCCCGCCGACACGGCGGGAGAGGACCACGGTGCCCTCGATCATGACGTAGAAGCATGTGGCGGGGTCGCCCTCGGTGTACACGGGACCGGGCTCGAAGCGTTCCACGCGGCCCTCGGCGCACAGTCTCCCGAGCTGTTCGGGGGAGAGCTTCTCGAACAGGAAGAGTGACCCGATCTCCTGCCGGTCACATGGCAGGACCTGTGCGTTCACGACTGCTCCAGATACCGGTGGACGAGCATCACGGCCATCGCGCCCTCGCCCACGGCGGACGCGACGCGCTTCGCGGACAGGGCGCGGGCGTCACCCGCCACGAACACGCCGGGGGCGCTGGTCTCCAGGTGGTACGGGGGCCGGTCGAGCTCCCAGCCGACCGGTGGCCGTCCGTCCGGCGTCAGGTCCGGTCCGGCGAGGATGAAGCCGTACCGGTCGCGCAGCACCGTCCCGTCCAGCCAGTCCGTCAGCGGGGCCGCGCCGATGAAGACGAACATCCACTGCACGTCGACCGTCTCGCTGCCGCCGGTCGCCTCGTCCCTCAGCGTCAGGCGCTCCAGGTGCTCCGCCCCATGGGCCTCGCCGACCACCGTCCGGGTTCGGACCGTGATGTTGGGGGTCTCCTCGATCTGCTGGATCAGGTAGTAGGACATCGACGCGGTGAGGGACTCGCCGCGCACCAGGAGGGTCACCGACTTCGCCCCTCGTGAGAGGAACACGGCCGCCTGCCCGGCGGAGTTCGCCCCACCGACGACGTACACGTCCTGACCCTCGCAGGACGACGCCTCGGTCAGCGCGGAGCCGTAGTACACCCCGCGTCCCGTCAGGTCGTCGCAGCCCGGCGCGCCGAGCTGCCGGTAGGACACCCCGGTCGCCAGGATGACGCTGTGCGCGGCGACGGCCGAGCCGTCGGAGAAGCGCACCACACGGGCGGCGCCCTTGGCCTCCAGCCCGGTGACCTCACGGGCAGTGAGGATCTCCGCTCCGAAACGGGTCGCCTGACGTCGGGCGCGGTCCGTGAGCTGGGCACCGGAGACACCGTCGGGGAAGCCGAGGTAGTTCTCGATCCGGGAGCTCTGACCGGCCTGGCCTCCTGTCGCAGACCGCTCGACCAGCACCGTGCGCAGTCCCTCGGAAGCTCCGTAGACGGCTGCACCGAGCCCGGCGGGACCGCCGCCGATCACCACGAGGTCGTAGAACTCGGCGCTCGGCGCGGTCGCGAGACCGACGTGCGCGGCGAGGTCCGCCGGCTCCGGTTCGGTCAGTACCGTGCCGTCCGGGGTGAGGACCAGCGGCAGGCGCCGGCCGTCGGCACCGGCCGCCTCCAGCAGCCGGCTCCCCTCGGGCTCGTCCGAGGAGTACCAGCGGTAGGGCACCTGGTTCCTGGCCAGGAACTCGCGTACCCGTGAGGAGGGAGCCGACCACCGGTGCCCCACCACCTTCGTCGCCGGTACCGGCCGGAAGTCGCTGGAGCGCCACGCCGTGAGGAGGTCGTCCACGACCGGATAGAGCTTCTCCTCCGGCGGGTCCCAGGGCTTGAGCAGGTAGTGGTCCAGGTCGACGACGTTGATCGCGTCGATGGCGGCGTCGGTGTCCGCGTACGCGGTCAGGAGCACCCGCCGCGCTCCGGGGTAGACGCCGATGGCCTCTTCCAGGAACTCGATGCCGTTCATCTGCGGCATCCGGTAGTCCGCCAGGATCACGGCGACCAGATCCCCCCGCAGCTTCAGCTCCCGCAGTGCATCGATGGCCGACCCCCCGGACTCGGCCCGCACGATCCGGTAGTCGCCCCCGTACCTGCGCCGCAGATCCCGCGCGATGGCCCGCGACACCCCGGGGTCGTCATCCACCGTCAGAATGACGGTCCGTCCTGCGTCGGTGGCCTGCGCCATGGTCCTCCGCCCTGCGACGTGCGCGCCTTTCGAGCTGCCCGCACCGGCTCGCCCATCGTAGGCTCGATCGCCGGGCCCCGCTCTCCGGCGCGGAGCAGCCGGGCCACAGCCCGCCCGTCGATCTGGTGAGGCAGTCATGACAGCAGCTGTCATTGCGTGCGATGGGGCCATGGGACGGTGGGCGCCTGACGGGACAGGTCGACTGGAGCAAGCGGCGTTGGACCTGTTCAGCGAGGTCGGTTACGAACAGACCACGGTGAAGCAGACCGCGGAGCAGGCAGGACTGACGGAGCGGACCTTCTTCCGTCATTCCAGCGACAAGCGCGAGGTCCTCTTCCCGCAGTCGCAGCCCTGGAGGCGGCTCTCGTCGCTGCCCTGCGCGAGGTCCACGCGGAGCAGGGTCCTGGGCGGTGGTGGTGCGGAAGTAGTGACCTGCGTCGATGTCGTCGAGCAGGGTCGGGTGAGTGGGCTCCCAGCCGAGAAGCTCGCGTGTCCGCTCACCGGAGGCGGGCTGGTCGACGACAGAGGATCATTCCCAGGAATCCGAAGTGCTGCGGCTCCTTGGGCGCGACGGGCACATCCAGGTGCCGGCCGATGGCCTCGGCGATGTCCCGGCTGCCTTCTCCAGGGCCAGCCGGTACGCGCGGGCGGTGTCCAGCCGGTGCATCGCCGGCCGGCGGCTGCTGCCGTCGCCGACATGGCCGGAGACACCCGTCCGGCGGGCCACGTCGATCAGGTTCGCGATGAAGCCGTGGTCGCCCTCGCCGTGGTTCGTCCGCGGAGGCCGTACGACCGCGGACCGCACGCCCTGGTCCGCGAAGCCCACCGCCGGCCCGTCGGCGGCGGCGCGTGCGGAGGGTCCGTTCTCCTCCAGCGCGACATCGAGATCGGTCCTGATTCCGTCGCCCTCGGTTGCGACGTTCCCGGAACGACCGGGGTTCCGCCCGTCACGACGAACGGCTTGCCGGACCCCGCGAAGGCGCGCGCCCGCCGACGCGAGGGCGGCGGCGCCGCGCGGCCGGGGGGCGGGCTCCGCCTCGGTGGCCCGGACGCTCCTCGTCGGCGATCAGCCTTGGTCACTATGCTCGCTTCATGCCGGAAGCCGGCAGTGAGCGGCGCGGCACCGGAGGGGTGTTGTACGGCTCCACGCCCCGCAGAAGTTGTCCATGGATTGCAAGGCTGAAGAGATTGGTGGCCTGGGAAGTGCTGGAAGAGGTCACCGCGACCCGCTACGTCACGCCCCTGCGGGAGGGCGGCTCGCTCCCGGGGATCGTCGAGGCCGACGATCTCGGTACGTATGTCATGAAGTTGTCTACCTGGTGGCGCTGAGCTGCGGATTTGCGATCCTACGGGCCCCTGACCTGCGTGGATGTGTCTTTCGCTGTCTTTCAGTTTCGTGCTGCGTTATGTAGCCGATTCTCCCCACGCGCTCCCCACGCCTTCGAATACTCCCCAGATTCTCCCCAGGGGTGCTGATGTCGCGAGCACTGTGCCTGGGGCGGGCGGGTGTTCGCTGGCTGTATAGCCAGCACGCAGAGTGATCACGGAGCGCCGTGCCGACCCCCGTCAGCGGCTGACGGAGTTGAGTTTGCGAGGCAGGCGCTGGCGGTTTCCGGTCCCACATAAACTCGGTACAGCGAGTATCCCGGCTACCGAAATCGGCTACCGCCAACTTTTGCAGTGGGCTGATCGGTTGGGCACTGTACGGCGGGCCGGGGTTGTGGGGACCGGGAGTTATGGAGCTTCCCTGTCTCGATATCTCCGTGACCGGAACGTCGTGGTCATCGAGGTGAACTGGCCGGACCGCTCGCTTCGCCGACGGCAGGGGAAGTCTGATGCGGTTGATGTGCAGGCTGCTGCCATGGCAGTACTGAGTGGCCGCGCACACGCCTTCGCCAAGTCCGGTGATGGGCCAGTGCGGATCGCCCGCTTGTGCAAGGTGGCCAAAGACTCTGCCGTCAAAGCCCGCACCCAGGCCACCAACCAGCTGAAGGCGGTCTTGGTCACCGCCGATCCGGCGCTGCGGGAGGGACTGGCCGGATTGAACCGCCGGCCGCTGATCAGCGCCTGCGCGGCGTTGAGCGAAGAGGCCGGGGACCACGATCCTGTCCGGCAGGCCACGCGGTTCATTCTGTGCTCGCTGGCTCAGAGGGCTGCGGCTTCCCGGCCTTGCTGCGGCGTGATGTTGAGGCTTTGTCGTGTCGGTGCGGGTGCGCGGAGAAGCTTTCGGGGGATGTCGTCGAAGGTGTGGAGTCCGGTGGCGTCGCCGGTGGTGCGGCGCAGGCGCCGGTCGTTGAAGGTGAGGGTTTCCTCGCCGTACCGGCAGGTGTGGTCGAGGGGTTCCATGGTGAACGTCAGCCCGCGGTCCTGTGCCTTTCCGGGGATTCGTCGGAGGTGCCGACGAGGACACGCCATTCGTCGCGGTCTTCGGTCGGTACCCACATGCGGGAGATGGTGTGCGGCTTGTTCTGTGCCGGGATGCGCATGGGTATGAGCCGCCGTCGGCGCGTGAGGCCACGAGTTCGTCGATCTCGGTGTGCCGTTTCTGCGGGATGCACAGGGCGGGCAGTTCCCAGAGTGCGTGGGCGCGCCCGCATGCCTGCCGGTCGTGTCCCGTGGCGGGGCAGCGGCGTTCACTGAGCGTTTTCAGGGTGACCACTGATCGAGTGACGGTGGAGGTGCCCGCAACGCACGAGGTCCCCGTGCCGTTGAGGGAGGTGTTCGACGTCTCAACTCGTCAGCGCAGGAGCCCCGTTGGTTATCCATCCTGCCGCACTCGACCTCCCCCACGCTCTGGTCGAGTGGGTCACCATGCTCATCGTCACCCGCGAGGGGGAGCGCCGCTGCAAGCTTCCTCCGCACCAGCGCGCGCTGGTCGGCCTGGTGTACCTGCGCAAGCACGACACCCTCGCGCAGATAGCCGACGGCTTCGGCATCTCCGTCGGCACCGCCCACGCCTACACCTGCGCCGTCATCGCTCTGCTTGCCGACCGGACCCCGGGCCTGCTGAAGGTCCTGCGCACGAATGATCCGGACTATGTCCTGCTGGACGGCACGTTGGCGGAGTGCGACCGCATCGGCGACAGTACGGCCGACTACTCCGCCAAGCACCGCCGCCACGGCGTGAACGTGCAGGTCGTCACGGACCCGACCGGAAGGGTGCTGTGGATCTCGCCGGCGCTGCCCGGCCGGTGCCACGACCTGACCGCGGCCCGCACCCACCGGATCATCCGGATCTGCACCCGGTAGGGGATTCCCGTCCTTGCCGACCGCGCCTACCAAGGCGCTGGACCGTGGGTGACCACCGGGAAGAAGCGACCGCCCGGCGGAGAACTGACTGCAACCGAACGCACCGTCAACCGAGCCCTGGCCGGAGCAAGAGCACCTGTCGAACGCGGCATGGCGCGGCTCAAGACCTGGCGGATCTTCCGGAGATCCCGCTGCAGCCCGAACCGAATGACGTCAATCGCCAAGGCTGTCCTCACCCTGGAGCAGCACCGCTGAAAAAGCTCACTGAACCTCTTTCATCCTCTGTAGTCGCAGGTCAGTAGGGTGTGGACGGCCTGGACGATGGTGCCGATACGGCGGGTGGAGCATCGGGCTCGTCGGAGGATTCGCCAGGTCTTCAGTTGTGCGAAGGCGCGTTCGCCAGGAGCTCTCAGCCGGGCGTGGTCCCGGTTGAACTGCTGGTAGTGCTCGGGCTGTTCGCGGTGGTGGTGGTAGGGGGTGCGGAAGGTGGCGCCGGCGCCCTGGTAGGCGCGGTCGGCCAGGACGAGGATCTGTCGGGTGAGGCACGCCTGGACGATGCCGTGGGCGCGGGCGGAGGTCAGGTCGTGGGTGCGGCCGGGCGTCGCGCGGGAAAACCACAGAGGGGTGCCGTCCGGGGCGGCGATGACCTGCACATTCATGCCGTGCTTGCGGTGCTTTTGCGAGTAGTACGGCTCGTCCGCGCGGATTCGGTCGGTGGGATCAGGGTGCCGTCGACGATGACGTGGTCGCCCTCGCCGAGGCCGGTGAGGGCTTCGTGGAGTCCGGGCGCCCAGGAAGCCAGGACGTCCAGAGTCTCGTCCACGTACCGCCAGGCGGTGGCCTGGGATATCCCGAAACCCGCTCCGAGCTGAGAGAACGTCTCGTTCTTACGCAGATGGACGAGTGTGAGCAGTGCTTGCTTGAAGCAACCGAGCTTGCGCCAGCGGGTGTTGCGTGCCAGGCGGTGCTCGTACAGCAGCCAGGAAACATGCTCGACGAGCTCGTGAGGGACGTCGAGCATGGCAGGATACGGAACCAACAGGGCCTCTTCGATCACCGGTGTGTTGAGTGAGATCACCACGCCAACGACGAGAGGCCCTGTCTCGTCACCACACCTGCTGACCAGCCCGTTCACCTGCCAGCACAGGATGAAAGAGGCTCACTGAAGCGGCTGCATTTCCAGCACTGGAGGTGGCGGACCAGAACGACCGTGCCGCCCTCGTTGAGGATCTTTCCGAGGGCGCCCATGTCGGCCTGGCTCATGGCCTGCCGACGCCGGTTGGCGTTGGTGGACAGGAACGTGCCGCATTTACTCCCTGTTGAACGCCCTTTGAGTGAGCCGACCAGAGTGGGAGGTGCCAGCCGATCACGGCCCTTTCCGCCATGGGAGGGGCTTCTCATCCCGTTCGTTTCGGCGGTGCGAGCCGCACAGGCGTGGTTGATGTGGTGCGGGCAGACACCGTTGGTGTCGTTCGTCGTATTCGTTCTGCACCCAGGACCCGGGAAGCCGGGTGCCTTGTCGTTTGGCTGCGGGGCCACCTGCATCGGCATCTCCCGTTTCTTAATGCCCCTTCCCTAACCCTTTACGGAGCGATTCCATGACCTACTCGTACGCCCCCCGTCCCGTCCCCCTTCCTTCCGCGTCGCTGGCCACGCCCGACCATCCGCCCTCCGCCGTGGCCGCACGCCGACAGGAGGCCGGAGCCAGGGCGACCGTCGTTCTGGTCCACGGCGCCTTCGCCGACGCATCGAGCTGGAACGCCACCGTCACGCGGCTGCGCCTCGCCGGATACCCGGTGGTGGCACTGGCCAACCCGCTGCGTGGCCTCGACTACGACGCTGCTTATGTCCGCGGGCGACTCCACGCCGTGACGGGTCCGAAGATTGTGGTCGGTCATTCCTATGGCGGCGCCGTCATCACCAATGCCGCTGCGGGCGCGCATGAGGTGAGGGCCCTGGTGTACGTCGCCGCCTTCATTCCGGAAGACGACGAGACCCTCGGCACCCTGATGGAGCAGCACCCGGATTCCGCGATTCCGCCGCTGCCTCAGCAGACCTTCTCCTACACCCTGGCCGACGCGACCACGGGGACGGACGTCTTCCTCGACCCCGTGAGGTTCCGTGCGTCCTTCGCAGCCGACGTTTCCGAGGAGGAGTCCGCGTTGATGGCCGCCTCCCAGCGTCCCGTTTCCGTCGCTGCATTCGGTCAGCCCACCCGGCAGGCCGCGTGGAAGAAGCTGCCCTCCTGGGCCCTGATCGCCACTGAGGACCAAGCCATTGGAGCGCCCCTGGAACGCTTCATGGCGGAGCGGGCCGGGGCTCGGATCACGGAGGTCGCAGGCTCCCATGCCGTCATGGTCAGTAACCCCGGCGCGGTGAGCCGCATCATCGAACAGGCGGATCTGGCCACCCGCTGATCCCGAGATCTCTGCGCCGCCCGGTGCGGACCTCGGACCGCAGTCCCCTGCCATGGCTCACGCGCTTGGTACGAGAGCCCGCAGAACTCCCGCCACCACCCCGCGAAAGGCCACCCAGATGTCCCGGATAGCTTCCGACCGTTCCGTCGAGCGTTCCCTTCCCGCAGAGGCGGCGGGCGGGGTCTATCGAGAGATCACGGAGATCGGAGCACCGGTTCTCCACCGACGCTGCGCGGACGTCACTGAATTCGGCACCGAAGAGTTGTCCCGGCTCCTGCGGGACATGTTTTTCACCATGCATGTCGCCCACGGAGTGGGCCTCGCCGCCAACCAGATCGGTGTCGACTTGCGGCTGTTCGTCTATGACTGTCCCGGCGAACAGGGCGAGCGTCATATCGGGCATATCCTCAATCCCGAACTCCGTTCCACCGGCGACGGCTCTCTTCTCACCCGCAGGGAGGGGTGCCTGTCGGTTCCCGGAGCAGCCCGGGAGCTGACCCGATCCGCCGACGTCACCGTGTGGGGCCAGGACTGGCGGGGGGACTCCGTCACGCTGTCGGCGACCGGTCTCTTCGCCCGCTGCCTCCAACACGAGACCGACCACACCGACGGCACTCTGTACGTCGACCGGCTCACGCCGGAGGACAGGCACCACACCCTGACGCAGAGGGACGACCACCGCGCCGCAGCCCTCGCCGAGCGCGCCCAGCGGGCGCGCTCGATGGCCGGAGGCTGAAGGACAACTCGTGCGAAGAGCCCTGCCCGCTCCTCGCTCGCCCACGGCCGACTCACCGCTCCTGGCACTCGCCGGACGAAACGGAATCCGCACCACCATGCCGCAACCCACTCGCCCCAAGCCGCCGGACCGTCCGCCGACCCCGGCCGCGTTCCCCGCATCCGCCGGTGCCGGCCCCTCACCACGACGGGAGCGACCTCGTCACGGACTCGTCAGTACCTCTCCCGTCACGCTCCTTCTCGCCTTCGCCGGCCTCTATCTCCTCGCCGTGTGGACGCCCCTCGGCCAGGCGGCGGAGAACGCTCTGGTGCGCGGCTACGCCGACGACGCGCGAATCCTCGCGCTGACCGAGTCCTGGGGACTGCCGCCCTTCACGAATGAAGAGGCGACGCTCTTGGCGGGCGCGGCCCTGATCGTCGTGGTCGCCGCGCTGCGTCGACGCTGGCGGGAGGGCTGCGCGGCGCTCGTGACGGTGGTGGGCACACTCGCCGTCACGGAACTCCTCAGCAGGTTCGTTCTCGGTCGCCCCGATCTGGTGCACGCACCGCAATCCTTGATCGCGCCGAGCTTTCCCAGTGGGCACGTCGCCATCGCCGTGGCGCTGGTCCTCGGCTGCGTCCTCGTTGCGTCGGCGAGCGTGCGCCCGTACGTCGTCGCCGTGGGCTGCCTGTGGATCGCGGTCACCGTCGGAGGCGTTCAGTCGCTCTACTGGCATCGCCCCAGCGACGTGCTCGGTGCCACTCTCCTGGCTTGCGCCTGTTACGGCCTCGCGGTGCGGCTCCTGAAGATGGCGACCGTGCCCGCTGCCACGCGGTCACGCGCCCGGCTCCCCCTGGCCGTCGCCGCCGTCGGTGCCCTACTGGCGAGCTCACGCGAGGATGCTGTGGCGCGTCCGCTGGTGTTCGCCGCGGCTGCGCTCGCCTGTGCTGCGCTGGTGCACGTCACCGTCCTACCCCCGTCGTCCGTCACCCGCGCACCGCGTGCGCATCGTGAGTAACGTGATGCGCCTGCGCCGGCGGGTACGGCGAAGGCCGGTGGAGATCCAGGAGATCTTCACCGGCCCGGGAGGACATGAAGGGCAGCGGCTTGCCGCGATGGCCCTATGCGGCGCGGCGCCTGCGCGCCGCTTCGTAGGCCGCGCTGCGGTCCTTCGACAGTTGGTCCCGCGGCGCCACCACGCCAGCGGGCAGCCGCAGGGGGTCGAACGGCGGCTCCGTAGAGGGCTCTTGGGGGCCGGTGAGGGTGAGGGAGCCGAGCGGGACCGTCTCCGTGCCGGTCCACAGCCGGGTCGGGTCGTGCAGCTCGTCCGTCTGGTCCGGAAGGTGGGCGGTCAGTTCGAAGCGGGCCGGCAAGCGTGCGGCAAGGTCCCGGGTGAGGTAGTCGTGCGGCAGTGCCAGAGCCTGTTGCGGTTCCAGGGACGGCAGCGGTTGGAGGGGCTTCAGGCTCAGGCGTACCCAACGGGTGCTTCCCGCTCCGTCCGTCAGGCCGAAGGTGTGCACGGCGTGGTAGGTCACCCCGGTGAAGCTCGTGACGGGCCGGGCCTTCTTGGCGAAGCCCAACGCGGTGGCGGCCTCGGGGTGGTCGCGCAGGAACGCAGGAACGGCCGCGGGGTCACCGGACCGAGTGGCCCGGAGAAATTCGACCAGGTGCGCTCCGGTGCGGACGAAGAAGACCGGCAGGGTGAAGGTGACGAGATCCAGGTCCCCGACCCGGATCGCGAGACCTTGGTCTCCGGGGTCCCCGTCGTGCCCGCCGGAGCCGCCCAGGGTGGTGGAGAAGCGGGCCGTCGCCGGCGTACGGGGTGCGGCGAACACCGACGCGGTACTCAAATCGGCTGCTTGGGGTGAGGGGATGAATGCGCCCTGTGCCCAGGTACCGCGGGCGTGCAGCAGTCGCTGCGAGGGAGCCGCGTCGGTGGCCGCGGCCAGTTGTTCCACGAGATGAGCACCTGTGTCCTGCGTCTTGCTGTTCATGGCACAGACCGTAGGGACGGGGATTTGTCCAGCGCATCGGTCACCGTATCGGTCGCGCACAAGCACACAACGATGTTGTACGGATGGCGGGAAATGACTCTTTACGGTCGCGGCAAGGAAGTGACGGAGCTCGACAACATGCTCCACGCAGCGCGGAAGGGCGTGGGGGCTGCGCTGATGGTCTGGGGAGAGCCCGGCATCGGGAAGAGCGCGCTGCTGGACAGCACGACCGCCGCTGCGGCCGACTTCACGGTACTGAGCTGTCGCGGCACCAGGATGGAGTCCGGGCTGGCCTTCGCCGCGCTGCACGAGCTGCTCTGGCCGGCGGTGGACCTGATCGACACCCTGCCCGCGCCGCAGGCGGCCGCGCTGCACGGGGCGCTGGGACACAGCGGGGAGGCGGCGGATCGCTTCCTGATCGGGGTGGCCACCCTCACCCTGCTCTCCGAGCTTGCCGGTGAGAAACCGGTGCTGATCACCGTGGACGACGCGGAACTCCTCGACGGGCCGACCGCCGAGTGCCTGTCCTTCGTCGTGCGCAGACTGCGCACCGAGCCGATCGCCCTGCTGCTCGCGGGAGACAGCGATCCCGCGACGGACGGCCGGTGGGAACTGCTGCCCGGCTTGGAGCTCACCCCGTTGCCCGACACCGACGCCGGCGATCTCGTACGCCACCACAGACCCGGTGCGGACGAGACGGACGTGTACCGGACGGTCCGGCTGGCCGCCGGGAATCCGCTGGCACTGCGCGAGCTGCCGTTCGCCCGCGAGACTGCCGGGGAGGTGGGGGAGGCGGGCGATGCGACGGAACGCGTCCCCGTCGGCCCCCGGCTGCGGCGCGCCTTCGGGGTGCGTGCCGCCCAGCTCTCCCCCTGCGCGCAGACAGTGCTGCTGGTCGCGGCGGTCGAAGACCTGGGCGACCACCGCACGGTGCGCGAGGCGGCGACCGCACTGGGTGCCGGACCGGCCGCATGGGACGAGGCCATGCGTTCCGGGCTCCTCCTGGTTGCCGACGGGCGGGTACGGTTTCGGACGCCGCTGCTGGCCGCCGTGGTGTACGAGCAGGCACCGTTCGCCCAGCGGCAGCCGGCGCACCGTGCGCTCGCCCAGGCCCTGCAGGGCGCGGACGGCACCGACCTGCGGGCCTGGCACCTGGCCGCCGCGGCCGACACCGCCGACGAGGAGGTGGCCGCGCTTCTGGAGCACTGCGCGCGCAACGGCTGGACACGGGGCGGCTACGCGTCGGCGGCGCGTGCGCTGTGCCGGGCGGCCGAACTGTCTCCCGTACCCACGGACGCGGCTCGGCGGTACGCGTTGGGTGCGCTGGCCACCTGGGGAGACGGGCAGGTCGGTGCGGCACGAGAGTTGCTCGACCGGGCCGACCGCCTTTCGGACGCGGAGACGGTGGTCCGCGAGAGCGAAGGGCTGCGGGGCATCATCGAGTTCGCGCACGGCGACCAGGCAGAGGCGCACCGGATGTTGCTCCACGCCACCCGTTCGGTGTCCGATCCGGAGAAGGCCGTGCAGCTGGCATGCCTGGCGGTACGGGCCGGCTGGTCGGGCGGCTCCACGGAGCGCCAGGCCGAGGCGCTGCACCGGCTGGAGGAACTGGCAGGCGACGCGCGAGCCGCTGAAGCTGAACTCCTTCCCATGATCAGGAACTGGTGGGGCGACGGGCCGGGCCCCGGCATGACGGCCCCGGCCGACGAGGCATTCGCTCAACTCACCAAGGCTTCATGGCAGTTGATTCCGCCCGCGCCACTGGCCGTGGCGTGGGGCGTGGAGCAGCCGCTGGCCAGGGCGTATCAGAAAGAGTTGGAGGTGCTGCGGCGGACCGGGGAAGTCAGCCCCTTGGTGCTGACCGTCCCGCAGACGGCCACGATCGACATCGTGCTCGGGCGGTGGACGGAGGCGGCGGCCAACGCCACCGAGACCCTCCACATGGCCCAAGAGATAGGCGCAGACCACGCGGCTTCACAGTGCCGCAACACGCTCGCGTGGCTGGCCGCCCTGAGAGGCGACGAATCCTCCGTCGCTGAACTCACGTCCAGGACGCTGGAGTTGTCGGTACCACGAGGGGGGCGTGCGCTGACGGCCGCCGCCTACTGGAACCGGGGCATGGCAGCCCTGTTCGCGGGACGCGCCCAGGACGCCCTGGAGATCCTGCTGCGGCTGGCCGAACCTGGGCACCGGGCGGCACACACCACGTTCGCACTGCTCGCGGCCGCCGACACGGTGGAAGCGGCGAGTAGCGCGAGCCGTCCGGAGGACGGAGCGGACGCGCTGCGATGCCTGAAGAACTGGGCGGAGCACACTGGGGCGGCCTGGGCCGTGGCGGCAGCATGGCGTGGCCAGGCGCTGCTGGCGGAAGGAGATGCCGAGGACCTGTTCGTACGTGCCCTGACCGTTCCAGGCGCGGCGCAGCACCCCTTCGCCCACGCACGCACCCGCCTGCTCTACGGCGAATGGCTGCGGCGTGCCCGTAGACGGACCGACGCCCGTGTCCAGCTGGCGGAAGCAGCGGAGGTCTTCCAGCGGCTCGGCGCCGCCCCCCTGCTGGCACGTAGCCTGCACGAACAGGAACTGACGGGCCAGCGCCTGCGCCGAAGCGAACCGGACCGCGACAGCCTGGAACCCCTGCTCACTCCGCAGGAGCTGCGGGTGGCCAAACTCGCCGCCGACGGCCTGACCAACCGTGAGATCGCCGCCCAGCTGCTGATCAGCCCCCGGACGGTGGGCCACCACCTGTCCAACGTCTTCCCCAAGCTCGGCATCGTGGCACGCGCGGAGCTGGCCCGAGTGGACTTCGACAACGGGCTACGGCTGCTGGACCACCACACCGGACCAGCGGCAGGCCGACGACCTGCACAGTGACCGATGCGGTGACCGATTCCGAGCAGGCTGGGACTTCCTAACGTGCTCCTCATGGACAACGAAACGCAGCAGCACGAGACCCGATCCCTGCCCACGCTCGTGGTGGGGGGCGGATCGGCCGGGGCCGTGCTCGCCGCCCGACTCAGCGAGGACCCCGCCCGCCGGGTCCTGCTCCTGGAAGCGGGTCCCGCGTACGATCCGGGCGCCTACCCCGAGGAGGTTGCCAGCAGCAGCCTCCTGGGCGCCTACACCGGCCACGACTGGGGCTACCTCTCGGAGCCGGGCCACATCGGCCGTCGCGTCGCCGCCTACCGGGGCAAGGTCCTGGGCGGCAGCTCGGCGGTCAACGGTTCCGTCGCCGTCCGGGCACTGCCCTCCGACTTCACCCGCTGGTCCCGGCGTGGGCTCAAGGGCTGGTCGTACGAAGATCTGCTGCCCGCGTTCAAGGCGCTGGAGAGCACCGAGGCCGGCCACGACGACCTGCACGGCCGCACCGGTCCGCTCCCGGTCCGCCAGCTCACCCGCGAGGACCTCAGCCCCATGGAACGCGCCTTCGTGGACGCGGCCCTGGCCGACGGCATCCGCCCGGTGGACGACTTCAACGGCACGGACCCGGAGGGCGTGGGCCCCTACCCGATGAACGTCCGCAACGGCGTCCGGGTCAACACCGGCATGGCCTATCTGACCGAGGAGGTGCGGGCCAGGCCCAACCTGACCCTGCGCGCCGACGTCCTCGTCGACCGGGTGACCTTCGACGACGGGCGAGCCACCGGTGTCATCCTCGCGGACGGCACCCGGGTGCCCGCCGGGGAAGTGATCCTCAGCGCGGGCACCTACGGCAGCGCGGCTATCCTGCTGCGCTCCGGCATCGGCCCGGCCGAGGACCTCGACGCTCTCGGCATCCCGGTCGTCGCGGACCTGCCCGTCGGCCTGCGCCTCCAGGACCACCCCTTCTACTACAACGCGTACGCCGCCCACCCCGACCGGATCGGCGACCAGACCCCGGTGATCGGCGCCAAGGTGTGGACCGCCAGCTCCGAGGCCGCCGAAGGCGAACTGGATCTGCACCTCACCGCCACCCACCTCTTCGACCACAGCACCAGCCCCACCGGCGTCGGCTTCGTCATCGCGGTCGCGCTGGTGGACCCCGCATCGCAGGGCACTCTGACCCTGGCCAGCCGGGACCCGCAGGATCCGCCGCGCATCGACCTCAACTTCCTCGCCGAGCCGGGGGACCGCCGACGGCTGACCGAGGGCATCAAGCTCGCCCGCCGGCTCGGCGCCACCCAGCCGCTGGCCTCCCTCGTCGAACGAGAGCTCAACCCGGGTCCGCAGGCGCAGAGCGATGCTGAGATCGAGGCTTCGATGCTCGCCACTCTCGACACCTACCACCACCCCACGTCGACCGCCCCGATGGGACCGGACGACGACCCGACGGCCGTCACCGACCGGCTCGGCGCGGTGCGCGGGGTGCCCGGCCTGCGCGTGGTCGACGCCTCGATCTTCCCGGACGTCCCGTCAGCCGCCACCAACCTGACCGTCATCGCGGCGGCCGAGCACATCGCCCGCCAGATCTGACCCCCCAACCCGCAGCCTTTACTGGCGGGCTCAACTCCGCTTCTCCCAAATCCGGTTAAGGAACATCCGCAATGCAGCACGCCCGCAACTTCATCGACGGCCAGTGGACCGACTCCGCCAAGAAGGCCCAGTCGCTGAACCCGTCCACCGGTAAGGTCCTCGGCACCTTCGCCGACGCCGGAGCCACGGAGGCCGCCGCTGCCATCGCCGCCGCCCGCCGCGCCTTCGACACCACCGACTGGGCGCGCGACCGCAACCTGCGCGCCAGGGCCCTGTTCGAGATGGCCGACCGCCTCGAGGCGCGGCGCGAGGAGTTCGTCACGCTGCTCGCCCGGGAGAACGGCAAGATCCTCAGCGAGGCCGCCTTCGAGATCGACCTCACCGTGCCCAAGCTGCGCTACTACGCCGCACTGGCCCTGAGCGACCACGGCAGTTCGGGCGAGGTCCGCCCGGGCCTCTACTCCATGACGCTCCGCGAGGGCGCCGGCGTCGCCGCCGTCATCGCACCGTGGAACTCACCGGTCGTCCTGGCGGTCCGCTCCTTCGCCCCCGCCCTGGCCGCCGGCTGCACCGTGGCCATGAAGCTGCCGGGGCAGACCGGTCTGGTCAACGGCCTGCTCAGCGAGGTGATCGCGCAGACCGAGAGCCTCCCGGCCGGAGTGATGAACGTCTTCACCGAGTCAGGCAACGACGGCGCGCCCCTGCTCATCACCTCCCCTGACGTCGACGTCATCAGCTACACCGGCTCCACCGTGGTCGGCCGCCTCATCGCGGCGAACGCCGCCCCCACACTCAAGGCGCTCTCCCTGGAACTCGGCGGCAAGAGCCCGATGATCGTCTTCGACGACGCGGACCTCGACCTCGCCGTACCGGTCCTCACCAAGGCCGTCACCACCTTCACCGGCCAGTTCTGCATGACCGGCAGCCGCATCCTGGTGCAGAGCGGCATCGCCGACGAGTTCCGGCGACGGATGACCGCCTCGCTGGCCGCCGTCAAGGTCGGCCCCGGCGACGATCCCACCAGCGAGATGGGTCCGCTGATCGACGAGCGCAACGCCCGTCGCGTCGAGGATGTCGTCGCCGACGCCGCCTCGTACGCGAAACTCCTGGTCCAGGGCCAGCGCGACGGCGCGTTCCTGCACCCGTCGCTGATCGAGGTCGAGGACCTCGCCGCGCCGATCGTGCAGCAGGAGGTCTTTGGCCCCGTCGCCACCTTCGAGGTCTTCGACACTGAGGCCGAGGCTGTCGTACGCGCCAACGCCACCGAGTTCGGCCTGGCTGCGTCCCTGTGGACCCGTGACGTCGACCGCCCGCTGCGCGTCGGACGTGAGATCCAGGCCGGCACGGTGTGGACCAACACGTGGGCCATCGTGCACGACATGTTCGAGGAGGGCGGCTTCAAGCAGTCCGGCATGGGCCGGCTCAACGGCATGCGCGGCCTGGAGGAGTTCCAGGAGACCAAGCACTACGTGCATGCCGCCCCGCGTGCGTGACCGCACCGCACCCGCACCTGTGTCTGACGGTTTCGGCGGTACGGTCCTGGCGGGCCGCGCAGATGTGGCACTTGTTGCCGCGCGTACGGTCGAGCCGGGCCACGAGGACGCCTTCCAGGAGTGGGCACGGGGTGTTCTGGCTGCGGCCTCCACCGCACCCGGCAACCTGGGCGGCGGCCTCTTCCACCCGGCCGAGGACGGTGCTCCGTGGGTCTTCGTACACCGCTTCCGTGACCACGAGGCGCTGCAGCAGTGGATCGATTCCCCGCAGCGCGCCGCGTTTCTCACCCCGTACGAGGGGCACCGCCACACCGAGGTCGCACGACGGGAACTGGGCGGCCTGGAGGGGTGGTTCACCGAACCGGGCCGGGCGGCCGTCGCGCCGCCCCGCTGGAAGACGGCGGTCGCCTCCGCCCTCGGCATCTTCCCGATCTCGCTGCTCGGCAGCGTGTACCTCACGCCTCGTCTGACGGCGTTGCCAGAAGTCGCCCGCACGGCCGTGTTCGTCGCGCTGTTCAGCGTGCTGATGACGTACGTGGCGATGCCCACCGTCACCCGAATCTTGCGCCGGTGGCTCAGCCCCGGCGCCCCACCTCGCAGAAGCAGAAGAAAGAGACTCGCATGACCACCGCAATTATCGGAACTGGCAACATCGGCGGACGGCTCGCGGCCAACCTGGTCGCGGGCGGCGAACAGGTGCTGCTCGCCGCCCGCGACCTCACGAGCGCGCAGAAGCTCGCAGACTCGCTTGGCGATACGGCGACCGCGGTGACAGTCGACCAGGCCGTCGAGCGGGCGGACGTGATCGTTCTCGCCGTGTGGCTCGACGCGGCGAAGGAGCTTCTCGTCCAGTGCGGCGACAGGCTCTCGGGCAAGATCCTTGTCGACCCCTCCAACCCGATCGCCCCGGACGGCAACGGTGGCTTCGTCAAGACGATAGACGCCGAGGAGTCCTCCGGCCTGCTCCTGGCCGGCCTCCTGCCCGCGGGCGCCACCCTCGTCAAGGCATTCGGCACGCTCTCCGCGGACACCCTGGCCACCGCCTCCCGCCGCGTCCCCGAACCCGCGGTCGGCTTCTACGCCGCCGACGACGCCGCGGCGGGCGCGACGGTCGCCCGGCTGATCAGCGCGGCCGGCTTCGACCCCGTCCGCGTCGGCGCCCTCGACCAGTCGATCCGCATCGAGGTCTTCGGGGACCTCCACGAGTTCGGCGCCCTGGGCCAGGCGGTTTCCCGCACGGAGGCGTTCGCCGCACTGCCGCCGCTGACCCCTGCGGACAGGTTCGAGATCTTCGAGCAACTCACCCTCCACCAGCGGCGCATCGACAACGACGCGAGCCGCGCGTCGGTCGACAGCTACGTGGACCTGTACTGGCCGGAGGCCACCTTCACCGTCCACGACCTGCGGACCCAGACCTTCACCGGGCCCGAAGGACTGAAGAGCCTCTACGACTTCGCGCACAGCGTGTTCCCGCTGGAGAAGTGGTTCCACGACGTCGGCTGGTTCGAGATCGACGGCGGGGGCGACACCGCCGCCGTGACATGGCGCTGGCGCGTCAACTGGAAGGAGAGCAACGAGGGAGTGGTGTCGACCGGCACCTACCAAGACCGGTTCGAGCGGCGTGACGGAGTGTGGAAGGTGATCGACCGCATCTCGGATATCGACCCCAACTGGCCCGCCGCCCTGTTCCAGCCGTATTTGGACCGGCAGGACGAACTCTTCGCCTCCTCCTGATCCCGCAGTATCGGGGTACAGACCGGGCCGCTTCCTCCGTTGGCGAGGGAGCGGCCAAGCTCGCCGGCGTACAGCCGTGGGTGGCCTTCCCGTACGGGGTGAGTCGATCCGTGTCGGCTCCGCCCCCCTGCCTCCTTCGTGTCCGCGGACCACGAGACGGTCGTTCGGCCGCCGGGCTCTGGCGCGAGCGCGGTCTGCTGCGGAACCTACGGGCCAACTCAACGTGCGCGCCGACAGTCTCACTCTGGAATCCCGCGGGCCGGCCCGCGCTAACGAAGCCTGTAGGGGGAGAAGGCGACTGCTCCGGGCGGCCTAATACCGCGCACTTCACCGGAGTATCCAAAGGAATGAGGTCCTCGCCGAACTCGGCGAGGACCTCACAGGCAATTGCGCTGATCATGCATACAGCAGATGTACGGCAACAGCACTTGACCTCGTGTCACAGAGGAAGTGCGGTCACAGGCGCAGGCGTTCCGCGATGACGTCCGCCGCCGCCTCGATCACTTCGTCGCCGACCGCGCCGGCCAGGTTGAAGAGGTGCATGGCGCCTTCCAACTGTTGGTGGTGCGCGTCCACACCGGCTGCCCGCAACCGTGCGAGGTACGCCGTCCCTTCGTCGCGGAGCGGATCCAGCTCCGCGGTCACGACCGTTGCCGGTGCGAGGCCGGTGAGGTCGGCGGCGAGCCCGGGATTCAGGAGCGGGTCGCCGTAGTGGGCGGGTGCCGCGTAGTGCTCCAGGAACCAGGAGAGCAAGGCGTCCGTGAGGAGGTATCCGGTGGCGTGCTCGGTGCGGCTGGGCTCGGGAGCGACAGGGGTCAACCAGGGCACCACGAGGATCTGATGGTCCAGGCGGAGGTCCGTGCGGGCCGCGCGCTGGGCTACTCCCGCGGCGAGGTTGGCCCCGGCGCTGTCGCCCGCCACCGCCAGATGAGCGGGGTCGATCCCGAAATCCCGCGCGTGCGCGCCGAGGTGGAGGGTGGCGGCGTGTGCGTCCTCGGCGGCAGCGGGAAAGGGGTGTTCGGGGGCCAGACGGTAGTCGACGGCGACGACGATACGTCCGGTCGCCTCGGCCAGGGCGGCCACCCAGCCGTGATGGCTGTCGAGCCCGCCCACCACGAATCCTCCGCCGTGGAAGTACACGATCCCCGGCAACGGAGGACCGGACTCTCCGGCATCGGACGGACGGTAGACACGGGCGGGCAGCGGGTGCCCCGGGGTGTCCAGGACGTGTTCAGTGATGGTTCCGGTTTCGGGCGCGGCCCCGGCCAGGGCCGCGACGGCCGGGTCCGTGCGGGCCGCTTCGACGCTCGCGGGAACGGCGTCGCTGCCGCCGTGGGCGGCGTACAGGGCCAGGGCGCGGCGAGTGGAGCAGGACCAGTCCGCGGGGCCGGTCGGCTCGTGGGGGCGCTGCCTTTGACGCCCGGGTGCCGTGGTCATGAGCGGTGCGTGAGGACGGCCTTGACGGTGGTGCCCGCCCCGACGTCGGCCATCGCCCGGTCGATGTCCGTCAGCGGGTACGTGGTCACGAGGTGTTCCAGCGGGAAGCGCCCCTGCTGGTGGAGGTCGAGGAGCCGGGGGATGAGGAGGCCGGGGGCCTGGTGGCCCATGACCGATCCGGTGACGGTACGGCCCTTGAGGAGTTCGAAGGCGTTGGCCTGGAGCGTGGCGTCCAGTGCGGCGACCCCGAGGATTGCCGCTGAGCCGAGGGGGGCGAGGACCGCGACGGCAGTGTTCATCACGGGAATGGCGCCGGTCGACTCCACGCTGTGGTCCACCCCGCGCCCGCCGGTCAGGTCCATGACGGCTTCGGCGGTGTTGGCGGTAGTAGCGTCGATCACATCGGTGGCGCCCAACTCCGTTGCCAGAGAAAGCCGTTCGGGGTTTCGGTCGACTGCGATGATGCGGGTCGCGCCGGATGCGGCGGCAGCCATCAGCGCCGCGAGGCCCACAGCTCCGAGGCCGAAGACCACCACCGTGGAGCCGGCCTGTACCCGGAGGGAGTTCAAGACCGCGCCGGCGCCGGTGATGAGGCCGCAGCCCAGCGGGGCGAGCATGCTCAGCGGCAGTCCGGCGGGGACCTTGACCAGGCCGCGGGAGTGGGCGAGGCCGTGTGAGGCGAAGGACGATTGGCCGAAGAAGTGGTCGTGCACGGGGCGGCCGGAAGCATCCCGCAGGCCCACCGAGCCATCCGCGCGGCGGGAGTGGAAGTTGAGCGGGATGTGGTGGTCGCAGTAGGCGGGCTGGCCGGCCAGGCAGTTGCGGCAGGTGCCGCAGGAGTCGAGGCTGAGCACGACGCTGTCGCCGGGCGCGAAGCCGGTCACGGCAGTGCCGACAGCCTCGACTATTCCGGCACCTTCGTGGCCCAGGACCACCGGGTGCGGGGTGGGGAGGTTGCCGGCGGCGGCTTCGAGGTCGGTGTGGCACAGCCCGGCGGCCGTGTAGCGGACCAGGACTTCGTCGGGGCGCGGGTCTTGGAGTAGCAATTCCTCGATCAGGAACTTCTGACCAGCGCCGCGGGAAACAGCGGCGGTAACGGCAGTGGGCATGGTGATCCGGTCGCTTTCTGCAAGGAGGATGGGACCTGGTGGGAGGGGGAGCGGGGTGCCTGGGAAGGGCACCCCGGAGGGCGGTGCCGACCGTGTCGGAACGATGCGCCGCCCTCCGGGCATGCAACCTGCGGGTGGCCGGGGGGAGCCCGGGCCACGAGCGGTGTGTAACGCGTTCTGATCGCGGTGATCGGCGCGGGGCGGTCCGGTGGCCGGCGTACCTGGACGCGCCGGTTGCGGCTGCCCGAGGGCGGCTACCGGGCGGTGCGGCCCAGGACCAGGTCCGCGGCCTTCTCGCCGATCATGATGCTCGGGGCGTTGGTGTTGCCGGTCGTCTCGTGCGGCATGATGGATGCGTCGGCGACCCGCAGGTTCTCGATTCCGTGCACTCGGAGTTCCGGATCGACGACGGACATCGTGTCCAGGCCCATCCTGGCGGTGCCGATCTGGTGGTGGCCGGAGACGACGGTGGCGCGCACGTGGTCGCGCAGTTGCGCCCGGGTCGCTGTGCCCGGCCCGGGTACCGCCTCGCCGGCGTTCCATTCCTTGAGAGCGCCCTGCTCTGCGATGTCGCGGAGCATCTCCAGGTTGTCGACGAGGGTTTCCACGTCGCGCGGGTCGGAGAACACCCGCGGATCGAGAACCGGCGGGGCCGCCGGATCGGCGGACCGCAGCCGCAGTTCGCCGCGGCTGTGCGGGTGCAGCAGCTGACCGACTGCCGAGAAGCCGTGCTCGGGCAGGTCGGCGCCGGGCACCGGGTAAGGGAAGGACAGGAAGAGCGGCTGGATGTCGGGGACCGCCAGGCCCGGGCGAGTGGAGGCGAAGTAGTGGGCTTCGAGGCCCTGCGCCGCCCACACGGGGAGCGGCTGCTGAGACTTCCAGATCAGTGGTGCCGACCAGTGGTCCTGGAGGTTCTGTCCGACGCCCGGCAGGTCCGACCGGACTCGCAGTCCGAACGAGCGCAGGTGGTCGGCCGGTCCGATGCCGGACAGCATCAGGAGCTGCGGGGTGCCGAACACGCCGCCGGAGAGCACCACTTCGTGCGCGGCACGGGCCGTGTACTCCTGCCCGTCGACGAGGTAGGCGATCCCCGTGGCGCGGTTGCCGTCGAGGACGATCCGCGTCACCAGTGCGCCGGTGACCACGGTCAGCAGCGGGTTGTCCTGCACGGCACGCCCGTACGCCACCCAGGTCGACTGGCGGCGCTGGTCCTTGATGGTGTGCTGGGTGTAGCTCACGCCGTGCTGGTCGCCGCTGTTGTAGTCGTCGTTGTACGGCAGACCGTAACTCTGGGCCGCCTCCACCCAGGACCGCACCAGGGCATCGGGGCCGGGATTGCGCTGCACATGCAATGGGCCGCCGGTGCCGCGCCCGCCCTGCGCGCCGCCGTCGAAGTCCTCCATGCGGCGGAAGTACGGTTCCACGTCCTGCCAGCCCCAGCCGGCCGCGCCCTGGTAGGCCCAGGAGTCGAAGTCGGCTGCGGCGCCCCGTACGTAGATCATGCCGTTGAACGCGCTGGAGCCGCCCAGAGTCTTGCCGCGCGGCCAGGGCAGTCGGCGTCCGTCCGCGTGGGTCTGCGGCTCGGTCTGGTAGGCCCAGTCCCATTCGCTGTTCCACAGCTGGACCGACCCCGTCGGGTCGTGGATCGCCTCGGTGTCGTCCACGGGTCCTGCCTCGACGAGGAGGACCTTGCGGCCCGCGTCGACGAGCCGTCGTGCGACGACCGCTCCGGACGACCCGGCGCCCACCACGATGTTGTCGAAGTCCCTGCTGTTCATTGCTTTTCCTTGTCTGCGTTGCTGAGGGTGCGATGCGCAGGGCGTCTCCTTCCTGATGGGGGAGGGGAGGCCCTGCGCACGCGGTCATCACTCTGCTGGGGCCCTCGCGGGACCGCATCGGCCACCGGATCCGTCACTCCGGTATCGCCCTCGGGGCCGGCACACCGGCCCGGTGGGTCAGCGGGTGCCGCGGTCGGCCTGCTGAATGATGCGGGTCACGGCGTCGGGCCGGCTCACCATGACGGCGTGGGAGCCGGCGACCTCGGTGATGTGCGCGCCTGCGCGGCGGGCCATGAACCGCTCCAGACGTGTCCCGATGGCCTGGTCCTGCTGGGCGACCAGAGCCCATGAGGGCAGGGTCTTCCAGGCGGCCTCCTTGCTGGGCTGGCCGAACGCCTCGACGCTGATCGGGCGCTGCGAGGCGGCCATGAGCGCCGCTTCGGACGCCGGGACGTCCGCGGCGAAGGAGGTGCGGAAGCGGGCCGGGTCGATGAACACGTCGGTACCCGCTGTCGCGTCCGGCCGGGTGTACGTGATGTTCTTCAAGGGCAGCGGCTTGACGGCGGGGTCCGTGTGCTTCTCGATGAGGCCGCCGAGCGACTCGCCCTTGTCCGGCACCCATGCCGCGATGTACACGAGCGCCTTGACGTTCGGCACGGAGACAGCGGCGTTGCCGATGACCGCTCCGCCGTAGGAATGCCCGACCAAGATCTTGGGGCCCGCGATGTTCTTGAGGATGCCGGTGAGGTACGCGGTGTCGTAGTCGAGCCCGCGCAGCGGGTTGGCGATGGCCTGTACGGGATAGCCGTCCTTGCGCAGCCGGTCCACCGTGGCGCCCCACCCGGAGGCATCGGCGAATGCGCCGTGCACCAGGACGACGGTCGGCTTGGTGCGGTGGGTCGGGGTGACGTTCTCCTGCGCCTGCTTCTGCTCCGGTACCGCCGAAGCGGTGGTGGCGAGTACGCCCGCTGCCACCACGGTGGCAGCGGCGGTCGCCCCGAGGACGTAGCGGTTACGGGAAGAGGCGGAACGGGAGTGACGTGACTTGTTCATGCGTGATTCCAGGTGAGTGTGAGGAGGCACACCGGCGTTCCGGGACGGTGCCCGGTGACCGGCGGTCAGGGTGAGGGCCGCACGGAGTTCCGGCGGGCACGGCTCGCTCGCCGACCGTCCGAACGGTGTCCCGGGCGGTGCGTCGAGAGGGTGTCGGTCCGTCGCGACGGCAGCCGGACGGACGAGCATGCTCACGAGGCGGCTGAAGGCACTGAAGACGGCCTGTGTCCGCGAACATGTGGTCCATGACCGGCCCGAGACCCCTGTTCCCAGGGGGCGACAGCCGGTCCGTGCGGTGATGACTCTGCCCTGGGCCCCGTACGTGCCGCATCGGTCAGCGGATCCGTCATGACGGCGGGGACCCGCCAACGGGTGCTCCGGCGTGGCCGGGCACGATTCCCCGGCCGCGCCTTCAGGAGGTGACGGTTCCGGGGGCCACGGGGGCAAGCCAGGACTCGGGGAGAGTGCCCCGGTTGTGGGTTTCCGGATCTTCCACGGCAGTGATCCGTCGAAGGAGAAGGGTGGCGTGCAAATTCTCGGCCATCTTCCGCGCCCGGCGCAGCAGCGGCCGGGCGCGCTCGGGTGCGCCCGCTCCGGTCCATGCTTCTGCCAGATCGGTCACCGCTGTGGCGACGTCGATCGGAGATTCCGCCTGTTCCAGAAAGCCAATGGCCTTCTGCAGCAGCGTGATGCGCTCGTGTGCCGGAGAGGTGGCGGCCATCGCCTGCCAGGCCAGACCGATGAAGCGCGGAGCGCCCCAGCGGACAGCCACGTCGAGGGCCTCCTCGGCCAGGTCGCGTGCCTCCTTGTGACGGCCCAGCCGTGCGAGTTCCAGGGCCGCCGAGCATTGCCACGTCTGATGACCCGGGCTGGTCACCCCCCAGAGGGCGATCCGGCGGCCGCTCTCCAGGAAGGACGCCGCTGCGCGCTCCGGGTCCCCCTGGGCGGAGCTGAGCATGCCGCGAACATAGAGGACGACGGTCCAGGACCACGACTCCCGGTCGGCGTAGTGCGAGACACTGTCCAGCCACCACTCTGCCTCGTCGAGCCGACCGAGCCCGAGGAGGGCCCTCGCGTACATGGCCACCAGCTCGATGGGGCGGCGTACGACCTGGTCGAGCGGTACGCCGGCCAGCAGGCGGCACTCGTCCAGCGCCCGCCGGTGGTCACCGCGCCGCAGGGCCATCTCCGTGCGCAGCATCACCCGGTACAGGTCGACGGCCGCGAAGTCCTGATCACTCGGCTGCTCGCACAGCTCCTCGACCAGGGAAATACGGTCACACCACATCGCCATCGATGCCAGCAGGCTGTTGAGCGCCCGGGGCAGCTCCGCACCGTCGACGGTGCGCGCAGTGGGAAACCGGTCGAGCGTCTCCTGCGCGGTGATGCGAAGCCTCGTCGCGTCGTCGCAGACCAGCAGGGCCGTCGCCACCGGGTCGTCGGCGACGCGGTGGGCCGGTGAGGCCCGGATGCCGCGCAGCAGTTCGTGCCAGGTGCCCGGAGTGAGGCAGGCGATCAGCCAACCGGCGCCCCGCAGCGCCAGCGCGGCCCGTGGGTCGATCACGTCGGCCTCGGCCGTGACGGCATTCATCAGTTTGACCGCTGCCTCCGCCTGCCCCTGCGAAACCATCACCCAGGCCAGCGGCACCACGGCGAGGGGCGTCTCCGAGCGGTCGCGCTGAATCTGGAGTGCTTCTTGCAGGTGAAGGCGGGCCGCGTTGGGATTGGTATGCAGTTCGGCCTGGCCCAGCCGCAGGAGAACAGCGGCCCGCTCGGTGGGCGCGGTGATCCGCGCGCCCGCCTCCAGGTAGCGGATGGCCTGAGCACCGGCGCCGTCACGGAGGCAGTCGTTCGCAGCGTCGACGAGCGTGGTCGCCCATGGCGCCCACTGCGTCCCGGAAAGGTCGGCCAGGAGCGCTGCCGTCTCGCGCGCGGGCCGATGCGTCAGCCGACCGTGCCGCGCAGCGGACACATTGATCCTGTCCCGGTCGCCAGGTGTGCAGGAGCGCAGAAGCGCGGCACCGACGAGCGGGTGGCGCAGCCGCGGTGGCTCCGCCGACGCAAGGATGCCCCGGCGGACCATGTCGGCGCAGACCTGGCGGGTGGCGCTGGGAGGCTGTTCACATACGGCCGCCAGTGTCTCCAGGTCCGTTTCGTGCGCGGCGAGGACGGCCAGTGCCTTGAGCAGAAGCGCCTCGGTGGGGTCCTGCCGGTGCAAGAGGTGGCAGAGCGCCCGGGTGAAATGGTTCGCCACGAGATCCGGGGTGATGCCGTCGCGATGACGGACCGGATCGAGATCGGAGAGCAGCGCCACGACCAGGGCGGGAAGCCCCCCAGTGATGTCGTGCACCGACGTGGCCAGCGGAGCCAGGGTTGGTGAAGTGGGCGGAGGTGCGGCTGTGGTGGTGTCCTCCAGACGTGGTGTGTGCAGCCGTCGGAGGGCCAGCGCGGCGATGGCCGCTACGTCGAGCGGTCCGAGGGTGATGACGACGCGGGCGTGCGTCTCCAGCGCTGCGCACCAAGCGGCGCCGGGGTCGTCCAGCGGCACGTCGGACACGGACAGCACCAGCAGGACCGAGCGATGCGACAACCCCCTGGCCATGAGGGCGAGGGCTTCCCGGGACGCCGAGTCGGCCTCCTGAACGTCGTCGGCGAACAGCACCACCGGAGCGCGGGCACCGTCCAGCGTCCGAAGGGCCCAATCGGAAAGTTGGCGGGCGTCGACGCCCACTGGTGGGGAAGGGGCGGACTGCGGGGACAGTTCCAACGCGTCCCGCAGGCCACGGACGAGCGCCGGCTCCGCATCCGCGCCGGACAGCGACATCCACCGCGCGGCGGGCAATCGGCGAACGGCCTCGCCCAGCAGCAGCGACTTTCCCGAACCGGCACCGCCGGAGACGATCACCAGCCCGCCACTGCCGGAAGAGACCCTGGTAGCGAGCGCGGTGATCCTGCCGATCTCGGCCCCTCTCCCCACGCACACAGGAGCGTCGTCCCACCCAGGCATCCCCTCGGGCAGAACTCCCCCCACGGGGGCGGGGCCCCCGAGGGCAGGTACTTCGGGGGCAGGCACCGATACGGCGGCCGACCGCCCCGGCACAACCGCCTGCGTCTGTGTCGGCGAGTACGAGTGTGGATGGGGCAACTCCTTGCCCACCAGGATGCGCGTGTGCAGAGCCCGCAGCTCGCCGCTCGGCTCGACCCCCAATTGCTCCAACAGCATGTGCCTGGTGCGACGGTAGACGTCCAGTGCCTCGGACTGCCTTCCTCCCGCGTAGAGCGCCTGCATCAGCAACCCGTGCAGACGCTCCCGCAGGGGGTGCTCGGAGGCTGCGAGACGAAGCCGGTCGACGACCTGCTCCGCCCGCCCTCCGGTGATCGCGTTCTCCAGGCTGTCCTCAAGGACCACCAGCCGGCGTTCGGTGAGGGAGTCACGCCGACGTTCCGCGTACGGGCCGGGCACGCCCGCCAGGGGTTCACCGCTGAACAAGTCGAGCGCCCGGGCGTAATGATCGTTCGCCTCCTGCCACTGCCGCTGAGCGCGAGCTCGTTCAGCCTCGGCGACGAGTCGTTCGAAGCAGCTCAGGTCGAGCTGCTCGTCCGACACACGGAGCTGGTATCCACCGTGCCCGTACAACAGGACGCCAGGCGGCGTCCTGGCCGGCCGCGGCGGTTCCAGCACCCTGCGCAGCGCCGAGACGTGCGTCTGGATCACCTTGTTCGCGCGGAGCGGGGCGTCCTCGTCGTACAGGGCCTCCAGCAGGCTGTGCACGGAGACCCACTGACGCCGACGCAGGGCCAGAGCGCACAGGAGCGCTCGCCGTTGCGGGGGGCCCAGCGGCACGGCAGACCCGTCGCGCTGGGCCGTCACCCCGTTGAGCAGTGTGAATCTCAGCTTGCCGACCACCTCGTCAGCCGTCATCTGGTGTCCCCGTTCCGACCCGATCATGGGCCGTAAGTTTGTACTTAACATCATATGACCTGTGCGCTTACCGCCTTTTGCGCGATCGTTGACCGTGCCGCCGAGACTTGTGGCCAGAGGGAGCATGAGCTCCTTCCAGGACAGGGGGACGATGTTCTCGTCGCACAAGGCACATGCGAGGACCGCCGCCCGCGGCGCCCGGTCGCGTACGGCCGAAGTCCCGCACTAAAGAAGCGGCACCGCTCCGTAAGGGCTGGACACCATCGGACCGACGACGCCCGGACACCCCTCCTGGGGTGTCGCGCCCCGTGGGCGCCGTCCGCGGTCCCGGCCTGACCGGCGTTCCGGAACTGCCGCGGGTTTGCGCATCACGCCCCGGACAGCGCGCACTCTCCACCCCCGCCCTGCGCCTCAACAGCCCCGACAGTGTGCTCACCGCTGTCAACGAGCACCTCAAGTGCCCGCCGGCACTCTGTCGGCAGCACTCGCAGAACACACAAAGAAGGACCGCACATGACCAGCCTGAAGTTCCTTGCCATTTCCGGAAGCCTGCGCCGCGCATCCCACAACACCGGGCTGCTGCGAATCCTTCCCTCGCTGGCTCCGAGCGGTGTGGCCATTGACCTGTACGAAGGCATCGGGAACCTCCCCCTCTTCAACGAGGACCTGGAGACGCTTCCCGCACCCTCGGCAGTCGCCGAGCTGCGTGCCCGCGTGGCAGCCGCCGACGGGGTGCTGATCGCGACTCCCGAGTACAACTCGTCGATTCCGGGTTCACTGATGAACGCGCTCGACTGGCTCTCCCGACCCGTGGGCGCTTCCGCCCTGCTGGGCAAGCCGGTCGCGGTACTGGGCGCTTCGCCGTCACAGTTCGGCACCGCGCGAGCCCAACTCGTCCTTCGCCAAGTGCTTCACCGCATCCAGGCACAGGTCCTCGACCACCCCGAGGTGACCGTCTTCCGGTCCTACGGGCGCTTCGACTCGGAGGGGGCCTTCCTGCGCGACGCGATGACCGAGCAGCTGCTGGGTGAGCTCCTGACGGGACTGGTGCGCATGAGCCGTACGGATGCCTCTGCTCGGGCCGTCTGAACCATGCCGTGGCCTCCAGTCGGCGGGAGCCAACCGCTGCGCTCGGCGTAGTCGCGAAGCCGGTCTGGATCGACGGCTAATCGTGCCCCGACAGGGATGCGCATGGGTACGTAGCCGCCGTCGGCGCTTGCGGTCACGAGTTCGTCGATCTCGGTGTGCCGTTTCTGCGGGATGCACAGGGGGAACTTCAGATGCCACCTGGCTGTTGCATGCGTTCACTCCTGCCTGCGCAATCCGGAGGCGCAGCCGTGGCCTCCGCCGTTCCGCCGCCCCCGGCCCTCCGGCGACGACGGTGTCCCCACGGCCCAACACCAGCCGACCAGGCGGTCGGGGACGTAGCAAGCAGCACCCCGGCATTACCGCCCCACCGTCGAGAGCGGGCTTCCCTGCGACAGAGCGGCCCGCGCTTGCCGCAGGGTGGCTCCGAGGGCTTCGCCCCCTCCAGACAGACCCAGGATCCGGTGTGTCGGGTCTTCGGACTGCGGCTTCCCCGAGCGGAGCACGTACGTCCCGGGGAAGCCGGGTCGCCAGGCGGTGCGGCAGGCCGCCGCTGGGGGGCCGGTTCAGATTTTCACGGGCGCGCCCGGTCCCATGGGGATGCCGATGAGGTACCAGGCGATGAAGAACAGCAGCCAGCCGATGCCGACGATGAGGGTATAGGGGAGCATCAGCGAGATCACCGTGCCGACGCCTGCCTGTTTCCGGTATTTGTCGCACTGCAGCACGATGAACGGCAGGTAGACCATGAGGGGGGTGATGACGTTGGTGGGGGAGTCGCCCACCCGGTAGGCGGCCAGGACGGTCTGGGGGGCGACGTCGAGGCGGATGAACAGGGGGACGAAGATCGGCGCGAAGATCGCCCACTTGGGGATGATGCCGGGGATGATCAGGTTCAGCAGGTAGGTGACCAGAATGAAGCCGATCAGGAGCCACAGGGCGCTGACGTTCGCGCTCTCCAGCTGGTCGGCCAGTTTCACCGCCGCGACCGTGGCCATGTTGCTGTAATTGAAGTACGCGATGAACTGGGCGATGATCAGCAGGAGGAAGATCAGCCCCCCCAGCCCCGCGAACGTCTTGGTGATGGCCTCCATGGACGCCGCGCTGCCGCGCAAAGTGTTGGCTCCTCTGCCGTAGCACAGGCCCATCACCAAGAACGCGATCATGATGATGACGATGAGGCCGTCCATGAACGGCGCGTCCTCGACCAGGCTCCCGGTGTCGGGATTGCGCAGGGGTGCGGAGGGGATGAACGCCAGCAGCGTCACCGCGACGGCCACCGCGGCCAGCCCCCACCCGGCGAAGCGCAGCCCGCGCGCCTCGGCGGCCTTGTCCAGGCCGTCGTCCTGGGTGCGCGGCTGGTTGGCGGCGGATCCCTGCCAGGGGCCCAGGCGCGGCTCGACGACGCGTTCGGTGATGAAGGTGATGAGCGCGGCCAGGAAGAACGTCGAGGCAATGCCGAAGTAGATGTTCGACGTCAGGTTCAGAGACCTGCCCGGATCGACGAGCTGGATGGAGTTGTTGGTGATCTCGGTGATGATCCCGTCGATCGGGGCGATGATCAGGTTCACCCCGAACGCGGCGCTGACACCCGCGAACGCCGCGGCGATACCGGCCAGCGGATGCCGGCCGACGCTGATGAACGCCACCGCCCCCAGGGGGATCAGCACCAAGTAGCCGGCGTCGGAGGCGATGCTGGAGAGAATGCCCGCGAACACGATGATCGCGGTCAGCGCCCACCGCGGGGCGACGGCGACGAGGTTGCGGATCAGCGCGGCGATCAGGCCCGCCTCCTCCGCGAGACCGACACCGACCATCACCACGAGGATCACGGCGACGACACCGAAGTCGTTGAAGTTGTGCGTGGCGGAGGTGAACAGGAACCGCACCCCGTCGCCGGAGAGCAGGCTCTCGACCTTCGCGGTCTCCGTCACCGTCTCGTAGGTGTGCTCGTACTGCGCCTCGGGCGGCACCTCCATCGAGGGGTACTCGGTGCCGCCCTCGTAGGTCTCGGTGACCGGCACCGGCTCGGGCGCCGCGGTCTCGTAGGTCACCCCCACGTCGAACGCGTTCAGGACCGCGGACAGCACGATCACCACCATGCACAGCAGCAGGAAGATCACTGCCGGGTGCGGGACCTTGTTGCCGATCCTCTCGACCGTGTCGAGCACCTTCTGCGAACGGGTCCTGTCGGCCTTGGTTCCCGCGGCGGGCGACAGGGGTTCCTCAGAGGCATCGTTGCCTCCACGGGGGCTGCTCATGAGGAGGTCACCTCGCTGACGCCGTGATCGGAGGTCGAGGTAGCGTCCTTGGCGGGGGGTTCGAAGTCGAGCGCGAGACGGGTGAGGAGGCGGGCTCCGAAGCCGGTGCAGCCCTTATTCCGCCACGAGGAGGCGGTATCACTCTGGGCGGGGCCAGCGATGTCGATGTGCGCCCAGGGCAGTCCGGCCACGAACTCCTCCAGGAACAGCGAGGCGTGGATCGCCGCGGCGTTCGCCCCGCCCATGTTCGCGATGTCGGCGACGTCGGAGTCCAGATCCGGGCGGTAGCGGCTGGACTGGGGCAGTTGCCACGCCGGCTCGTCGACTTCCCGCGCCGCGTGGAGGACCTGGTCGACCAGCGGCTGGGTGTTGCCGAACACCCCGGCCACCTCCGGACCCAGGGCCCGCAGGCAGGCCCCGGTCAAGGTGGCGATGTCCACGATCGCATCAGGAGTCTCCTCCGCGGCCAGGGCCAGGGCGTCGGCCATGACCAGCCGCCCTTCCGCGTCGGTGTTGAGGACCTCCACTGTCATGCCGCCGCGCATGGTCAGCACATCACCGAGCTTGGTCGCCGAACCGGAGGGCATGTTGTCGGTGCACATCAGGTATCCCGTCACCGCCGTCGGGCAGTCCAAGGCCCGCAGGACGGACATCGCTCCCAGGATGGCGCCCGCACCGGACATGTCGTTCTTCATGGTGGCGTGCACGCTGTCCGAGGGCTTGAGGCTGATGCCGCCGGAGTCGTACATGATGCCCTTGCCCACCAGCGCCAGCCGCGGCGCCGAACCAGCCGCCCTGTCCGGCACGTACGTCAGTTTGATCATGCACGGTTCGTCCGTGCTGCCGGCGTTGACGCCCAGCAGTCCCCCGCACCCCAGCGCCCGCAGCTCCTGCGCCCCGAACACCTCTACGCCCAGGCCGCACTGGGCGCCCAGCAGCCGGGCGGTGATGGCCATAGCCTCGGCATTGAACAGACTCGGGGGACTGCTTGCCAGATCCCTCGCCAGGAGCGTGGCACGCGCCAGCTCCGCACCTTTCACAGCTCCCCTCTCGGCGCCCTCCCGGGCCTCTGGTGGCACCACGACCACCAGAGCCTGAAGCGGTGTCGAGCCCGGTTCCCGGCGCAGGGGGTCGAAGCTGTACCGGGCGAGGAGAACTCCCTCCACGAGAGCCTGTACCACGTCCTCCATCCCCAGCGGCACCTCCGGTGCCACCAGAGCCAGCCGGGCATGACCAGCGGCCGCTGCGGCGAAGGAGGCACCGGCGTGCCGCAGGACGGAACAGTCCACCGCGGACGCCGGGCCGATGCCGTAGACCACGAGGGGAGGCCCGTCCTCCCGAGGGACCGTCAGAGCCTGACGGGCCTTGCCCGTCAGCCCGGCCGCACCCAGAGCGCGCACTGACAGACCGCCTGCCTCTGCCCGCTCGCCCCCTTCGGCGAGAGGCATCCCCAGCACACCGGCCCCGACTCCGGCCCCTTCCGGCTCGCCGACGACGACGCTCACGTCCGGCCGGGAATTCCACGAAGGGATCGGGTCGAACACGGTCCTACGGCTCACAGCTTGACTCCTCCAGCCACTGTCCGCCGTGGAATCCCCAGACGGCCTGTTCTCAGTAGGCGAGATGCCAGGGCCACCCACCACACACGACACGGCTGCTTAGGCTGATCGAGTCGCACTGCGAGAGGAGGGCATCCATGGCTGGCACCGCGCAGGGAGCGGTTGCGCCACGATGTGCGCGCGAACACTGCCGTGAAAGTGAATGACTGGTCCCGTTGCTTTGGGACCTCTGCGGGCGGCGTCCGGGACAGTTCGAGGGCGACGTGGGCGCCGGTGTCCCGTACAAGAAGGGGCCTTGACCTCGAATCCTGAACACGGGTTATGCGGTTGGTGCCAGCGTAGTTGGTGTGAGGTGGAAGGTGTCTTCGAAGGCGATCGGTGATCGTTGTCCGAGGCGGGAGTGTCGGCGCCGGGTGTTGTAGCGGTGGAGCCATCGGAAGGCGTCGAGTCGGGCCTCGCGCTCGGTTGGCCAGCTCTTTCGTCCTTTGCAAGGTCTCGCGTTTGAAGGTTGCGTTGAAGGACTCGGCGAGTGCGTTGTCCGCGCTGGATCCGACCGCGCTCATGCTTCGCCGCGCGCCTGCTGACCTGCAGGCTTCGGCGAATGCTCTGCTCGTGTACTGGGCTCCGTCGTCGGTGTGCATGATCGATCCCGCGAGGCTGCCGCGGGTGCGGAGCGCCCCGGCCAGGGCGTCGGTCACGAGATCCGCGCGCATGTGATCGGCGATCGCCCAGCCGGCCAGACGGCGTGATGCGAGGTCGATGACGGTCGCCAGGTAGCAGAACTTCCCGCCGTCGATGGGCAGGTGGGTGATGTCGCCGACGTACTTCGTGTTCGGCTTGCCCGCGGTGAAGTCTCGGCCGATCAGGTCCGGCGCCTTGGCCGCGGCCGGGTCGGGGACGGTGGTGCGGTGCGCGCGGCGCAACCGGACTCCTTCGGTCCCGGACGCCCGCATGACCCTGGCGACACGCTTGTGGTTGAGCGCCTCTCCGCTCGTCTCGCGGAGCTCGGCGGTGATTCCTGGGGCTCGGCAGGTGCCGTCCGATTCCTGGTGCACCGCCCGTATCCGGGCGGCCAGCCCTCGCGTCGGCCGCCTGCCGGGCGGCCCGGTCCGCGGCTGTCCGGCACCAGTAGTAGAAGCTCGAGCGGCTGACGCCGAGGGATGCTGCAGAGCCGCTTCACGCCGTAGCGGCGCTGATGGTCGGCGACACACTGGAAGCGGTTCACCAGCGCTTCGTGACCCCGGCCCGGTGGCTCGGACACTCCTCGCCGGCAATCACCCTCGGTTACTATGCTCACTTCATGCCGGAAGCTGGCGGCAATGGGGCGCGGCACCATCGACGGTCTGCTTGGGGAGCGGGGAGACCGGCTCGCCGGCCGAAACTCCCCAGATTCTCCCCAGTGCTGTTGACCGGTGATCCCTGCCTCTACGCCTCGGAGAGATCGTCCGTGGATCACAAGGCTGAAGAGATAGGTGGCCTGGGAAAGTGTTGGACGAAGTCGTAGCGACCCGCTATGTCACGCCCCTGCGTGAGGGCGGCTCGCTCCCGGGGATCGTCGAGGCCGACGATCTCGGTACGTATGTCATGAAGTTCACCGGAGCCGGCCAGGGCCGCAAGACGCTCGTCGCGGAGGTCATCTGCGGTGAGCTGGGGCGGCGGCTTGGGCTGCGGGTGCCGGAGCTGGTGACCATCGAGCTCGACCCGGTCATCGGTCTCGCCGAGCCCGACCAGGAGGTGCAGGAGCTGCTCAGGGCGAGCGGCGGACTGAACCTCGGCATGGACTACCTGCCGGGCTCGCTCGGCTTCGACCCGCTCGCCTACGAGGTCGGCGCGGCCGAGGCGGGGCGGGTCGTCTGGTTCGACGCGCTGATCAACAACGTCGACCGCTCGTGGCGCAACCCCAACATGCTGGTCTGGCACGGCGACCTCTGGCTCATCGACCACGGCGCCACCATGATCTGGCACCACAACTGGCCGGGCGCCCAGGCCTCGGCGGCGAAGCCGTACAACGCCTCCGACCATGTGCTGGCCCCCTTCGCCCCGGACATCGCGGCCGCGGCCGCCGAGCTCGCCCCGCTGGTCACCGAGGAGCTGCTCACCGAGGTGGCCGCCGACGTCCCCGACGCCTGGCTGGCCGACGAGCCCGGGTTCTCCTCCACCGACGAGCTGCGCCGGGCCTATGTGGCGCCGCTGCTGGCGCGGGCCGCCACCATCCACGAGCGGATCACCCTGGACGCGCCGGCCGCGAACCGGCCCTCGCAGGCCCCGGGCTGGCTCACCGAACGCCTGCCACCCCGGCCGCAGCCGGCCGGTGAGGACCGTGCCGCGGCAGCCGCCCGTACCGGCCAGGACGGTGGCCGATGACGCGCCGCGACGTCTTCGAGTACGCGCTCCTGCGGGTCGTCCCCCGGGTCGAGCGCGGGGAGTGCTTCAACGCGGGGGTGCTCGTCTACTGCCGGGCCCACTCGTTCGTCGCCGCCCGTACGCACCTGGACGAGGTGAAGCTGAGGGCGCTGGACCCCGACGCCGACGTGGTGGGCGTACGGGCCGCCCTCCGCGCGGTCGAAGGGGTCTGCGGCGGCGGGGAGGGGGCCGGCCAGGCGGCCGGCGACGACGCCGGGCGGCGCTTCCGCTGGCTGATCGCGCCGCGCTCCACAGTCGTCCAGCCCGGCGCCGTGCACAGCGGGCTCACCACCGACCCGGCCGGTGAGGTGGAGCGGCTGTTCGGCCTGCTGGTGCGCTGAGCCCGGTTCGCGGGCGGGGCCGCCGGGTGTGACGTGCGGCCCCCCGGGCCGCGCGCCGTTGACACCGGGTGCCAGGGCTTCTAGCGTCTCGACTGCTGAAGGTACTAAGCGGTTGCTCAGCCATCGGGCCTCTCTGTCAGGGAACGGCCACGACGTCCGCTGGGCCGCTGTCCAAGGGCGAGGAGAACCAAGCATGTCCACCACCGAGCAGCGCGTCGCCATCGTGACGGGAGCGGCGCGGGGCATCGGCGCCGCCACCGCCGTACGCCTGGCGGCCGAGGGCCGCGCCGTCGCCGTACTCGACCTCGACGAGGCGGCCTGCAAGGACACCGTCGAGAAGATCACCGCCGCCGGGGGCACCGCGCTCGCCGTCGGCTGTGACGTGTCGGACAGCGCCCAGGTGGAAGCCGCCGTCGCGCGGGTCGCCGCCGAGCTGGGTGCCCCGACGATCCTCGTGAACAACGCGGGCGTGCTCCGCGACAACCTGCTGTTCAAGATGAGCGAGTCCGACTGGGACATCGTGATGAACGTCCACCTCAAGGGTGCGTTCCTGATGGCGAAGGCCGTCCAGGCGCACATGGTGGAGGCCAAGTTCGGCCGGATCGTCTCGCTGTCCTCCTCCTCGGCCCTCGGCAACCGCGGCCAGGCCAACTACTCCGCCGTCAAGGCGGGGCTCCAGGGCCTCACCAAGACCCTCGCCAAGGAGCTCGGCAAGTTCGGCGTCACCGCCAACGCGGTCGCCCCCGGCTTCATCGTCACCGAGATGACCGCGCAGACCGCCGCCCGCGTCGGCATGGGCTTCGAGGAGTTCCAGGCCGCCGCCGCCACCCAGATCCCGGTCCAGCGCGTCGGCCGCCCCGAGGACGTCGCGAACGCCATCGCCTTCTTCGCCGGTGACGACGCCGGCTTCGTCTCCGGCCAGGTCATCTACGTGGCCGGCGGCCCCCTCAACTGACCCGAAGGGCAGCGAACGACATGACGGTGCAGGACAGCGGAAAAGTCGCCCTCATCACGGGCGCGAGCCGGGGCATCGGCTACGGGATCGCCGAGGCGTTCGTCGCGCGCGGCGACCGGGTGGCCATCACCGGGCGGGGCGAGGACGCCCTCAAGGAGGCCGTGGAGCGGCTCGGCGCCGACCGGGTCATCGCCATCCCGGGCAAGGCCCACGACGAGGCCCACCAGGCGGCAGCGGTCGAGCGGACCATGGAGGCGTTCGGCCGGGTCGACTACCTGGTGAACAACGCGGGGACCAACCCGGTCTTCGGCCCCATGGCCGAGCTCGACCTCAACGTGGCCCGCAAGGTCTACGAGACCAATGTGATCTCGGCGCTCGGCTTCGCCCAGCAGACCTGGAAGGCCTGGCAGAAGGAGAACGGGGGGGCGATCGTCAACATCGCCTCCGTCGCCGGTGTCGCCCCCTCGCCGTTCATCGGTGCGTACGGGATGTCGAAGGCGGCCATGGTCAACCTGACCCTGCAGCTGGCGCACGAGTTCGCGCCGGTCGTCCGGGTCAACGCGATCGCTCCCGCGGTGATCAAGACGAAGTTCGCCGAGGCGCTCTACGAGGGCCGCGAAGCGGAGGCGGCCGCCGCCTATCCGCTCGGCAGGCTCGGTGTGCCCGAGGACATCGGGGGTGCCGCGGCCTTCCTGACCTCGGCACAGTCGGACTGGATCACCGGCCAGACCCTGGTGGTCGACGGAGGAATTTTCCTCAACGCCGGCGTGGGCTGAGAGTGGCCTGAACCGGTTTGGCCCTGATTGACTCAAGTGCCCCGCTGGGCCGACGGATTGTTCCGGCGGGGCGCTGCGGTATGGTCTGCCGACCCATGGCTGATCGAGGAGCGTGCACGTGTTCTACCGGGCCAGTCTGCAGGCCGCTGCAGCCCTAGCATCCCTTTCTCTGCTGGCAGGCTGCGGTCTTCTTTCCGACAGCGGATCGGAAGAGAACCAGAAGATAGCCGTCGGGACGACGAGCTCCCCGTCCACCCTGGACCCCGCGGCGGCCTGGGACGGTTCCTGGGAGCTGATGCGGAACATTTACCAGACCCTGGTGAGCTTCCCCACCGGCAGTACGAGCCCCGAGCCCGACGCGGCCGACACCTGCACGTTCACCGACGCCACGAGCATGGCTTACCGGTGCACGCTCAAGAAGAACCTCAAGTTCTCCAACGGCGAGAAGCTCGACGCCCAGGCCGTGAAGTACTCCATCGACCGGATCGTGGACATCCACTTCAAGGGCGGCCCGGCCGGCATGCTCGGCTCGCTCGACCGGATCGAGACCAAGGGTGACGACACCGTCATCTTCCACCTGAACAAGTCCGACGCCACCTTCCCGTTCATCCTGGCCACGCCCGCCATGTCGCTGGTCGCCCCCGGCGACTACCCCAAGGACAAGATCCGCGACGACGGCAAGGTCACCGGCTCCGGGCCCTACCTCCTGGACTCCTACGAGGCCGGCGTCACCGCCGAGCTGACGAAGAACCCCGACTACAAGGGCTTCGCCAACCGGAAGAACAACGCGGTCACCATCCGGTACTTCGAGAAGTCCAGCGAGGTGGTGAACGCGCTCAAGGCCAAGGAGATCGACGCCATCTACCGCGGTCTGACCGCCGAGGAGGTCGTCGGCCTGGAGGACAAGAAGGAGGGCAACGAGGGCCTCCAGATCATCGAGACCACCGGCGCCGACATCCGCTTCCTCGTCTTCAACCCGAAGGACCCGGCCGCCGCCAAGCCCGCCGTCCGCAAGGCCATCGCCCACATCGTGGACCGGGACGCCCTGGTCGCCAAGGTCTACCGGGGCACCGCCGAACCCCTCTACTCGATGATCCCCAAGGGCATCTCCGGGCACACCACCAGCTTCTTCGACACCTTCGGCGATCCGGACGTGAAGAAGGCGAAGGAGCTCCTCACCGACGCCGGGATCACCGCGCCGGTGAAGATGACCTTCTGGTACACCACCGACCGGTACGGCTCCTCCACGCAGCCCGAGTTCGAAGAGCTGGAGCGGCAGCTGGAGAAGACGGCGCTCTTCGACATCACGCTGGAGAGCGCCCCCTGGAAGACCTTCCAGGAGGGCTTCACCCAGGGCGACTACCCCGTCTTCGGCCGTGGCTGGTTCCCGGACTTCCCGGACCCGGACAACTTCATCGCCCCCTTCGTCGGCGAGGAGAGCGTCACCGGAACCCCGTACCGCAACAAGGAGATCACCCAGCAGCTGATCCCCTCCACGCGGCAGGAGAGCGACCGGGGCGCGGTCAGCAAGCAGTTCGAGCGGGCCCAGCAGATCCTCGTCGAGGACGTCCGGCTGCTGCCGCTCTGGCAGGGCAAGCTGTACGTGGCCTCGGGTGAGGACATCGGCGGCGGCGAGCGCGCACTGGACCCGCAGACCGTGATGCAGATGTGGGAGCTGTACCGCAAGGCCAGCTGGTAGCGGGTGTACGGGCCCGGGGAGTCGGCCTCCCCGGGCCCGTTGTCAGTGGCGGCCGGTAGGTTCTGGGATCAAGAACCTGTTGCTCACCGGAGGTTGTGGACGTGACCGATATCGACCTGCTGCCCGAGTCCTGGCGCGGCGTCCTCGGCGAAGAACTGCAGAAGCCGTACGTCAAGGAGCTGGCGGACTTCGTCGAGGAGGAGCGGACCAAGGGGCCGGTGTATCCGCCCCGCGAGCAGGTCTTCGCCGCCCTGGACGCCACGCCGTACGACAAGGTCAAGGTCCTCGTCCTCGGCCAGGACCCGTATCACGGCGAGGGCCAGGGGCACGGGCTCTGCTTCTCCGTGCGGCCCGGCGTGAAGACGCCGCCCTCCCTGCGCAACATCTACAAGGAGATGCAGCAGGAGCTCGGCCTGCCGATCCCGGACAACGGCTATCTGATGCCCTGGGCCGAACAGGGCGTGCTCCTGCTGAACGCGGTGCTCACCGTGCGCGGCGGCGAGGCCAACTCGCACAAGGGCAAGGGCTGGGAGAAGATCACCGACGCGGTGATCCGCGCCGTCGCCGACCGGCCCGACCCGGCCGTCTTCGTGCTCTGGGGGAACTACGCCCAGAAGAAGCTCCCCCTGATCGACGAGGAGCGCCACATCGTGGTGAAGGGCGCCCACCCCTCCCCGCTCTCCGCGAAGAAGTTCTTCGGCTCCCGGCCCTTCACGCAGATCAACGAGGCCGTCGCGGCCCAGGGCCACCAGCCGATCGACTGGCGCATCCCGGACCTCGGCTGAGGCGGACCGGGCCGCCGCCCGTGCCTGAGCGGTATTGCGGACCACCGGCGCTAGCGTCAAAGGGGACCGTGACCGGGCTGGACGGGCGAAGAGGAGACCGCAGTGGTGGAGCAGCAGGAGGCGTCCGAGGACGCCGTCATGACCAGGATCGGCCAGGCGGTCATGCTGCTCCACGGCGGTGACCGGGAGGAGGCCCGCAACCGCTTCGGCCTCCTCTGGTCGGAGCTCGGCGCCGACGGCGACGCCCTGCACCGCTGCACCCTCGCGCACTACATGGCCGACACCCAGGACGACCCCGGCGACGAGCTCGCCTGGGACCTGCGGGCCCTGACGGCCGCCGAGGGGCTGAGCGACGAGCGGCCCGCCGAGCACCAGGACTCCCTGGCGGTCCGGGCGTTCTACCCCTCGCTGCACCTCAACCTGGCGGCGGACTACCTCAAGCTCCAGCGCCCCGACGCGGCCCGCATCCACCTGCGCCAGGCCCGGGACACGGCGGACGTGCTGGACGACGACGGTTACGGCGGGGGAGTGCGGGCCGCCATCGAGCGGCTGGAGCTGCGGATGCGGGGGCAGTGAGGCGGGGGCGGCGGCCCGGACAGCCTGCCGGCTGTCCAAGGAGGCGCTCAGCGGCCGTACGTCTCCTCGCAGATCCTGGCCTCCTTGCTGCCCGCGTGCCAGCCGCCGTACCCCCGGCCGAGCGCGCACACATCGTGCCCGCCGCCCCGGGTCTGCGGCAGGGACGGCAGGACGCCCGGAGGAATGCGCGGCATCTTCCGGGGCGGTGTCCGTCGCGGTGGTGGCGCGGCCCGCTCGGCCTGCCGGGGCGCCGGGGGAGGTGCGGCTCGCCCCACCTGCGGAGGTGCGGGGGAGGCGGGTCTGCCGGGCGACGGGCTCGGCTCCACGATGGTCTCCAGCGCCTCGCGGCCGGGCGGCTGCACGATCTGCGGGAACACGTCCTGCACCGGTCTGCTGCTCTCGGGAGCCTGCCGGGGGCCCGTCTGAGGCTCGACCGACACGCAACCGGAGACGGCCGTGACGGCTAATCCGACCAGGAGTCTCGTGGTGAATCTGGTTCGCTGCACGCGGCCAACTCTGCGGTGCGGGCAGGCGCCCGGGCAGCCCGAGGACGAGGAATGGCCCGCACGAGTGACCCGGTCAGCACGGCGCCACGGCCCGGCCCCGTGCGGGACCTCCGCGCGAGTGCCCCGCCGGTCCGGTCGGGCCTTCGCCCGTCGAGCAGCGGTCGGCCGTCGAGCAGCGCCCGGCCGGAGCGGTCAGTCGCCGGTCGCGCCGTCGACGCGCTCCCGCACCAGGTCGGCGTGGCCGTTGTGGCGGGCGTACTCCTCGATCATGTGCGTATAGATCCAGCGCAGGTTGAACGGCTTGCCCGCCGAGCCGACGCCCCGGGACAGGTCGTCCAGACCGTACGCGGCGGCGCTCTTCCGGGCCGCCGCTGTCTCCGCCCGCCAGACGGACTCCGTCCCGGCCCAGGTGGCGGACTCCGGCACCTGGAAGTCCCCGTCCGGGTCCTCCTCGGTGGAGTAGAGGTCCGGCAGCTCCTCGCCCGCCAGGATCTCGCGGAACCAGAAGCGCTCCACCTCGGCCAGGTGCTGTACGAGACCGAGCAGGGAGAACGCGGAGGGCGGCACGGACGCCTCGCGCAGCTGGGCGTCCGTGAGGCCCGCGCACTTCATGGCGAGCGTCTCGCGGTGGTAGTCCAGCCAGCCCTCCAGCATGGGGCGTTCGGCGGCGTCGATGGCGGGTTCGGAGCGTTCTGCGGCAGTCATGCCGGTCATCCTGAACCATGATCACGATCCTGGCCAGGCATTTCCTCCCCGGGCGGCCGAGGGCGGGCAGACAGCGGCCCGTATGCTGCCGGGACCGGAACATCAGCACGGCACGGCGATAGGGAGACCCCTGTGAAGGTCGGTTGCATCGGGCTCGGCGACATCGCGCAGAAGGCCTATCTGCCGGTGCTGAGTGCTGTCCCGGGGGTCGAACTGCACCTCCAGACCCGCACGCCCGCCACGCTCGACGCGGTGGGCGACACCCACCGCATCCCGGCCGGCGCCCGCCACACGACCCTGGACTCGCTGCTCGCCGAAGGTCTCGACGCGGCCTTCGTGCACGCCCCGACCGCCGTCCACCCCGAGATCGTGGCACGGCTCGTCGAAGCCGGGGTCGCCACCTATGTCGACAAGCCGATCGCCTACGAGTACGCCGAGTCCGAGCGGCTGGTGAACCTCGCCCAGGAGCGCGGCGTCAGTCTCGCCGTCGGCTTCAACCGCCGCTTCGCCCCCAGTTACGCCCAGTGCGCCGAGCACCCGCGCGAGCTGATCCTGATGCAGAAGAACCGGGTCGGGCTGCCCGAGGACCCCCGCACCCTGGTGCTCGACGACTTCATCCATGTCGTCGACACCCTGCGCTTCCTGGCCCCGGGGCCCGTCGACCACACCACCGTGCGGGCCCGGATCGTGGACGGCCTGATGCACCACGTGGTGCTCCAGCTCTCCGGCGACGGCTTCACCGCGATCGGGATGATGAACCGGCTGAACGGCTCGACCGAGGAGATCCTGGAGGTCTCGGGCCGGGACACCAAGCGCCAGGTCCTCAACCTCGCCGACATCGTCGACCACAAGGGCCAGCCCAGCGTGCGCCGGCGCGGCGACTGGGTGCCGGTGGCCCGGCAGCGCGGGATCGAGGCGTGCGTCCACGCCTTCCTGGACGCGGTCCGCGCGGGCACGGTGCTCAGTGCTCAGGACGCTCTGGCGACCCATGAGCTGTGCGAGCGGATCGTCCGCGAGTCCCTGGAGCAGGCCTCCTCCTGAGCGCCCGCAGCCCTTCGGCGGCGCACAGCGCGGCCAGCGTGGCGAGGGCCCCGTAGACCGCCCAGTCGCCGAAGCGGCCGTAGAGCGTGGTGCCGTGCGCCAGCGGCACGTCGTACACGGCCGCCGTGCTCTCCCCCGTACCGAGCGGCTCACCGACCCGCTCCCCGCGCGGCCCGTACACGGCGCTGATCCCGGTGAGCGTCGCGTGCACCACGGGACGGCCGTTCTCGGCGGCCCGCAGCGCCCCCAGCGACGCGTGCTGGGCCGGCGCCCAGCTCTCCTGGAAGGTGGAGGTGGCGGACTGCGCGACGAGCACCTGGGCGCCGTCCCGGGTCAGCCGCCTGCTCATGTCGGGGAACGCCGACTCGAAGCAGACCAGCGGACCGATCCGCAGCCGTCGGTCGTTCTGCGGCAGGGTCATCACCACCTGCCGGTCGCCGCGCAGCCGGTCCTCGCCCGCCGCCTTGCCCACGGAGGTCGCCCAGCCGAGCAGGGAGCGCGCCGGGATGTACTCACCGAACGGCACCAGGCGCATCTTGTCGTACCGGTCCCCGGTCGGCCCGTCAGGACCCACGAGCACCGCCGACTTGAAGATCCCGCTCCGGCCCGATCCGTCCGTCTGCCGGGCGTCCACATTGACCAGCAGATCCGCCCCGGTCTCCCGGGAGAGCGCCGCGAGCCGCCGCCCGGTCCCCGGGTCCCGCCAGGCGCCCGCCCCGATGCTGCTCTCGCCCCACACCACGAGGTCGACGTCCCGGCCCGCCACCGTACGGGTCAGCTCCTCGCCCCGGGCCAGGCGCCGCTCGACGCTGCCGGGCCCGGCGACGACACCCGGCTGCACGACGGCGATCCTGGCCGTCCCCGTGGTCACCGGCTGCGGCGCCCAGGCCCACACCCCGCCCGCCGCCAGGGCGCACACGACCAGCAGCACCCCGCCGGTCGTCCGGGCAGGGGTGCGCGCGGTCGTCAGCAGGACGAGAGCGGTGTTGACCGCCACCACCAGCAGGCTCACCAGCCACACCCCGCCCACCGACGCCACGCGGAGTGCGGGGGTGACCTCCCACTGGCTCGCACCGAGGAGCCCCCAGGGCCCGCCGAGCCCCTCCCAGGAGCGGACCAGCTCGATCACCAGCCACCCCGAGGGCACCGCCACCAGCGCGGCTGCGGCCCGCAGCGCGGACGGCGTGGCGCCGAGGAGCCGTTGGACCAGCACGCCCCACGGAGCCCACAGCAGACCGACCAGCGCGGCCAGCAGCACGATGAAGACGTGCAGGCTCGGCATCAGCCAGTGGTGCACGGCGACGACGAAGCCGGTGCCGCCGATCCAGCCGTCCAGCGCCGCCCGGCGCGTGGTGCCCGCCGAGCGGATCAGCAGCAGCCAGGGGACGAGCGCGACGTAGCCGAGCCACCAGAGGGAGGGCGCGGGGAACGCGAGCGCGGGCAGTGCCCCGGCGAGGAGCGCCGCGGCCCCCCGGACCCAGCCGGACGCCGGAACCCCTCCGCTCCGCATCCGCATGCCGTGCCCTCCTCGTCCCGCGCCGGGTGGGCAGCCGCGTCACCTGCCGCGTGATCTGCCGGGTCAGCTCTGTGTACCCAGTGTGGGGGAGGTGATCCCCGCCGGACACAGGACGCGGCCGGGGCCCTTGCCGAGGGAGCCTGGTCGCGTGGGATCCCGGCCGCCGGGAACGGTTCAGCCCGTGCCGGGAACGGTTCGGGCCGTGCCGGGGGTGCGGCGCCACTTCTCGTGGACGGTGACGCTCCGGATCCGCCAGCCCGGGTCCGTACGGTGCAGCTCGAAGGTGTACCGCCCGCCGGAGACGAAGTCGGGCGCGGTGTCACCGGCCGGAGAGGCCTCGCCCTCCCGGGCCAGGCGCATCGGGTTGAGGTAGTCGGCCCGCACCTGTGCCCGGTCGCCCGGGTAGCCGCCCAGGTCCTGGAGGTCGATGCGGCGGTTGACGATCAGGTGCTGGCGGATCGGGAAGAGGCGCATCGTCCCGGTGAGCCACCGTGCGATCTCACCCGCCGGGCCCTCCACCCCGCCCGCCTCCGTGTAGTCCGCGCGGCCGTCCGGGGTGAACAGGGCTTCGTACGCGGGCCAGTCGCCGTCGTCCACGGTCACTGCGTATCCGGTGATCACGTCATCGATGGCGAGCCGGTCCATCACGGTCGCGAGTGCCACACGCTGTGTCATCGGTCAAGTCTCGGTCAAGCCGCCCGCCACGCCAAGGGGCCCGCACCGCCGGGAAATCGGCAGGGCGGCCGGTCAGCAGGGCACGACGGCGACCGGACCCAGCGCGTGCGTGACCGTCGTCTGCGCCACGGGGGAGAGGCCCAGACCGAGCGACTCCCCGCCCCTGCGGCGGCCGATCACCGTCAGGGCGGCCGTGGCTGACGCCGTCACCAGGGTGCGCGACGCGGAACCGTTGACCGGCTCCCGTACGACCTCCACCTGCGGGTACCGCTCCTGCCAGCCCGAGGTCAGCTCCGCCAGACCGCGCCGGGCCGAGTCCGCCGCACTGTCCCGGTCGAAGACCGGTCCGCCCGCGAGCATGGAGGAGAACATCGTCCAGCCGTGGACGATCCGCAGCCGAGCCCCGGGCCGGGTGGCCGCGGTGGCGAAGGCGAACTCCAGGACCGCCTCGCTGCTCTCGTCGGCCGCCACCCCCGCCACGACGTCGGAGAATGCCCCGGCGTCCTCGGGCCGGTCGTCCTCGTCCGGGCGGCCGTCCTGCACGATGACGACCGGGCAGCTCGCCATCGATGCGGTGGCCAGGCTGTTGGAGCCGATCATCAGCGACCGGAAGCCGCCGAGCCCCCGCGAGCCGACCACGACCATCGACGCGTCACGGCCGAGCGAGACGAGGGCGGCCGCCGGGAAGTCCAGCGGGGCCAGCGTCGAGGGCCGCATCTCCGGAGCGATCAGTTCGCTCCGGCGTACGGCCTCGGCGAGGAGCTCGTCCGCCTCGCGCAGCCGGGTCTCCTCGTCGACGGTCCGGGTGAGCGGCCTGACGTGGACGATCACCAGCGGCAGGCGGCGCCGCGCGGCCTCCCGCACGGCCCAGTCCAGCGCCTGCCGGCTGTGTGTGGAACCGTCGACGGCGGCGATCACAGGAAGATCATTGGTGGTCATGGACCCGAGCGTACGTCGCCGGGTGCGGCTGCCGGTCAGTCGTGGTTGTGGGTGGAGGAGGTGTCGTCCGGCGGCACGGTCCGCCCGCCGTCACTGCCGCTGACCACCACCACGACCAGCGCCACCATGACCCCCACCACCGCGAGCCGACCGCCCAGGCGCAGCGCCCAGCGCGTCCGGGAGGCGGTGGCACCGGGCGAGAGGGGCAGCTTCTCGGCGCGGCGCGCCGGGCGCAGCAGGCGCAGGAGGAGCAGGGCGGCGATCGGCAGCTGGAGCAGCCAGACGCTGGTGCGGAACCAGCCGTCGTACCAGACGTTCGTTCCGTACAGCAGGGTGTGCCAGACGCTCAGCACGTAGACCACGATCACGAAGCGGTGCAGGACACGCCAGGTCTTCGGGCCGATGCGGTGGCGTACGTAGAAGAGCAGGCCGAGCGGGATCGCGAGGTACAGGGCCGCCTGGCCGACCGGGATGGCGATCTGCCCGGTCCCCGAGTCGTAGCCGCCCGGGACGAACGTCTCGATGAAGGCGGTGCTCAGCGCGGAGTTCCAGGACGCCGTGGAGTGCCGGACCAGCTCGGCGCCGAAGAGCAGCGCGTGGGCCGTGATCAGCGCGATGGTGTTGAGGCTCGTGGTGCGGTGGAGGCGCTCCAGTCGGGAGGCCGAGAGCGGCAGGCGGCCCGGGCGTTGTCCGGAGAGCAGGAGCCCGAGGATGACGGTCCCCCAGGCCCAGAGCAGCGCGGACCAGCCGAACGCCTGGCTGAGGAAGTACATCCAGAAGCCGCCCGCGTCGGCCATGAACGGCATCACGGAGACCGTGGAGGAGGTCTTGTTGCGGATGCGTATGTAGAGCAGGACGAAGACGGCCGCCGTCACCAGGAGTGCCACGAGACCGTCGGGCCAGGAGGCGCGGAGATCGGAGCGGAGGGTGACGCGCCGGTCCGGACGGGGCTGCCGGGGGCCGGGGAGCTGGGTGTCCGCCGATGGGAACTCGCCGGAATCGGTGGGGACTTCGGCGGCCGCTGCCGGTTCGGGTGCGGGGGGCGGGTTCGTCATGCGGCCTCTTCGGGGACGTCGGCTGGCGGGGCGGATGCGTCGGCCCCGGGCCACGAGGCGTGTGCAGGCGCGTTGTTGGAGCAGTCGGCGGGGGAGAGGGGAAAGTTCCACCGAACACTGTGTGACATGAATCACACCTTTGACGCCTGGGGCAAACGGGGTGAACTCCCGTTGTTTCCGCATCTGCTGGTCTTCTCCGCGAGGTGGGTGCGGCTGGCACGATGGCCGCCATGGGAGCCGGAACCGCACTCCGCCTCGCCCGCACCGCGCTGTTCGCGGTCGTGTGCGTCGCCGTGTCCGGGCTCGGCCATGCCCTGATGTCCGACGGGCCCCTGCCCCTGCTGCCCCTGCTCGCGGTCCTCCTGCCGGTCGCCGGCGCCGGCTGGTGGTTCGCCGGACGCGCCGGGAACGCCCCCGTCACCGTCTCGGCCCATGTCCTGGGCCAGTTGGGGCTGCACGCCTACTTCACCGCCTCCGGCACGAGGAGCGCCCGCCACACGCACGGGGCGATGCCCCACGCCGCCCACGCGGGCCCGGCCCGGGACGCCTCGCACTCGACGGAGCTCCCGATGGAGCTTCTGGCGGCCTTCGACGGTTCGGTGTTCACCACCGGCATGGCCGCCGCCCACGCCGTCGCCGGACTGGTCTGCGGCTGGTGGCTGTGGCGCGGCGAGGTGGCCCTCGCCCGGCTGGGCCGCTCCCTGGCCCTCTTCGTACGGGCCCCGCTGCGGACGGCCTGGCGCCTCTGGTCGGCGACCCCGCCCACCGCGGGCCGACCCGTCCGGCGGCGCACCCGCCGCAGGCCTGGCCGCCGCCCCCAGGACCTCCTGGCCCTGCACGCCATCTCCCGGCGCGGTCCACCGCTTCCCGTCCCCTCCCTGTGACCTCCAGCCGCCCACCCGGTTCCGTGTGACCCGGTGGCGGTACGGGTGTGCGCTCGCGCTCACACCCGTAACAGGCATGCCGCTGCCGCCGGACCGCCCCAGGGTGTCCGCGCGGCCGGCCACGCGGAGCCGGGCGACGACCGCATCACGGCTCCGCCAGGACGCGAAGGACTGCTGTGACCCTTACTGCCACCCCCTCACTCTCCGCCCGCCCGCCGGTCACCCCGGTGTCCAGGGGCCAGGTGTACGCCACCCGCCAGAACGACGTACAGATCACCGACTGGGCCCTGGCCGCCGGCGGCGGCGACCGGGAGGCCGCCGACCGCTTCGTCCGCGCGACCTACGAGGACGTCCGCAGGTTCGTCGCCTACCTCAGCGCCGACGTCCCCGGCGCCGACGACCTCGCCCAGGAGACCTACCTGCGGGCGATGAGCGGACTGGCCCGCTTCGCCGGACGCTCCTGCGCCCGCACCTGGCTGCTCTCCATCGCCCGGCGCGTCGTCATCGACCGTCACCGCACGGCCGCCGTACGCCCCCGGACCGCCGACACCGCCGACTGGCAGGGCGCCGCGGAACGGGCCCAGCCCCGCCACCTCCCCGGGTTCGACGAGTCGGTCGCGGTCTTCGACGCCCTGCACCGCCTGGCCCCGGCGCGCCGTCAGGCCTTCGTCCTGACCCAGGTGCTGGGGCTCTCCTACGACGAGGCGGCGGACGCGGCGGGATGCCCCGTCGGTACGGTGCGCTCCCGCGTGGCGCGCGCCCGCCGGGAACTGGCCGGCCAGTGGCTTGCCGAGCCGGGGGGCCGGGTGACGGCGACCGCCGGTTCAGCCACCGCCTAGGCCGGCGGGCGTCTCCGCCCGGGGCTCCGACCGGCCCCGGGCGGTACGCCGGCGCATCAGCAGCACCGGCAGCAACAGGCACTGGAGGCAGACGGCCACCCAGAACGCCCGCGCCGAACCGGCCGACTCCGCCGCCGCGTACAGCTGGCCGCCCACCACTCCACTGGCGAACGCGCCGATACCCGCCGCGAGCCGCTGGCGGCCGAACACGGTGGCCGGAGGCGCGGACGAACGGGCCAGCGCCTCCAGGTCGTTCTTCAGGAAGAGCACGATCTCGCCCAGACAGAGCAGCGCCCCGCCCACCGCGATACCGACGTGCCCGCCCCCGGCGATCGCCGCCATGCCCGCCGCCATGGCCCCGAACCCCCACCGCAGCGCCGCCGGATAGCTCAGGGCGGCGATCCACTCCGCCAGCAGCGGCTGGGCGACGACGAGGAGGGCCGCGTACCCCATCAGGACCACTCCGTAGAAGCCCGCCGATGTCCGGGGGACCGCGTACAGCGCCAGGTAGTGCTGGAAGAACATGAACGCGTAGACGCTCACCACCGTGACGAGGAACGGCGAGAGACCGGACCGTGGTCCATCGGAGCCCGGCGGCCGGTCCGGGACCGTCACCGGGCGAGCTCCGTCACGCGGCATGAACGCGTGCCCCGCCCCGACCAGCGCGAACAGCCCGGCGACACACGTGAAGAGCACGCCGGGGGAGCCCAGTACGAGCGGGGCGGCCGCCGGGGGACCGAGCGCCATCCCGGCGTTGAACGCCGAACTGCTCGCCGACAGCAGCCGCGGCCGGTCCTCGTCGGGCGAACCGGCCATCAGATACGCCTTGTTGGCCGGGAGGTAGAGCGCCGAACCCGCCGACACCAGCAACAGCGCGCCGATCGCCAGTACGGGACTGGTCAGCCCCGGTACGAGCGCGCCGAAGCCGGCCGTCCGCAGTGCCAGCGCCAGCAGCATCGACCGCCGCAGCCCGATCCGCGCGGCGACCGGACCCGCGACCACGCCCCCGGCGAACTGGATCAGCGAGGCCACCGCCAGGACGAAGCCGACCGTGCCGAGTCCGAGGCCGAGCCGCTGGTGGAGCAGGACCGACATGTACGGCAGCACGGCGAAGCTGCCCAGCGTGATCAGGAACGAGCCCGCCAGCAGGAAGCCCTGAGGCCCGGTGAACCGCCGCCGCTTCGAGGTCGGTTCAGCGCTCACCCCGCCCTCACGGCGTGTCCGCGATCACCGGGCGCACCCGGACCGCTGCACTCCACGCCCGGTGCTGGGCCAGCTCCGCCGTCGCCGCCTGGGCCAGCACCATGCCCGTGCACCCCCGCTGGTCGCCCACGTGGGCCAGGGTCTCGCCGGGTTCGCGGACGGGGTACCACTCCACGGACCCGGGGAAGGCGGCGAGTTCGCCGAGGCCGTGCCAGCCCTTCAGGACCCCGGGGCGGTCGGCGTAGACGAGGACGAAGCCGTACGCGGGCCCCTGCCCGTCGTCGAGCGGGGCGTCCAGCAGTCCGGGGCGGCGGCCGAGCGCCTCGTCCATCATCGCCGTGTACACATTGGTGCCCAGTGTCCGGCAGAGCACCTCCCCGACCAGCGCACCCCCGATCCGCCGGTTGATCTCCACCAACTCCGGCCCCTCGGAGGTCAGGATGAACTCCACATGGGCGAACCCCCTGCGGTGCCCGGCCACTTCGAGGACTCGCCCCACCCACGCCTCGATCGCGGCCCGCTCCCCGTCCGGCAGCGCCACCGGGAACGCCGCGACCTCCTCCCGTACCACCGCCGTCCGGGAGGTCTGACGGCTCAGCACCCCCAGCAGCCGGGTGGTCCCCTCCCAGCTCAGCGTCTCCGCGCTGTACAGCGGACCGGCGAGGAAGGACTCCGCGAACAGCGCCCCCTTCAGAGGCTGTCGGGCGGCCTCCGCCAGGGCCTGGTGCAGCGCCTCCTCGTCGTGCACGATCCACACTCCGCGCGAGGAGGTGCCCGCCGAATCCTTCAGTACGGCGGGGAGTCCGACCGTACGCAGTACGGCGTCCGCCCCCTCCGGCCCGGGCGGTACGGCCACGGCTGCCGACCGGCTCAGCCCCTGCGCGTGGAGCGCCTCCCGGACCCGGCGCTTGTCCCGCAGCACCCGGACGGTCGCCGGGTCCGGGCCCGGAAGCCCCAGCTCGGCGGCCAGCTCCGCCGCCGGCACGCTCCAGGTGTCCGTCGTGTTGATCAGCCCGGCCAGTGCAGGGACGGCGGCCAGCGCCCGGCGGACCGCCTCCGGGTCGTCGGTGTCGACATCCACCACGTCCAGCGCACCGGCCGGCAGGGTGGCCAGCTCGTGCCGGTACACCGAGCGGTCACCGGTCAGCAGGCACAGCCGGTGCCCGGTGGACGCAGCGGCCTCGGCCATCCTGCCGAGCCCGAAGGACAGGGACTCCAGGGCGGCGATCGTCATGGCAGCATCTCCACGGTCGGTACGGGGGCGGGGGAGCCCTGCTCGGGCAGGCGGGCGGCCTCGGGGGCTGTGCGCCGCGCCCACTCCATCACCGACCACGGCGGCCGCAGGGCGTCGAGCGAAGCGATCGGCCGGGGCCGCAGCCCTGCCGGGTCCAGCGCCTCCGTGTGGCGGGTGAACACCCGCTCGGCGTAACGGTGTCCGGTGTCGGCGCCGAGCACCAGATGCAGCCGGCCCGGGTCGCGCTCCGCCTCCCAGGAGGCCGCCAGGTGGGCCGCCCCGGTGGAGAGGCCGGCGAACACCGCGTGCCGCCGCAGCAGTCCGACCGCGCCGGCCATCGCATGGCGGAAGTCCAGCCAGTGCACGGTGTCGTACAGCTCGTGGTGGACGTTCCCGAACGGGATCGAGCTGCCGATGCCCGCGATGATGGCCTCCGGGTCGCTGAACTGCTCGCTGCCGAAGGTGACGCTGCCGAAGGGCTGGATCCCCACCAGCCGTACCGCCCGCCCCGACTCCCGCAGCGCGCGGGCCAGTCCACCGGTCGACGCCCCCGTGCCGACCGCGCCCACCACGGTCAGCGGGCCCTCGGGCAGGGACGCGGTGAGCAGATCGGCGAACTCCCGGTACCCCTCGTGGTGGACGGCGTCGTGGTACTGCCGCATCCAGTGGAAGTCCGGCCGCTCCGCGAGGAGCCGGCGCACATGGCGTACCCGCAGCTCCTGGTCCAGGCGCAGGCTCTGCGACGGCGGCATCCTGTCCACGGTCGCGCCGAGGATCTCCAACTGGGCGAGCATCGTGGCGTCGACGGTGGTGGACGCCACGACGTGGCAGCGCAGCCCGTAGCGGTGGCAGGCCATGGCCAGTGCCACCGCGTAGATGCCGCTGGAGCTGTCGACCAGCGTCTGACCGGGCACGACCCGGCCCCGGCGCAGCAGCGAACGGACCGCGCCGAGCGCCGCGTACACCTTCATCGTCTCGAAGCGCGCGAGCACCACGTCACTGTCCAGCCGGATCAGATCCGGGGTCTTCACGGCGTCGGTGATGTGCTCGTGCACGGTCGCGGCGGCGGACTGCCGTGCCCCGGCCCTCACTTGCGCCGCCCGCGGACGATGAGCCGGTCGGAGTGCTGGTCGTAGCCCGATCCGTCGAAGCCGCCGAAGCACTCCACGTCGGCGAAGCCCGCCTGCTCGAAGAGGGCGTGCAGTTCGGCGGCGGAGTAGAGCCAGGAGTGGATCGAGGCCGTACGGGCCGAACTGCCGCGCACCAGAGTCCAGTCGGTGCGCAGCCGCCGCCAGCTGTCGAGGACGGTGTCGCGCTGGACGACGTACGAACCGTCCGGCAGATCCACCGCCTTCGGCCGCCCGATCCACCCCGCGAGCACCTCCTTGCCCATCACGTCCACCAGGAGCTGCCCGCCCGGCGCGAGACTCTCATGGGCGTTGCGGAGCACCTGGAGGTTGTCCTCGGCGTCCTCGAAGTAGCCGAACGAGGTGAAGACGTTCACTACCACGTCGAAGGCGCCGGGCTCCGCGTACGTGAGCATGTCGGCCCGCTCCAGGCGGACATCGGCCCCCGCCGCTTCGCAGACGTTCCGGGCCCGCTCCAGCATCGAGGGCGAGAGGTCGACGCCCGTCACCGTGTACCCGCGCGCCGCGAGCGGCACCACGAACAGGCCCGGTCCGCAGCACAGGTCCAGCACCCGTGAACCCGGTGGGAAGTCCAGCAGGGGAGAGGAGGCGACGAGGGCGGCGGCCGACCCGGCCCGGGCGGGCGGGAACATCGTCGAGGCGAAATCGGACCAGAGCGCGTCGTCCTCGTACCAGTGCATGCCTCTCGGCCTCCTCCCGGCCCTCGTGGGGCCGTCCTGCTGCCGCACCTGTTCGCTGAACTGTCCTCCAGTAGTCGGCGGCCCGGTCCCGGAAGTTCCCGCCACCCGCCGGCGGTGAGCGGTGACCTACGATCGCCGGCGGGGGCGGAGCTGACCGCCCGCGGAGGGAATGGACGACGATGACCTGGACAGAGGTGCCGGTGGACACCGGACCGGCGGCGGGAGCCGTCCTGCTGAGCGGGATCCCGGGCAGCGGCAAGTCCACGGTGGCCGCCGCGCTCGCCGCCCGGTTCGCCGCCTCGGCCCACATCGAGGTGGACGCCCTCCAGGAGCTCATCGTCACCGGCGGTCGGTGGCCCTCCCCGGAGCGGGACGAGGAGGCGGACCGGCAGATCTTCCTGCGGGCCCGCAACGCCTGCCTGCTGGCGGACAGTTTTGTCGCCGCGGGGTTCCTGCCGGTCATCGACGACGTGGTCGTGCGCCGGGCCCACCTCGACTTCTACCGGAGGAGGATCGCCGTCGGACCGCTGCACTGCGTGGTCCTCGCCCCCGGCGCGGCGAAGGCGGGGGAGCGCAATCTCGCCCGGGACAAGACGCTCACGACGGACTGGTCGTTCCTGGACACGGCGATGCGCGCCGAACTGACCGGCGAGGAGATCTGGATCGACAACGGCGAGCTGACGGTGGCGGAGACGGTGGACGCGGTCCTCGCGGCGACCGGACTCCCGGCCCCCTGAGCCGTCGGTGCGGCGGCGTTGTCAGACCCCCGCTCTACGGTGGTGACATCTATCCGCGCTGCTGGCTGCTGCGCTGCTGGATCGCTCCGCCCGGCTGCTCCCGGGCGGAGCGCACATCGGCGTATCAGCCCGCCGACTCACCCGCGTGCGGGCTCACCGCACCGGTCGAGATCAGGATGAAGAGGAGGATGCCGAGGGCGACTCGGTAGATTACGAACGGCATGAAGCTCTTGGTAGTGATGAACTTCATGAACCACGCGATCACGGCATATCCGACGAAGAAGGCCACCAGGGTCGCGAAGATCGTCGGCCCCCAGGAGACATGGCCCTCGTTGACGTCCTTGAGCTCGTAGGCGCCCGAGGCGAGCACGGCGGGGATCGCCAGCAGGAACGAGTAGCGGGCGGCCGACTCACGGGTGTAGCCCATCAGCAGACCACCGCTGATCGTCGCGCCCGAGCGCGAGACACCGGGGATCAGCGCCATCGCCTGGCAGAAGCCGAAGATCAGACCGTCCCGGATGCCGAGGTCCTTGAGGGTCTTGCGTTCCTTCACCGCACGGTGCTTGCCGCCCACCTCGTCGCGCGCTGCCAGCCGGTCGGCGATACCGAGCACGATGCCCATGACGATGAGTGTCGTCGCGATCAGCCGCAGATCGCGGAAGGGACCCTCGATCTGGTCCTTGAGCGTGATACCGAGCACCCCGATGGGGATCGAGCCCACGATGACCAGCCACCCCATCTGGGCGTCGTGGTCGCCACGCATCTGCTTGTCCGTCAGCGAGCGGAACCACGCCGACAGGATCCGCGCGATGTCCTTGCGGAAGTAGATCAGCACCGCCGCTTCCGTGCCGATCTGGCTGATGGCGGTGAAGGCCGCCCCCGGGTCGTGCCAGCCGGCGAACGCGGCGGTCAGCCGCAGGTGGGCGCTGGAGGAGATCGGCAGGAACTCGGTCAGTCCCTGAACGAGTCCCAGGACGAATGATTCGAACCAGCTCATGGGGCTTAAGCCATCCCGGAGGTGATCGTGCATCGGCCAGGGACGACTGGGCCCATCGGCAGAGTGCGGCGTGCGGAGTACGGAGTGCGGTCGCGGACATCAAGGACATCGAGGTCGCGGGCAGCGTATCGCCTGAAGGTGAACGTCAGGATGACCGCAGAGGTCATCCACGTGCCGTCGTCCGCTCAGTTGTCCGGCGTGTCCCCGCCGAGCCGGTGGCGCTTGCGCCAGGCCACCAGCGCGCCGCCGAGACCGGAGACCACGATGAACCCCATCGCCGCCAGGAACAGGGGCGAGGTCGGCGAGGCGGCCTCGCTGCCGGCTATCACGTACGCCGCCGTGTTCGGGATGGAGCCGAGCCCGGTGGCCAGGAGGAAGGGCGGGTAGCCCATCCGGGAGGTCGCCGCACAGTAGTTGGCGGCGGCGAACGGGATCCCGGGGAAGAGCCGCAGCGCCAGCACCGAGCGGAAGCCGTGCCGGCTCAGCACCCCGTCGGCAGCGGTCAGCAGCTTTCCGCGCAGCAGGGTGCGCAGCGCGTCCTGGCCCAGCACCCGGCCCAGCATGAACGAGACGCCCGCGCCGAGCACCGTGCCCGCGAGGGCCGCCGCCAGACCCGTCTGCGCACCGAAGAGCGCCCCCGCGGCGAGGTTGAGGAGCGGGCGCGGCACGAACGCCACGGTCAGCGCCCCGTACGCGAGCCCGAACAGCATCGCCGCACCGCTGCCGGTCAGCTGCTCCGGCCACCCCGACGCCAGCAGCCGCTGCGGTTCGAACAGCAGCATCGTCGACGCGGCGGCCAGCAGCACCGCGACGAGCAGCGAGAACCGGGACCAGGGGGAGAGCAGCGCCTTCGGACCACGAAGGGCCGCAGTCTCGGTGGGCCGGGTGGTGACGGGTGCGGACATTCGGGGAGACTAACCGAAACCGGTGTGTGATCGCCGTAATGTGCGTCGCGTGGACTCCGCAGCAGCCCCTGCCCCCGCCGTCCCGGACAGCCCGCTCGCCGACGCCGTCCTCGCCCGGCTGACCGACCTGTACGCCCCGGCCGCCGACCCCGCCCGGGCCGAGGGCGCCGCCGCGTACATGAAGAACATCGCCCCGTTCCTCGGGATCCCCACCCCGCGCCGCCGCGCCCTCTCCAAAGCCGTGCTGGCGGGCACCGGGCGGCCGGACGAGCGGGACTGCACGGCGATCGCGCTGCGCTGCTGGCGGCTGCCGGAGCGCGAGTACGCGTACTTCGCCGTCGACTACCTCCGCCGGTACGTGTCCTCCTGCTCGTCCGGGTTCCTGCCCGTCCTGCACCACCTCGTCACCACCGTCCCCTGGTGGGACACGGTCGATCTGCTCGCCGCGCATGTCGCGGGGCCGCTCGTCGCCGCCGACCCGGCGCTCGCCCGCGAGATGGACCGGTGGATCGACGACGACCACCTGTGGGTCGCGCGCACCGCCCTGCTGCACCAGCTGCGCTACAAGGGGGCCACCGACGCCGACCGGCTCTTCGGCTACTGCCTGCGCCGCGCGGACCACCCGGACTTCTTCATCCGCAAGGCGATCGGCTGGGTGCTGCGGGAGTACGCCAAGACCGACCCCACCGCCGTACGCGACTTCGTCGACGGCGCCCGGGACCGCCTGTCGCCGCTCTCCGTGCGCGAGGCGCTCAAGAATCTCTGAGGCGCGGGGAAGCCACGGGAAAACCATTCGACTCGGCGGCCCCGCCCGGCCATGATCGGGGCATGTTCCGGTACGCCTTCCTCGCAGCGCGGTCCGCAGTCGCGGACGCGCCGAAGGCTGCCGTGAACGACGCGGTCCTCGCGGCAGCAGCCGCCACCGCCGAAGCAGCGGCGCTCTGCGCGGCAGCGTTCACCGCCGCCGCAGCGCCCACCGGCGGCGCCCGAAGCTGACCCTCCCCCGACAGTCCGGCGGACCCCGCAAGGGGAGGGTCGGCGGGGCCCTGGGGTCTTCTTCTTTCTCAGCTTCGAGTTCTCAAAGGAACGAGCCATGTCCAAGACGGCTTACGTGCGGACCAAGCCGCACCTCAACATCGGCACCATGGGCCACGTCGACCACGGCAAGACCACCCTCACCGCCGCCATCACCAAGGTCCTCAGCGAGCGCGGCGGCAGCAGCACGTCCTATGTGTCGTTCGACCGGATCGACCGGGCCCCCGAGGAGGCCCAGCGCGGCATCACCATCAACATCGCGCACGTCGAGTACGAGACCGACACCCGCCACTACGCCCACGTCGACATGCCCGGCCACGCCGACTACATCAAGAACATGGTCACCGGAGCGGCGCAGCTCGACGGGGCGATCCTCGTCGTCTCCGCGCTCGACGGGATCATGCCGCAGACCGCCGAGCACGTCCTGCTGGCCCGTCAAGTGGGCGTCGACCACATCGTCGTCGCCCTCAACAAGGCCGACGCGGGCGACCCCGAGCTGACCGACCTGGTCGAGCTGGAGGTCCGCGAGCTGCTCTCCGCGCACGGGTACGGCGGTGACACCGTCCCCGTGGTCCGGGTCTCCGGGCTCAGGGCGCTGGAGGGCGACCCGCGGTGGACTGCGGCGATCGATGGGCTGCTGGACGCCGTCGACACGTACGTACCGATCCCGGTGCGCTACACCGACGCGCCGTTCCTGCTCTCCGTCGAGAACGTCCTGACCATCACCGGCCGGGGCACCGTCGTCACCGGCGCGGTCGAGCGCGGCACCGTCCGCGTCGGCGACCGGGTCGCGGTGCTGGGCGCGGACATCGAGACGGTCGTCACCGGCCTGGAGACCTTCGGCAAGCCGATGGAGTCCGCCGAGGCCGGGGACAACGTGGCTCTGCTGCTGCGCGGGGTCGAGCGCGACCGGGTCCGCCGCGGCCATGTCGTGGCCGCGCCCGGCAGCGTGGTGCCCAGCCGCCGCTTCACCGCGCAGGTGTACGTCCTGTCGACGAAGGAGGGCGGCCGGTCCACCCCGGTCGCCACCGGCTACCGCCCGCAGTTCTACATCCGGACGGCGGACGTCGTCGGCGATGTCGACCTCGGTGAGGTGGCGGTCGCGCGCCCCGGCGACACGGTCACGATGACCGTGGAGCTCGGCCGTGACGTCCCGCTGGAGTCCGGCCTCGGCTTCGCGATCCGCGAGGGCGGCCGCACGGTCGGCGCGGGCACGGTCACCGGCCTGCTCTGACGGCCCGCCTGCCCGCCACCCCTTCGGTTCAGGGGCGGCGGGCAGGGAGGCCGCGCGACAATGGAGGGGTGAACGAGCCGATACCCGTCATCCGTGAGGTCGACCACGGCACCGCCCGGCTGCTGCCCGATGTGGACCGCGACCGGGCGTGGCTGCTCACGGTCGATGACGCGCCCCAGTCCTACGTCGACCTCGACGACCCCTCGTACCTGGAGTTCGAGTACGTACGGCGCCTCGCACATGTCGTGGACTGCGCGGCGCCCGAGGACGCCCCGCTGGACGTCCTGCACCTCGGCGGCGGGGCGCTGACCCTGCCCCGGTACGTCGCCGGGACCCGCCCCGGCTCACGGCAGGACGTCGTGGAGGCGGACCGGGCGCTGCTGCGGATGGTCCGGGAACATCTGCCGCTGCCCGACGACTGCGGCATCAGCGTGCACGCCGCCGACGCCCGGGCCCGGCTGGAAGCGGCCCCGCCCGCGTCCGCCGACCTCGTCGTCGCGGACGTCTTCGGCGGCTCCCGGGTCCCGGCCCACCTCACATCGGTGGAGTACGCGCGGGTCGCCGGTCGGGTGCTGCGCCCCGACGGGATCTACGCCGCCAACCTGGCGGACAGCGCGCCGTTCGCGTTCCTCCGGTCCCAACTGGCCAACTTCGCGGCCGTCTTCGCCGAACTGGCGCTGATCGGTGAGCCCGCGGTGCTGCGCGGCAGGCGGTTCGGCAACGTCGTCCTGCTCGCCTCGCACGCCCCGATCGATACGGCGCCGCTCACCCGCCGTTGTGCCGCCGACGCCTTTCCGGCCCGGGTCACCCACGGAGAGGCGCTGGTCCGGTTCATGGGCCGGGCCCGCCCGGTGCCGGACGCGGACGCCGTCGCCTCGCCGGAGCCGCCGGAAGGCGCCTTCAGCATCGGCTGAGGAGGCCACGACGTACGGCCGCCCGCTCTCCGGCCCGGGGGACAGCGTTCCCGGGCCGGAGAGGGGCGACAGCCGTATCAGCCGTCCCTGCCGTGTGAGTCGCGTCGGCCGTGTCAGCCGGTCGGCTTGTCGGCGGAGAGGCGGACCGTGCTCAGGATCTGCTGGATGGTGGTGTCCGGCAGCTCGCCCTCGACGCCCTTGGGGCCGTAGAGGACCCAGGTCGAGAACTCGTCATTGCCGTTCTTGAACGAGAAGGCGATCGACTTGCCGTCGGTGTCGCACTTCTCCTTCTTGGCCAGACCGGTCGCGGTGGCGGTCACGACGCTGCCGGAGAGACCCGACTTCGTGGTGAACGGCTTGGCCGGGGCGACCTTGACCTTGTCCTTCGAGTCGGTCTGGGCGTACGCCGCCCACACCCAGGTTCCGGCCTCGTTGCGCGCCGCCTCGTCGGAGTTCTTCGCCCCGCGTGCGCCCTTCGTGCCGACACCGGCCAGCTCGGTCTCCTCCTCCGTGCCGTCCTTGTCGGAGTCGTCGACGCACCACTTGCTCTTGTAGTAGGCGGGCGCCGAGAAACCGGCGACGGGCGCGCCCGTGGGCTCCTTGGCGTCCTCGAAGCCGGCGAACACACCCGAGCTGGAGACCTCCCAGTCACCGGGGACGTCGAACTGCGTGCCCCACTTCGGGTTGGTGACGACCTTCCAGCCCGGGATGAGGGGCTTGGGGTCGCTGTCGGCGCCGCGCGGGTTCTCCGCCGGCGCGGAGCTCCCACTGTCCGACGCGCTCGGCTTCGTGCTCGGGGAGGCGGACTTCTTGTCGTCGGCGACGGTCGAGCCGCCTTCGTCGTCCTTGTTCATCACGATGACGCCGGTGACGACGGCGGCCACGACGACGGCGGTCGCCGCGACGATGGCGATGACGGTCGTCTTCTTCTTGTCGCCGTCCGGCTTGGGCCCGCCGGGCGGGCCCGGGACCGCGTACTGCGGGACGGTCGGCTGCTGGTACGGGTTGGGCTGCCCGTACCCGGGCTGCTGTCCGTAACCCGGCTGTCCATAGCCCGGCTGACCGGGCTGTCCGGTCTCACCCGGCGGGTATCCGGGCGCCCCGGGCTGCCTCGGCTGCTGCCCCTGCTGCGGATATCCCGGTTGCTGATAGGGATTCGGCTGCTGGTACCCCGGCTGCTGGTACGGGTTCTGATTCGGGTCCTGCGGGTTCTGCTCGCCCCCGGGCGGCTGCTGTCCTGGCCACATGGCTGGTAACCATAGATGGGTGGCGTGTCCACTGCTACGGCCACCCCTGTCCCAAGGCTGTCCCGGTGCTGTCACAGGGGGATGGCCAAACCTGGCTACTAGTGAGTAACCTACGGTCCATGAGCGCTGAACAGATGTCCGTCGGCGAGATGCTCGTCGCGACGGTTCCGATGGCCCGGACCCTCAACCTCGAATTCCTGGAGACGACCGCCGAGCGCGCCGTCGTCCGGCTGCCGGACCAGGCGGAGTACCACAACCACGTCGGCGGACCGCACGCCGGAGCGATGTTCACGCTCGCCGAGTCCGCCAGCGGCGCCATCGTCATCGCCGCCTTCGGCGACCAGATGTCGCGGGCCGTACCGCTCGCAGTCAAGGCCGAGATCGGCTACAAGAAGCTCGCCATGGGCGAGGTCACCGCGACCGCCACGCTCGGCCGCCCGATCGCCGAAGTCGTCGCCCAGCTCGACGCCGGGGAGCGCCCCGAGTTCCCCGTCGCCATCGAGATCCGGCGCGCGGACGGAGCGGTCACCGGCGAGATGACCGTCGTGTGGACCCTGCGCCCCAACAGCTGACGCCCGCGGGCGCGTGTTCCCGGGGCCGCCGCACCCTCCGGTCGGGGAGGGCACGGCGGCTTCGGTATGTCCGGGGCAGGGCAGGGGCCGCCGGGCGCGTCCGGATGGGGCGTGTGGCGTAGGGCGTGCGGGACGGAGTGTCCCGGCGAGTCTCAGCCCTCGTGCGCCGCGCGGTGGGCCTTGGCCAGCTCCACGTAACCGGCCGCGTTGAACCGGATGCCCTCCAGCTCCTCCGCCGTCAGCGGACGCTTCACCTTGGCGGGCACGCCCGCGACCAGCGACCCCGGCGGAACCCGCATCCCCTGCGGTACGAGCGCCTGGGCCGCCACCAGGGACCCGGCGCCGATGTGCGCGCCGTTGAGGACCGTGGCGCCCATCCCCACCAGGACGTCGTCCTCGATGACACAGCCGTGCAGCACCGCGTTGTGGCCGACCGAGACGCGAGCGCCCACCGTGAGCGGGAAGCCGGGGTCGGTGTGGACGCTGCAGTTGTCCTGGATGTTGCTGTCGGGGCCGAGCGTGATCGGGCCGCAGTCGGCGCGCAGGACCGCCTGGTACCAGACGCTGGAACCGGCCGCCAGCGTCACCTCCCCGATCACCACGGAGGTCGGGGCCACGAACGCGTCCGCGTCGATGTCCGGCTCCCTGCCGCCCATGCCCGTGATCAATGCCTGTTCCGCCACGGCCTGCTCCTCGGTGGTCCGGTGTGCTGCTCCTGGGGCCTTCGATCGGGATCGGGCCGACCCACACGGTAGGCGACCGCTCCCCGCGTGCGCCGGGGGTGGGGTGAACATCACAGGTCACGGCACGGATCGCCGCCTGCCGCGCCGACTACCGTGAGCCCGTGCCGAAGAACCGAAACACGTTCTCCTTCCTCGCCCGCCGACGCCGCCGCGCCGCCTCCTGGGTGGTCCACCGCGGCTGGGCGTGGGCGCAGGAGGCGGGTGCCGTCACCGCCGAGCACCCGGGGCGGCTGCGCTTCGGCGCGATCGGGGAGGGCACCCGGCTCGCCTTTCCGCAGGGCACCGTCTTCGGGGAGCCGTGGATCGAGCTCGGCGGGCACTGCGTCATCGGCGAGCAGGTGACCCTGACGGCCGGGATGATGCCCGACCTGGACCTGGGGCCCGAGCCGATCCTGACCCTGGGCGACGGGGTGGTCCTGGGGCGCGGCAGCCATGTCATCGCCGACACGACGGTGAGCATCGGCTCGGACACGTACTGCGGTCCGTACGTCTACATCACCTCGACGAACCACAGCTACGACGACCCGCACGAGCCCGTGGGCAAGCAGTGGCCCCGCATGGAACCGGTCGAGATCGGCCCCGGCTGCTGGATCGGCACCGGCGCGGTGATCCTGCCCGGCGCCCGGCTCGGCCGCAATGTGGTGGTCGCCGCGGGCGCGGTCGTGCGGGGCGAGGTCCCCGACCACGCGGTGGTCGCGGGGGCCCCGGCCCGTGTCGTACGGAGCTGGGACCCGGAGAAGGGCTGGCAGCCGCCCCTGCGCACGCCGGCTCCCGTGCCCATCCCGAAGGGCGTCACGCCCGAGCAGCTGCTTGCTCTGGCCGAGCTGGACCAGGAGCCGGGGGCCCGGTAGGGGACTCTCGCCGGGCCGGGTCCCACCTGCGGTGAGACGGCCAACCGGCCGCCCGCCGAACGCTGTTAGCGTGGCCGTATGCGCGCACCCATCGGCACCTTCGAGGACGCCTCCCCCGCCTCGGAACGGCTCGACCTGCTCCCCGCCCCCGTCGCAGCGGCTCTGGCCGCCGGATGGGGCGACATCACCGCCGACGGGATCATCCACGTCGACACGGACCCGGCCGTGGCCGACACCGCGGTCTTCGTCCAGCACCACGGGGCGGACCTGCTGGACACCTCGGCCAACTGCGTGGTCGTGGCGGGCAAGCGCGGCGGAGAGGTCACCCTCGCTGCCTGCGTGGTGCTCTCCCGCACCCGGGTCGATGTCAACGGTGCGGTGCGCAAGCACCTCGGCGCCCGCAAGGCGTCCTTCTCGGCGATGGACACGGCGGTCGGCGAGACCGGCATGGAGTACGGCGGCATCACCCCGATCGGCCTGCCCGCCCACTGGCCCCTCCTGCTGGACCCCGCCGTCGTGGACGAGGAGTGGGTCCTGATCGGCAGCGGCAGCCGCCGGGGCAAGCTCATCGTGCCCGGCAAGGCGCTCGCCGCCCTCCCGGGCGCGGTGGTCGTGGAGGGCCTGGGGGTCTGACGTCACGCCCGTCACAACAGGGGCGGGTCGGCGCGTCGCGGTGACCGGTCGGCGCCCTCCAGCACGTCGATGACGCGCTCGTGGGTGTCGCCCACCCGGTCCGTGACCCGTAACCGCACATGGACGTCGCGGACCTGAGCCATCGCCGCCTCGGTGAACCAGCCGATCAGCATCATTCCCTGCGCCGGGAGGGGCCTGCCGACCCCTATGAAGTGGAGCGCGAAGTCCGCCCGGTCGACCGCCCCCGCTCCTCGATCACCCGCTGAGCCTCTTCCCGGCGCACCCAGACCGCCTCGTCGTCCGCCGCGTCCTCGTCCCCGGTGAGGACGACCCGGTAGCCGAGCTGTTCGACGACGGCCACGTCCCGGGCGGCGTTGAGGACGCTGCACACCCAGGCGAGCCGGTCGTCGGGGGCCATGCCCTCCTTCACCTGGCCGAAGTAGCCGAGCGCGGGGCGGACCGCCCGCGCGTACTGCGCCCTGGCCGGCGAGGCGCCCAGACTGCCGACCGCCGCCGTGGTGGCGGACTGGACGTCCAGCAGCTGGAGCTTCCAGGGCCAGGAGTCCGTGAGCGTGTCCGGGGCGCTCTCGCGCCACACGCTGTGGGCGAGCAGCAGCAGGGACAGATGGACGAGCCAGGTCAGCAGGCCGGACAGGCCGCTATTTCTCCGCACCACCCGCTGCGATGTGTTCACGCTTCGGACCCCCCCGTCGGCCGCCGTGCGAGCAGCGTCACTCTAGGGACTCCGCAGGACCCGCCACAGAGCGCGTGTTCGAGTGCCCGCTCCTCTCAACTGCCGCTCTGCCGCTCTGCCGGTGGTCCGTGAGCCACTCCGTGGCGAAGTCGACGGCCGCGCGCAGCCGGACGAGCCTGCAGGGTGCGGACCCGATCGGAGCCGTCGTGAAGTCACCGGGCCCGGCGGACTCCTCGAAGGCGGCGCCCAGGGCCGCGAAGTCGCCGTCGTCCAGGGCGACATCCTCGTACTCCCACCACTGCCGTACGCCCCGCGGGGCCACCACACACCGGTAGCGGCGGAACGGGGGGCCGGGCCTGCGGTACTCGCCCAGGTGGAAGGCGGTGCAGGTGTCGAAGCCGGTGCCGAGCAGGAGGATCCCGGCATCGGCCTCGTACAGCCGGGCGAGCGGGGAGTCCTCGCCGAGGTGGCAGTCCGGCCGGTGTCCGGCGAGCAGCTTCGCGGCGCGGGGGCCGAGCGCGGCGAAGGAGGTCTGCGGATGGCCGCTGCGCCGCGCCCCCACCGCCGTCCGCACGGTCTCCGCCAGGGCGCCCATCGAGGGTGCGGGGGTGAGCGCCGGGTCGAACGGTGGCATCGACGAGCGGACCGCCTCACGCGCCCCGGCGTCCAGGCCCCGCACCCGGGCGCGGTAGTGCGGCGAGGTGTCCGAGTTCTCCGGGGTGAACGAGGGGACCACCACCGTCCCCTCCCGCCCCACGGCCCGGCGCAGTGCCGCCAGCACGGCGACGGGCCCGCCGGCGACCGGCCCCACCGACCGCAGGGAGGCATGCACCAGCAGCACATCGCCGTGCCGCACACCGAGCGCGGACAGCGCACCGGCCAGCCGCTCACCGCCCTCGGGGGCGGGCAGGGGCGCGGCCGCACAGTCGCCGTCGGCCCGCGCGGGCAGCCGTGCCCCGGCCAGCCGCTCTCCGTCCAGGGGGTCGCTCACGGCGGGGATCCTTCCCCTCCCCGGGCGCCCCCCACACCCCCGGTCTCAGGCCCGCGGAGGCAGCTTCGGGATCTCGATCGCCGGGCACCGGTCCATCACCATGTCCAGCCCCGCCGCGCGCGTCCGCTCGTACGCCCCCGCATCGATCACGTCGAGCTGGAACCACACCGCCTTCGCCCCCGCGGCCACCGCCTCGTCGGCGACCGGGCCCGCCAGCTCGCTGTTGACGAACACGTCCACCACGTCCACCGGGAACGGGATCTCCGCCAGCGAGGCGTACCCCTGTTCCCCGTGCACCGTCTCGGCCTTCGGATGCACGGGCACCACCCGCTTGCCGAAGCGCTGGAGGACCTGCGCCACCCCGAAGGCGGCACGGGAGCGGTTGTTGGAGAGCCCCACCACCGCCCAGGTGTCGCCCGAGTCCTGAAGAATCCGCCGGATCGTCTCTGTCTCGTTGTCCATGCCGGGACAACCGCTGGTCCCGGCCCCGTCATTCCCGCCGGAACCCGCTGCCGTCGCGGCGCATAGGGTGGACGGATGCAGGAGCAGTACCGGACCGTCGCCCGCGCGGGTGTGCACGAGAGCGAGATCAACCGATCGCGCTTCCTCTGCTCCCTCGCCCCCGCCGCCACCGAACAGGAGGCGCAGGACTTCGTCGCACGCGTCCGCAAGGAGCACCCCACCGCCACCCACAACTGCTTCGCGTACGTGATCGGCGCCGACGCCTCCGTACAGAAGGCCAGTGACGACGGGGAGCCCGGCGGCACCGCCGGCGTACCGATGCTCCAGATGCTGATGCGCCGCGAGGTGCGGTACGTCGCGGCGGTCGTCACCCGCTACTACGGCGGGGTCAAGCTGGGGGCGGGCGGACTGATCCGGGCGTACGGGGGAGTGGTCGGCGAGGCCCTGGACGCACTCGGCACCCTCACCCGGCAGCGCTTCCGGCTGGTCACGATCCGCGTCGACCACCAGCGGGCGGGCAAGCTGGAGAACGACCTGCGGGCCACCGGGCGGGATGTGCGGGAGGTGCGGTACGCCGAGGCCGTGACCATCGAGATCGGGCTGCCGGACGCCGATGTCGCCGCCTTCACCGCCTGGCTGGCCGACGCGACCGCCGGTTCGGCCACGCTGGAGCTGGGCGGCGAGGCGTACGGGGACGTGTGAGCCGACTGCCCCCGGGGGCGCGCGAGGGGCTCGGCGGAGCGGGCGTGAGGGCAATCCCACGCCGGGCAAATCCTTGATCGATGCGGGATCGGCGGCCCGGCGGCGTTAGCGTGGTCGGTGCCGACGGCGGGATCACGGGACGTCCCGGCGCGGCCCAGGGGTGAAGGACGACGTACATGCAGCGCACAACCGGCGGAGCGATCGCGTGAGGATGCTGCACACATCGGACTGGCACCTGGGCCGGTCCTTCCACCGGGTGCCCCTGCACGACGCCCAGGCCGCCTTCCTGGACCACCTGGTGGCCACCGTCCAGGCCCAGGAGGTGGACGTGGTCCTCGTCTCCGGCGACGTCTACGACCGGGCCGTCCCGCCGCTCACCGCCGTCGAGCTCTTCGACCGGGCGCTGCACCGGCTCGCCGCCATCGGCGTCCCCACCGTCATGATCTCCGGGAACCACGACTCGGCCCGCCGGCTAGGCGTCGGCGCCGGGCTCTTCGACCGGGCCGGGATCCACCTGCGGACCGACCCCGAGAGCTGCGCCACCCCCGTCGTGCTCGCCGACGACCACGGCGACGTCGCCCTCTACGGCCTCCCCTACCTGGAACCCGCCCTCGTCAAGGACACCCTCCGCGCCGCCAGGGCCGGACACGAGGCGGTCCTCACCGCCGCGATGGACCGGGTCCGCGCCGACCTCGCCACCCGCCCCGAGGGCACCCGGTCCGTCGTCCTCGCACACGCCTTCGTGGCGGGCGGCGAGCCCAGCGACAGCGAACGCGACATCACCGTCGGCGGGGTCTCCGCCGTCCCGGCCGGAGTCTTCGACGGCGTCGACTACGTCGCCCTCGGTCATCTCCACGGCTCCCAGCGGGTCACGAGCCGCGTCCGCTACTCCGGCTCCCCGCTCGCCTACTCCTTCTCCGAGGCCGACCACCGCAAGACCATGTGGCTGATCGACCTGGACGGCAGCGGGAACATCACCGCCGAGGAACGGATCGACTGCCCCGTCGAGCGCCCCCTCGCCCGGCTCCGGGGCCGACTGGACACCCTCCTGACGGACCCGGCCCTCGACCGCCACGAACACGCCTGGGTCGAGACCACCCTCACCGACCCGGTCCGCCCCGCCGATCCCATGGCCCGCCTCAGCACCCGCTTCCCCCACACCCTCAGCCTCGTCTTCGACCCCGAGCGGCCGCCGGACGACCCGCTCGCCTCCTACGCCCAGCGCCTCAAGGGCCGCGACGACCACCAGATCGCGGAGGACTTCGTGGCCCACGTGCGCGGTGGCAGCGGACCCAGCGACCCCGAACGCAGTGTGCTGCGGGCCGCGTTCGACGACGTACGGGTCGACGAGAGCGTGCGCGAGGTGTCCCGTTGAGACTGCACCGCCTCACCATCACCGCCTTCGGCCCGTTCGGCACCACCCAGGAAGTCGACTTCGACGCGCTCTCCTCGGCCGGCCTCTTCCTGCTCCACGGCCCGACGGGCGCCGGGAAGACGTCCGTCCTGGACGCCGTCTGCTTCGCCCTGTACGGGGCCGTCCCCGGCGCCCGCCAGAGCCCCGGTGCCACCCTCCGCAGCGACCACGCCCCCGCCGGCCTGCCCACCGAGGTCCAGCTGGAGCTGACGGTCGGCGGCCGCCGCCTCGAAGTCACCCGCAGCCCCGCCCAGCCGCGCCCCAAGAAGCGGGGTGACGGTTTCACCCTGGAGAAGGCCCAGAGCCGGCTGCGCGCTTACGACTCCGAGTGCGGCTGGCAGGCCCTGAGCAAGTCGCACCAGGAGATCGGCGAGGAGCTGGCCCAGCTGATCGGCATGAGCCGGGACCAGTTCTGCCAGGTCGTGCTGTTGCCCCAGGGCGACTTCGCCCGCTTCCTGCGCTCCGACGCCGAGGCCCGCGGCAAACTCCTCGGCAAGCTCTTCGACACCCGCCGCTTCGCCGCGGTGGAGGAGCGCCTCGCCGAACTGCGCCGGGGCGCCGAAGCCCGGGTGAAGGCGGGGGACGAGCAGATCCTCGCCCTCGCCCAGCGCATCGCCCAGGCGGGTGGACCCGCGGCGGCCGAGGCGGCGCCGCCCGCCGACCGGCCGGGCGAACCCGGCCTCGCCGAAGCCGTACTGGAGTGGGCCGCGATCGCCCGCTCCACGGCCCGCGAACAGCTCGGCATCGCCCGTTCCGTGCTGTCCGGGGCGGAAGGCCGCCACCTGGCCGCCCGCCACGCACTGGACGCCGAACGCGAACTGGCCCGCCTCCAGCAGCGGTACGAGGAGACCCGGTGGCGCGCCGAGGCGCTGGAGGAGCGGCGCCCCGAACACGACAGCTGCCAGGAGCAGTTGGAGCGTGCCCGCAGGGCGGACCGGGTCGCGCCGGCGCTGGAGTTGCGGGAGGAGGCCGAGCGGGCGTACCGGGCGGCGAGCGACGCTCTCGCCCGGACCCGGGCGCTGCTTTCCCCCGGCCTGGCCGATGCGGGCACCGACCAACTCGCGCAGCTGGAGCGGAGGTTCCAGCAGGAGCTGTACGCACTCGAGGCGGCGCGAGAGGCCGAGGAGCGCAGCGCGCGGATCGACGAGGAGCGCGTCCGGCTGAACCGGGAGGCCCAGGCCGACGACGAGTTGATCCGGGAGGCGGATGCGTGGCTCGCCGACTGGGACACCACCCGTACGGCCCTCAAGGAGCGCATCGACGCCTCGCAGGAGGCCGCCACCCGCGCCGAACAGCTCGCCGGACAACTGGCTCCGGCCCGCCACCGCCTGGACGCGGCGCGCCGCCGTGACGCGCTCGCCACCGACGTACAGCAGGCGGAGGAGCAGCTCACCGTCGCACGTGAACAGGAGCTGGACGCCCGGAGGTTCTGGCTCGACCTGAGGGAGCGCCGACTGCGCGGCATCGCGGCGGAGCTGGCCGCCGGTCTCGTCGCGGGTGAGTCCTGCACGGTCTGCGGCTCGGCCGAACACCCGGACCCCGCCAGCCCCGGCGACGGCCATGTCGACCGGGCCACGGAGGAGAAGGCCCTCGCCGCCCAGCGGTCCGCCGAGGAGGCCCGCGCCCGCGCGGAACAGCAGCTCGGACTCGTACGCGAACGGCACACGACGGCGGAGACGGAGGCCCGGGGCGAGGGAGAGAGTGACGATCCCACTGTCCTCGAACTCCGTTCCCTGGTCGAGCGGTTGACGGACAGGCACGCCGAGGCTCGCGGCCTTGCCGCCAGGATGCACACCGCGCGCGAAGCTCTCGACGCCGCCGAGCGGGAGCACACCCAGCGGATCGGCCGCCGACAGGAGGCTGAACGCAGGGCCGCTGCCCGTAGCTCGCGTCGTGAGGCGCTCGACGAGGAGCAGGCCGTCCTGGCGGGCCAGATCGCCGCCGCCCGCGGCGAGTCGGCGTCCGTCGCCGCGCAGGCGGAGCGGCTGACCCGCCGGGTCGCACGCCTCGCCGACGCCGCCGAGGCCGTACGCGCGGAACAGGACGCGGCCCAGCGGCGCAAGCAGGCCGACGACCGGCTCTCCGACGCGGCCTTCAAAGCCGGGTTCGACACCCCGCAGGCCGCCGCCGCGACGCTCCTCGGCGCCGCCGCACAGCGCGACCTCCAGCACCGCGTCGACGCCTGGCAGGCGGAGGCCGCCGCGGTCGCCGACCGCCGCACCGAACGGGACGCGCGCGAAGCCGCCGAGCTTCCGGCCGCACGGCCCGCAGCGGCCGAAAGTGCCCATGGGACGGCGGAATGGCTGCTGCGCGAGGCCGCCTCGGCACTCGCGGCCGCCCGCGACCGGTGCGCCGAACTCGACCGCCTGTCCGAGCGCACGGCCCAGGAGGTACGGCGGCTGGGACCGGTGCGCCAGGAGTACGAGCGGGTCGCCCGGCTCGCGGGGCTGACCGCGGGGACCTCCGCCGACAACGAACGCAAGATGCGCCTGGAGGCGTACGTCCTCGCCGCCCGCCTCGAACAGGTCGCGGCCGCGGCCACCGCCCGGCTGCAGCGGATGTCCTCCGGCCGCTACACCCTCGTCCACTCCGACGCCCGCACGGGCGGCCGCCGGGCCGGGCTCGGCCTCCATGTCGTGGACGCCTGGACAGGCAGCGAACGGGACACGTCGACCCTCTCCGGCGGCGAGACGTTCTTCGCCTCGCTGGCCCTGGCGCTCGGTCTCGCCGATGTCGTCACCGAGGAGGCGGGGGGCGTACGCCTGGACACCCTCTTCATCGACGAGGGGTTCGGCAGCCTGGACGACCAGACCCTCGACGAGGTGCTCGACGTGCTGGACTCGCTGCGGGAGAGGGACCGCAGCGTCGGCATCGTCAGCCACGTGGCCGATCTGCGCCGCCGTATCCCCGCCCGGCTCGAAGTGGTCAAGGACCGGCACGGATCGACGGTGCACCACCGCATCTGAGGGGACGGTTCAGCGGCCGATCGCGCGCCGGGGGAGCGGCGAGGAGTAGACGACGCTGGTGGTCACCGAACCGAGGGCGCCGATGCGGCCGGTGACCTCCTCCAGGTGCCGCATCGAGCGTGCCGTCACCTTGAGGACGAAGCAGTCGTCACCGGTGACGTGGTGGGCCTCCACGATCTCCGGGGTGGTCTCCAGAAGGTCGTGGAACGGCTTGTAGTTCCCGTTCGGATAGCGCAGCCGTACGAGCGCGAGGACCGGCAGCCCGAGCCGCTCGGCGTCGACCACCGCCGCGTAACCGCTGATCACCCCGGTCTCCTCCAGGCGCCGCACCCGTTCCGTCACGGCGCTCGGGGACATGGCGACGGCGCGGGCGAGCTCGGCGAAAGTGGCGCGGCCGTCGCGCTGGAGGACATCGAGAATGCGCCAGTCGGTGGCGTCCGGGGAATAGTCGGTCACGACCACGAGACAACAGTAATATCACCGGCAGATCAAGAGCAGCGCCGGGGAATTCCACTTCCTGGTCCCGGAAGACGGTCATAGATTCATGGTCATGACCTCCCGGACCACGGCCACCGCCGTCAACTCCGTCCTGCGCGTCCCGCCCGCCTCCCCGGCCGCGGCGGCCGCCCACTTCGGTGCCTCGCTCGCCTTCCACGCCGATGTCTCCGATGTCGCCTCCGCGCTCGCCGCAGACGGCGACCCCGGGTTCGTCGTCGTGGACTCCCGCTCCACCGCCTCCTGGGACCAGGGGCACGTTCCCGGTGCGGTCCACCTGCCGACGGCGCTGATCCCCGAGCAGGCGGCCGCGCTGCTGGACCCGGCCGTCCCCGTGGTCACGTACTGCTGGGGGCCGGGATGCAACGGCGCCACCCGTGCCGCCCTGGCGCTCGCCCAACTCGGCTACCAGGTCAAGGAAATGCTCGGCGGCTTCGAGTACTGGGCGCGCGAGGGGTTCGCCTTCGAGACCTGGGAGGGCGGCGAGCAGCGTGCCGCCGACCCGCTCACCGCGCCGGTCGACGACGCGGACTGCGGCTGCTGAGGGCCACGCCGACACCTTCAGGGCTGCGGCCCGGCGGCGGCCAGCGCGGCGAACAACCCGTCGGCCCCGGCCCCCGCCGGCAGCCCGCTGATCTGGCCGTCCCCGACCTCCACCACCCGCCACACCCCGTCCTCCCGCAACGCCAGATCGGTCGTGACCCAGCGCGGCCCGAGCCGCCGCACCGCCTCACCCACCGGTACACCACGGAAGCAAGATGATCCTGGTCCGTCAGCTCCGGTCCGTCCGGTCACGGCGGGCTGCCTCACTCGGTTGTGTGCGGAACCCGGCCGGTCCCGCTCCGCGAACTGGAGACCGGCCGGGGGCGGAGCGGATCAGAGCCTGGACAGCTCGTCCACCAGATCGTCCAGACCGAGGGACCCCTGGGAGAGCGCCGCCATGTGCCAGGCCTTCAGGTCGAAGGAGTCACCGTGCGCCGCGCGGGCGTTCTCCCGGCCGAGCAGCCAGGCCCGCTCGCCCAGCTTGTAGCCGATGGCCTGGGCCGGCATCGAGAGGTAGCGGGTCAGCTCGCTCTCCACGAAGTCGGCCGGCCGCCCGCTGTGGCTGCCGAAGAACTCCTGCGCCAGATCGGGCGTCCAGCGCTCACCGGGATGGAACGGCGAGTCCGCCGGAATCTCCAGCTCCAGGTGCATGCCGATGTCCACGATCACCCGGCTGGCACGCATCATCTGGGCATCCAGATATCCGAGCCGCCGCTCCGCGTCGGGCAGATAGCCCAGCTCGTCCATCAGCCGCTCCGCGTACAGCGCCCACCCCTCGGCGTTGGCGCTGACCTGCCCCAGCGACGTCTGGTAGCGGGAGAGGCTGTCGGCGACGTGCTTCCACTGCGCGATCTGCAGATGATGGCCGGGAACACCCTCGTGGTACCAGGTCGAGACCAGGTCGTACACCGGGAAGCGGGTCTCGCCCATGGTGGGCAGCCAGGTGCGTCCGGGGCGCGAGAAGTCCTCGGAGGGGCCCGTGTAGTACGGGGCCGCGGCGCCGCCGGGCGGGGCGATGTGGGACTCCACCTTCCGTACCCGCTCGGCCAGGTCGAAGTGGGTGCCGTCCAGTGCCTCGATGGCTTCGTCCATCAGTCCCTGCAGCCACTCGCGGACCTCCTCGACCCCTTCGATGTGCTTGCCGTGCACATCGAGGTGGGCGAGCGCCTCCCAGGGCCCCGCCCCGGGAAGGATCTTCGCGGCCTCGGCCTTCATCTCGGCCAGCAGCCGGTGGTATTCGGACCACCCGTACGCGTACGCCTCGTCGAGATCGAGGTCCGTCCCGTTGAACTGGCGCGACCAGCGGGCGTACCGTTCCCGGCCCACCGTGTCGGGGGCCCCCTCGATCGCCGGCGCGTAGACATCGCGCATCCAGTCCCGCAGGGTGGCGACGGAGCCGGTCGCGAGCCCGGCGGCCTCGGCCAGTTCGGTACGCAGAGCCTCCGGTCCCGCGGCGACGAAGTCCGCGAAGAACGCCGTGCTCCCGCCGCCACCGCTCCACTCCGTGAGCTGCCCGATGAACGTGGCGGTCGCGCGGGGCCCGGCGTACAGCTTGCGCTCAAGACCCAGGGCGAGCGATGCCCGGTACCCCTCGAACGCGGCCGGGACCGCGCGCAGCCGTTCCACGACAGCCGCCCAGTCCTCCTCCGTGTCGGTGGGCGTGACCGTGAAGACCTGGATGATGCTGTGGGCGGGAGAGTGCAGGTTGGAGACGGTCCGCAGCCCCTCCTCCGCCTCGTGCACGGCGAGTTCCGCCGTCAGCCGCTCCCGCAGCAGCCGCCCGCAGCGGCGTTCCTCATCGGTGTCGGCACCTGGCTGCCGCCCCGCCTCGTCCAGCTTCAGCAGCGTGGCGCGGATGAGGTCGGCGGCCGCGTCCTGGCCGGCCGGTGAGAAGTCGGGCAGACGGCGCGAGCTTTCCCGGACACCCAGATAGGTGCCCGTGATGGGGTCGAGTTCGATGACTGCGTCGACGTAGGCGTCGGCGACCTGACGGGGCAGCGCGCTGCTCGAAGTGTCTGACATGCGTACATCCTCCAACGGCGGGCCCCTCCCCGTCACCACCGTCGAACGGGGTCCGTCCGAAAGACGATCACGGGCGTACCGGCTCCGTCGTCAACGGGCGTACCGGGTCTCCTTCGTTCACGGGCGCACCGGCTCGGCGGGCGGCAGCAGGGGGCCGCAGTCCCACTGCTGGAAGATCAGCCGCGTGTCCACCCGGGCCACCTCCCGGCGCGAGGTGAACTCGTCCAGCACCAGCCGCTGGAGATCCGCCGCGTCGGCCACCGCCACCTGGACCAGATAGTCGTCGGGGCCGGTGAGGTGGAAGAGCGCGCGGGACTCCGGCAGGGCCCGGACCCGGTCGACGAACGGGCCGATGAGCTCGCGGCGGTGCGGCCGGACCTGCACCAGGAGCAGCGCCTGAAGCCCCCGGCCGAGCTTCGCCGGATCCAGGCGCAGCTGATCGCCGAGGATGACACCGGAGCGGCGCAGCCGGGTCACCCGGTCCAGACACGTCGACGGAGCCACCCCCACCTCGGCGGCGAGCTCGCGGTACGTGGTCCGCGCATCGTTCTGCAGCAGCCGCAGAATATGCAGATCCACCGGGTCCAGAGCGACAGAATCGACCATGTGGCGAACGTAACACGGTCTTTTGCCGCTACGAACCGGTAACTGTTCAGAGTGCACCCATGGACAACGAAGTCTCGATGACGCCCCCTGCCCCCACCCCGACCAGGGCGCTGGCCACCGAAGCCGTGCATGCCGGACGCGACGATCTCGCCTCCCTCGGCCTGCACGCCCCGCCGCTCGACCTGTCCACCACCTACCCCTCGTACGACTCGCGCGGCGAGGCGGAGCGCATCGACGCCTTCGCCACCACGGGCGCCCGGCCGGACGGCCCGCCCGTCTACGCCCGGCTGGACAACCCGACCACCGCCCGTTTCGAGACGGCGCTCGCCCGGCTGGAGGGGACCGACAGCGCTGTCGCGTTCGCCAGCGGCATGGCGGCTCTCACCGCGGTCCTGCTGGCCCGCGCGAGCATGGGGCTGCGCCATGTCGTCGCGGTCCGGCCCCTCTACGGGTGCAGCGACCATCTGCTGGGCGCCGGACTGCTGGGCACCGAGGTGACCTGGACCGACCCGGCGGGCATAGCCGACGCCATCCGGCCGGACACCGGGCTGGTCATGGTCGAGACCCCGGCCAACCCCACGCTCGCCGAGATCGACATCCGGGCCGTCGCCCACTCCTGCGGATCCGTGCCGCTCCTGGTCGACAACACCTTTGCCACCCCCGTACTCCAGCGTCCCGTCGAACACGGTGCCCGCATCGTCCTGCACAGCGCCACCAAGTACCTCGGCGGGCACGGCGATGTGATGGGCGGAGTCGTGGCCTGCGACGAGGAGTTCGCCGCCCGGCTGCGCCAGGTGCGGTTCGCCACCGGCGGGGTGCTGCACCCGCTGGCCGGCTACCTGCTGCTGCGGGGGCTGTCCACCCTGCCGGTACGCGTACGGGCCGCCTCGGCGAGCGCCGCCGAGCTCTCCCGCAGGCTGACCGCCGATCCGCGGATCGCCCGGGTCCACTACCCGGAGATCGGCGGGGCGATGGTCTCCTTCGAGGTGTACGGGGATCCGCACGACGTGATCGCCGACGTACGGCTCATCACGCCCGCCGTGAGCCTCGGCAGCGTGGACTCGCTGATCCAGCATCCGGCCTCCATCAGCCACCGCATCGTGGATGAGGGAGACCGGCAGGCGTCCGGCGTCGGTGACCGGCTGCTGCGCATGTCGGTCGGTCTTGAGGACGTCGAGGACCTCTGGGCCGACCTGTGTCAGGCGCTCAGCGACGGGCCCGTTCCGCGGGCGCGGGCTCAGCGGTCCTCCCGGACGGCTGAGCGGTCCGCTCCTCCGTCGCACGCGTCAGCCGTGCGGTGATGACCAGGGTGCCTTCCTCGATCTGGTAGTCGAGGGGCAGTTCAAGGGCGCGCATCGCGGCGACCATGCCGGTGTTACGGGACTGGGTGACGGCGTACACGCTGTCGCAGCCCGCCTCCTCGGCGAGCTGCACCAGGCGGCCGAGCAGCTCCGAGCCGATGCCCCGGCGCTGCCAGTCGTCCTCGACGAGGAGGGCCACCTCGGTCTCGTCGCCGTCCCACAGGAGGTGGCCCAGCGCCACCAGCTTGCCGGAGGCGGTCTGGACGGCCAGGGTGCGGCCGAAACGCGGGCTCAGCAGGTGGTCCAGGTAGCGGTCGGCGTCGCCCACGGGACCGTGGTAGCGCAGGCCGAGGGTGCCCGGGGAGCAGCGGTCGTGCATGGCGCGGGCGGCGGCGAGATCGCTGCGGTCCGCGCGGCGCACGGTGATCTCGTTGCCCTCGGGCAGCGTGAGGATGTCCTCGCTGCGGGGCACCCGCGGGCCGAGCCGGGCGTCCAGCTCCACCAGGGCGCGGGCCCGGGCGAACTCGGTCGGGGTGAACGGCAGATAGGGCCGCTCGACGGAGATGACACCGCCGGACGGGTCGCGCAGCCGCATCATCGTTTCCTCCAGCACGCCTTCGACCGGGGCGCTCTCCCCGGTCGGGCGGCCGGTGATGGAGACGGCGGGCAGCGAGTGGATGGTGCACCGGCCGAGCAACTGACGGAGAGCGAGCGGGAGTTCCGCCGCGTCGAGCGCCGTGCGGGTGGCCAGCGAGAGCACCCGGGTCGGGGTGTCGACCAGATCGTGGGCGTCCGCCCGCTCGATCCAGGTGGCGGTGCCGCCCGCCGCCGCGATCTGCCGGGTCAGCTCCTGAGCCGGGAGCGAGGCGGGGGCCCGCAGCAGGAACTCGTCGACCGTCCCCTCCGCCAGCGGGTGGGTCTGCAGTGTCAGGATGTCGATCCGGAACCGGGCGAGCACGAGGCAGAGCGCGGCCAGACTTCCCGGGGCGTCACGCACGGTCGTCCGCATCCGCCACAGAACCGTCTCGCCGCCCCCGGACCCGTCGATCGAGCCGGTCACCTCGTCCGGCGACGGATCGGACCTGCCCGGTTCCTCCGGCGGGGGAGCGTTGCTGTGGCGCCGTGCCCACCAGGTGTGGAACGTCGCCGTGGCCACCAGGGCCACGGCCGACGCCATGAGCAGGTAGGGCCCGTCGGGCTGGTGCCCGATCAGGTTGGCGATCGCGTCGGCCACGGCCACCGCGGTGAACAGCGCGGCCAGCTCGATCAGGTCCCGCCGCCAGTGGTGCGGACGGCGGGCGGTCTTCGAAGACGTCACATCAGTCATATCCTTACTGTGAACGAACGGTGTTGCCTGATCACGAACACCTTGTGACTGATGGGTTAAGTGTGTATCTGATCACCTATCGGCGTTTTTCGGCCGTATTTTTCGACGCCTGATCACCTGATCACCGCGCCTCCTCCGGTACGGGCGGGAACTCCGGTACGGGCGGGAACACGGCCAGCAGGCGGGCGGCCTGCCGGACCGTCTGCGAGGACCCCTTGCGCCCGGCCGTTGCGGCCAGCCCCACGATCGGCTTGATCCCCTCCGTACCGCAGCGCTCGGCGCACTCGGCCGCCACGGCCAGCAGGTCCCCGATCCCGCGGGGCGCCTTCTCGTACGCCAACAGGGTGGGCAGCGCCACGGCCAGCATGCCCAGCACGGTCCGGTACGCCCCGGTGGCGGCCGCCGTCCGGGCGGCGTCGGCCAGCCGGTTGACCTTGACCAGGTCGTGGTCGACAAGGATCCCCAGCTCGCGTCCGAGCAGCACGGTGTCCAGCCTCCCCTGCGCGGCCAGGACGAGCAGCGCGTCCACGGCGGATATCCGGTCCTCGGGATGCCGGGCGCCCAGCCCGTAGGCCAGTGCCAGGTGCAGCGCGACACCGGCCGCGCCGCCGGTCTCCATGAGCGGCGGCAGGAACCAGGCCCCGCCTCTGCGCCCCTCGTCCGCGGTGTGCAGCAGATCCGGCATCAGCCAGGCGGCCAGGGTCTCCCCGTCCTCGGGCAGTGTGGCGGTCCAGTGAGGGCACTGGTCGGCACCCCAGTGGTAGCACTCCCGTGACTGGGGGGCGTGCGGACGCCCCAGCCAGTGGAAGGAACGCGGGAACTCCTGCTGGATCACCAGCCTTTCCCTGGTGGCCAGCAGCACCCGCCGGGCTCCGGCGGCCGACCGCTGCCACCAGTTGCCCGCCGAGGGGAGATCGCTGGTGAGACCGTGCCGCAGCACGGGAGCCACCGGCTCGTCGGCGCGTATCCAGGCGGCCAGCCGGTCCCCCTCCGGCGTGCCGAGGGACGCGGCAGCCTCGGCGGCCGCCGACCCGCCGCTCCGCCGCACCCGCAGCAGGGCCTGGGAGAAGTCGGCCGGACCCGGGTCGGCACCCAGCCGCCGGTACGTCCGCAGCCGCTCGACCAGCTCCGCCGCGTCCAGCGAACCGGTGTGCCAGGTGGGCGTGGCGAGCAGGAAGGGCACCCGGTCGGCCCGCACCGCACCGGCCGCCTCCCACGCACGGGCGAGAAGCACCCCGTTCAGCGCGGCGTGGGCGCAGGTCCCGGTGCCGGTCCAGCGGCTCCTCCCCTCGGCGATGGACCGGTCGGAGAGCCGGCCGAGGAGCGAGCCCACCACCAGCGCGAGCGCGTGGGCCGTGGTCATGTACGCCGGTTCGGGCTCCCGGTCGATTCCGTGCTCGATGAACCACTCCCCGGCCAGGGCCTCCTGCAGTCCCTCCGTCAGCTCGGCCCGGTCGGTGCGGGAGAGACGGACGAGCCCGTCCAGAGTGCGCTCGAAATCGGAGATCCCGGACGCGGCGGCCGAGGCCCCCGGAGTGGAGCCCTGCCAGGAACGGGACTTCACCTGGGCCGCCACCTGCTCGACGAGCTCCGCCACCGTCCCCGGCGCCGGGTCGAGCCGGGACGGCACCGGCACGGGCGGCAGCAGCTCCTCGTACGGGCCGACCGCCGACGCCTCCTCGCCCACCGCCCCGAACAGCGCGGTGACCGCCTCCCGGTGCAGCGGCCCCAACTGCGCGGCGGAGAAGGAGAGATCCTCCCGCAGCAGCGTGTCGTCGGCCGGAAGATGGCGTGCGATCAGCTTGAGCGCCCGCTCCTGGAGGGCGATGTCCTCGTTCCCGAACGCCTCGGCGACCACCGGAAGCAGCTCACCCGCCGCCGTCGCGTCCCGGCTCAGCACCTTCCCCAGCAGGACCAACTGGGCCCGCACCAGCTTCTTCTCCCGGCGGAAGAGCACCGAGCCCGACACTTCGGCCAGGTCCCCGGTGGACAGCTCGCCCCGGGCGTCCAGCCGCGTGAGCACGTCCTGGGCGTGGGAGGCCACCGGGGAGATGCCGTCCGCAGCCATCCCCATCCAGTCGCGGAGATGGTTCTTCTCCTCGTCCTCCGTGACGTTCAGCTGCTGAAGCACCGTGAGGAAGAACCGCTGGTCACCCGTCTTGCCACCGCGCACCAGGCGCGTCACGCACCGTTCGGCCAGGTGCGACCGGTCGAGCACTCCCTCCGCGGCGAGTGCGCAGAGCGCGGCCGGCCACTGGTCGAGCGACTCCGGTGTGTCGTACCAGCCGATCTGGGACGGAAGCTCCGGCATCTCGAAGAGCCGGGGCGCGAGCACGGCGACGTGCGGGTCGGAACGGAGGATGCCGACCAGCGGCACCCGGCCGGACCTGCCGTGCCACCGCGCCGTGCCGATCCGCTCCGACCAGCCCTCGACGAGGCTGTCCGTCGTCGGGATCGGGCACCCGGCCATCCGTACGAGCTCGCTGATGAACGTGTACTCCGCCTCGGAGTTCATCGGGCGTCCCGCCAGCCGGTGGGCGAGATCGCCGAGCCAGGCCGGATCGCGGTCCCCCAGCGCCACGAGGATCAGCGGGTACGGGGACCGCGACCAGCTGCGCAGGTCACGGCCGCCGATCCAGGTGGCGCAGCCCGCCGCCCCGGTGTTGCAGCCGGCCCCGGCCACCAGGAGCGCCTTGCGGATCTTGTCCTGCCGTTGCCACTCCCAGCCCCGGGCCTCCTTGCGCAGCTCCTTCAGCCCGGCCAGCGCCGACCTGCGTCCGGCCCGGTCCAGCCGGAGCACCAGCGCCGGGACATCGCGGTGCTGTCCCGCGCGTACCGCGGTGAGCAGGTCGTTCATCGCACACCTCCGGCGACCGTCGCGCCGCGCCGGACCATCGTCACGGCCAGGGCGTGTTTGCACGGGCCCCGCCTTCCGCGGTAGTCCGCCCACCACTGGCAGGTGCAGGTGAGTGCGCCGTCGCTCTCGCGGACCTGGTAGCGCCGGTCGCCGGAGGACACGGATGCCAGCGTGCCGTCGAGCGTCACCGCCCCCGCACCCGCCAGCTCGCGGGCGGCGACCAGACGCGGGTTGTGACGCTCCACCCGGTCGGCGTCGTAGGGCAGTTCACGGTGGAAATAGGCGGCGTCCGCCAAGTCGTACCCGACCCGGCCCGCCGTGCCGAGGCGGGTGAGCGCGGCCCGTACCCGCTCGGCGCTCAGCCCCGACTGCTCGGCCAGCGAGGCCGGTTCGATCCGGGGCTCCCAGGCCAGCAGGACGGAGACCAGCTCGGCGTCGGCCGCCGCGTCGTCGGTGGCCAGCGCCTCCAGGACGCCGCCCTCGCCCGAGAACCCGCGCGAGGAGTCCGGCGACAGCGTCAGCGTGAGCCGCATCCCCGGCAGCACCACCTCCCAGGCGCTCGCCGCCGCGGCCCCGTCCGCCACCGGAGGCCCGTACACCCGAAGCGCCGTCGCGTGGCGCAGCACCCGCTGCAGGGCCACCAGCCGCTCGGGGCCCGGCAGGCACACCGCGCCCGGCACCGGCCGGGTCGTCGGCCGGAGACCGGAGCCGGACGCCACCACCCATTGCGCGCCCCTCGCCGCGTTGCCCGAGCCGCGCGGCAGGGAGCGCAGGAACGCCACGGCCTGCGCCGCCGTCAGCTCGGCCCGCAGATCGAAACCGGCCGAGGCGACCTGAGCCTCGGCGAACCCCCGCAGCCACCGGTCCGGCAGCGGAACCTTCTTCTCCACCACCGGCCCGTCCAGCGTGGTGACCGCCAACTCATCGGGGCCCACCCGCAGATGCAGCGGATCGTCCGCCGTTATCCGGGACAGGGCGTCCCGCAGCGGATTGTTCACGTCCACGTTGGTCGTACCGTGCCCTGTCCGCTCCCCGCCCAGGCCCTCCTGGAGCACATCGAGGCGTGCGTACACCCCGCAGCAGCCGGAGAACGACTCGAAGCGCAGCCGGTCACCGTTCCCCGTCACCACCGGATCGAGGGAAGCGGGCAGGGCGCGCTGGTAGTAGCGGGCGGCGGCCACATCGGCCACCGCCAGCAGCCCACGGGCGGCGATGCGCGGAGCGGAGAGGAATCCGGCGAAGAACCGCGGATGCGCCTCCGCCCCACGCGGGGTGAGGCCGCCCGCGGTCTCCAGCCCGAGAACGGCTCCCACCTGCGAGGACTCCAGGGCGGACGGGCGTGCGTAGGCCAAGGCCTGAACGGATCGGGTCATGGAAGAAACCGTAGAACCCACCACTGACAACGGGCCCCGGAACAGCCGTACGCCCAGGTCAGCGGCGGTCGTTCACTGACCGGTCCGGCCCGGCCGCAGCACCTTGGTGAACAGCACCGCACCGCCCTCCGCCCGCAGACGTACCGTCAGATCCGCGCTGTCGCCGTCGATCTCGACCTCGCCGAAGAACTGCGGCGACTCCATCGGCGACACATTGGCCCGCTCCGGCGCCCGGACGAAGACACGGTCGGGCCCGAACGTGCCGTCCAGCGCGTTGGCCGGAAATCCCCCTGCGGCCAGCGGGCCCGAGACGAACTCCCAGAACGGTGCGAAATCCTTGAACGCCGCCTGCTCGGGGGCGTAGTGCTGCGCCGAGGTGTAGTGCACGTCGGCCGTCAGCCAGAGGGTGCCGGTGACCTTGCGGTGCTTGATGAACCGCAGCAGCTCGGCGATCTGCAGCTCACGCCCGAGCGGGGCGCCCGGATCGCCCTGGGCCACGGCCTCGAAGTCCGTCGCCCCGTCCGGGACCACCAGGCCGAGCGGCATGTCGGCCGCGATCACCTTCCACACCGCGCGGGATTCGGCGAGGGAGCGTTTGAGCCAACGGAGCTGCTCGGCGCCGAGGATGCCGGTCGTGTCGTCGGCCTGCCGGTTGGGGGAGTTGCGGTTGCGGTGCGACCGCATGTCCAGGACGAAGACGTCCAGCAGCGGCCCGTGGTGGACGACGCGGTACATGCGGGACCGCCGCGCGGAGCCGTGCGGCGTCGACACGGGGAAGTACTCGTGGAAGGCGCGTGCGGAACGGGCCGCGAGAATGTCGACGTTCTTCTCGGTGTAACGCGCGTCGTCGAGTATCTGGCCGGGGTACCAGTTGTTGCGCACCTCGTGGTCGTCCCACTGGACGACGGAAGGGACCTGCGCGTTGAAGCGCCGGAAGTTCCGGTCGAGCAGGTTGTAGCGGAAGTTCCCCCGGTACTCGTCCAGCGTCTCGGCGACCTTGGCCTTCTCCTCGGTCATGACGTTGCGCCAGATCCTGCCGTCGGGCAGGGGCACGCTCGGCTGGAGGGGCCCGTCCGCGTAGACGGTGTCACCGCTGCAGAGGAAGAAGTCCGGGTCGAGGCGGCGCATCTCCTCGTACACCCGGTAGCCGCCGATGTCCGGATTGATGCCCCACCCCTGCCCCGCGATGTCCCCGGACCACAGGAAGCGGACCCCGTCACGACGCCGGGCCGGAGCGGTACGGAACGTTCCGTACACCGGTTTTCCGGTACGGCGCGGATCGCCCGGGTCGGCCAGAGTGACGCGGTAGTGCACCTGCTCACCCGCCGGAAGGCCGTACAGGGGAGTGGTGCCGGTGAAGTCGCTTCCCGGGCCGATCAGCGGCCCGTACCAGCTCCGGGCCCGGCGGAAGGACTCGGTCGCCGAGGTCTCCACCAGCATCCGGGCGGGCCGGTCCGACCGTACCCACACCAGCGCCGAGGAGGCGGTGACGCTCCCCACCTGCACCCCCCACGCCGCCTCCGGCCGCCCCGCCAGGGCCAGGGCAGGAGCCGAAGCGGCAGCCGCGGGAAGGGCCGCCGCAGGGACGAGCAGTGAGCCGCGCAGAACGGTACGACGGCCGGGCGAGGGGATACGCGGACGGTGCGGCATCGAGGCGCCTCCAGGACGGTGGGCGGAACGGGCGGGCGGACACCGGGCCGAGGCGGCCGCAACGCTCCGTCGGGTCGGAGCCGGTCTCCGCCCCCATGCCTAGTGGGCTGTGGAGGCCGGTGCCCCAACACCGGGTGAACAGGGCCGGTCAGGGCGCACTTCCGGCGACGGCCCGTCAGGCGCCGGCGCCGAGACCCTGCGCGGCCGCGAGCAACGCGACACCCCGCGCGATGTCGCCCACCCCCAGATGGGCATAGCCGAGCACGAGCACCACCGAGCCGTCCTCGGGTCCCGCGTCCCCGCAGTCGCTCAGCGGCCGCAGCGCGATTCCGGCCCCGGCCGCGCGGCCCAGGAAGGCGCCCTCGGGGCCGTAACGCCCGGGCAGCCGCGCGATGATGTGGAGCCCTGCGGCGATGCCGCTGACCGCGGTACCGGGGAAGTGCTCGTCGAGTGCGGCCACCATGGCATCCCGGCGCTCCCGGTAGGCGCGCTGACAGCGGCGCAGTTGGCGGTCGTAGGCGCCGTGCGAGACGAAATCGGCCAGAACCGCCTGGTCGATGGACGGATTCCCCAGGTCCATGGTCCGTTTGCGGGCGACGATCCGGCCGGTCAGCGAAGCGGGGGCGATCAGCCACCCCAGCCGCAGGCCCGGAGCCAGCGACTTGCTCACCGATCCGGTGTACACGACACGCTCCGGGTCGAGGCCCTGCAACGCCCCCACCGGAGCCCGGTCGTACCGGAAATCCCCGTCGTAGTCGTCCTCCATGATCACGGCGTCCGCCTCGCGAGCCCAGTCGAGCAGCCGGCGGCGACGCTCCGCGGAGTAGGCGATTCCGGTGGGGAACTGGTGCGCCGGCGTGGTCACCACGGCGCGCACGCCGGAGCGGCGCAGCGGCCCCAGGGCCAGCCCCTCCTCGTCGAGCGGCAGCGGGGTCGCGCCCAGACCCGTCGCCGCGAACAGCGACGCGTGCTCCGGGCTCCCCGGGTCCTCCACCCCGACCGAGGCCAGGCCTTGCTCGCGGAGTACGAAGCCGAGCAGCGTCGTCGCCTGCGCCACCCCCGAGCAGACCACCAGCCGCTCGGGATCGGCCACCACCCCGCGCCGCCGGGCCAGCAGTCCGGCCAGCGCCTCCCGCAGCTCCGGCAGCCCCCGCGGATCGGGATACCCCAGCGAACTGTGCGGCAGCCGGCCGAGCACCGCGCGCTGCGTGGCGGTCCACGCGGCGCGCGGGAAGAGGGAGAGGTCGGGGACGCCGGGCCGGAAGTCCACCCGTGCGCCCGGCGTGCGCGGCGCCAGATCCCGTACGGAACGCGCCGCAGCGCGAACTCCGCCGCTGACCCAGGTTCCCGCGCCCAGCCCGCTGCGCAGATAGCCCTCGGCGGTCAGCTGCTCGTAGGCCTCGGTGACCAGCCCGCGCGACACCCCGAGATCCGCGGCGAGTTCCCGGCTGGACGGCAGCCTCGTGCCGGCGACGAGACGGCCCGAGCGGACGGCCTCCCGCAGGGCGGACTGGAGGGCCCGCCCCCGTCCGCGTACCGGGCCGGCGGCGGGCAGCAGCAACTCCCAGGCCGGAGAAGCGGAATCAAGGCCGCCGCTTTCGCCGCAGCCCTCCCCACCGGTCGAATTGGTCCCCGAAGATGTCATGGAAGTGGACCTTAAACCGGTCCGGTGCCGAACCTAGCGTCACCCTCATGAACGCGAACTCTCTGCGCGGGGCCCTCCTGGCGGCCTTCGCCTGTGTGCTGGTGGGGGCCTCCTTCACCGCCAACAGCGTCCTCGGCGACTACCCGCACGCGGGTGGCCAGGCGCTCCGGTACGGTCTGGCCGCTCTGCTTCTCGCCGCCGTGCTGCGGCGGGGCCCCGGCGCCGTGGCCGCCCCGCTGCGGGCGCTATCCTGGCGCCTGTGGATGCGGCTCGGTCTGCTCGCCGCGGTCGGAATGGTCGGCTTCAACCTGGCGATCCTGGCGGCGGAACGGACCGCGGAACCAGCCGTTCCGGGCGTCTTCGTCGGCTGCGCGCCCATTGTCGTCGGGGTCCTGGTCCCCCTGCTGGCGAGCCACCACCCCTCCCGTGTGACCTTGTACGCGGCCGGGCTCGTCGCCGCCGGAGCGTTCACGGTCCAAGGCTGGGGCCGCACCGACCTGGCAGGCATCTGCTGGTCGGCCGGCGCGCTCGCGGGCGAGGTCGGCTTCGCGGTCCTCGCCGTACCGGTGCTGCGGCCGCTCGGCCCGAAGCTGCTCGCCGCGACGGTCTGCGCCATAGCCGCCGTACAGTCCGCGCTGCTCGGCCTGGTGATGGACGGCGCCGCGTTCCTGCGGGTTCCGACCTCGGCGGAGACGACGGCCCTCCTCTGGCAGGCCGTCGTCGTGACCGTGATCGGCTTCGTCTGCTGGTACATCGGCCTGCAGCGCATCGGGGCCGAACGCGCCACCCTCTTCTCCGGCCTCATCCCGGTCTCCGCCGCGCTGACCGCACCGCTCGTCGGAGCCGGGACGTACGGCATGGCGCAGGGTGCGGGGAGCCTGCTGGTCGGCGTCGGGGTGGCGCTCGGCTCGGGAGTCCTGGGGCGCGGCGGGCCCGCCGAAGCGCGTCCGCGCCCCGCCCTCTCAGCGGCTGGTGTCGAGGATGACGCGCGCCACCAGGGCGGGGTCGTCGTTCATCGGGACGTGCCCGCAACCGGGCAGCCGCACGAGCCTTGCCCCGGGGATCACCTGCTTGGCGCGGATCCCCTGGCGGCGCAACAGGATGCGGTCGCGGGTGCCCCAGGCGACGGTGACGGGGAGGCCCTTCACATCGTCGGTGAAGGAGACGGCCCCGCCGGCGGCGAGCGTCTGGTGGAAGCCGGTCGCGCCCCGCAGGGCCAGGGTCTCGGCGACGACGGCCTCGGGTGAACGCCTGCCCGGCCGGGCGTAGATGGTGCTGGTCAGCGCCGTGCGCCCGGCCGCGCTGCGGGAGAGCCGCTCGATCGCCGGCACCGGGAGGGCCAGCGCGGCGCGGCGCATCGCCCGCAGGGTGGTGAAGGCGTAGCGGCGCTCCGGCTCGCTCCAGAAGCCCGCGGGCGACAGGGCGGTCACCGAGCGGACCAGCTCCCTGCGCCCCAGCTCCAGGGCGAACAGGCCCCCGAGGGAATTGCCGGCCACATGCGGGCGGTCGAGGCCCAGCGCCGCGAAGAAGGCCCCGAGCACCGGAGTGACCGCCTCCAGGGTGTACGGAACTCCGTCCGGCAGAGCGGGAGATGTGCCGAAGCCCGGCAGGTCGACGGCTATCACCTCGCGCTCGGTGGCGAGGATCCGTGTCACCGGGTCCCAGGCCTGGTGGTGGTGGCCGATGCCGTGGAGCAGGACCAGCGGCGCTCCCGCACCGGTCCGTTCGTAGTTCACCGAGACCGGACGGGGGCCGTGCGCCGAATCGACGGTGAAGGAGACCGTGGTGGTCATGGAGCTGCTCCCTGGAGTGGGTAGACATCGCGTCAACAACACTTACCGTTCGGTAGCTTGGAGTTCAAGGGCCCAGCCGATTCCCGCTGGACACCGTCCGGTGGGTCGGCTGGGATGGGCCGGTGACAGCCGATACCGCGACCGCAGTCTTCGAAGAGCACCGGCCCCTCCTCGCCGGCGTCGCCTACCGCATGCTCGGCCGTGTCGCCGACGCCGAGGACGTGGTGCAGGAGGCGTGGCTGAGGTGGTCGTCCGCGACCCGGGAGAGTGTCCGCGAGCCACGGGCCTTTCTGGTGCGGATCACCACACGGCTGGCCATCGACCGGCTGCGCCACCTGCAGTCGCGCCGGGAGTCGTACGTGGGTCCCTGGCTGCCGGAGCCGGTGGTCACCGACTTCGGGCAGGCTGTGCCCGACGCGGCGGAGCGGGCCGTCCTCGCCGACTCGGTCTCCCTCGCCGTACTGGTCGTCCTCGAATCGCTCTCGCCGCTGGAGCGCGCGGTCTTCGTGCTCCGGGAGGCCTTCGGCTTTCCGTACGCCGAGATCGCCACGGCCCTCGACCGCGCCGAGTCGGCCGTCCGGCAGCTCGCCGGGCGTGCCAGGCGGCACGTGGACGAGCGCAAGCCGCGCTACGACGTCGATCCGGCGGAGCGCCGGGACCTCACCGAGCGGTTCCTGGCCGCCGCGTCCGGCGGCTCCATCGAACAGTTGATGGCTCTCCTGGCGCCGGACGTCCGGCTGGTCAGCGACGCCGGCGGCAAGGCGAAGGCGGCGCTGCGGGTCATCGAGACCGCCGACAAGGTCGGCCGGTTCCTCGCCGCGGTGGCTCAGGACGTGGGGCCGGACTGGGACGTGCGCGTCGCGGAGTTCAACGGTGGGCCCGCTGTGGCGTGCTTTGTCGGCGGAAAGCCGGATACCTTCTTCCAGCTTGATGTCCGAGACGGTGTCGTCCAATGCGTCTATATCATTCGTAATCCGGACAAGCTCGCTGGACTGACCACCGTCTAGTCGCCCATCCTTTCCGGCCAAGCGGAATCCCGGTCGGCCCGCTCCGCGGCTGACCGGTCGAAGCCCCAGCACCGGCCCGGTGGTGGGGCTTCATGCAGCGCGCGGCTCACGGCACCACGAACGTCTTGTGAACGCTCTGCGCCAAAGTCCCGTTTCGTTCCGTTACGGAATAAGGATTGGTCTTGACCAAGGGGGTGCGCCGTCCTAGGGTCAACTTAAGACAGGAACCTTTAATAAATAGCGTCGCGGAAAAGCCGCTGGGCGATTGCGGAGGACTTGGTGGGGACCACGCAGCTGGAATCGGTACAGGAGCCGAAGTACTGGCACCTCAAGACCGTGCTCAGTGAGGCACTCGACTCGGACTTTGCGGTGGGTGAGATCCTGCCCAACGAGCGGGACCTCGCGGCACGGTTCGGAGTCGCGCGTGCCACGCTCCGGCAGGCTCTGGAGCAGCTCGAACTCGAAGGCCGACTGCAGCGCCGCCGTGGCGTCGGCACGACCGTCGCCCCGCCCCGCGTGGGCGTGGCCGTCTCCACCGCCCAGCACGAATGGACAGGTGGCGTGGTCGGCGAGGCATGGCAGCCGGTCGACTGTGTCAGCGAAGCGGCCCCGAGCGCCGTGGCCGCCATGCTCGGCACCGGCACGGAGCCCGTGCACGTGGTGCGCCGTATCCGCGACACCCACGGCCAGGCGGTGGCAGCCGAACTTCTCTACGTTCCCGCCTCCTCGGTCCCCGACCTCTCCGCGATCGACGCCCCGTCCGGCACCGTCCGCGGCCGCGCCGTGCTGCGCGAGCTGCACCGGCTGGGCCTGGAGGGGCAGGACCGTTCCGTGGAGCTCGGATCGGCGCGCGCGGACGACGCCAAGGAGCTCGACCGGCTCCCCGGCGCACCCGTGCTCGTCGTCACCACCCGGTACTTCGCCGAGGGCGGCACGGCGGCCGTGTCCATCGCCACCTACCGGGCGGACACCTGCCGGCTCACCTTCGGGGACTCCGGCGCACTGGAGATCAGCGACGACGGGCAGCAGGAGCGCCAGGCGTCCTGACGCCCTCCGCGCAGGCGGCCCGCGAGCCGCCGGTCGGAAGGCCCAGGCCCTCCGCGAGCCTCAGTCCCTCCGCGAACAGCGCCACCTGATGGCGGCCCACCGGGCGACCGGCCGGGCCGCCATTCGCGCGTCACCCGGCCCGTCCGCGCTCAGCGTCGGGCCGTCACCGCACCTTCCACGGCGAACAACTGCTCCTCGACGTGGTCCAGCGCCAGCCGCAGGGCTCCCGTCGCGACCGCCGCCTCGCCGAGCAGTGACAACGTCACCCGTGGCGGGCGCAGACAGTAGCGGGCCAGCTCCTCGCGCAGCGGCTCCAGCACACCGTCCAGACCGGCGGCCCAGCCACCGACCACCACCAGCTCCGGGTCGAGTGCCAGTGCCAGGGCCGCCACGTCGTGCACGAGCCGCTGCAGGAAGCGCTCGACGGCCGCCTGCGCCTCCGCATCGCCCTGCCGGGCCTTGGCGAACACCACGGCCACCGCCTGCTCGTCCAGCGGCTCCAGCGGGGTGCCCGTGGTCGAGAGCAGATGCTCCGGGGTCACGTCCCTGCCCAGCAGGTGCAGAGCGCCGATCTCCCCGGCCGCCCCGCCGAACCCCCGGTGCAGACGCCCGCCGATCAGAGAACCGGCACCCGGGCTCAGCCCCGCCAGGACGAAGACGATGTCGTCGGACTCGGTGGCCGCACCCTTCCAGTGCTCGGCGACCGCGGCGGCGTTGGCGTCGTTCTCCACGAGGACCGGGCAACGGAACGAACGCCGCAACCGCTCCCCGAGCGCGAGCCCCGTCCACCCCGGGAGCGCCGTGCCCAGCCGCACGGTCCCGTCGGCCTCCACGATGCCGGGGCTGCCGACACCGACGGCGCGCAGACTGCTCCGGGCCACCCCTGTGCGGCGCAGCAGGTCCGCGATCACGGCTCTCACCTGGTCGAGCCGCTCGTCCGCATCCGCCGTCTCCGACACCGTGCGGGAACCAGCCCCGGTCACCCGGCCGTCGAGCCCCGACAGCAGTGCCGAAACCCGGTGCGGCCCGATCTCGACGCCCAGCAGATGCCCTGCCTCGGCACGGAAACGGAACCGGCGGGCAGGCCGCCCCTGGCGCCGTGCCTCACTCTCGTCGGGCAGGGCCTCTACCACCAGACCGGCCTCGAACAGCCCCTCGACCACGCCTTCGACCGTCGGCCGGGAGAGACCCGTGATCCGGGTCAGGTCCGTGAGCGTCGGTGAGCCGGCCCCTCGCAGAGCGTGCAGTACCACCGCTGAATTGATCCGCCGCAGCAGCGACGGATCCCCCCCGGTCAGCCGGCTCACGGTGTGTCCTCCCAGCTCGTGCCCATGTCTGCCGGATCGTACTCGCTGCTCGCAGGCCCGGCGAGCGGCTCCGCAAGCCGGTATCGAGCCGCAACCTGCGTCACCTCGGAGCGACGAAACCGGACTCGTACGCCGCGATGACGGCCTGCGTACGGTCCCGTGCCCCCAACTTCGCGAGAATCGAACTGACATGAGACTTCACCGTCTCGACGCCGAGGGTCAGCCCGGCAGCGATCTCCGCGTTCGACAGGCCCCGCGCCATCAACCGGAGCACTTCCGCCTCCCGGTCGGTGAGCGCGGCCCGCTCCAAGGCCGCCCGGGCCGCGTTCGTGCCGTACTCGGCCGCGAGCTGCCGGACCGACGCGGGGAAGAGCAGCGACTCTCCCTCGGCCACCAGACGCACGGCATGCACGATCTCCGCGGGCCTCGCACGCTTGAGCAGGAAGCCGTCGGCCCCGGCCCGCAACGCCTCGTACACGTACTCGTCGTTCTCGAACGTCGTCACCACCAGGATCTTCGGAGGGTCCGGGACCGTCCGCAGGACCAGCCGGGTCGCCTCGATGCCGTCCATCAGCGGCATTCGCACGTCCATGGCCACCACGTCGGGCCGCAGCCGGTTCACGAGAGGGATCACCGCGGCACCGTCGGCCGCCTCACCCACCACCTCTATGTCGGGCTGCGCCTCCAGCACGGCACGCAGGCCCGCCCGGACGAGCGGTTCGTCATCGACCAGAAGAACGGTGAACGGCATCCGACCAGCGTATGCCGTCCAGAGGGAGGCTCACGTGCACCCTCCACTCGTCCTCCCGCGCCTCCATACGCGCCTTCCCGCCCAGCAGCGCGGCCCGCTCGCGTATCCCGCGCAGGCCACTGCCGCTCCTCGGCAGACCCTCCGCCCCCGACAGCGGGTTGCTCACCTCCAGCTCCAGCCGGCCGTCGGCCACCGTGATGGTCACCCGGACGGTGACCGGCCCGGCATGACGGAGCACGTTGGTGAGGCTCTCCTGAAGAATCCGATACCCCTCCCGCGACACCGGCGCCGGGACCAGGGCGAGATCCCCGGACACCCGCGCGTCGACCTTCGCCCCGGAACTCCTCGCGGAGTCGAGCAACCGCCCGGCCTCTCCCAGCGTGGGCCGCCGGCTCACGGGGGTGCCGGATTCGCGCAGCACCCGCAGCACCCGCTCCAGGTCCTCCAGGGCATCGCGCCCGGTCTCCTCGATGGCGGTCAGCGCCCGCTCGGTGAACACGGGATCGTTCGCCGCCCGTGCCGCACCTGCCTGCACCACCGCCACCGTCAGCGCATGGCCGATGGAGTCGTGCAGCTCCCGGGCCATGCGATTGCGCTCCAACAGCTGCTCGGTCAGCTCCTCCAGCACGGTCAGCCGGTCCGTCGGTGACGGCCCCAGCAGCCGACGGGCGGCCGCCGTGCTCAGCCGGCCCCCGAGCACCACCAGAACGAGCAGCGGAACGATCGGCAGCGGTGCCAGCAGCGCGTTCCACCAGTGCGGGCTCAAACCTGCGGCCAGTCCGCCCGGAGGCCTGCCCGCCGTCGACAGGACGAGCTCGATCGAGGCCACGGGGAGCCAGAGCGCCAGGATCGCCGCAGCCGAGACCAGGAGCCGCACCTCCAGCCAGAGCACGGTCCGCCACCGCTCCGCCCAGGTCGACGAGGACGCCACCGCGATGGAGGCGTCGGGTCGCCCTCGCTCGGACGGAGTCAGCAGCAACTGCGCCTGTATGCCTTCCTCCAGCCGCATCGCGGGGATGAGGCCGATCGGTACCGCGAAGAGCAAGGGCATCCAGAAGGCGTCGGAGATGAAGAACCACACGCTGGCCGCGGCAGCCGGGATGAGCATGTGCAGCCAGCGGCTGTACGTGACCGCGCTGGTCAGCGGCGTGAGGATGCGGTGCATGCCCTCATCGTCCCAGCGGCCCGGGCACGGTTGCTCCCCCACGAGAGGGAGACGATTCCCACCGGCGGGGGAAGCAGGGAGCCACGAGCGGCGGCCAGGCTCGAGGACATGACCAGCATCGACGTCCACGAGCTCACCAAGGAGTACGGAACCACCCGCGCGGTGGACCGCCTCAGTTTCCGCGTGCGACCGGGCAGAGTCACCGGCTTCCTCGGCCCGAACGGCGCCGGCAAGTCCACGACCATGCGTCTCGTTCTCGGCCTGGACCGGCCGACCGGCGGCACGGCCACCATCGGCGGGCGGCCCTACACCCAGCTCACCGAACCGCTGCGCACGGTCGGCGCCCTGCTCGACGCCCAGGCCGCCCACGGCTCCCGCACACCGCGCAGCCACCTGTCCATGCTCGCCGCGAGCAACGGGATATCCGTGTCGCGGGTCCAAGTGGTGCTGGAGGAGACCGGGCTCACCGACGTGGGAGGACGGCGGATCAGGACCTTCTCCCTCGGCATGCGCCAGCGCCTCGGCATCGCGGCCGCCCTGCTCGGCGATCCGCACGTAGTGATGCTGGACGAGCCGTCGAACGGGCTGGATCCCGAAGGGATCATCTGGATCCGCGAACTGATGAAAAGGCTCGCGCGCGAGGGACGGACCGTCCTGGTCTCCAGCCACCTCATGAACGAAACCGCCTCCTTCGCCGACCACTTGGTGGTGCTCGGCCGGGGCCGGCTCCTCGCCGACCTGCCGATGCGGGAATTCCTCGACTCCCGCAGCCGCCCCCGCGTACGCCTGCGAACGACCGAACCGGCCAGGCTCCGGTCGGCACTTGCCCCCAAGGGCCTGACCGCGGTGCAGGGAGAGGACGGCCGCTGGTCGATCGACGGCGTCACCGCCGGGGAGATCGGCGCACTCACCGCCGACGCAGGCATTCCCCTGCTCGAACTGGGTGATGAGCGCGCCACGTTGGAACAGGCCTACCTCGCCCTCACGGCGGACGACACCCCCTTCGCCGCAACGACCATCAGCACCCGCCAGGAGGCGCGTCCATGACCCTGACCGCAGTAATCCACTCCGAGTGGATCAAGATCAGATCGGTACGGTCCATCTACGGCTCCCTGACGGCCGTCCTCGCCGTCACCCTTGCTGTCACCGTGCTGGCCCTCGGCACCGTCGGCCGCGAACAGGCGGAGCGGGCCGGGGCCGAACCGGTCTTCGACGCCTTCTACGCCCTGAACTTCGGGCAGATCGCGGCCATCGCGTTCGGTGCGACCGCGATCTCATCGGAGTTCCTCGACGGAGCCCTGCGCATATCGCTCGCCGCGGTGCCCCGCCGCTCCCTCTTCTACGTGGCGAAGATGGCAGCGGTCGGCGGGGCAGCGCTCGTGGTCGGGCTGCTGACCAGCTTCACCGCGTTCCTGGTCGGTCAGCTCTTCCTGGGGGAGTACGCGATCGGCCTGGGGCACCCCGGTGCGCTGCGTGCGGCCTTCGGGGGAGGGATCTACCTCGCACTGATGGCGCTCTTCGCTGCCGGGCTCACCGCACTCCTGCGCAGTGCGGTCGCGGTGCTCAGCCTGCTCATACCGCTCCTCCTGATCGTCCCCTTCGTCTTCGTGGACATCGCTGCCGCGGCGGTGGACTATCTGCCCGACCGTGCCGGGCAGTTGGTGCTCCACCAGAACCCGGAGGGCCCTCTCGGGCCCTGGTCGGGCCTGTCCGTGACGGCGGCCTGGGCGGCTGCCGCGCTCCTCGCGGGCTGGTGGGCGGTGCACAGGCGCGACGCCTGAGGCCGGGGCCAGGGCGCCGGTTGTCAGCGCCGAACGGTTTACTGACGTCATGACGACCGCACACCATCTCCGCCTCATCGACGAGATGCGCACCACGGAATTCCCCGTGGCGTGCATGCCGTCGGTCTCGGGAGTCAGCGGACCCGGCTATCACACGGCATTCCTGCGCACCGACCATGAACCGTGGGGTGATGACGAACCGGCCGGCCCGGAGCACCGGGCCCAGTGCCTGGCGGAGCACGACGCACTGCTGACGCTCCTCACCGCCCGCTGGGGCGAACCGCAGCTGATGAGCCTGTGGAGTGCGCAGGAGCGGATGATGTCGGGCGAAGTGATACCGGCCCCCTGGGCGGATCCGGTGGCCGGATGCGAATTCGTCCGGCTGTGGCGGGTCGAGGGGCGCTGGATCGCGATAGGGCTGGTGCTGGAGGAGGGAGGACCGGGCTGTGAACTGACGGTGCTGGTGACCGTCATCGATCCGCCCTGATCCCGACGGATCCGACGGACAGCGCCGACGGACAGCCCCGACCGATCGACCCGACTGACAGATCCGACCGGAAGATCCTTGCAGTCGGCCCGGGCGTCAGGTCGCGGGGTGTGGCGTCAGGACGGCCTCGCGGAGGCGGGCGTACTCCTCGGCCATCGTCGCGATCGTCCAATGGGCATTGAGGCCACTGGGGTTGGGCAGGGCCCACACCTGGGCACCGCCGATCATGCGTTCCTGCCGGCCGATCCGGGCACGGGGCTCTCCGAAGGCCGTGCGGTAGGCGGTGATGCCGACGACCGCGAGCCACGCCGGAGCGAGCCGCTCGACCCTCGCCGTGAGGGCCGCCCCGCCCTCCCGGAACTCGTCCGCGCCGAGTTCGTCCGCCCGAGCCGTCGCCCGGGCCACCACATTGGTGATGCCGAGGCCGAGGGGCAGCAGCTCGGACTGTTCGGAGGGCAGCAGTTGACGGGGTGTGAAGCCCGAGCGGTGCAGGACCGGCCAGAAGCGGTTGCCGGGGTGGGCGAAGTGGTGGCCCGTGGCCGCGGTCATGAGGCTCGGATTGATACCGCAGAAGAGCACGCGCAGCCCGCCCGCGGCCACATCGGGGACGATGCGGTCGCGGGCGGCGCGGAGCTCCTCGGGGGTCATGCGGTGAGGGCGGTGCCGGTCAGAGGATCGAGCCGGGGGCGTAGGCCGCGGCCTGGGGGTGCTGCTTGGTGATCTCCTCGATCCGGGAGACCAGCGCCGTCACCTGGTCGCCGGCCGCACCCGTGAACGAGAGCTTGTCGGCCATCAGCGCGTCCAGTTCCGCACGGTCCAGCGGGATGCGCTCGTCGGCGGCCAGCTTGTCGAGCAGCTCGTTGCGCTCGGCACCCTGCTCCCGCATCGCCAGTGCGGAGGCGACGGCGTTCTCCTTGATCGCCTCGTGGGCCAGCTCGCGGCCCACCCCGGCCCGCACGGCCCCCATGAGGACCTTGGTGGTCGCGAGGAAGGGAAGGTAGCGGTCCAGCTCGCGAGCCACGACGGCAGGGAAGGCGCCGAACTCGTCGAGCACCGTGAGGAAGGTCTCCAGAAGACCGTCGAACGCGAAGAACGCGTCCGGCAGCGCCACCCGGCGGACCACGGAACAGGACACGTCGCCCTCGTTCCACTGATCACCCGCGAGCTCACCCGTCATCGAGGCGTAGCCCCGCAGGATCACCATCAGGCCGTTGACCCGCTCGCAGGAGCGCGTGTTCATCTTGTGCGGCATCGCGGACGAGCCGACCTGGCCCGGCTTGAAGCCCTCGGTCACCAGCTCGTGGCCGGCCATCAGCCGGATGGTCTTCGCCACCGACGAGGGCGCCGCGGCGAGCTGCACCAGAGCGGTCACCACGTCGTAGTCCAGCGAACGGGGGTAGACCTGACCGACCGAGGTGAACACCTCGGCGAAACCGAGGTGCCCGGCGATGCGCCGTTCCAGGTCGGCGAGCTTGTCCCCGTCGCCGCCCAGCAGGTCCAGCATGTCCTGAGCCGTACCGACCGGTCCCTTGATCCCGCGCAGCGGGTAGCGCGAGAGGAGGTCCTCCAGCCGTCCGTAGGCCACCAACAGCTCGTCGGCCGCCGTCGCGAAGCGCTTGCCGAGCGTCGTCGCCTGCGCGGCGACATTGTGCGAGCGTCCGGCGATCACGAGCTCGCGGTACTCCGCCGCCAGCTTGCCGAGCCGGGCGAGGACGGCCACGGTGCGGTCGCGCATCAGCTCCAGCGACAGCCGGATCTGCAGCTGCTCGACGTTCTCCGTCAGATCCCGGGAGGTCATGCCCTTGTGGACCTGCTCATGACCCGCGAGGGCGTTGAACTCCTCGATCCGGGCCTTCACGTCATGCCGGGTGATCTTCTCGCGCTCGGCGATCGACGCCAGGTCGACCTGGTCGAGCACACGCTCGTAATCGGCCACCGCTCCGTCCGGCACCTCGATCCCGAGGTCCTTCTGAGCGCGCAGCACCGCCAGCCACAGCTGACGCTCCAGCTTCACCTTCTGCTCGGGGGACCAGAGGACGGCCAGCTCCGTGGAGGCGTAGCGGCCGGCCAGGACATTGGGGATGCGAGGCTTCGCAGACACAGCAGTCACGTGGAGGGATTCTACTGTGGGTTTCTGCAGGCCAGCGCCGCGGGCCGGTTTGTGGATTGCTACGAAGGCCGGCTACGAGAGTCGGCTGCGACGGCCCGCCACGGAGGCCGGCTACGAGGACGCCGGCGCCGCGCCCTCCGGGGGAAGGCCGGTGGGCCCGTCCAGCGGTCCCGGCTGGGGGAGGTTCTCCGCCCGGCGCCATCCCGTCACCGGACCGGGGGCCGCGGCGTCGGTGGGCGTGATCCAGAAGGCCGAGGCCGTCCCCGTGTCGAACTGGGCGCCCGACCGGCCGTCGCCGGAGGACCGGCCGGTGAGCCGTCGGCCGATCCAGGGCCCCAGGTGGCGGCGGGCGAAGCGGATGTCGTCGGCCCGCCGGTTCGCCCAGCGCGGGGGCAAGGAGGCGGGGACCGCCGCCTGCCAGTCGAGCTCGGGCGGGAGGCCCAGCGTCTGCCAGACCCCCTCCGCCACCCGACGGTGCCCTTCGGCGGCGAGGTGCAGCCGGTCGAAGTCCCACATGCGGGGGTCGCTGAGCGAGGGTGCGGAGTAGAGGTCGACCACCGAGGCGCCGTGCCGGTCGGCCAGGTCGTCGATCAGGGCGAACAGCGCCTCCATCCGAGGACGGAACCGGTCGAACACCGGACCGTTGCGCCCGGGGCTGCGCATCAGCACCAGCTTCTTGCAGGACGGGGCCAGCAGCTCCACGGCCTCTTCGAGCCGCCCCCTGACCATGCCCATGTCGCACTTCGGGCGCAGCGTGTCATTGAGCCCGCCGACGAGGGTCACCACATCGGCCTGCATCGCGACCGCCGGGCGCACCTGCTCGGTGACGATCTGGCTGATGAGCTTGCCCCGGACGGCGAGGTTGGCGTACCGGAAGCCGGGGGACCGGGCCGCGAGGCGGGAGGCCAGAACGTCGGCCCAACCCCGGTATGTGCCGTCGGGAAGCAGATCCGACATGCCCTCGGTGAACGAGTCGCCGACCGCGACGAGACTGGTGTAGGTGGCATTCAATTCCATGGCCCACTGATGCTACCGCGGCGGCTCCCGTGCCGTCCGGCCGGTACGGGAGCCGCCACGGCAGGCGTTCAGCGGGTCTGGGCCCTGCCGACCAGCTCGCGCAGGACGTCCTCCATCGTGACCATGCCGACCAGCCGGTCACCCTCGTCGAGGACGGCCGCGAGATGGGTCCGGCTGCGCCGCAGCGCGGTCAGCACGTCGTCCAGCGGGGTCGCCGCCCGGACCCGGGCGATCGGCCGCAGAGCGGTCACGGGGAAGGGGGCGTCCCGGGGCGTGGCGTCCAGGGCGTCCTTCACATGGAGGTAGCCCAGGATGCGGCCCTCGCTGTCCATCACCGGGAAGCGGGAGAACCCGGACTCGTGCGAGAGCCGCTCCAGCTCCTCGGGGGTGGTGCCGACCCGGGTGTACAGCACCCGGTCCACCGGCATGACCACATCCCGTACCGGACGGCGGCCCAGCTCCAGGGCGTGCCGCAGCCGCTCCGCCGAGCGGTCGTCGACCAGCCCCGCGTCCCCGGCGTCCTTCACCAGCCGCGCCAGTTCGTCGTCCGAGAACGTGGCGGAGACCTCGTCCTTCGTCTCCACCCGCAGAAGCTTGAGGAGAGCGTTGGCGAAGGCGTTGATCGCGAAGATCACCGGACGCAGCGCACGGGCCACCGCGACCAGCGGAGGGCCGAGGAGGAGTGCGCTGCGGGCCGGTTCGGCCAGCGCGATGTTCTTCGGCACCATCTCGCCCAGCAGCATGTGCAGATAGGTCGCCACACTCAGCGCGATCACGAACGAGATCGGGTGCACCAGCGGGTGCGGCACCCCCACCGCGTCGAAGACCGGCTCCAGCAGATGGGCGATGGCGGGCTCGGCCACGATGCCCAGCACCAGAGTGCAGAGCGTGATGCCGAGCTGCGCGGCGGCCAGCAGCGCCGAGACGTGCTCCAGCCCCCAGATGACACTGCGGGCCCGCCGGTCGCCGGCCTCGGCCTGCGGCTCGATCTGGCTCCGGCGTACGGAGATCAGGGCGAACTCGGCGCCCACGAAGAAGGCGTTGACCACCAGGGTCAGCAGACCGATGAAGAGCTGCAGAACGATCACCGGCCCTCCTCCGCCCGCTCCTCGGCGCCGGGCAGCGGCGCGTGCAGCAGCGCCCTCGCTGCCCGGCGGCCCGTGGCGTCCACCACGTCGATCCGCCAGCCCGCCAGCTCGACGGTGTCGTCCACCGTCGGGATCCGTCCGAGCTCCGCGGCGATCAGACCGGCGAGCGTCTCGTAGGGCCCCTCGGGCACCCGCAGGCCGATCCGGCTCAGCTGGTCGGTGCGGGCCGCGCCGTCGGCCGACCACAGGGTGCGGCCGTCGGCGTCCTCACCGGCGGCCGCCAGGTCGGGCGTCTCGTGCGGATCGTGTTCGTCGCGGACCTCGCCGACGACCTCCTCCACGATGTCCTCCAACGTCACGACGCCCGCCGTACCGCCGTACTCGTCGATCACCACAGCCATGGCGAGCTTCCCCGACAACTGGTCCAGCAGCCGGTCGACGGTGAGCGTCTCCGGTACGAGCAGGGGTTCACGCAGCATCTCCGAGACCCGTTTACGGGGGCGCTGGTCGGCCGGGATCGCCAGCACATCCTTGATGTGCGCCACGCCGACCACCGAGTCCAGGCTCCCGCGGTAGACGGGGAAGCGGGAAAGGCCGGTGGCCCGGGTCGCATTGGCCACGTCCTCCGCCGTCGCCCGCACCTCCAGGGCAGTCACCTGCACCCGGGGTGTCATCACGTTCTCCGCCGTCAGCTGCGCCAGATTCAGGGTGCGTACGAAGAGTTCGGCGGTGTCCGCCTCCAGCGCGCCCTCCTTCGCGGAGTGCCGCGCCAGCGCGACCAGCTCCTGCGGGCTGCGGGCGGAGGCCAGCTCCTCGGTCGGCTCAAGGCCGAAGCGGCGCACGATCCGGTTCGCCGTGTTGTTGAGGTGGCTGATGAAGGGGCGGAACAGGGCGGTGAACACCCGCTGCGGGGTGGCGACAGCCTTGGCCACGGCGAGCGGCGAGGAGATCGCCCAGTTCTTCGGCACCAGCTCGCCGACCACCATCAGGACCACCGTGGACAGGGCCGTACCGATGACGAGGGCCAGCGTGGACGCCGCGGCGGGGGGCAGGCCGGCCGCCTCGACCGGGCCCCGGATGAGCTTGGCGATCGACGGCTCGGAGAGCATGCCGATCACCAGGTTGGTGACGGTGATCCCGAGCTGCGCGCCCGAGAGCTGGAAGGTCAGGCTGCGGACGGCCTTCAGGGCGCTCGCGGAACCCCGCTCACCCCGCTCGACGGCCCGCTCCAGCTCCCCGCGCTCCACCGTGGTCAGGGAGAACTCCGCCGCGACGAAGGCGCCGCACGCGACACAGAGCAGCAGGGCGACGAGCAGCAGAAGCACTTCGATCATCGGTTCACCTCCGTCCCATGATCAGGCAGGGGCGGAAGGATCGCGCGATGTCGGCTACTGGGAGGCTCGCCCATGGGCGGACGCTCACACCTTTCGGCAGATGCGGTGGGTTGGCGGGCAAGGGATTTCATCGTAGAGCGTCTGCCCAGCCGCCCCCGGCCGTACCGAGTCAGTCCGTGAGGGGCTTCACCCAGCGGCTCCACTGCGGTTGCGGCCCGTACCCCGCCGCCCGCCAGGTGTGCTGTGCCGGCTCGTTGCGGTCCAGCACCATGGCGTCGGCGCGGCGCCCGCCGAGGGCGGCGAACCGTTCCTCCGCCGCCGCGAGCAGGGCCCCGCCCACGCCCCGGCGGCGCCGCTCCGGATGGACCGCGAGCCGGTAGAGATGGCAGCGCCAGCCGTCGAAGCCCGCGATCACGGTGCCCACCAGCGTTCCGTCCCGCTCCGCGAGGATCAGGGTGTCCGGGTCCCGTTCCACCAGGCGTGCGACCCCGTCGGCGTCGTCGCTGATGCTGGTGCCTTCCGCGGCCACCTTCCAGAACGCGAGCACCCGGTCCAGGTCGGCCGCGGTCGCGGGCCGTATCGAAAGATCGTTCATGGCGGCCATCCCACCACCCGCCCGCTCCGGAAGTCGATCGCTTTCCCGGCTGCCGGACCCGGGGCCCCCGGCCCTCCTCTTGCCGGTGCTAGCGCGGCCGCGCTAGCGTGGGAGGGTGCCCAAGACTCAGCTGAACGTTCGAGTGGACGAGGCCACCGCCGAGGCCGCGCGGCAGCGCGCGCTCCAGAGGGGGATGAGCGTGAACCGCTACATAGAGGAGCTCGTCAAACAGGACGCCGGCGAGGTGGGACACACCTTCGTCGAGGCCGCCGCCGACTTCATGAAGCAGTACGAGTCGGTCTTCGCCGAAGAGTTCGGCCCGGAGCGCGAAGGCACCCGTTGAACCTGCGGATCGACCTTTCCTGGCTGCTCATGGTCGCCGAGCACAAGACCCCCGGTGACCCCCAGGTCGTCGACTGGGGTGCGCTCGTCGCCGCGGTCGCCCGGCACGAGGCGGAGATCTTCGGGAGCGCCGTCTACAGCGACCCGCACACCCGGGCGGCCGCCCTGTTGCAGCTGCTCCTGCACGTCCCCGCGCTCGAACGCTCCAACGCGATGTTCGCCTCGGCCGTCGCGTACGGCTATCTGGTCGCCTCCGGGCTGAAGGTCATCACCTCGCCCGAGCAGGTGCGCGATCTCGCCCTCCTCGTCAAGCAGGGCAAGGCGGATGTACGGGCCATCGCGGACGAGCTGCGCCGGTGGAGCGTGTGAGGCGCGCCCTCAGCTCGAAGACGGCTCGGTGAACGGCTTGCGGGCCACGCCCAGGACGCAGGGGGATGAGGGGAACTGCATCCCCTTCTCCGGGATCCGCAGCCTGCGGTACGTCCCCATCTCGAAGCCCGCCGCCTCGATCGCGGCCAGCGGGTCCCGGGCCGTGTGACAGCCGCCGAAGAGGAGGGGCCACACCGTCCGGTCCGCCGTGCGCTGTGCGGCGGCCAGGGCCCTACCGGGTGCCAGACCGTGTTCGAAGAACCGCAGTTCGCCGCCCGGCCGCAGGACCCGTCTGATCTCGGAGAGCGCCTTCGGGAGGTCCCGTACCGTGCACAGGACCAGTGAGGCCACCGCGCCGTCGAAGGCCTCGCTCTTGACCGGGAGGGCCTCGGCCGCCCCCGGCACCACGTCCACCGGCACCTCGGCGCGCAGCCCGGAACGGACGGCGAGCTGCCGCAGCGAGCGCTCCGGCTCCAGCGCCACGACCTCCGAGACCGCCCCCGGGTAGTGGGCGAAGTTGAGCCCGTTCCCCGCACCGATCTCGATGACCCGGCCGGAGAGCCCCGCCAGCAGCTCCTCGCGGTACGCGGCGACGCCGCCCTTGAGGTCGGCCGTCACACTCATCCGGGCGTAGAAGCGGGCGAAGACCGGGTGGTGCACGGCGTCCCGCGGGAGCTTCCTGCTGCGCAGTTGCATGACGGACCTCCGGGAGGAGAGGGCGTACGGCTCTCCTCATCGATTCTCCCCCGTAGGGGCCGGTACAGGCATGTCCGTACGGGCCCGATGCGGGCCCCCGCCTCACAGCGAAGGCACGGTCCAGGTACCCCCCAGCTCCGGGGCCAGCCAGCCCGCCGCCCCCGCCGCGAACTCGGCGCCCGGCAGGGCCCCCGCACCGGCCGGGACGGCTCCCAGGAGCGGGGCCCCCGCCGCCACCGGCAGGTCCTCGATGTTGCACCGGGCGGCCAGGTCCGGCCGCCGGGGCATGCTCCCCACCACGACGCCCAGGCACTCAAGACCCCGCGCCCGCAGCGCCTCGGCCGTGAGCGCGGTGGCATTGAGGGTGCCCAGGCCCGCGGGCGCCACGACCAGCACCGGAGCGGACAGCAGTCGGGCGGCGTCCGCGAGCGTGCCGCCCTCGTCGTCGAACCGGACGAGCAGCCCGCCCGCCCCCTCGACCAGCACCAGATCGTGCTCGGTGGCCAGCTTCTCGGCCGCCTCGGCGACCTCGTGCGGCCGCACCGGGGCGAGCCCGGCCCGCCGGGCGGCCGTGGCCGGGGCCAACGGCTCGGGGAACCGGGCCAGTTCGACCGCGGTCACATGGCCGCCCGCCAGCCGCGCCACCTCGGCCGCGTCCCCCGGCTCCCCGGGCGCGAGCCCGGTCTGCGCGGGCTTGAGCACCGCGACCCGGCGGCCCCGCGCGGCGGCCGCCACCGCGGCGGTCACCACCGTCTTGCCGATCTCCGTGCCCGTACCGGACACCACCAGGATCGTCATGTCAGCCCTCCCGCGCCGCGGCACACACGGCCCGGCAGATCCGTTGTACGTCGTCGTCCCCGGTGACGTACGGCGGCATGGTGTACACGAGGTCGCGGAACGGCCGCAGCCACACGCCCTCGCGCACGGCCGCCCGCGTCGCCGCTGCCATGTCCACCTCGTGGTCGAGCTGGACGACGCCGATCGCCCCCAGGACACGTACGTCCGTGACCCCGGGCAGCTCCGACGCGGGTGCCAGACCGGCGCGCAGTCCCGCGCCGATCCGCGCCACCTCGCCCTCCCAGTCCTGCCCGAGCAGCAGGTCCACCGAGGCCGAGGCCACCGAAGCGGCCAGCGGGTTACCCATGAACGTCGGGCCGTGCGCCAGCACCGGTACCTCGCCGCGCGAGATCCCCTCGGCCACCCGCGAGGTGCACAGGGTCGCCGCCATCGTGAGATAGCCGCCGGTCAGCGCCTTGCCGACGCACATGACGTCCGGCGAGACTCCGGCGTGCGCGGCGGCGAACAGCTTTCCCGTACGCCCGAAGCCGGTCGCGATCTCGTCGAACACCAGCAGGACGCCCGACTCGTCGCACGCCTCGCGCAGCACCCGCAGATAGGCGGGGGAGTGGAACCGCATCCCGCCGGCCCCCTGCACCACCGGCTCCACGATCACGGCGGCCAGCTCGTCGGCGTGGTGCGCGATCAGCTCCCGCAGATGCGTGACGTAGGCGGGGTCCGGCTCCGCGTCGAAGCCGTCCGGCGGGGCGTCGGCGAAGACCTGGCGGGGCAGCGACCCCGACCACAGCTCGTGCATCCCGCCCTCCGGGTCGCACACCGACATCGGCTGCCAGGTGTCGCCGTGGTAGCCGCCGCGCCAGGTCAGCAGCCGGCGCTTGTCCGGGCGACCGGCCGAACGCCAGTACTGCAGGCACATCTTGACCGCGACCTCGACGGAGACGGACCCCGAGTCGGCGAGGAAGACGTGCTGGAGCGGCTCCGGGGTGATCTCCACCAGCCGGGTGGCCAGCCGGACGGCGGGCTCATGGGTGAGCCCGCCGAACATCACATGGCTCATCCGGTCCAGCTGGCCGCGCGCGGCCTCGTTGAGGACCGGATGGTTGTAGCCGTGCACCGCCGACCACCAGGACGACATGCCGTCCACCAACTCCCGCTGCCCATCGACGGGTTCGGCGAGCCGGAGCCGTACACCGGAGGCGGACTCCACGATCAGCGGCTCCTGCCGGCCCGGCATCGGGCCGTAGGGGTGCCACACGTGCGCGCGGTCCAGAGCCCGCAGTTCGTCGGGGGAGTACGGCTTCGGCGCGGCGGGTCCGAGGCGCGTGCCGGCCCCGGGGACGTACGGCTCAGGCATTGGGCGCTAGATCCGTCCCCGCACCCCGGCGGCGGACCGTCACCAGATCCGTACGCGCCCCGCCGCCCGCATCCGTACGCGCCGCATCCGCACGCCCGGCCGGGACGCTCTCCCCGGCATCCGCGACGACCGAGGGCTCCGGCTCCGCGTGACCGCCGCACGGCCCGCAGCCACCGCCACCACCGTGCGAACCGCAGCCGGTGGCACCGGCGGCCGCCTCATGCGAGCCGCAGCCGGCCGTCTCCGGGGCGCCCTGCGAACCGCAGCCGCCGCCGTTCAGCGCGTCGGCCCGGTGGCGGGGGAGCGTCGTCGTGCCCGCGCCCTCCACCTCGAAACCGGCATCGGCGATCATGTCCAGGTCGGTCTGCCCCGCCTGGCCCTCGCTGGTCAGGTAGTCACCGAGGAAGATCGAGTTGACCAGGTGCAGCGCCAGCGGCTGCATCGAGCGCAGATGCACCTCGCGGCCGCCCGCGAGCCGGACCTCCACATCGGGGCAGACGAAGCGGACCATCGCCAGAATGCGCAGGCAGCGCTGAGGGGTGAGGTTCCACTCCTTGGCCAGCGGCGTTCCCTCGAACGGGATCAGGAAGTTCACCGGCACCGAGTCCGGGTCCAGGTCCCGCAGCGCGAAGACGACGTCGACCAGGTCCTTGTCGCTCTCACCCATCCCGGCGATCAGCCCGGAACACGCCGAGAGCCCGGCGGCCTGAGCCTGCTGCACGGTCTCCACCCGGTCCGCGTAGGTGTGGGTGGTCGTGATCGCCCCGTACGTCTCCTCGGACGTGTTGAGGTTGTGGTTGTACGCGTCGGCGCCCGCCGAGCGCAGCCGGTCGGCCTGTCCGTCGGAGAGCAGACCGAGGCAGGCGCAGACCTCGACGCCCTCGTTCTGTTCCTTGATCGCCTCGATGGTCTTGGTGACCCGGTCGACGTCCCGGTCCGTCGGCCCGCGCCCGCTCGCCACCAGGCAGACCCGCTTGGCCCCGCCCGCGACCCCGGCGGCGGCGGCCTTGGACGCCTCGTCCGGCTTCAGCCACGTGTACTTGAGGATCCCGGCCTTGGAGCCGAGCCGCTGCGAGCAGTACGAGCAGTCCTCGGGGCAGAGCCCCGATTTGAGGTTGACCAGGTAGTTGAGTTTGACGCGCCGCCCGAACCACTGGCGGCGTACCTTGCCCGCGGCGGCCACCACGTCGAGCAGGTCGTCGTCGGAGGTCGCCAGCACGGCGAGCGCTTCTTCGCGGGTCGGCAGTTCGCGCCGCAGCCCCTTGTCCACCAGCGTGTTCAGCAGGTCCATGAAAGATGATCCTGGCTTACGGCACCGCCTCCAGCCAAGGAGGAACCAGACAGGAGACGTCGCCGAGGGTGTGTGTATTGCCACACCCTGACCTGCTGCGCACCCCGCTAGGGTCTGTGAGCTGCCTACAAAAGGGACCGTCCTATGTCCTTCGCCCCGTTCGACTGGATCGACGACGAGGCCCGCCGCCGGGCCGAGGCCGGACTCGTGCGGGCCCTGCGCCCGAGAAGCGCGGAAGCCGAGCTCCTGGACCTCGCGAGCAACGACTACCTGGGCCTCACCCGGCACCCGGAGGTCATCGCCGCAGCGGCCGGTGCCGCCCACCGCTGGGGTGCGGGCGCGACGGGATCGCGGCTGGTCACCGGATCCACGGCGCTGCACGCCGAACTCGAACGGGAACTCGCCGACTTCTGCGGTTTCGAGGCGGCCCTCGTCCTCTCCTCCGGCTACGCGGCCAATCTCGCGGCGCTGACCGCGCTTTCCGGGCGCGGCTCGCTCATCGTCTCCGACGCCGGTAACCACGCGTCCATCGTGGACGGCTGCCGGCTCTCGCGCGCGGAGACCGCGGTCGTCCCGCACGCCGATCCGGACGCGGTCGCCAAGGCGCTCCAGGCCCACGAAGGGCGGGCGCTCGCCGTCACCGACTCGGTCTTCTCGGTCGACGGGGACGCGGCACCGCTGCCCGCACTGGCCGAGGTCTGCCGCGCCGCGAACGCCGCCCTCCTCGTCGACGACGCCCACGGCCTCGGCGTCCTCGGCGACGGCGGACGCGGCGCACTCGCCGCCGCCGGACTGGCGGGCGGCGCGGGGACCGTCGCCACGCTCACCCTCTCCAAGTCGCTGGGCAGCCAGGGCGGTGCCGTCCTCGGACCGGCCCGGGTCATCGACCACCTGGTCAACACGGCCCGTACGTTCATCTTCGACACCGGCCTCGCCCCGGCCGCGGCGGGCGGCGCACTGGGCGCGCTCCGGCTGCTGCGCCGGGAACCGGAACGGGCGGCCAGGGCTCGGGCGGTCGCCACCGCGCTGTACGTGCGGCTCACCGCCGCAGGGCTGACCGCGGTCCGGCCCGACGCGGCGGTCGTCTCCGTCCGGGCACCCTCCGCGGACGCGGCGGTGCGGTGGGCGGCCGACTGCCGCGCGGCCGGGGTGGCGGTGGGCTGCTTCCGCCCGCCGTCGGTGCCGGACGGCATCTCCCGGCTGCGGCTGACCGCACGGGCGGACCTGACCGAGGAGCAGATCGGAGCCGCGGTGGCCACGGTCGTCTCCACCGCTCCCCGGCAGGCTGTGGCTCCCGTCAGCTGAGCCGGTCCGGCTCCAGCCCGGCCACGAAGGTGGTCCAGGCCGTCGCGGAGAAGCGCAGCGGCGGCCGCTCCACATCCTTGGAGTCGCGTACGGCGAGGAGCGCGCCGCCGGAGCCGGGGCGGCCGAGGAGCGCGGTCTCCACGCAGTTGTTCATTCCGGTGGAGCGGCTGCTGCGGTGCCACAGCGGTGGCCCGGCGGTGGGAGGTGACGGGTGCGGTGCGAGACGGTCGGACATGATGCCCCCCTCGGGCAGAGTCGGACGTCCTGGCGGGTGGTCGGGCTAACGGATGCCGCGGCGGATCGCGGCGACGAGATCCAGCGATCGGTCCGGCGTCAGTGCGTGCGCCTGCAAGGTGCGGAAGGCCGAGCTGTACGCCTCAAGGTCTTCTTTCCGCTCCAGATAGAGGCTACTCGTCAAGTGGTCAAGAACGACCACATCCAGATCAGAAATATTCGGAAAGGAGAAGATAACGAAAGGGCAAGTGAGTCCGACATACCCGCCGACCGAGAACGGCAGCAACTGGAGTTCCACATGCGGGAGTTGGGCCACCTGGGTCAGATGGTACAGCTGGTCCCGCATCACCTCGGGCCCGCCCACCTCCCGGTGCAGCACCGCCTCGTCCAGTACGGCGGTGAACCGCAGCGGCGGATCGGCGCGCAGCACCCTCTGACGGGTCAGCCGCACCTCGACCAGGGAGTCGAGATGGTCCGCCGGTAACCCGTCGAGCGAGGCACGGGTCACCGCCCGCGCGTATCCGGCGGTCTGGAGGAGCCCCGGCACCACCGAGGTCTCCAGGGTCCGCACCGTACCGGCCTGGGACTCCAGACTGATGAAGTCGCGGTACTGGGGCGGGATCAGCCCCCGGTACGCGTGCCACCACCCCGAGCCGCCGCCGCCCGCCGACCCCGCGAGCACTTCGAGCAGGGCGCGCAGCTGAGTGTCGCGGACCGCGTAGATGTCGAGCAGACGCGTCACATCGCCGGGGCTGACGCCGCTGGCGCCGGTCTCGATGCGGCTCACCTTCGACTGGTGCCAGCCGAGCAGGCGCGCCGTGTCCCGGCTGGTCAGTCCGGAGGCGTGCCGCAGACTCCGTAACTCCTCGCCGAGCTTCCGTCGTCGGACGACGGGGCCGTGCAGCATCCAGGTCTCCTCGCGCTGTGCGGAACGGGCTGTGCGGAATGCGCTTTGCGGAACGGGACGGGGCCGACGCACACCGCAAGGTTGGGGCCCGCAGAGGGGCCAGTGTGCCCTTCGTCCCCGTTGTCCGGGACCCGAATTCACCGCTTCGAGCGACAGATATATGCATATCTTGGTCGAACGTCGTTACAGCGAGCTTCAACAGTGGCAGTCTGGCGCGAAGCACAATCCGGGCCGACTGCCGGTCGGCCGGGGCGCGAAAGGGACGGCGTCGCCATGGCAGACCATCAGGAAGCAACCGTCACTCTGCCGAGCGATCCGGTCTCGGTCTCATCGGCCCGCAGATATGTGGCCAGGACCTTGGCCGAATGGGGCCTCTCCGAGGACACGGAACTCGCCGACACCGTCCGGCTGATCATCTCCGAACTCGCCACCAACGCCGTCCAGCACACCTTCGGCCAGTCACCCACCTTCACCGTGGATCTGCGCCTCGAACGGGACGAGGAACTGCGCCTCGGGGTGACGGACAGTCACCCCCGTTGGCCCCAGAAGCTGCCCGCCGCCGTACGGCAGGACAACGGCCGGGGCATGGTGATCATCCGGGCACTGGCCAAGGAGTACGGCGGGCGGCTCACCGTCGTCCCGACGGCCGAGGGTGGCAAGACGGTCTGGATCGCGCTGCCCTGGGCGGTGCCGGTCCAGGGCTGACTTCACGGGGCGGGCCACCACGGGTCAGGCCATGGATCAGGACGCCGCTGCCCGCCCGAACCCGCTCCGCAGCAGGGCGAGCAGCGTCGCCGCCGCGGCGGTCGCCCGGTCTCCGCGGTGCACCACGGAGATCGTCCGGCGGAAGTCCGCGGGCTCCAGCCGCCGCACCGCCAGCGGTGTGGACGACAGCGACGCCACCATCTCCGGCACCACCGCCACCCCGAGCCCCGCGCTGACGAGCGCGCACACCAGCGCGTAGCCGGGCGACTCGCACACCACCGCCGGGGTGGCGCCCGCCTCCGCCAGCGCGCTCTCCACCCCGCGCCGGGGCGGATGCGCCGGAGCACTGCTGATCAGCGGCCGCCCCGCCAGCTCGGCGACCGCCAGCCGTCCGGACCCCTCGGAGAGCCGGTGCCCGACCGAGGTCGCCAGCACCAGCTCCTCGACCAGCAGGGGCTCGACCGTGACGCCCGGGGGTGGCGGGTCCGCCACCGCCGGTTCGTACGTGTGGGTCAGCGCCAGGTCCACCTCGCCCGCGGTGACCGCGGCGATCCCGCCCGGCGGCTCGTACTCGGTGACGGCCAGCTCGACATCCGGATGGGCCCGCCGGAACGCGCTCAGGACCGGCGGCAGCAGATGCACCCCGGCCGTCGTGAACGTCCCCACCCGCAGTCTGCCGCCGGAGAGCCCGGCCAGCCGAGCCAGCTCGTGCCGGGCCTGGTCCAGCTCGTCCAGGACCCGCCGGGCCCGGCCCGCCAGCAGCTCACCGGCGGCCGTCAGCCGCGCCCCGCGGTGGTGGCGCACCAGCAGCGTCGCCCCGGCCTCCCGCTCCAGCTTGGCCAGCTGCTGGGAGAGCGCGGGCGCGGTGTAGCCCAGGTGGGCGGCGGCCCGGGTGATCGATCCGGTCTCGGCGACCGCCACCAGAGCGGCGAGCCGTGTCGGGTCGTACATGAAGCGTTCCTTTAGGCAGACCCAGAAGATTGCAAGTACACGCTAAAGGCTCCGGCGGTCCAGGCTGGACCCCATGGACGCACAACTGATCGCCTTCACCGGGGTCGCCGCCGGGATGGTCGCGCTGCCCGGCGCAGACTTCACCGTCGTCGTACGCAACGCCCTGGCCTCGCGCACCGCCGGCCTGGCCACCGCGCTCGGCGTCGCCGGGGGACTGCTCGTGCACACCGCGCTCGCCGTGGCGGGGCTCGCCGCGGTGCTGGTGACGATGCCCGTGCTCTTCCGCACGGTCCAGCTGCTGGGCGGCGCATACGTGCTCTACCTGGGGATCAGTGCGCTGTACGTGGTCCGGCGCCGGGTCTCCGAGGAGAGCCGGGCACCGGACCACGTACCGCCGGCTCCACCCCAGGAGCTCGGGCGCTCACTGCGGCAGGGGTTCCTGACCAACGCGCTCAACCCGAAGGCGCCGGTCCTCTTCCTCAGCCTGCTGCCGCAGTTCGTCCCCGAAGGTCAGCCGCCGCTGCCCCGGACGCTGCTGCTCGCCGCCCTCGTGGTCGCCCTGGCCCTCATCTGGTTCCCGGCCGTCGCCCTCCTCGTGGACCGGCTGGGCCGCTGGCTGCGCCGGCCGCGTACCGCCCGGGCGATCGAGGGCGGCAGCGGCGTGGCGCTCACCGGACTGGGGCTGGCCCTGGTGGCCGGGCCCCTCCTGCGCTGAGGTGCGCCGGGAGACCTGCGGGCGGCGCCGAGGGGGGCCCGAGCCGCCCGCAGGGGAAGCCCGAGCCGCCCGCAAGGGAAGAGCGTCCGGCCGGTGGGTCAGCGGACCCGTCCGTACCAGACGCCCTTGGACCAGATTTTCGCCTTTCGCACCACATCCCCGGATTTGGGGGAGTGCCAGATCTTCCCGTCCCCGGCGTAGATGCCCACGTGGTAGACACTGCGCCCCGAATGGAAGAAGACGAGGTCGCCGCGTTTGCGCTGCGACTTCGAGATGTGGCGGGTCTTGTTGTACTGCTGCTGTGCCGTGCGGGGCAGCTTCTTCCCGGCCTTCTTGAACGAGTAGACCGTCAGCCCCGAGCAGTCGAAGCGACTGGGACCTGCGGCCCCGTACTTGTAAGGAGCGCCCTTCTTCGACGCGGCGACCTTGAGCGCCTTCGTCGAATGGGTGGCGGCCTCGGCATCGTTGACCAGACCTGGCGCCAGCATCGAGGACGTCACGGCCAGGGTGAGTACGGAAGCCGTACCGACCCGGGCGAACAGAGACGGGACATGAACCTGCGCAGACATGCGCAACCCTTCGTCAGCCGCCTGTGAAGGATGACCTGTCGGGTTCGGGCTGGCGAAGTTGCCCGGCCGCTTGTCACGGCTTCACCCCGAGGGCTTCCCGGTCTCCCGGTCGGCCCGTACTGCTCGGGTCCTCCACTCCTGCCGATCCACTCCTGTCGACCAGTCATCCGGGAAGCGGCAGGACTCGGCGTCCACCCGGACCGCCCCGCCGCGGCGGCGGGGGCTTGTCGTCCCAGGGATCTTGACTCACGAAGTGCCGGATTTCCGAGTCGAAACAGTGATTTGTGAGTCTCCTCACCACTGATCCATTCAGGTGGACAGGGGAGATTCGCCCCCGCCGACGCGCCGGGCGCACACCCTCGTACCAGCGACGAAAGGGGACATTTCGAGTAGGGGCCGCGTGCTGAGCGCAAGTTGAGCCGTCGCTCGCGCGGGTGATCGCCTACGCCGAACGAGCGAGAGGAATTGATCGCCGGGCCGGGCGTGTCGTGCGGCGCGGTGACCGGCCCGCTCCCGTAGTGCGCTCCCGGCGCGCGGGGCGGCTCAGTTCGGCGTCGGCGGACGGACCGGCTCGGTTCGCCGACGGACGGAGCGGCTCAGTTCGCCGGCGGAGGCATGGCGACCCGGCCCGCCCGGCGCTCGCCGTCCAGCACCCGCAGGGCCCGCGCCAGCGTCGCCGCGTGGATCTGCCGCTCGCCGCGCTCATGCATCAGGGCCAGTGCGTCGCGCAGGGCCGCCGCCCGGGAGGCCAGGGCCTGCGCGGCCTTGAGGGCGCTGTAGGTGTCGTTGCCGCGCGCCGGGTTGATACGGCCCACCTGGTCGAGCACCGCCAGGTAACAGTCGATGAACTCGCCCTCGGCGCGGGTCAGTGCGGGCAGCGGCGGGAACTCCGGTGGTTCCATGGGCGGTTCACCTCGCGTCGTGCGGCGGCTGGTAGAGCTTGCGGTTCTCCACGACGTGGTCCACCAGCCCGTAGGCGAGGGCGGCCGGCGCGTCGAGGACGGTGTCGCGCTCGATGTCGGCGGCGACCCGCTCGGCGGTCCGGCCCGTGTGCCGGACCAGCATGGCCGTGAACTGCTCGCGGGTGCGAGCCAGTTCGCGCGCGTGGATCTCCAGGTCGGACGGCTGGCCCCGCAGCGGCTCCTCCAGTGCGGGTTGCTGAATGACTACCCGCGCACCGGGCAGGGCATGTCGGCGTCCCGGGGCGCCGGCCGCCAGCAGGGCCGCCGCGCAGGAGCCGGCCTGCCCCAGGCAGAAGGTCTCCACGTCGCACGTCAGGAACCGCATCGTGTCGTAGACCGCGGCCATCGCCCCGAACGAGCCGCCGGGGCAGTTGATGTAGAGCGACAGCGGCCGGTCCGGGTCGGCGTGCTCCAGGTACATGAACTGCGCGATCAGATCGCCGGCGCCGGTGTCGTCGATGGGGCTCCCGAGGAAGACGATCCGCTCGGACAGGAGCTTGGAGTACGGGTCCTGGGTCCGGGTTCCGGTCGCGGTGCGCTCGGTGAACTCGGGCAGTACGTGACGGGCGGCGGGTCGGGTCATGGCGGAGCCCCTCTCCTCGGTGCGCAACGGAACGCCGGGGCGGCGCAGACCGGTGCTGCTCGTACGCCCCGTCAGAAATGTACAGGACGTACAGAATGAGGGGAGGGGGTTCTGTGCCGGTGGGTGGTGGGGGAGGGGCGGCGGGCGCCCCTACTCGCAGGCGACTCCGTCACCGTCGCGGTCGAGGTGGGAGCCGTAACCGGGGTCGCCCCTTCTGATGGGGGCGGCGCCCGCGGCACGTACGGCGGTGCAGTTCTTGTAGTACGCGGACCCGCCTCCCGAGTCGTCGTCGTAGACCGGGTCGGGCTCCTCGGCGGCGGGCTCCGGATCCGGCTCCGGCGGGGCCGCGGTGACCGTCACCCGCACCTTCTTGATCTTCGTGACGGTCGGAGCCGGCTCCGGAGAGGCCGTCACCGTGACCTTCGCCGTCTCCGTCACGGTGACGGTCACCGTCGGCCCGGGCTCCGCCTTCGCCGCCGCCGTCCGCACGTTCTCCGGCTGCTCGCCGGTGGTGCCGATTCCGACGCCGAGCAGGAACAGCACGCCGGCGGCGGGGAGTACGACACGCTTACGAGCCCACCCGGGGCCGGTGGTCGGGCTCGGCGGCGGGACGTTGACGCCCTGGCCCCAGTCCGCCTGCCGGGACGGGTGCTGCGGGTCGTTCCAATTCATGTGTCCCCCAAGGCGGTTCGTGGAGGCATGACGTTAGTGAGCCGGGTGCACCCACAGGAGCAGGATGTTCCGGTGGTGATGGAGTTGTGACCAAAAGGCGGGGGAGTGGTGGTCCTTCCTTTCTGTGGCCGGCCTCTCGGCGGCTGGGCATGCGAGGTGCCGCAAGGCTCCGTGGCGGTTGCGCGCGCGCCTTAAGCTGGGGCCATGGCTTACGAGATTCCGGTGACGCAAGCACGGGCGGAGCTCGCCGACCTGATCAACCGCGTCGTCTACGGCGGAGAGCGGGTGGTCGTGACGCGGCACGGCAAGCCGCTCGTCGCGCTGGTGTCCGCCGCCGACCTGGAACAGCTCGAAGGGGAGGAGGCCGCGGCCGAGGAGCAGGTGATCAGCTCGGTCTCCTCGATCGGCTCCGCGCCCTCGGCCCACGGCGACCTGCAGCGGTTCGGCATCGCCGCCGTGCACCGCGGCCACGGAGACCCGGACGCCTGACGTCCGGACACCTGACGTCCGGACGTCCGGGCGGGGCGGCCGGAGAGATCCGGCCCGCTCACAACGCCCGCCCGCAACGCCCGCCCCCAGAGGGCAGCCCCCGCGTCCTCAGCCCGTCATCGCCGTCTCCCGCGTAACCGGTGCCGGTCCGGCCGGGGTGGCCGGTCCGGCCGGGGCTGCCGCCACGCGTCGGCCCGCGACCAGCACCGCCGCCAGGCCGAGCGCCGACCAGAGGGCGAGTATCAGGGCGGGGCCGCCCGCCGCGCCGCCGTCGAAGAACGCCACCGAGCGCAGCAGCGATCCGCCCGCGCCCGGCGGCAGCCACTGGCCGATCACGCCGACCGGATCGGGGAGCAGCTGGGGAGCGCTGGTGACCCCTGAGAAGGAGTTGCCCAGCAGGATCATCAGCAGCCCGCCGATGCCGAGCCCGCGTGGGCCCAGCAGGGCCGCGAGCCCCGCCACCGCCGCGCTGATCGCCAGGACGGTCAGGGCGAGCACGCCCGCCTCGGCCCACCAGCCGCCCGTGATCACCCCGAGCCAGCTGTGCGCGACGGCCGTGGCGGCGAGGCCCACCAGGGCGGCCGATCCGGTCAGTGTCAGCGCTGCCCGCGCCCCGCGCAGCCCCAGCATGGTGACGGCGGCTCCGGCTCCCATCCCCGCCAGGGCCAGCGGCAGCACGCTCGCGCCGAGCGCGCTGCCGCGCGGGTCCCCGGAGGGGGCGGCCACCACATCGGTGACCTGGACCCGCGCACCCTCCGGTGAAGCCGCCGTCACCGCCTCGCGCAGCAGCTGGGCGACCACGGGGCTCGCGGCCGAGGCGGTGAGCACGTGCGGGCCTTCCGGTCCGGCGACGACGGCTCCGTATACGACCCGGTCCTCGATCGCCTCCCGTGCCGCCGCCTCGTCGTCGAAGCGGTGCACCTCGAAGGCGCCCTCCCGCTGCTCGAACTGCTGCTGCAGCTGACCGGCCGCCGGTGCCGCACCGGCCACCCCCACCGGGAGGTCGCGGGGCGCGATCCGGGCGGCGGGCCAGGCGAAGGCCCAGAGGGCGAGCGTGACCACCAGCGGGATCAGCAGGACGACCGCCACCGCGCGGCGATCGGGTGGAGTGGACATGGGGGCCTCGATTCGGGCGGCGATCAAAAAGAAGGATCGTTCGTTTTGCGGATACCCCCCACTGTCCGGACGGGGTGCTCCCTTGTCAAGAAGGAACGTTCGTTTTAGGTTGGGCCCATGGCTCGTGTATCCCAGGAACACCTCGACGCCCGGCGCCGCCAGATCCTCGACGGCGCGGCGTGCTGCTTCGCCCGTAGCGGATTCCACGGCACGTCCATGCAGGACGTCCTCAAGGAGGTGGGCCTGTCGGCCGGTGCGGTCTACCGCTACTTCCCCGGCAAGGAGGACATCATCGCGGCCATCACCGAGGAGACCTTCGCCACGATCCGTGGCGCGTTCTCGGAGGCGAGCCGCATGTCTCCGCCGCCCACCCCGGACGTCCTGCTGAGCCGGGTGCTCGGCCGGGTGCTCGCCGGGGAGCTGCACGGGCTGGAGCGCCGGACCTTCGCCGCGCTCGCCGTACAGCTCTGGTCCGAGACACTGCGCGACGAGCGACTCGCCGTACAGCTCGACGAGGGTTACGCCACGATGCGGGCCGCGTGGACGAAACTGGTCGAGGCCTACCGCGACGCCGGGATCCTGAGCGGTGACGTGGCGGCCGATCATGTGGCGCGAACGATGATCGCCACCGCCCAGGGCTTCATCGTGCAGGAGGCCCTGTTCGGGGACGTACGCCCCGAGGTGCTGGCGGACGGCTTGCGCGGGCTGATGTCCATGGGTCCGCAAAAGGCCAGTTAACGCAACGGAAAAACTTCCGCCCTAACGTGCAATACCTGGTCGCGAGGGCCGGGTTCCCCGTTCGACGAACTGTTGAACGGGGATAGGGTCCCGCTGCGCCCGGAGGCCGGTACCGGGCGAAGACGATGAGGTGGAAGCGTGCAACTGACCCCGCACGAGCAGGAACGCCTGCTCATCCATGTGGCCGCCGATGTGGCCGAGAAGCGCCGGGCACGCGGGCTGAAGCTCAATCACCCCGAGACCGTCGCCCTGATCACCGCCCATCTGCTGGAAGGTGCCCGCGACGGCCGCACGGTCGCCGAACTCATGGCGTCCGGCCGCAAGGTGCTCACCCGCGACGAGGTCATGGACGGCATCCCCGAGATGCTCCACGACGTCCAGGTCGAGGCCACCTTCCCGGACGGCACCAAGCTCGTCACCGTCCACGACCCGATCGTCTGACGGGGCCACGCCGATGATTCCCGGAGAGATCCTGTACGGGGACGGGGGCATCGCCCTCAACGAGGGGCGTCCCGTCACCCGCCTCACCGTCCTCAACGCCGCCGACCGCCCCGTCCAGGTCGGCTCCCACTACCACTTCGCCGAGGCCAACCCCGGGCTCCGGTTCGACCGGGCGGCCGCCCGCGGGCTGCGGCTGCACATCGCGGCCGGTACGGCGGTCCGCTTCGAACCCGGCATCCCCGTCGACGTCGAACTCGTCCCCCTCGCCGGCCGCCGCATCGTCCCCGGCCTGCGCGGCGAAACCGGAGGTGCTCTCGATGCCTGACCTCAGCAGGGCCGTGTACGTGGACCTCTTCGGGCCCACCACCGGCGACCGGATCCGGCTCGCCGACACCGACCTCTTCGTCGAGATCGAGGAGGACCGTTCCGGCGGCCCGGGCCACGCGGGCGACGAGGCGGTCTTCGGCGGCGGCAAGGTGATCCGCGAGTCCATGGGCCAGGCCCGCACCACCCGCGCCGAGGGCGCACCCGACACCGTCATCACCGGCGCGGTCGTGATCGACCACTGGGGCATCGTCAAGGCCGACATCGGCATCCGCGACGGCCGGATCACCGGCATCGGCAAGGCAGGGAACCCGGACACCATGGACGGCGTCCACCCCGACCTGGTGATCGGCCCCGAGACCGAGATCATCGCGGGCAACGGCAAGTTCCTGACGGCCGGAGCGGTCGACGCGCACGTCCACTTCATCTCGCCGACCCTCGTCGGCCAGGCGCTCTCCAGCGGCATCACCACCCTCGTCGGCGGCGGCACCGGACCCGCCGAAGGCACCAAGGCCACCACCATCACCCCGGGGCCATGGCACCTTGCCCGGATGTTCGAGGCGCTGGAGACCTTCCCCGTCAACATCGGGCTGCTCGGCAAGGGCAACACCACCTCCCGCGACGCCATGTACTCCCAACTGCGCGGCGGAGCGCTGGGGTTCAAGATCCATGAGGACTGGGGTGCCACCCCGGCCGCCATCGACGCCTGCCTCACCGTCTGCGAGGAGACGGGCGCCCAGCTCGCCATCCACACCGACACGCTCAACGAGGCCGGGTTCGTCGCCGACACCCTCGCCGCCATCGCCGGGCGCTCCATCCACGCGTACCACACCGAGGGCGCGGGCGGCGGGCACGCGCCCGACATCATCACCGTCGTCTCGGAGCCCTACGTCCTGCCGAGCTCGACCAACCCGACCCGGCCGCACACCGTCAACACCATCGAGGAACATCTCGACATGCTGATGGTCTGCCACCACCTCAACCCTGCCGTTCCCGAGGACCTGGCCTTCGCGGAGTCCCGTATCCGACCCTCCACCATCGCCGCCGAGGACATCCTCCACGACCTCGGGGCCATCTCGATCATCTCCTCGGACTCGCAGGCGATGGGCCGTATCGGCGAGGTGATCCTGCGGACCTGGCAGACCGCCCACGTCATGAAGAAGCGGCGCGGCGCGCTCGCCGGGGACGGGGCGGCCGACAACCACCGCGTCCGTCGCTATGTCGCCAAATACACCATCAACCCGGCCGTCGCCCAGGGCCTGGACCGGGAGATCGGCTCGGTGGAGACCGGCAAGCTCGCCGACCTCGTGCTGTGGGACCCGGCCTTCTTCGGCGTGAAGCCGCAGACCGTCATCAAGGGCGGCCAGATCGCCTACGCGCAGATGGGCGACGCCAACGCCTCCATCCCGACGCCCCAACCGATCCTGCCCCGGCCGATGTTCGGCGCACTGGGCCGGGCCGCCGCGCGCGGCTCCTTCAACTTCGTCACCGAAACGGCGATCGAGGACGGACTGCCCGAACGGCTCGGCCTCGAAAAGCAGTTCGTACCGATCACCAGCACCCGGGGGGTCACCAAGGCGGACATGCGGGAGAACGACGCGATGCCGCACGTCCACGTCGACCCCGACAGCTTCGCCGTCACCATCGACGGCGAACCGGTCGAGCCCGCACCGGCGGCGGAACTGCCCATGGCCCAGCGCTACTTCCTCTTCTGAGCCGGGACCGGTCATGTCACGCGCAGCCCTGCTCGTCCTCGCCGACGGCCGCTTCCCCGCCGGTGGCCACGCCCACTCCGGCGGCGCCGAACCGGCCGTCACCCAGGGGCGCATTCGTAACGCCGACGACCTCGCCGCCTTCTGCCGGGGCCGTCTGCACACGGCCGGGCTCACCGCCGCCGCCCTCGCGGCGGCGGCCGCCCACGGCCTCGGCCCGCTCGCGCTGGACGAGGCCGCCGACGCCCGTACGCCCTCGCCCGCCCTGCGGGCCACCGCCCGCAAGCTGGGCCGGCAGATGATGCGGGCCGCCCGCGCCACCTGGCCGAGCCCCGAACTCGACGCGCTCGCCACGGCCCGGCCGCGCGGCGCCCACCAGCCCGTCGTCCTCGGCCTCACCGCCCGGGCGGCGGGGCTCGGGCCCGAGGACGCGGCGCACTGTGTCGCGTACGAGACGGTCAGCGGCCCGGCCACCGCCGTGGTCCGGCTGCTCTCCCTCGACCCCTTCCATGCCACCGCCGTACTCGCCCGGCTCGCCCCCGAGCTCGACGACGTGGCCGCACAGGCTGCCGAGGCCGCCCGGCGGGGCATCGACGCCCTGCCCGCCGCCTCCGCCCCGCTCCTCGACATCGCCGCCGAGACGCACGCCGCCTGGCCGGTCCGCCTCTTCGCCTCCTGACCCTCACCTTCAAAAGAAAGCAGGAGCAGCACCATGCACCTCGGCCACACCCACGACGGCCCCGCCGCAGTCAGCGCCGACGCCACCCGGCCCGACGGGACCCGGCGCGCCCTGCGCATCGGACTCGGCGGCCCCGTCGGCTCCGGCAAGACGGCCACCGTCGCCGCCCTCTGCCGCGAGCTGCGCGACCGGATCTCCATCGCCGTCGTCACCAACGACATCTACACCCAGGAGGACGCCGCCTTCCTGCTGCGCAACGCGGTCCTGCCGCCGGAGCGGATCCAGGCCGTCGAGACCGGCGCCTGCCCGCACACCGCGATCCGCGACGACATCTCCGCCAACCTCGAAGCCGTCGAGGACCTGGAGGACGCGGTGGGCCCGCTCGACCTGATCCTGGTGGAGTCCGGCGGCGACAACCTCACCGCCACCTTCTCCAAGGGGCTCGTCGACGCCCAGGTCTTCGTCATCGACGTGGCGGGCGGCGACGACATCCCGCGCAAGGGCGGCCCCGGCGTCACCACCGCCGACCTCCTCGTCATCAACAAGACCGACCTCGCCCCCTACGTCGGCTCCGACCTCCAGCGGATGGCCCGCGACGCCAAGGAGCAGCGCGGCGAACTCCCCGTACTCTTCACCTCGTTGACCTCCGCCGAGGGCGTCGGGCCGGTCGCCGACTGGGTGCGGGCGCAGCTCGCCGCCTGGACCGCATGAGCGTCCGCGCCACCGCCCGCCTCCGCGCCGAGCCCGACGGCCGGGGTGGCACCGCTCTGCCCGTCCTGGAGAGCGACGGGCCGCTCGCGCTGCGCCGCACCCGCTCTCCGCTCCCCGGATACGCCCGGGTCACCGTCGTCGGCGCCATGAGCGCCCCGCTCAACGGGGACCGGCTCGCCCTGGAGGCCGAGGTCGCCGACGGCGGGCGCCTCACCGTCGGCGCGGCGGCGGCCACCGTCGCGCTGCCGGGCGCGCGGGCGGACGGCGAGCCGTCCACGTACGCCGTGCGCCTGAGGGTGGGGGAGGGGGCCGCCCTGCGCTGGCTGCCCGAACAGCTCGTCTCCGCCCACGGCAGCGACCTGCACCAGACCACCCGCGTCGAACTCGCCCCCACCGCCCGGCTGCTGCTGCGCGAGGAACAGATCCTCGGCCGCCACGGCGAACCCACCGGCGCCCTCACCACCCGGCTCACCGTCCACCGGGGAGGCCGCCCGCTCCTGGACCAGCAACTGGCCTACGGGCCCGGCGCACCCGGCGGCTGGGACGGCCCCGCGGTCCTCGGCGGCCACCGTGCGGTCGGCCAACTCCTCCTGGCCGACCCGTCCTTCGAGGACACCCCGCTGCCCGCCCGCCTCCTCGGCCCCACCGCCGCTCTCACCCCGCTCGCCGGTCCCGCCGTCCTCGTCACGGCGGTGGCCGCCGACGCCCGCCTGCTGCGCGCCGTCCTGGACGACGCCCTGCACGAGCTGCTGGACGGTCTGAAGGCGGATCACTGCCAGGGAGTCCGCTGAGCGGATTCTCTTCACCGGTTATGGGTTCGGTAAAGAAACAGGTGTACGCCCTGGCCCCAGGAACCCCACAGACGAAAGGATCCCCGGAACGCTCCGATGAGACCACGCCGCCACCGGCGGCGCATCGGACGACGATGGGGGAGGTTCCACGTGGGACGCACAGCAGTACTCGGCACGGCCGGGGCGCTGATCGCGGGCACGCTCGTCGCGGGAGCGATAACCGCGCCCGCCGCCAGCGCCGATGGCCGCCACGACCGGGTGGGCTCCGAGGCGCGCGGAGTCAGGATCGCCGCCGAACGGTCGGCCAGGACCGGGATCGACTGGAAGAGCTGCCCGGAGGACTGGGGTCTGACCGCCCCCATCCAGTGCGGCTGGGTGACCGTACCGCTCGACTACGCCAAGCCGAACGGCAAGAAGATCAAGCTCGCCGTCGACCGTCACGTCAGCACCGGCACCAAGGGCGAGCGCCAGGGCGCCCTGATCTACAACCCCGGCGGACCCGGCGGTTCGGGGATGCGCTTCCCCACCCGTGTCACCGCCAAGAACCCGCTCTGGACGAAGACCGCGAAGGCGTACGACTTCGTCGGCTTCGACCCGCGCGGGGTGGGCCGCTCGGCGCCGATCTCCTGCGTCGACCCGCAGGAGTTCGTCAAGGCTCCCAAGGCCGACCCCGTTCCCGACAGCGAGGCCGACAAGCGCGCCCAGCGCAAGCTGGCCCGCGAGTACGCCGAGGGGTGCGCCGAGCGCAGCGGCTGGATGCTGCCGCACATGACCACGCCCAACACCGCACGCGACCTCGATGTCATCCGGGCCGCGCTCGGGGAGAAGAAGCTCAACTTCCTCGGCGTCTCCTACGGCACCTACCTGGGCGCCGTCTACGGCACGCTCTTCCCCACCCACGTACGGCGCATGGTCGTCGACAGCGTGGTCAACCCCTCACGGGAGAGCATCTGGTACCGGGCCAACCTGAACCAGGACATCGCCTTCCAGACGCGCTGGGACGACTGGAAGGCGTGGGTCGCCAAGCACGACTCCGTCTACGGCATCGGCAACACCCCGCAGAAGGTCGAGAAGGAGTGGCTGAAGCTCCGCGCGGCCGCCAAGAAGAAGCCCATCGGCGGCGTCGTCGGACCCGCCGAGCTCATCGGCTTCTTCCAGAGCGCCCCGTACTACGACTCCGCCTGGGCGTCCACCGCCAAGACCTGGAGCGCCTACCGGGCCGGTGACACCCAGGCGCTGATCGACGCCGCCGCCCCCGACATGAGCGACCTCGCGGGCAACGCCTCCGCCGAGAACGGCAACGCGGTCTACACCGCCGTGGAGTGCGCGGACGCCAAGTGGCCCACCAGCTGGCGCACCTGGGACCGGGACAACACCCGGCTGCACAAGAAGTACCCGTTCATGACGTGGGCCAACGCCTGGATGAACCTGCCGTGCGCCACCTGGCCGGCCAAGCAGCAGACCCCGCTGAACGTGAAGACCGGCAAGGGCCTGCCGCCGGTCCTCATCGTGCAGGCCACACGGGACGCCGCCACCCCGTACGAGGGCGCCGTCGAGCTGCACAAGCGGTTCAAGGGCTCGCGGCTCATCACCGAGAAGGGCGCCGGGTCCCACGGCGTCACCGGGCTGGTCAACCCCTGCGTCAACGAGCGGGTGGACACCTACCTGCTCACCGGGAAGACCGACCGGCGCGACGTGACGTGCACCCCGCACGCCACGCCGAAGCCGTAGGAATCCTGTGAGGCGTACGGCCGGGGCCCCGCATCCTTCAGTGGCGGCCCCGGTCGTACGCCTCCAGCCACGCGTCCTCCGCCTCGTAGTCGAAGAGCGCCTCCCCGTAGTTGCGCGCCATCTTCGGGAATGCCTCCCGCCAGTCCCGCCCCGCCAGCTCCCCGGCGAGCCACTCGACCGTCTCCGGCAGCGACTCCACGTAGCCCGTCACCGGCCGGTACCCGAGCTCCCGCTCCGCCGCCGTCATGTCGTACAGCACGGGATGGGCCCCGCTCCACGGTGTCTCGCCCACATGCCCCTCGGGCGCCGGGCCGTCGACCAGGACCGTCTCCGTCTCCCGGCCCAGCACCTCGTCGATCGCCGCCCCGATCGCGGCGACCGTGGGCGCCTGCGGATCCGCCGCGTTGAGCACCCGCGAACCGGGGAGGCGGGCGGCCAGCCGGATCAGCTCGGCCGCGTTCGAGACGTGGACCGGGTGGAAGCGGCTCTCGCCGCCGTACGCGAGCACCCGCCGCTCCCGCCCGTCCAGCAGCCGCTTCACGAAGTACAGCTCGCGCGGTGTGCGGCAGTACGGGCCGTGGACCGCGCCCGCCCGCAGCAGGGTCACCGGCAGCTTGTCGCCCGCCGCCAGCAACTCACGCTCCAGCAGCACCTTCCGGGTCCCGTAGGTCGCCCCGCCCGGCTCCACCGTGCGCTGGGTCTCCGGCAGCGGCACGGGGTAGCGGGGGAAGCCGTCGGGCTGTTCCTGGGTGTCGAAGCTGCGGCCCCGGTCGTCCTCGTACACCGCACCGCTGGAGATCACGACCGCCGAGCCGACCCTCCCGGCGAGCCCTGTCAGCTGCTGTGCGTGCTGCGCGCCGAAGGCGACCATGTCGACCAGGACGTCACAGCCCTCGCCGAGCGCCTTCTCCAGCGCGCCCTCCTCGTCCCGGTCGAGCGCCAGGGTCCGTACCCCGCCGTCCCACCGCCCGTCCCGGCCGCCGCCGCGCGAGACGGCGGTCACCTCCCAGCCGTCCCCGGCGAGCGCACCCACCGCCGCCCGCCCGATCTGTCCCGTCGCTCCCAGCACCCACGCGTGTCCCTGACTCATACGGACGACGCCAGGGGAGCGGTCCCGGCCGGACCAGCCCGCTCTGCCGGTGGCGAATCCGCCGTCAGCGTCGCAGCTTGGGGAACTTCCTCGGCGGGGCGGCCTCCTGCTCGGCGGCCTTCACCTTCGCCGCGTACTCGTCGACGTACTCCTGGCCGGAGAGTTCGAGGATCGCGTACATGATCTCGTCCGTCACGGCCCGGATCGCGGCCTTCTGGTTCTCCAGGCCCGCGTAGCGCGAGAAGTCCAGCGGCTCACCGAACCGGATGGCCACCTGCTTGATCTTCGGGAGTTTCTGGCCGGGCGGCTGGATCTCGAACGTGCCGAGCATGGCGCACGGGATCACCGGCACCCCCGCGGTGATCGCCATGACCGCCACCCCGACCTTCCCCTTGTAGAGCCGGCCGTCGTGCGAGCGGGTGCCCTCCGGGTAGATCCCCAGCAGCTCGCCCTTGCTCAGCACGCCCAGGCCCTCGCGGATCGCCGCCTGGCCCGCGTCCTTGCCCGAGCGGTCCACCGGGATCTGGCCCGCGCTGTGGAAGAACGCGGCGGTCAGCTTGCCCTTGATCCCCGGGCCGGTGAAGTACTCCGCCTTCGCGAGGAACGTGATGCGCCGCTTGATGATGGCGGGCATGAGGAAGTGGTCGGAGAAGGAGAGATGGTTCCCGGCGACGATCGCCGCGCCCTCCTCCGGAATGTTCTCCAGCCCTTCGATACGGGGCCGGAACAGCACCCTCAGCAGGGGGCCCAGCACGACATACTTCAGGACGTAATAAAACACCTTGTGGGTGCACCTCGCTCTGCCGGGCCGGCGTCAGGGCTGCGTTCTGCCAGGTCGCTGCGTACTACCAGGTCATGGTCGTGCCGGGGCCGTCAGTGTAGGTCCCCGGCATCACCGTGCGACCGTAGCGAACCGGTCACCCGGCTCGTACCCGCCGCCGGGCCCGTCAGGCGTGTCGGGCCGGAACGGTCAGGTGTCCTGGGTGGCCAGCATGCCGAGGGTGCAGAGCCCCAGCACCACCCAGCCGAACCAGAGCCAGCCGCTGCTTCCCAGTGCCACTGTGTACGCGGTCACCGTGACCAGCGCCCCGACGGTCAGGTATCCCATGGTTTTCGTCGATCCGGACATGCGCGCACGCTCCTCGTCGGCCGCGCGGCCGTTGTCCCCATGGTCACCCCGAACGCGCCCCCCGCGCTACTGTCGCGCCTGCAATGACGCGAGATAGGCGTTGTACGCCGCCAGCTCCTTGTCGCCGTCCCGGTCGGCGGCCCGGTCCGAGCGCTTGGCCGTGCGCTGCTCGGAGCGGTACCACTGGTACACCAGCGCGATCAGCACCAGCACGGACGGGATCTCGCTGAACGCCCACGCGATACCGCCCGCCCAGTTCTGGTCGGTGAGGGCGTCGATACCGAGGGAGGCGGGCGGGTTCTCGTACGTCTTGACCATCGGCGTGCTCGCCATCATCAGCGCGATCCCGAAGAACGCGTGGAACGGCATCCCGGCGAACAGCTCCAGCATCCGCATCACATAGCCGGGCCGGTGCGGGCCCGGGTCGACGCCCATGATCGGCCAGAAGAAGACCAGGCCGACGGCGAGGAAGTGCACCATCATCCCGATGTGGCCGGGCTTGGAGCTCATCAGGAAGTCGAAGACCGGCGTGAAGTACAGCGCGTAGAGGCTCGCGATGAAGAGCGGGATCGTGAACGCCGGATGCGTGACGATCTTCATGTACCGGCTGTGCAGCAGCTTCAGGAGCAGCTCGCGCGGCCCGGTCCGGCCCCGCGCGGCGGGCGGCAGCGCGCGCAGCGCCAGCGTCACCGGAGCGCCCAGCAGCAGCAGGATCGGCGACAGCATGCTGATCACCATGTGCTGCACCATGTGCACGCTGAACATGACCATGCCGTAGTCGTTGAGCTTGGTGCACATCACCAGGGCGATGCTCAGCACACCTACGGTGAAGAAGACGATCCGGTTGACCGGCCAGCCGTCCCCGCGCCTGCGCAGCCGCACCACGCCGTACCCGTACAGGGCGAGCGCCAGGACGCAGCCGGTCAGGAAGAACGGGTCGGCGGAGAGCTCCAGCCCCCGTCCCAGCGTGAACGGCGGCAGATCCATGTTCATGCCGTGCCCGCTGTGATCCATCTGTTCACTCCCGATGGGGACACGTCCCCGTTTCGTGCCGGTTGTCCGGTACAGCGTAGAACTGCCCCCGGCCGCGGTTGCGGCCGGGGGCAGTTCTACGGGAGCGACGACTAGAGCACGCACTCCGCTTCGGCGTACCGCTCGGCCGGGACCGTCTTCAGCGTCTCGACGGCTTCCGCGAGCGGGACCATCACGATGTCGGTGCCGCGCAGCGCGGTCAGCATCCCGAACTCGCCCCGGTGCGCCGCCTCCACCGCGTGCCAGCCGAACCGGGTCGCCAGGACGCGGTCGTACGCGGTCGGCGTGCCGCCGCGCTGGACATGGCCGAGGATGACCGGGCGGGCCTCCTTGCCGAGCCGCTGCTCCAGCTCCCCGGAGAGCTGCGTGGCCACCCCGGCGAACCGCTCGTGGCCGTAGATGTCCTTGACGCCCTGCTCGAACTGCATGGAGCCCGTGCGGGGCTTGGCGCCCTCGGCGACCACCACGATGGCGAACTTCTTGCCCGCCGAGAAGCGCTTGCCGACCAGCTCGGTCAGCTCGTCGATGTCGAAGGGGCGCTCGGGCACGACGATGGCGTGGGCGCCGGCCGCCATCCCGGAGTGCAGGGCGATCCAGCCGGTGTGACGCCCCATGACCTCGACGATCAGCACCCGCTGGTGGGACTCGGCGGTGGTCTTCAGCCGGTCCAGCGCCTCGGTCGCGACACCGACGGCGGTGTCGAAGCCGAAGGTGACGTCGGTGGAGGCGATGTCGTTGTCGATGGTCTTGGGGACCCCGACGATGGGCAGTCCCGCCTCGGAGAGCAGGTTGGCCGCCTTCAGCGTGCCTTCGCCGCCGATCGGGATGATGGCGTCGAGACCGAGATCGGCGACATGGCCGCGGGCCCTCTCCACACCGTCACGCAGGTGCGCGGGCTGGACCCGGGAGGAGCCGAGGATGGTGCCGCCGCGGGCCAGGATGCCGCCCACCGCGTCCAGGTCGAGCTTGCGGTAGTCGCACTCCAGCAGGCCCTTCCACCCGTCGTGGAAGCCGATGACCTCGTCGCCGTGGTCCACCACCGCGCGGTGCACGACGGAACGGATGACGGCGTTGAGGCCGGGGCAGTCGCCGCCGGAGGTGAGTACGCCAATGCGCATGGCCCGAGAACCTTTGCAACGTTAAGTCGACGACCGGACCACGTCGTCCGGTTGGATCCCCGCCACCCTACCGGCGCAGGGTGGCGGGACCGAACCGTGCGTCCGCCTGCTGGACTCCGCTCAACCGAGCGGAAAACCCCTCATCAGGCGGGCTGTGTCGCCGAGGCGATCCGCTCCGCGCGCAGCGCCTCGTACCAGCGGTCGTCCGTGGGCGGCAGCGCGTTCACGTCGAGGGCCAGTTTCAGCAGGTGGTCGGCGATCTGCGGGTTACGGGCCATCACCGGGCCGTGCATGTACGTCCCGAAGACCGTGTCGTTGTACGCGCCCTCCGTGCCGTCCCCGGTGCCGTTGCCCCGGCCCAGCCGGACCCGGGCGAACGGCCGTGCCGTCGGGCCGAGATGGGTGACGCCCTGGTGGTTCTCGAACCCGGTCAGCGGCTCCAGGCCGAGGTGCGGGTCGATGTCCGCCAGTACGTCGCCGACGCACCGGGCGCCCTCGCCGCGGGTGGACACCACGTCGAGCAGACCGAGGCCCTGCTCGCGCTCACCGAGGTCGTTGATGAACTCGTGGCCCAGGATCTGGTAGCCCGCGCAGACCGAGAAGATGATCGCGCCGTTGGAGGCGGCCCGGCTCAGCCCGCCGTCGCGGCGCAGCCGCTCCGCCGCGAGGCGCTGGGGGCGGTCCTCACCGCCGCCGATCAGATAGATGTCGCCGGACGTAGGCACCGGCTGGTCGCTGCGCACGTCGACGCGCTGCACGTCCAGACCGCGCTGCCGGGCCCGCCGCTCCACGACCAGGGCGTTGCCCTGATCGCCGTAGGTGCTGAGCAGGTCGGGGTAGACCCAGACCAGACGCAGACCGTTGTTGCTCATGCTTCGTCCTCTCCGGAGGTGGCCGGGGCCGGGGTCAGTTGCCGACACGACGGCGCAGATCCTGGAAGGCGGTGTAGTTGGCGATGACCTCGATGCGGCCGGGCGGGGCGTACTGCACGGCCTCGTCGAGCGTCTCGCAGACCCGGAAGTCCAGACCGGCCACTTCGAGGCGGACCGCGAGGTCCAGCTTGCGGTCGCCCAGCACGAAGATCGGGTGACCGGCCAGCTGGGTGTAGTCCACGTCCCAGAGCCAGGAGGTGTCCGTGCCGTCCGCGCCGCGGGCGTTGACGGAGAGGATCACCGGCGTCGGCGGCGGGTCGATCAGCGAGAACGTCTCCAGCCAGCCGGCCGGGTTCTTCGCCAGCAGCAGGCGCAGCTCACGGTTGTGGAAGGTGACGACGTCGTACCGTCCGGCGACAGCCTGCACCTGGTACATGCGCTCCAGCGCGACCTGCGGCGGCACGCCGAAGACGGCGGCGACGGCGGCCGAACTGGTGGCGTTCGCCTTGTTCGCGCGGCCGGGCAGCTGGAGGTGGATCGGCCAGGCCGAACCGTGCGGGTCCAGGACGTAGTCGCCGTTGAGCGCCCAGCTCGGGGCGGGGCGGCGGAAGCCGCACTGCCCGCAGAACCAGTCGTCGCCGGGGCGCTGCATCACACCGCCGCAGGACGGGCAGGACCAGGCGTCGTCCTTCCACGCCTGACCGGCCGCCACCCACACCACGTTGGGCGAGGAGGAGGCCGCCCAGACGACCAGCGGGTCGTCCGCGTTGGCGATGATCACGGCCTTCGAGCCGGAGAGTCCCTCGCGCCAGTGCTCGGCCATCATCCGGGTCTCGGCCGCGCGGTCCAGCTGGTCGCGGGAGAGGTTGAGCAGCGCGATCGCCTTGGGGGTGGTGTCGCGCGCGACACCGGCGAGATACTTCTCGTCGACCTCGATCACGCCGAACTTCGCGTCCGAGCCACCGGCCAGCGCCGAGGTGATGCCCGCGGGCATGTTCGCGCCGAGCGCGTTCGACACGACGGGCCCGGCGGCCCCCAGTGCCTCGGCGATCAGCCGGGTGGTCGTCGTCTTGCCGTTCGTCGCCGACACGAGGATCACGTCCAGGTGCTGCGCCAGCCGCCCCAGCAGGTCGGGGTCGAGTTTGAGCGCCACCCGGCCGCCGATCACCGATCCGCTGCCCCGCCCCGCGGCGCGTGACACCGCCGCCGCGGCCTTGCCCGCCGTCACGGCCAGCTTGGCCCGCGGCGACAACGGCTCCGTGTTGCCTGCCATCGTCCTAGATCCTCCTTGCATCGGTCCGCGCCCAGCCTATCGATGTCCGGTGCGGCGACCGCACCGCGGCACCACGGGAACTCCCGGGCCGCGGCGGAACGTACGCTTACCGCCATGCGAAACCGCCCGATCCCCGGCAGTTCCGGACTCATCCGTGAGATGAGTCTGCTCGGCGACCCGTTGCTCCACCGTGCCTGTGAGGACGTCACGGATTTTGGCCCGTCGCTCGCGAAGCTGGTCGAGGACATGTTCGCCACGATGTACGCCGCGCAGGGTGTCGGGCTCGCCGCCAACCAGATCGGCGTCCCGCTCAAAGTGTTCGTCTACGACTGCCCGGACGACGACGACGTCCGTCATCTGGGACACGTCGTCAACCCCGAACTGGTCGAGGCGGACGGACTTACCGTACGCGGACCGGAGGGCTGTCTGTCACTTCCGGGTCTGGAAGCGGGCACGGAACGCTTCGACCACGCGGTGATCGAGGGCCTGACGATGACGGGTGAGCCGGTGCGGATCGCGGGGACGGGGTGGTTCGCCCGGTGCCTCCAGCACGAGTGCGACCACCTGGAGGGCATGGTCTACACCGACCGGCTGACCGGGCTGCGGCGGTCCCGGGCGCTGCGGGCCGCGCGCCGGGCGCACTGGGCCCGCAAGGACACCGTTTAGAACCCCGGGCCGCCCTTGACGTCGCGGTCGCCCGCCTCCGTCAGCCGGCCCCACAGCAGGTCGGCAAGGCTGCTCACCAGCCGCTCGCGGGAGCAGGGCCGGTCGGCGAGCCACCAGTCGCCCGCCGCGTGCATCATGCCGACGATGCCATGGCCCCATATACGCGCCATCTGTTCACCGTCCGGCCCGAGGTCGACGCGTTCCACGATCACCTGGCCCAGCTCCTCGCCGAGGCGGCGCAGCAGCGGGGCGGAGTGGCGGCCGACGTCGAAGCCCTGCTCGGTGGAGAGGGAGGCCTCCGCGGAGGTGGCGGATTCGGCTGCTCCGTCGGCGGGATGCATCAGGAAGCGGTAGACCTGAGGGCGGGCCTCGATCGCCGCGAGATAGGTGTCGAGCGTGGCCTCGACCCGCGCGCGGCGCTCGGCGGGGGCGTCCAGGGCCGCGCGCAGGGCGCTGAGGAGGGCGTCGGTGTGGCGTTTGGCCAGCGCCCGGTAGAGGCCGCCCTTGTCCCCGAAGTGGCGGTAGAGGATCGGCTTGGTGATCCCGGCCTCGGCGGCGATCGCGTTCATCGACGCCTGCGGGCCGTCCCTGAGCACCACCCGGTCCGCTGCTTCGAGCAGTTCGCGGCGGCGGATCTCGGCCGCGGTCCGCGCTCGCTCGGCGCCGCGTGTGCTCTCCATGTCGTCTCTCCCACCCCTGGCCATGCAACTTCTTCACGTCTGCTTCTTCGCGCCTGCGCAACGTAACACCCCGCCCGGTGCCCCTGTCGATCAGCTCCGGGGCGGTTGACAGCGGCTACTGTCCGGTAACAGACTGCGGTTACCGCAAGTAACGCATGCTTTTCACGGCAGTGCATGGAGGGGAACATGGCCGAGTTCACGCTTGACCTCAACGACGACCAGAAGCAGGTCCGTGACTGGCTCCACGGCTTCGCGGCGGATGTGATCCGCCCCGCGGCCTCGGAGTGGGACGAGCGTGAGGAAACGCCCTGGCCCGTCATCCAGGAAGCGGCCAAGGTCGGCATCTACTCCCTCGACTTCTACGCCCAGCAGTTCTTCGACCCTACGGGTCTCGGCATCCCCATGGCCATGGAAGAGCTCTTCTGGGGCGACGCGGGTATCGCCCTGTCGATCGTCGGTACGGGCCTGGCGGCCGTCGGCGTCCTCGCCAACGGCACCGAGGAGCAGATCGGCACCTGGATCCCGCAGATGTACGGCGACGCGAACGACGTGAAGGTCGCCGCCTTCTGCTCCTCCGAGCCCGACGCCGGATCCGACGTCGCCGCCATGCGGACGCGCGCCGTCTACGACGAGGCCAAGGACGAGTGGGTCCTCGACGGGACCAAGACCTGGGCGACCAACGGCGGCATAGCCAACGTCCATGTGGTGGTCGCCGTCGTCGACGCCGGCCTCGGCTCCAAGGGCCACGCCTCCTTCATCGTGCCGCCGGACACCCCCGGCCTCTCCCAGGGCCAGAAGTTCAAGAAGCACGGCATCCGGGCCTCCCACACCGCCGAGGTGGTCCTGGAGGGCGTCCGCGTCCCCGGCCACTGCCTGCTCGGCGGCAAGGAGAAGCTCGACGAGCGCCTCGCCCGCGCCCGGGAGCGCGCCAAGTCCGGCGGCGAGCGCGTCAAGAACGCGGCGATGGCCACCTTCGAGGCGTCCCGCCCGGCCGTCGGCGCCATGGCCGTGGGCACCGCCCGCGCCGCGTACGAGGTCGCCCTCGACTACGCGAAGACCCGCAGCCAGTTCGGCCGCCCGATCATCGACAACCAGGGCATCGCCTTCCAGCTCGCCGACATGCGTACCCAGATCGACGCGGCCCGGCTGCTGGTCTGGCGCGCCTCCTGGATGGCGACCACCGGGAAGCCGTTCACCTCGGCGGAGGGCTCCATGTCCAAGCTCTACGCCAGCGAGACCGCCAAGAAGGTCACCGCGCAGGCCATCCAGATCCTCGGCGGCAACGGCTTCACCCGCGAGTACCCGGTCGAGCGCATGCACCGCGACGCGGCCATCTACACCATCTTCGAGGGCACCAGCGAGATCCAGCGCCTGGTGATCGCCCGGACCCTGTCGGGCATGCCGATCCGCTGACGGACGGACGGAAGGGGCCGCCCGGGCACACGTCCCGGACGGCCCCTTCCCCTGTTCAGGAGGGCAGCTGCGCCTCGATCGCCGCCACGACCTCCGTCGACTCCGGCTCGCTGCGCGGCCGGATCCGGGCCACCGGCTCACCGGCCGGCGAGATCACGAACTTCTCGAAGTTCCACTGGACGTCCCCGGCCTCCCCGTCCGCGTCCGCCAGCTTCGTCAGCTCCGCGTACAGCGGGTGCCGGTCCGCCCCGTTGACGTCGAGCTTCTCCAGGAGGGGGAAGGTGACGCCGTACGTCGTCGAGCAGAAGGTCTGGATCTCCTCCGCGTTCCCCGGCTCCTGCCCGGCGAACTGGTTGCAGGGCACACCGAGCACGGTGAGACCCCGGTCCCCGTACGCCTGCTGCAGCCGCTCCAGGCCCTCGTACTGCGGGGTGAGCCCGCACTTGGACGCCACGTTCACCAGCAGGACGGCCCGGCCGCTCCAGGCGCCCAGGGTGGTCGGCTCGCCGGTGAGGGTGTGCAGCGGAATGTCGTGCAGCGTCATGAAACTCTCCCTGATCATCGCGTGCGTGGTGCCCATTGTGCCGCCCGCCGCTCACGGGGCGGCGAGCTCCTTGTAGTAGAAGGTGGTCGGCTTGAGGCTGCCCGCCGGGTCGGCCGCGTATCCCGGCACCGTGCCGACCTCCGTCCAGCCCGCCTTGCAGTAGACCTGCTCGGCCAGGCTGCCGCTCTCGGTGTCCAGGATCAGCAGCGAGATGCCCTCGACATCGGCGTACGCCTCGACGGCCGCCAGCAGCGCCCGGCCGAGGCCCTGGCCGCGGGCGGCGGGGCGGACCATCAGCTTGGCGACCTCCGCGCGGTGGCGGGCGTTCGGCAGCGGAGCCCGGACCATGGCGATCGTGCCGGCGACCCGGCAGCCCTCCCGGGCGATCCAGATGGACACCTGTCCGGACTCCACGGCCGCCGCGCGCTCCCGCCACCAGACGGCGGCCGCCTCCCGGTCCAGCGGGGCCAGGAACCCCACCGAGGAACCCTCCTCGACGGTCTCCACCAGCAGCTCGGCCATCTCATCGGCGTACGTGACCAGCTCGGGGCCGCTCACGTGGACGATCTCGGTCATGGGTACGGGGTCCTTTCCAGCGCAACGGTCGGGAGGGGTACGGAGTCGGGGCAGGACGATCCGCGGGGCGCGGCGCGCCGGACGCCGACGTGATCCGGCTCCTCCGCCGTATCTCTCCTGTCCGGATGGTGTCCCTGATATGCGGGAGACGATATGCCGGAGACGGCTAGGCCGCCTCCGGCCGTGCCCGGTCCACCGGTGCGGGTGTCAGCCGCAGGGTGACCACGTACGCCACCACCACCGCCACGATCACCAGGGGCATCACGGTGAGCCCTTCCCTGCCCAGCAGGAGTGTCGCCAGGAGCACCGACGTCATCGGCAGCCGCAGCATCGCCACACACATCGCCCCGATGCCCATCGCGAACCCCGCGGTGAGGTGCAGCCCCGGCAGGTGGGAGAGCGCCACGCCGGCCACCGCCCCCACGAACATCGCCGGGAAGACGGGACCGCCCCGGAAGCAGCTCAGCGAGGCGCAGTAGGCGAGCGTCTTGCAGACGATGAGCAGCACCAGCGCGCCCACCGAGTACTCCGCGCTCGTCGACAGCAGATGGCCCAGCTCGTGTTCGCCCGAGTACAGCACCTCGGAACCGTCCTTGCCCGACGTCTCGGCGTACACCAGCGCCAGAGCGCCGATGACCAGCCCCATCGCCGCCGTGGCCACCACCGTCCGCCGCTCCACGCGTTCCTGCAGCGCCAGCGACAGCCTGCGGATGCCCGCACCGGCGAAGGCCGCCGCGACACCGAGGACCAGCGCCCACCCGAACTCGGCGATACCGGGGTCCGCCGCCGGGGGAACCTCGCCCAGCGTCAGGGAGTACGTGCCAAGACCGGTCCAGGAGCCCAGACCGGTGAAGATCAGGGCACCGACCCCCGCGGAGAGCAGCCCGGGAACCAGGACCACGCCCAGCATCGGCCCGGCCAGCCCCGCCACCTCCATCAGCAGGAACGCGCCCAGCAGCGGTGACCCCAGCAGGGCGCTCACCGCGGCGAAGCTCCCCGAAGCCCCGACCAGGGTCCGCGCCTCCGGTGCCAGGTCCCGCTTGACGCGGCCCGCCGCCCAGACAGCCAGCCCGCCGCCCAGCGCGATCAGGGGCGCCTCCGGCCCGAGCACGGCTCCCACGCCCAGCGAGACGAGCGCCGCGAGAGCGATACCGGGCAGCTCCGCCGCGCCCGGAGCCCCGGTGGACACCAGCCCCTCCGCCGGCCGGTGCCCGCCCCCGCCCGGCAGATGACGGACGGTGAGTCCGACCAGGAGGCCGGCCGCGCCGAGCAGGGGGACGGGCCACCACGACGGGGTCCCCTCGAAGCCCAGCGCCTTCGGCAGCTCCGTGTACGTCAGCGACTGGAGCTCCGAGACCAGGGCCAGGAAGCCGAACGCGATCGCGGAGACGGGCACCCCGAGCGCGGCCGCCATCACCAGCAGCCCCACGTAGCGCCGGGTACGGACGGGCGCGTACGGGTCCGCCGGTCCAGTGACGGGTGTGCCCGCGGGCTTGGCCGGCATGATCTCGACTCCTCGGCATGACGTCCGTGCGGAACGGGCGGTCCGTGGGGAAGGGACCGCGCCCCACGGGTTCACGCCGGGATATCACGCACCGGCCGACCGACAGCCGCCCGGCGGCCCGGGACACGCCTTCCCGCGCCGAAGGTCAGCCGCCCGGCCCCGGAGGGCCGTCCAGGAGGTCGCCGGTGCGCCCCGGCCGGGTCAACCGGTCACCGCACCCTCCGCGGGCAGCCGGCCGGAGCGCACCGCGTCGACCAGCGCCCGGTGGTCGAGCTCGTTCCGGTCCGCGTACGCCTCCGCGAACGTGGCGATCGCCCGGTCGAAGGTGTCCTTCCTCCCCAGGTAGGCCGCGATGGCGATCCGGTCCCCGGACCGGGCGTGGGCGCGGGCCAGCGTGGCACCGCACACCTCGCCGAACGTGCGCATCCCCTTCGGCACCATCGACTCCGGTTCGACGATGCCCTTCCAGTCGCGCAGCTGGCGGACGTAGAAGTCCCGGCGCCGGCCGTCGATGCCGTCCACCTGCTCCCAGCCGAGGAAGATGTCGCTGGAGGCCTGCATCAGGCGCTGGCCCGCGACCACCCGCTCGCCCTGGTTCCCGTACCGGCTCGCCCCGGTGTGCTCGGCCAGCACCGACGGGCCAGCCTCCTTGGCCTGGAGCAGGAGCGGGTCCCCGCCGTCCCGGCCGAGCAGCAGGATGATCCAGCACCGGGTGCCGACGCTGCCCACCCCGACGACCTTCCGGGCCACGTCGACCAACGTGAAATCCTCCAGCAGAGTGCGCCGGTCGGACGCCAGGCTGCCGCTGTAGCTCGTGACCATCCCGCGGAACCGCCGGTGCACCGCGTCGCGCTCCACGCCGGGCATCAGATCGGTGAGCGGGACGACCATCGGCGGGTCCGGGGCGATCCTGAGCCGCCCGTCGACCACCTCGGCGAGCTTGCCGAAAGCCTGCAGGCTGTCCCGCGAACGGGCCTTGCGCAGCGCCCGGTCCAGGTTCCTGCGGCCGCGCCCGGGCAACCGCTCCGCCGCCACCGTACGCAGCCCCTCGGCATCGGTCTTCGCATACCACACGTCCAGATTGCGCATCCCGGCGAACCGGGCCATCGACTCCCGGTACGACCGGACCGAGGCCCGCACGATGCCGGCCCGCTCCCGGTCCGTGAAGCCGTTCGCCCGCGCCGCGATGACGAGACTGGCCGCCAGCCGTTTGACGTCCCACTCCCAGGGGCCCGGCAGCGTCTCGTCGAAGTCGTTGATGTCGAAGACCAGGTTCCGCTCCGGCGAGGCCAGCAGCCTGAAGTTCATCAGGTGGGCGTCGCCGCACAGCTGGGCCCGGATCCCGGAGTCCGGTGTGCCGGCCAGGTCGGCCGCCATCACCGCGGCCGCGCCCCGGTAGAAGCGGAACGGGGACTCGGTCATCCTGCCGTAGCGGATCGGGACCAGCTCGGGAACCCGGTCCGCGGACTGCGCGTCGAGGAGGGCCAGCGGGTCGGGTCGCCCCGGCGGGGGAGTGAACCCGGCGTGGCTCGAACGGGGAGCCGCGCGGCGGGCCGCCCTGCCGAGGGCCGCCCGCTCGGCCGGTGTCGCACGAGGTGAGACGCGTAGGGACGTTACAGCTTCCTGGTCCATGGGATACCCCTTCCGGAGTTCGTCGGGCCACTCAGGCGGGCCGGCGAAGACGGTCGCGCCGGAGGCCGACCCGCTGCCAGATCGCCCGCTGGGCCTTGAGCGTGGCCGCGCCCACCACGATCAGCACCAGGATGTTCACAAGCAGCTGGATGACCGAACCCCGCACATCGCTCCAGCTGGTGAACGCGGTGGAGACCGCGATGTCTGCGGCGGCCGGGATCGTCGTCACGGAGATGAACACACCGAGCAGGGCGCTCGTCCTGGCCTCGGTGAGCGACACGATCCCGACGATCCCGGCCAGGGTGGCGACGGCGACCGAGAAGAAGTTCGGCGTGTTGATGAGGTTGGAGACGGGGCGCAGCCCCCGGTCGAAGGCCTCCGACTGCAGCCCGAAGCCACGGATGAGGAGCGCGAAGAGAAACGTGACCACCACGGTGAGGAGGAAGCCGGTGCCCAGGGCGGCCAGACCGCTCCGCACCATGGCCCGGTGGCCCCGGTCGATCCCCAGCGCGACACTCACGATGGCGCCGTACTCCGGCCCCACCACCATCGCCGCCACGATCAGGATCTGCGAGTTCGTGACGATGCCGACCGAACCGATCATCCCGGCGACGACCAGGTACAGATAGAAGCTCGGCGGATACCGCCCCTCGGACCTGATACGTGCCTCGACCTGCTCCCAGACCGGTGCCCGGCTCAGCGGGCCGAGCTCCCGCCGTCCCCCTTCGGTGGCCCTGCCGGAGAAGGCCATGTCGACCGGTTCGATGACGAGGGAGCCCCGCTGGTCGAGCTGGACGCCGCGCAGGCGGTGCAGTACGTCGTTGGCCGCCCCGGTCAGCACGTCGCAGGCGATGGAATCCCCGTCCGGATTGCGGGCCGCGTCCCGCTGCACGATCAGGTTGAGCACGCACGGATCGTCCGCGAGCAGGCCGACCACCTCGTCGGTCAGCCCGGGCGGGCTCACCGCGCGGATGTGGATCATGTCCATACCGCCACCTCCGCGGTTCCCGGCTCCGTGGGGCGGAGCTCCCCGGCCGACTGCACGGGGGCTCATTCCAGTAACGCGGCCCCGGCCCCGTTCGGCAAACCGGGCACCCGGCCCCGGACCCGTCGGCACGGACGCGCACCGCGCACCCGGGGCGGGAGTGCCGGATAGTGAGGGGCACGGGGGCCCGACCGGGAGGAAAGGCTCATGGACCGGTATCCGCCGATCGCCGACCACGGACTCGTGGGCGACCTGCAGACGGCCGCCCTGATCTCCTCACGGGGAGTCGTCGACTGGTTCGCCGCCCCCAGATTCGACTCGCCCAGCATCTTCGCCGCCCTGCTCGACCACGAGCGCGGCGGCTTCTTCCGGCTGTCGCCCGACGGCGGCGCCCACACCTGCAAGCAGCTCTACTACCCCGACACCGCGGTCGTCGTCACCCGGTTCATGGCCCCCGACGGCGTCGGCGAGGTCCTCGACTGGATGACCCCGGTACGCTCCGGCGGGCCGACCGACCGGCACACGCTGGTCCGCGCCGTGCGCTCGGTGCGCGGCACCGTGCGCTTCGGCCTGGAGTGCCGGCCCCGGTTCGACTACGGCCGGGCCGCCCACGAGCTGGCGCTGGGCTTGACGGGGCACGGAGCGGTCTTCCGGGCGCCGGGCATCACGGCCCATCTCCAGACGGCCTTCCCCCTGACCCGGGACGGCCAGGACGCCGTCGGCGGCGTCACCCTGAACGCGGGGGAGACCGCGGGGGCCGTCCTCACGCTCTGCGGCCCCGACGGCCCCGAGCCGCCGCGCCCCACCGTCGAGGGGATCACCGACCAGCTCTGGGACGTCGTCGACTTCTGGCAGGGGTGGGTACGCGGCTCCCGCTACCACGGCCGCTGGCTCGACATGGTCAACCGCTCCGCGATCACCTTGAAGCTCCTCACCTACGAGCCCAGCGGCGCACCCGTCGCCGCGGCGACCATGGGACTGCCCGAACAGCTGGGCGGTGAACGCAACTGGGACTACCGGTACACCTGGGTGAGGGACGGCTCCCTGTCGGTACGGGCCCTGCTGGACCTCGGCTTCGTCGACGAGGCGACCGCCTTCACCCACTGGCTCGGCGACCGCCTCCGGGACCGGCAGGACAGCGGCGGCGAGGCCCTGCGGATCATGTACCGGGTCGACGGCCGGCCACTGGACGCGGAGGAGGTCCTGGGGCACCTGGAGGGGTACCGGGGCTCCCACCCGGTGCGGCTCGGCAACGCCGCCGCCGACCAGCTCCAGCTCGACATCTACGGCGAAGCGCTCTACGCGCTGTCCGAGGGCCGCGAGGTCGGCATCCAGGCCGGCTACCAGGGATGGAAGATCCTCTCCCGCACCCTGGACTGGCTCGCGGAGTCCTGGGACCGCCCCGACGAGGGAATCTGGGAGACCCGCGGCGGGCGCAAGGACTTCACCTACAGCCGGGTCATGTGCTGGGCCGCCTTCGACCGGGGGCTCAAGCTCGCCGGACAGTTCAGCAGGCCCGCCGACACGGCCCGGTGGACCCGGGCGCGGGACGCCGTACTGGAACAGGTGGTGGAGCGCGGCTGGAGCGAGACCCGGCAGGCCTACGTCCAGAACTACGAGAACGACGTGCTCGACGCGTCCCTGCTGCTGATGCCGAGGGTGGGATTCCTCGCCCCGCGCGATCCCGGCTGGCTGTCCACCCTCGACGCCATGGACCGCACCCTCGTCTCGGACAGCCTCGTCTACCGCTACGACCCGGCCGCCTCCCCCGACGGGCTGCGCGGCTCGGAGGGGACCTTCAGCCTCTGCACCTTCCTGTACGTCGACGCGCTCGTCCGGGCCGGGCGTCTGCGGCAGGCGCGCTACACCTTCGAGAAGATGCTCACCTACGCCAACCACGTCGGCCTGTTCGCCGAGGAGATCGGCCCCAGTGGCGAACAACTGGGCAACTTCCCCCAGGCGTTCACCCATCTCTCGCTCATCATGGCGGCCCGCACCCTGGACGAGGCGCTCGACCGGGAGCGCGACCGCCGGTGAGACCCGCCACCCCCGCGCGCGGCCACCGAGCCGTACGGGGAAGATCGGGGTGTGGACCACACCGATGCCTTCCCCGAACCGCTGCCCGGGGCCGACGGAGCCGCCGCACGGGGCCCGGCGGCCGACGACGGGACGCCCCCGGGGCGCCGCCTCGTCCGCTGCCGCCTCTGCGGCCGCCCCCTCACCGGCGCCGACTCCCGCCGCACCGGCCTGGGACCGTCCTGCGACGCCAAGCTGCACCCCGCGCCGCCGGACATCCGCACCCGCCGCCACGAGGTCGAGCAGGACCCGCTGCCCGGCATCTGAGCCGGGCCCCTACTTCTCCAGCCGCCGGAACAGCCCCTCCTGCACCACCGACACCAGCAGCTGCCCCGAACGGTCGTAGATCCGGCCGCGCGCCAGTCCGCGCCCGCCCGTCGCGATCGGCGACTCCTGGTCGTACAGGAACCACTCGTCCGCCCGGAACGGCCGGTGGAACCACATGGCGTGATCCAGGGACGCCATGTCGAAGCCGCGCGGACCCCACAGCGGCTCCACCGGGATGCGTACCGCGTCCAGCAGCGTCATGTCGCTCGCGTACGTCAGCGCGCAGGTGTGCACCAGCGGGTCGTCGCCCAGCGGGCCCACCGCGCGCATCCACACCGCGCTGCGCGGATCGGCGTCCTTGATCTCCTCCTGCGTCCAGCGCAGCCGGTCCGCGTACCGGATGTCGAAGGGCTGGCGCCGTGCCATCCGCTCCAGCGCCTCCGGCAGCGCGCCCAGGTGCTCGCGCACCTCGTCCGCGACCGTCGGCAGCTCCTCCGGGTCCGGGACGATCCGGGCCGGCGGCAGCTGGTGCTCGAAGCCCGCCTCCTCGGGGCGGTGGAAGGACGCCGTCAGGTTGAAGATCGTCCGGCCCTCCTGGACGGCGGTCACCCGGCGGGTGGTGAAGGACCGCCCGTCCCGCACCCGCTCCACCTGGTAGACGATCGGCACCCCGGGACGCCCCGGCCGCAGGAAGTAGGCGTGCAGCGAGTGCACCGGCCGCTCCCCGTCGGTGGTGCGGCCCGCCGCCACCAGCGCCTGGCCCGCGACCTGCCCGCCGAAGACCCGTTGCAGGGACTCCTCCGGGCTGCGGCCGCGGAAGATGTTGACCTCGATCCGCTCCAGGTCGAGAAGGTCGACCAGGCGCTCGGCCGGATTCGTCATGCCGTACCTCTCCGCTTCCGCGTCCACTCGCTCAACAGGGGACTTCTCACAGCTGGCCGACCTCGGTGACCCGGACGACCGCCCGGCCCTCCTCGTCGGACGCCGCCAGGTCCACCTCGGCCTTGATGCCCCAGTCGTGGTCGCCCGCCGGGTCGGCGAACGCCTGCCAGACCCGCCACAGACCGTGCGCCGGGTCCTCCTCGATCTTCAGCAGCTTCGGGCCGCGCGCGTCCGGTCCGGTGCCGAGATCCTCGTGCGCGTCCCAGTACCCGTCCATCGCCTCGCCCCAAGCGTCCTCGTCCCACCCGGAGTCGCCGTCCAGCCCGCCCAGGTCGCGCACCCGGTCCAGCGCCGCCAGCTCCACCCGCCGGAACATCGCGTTGCGCACCAGCACCCGGAAGGCGCGGGTGTTGGCCGTGACCGGCTTGACCTCGTCCGCCCGCTCCTGGGCCTGCTCGGCGGTCTCCACCTCGGGGTTGGCCAGCTGCTCCCACTCGTCCAGCAGACTGGAGTCGACCTGGCGGACCATCTCGCCGAGCCAGGAGATCAGGTCCTGCAGGTCCTCGGACTTCAGGTCGTCCGGGATCGTGTGCTCCAGCGCCTTGTACGCGCTCGCCAGATACCGCAGCACGATGCCCTCGGTCCGGGCCAGCTCGTAGTGCGAGGTGAACTCCGTGAAGGTCATGGCCCGTTCGAACATGTCCCGGATCACCGACTTCGGCGACACCGGGTGGTCGTTCACCCACGGGTGGCTCGTGCGGTACACGTCGTAGGCGTGCCACAGCAGCTCGCTCAGCGGCTTGGGGTACGTGACCTCCTGGAGCCGCTCCATCCGCTCCTCGTACTCGACCCCGTCCGCCTTCATCTGGCCCACGGCCTCGCCGCGCGCCTTGTTCTGCTGGGCGGCGAGGATCTGCCGGGGATCGTCCAGCGTCGACTCGACGACCGAGACCATGTCCAGCGCGTACGACGGGGATTCGGCGTCCAGCAGGTCGAACGCGGCCAGCGCGAACGTGGACAGCGGCTGGTTCAGCGCGAAGTCCTGCTGGAGGTCGACCGTCAGCCGCACGATCCGCCCCTCGGCGTCCGGCGTCTCCAGCTGCTCCACCACCCCGCCGTCCAGCAGCGAGCGGTAGATGGCGATGGCCCGGCGGATGTGCCGCAGCTGCGCCCGGCGCGGCTCGTGGTTGTCCTCCAGCAGATGCCGCATCGCCTCGAACGCGTTGCCGGGGCGGGCGATCACCGCGAGCAGCATGGTGTGCGTGACCCGGAAGCGCGAGTTCAGCGGCTCGGGCTCGGAGGTGATCAGCTTGTCGAAGGTGGTCTCCGACCAGGCGACGAACCCCTCGGGGGCCTTCTTGCGGACCACCTTGCGCTTCTTCTTAGGGTCGTCGCCCGCCTTCTTGACGGCCTTCTCGTTCTCGATGACATGCTCGGGGGCCTGCGCCACGACGAACCCGGCCGTGTCGAACCCGGCCCGCCCGGCGCGCCCCGCGATCTGGTGGAACTCCCGCGCGCGCAGGGTCCGCACCCGGGTGCCGTCGTACTTGGTGAGCGCCGTGAACAGCACCGTACGGATGGGTACGTTGACGCCGACGCCGAGCGTGTCCGTACCGCAGATCACCTTCAGCAGACCCGCCTGGGCCAGCTTCTCCACCAGGCGGCGGTACTTGGGCAGCATCCCCGCGTGGTGCACCCCGATGCCGTGGCGCACGTACCGGGAGAGGTTCTGGCCGAACTTGGTGGTGAAGCGGAAGCCGCCGATCATGTCGGCGATCTTCTCCTTCTCCTCCTTCGTGCACATGTTGATGCTCATCAGCGACTGCGCCCGCTCGACGGCCGCCGCCTGCGTGAAGTGCACGATGTAGACGGGCGACTGCCGGGTGTCCAGCAGCTCGGTCAGCGTCTCGGTGATCGGCGTGAAGCGGTACTCGTAGCTCAGCGGCACCGGGCGGGTCGCCGAGCGCACCACGGAGGTGGGGCGGCCGGTGCGCCGGGTCAGGTCCTTCTCGAACATCGCGACGTCGCCGAGCGTCGCCGACATCAGGACGAACTGGGCCTGCGGCAGCTCCAGCAGCGGGATCTGCCAGGCCCAGCCCCGGTCCGGCTCGGCGTAGAAGTGGAACTCGTCCATCACGACCTGGCCGATGTCGGCGTACTTCCCGTCGCGCAGCGCGATGGAGGCCAGCACCTCGGCCGTACAGCAGATCACCGGGGCGTCCGCGTTGACCGAGGCGTCACCGGTGAGCATGCCGACGTTCTCGGTACCGAAGAGCTTGCACAGGTCGAAGAACTTCTCCGAGACCAGCGCCTTGATCGGCGCGGTGTAGAAGGTGACCTTGTCCTGGGCCAGCGCGGTGAAGTGCGCGGCCGCCGCCACCAGGCTCTTCCCGGAGCCGGTCGGGGTGGAAAGGATCACGTTCGCCCCGGAGACCACCTCGATCAGCGCCTCCTCCTGAGCCGGGTAAAGGGTGATGCCCTGGGTCTCGGTCCATGACGAGAAGGCCTCGAAAAGGGCGTCCGGGTCGGGGGTCTTAGGCAGCTGGTCGATGAGGGTCACACCCCCCATCTTGCCTGTCTTCCGCCCGGATGAGGGAACCGGCGGACCGCACGAAGATCACGGGCGATACGCTGCGCTCTCAATCAGCCCGCGCCGCACCGGCGATGGGCGCACCACGCTCTGGGGGCGGAAGAGACCATGATGGGACCGGCACACTCTCTGTCAGGGGCAGCGGCCTGGCTGGGGGTGGGTGCGGCGGCCGCCGCCGCAGGCCACACGATGCCCTGGCCCGTCCTGGTCGTCGGGGCGCTGATCTGCGCGGGAGCCGCGCTCGCCCCCGACCTCGACCACAAGTCCGCCACCATCTCGCGCGCCTTCGGCCCGCTCTCCAAAGGGCTCTGCGAGATAGCCGACAAGCTCTCCTACGCCGTCTACAAGGCCACCAAGAGCAAGGCCGACCCCCGCCGCACTGGCGGCCACCGCACCCTCACCCACACCTGGTTCTTCGCCGTCCTGATGGGTGCCGGCTGCTCCTTCGCCGCGATCACCGGCGGGCGCTGGGCGGTCCTCGCGATCCTCTTCGTCCACCTGGTGCTCGCCGTCGAGGGCCTGCTCTGGCGGGCCGCCCGGGTCTCCAGCGACGTCCTCGTCTGGCTGCTCGGCGCCACCAGCGCCTGGATCCTCGCGGGCGTCCTGGACCAGCCCGGCAACGGTGCGGGCTGGCTCTTCGAGGCCCCCGGCCAGGAGTACATGTGGCTCGGCCTGCCCATCGTGCTCGGTGCCCTGGTCCACGACATCGGGGACGCGCTGACCGTCTCGGGGTGCCCGATCCTGTGGCCGCTCCCGATCGCCGGCAAGCGCTGGTACCCGCTCGGCCCTCCGAAGTTCATGCGGTTCCGGGCAGGCAGCTGGGTGGAGCTCAAGGTGCTGATGCCCGCGTTCATGGTGCTCGGGGGAGTGGGCGGGGCCGCCGCGCTCAACTACATATGACGGACGCGCCGTCTTCCCGACGCGCCTGCCGCCCGGGCCCGTAGCACCATGGCCGCATGCTGCTCGCCGAGCTCGCCCAGGTCTCCCTGGAGGTCGCCGCCACCTCCGCCCGGTCCAAGAAGGTGGCGCTCCTCGCCGCGCTCTTCCGGGACGCCGGACCCGATGACGTCCCTGTCGTCATCCCGTACCTCGCCGGACGGCTGCCCCAGGGCCGCATCGGCGTCGGCTGGCGGAGCCTGGGCGATCCCGTGGAGCCCGCCTCCGAGCCCACGCTCACCGTCACCGGCGTCGACGCCGAGCTGACCGCGCTGGCGGCGGTCTCCGGCAGCGGCTCCCAGGCCCTGCGCCGCGAGCGGCTGCGCGCCCTGTTCGCCGCCGCCACCGCAGACGAGCAGCACTTCCTGCGGGCCCTGCTCACCGGGGAGGTCCGCCAGGGCGCCCTGGACGCAGTCGCCGCCGACGCGCTGGCCCGGGCCGCCGAGGCCCCGCCCGCCGACGTCCGCCGGGCCGTGATGCTCGCCGGATCGCTCCAGGAAGTGGCCCGGAGTCTCCTCGCGGAAGGACCCGGTGCGCTCGCCGCCTTCCGCCTCACCGTCGGGCGGCCGGTGCAACCGATGCTGGCCCACACCGCCGCCTCGGTCACCGAGGCCGTCGACAAGCTGGGCCCCTGCGCCGTGGAGGAGAAGCTCGACGGCATCCGGGTCCAGGTGCACCGGGACGGTGACCGGGTCCGCGCCTTCACCCGGACCCTCGACGACATCACCGACCGGCTGCCCGAAGTGGTCGCCGCCGTGGCCGCACTGGAGACCGGGCGCTTCATCCTGGACGGCGAGGTGATCGCGCTCGGCGACGACGGCAGGCCGCGCCCGTTCCAGGAGACCGCCGCCCGGGTGGGCTCGCGGCGTGACGTGGCCGCCGCGGCCGCCGGCGTACCGATCGTCCCCGTCTTCTTCGACGCCCTCTCGGCCGACGGCGAGGACCTGCTCGACCTCCCCTACGCCGAGCGCCACGCCGCCCTGGCCCGGCTGGTCCCCGAGCACCTGCGGGTCCGGCGCGCCCTGGTGCCCGACGCGGGGGACGCCGAGGCCCGCCGGGCCGCCGAGGCGTTCCTCGCCGAGACCCTGGAACGCGGTCACGAAGGTGTGGTGGTCAAGGACCTGGCCGCCGCCTACAGCGCGGGCCGCCGGGGCGCCTCCTGGCTCAAGGTCAAGCCGGTGCACACCCTGGACCTGGTGGTGCTGGCCGCCGAATGGGGGAGCGGCCGGCGCACCGGCAAGCTCTCCAACCTCCACCTCGGCGCGCGACGCCCCGACGGTACGTTCGCGATGCTCGGCAAGACCTTCAAGGGGCTCACCGACGCACTGCTGGAGTGGCAGACCGAGAAGCTGCGGGAGCTGGCGACCGGCGAGGACGGACACATCGTGACCGTACGCCCGGAACTCGTCGTGGAGATCGCCTACGACGGACTCCAGCGCTCCACCCGCTACCCGGCGGGCGTCACCCTCCGCTTCGCCCGGGTCCTGCGCTACCGCGAGGACAAGACCGCCCAGGAGGCGGACACGGTGGAGACGGTCCTCTCACGACAGCGCTGAGCGCGCCCCCTGACGAACGGGGGCGCGCTCAGCCGGTGCTCAGTGCTTGATGACCGACGACTCCATGTGCTCCTTGATCTGCTCGGGCGTCAGATAGGCGTCCGTGTACTCGAAGTCCCGCAGCGTCGCCGGTTTGCGCGACTGGAACCCGGTCCGTACGAAGTCGTCACCGGCGACCGCGTTGAGCATCCAGTTCGTCATGACCCGGGTCTTGGCCACATTCGTCCGCAGCGCCGACCAGTGGTAGCCACGCGCCACGGCCTGCGCGGGCAGCCCGTGCAGCTCGATGCCCAGCGGCTTGGACACGGCGTCCTTGCCGCCGAGGTCCACGACGAGCCCCAGATCCTTGTGGACGTAGTCCTTGAGAGGCTGATGGCGCAGCGAGGCGATCAGGTTGTCCGCCATCACCTTGCCCTGGCGCATCGCGTGCTGTGCGGTCGGCGGGCAGACCGCCCCGTCACCCTTCGCCAGGTCGGGCACCGCCGCCGCGTCACCGAGGGAGAACACCCCGTCCGCGCCCGGCAGTTTCAGCTGCGGTGTCACGGCGAGGCGGCCGCGTACGGTCTCCGCGCCGAGCGTGGCGATCAGCGGGCTGGCGGCCACCCCCGCGGTCCAGATCAGCGTCCGGCAGGGCAGCACCCGACCGTCGGTGAACGTCACTTCCTCCGCAGCGGCCCTGGCGATGGAGACCCCGAGCGACACCTCGATGTTCCGCCTGCGGAGCACCTCCAGGGCGGCCCGCCCCAGCTTGTCGCCCAGCTCCGGCATCAGCTTGGGCGCGATGTCGATCAGGTGCCACTTGATCAGCTTCGGGTCCAGCCGGGGATAGTGCTTGACGGCGCTGGTGGTGAGGCGCTGGAGGCAGGCGGCCGTCTCCGTGCCCGCGTAACCGCCGCCGACCACCACGAACTGGAGCCGCGAGGCCCGCTCGGCCTCGTCGTGACTGGCGTCTGCCAGATCGAGCTGGGCGATGACGTGGTCGCGTACGTACGCCGCCTCCGCCAGCGTCTTCATCCCGCGGGCGTGGTCCAGCAGCCCGGGGATGTCGAACGTCCGGGTCACACTGCCGGCGGCCAGCACGATGTAGTCGTACGGCTCGTTCACGATCTCGTCCGTGATCTTCCGGATGACGCAGACCTTCGCCTTCGGGTCCACGCCGATCGCTCCGCCGGGGATGATCCGGGTGCGGTGGCGGCGGCTGCGGCGCAGGGAGACCGCGACCGACTGGGGGGTGAGCACACCGGAGGCCACCTGGGGCAGCAGCGGCAGGTACAGCTGGTAGGAGAACGGTGTGACGAGCGCGATCTCGGCCTCGCCCGGAGCGAGCCTGCGCTCCAGCCGTCGTACACATTCGACACCTGCGAAGCCGGCGCCGACGACGAGAATCCTGGGTGGTGCCACGGTCTGCGTCCCTTCTCGGGCTTGCGTGGTTCTGCGCTCGCCTGCCCCGTATACCGGCCGATGCACTCCTCATCCTCACCGGATGCGGCCCGGTCCGCCTCCCGGCTGCGGTGAACGGGCCCCAGGAGAGGTTCGCGCGCCCCCTGATACGGCCGCGCGAACCTAGTATGTGAACCCGGGCGCAAGAAGGGCGCGGAGCGGACGGAAGAGGGACGGGGAATGCGACGGCTCGGAGAGCTCGAAGCCGAGATCATGGACTGCCTGTGGAAGTGGGACAGGCCCGCGACGGTCCGGGAGATCGTCGACGACATCAACCTCCGCCGCCCGGCCGCCTACACGACGGTGATGACCGTGGCCACGATCCTCCACGACAAGGGCTGGCTGACCCGGCGGAAGCAGGGGCAGGCGTGGCTCTACACACCGGTGCGCAGCCGTGAGGCGTATTCCGCGGCCCTCATGGAGGACGCCCTGGGGGCGAGCCGGGACCGCTCTGCCGCCTTCGTCCACTTCGTCGAACGGATGAGTGACGAGGAGGTCGCCGCGTTGCGCGAGGCGCTGCGCGCCACGGGACGCGGCGGCGAGCTGTGAACGCGGCCCCCGCCTTCCTCGGCTACGCGGCCGCCGTCGGCGTGCTGGCCCCACACGTGCTGCTCCGCAGCGACTGGCCCCGGCGCGCGCCCCTGCTGGCTGTCGCCGTGTGGTTCGCCCTCGCGGTGTCCTTCTCGGTCTGCGTCCAGCTGGCCGTCGCGCACCTCGCCACCCCGGGGGCGCACCTCCACGGAGTCCTCTACTCCTGCCGGGCGGCCCTGGGGCTCGGCCCGTCCACCGGCGGTGCACAGCCCTCCTGGGGGCTCATCGCGCTTGTCGTGCTGGTCGCCGCCCACATGGCCGGCTTCGCCCTCCACACCGTACGGGCGTACACGGCCCGCGCCCGGCACCGCGACGTCCTGGACAAGGTGGGCCGCCCCTCGGCGCGGTTGCGGGCCACCGTGGTGGAGCACGCCCGGCCCGCCGCCTACTGCCTCCCGGGCCGCCGCCCGAGGATCGTCCTCAGCAGCGGCGCCGTCGACGCCCTCACCCGTGCCGAGCTCGGCGCCGTCGTCGAACACGAACGGGCCCACATCCACGGCCGCCACCACCTCGTCCTCGCGGTGGCCCACGCCTTCGCCTGGATCTTCCCCGGGGTGCCCCTGGCCCGGTATCTGCGGGAGCAGATCCCCTTGCTGCTGGAGATGGCCGCCGACGACCGCGCGCTGCGCCGCAGCCCGCAGAACGCGCTGGCCACAGCGATGTTCACGCTGGCCTCCGGCCGGGCGCCGCGCGGGGCGCTCGCGGTCGGCGGCGAGACGGTGCTGATCCGCCTGAAGCGCGTTCTGGTGCCACCCCGCAGCGCGCATCCCGCCCTGCGCTGCACGGTCGGCACCGGCGCGCTCATGGCTCCGCTGCTGCCCGTCCTGCTGACGTGCCACGCCGGACTCGGGTGACAGTCGCCTCCGTCAGATCCGTACGCCCCACATGAAGGGCATCCCGCTGCGGGCGATCGACTCGTAGCGCACCTGGGCCCCCGGCTTCGGCGAATGGAGGATCTGGCCGTTGCCGGCGTAGAAGCCGACATGGCTCAGGTCCGTGCGCATGATGATGAGGTCGCCCGGCTTGAGCGCGCTCAAGGAGTTGATCCGGGTCCCGGCGTTTGCCTGGGCCTGGGAGGTGCGCGGCAGGTTCACCCCCGCCTGGCGGAACGCCCAGGAGGTCAGACCGGAGCAGTCGAACGACCCCGGGCCGGTGGCCCCCCACACGTACGGCAGGCCGACCCTGGTCTTCGCCGCCTGGAAGGCCGCGGCGGTGATGCCCGAAGCGCTGGCCTCGTTGCCGAGCTCGACCCGCTCGCTGGAGCGGTTGGCGCGCTCCTCCTTGGCGGCGATATCGGCCCGCTCCTTGGCCGTCAGCGTGTTGAGGAGCCGCTGCGCCTGTGCCAGCTTGCCCTGGATCTCCTTCTTCCGGTTCCCCAGTTCCTTCCGGGTGTCCTGGAGGTCCGCCAGCTTCGCGCCGGCCTGCGTGCGCTGCTGCCGCAGGGCGCGCTGCTCCGAGAGGAATCGCTGGAGCGCCTCCGACTGACGTGAGCCGAGCCGGTCGAGCACCGACGCCTCGTTCAGAAAGGCGTCGGGGTCGGAGGAGAGCATCAGTTGGACCGAGGGGTCGAGGCCGCCGCTGCGGTACTGGGCGGTGGCCGCGGAACCGAGCGCGCGGCGCAGCTCGTTGAGGTCGTCCTGTTTGCGGGCCACGGCCTCCTGGAGGTTGTCGGCCTCCCGTCGGAGCTTCTCCGCCGTCTCCTTGGCCCCGTTGTACTTCTCGGTGGCCTGGGTCGCGTCCTCGTACAGGCGGTCTATCTGTGCCTGCACGCCCTTCTTGTTCGGATCGGGCAGGGGATCGGCCGACGCCGACGGGGCGGACAGCGCGACGCTCACCGCTGCGGTCGCCGTGAGCACGGCGTAACCGTGGCTGGGCTGCTTGGGACGACGGTGGGACGCCACTGAGGCGGGCTCCTTCTTCCTCGTCCGCCGGCGGGACGGCCGGGCGGAGGCTGAGCCACGCATACTAATCAACTTAGTGGCTGGGTTCCAAGCGCCTCCCGGTCGCACGGAGTTCTCCCGCCCGCATGCGAGGATGCTGCGGTGACCACACCGTCCTCCCCGCCCGTGGCCGACGCCCCGCCCAGCGACCAGGGCCTGAGCCAACGCTCCGCGGCGGTCCTCGTGTTCGGATCCTCGGCCGCGGTCCTGGTCGTCGAGATCGTCGCCCTGCGCCTGCTGGCCCCGTACCTCGGTCTCACCCTGGAAACCAGCACCCTGGTGATCGGCATCGCCCTCACCGCGATCGCGCTGGGCTCCTGGCTGGGCGGGCGCGTCGCCGACCAGGTCGATCCGCACCGGCTCATCGCCCCCGCGCTCGGGGTGTCGGGCGTCGTCGTCGCGCTCACCCCGCTCCTGCTCCGCACCACCGCCGAGTGGGCCTCGCCGCTGCTCCTGCTGGTCGCGGCGGGGACCCTCCTCGTGCCCGGCGCGCTGCTCTCCGCGGTGACCCCGTTCGTGACGAAGCTGCGGCTCACCAGCCTCGCCGAGACCGGGACGGTCGTGGGGCGGCTCTCCGGCGTGGGCACCTTCGGCGCCATCGTCGGCACCGTCCTCACCGGCTTCGTCCTCGTCTCCCGGCTGCCCGTCAGCTCCATCCTGATCGGCCTGGGAGCCCTGCTGGTGATCGGCTCCGTACTGGCCGGGTGGCGGGCGCGCCGCTGGAGCCGGGCCTCGGCCATGGCGCTGGCCACCGTCGTCGCGGGCTCCCTCGCCACCGCGTTCGCTCCAGGCGGCTGCGACGCGGAGACCCGGTACCACTGCGCCCGGATCGTCGCGGACCCCGACCGGGCCACCGGCCGCACCCTGGTCCTGGACGGCCTGCGCCACTCGTATGTCGACGTCGACGACCCGACGTACCTCCGGTTCGGATACGTGCGCGCCATCGCGGCGGTGGTCGACACCACCTTCCCCGCGGGCGAGCCGCTCGCCGCCCACCACGTCGGAGGCGGCGGGCTCACCTTCCCCCGCTACCTCGCCGCCGCACGCCCCGGGACCCGCAGCCTCGTCTCCGAGATCGACGGCGGGGTCGTCCGCATCGACCGCGAACAGCTCGACCTGGGGGCGTCCACCGGCATCGACGTACGCGTGGAGGACGGCAGGCTGGGCCTGAAGCGGCTGGAAGCCGACAGCCGCGACCTCGTCGTCGGCGACGCCTTCGGGGGCGTCAGCGTGCCCTGGCACCTCACGACATCGGAGGCGCTGAGGGACGTGCACCGGGCGCTCAAGGACGACGGCCTGTACGCCGCCAACCTCATCGACCACGGCCGCCTGGCCTTCGCCCGCGCCGAAGTCGCCACGCTCGCCAAGGTTTTCGAGCACGTCACCGTCATGGGCGCCCCCGTGGACATCGGCCTGGACCCGGCCGCGACCCCCGTGGGCGGCAACCTGGTGGTGCTCGCCTCCGACCGGCCGTTCGACGCGCCCGCGATCCAGAAGGCCCTGGACACCCGGGAGACCGGCTGGAGGATCGCCACCGGCGACACCGTCACCGCCTGGACCGGTGACGCCCCGGTCCTCACCGACGACCACGCACCGGTGGACCAGCTCCTCCAGCCGCACCGCACGCGAACCGTACGGTGACGCTCGGGGGTCTCCAAGGGCCTCACCGTGCCAGGACCGGGGGTCTCACCCGTGCCAGGACCGCCACAGCGCCGCGTACGCGCCGTCCGCCGCCACCAGCTCGTCGTGGCTGCCCAGTTCGCTGATCCGGCCTTCCTCCACGACCGCGATGACGTCCGCGTCGTGCGCGGTGTGCAGCCGGTGCGCGATCGCCACCACCGTACGGCCCTCCAGCACCCGGGCCAGTGAACGCTCCAGATGACGGGCCGCCCGCGGGTCCAGCAGCGAGGTCGCCTCGTCCAGGACCAGCGTGTGCGGGTCGGCCAGCACCAGCCGGGCCAGCGCGATCTGCTGCGCCTGCGCCGGGGTCAGCGCGAACCCGCCCGAACCGACCTCGGTGTCCAGCCCCTTGTCCAGGCCCTTCGCCCAGCCGTCCGCGTCGACCGCGGCCAGCGAGGCCCACAGCTCGGCGTCCTGCGCCCCGTTCCGGGCCAGCAGCAGGTTGTCCCGCAGCGAACCCACGAAGACGTGGTGCTCCTGGTTGACCAGGGCCACATGCTCGCGGACCCGCTCCGCCGTCATCTGCGACAGCTCGGCCCCGCCGAGGGTCACCTCGCCGGTGCGCGGGGCGTAGATCCCGGCCAGCAGCCGTCCCAGCGTCGACTTGCCCGCACCCGAAGGCCCGACCAGGGCCAGCCGGGTCCCCGGAGCCACGTCCAGCGACACCTGGTGCAGGACGTCCACGCCCTCCCGGTACCCGAAGCGCACGTCGTCCGCCCGCACGTCCCGGCCGTCCGGCCCGATCTCCGTATTCCCGGCGTCCGGCTCGATCTCCCGTACCCCGACCAGCCGCGCCAGGGACACCTGGGCCACCTGGAGCTCGTCGTACCAGCGCAGGATGAGGCCGATCGGGTCGACCATCATCTGGGCCAGCAGCGCCCCCGTGGTCAGCTGCCCGACCGTCAGCCACCCCTCCAGCACGAACCAGCCGCCGAGCAGCAGGACCGCGCCGAGGATCGTCACGTACGTCGCGTTGAAGACCGGGAACAGCACCGAGCGCAGGAACAGCGTGTACCGCTCCCAGGCCGTCCACTCCGTGATCCGGCGGTCCGACAGCGCCACCCGGCGGGCACCGAGCCGGTGCGCCTCCACGGTCCGCCCGGCGTCCACGGTCTCGGCGAGCATCGCGGCGACGGCCGCGTAACCGGCGGCCTCCGAGCGGTACGCCGAGGGCGCGCGCCGGAAGTACCAGCGGCAGCCCACGATCAGCACCGGCAGCGCGATCGCGACGGCCAGCGCCAGCGGGGGTGCGGTCACGGTGAGCGCGCCGAGCAGCAGCCCCGCCCAGACGACGCCGATGGCCAGCTGCGGCACGGCCTCCCGCATCGCGTTGGCCAGCCGGTCGATGTCCGTGGTGATCCGGGAGAGCAGATCGCCCGTCCCGGCCCGCTCCAGGACCCCGGGCGGCAGACCCACCGCCCGGACGAGGAAGTCCTCGCGCAGGTCGGCGAGCATCTCCTCACCCAGCATGGCCCCGCGCAGTCGCATGGACCGGGTGAACACCGTCTGGATCACCAGCGCCAGGGCGAAGACCGCCGCCGTGCGCTCCAGATGCAGGTCGGTGACCCCCTCGGACAGGTCCTCGACCAGCCCGCCCAGCAGATACGGTCCGGCGATCGACGCGACGACCGCCACCGTGTTGGCGGCGATCAGGAGGGCGAAGGCCTTGCGGTGGCGCCGCAGCAGATCCCGTACGTAACTCCGTACGGTCGTGGGGGTGCCCACGGGCAGGGTGGTGGCCGACTCCGGGGCGGCCGGGTCGTACGCCGGTGGTGCGACGCCGATCATGCCCTCTCCTCGATTTCCTGGATGCTGTTCATGGCGGGGACCGCCCCGATGTCCTGGCGGGCTTCGGCCGCCGCCTCGTCGTCGGTCTCGCGGGTGACGACGGCCCGGTAGCGCGGTTCGGTGCGCAGCAGGTCGCGGTGGGTGCCCACGGCGACCACGCTGCCCTCGTGGACGAGGACGACCCGGTCGGCGACGTCCAGCAGCAGCGGCGAGGAGGCGAACGCGACCGTCGTACGGCCCCGGCGCAGCCCCGCGATCCCGGTGGCGACGCGCGCCTCGGTGTGCGAGTCGACGGCTGAGGTCGGCTCGTCCAGCACCAGTGCCTCCGGGTCGGTGATGAGCGACCGGGCCAGCGCGAGGCGCTGGCGCTGACCGCCGGAGAGCGACCTGCCCCGCTCGGTGATCCGGGTCCGCATCGGGTCCCGGTCGCTGTCGGGGGATGCCTGGGCCAGTGCGGCGAGCACATCGCCGCACTGCGCGGCCTCCAGCGCAGCCTCGGCGGTGACCAGGCCCGAGGACGGCACGTCCAGCAGCTCCTGGAGGGTGCCGGAGAGCAGCACCGGGTCCTTGTCCTGGACCAGGACCACGGTCCGCGCGGTGTCCAGCGGTAGTTCGTCCAGCGCGACGGCACCGAGCAGGACGGACGGTGCCTTCTTCTCCTCCTCGCTCTCCTGGTCGCCGGTTTCGGCGTGGCCGCCCAGCCGTTCGGCCAGCCGTCCCGCCTCGTCCGGGTCGCCGCAGACGACGGCGGTGAACTGCCCCTGGGGGGCCATCAGCCCGGTGGCGGGGTCGTACAGGTCGCCCGACGGAACGCCCGCTTCCGTGGCCGTCCGGTCGCTGCGGCGCAGCGACAGCACCCGTACGGCGCGCTGCGCGGACGGCCGAGAGAAGGAGTAGGCCATCGCGATCTCCTCGAAGTGACGGAGAGGGAACAGCATCAGGGTGACCGCGCTGTAGACGGTGACCAGCTGGCCCACGTCGATACGGCCGTCCCGCGCCAGCGTCGCCCCGTACCAGACCAGGGAGATCAGCAGGATGCCCGGCAGCAGCACCTGCACCGCCGAGATCAGCGCCCACATCCTCGCGGAGCGCACGGCGGCCTTGCGGACCTCCTGGGATGCGCGGCGGTAGCGGCCGAGGAACAGCTCCTCGCCGCCGATGCCGCGCAGCACCCGCAGTCCGGCCACGGTGTCCGAGGCCAGCTCGGTCGCCTTGCCCGCCTTCTCGCGCTGCTCGTCGGCGCGCCGGGTGGCGCGGGGGAGCAGCGGCAGCACGGCGAGGGCCAGCACCGGCATGGCGACGGCCACCAGCACGCCCAGGGCCGGGAGGTAGATGACGAGCCCCACGCAGACCACGACGAGCGCGATGGCGGCGGCCATGAAGCGCGAGAGCGCCTCGACGAACCAGCCGATCTTCTCCACGTCGCCCGTCGAGACGGCTACGACCTCACCGGCGGCGACCCGCCGGGTCAGGGCGGCGCCCAGCTCGGCGGTCTTGCGCGCCAGGAGCTGCTGCACCCGGGCGGCGGCGGTGATCCAGTTGGTGACCGCGGTCCGGTGGAGCATGGTGTCGCCCACCGCGATGAGGATGCCGAGGGCCAGTATCAGACCGCCGGCCAGCGCCAGGCGTGCGCCGGAGCGCTCGATGACGGCCTGGACGGCGACACCCACGGTGACCGGGAGTCCGGCGATGCCCAGCTGGTGGAGCAGTCCCCAGCCAAGGGCCTTGAGCTGTCCGCCGAGCTGATTGCGCCCGAGCCAGTACAGGAAGCGTGGGCCCGACCGTACATCGGGGTCGCCGGGATCCGTATACGGAAGATCGCGAATCTGCATGACGTCCCAGGGCTCGGTATGCGCGAGGTCCGTGCGGACCTCGGAGATACGGGGTGACCAAACCGTGCAAGGTTCGCTTCCCGCCCCCCTTCGGGGCAACCGGTTTTACGGCCGTTCCGCCCCCTGCGGGGTCCCGTGCCGAGCCGCCCGGGACCCCGCCGCCGTCATGCGGCCGGCTTCTCCGAGTCCATGCCGGACCTGGCCGTCTTCCAGGCGCCCCGGGTGAAGTCGGGTATGGGCAGCGGGGCGCCCTTGGCCTTGATGGAGAGGTGGCTGAGCGGCACCGGGGCCGTCCAGGTGGCCGCGTCGTACACGTCGAAGTCCGGGACGAGCCCGAGCCGCATGCACTGCATCAGCCGGAACACCATGATGTAGTCCATCCCGCCGTGGCCGCCCGGCGGGTTGGCGTGCTCCTTCCATAGCCAGTGGTCCCACTCGGCGTACTTCTTGAAGTCGTCCCACTGGTGGTTCGTGTTCGTGGGCTCCAGGTAGATCCGCTCCGGATAGTCCTCGAAGACCCCCCGGGTCCCGCCGAGACTGTTGATCCGGGAGTACGGGTGCGGCGACGACACATCGTGCTCCAGCCGGATCACCCGGCCCTTGGCGGTCTGCACGAGGCTGATCGTCCGGTCGGCGCCGATGTACGACTCCTTCCAGCTGGGGTCGCCCGGGGGCATGTGCTCCTTGCGGTACGCGGCGAGGCCGAGGGCGGGGGTGCCGATGCTGGTGATGGAGACGGCACGGTCACCCCGGTTGACGTCCATGTAGTTGGCGACCGGGCCGAACCCGTGGTTGGGGTAGAGGTCGCCGCGCAGCCGGGTGTGCCACAGCCGCCGCCACGGACCCTCGTAGTAGTCCGGGTCGAACATCAGCTCGCGCAGATCGTGGTTGTACGCCCCCGCGCCGTGCAGCAGGTCCCCGAAGAGACCCGCGTGCGCCATCCGGAGCACCCGCATCTCGTTCTTGCCGTAACAACAGTTCTCCAGCTGCATGCAGTGGCGCCGGGTGCGCTCGGAGAGGTCGACGAGCTGCCAGAGCTCCTCCAGCCGCATCGCGATCGGACACTCCACGCCGACGTGCTTCCCGTTCAGCATCGCCGCCTTCGCCATCGGGAAGTGCAGCTCCCAGGGGGTGGCCACATAGACGAAGTCGATGTCCCCGCGCCGGCAGAGGTTGACGTAGTCGTCCTCGCCCTTGGCGTAGACGGCGGGGGCGGGCTGCCCGGCGGCCGTCACCTTGGCGGCCGCCTTCTCCGTCTTGTCCCGGACCGGGTCGCAGACCGCCACGACCCGGACGCCGGGGACCGCGAGGAAGAGGTCGATCATGCTGTCGCCCCCGTTGCCGAGGCCCACGATGCCGACCCGGACCGTCGAGCGCCGCTCGAAGGGGACGTCGGTCATCGTGCGGCCCTGGCGGGCGGGGGCGGCGGCCGTGGCCGCCACGGTGTCCGGGGTGGCGTTCCCGGCGGCCGAAGCGGTGCCGGGGGCCAGCGCGCCGAGGCCGAGTCCGGCGCCGGCCACGCCGGCCGTGGTCCACAGCACCGAACGGCGGCTGGGGTCCTGCCGGCCGGCGTCGTCGCCGGTGTTCTGCGGGGGGATGTCCTGCGGGGGCTGTCCGGGCCGGGCGTCGTCGTCGTTCATCGAGCCTCCAGGTGGGGTGTGGGGGTTCTGACGGTGCGCGAGCGCGTCCGGTCCCGTATGTGCGTGAGCGACCGGGGACCGGGCCTCGGTAAGGACCCTGGACGGTGAGGCTGATGGTGCGCAAGGGAGCCAATTGGACTCTCGTCCTCAAACCATGGACTTTTGTTCAGGGCGTGCGAACGCCCCAACTGGTTCAACCAGTTGGGGCGTCTGACCTGCGCCGGAAGGGACCTTCGGGCGCTCAGCGGCCGGGCGGCCGGGTGGCGCGCTCCAGCTCGATCAGGGCCGAGCGGTAGGGCTGTCCGGTGGCCCGCTCCATGCCGATCTCGCACATGCGGTTGGCCGACAGATAGGCGTCGAAGTGACGGGAGTTGACCTCGGCCGCCTCCTTCGCCGTGGCCGCGTCGGTCAACTCCTTGTGCAGCATGCCCCGGTCGCCCGCGAAGGCACAGCACCCCGCTCCGTCCGGCACGGTCACCTCCTCGGCGCAGGCCTCGGCGACGACACGCAACTGCTCGACATCGCCCAGGTGTTCCATCGAGCACGTCGGATGGACGACCGCCGAGCCGGCCCTCTCGAACACCGTCAGCTCCGGCAGCAGCTCCCCGGCCGCCCACACCAGCGAGTCCACCACCGTCAGCTCCCGGTGCAGCTCCCGGTTGTCCTCGCTGAGGTAGGGCACCACCTCCTCGGCGATGCCGAGCGTGCAGGAGGACGCGTCCACGACCAGCGGCAGCGTCCCGCCCGCGGTCCAGCCCCAGACCGCCTCCACGATGCGGTTCGCCATCACCCTGTTGCCCTCGTCGTACCCCTTGGAGTGCCAGATCGTCGCGCAGCACGTCCCCGCCACGTCCCCGGGGATCCACACCGGCTTTCCGGCCCGCTCGGACACGGCAACCACGGCCTCGGCCAGGGAGAGGCCACGACTGCCCTCGGGTCCCGCCTCCGGTCCGGCGAAGATCCGGTTGACGCAGGCCGGGTAGTAGATCGCGCTCGCCCCCACCCGCGTGGTGCGGGGCAGCTGCCGGGCGGCGGAACCGGGGAGCTGGGGCAGCCATTCCGGTACGAGATCGGGGCGTACGGCCCTGCGGGCGAGCCGCGTCACGGATGCGAGGAGCCGGTCGCCGCCCCGCTTCCCGATGGCGTCCCCCGCCGCCACCGTGAGCCGCGCCGAGGCCTCCACCACGCGGAAGTTCTCCGCGGTGAGCGCGGCGATCCGCTCCTCGCGCGGGGTGTGCCTGAGGTGCCGGAAGCCCTTCATCATCGCCCCGGTGTCGATGCCGACCGGGCAGGCGAGCTTGCAGGTGGAGTCCCCGGCGCAGGTGTCCACCGCGTCGTACCCGTAGGCGTCGAGGAGTCCGGCCTCCACCGGGGAGCCGTCCGCCTGGCGCATCATCTCGCGGCGCAGCACGATCCGCTGGCGCGGAGTGGTCGTCAGATCCTCGCTGGGGCAGGTGGGTTCGCAGAAGCCGCACTCGATGCACGGGTCGGCGACCGCCTCCACCTTCGGAATGGTCTTCAGCCCCCGCAGATGGGCTCGCGGATCACGGTCGAGAACGATGCGCGGTGCGAGCACCCCCTCGGGGTCGATGACCTGCTTCGTCCGCCACATCAGCTCCGTCGCCCGCGGACCCCACTCGCGTTCCAGGAACGGCGCGATGTTGCGGCCGGTGGCGTGCTCCGCCTTCAGCGACCCGTCGAAACGGTCCACGACGAGGGTGCAGAACTCCTGCATGAACGCGTCGTACCGCTCGACATCGGCGGGGAGCGCGGCGTCGAAGGCGAGCAGGAAGTGCAGATTGCCGTGGGCCGCGTGACCGGCCACGGCGGCGTCGAAGCCGTGGCGCGACTGGAGCTCCAGCAGCGCCTCGCAGGCGTCGGCCAGCCGGTCCGGCGGGACCGCGAAGTCCTCCGTGATCAGCGTCGTACCCGAGGGGCGGGAGCCGCCGACCGCCGTCACGAACGCCTTGCGCGCCTTCCAGTACCCGGCGATGGTCCCCGCGTCCCGGGTGAACGCGTTGGTGACGGACGCGGCCGGAACCACCAGGTCGAGCCCCCGCATCACCTCGGCGGCGGCCTCCTCGAACGCCTCCTGCCCCGCCTCGTCCGGGGCGCGGAACTCGACCAGCAGCGCGGCCGTCCCACGGGGCAGGGCGGCCCAGTCGGCCGGAACGCCCTTCACGCTGACCGAGGCGCGCAGGGTGTTGCCGTCCATCACCTCCACCGCGATGGCCCCCGCCTCGTTGAACCGGGGGACGGCGGCCGCGGCGGCGGTCAGGGAGGGGAAGAAGAGCAGGGCGCTGGTGACCCGCCGGTCCAGGGGCAGGGTGTCGAGGACGACCTCGGAGATGAAGCCGAACGTGCCCTCGGAGCCGACCATGAGACCGCGCAGGATCTGCACCGGTGTCGCACCGTCGAGGAAGGCGTCGAGGCGGTAGCCGTTGGTGTTCTTGATCGCGTACTTGGCGCGGATACGGGCCGTCAGCTCCTCGTCCGCCTCGATCTCCGCCTTGAGCGCCAGCAGCCCCGCGCACAGCTTCGGCTCCGCCCGGGCCAGCTCCTCGTCGGCGACGGGACCGGCGGTGTCGACGACGGTGCCGCTCGGCAGGACGAACGTCAGCGAGGCGAGCGTCCGGTAGGAGTTGCGGGTGGTGCCGGCCGTCATGCCCGAGGCGTTGTTGGCGACGACCCCGCCGACCGTGCAGGCGATGGCGCTCGCCGGGTCGGGGCCCAGCAGCCTGCCGTACCGGGCGAGCGTCGTGTTGGCCCGCAGGACGGTGGTGCCCGGTCGGATCCGGGCCCGCGCCCCGTCGTCCAGCACCTCGATCCCGGTCCAGTGACGGCGTACGTCGACCAGGATGTCCTCGCCCTGCGCCTGGCCGTTGAGGCTGGTGCCCGCGGCCCGGAAGACGACCTCGCGGCCCTTGCCGTGGGCGTACGACAGGATCGCGGAGATGTCGTCGAGGTCCTCGGGGACCAGCACGACCCGGGGGAGGAAGCGGTAGGGGCTGGCGTCGGAGGCGTACCGCACGAGGTCGGAGACCTTCCAGAGCACCTTGTCCGCGCCGAGCAGGGCGGTCAGCTCGGCGCGGAGGGGCTCCGGGGTGCCGGTCGCGCTCCGGTCGGTGACCCGGTCGGGGGCGGGTTCGCGGGCCGTACCGGGGCGGAGGACTTCCGGCTCGGGCTCCAGCAGCGGCATCTCGGCGTCCCCTCGGCGGTCGGTGCGGTCGGTGCGGTCGGCGCGGTCGGTACAGCCGGTTCGGTCGGCGCGGTCCGGCCGTCGGTGGCCCGCGGCCGGTCTCAGCAGCGGCGCTCCGGCATTCCGTCGACCAGAGCGGAGAGCAGTCCGCCGAGCACCTCGCGCTGGCCGGCGGTCAATGGAGCCAGGATCTCCTCCGCGGCCGCCCGGCGCGCGTTGCGCAGGGAGCGCAGCGTGGCGCGTCCCTCGTCGGTGATCTCGATGCGCACGACTCGGCGGCTGTCCGGATCCGGGGCGCGGCGGACCCGTCCGCTCGCCTCCAGGGCGTCGACCAGCGTCGTCACGGCGCGCGGGACCACGTCCAGGCGCTGGGCGAGATCCGCCATCCGGGGGGCCGCGTCGTAACTCGCGACGGTCCGCAGCAGCCGGAACTGGGCCGGGGTGATGCCGATCGGCTCCAGCTGGCGGCTCTGGATGCGGTGCAGCCTGCGCGTCAGACGCAGCAGCTGCTCGGCGAGCATGCCGTCGGCGTCACGGTCACGGTCGGAGGCGCCGGCGGCACCCACAGCGTCCACGGCATCCACAGCGTTCACGGCATGTGCAGCATCCACGGGGTCGGCATCTGGGGAATCGGAGACATCCATACGGGAACAATATCAGGACCTCGTTCATTGTGAGCATAGGTAACAATGAGCTAAGCTCTGAACATCGGATACGTCCGACTGTTCCTCACGCCCCACGAAGGAGCCCATGAAACCCGACGAACCCATGTGGACGCCCCCACCCGACGCGGCCTCGGACCGGCCGCCCGGCGAGGTGCGCCGCATCCTCCGCCTCTTCCACCCCTATCGCGGCCGGCTCGCCGTGGTCGGACTGCTGGTCGGCGCCTCCTCCCTGGTGTCGGTCGCCTCCCCGTTCCTGCTGCGCGAGATCCTGGACACCGCCATCCCCCAGGGGCGCACGGGACTGCTGACGCTGCTGGCGCTCGGCATGATCCTCACCGCCGTGATGAACAGCGTCTTCGGCGTCCTGCAGACCCTGATCTCCACGACCGTCGGCCAGCGCGTCATGCACGACCTGCGCACCGCCGTGTACACCCAGCTCCAGCGGATGCCGCTCGCCTTCTTCACCCGGACCCGCACGGGCGAGGTCCAGTCCCGCATCGCCAACGACATCGGCGGTATGCAGGCGACGGTCACCTCGACCGCGACCTCGCTCGTCTCCAACCTCACCGCCGTCATCGCCACCGTCGTCGCCATGCTCGCGCTCGACTGGCGCCTCACCGTCGTCTCGCTGCTCCTGCTGCCGGTGTTCGTCGCGATCAGCCGCCGCGTCGGCCGGGAGCGGAAGAGGATCACCACCCAGCGGCAGAAGCAGATGGCCGCCATGGCCGCCACGGTGACCGAATCCCTCTCGGTCAGCGGCATCCTCCTCGGCCGCACGATGGGCCGATCCGACTCCCTCACCAAGGGATTCACCGAGGAGTCCGAGCGCCTGGTCGACCTGGAAGTGCGCTCCAACATGGCGGGCCGCTGGCGGATGTCCACCATCGGCATCGTCATGGCCGCCATGCCCGCCGTCATCTACTGGGTGGCCGGCCTGACCTTCCAGCCGGGCGGCACCGCCGTCTCCATCGGTACGCTGGTCGCCTTCGTCACGCTCCAGCAGGGGCTCTTCCGCCCCACGGTGAGCCTGCTCTCCACCGGCGTGCAGATGCAGACCTCCCTCGCCCTCTTCCAGCGGATCTTCGAGTACCTCGACCTCACGGTGGACATCACCGAGCCGGAGAAGCCCGTCCGGCTGGAGAAGATCCGCGGTGAGATCGCCTTCGAGAACGTCGACTTCGCCTACGACGACAAGAGCGGCCCCACGCTCAGCTCCGTCGACGTGACCGTTCCCGCGGGCAGCACCCTGGCGGTCGTCGGCCCCACCGGCTCGGGCAAGTCCACGCTCAGCTATCTCGTGCCCCGGCTCTACGACGTCACCGGCGGCCGGGTCACGCTCGACGGAGTCGACGTCCGCGACCTGGACTTCGACACGCTGGCCAGAGCGGTCGGCGTGGTCTCCCAGGAGACCTACCTCTTCCACGCCTCCGTCGCCGACAACCTCCGCTTCGCCAAGCCGGAAGCCACCGGCGAGGAGATCGAGGCGGCGGCCCGCGCCGCGCAGATCCACGACCACATCGCCTCCCTGCCCGACGGCTACGACACCCTCGTCGGCGAGCGCGGCTACCGCTTCTCGGGCGGCGAGAAGCAGCGCCTCGCCATCGCCCGCACCATCCTCCGCGACCCGCCGGTCCTGATCCTCGACGAGGCGACGAGCGCGCTCGACACCCGTACGGAACACGCCGTGCAGGAAGCGATCGACGCGCTCTCCGCCGGCCGCACCACCCTCACCATCGCGCACCGCCTCTCCACCGTCCGCGACGCGGACCAGATCGTCGTCCTGGACGGCGGCCGGATAGCCGAGCGCGGTACGCACGACGAGCTGCTGGACCAGGACGGCCGGTACGCCGCCCTGATCCGCCGTGACTCCCACCGGGCCCCGGTCCGGGCCTCCTGACCGCTCTCCGTGCGGCCGGACCCCGACGTCACCGGCGCACCGTCCGTACGGCATGATCCCCGCGCATGAGAGTTCTCCTCGGGGTCGAACTCCCCGGCTGCCGGATCGTGGACACCGACACCTGGCTGAACGACCACGGCGATGTGCTGTCGCTGCACTTCTTCGACCTGCCGCCGGACCTGCCGGCCGCCCTGGACGACGGCCCGGCCCTGCGCCACGGCCTGACCCACTTCACGGCACGAGCAGGCGGCGGGCTCATCGAGGCATCGGTCAAGCGGCTGGGCGAGCTGCCCGCTCTGCGTCAGATACTCAAACTGCCGCTGCCGGGGCAGCCCAGCGGCCAGGCGTTCATCGGCAGCTTCACCGTGCCGCGCGCCGCCTGCAGCACCGTGGTGAAGATCCAGGCGGCCGAGCGCGGCATGACGGGCCTGCGGGAGGCCGTGGTGCTGGCCAAGCTCGGCCCCGGGAGCTACTTCCGGCCGCATCCGTACGCCCCCGAGGTCCAGGGCGGGCTGCCCTTCCACGCCGCGGACCACGCCCAGTGGGACGCGGAATTCCCGGACCACCCGCTCACCCGGGTCCGCCGGACACTCGGCGCGCTCGCGGAGGCGGTGACGGTCGATCCCGGCTTCACCGCGCTGCCGCCGTTCGCCGGACCGGGCGGGGCAAGGGGCTGAAGCCGTAACGCAGGGCTGTGTACGGCGCCCCGGCTCCGTACACGCAGCGGCGCCGCCGCTTCCGTGGGACGGGAAGCGACGGCGCCGGGCGGAGTGATGGTCAGACGAGCCAACCCACGAAGTGGACGATGCCGGCCAGCAGGTTGGTCAGGAAGTTCATCGGGTCTGTCTCCTCGTGCGTGGTGCATGTGTGGGACGTGCGCGGTAGCGGTCTGCAGCCCGTCGACTGCGCTCTGCAATCATCACGCCCGGCGGGGGAGACGGGAAACGATTCCTCGTACGATCACGCGTTCAAGCGAACACCCGATCCCTTGTTCGTGTGTTCTGATCGTGCGGTACGGCGTTCGTGTCGCCGGAGCCGACGTCCCAGCCGGGCTACCGGCCCGGGGCCGCACCCCGGGTTAACGTGCCCGCATGGTGAACGAGTCCCCGGACGCCCGTCCCCGTCGCAGACTCCGCCCGACCCGTCGCGGAAAGATCGTTCTGGTCGTCGCCGCGCTGCTCGTCGTGTCGGCCGCCGTACTGATCCCGCTGTCCCTGATCGGGCCGGACGAGCAGAAGAAGGAGCGCCCGCAGAGCACGCTGGTGATCCCGGAAGGCTGGCGCGCCTCACAGGTGTACGCCGCGGTCGACCGGGCGCTCGGCCTGAAGTCCGGCTCCACGCGCAAGACCGTGACGACGGTGGATCTGGACCTGCCCGACCAGGCCGAGGGCAACCCCGAGGGGTACCTCTTCCCGGCCACGTATCCGATCGACTCCGCGACCAGGCCTGCCGGCCTGCTGCGCTACATGGCGGACACCGCCCGCAAACGGTTCGGGGCCGACCGCATCACCGCCGGAGCCCAGCGCAACAACGTCACCGTCTACGAGACGGCCACCATCGCCAGCATCGTCCAGGCCGAGGCCGACACCGCCTCCGACATGGGCAAGGTCGCCCGGGTCGTCTACAACCGGCTGCTCAAGGACATGCCGCTGCAGATGGACTCCACCATCAACTACGCGCTGAAGCGCTCGACCCTGGACACCACCACCGCCGACACCCAGCTGGACAGCCCGTACAACAGTTACGTACGCAAGGGTCTGCCGCCGACGCCCATCGGGAACCCGGGGGAGGAGGCCCTGCGCGCCGCCATCAGCCCCACGCCGGGCCCGTGGCTGTACTTCGTCACGGTCGCGCCCGGGGACACCCGGTTTACCGACAGCTACGACGAACAGCTGAAGAATGTGGAGGAGTTCAACCGCAACCGCCGATCGGCCGCCGCGGGCTGACGACGGCAACCGTCACACGGCCGCCCCGGCTTTCTCCTCCGCGCCCCGCCCGACGCCGGTCACGTCCTGCCGCCGGACGCCGGTCCCCTCCAGCAGCCGCAGCACCGACCGCACGGCGGTGCGCCCCGCCCGGTTGGCGCCGATGGTGCTGGCGGACGGCCCGTACCCGACGAGATGGACGCGCCCGTCCCGTACGGCACGGGTGTTCTCCGCCCGGATGCCGCCGCCCGGCTCGCGCAGTTTCAGCGGTGCCAGGTGGTCCACCGCGGGCCGGAAGCCGGTCGCCCAGAGGATCACGTCCGCCTCGACGCTCCGGCCGTCGTCCCAGGCCACCCCGGTCGGGGTGATCCGGTCGAACATCGGCAGCCGGTCGAGCACGCCCTGCTCACGGGCGCGCCGCACGGCGTCGGTGACCGGCAGCCCGGTCACGCTCACCACGCTCTGCGGCGGCAGCCCACGGCGGACCCGCTCCTCCACCGTCGCCACGGCCGCCCGCCCCCACTCCTCGGTGAACGGCTCGTCGCGGAAGACGGGTTCGCGCCGGGTCACCCAGAAGGTCTCGGCGGCGTACTCGGCGATCTCCATCAGGTGCTGCGTACCGGAGGCGCCGCCCCCGACCACGATGACGCGCCGCCCCGCGAACTCCTCGGGCCCCGGGTAGTCCGCCGTGTGCAGCTGCCGCCCCCGGAAAGTCTCCTGGCCCGGGTAGCGCGGCCAGAACGGCCGGTCCCAGGTGCCGGTCGCGTTGATCAGCGCCCGGGGGGCGTACGTACCCTCGGACGTCTCCACGAGCAGCCGCCCGCCGCTCCCCTCGCGTACGGCGCTGACCTCGACGGGCCGGTGCACGCGCAGGTCGAAGCGCTCCTCGTACGCCGTGAAGTATTCGCCGATCACCTCGGACGAGGGCCGGTCGGGATCCGCGCCGGTCAGCTCCATGCCCGGCAGTGCGTGCATCCCGTGGACCTTGCCGTACGTCAGCGAGGGCCAGCGGAACTGCCACGCCCCGCCCGGCCGGGGCGCGTGGTCCAGCACCACGAAATCGCGGTCCGGCTCCAGTCCGACGCGGCGCAGGTGGTGGGCGGCCGACAGCCCCGCCTGCCCGGCGCCGATCACGACCACGTCCAGCTCGCGCACCCCAGTAATGTTCACGTTTCTACTAACTCGCGTGGCGCCCGGGATCTTCCCGGACACGGCCCCTGCCGGCACAGCGCGGGGGCGCCCCGCCGCACCGGCCCGGGCGCCCCGCGCCGCACCACCGCGAGGCCCCGGGCACCCCGCACCTCACCGCACCGGTAGAGGCCCCGAGCGCCCCGCGAGCACCCCCGCGAGACTCAGCGCTCTCCGGCCGGCAGCAACGGCGCCCCGCCGGGAGCCGCGGCCGCCCGGTTCTCGGCGCCGGGCGCCCCCAGCCGCGGGGAGGCCGGTACGGTCGACAGCAGACCGCGCCGCGCCAGCTCGGGCGTCACGCCCTCACCGAACCAGTACGCCTCCTCCAGGTGCGGATAGCCCGAGAGCACGAAGTGCTCCACACCCAGAGCGTGGTACTCCTCGATCCGATCGGCGACCTCCGCATGGCTGCCCACCAGCGCGGTCCCGGCCCCGCCGCGCACCAGACCGACGCCCGCCCAGAGGTTCGGCGCGATCTCCAGCTTGTCCCGCGAACCGCCGTGCAGCGCCAGCATCCGCTGCTGCCCGACCGACTCGCTCCGCCCCAGCGCCTGCTGCGCCGCCGCGATCGTGTCCGCGTCGAGGTCCCCCAGCAGCCGGTCGGCGGTGGCCCACGCCTCGGCTGAGGAATCGCGCGAGATCGTGTGCAGCCGGATACCGAACCGGACCGTACGCCCCTGCTCCTCCGCGAGCCCGCGAATCCAGTCGATCTTCTCCTTCACCGCCGCCGGCGGCTCCCCCCAGGTCAGATAGACATCGGCGTGCGCGGCCGCCACCGGGCCGGCGGCCGCCGACGACCCGCCGAAGAAGATCTCCGGCAGCGGGTCCGGCGGCAGCGCGGTCAGCCCTCCCTCCACCTGGTAGTGCTCGCCGTCGAAGTCGTATGGCTGCCCGCTCCATGCACCCCGTACCACCGACAGGAACTCCGCTGTGCGCGCGTAACGCCTGTCGTGGTCCAAGTGGTCCCCGAACCGCCGCTGTTCGGTCGAGTCGCCCCCGGTCACCACGTTGAGCAGCAGCCGCCCCCGGGTGATCCGCTGGTAGGTCGCGGCCATCTGGGCGGCGAGCACGGGCGAGATGACCCCCGGCCGGAAGGCGACCAGGAACTTCAGCCGCTCGGTGTGCTGGGCGAGCGCCACCGTGGTCAGCCAGGCGTCCTCGCACCACGTTCCGGTGGGCGTCAACACCGCCTCGAAGCCGAGCTGTTCGGCCGCCTTGGCGATCTGCGCCAGATACTCGATGTCGGGGGCGCGCACCCTGCTCACCGGGGTGATCCGATCGCGCTTGACCCCGCCGTCGGTGTACGCGTGCCGGTCCACGAGCGTCCGGCCGTCACCTCCGGTGGGCAGGAACCAGTGCAGATGTACGTTCACGACGAGGCCTTTCCGTACGAGCGGGGTGCGGTGGAGGAGGCGGGGAGGTTCCGGTTGAAGCGGGTTTCGACGTACTCCTCGAAGTCGAACCGCCTTGGAATCAGCCTGAGTTCGGCGAAGGTGTCGGCGATCTCCCGCTCGGAGGCGATGGCGGCCGCGTCGATCGCCACGGGGACGCGGGTGCCGTAGGTGGGCTTCACGGCGTCCAGCGCCACCTCGTAGGGGAGCCCGGTCTCCTTCGCCCACACCTTCGCCCACTCGTCCGGGTGCTCGAAGACCCAGTTCTGCGCCCGTTCCAGCCGGACGAGCAGATCACCGATGGCCTGCGACTTCTGCTTGTCCTTGAGCGAGGCAGGTGAAGCCACCTGGAAACCCAGGCCGTTGACCACGCCTTCGCCGGTCGTCAGCACCCGGGCGTTCCCCGCCCGCAGGATCTGCGAGGTGTGCGGGTCCCAGATCGCCCAGGCGTCGACCTTGCCCCGGCTGAAGGCGGCCAACGCGTCGGCGGGCTGGAGGTAGTTGAGCTTCACGTCCTTGATGGAGAGGCCGGCCTCCCTGAGCGAGGCGACCAGCTGGAAGTGGGCCGAACTGCCCTGCGCCACAGCGATGGACCTGCCCTTGAGCTGCTCGGGCTTCTTGAGCGGCGAGTCCTTCGGGACGACGATGGCCTCACCCGCCGACGATCCGTGGCCGGCCCCCACGACGACGATGTTCGAGTCCGACCCGGCGGCGAGGACCGGCGGAGTGTTGCCCACCCCGCCGATGTCCACGGCCCCGGCGCTCACGGCCTCCAGCAGCGGTGGACCGGAGGTGAAGGTGGACCATTTGACGCGGTAGTCCAAGTCGTCGAGCTCTCCGGAGGCCCGCAGGATGGCTTCGTAGCCACCCTTCTGGTCGCCGACGTCGAGCGTGACGCTGCCCTTGCCGTCGGTGCTGCCTCCCGATCCCGTGGACGAAGCGCCGCCACCGCAGGCGGCGAGGAGCAGAGCGAGGAGGAGGAGCGGGGCGGGCAGGGTGCGGCGTTTCATGGTTGTTCTCCGTGGATGGTGGGGGAAAGGGGGAGGGCCGACGGGTCATACGTCCGGGTGCGCGGCGACAGCCACTTCCTGCGGCCGGCCGGTACCGGCGTCCGGGCCGCCGTCCTCGACGCCCAGCTCGCTCAGCAGCCGCGAACGGAGTTCGGCGAAACCGGGGGCGCCGACCCCGCGCGGGCGGTCCAGGCCGACGGCTGTGTCGTACGCGATCCCGCCGTCCCGCATCACCAGCACCCGGTCCGCCAGCAACAGGGACTCGTCCACGTCATGGGTGACCAGCAGAACCGTGCAGCCGCGCCGCTGCCAGAGCTCCGCCACCAGCTGCTGCGCCTTGATCCGGGTCAGGGCGTCCAGCGCACCGAACGGCTCGTCGAGCAGGAGCAGGTCGGGCTCCCGTACCAACGCGCGAGCCAGAGAGGCGCTTTGGGCTTCCCCGCCGGAGAGCGTCTTGGGCCAGGCGCCCGCCCGGTCGGTCAGCCCCACCTCCGCCAACGCCTTCTCGGCCAGGGCCCGTTCGGGCTTCCCCGGCAGCCCCAGCAGGACATTGCGCCAGATCCGTTTCCAGGGCATCAGGCGCGGTGCCTGGAAGGCCACGCCACGCCGTCGGGGCACCAGGACCGTGCCCGCTATCTCGCGGTCGAGCCCGGCGAGCACCCGCAGCAGGGTCGACTTGCCGCATCCGCTGCGCCCCAGAAGCGCGGTGAACTGCCCTGCCTTGAGGGTCAGATCGAGGCCGTCGATCACGGCACGGCCGTCGAAGGAGCGGGTGAGCCCTTCGACCCGTACGGCGGCTTCGGGGTCCGCCGTGGGGGAGGGGGCCGGGGTGGTCACTGGCCGGTGAAGGTCGGTCGCCATTGCAGCAGCAGCCTTTCGAGGGTCCGGACGATGACGTCGGCGGTGAGGCCGAGGAAGCAGTACATGACGAGGCAGACGACGATCACGTCGGTCCGGAAGAGCTCCCGGGCCTGGTTCATCAGGAACCCGATCCCGGCATCGGCGTTGATGGACTCGCCGAAGACGAGCGCCAGCCAGGCGGTGGCGAGGGAGTAGCGCAGCCCGGTCATGGCCCCGGGCAACGCCCCCGGCAGCACCACATGGCGTACGAGACCCCACCGGTTGAGCCCCAACGACTCACCGGCCTCGATGAGTTGGGCGTCCACGCCTCGAATCCCCGCATACACATTGAGATGGAGATGGAAGGCGACCCCGAGTGCGATGAGCGCCACCTTCGGCGCCTCGCCGATCCCGAGCCAGATGATGAACAGCGGGATCAGCCCCACCCAGGGGACGGTGCGCAGCATCTGCACGGTCGCGTCGACCGGGTCCTCGCCGAGCCGCGAGAGCCCCGAGACCAGCGCGAGCGCCGTCCCGATGACCCCACCGAGCACCAGCCCCACGGCCACCCGCTGGAGCGACACTCCCATGGCGGCCGGCAGCGTCCCGTCGGCGATCAGACCGGCCCCCGCACGGGCGATGGTCGCCGGCGATGCGAGGACATCCGGGTGCAGGACCTCCGTGGCGCTGAACACCTGCCAGAGCGCGAGCAGCAGCAACGGCCCCACGGTGCGCCGCAGCCAACGGGGCACGGACCGCAGCCGCGCCCGGCGTACGGGCGCCGGGACGATCGGCTCCAGACCGGGTGGCGTACGGCTGCCGGGGGCGGGTTCCTTCTCCGGTGCGGCCGGCAGATCGGGCGGTGCGTGGCTGATGGTCATGGGGGCTCCACGGGAGGTCGTACGGAGGGGGGAGACGGGGAGGGCGACCGGGAACGGTGACACGGCTCGGCGCCCCGCCAGGACCCGGGAGTGCCGGAATGCCCAGGACCCCGGAGGCCGTGGAGGCCCAGGCGATCCGCAGGCGTCAGGAGGCGTCGGAAGTCCGGCAGGAGGCGTCGGAAGTCCGGCAGGAGCGGACCGCGCGCCCACCCGGCGGCAGGGCGGAGCGGCCCGCACGAGTACGCGAGGGGGCAGGCACAGCCGATGGGGTGGAGCAGGCGCGAAAGTCGGTGAGAGGCGAAACCCGGTCAGAAGCGGCGCGAAAGGCGCTGAGAGAACGTCAGCAGCCGCGACAACACGCGGCGGATGCCACCCGCAGCAGGTCGATGTGACCGCGCGAGGTGAGCAGAGCTGATCGGAACATGGCGATGAACGTAGTCATCCGGCCAGGAAGCGGTCAATGGGGTCTCGGAGCGTGGATGTGTCATCTCGCCTCCTGGAAGAGAAGATGGAGGCATGTCCGATTCCTTCACCACCACTGTCCTGAACATCACCACGGGTGCGGCAGAGAGCGTCACGGACCTGACGCAGGACTGCGAGGATTTCCTCACCCGCGCGGCGTCCGGCCGCGACGGCCTGCTGAACATCTTCGTCCCCCACGCCACCGCGGGCATCGCCGTCCTGGAGACGGGCGCGGGCAGCGACGACGACCTCCTGGCCGCCCTCCACCACCTGCTCCCGGCGGACGACCGCTGGCAGCACCGCCACGGCAGCCCGGGCCACGGCCGCGACCACGTACTCCCCGCCCTCGTCCCGCCCCACGCCACCCTGCCGGTGATCGGGGGAGCGCTGGAGCTGGGGACGTGGCAGTCGGTGTGCCTGGTGGACACGAACAGGGACAACCCGGAGCGTCAAGTGCGGCTGAGCTTCCTGGGCTAGCGGGTCGCCAGGCTCAGGCCGAGCCAGTCAAGCCGAGCCGGTCAGGTCGAGCCGGGCCTCGTTCCGGCGGGTCCGCCCACGACCGTGAGCAGGTCCACGACGAAGATCAGCGTCGAGCCCGAAGGGATCAGCGGAGAGGGTGACTGCTTGCCGTAACCGAGGCGCGGGGGAACGATGATCTCGCGTCGGCCGCCGGTCTTCATCCCCCTCACTCCCCGGTCCCAGCCCTTGATGACCTTGCCACCGCCCACGGCGAACTTGAACGGCCGTCCCTGCTCCCAGGAGGAGTCGAACTCCCTTCCGGATGCGAACGTGACCCCTACGTAGTGAACCTGGACGACCCTGCCGGGCTGCGCTTCGGGTCCGTCCCCGACCACCAGGTCCCGGACCGTCAGCTCGGTGGGTGCGTCACCCTCCGGAACCTCGATCCCGGGCTTCGTCAGTTCGCTCATCATGGTCCCGTCGCTCGCCACCGGCATCCCTCGCACGGGCCGGCCGGACACATGGACCTTCCATGCGGCAGGCGATCACGCTACCGGCAAGGCCAGTACTCCGAGGTGTCTGCCCTGCGCCGCGGACGTCCTCGGCCCTGCACGATCGCGAGAAGTCCGGTGACGGCCGGCCTGGTCCGGCGAGTCCTCGCGCCTCAGGCGGAGAGCACGGCGGCGAGCATCCGCCGTACGAAAGGGGTCAGTTCGGCCATATCGGGTGCCGGGCGGCTCGCGGCCGGGGCGCCGGCGAGGCGGTCGTACAGCAGGCCGTCGGTCCAGGCGACGAGCAGGTCTGCCGCCTGCTCCGGATGGGGCGCGCCGAGCGACGCCAGCAAGGTGGTGGCCCTGGAGCGTGCCGAGAGGCCCGCGGTCTCCAGGTCGGCGCGCAGCTCAGGGCGGCGGGTCGCCTCCAGGCTGAGCTCGAAGCGGGCCAGCTGGCGGTCCCGCGCCACGGTCAGCCAGTGGTGCAGCAGTGCGGCCAGTGCCTCCGCGGCGGAGTCCGGGTCCGGGGTGCCGTGCTCCGCTTGCCACCGGTCGACGTCGGCGACCGACAGTGCGGCCAGGCGGAGGTAGCAGGCGCTGATCAGGGCGCTCCGCGTGCGGAAGTAGTACGACGTGCTGCCGGCCGGCAGCCCCGCGGCGGTGTCGACCGCGCGATGGGTCAGGCCGCGCAGGCCGGCGGAGGCCACGGTGCTGATGGCGGCGTCGGCGATCAGGTCTCGGCGATCGGGGAGGGGCACCCCGGCACTCTACAGGTGTAGAGTGCGGCGTGTTGCCTCCTCTACAGGTGTAGAGGGGGTGTGGGTGTGTGTGAGGGAGGCGGTCTGTATGGGTGTTCGTCATGCTGTCGTGGCCGGGGGCGGTATCGGGGGTCTGGCCGCTGCGGTGGCCCTGAACCGTCGCGGATGGCGCGTGACCGTGTGCGAACGGGCTCCCGTCCTCACCGGTATCGGCGCCGGGATCGTGCTCGCCCCCAACGCCCTGCGCGCCCTGGACTCGATCGGCCTGGGCCCCGAGGTGTGGGCGGGTGATGCCCTGGCCGGGGCGGTCGGGCTGCGTACCCCCGACGGCAGGTGGCTGAGCCGGGCCGACACCGGTGCCGCGTCCTCCCGGGACGGGCTTCCCGCGCGCGCCGTGCACCGCGGCTTCCTGATCGACGCCCTCGCCGCCGCCCTGCCGCCCGGCGTCGTACAGCTCGGCGTATCGGTGACCGGGGTGGAGCACGCCGGGGGTGCCGTGGTCGCGCGTACGTCGGCGGGCGACCTGCGTGCCGACGTCGTCGTGGCGGCCGACGGCATGCGCAGCGTGCTCCGTGGACAGCTCTTCCCCCGACACCCCGGCCTGCGACACGCCGGTGAGGCCGGATGGCGGGCGGTGCTGCCCGGCATCGGACCGGCCGCCCGGTCGGCGGCCGAGACCTGGGGCCGGGGGGAGCGGTTCGGGATCGTCCCCCTCGTCGACGGCCGGATCTACGTCTACGCCACCGCCGCCACCGGCCCCGGTACGAAGCCGGCCGACCACCATGCGGAACTGACCCGGCGCTTCGGCACGTGGCACGATCCGATACCCGCGCTGCTGGACCGGCTCGACCCGCGGAACCCCGAACCCGTCGACGTACTCCACCACGACTTTCACGAACTGGCCTCGCCCCTGCCCCGATTCCACTCCGGCCGGGTGGCACTGCTCGGTGACGCCGCCCACGCGATGACGCCCAACATGGGCCAGGGCGGCTGCCAGGCCATCGAGGACGCGGTCGTCGTGGCGCACGCCCTCGCGAGCGACGCCGACGTACCGGCTGCGCTGGCCGCCTACACGGAGAGCAGGCACCGGCGCACCACCCTTATCAGCCGCCGCTCCCGGCGCATCGGTGATCTCGCCCGGCTCTCCCACCCCCTCGCCGTGTCCGCCCGTAACCTTGCCGTACGGGCCACGCCGTCGTCGGTCACATCGAGGGCTCTTGACACGGTCCTCGGCTGGCAGCCCCCGTCCGGACCGGCCTCGACCGTCCGTGCATGAGCGGGGGAGAGGCAATGCCCCATGGCGTGGCCTCCGGTGGTGCCGCGATACTGCGGCCAACCGTTCTGTCGAAAGGGCCCACGTGAAGCACCAGTTCCCCGCAAACACCCGGCTCGGTCTGGGCGGCGTGACGCTCCTGCTCGTCCTCACGGGCTCCGCCCTGCCTGCCGCGGCGTCCCCCGCCGGCACCGCCCCCGGCACCGCGCAGCCCACCGTCGAGGAGCAGCGCCTGGACCGGGCCGCCCCGCAGGAGATCCTGCGGCGCAGCGGATTCGACGCCCTCGCCCCGCGCTTCGCCCACGCCCTGGAAGGCTCCCGCAGTTACGCGCAGGCGGAGCGGGCGGTGACCCGCCACGCCTCGGCCCTGTGGCAGCTCGCCGTGGACCGCGCCCAGGGCCGCGGGACCGCCACGGGCGACCTGAGCCGGGGCGACGACCGTCCGCTGTACTGGGCCCGGCTCGCGCTCAGCCGCGAACTGCGCGCATGGACACCCCGGTTCGGGCTGGACGACCGGCGGCGCAAGGCCCTGCACACCGCTCTGGAGACCTCCTCGCGCGGCCAGGAGGACATCCGCTACCCGGGCCGTCAGGTGAAGCGGGTCCTCGTCACCGGCTTCGATCCGTTCACCCTGGACAGGGACGTCCGGATCGGCAACCCCTCGGGCGCGAGCGCGCTCGCCCTCGACGGCACCCTGGTGCAGACCGCCCAGGGGCCGGCCCGGATTGAGGCTGTCGTCTTCCCGGTGCGGTGGACGGACTTCGCCGAGGGGGTCGTCGAGCGGGCCCTCGCCCGGCAGCTGCCGCACCTGGACATGTTCACCACCATCAGCCAGGGCCGGCAGGGCCGTTTCGACGTGGAGCGCACCAACGGTGCCTGGCGCGGCGGCTTCCCCGACAACGAGAACCTCGCCCGCACCGGGACCGTCCCCGTCACCGACCCCGCGTCGCAGCCGCAGTGGACCTCCACCACTCTCCCGTACCGTCAGCTCACCGAAGCGGACACGGGCCGCTTCCCGGTGTACGACAACACCTCGGTCACCGAGATACCGGCGGGCGCCACCCAGCCGGTGACCAGGCCGGGAGGCCCCACTCCCGGTTCGACCGCGCGGGCCGGGGGCGGCGGCGACTACCTCTCCAACGAGATCGCCTACCGGGCCACCCTGCTCCGCGACCGGATGGGGCTGACGAAGCTGCCGGGCGGTCATCTGCACACCCCGGTCCTGCAGTTCGGCGCGGGCAACGACAACCCGGCGACGGGCGAGGTCACCGACCCGGCCTTCGAGCGCAACCGCTCGGACATCGTGCGCCAGGTTCGGGCACTGGTGCAGACGGCGGTGAGTGCGGCCCGTTGAGCGCACCCGGGCGCCGCTCGGGGCAGCGCTTGAGCGCCGCTTGGGCAGTGCCTGAGGGTCGCTCGGACAGTGCTTGAGCACCGTGTGAGCGCCGCGAACGGATCGGGGCCGCATACTTGGGGACATTCCCCTCGAAGACCTTCCCCCGCCCACCGGGTGGGGCCGACCCCAAGGTGCGCCGACATGACCGGGAAACAGGACCGCTGGGCAGAACTGACCGGCGGACAGGCCGGGGAGCAGTACGCCCGGCGTTTCGCGCGGCTTGCCGAATCGGGGCACGACATCCATGGCGAGGCCGCGTTCTGCGCCGCGCTGGTGGAACCCCCCGCCCGGGTGCTCGACGCAGGCTGTGGCACCGGACGGATCGCGATCCGGCTCGCCGAGCTCGGGTACCGCTGCACCGGTGTGGACATCGACGCCTCGATGCTCGCCGTCGCCCGCCGCGAGGCACCCGCACAGGAGTGGCTCCTGGGGGATCTGGCCCGTACGGACGCCCTCGGCCTGGAACCGGAATTCGACGTGGTGCTGGCCGCCGGAAACGTCATCCCCCTCCTGGCCGCAGGGACCGAGGCGGCCGTCATCGGGCAGTTGTCCGCCGTGCTGCGGTCCGGAGGCCTGCTGGTCACGGGGATGGGACTGGACGCGGCGCACCTGCCGCTGCCCGAAGCACCCTTCGGCCTCGCGGACTTCGACCGATGGTGCGAACAGGCCGGACTCGCCTTGCGGCAGCGCTACGCCACCTGGAGCGGCGATCCCTACGTCCCGGGCTGCGGTTACGCCGTCAGCGTGCACGCCCGTCCGGATCATCCGGATCACCTGGATCGTCCGGATCCGGGCAGCCACTGAGCTCCGGTCCGGGCCGACCGTTCGCATCGGACTCCGGACCGGACTTCGCCCGCCGTCCGCGTGAGGTACGCGACGGCGCCCCGTGCGCTACCGCGTGATCGCTCCCGGGCGGGGTAGCGAAAGCGTATGACCACTGACAAAACAGCTACCGCTCCCGACGGGTACGTGCAGCCGGAGCTCGACGTCCGGGCCCTGACCGAGGTGCTCGACGGCGAGTACGCCGAGATCCGGGACCTCGTCCGCACCAACCTGGTGACGTACGCCTCCGTTCTTGAGGAGGCCGACAGGCTCGGCACCGACGCGTACCGCGAGCGGGTGCGCGAACTCGTGGTCGAGATGGCGGCGACGGGGCAGACCGGCATGGGCTTCCCGAAGCGGTACGGCGGGGGCGGCGATGTCGGGGCCTCGATCGCCGCCTTCGAGACGCTCGCCTTCGGTGATCTGTCGGTGCTGGTGAAGGTCGGCGTGCAGTTCGGACTCTTCGGTGGCGCCATTCTGCATCTGGGCACCGAACGCCACCACGACGCCTATCTGCCGGACCTGATCACCGGGAAGCTGATGGGCTGCTTCGCGATGACCGAGACCGGGCACGGCTCCAACGTGCAGGCGCTCGGTACCGTCGCGCGGTACGACGTCGCCGCCCAGGAGTTCGTCATCACCACCGAGGGCGACCAGGCGCGCAAGGACTACATCGGCAACGCGGCCCGCCACGGCGAGCTGGCCGTCGTCTTCGCGCAGCTGGAGGTGGGCGGGAAGTCCGAGGGCGTGCACGCGTTCGTCGTACCGATCCGGGTCGGCGGTGAAGCGGCCCCCGGCGTCCGGATCGAGGACGACGGCCGCAAGATGGGCCTCAACGGCGTGGACAACGGGCGCCTCCGCTTCGACGGCGTGCGGGTTCCGCGCGAGGCGCTGCTCAACCGGTTCGCCGACGTCACCCCGGAAGGCCTCTACGAGAGCACGATCGACAGCCCCGACCGCCGCTTCTTCACCATGCTCGGCACCCTGGTCCAGGGCCGGGTCAGCGTCGGTGGCGCCGGGATCAACGCCGCCAAGGTCGCCCTCGCCGTCGCCACGAAGTACGCCCTGCGCCGCCGCCAGTTCGCGGCAGGCTCCCAGGAGGAGGAGCAACTGCTCCTCGACTACGGTCTGCATCAGCGTCGTCTGCTGCCGCTCGTCGCGCGTACGTACGCGCTGCACTTCGCGCAGGACGTCGTGCGCACGCAACTCCACGACGTCTTCTCCGGCGTCGAGGACGACCCGCAGGCGCGGCGCCGGCTGGAGTCCAGGGCCGCCGGAACCAAGGCACTCGGCACCTGGCACGCCACCCGGACGGTCCAGGAGTGCCGTGAGGCGTGCGGCGGCGCCGGCTATCTCGCCGTCAACCGGTTCGCCGCCCTCAAGGCCGACAGCGACATCTTCACCACCTTCGAAGGCGACAACCACGTCCTGCTGCAGCTCGTGGCCAAGGGCCTGCTCACCGACTACGCGAGTGAGTTCGAGGACCTGGACCAGCTCGGCATGGTCCGGTACGTCACCAACCTCGCGGTCGAGACGGTCATCGAGAAGACCTCGGCCCACAAGCTGCTCGAACGGGTACGTGACCTGCTGCCGGGCGGCGACGAGTGGGACCAGGAAGCCGGGCTGCTCGACTCGGAGTACCAGCTCGCCATGGTCCGCTACCGCGAGGAGCACATGCTCGCCGGGGTGGCCCGCAGGCTCAAGGCCGGGATCGACCGGAAGCGCGATGCGGGCGCCGTCTTCTCGGAGGTGCAGGACCACGTCATCGCCGTCGCCCACGCCCACGTCGAGCGGCTGGTGCTGGAGGCGTTCGTCGAGAAGACGCGTACGCTGCCCGAGGGCGGCAACAAGGTCGCGCTGGGCCTGCTGTGCGACCTGTTCGCCCTGTCGACGATCGAGGCGGACCGGGCGTGGTTCATGGAGCACGGCCGGCTGACCGTCCAGCGTTCCAAGGCGATCACCCGTGAGGTGAACGACCTCTGCCGCAAGGTCCGGCCCCTCGCGGGCGGCCTCGTCGACGCGTGGGGCATCCCGTCCGCGATGCTGCGCGCCCCGGACCTGGTGGGCTGACCGGCGAACGACACCCGCCGCCGGGCCCGGTTCGCCGGGTCCGGCGGCGGGTTCAGTCGGTGAACAGCTGGGTCGCCTTGCGGAACAGCTCGTACAACCCGTAGGCGAGCGGGGTGCCCACCCACAGCCAGGTGAAGACGATCAGCGGCCGCCGGTCCTTCACCTCAGGCGGACTCTGACTGCTGGTGTCGTCGGACATCGGGCGCTCCCTTCTCCGGTGTGACGGCGTCCAGGTGGTGGGACGAGTGGACCGGCCGCACCAGCTCATTGGCGGCGAAGCCGATGACGAGCAGTCCCATCATGATGAGGAGCGACGTCCCGTACAGGTCCGCTCCGTGCTTCCCGGCCTCCTCCTGCCGGTCGGCGATCCAGTTCACGATCAGCGGGCCCAGGACACCGGCGGTGGACCAGGCGGTGAGCAGCCGTCCGTGGATCGCCCCGACCTGATAGGTGCCGAACAGGTCCTTGAGGTAGGCGGGGATCGTGGCGAAGCCGCCGCCGTAGAAGGAGAGGATGACCAGCGCGCACAGGACGAACAGGGGCTTGGAGGAGCTGCCCACCAGGGCGATGAGCGCGTACATGAGGACACCTGCGCCGAGGTAGACGCGGTAGATGTTCTTGCGCCCGATCAGGTCGGAGGCGGAGGACCAGCCGATGCGCCCCGCCATGTTGGCCGCCGACAGCAGGGCGACGAAACCGGCGGCGGCCGTGGCCGATACGGGAGTCGAGGTGTCCGCGAAGAAGTCGGTGATCATCGGCGCGGCCTTCTCCAGGATGCCGATGCCTGCGGTCACGTTCGTACAGAGCACGACCCACAGCAGCCAGAACTGCGGGGTGCGCAGAGCCTGGCGTGCCGACACCCGGGGACCCGCCGGCGCCGTGGCGTGACCGTCCGCCCGCTCCTCGGCACGCGGGCGCGGCACCCGCACCAGCAGTACGCCGAGCAGCATGAAGACGGCGTAACTCAGTCCGTGGACGAGGAAGGCCAGCGCGATGCCGGAGGTGTCGCTGCCGAAGGACTCCAGCATCTGGGCCGACCAGGGCGAGGCGATCAGCGCGCCGCCGCCGAAGCCCATGATGGCGATGCCCGTGGCCATGCCGGGACGGTCGGGGAACCACTTGATGAGCGTCGAGACGGGCGAGATGTAGCCGATGCCCAGGCCGATGCCTCCGACGAAGCCGTAACCGAAGACGATCAGCCAGAACTGCCCGGTCGCGGCGCCGAGCGCGGAGAGCAGGAAGCCGGAGGAGAAGCAGACGAGGGCGACCGTCATGGCCCAGCGCGGCCCGCGGCGCTCGACCAGGGTGCCGCCGAAGGCCGCGGAGAGGCCGAGCATGACGATTCCGAGTTGGAAGGGCAGTGCGCTCTGCGTGCCGCTGAGGCCGAGTGCGTCTTCCAGTGGGGGTTTGAACACGGACCAGGCATAGGCCTGGCCGATGGAGAGATGGATCGAGAGCGCGGCGGGCGGAACCAGCCGGCGGCTCCAGCCCACGGGGGCTATGGGGGGACTCATGGGTCCCCAACCGTAGTGAGTGGGAAACCGGTTGAGAAGGCCGGTGATCGATCTTTCACCGGGGGAGGGTTACGCCCGGGAGGTCGTCGCCGCGAGCACCAGGTGCACACAGTGTGCTTCCAGCCGTTCGCGTGGCACGTCGAGCGTGCCGTGCAGCCACCCCGCGAAGAGGCTCGCCAGGCCGCCGACCAGGGCGTGCGCGGCCATCCGGCGGTCGATGTCGTCCCCCGTAACGGAGAGCTGACCGCCGACGAGGTCGGTGAACACCGGCATGAGGCGGTGGCTGTGGGCCCCGAGAACCGGGTCGGCGAAGGGTTCCAGGAGCAGCAGGCGGCCCTTGTGCGGCGCGTCCAGGACCAGGGCGACGAAGGCGGAGACGGCGGCCCGGGCCCGGACTTCCAGCTGTGGATCGCTGAGCGCCACGGCTTCCTCCAGGGCGCTCCTGGCCTCGTCGGCGACCCGTTCGAAGGCGGCGAGGAGCAGGTCGTCGCGTCCGGCGAAGCTCTCGTAGAAGTAGCGGTCCGTCAGACGCGCCTGCCTGCAGACGGAGCGGACCGTGACGGCCGCGCACCCCTCCTCGCCGGCCAGGCGCTCGGCGGTGTCCAGCAGGGTCTGCCGGCGGGCCGCGCGACGATCGGCGAGCTTGGTCCCGCCCCAGCTCCGTTCCGTCAACTCCGGCCCCCCTGTTTCCCGTTGGCCCACCATTCGGTGGCCCGTTTTACGTTCGCGCAATTGACGACAGCTGTCCGCACATTCTAGCTTGATGACAGGTGTCCTCAGATTGCCCTCGATGCAACTGCCCGGACGAGCCACCACGCCACGGTGATGGTGACGAATACGGCCACGGTCACGGACACAGCCACGGAACAGAGCGGCCCCGCAACGGAATCCCTCACCGGAGGTACGCGTGACAGCGTCAGCCAACGGACCGGACCCGACCGGTCCGAGAACCGTCGAACCCCTCGGCCCCGACTCCCTCACCTGGCGCTGGTTCGGCGACTGGAGGGGCCTCCTCCTCGCCCCCTGGGCCGGGTCAATGCAGAACATGCACCCCGAGCTGGGCGCGGGCGTCGCCGAACACTCCCGCTTCTTCGAGGAGCGCTGGGAGCGCCTCTTCCGCTCGCTGTACCCGATCGGGGGAGTCGTCTACGACGGCCCGCTCGCCGCCCGTACGGCCCGCGAAGTGCGCGGTTACCACGCCTCGATCAGCGGGGTCGACGAGCGTGGCCGCCCGTACCACGCGCTCAACCCGGGCACGTTCTACTGGGCGCACGCCACGTTCTTCATGCTGACCGTGCAGGTGGCCGAGCGCTTCGGCGGCGGCCTCACCGAAGCCCAGCGGCGCACGCTCTTCGATGAGCACGTCCGCTGGTACGCGCTGTACGGCCTGTCCATGAAGCCCGTTCCCGGCAGCTGGGAGGAGTTCCAGAGGTACTGGGACCACATGTGCGCCGACGTCCTGGAGGACAACCGGCCGACCCGGGACGTCCTGAACATGCGCAGCATCGCCCGGCCACCCCTCCTGCGGCTGCTGCCGTCGCCGCTGTGGGCCCTCGTCCGCATCCCGGTCGTGCGGCTGACGCTGTGGATCACGGTCGGCCTGTACCCGCAGGCCGTCCGTGAACGCCTCGCGCTCCGCTGGAGGCCCCACGACGAGCGACTGCTGCGCATGCTGGGAGGGCTGGTGCACCACGCCTGGCGGTGTGTTCCCGAGCGGCACCGCTTTCACCCGCGCGCCCGTGCGGGGTGGGACCGCGAGCGGGGCCGACACGGACGGTCGGTTACGGGTCCCGTGGAGACGCCCGCCCGGAACCTGCCGCCGGAGGAGCGGCGCGGGCTTCCGCAGCACTACGCACCGAGGAGCTGACCACTCGGGACCGTCTCCGCGGGCCGCCGGGCCGTCTGCCCTGGTCGGGTCAGGCCCGGCGCAGGACCGTGGCCTCCGCACCCCAGCCGAGCGCGATGGTCCGCTCGACCTCCCAGCCCGACCGGTTCGCCAGGGCCGCGACGGCGTCGGAGTCGCGCAGGGGACTGCCGGTCGCCGCGTACGCGTGGAGCGCAGCCTCGGCCGCGTGCGGGCTGAGGCCGTCGGGGCGGGAGGCCTCGACGAGGACCGCGGTCCGGGTCCAGCCGGCGAGCCGGGTGAGGAGCTGCACGGCCTCCTCGTCGGTGCGGTGGGCGAGGGCCTTCGCGGCGACGGCGACATCGGCGGGGCCGGCCGTCCAGTCGATACGGTCCGGCGCCGGAACGTGTCCACGCAGGACCGTCACCGGTACGGAGTCCTCCGCGACCCGCAGTCGCGGCCGCCGTCCGGCACCGTCGAGGGCGGCGGCCACCGAGGCGCTGCCCGGCCCGGTCAGGAGGCAGGTTCCGACGTCCTCCCAGAGGGGGTCGGCCGTCAGACCGTCCAGCAGGAAGACCAACTGCTCGCACTCCTCGACCAGTTCGCCGTAGCGCTCGGCGTCGTGGGCCACCGTGCCGAGCAAGGTGGTGTCCGAGGCGAGCTGCCAGGGGGACGTACCGTTCCGGAGGGCGGGAGCGAGGTGGGCGAGGGAGAGCAGCAGCTCGGCCTCGTGGCCGGTGTACTCCTCGCGCTCGTGGTCGTCCAGGAGTTCCTCGCCCGCCGGGCCGAGACGCAGCCCGGTCCCGTCGTCGCCGCCGACGACCACGCCATACGTGGCGAGCAGCGGAAGCAGTACGTCGATCCGAAGCCCGGGCACGCCCAGGCGGGCCGCGAGTGCGCCCGGGAGAAGTCCCGGCGCGTCGGCCACCGCGTCGACGACCCCGAGCTGCAACGCGGCCCGTGCGACCAGCCACGGCAGCGGCGAGGGGATCCCGGTGGGGCTCTGTGCGGCGGCCCCGGTGTCGGCCGTGTCCCCCGCCTCCGGGGCGGTGGCCTCCTCGCGGTGCCAGTAACCCGTGATGTTCAGGCGGTCCTTGGGGAGCTTCCGTTCGCGCTGGAGATACCGGCGTACCGGGAGCAGCGCCCGGCTCTCCGCCGCCGCCCAGGTGTATCCCTCGCCCGGCGGCACCGGCAGCGCGCGGACGGCGGTGTCCAGTCGATCCGCGTCACCCGGCTCCGCGACCACCCAGGTGACCGTGTCGCCGTCGCGCAGGGCCAGTTCCTGGCGGGCCGATCCGTCCGAGACGGTCACCAGGACATGAGCGGTGGCGTCGAGCGGACGTTCGTCGAGGAAGCGGCCGATCGCCGGCAGTGCCGTCTCGTCCCCGATGAGGAAGATCCAGTCGAGCCGTTCCGGCAGCCGGAGCGACGACTTGGGCCCGACGAACCACAGCTCGTCGCCCTCCCGGGCCGACGCGGACCAGGCCTCTGCGGGCCCCTCGCCGTGCACCACGAAGTCGAGGTCGATCTCTCCTGCCTGCGGGTCCACCCGCCGGGGCGTGTAGTCGCGGGTCAGCCGGTGCTCGGCAGGTGTCCAATCGATGCCGTGCGGCAACTGGGCGGGGAGCGCCGCGTGGACGTCCCCGTCCGCGGCCAGGATCAGCTTTATGTGGTCGTCGAACCCGGGCGCGGCGAAGGCGGGACGGCCGATCCCGTCGCGGGTGAACGGGGCGAGATCCTCACCGCCGAGGACGACCCGCCGCATCCTCGGGGTCACCTGGTGGACGCGGCGTACGGTGACCCGGCGCAGGACGAGCGGGTGCGTCGTGTAGGCACGCTGGGCTGCCATCAGGAGAACTTCTTCTCGATGATGTCGAGCAGGGCCATCGACTCGTCGTAGTCGCCGCGCAGTACCCAGTACGGCAGGTCATGGGCGTGGTTCGCCTTGAAGGCGGGCAGCGCGCTGTAGACGGGGTTCTTCTGGAGGGTGGCGACGTCGGTCGTGTCGGCGTTGAAGCCCATGACGAACACGGACGGCTGGGTGATCGTCTGGCCCACCTTCTCGGTCGACAGCTCGAACATGTCACCGCCCTGCCCGTACACCTTGAAGCCGCCGTCGGCGAAGACCGGCGCCGGCTCGATCCCGACCTTCTTCAGCTCGGTCGGCAGGCCGACGCTCTCCACCAGCCCGTAGGCGGTGCCGTCGCCGGTGAGGGCGAGGAAGGACACGGGGCCGGGCGGCGGTGTGATCGCCCCCTTCACCTCGGCGATCCGCTTGTCGTAGGCGGCCACGTGCTGCTCGTAGACGGCGGGCTTGCCGAACACGTCGTCGGCGAGGAAGGAGAACTGGCCCCGCCAGTCACCGAGCTTCTTGCCCACGAGCACCGTGGGAGCGATGCCGGAGAGCTCGTCGTACACCTTCTCGGCCTGGAACAGCGGGAAGCCGATGCCGCCGCCGACGATGAGGTCGGGATCGAGGGCGAGGATCGCCTCCAGGTCGAAGCCGTCGACACTCCACGGCAGGAACTTCGTGCCGTCCTCCTCGGCCTCCTTCTCCCAGTACGGGGAGAACTCGCCCTTGCCGTCGGCGTCCTCGGGAATCGTGGCGTGCACCGGAACGTCGAGATCGTAGAGGTACCCGGCGAGGGCGTGGTTCAGCACGACCACCCGCTTGGGCTCGGTCGGCACCTCGACCTTGCCGTAGTCGGTCGTCACGGTACGGGTCTTCGCGGCGGACGCCTTGTCCCCGTCGTCCGACGAGGAGGAGGCCGAGCAGCCGGTGAGGGCCAGCGCGGCGACGAGCGCGCAGGCGAGAAGGCGGGCAGGAGCAGACATGGGACCTCATGTGGCTGGGCACGATCGAAGGTTCGATCCGTTGGTAAGGTGAGGCTAACCTCGCTGGTCCCGCTGCGCCGATCCGAGTGCGACATCGCTGGTGACGGACACGACGCATCGCACACAACGGGAGGCACGCTTGCCGATGACATCCCTCGGCACCGTGGTCGCCGAGAACGCCATCCGCTTTCTCGGCCACGACACGCACGAGCACGATGAGCCGCACCTCGTCTACGTGGTCAGCGGCAACGCCTGCCTGTCCGCCGACGGCGAGGAGTGGCGGCTCGGGCGGCACGAGGCGCTCTGGCTCGCTCCCCGTGTGCCGCACGCGCTGCGGATCGAGCCGGGCGGCATGGCGCTCGGCCCGTTCCTCAACCCATCTGACCAGCCGCGATGTCGTGTGCAGCCGCTCGGAGCCGTACCCGCGATCGTCGAGGTCATGACCACCACACTCGGCGCGGCGCCGACCACGGCGGAGCAGGTCCAGCCGTTCCGCCAGGCGCTGGGGCGGGTGCTGAGGGGCATCTCCCGGCAGTACTTCCCGGTCGTGCTGCCCGCCCATCCCGCGGTGCGCGCACTCGCCCGCGAGGCCCTGCGCACGCCCTCCGTGACGCTGGAGGAGCTCGCCGCCCGGCACCGGATGAGCGCCCGGCAGGTGCAGCGCGTCTTCCTCGACGAGACCGGACTGCCCTTCACACGGTGGCGCAACCGGGCCAGGATGAACGCCGCCGTCGAACACCTCCGCGGCGGGGGTGAGCTGACGGCGGCTGCCAGTGCGGCCGGCTACGCGACCCGGGCGGGACTGCTGCGCGCGCTGAGCCGCGAGTCCGGGGTGCCGGTGAGCGCGCTCACCACGGACGCGGTGGGGGCGCTCGGCGGCCGCTGAGTTCAGGTAGCCCCCAGCTAGTTCACGTACTTCGGTCACGCACGGCACGATCACGCACGGCACTTCGGGCTCTCCGGGTAGCTGGTCGCTCAGGGAGGTTCGATGGCACAGGCGCTCGCGAAGACGACCGCACCCCCACCGACCGCGTCGTCGCGTTCGTCGCGGCGCGGGGCGCACCGGCTCCTCGGCCTGGGCGTCGCCGTCGGCACGCTCCTCGTGGCGGTGCTGCTCAGCGTCGCGATCGGCTCGGCGATGCTCCCGCTCGACGTGGTGTGGCAGGCGCTGACCGCTCCCGACGGCTCCGCCTCGCACGCCACGATCAGCGGCGCCCGCGTGGACCGTACGCTGCTCGGCATCGTGGTCGGGGCGTCCCTGGGCGTGGCGGGAGCACTCATGCAGGCCCTCACCCGCAATCCGCTCGCCGATCCGGGGGTCCTCGGCGTCAATGCCGGTGCGGGGTTCGCCGTCACCCTGGGCGTGGCCGTCTTCGGCGTCACGCGCATCGAGGAATACCTGCCCTTCGCCTTCGTCGGTGCCGTCGCGGGTTCGGCGGTGGTCTACCTCGCCGCGAGCGGCGGACGGGCCGGGCCCTCCCCGCTCCGGCTCACCCTCGTCGGGGTCGCGTTCACGGCGGTGCTGTCCGGCATCTCCCAGACGCTCGCCCTGATCGATACGGAGACCTTCGACCGCATGAGGTTCTGGGGAGCGGGCACCATCACCGACCGCCCGACGGGCACCGCCGGTGACATCGTCCCCTTCGTCCTGGCCGGCCTGCTGGCCGCTGTCTGCTGTGCGCGCCCGCTCAACGCGATCGCCCTCGGCGACGACGCGGGGCGGGCGCTCGGGCTGCGGGTCGGGGCGACCCGGTGCGGTGTGGTGATCGCGGTGGCCCTGCTCTGCGGTGCGGCGACGGCCGCGGCGGGACCGCTGATGTTCGTCGGCCTCATGGTGCCGCACGCCGTGCGGTGGCTCACCGGACCCGACTGGCGCTGGATCCTCGCCTACTCCGCCGTCCTCGCCCCGGCGATCGTGCTCGTCGCCGACGTCCTGGGCCGGCTGATCGTGATCCCCGCCGAGCTGCCGGTCGGCGTCATGATGCCGGCCATCGGCGCGCCCGTACTGATCCTGCTGGTACGCGGGAGCCGGGTGAGGGAGCTGTGAACGGCGTACTCGTCCTCAGGGCAGGGCCGCTGAGCCTGAAGGCGTCGCGCCGCTCGGTCGTCGTCTGCGGACTGCTGGGGGCCACGCTGGTCGCGCTGGCCCTGTGGGCCTTCACCCTCGGCAGCTACCCGCTGAGCCTCGGCGACCTGGCCGCGGTCATGTCGGGCACAGCCGGGAACGGCGTCCGCACCGTCGTCCTGGAGTGGCGGGCGCCGCGCATCGTCGCCGCCGTGGTGTTCGGGGCCGCCCTCGCCGTGGGCGGGGCGATCTTCCAGTCCCTGACCCGCAACCCGCTCGGCAGCCCCGACGTCATCGGCTTCACCACCGGCTCGTACACCGGCGTCGTCCTCACGCTGCTCGCGGGCGCGAGCAGTTACTCGGCCCTCGCGGCGGGCGCGCTCGGCGGCGGGCTCATCACCGCCTTCGCCGTGTATCTGCTGGCGTTCCGGCGGGGTGTGCGGGGCTCCCGGCTCATCGTCGTGGGGATCGCGGTCGGTGCGTTGCTGTCCTCGGTCAACACGTGGTTCCTGGTGAAGGCCGATGTGGACACCGCGCTGAGGGCGGCGGTGTGGGGTGCCGGATCACTCAGCGCCATCGGCTGGCCCGCCGTCATGACGGCCTCCGTCCTGACGGCGGGGGTCGCACTGGCGGCCCCGGTGGCGCAACGCCGGATGCGATGGCTCGAACTGGGCGACGACACGGCGGCGATGCTGGGGGTGCCCGTCGAGCGCACGAAACTGCTGCTGGTCGTTCTCGGCGTGGCCGCGACAGCGGCGGTGACCGCCGCGGCCGGCCCCATCGCCTTCGTCGCGCTGGCGGCCCCGCAGATCGCCCGCCGTCTCACCGGGCGCGGCACCGTCGACCTCACCGGTGCGGCGCTCGTCGGCGCGCTTCTGCTGCTCGGCGCCGACATGGCGGCGCAGCATGCGATTCCCGATGTGTCGCTGCCGACCGGAGCGGTAACGGTGTGCGTCGGCGGGGCATATCTGCTGCTACTGCTGGTGCGGGAGTCCAGGCGGGGGCTCTAGGGGGTGTTTTACGGGAGGTCGCGGGCCCGAGGCGGGCCCCGGCTGCCGTCCCGGGCGGAGGAGCCTGCGGGACGGAGACCTTGGGCCGGGCAGTGGCCCGAGGGGACGGTGCGGGTGTGCACCGACCCCTCGGACGGACTCTGCCGGTCACTGGTGGAGCGGCTGTGACCGGGCGCGGTCAGACCAGATCGAACCGGTCGAGGTCCATGACCTTTGCCCAGGCGGCGACGAAGTCCGTCACGAACTTCTGCCGCGCGTCGTCGCTGGCGTATACCTCGGCCAGGGCACGCAGTTCGGCGTTGGAGCCGAAGACCAGGTCGGCGCGGGTGCCGGTCCACTTGACCTGGCCGCTCGCGTCGCGGGCCTCGAACTCGTCCTGCGCCGACGACGTCGACTTCCAGGTGACCCCCAGGTCGAGCAGGTTCACGAAGAAGTCGTTGGTCAGCGTGCCCGGGCGGTCCGTGAGGACGCCGTGCTTCGAGCCGCCGGAGTTGGCGCCCAGCACGCGCAGACCGCCGACCAGGACGGTCGTCTCAGGGGCGCTCAGCGTCAGCAGGTTGGCCCGGTCCAGGAGCAGGTACTCGGCGGGCAGGCGGGCGGCCTTGCCGACGTAGTTGCGGAAGCCGTCGTACGCGGGCTCCAGAGCGGCGAAGGACTCGACGTCCGTCTGGTCCTGCGTGGCGTCGACCCGGCCCGGGGTGAACGGCACCTCCACCTCGACACCGGCGTCCTTGGCCGCCTGCTCGACGGCCGCGTTGCCCGCGAGGATGATCAGGTCGGCCAGCGAGACCTGCTTGCCGCCCTTGGCGTCGAAGGACTCCTGGATGCCTTCCAGGACGCGCAGGACCCGGGCCAGCTCGTCCGGGTCGTTCGCCTCCCAGCTGCGCTGCGGCTCCAGACGGACCCGGGCGCCGTTGGCGCCGCCGCGCTTGTCGCTGCCGCGGAAGGACGCGGCCGAGGCCCAGGCGGCCGAGACCAGCTGCGCCACCGTCAGGTCCGTGGCGAGCACCTGCTCCTTGAGCGCGGCGATCTCCGCGGCGTCCAGCAGCTCACCGGTCCGCGCGGGCAGCGGGTCCTGCCACAGCAGCACCTCGGAAGGCACCTCGGGGCCCAGGTAGCGCTGGATCGGGCCCATGTCACGGTGCGTCAGCTTGTACCAGGCGCGCGCGAAGGCGTCCGCGAACTCCTCCGGGTTCTCGTGGAAGCGGCGCGAGATCTGCTCGTACGCCGGGTCGAAGCGCAGCGACAGGTCGGTGGTGAGCATCTGCGGCTTGTGCTTCTTCGACGCGTCGTGCGCGTCCGGGATGGTCGCCTCCGCGTCCTTGGCGACCCACTGGTGCGCACCGGCGGGGGACTTGGTCAGCTCGTACTCGAAGGCGAAGAGGTTGTGGAAGAACTCGTTGCCCCACTTGGTCGGGGTGCTGGTCCAGGTCACCTCCAGACCGCTGGTGATGGCGTCCCCGCCCTTGCCCGACCTGTACGAGCTGCGCCAGCCCAGGCCCTGCTCCTCCAGCGGCGCGCCCTCGGGGTCCGCGCCGACGCTCTCGGCCGGGCCCGCGCCGTGGGTCTTGCCGAAGGTGTGGCCACCGGCGATGAGGGCGACGGTCTCCTCGTCGTTCATCGCCATCCGGCGGAAGGTCTCACGGATGTCGCGGGCGGCCGCGACCGGGTCCGGGTTGCCGTTGGGGCCCTCGGGGTTGACGTAGATCAGGCCCATCTGGACCGCGCCGAGCGGGTTCTCCAGCTCACGGTCGCCGGTGTAGCGCTCGTCGTCGAGCCAGGTCGTCTCCGGGCCCCAGTAGACGTCCTCCTCCGACTCCCAGACGTCCTCGCGGCCACCGGCGAAGCCGAAGGTCTTCAGGCCCATGGTCTCCAGGGAGACGTTGCCGGTGAGGATCAGCAGGTCGGCCCAGGACAGTGCCTGGCCGTACTTCTTCTTGACCGGCCACAGCAGCCGGCGGGCCTTGTCCAGGTTGCCGTTGTCCGGCCAGCTGTTCAGCGGGGCGAACCGCTGCTGACCGGCGCCCGCGCCACCGCGGCCGTCGCTGATGCGGTACGTGCCGGCGCTGTGCCAGGCCATCCGGATCATCAGCGGTCCGTAGTTGCCGAAGTCGGCCGGCCACCAGTCCTGCGAGGTGGTGAGCACCTCGGCGATGTCACGCTTCACCGCGGGCAGGTCGAGCGCCTCGAACGCGGCCGCGTAGTCGAACTCCGCACCGAGCGGGTTCGCCACGGCGGGGTTCTTGGCGAGGATCTTCAGGTTGAGGCGGTCCGGCCACCACTGGCGGTTCCCGCCGCCCTGCGTGGGGTGCGGCGCGCGGCCATGGGCCACGGGGCAGCCTGCCGCCTGTGCCTCGGGCACCTCCGGAATGGCCGTCTCGGGCGAATCCGGGGTGACGGGATCGAAGACATGCGACTCGTGGTTCTCGGTCATGAGCAATCCTTCCGGACCCGGCGGGTCGTGGGGCGCTGAACGGGGGAGGAGGATTCGGGCCGTACAGAAGGGGCACGCTGTGATTCACGACCTCGCCGCGGGCCGCTCGGACGCCTCGCGGACCACCGGCCCGCACGGTCCCGGGCGATGCGACGAGGACGGGCCCGGCCGACGGGTGGCGCCGCGCGGGATACCGGCGGTGCTGCGTCACATGTCTCTGCTGCCGTACCGGAGTCTTCCTGTCTCTTGGATGTCGCCGGGATCGATCCTACGATGGACTTCGTCCAAGTCAAGAAGTTGGCTAAAACCATAACCACACTGGGCGCGTCGGCGTCGGTTTCCCCCCGGGCGCCGCGCGTCCCCCGCCGAGCGGAGCAGGTGAAACGAGATGAGCGACCTCCTTGACCGGCTGCGGGGGCGTGGCTGGCGGCTGACCTCGCAGCGGCGTGTCGTCGCGGAGGTCCTCGACGGCGACCACGTACACCTGACGGCGGACGAAGTGCATCTGCGGGCCGCCGCGCGCCTGCCCGAGATCTCCCGCGCGACCGTCTACAACACGCTCGGGGAACTCGTCGCTCTCGGCGAGGTGCTGGAGGTCTCCACCGTGGGCCGGGCCAAGCGCTACGACCCGAACGCGCGCCGCCCCCACCAGCACCTGGTCTGCTCCGGCTGCGGCACGGTCCGCGACGTCCACCCGGCCGGCGACGCCCTCGGCGACCTGCCCGAGACCGAGCGGTTCGGGTTCGCCGTCGGCTCGGTGGAGATCACCTACCGCGGTCTGTGCCCGGCCTGCGCCTGACCGGAGCGGGATCCACGCTTCTGAGCGTTCACCCTCGCATTGCGCAATGCGGGAATGTACTTTGCCCTGCTCGGCCGCCTGCGTCTGAGAATCGGCAGCGGTGTCGTCGGCCTTCCCGGCCCCGTCTCCCGCTCCATCGTCGCCCGGCTCCTGCTCGCCCGGGGCGATGTCGTGCAGCGCGACACCCTGATCGACGAGCTGTGGGGGGAGCGCGAGGCCAGGAACCCCGCCAACGCGCTCCAGGTCCAGATCACCAAACTGCGTGCCGCGCTCGCCGCCCAGGGCGAGGAGGGGCGCCTGGAGTCGCGCCACGACGGGTACCGGCTCGTCCTCGGCCCGCAGGACGAACTCGACGCGGCTCTCTTCGAAGCCGCTGTCCGTGAGGGCGGCGCCGGAGCCTCGCGGACCAGGCGTACGAGCAGGCCGAGCGGCGTCTACGCGACGGGTTGTCGCTGTGGCAGGGCCGGGCCCTGGACGATCTGGACGGGCCTGCCTTCCACGCCGAGCGCGTACGTCTCGAAGAGCTACGGCTGAGCGCCCTGGAGGGCGCGGCCTCCGCCGGCCTGGAGCTCGGACGCACCGCGGATCTGGTGCCCGAGCTGAAGGCGCTGCTGTCCGCCGAGCCCCTGCGCGAGCCGGCCCCGCGCCCAGCTCATACTGGCCCTCCACCGTTGCGGCCGGCACGCCGAGGCCCTCGCGGTCTACGAGGAGGGCCGGCGGCGGCTGAACGCGGAACTGGGCGTCGCGCCCTCACCCGAACTCCGCGACCTGCACGCCGCGGTCCTCCGGCACGAACCGTCCCTGCGGGGACCGGGCCGGCCGCTCCCCGGGGCCGCGGAGACCGATGACCCGACTGCTCGGCTCTCCTCCGCGGCGGACAGCCGGGTCCCGCCACCGCATCAGCCGTCCGGAGCCCCGGCCTCCGCGCCGGCCCCGGTCCCGGCGCCTGCGGCTGCCCCCGTCCCGGCCCCGTACCCCGTGCCGGCCCCGGCCTCCGCGTCGTACCCCGCCCCGGCCCCATACCCCGCCCCGGGACCCGCCGCACCGGGCCCGGCAGCTGCCGTTCCCTGATGGTCCTGACGACCAGCAGGGAACCGCTGAACGTGTCCGGCGAGGCGCTGTACCCGCTGGCCCCTATGTCCGAGGAGGAGGTGGCCGACCTCTTCAGCGCACGGGCCGTCATGATCGAGCCGGCCTTCGCCGTGGACGCGGCGGCCAGGGAACACGTCCGGGCCCTGTGCCGCAGGCTCGACGGGCTGCCGCTCGCCGTGGAACTCGCCGCCGCCCACGTCCGGTTGCTGACGGTGCGCGAGATCACGGCCCGCCTCGACAACCGGTTCGCCCTGCTGACCAGGGGCGACCGTACGGCCCCGGCCCGGCACCGTACGCTGCGCGCCGTACTCGACTGGAGCTACGGGCTCCTCGACTCCTCCGAGCGCCGGGTGCTGACCGAACTGGCCCCGGCGTTGCGTTCTCGTGGCGGTGGCCGAGGACGGCACCGAGGAGACGGCTCTCACCTGGCAGGTGCCGGAGGGCGGTTACGGCCTGCCGGGCTCCCCGAAGGAGAGGCTGCTGGCCGTCGGGTGCCTCGGCATGGCGGCCGAGGACATCGCCGGATACGTGATCCGTACGACCGGCGGCGAGAAACTCCTCGACCTGCCCGCCGCACCCGGCTCCTCCTGAACGGGGGGCGCCCCCCAGAGGGGTCGTCCGGTGCCCCCACTGCACTGCACTGCCCGGCATTGCACCACACCGGACAACCCCGCCCCGCCCCTTTCCCCCGCCTTTCCCCGGGCTGTCCTCGCAGCTCGGGGCAGGCAAGCGGGCGTTAAGCGGAGAGCAAGCGGCGCCCGTGACAGTCGGTCCGTTCGGTTGTCATGGCGTCCGCGCGCTCTGTTCGGGCCGCGGGCCTACCGGGGAAGACACCCGCGGCGTTCGTCGCCCCCGACGAGAAGGCGCGCTACGTGGGGACCAGCGACGACGGACGCTTCACGATCGCCGTTGTCGTCCGGGCGACCAGGGCCATCGCCCATGTCACGGACGGGGCGGCCGACGTGGCATGGCTGAGCGGCACGGCGGGCGGCTCAGCCCTGCTGCTCACCGGCGAGGACGGGGAGGCGGTGTTCCACGGCACCGTCGAGGACGGGTCGCTGACAGGAACGGCCTCTCGCGGAAGCCGGAAGGTGGCCTTCACCCTGCTCGTGGTCGAGGCCCCCGCCGGTCTCTACCGGGCGGCCGGCCAGGTCGGGGCAGGAGCGGGTCACGCTCGGGCTGATCGTGAGGCCGGACAGGAGCCAGACAGGCATCCAGTGGACCGTCGGGACGCCCCGGCCGGCACCCGGCTGGGACCTGGACGGCTCGACGGTGACCTTCGGCGGCACCGAACTACGCGTCGAGGCGGTCGCACCCGACGACGTATGACCGTCCGTCACACGCGGTCCCCGGCGGCTCTCCGGCAGGTCTCCGGCTCTTCGGCTCAGCGCGTCGGTGCCGCGCGGCCGAGGGCGAACCGGGCGGTGCCCGGTCGACCCTCGACCAGGTCGGCGGCGAGTTCGCCGATGGCGGGCCCGAACTTGAAGCCGTGCCCGGAGAAGCCTGCCAGCACGGTGACCGGGCCCTGCCGGTCGATGACGAAGTCCTCGTCGGGCGTCGTGGTGTAGAGGCAGGTGAGGGGGACCGGTTCGGTGCCGGCCACGCCGGGCAGCCACTCCTGGGCGTAGGCGCGGAGGCGGTCGACGGCCGCCGGGTCCGGCGTACGGTCGCGGTGGTCGGGGTCCACGACCGGACCGACGCCGTGCAGACCGATCTTGACGCCGTCCGCGCTGCCCAGCCCGTACAGACCGCCCGGCACGTTCCAGCCGGCCCCCGGGTGGTGGATGAACGACGGCCAGTCCAGCGCGTCCGGTACCGGGAAGTGCGCCGGCTGCTCCTGGGTGACGCGCATCGGCGGCAGGCCGCTCACCACGGCCGGCAGGAAACCGGGCGCCCAGCCGCCCACGGCGACCACCACCGCATCCGCCGTCAGCGCCTCGTCGGCATCCGTGACCACGGTGACCCCGCCCCCGGTACGCCCGGCGTGCCGGATCTCCGTCACGCGCACCCCGTGCCGTACCTCCGCCCCCCGCTGCCCGGCCGCCTTCAGCAGCGCGGACACGGCGTCGTCGGCGTGCACCCGGCCGGCGTCCGGGTGGTACAGCGCGGTCGTGTCGGCCCGGAGCCCCGGCCACCGGTCGGCCACCTCACCGGGGGACAGGCGCTGCGCGGACCGGCCCGCTCCGGCGAGCACGTCGGCCAGCCTGCCCACCGCTCGGGGCAGACCGTGGTCGACGGCCCCGGTGAGCGTCAGCACCGGCTGCCCGCTCTCCTCCTCCAGCCGCCGCCACAGGGGCAGTGCCCGGAGCGCCAGCTCTGTGTACGAGGGCTCCGCGTACGCCAGCCGGAAGATCCGGGAGGTGCCGTACGAGCTGCCGCGGTCGTGGCCCGGACCGAAACGTTCCAGCACGGTGATCCGGTGGCCGCGCACCGAGAGGCTCCAGGCGGCAGCCGCTCCCATCAGCCCGCCGCCGACGACGACAACCCGAAGAACCATGAGCGTGGGTCCTTTCCTATGACGGCCGCTCGTCCTGACGGTCCGTGCGGTGCGGTGCGGTGCGGTGCCGTGCCGGGCGGTGCCGTTCAGCAGGGGCGTGTACGTCCGGTGGCGACGGTCTCCTCGGCCTGGGCCGAGAGCTGGGCCAGCTCGGCGCCGAGGCCGGAGAGCACCTCCGGCTTGAGGCGGTAGTAGGTCCACCGGCCGCAGGGCTCGGTCTCGACCACGCCCGCTTCCCGCAGCACCTTGAGGTGGTTCGACAGGTTCGTCTGCCGGGCGCCGGTCTCCTCCACCAAGTGGGTGGTGCACAGGGACTCGCGTGCGAGCAGGGTGACGATCCGCAGACGCAGGGGATCCGCCAGCGCCCGCAAGATGTCAGCGTTAACTGATGTCAACATGTGCTGATGTTCTCACGCCCGGTGTCGCCGGGTCCACCGAGCCGTGCGGCGGCTCGCGGAGCAGCGCGCGGCTCGCCCGGATCCGCTTCCTGCGGACCCCGCGAGCTGGTTGCACAATGACTGGACCACCGTGAAAATGGGCTCGTGTCACGCCTGGAAGTGGTTACGTCAGAGCCCTGCTGCCCCTCCGTCATGACCGCGTCACTGGACGCGGAGCAGGCTTCCGGCGCGGCCAGGATGTTCAAGGCCTTGGGCGACTCGATCAGGCTCCGCCTGTTCTCGATGATCGCGTCGGCGGCCGACGGTGAGGTCTGTGTCTGCGATCTGACGGGCCCCTTCGACCTCTCCGCCCCGACGATCTCGTACCACCTCAAGATCCTCCGGGAAGCGGGCCTCGTGACGTCCGAGCGCCGGGGCACCTGGGTCTATTACCGCGCCCGGCGGGACGGCCTGGAGATCCTTTCCGGCCTGCTCGCCGCACCGACCGGCTAGGCCCGCGGGGCCTGGTCCATCTATATTGACGCCCATCTATGTGGGGTGGGGTGCTCCGGCTGCAGTATCGATAAACATCGAATCAGTGGTCGATCGTCATGAGCGAGCAGCGGAATCCCGTCGTATCGAGGTGCCTGTCCCGGTGGCGCTGGTGTCCGTCTCGCTCGCCTGGCGCCGGAGGTTCACGGCGTAGGCCCGTCGTCGCGGCTTCCGCCGGTGATCAACGCCCCGGCATGCCGGACGGGCGGTGCCGGCGCCTCTGCGGGAGGGCCGGCACCGCGGCGGGTCAGCCCGGCCAACTGCCCGTGACGCGCCGGGTGGCCTGGGCGCCCGACCGCTCGACCGTGGCCTTGACCACGGCGAAGATCGCACCCTGTACGGCGGCGGCCAGAAGGATCTGCGCCCACGGGCGGTCCTCGTCCAAGGCGTCGGGAGCGTCGCCCTCGCCCTCGATGAGCTTCCACGCCTGCTTGAACGCGGCGCCCGCGATCATGCCGCTGACCGCGCCCAGTGCCATGCCGACCGGCTTGTAGGCGATTCGGGACGCCCTCATCGGTTGCGTCCGCGGCTGCGGCGTATCAGCAGGAAGGCGATCAGCATCGCGCCGCCCGCGATGAGCGGGGTGCGGTTGGCGCGTGCCGCCGTCGCGGCCTGGCCCGCCTTCTCCAGCAGCGGGTCGGGCGTCCTGTCCGCCGCGTACTGCCCTGCCCTGGTCGCACTCTCACGCACCTGCGCGGCTGCCTGCGCCGTCTTCTCCAGCACGGCGTCGGGCGTCTTGTCCTTCACCAGCTCTGCGGCCTGACCCGTCTTCTCCCGGATCTGCCCGGAGGCCGACGCGGCCTTCACGGCGGCCTGCTCCCTCACCGCGGCGGTCTTCTCCGCTGCCTGTGCCTTCACCGCCTCGGCCTTCCCCTTCGCCTGCGCCTTGATGTCGGCCTTGGCCGCCAGCGCCTCGACGGTCTGCCCGAGTTCGTCGCGCGTCCGCTCGACCTGCTCGCGCAGCTCCTCGGGGGTGGGTGTGCCCATCTTGTTCTGCGATTCGTCGTTCATCGGTGTGCCTTCTCCTTCACCTCGGCCAGATCGGCCTTGACGCTGTCGATGGTCCGTTCGGGAGCGGGGGTGCCTGCCTGGGCAATCTGCTTCTTCCCGGCCAGGGCGGCCGCGGCGGCCATCGCCCCCAGCACCCCCGTGACGATGAGGGCCGCCGCCCACAGGGGCAGCGCCAGGGCGAGTGCGGCGATGCAGGTCGCCACCAGTGCCTGGGCCGCCAGGATGCCGATGAGGCCCGCGGCGCCGAAGAGGCCGCCGCCCTTCCCGTAGCGCTTGCCCTTCTGTGTCATCTCCGAACGTGCCAGCTGCATTTCCTCGCGGACCAGCTCCGAGATCTGCTGCGAGGCTCGTGAAACCAGCGCACCGACATGCTCGCTGTCGGCGCCGGCCTGCCGCTCTGCTGTGCTCATGATGAGGTCACCTTGCTCTCCTCGATCGGTCGCGACGGAACGTCCTCATCCGGATGTGTACGCCGCCGTCGTGCTCCGGCTACCCGACAACCGCGTCGTCACCCATCGATCTGTACGAGGCGCTCTGTACGAGGCGAAGTTCGCGAAATAGAACGCGTGTCCCATCGAGGCGTGTACCGCCGAACTCCGGGTAGACGCAGCCTTGTGCAGGCGGAACTCCGCGGCAGTGTCTGGGGCAGGGGAAGGTTCGCAATGTCGATATCCATGGAGACCACGACCGAGGCTCCGAGCAGAGCCGTCGCACCCGTGGCGCTCCCGCAGATCGACGATCCGCAGAAGGTCGCCCCGAAGGACGCCCGCGCGATGGGCGCGCTCTTCTTCGCGCAGTTGCAGGTTCTCGAAGAGGGCACCCACGAGTACCAGTACGCGCGGAACACCCTCATCGAGATGAACCTGTCGCTGGTGCAGTTCGCGGCGAAGCGCTTCCGCAACCGCGGAGACGGCCAGATGGAAGACATCATCCAGGTCGGCACCATCGGCCTGATCAAGGCGATCGACCGCTTCGAGCTGTCGCGCGAGGTCGAGTTCACCTCCTTCGCGATTCCCTACATCGTCGGTGAGATCAAGCGCTTCTTCCGCGACTCCACCTGGTCGGTCCACGTCCCCCGGCGCCTGCAGGAGCTGCGGGTCACCCTGGCCAAGGCCAAGGAGGAGCTCACCTCGACCCTGGGCCGCGACCCCGGCGTCGCGGAGTTCGCGAAGCACCTGGACATCACCGAGGAAGAGGTCATCGAGGGCCTCATCGCCTCGAACGGCTACACCGCGGGCTCCATCGACCTCCCGCTCGGCGGAACCGAGCAGGGCGGCACCGACAGCGGCACCAGTTACGCCGACATCACCGGCGACTGCGACCCCGGTATGGAACTGGTCGAGAACATCCACGCCTTGGCCCCGCTGCTGGAGACCCTGGAGGACCGTGACCGGGAGATCGTCCGGATGCGCTTCGGCCAGGAGATGACCCAGGCCCAGATCGGCGAGCACCTCGGGATCTCCCAGATGCATGTCTCCCGGCTGCTCTCCCGCCTCCTCACCACGCTGAGGGAAGGCATGCTCACCCCGAACTGAGCCGCCCGAACTGAGCCGCCCGAACCGAGCCGGCTGACTGGAGCCGGGCGGTCGGTACCCGGTGTGTCAGCTCCGGGGCTCCTCAGGGACCTTCACCGGCACGCAGGGGAATCCGCTGCTGTCGATGGGGTTCTTCCTGGTCGGTGCGCACAGCTCGAATCCGGTGGGGTCCACGGCGTCGGGCACGCTGAATCCGAACACGCCGATCTGCGTCTCGCCGCGCTGGAGCGGAGACCCCATGACGCTCATGTCGGTCCAGGCGAAGGTCCGCCACTCGCCGTCGGCGACCTGGGCGAGCTGACTGCGGGGGAACGCCTCGACCGTGCAGTCGATCTCCCCCTCCTCCATGTAGGGGCCCTTCGCGCAGGTGCCCGAAGCCGGCTGGAATCGCAGTGTCAGGCCGGTGATCCTGGCGCTCTTCACCCCGCGATCGGGGAGTTCCCCCGTCGCCGCGACGTACACCGCGAGGTAGTGCTTCCCGGCGGCGGCCGATTCGCCGGCCAGCTCAGGTGCCCACATCGTGTCGACGGGCTTCACCCGGACCCCCAACGGCTCACCCATGCCGGTGTGGAGGAGCTCGCCGCCGGGGAAGTCCTCGAACCGCGTGTACGTCGGGGCGGACACGGTGACCGACGGCGTTGCGCCCGGGAGTCCGGCGGGCGCCGGGTTCTCCCCGCCGCCGTCCGAACAACCGGCGAGCAGCATGATCGCGCCCACGGCGGCCAGGGCCGGGAGACGATGCGACATTGAGGTACCTCTCGAGTTCAGGTGACGGGGTGCGGGGTTCAGGGGCGCCGGTAGGGGTGGCAGAGCAGGTCCTTGTAGTTGCCGTCGTCGAGGCAGATACGTACGAGCCCGGCCCCGCCCGGAACATCCGCGGGAACGCTGAAGGTGAAGTTCTTGGCCGTCCCGCACGCCGTGGCCGCGGAGGCGGATCCCTTCGAGCCGAGCTTCACGGTGTCGGCGGCGTTGTACGTGTACCCCCAGGTGAGCCGGCAGTACGCGGGCCCGGCCGTGCTCACCGACTTGTGCGTCCCCGTCACGGTGACCGACCGGTTGTGCCAGGTCATGGTGCCGGTCGTCCAGGTGTTCCCGACGGCGACACGGAAGTCGGTGACAGGAGCGTCGGCGGCACGGGCGTCGGCGGCGGGGGCCAGCAGAGTGCCGGCCGCCAGGGCGACGGTACCGAGGGCGGCGGCGAGGTGCGTACGCATGCGATGTCCAGGTGTGGGCCGGTTGCGGCTTCATATCCTGCGGGCCCGGGCACGCGCGGCCCAGCTGTTAAGCCACGGCTTAAAGCCCGGCCTGAAGCTCGGCTTCACGCCTCCGGCACCGTGCCGGCGGTCCTCAGCAGGGCGAGCCCCAGCGGGGTGATGAGGTGCAGCACCGAACCGCCCCGGCGGCTGGTGGTGATGAGTTCCGCGTTCCGCAGCACCGTCGCGTGCTGACTGGCGGCCGCGGCCGAGACTTCGAGCCTGCGGGCCAGCTCCGTCGTCGTACAGCCGTCCGCCGTCACATGCAGCGCGGCGGCCCGCGTGCGGCCGAGCAGCGACTCCAGGTTCCGGTTCCGGCCGGGGGAGCCGTCCGGCCCGGCACCGGTCAGCGGATCACGGAGGGCGGGCACGGTCAGCCGGGGCGGCTGGGAGATGTCGAGCGGGTCCCACAGAAGACTCACCGCGCGGGGTGAGAAGACCGTGGGCGCGATGATCAGCCCTCTGCCCTGGAGGCGCACCTCCACCGCGCGTGGGTACGCGGCCTCCAGCACCGGCGGCCGCCAGCGGACCAGCGGTGCGCAGAGCGAGCGCAGCAGCAGATCGACCCCTCCCTCCAGGACCAGGTTCGCGTAGCGGGAGGCGAGCGCGACCAGTTCCGAACGCCCCTTGTGCCAGTACGGCTCCACGGCCAGCCGGTGGCAGGCCCGTACAGCCCCGGCGAACTCCCGCAGCGCGTCACGGTCCCCCTCGGCCAGCCGCCCGGCCCACGGCCGCTGTGCCGGAGAGAAGTCGACCCCCTCGAACTCACGGCGCAGCCGGGACACCGGCGTGTGCAACAGGTTGTCCACGGCGTGGTCCAGGGACGGCACATCGCCCGTCAGGGCCAGCAGGTCGAGACCCGGCCCGCGGGCCGGGAGCAAGGACGTCAACGGGCGGGTCTCCACCCCCATCCGGGGTGCGACCGCCGCCCGCCAGTGGCCGAAGCGCGCAGTGTCCCGCCGCTCGCGCAGCAGTTCCAGGCTGTAGTACGTCTCGGCCGCCGCGCCGATCGTCGTCGCCACGCGCGTCCGCGCGAGGTCCTGTGCCGTGAAGTGGATGCGCAGCACCGGTCGGCCCCCCTGCCCCAGCGGTACGGCGCGTCAGCGCGCCCGCTCCAGCATGCCCCAGTCCGGCCCCGCCCGCCGATCTACGAGGCATTGTCAGACACCTTCTAGTGGGACGAGGAGGAGCCGCTGCCACCGCCCACGGCGCCCCCGACAGCCCGGACCAGGAGCCGGGCTTCGTCTGCGAAGCCCCGCGTGATGGGCTCCGGCTGGAAGCCGTGGTCCGAGAGCTGGACGGCAATGCGGTCGAAATAGCCCGAGGCGGCCAGGGCATGGCGGGAGACGTCCACGGCGGAGCCGGCACGCAGTTCCTCCAGGACAGCGCGCGCGTCACCCAGAACATGGCTGACCTGGGAGTGGACTTCGACCCCGATGGATTCGGGCAGAGCGGCACGGGGCAGCCGGCGCAGCAAGCGCTCGCAGGACTGGATGACCCGGTTCAGCAGCTGCACGTCGCGGCTGACTCCAAGGCCGACATCGGAGGCTATCGACCCGGTGGCCGCCCGGGTGTTGTTCCCGACGCGGGTGGGACTGTACGCGGTGAGCTCGACGGGGCCCTGGCTGCCCAGCGCTGGCCGGAAGCAGGGATGGACGTGGAATTCGTCCTCCCCGGGCTGCGGCGGAGCCTTTGGCCCGCCCGCGTACACCACGTCGTTGCCGCGTTTGACCCCCAGGAATCCGATGCCGTAGAGGACGGATATCAGCCCTGTCGGAGTGAGGTTGTCGGCGTAGTCGGGGAATTCCTGGCGCAGCTGCTCGGCGCGGGCGTCGAAGCGGGTCTCCAGCGCTTGGCGCATGACGATGTATCCGGTGTTCTCAAAAATCGGATACAGGGATTCAAGGTAGGGATGGTTGACTCGGTACTCCGTTGCGAGGTCATCGAGTTTCCAGGCGGAGAACTTATCGGTGGCCGCGATGACATCGCCTTGTGCGATGGGGTCGTTGCCCCGCTCGTGGGCCGCGTCACGGCACAGGTTCAGGAACTGGATCGCATCGCGGGGGCGCGGGAGCGACCGTCGGAACACATAGGCGGTTATCGGCTCACCGGAGACCTCGGCGGGAAAGAGCTGCCCCCAGAGCTGCTCGGAGGTGAGGTTTACCTTCAGAGAGGCCCTGGCGCGGGCGAGTGCCATGTCCTCAAGCCCTTGCTGTGTCCAGGATATGCGCAGTTCGTCGCTGCGGAACTTGTCGGCGTCGCTGAAACGCAGCGAGTCGTAGATGTCCGCGCGCACGAAGAGCACGCAGCGCACCGCACCACCGTATTGGCCGGTGACGTGCTTCGCGGCCAGGAGCAGGCCGGTGACGAGGGAGTGGCTGTCCGGGTCGATGGTCCAGCCCTGGTCCACCTTGTCCACGAGGAAGAGCAGGGGCACGTGCTCCGTGGCGCAGCCCAGCTCCTCCAAGGCGAGGGCGACGCCCCGTTCGAGGACGCCGAGCTGCCGGTCGGCGCGAGCCCCTTCCGGTGTGCCGGCCACGTCGACCTCTGCTTCCACTCCGAACGCCTTGAGGGAGAGACTCGCCGATTGCAGCCCCTGTACGCCGCGGCGCAGGCGGTCGTACAGCCGCTCGTCGGCGGCTTCGTCGTTCATCTCCAGGAACTTCCGCAGCGCGCGTACCGACCCCGGTGTGCGCCGCCCGTGTGAAGCACGGGCGTGCGTGACCACATCGTGGGCGGCCTGCACGGCGAAGAGGTAGCGCCAGATGAGGGACTTGGCCGTGTCGTCGGTGATGCCGACGAGTTCGAACCGGCGGATCTCGTTGCTGGCGGCGTCGTCGGGCGTGATCATGGCTGTGGGGCCCGGGTGGCCACCGGCGCTGCCGAGCTGCTGGCAGATCGCGCTCTTGCCCGCCCCTTTCCGGCCGATGATCAACGACTTCCGGCCGGAGAGCGCTTCTCGGTAGGCGTAAGTCTCCTGGAACACTGCAGAGCTCAGCAGTCCGACGGTGATATCGCTCTCCGCGTCATCCTTGCCGAAGGAGAGTCGGCTCACGGCACTGTGGTCTTCCAGCACGCTTCCCCCGTGGTGATGGCTGAGTTCCGCCAGAGTAGTTCCGGAGGAGCATCACTGTCCGGACAATGAGCCGGGTTCGCATGTGGCGAGGAATCTCGGCGGGGGCTCATGGATGAACAGCAGGACTATGTGCGGGCGTTGGAGCACCTGCAAGAGGGGGTGGGAGGCCTCCGCGAGGCGCAGGAGCAGGGCTCGGACGTTCTGCGCCGCATGATCGCGGAGTCACCCGGCCGTGACGCGGTGCTGGCCCACTTGCGGGGTGAACTGGGCGACCAAAAAGCGGTGTTGGAAGAGGTGCGGAAGGAGGTCGCCGCCATGGCCCGGACGGTGACCAGCACACACGACGCCTTCATCGACTTCCTGGAGCGCTACGGCAGGCACCAGATCGTGGCCAACGCCCACGCGGAACGCACCCAGTTGACGGTGATCTGGAAGGCGGACTACGCCGACCGGCAGCGGACCCGCAATCTGGCCCGGGGCTTGGTCCACGAGCTGACAGCGCATGCGGTGAAGGACGGGTCCATGGACACGGCCACCATCGACGCCTGTGTCGGGGAACGCTGGCTGTCGGAGCCGACGTACTGGCTGGCACCGGCCGCGATGGCCGTCGCGGCCCGGTATCGGGGTGACGACCGGAAGGTCTCCCGGGCCACGTCGTACGCGTTCTCGCGCGATCAGGCAAAGTCCAAACTGTTCTTCGCTCTCACCTGGTCCAGAATGGGCCGGCTCGGTGAGGCCGCGTGGTGGATGGACCGCTATCTGGGGTCGCTCCACCGCGACGAGCTCGGACTGGAGTTCACGGTCCTGCTGGACGCGATCGCCAACGCGGAGCTGGGCCACGAAGCCCTGACGTACGCGTCCGAGACCATGGCCCGGTGGTTCCGCGAGGAACCCGCCGCCCTCCGGCCGGGACCTGCTTCCTCGCGCGCGCAACTGAAGCGCTGGCAGCCCTGGCTGCGCGAATTCTCCGCGACCGGGCCGACCGACGGATTCGCCGCTCTGCGAGAGCTGAGCGGTGAGGGCTGGGACGTCATCGAGGAGAGCTGGAAGTCGGCAACGGCCGCCAGCGGTGCCGAGCTCGCCGTATCCCGGATGGCCTCGTCCGCGTCCACGGCCCGCCGCAGGGCCGCCAGCTCCGGTCCGCTCGCCGAGGTGGCGAGGACGACCCGCCAGTCGCGCCCGGCCAGGGTCCGCAACAGTTCGCCCGCCCCCTCGAAGGCGGGGAGCCGGTCGAAGTACGTCCCGTAGAGCACCTTGTGCGCGGAGCTGATGGCGGAGTCCTGGTCACGGTCCCGGCCGGGACCGAGCAGCCGCTCGATCAGATCGCCGGAGCCGAGGCCCACCGCCCGGTGGATGTCCGGCATCGGCACGGTGTGCCCGGCCTGCCGGAACGCCTCCCACCACGTCACCACATGCAGATGATCGGTGTCGGTGAGTGTGCCGTCCACGTCGAAGATCGCCGCGCCTGCTGCCATGTGCCCCTGATTCCTTCGCTGCCGTGCCCCGTGCGTACGGTGACGCGGTTACGTGCGGTCCGGACGGTCAGGCTTCCCGGCCTCCGCCGTCCTCCTCGTCGGCCACGTGCACGGCCGCTTCCTCGGCCGACGCGGCCCCGCCGTCGATGCCGACGTCCTCGGCGAAGACGTCGGTGTTCCGGCCGGTCGCGTCGTCCGCCGCGGTGAGCCGCCCGGCCCGCGCGTCGCCGTCGATCCGCTCCTGCGGCTCGCCCTCGCCCTCCGCGACATCGCCGATGCCGTCACCGTCGGGCGGCTGGACGTCCGCGACCTCCTGGGCGAGCCGCTGGTCGAGGGATTCACCCTCCCGCTCCTCCTCGCCCGTGGTGCCGAACTTGTTCACACCCAGAGGACGTTCGGGAGGGGAGTACCCCTCCTCCATCTGATCGTCCAGATCACGTTCGCCGAGCGTGTTCTCCAGGTCGAGCTCGTCGTTGGGCGGGTCCTGGCCGTCGTCGTTCTGCGGCTGGTACACATCGTCGCCGCGTGCTTCGTCGCTCATGCGTCCTCCTCTGCGTAGGGCTCATCGGCTGCACGGAAGGTCAGCGTCCGAGCGCCTGCCGCAGCTCCGCCTTCTTCATCGAGGAGCGCCCGTCGATGTTCTTCTTCTTCGCCTCCTCGTAGAGCTGGTCCTTCGTCGGACCCTGCGCACCCTTGTGGGAGCGTTCGCCACCGCGCTCGTAAGCGGACTTCCTGTCCTTCGTCGACGTCCTGCTCGCTGTCCTGGATTCGCCGGACCGCGCCCGCTCCTTGTTCACCGTCCGCGCGGCGATCTCCTTGGCACGCTTCTCGGAGGTGCCCCGCTCCTCCTGGCTCTCCTTGATGTGCTCGTACTGGCGTTCACGCTTCGCGCTGGATCCAGCAGGCATGAGGTACTCCTTGTCCGTCTCGATTCCCCGAGGGACTCGATTCCCGAGGGACGCCCACCCGCGTTTCCCTTACGAGCCCCAATAAACAACGCCGGAGGGGAGGGGGCACGCCCGCCCCCCGGTTCCGCGGCCACTGGAGTGACGGACACGGATCTCACGCTTGCATGAATGGCACGCGGCTGGGCACAGTCAAAGGGCAGAGGTCAGGAATCGGCCGGCTCTCATCCGTCCGTGTTCCTCCTGATGAGCCGCGCTGTCACCGGATCATCCCCTGCCCCTCCCTTTGTATTCCTTTGTATTCGGCATTACCCCGGGCATGCGCCGTGCGCCGCTGATGGCGTGCTGTCGTATGTCCCCTGTTCGTCCCAGGAACGCTTTCCGCACCCGTTCGGCCCCCGCGGGTGCCCTTGGTAGTGAGAGAAAGGCAGAGCGCGATGCTGATGGCACACCCCGAGGTACTCGAGGAACTTCTGCGCCGCTACGAAGAACTCCGGGCACAGCACGGCGAAGGCGGCGACGGGGTGGCCCGCGGGCTGGAGGACGTGAGCTACACGCTCTGCGTCTCCACCGGGACCCGTGAGATCGCCGCGGCGCTCGTCGCGGCGCGCGAGCAGCTGCGACGCCCGGCCGGGAGACGGAACACCCCGGTCTCCACCTCGGTGCCTGCCTGAAGGGTGCGTGCTGCTGTGGGCCCGGATCAGGACGCCGGGTAGGGGGCGTCGGCGAGCAGACGGGCCAGGTGGACGGCGTTGGCGGCGAGGGCCTTGGTGGTCGAGGCGACGGCCTCGGGCGTCTCGTCCAGATCCTGGTAGTCGGTGCCCTGCATGGCTTCGCCGACCCAGTACGTGACGGCCCCGGGCGCCAGGGAGAAGCCGACGTCGTCGAGCCCCTGGAAGATGTCGGCGCTCACCTTGTGCGCCCCGTCCTCGTTGCCCACGACGGCCACGGCCGCGACCTTGCCGTAGGTGTGGGGGCGGCCCTCGTCGTCGGTCTCGGACGATTCGGCGTTCAGCCGCTCCAGGACGCGCTGACAGACACTGGAGGGGTGGCCGAGCCAGATGGGCGTGGCGACCAGGAGGATGTCGGCGGCCAGGACCTTCTCCCGGATCGCGGGCCAGGCGTCGCCGTCGCCCATGTCCACTTCGATCCCGGGGCGGACGTCGTGGTCGGCGACCCGGACGACCTCGCCCCGTACGCCGTGGCGTGCGAACTCGGTCATGACCTGTTCGGCGAGGTGGTGGCTGCTGGAGCGGGCGGGCGAGGCGTTCAACGTACAGACGAGGGCGAGTGCGCGCATGACGGGGTGTCTCCTTCGAGCTGGCGGGCGGGGGAGGGTGCCGGTCCGTGGGCACGGCGACACTGGTGCCCCGTGAATCCCCGCCGTACGCACCGGAGGCGCACAATGCCCCGAACGGAAGTGGCCCGGTATTCCCGGTCGCCGGCCTTCCCGTTTGAACCCCCGCACAGGGGTAGACGGCGCAGAACCCTGCTGCCGACGAGAGGAATCCCTGTGTCCCAGGATCAGCGCAAGAACATCTTCATCATCGGAATGGACGAGGCCAACCGGCGCACCCTCGAAGCCGTTCCGGACGCCGACGGCCACCGCCTCCACCCGCTCCTCAGCGTCAAGGAGCTGCAGGAGGACGCCACCACCGTCGACGAACTGCTGACCCGCGCACGCGCTGTGCTCGACGCGCACGACGGCAGCATCGACGCGATCGTCGGTTACTGGGACTTCCCGGTGAGCACCCTCGTCCCCCTCCTGAGCAAGGAGTACGGGACGACCAGCACCAGCCTCGAATCCGTCGTCAAGTGCGAGCACAAGTACTGGAGCCGGCTGGAACAGCGGAAGGTCATCGACGCACATCCCCGCTTCGGCATCGTCGACCTGGACAGCGACGATCCGCAGCCGCCGGAGGGGATGAGCTTCCCCATGTGGCTGAAGCCCGCCCTGGCCTACTCCTCCGAGCTGGCGTTCGGCGTCTCGGACATGGACGAATTCCGTACGGCGGTGGCGGAGATACGCGGGGGCATAGCCCGGGTCGGAAAGCCCTTCGAAGCCATTCTCGATCTGCTGGAACTCCCGCCGGAGATGGCGGGTGTGGGAGGCCAGGTCTGTCTCGCCGAAGAGGCCATGACCGGAATTCAGGTGGCCGTCGAGGGATACGTGCACAACGGTGAGGTCACCGTCTACGGCGTCCTCGACTCGATCAACTACCCCGACTCCTCCTCCTTCCTGCGCCACCAGTACCCGAGCACCCTCCCCGCCCCGGTGATCCAGCAGCTGCACGAGGTCAGCGAACGCACCATGCGGCAGATCGGCATGGAAGCGGCCACCTTCAGCATCGAGTACTTCTACGATCCGAAGACCGCCGATATCAGCCTGCTGGAGATCAACCCGCGGCACTCCCAGTCCCACGCGGAGATGTTCAACTTCGTCGACGGCGTGCCCAACCACCACCGCATGTTCCGGCTCGCCCTCGGCGGCGACCCGGCCCTGCCCGCGGGCGGCGGCCGCTACAAGGTGGCCGCCAAGTGGTACTACCGCTGGTTCGGCGAGGGCCGCGTCCACCAGGTGCCCACCGCCGAGGAGATCGCCGCCATCGAGCGGGACATCCCGGGCGTCCACATCGACATGGTCCCCTCCGAGGGCCAGCGGCTCTCCTCGGTCAAGGGCCAGGACAGCTACAGCTACGAGGTCGCCCACATCTTCACCGGCGGCGACGACGAGGACGACCTGCGCCGCAAGTTCGACGCCTGCGTCGCCGCCCTCGGCCTGAGCTTCGACGAGACGGAACCGGGCGGGCGCGGCCGGAATTCTTCGTGACGTCCCGGGTACCCGCCCCCACCGGACCCGACGTCAGGAAGGACCCTGCCACCCGTATGCGATTCGTCGAGCAACTCCCGTACGAGACCGAGGAAGAGAACCACGTCACCATCACCATGGCGGACGGGGTGCGCCTGTCGGCCAGGATCTGGCGGCCCGTGTCGTCCGACGGGGAACCGGTCCCCGCCGTCGTGGAGTACATCCCGTACCGCAAGAACGACCTCACCTCCACCCGGGACGCCATCCACCACCCGTACATCGCGGGCCACGGCTACGCCTGTGTACGCGTGGACCTGCGCGGCACCGGGGAGTCGGAGGGCGTCCTCCTGGACGAGTACCTGGAGCAGGAGCAGCGCGACGCCGAAGAGGTGCTGGCCTGGGTCGCCGCGCAACCCTGGTGCGACGGGAACACCGGCATGATGGGCATCTCCTGGGGCGCCTTCGCCGCGCTCCAGACGGCGGCGCGCCGGCCCGAGAGCCTGAAGGCCATCGTCATCGCCTCGTTCACCGACAACCGGTACGCGGACGACATGCACTACCTCGGCGGTGCCATGCTCTCCGACAACCTCGCCGAGGCCGGCACCATGTTCGCGTACGCCACCTGCCCGCCCGACCCCGAACTGGTGGGGGAGCGGTGGCGTGACATGTGGCAGGAGCGGCTGGAGGCCGCCCGCCCCTGGGTCCTCGAATGGCTCCGCCACCCGCACCGCGACGCCTACTGGCAGCACGCGTCCCTCAACGAGGACTACTCGCAACTGCAGTGCCCCGTCCTGGCCTCCAGCGGCTGGGCGGACGGCTACTCCAACGCCGTCACCCGGCTCCTGGCCAACGTCGACGTCCCCCGCAAGGGGCTGATCGGCCCCTGGTCCCACAAGCTGCCGCACCTCGGCGAACCCGGACCGGCCATCGGCTACCTCCAGGAAGTCGTCAAGTGGTGGGACCACTGGCTCAAGGGCATCGACAACGGGGTCATGGACGGGCCGATGCTCCGCACCTGGATGCAGGAGAGCGTCCCGCCCTCCACCTCGTACGAGGAGCGCCCCGGCCGCTGGGTCGCCGAACCCTCCTGGCCCTCGCCGCAGATCAAGGAGGTGGTGCACCCGCTGCGGGGCGCCACCATCGTGACGGCGGACGACGAGGAGCCCCTCCCGCGAGGCCGTACGCGTACGGTCCGGTCGCCGCTCTCCGTCGGCCAGTTCGCGGGCAAGTGGGCCTCCTACAACGCGCCGCCCGACCTCCCCTACGACCAGCGCGAGGAGGACGGCGGCTCCCTGGTCTTCGAGACCGAGCCGCTCGCCGAGCGGGTGGAGATCCTCGGCTCACCCTCCGTCGACCTGGAGGTCTCCGCCTCCGCCCCCGTCGCCCAGATCACCGCCAGGATCTCCGACGTGGCACCGGACGGCCGCGCCACCCGGGTCACGTACGGCGTACTGAACCTGACCCACCGGGAGAGCGACGAGCACCCCGAGCCGCTGGAACCCGGCCGCCGCTGCCACGCCCGGATCCCGCTGAACGGGGTCGCGCAGGCGTTCCCGCCCGGTCACCGCATCCGGCTCTCCCTCTCGACCTCGTACTGGCCCCTGGTCTGGCCGGCCCCGGAACCGGTCCTGCTCACCGTCCACGACGACGGCGCCGCCCTGACCCTGCCGGTGCGGCCCACCGAGGAGCCGGACGGCATGCCCCAGGCGTCCTTCGGGGAGCCGGAGGGCTGCCGGCCGCCCCCCGTCACCCGGCTCACCGAGCCCGAGCAGGCCTGGAACGTCTCCAGGAGCCTGGTGGACTACCACTCCGCCCTCGACATCGTGAAGGACCGGGGGCTGCAGCGGTACGAGGACAACGGCATCGAGGTGGGGCTGCGGGCCTGCGAGAGGTACACCTCCGTGGCCGACGACTTCTCCTCCCTGAGCGGCCGTTCGGCATGGACCATGACCTTCGCCAGGCCCGGCGGCTGGGACGTACGGGTCGAGACGAGCACCGTACTCACCTCCAGCGCCGAGGAGTTCACCGTCGACGCGACCCTGGACGGTTACGAGGGCGGCCGCCGGGTCTTCTCCCGCACCTGGAACGAGACCGTCCCCCGGGACCTCGCCTGATCCCTCCCGGCAGCGGCCTCGCAGCCGCCGCCCCTCCCCGGCCGGTCCGCATCGGGCGGCCGGCCGGACACGACAGAAGAAGATGAGGCCGGACGTGTCGATCACCACCGTGGGTGCGGTGTACGGGTGCCTCGGCATCGGAGCCTTCCTCGCCGCGGCCCTGCCCCGGCTGCTCTCCCGCCTGCCGGTCTCCGTACCGATCGTCTTCCTGGCCGCCGGAGTGCTCCTCTACCTGACGCCGCTGCCACTGCCCGAGGTCGACCCGGTCGCCGACCGGGTCTGGGCGCAGCACCTCACCGAGCTCTGTGTGATCACCTCGCTGATGGGTGCGGGCCTCGCCATCAACCGCCCCTTCGGCCTGCGCTCCTGGGCCGCCACCTGGCGGCTGCTCGGGGTGGCGATGCCCCTGACGATCGGGGCGACGGCGCTCGCCGTCTGGTGGCTCCTCGGCTGGCCGGTCTCCGCCGCGCTCCTGGTGGCCGCGGCCCTCGCGCCGACGGACCCCGTCCTCGCCTCCGAGGTGCGGGTGGGGGAGCCGTCCGACGCGAAGGAGGACGAGGACGAGGTCCGCTTCGCGCTGACCAGCGAGGCCGGGCTCAACGACGGGCTCGCCTTCCCCTTCGTCCTCGCGGCGGTCGCTCTCGCGGCGGCCGGGGAGAGCTGGACAGGGGGCTGGCTGACGCACTGGGCCTGGAGCGACGTGCTCGTGCGGATCGGGGTGGGCGTGGCGGCGGGCGTCGCCATCGGGCTCCTGCTGGGGCAGCTGCTCTTCCGGTCCCGGGCCAGGTCGCTGCGGCTCGCCGAACAGGGCGAGGGGTTCGTGGCGCTGGCCGCCATGTTCCTGTCCTACGGGGTCACCGAGGCCCTGCACGGATACGGCTTCCTCGCCGTCTTCGCCACCGCGTGCGCCCTGCGCAGGTCGGAGCGGAGCCACGGCTACAACAAGGTGATGCACGCCTTCGTCGAGCAGATCGAACGCCTGCTGATGGCCCTGCTCCTCTTCGGCGTGGGTGCCTTCGTGGCCTCGGGCGGCCTGGCCTCGCTCACCTGGCGGGGCGCGGCGATAGGCGTACTGCTGCACTTCCTCATACGCCCGGCCACCGGCTGGATCGCCCAGCTGCGCGGCCCCGGCCGCCCGCACGAGCGCGCGGCCACCGCCTTCTTCGGCATCCGGGGCATCGGCTCGCTCTTCTACCTCGCCTACGCCTTGGGGGAGGGCGAATTCGGGGCGTACGCGCTGGAGATGTGGGCGGTCGTCGTCTTCGCCGTCCTGATCTCCGTGGTGGTCCACGGGGTCGCGGCGACGCCTGTGACCAGGTACCTCGACCGGCACTCGGCGAAGGCCGAAACTGAGGCTGAAGCTGAGACCGAGGTCAAGGCCTCCTGAGCTCCGGCCGGCCGGAGCTCAGGAGCCCCAGTGCCCCGGCCTCCGCAGACCGGCCGGGATCGTGGTCGCAGCATCGCCCCGGGCCGCGTTGAGCTGCGGCTGGGTGAGGAAGAGGGCGCCCGTCAGATCGGCACCGCACAGGTTCGCGTCTCGCATGTCCGCGCCGATCAGGTCGGTGTCGCGCAGGTCGGCGCCCGAGAGGTCGGCGGCGATCAGGCAGGCGCCGCGCAGGGTGGCCCCGCGCAGTTCCGCGCCGCGCAGCCGGGCGCCGAAGAGGTCGGCGCCCCGATGGTTCTTCTTCTTGCCGGGGACGGCGGCGCGGGCGAGCTCACCGGCGCGCAGGAGGTGGGCGTTCACCTCCGCGCGGAGGGCCGGTACGTCGGTGGCGAGGAGGGTCTCGGCGCTGCCCCGGGTCAGCGCGTCGATCCTGTCGTAGGCGCGGCGCAGCTCGCCGTGGGCCGCCTTCGCCGCCGGCAGGTCCAGGGCCTCGGCCGTGTACCGCAGCAGCTCGTGCAGCTGCCGCACCACGGGGAACACCTCGTACATCGTGCGGGCGGAACCCGGCTCCTCGCGCCAGCTGCGGCCCCCGAAGGTGACCTGGGAGACCTTCTGGCCCGCCCCGAAGCAGTCGAACACCGTGCAGCCCTGGTAGCCGCTGCCGCGCAGCCGCTCGTGGATCCCGCAGCCGAAGTCCTCCTGGAGGTTGGAGCACGGGGTTCCCGCGGCCTTGTCCGCGGCGAAGTCCGCCGAGCGGGCGAAGGGAAGCGCCACACAGCAGAGGCCGAAACAGTTCCCGCAGTCGGCCTGCAGGTCGGGGTGGCCGGTGAGCGGAAGGTGCTGGGACAAGGCGGTGGCTCTCCTGATACGGCAAGCGGGCAGACGAATAGGCGGGGAGATGCGTGGTGCGCCGCTCATTGTCCCCCGGGTCCGGCGGGGCCCGAGGGCGGGGACGGCCCGGGTGAGCCGTGTCTCACCCGGCCGCTGCGACTTGTCTATGCAACGAGTTGCATAGAAGGATCGCAGTATGGCGCTCGAACACGCGATCCTCGTCTCCCTGCTGGAGAAGCCCGGCTCCGGCTATGAGCTGGCCCGGCGGTTCGAGCGGTCCATCGGCTACTTCTGGACCGCCAGCCACCAGCAGATCTACCGCGTCCTCGGCCGGATGGAAGCCGACGGCCGGCTCGTCGTCCGCGAGGTCGAGCAGCAGGGCCGGCCGGACAAGAAGGAGTACTCCGTCGCCGGCCCGGGCCGTGGTGCCCTCGCCGACTGGCTGCACAAGCCGATCGAGCCCGAGAGCCTGAGGCACGACCTCGCCGTCAAGATCCGGGGCGCCGCCTTCGACGACCCGGCCGCCCTGATCCGCGAGGTCGAGCGCCACCGCCAGGCTCACCACGACCGCCTCGCCCACTACCTCGCCGGAGAGGCGCGCGACTTCACCGGGCCCGAGGCGTCCGTACCCCCGGACGCGGGCCAGGAGCTCCAGCACGTCGTGCTGCGCGGCGGCATCGCGTACGAGCGCATGACGATCGCCTGGCTCGACGACGTACTCGACACCCTCCACCGGCTCGCCCGGCGAGCGCCGGGCCCGGACGCCTGAACGGCGGCCCGGCGCCACCTCCGTACCGCCGCGCCACCTCCGTACCACCGCGTCACTTCCGTACCACCGAAAGAACCCTCAACCCTCCCGGAAGGCGATCTCCATGGCTGAGTCCGCGTCCCTGCTCTTCAACCCGCGCACCTACGACCCCCAGCACTTCGACCCGGAGACCCGCAGGCTGCTGCGCGCCACCGTCGACTGGTTCGAGGAGCGGGGCAAGCGCCGGCTGATCGAGGACTACCGCTCCCGCGCCTGGCTGGGCGACTTCCTCGCCTTCTCCGCCAAGGAGGGCCTCTTCGCCACCTTCCTCACCCCGGCCTCCGCCGCCGGGAACGAGGACCAGCGCTGGGACACCGCCCGGATCGCCGCGCTCAACGAGATCTTCGGGTTCTACGGCCTCGACTACTGGTACGCCTGGCAGGTGACCATCCTCGGCCTCGGCCCGGTCTGGCAGAGCGAGAACGCCGACGCCCGCGCGCGGGCCGCCGAACTCCTCTCCCAGGGCGAGGTGTTCGCCTTCGGCCTCTCCGAGAAGACCCACGGCGCCGACATCTACTCCACCGACATGCTGCTGACGCCGGACAGCGACGGTGCGGGCGGCTTCCTGGCCTCCGGTTCCAAGTACTACATCGGCAACGGCAACGCGGCGGGTCTCGTCTCCGTCTTCGGCCGCCGCACCGACGTCGAGGGCCCCGACGGTTACGTCTTCTTCGCCGCCGACAGCCGCCACGAGGCGTACCACCTGGTGAAGAACGTCGTCGACTCCTCCAAGTACGTCAGCGAGTTCCGCCTGGACGGCTACCCGGTGGCGCCCGCCGACATCCTGCACACGGGCCGCGCCGCCTTCGACGCCGCCCTCAACACCGTCAACGTCGGCAAGTTCAACCTCTGCACCGCCTCGATCGGCATCTGCGAGCACGCGATGTACGAGGCCGTCACCCACGCGAGCAACCGCATCCTCTACGGCCGCCCCGTCACCGCCTTCCCGCACGTGCGCCGCGAGCTGACCGACGCGTACGTCCGGCTCGTCGGGATGAAGCTGTTCAGCGACCGCGCCGTCGACTACTTCCGCTCGGCCGGGCCCGACGACCGCCGCTACCTGCTCTTCAACCCGATGACGAAGATGAAGGTGACCACGGAGGGCGAGAAGGTCATCGACCTCATGTGGGACGTCATCGCCGCCAAGGGCTTCGAGAAGGACAACTACTTCGCCCAGGCCGCCATCGAGATCCGGGGCCTGCCGAAGCTGGAGGGCACGGTCCATGTCAACCTCGCCCTGATCCTTAAGTTCATGCGGAACCACCTGCTCGCCCCTGTCGACTACCCGGCCGTCCCGTCCCGCCTCGACGCGGCCGACGACGACTTCCTGTTCCGCCAGGGACCGGCCCGCGGCCTCGGCGCCGTGCGCTTCCACGACTGGCGCCCCGCCTTCGACGCCTACGCCGAGGTGCCGAACGTCGCCCGCCTCCGCGAGCAGGCCGACGCCCTGTGCACCTTCGTCGAGACCGCCGCCCCCGACGAGGAGCAGAGCCGCGACCTCGACCTCCTCCTCGCCGTCGGCCAGCTCTTCGCCCTGGTCGTCCACGGCCAGCTGATCCTGGAGCAGGCCCGGCTGACCGGCCTGGACCAGGAGCTGCTGGACGAGCTGTTCGCCGTCCTCGTACGCGACTTCTCCGCGCACGCCGTCGAGCTGCACGGCAAGGACTCCGCCACCGAGGCCCAGCAGGAGTGGGCGCTCGGCGCGGTCCGGCGTCCCGTCGTCGACGCGGAGCGTTCGGCGCGGGTCTGGGAGCGCGTGGAGGAGCTGTCGGGGGCGTACGAGATGGCCGAGTGAGCTGACGGCTCGCCTCAGGAAGCCGGCGTCCCTGACTTGCCCCGGCCGGTCAGGGACGCCAGGTCCGAGGCGACCTGTTCCGCCTCGGCGGCTCCGATATCCCGGAAGAGCCGCAGGGCCAGAGCCCACCAGCGCGCGGCCCGCACCCGGTCGCCCGAGGCGAGGGCGGCGGTGCCGAGCCTGCGCAGGCTCGTCGCCTCCTGGTGGGCGCTCCCCGCTGCTCTGCTGTGACTGACCGCCTGACCGTGTGCGCGCTCGGCACGTGCTGCCTCTCCCATGCGCAACCGGAGGATCCCGAGGCTGTTGAACCCCTGGGCGGCCTCCAGGTGCAGCTGCAGACGCACCGCGATCCCTATCGCCTCCTCGGCATGCGCCACCGCCTCGGCGAACCGGCCCAGATCGGTCTCCACGCTCGCCATGGTTCGCAGGGTGATGCACACGTGCCGGTCCGACGCGACGCGCCGGTAGTACGTGAGCGCCTCGCGCTGCTTGGCCAGGGCCTCGGCGAGCGCACCGCGCCTGCGGAGGACCGACGCGATGTTGGCCGACGCGCCGGCCCGGCCGCGTTCGTCGCCGAGGCGGAGGAAGAGGCCATGGGCTCGTACGTAGTGTTCCTCCGCCTCGGCAAGCCGGCCGGCCGCGACCAGTGCCATCCCCAGGTTGGTGCGGGTGAGCGCCTCGGCCTGGGGGTCGGCCAGCCGGAGGGCCGCTCGGAGGGCGGCCTCGTGGGTGGTGATCCAGGCGTCGAGACGCTTGGTGAAGTACAAGTAGCCCCGGACGGCGTGGGCCAGCCGCCAGCGCCGGTCGTCGTAGCCTTCGTTGTCCGACGTGCACAGGGCCATCAGCGTGGGCAGTGCGGAGTCGAGCCACGCCAGGGCCGCGGGCGGGTCCGGCAGTTCCGGCCCGGGCATGCCCGGACGGTCGAGCGGGACGCGGAACCGCAACGGCGCCACCAGGTCGTCCGCCCGGTCCGCGACAGGGAGGTAGTAGTCGTACAGCCGGGTCAGGACCGTGTCCCGTTCCGGGGCGCACAGCTCACCCGCGTATGCGCGCAGCAGGTCATGGGCCGCGAAGAGGCCGGGGCCGGACTCGGTGAGGAGATGCCCCCGCACCAGGGTGAGGAGGGCGGCGGCGGCCTTGTCGCGGGTGGTTCCGGTGGCGGCAGCCATGGCGAACACGTCGATGCGGTGGCCCGGATGGACGCCCAGAACGCGAAAGGCTTGGGCCGCCGGGCCGGACAGCGCGCGATAGGACCAGGAGAACACCGTACGCAGCGCGGAAGCGCCATCGTTCCCGGCATCCAGGAAGTCCAGTCGGGCGTGCGGTCCGGACGACCCGCCGAGGAACGCAGCGGCCTCGGAACCGCTCTCCGCAGCCCTGCCGGCCGCGATGCGCAGGGCGAGCGGCAGCCCATCGCAGTACCGGGCCAGAGCGCGGGTACGGCCCGGGTCGACCTGCGCGCGGTCACCGAGCGCGGCCCCGAGCAGGGCCAGGGCGTCGGCCTCGCCCAGGCGGCGCAGCGGCAGGGAGAGGAGCTGGTGGTGCACTCCCAGACCGGTCAGAGCGGCCCGGCTGGTGATGATCGCCGCGCAGTCCTGGCCGCCGGGGAGCAGTGGTCGGACCTGTTCCACCCGGGACGCGTTGTCGAGGACGACCAGCACTCGGCGCCCCGTGGTCAGGGTGCGGAAGGCGGCGGCCCGTTCGGCGGTCGTCGTGAGCTCGTCGGGGTGGTCCTGGCCGAGAGCCCGAAGGAAGGCGGCCAGGACATCATGGGCGGGCAGTGGTTCGTCCGGGCCGAAACCCTGCAGATCCACGTACAGCTGACCGTCCGGGAATTTCTCCCGCACCCGTCTCGCCCAGTGCACGGCCAGCGCCGTCTTGCCGATGCCCGCCATGCCCGTGACCAGGGCGATGCCACCGGCCGAGAGGGCGGAGTCCAGGGCGTCGAGTTCGTGGGCCCGCCCGACGAGCGGTCCGCCGTCCCGGGGGACCTGCTGCGGAGGAAGCGGAGTCGGGCGGGCGGAGGCGGGCGTGTGCAGGTGGACGCCCCCATGGATGACCCCGGCCTGGACCACCGGGCCGTACCCGACGTCGACCTTGTTGTCGACGCGGGACGGAGGGGGGAGCGGGGGTGGGGTGGGTGGTCTGCGGGGCGCCGGCCCTCCGGTCATGGATGCAGTGTCCCCGGGGCGGAGGGCTAGGGCAACCGGCTGTTGACCTGCAGCCGGATGTCGGCGTAGCCGGCGACGTGATCGAAGGTGACGAGCTGGAAGTTCTTCGGGTGACCGGCCGTCAGCCCCGACACCACCCCCTGCGCGGCGCCGAGGATTTCCTCGTTCGTGTCGTAGAAGGTCGCATCGATGGTCATGAGGGACACGTCCGAGCCGGCGGAGACGACCTCGCCGTAGACGATGTGGTTGCCCGAGGCGTCCTGCTTGGCGACGACCTTGTCGAAGGTGATGGGCTCGGTCCGTTCGCCCGCAGGAGGGCGCTCCGCCGGGGCCGTCGCGCCCTGCGGCGGCCGACTTGGCGCGGCTGCCGTCCCCGGCGGAGAAGGCAGCTCGGCGGAGGGCGGGGTCAGGTCCCCCGCCGAGAGCCAGTCCGTGCCGTTCAGGTTGACCGCACAGCCGACTGCTTCCAGCCGTTTTGCCAATTTCTGCCGACTCTGGGACGAGCCGGTCAGTCGCACCACGTAACGGCCGCCCAGGTCGCTGAGCGGGCGGACCTTGCCGAACTCGACCAGCACCGTCCGGTCGGGAAAACGGCCGAAGGCCAGCCCCGCCTCGAAGAGCACATTGGGACGCGCCTGGCCCTGCGGCGCCAGCTCCGGGTCGTCCGGTCCGTCACCGTGCTCCGGCTTCAGGTACACGACGTCGTCCGGTGTCATCAGCACCAGGATCGCCTGAGCGGCGTTCATCGCGGCGTCGAGCGCGTCGCCGATGTAGGGCGCACCCTGTCCGGTGAGCTCCAGCACCTGCGTCCATTCGATGGGATGGAGGTCGATGGCGCGCAGAAAGGCATACAGCTCGCGCCGAGCCTTGTGGTCCCGCCCATGGAACACGATCAACATCCGGTTCCGCTGCGTCGGAAACTTCGGTGTGCGCACGTCGATGTGCACCACGGGCTCAACGCCCTCCTCGTCGCCCTGACGGGGCAGGCGCGCGAAAGTGTTCTTGGCGAAGGAGAGTTGGTACCTCCGCGGTTCCTTCATGGTCGCGGTCCGCTCCTGCAGCACCGCCAGACCGCGCATCACCTTGACGGAGACCTCGATCACGACCTCGCTCGCCGTGCTCCCCGACGGCCGCTGCACCAGGCAGCCGAGTTGATGTCCCTCGGGACGGAGGCGCTCCTCGCCGTCGCCGGGTTCCAGAACCCAGGTCACCCGGGACGACCCCACCCCCCTGGTGGGCGCCACCCCTCCGTGCAGGCGCTGCCCCGAGCCCATGTCGTGCTTCGCCACGATCCCCGGATCGGCGAAGGTGGCCGTGACACTCACCTGCAGGTAGTGCCCCTGTTTGAGCGGTTCGAGATCGACAGGGAGGACGACGTAGGAGTACTGCCAGGTGTCAGGGTCGACCAGTTGCGCGTACCGGGCCAGCGTGGGGTCATCGGGCCGGAAGACGTCGGCCCTGCCGAAGACGATGTGACTTGCCGACTCCCACCGGCGGTCGGACCCGGCGACCGGGATGCTGAAGTGGAGCTCCTCGACTCCGGCAACGGCCGGTTCGGGGCTGTTGGTCATCCGGCTCTCCTCGACTGCTGGTGCAACGGGCACGCGCAGGGGCAAGAATACGTTCATGACGGACAGATCCCTTCCGCGCAGGCACCCGTGAACGGTGGCGACGCCTACCGGGGCGACATCACCCAGCACCCGTCGTCGAAGCTGATCTTCGCTGCCTGGCAACGGAGTTCGGCCGAGCGCGGGCGCGTACCGGTGGAGTGCCCACCGCCCGGGGCCGTCGCGCTCAGGTGCCGCTACCGCCACCTGACGGACCCCGCCGAGCCGTACGGTGTGCCGGCCCCGGTCACCGCAGAGCTCTGGGACCGGGCGCTCCGCGCCGAGACCGAGCTCGACGACGCGGTGCACACCGGGCGCTTCGACCACGCCGCCGCGCTCTGCCGCGAACTCCTCGAAGGTCCGTACGACGAACTCACCGCCACCAACGCCCTGATCGGCTCGGGCGATGTGCACCGGGCTCGCGGTGAGGTCGAACAAGCCATTGAGCAGTACGACATGGCGCTGCGTCGCGCGGATGCCCGCGGGTACCGTTTCGGGCGGCTGCGCGCGCTGGCCGGACTGGGTCACGTCGCGCTGAACCAGCACTCCGTCGAGCGGGCCCGGGAGATGTACGGGCACGCGGGAGAGCTGGCCCGCAGCATCGGTGATCCGCTCTACGAGGCGAACGCGCTCTTCGGCTCGGCGGAGTGTGCCGAGCGGTCCCGTGACCTGATGGGGGCGATCGAAGCCCACGAACAGGCGCACGCGCTGTACGTCGAGGCCGCCTCCGTGACGGGCCAGGCCCACGCGGCCCAGCGGATCGGCGCGCTGTACCACCGGGCCGGGCACCTCAAGATCGCCCGGACATGGCTGGTGGTGGCCGCGAAGGCCTTCACCCGGTTCGACGACCCCGTCGGTACGGTCAACGTGCTGGAGAGCATGGGGGATCTGCTCCTCCACGTGGACGAGACGGACGAGGCAGAAGTGCGGTACCGCGCAGCGCACGAGATCGCGGAGGCGCACGGTCTCGCCTCGGCCGAGGTGCACGCGGTGCAGAACTTCGGGCGGGTGGCCCGCGCCCGCCGGGACTGGCCCGCGGCGGTGGCGCTCTTCGAGAAGGCCGCGGCCGCCTACCGGGAGGTCGGGGACCTGCTGGGGGTCTGCAACGCCCTCGCGAAGCTCGCGGAGAGCCGGGAGCGGCTGGGCGACGCGGACGGCCGGGAGCAGGCGGTACGGGACCGGGTGGCCGCCGTGTTTGCGATCGAGGAGTACCGGGCGGCCCACCGCGAAGCCGCCGTGCAGGGTGAGTACCGTGAACGCTTCGGTCCGGTGTACTCCGCCGCCCTGCGTGCGGCGGTAGGGGCCGGTATGCCGGAGTCGTTCGTGGTGGTGGCCGACGGACTGGCCGGACGGCGGCTCGCCGGTCTGGCGGCGCACCAGGTCCCGGCCGGGGTCACCGGTCGTCTGACCCTCTTGCAGCACCTGCTGGTCAGCAGCGACGAGCGCTGGCTCGCGCAGCGCCGCCCGCCGGGTGCGGGCGGGATGCGGCTGCCGCCCGACCTGCCCCGGCAGGAGCGCGTCGCCCGGATGATCGGCAGCCTCGCGATCGGGGGAACGGTGCGCGAACCGGCGCGTACGGCGGTCGAGGACCTGCTGGCGGCGGTCTATCTGCCGCCCGCCGACGAAGGGGCGGAGCTGCTGGCCGCCGTCCCGGACCGGTGCCACATGCTCCAGCTGGTGATCGATCCGGACGACCCCCGGCTGCTGCACCGGCTCTGGCGTGACGAGCACGGTGAAAGCCGTCTGGACAGCGTCGAGTTGAGCGAGGCGTGCACCACACTGCTGTCCGTGGTGCGGATCGACGGCGAGGACCGCGGCTCGCTGCGCCCCTGCGACCTGGCCGCCCTCGCCGAACTCCTCCCGGAGCAGCTGAGCCGGGCACTCGCGGCCGGTGCCGTCCCCCGGCTGCTCCTGGTCCCGGCGAGCGACCTCTGGCTGGTCCCCTGGGGTGCCGTCCCCGTCGGTCCGCGGCGCCTGCTCGGTGAGAGCGCCGAGTACGTCGTCTGCCCCTCGCTCCTCATCCAGCGCGTGCTGGCCCGGCGCGGCCCCGCCCGGCCCGTCGACGGTCCCTCGTACCTGTGGCGCAGTCCGGTGATGGAGGGCCTGAACCTCGCAGGGCTGCAGGCGGACGAACGGTGGACCTTCGACATGCCGGCCTCCGCTCCGCAGATCACGGCGGTTCTGGCCGCCGACGCCCACACCGTCGTCGTGCTGTGCCACGGCCGCCCGGCTGTGGGGCCCGGTCACTACCTGGAGCTGGAACCCGGCAGCTGGCTGCTGCCCGCGGACGTCCTCAGCGGTACCCCGCCGCAGCGTCTCTACCTCATCACCTGCTGGGGCGGTGGCGTCCCCGGCCAGGCCATGACCGAACCCGTCACCATCGCGACCCTCGCCCTGGCGACGGGGTCGGTGGAGGTGCTCGCGACCGTGGGGGAGTACGGCGACACCCCGGACGGCAACGAGTTCGCCCAGTGGGTCCTGGAGCGGCTGAGCACCACCTGCACGCCCCTCAGCCGTGCGGTCCATCTGGCGAGCAGGAGGATCGTGGCCCGGGAGGGCGCCTGGGAGTGGCCCCTGCGGGACTGGGCTCCGCTGCTGCCCATGGGCACCTTCCACGGCTGACGGCCGCAGGGCCGCCCCGCCCGGCGGCGGCTATCCGGCCGGTCAGTCCGGGATCGTGAGCCGGCGGGTCACGCGCAGCGCCGACGACAGCAGCTGGGCCCTGACCTCGCTGGTCCGGTACATGCGGTCCGAGCGGAACGAGATGCCGAGCGAGCCGACCCGGTCGCCGCTGTACACCCGCACGGCGACGCATGTCGTGCCGCGCCGGTACTCCTCCCGGTCCATCGAGAGCGGTGCCATCGGCGGCGCGTCCAGCTCCCGGATCAGCTCCTCGCGGTGCGTGATCGTGTGGGACGTGAGGTCGGCCAGAGGGTGGCGGGAGAGGTAGTTGGCGCGGGCCTCCTCGTCCAGCCCGCCCAGCACGCTCTTGCCCAGGGCCGTGGCGTGTCCGGCGTCCTCGAAGCCCACCCAGAGGTCGACCCGGGGCGCTCGCGGGCTGTCGACGATCTGGAGGACCCGGATCTCGCCCTCGTCGTACAGCGTCAGGTAGGCGGCGGCGGAGAGGCCGTCGCGCAGCGAGGTCAGGAGGGGGCGGACGTGCTCCGTCCACGCCCCGATGCTGGGTCCGGTGTCAAGGGACGGGCCCTGGTCGGGCAGCGCGTACGCTCCGTCGTCCAGCTCCCTGAGATAGCCGTCCTCGGCCAGCGCCCGCAGGTGCTCCCCGGCCATGACCGGGGGCAGCTCGGCCTCCCGGGCCAGCTGCTGGGTGGGCGCGCCCGTCGGATGTGCCCCCGCGGCCTCCAGCAACCGGAGGTCCCGCTGGACGGACACGGTTGGCTCGGGGCCGGCCTGGTCACCCATGCCACCAGCATGGACCCGGCGGCGGGTTGCGGCATCTCCTGTGCGGAAACCCGTGGTGGGCGGGGCCCCGGCGGCCGGAGCCGTGGTGCGGGCAGCGCTTGTGCGCCGCCGCCACCACGGCTCCGGAGCCTCAGGTCACCCGCTCACGGTGAACGTCGGGGATGTCCCCGTGAACGGTGTGATCTTCCCCAGCAGGTTCTTCGCGTCCCCGTGGTGCACGATCCGGTAGGTGCCGGGAGCGGTGTCCGCCCCGATGGCCCAGGTGACCGTCGCCTTCGACGTACCGGTCAGACCGTTGATCCGGGTCCAGCGGTACGTCGTCTCCCAGTCACCGTCGTCCAGCACCCGCACCCATGAGCCGCCCTCCAGCCGCTGGACCTCCAGGAAGGTGCCACCCCGGCGCACGTTGTTCTTCGGGTGTCCGGTGGCGAACTCGACGGTCGCCGTGGAGCCGCGTCCGTACGAGGATGCCGGGCCGGTCAGGACCGAACCGAACGACTTGCCCGGCGGCGGGTTGTCGTACACGACGCCCGTCTGGAACGTGAACTGCCGGGCCGACTCGTCCGGCGGTGCCGTGCCCCGGCCGATCGCGGTGCCCTGGCGCAGGGAGGCCGCGACCCGCGCGTACTCCTGCTGGTAGGCGGGGAGTGTGTTCCGGCCGTAGAGCGTGGAGCCGCCCTCGTAGTTCTGCGTCTCGTACTCCTCCGGCGTCGTCACGTACTGGCTGTAGGCGTTGGCGTACCCCTGCAGCAGCACGCGCTCCAGCGGGACCCCGAGCTCCTGGGCCACCGTCCGCCGGACCCGGAGTCCGGCCGTGATCGTGAACTCGCCCGGCCCCGCCACCAGGTACAGCTCCCCGATCTTCATGATCTGCAGCGGGAGGATCTTCGGGGTGACCGGGTGGACGTTGCTCAGCAGGCCCGTGGGGATCAGGCTCGCCTTCGGGTACTGGCAGGTCGCGAGCCAGGACGGGGTGTCGATGCGCAGCGCGTCGATGATGGACGCGACCGGGGTGCGCGTGCCCTCCTCGAAGCCGGGGATCGCCGGACCGTCCTCGACACTGCCCGCGAGCGTGGAGGCGCCCACCACGGCGGGACAGGTGCGCTGCTCCTTCCCGTCCGTCGTGTACTCGCCGCTTACGGTGACGTCCTCCATGTCGACATAGGTGAGGCGGGAGTCGACCCCGCCGGTCACCGGCCGCGCGTCCTGGTAGACCTCGCGGGCTTTGTCGAGCTGGCGCTCACCGATGATGCGGGTGTTCTCGAACTCGTCCTCGGTGGGCCCCGATCCGGGCTTCAGGTTGAGGTTGGGGGACATGTCACCGGCGTTGGTGTTGGGGAACGCGGCGACAAACCCCGGGGTGTTGTCGAGATAGCGCACGCCCTCGTGGTCGTGCTCCCAGGCGTAGGAGGCATAGCCCTTGTTGTCGGGGCTGATGAGGGTGTTCTTGTTGGTGATCGAGGTGTTGTGGGTGGCGAACCAGCTGATCGCGCCCGCGTCCTTCTCGCCCTGCCGGAACCGCAGCACGGTCATCGCCGGGTCGATCCCGTCGGGGAAGGCCGCCCGGTCGGCCGCCGGGTTGCGGTCGAAGGCCTCCCGGGAGCGGTTGACACTGGCGTCGGTGAGGGTGCCGGTGCCCAGGCTGATGGTGCCGGGCTTCAGGTCGTCGTGGGCCTTGGCGACGGAGTCGGCGATGCCGTCGACGATCGCCCGGTAGGTGGCGCTCTGGAAGCCGAGCACGGAGAGGTTGTACGCGACGTGGTGGGAGTAGCCGCCGGGGCCCGAGTGGGTGTGGGTGGCGGAGAGCAGCACGTTCTCGTCGCCGTACAGGCTGCCGTAACGCTCCTTGAGGCGGGCGATGACACCCTGCTGCACGGACTGGAAGATCATCGCGAGGTCGGCGTTGACGTAGACCACGCGCTTCCCGGTCGCCCGGTCCACCACGACGTACGCGCGGGACCGCTGGCGCTGGTGGATGCCGGACGTCTTCTGGTCGAAGCTGGAGTAGCCCATCATCCCGGTCTCGGCGGCCTCCCCGGTGACATCGGCGATGCCGCGTCCGACGAGGTACTCCCCGTCGTCGGCGGCCGGTGAGGCCGATGCGGGGGAGGGGGCGCCGAGCGTGAGGGCTCCCAGCGTCGCGGCGACTGCCAGGGCGGGGAGCCTATGGCGGGAGCGTCGAGGGCGGCGAGGGGTGGGGGGTGGTGGCATCGGACCTCCTGGGGCGGGAGACGTGCGGGACCCCGGGGCCCGGTCGGCGGCTCACCGACATCTGAGGGACCCGGAGCGCTGCCCCGACGGTAGAGGTGTGTGACCTGCGTCGCATAGGTCTCTACCGGCCAGTAAATGAGGAACCCTCACCATGCGCGTCCGGCCTGGTGCGATCTGCCCCTGAAGGTCGGGCATGTGCCCGCGGAGAGGTTCATGTGCCCGCGCGGAGAGACTCACTCATGTGCTTGCGCGGAGAGACTCACGTGGACGGCGCGATGGTCATGCGCGGCTGGAGGTTCAGCGTGCTGGTCGGCGTCGACTTGAAGAGAGCCATGTCCATGAAGTCGTGCGGGACGATGGTGCGGGTGGCGGCCGCCTCCACCAGCGGGTTGATGTGGACGATCTGCGCGCCCCGCCGGTGGGCCTCGGAGAGGGCGGTGAGCATCCGGGGCGCGTTCGAGGCCGCGTTGACCCCGAGGATGAACAGCGCGTCGGCGCTCTCCCAGTCCTTGAGGTCGACCGTCCCCTTTCCCGTACCGAGAGAAGCGGTCAGGGCCCGGCCGCTGGCCTCGTGGCACATGTTGGAGCAGTCCGGCAGATTGTTCGTGCCCAGCTCACGGGCCATGAGCTGGTAGAGGAACGTGGCCTCGTTGCCGAGCCGGCCTGAGGTGTAGAACGCCGCCCGGTGCGGGTTGTCCAGCCCGCGCAGCGCCGCGCCGACCACCTCGAACGCGTCCTTCCAGCTGATCGGCACGTAATGGTCCGACGCGGGGTCGTAGACCATCGGCTCGGTCAGCCGGCCCTGGTTCTCCAGGTCGTAGTCGCTCCACCCGGACAGCTCGGTCACCGAATGGGCGGCGAAGAACTCCCGCCCGACCCGCTTGCGGGTCATCTCCCAGGTGACGTGCTTGATCCCGTTCTCGCAGATGTCCAGGTGCAGACCCTTGAGGTCGTCCGGCCACGCGCACCCGGGGCAGTCGAACCCGCCGTCCTCGTGGTTCATCTTCATGATGGCCCGCGGACCGTCCACCGCGGAGCGCTCGCGCGCCAGGAACCGGGTCACGCTCTCCGCCGCGCCCCAGCCGGCGGCGGGGTGGTGGTAGGGGCGGAACCGTGGCTCGCCCTCGGGGGCGGCGCCGACGGTGTGCTCCGGGGGGTCCTGCTCGTCGTGGCTGGTGCTCAAGGCTCTCGACCCTTCGGCGCGGTGGACCCGGCGGACCCTTCGACCGTGCGGGCAAGGGTGAACAAATCGGACTCCCGGGCAGGCTATGCAGGGGGCTCCCCGTACGCCACTCGGCCTGCGGCGGGGTGCGGAGGGCGGCCCGGGGGAGTGGGATGGCGGTCGTACGGGAGTCGATCCGCCGATCTGAGCTGGTCGTCGTCGCGGCCGCCCTCTGCGGGCTGGTCGGCATCGTGGTGCTGCTCCTGACCAGCGACTCCGACCTCAGCCACGCCGCCGCGGCCATCGCGCTGGGCGGCGTCTTCACCGCCTGGGCCTCGCTCCACCTGATGTACGCCACCCGGTACGCGTACCTGTACTACCCGCCCACCGAGGGCGGCATCGACTTCAACTCCCGGGACAGCCCGAAGTACGTCGACTTCCTGTACTTCAGCTACAACCTCGGCATGACCTACCAGGTCTCCGACACCAACGTCTCCACCACCGAGATCCGTGCGGTCGCCCTGCGGCACTGCCTGCTGTCGTACGTGTTCGGCGCCGCCATCCTCGCCACCACCATCGACCTCGTCACCGGGATCGTCACGGGCTGACCGATGCGCCGCCGCCCGGCCGGGCGTGGTGGTAGGCCTCCCAGAGCGCCGCGTACTCGCCCCCGGCCGCCAGCAGCTCGTCGTGCGTCCCCTGCTCCGCGGCCTCGCCGTCCCGCAGGACCAGGACCCGGTCGGCCTGGCGTGCCTGTTCCAGCCGGTGCGCGACGACCACGGAGGTCCGGCCCGCGGTGACCCGGGCCAGGGCCCCCTGGAGGAGGGCGCGGGTCTGCGGGCCCGATTCGGCGGTGGCCTCGTCCAGGACGACGACCGGCGGGTCGGCGAGCAGGACCCGGGCCAGCGCCAGGTGCTGGACGTACCCGTCGTCGAGCGGGGCGCCACCCGGACCGAGGACGGTGTCGAGCCCGGAGTCCAGGTCCAGCGCCCAGCCGGCCCCGGCCTCGCGCAGGGCGTGCCGGAGCTGCTCGTCGGTGGCGTCGGGCCGGGCGAGCCTCAGGTTGTCGGACAGGGTGCCCCCGAACAGGTGGACCTCCTGGGTCACCAGATACCGGGAGGCCGGGGCGTCGGGGGCCTCGGCGCTGCCGACGGTGACGCTGCCCCGGTCGGGGGTGCCGATGCCCGCGACCAGCCGGGCCAGGGTGGACTTGCCCGAGCCGCTGGCGCCGACGAGCGCGAGGCTGGTGCCGGCGGGGACGTGGAGCGAGACCTCGCGCAGGGCGGGGCGCCCGCCGTCGTACGCGTACGAGACGCCCTTCACGTCGATGTCCGGGCGGCGGCCTGCCTCTTGCCTCTCATCCGGGTGGCCGGCCCCCTGCGCCGGCCCCTCGTGCCGGACGTGGTGGCGGTCCAGGTCGGTGATCCCGACGAGGCGCGACAGCCCCACGGTGGCCCGCTGGATGTCGTCCAGGCTGCCCAGGAGCGCCCCGACCGGGCCGAAGAGGCGGTGGAAGTAGAGGGCGGCGGCGGTGGCGGCGCCCAGGGTGACGGCCCCCGAGCCGAAGAGCACGAAGCCCGTCACGAGGACGGCGGCGAGACCGAGGAACTCCGCCGCGTTGAGCAGCCCCGTGAACCGGTTGCGCAGCCCGACCCCTTCCCGCTGCCGCTCGATGGCCCGGACACTGCGTTCGGCCAGGTCGTCGAGGTGATGGTCCTGGGTGCGGTACGCACGGATGGACTCGGCTCCGCGCACCGCCTCGATGACGGACTGCCCGCGCGCCGACTCCAGCCTGCGGATGTCCCCGTACACAGGGTGCGAGCGGCGGAGGAACTGCCGGGTGGCATAGACGTGGACGGGCAGGCAGACCAGCCCGGCGAGCGCGAGGCGGAGGTCGAGCACGGCGAGGCCGACCAGGCTCAGCACGATGGTGAAGCTCGCGTTCGTCACCTCGGGAAGCACGTCGGAGGCCGCTTCGGAGACCGCCTCCACATCGCGGGTGACCCGGGAGACGACATCGGAACTGCCGCTGCTCTCCAGGGTGTTGACCGGCAGGTGGACGGCGGTCTCGAACACGTCCTCACGCAGCCCCGCCAGTACCTCCTGCACGAGCGCCACCAGCATCCGGCCACCGGCGTAGGCGAGGACGGCCCCGACGGCGGTGGCGGCCACCAGCGCGATCCCGAGGACGAGCACCCGGCCCCGCCCGGCGCCGTCCGCGACGGCGTCCACGATCCCGCCCAGCACGGGCGGAGTGGCGAGCGTGGCCGCCGTACCGCCGAGCAGGGTGAGCAGCGCCGCCCCGAGTCGGCGTCGGTGCGCCCGGAGGCGGCGGAGGATCTCCGAGCGGGTCCGGCGGGCGTCGGCGACGGGGAGGGTGGCGACGGGCGTGTCGGTCTGCTCGGAGGTCACCGGGGGGTTCCGTTCGGGTCGTGGCTTTCGGGGGTGTGCTGCCCGGTCCCGCCGAGTTCGACCACCCGGTCGCAGGCGGAGAGCAGGATCGGGCTCGCGGTGATGAGGAGGATGGTGGACGGCAGGCCCCGAAGGCCCTCGGCGATGCGCTGTTCCGTCACCGGGTCGACGGCGGTGGCCGGTTCGTCCAGGACGACGAGGTCCGCGTCGGTGTGCAACGCCCTTGCCAGCAGCAGCCGTTGGCGCTGACCGCCGGAGAGCCGGCGGCCGTGCTCCCCGACCTCGGCCAGGTCGCCCCCGATCTGTTCGCGTACGTCGTCGAGCATGGCCGCCCCGGTCACGGCGGGGTCCACCGCGCCTCCCCGGGGGACCAGGTTGGTGTGCAGGGTGCCGGAGAAGACGGCGCCGTGGTGGGGCGGGGCGACGACCCGTGCGCGTACCCGGTCGGGGCCCAGGTCGACCGCGTCCACCCCGCCGATCAGGAGTTCGCCGCGGGCGAGAGGGACCCGGTAGCCGAGCCGGTCGCTGAGGTCCCGGGCGTGGCCGGGGTGGTGGGGGACGACACCGACGAGGTCGCCGGGGCGCAGGTCGAGCGGCTCGCCGTGGCCGGGCGGATGCCAGCGGAGCGGGGCCGGGCCGGGTTCGGGAACGGGGCCGCCCGACAGCGGCTCGATCAGGGGCGGTTCGCCGATCAGAGTGCCGAGGCGGCGCGCGGAGGCACGCTTGTGGATCCAGTTCGATGCGAAAGTGCCGACATGGGCGAGAGCGCCCTGGAGGAACTGGGCGAGCCCCAGCACCGTGACGAGCCGGCCGATGGTGATGTGCCCGTCCAGCGCGAGGTAGCCGGAGGCCGTCGCCAGCGCCGCGAGGAACCCCCCCGACAGCAGCTGGCTGAGACCGATGTACGCCAGGACCGACCGCGCGGCGGCCACGGCACCGCGCCGTGAGGTGTCGCTCGCGGTGCGGTAGCGGCGGGCGGCCTCCGCCCGGGCGTTCATCCCGGCGACCACCCTTATCCCGGTGATCAGGTCGGTGGCCACTTCACTGGCCCGCGCCGCCGACCCCTGCTCGGCCAGCCCCCGGGCCTCCAGCGGCATCGAGACGCGCCGCATGACGACCAGCATGAGGACGGTCCCGGCGATGACCCCCAGACCCAGCGGCAGGGAGATCACCAGCAGGGCGACGGACGCCGTCAGGATCGCGGTGAGGGTGGACGCCTGCTGGACGACGCTCCAGGACACCCCCGCGACCCGGTACGTGTCGGACGAGACCAGCGAGAGCGCCTCGCCGGAGCCGGGGCGGCGGCGCAGCGACAGCGGGTCCAGCAGCCGGGTCATCGCGCGCTGCCGGAGCTCGTGCTCGCCGTAGCCGTACACCGTGACCATCGACGACGACGCGCGCTGGTACGACAGCGACAGCACGACGAAGACCCCGCCGAGCGCGGCGAGCCACCAGACCAGGGCGGTCCGGTCCGCCGGGGCCATCGCCCGGTCGATGACCACCCCGATGAGGACGGGCACCAGCGCCTCGCACAGCTGGTGGACCATGAACGCCACGGTGGTGAGGCCGATCCGCAGGCCGCGCCCGTCGCGCAGCAGGGCCACCCGGAACAGCGCCGCGACGGACCCGTCCTCCCGTGTGGTGGATCCGGGGGGAGTCATCGGCTGCCACCTCTGTACTGGCGTGCGAGCAGCCAGGCCAGGTAGGCCCCGCCGACGCACACTGTGACGACACCCACGGGCAGGTCGACCCGCTGGGCGATGAAATCGGCCGCGACCAGGACGGCCGCGCCGGTGAGGGCCGCCGGAGCGATCCGCAGGGTGGTGGAGCTCCGGGTCAGGCGCTGGGCGATCTGGGGTGCGGCGAGGGCGATGAACGCGATCGGCCCGACGGCCGCCGTCACCAGCGCGGTGAGCGCGACCCCGACGACGGTGGCGGTGAGCCGGGCGCGCTGGGCGTTCACCCCGAGCGCCAGGGCGGTGTCGTCGCCCATCTCCAGGTGGACCAGGGGCCGCACGACGCCGACCGAGCAGATCAGCAGGGCGGCGAAGACGACGGCCGTCACCCGCAGCTGCTCGAAGCCGAGCCCGCTGAGGGAGCCGGCGCCCCAGGTGGCCACCAGCATCGCCTGGTGCGGGCTGACGGCGAGGAGCAGCATAGAGGTGATCGAGCTGAGGAACGCGCCGACGGCGATGCCGACGATGATGAGACGGAAGGGGCGTACGCCGCCCCGGTAGGCGAGCACGTACACCAGGAGCGCGGTCGCGGCCCCGCCGATCAGCGAACCCGTGGCGACGATGAGGTAGTTGGCGGTGCCGAGCACGAGCATGACCACGCTGGCGCCCGCGTACGAACCGGAGGCGAAGCCGATCACGTCGGGGGAGCCCAGCGGGTTCTTCGTCAGCGACTGGAAGAGCGCCCCGCTGACCGCGAGCGCCGCTCCGCAGACCACGGCGAACAGCAGCCGGGGCAGCCGCCAGGTGACGACGACGAGCCGGGTACGGGGCTCGGCGTCCGGGTCGAAGAGCGCGGCGAGCACCTGGGCGGGGGTGAGCTGGATGGAGCCGGTGGCGAGGGTGAGGACGCCGAGGGCGGCCACGACGAGGATCAGGACGCCGCAGACGAGGACGGACCGCCGCTCGACGCGCAGCGACGCCCGGCCCCGGCGGAGTGCCCAGGCGGTCCGCCCGGAGCCGGCCGACCGGGTGAGGGTGTGGGCGGTCACAGGGTGCTCACCTTCCGGCGCCGGACCAGCACGACGAGGACGGGCGCGCCGACGAGCGCGGTGACGAGTCCGACCCGCAGCTCCCCCGACGGCAGCACGATGCGGCCGACGATGTCGGCGGCGAGCAGGAAGGCGGGGGCGGCGACGCAGGTGACGGGCAGGATCCAGCGCTGGTCGGGTCCCACGAACCAGCGCACGATGTGGGGCACCATCAGCCCGACGAACGAGATGGGGCCGGCGACGGCGACGGAGGTCCCGGCGAGCAGGGTGACGGCGAGGATCAGGGTCACCCGGGTGACCGCGAGGCGGGTCCCCAGGGACTGGGCGAGGTCGTCGCCGAGGGCGAGCGCGTTGAGGGATCCGGCGCTGAGCAGCCCCAGGACGAGGCCGGTGCCGATGAGCGGCAGCGCGATGGGGAGGATGTCCAGCGAGCGGCCGCCGATGGAGCCGACGCCCCAGAACCGCATGACGTCGAAGGTGGCGGTGGACTTGAGGACCATGGCGGAGGTGAAGCCGCCGCACACGGCGGTGAACGCGACGCCCGCCAGGGTGAGTTTCACCGGGGTGCCGCGGTCCGCGCCGATCGACCCGAGGGTGTAGACGAGCACGGTGAGCCCGAAGGCGCCCGCCAGCGCGAACCAGATGAACTGGCTCGCGGCGGTGAACCCGAGCACGGCGACCGCGAACGTCACCGCGAGGCTCGCGCCCGCGTTGACGCCGAGGATGCCGGGGTCGGCCAGGGGGTTACGGGTGAACGCCTGGATCAGCGCCCCGCTGAGGCCCAGCGCCGTACCGGTGACGAGCCCGATCACGGTACGCGGCACCCGCAGCTCGCGGACCATCAGATGCTCGTCGGAGTTGTCGAAGCGGAACAGCGCCTCCCAGACCGTCCCCGGCGCGATGGGCCGGGCGCCGACCATCACGCTGAGGACGGCGGTCACGAGCAGCAGTGCGAGAGCCGCCAGCAGGATCAGCAGGCGGCGCCTGTGGCGCCGGCGGGCCGGGACCGCGCCGGAGATGAGGTCACCCGGGGGTGATGTGGTGGTGGTGCTGGTCATCGTTGTCCTTGAAGGGCCGTCACCTGGGGGAGCGCCGGGCGAGGGCCTGTCGCCGGACGCCTGGCGGCGGTCCGGCGACAGGCCCGGGGATCAGGAGCCCGCGCCGGTGTTGCCCTTGCCCGCGACGGCGTCGGCGAGCATCGGGACATAGCGTTCGAGGCCCCAGGGGATGGAGAGCACGGTCGGTCCGCTGGTGGCCATGGCCAGCTCCGGATCCTGGACGAAGGCGTACTTCTTGGCGGCGATCGGCTTCCAGCGGGAGAAGAGCGGGTCCTTGAGGGAGTACGTGACCTCGGCGGGGGCGTTCGCCCAGGCCACGACCACGTCGGCCTCGATCGTGTCGAGCTTCTCCAGGCTGACGCCGCCGTACCAGTTGGTGCCCTTCGCGGTGGCCGCGATCGTGCTCATCGACGGGGTGTTCTTGAAGCCGATCTCGGTCAGCAGCCGGACCCGGGCGTCGTAGTCGAGGTAGAGCCCGACCTCCGTCGAGCCGGGGGTGAGGGCGACCGCGTAGGTGAAGGTCTTGTCCTTGAACTCCGGGTGGTCCACGGAGACCGCCGCCAGCTGCCCGCCGACGTCCTCGACCAGGCCCTCGGCCTTCTTCTCCTCGCCCACGGCCTTGCCGATGGTGCGGGTCATCTCCTGCCAGGTCCCGCCGTCCCACGGCTTCTTGAGGTAGGGGAGCGTGGGGGCGATCTCGGCGAGGCGCTTGTAGTCGACGTCCGTGATGCCGGAGTACAGGCCGATGATGAGGTCCGGTTCGAGGGAGAGGATCTGCTCGAAGTCGATCTCACCCGCGTCGCCGTACTTCAGCGTCTCGGGAAGGGGCCCGCCGAGCTTCTCGACCTGGGTGCGGAACCAGGGGGTGTAGCCGTCCTTGTCGCCGCCCCACTGCTCGTCCACGCCGACCGGTACGGTGCCGAGCGCGGCGACCACGTCCAGCGACATCCAGCTGAGCGTGACGATGCGCCTGGGCTTCGCCTTGATGGTCGTGGTGCCGTGGGCGTGCTTGATGTCCACGGGGAAACTGTTCGAGGCACCGCCGGCCTTCGCCTGCGCGGCGGTCTTCCCGGACTCACCGCTGCCGCAGCCTCCCAGGAGGAGTACGGCGCCGACGGCGAGCGCCAGGACGCGGGCCAGCGGGCCCGTTCGGCGTCCGGCCGGAATGGATGGGGACACGGTTCTCCTCGGATCTGGACATCGCGCGGGGGCGCGACTGCGGGGTGCGGGGGCAGGGGGGGCGGCCACGGCGGTGTGCGGTGGATACGGTCACACCGGCACTGTCGAGGTTAGGTAACCCTTGCCTTACTGAACGGTAGAAGGGCGGGGGGCCGATGAGGGTCGCGAACGGGCCAGGGTGCGTCGCGAATCGGCCACGTGGGGAGCGTGGCGTGTGTCAGTGACCGGCGGGCGCGAGGGCCGACTGCTCACGCAGGTACGCGGTGGGGCTGGTGCCGGTCACGCGGCGGAAGGCCGCGGAGAACGCGCTCGTCGTGGAGTAGCCGCAGCGGTGCGCGACCAGATTGACCGGACGGCCCTGCGCGAGCAGGGTGGTGGCCGCGGACATCCGTACCAGCGACCGCCACCGGGTGAACGACATCCCGACGTCCCGCCCGAACGCCCGCGTGATCGTGCGCACGCTCAGCGCGTGCCGCGCAGCCCACTCCTCCAGCGAGAGATCGCTCTCCGGGTCGCGCATGATGTCCTCGGCCATGGCCCGGATCCGCGAGTCCTCGGGGACGGGGACCTCCATCGCCGCGTGCGGGTCCTCCTCCAGCATCTCGATGATGAGCCGCTGGGCCCGCAGCCGGCGGTCGTCGGGCATCGCGTTGGCGTCGAGGTGCAGCAGCATCTCCTGGAGCGCGCGCCCCATCCGCAGCGAGCGCGGGGAGGTCCAGTGCGGCGGGATCGCCGCCCGGGTCACATAGGTGTAGCAGCTCACGCTCCCCGGATCGGGGTGGGAGGCGTGCGGGGTGCCGGGCGGCATCCAGACCCCCTGCCCCGGTACGAGGCGGCGCACAGTGTTCCGGGTGTGCAGCGTTGTCGAGCCGGCATGCGGCCAGACCAGCAGCGCGTCGTCATGGGTGTGCACCCCGCTGGTGGACGACCCGGCGGGCACCGGGCTGTCGAGGACCGCCGTGGTGAGCAGGTAGGGGGTCTCCACCACGGGCCCGCCGGCCGACGGCTCGGACCAGCGGAGCGGGGTCGTCAAGAGCATCTCTCCGCGCCCACGACCGGGGGCCGTCACCGAAACCGACATGCAGGTTAGGCTAGCCTAAGTTCCGCTTCGCCCTCTCGGGGGGTCGTCCCGGGTATCTGCTCCCGCCCCACCGGGCAGGCGTCGGCCTTTTGGTGGGCGAGCGCCGTCGTCGTGGCCACCGCCGCCCGGCGCTCAGCCGCCGACGAACTCCCCGTCCCTGGCGACGATCCGCCCGCCGCGCACGACCATCTACCGCCGGGGCAGGTCGACCACGACCTGCGGCAGGCACTCGCCCCGTACGAGCAGGAAGTCGGCCGCCGAGCCCGGCCTCAGGTCCGCCCGCTCCAGGCCGAGGAGGTGCGCCCCGCCGTCGGCGCCCGCGCGGAAGGCCGCCTCCGGCTCCCCGTCGAGGCGCGCGGCCTGGACCCGGGCCAGCAGATGCGAGCGGTGCAACATGTCCGCGTCGCCGAACGGGTTCCACGAGTCCCGCACACCGTCCGAGCCGAGACCGACGTGCACCCCGTGCTCGCGCAGCCGGTCGATGGGCAGCACCAGGTCCGAGGAGGGCGCCACCGTCGTCAGCGAGATACCCGCTTCCGCCAGCCCGGCCGCCGGCGCGTCGAGTTCGCGCTCCGGCAGCCCCGGGACGCAGAACACATGGCTCACGGTCACCTTGCCCTGGAGGGACAGCGCGCGGGTGCGGGCGATGATCGCCCGCAGGGACTCCAGACCCGCCCCCGCCCGCTCGTGCAGGTGGATGTCGACGCCCACGCCGTGACGGTCGGCGATACTGCTGCCCGATACGTGGCCCGTCCTCCGCTCGGCGCGTTCCCCGAGAGGATACGTCGGGCCCGGGGGAGATCCCGCAGGTCCCGGGCGCGTCAGCGGCGGGCCAGGACGCGTACGCCGTCGGCCGGGGGCAGATAGGGCAGGCCGAAGTAGGCGAAGAGCGCCGGCTCGTCCTCGGCGGGCAGGACGTCGTCCGTCCCGATCGACGGGCCGTCCTTCACCTTGGCCCGGTCGTGGGCGACCTTCACGTAGTCCGGTCCGACGACGGCCTCCGCCAGCGGTACGAAGACCAGCCGGTGGCGGGTCGGCAGGCCCACCGTCACGGTGGCGAACGCCGGCTGGTCCGTCCCCGTGTCGACGTAGACGGACTCCAGGGAGCCGATCCTGCGCCCGTCGGGGTCGACGACGTCACGCGTACGCCACTCACGGATGTCTGCGCTCTCGATCACTGCGGATCTCCTCGGGGTCGGCCACGGCGGGCGCGGCGGTCTCGGCGGGCCGCCGGGCGGCCGCCCCCGGGCGAGGGCGGTCCCGGCTCTTCCCTCACCTGCCCCGCAACCTCCCCCGTCAGCGCGGCCCGCACCGGTGGATTCGCTCAGATGGCCGCATCGCCGGGCGTCCGCCCCTCGGGAAGGAACAGCACGGAGTTGATGTACCGGGTGCGGTGCGGCACGAACGCCCTGCGCAGCAGCCCCTGGTGGACGAGGTGTTCCGTCCTCGCCTGGTGGGCGGGCAGGTCGAACCCGGCCAGCGGGATCCAGCGCCGCCCCGCCAGGAGCCACCCCGCGTACCCCTGGCCGGTGAGCAGGGAGATCGCCGGGCCGACCGGGCCGAGCCGGCTCTCCAGCTCGACGAGCAGCGCCGGACGGTCCCGCCGCAGCAGCTCCGCCGCACCCCGCAGCGCGGCCACCTCGCCGCCGTCGACGTCCATCTTCACGAAGCCGACGCCGTGCAGGCCCAGGCCGTCGATGGTGAGGGACGGCACGTCGACGCTGTGCGCGTGGATGTCACGGCGCTCCAGCGAGGACACCCCGCGGTCGCCCTCGTCGCCCTCCGGGAACCAGAGCTGGACCGTACCCCCGTCGCGGTCCGTCGCCGCCCCCTGCACCACCCGGGCGTTCGGCGGCAGCGTACGGCGCAGATGGTCGGCCAGGTGCGGTACGGGCTCGACGGTGACGACCTCCGCGCAGCGCCGGGCGAGCCGGCGCGACCAGGGCCCGTACCAGCCCCCGATGTCCACGGCGGTGGAACCGGGCGGGCAGAAGTCGGCGAGCCGGCGCAGCTCCGGCTCGAAGCGCGGGTAGAGCGCGACGGCGGCGTAGCCGACGAGGCCGGTGGGCAGCCGGGATGCCACCGCCGCGGCGAACGTGGTCACGCGGTCGGCGCTTTCCGGTGCGCCAGGTATCTCTCGTGGGCGTCGGCGTCGACCTTGCGGCCCGAGGAGGGCAGCAGCTGCGGGATGCCGTCCAGGATCGGGTAACTCAGGCGCAGCCGGGGGTTGTAGAGCGCCTCCTCGTCGGTGAGCAGGGCCAGCGGGCCCTTGTCGAGGGGGCAGGCCAGGATGGCGAGCAGCGGATCGTCGGGGTTCATGAGGACTCCCTCGGTGACGGGGGTGGGACGGGGACGGGGAACGTGGCTGTGGTCAGGACGGGGCCGCCTCCGCGGGAGGGTCGTGGCGGGGCATGGCCAGCAGGACGGTGAGGGCCAGCGCGGTGCCGGCCAGCCGCAGGGTCAGCAGCAGCGGATCGTCGGGGAGGGACTCCCCGAAGGCGAGCGTCCCGAGGACCGCGGTGAACAGACAGGTCACCGTGGTGCACACGGGCACGATGAGGGAGGCCCGGCAGCGCTGCAGCGCCGTCTGGGACATGACGAGACCGGCGACGGCGGTGAAGAGCAGCAGATACGGGTAGGGCGAACCGAACAGAGAACGGGCCGCGTCCCCCAGGTCGGTGCTGGTCAGCCGGCTGGAGGTGCCCTTGATGGCGAGGGAGCTGACGCCGTACAGCAGCCCGACCGCCACCCCGTAGCCGATGCCGCTGGTCGGCACCCGGTGGCGCTTGGCCGCCCGGCTCTCCACCCGTACGTAGAGCCAGACGCCCGCCGCCAGCGCGGGTACGCAGACCAGGAGCACCAGCATCCAGGGGGCGCCGGCGCTCACCACGTCCTCGCCCTCGCGCACCGAGGCGACGACCATCAGCAGCGCCACCAGGACACCGCCCAGTGCGTAGCGTTCGCGCCCGGTCGACTCCTCGCCGAGGACGGCCGACGAGAGCAGGAGCAGCAGCACCAGGCCGGAGACGAAGATGCCCTGCGCCGCCGCGATCGGCAGCGCGCGGTAGACGATCAGCTGGGCCGCGAAACCGGCCGCCAGCGACAGCGCGCCCACGATCCACAGCGGGCTGGTGAGCAGGACGAGGATCACGCGCAGCGGCCTGCCCGCGGAGAGCGCGGGCAGGCCGCCCAGGGCCCGCTTCTCCACCACGAACCCCACGCTGTACAGCAGGTTGGCCACCAGCGCGGCCCCCACACCCCACCACATCGCGCTATCGCCGCCGAGCGTGGGCCAGCAGGATGGAGGCCGCGCCGGGCACCGCACAGGCCGCCCTGTCCAGCAGCCGCAGCGGGCGCGGCACCCCGTGGAAGGGGGCGCCGGTGATCTTCACGTCCTCGAAGCCGGACGCGGCCAGGAAGGAGCGCAGCGCGCGGGCGGTGTACAGCCGCAGATGGCCCACCACCTCGGAGCCGGGGCGGCCGTGGATCCCGCGCAGACTGACCTCCGAGAACACCGGCTGCACCCCGGCCAGCAGCAGCGCCCGGTTGTACCAGGCGGCCAGGTTCGGGGTGGACAGCATGAGGTGGCCGCCGGGCTTCAGGATCCGGCGCAGCTCGTCGAGCGCCTGGTCGGGGTCGACGAGGTGCTCCAGGATCTCGCTGAACAGCACGGCGTCCGCGCACCCGTCGGCGAGCGGCAGCCCGCCGTGCTCCAGCTCACCGCGGACCACCGAACCCATCCGGGGGCGGGCCCGGCGCAGCGCGTCCTGCGACCAGTCGACGCCGATCAGCCGGTGCCCGGCGAGGATCGGCGCGGCGGTGGCGGCGGCCGTCCCGTCGCCGCACCCCACGTCCACGACGACCTGGCCGGCCCGCCCCTGCAGGGCGTCGGCCAGCAGCCGCGCCTGGCGTCGGCTGCGCCCGTCGCCGGACGCCACGGGGACGGCCGGGTTCTCGTAGAAGTCCCGCAGGCCGGGCGGGGGAGAAACGGTGTCGGTCACGGGGCCTCCGAGGATGTCGCGGCCAGATGACGGGTGAACAGGCCGAGCAGCGCCTTGCCGTCCTCGTCGCCCAGCAGGGTCCGCGACCAGCGCAGGGCCAGGTGCAGCCGGCCACCCGTGGACGCGGTGGTGAACGTCAGCCCCCTCGGCATCCGGGCGGGCGCGGAGATCCACAGCGCGGCGGACCTCCCCGCGTCGCCGAAGTCCAAGGGGTACGGGATGCGGCCGATGTTGCTGAGCAGCGTCGTGGAGGTCCACGGCCCCGCCAGCACCCGCAGCCCCCGGGTGAACGCCGCACGTGCGGCGACCGGCACCAGGGGAGTGGTCAACAGGGATGCCGAGCGGCCCAGTTGAGGGCGAGGCTGCGCCTTCAGGGCCCGGGTGCGCTCGGCGGTGAGACGCAGCAGGGCGGCGATGTCCGTACCGGACGCCACCTCCGCCGAGTCGAAGCCGACCTCGACCAGCCGGGTGCCGTTGCCGATCGGCATTTCCGGCCCCCGGGTCCGGTCGTCGACCGGCATGGTGATCCGCAGCGGCCGCCCGGCCGCCCCGTGGAGCCGGTTCCAGTCGGCCACCGTCAGGGCGGTGGCCACCATCAGCTGGTCGTTCACCGTGTAGGGCGCGCCCGACTCCCGCCGCGGCACCGGAAGTTCGGCGAGCAGCTGCCCGTTGCCCGGCACCTTCCCCGGGGTGCCCGCCGCCACCCGGGCGGGCCGGGCGAGGGGAGCGGGCCCCGCGTGCGCGGGGGGCGGCGCGGTCACGGGCCGGGCCGGGGCGGACGGCTGGTCGACGGACCGTCCGCCGTAGATCTCGGCGGCCGTCGCCACCACTCGCAGACAGGCGGGCCCGTCGAGCGCGGTGTGGTGCACGGCGACCACCAGCACACATCCCTCCCGCCCCGGCTCCTCGACCACGGTGATCCGCAGCGGAGGCGAGAGCGCGAGCGGCGGGGCGGTGTCGAGCGACGCCGCCCGCGCCCGGTCGAGCGCCCCGGGCGCGGCGGGCGCGAAGCCGACCGGGTCCCGGTCCGGACCGTCCGTCAGCTCCCACTCGTACCGGCGGGCGAAGGGGGAGCGCGGCCGCTCCCGCATCAGCACACGCGGATGGAGCGCCAGCGACGCGGCGAACGCGGCGCGCAGCCGGTCCTCCTCCAGCCGGCCGGGCAGATGGATCTCGATGTGGATGGTGCTCGGCTCGGAGTCCTGGGCACAGTGCCGGTCCACCTCGTCGACGACGGGGAACGGCACCCGGGGCAGCCGCCCGGCCGCGAACGGCCGGGCGGGATGCGTGGCGGTCATCCGGTGGATCCTCCGCTGCCGGGCGGGGGAGTCGGACCGCCCGGACCGCCCGTGGGCGGGTCGGTGCGCGGCCGCTTGGCATCGGCGGAGAGGGTCCGGCCGGACGGCTGCGCCGCCTGCTGCGGGATCGTCGGGTCCCCGCCCCCATCGCCTTCGCCGGCCGTCGCGGTCACCGGCTCCGTACCCCGGCCCGACCGTCGCCTGCCCCGGCGCGGGGCGGACCCGACCGTGACCAGTGCGGCGAACAGGGCGATCAGCGCGAGGAGTTGGGCCGTCGCCCCGAAGGCGCCCTTGTCCGTGGCGGTGAACTCCCCGGTCGTGACGGCCACGACCACCCCGGCCCCGGCCATCGCCGCGAAGGCGACGGGAGCCAGCAACGACGGGCGGAAGTGGGCGAGTACGGCCAGGACGGGCACCACCAGGGCGACCGGTCCCGCGATGACGATGCCCACCAGGGTCAGCGCCACCGTGCCCAGGATCAGCCCGGGACCCGGCGGTACCGGCTGCTCCTCACCCTCGTACGAACCCTTGTGCGACCCCTCGTGCGAACCGGCCGTCGGGCCGGAGCCCCGGCGGCGTACGACGGCGAGTCCCACCAGGACCAGGAACAGCACCCCAGCCCCGATCAGACCGGCCTGGTAGATCCGCGCGGGCTCGTACTCCAGGGTGACCGTGCCGCCCTCGCCCTCGGGGACCAGCCACGCCTGCTGCCAGCCGTCGATCCGCAGCGGCGTCAGCTCCTTGCCGTTCAGCGTGGCCTTCCAGCCCTTGTTGTGGTTCTCGTGGAGCTGGAGGTACGAGGCATCCCCGGCGCCGACCGTCAGCGTGCGCCGGTCACCGTCGCTCTCCTTGACGTCGACCGTCCGGGCGGTGGCCGCCGGGGCCTTCGTCTCCCCCGTGGAAAGCGTGACATCGGTGATGGCGAGCGGACCGGCGTCACCGGCCTCCACGGTGTGGGTCGAAGCGCCCAGCTCCACCTGGGACTGCTCGGAGCAGAGGGAGACCGCGATGGGCCGACGCTGTGTCAGGTCCCTGATCCGGCCCTCGGCCTTGGTCTCCATCAGCGTGCCGCCGACGGAGAGGACCGGCCCCTGACCGCAGGTCAGGCTGAACTCCTTCTCCGGATCGGGCTGCGGCGATCGGAACTGCTCCAGTGCGGGGATGTAGACCTCGCTCAGCCCGACCGGCAGCTGCAACTGGCCGCCGGCGAACGGGTTGTGCACGGCGAGCGGGGCCTGCCGCGAGATGGTGATGTCCATCCGGTCGGTGGTGATGGGCGAGAAGCGGGCCATGCCGTTCTCGTCCACCGCCGCCACCGCTGTGCCGTCCGGCGAGCTGATCTGGACCTGCTCGGGCCGGGTCGAGATCCCGCCGGCCGCCGCGAACACGATCTCCCCGATCTGGGTCTTCTTCGGCCAGGACAGGTGGAGTACGGGACGGTCGCCCGCGATCCACGCCGTGGTGAGGTCGCCGTCCGTCAGGTTGCGCGCGCTGAGGTTGGTGCCCAGACGCGCCGTGGAGTCGGCGCTCACCAGGATCTTGTCGCGCTCGCCCGTCAGCTCGAACAGCAGCTTGTCGAGGGCTTCGCCCGGCACGGGCACCGCGCTCGCGGCGACCGTGTACCGGCCGGCCTGTCCTGCGGTGAACTGCCGGTGCAGACCGGTCTCCGCGGCCACGGCGGAGAGCCCGCCCGGGTCGCTGCCGCGCTTGAGTGAGTAGACCGTGGAGTCGGCTCCCTCACTCGGTGCGTCGGAGGGCAGCTCCAGCATCCGGGTCACCTGCACCCCGGGGACGGCGATGTCGGTGAACCCCGCGCCGGTGAGACCGGGGCGTCCCTGCTGGGACTTGAGGATCGTCACCTTCAGCCACGCGGCCGGCCCGGCGGGCGCGGCCACCTCCTGCGGGGAGCCGTCGGGGCGGATCGGGCTGTCCTTGTAGCCGCGGTCCGTCTCGACCCGCACCTCGGTCGCCGCCGCCCGGACGCCGCCGCTGGGCAGCGGGGTGAGCTGCAACGAGCCCGGAAGCTCCTGCGAGCCGGAGAAGTCGATCCGTACCCACTCGTCCTCGGGGGAGGCGGCGGAGCCCTCCGCCCAGGCGGTCTCCGGATTGCCGTCGAAGGCGTTGGCCGGGTCGTACTGCGGCAGATGGAAGAGCCAGTTGCCGATGGACGAGGCGCTCACGGACTTCGCGCCCCGCAGCACCGCCGTGGTCTGGTGCTCCTTGCCCTCGGTCGGCAGGATCTGGCGCGGCGCCGCACCCGGGTCCTGCTCCGACTCCGGCGCGTTGCGCTCGTCGGCCGTGTAGGTGTGTGACGTATTGGTGTTGACCAGGCCGAACCGGGTGTCGGCCCGGCGCAGTCCGTCACCGGCCGCGTAGAGCGACGGCTTCCCCACACCCGGGTGGGCGTCGCCCGCCAGCACGGTGGGCCGGCCGTCCAGGGCGCCGCTCGCCGCGAGCGGCAGCAGGGACTCCGGGCCGCCGCTGACGACGGCGGTCGAGGAGACGGGAGCGATGGTCGCCCGCCCGGGACGCTGGGTCCCGGTGGGGGGCTCGTAGATCTCCACCGCGCTCTGGCGCGGATAGAGGCCCTCGATCTGCACCGGTGTGTCGTTGGCTATGCGGCCGCCGGTCATCACCGGGCCGAAGCCGGTGACCCGCTTGTAGCCGGACGCCTCCAGGGTGCGCTTGACCGTGGTGGTGGGGACGTACCCCAGCTGGTCCGGGTCCAGGTCGTTGCGGACCACGACGTAGTGCAGACCCGCCCGGTTGAGGTACTCGCTCAGCCCGGGGACCTGGCCCCCGGACGTCAGCGCCTGCTCGACGGCGTCCATCGCCCGCCGGTTGCCCGGCGTGCCGAAGGGGACGTAGTCGCGCTGGGCGTACGGCGTGTCGGCCAGCACGTCCAGCGGCTGGTCGATGGGGGAGCCCCAGGTGTAGATGCCGTGCGCGGTGGCGGGGACCACGAGGGCCCGGTCGTCGGCCGAGTTGTCCTTCAGCCAGCCCGCGGCCTTCGCCCAGTGGTCCGGGATCTCCTTGAACGAACCGGTCTGCAGGATCGACCCGTTGACGTACGGCCAGGCCAGACCCGGCAGCACGAGTACGGCGGCGATCACCGGAGCCAGCCGGCGCGCCCGGACCGGCACCCGCTCGTCGCGCTGGGCCCGCAGCGAGGCCACGGCGGCGATGTGCGCCACGCCGAGCGCCAGGGCGAGGCCCAGACCGGTCTGGAACTTGTAGATGTTGCGGAACGGCACCAGCCAGCCGTCCAGCCACCCCTGCACGGTCCCGTGGAAGAGACCGCCCAGCGCACCGCCGTACCCGGCGAGCGTGATGAGCGCGACGGACAGCACGGTCAGCACCAGCCAGCGGCGCTCCGGCAGATCGCGCCGGGCCAGCCCGGCCAGACCGAGGGCGGCGGCCAGCGCCGAGCCCAGGATGGTGACGGTCGCCGTGGCGACGGTCCACCCGGCGGGCAGCCAGGCCTCACCGAAGTTCAGATAGCCGACCCAGTTGCCCGCGCCGCGCAGCACCTCGGTCGCCGACATGGTCGTCGTCGTGGTGTACGAGGACTCCACGTACGGCATGAAGTTCTCGCCGAAGGTGCCCAGCAGCAGCAGCGGAACGATCCACCAGGCGGTCGCGAGGATCACGCCCGGGATCCACCAGAGCAGCAGCGCCCGCTTGCGGGGGCCGCCCGGCCGGGACAGCAGATAGAGCCCGACCGGCAGCAGCGAGGCCAGCGTGGACGCCGCGTTCACCCCGCCCATCAGCGGGATCAGCAGCGCGGAACGGGCCGCGGCGATACGCGGCGCGAGGCGCGGGTTCGTCAGCGGCAGCAGCACCCACGGCAGCAGCGCGCCGGGCAGGGCGGCGGCTGAGGTCGAGCCGACGACGATGGTGTACGTCGGCCACAGCGCGTACACGAGCGCGCCGAGCAGCCGGGTGGCCGGGGAGCCCACGCGCAGCCGCTCGGCGAGCCGCAGCGCGCCCCAGAAGGCGGCCGCCACGATCAGCGACAGCCAGAGCCGCTCCGCGAGCCAGGTCGGCACCCGCAGCAGATCGGCCAGGCCGTAGTACGGCAGCATCGGCACGAGGTAGCCGATGTACTGGTCGGAGATCCCGCCGAACCCGGACCTGCTGTGCCACAGCTCGCCCAGGTCGCCGAGGAACCGCCCGGGATCCACGACGACACCGAGCTTGGTGTCGAATGTCATGCGTCCCGGCGACACCGCCAGGAACGCCACGAACACCGTGGCCCAGAACCCCAGCAGCCAGCGCCGCGAACGGGGCGCCGCCGGTTCGTCGACCGGTCTGCCGGGCGGTGGGTCGCCGCCGTCCGGGGACTGGTGGGGTGCGAGGTGGACTGCGCTGGTCATGAACACCGCCGGAGAATGAGGAGGAGGTTCCAGGTGGCGAATTCCCGCAGTCCGGGCACCCGGGTAACAAGTTCGGGCAGGACCGGCCAGTACCGCGACCGCGCGGACACCAGGTCCACGTCGGTGCGGCCCCGCACATGGCGCAGCGTCGGGCCGACGCCGATCCTGAAGAGGTTCTCGCCGAGGCGGTGCTTGGCCGGGTGGCCCGTGCGCCGCTCGTAACGGGCGCGGGCGCGCTCGGCGCCCGCGTAGTGCCAGGGGGCCCACTCGTGGCCGCCCCACGGCGAGTACCAGTTGGTGAACGAGACGTAGATCAGCCCGCCGGGGCGGGTGACGCGCGCCATCTCGCTGAGAAAGGTGTGCGGATCCGCCACGTGCTCCAGCACGTTGGAGGAGAAGGCGACATCGGCCACCCCGTCCGCCAGGGGCAGCAGATAGCCGTCGGCGACGACCGTGTCCCGCGGCCCCTGCGGTTGCCGGTCACCCAGCTCCCCGGGGTCCGGCTCGAAGAGATAGCTCTGCGCGCCGCGCCGCCGGAACTCCCGGGTGAAGTAGCCGTTGCCGCCGCCGATGTCGACGACGACCTTCCCGTTCAGCGGTGCGTACCGCTCGACCTGGTCCGCCGCGTCCCTGGCCAGCAGGGTGTACACGGAGGCCGGGTCCTCCTGTTCGCTCATGAAGGCGCGGAACAGGGTGAGGGAGCGGCGGAAGGACGGGTCTTTCACGGGCGGGCACCCGTCGGCCAGGACCGCGTACCGCTGATCGCCTCGGCGGCCACGGCCTCCAGCTGGGTCACGCTGCTGCTCCACCGGTAGGCGGCGGCCCGCTCGCGCGCGGCCTTGCCCATCGCCTCGCGGCGCTCCTCGTCCAGCGCCAGCGCGCACCAGGCCGCGGCGAAGGACGACTCGCCCCGGGCGAGGATGCCCGTGACACCGTCCTCGACGGAGTCGCGCAGCCCGGGTACGTCGAAGCCGAGGGTCGGCGTCGACCGGGTGCCGGCCTCCGTGACGACCAGCCCCCACCCCTCGACGGCCGCCGGGTGCAGCAGCATCCAGGAGGCGCAGAGCAGCCGGTGCTTCTCCGCCTCGGACACATGCCCGGCGAACTCCACATCGGGACCGGCGAGCTTCTCCAGCTTCTCCCGCTCGGGGCCGTCGCCGACGATCACGAGCCGGCCACCGGTGACCGGCCGCACCCGCTCCCAGAGCTGGAGCAGCAGATCGATGCGCTTGTAGTCGACCAGCCGGCCGAGCGCCAGGAAGAGCGGGGTCGCGGACCGTTCGCTCTGCGGCAGCGGCTCCTGGACGCCGTTGTTCACCAGCCGTATCCGCTCGTCCGGAACGCCCAGCTCACGCAGGGCGCCCGCGGTGGACGGGGAGACGGCGATCATCAGATGGTCCCGGTAGGCCCGGGACAGGGCCCAGTGTTCGAGCTGTCGCCCGGCGCGGGCCACCGGCGCCGGGAAACGCATCTCCCACAGATCGGTGTGGACGTGGTTGACCAGGCACACGGTCGGACCGCGGTGCCACAGGGGCGCCAGGTACGGCATGCCGTTGCAGACCTCGACCAGCAGGTCGCAGCTGCCGACCTGCCGGGTGAAGGCGGAGCGCGCGCCGAGGTAGTGCCCCAGCTGGGAGCCCGCGGAGACGACCCGGTAGGGCCGCTGTGCGGCCTGGCCACCGCACAGGAGGGTGACGTCGTGGCCCCTTTCGGTGAGGCCGAGGGCGAGCTGGTCGACGAGCAGCTCGGAGCCGCCCGCGGCCGGGTTGCCCAGGTCGCGGTGGGCGAGGAAGACGATGCGTCTGGGGGAGGCGGAAACCCTGGGGGAGACCGGGCCCTGACCCTGTGGCGCGGCTGCGTGGAGCAGCGGGGGAGGAACGTGCTGGGGCATCGGCGCTCCAACTCGGCTCGGTGTGCGGGGGACGAAGGGCGGGGGCTTGAAAAGACGGAGAGGGGACGGAGGGGAGGGAAGGGAGGGGAGGGGAGGGGCCGGGCATACGGAAGAGGGTTCGGGAACGGGGCGAGCGGGTTCGCGGATCGGGACGAGCGGGTTCACGTACAGGACGGAGAACGCAGCTGTGGGGCGCGCGCGAACAAGGGATGAGAGACCGGGGGCCGTGCTTTGGTGGGGATAGACAGTTTTCGGCACGGTTACGCCCCCGGCTACTCACCGATGCGACAACTTGCCGGTAACTCAGGTGGGCAAGTTCGTCATCATGTGAGTATTCGAGGCTTCCGGCTCCGTTCTGCGCCCCCGGACGACGAGCACGATGCCCACGGTCGCGAGTACGAGGCCCAGTCCGACCGCTCCGGCCGGCGCGGTCCCGGAGAGCAGCGCCAGCCGGTCGCTGTCCGCCGACGCCAGCTCCACCTGCTTGAGCTGGGTCTCCTTGGTGAACTCGACCCGCTTGCTCTCCAGCAGCGTGACCGCGTCCTTCGAGGAGCCCGGGGCGCGCAGCGTCTTCTTCGGGCCGATCGCCGCGTTCATGATGCGTCCGGTGCGCCGGTCCACGACCAGCTCGATGCCGCTGTTGGAGTACCACTCCTCGGCGAGGATCTGGGGCGTACCGGGCTTGCCCACGAGCACGCCGGGCACCTGCCGCACCCCGGTCCGGGTCGGTTCCACCGTGCCCTTGAACGCGTACCCCTCGTACCCCTGCACCTTCTTCCTGCCGGCGTACTCGAGCCGGACGACGCCGCCTAGGGTGCCGTCCCACCAGCGGTAGGCACGTCTTTCGACGTCGAAGGGGAACTTCAGATACGCCTCGCCGTCGAAGGTCGGGGACTCCTCGCAGCAGTGGACCGGCTCATTGGTGGTCCGGTCGGTCACCCAGCGCTCCAGGGTCCACTGGAGGGCGTCGCGCGGATCGGAGGCGGGCAGGGTCTCGCTGTGATCGACCGACGTGGAGACGTCCCAGATGGCGTTGCCGCTCTTGAGGCTGTCGGCCACGTCCCCGCGCACCTGGCGGGTGATCGTGATCTCCTTGCCCTCGACCGTCTCCACCTTCGAGGTGTCGAAGTAGCTGCCGGTCCCGGTGAAGACCGTGGTCGTATCGATATCTATGGGGGTGCGCTTCGCCTGCGGCTGGACATACCAGACAAGCAGAGGCGCGAGTACGAGCAGAAAGACCCCTGCACCCAGCAAAAATAGTGACAGAGGTGAAGCATTGCGGCGCATCCGGGCACTCCTGGGTCGAATCTCTTCGCGGGAGGTGCACGGGCCCCGGGCCGGTCAGCCCTTGATTGGCGTGAACAGTAGGCAAGCCCTTGACGGCATGTCAATGGACTGTCGACACTGTGTGCCAGCCGGAGGGGCCCGGCCATACGGAGTGGGGATCGACTCCAGCAAGGAGCTGACCCGACCATGCGCAGACTCATCACCGCTGCTGCCACCGCCCTGGTGGCCGCGGCGCTCGCCTTCGGTGCCGCCTTCGGCATCGTGGCCCTGCTCGACGCCACGCCCGAGCAGCCGAACACGCCTTTGATCAGCTACGACACCGCGCCGGCGGGCTCGTGAAGCCTCGCGCCTGGCAGGAGGTGCCCCGGTCGAAGGTGGAGCGGTTCGCCTCCATCGCCCTGGCCGAGGCGCCGGAGATCGCCCAGACGATCCTCACCGAGATCCGGCAGGACTACCCCTACCTCCAACTGGTCGAGGACGAGTCCGGCGAGCCGATGGCTCTCGTCGGGATCCGCCGCGCCATCGAGGGGTTCGTACGCCACCTCGGAGCCGGCGCCGCCGACCCCCGGGTGCCGCCGGAGGTGTTCCAGGAGTTCGGCCGGGGCGAGGGGCTGCACGGCCGCAGCCTCGACTCCCTCCAGGCCGTCTACCGGCTCGGGGTCCGGCTCACCTGGCGCAGGTTCGCCGAGATCGGCCAGCAGGTCGACATCGCCGCCCCCGCCATGTACGAACTGGCCGAATCGGGATTCGAGTATCTGGACGGCCTCGTGGAACAGTCGGTACTGGGCTATGCCGAGGCGGCGGCCCGCCGCGCCAGCGAGCGGCTGCGCCTCCAGCGCCAGCTCATCGACCTCCTGCTGGTCGAGCCCCGCGGTGATTCGGCCAGGACGCTCGCCGAGCGGGCCGCCCGCGTCGGCTGGGAGCTGCCGGAGACCATCGCGGTGGGCGTGCTGATGCGCCCCGCCCGGGAGGCCGTGGCCCCGGCGGTGGGGCAGGGGATCCTGCTGGAGATGGAGAGCGAGCAGCCCCGCATCGTCATCCCCGACCCGGAGACGGCGGGCCGGGCGGACACCCTGCGCCGGGCCACCGCCGGCTGGTCCGGGGCGATCGGCCCGCCGGTGCCGCTGGCCGCCGCGGCGACCTCGCTCCGCTGGGCGGAGACCGCGGTCCAGCTGATCAAGAAGAACCTGCTGCCGCAGGGCGAGGTGCTGTACTGCACCGAGCGCACGGAGGAGCTGGTGCTCCTGCCGTCCCGGGAGCTGATCGACGCGGCCGCCCGCCGCTGCCTCGCCCCGCTGGACGGCCTCGGCCCGACCGCGGCACGGCGGCTGGCCGAGACCCTCCTCGCCTGGATCGAGACGCCCGGCGGCGCGCCCGAGGTGGCCCAGCGGCTGGGCATCCACCCGCAGACGGCGCGCTACCGGCTGCGCCAGATCCGCGAGCTGTGGGGCGACGCGATCGACGACCCCGACCAGCGCTTCGAGATGCTGCTGGTGCTCCGCTCGCAGCGGCTGCGGGGAGCACCGGCGTAGGGGGCGGAGTAGCGGCCCCCTACGCGTTCGGACCCTGGGGCCTGTCGTTCGGATCAGGCCCTAGACGGGGGTGACGTACGCCCCGGCGATCCCGCCGTCCACCAGGAAGTCCGTCGCGTTGACGAACGAGGAGTCGTCGCTGGCCAGGAAGGCCACGGCGGCGGCGATCTCGGTCGGCTCGGCGAACCGGCCCACCGGGATGTGCACCAGCCGCCGTGCGGCCCGCTCCGGGTCCTTGGCGAACAGCTCCTGGAGCAGCGGGGTGTTGACCGGCCCAGGGCAGAGCGCGTTGACGCGGATGCCGTCGCGCGCGAACTGCACCCCCAGCTCGCGCGACATCGCCAGCACCCCGCCCTTGGACGCGGTGTACGAGATCTGCGAGGTCGCCGCACCCATCCGGGCCACGAACGAGGCCGTGTTGATGATGGAGCCCCTGCCCTGGGTGCGCATGTACGGGATGGCGGCCTTGCAGCAGAGGAAGACGGAGGTCAGGTTGACCTCCTGCACCCGGCGCCAGGCATCGAGGCCGGTCTCCAGGATGGAGTCGTCGTCGGGCGGCGAGATCCCCGCGTTGTTGAACGCGATGTCCACCGAACCGTAGGTGTCGAACGCGGCCTTGAAGAGCGCGTCGACCTGCTCGGCGTCGGTGACGTCGGTCCGGACGAAGAGCCCGCCCGCCTCCTCGGCGGCGGCCTTGCCGCTCACCTCGTCCACGTCGGCGCAGACGACATGGGCGCCCTCGGCGGCCAGCCGCCGTACGGTGGCCAGGCCGATGCCGCTGCCGGCTCCGGTGACGACGGCGGTGCGGCCGACCAGGCGGCGGCAGACAGAAGAGGTTTCGGTCATGGTGCTCAGGCCTCCGTGCTGATGAAGATGTTCTTGGTTTCGGTGAAGGCGGCCAGGGCGTCGGGACCGAGCTCACGGCCCAGACCCGACTGCTTGTAGCCGCCGAAGGGGGTCGAATAGCGCACGCTGGAGTGCGAGTTGACGGAGAGGTTGCCCGCGCGCAGCCCCTGGCCGACGCGGAGTGCCCGTCCGACGTCCCGGGACCAGACCGACCCGGCCAGCCCGTAGTCGGTGGCGTTGGCGAGGCGCAGGGCGTCCTCCTCGCCGTCGAACGGCAGCACCACGGCCACCGGCCCGAAGACCTCCTCGACGGCCACCGGAGCGTCGGCCGCGACCCCGGCGAGCACGGTCGGCGGATACCAGAACCCGGGCCCCTCGGGGGCGTTGCCGAGGACGGCCCGTACGCCGTCGGCGTCCCGCACGCCGTCGGTGAAGTCCCGCACCCGGTCCAGCTGGAGGGCCGAGATGAGCGGGCCCATCTGCGTCTTCTCGTCGGCCGGGTCGCCCACCACCACGGCGGCCACGGCCGGGACGAGCAGCTCCAGGAAGCGGTCGTACACGGACCGTTCGACCAGGATCCGGGTCCGGGCGCAGCAGTCCTGGCCCGCGTTGTCGAGGAAGGACATCGGGGTGGCCGCCGCCGCGGCCTCCACATCGGCGTCGGCGAAGACGATGTTCGGGCTCTTGCCGCCGAGTTCGAGGGTGAGGCGCTTCACGCGCTCCGCGCACCGGGTCATGATGTGCTTCCCGGTCCGGGTGGAGCCGGTGAACACGATCTTCGCGACGCCCGGGTGCTCCACCAGGGCGCTTCCGGCCACCGGTCCCTCGCCGGGCAGCACCTGGAACAGCCCCTCGGGAAGGCCTGCCTCCAGGGCGAGTTCGGCCAGCCGCAGAGCGGTCAGCGGGGTCGTCTCGGCGGGCTTGAGGAGGACGGCGTTGCCCGCGGCGAGCGCCGGGGCCAGGCCCCAGGCGGCGATGGGCATCGGGAAGTTCCAGGGCGCGATGACGCCGATGACGCCGAGCGGCTCCAGGACCGTGAAGTCGATGCCGCCCGCCACGGGGATCTGCCGGCCGAGCAGCCGCTCCGCGCCGCCCGCGCTGTAGTCGAGGAGGTCGCGGACGTTGCCCGCCTCCCAGCGGGCGTTGCCGATGGTGTGTCCGGCTTCGCGGACCTCCAACTGGGCCAGTTCCTCGATGTGTTCGTCGACGACGGTGGCGAAGCGGCGCAGCAGCCTGGCCCGGTCGGCGGGTGCGGCGGCGGCCCAGGGGCGCTGTGCGGCGGTGGCGCGGACCACGGCCGCGTCCACATCGGCGGCGGAGGCGGCGGGCACGGTGGCGATGACCTCGGCGGTCGCCGGGTTCAGGACGTCCAGGGTGGGCTGTGACACGTACGGACCTCGATCAAGGGGGCTGGTGGTGGTCAGAGGCGTTCGAAGGAGCGGCGCAGCTCCCAGTCGGTCACTGCGGAGTCGTAGGCGGTGAGTTCGACCTTCGCCATGTTCAGGTAGTGCGCGACGACCTCCTCGCCGAACGCCTCCTTGGCGATGGGGCTGGCCTCCCACAGCTCGGCCGCCTCGCGCAGGGTCGCCGGCACCTGGTCGTACCCGGCGGTGTAGGCGTTGCCCGTACAGGCCTCCGGCAGCGGCAGCCGGTGCTCCACCCCGTACAGGCCGGCGGCGACCAGCCCGGCCACGGCGAGATGCGGATTGACGTCACCGCCCGGCAGCCGGTTCTCGAAGCGCATCGAGCGGCCGTGGCCGACGACCCGCAGGGCGCAGGTGCGGTTGTCGACGCCCCAGGCGACGGCGGTGGGGGCGAAGGATCCCGGCTGGAAGCGTTTGTAGGAGTTGATGTTGGGCGCGTAGAGGAGCGAGAAGTCGCGCAGGGCGGCGAGCTGTCCGGCCAGGAAGTGGCGCATCAGCTCGGACATGCCGTCCGGCCCGTCGCCCGCCATCACGTTCTCACCGTTCTCGTCGGTGAGCGAGAGGTGGATGTGGCAGGAGTTGCCCTCGCGCTGGTCGTACTTGGCCATGAAGGTCAGCGAGACACCTTCCTGGGCCGCGATCTCCTTGGCGCCGGTCTTGTAGACGGCGTGCTGGTCGCAGGTGGTGAGCGCCTCGTCGTAGCGGAAGACGATCTCGTGCTGGCCGGGGTTGCACTCGCCCTTGGCGGACTCGACGGTCAGCCCGGCCTGCTGCATCTCGTTGCGGATGCGGCGCAGCAGGGGCTCGATCCGGCCGGTGCCGAGGATGGAGTAGTCGATGTTGTACTGGTTGGCCGGGGTCAGCCCGCGGTAGTCGCGGTCCCAGGCCTCCTCGTAACTGTCCCGGAAGACGATGAACTCCAGCTCCGTGCCTACCTGCGCGGTGTAGCCGAGCGAGGCGAGCCGGTCGAGCTGGCGGCGCAGGATCTGGCGCGGCGCGGCGACGACCGGGCTGCCGTCGTGCCAGGCGAGGTCGGCGATCAGGAGGGCGGTGCCCTCGTGCCAGGGGACCGGGCGGAGCGTGGCGGGATCGGGGACCATGCCGAAGTCGCCGTAGCCGTTCTCCCACGACGACATCGCATAGCCGTCGACGGTCCGCATCTCGGTGTCCACGGCCAGCAGGTAGTTGCAGCCCTCGGTACCGTGCTCCAGCACCTCGTCCAGGAAGAACCCGGCTGCGAACCGCTTCCCCTGGAGCCGGCCCTGCATATCGGGAAAGGCCAGCACCACGGTGTCTATCGACCCGTCCGCGACGCGTGAGCGGAGCTCGTCGACGGTGAGCGGGGGTGTGCGGTCTGCCACGGGATTCCTCCTTGGGTGAACCGGGAGGCTTAAGGTATGACAGAGAACCATTACTTGGGAAGGGGATTCGCGAGTGGTCACCAGAAGGAGAACCGACGGCACCCGACCGGCGGCGGCGGACGGTGCCCCGGAGGCCGGCGGCGAGGCGGCGGCGGGCGGGGAGGCGGAGACCGGCTCCGGCCCGCTGGCCTCAGTGCTGCGACCCGTCCGCGCGGGCAACGGCTTCGAGGAGACCCTTGAGCAGGTCCTGCAACTGCTCCGCCTCGGTCTCGTCCCGCCCGGCGGCCGGCTGCCCGCCGAACGGGAACTCGCCCAGCACCTGGGCGTCAGCCGGGTGACCCTGCGCGAGGTGCTCAAGGTTCTCCAGGACCAGGGCATGGTGGAGAGCCGGCGCGGCCGCTACGGCGGAACGTTCGTCCTGCCGCGCGCCGGCGCCGCCGACGGCAGCGACGAACTGCGGCGCCGGGTGGCGGCCGTCGACCTGGAGGACACCCTGCGCTTCCGCGAGGTGCTGGAGACCGGGGCCGCCGGACTCTGCGCCGACGGGCTCCCGGCGGAGGGCGAAGGCCGGCTGCGGGCGGCGCTGGAAGCCACACAGGGCGCCCGGCTGGAGGACTACCGCCGCCAGGACACCCTGCTCCACCTCACCCTCGCCGAACTCTCCGGCTCCACCTCGCTCGCCGCCGGGTACGCCTCCGTACGCGCCACCCTCAACGAACTGCTGGACTGCATCCCGCTGCTGGTGCGCAACCTGGAGCACTCCCAGCAGCAGCACGCGGCCGTCGTGGAGGCGGTGCTCGACCGGGACGCGGAGGCGGCGCGCGAGATGATGCGCGAGCACTGCGGCGGTACGGCGGCGCTGCTGCGGGGCTTCCTCGCCTGACGGGCTCCCGGAGGCGAATCCGTAACCACTCCTTAACGCACGCCTCTTGCCATTCCCCCCGACGTTCCACAAAGGTGTGCCGACGAACCTTTGATCGACGCAGTTCCATCGATGAAGTCGACAGACGTCTGGAGCGCCTCATGGCTCAGGGATCCGAAACACCCGCAGGCCCACCCGGTGACACGAACCCGGGGGCGTCCGGCACGGCCGCGTACCTGCATCGCCGGACGCTGCGCCGGGGCAGCGCGGGCTGGCTGCTGCTGACCGGCCTGGGCGTCGCCTACGTCGTCTCCGGCGACTTCTCGGGCTGGAACATCGGCCTCTCCAAGGGCGGCTTCGGCGGCCTCGCGGTGGCCATGGTCCTGATGGGCGTCATGTACGCCTGTCTGGTCTTCGCGCTGGCCGAACTCTCCGCCATCCTGCCGACCGCGGGCGGGGGTTACGGCTTCGCCCGGCGCGCGCTCGGCACCTGGGGCGGCTTCCTCACCGGCACGGCCATCCTCATCGAGTACATCCTGGCCCCCGCCGCCATCGCCCTGTTCATCGGCGACTACGTCGAATCGCTCGGCCTGTTCGGGCTGACCTCCGGCTGGCCGGTCTACCTCGCCTGCTTCGCGATCTTCATCGGTATCCACCTCTGGGGCGTGGGCGAAGCGCTCCGCTTCAGCCTGGTCGTGACCGCCATCGCGGTGGCCGCCCTGCTCATCTTCGCCGTCGGCGCGTTCACCGAGTTCGACGCGGGCCGCCTCAACGACATCCCGGCCGACACCACCGCCTTCGGCTCCTCCTCCTGGCTGCCGTACGGGCTCCTCGGGATCTGGGCGGCGTTCCCCTTCGGCATGTGGTTCTTCCTCGGGGTGGAGGGCGTACCGCTCGCCGCCGAGGAGGCCAAGGACCCGGTCCACTCGATGCCGAAGGCCCTGGCCATCTCGCTCGCCGTGCTCGTCTTCCTGGCCCTCATCACCTTCGTCTCCGCCACCGGGGCCCAGGGCGCCAACGCCATCAAGGAGGCCGGGAACCCGCTCGTTGTCGCCCTCCAGGGCAGCGGCGAGCCGACCGTCCTGAGCCGCTTCGTCAACTACGCGGGCCTCGCAGGTCTTGTGGCCTCCTTCTTCTCCCTCATCTTCGCCGGCTCCCGCCAGCTCTTCGCCCTCTCCCGGGCCGGCTACCTGCCGCGCTTCCTCTCCCTCACCAACCGCCGCAAGTCGCCCTACCTCGGCCTGCTGATCCCCGGCGTCATCGGCTTCGCCCTGGCCGCCTGGAGCGGCAACGGCGGCCGGATGCTGAACGTCGCCGTCTTCGGTGCCACCATCAGCTACGCCCTGATGGCCCTGTCCCACATCGTGCTCCGCCGCCGCGAGCCGGAGCTGCCCCGGCCCTACCGCACCCCCGGCGGCGCGCGCACCTCGTCGGTCGCCTTCGTTCTGGCATGCTCGGCGCTGGTGGCGACCTTCCTGGTGGACCGGGACGCGGCGTTCATCGCGCTCGCGGTGTACGCGGTGGCGCTCGCCTACTTCGCCTTCTACAGCCGCCACCGGCTGGTCGCGGCCGCCCCGGAGGAGGAGTTCGCCGCACTGGCGGTGGCGGAGGCCGAGCTCAAGCGCGACTGAGCCCGCAGCCCGCGGCGATCACCGACATCCCCCGATCCGAAGGAGACCGTTCCATGCCCCGGCCCGTCATCGGCATCAGCACCTACCAGGACCCGGCCCGCTGGGGCGTGTGGGATATGCCCGCGGTGCTCCTGCCCGCCGCCTACCCCCGCCTGGTCCGGGCCGCGGGCGGACTCGCGGTGCTGCTGCCGCCGGACGAGGCCGCGGACGCGGCCCGGGAGACCGTCGCCGCCCTGGACGGTGTGGTGATCGCCGGGGGAGCGGACGTCGAACCGGCGCGTTACGGAGCCGCTCCCGACCCCCGTACGGGGCCTCCGGCCCGTGAACGCGACGCCTGGGAACTCGCCCTGATCGAGGCGGCGATCGAGCTGCACGTCCCCCTGCTGGGCATCTGCCGGGGCATGCAGCTGCTGAACGTGGCCCTCGGCGGCACCCTGCACCAGCACCTGGACGGTCACACCGGAGGCCACGCCGTCTTCGGCGGCCACCCGGTGACCCCCGTGCCCGGTACGGCGTACGCGGCGGCCGTCCCGGAAACGGCCACGGTGCCCGCCTACCACCACCAGGCCGTCGACCGCCTGGGCACCGGCCTGGTCGCCTCGGCCCACGCCCCCGACGGAACGGTGGAGGCGCTGGAGCTCCCCGGCCGCGAGTCCCTGGTGCTCGGGGTCCAGTGGCACCCGGAGATGGGCGAGGACCCCCGCGTGATGACCGCGCTCGTCGACGCGGCCCGTGACCGCTCGCGCGCTCCCGGGGCGGCCGCCGCACCGGCGGAGTGCGTGGCGGGCTGAGAGGTACGGGGGTGGCGCGGGCCCCGCGGCGACATGCGGGGCCGCCGGCGCCGGGCGTCAGCGCCGGGTGTCGGGCAGCCTCGGGGACCCGGCGTCAGGGCTCCCGTGCCCCGGGCCCGAGAAGCCCGGGCTGCTGAAGTCGGGGCCCGCGAAGGCCGGCGGGGTGAAGCGCGCGGTGCGGCCGGATGTCCCGCCCGGGGCCGCCTCCGCGAGCTCCTGGATCAGGAACGGCCGGATCGCCTTGTCCCGCAGGGCGGTGCGCCAGGCCTCCCGGGCGCGGTCCAGGTCGGCCGCACGGTCCACCCCGGGGGGTGAGGCGGGCGCCGACTGGAGTGCGGCGGTGCGGTAGAGGGCGACGATGGTGACCAGTGCGGTGGCCGCCGCGACGGCGAGACTGAACCAGCCGACCCGGACCAGGGTGTCGGCCAGCGCCACCAGGCTGCCGGCCAGGCGCAGCCCGTAGCCCAGCAGGAGAAAGGTGGTCCCGGCGACCGCGGCGAGGATCGGGGTCAGCACCCCCAGGAGCGCCAGCGCTCCGGCGCCCGGCCGCTCCTGGTTCCCCGGCCCGGACAGGGGCGAGGGGCGGCCGTCGAGGGGCCGGCCGTGCAGCTCGCGCCGCAGCGCCGCGTACGCCTGGTACTCCGGCGCGGCGGCCGGGGCCGTGCGCGCCGCCGAGGCCAGGGCCCGGATGCGCAACTGGCCGCCGCCGACGCCGGATCGCTCCAGCAGCCGCTGGATCTCCGTCGAGGCGAGCACCTCGTCGAGCACGCTCGCGTAGTCGGATCTGTCCTCGTCCCCGAGCGGGGAAGGCCTGCCCATACTGTCCCTCGATCGATGTGTCGCTGTGGGGCGCCGCGGGGCGGGGGCCGCGCGATCCCCGTGGGTTCCCGCGGCCTCCGGGCGGCCGGTACGGCGTGACTACAGGTGCTGCGCGACGGCGGGCATCAGGTCCTGGAAGGTACGCCCGTCGGCCGCCGCACCGATGGCGGTCATCTGCCATCCCGAACCGGCCCGCTGGACCTTGGCCATGATCTGCGCGGTGTGCCGCCCGCCGCCGGTCAGCGTGTACCGCGCCAGCTCCTGGCCGTTGCTCTCGTCGACCAGACGGCAGAAGGCGGCCTCGACCTCCTCGAAGGTCTGGCCGGTGAACGAGTTGACCGTGAAGATGATCTGGTCGACGTGGACGGGTACGCGCCGCAGGTCGACGACGATGGATTCGTCGTCGCCGCCCTCGCCCGCCCCGCCGACCCTGTTGTCACCGGTGTGCTGGACCGAACCGTCGTCGCTGGTGAGGTGCTGGAAGAAGACGACGTCCTGGGGCTCCTTGCCCGCGAAGAGCACGGCCGAGGCGTCCAGGTCGATGTCGCGGGCGGTCAGCCGGGCCAGGAAGCCCTTGCGGGGCGCGGACTTCCAGCCCAGCCCCATCCGGACGACGCCGAGTTCGCCGCCGCCGGACTTGGTGAGGCTGACCTGCTGGCCCTTGGAGAGGTTGATCGTCATGATTCCGCCTTCGGTGACTCGGTGAGGTGGGGCCTGCGTCCGGATCGGTGCAGTGAGGTCAGAGACCGACGCCGAAGTCGGCGACGATGCCGCTCAGTCCGGAGGCGTAACCCTGCCCGACCGCACGGAACTTCCACTCGGCGCCGTGCCGGTACAGCTCGCCGAAGACCATCGCCGTCTCGGTGGAGGCGTCCTCGCTGAGGTCGTAACGGGCGATCTCCGCGCCGCCCGCCTGGTTCACCACGCGGATGTAGGCGTTGCGGACCTGGCCGAAGCTCTGGCCGCGGCCCTCCGCCTCATGGATCGAGACGGGGAACACGATCCTGGCGACGGTTCCCGGCACCGCGGAGAGGTCGACCTTGACGATCTCGTCGTCCCCCTCGCCCTCACCCGTGAGGTTGTCGCCGGTGTGCTCGACCGAACCGTCCGGGCTCTTGAGGTTGTTGTAGAAGACGAAGTGGCCGTCGGAGAGGACCTTGCCCGACTCGTCGCAGAGCAGCGCGCTCGCGTCGAGGTCGTAGTCGGTACCGGTCGTCGTACGGACGTCCCAGCCGAGACCGACGAGGATCGCGGTCAGCCCCGGGGCCTCCTTGGTCAGCGAGACATTTCCGCCCTTGGCCAGGCTCACGCCCATGGTGTTCTCCCTTACGTGGTGACGGGTGCGTATGCCGGGACCGCACCGCCACGGGTGACGGTGCGGACACGGTGCGGCTGCACATAAAATCTACAACACTGTAGATTTTCCGGGCCGGGCGGGAAGCGGCCGGAGGTGTCATCGGCGTGCCGTTGGCTGGATACGATTTCCCGGTGCCCGGCGGATGAACAGCCGTGACCGGGCGGCGGAAGGAAAGGGGGGCCGGACGGTGGACACCGAAGGAACCGGTGGCGAACGGGAAACGCCCGCCCGCAGGCGGGGCCAGGGCGAGCTGGAGGCGCAGGTGCTGTCCGTGCTCGGCGAGGCGACCGAACCGGTCACCGCCGCCTGGGTGCTGGAACGGCTCGGCAGCGGCCTGTCGTACAGCACCGTCATCACGATCCTGACCCGGCTGCACGCCAAGCAGGCGGTCACCCGGACCGGGCCCAAGCGCCCCGTCCTGTGGCAGCCCGTGGCGAACGAGGCAGGCCTCGCCGCGCTGCGCATGCGCCGCCTCCTCGACAAGCAGAGCGACCGGGACGCGGTGCTCTCCAGCTTCGTCTCCGTCCTGTCGGCGGACGACGAGGAGCTGCTGCGCTCGCTGCTCGCGGAGAGCGGCCCCGCGAGCGGCCCCGGCGCGGCGCCGACGGACCGGCCGGAGGGCTGACGATGGGCGTCTTCGTTTATCTGCCCCTGGTCCTGCCCCTGACCGCGCTGCCGATCGCGCGCCTGGCCGAGCAGCACCTGCACCCACGGAGAGCCGCACGCCTGCTGACCACCGTCGCCGTGATCCTCGCCTCCTGCAGCCTGGTCTGTCTCGGGCTGCTGGTGGTGGTCGGCACGGCACAGCTGCCCGGCAACCCGCTGCCCGACGGCTGGTCCGACGACGAGGTCCGCGAGGCCGTCCCGCACGACGCCTTCGCGGGCAAGGCGTCCATCCTGGCGCTCGTCGCCGTCACAGCGGCCTGCGGCTTCACCGTCCGGCGCCACTACCGCTTCCGCGCCCGGGCCCACCGCACGCTGGCCGGTCTGCCGGGCGGGGGCGACCTCGCCGTCCTGCCCGACGATGTGCCGTACGCCTACGCCCTGCCCGGCTCGCCGGGCAGGGTCATGGTCTCCACCGCCATGCTCACCGCCCTGGACCCGGCGGAGCGCCGGGCGCTGCTCGCCCACGAACGGGCCCACCTGGAGGGCCGCCACCACCGGCTGCTGCTCGCGACCCGGCTGGCCGGGTGCGTCAACCCGCTGCTGCGGCCCCTGGGGGCGGCCCTGGTCTACTCCACCGAGCGCTGGGCGGACGAGGAGGCGGCCCGGGTCACGGGCGACCGCCGGCTGACGGCCCGGGCGGTCGGCAAGGCGGCGCTCATCTCCCGCCCGGCCCCCGGGGGAGCCGCCGTGGCCGGCTTCGCCGCCGCGGGGCCGGTGCCCCGCCGGGTGGCCGCGCTGCTCGGCCCGGTGCCGCCGGACCGGGGCTGGCCGCCCGCGCTCACCCCGGCCGGTGCCGCCGCGTTCGTCGCCGCCGCCGGTACGACCGTCTCCGCGCTCTCCGCGCTCAACGCCGCCGTCGCGCTCTTCCTCGTCCTGGAGGCGGCGACCACGACGCCCCTGTAGGTCCGGCCCGTTCACGTCTACGTGACTGTAGAGTTCGTGGGCCCGGCGGGGCGTACGGCGGCTCCGTGCCTGCCCGTCACCGGCCCGGGCCACCCGACCGATCCGTTGGCTGGAGCCCCAGCCGGATGAGGAGCTACGCGTTGTCCGCCAGTCCGGGCCCTTCGGGGCCTTCGGAACCTGATCCCCAGGGGCCTCACGGCCCCCACGGTCCGCACAGCCCGCACCGGACGGGTGAGCGATGACCGCCGCTCTGCTCGGCCTGCTGGCCGTGTTCGTCCTGACCGCGGGGACGGGCTACTTCGTGGCCCAGGAGTTCGCCTATGTGTCCGCCGACCGCCTGACGCTCTCCCGGGAGGCCGCCGCCGGTGACAAGCGGGCCGCCCGCGCGGTGACCGTCCTGGAGCGGCTCTCCTTCATGCTCTCGGGCGCCCAGCTCGGCATCACCGTCACCGGCCTGGTCGTCGGCTTCCTCGCCGAGCCGTCCGTCTCCGCCTTCCTGCGGCCGGCGCTGAACGGCACCGGCCTGCCCGACGGAGCGGTGTCGGCCGTCTCCGTGACACTCTCCTTCGTCGTGGCGACCGTCATCCAGATGGTGCTGGGCGAACTCGCACCCAAGAACCTCGCCCTCGCCGTACCCGAACGGATGGCGAAGTCCCTGGCCGCCTCCACCCTCGTCTACCTGCGGGTCGTCGGCCCGGTCGTCCACGTCTTCGACAGCGTGGCGAACCGGCTGCTGCGCCGGATCGGCATCGAACCGGTCGAGGAACTCCACCACGGCGCCACCCTGGAGGAGCTCGGCCATCTGATCGGCGAGTCCCACCAGCAGGGCGAACTGCCCGCCGCCACCGCCGAACTCGTCGACCACGCCCTGGAGTTCTCCGAACGCACCCTGGGCGAGGTGATGGTGGTGCGCGCCGACGTCACCTTCGTACGCCGCGATGCCATGGCCTCCCAGGCCGTCGAGCTCATCGCCCGGCACGGCCACTCCAACTACCCCGTGATCGGTGACCACCCCGACGACCCCGCGGGAGTGCTGGGCGTACGGGAGCTGATGGGACTGCCCGCCGCCGAGGTCGGCCGCACCACCGCCGGTGAACTGGCCCGCCGCCCGCTCCTGCTCCCCGAGATCCTGAAGCTCCCCGCGGCGGTCGCCCAGATGCGGGAGCGGGACGACGAGTTCGCCGTCGTCCTGGACGAGCACGGCGGTCTCGCGGGCATCGTCACCTACGAGGACATCGCCGAGGAGCTGGTCGGGGACATCGCCGACGAGTCCGACACTGTCACCGAACTCGCGGTCGCCGACGGCTCCGGCTGGGTGGTTGACGCGGGGCGCCGCCTGGACGAGATCGAGGAGGCCACCGGCATCGCGCTGCCCGAGGAGGGCGACTACGAGACCCTCGCCGGGCTCATCATCGACCGGCTGGGCCGCTTCCCCACGGTCGGGGACCACCTCACCGTCTCCGGCGTCCGGGTCGAGGTGCGCACGCTCGACAGGCATGTGGCCGAGTACGTCCGTATCGAACAGGAGCCGCAGGCATGAGCTTCCCCATGGCGCTCTTCGTCACCGTCCTGCTGCTGATCGGCAGCGGCTTCTTCGTCGCCGCCGAGTTCGCCCTGGTCGCCTCCAAGCGCCACCGCATGGAACAGGCCGCCGCCGCCGGGCAGCGCGGCGCGAAGGCGGCGCTCGCCGGGATGCGGGAGCTGTCGCTGATGCTCGCGGGCGCCCAGCTCGGCATCACCATCTGCACCCTGGGCCTGGGCTCCCTCTCCAAGCCCGCCATCTCGCACGAGCTGGACCCGCTCCTCGAGCGGCTCGGGCTGCCCGCCGGACTGAGCTACGGCATCGCCTTCGCCCTGGCGATGGTCGTCGTCGTCTTCCTGCACATGGTGGTGGGTGAGATGGCGCCCAAGTCCTGGGCCATCGCCCACCCGGAGCGCTCCGCGATGCTCCTGAGCCCGGCGTTCCGTGCCGTGGTCAACGCCGTACGCCCGCTGATCCGGCTGCTGAACGCGGTCAGCAACACGCTCGTACGGCTCTGCCGGGTGACCCCGCGCGACGAGCTCGCCTCCGTCCACAACCGCGACCAGCTCACCCACCTCATCGAGGAGTCCGAGCGCCTCGGGCTGATCAGCAAGGGCGACTCGGGGCTGGTGACCCGGTCCCTGACCGAGCCGCAGACCCCGGTGGCCGCGTTCCAGGTCCCCGTGGAGCGGATCGCGACCGTACCCGCGGACGCGGACCTCGACCGGATCCTGGCCGTCGCCACCGCCGCCGACCGCACCCGCCTGCTCGTACGGGACGGGGAACACGTCCTCGGATCGGTCCACGCCCGCGACGCGCTGGTCGCCCGCGCCGGAGGCCGGGACGTGTCCGCGCGCGCCCTGGCCCGGCCCGTACCGGAACTGGCACCGCACGAGACGGCCGCCCACGCCGTGGAGCGGCTGCGCGAGCGCCGCGCGACGATCGCCGTCGTACGCGACGAGCAGGGCCGGCTCTCCGGACTGGTCAGCCTCGACGACCTCCTCGCCCGGCTGCTCCACCCGCCGACGGCGCCCTAGGGGGTTTCCCGCTCGGTCGCCTCCCCGCGGATCACGCGGGGAGGCGGCTGGGACGGGTCGCCGCCCTCGTCCTTGAGCGCCTGCTTCTCGCTCTTGAGGATGCGCGCGGCCTTTCCGGCCGACCGCATGAGGTCGGGCAGCCTCTTCACCGCCAGCACCGCCACGATCACCAGGAGAAGGAGGGTGAGTTCGCCGATCCCGAACATGGTTGCTGCTTTCTCCGGGGCGGACTGGACGCGGAGTCATCCGGATCGCTGACGGACCGGCAGAGCTGAATCCGCAGGGCTGAATCCGCAGGGCGGAATCTACAGGGCTGTAGAGCATCCGTTCGCGGGTTCTCGGATCAACCGGCGGGCAGCAGCCGCACGGTGGCGTCCGGGAGACGGCTCCACCAGTGGGCGTAACGGCGGTAGACCTCCGGTTCACGGTCGGCGAGGAACCCCGCCAGCGACCGGGCCTCGACGGCGAGCCGTTCCCAGACCTCGTCGGGCAGCGGATGGAACGCGGTCGCCTCGATGCCCCCGGCGGCCGGGCGCCACACCCCCGCCACGTACCCGTCGACCAGCAGCGTCGGCAGCACATCCCCGTTCGCGCGGATCACGACCTTGCGGTACGCCTCCGGGAGGACCCGGCCGCGGTCCGCGTACGCCAGCAGGACGCTGTCCCACATCGCCATCAGCCGGGGCGGTGCCGGCTCCGCCCCGTCCGGCCGAGGAGCCCCCGGCAGATCGAACAACTCCTCGCCCGCCGCCCCCTCAAGCCGCTCCAGCCCTCCGGCGAGATCCGCCAGCGCCGCCCGCGCCCGGGAGCGCGTGACCATGGCGAACTGGGCCACGTCCGCGACCGAGGCGGGTCCGAACCCCGAGAGGTAGCGCAGCACCAGCGTCCGCAGGGAGGCGGCCGACGCCGCCGGATCCGTCCGTACGGGACCGGTCCGCGGCGCGATGTACGAGGGCCGGTGACCGAACGACCACGGCGGCGAGGTGGGCGCGTGGAGCAGCGGTGTGTACTGCCGCAGCCCCCACCACGCCCCGGCCCGCGGCGGCGCCCCCAGCTGGTCGCCCAGCCAGGCCTCGCACTCGGCGGTGGTCCGGGGCCGGTCCGCGAACTCCAGCAGCCGGGGAACCAGCGCGTCGGCATCCTCCGCCGTCAGCCCGGACACGGTGAAGCGGTCACCCAGCCGGGAGGCGCGGACCACCGGGTGCATGGCCTCCCGGAAGGCCGGGTGGTCGTCGGCGTGCACGGCGTGGAGGGTGAGCCGCATCAAGGTCGCCTTGACCACCCGGTGATCCGTGAACGCCGTGTCGAGTCCGGCCGGGTCGAAGGCGGTGAGCCGGTTCCACAGCGCGACGTACGGCGAGGCGGGCTGCTGGGCCTGGAGCGCGACCACGCGCCGTACCCCCTCGGCGGGGTCCAGCGCCTCCCGCCGCAGCAGCAACTGCCGCGCGAGCGTGGCGCGGTTGAGTTCTCGCGCGGTGATCCTGGTGCCCGTCATCGGTTCGTTCCTCCGGTGGTCGTCCGTCGCCCGATCTCCGCCCGCCGCGCTGCCGTGGGGGCGCGGGCCGACGAAACCGTACGCCGCCGGGCCCGCCGGCCGGACAGCGAGGTCCGCCCCCGGCGGCCACCGCACGGCTACGGTCCGGAGCGCTCCGAAGACATACGGGACCGGGACGACGCGGATCGCGGTGTTGAGGAGATGGTCGATCACATCGCGCGAGGGCTTGTCGGTGAGGTCGGTGAGCAGCCTTGGCCAGAGTGTTCAGGACGAACGGCGAGTTCATGACGTACCGGTTGAGCACAGGCTGGAAGCCGGAACGGCTGAAGACCACGTCGGCGGCCGCGTTGCCCAGCCGGTAGTAGCGGCCCCAGCGGCGGTTCATCTCCACCGGGTAGCCGCGCAGCACCTGTTCGCGCCGGGGGCCCTTTGGGCCAGGGCGAGGGCCGCGGTCTCGGCGGCGACCTCACCGGCCTCCAAGGCCTGGCCGATGCCCTCGCCGTTCCGCGGGCTGACCATGCCGCCGGAGTCGCCGACGAGCAGAAGTCCGCGCGCGTACAGCGGATGGCGGTTGAAGCCCGGCGGCAGAGCGGCGCTGCGGACCGGGCCCTCGGCGTTCTCCTCGCGCAGCCCCCACTCCTCGGGGGTCCGGGCCGGCCACTGGTCCAGGGTGGCCCGCAGGTCCGCCTTCCCGTGGAGCCGGTGGGGGAGCGCCCCGAGCCCGACGTTGACCCGCCCGTCGCCCACCGGGAAGATCCAGCCGTAGCCGGGGAGATACGGGCCTTGGCCGGGGAAGCGCAGGTCGGCCCAGAGCTCCAGATACTCCTCCCGGGAGCGCTCCGGGCTGCGGTAGTAGCGGCGGGCGGCCGTGGCGATCTGCCGGAACCAGGCCTTGGGCTTGACGGGCTACGGCTGAATCGGGTCTTGGGCATCGACGGGCTGCGGCGGAACCGGCTTCGGACCGGGGTGTCTACGATCCCGGGGTGACGACACCTCCGCAGGAGCCGATCGAGGCCGCCCTCGCCCGCGCCGACGCCGGCCTCCTCGCCCGGCACCTCGACGCCCGGACCTGCGCCATGGAACTCCTCGGCCGGCTGGTCCGGCACCCCGATCCCCGCATACGCCATCTCGGCCTCGGTCTTCTCACCGAGCGAACGAGTCCCCCGTTCGCCGCCGGTTCGGAGCAACAGGAGCTGCTGGCCGCCCTGTTGCCCGATACCGCTGGGGCGACGCCGGAGGATTCCCTCACCCTGGCGGAGCTCCACGGGCGGCTGCGCCCCGGGCCGGGCGGCAGCCGCCGACCGCTGCCCGAGTGGCGTGCGGCCGGGTGGCCCGCCCGGGTACGGATCGCCTGGCTGCGCACCGAACTCCTCGCCGACCCCGCCGTCGTCTCCACGGAACCGGCCGGAGAGCCGCTCTACCAGGCCGTCCGCTCCACCGGCATCCTGGACGCACACCGCCCCGAGCGGCTGGTCGCCGAACTCGCCGCCACCGGGGACCCGGTCCTCCAGGACGAGGCGCTGCGCCTGGCCCGCGCCGGCTTGCACGCCGGCCTCCTCGCCCCCGCCTCCGTGCGCGGGCTGCTGATACGGCTGCTCGACGCCCCTGACCCGGGTGTGGTGAGGGCCGCACTGCGCGAACTGGCCGAGCCTTGGGCGGTGGTGGTGCCACTGGATCCGTCGGTCGTGCGTGGGCTGGTGGGGTTGTGGGGCGGGTACGGCCACGATGCGTCCGCCGATGGCCGGGACGCTTCTGCTGCGGGCCGGGGCGCTCCGGCTGTGGGTGGGGACGCTTCCGCTGCGGGCCGGGGCACTTCCGCCGTGTGGCGGGAGGCTTCCGCTGCGGGTCGGGAGGCCCCGCCCGTCGTGGGCCGGGACGCTCCGGCCCTGGGCCAGGACGCTCCCGCCGCGCTCCATGGGGGCGAGGGCGGCCCGCCCGACCGCACGACCCCGGCCGCCGCCCTCACCACCGCCGCCCGGCACGGCCACCGCGGCCTCCTCCTGGACACCGCCGGTGACGAGGCGGCGGACCCGGTCCTGCGCCGCCAGGCCGTGGAGCTCCTCGGCGACCTCGCGGAACGCACCGACATCGGCCGGCTCCTGGAGCTGACCGCCCCCGACCCGCTGCTGTTCGCCGGCCCCGTACTGACCTGCCTGGGCGGCCTGCACCGGCGCGGGCACTTCCCGGCCGCGCCGGACGTCGGGCCGGTGGTCGGCCTGGCCCTGGCCGACCACACGGTTCCGGCCGAGGACATCGCCACCGTGCTCCACACCTGCCGCCGCACGTTCTTCGACGCCCTCCGCGACGCACCCCTCACCGCCCCCGACTGGCCGCGCCGCCTGGACCTCCTGATCGCCCTGGCCGGGCAGGGCGCGGCCGACATCCCGGTGGGCGAGGCCGTGGCCCGGCTGCTGCCGCTCGCTCCGGCCCCGCGCCCGTTCCTCGACGCGATCCGGGTCCTGCGCCACGCGGACGCGGAGGAAGCGGTGCTGGCCCTGCTGCCCACGGCCCCCGTCGAGGCGCTGGCCGCTCTGGAAGCGATCGGCGGGGAGAGTACGGAGGCGGCGCTGGCCCAGGGGCTCGGCGTGGCGGAGTACGGGAGCGACGTGGCCCGGTACGCGCCCTGGGCGGCGGCGGCCGAGGTGGGAGTCGCACCCACGGCGCGTGCTGTGCCTGGCGCGGGGGTCGCGCCCACGGCGTGTGCTGTACCCGGCGCGGGAGTCGCACCCGTACTGCGTGCCGTACGCGGCCGGGCGCTGGAACTCCTCTGGCACCTCACGACCGAGCCCGGCCGGCGCCGGCGCCTCCTCGCCCGGCTCGACCCCACCGACCTGCCGCCCCGTATCGCGGCCGACCTGGGCGCCCCGGACGAGCAGGAACTCGCCGTCCTGCGCTCCTGCCCGGACGAGGCCGATCCCGTGGCGGTGCTCCGCCGGGTCGCGGAACACGCGGGGACGGGGAGCCTGCCCCTGGTCGCCGACCTCCTCCTGCGGGTCGTGCGTGATCTCGCGGTGCCCCGGGAGCCCGACCCCGCCGTGGACCGGCGGCGCAGGTCGCGTGAGGACGGGCAGCGCCCGGACGGGGAACCGGAGCTGCCGGACGGCGTACTGCACGCGATCCAGGCCCTCGGACGCCGGCTCTACGCGCGCCGGCGGATCCGGCCCGTCTGCCTGCTGGACGCCGCGGACGCCTCCGGCGCGGGCCACGCGCTCCTCGCCACGACGCTGCTCGATCTGCTGGACCGGCCCGGAGCGACCGGCGCCGAACAGGCCCTGCTGCTGAAGGCGCTGCTCCGGATCCCCGCCACCGCGCGGACCCGGCCCCGGGTGCACCGCCTGCTCCGCAGCCGCGACCCGCAGGTGCGCAAACACGTCATCGCCCTGCTCGCCCACGACACCTCGGGAAGCGACGCGCGGGCCCTGTCGGCGACGCTGCTCCCGCTCACCGTGTCGCCCGACATCCGGACCGTACGGCAGGCTCTCCTGGCGCTGGGGGCGGCCCGGGCCGACTGGGCGGCCGAGCCGGTCGCCGCCTGTCTCGACCACCCGAACATGAACATCCGGAAGACCGCCGCCGAGACCCTGGTCCACGCGGGCGCCCCCACGGCCGTGCCACGGCTCCTGCGGCGGCTCGGCCGTGACGACAACCCGGGCCTGCGGGACGCACTGAAGCGGGCGCTGCGGGCCGTACTGGGCGAGGCGTACGCGGCCACCCTCCTCGCCGCCGCCGAGGAGAGCCGGGACGGGCGGGCCCGCCGTCTGCTGCTGGCGGGGCTCGACGGCGTACCGTCGGCGCGCTCGGTGCTCGCCCTGCACGCCCAGGGGTCGCCGGTCGCGCCCGCCCTGCTGACGCTCGTCGCCGAGGGCGGTGTCCGCCTCTCCTCCGGCTCGGTCCAGGACCTGGCGGAACCGCTCGCCGGACTCGGCCTCCCGGCGCCCGGGCACACTCCGGCCGAGCGGCCGGGCGCGGTCGACCAGGATGTCGAGGCTCTGCTGCGCGGCGGCTGGGACCCGGCCCTCGCTCTGCGGATCGCCCACCGCCCCGCGCCCCCGGACCCCGCCCCGGCTGCTGAACGTCCTGCGCTGCGGGCCCAGTTGGACCGTTGGCTCGCCCTGGCCGACAGCTCCCGCCCGGCCGGACTCCGCGGCCGGCTGCTGCGGTGCGCGCTGCGGCTGTGCCCGGCCCCGTGGTCGGCCGAGGAGGCGGTGGTCCTCGCCCGCCACGCCGGGGCGGTGGCCGATGCGTTCGAGGAGGCCGTGAGCGGGGGAGGGCCGCAGGAGTTCGCGGTGGAGCTGCTCGACGTCCTGGACGCGGTCGCCCCGGCCCTGTCCGCCGTGCAGCGCTTCACCGTCGTGGCACAGCTCCGCGCGCTCCGGCGGGTGGCCTCCACGCCCGCGCCCGCGACCCTGACGCTGTCCCTGCTCCGGCGGTGCGGGGCGGTGCTGGTCCGCACCGACGTCGACCGGGCGCTCGCCGCCGCCCACCGGGGTCCCGACCCCTGGGAGACGGCACCGGGCGTGCTGCGCGAGGCCTTCGGCGCACCGGAGAAGACGCCCGGCGTACCGGAGAGAAGGCCCGGCGTACCGGAGAGAAGGCCCGGCGTACCGGCTGACGGGAGTGGCGCGCTGCGAGAAGCGCTACGGACGCCCGACGCGCTGGCCGAGTTCCGAAGGCACGGCATCGACAGCACCTTCGAGGCCGCCTCCGGCACACCCCGCTCCCGGCAGCTGCTCCACGCGCTCATCGACGCCTACCCGGCGGCCGGGCCCGACGTACGCGGTCCGCTCCTCGACTGGATGACCGCACTCCAGCCGCTCGGGGCGCCGCCGTGGACCCTCGCCGAAACCCGGGCGGCCTCAACTCTCCATGCCCCTGCTGCGGTTCGTCCCGACGACCCCGACGATCCGGACCAGCCGCGCTCGGCCGCCCGGCAGGCCCGGCTGCTGGCCATGCTGGAGGCCGACGACCCGGACCGCCGGAACTCCGCCGCCCGGGCCCTGGGCGGCGGGCCCGAGCCGGAGGTGGCGCTCGCCCTGGTGCGTGCGTATCTGCGCGGCCGCGTCGACCTGGTCCCCGACGCCGGGATCGACCGCCTCGCCCGTACGCCGACGGGCCTGGGTGCAGTGGAGCTGAGCGCCGAAGGGGTGCTGCCGGAGCGGGCGTTGCGCTGCGCCGGGCGCCTGGACCCCTGGGATTTGCCCCCGCTCTTCCCGATGCTGCTCGACCGGTGGCAGCACGGCCCGCCCGCCGTGCACGAGGCCGCCCGTACGGTGCTGGGCCGGGTGCCCGCCGACGTCCTGGCGCAGCTGCTGGGCCCGCGTATCGAGGCGGGCGGCCACGGCCTCCTGGACCTGCTGGCGGGCCGCCCCCTGCTGCGTACGCCCGAACTGGACCGCGTACGGGGCCGGTTGCGCGCAGAGGGCCGCGATGCCCTGGCCGACCGCCTCGTCCTCGTGGCAGGCCCCCTGCGCGGGCCGGGCGCCGAGGCCGAGGACGCCGCCGCCCTCGACGCCCTGCGGGCCCCAGCCGCGAGCACACCGGCGGCGCGGGCCGGCCGCCCGGCCCTGCCGGAACTGCTCGACCTGGCCCGCAGGGGGACGCCCGAACAGACCCGCCGCGCCCTCGGCCGCCTCGTCGAGGAGTACCCGCCGGTGCCCGGCAGGGAGCCGGACCCGGCGCTGCGCGCGGTGATCGAGGAGCTGCTGCGCCACCCGCGCGCCGGGGTGCGCCTGCACGCCCACCGGGCCTCGCGCGCCCTCTTCGACCGGGCCACCCACGCCCGGTCGACTGCGGTCCTGCTCTCCGACCCGCTCCCGGACGTGGTGCGCATGGCGGCGCGGACACTGGGACGGGCGTCGTGGGAGCCCGCGCTGCCGGAGCTCGTCCGGCTGCTCGGCCACCCGAAGCCGGTCGTCCGCGGTGCCGCGCGAGAAGCGGTCACCGGCTTCGGTACGGCGGCGGTCCCGGCGCTGCGCCGGGCGGCGGCGCACGCCCGCCCCGACCGGCGAGCGCTCTACACGGATCTCCTCGCCGACCTGACGGACTCCGACGCGGACACGGGCCCGTAGACGGCGGACACAGGTCCGTGGACGAACGTGCGTATCGCGTGGACGGACGTGCGGACCGCCGAGGGCGCCCGGCCCCTCAGTCCCCGTCGCCCCGCGCCGCCGCCACGGCGACCTGGTGGAGCGTCCGTCCCGTACGGGCGGACCTGGCGTGGTACGGGTCCGGTGAGCCGGGCCGGTCCCGTACGGCGAGCCGGTCGTTGGCCTTGATCAGCAGCCACGCCTGCTGGCGGCCGCTCTCCGGCTCGTCGCCCACCCGGAAGCGGGTGAGCGCGAACTCGCCGTGCAGTTTGGACCCGTGGAGCCAGAACGTGGCATGGCCGAGGGCCAGCGACGCCGAGAAGGGAACGGCCCCGCCCTCCTGGTCGTGGCCGAGCGGCTCGTAGGTCCCCTGGTCCCAGACGATGACCGTGCCGCTGCCGGACTCGCCCTGCGGGATGACCCCCTCGAACTCGCGGTACTCCAGCGGGTGGTCCTCCGTCTCCACGGCGAGACGCCGGTCGCTCGGGTTCTCCGACGGGCCGCGGGGGACCGCCCAGGACTTGAGTACGCCGTCGACCTCCAGGCGGAAGTCGAAGTGCATGCGCCGCGCGTCATGGATCTGCACGACGAAATGAAGCCGCGGTACTCCGTCGATACGGGGCCGCGGTACGCCGTCGTTCCGCATGGCGTGCTCCCTCCGCCCGCACCGCCCGGTCCCGCCGCGCTGTCCGGTGCAGTTCAGCCGTGCCACCGGGTCGGTATCTCCACTCTGCCGCCGCCCGGAGGGAATCGCACGGTGAGCCCCGTTGGCTTCAGATGCATATGCCGGTGGCACAATCCGTTCGCTCTCCGGTCTGGACCAAGTTATTGACGGCTCCTTCGGCACTCCCTTAAATCAAGAATTGAAATATGCACCCGAGGTGATCGCCCCAACCGTTCACCTCTCGGTGTTGATCTGTCATGCACATGTCCCCCCACGAAGTGATGTGATGACCGTGCACCTCCCGCACCGAGCCGTACGCACCCACGCTGTACGCACCCATTCCAGGCGCCGCCGCACCGCCCTCTACGCGGCCTCCCTGCTCTGCTGCTCCGCCGTCCTCACCGCCCTGCCCGGCGGAGCCTCCGCGGCCCCGGCCCCCGCCCCGGCGGCTGTCGCCTTCGCCGACGAGTTCGACGGGCCGGCCGGCACGGCGGTCGACGGCTCCAAGTGGCAGCTGGAGACCGGCGACAACGTCAACAACCACGAGCGGCAGTACTACACCGGAGGCAACGGCAACGCCGCCCTCGACGGCCAGGGCAACCTCGTGATCACCGCCCGCAAGGAGAACCCCGGCAACTACCAGTGCTGGTACGGCTCCTGCGAGTACACCTCGGCCCGGCTCAACACCTCCGGCAAGTTCGCCGCCGCCTACGGACACGTCGAGGCCCGGGTCAAGGTCCCGCGCGGCCAGGGCATGTGGCCCGCCTTCTGGATGCTGGGCGACGACTTCGGCAACGTCGGCTGGCCGCAGAGCGGCGAGATCGACGTCATGGAGAACGTCGGCTTCGAGCCCGGCACCGTCCACGGCACCCTGCACGGACCGGGCTACTCGGGCGCCGACGGCATCGGCGCCGGCTACACCCTGCCGAACGGCGCCGCGTTCGCCGACGACTTCCACACCTTCGCCGTCGACTGGGCCCCCGACTCCATCACCTGGTCCGTCGACGGCAACGTCTTCCAGCGGCGCACCCCCGCCGATCTGGGCGGCAAGGAGTGGGTGTTCAACAAGCCCTTCTTCCTCATCCTCAATCTCGCCGTCGGCGGCTACTGGCCCGGCGACCCCGACGGCTCCACCGCCTTCCCGGCCCAACTCGTCGTCGACTACGTCCGCGTGACCACCAACGACTGACAGCGGTCCGCACGGACGAGGGCCGCGACCCGCCGGCTGCGGTGGAACAGCAGCCCCGGTGCCTGTGCGCGGGGTCCTCCACGCACAGGCACCGGCCGCGCCCGGACACGTACGGGCACGGTCCCCACCCCCGAACGGATGGAGATCCCATGACCGACACCCCGCCCCCGAGACCCGGCGTCCTCGGGAGGCTCCGCCGCCTCGTCCTGCCGGGCCTGTCCCTCGTCGCCATGGCCGCGTTCCTCAGCCCGAGCGCGCCCGCGACCGCCGTCGAGACCGCCGCGGTCGGGCAGATCACCGGCATCGGCGGCAAGTGCGTCGACGTGGCCGGCGCGTCCTCGGCCAACGGCGCCGCCGTCCAGCTCTACGACTGCAACGGCACGGGCGCCCAGCAGTGGGACGTACGTGCCGACGGAACCGTCCGCGCGCTCGGCAAGTGCCTCGACGTCAAGGACGGGGCCACCGCCGCCGGCACCGTCGTCCAGCTGTGGGACTGCAACGGGAGCGCCGCCCAGCAGTGGGGAATCTCCGCCGCCCGAGACATCGTCTCCGTCGGGGCCGACAAGTGCCTGGACGCCACCGGCAACAGCTCAGCCAACGGCACCCGCCTCCAGATCTGGACCTGCACCGGCGCCGCCAACCAGAAGTGGACCGCCCCCGCGGGCGGAGGCAACCCCGACCCGGGCGGCCCCCCGATGGCCGTCGCGCCCTACCTCTACAACGGCTGGGGCAGCCCGCCCTCCCCGACGACCGTGATGAACGCGACCGGGGTCAAGTGGTTCACCCTCGCCTTCGTCCTGAGCAACGGCTACTGCAACCCGCAGTGGGACGGCGGCCGTCCGCTCACCGGCGGCGTGGACCAGCAGACGATCAACACCGTACGGGCCGCCGGCGGTGACGTGATCCCGTCGTTCGGCGGCTGGAGCGGCAACAAGCTGGAGAGCTCCTGCGGCAGCGCCGGCGAACTCGCCGCCGCCTACCAGAAGGTCATCAACGCGTACGGGCTCAAGGCCATCGACATCGACATCGAGGCCGCCGCCTACGACTCCCCGACGGTCCAGCAGCGCACGGTCGACGCACTGAGGACCATCCGCGCCAACAACCCCGGCATCAAGCTCTACATCACCTTCGGCACCGGCCAGAACGGCCCCGACACCAGCCTCATCAACCGGGCCGCCCAGGCCGGTCTCACCATCGACAGCTGGACGATCATGCCGTTCAACTTCGGCGGCAACGGCCAGAACATGGGCACGCTCAGCGTCCGCGCCGCCGAAGGCCTCAAGACGGCCGTCAAGAACGCCTACGGCTACAGCGACGACCAGGCCTACCGGCACACCGGCATCTCCTCGATGAACGGCACCACCGACGTCGGTGAGACCATCACCGTCGCCGACTTCCGCACGATCCTCGCCTACGCCCAGCAGCGGCACCTGTCCCGGCTGACCTTCTGGTCCGTCAACCGCGACCGCCCCTGCACCGGCGGCGGCGCCGACACCTGCTCCGGTGTCGGCCAGCAGCCGTGGGACTTCACCAGGGTCCTCGCGCAGTACCGGGGCTGAACCCCCGGCCCGCCCCTTCGAGGGGCGGCCCCAGGACGGTGGACGGCGGCAGAGGTGCTCCTGCCGCCGCCCACCCCTTCCGGCCTTTACGACGTGAGAAGCGGAATAGCATGATCCTCATGGAACAGCGCACACTCGGCAGGACCGGCCGTGACGTCTCGGTCTCAGGACAGGGCACCTGGCAGCTCGGAGGCGACTGGGGAGACGTCGAGGAGAGCGACGCCTTCGACGTCCTCGACGCGGCCGTCGACTCCGGCGTCACCTTCTTCGACACCGCGGACGTCTACGGCGACGGCCGCAGCGAACAGCTCATCGGCCGCTACCTCAAGAACCGCCCCGACGCGGACGTCTTCGTCGCCACCAAGATGGGCCGCCGCGCCGATCAGGTACCGGAGAACTACGTCCTGGAAAACTTCCGTACCTGGAACGACCGTTCCCGCGCCAACCTCGGGACCGACACCCTCGACCTCGTACAGCTGCACTGCCCGCCCAGCAGCGTCTACTCCTGCGACGCCGTCTACGACGCCCTGGACACCCTCGTCGAGGAGCAGCGGATCGCCGCCTACGCGGTGAGCGTCGAGACCTGCGCCGAGGCCCTGACCGCCATCGCCCGCCCCGGCGTCGCGAGCGTGCAGATCATCCTCAACCCGTTCCGCCTCAAGCCCCTGGACGAGGTCCTTCCGGCGGCGGCCGCGGCGGGTGTCGGTATCATCGCGCGGGTCCCGCTCGCCTCCGGACTGCTCTCCGGCAAGTACACCAAGGACACGGTCTTCGGCCCCGACGACCACCGCACGTACAACCGCCACGGCGAGGCGTTCGACCAGGGCGAGACGTTCTCCGGCATCGACTACGCGACCGGGATCGCCGCCGCCGCCGAATTCGCCGATCTGGCCCCGGAGGGCGCCACCCCCGCCCAGACAGCGCTGCGCTGGATCCTCCAGCAGCCCGGCGTGACCAGCGTCATCCCCGGCGCACGCTCGGTGGAACAGGCCCGCGCCAACGCGGCGGCCGCCGCCCTGCCGCCGCTGCCGCAGGCCACGCTGGACGCCGTCCGGGAGCTGTACGACCGGTCGATCCGCCCCGAGGTCCACGGCCGCTGGTGACCGGCCGCTGGTGACCGGCGGGCGGGCGGGACTCAGTCGTCCTGCTCGTCGTCCTCCTGCTGCTCCTGCTGCTCCTGCTGGTCCTGCTGGTCCTGCTGGTCCTGGCCCCCGCGCTGCTGTCCCTGCTGCCCGTCGCCCTCGGCGTCCTGCGAGGACGGTACGGCGGAGGGGCCGGGGCCGGGGGTGTCGGCCGAGCTGGAGTCCGGCGAGAACAGGACCATCCCCAGATACACGGCCGCCAGGAACGTCGCCGTACCCGCGATCGCGCTCGCCACCCTCGGACGTCGCCGGATCGCCTCCCGCGTGGAGCGGCGGCGGGCCGGAGCGGACCGTGACGTGGTGGAGCGTCTTCGCCCAGTGGGCTGCGGAAGACGGTACGTCGAGGGGCCCGCCGGGGTGGGCTGCGCCGGGGCGGTCGGCGAGGAGGCGGACGGGGACGCCCGGCGGGACGGGGGCGTCTGGACCGGGAGGGGCTCCGGGCGGCCCCGCCAGGCGTCGGTACGGAACCAGTCGGAGACCTGCTGCGCGGTGGGCCGCTCCTCGGGCTTCTTGGCCAGCAGACCCAGGAGGTAGGAGTCGAAGGCGGCCGAGATGCCCACACCGCGCTGCCGCAGCGGGACCGGCGGGGTGTCGACATGCTGGTACAGCGTGGCGGTCGCCGTGTCGGACTTGAACGGCGGCTGCCCGAGCAGCAGTTGGTAGACGACGCAGCCCAGCGAGTACATGTCGGAAGCGGAGTCGGCGGTACGTCCCAGAGCCCGCTCGGGCGCCAGGTAGAGGCTGGTGCCCACGATGTGCCCGGCCGTCGTCAGCGCGGTCGAGGGGTCGTCCACGAACTGGGCGATCCCGAAGTCACCGATCTTCACCGAACCGTCCGCGTCCAGCATCAGGTTGCCCGGCTTGATGTCCCGGTGGACGATGCCCTGGCGGTGCGCGGCGGCGAGACCGGCCGCGGCCTGGCCCGCGATCCGCGCGACCTGCTCGGGGTCGACCCGCTCCTGGGCGGCCAGCAGATCACCGAGGCTCTGCCCCTCGACCAGCTCCATCACCAGGAAGAACCGGTCCTCCCAGGCCCCGAAGTCGAAGACGGCCACCAGATGCGGGTGGCTCAGCCGGGCGGCGGTCTGGGCCTCCAGCCGGAACCGGGCGGTCGACGAGGCGTCCGCCTGGTCCCCCAGCAGCAGCTTCACGGCGACGGCGCGGCCCAGCACCTCGTCCGCGGCGCGCCACACCTCGCCCATGCCGCCACGGCCGATGGGGGATATCAACCGGTACCGACCAGCTACCAGCACCTGTTCACCTAACTCGAATCGTGGCCCGCTCCGACTGCCGGTCCACCGCGCGGCGGCCTGCCCCGTGAGGAGCCCTGCACGGCGGAGTGAACGACATGATCAGGATATCGGTCCGCAGGGCCGCCGATGTCCCGACGGCCCTCCACCGGAGCGCGGCTGACGGCCCGGCACGTCCGGATCCGGAACGCGGCAGGTTCAGGATCCGGTGCCCGGCCCGGCCCCGCCCAGCAGCCAGCCGTACGCGGCCTCCGCAGTGAAGGCCGACTGCCCCTCCGCGAACAGCAGATCCGCGGCTCCGAACGCCGGGTCGGAGGCGGTCGCGGGCACATACGGGACGGCGATGCACCGCATCCCCGCCGCGTGCGCGGCCGTGGCTCCCGGCGGCGCGTCCTCCAGCACCACGCACCGGGCCGGCGCCGCCCCCATCCGCCGGGCCGTCTCCAGGAACACATCGGGCTCCGGCTTCCCGTGCGCGACCTCCTCCGCCGAGACGTACAGCGGGATGTACGCGTCAAGACCCGTGACCGCGAGCACCGCCCCGATCGCGGCCCTGGAGGAGCCGGAGGCCACGGCCATCGGAACCCCGGCGGCGTGCAGGCGCTCCACGAAGGCCCGCATCTGCCCGAACACCTCGGTGGAGGCCCCGGCGAGCTCCAGGTAGAGCGCGTTCTTCCCGGCGAGCAGCTCGTCCACCGGTGCGTCGATCCCGTACTCGGCACGCAGTGTGGTCAGGGTCTCCCTGGTGCCGATCCCGATGAAGCGGGTGTGGTCCTGCCAGCTGAAGTCCGTCACCCCGTACCGGGCGAGCAGCCGGCGCCCCGCCTCGTAGTAGTTCGGTTCGCTGTCCACCAGCGTCCCGTCGAGGTCGAAGATCACGTGGAGGCCGGGGCGGGGGATCATGGCCTCCAGCATGCCGCAACGGACCCGGCGGGGCGTACGGCCTGCTCAGCTGCCGCTTCCCGCCGCCCGCCCCACGGCCTCGACCAGCGGCAGCACCCGGTGCGCCACCCGCTCGCGCAGCGCCACGTCCGTCCGCGTCCGGACGACGCCAGGCAGCTGGATCAGCCGCTGGATCACGTCCTCCAGATGCCCGTTGTCCCGGGCCACGACCCGGGTCAGCAGATCCCCGCCGCCGGTGGTCGAGAACGCCTCGATGATCTCGGGAACGGCCGCCAGCGCGTCGCCGACCTCCACCAGATGCCCCTGGGTGACCTCCAGGTGGACGAAGGCGAGGACGGGGTGGCCGAGGGCGGCGGGGGAGAGGGCAGGACCGGTACCGGTGATGACCCCGTCCCGCTCCAGCCGGTCGAGCCGGGCCTGCAGGGTGCCGCGGGCCACCCCGAGGATGCGTGCGTACTCCCGCACGCTGGTACGCGGCTGCTCGATCAGCAGGCGCAGGATCCGGGTGTCGAGAGCGTCCACGGCCATGGTCCGACGGCCTCCTTCTCGTCCAGGTGGTCCGTTGGCATCCTCCTGGCCCACGGATCTCGCCGAGAACTATGCCATTGGTCCAGGGGTTTCGCCCTCGTTTGATCCATAGGCCCCCAAGATGCTCTGATGGTCCCGTCGATGGCGCTGCGGATCTCCGCGGCGCCTTTTTCATGCCGAGCGCGCGGGACCCACGGGGGACGCGGAAGGGGAGCAGTGTGCTGAAGAGGGTGTTCGTGGCACCGGACCCGGGGAGGGTGCGGCTGCGGTTCGCGAGCCGGGCCGTCATCGGGATCGGGCTCGCGGTCGCGCTGTGCGGGCTCGTCGGCCACTCGCTCGTCGCGGCCATCACCGGCGGCCTCGCCGCGCTGCTCGCCCTCTTCACGGTCACGGATGCCACGGTGCGGCAGCAGGCGGTCACCACCGCGCTGCTCCCCGTCGCCGGGCTCCCGGTCCTCGCCGTCGCCGCCGTGCTGCACGACCAGCCCGTCGCCCGCGATCTGGTCTTCCTCGCCGTCATGGGCGCGGGCGTCTACGCCCGGCGCTGGGGGCCGCGCGGCCACTCCCTTGGCATCTTCGCGTTCATGACCTTCTTCGCCGCCCAGTTCCTGCACACGGTGCCGGAGCAGCTGCCGGAGCTGTACGCCGCCGTTGTGCTGTCCCTGTGTGCCTCCGCCACCGTCCGCTTCGGCTTCTGGTGCTACGAGCGACGGCTGCCCGCCGTGGCCCAGCCCGCTCCTCCGGAGGGCCGCGGGCTGGCCCGCATCACCACCCGGCAGGCGGTGCAGGCCACCCTGGGCGGCGCCTTCGCACTGGGCCTGGGCCAGGTGCTCTCCGACCAGCGCTGGTACTGGGCGGTCGGCGCCACCTGGTGGGTGTTCGTCAACACCACCTCGCGCGGCGAGACCCTCGTACGCGGCTTCCGCCGGGTCCTGGGCACCGTGATCGGTATCGCCGCAGGCTTCTTCGTCGCCATCCCGCTCGACGGCGCCGGGGCACCGGCCGCCGCCATCGTCGCGGTGTGCGTCTTCGGGATCTTCTACACGGCGGCGGTCTCGTACAGCTGGATGATGTTCTTCGTGACCGTCATGGTCGGCGTGCTCTACGGGGTCCTGGGCGTCCTGGACGCGTCCCTGCTCTGGCTGCGGGTCGCCGAGACGGCCGTCGGCGCGCTCGGCGCGGTGCTCGCCGTGCTGGTGATCCTGCCCGTCACCACCCACGCCATCACCGACGCGTGGATTCGCAAGGCCCTGCGGTGCGTCCACGCCTGCACGGCCGAGGCCGCCGAGCGCCTCGCCGGGTCGCTGAGCGCGGACCCCGGCCCCCGGGTCGCCGAACTCGATGTGCTGCTCGGCCGGGTCCGGCTCTCGCTCGCGCCGCTGGTGCACCCCCTGAGCCCGCTGAAGGCCCGCAAGGCACGGGCCCGGCAGGTGCTCGCCCTGCTGGACGACTGCGTACGCGAAGTGCGCGGCCTGGCCTCCATCGCCGCCGACCCGGCCGCCTCGCACGACGCCCGGCTGTCGGCCGCCTGCTCGCGGGTGGAGGCTGCCGTGGAGGCGCTCCTGAGGCAGGAGAGCCGGGAGGCGAAGGGCGCCGTACGGGTGGGTACGCAGCCCGGCACGGCCATGGACCCCGCACTGGCCCACCTGCACGGCCTGGAGCGTGCGCTGGCCGACCTGGCCGCGCCCCTGCACAGCCCGCCGCGCGCCCCGATCGCCGCCTGAGCGCGGCACCCGCTATCGGCCTGCGCGTCTGCACGGCCGTCTTCACGACCCCGTGCCGTCTTCACCACCCCCTGCGGGTCTCACGACTGCCCTGCGGATTGGTCCAGACCTGAGGGCGGGTCGCCTGCTACCGTCGGCCCGAAGATCACGGCGACGGTGAAATGGGGTAGTGCGATGGGCGGCGGCAGCAGCACCGGGCGGGCATTCATGGGGTCGTTCACCTCGGCGGGCGGCCTGGGCGTCACCATCGCGGAGGTGGACCGGAGCACCGGAGCGCTCACCGTGCTCGGATCCTCCGACGCCGTGCCGGACCCCTCGTTCCTCGCGCTCGGACCGGGCGGAACGGTCCTGTACGCGGTCGGCGAGAGCGCCCCGGGCTCGGCGGCCGCCTTCGACGTCAGCGGCGACGTACCGGCCCTCCTGGGCCCCGTACGGCCGGTCGACGCCGACGGCCCCACCCACCTCGCGCTCGCCGCGAACCACCTGGTCACGGCCAACTACGGATCCGGCAGCGTCACCGTCCTGCCCGTCCTCGCCGACGGCTCGCTCGGCGAGGCCGCCTCGGTCCTCCGCCACGAGGGCAGCGGCCCCGACAGCGAACGCCAGGAGGGGCCGCACGCCCACCAGGTGCTGCCCGACCCCTCGGGCCGCTGGGTGGTCAGCGTGGACCTCGGCACCGACTCGGTACGGGTCGGCGCCCTGGACCCCGCCACCGGCGCCCTGGAGCCGCACGGCGAGAGTGCCCTGCGCCCGGGCACCGGACCGCGCCACCTGGCCTTCCACCCCTCGGGCCGCTACGCCTACGTCCTGAACGAGCTGGTGCCGACCCTCACCGTGTGCCGCTGGGACGCGGAGGCGGGGCTCCTGGAGCCGCTGGGGGAGACGCCGGTGCTGCCCGAGCCCACGTCCGCCGGCGGCGCACGGGCCTACCCGTCCGAGGTGGTCGTCGCGCCCGACGGACGCTTCCTGTGGACCGCCAACCGGGGCCACGACAGCATCTCGGTCCTGACCCTCGACGAGACCGGCGAGAAGGCCGCCCTGGTGGCCACCGTCGGCTGCGGCGGCCGCTGGCCGCGCGACCTCACCCTCGACCCGCGCGGCCAGTGGCTGTACGCGGCCAATGAGCACTCCGGGAACGTCAGCTGGTTCGCCGTGGACGCGGAGACGGGCGTGCCGCAGCACGCGGGCTCCGTCGAGGTCCCGGCGGCCTCCTGCGTGGTCCTCGGCTGACCCGGGGCCCGTACGGGTACCGGCAGCCGGAAAGCCGCGGCCCGGACCGGAGGATCATCGAAGATCCCTCCGGTCCGGGCCGCGGCTTTCCGTGCGTCTGTGCCGCTTCCGCGAACCCGGGTCAGTGCGCCTGGGCGCCCTGCGGGGTCGCAGGCGTGATGCCCAGCGCCGTGGCGTACAGGGACAGCACGAGCTTGCCGATCGCAGGGTAGGCGCCCAGCGGCTCGGCGGTCGCGCACCCCGCCTCCTTGGCGGCGGCGTCGAGCAGGCCGGGGTCGACCTCCGGGCCCACCAGGTACGGCGCCAGCGCGAGCTGTACGGAGCCGGAGCCCTGGAGCTGCCGCGCGATCGAGGCGACCGAACCCTCGACGTCCAGCGCGGCGGCCATCACCGGCACGGCGAGCCGGGCGGCAAGCAGCATGCCGGTGATCCCGGCGGCCTGCACGGCCTCCTCGCCGCCCACCGTGGCCAGCACGATGCCGTCGGCGGCGGTGGCGACGGTGAACAGCCTGGCGCGGTCGGCGCGCGCCAGCCCGGCCTCCGAGAGCCGTACGTGCAGGGCCTCGGCGAGCAGCGGATGCGGACCGAGCACGTCGGTCAGCTCGACCTGCGTGCCGCTGTCCATCACGCCCTGCCGTATCCGCCGGATCAGCGTGCTGTCGGGACCCGCGAGCAGCGGGACCACGACGGCGGCCGGACCGGTGGGCTCGACGGCCTCGCGGCCGGCGGCGACGGCCTGCTCGTAGCGCTGGACGCGCTCGGCGGCGGAGTGGGCGAGAACGGTGGCAAGAGTGGGGTACTCGGCATCGTCACCGTCGAGATAGCCGATCCGGGCATTGAGGCCGGGCAGCTCGGAACGGGCGATGCTGATCACCTCTTCGGCCAGACTGCGCGTGGCCGAGGAGGGGGTACCGGGAACGGCGAGAACGAGCGCGGCAGCGCCCTCAGGCGCGACCACCGGCTCCGGGCGGCGGTGCCGTCCGGACTGGCGAGGTCGCGGCATTCGTACAGGCAGGCCGGAAGCGGGCCCAGTGGGGGTGCTCATGGCGCCGCATGCTACTGGTTTTGGATGCTCCTCTGTTCGGGGAGGGTCCGGTCGCGCGTTAACTATCCGCTTATGTCCGATGAGTGGCGTACAGGCGAAGTGTCCGTGTCTGTCGGCCTGTCCGCCGTCCCGTTCGCCGGTCCCTCCACCGGTACGCCCCCGGGCTCCGGCTCCCCGTTCCGTACCTCCGCCCCCACGTGTCCGGAGGATCCGTCCCCGGTCGGGACGAACAGCATCGTCGCGTGGTGCGGCAGCCGCAGACCGTCCGTGGCCAGGGCGCGCGCGATCCGGAGTGCGCCGGTCAGCGGATCACCCGTACCGGTGGTCACGCGGGCCTGCGGGGCCAGCCGCGCGAGCTCCTCACGCACGGGTCCGAGCAGGGGCTCGCCCATCCGGAACAGCCCACCGGTCAGGGCCACTTCGCAGCCGCCGCCGGCAGCCGCCCCGGCCGCCGGGCAGACGGCCGCCGCCGCTTCGGCGATATGGGTGGCGGCCTCGCGCAGAATGCCGGCCGCGACCTCGTCCGCGCCGGCGCACGCCGCCACCTCGGGGGCGAACGAGGCGAGCACGGCCGGGCGGTCGGAGCGCGGGTAGAGCAGCCCCGGCAGACCCTCGGCGGGACCGAACACGGTGTGCAGCCGGGCCAGCAGCGCGGGGGAGCCACCGCGCCGTCCGTCGTGCGCGCGCATCGCCGCTTCGAGCCCCGCGCGACCGATCCACGCGCCGCCGCCGCTGTCACCCAGAAGATGACCCCAGCCGTCGGCCCGCTGCCACGCCGTGAGGTCCGTACCGAGGGCGATCATGCCCGTGCCGCCCGCGACGACCGCACCGGGCCGCTGTCCCACCGCGCCCGCGTACGCCGTCACCGCATCGGCGGCCAGCGCCAGCCGGCGGACGCCCAGCGCCGCCGCGAGCGCACCGGGCAGCTCCGCCCGCAACCGCCCGCCGAGCGTGGCCATTCCGGCGGCCCCGATCGCCAGCGCGACGACCTGTCCTGGGCAGTGGCCCGCACCACTCTCACCGCCGCCGCCACCGGCCCGCTCCAGCAACCCCGCCGCCGCGGGCAGAAGTTGCTCCAGCAGATGGGCCGCGTCGATCCCCCCGGCCCCCGTCCGCACCGGCTCGGCGCAGACAGCCGTGAACAGCGGCCCGTCCGCGTCGACCCGGCCGAGCGCCACCCGCAGCCCCGACCCGCCGGAGTCGACCCCGAGGGCGTACGCCTCCGGGGTGGCCGCAAGGGGCCGGGCGTCCGTCACGGCAGGCGCCAGTCGACCGGCTGCGCCCCCTGGCGCTCCAGCAGTTCGTTGACCCGGCTGAACGGCCGTGAGCCGAAGAAGCCGCGGTCGGCCGACATGGGGGAGGGGTGCGAGGACTCGATCGCGGGGAAGTCGCCCAGCTGCGGGCGGAGATCGCGGGCGTCGCGCCCCCACAGGACCGACACCAGCGGAGTGCCCCGGGCCACCAGCGCCTTGATGGCCTGCTCGGTCACCTCTTCCCAGCCCTTGCCCCGGTGGGCGGCGGGGCGCCGGGGCGCGGTGGTCAGCGCCCGGTTGAGCAGCAGCACCCCCTGCCGGGTCCACGGCGTGAGATCACCGTTGGACGGCCGGCCCAGGCCCAGGTCCGCGTGGAGCTCCCGGAAGATGTTCTCCAGGCTGCCCGGCAGCGGCCGGACGTCGGGGGCCACGGCGAAGCTCAGCCCGATCGCATGCCCGGGGGTCGGGTACGGATCCTGGCCGACGACGAGGACCCGCACCTCCTCGAACGGCTGCTGGAACGCCCGCAGTACGTTGGCCCCGGAGGGCAGATACGTACGTCCCGCGGCGATCTCCGCGCGGAGGAAGTCGCCCATAGCGGCGATGCGTTCGGCCACGGGTTCGAGGGCATCGGCCCACCCGGGCTCCATGATCTCTTTCAACGGTCTTGCTGCCACGCGCCGCACTCTACTGGTGATACGACCACTCCGATCAACTGCCGTCAGCCGAAGGCCACCGCCCGTACGCAGAGCACGTCCGGCAGGTGCGAGGCGAGCTGCTGCCAGCTGTCGCCGTCGTCCGCGCTGGCGTACAACTCGCCGTTGCGGTTGCCGAAGTAGATCCCGGCGGGGTCCGCGTCGTCCGTGCAGAGCGCGTCGCGCAGCACCGTGCCGTAGTGCGCCCCGCCCGGCAGGCCCACCGTGAGCGGCTCCCAGGTGCGCCCCGCGTCGCTCGTCCGGAAGACCCGGCAGCGGTGCTCCGCCGGAACCCGGTCGGCGTCGGCGTTGATCGGGAAGACGTACGCCGTGTCGCCGCGGTGCGGGTGCGCCACGGCGGCGAACCCGAAGTCGGAGGGCAGGCCCGCGCCGATGTCGCTCCAGCTGTCGCCACCGTTGTCACTGCGGAAGACGCCCCAGTGGTTCTGGAGGTAGAGCCGGTCCGGATCGGCCGCGTCCCGGGCGACCTTGTGGACGCACTGGCCGAACTCCGGGTCCGGATCCGGCAGGAAGACCGCGGAGACGCCCCTGTTCGCCGGTGCCCAGCTCTCCCCGCCGTCCTTGGTCCGGAACACGCCCGCCGTCGAGACCGCGACCGTCACCGCACGGGCGTCCCGACGGTCCGTGAGGATGGTGTGCAGCCCTTCTCCGCCGCCGCCCGGCACCCACTTCGAGCGCGTCGGGTGCTCCCAGAGCGGGCGGACCAGTTCGAAGGACTCGCCCCGGTCCTCGGAGCGGAACAGCGCGGCGGGTTCGGTGCCCGCGTAGACCACGTCCGGCGCCTCGGGGCCGGCCGGCTGCAACTGCCAGACCCGCTCCAGCGAGGCCCCCGTGAACTCGGGGAACTTCACCGCGGGGCGCTGCGGCTCGACCCAGCTCTCGCCCAGGTCGTCGGAGTGGAAGACGGACGGCCCCCAGTGCGCGCTGTCGCCGCCCGCCAGCAGCCGGGGCGTGGCCCCACGGGTGTCGACGGCGACCGAATAGATCGCCTGCGCGTTGAAGTGCGGCCCTTCGATCTTCCAGTTGCCGTCGCGCCTGCGGCCGATGAAGAGACCTTTGCGGGTGCCTACGGTGAGGAGTACTTCGGTCATGGTGGAGACCTCCCGATACGTCGTTGTGCCGGATGTGAGCCAGTCTGCACCCGGCCACTGACAGTGGCTCGCGCACGCGCCCGGCACGTCCGTCCCCCGCTACCGGGAGCGCCCGGACGGCGACGGCTCCCTTGACCCCCTACCGGTGGCGGCCCTAGCGTTCACCTGCCGTAGAAAGCGCTTGCAGTCCCTTGGTGAGCCCCAAGCCCCTGGAGCACCCGTGGTGACCTTCGAAGGACTGCCCGGCGCCGTCGCCGTCTCCCACCTGACCGTCTACGACTGGCCCGCCGCCGACGGACTGCGCGGCGGCACCCCGCATCTGCACCTCACCTGCTCCGAGGGGTACGTCGTGGCCAGCGGCGCCGGCTCCGTACAGACCCTCACCGCCACCGGGTTCCGGCAGACGCCCCTGGCGCCCGGGGCGCTCGTCTGGTTCACCCCGGGCACCATCCACCGGCTGGTGAACGAGGACGGGCTGCGCGTCGTCGTGCTCATGCAGAACAGCGGGCTGCCGGAGGCCGGCGACGCCGTCCTCACACTGCCGCCCGCCCTCCTCACCGGCCCGGACGTCTACGGCACTGCCGTCGCGCTGCCGCCGGACGGCACGGAGGCCGAGCGGGAACGCGCCGCCCGCACCCGGCGGGACCTGGCCGTGGAGGGGTTCCTCGCCCTGCGCGAGGCGGCGGACGCGGGCGATCCGGCGCCCCTCGCCGCGTTCCACCGCGCCGCCGCCGCACTCGTCCGGCCCCGCGTCCAGGAGTGGCGCACCCGCTGGGAGCGGGGTGCCGCCATGGCCGCCGCCGCGACCGCCGCCCAGCTCGACGCGCTGGGGCGCGGCGAGTGGGACCATCTGGAGGGGGCCCGGGTGCACGGGCAACGGCCGGTGGTGCGGGGGCGGTTCGGGATGTGCGGCCGCCTGGACTTCACCCGGTGTGAGAGGTCTCCGAGGAGCCCGGAGCCCGCACGGCAGGGGCGGATTCACGCGGGCACGTCAGCAGCCGGGTGGTGGAGCCGTCGTCCTCCTGGATGTCCCTGACGTGGGCGAAGCCGATCCGGCCCAGCACGGCCAGTGAGGCGGCGTTCTCGGCGGCCACGGTCGCGTGCAGCTCCGTCAGCCCGAGGGTGCCGAACCCGTGCCCGACCAGGGCGAGCGCCAGCTCCGTACCGAGGCCACGGCCCCAGGCCCCGGGGGCGAGTGCGTAGATGATCTCGTGGCCGCCGGACGCCTCGGTCGGCTTGATCTCGGCATGCCCCACGAGCCCGCCGTCGACCTTGACCGCCCAGACCTCGAAGCGGTTCCCGGCGTAGACCCTGGTGAAGATCCGGCCGAAGAGAGCCCGGTCCTCGGCCTCCGTGGAAGGCCCGTCACCCATCCACCGGGAGACCGAGACGTCCTGGAACAGGGCGACGAACTCCTCCTCGTCGGCGGGCGTGTAGGGGGTGAGCAGGAGGCGGTCGGTGCGCAGAGATGGATTCACAGGGGGCGAAGTTACGGACGCCCCGCCGCCCGCACAACCGGATTCCGCTGGTCAGCGGGGTCCGGTACGGCTGAGATGCTGGAGCGGCACACACCACGGGACCCGGGCACGAGGAGCAGACGATGGGCAGCGGGATCACGGACGCCGACGGCCACGACGTGCCGGTGGCGGTGACTCCGGGGGAGGCCGGGCCCGACCCCCGGGTCTCGGTGACGCTGTCGCCCCCGGCCGGCGAGCTTCGCTGGTCGTGCACCCCGGCCGCGGCCCGGGAGCTGGCCGCCGCGCTGGTCCGGGCGGCCGAGGAGACGGAGAACGCGCCCGCCGAGGGGCCCGTCACGGTCCCGGCGGGCGAACTGCGCCGCGGTGATGTGCGGGACGGCGACAAGGCCATGACCGTGGACGGCGTACGGACCGACGGATCCACGGCCCATGTCACCTGGAAGTCCGGGGCGGGCCGCACCTGGACCCAGAGCTACGGCGTCAACACCGCGATCACCCTCCGGCGCAGGCTGCCCGGCAACCGCTGAACCCTCCGGCCGCAGGTCCGCCCGGTGTCGTGCCGCCGGGAGCGGCAACTCCGGTCCCCGGCCCGGCTTCCCCCTCGATAGGCTGGCCGCGATGTTCACCAAACAGGGCCCCACCCTCCGCGAACTGGCCGTCCAGGCGCTCTCGTCGACCCAGCGCGGCTACGACCTCCTGGCCCCGAAGTTCGACCACACGCCCTACCGGACCCCGGACCGCGTGATCGACAGCGTCACCCGGGCGCTGGAGCCGCTGGGCCCCTTCGGCACCGGCCTCGATGTCTGCTGCGGGACCGGCGCGGGCGTGGGTGTGCTGCGCCAGGTGTGCCGGGAGCGGGTCGCCGGCGTCGACTTCAGCGCGGGCATGCTCGCCGAGGCCCGTGCGGCGCTGCCGCCCATGGACGGCGGACCGGCGGTCGACTGGGTGCGGGCCGACGCCCTGGCGCTCCCGTTCGCCCCGTCCTTCGATCTGGCCCTGAGTATCGGTGCGTTCGGCCATTTCCTGCCCGCGGACCGCTTCGGGCTCTTCGTCGAGGTGCACGGGTCGCTCCGGCCGGGCGGCCGCTTCGTCTTCCCGATCGGGGCCCCGCCGCCCGTGGGGTCGCGCGCCTACTGGTCGTTCCTCGGCTTCGACGGGGCGATGCGGGTGCGCAACGCCCTGTGGCGCCCGAAGTTCATCATGTACTACCGCACGTTCGGGCTCTCCGACGTGCTCGACGACCTCACCGACGCGGGATTCAGCGTGCGGCTGATGGCCCTGACCGACCTGGGCCGGCGCCCCGACGGCTCCCCGCGCGCCCGGCTGGTGGTGGCGACCCGGGAGTGACGCAGGGAGTCTCAGCCGCCCGGCCCGGGGTGAGGCAGGGGCTCTCACCCCTCCTCGCCCCGCGCCGCCGCCAGCAGCCCCGGCCAGTCGGGGATCTTCACCGGCCCCCGCCCCAGCGAACGCCCCAGCGCCGCCTCCGCGCGCTCGATCGACAGCCAGCCGTCCCACTCCACCGGCCGCAGCCCCCACGCCCGCAGCACGGACAGCGGGTCGTCGGCGGCCGGCCGCCGGGCGAGCAGGGGCGCGTCCTCGATCAGCGAGGCGACGGTCTCCTTCGCGCAGGACCGGTTCGAACCGATCACCCCGGTCGGGCCCCGCTTGATCCACCCCGCCACGTACTCCCCGGGCGAGGGCACCCCGTCCCGCAGGACCCGCCCCGCCGCGTGCGGCACCGTCCCGCGCACCGGGTCGAAGGGCAGGCCGGGCAGCTCCACTCCCCGGTAGCCGACGGCCCGCAGCACGAGCTGGGCCTCCACGTCCTCGTACACACCGGTGTCCTGTACGCCCCCGGCGCCGTCCGGGGCCGTACGGGCGAACCGCACCCCGGCGACCCGGCCGCCGCGCTCCAGCAGCTCGACCGGCCGCAGGAAGAACCGCAGCCGGATCCGGCGTACGGCGTCGGAGACCGCGGGCCGCCCGTGCAGCGGCACCGCGGGCTCTCCCTCCGCCGACCAGCCGCGCAGCACCTCCAGGTTCCGCCGCACCACCGCGGGCAGTGGCAGCCCCTCCTGGGCCGCGTACGCCGGGTCCATGGCCAGCTCCGCCGGGTCGACGACGATCCGGGCCCCGGGCAGCGCCCCCAGCTCCCGCAGCTCCTTGGTGGTGAACCGTGCCTGGGAGGGCCCGCGGCGGCCCGCGATGTGCACCTCGCGCACCCGGCTCCCGGCGAGCGCCCCGAGCGCGGCCCTGGGCACATCGGTGGCGCGCAGCTCGTCCGCGCCGCGCGCCAGGATCCGGGCCACGTCGACCGCCACGTTGCCGACCCCGATCACCACGGCCGAGCGGGCCTGAAGGGCGAAGCCGTCGGGCGCGACGTCCGGATGCGCGCTGTACCAGGAGACGAACCGGGTGGCGGAGTAGCTCCCCGGCAGATCCTCGCCCGGCACCGCCAGCGGGCGGTCGGCCGCGGCCCCGACGCAGTAGACGACCGCGTGGTACAGCTCCGCCAGACGGGCCGGGGACACACCGCCCGCCCCGCCGATCTGCACATGGCCGACGAAGGTGACCCGCTCGTCCTCCAGGACCGCCCGCAGGCTGTTCTGGAGCGACTTGATCTTCTCGTGGTCGGGGGCGACCCCGTACCGCACCAGGCCGTACGGGGTGGGCAGCCGGTCCAGGACGTGGACGCGGACATCGGGCACGAGCGACTGGTTCAGCAGGGCCTGGGCGGTGTAGACCCCGCTGGGGCCGGAACCGACGACGGCGACACGGAGCACGGCGCACCTCTTCCTGGAGGGTGCTTCCAGCATCGCACCGACGCCCGGTCCACGGGGGCCGGCGGATCGCGCCGCTCGCTGCGTGCGGTCCACCGGATCGCGGGGTGCCCGGCGGTCACGCCACCGGGGCGCGGGGACGGCGCTGCGCTCACGCCATCAGCGCGCGCATCCGGTTGATCTCCACCGTCTGCTGGGCGACGACATCGCTCGCCATCTCCTCGACGAACACGTCGTTCCCCTCGGAGAGCGCCTCCGTGGCCATGGTGATCGCCCCCTGGTGGTGGGTGATCATCAGCTCCAGGAAGAGCTCGTCGAAGGCCTTGCCCTTCGCCGCGCGCAACTCCTTCAGCTGGGCTTCGGTCGCCATGCCGGGCATTCCCGCGTGGTCGTGGGGCTGTTTACGGTCCTCGCCACCGTTCTTTTTCAGCCATCCTTCCATCGCGCCGATCTCAGGCTTCTGGCCTGCGGATATGCGCTCGGCGAGCCTTTTGACGGTCGTGGCCGAGGCCCGGTCGGGGGCGAGTTCGGTCATCACGAGGGCCTGGGAGTGGTGCTGGATCATCATCTGCGCATAACGGAAGTCGGCGGAGTTCGCGGTGCCCCTGCTCGCTTCCTTCGCGGCCTCCTCGGCGGTGAGCTTCCGGGCGGGCTCGCCCGGTCTGCCGGGGGCCACCACCTTGGGACCTGCGTCCTTGCCGGCGGCCGGTTTCGCCTCGCCGTCGCCGTCGCAGCCGCCCAGGGCGAGTACAGCGGCGACCACCGCTGCCGTGAGGGCGGTTGCGCGCAGACGGGCGGACGGACGGTGGATCAACACGGCGACCTCCTGTGCCGAATGGGTGTGTTGCAGACCGTTCCTAGCACGCTTCCGCGGGGGCAAAGATCAAAAACTTCATTACGTCTCTGTTGCCATCTGTTGATGTGTACATGGGAGGGACGATACTGCCGGGGTCCGTGAACCGTTCGAACCCCGAACGGATACAAGGGAGGACGCAGTGATCTCGTTGCACACCACCCGCGTGCGGCGCAGACGTCTGGGCGTGGCAGCAGCCGCGGCCGGACTCTTCGCCGCGCTGCTGACGGCCGCACCCGCAGCCGCGACGCCCGACCCGGGCGATGCACCCGCCGAACGCGGCTCCGTGACCACCAGTCAGCAGGCCGAGGCCCGCGCCGCGATCCGCGGCGGTGACATACCCGGCGTGGACGAGATCGTCCACAGCTCCAACATCAAGCACCTGACGAACGTCCCGAAGGGCGCCCTGCAGGGCCTCAACACGGACCTCGCGTTCCAGGGCGAGTACGCCTACGTCGGCAACTACGACGGCTTCGTCATCTACGACATCAGCAACCCGAAGAAGCCGAAGACGGTCTCCGAGGTCCTGTGCCCCGGCTCGCAGAACGACATCTCGGTCTCCGGGAACCTGCTGTTCCTGTCCACCGACTCCTCGCGCAGTGACGACTCCTGCTCCAGCACCACCCAGCCCGCCACGGAGAAGTCCTCCTGGGAGGGCATGAAGATCTTCGACATCAGCAACAAGCGCAACCCCCGGTACATCGCGGCTGTCGAGACCGCCTGCGGCTCGCACACCCACACCCTCGTGCCGGACGGCAAGAAGAACATCTACATCTACGTCTCCTCGTACTCGCCGAACGAGACGTTCCCCGACTGCCGGCCGCCGCACGACGGCATCTCCATCATCAAGGTTCCGGTCAAGAAGCCGCAGAAGGCCCGGATCGTGAGCTTCCCGGTGCTCTTCCCGGACGGCGGCAACCCGGGAGCGCCCGAGAACCCGGGCGTCTCCAAGACGACGGGCTGCCACGACATCACGGTCCTGCCCTCCAAGGACCTGGCCGCCGGTGCCTGCATGGGTGACGGTCTGCTGTTCTCCATCAAGGACCCGGCAAGCCCGAAGATCATCGACCGGGTCCAGGACAACGTGAACTTCGCGTTCTGGCACTCGGCCACCTTCAACCAGGGTGCGAACAAGGTCGTCTTCACCGATGAGCTCGGCGGCGGCGGCGCGGCCACCTGCAACGAGCAGATCGGGCCGAAGCGGGGTGCCGACGGCATCTACGACATCGTGGGCAAGGGCGACAAGCGCAAGCTGGTCTTCCGCAGCTACTTCAAGATCGACCGCCACCAGGCCGACGTCGAGGTCTGCGTCGCCCACAACGGCTCGATCATCCCGGTGAAGGGCAAGGACCTGATGGTCCAGGCCTGGTACCAGGGCGGCATCTCCGTCTGGGACTTCACCAACTCGGCCAAGCCCAAGGAGATCGCCTTCTTCGAGCGCGGCCCGGTCACGCTCGGTCAGGTCACCACGGCCGGCCCCTGGTCGGCGTACTACTACAACGGCTACATCTACTCCAGCGACATCGCCAAGGGCTTCGACGTGCTGAAGCTGAACGACCGGCGTACCGACCCGGCGGACCGGGTCGAGCTGGACGGGCTCAACGTGCAGACGCAGCCGGACTACTTCGACCGCTGATCCGTCGGCAGGAGAGGTCTTCCGTCCGTACCCGCACTCCGGGGCCGGCGTCCGCCGGGCGGTTCTTCCCGCCCGGCGGACGCCGGCCCCCGCGCGTGCGTCACAGAATATTCATTGACCGATGAGCCGGCCCGGGACATGCTGTATCCCTGTGTCGGCGGGCCCCGCAACTCCGGTCCCCGACGCGGCCTATGGTCCTGCCTTCTTCAGGCGCGGCCGAGGGGCGCGCCTGGATCCGGCGACGCGGGGGATCGCCGGAGTCAGGTGTGTGTCCCGGGTCACCGGCCCGGACGAGGGCTCAGACGGCGGTACGGGCGTTGCCGCCGGTCGCGGCGGCCCACTCCACCAGCAGGCGCTGGTACTCGGCCTCGTCCTGCGGGGACAGGTAGTCGCCCGAGCGCTGCCACAGGCCGCGGATGGCCGCGTTGACTTCTGTGGCGGAGCGCGTGGAAACGGACGACGACGACATCGGGGACATGGATACAAGGCTACGGCCCCGATCCGATGATCCGACCCCTTGCGGAACGGGATATCCCTCACACGGCGGGGGTTCGGGACGGGATTTCGCTCACATCGCGGGTCCAGGACGGGATCTGGCTCACACCTCGGGCTCCGGCGCCCGGCGGGACGGGCTCCCGGGGTAACCGGCGACGGTGAACGCCACCACAGCCACCCCCAGCAACACCCCGCCCACCACATCGGTCAGCCAGTGCACCCCCAGGTACACCCGGGTCGCCGCCACCCCGATCGCGGAGACGACCGCCACGGCCACCGCCGCGGCCCACAGCGCCGGGCCCGCCCCGTACAGCCGCAGCAGCCACAGGAGCAGCCCGCAGCTCACCGCGGCCGTCATGGCGTGCCCGGAGGGGAAGGCCGAGAAGTGGGCCGTGTCGACCGGGTCCGGCCAGCGGGGGCGCTCCCGGTCCACGGCGGCCTTCACCCCTTGCGAGAGGAGGGAGCCGAGCAGGCTGGCGGCGGCCACCCACAGGGCGAGCAGCCGTGCGCCGCGCCACCACAGGGCGATCACGGCCGCCGCGATCAGTGCCCGCATCGTCCAGGGGTCCCAGAACCAGTCCGTCAGCACCCGGTTGACCCGGACCAGCTCGGGATCGGCCACCGCGTGCCGGTGCAGGCTCTCCGCGACCGTACGGTCCAGGGTCACCAGAGGGGACCACTCCGCCGCGACCAGGGCGTGCAGCACCACGAACAGGGCGATGCCCACGGTTCCTGCGGCCAGGGCGGCGGATGGGCGGGGGGAGCGGGCCGGCCGGGTGGTCTGGGGGGAGGGCATGGGGTGATCCTCGCGGACGCAACTGCCCTGTGGCCAACCCGGAGCGCGGAATTCCGGGCCGTGTGGCCGAGCCCGGGTGTGAAGTCCCGGACCGCGGGGGGCTAACCCAGAGCGCGGAGTCCCGGGACGAAAGCCACCACGAGCGGGACGACCGGCACCAGTGCGGCCGCCGCCGTCAGGCGCAGCCGGCGGCCCGCCGTCAGGCGGTCGACCGGAGCCAGCAACCGGTTGACGCGCAGCGGGACTTGGGCGTCCGGGGCGGGGCAGGGGCCGAAGACCCCGCGGTCCTCGTTGAGCCCGACCAGGGCGAGCGCGGTCGTCAGCCGGCCGAAGCGGCGCGAGGCCACGTCGTCGGCGGCCAGCTCGACCAGCCGGTGCATCTCGTCGCGGAACGCGGCGAACACCGGGATCTGCGGGAAGCCGACGGCCAGTGCGGAGGAGCAGTGCAGCAGCCAGTCGTGCCGGGCCCGGGCATGGCCCTGTTCATGGGCGAGCACCGCGTCCAGCTGACGGCCCTTCAGCCGGCCGAGAGCGGCGGTGGTGATGACCAGCTGCGGAGCCGTCCCGGGCAGCCACCAGGCGTCCGGACGTTCGCCCTCCAGCACCACGAGGCGGTCGGCGCCGGGCTCCTCGCCCGGCATCAGGGGAGAGCGGACCAGCAGTTCCGCCCGGCGCTGCCTGCGGCGCCGCCGCGCACGCCCGATCTCCCGCAGGAGCATCGCGCCGCTCCACAGCCCGCCCAGCGCCAGCAGCACCGCGATGACCGCCGACCAGGGGCCGTAAGCGGCCAGGGCGTACGCCTCGACCACGGCATGCGGGGCGGGTGCGAAGACATGACCGCGCACCGCCTGCCAGGCGGCGGCCGCACTGAACGTCATGGAGAGCGCGAACGACACGAGCACCCCGGCCACCACGCACTGCCACACCCACAGCGCCACGACCGGCTCCCGCTCCGGCCACCGGGCCCGGGCCATCAGGCGCGGGGTCACCAGGGCGGTCAGTGCACCGAGCAGCAGCAGCGCGAGGGAGACCAGCATGGCGTCAGCCTATGAGGGGCGGGCGATCCGCGGGTATGGCTGCGCCCGGCAAGTGACGTAGACCACGGTTTGGAAGGCCCCTGTCTCGCGATCTGTCTCACAGAGTGAGAAGCATGGCGAACATGGCGATACCCATCGTGAGCCGGCACGCCATCGTCAGCTCGGTCCCGCCGCCCCCGACACCGCCCCCGCCGCTGCGTGCGAGCCCTTCCGTACCGCCACCCGCGAAGCTCGCGATCCCTGTCCCCTCCGGTATGAGATGTCCGGCGGAGCGCAGCACGTAGAGCGCGTAGTAGGCGAGCAGCACCCCCGTGAGCAGCGGAACGCCCCCGGCGCCTCCCGCCGCCGCCCCGTGCCCGGCATGCCCGCCCGCACCCGCCGCCCCCGGAGCCATCGTCACGGCCATGTAGACCATCGCCAGCGAACCGACCAGGTGGTGCAGATGGTGGGAGCCGTGCCGGGCCGCCCAGAGCGCCCGCAGCGCGGCGGCGCCGAACACGGCTCCGTACACCGCCCAGGTCCCCTCCGGTGGAGTCAGCACCGCGGCCGGCACGGCCATCGCCGCCATGCCGAACCCCATCAGCGCCTCGCCGCGCGCGGTTCTGCGCTCCTGCGGGGTGCCGGTGCGGGTGCGCAGTAGGCAGTAGGCGCCGCTCACCGCGCACAACGCCATCAGCAGCCAGCCGGCCAGGGCCCCTCCGTGCACGGCGAACCTCCCCCTCGGACGTACGGCGATGTACGGCACCCCCTGGTCGATGCCCAGGCCCGGGCCGCCGAACCCGGCGCGCAGGGGCGTGAAGGGGGTGCGCCGGGGCCCGGAAGGGGCGCTCCGGGTCGCGTTACTCTCGACCCGAACGCGTGCACGGCACGCAGAGAGCAGCAGAGAACGGAGCGTTCCCCATGGACACCGCCACGCCCCCCGGCTCGGCCAGCCTGACCTTCCGCGACGCGACCGATGCGGACGCACCGGCGCTGGTGGCGCTCATCGAGTCCGCCTACCGCGGCGACTCCAGCCGCACCGGCTGGACCACGGAGGCCGACCTCCTGGAGGGGCAGCGGACCGACGAGCAGGGCGTGCGCCAGGTGATCAACGCTCCGGCGGGCCGGCTGCTGGCGGTCGAGCGGGAGGGCGAACTGATCGCCTGCTGCCAGCTCGAACACCGAGGCGAAGCGGCGTACTTCGGGATGTTCGCGGTCCGCCCCGGCGCCCAGGGCGGCGGCCTCGGCAAGGTGATCATCGCCGAGGCCGAGCGCACGGCCCGCGAGAGCTGGGGCGTCACCGAGATGCAGATGACGGTGATCTCGGCGCGCGAGGAGCTGATCGCCTGGTACGAGCGGCGCGGCTACCGGCGTACCGGGCAGCTCACGCCGTTCCCGTACGGCGACGAGCGCTTCGGCATCCCGCAACGCGACGATCTGGCCTTCGAGCTGCTGGTCAAGAACATCGGGGACCGCCAGAGCGTTTCCTAGGGGCGCGCAACGGTGGAGCCGGCCCGGGGCCCGGGCGGGCGCCCGCCCCCGGGCGCGGGCCCGCGGGCCTCAGGCGGTGAAGCGGCCCGTGCGGCGGATCTCGGGGAAGTCCGTGGTCGCGCCGTCCAGGTTCAGCGCCCGGGCGAGGCGCAGATGGTCCTGGGTGTTCACCACCCAGCCGATCACCTTGATGCTCTCCGCGTGCGCCAGCTCCACCACCTCCAGCGTGAGCCGGCGGATGTTCAGCGCGAGCGTCGCCGCGCCCGCCGCCTTCGCCCGCTCCACGATGTCCCCGCTCCAGCGGCTGGCGATGAGGACCGTACGTACCCCCGGCACCAGCCGGGCGATCTCGGTGACGGCCTCGTCGTGGAACGAGGAGACCTCCACCCGCCCCACCAGATCGCGGGCCAGCAGCACCTCCGCCAGTGCCCGGGCCGCCGCCACGTCCTTGATCTCGGCCTGGAGCGGGGCGTCCACCGCGTCCAGGACCTCCTCGAAGACCGGCACCCGCTCACCCTTCCCGGCATCGAGCTCACGCAGCTCCGCCAGGGTCTTGCCCGCGATCGGCCCGGTGCCGTCGGTCGTACGGTCCACGGCCGCGTCGTGCATCACGGCGAGCGCACCGTCCTTGCTGAGGTGCAGATCCAGCTCGATGGCGTCCATCCCCGCCTCCTGCGCGCGGACGAAGGAGCGCAGGGTGTTCTCGGGCTCGACGCCCATCACTCCGCGATGACCCAGGGTGAGAAATGACAAGGCGACCTCGTTTCCGTCGGCGGCGGCCCGCCAACTGCTCCTGCCCGCACGGAGTTACGGCATGACGGCACCGGTGAGGGTAGCGGCCGGGGCCGTCGATGTCTGCCGCCGTGCGGGCCCGGTCGGCCGGTCGGAGCAATGACGGACGGAACTGTGCGCCTACCCGGCATACGACAGGAAAAACAGCGGTGACCATAGGGGGTCGGCAGGATAATTTTCAGGACTTCACTTGTGTGAAGTAACCCCGCGCGGCTACGGTGACTGCACGCGAGGTTCTCCCGTGGAGGAAGTGTTATGACGGAAATTCTTGTGCACGGTGCCACCGACGGCGCGATAGCTACTGCCCCGCGGGTGGTCGAGCACCCGGCCTGGCCCGCGCTCAGGGATGCCGTCGAGGAGATCCGCCCCTGGCAGTCCAAGGACGGCTCCATCGACTTCGAGACCGAGGGCGCCCCGTCCCCCGCGGCCGTCGAGCGTGTCGTCGAGCGGGTGATCGGCGCGGTGAAGGAGCTCTCCCCGCTGCTGCCCCACGACGCCGCCTACCACCGTGCGCTCGTCACCGACCTGCGCCGCTGGGCCGCCGACGGCTTCCGCGTGCCGGACTTCCTCGACTCGCTGCTCGCCTTCCAGCCCGCGCGGAACCGCGTCGACGGCCTCCAGCACCTGGTCGTCTTCGCGATGTACACGCAGAACGGCAACCCGGACCGCAACCTCGAAGCGGTCGTGCTGAAGATGGTCTGGCCCGAGTGGCTGGCCGACCTCGAAGCGAACCGCTACGACAACCCGCTCTTCTGCGGGATCACCTTCGAGGACTTCACCGCCGGTTACGACACCAACTCCGCGGTCCTCTTCCCGGAGACCATCGCCGTGCGCGAGGCCCCCGAGCGCTTCACCTGGGGCGGCATCTTCTGCGACCGCGAGGCCGCCCGCTTCCGCCGTGTCACTGAGGCCTCCGTCGAGCTGCTCGGCCTGGAGCTTCCCGAGGACATCCGCGAGATGATCGGCGACCAGACCCGCTGCGAGCAGGCCTTCGTCCTGTGGGACATGGTCCACGACCGCACCCACAGCCACGGCGACCTGCCGTTCGACCCGTTCATGATCAAGCAGCGCCAGCCGTTCTGGATGTACGGCCTGGAGGAGCTGCGCTGCGACCTCACCGCCTTCAAGGAGGCCGTGAAGCTGGAGGCCGAGGGCAACGCGCACGGCCGTGACGTCCAGTACGCGGTCCTCTTCGACCGGATGTTCCGCTTCCCGGTCACCGGCGAGCGCGTCCGCAACTACGACGGCCTCGGCGGACAGCTGCTCTTCGCCTACCTCCACAAGCACGACGTCGTCCGCTGGACCGACAACACGCTGAAGATTGACTGGGAGCTGGCCCCGCAGGTCACCAACCAGCTCTGCGCCGAGATCGAGAAGCTCTACCGCGACGGCATCGACCGTCCCAAGCTGGTCCACTGGTTCGCCGCATACGACCTGGTCGCCGAGTACCTCGCCCCGCACCCGGGATCCACCTGGGCCAAGGGTCCTGACGCCCTCGACCTCACTCAGCCCCCTCGCAAGCTCGTCGACGACGTGCTTCCGGACGAGTTTCCCCTGAGCATGTTCTATGAGGCGCTCGCCAAGAAGCTGAAGCACGTGATTGCCTCCACCAAGGGAATTACCGCCGCGAGCGCCGAGCAGGCAGCCGCGTGAACGCATCTCCCGAGGAGGCGGTGGCCATGAACGGAATCGGCAAGGGCGAGGGGACGGGCGTGCTCGAAGGTGCTGTGATCGCGGTCGCCGGAGCGGCGGGGCCCGCGGGCCGCGCGACGCTGCTGCGGCTCGCGGAGGCCGGCGCGACCGTCGTCGGCTGCGACGCCAACCCCAAGGGGCTCGCCGAGGCGGTGGACGCCGCCCGCTACGCCCACGGCGGCGCGACCGTCACCGGGGAGACCGTCGACCTGTTCGACCTCGACGCCGCCCGGGACTGGGCCAAGCGGACCGAGGCCGAGTTCGGCCGGATCGACGGCCTGGTCCACCTCGTCGGCGGCTGGCGCGGCAGCCCCAGCTTCCAGGAGACCAGCCTCGCGGACTGGGACACCCTGGAGAAGCTGCTGATCCGCACCGTCCAGTCCACCTCGCTCGCCTTCCAGGAACCCCTTCAGCGCAGCGACAGGGGCCGCTACCTGCTGATCAGCGCCGCCGGCGCCGGCAAGCCCACCGCGGGCAACGCCGCCTACTCCGCCTCCAAGGCCGCGGCCGAGGCCTGGACCCTCGCGCTCGGGGACGCCTTCCGCAAGGCGGGGGGCGAGGACGGCCCCGCGGCGGCGGCTGCGATCCTGGTGGTCAAGGCACTGGTGAACGACGCCATGCGCGCCGAGCGCCCGAATGCGAAGTTCGCGGGCTTCACCGACGTCACGGAGCTGGCCGAGGCCATCGTCGGCGTCTGGGACAAGCCCGCCCCCGAAGTGAACGGAAAGCGCCTGTGGCTGACCCCGCAAACGTGAGGACCGACGCGCGACGTCACCACGACCCGCAGGTGCGCGGCTTCGCCAGCGACAACTACGCGGGCGCGCACCCCGAGGTCCTCGCTGCCATCGCCCTCGCCAACGGCGGCCACCAGGTCGCCTACGGCGAGGACGACTACACCGGCCACCTCCAGCGCGTCATGCACAGCCACTTCGGCCCCACCGCCGAGGCCTTCCCGGTCTTCAACGGCACCGGAGCCAACGTGGTCGCCCTCCAGGCGCTCACCGACCGCTGGGGCGCGGTCATCTGCGCCGAGTCCGCGCACATCAACGTGGACGAGGGCGGGGCGCCCGAGCGGATGGGCGGCCTCAAGCTCCTCACCGTACCCACGCCGGACGGCAAGCTCACCCCCGAGCTCATCGACCGGCAGGCGTACGGCTGGGACGACGAGCACCGGGCCATGCCGCAGGTCGTCTCGATCACCCAGAACACCGAGCTCGGCACCGTCTACACCCCCGACGAGATCCGCGCCATCTGCGACCACGCCCACGAGCGCGGCATGAAGGTGCACCTCGACGGGGCCCGGATAGCCAACGCGGCCGCATCCCTGGACGTGCCGATGCGGACGTTCACCAACACGGTCGGCGTCGACGTGCTGTCCTTCGGCGGCACGAAGAACGGCGCCCTGTTCGGTGAGGCCGTCGTCGTGCTCAACCCCGACGCGGTCCGGGCGATGAAGCACCTGCGCAAGCTCTCCATGCAGCTCGCCTCCAAGATGCGCTTCGTCTCCGTCCAGCTGGAGGCGCTGCTCGCCAAGGACCTGTGGCTGCGCAACGCCCGGCACGCCAACGCCATGGCCCAGCGGCTCGCCGAGGGCGTCCGGGCGATCGACGGCGTGGAGATCCTCTACCCGGTCCAGGCCAACGCCGTCTTCGCCCGGCTGCCGCACGCGGTCAGCGAGCGGCTGCAGAAGCGCTTCCGCTTCTACTTCTGGGACGAGACCGCCGGTGACGTCCGCTGGATGTGCGCGTTCGACACCCGGGAGGACGACGTCGACGCCTTCCTCCAGGCGCTGAAGGAAGAGATGGCGCGGTAGCGCAGGACCTCTTGCCTTGCATGAGTATGCGGCCGACCGGAAATCAATTGATATCCGGTCGGCCGCTTCATACGCTCCGGGACCATGGAGTTGATCCAGCAGTCCCCGGACATCGCCGCCTATCTGGCCGCCGACGAACCCATCGACCACCAGCACTCCGTGGTGAGGCAGGCGGCGGCCGACCTGGCACACCAGGCCGATGACGCATACACATACGCCCGCACTGCCTTCGAGTACGTACGCGACATCATTCCGCACTCCGCGGACTCGGGCGATCCGTGTGTCACCTGGCGCGCCTCCGACGTCCTCGCCACCCGCAACGGCATCTGCCACGCCAAGGCCGTCGCGCTCACCGCGCTGCTCCGGGCCCACGGCGTCCCGGCCGGGCTCTGCTACCAGCGGCTCACCGACGACGACGGGACGAACCCTGTGGTCCACGGCCTGGTCGCACTCCGGCTCCCGGGCCGCGGCCGCTGGGCGAGGGTGGACCCCCGGGGCAACAGACCGGGCGTCGACGCGCAGTTCTCCCTCGACACCGAGCGGCTGGCCTGGGCGGTACGCGAGGAGCTCGGAGAGGTGGACTATCCGGCCGTCCACACCACGCCGCCCGTGGAGGTCCTCCACGCCCTGCGGGGCGCCCGCGACCGCGCGGACCTCTGGCGGATCCTCCCCACAGAGCTTTGAGTCCCCGACGCCGTGCGTCGGGGACTCAAAGGATGTCCGGTCAGCCGAGCTCGCGGACCTCGGCGGGCGTCGGGGCCGTGCCGCCGAGATGAGCCGGCACCCACCATGTGTCACTCGCGTCCTTCGGGCGCACCGGGTAGGCCCGCTGCGCCGCCTCCAGCAGCTCCTGCACGCGCTCCCGCAGCCGCCGGGTGATCGCACCGGCGTACTGGTCGGCGGGCGCCTCCATGGGCTCGCCGACCCGGATGGTGATCGGGATGTGGCTGCGCCTGAAGTTGCGCGGCCGGCCCTTGGTCCAGATCCGCTGCGTGCCCCACAGCGCCATCGGGATCAGCGGGACCCCGGCCTCCTGGGCGAGGCGCGCGGCACCCGACTTGAAGCTCTTCAGCGTGAACGACTGGGAGATGGTGGCCTCGGGGAAGACGCCGACGATCTCACCGGAGCGCAGCGACTGCAGCGCGTGCGCGTACGCGTCCTCGCCCTGGTTGCGGTCGACCGGGATGTGCTTCATCCCGCGCATCAGCGGACCGGAGACCTTGTGCCTGAAGACCGATTCCTTCGCCATGAAGCGGACGAGCCGCTTCTGCGGCAGGGCGCCCAGGCCGGTGAAGATGAAGTCGAGGTAGCTGATGTGGTTGCTGACCAGCACCGCGCCACCGGTCTTCGGGATGTGCTCCGAACCCTGAGTGTCGATCTTCAGGTCGAGCGCCTTGAACAGGGTGCGAGCGGCGCCGATGACCGGTCGATAGACGAGTTCTGCCATCTGGAGAAGACCCTTCTTCAGCGCCTGGGGAGGGTTCTCCCGGCGGAAGTTACGCAGCCGTAGGTTTTCGGCATTGTGGCGATGGTGCCCCATGCGCGGGCCCGTGGCCAGTCCCGGTGGGCCCGGGCGGCGAGATTCTCGTCACGTGCGAGCCGCCCCCAAGCTGCGGGAATGTCCTGGGCCCGGCCGGTGCTGACTCCTTGCGAAGAGCTCTGATCAGGAGGCGACAGTGGACGGCGGAACACCCGCGCAACGGCTCGACGCGTCCCAACTCGGCGCGGAACTGGGGGAACGGGCGACGCTCGTCCAGTTCTCCAGTGCTTTCTGCCAGCCGTGCCGGGCCACCCGCCGCACGCTCGTGGAGGTGTCCGCCATGGTCGAGGGGGTCGCGCACATCGAGATCGACGCCGAGGCACATCTCACGCTCGTGCGGCAGCTCGGCATCACGAAGACGCCCACCGTGCTCGTGCTCGACGGCGCGGGCGAAGTGGTCCGCCGTGCATCCGGCCAGCCCCGGACCGCCGACGTCGTCGCGGCGCTGGGACGGGCCATATGACGGACCGTGACGCATCTCCCACATTGCGGGACGCACTTGACTGCACCCGCCACGCATCGTCAGTCTGACGCTATGCCGCCAGAACTCCTTCTCTACGGCCGGGTCCATGTGGACCTCGTACGCCACGCGAGTGCGCGCTGTCCGGGTGCCTGAGCAACCACGGCCCCTTACGCCTCTCCCGCAGAAGGACACCTCCATGACGGCCTCGCCCGAACTCGCCCCCTCCCTCACGGCCTCGCCCGAGCTCCTGCGCGCCGTCTTCCGCCGGCACGCCGCAGGCGTCGCGGTGATCACCGCGACCGGCGACCGGCCGGTCGGCTTCACCGCCACCTCGCTCAACTCGGTCGCCGCCGAGCCGCCGCTGATCTCCTTCGGCATCGGGACCTCCTCCTCCAGCTGGCCGGTGCTGGCCGAGGCGGAGCATGTCGGCGTCCACATACTCGGCGAGCACCAGCAGGAGCTGGCCGCCGCCTTCGCCCGCAGCGGCGCCGACCGCTTCGGCCCGTCCACCGAGTGGAGCAGCGGCCCGGAGGGCGTTCCGCTGCTGGCCGGCGTCTCCGCCTGGCTGGTCTGCCGCGTGGTGGCCCGCATCCCGGCCGGCGACCACCGCATCGTGATCGCGGAGGCCGTGGCCGGCGACCCGTCGGGGCCCGGCCGGCCGCTGCTCTACCACCAGGGACGGTTCACGGCTCTGCGAGACTGAGGGCGAGCAGGCCACGCGTGCAGGGACGTTTCCGCCGTAGGCAAGGTCACAGTGCGGAGCGCTTGCTCAGGGGTAACGGACTGGGTGTACTGGCGAGTAATATCGGCCGGGAGCCCGGTCGGCCCGACCGGAAACGGCCCTGTAAGGCGCCTATGCTGCGTGCAACAAGGCAGCCCAGAAATGACGATGCAGTAGGAGAGCCGGCGTGAGCTTGAGGATCGTTGTCTGTGTGAAGTACGTGCCCGACGCGACCGGTGACCGGCATTTCGCCGATGACCTGACGTTGGACCGTGAGGATGTCGACGGTCTGCTGTCGGAGCTGGACGAGTACGCGGTCGAGCAGGCGTTGCAGATCGCGGACGGGGCGGACGATGCGGAGATCACCGTGGTGACGGTGGGTCCGGAGGATGCCAAGGACGCGTTGCGCAAGGCGTTGTCGATGGGTGCGGACAAGGCTGTTCACGTCGAGGACGACGATCTGCACGGTACGGATGTGATCGGTACGTCGCTGGTGCTGGCGAAGGCGGTCGAGAAGACCGGTTATGACCTGGTGATCTGCGGGATGGCCTCCACCGACGGTGTCATGGGCGTCCTGCCGGCCCTCCTCGCGGAGCGTCTGGGTGTGCCGCAGGTGACGCTGCTGTCGGAGGTCGCGGTGAACGACGGTGTGGTGAGCGGTCGTCGTGACGGTGACACGGCGTCCGAGCAGCTGGAGGCCTCCCTTCCGGCGGTGGTGTCGGTGACCGACCAGTCGGGTGAGGCGCGTTACCCGTCGTTCAAGGGGATCATGGCGGCGAAGAAGAAGCCGGTGGAGTCCCTGGACCTGGACGATCTGGGTCTGGACGCGGACGAGGTGGGTCTGGCGGGTGCGTGGACGGCGGTCGACTCGGCGACGGAGCGTCCGGCGCGTACGGCGGGCACGATCGTGAAGGACGAGGGCGAGGGCGGCAAGCAGCTCGCCGAGTTCCTCGCGGGCCAGAAGTTCATCTAGCCCGCTCCTCTTCCCTCCCCATCCTTCTCTCTCGTCCTTTCTCGTCTGGAGTGCGTTGTCATGGCTGAAGTTCTTGTTCTTGTCGATCACGTGGACGGTGCGGTCCGCAAGCCCACGCTGGAGCTGCTGACGCTGGCCCGCCGGATCGGTGACCCTGTCGCGCTCGCGCTGGGCGCGGGTGCGGAGGCGACCGCGGGGGTGCTGGGTGAGCACGGTGCGGTGAAGGTCCTGACCGCCGATGCCCCGGAGTTCGCGGGGTATCTGGTGGTTCCGAAGGTCGATGCGCTGCAGGCCGCGTTCGAGGTGGTGTCGCCGGTGGCGGTGCTGGTGGTGTCCTCGGCCGAGGGCAAGGAGATCGCCGCGCGTCTCGCGCTGCGGGTCGGTTCGGGCATCATCACCGATGCCACCGATCTGGAGGCCGGTGAGCAGGGTCCGGTCGCGACGCAGGCCGCGTTCGCCGCCTCGTACACGACCAAGTCCCGGGTCTCCAAGGGTGTCCCGGTCATCACGGTGAAGCCGAACTCGGCCCCCGTGGAGCCCGTAGCGGCCGCCGGTGCGGTCGAGGCGCTGTCGGTGTCGTTCAGCGCGACCGCGACGGGCACGAAGGTGACCGGGCGGACGCCGCGTGAGTCGACGGGGCGTCCGGAGCTGACCGAGGCCGCGATCGTCGTCTCCGGTGGCCGTGGCGTCAACGGTGCGGAGAACTTCCCGCTGATCGAGGCCCTCGCGGACAGTCTGGGTGCCGCGGTGGGCGCCTCGCGTGCGGCGGTGGACGCGGGCTGGTACCCCCACACCTCCCAGGTCGGCCAGACCGGTAAGTCCGTCTCGCCGCAGCTGTACATCGCCTCGGGTATCTCGGGTGCGATCCAGCACCGGGCCGGTATGCAGACCTCGAAGACGATCGTCGCGATCAACAAGGACGCCGAGGCCCCGATCTTCGACCTCGTCGACTACGGCGTCGTCGGCGACCTCTTCACCGTCGTCCCCCAGCTCACCGAAGACATCAACACCCGCAAGGGCTGAACCCCCAGCAACACCCGTCCTGGGCCGTACGGTGACCACACCGCGCGGCCCAGAGCCGTTCCAGGCCACCATTGACGCAGGTCGAGCGGCCTTATAACTTCACTATACGGATTGTTGATTCCGGGAAGCGGAAACAGCGAGAGTGTGGAGGGTACGGTCATGGGTCAGCAGGAGAAGGTGGCAACGAGCCTCGCCGGTACGGTCAGCGAGGAGATCAGCGCCTCCCTCACGGCGGTCGACGCGGAACTCGCCCGCCGCTACCCGGGAGACCCCGGCACCCGCCAGCCCGTGCACACCGTCTACGTACCCGGCGATGCCTTCGAGCCCGGCACCCTCCGCTCCTGGGGCGACCAGGCGCTGGCCGCCCTCGACGAACACGCCCCCGACGCCTCTTCGTTCGCCGCCGTCCTCGGCATCCCCGAGGAGCTGGCGGGCCCCGTCCACGACCGCGTACGCGCGAAGCTGGAGCGCGAGCCCGTCGAGGACCTGCGCATCGACTTCGAGGACGGCTACGGCCCCCGCCCGGACGCCGAGGAGGACGAGGCCGCGGCCCGCGCCGCCCGGCTGGTCTCACAGGCGTACGCGAACGGCACCGCGGCCCCGTACATGGGCATCCGGATGAAGTGCATGGAGGCCGGCGTACGCGACCGGGGGATCCGCACCACCGACGTCTTCCTCACCGGCCTGATGGCGGCGGGCGGGCTCCCCGACGGGCTCGTGCTGACCCTGCCGAAGGTGACGTACCCCGAGCAGGTCACCGCCTTCGTCCAGCTCCTGGAAGCCTTCGAGAAGGCCCACGGCCTCGACGCCGGGCGCATCGGATTCGAGATCCAGATCGAGACCAGCCAGTCCATCCTCGCCGCCGACGGGACCGCCGCCGTCGCCCGCATGATCGACGCCGCGCAGGGCCGGGCGACCGGGCTGCACTACGGCACCTTCGACTACAGCGCCTGCGTCGGGGTCAGCGCCGCCTACCAGGCCAGCGACCACCCGGCCGCCGACCACGCCAAGGCCGTCATGCAGGTCGCCGCCGCGGGCACCGGCGTACGCGTCTCCGACGGCTCCACCAACGTCCTGCCCGTCGGCCCGACCGCTCAGGTCCACGAGGCCTGGCGGCTCCACTACGGCCTCACCCGCCGCGCTCTGGCCCGCGCGTACTACCAGGGCTGGGACATGCACCCCGGGCACCTGCCGACGCGTTACGCGGCCGTCTACACCTTCTACCGCGAGGGCCTTGAGCCCGCCGCCGCCCGGCTCGCCGCGTACGTCGCCAAGGCCGGCGGTGACGTCATGGACGAGCCCGCCACCGCCAAGGCCCTCAGCGGCTACCTCCTGCGCGGTATCGACTGCGGCGCGCTGGACACCGCCGAGGTCGCCCGGCTGACCGGCCTGACCCGCGCCGACCTCGACGCGTTCTCCTCGCCGCGCCGGGGGGACCTGACGGTCACGGCTCCGTAGGGGCCGTCAGTAGGCGTCGCGCCCCGGCTGCGGTACGGCCAGTCCGGCCGGGGTGTGCAGGCCCGCGACGGGCAGGGTCCGCTGGCCGCCGCGGACCGGCAGCTCGACCACCCGGTCGTTGTTGAAGTCCGCGATGTACAGCGTGCCCGCCGGGCCGAAGGCCAGGCCGTAGGGGGAGTTGAGCCCGGTCACCGGAACGGTCCGCTGCGGTCCGCCGTCCGCCGGCAGCAGCACCACGCGGTCGTTCCCGCTGTCGGAGACGTACAGATCCCCGCGCCGGTCGAAGGCGAGTCCGGTCGGCTGGGAGAGCCCGGTGGCGGGCGCGGTCGTCTGCGGACCGCCGTCGGCGGGGATCCTCACCACGCGGTCGTTGACGAAGTCCGCGACGAAGAGATTGCCCGCGCCGTCCAGCGCCAGACCGTTGGGGTGGAGCAGCCCGGTGGTGGGTACGGTGACCTGCCCGCTCCCGTCGGCGGGGACCTTCACCACGCGGTCGTTGAAGCTGTCGGCGATGTAGAGCGTCCCGGCCGCGTCCAGCGCGAGACCGATCGGGCGGGAGAGGCCGGTGGTGGGGACGACGGTCTGCGGGCCGCCGTCCCCGGGCACCCGGACGACCCGGTTGTTGCCGGTGTCGGCGATGTACAGGTCTCCCGAGGCGTCGAGGACCATCCCGGTCGGACGGGTCAGGCCGTCGGCCGAGACCGTGGCCGGCTCGCCCCCGCCGGGCGGTACGAGCAGCACGTCGTTGTCGGCGTAGTCGGAGACGTACAGGGGCGCGGCGCCGTGCACCGGTGGGTGCCCCTCCGCCGCCCCGTCCGTCGCCGAGGCGAGCGGGGCCGTGCACAGCAGCATCACCGCCGCCAGCGCCGCCGACCGCCACCGCAGACGCCTCCGGCCCGGCCCGCCGGGACCGCGGGGCGGGGTGATGGCTGTTGCCGCATGAATCATGGGTACGCACCTGTTCTGGATGCCCTGCCCGCTGCCGTACCGGCCCGGGGAGGGGAGAGGGACGGCGCATCCCGGTCCGCACGGCACCGGGGGCGGGCGGAACGAGGGACGCCACGGAGGTGACGGCCCGTCGTCCGGGCCGGCCGCCCGGCGAGCCGGAGCGTGCCGTACGGTCCCGGGGCCGTCAGCGGCCGACGTTAGGAACCGCCCCCGCCGATCCGGTGGCACCACGCCCCGAGGGGCCCGGCGGCCACCCCAACGGCCCCGGGGCCTCAGGTGTCCCGGCGGGCGGCAGCGCCCGTACGGGCACGGTAGGCCCGCATCTTGTGCCGGGCGCCGCACACGTCCATGTCGCACCAGAGGCCGTTCGACGACGGCGCCCGGTCGTAGAAGACCCACCGGCACTCCGGCGCCGCGCAGGCCTTGAGCCGGGCAGCGTGACGCCCGGTCAGGCCGTCCCGCAGCAGCGCTTCGAGCACGGTGCGGACGACCCCCGCCACCGGCTCGTCGGTGGCCGGGCGCAGGGCGAGGGTGCCGTCCGGGCGCACCACCGGGGCGCCCGCCACGGAGTGGATCAGCCGGTTGAGAGCGTCGAGCGCCTCGGGCGAGGTCCGCTCGACGAGGAACGCCCGTACGGTCTCCCGGGCCTCCGTGAGCGCCGTCAGCTCGGCAGGGGCGACCGCTTCGGGGTAGCCGCGCGCACGCAGCCACCCGCTCGCCGTCTCCGGCCGGGCGAACTCGTCCTCGCCGTGGAGATGGGTCGCCGTGTTGCAGAACGCCTCGACCGGTTCGAGTTCCGCGGGTGCCGGGTTCCGTCGCATGATCCCCACTTTATCAACGTTACTGGCAAGCGGCTTGCTCTGGTAACGTCGAGAGTCCGGCAGGGTTCTGCACCCGACAACAGGAGGCGTGTCATGAACGGCAATCTGACCAGGACATTCGAGACCCCGGACGGAACGGTCCGCTGGGACGTGCTGGGGGAGGGCGACCCGGTCGTCCTGCTCCACGGCACCCCGTTCTCGTCGCGCATCTGGCGCGAGATCGCACCGGCGCTCGCCCAGGACCACCAGGTCTACGTCTTCGACCTGCTCGGCTTCGGGCAGTCGGAGCAGCGCGAGGGCCAGGATCTCCGTCTGGCCGCACACACACGGGTGTTCACCGGACTCCTGGACCACTGGGGGCTGGAGAGCCCGAGGGTGATCGCCCACGACATCGGCGGGGCCGTGGCGCTGCGGGCGCTGCTGCTGGAAGGTGCCCGGTACGCGAATCTCACCCTGGTCGACTCGGTGGCCTGCGGCGACTGGGGGACCGGCCTGTTCCGGCTCGTACGGGAGAACGCGCACGTCTTCGAGCAGCTCCCCGTCTACGCCCACGAGGCGCTGGCCGAGAGCCACCTTCGCTTCGCGAGCCACTCCGGCTACCGGCCGGACGTCCTGGCCGCCCATCTCGACCCGTGGCGCGGTGAAGAGGGCAGGGCGGCGTACTACCGCCAGTACGGGCAGCTGGAGCAGGCCGCCACCGACGAGTTCCAGCACCTGCTGGGGTCCGTGCCGGTGCCGACCCGGATCATCTGGGGGCGCGAGGACGGGTTCCTGCCCCCGCCCTTCGCCGAGCAGCTGCACGCGCTGATCCCGCACTCCGAGCTGCACTGGGTGGAGGGGGCGGGGCACGCGACCCCTGAGGACGCGCCCGCGCGGCTCCTGGCCCTGCTCACCCGGGAGTTCCGCGCGGGTGCCTGACAGCGGTCAGGCGGGCGGCAGTTCGCCCGAACCGCGCGGGATCAGCGTGGTCGGCAGCTCCACCCGGGCCGGGGCGTGGTCCGCGCCGTCGAGCCGGCGGAAGAGGTGCTCGGCGGCGGTCCTGCCGACGGCCGCCGCGTCCTGCGAGATGACGGTGATGCCGAGCAGATCGGCCAGCTCGATGTCGTCGAACCCGACCAGCGCCACGGGCCGGTCCTGCTCCGCGATCACCCGGACCGCCGTCACCGTCACCCGGTTGTTCCCCGCGAAGAGCGCGGTGACGGGCTCGGGCCCGCCGAGCATCGCCTCGGCGGCCGCCCGGACCCGGCCGGGCTCGGTGGAGCCGAGCGAGACCCAGGAGTCCTCGACGGTGATGCCCGCGTCGGTCATGGCCGCGTGGTAGCCGCGCAGGCGCTCGGTGGCGGTGTGGATACGGGGCTGGTCGCCGATGAACCCGATCCTGCGGTGGCCGTGGGCGATGAGATGGGCCACGCCCTCCCGGGAGCCGCCGAAGCTGTCGGAGAGCACCATGTCCGCGTCGACCCGGCCCGCCGGGCGGTCCACGAAGACCGTGGCGATGCCCGCCTTGATCTCCGGCTCCAGATACCGGTGGTCGTCGCCCGCCGGGATCACGATCAGGCCGTCCACCCGGCGGGCGCACAGGGCCAGCACGAGCTCCTGCTCGCGCTCGGGGTCCTCGGCGCTGGAACCGTTGATGAGCAGGGCCCCGTGCGCGCGGGCCACCTCCTCCACGGCGCGGCTCAGCGGACCGTAGAAGGGGTCGGCCAGATCCTCCAGGACCAGGCCGATGGAGGCCGTACGTCCCTTGCGCAGAACGCGGGCGCTGTCGTTGCGGCGGAAGCCCAGCGCGTCGATCGCCTCCTGCACGCGGCGCTCGGTGTCGGGCGTGACACCGGGCTCGCTGTTCACCACCCGGGAGACCGTCTTGAGGCCCACTCCGGCGCGGGCCGCCACGTCCTTCATGGTCGGCCGGTTGCCGTAACGGGTCTCGGAATGACGGGTGGTCCGGTCCACAGTGCGCTGTCCTGTCGTCGGATACGGGCGAGGGCGGGCGGGGTGACGTTAGGCGATTCGGGCGGCATTCGGGCGGCAAACGGGCACCTCCGGACGGCCCGCGGAGCCTGCTGCGGAGACGAACGGAGGCTGTGGCGTCGAGCATAGGCCCTGGACAACGTTGTCAACGCAATGGAGACTGTGCAGACTATTGACTGAACCCGCAGGTCCCGCCCTTCACTCATCCGGAGAAGCCACACCGATGCATACCGACCTCGTCGCCGCGCTCGACATCGGCGGCACCAAGATCGCCGGCGCGCTGGTCGACGGCGGTGGAACTCTCCTCGTACGGGCGCAGCGGCCGACGCCCGCCCGGGAGGGTGCCGAGGCGGTGATGGGCGCCGTGGACGAGGTGCTCGGCGAGCTGACGGCCTCACCGCTGTGGGAGCGCGCGGGCTCCGCCGGGATCGGCAGCGCGGGGCCGGTCGACGCGGCCGCGGGCACGGTCAGCCCCGTCAACGTCCCCGGCTGGCGCGACTTCCCGCTGGTGGAGCGGGTGCAGAAGACGATCGGCGGGCTGCCCGTCGCCCTCGTCGGCGACGGGGTCGCGATGACGGCGGCCGAGCACTGGCTCGGGGCGGCGCGCGGCTACGACAACGCGCTCTGCCTCGTCGTGTCGACGGGCGTCGGCGGCGGCCTCGTCCTCGGCGGCACCCTGCACCCGGGCCCCTCCGGCAACGCCGGGCACATCGGCCACATCAGCGTCGACCTGGACGGCGACCTGTGCCCGTGCGGAGCGCGCGGCTGCGTCGAGCGCATCGCCAGCGGCCCGAACATCGCGCGCCGGGCCCTGGAGGGCGGCTGGCTCCCCGGCCCGGACGGCGACACCACGGCCGCCGCGGTCGCCGCCGCCGCGCGCGCCGGGGACCCGGTCGCCATCGCCTCGTACGAGCGGGCCGCCCAGGCGCTCGCGGCCGGGATCGCGGCCACCGCCACCCTGGTCGAGATCGACATCGCGGTGATCGGCGGGGGAGTGGCGGGCGCCGGAGACGTGCTCTTCGCGCCACTGCGCAGCAGCCTGCGCGACTACGCCACGCTCTCGTTCGTCCGGGGCCTCACGGTCGCGCCCGCCGTGATGGGCACCGACGCGGGGCTGGTCGGGGCCGCGGCCGCGGCGATCGCACTGCGTTAGCGCAGGCCCGCCGACTGCCTCCGGAGGGTGCCCCGTTCGTCAGGCGGGGCACCCTCCGGAGGCAGTCGGACGGACCGTCAGCGCCCCGCGTCGGCCGGCTGCTGCGGTACGACCACGAGGAAGACGTCCTGGTCCAGATTCATCACGACCTCCGCCGCCAGGCCCTCGCCGCGGCGCGCGGCCGCGAACTCCTCGGCAGCTCTGCTGCCGCGGGGATCTCCTGCCGGAAACCGTTCGAGAATTGTCCGCCGCACGGCGCACCCCCAGTTGTCCTGTGCCGTCGGCCCATGCCGTAGGCCTGGCGATTACCTGCTCAACGAGCTTCGCCCGTCATGGATACGGCTGCCCCCGAACCCGGCTTCGTACCGTCGGGCCCCCAAACCGGTCCGGATCCCCCCACCCCGGTAACGCCGTCGCCACGGCGGGGTTTCCCCGGCAGGGTGTTGCGGGCAAGCCACAGAGGGCTACGGAAGAGGGGGAACCGTGATCGTCTGGATCAACGGTTGCGTCGACGCAAGGCCAGGTCGGCGTCCTACCTGCTTCTATGCGCTCCGCAAACTAGCCGTACTTAGCTTTAGCTAGCCGCAGCTGGCCTTGATTGGGAAGATCTTTCTCCCATCTGTCTCCCATGGGGGGACGGATGGGAGAAGGCTGCGATGGACTTCCAGATCCGGGACCGTTCGGTCAACCGGGGGCGCCGTGAGCTATCGCCGCCGAGGAGGGCTCGGACCCCGCCGGGCTACCCCCAGGGGGCCCCCGCAATCCGGCTCCCGGACCGTCGGCCTGATATCTTGCCCGCCGGGCCGCGCGCCCGCCGGGCAAGCAAGGTGAAGTCCCATGCATGGCCGGGGCCGGTGGTCCGTCAGCGGTCAACCTTCTGCCGGCAGGCGGCGACGCAGTACGCATAATCCGCACGCCCAGCAGACGGCACCTTGGGTGAGGGGCCGGGGGACAACCGCCGGCTTCCGCACGATCCGCACTTCACGATCGAAGCGCAAGGGCAGACGGTTGAGTTCCGTGTGGTGCAGGAGAGGGACCGAAGCGAGCACATTCCGACGGATAAGGAGCTCGCGGACGCCAAGAAGTTCTCGTGGGTCAGGATTCCGCGGTACGACTACATACCCTCGGAGCGACTGCGCGTTGAACTCAGCGGCGGCCCGGTGCATTACGGGTCCGAGTGGGCTGACAGTAGCGAGCGCTCCGTAGAGGAAATAGACACTTCCGTCCTGCGCCTTCCCCGAACTTCTTGCCCAGCTGCGCACCGACAGCCGCGCCGACACCTGGGTGCCGGCCTTCGAGCGGGAATGGGCGGCCGCGCTGGAGGAGTCCCGCTGCACGTTCTCCCTCGCCGGGCTGTACGAGGTCGTCCAGGAATGGCGGGGCCGCCGCGCCGCCCCGGCCGTCGATGGGTTCGTCGCCTGCGGCTACGACGACAGCGACTTCATCGACGCGGCGGTGCTCCGGGGAAGGCGACGGCGCCGGTGACCGCACAGCAGCCGTACGCGGTCCTCTCCTCCGGCTCCGGCCGCGTGGGACGTCCTGGACGCCGCCGCGGCCGACCCGTGGGGTTCTCCGCCAGTGGAACGCCGGGCGAGGACGTCCACCACGCCTCCGTCGGCCAGCTCTCCCTCACCTACTGGATCAACCGGCCACTGCGCCCCTGTCCGTTCTCACCATCTCCTGGCGCGATCCGAAGACGAACACACAACATGCCATCCCGGGATGAAACATCGGACGAAAACGGCCCCTAGCGCCCGGGGCCAGCGCCGGTCACCATACGGGTCAGGAAGCAGCAGGGTCGATGACATGCGGCGGTAGCGGGCGTTGACCCAGGTATGCGAAAAAAGTGATCGAAAGCGTTAGTTGTGGCGTTATCGGTGATGGTGGTCTGTGCGCTGGGGCAGGCGCCGGCACAGGCGAGCGGAACGGTCGAGGACGGGCCGGTCGAGCATCGGCGTGATCGGTGGGGGAGTGCACGTGCGTGAGGTGGGGGTGGTCCTGGACGGCTGGCGGCCACGACGCGCGGGCCCGGATCAGCGATTGACGCGGCGGAGAGTACGTACTAAAGATCCGCGGGTGGCAGCACCTGGCCTCCAAGGAGCAGAGCCGCTACAGGCAGGAGATCGCCACCTGGAAGCTCAGCGCGAACTTCTTCCACCGGCACCGGATCTGTGCTGAGGTCAGCGGCCATGCGGAACGGATGCCCTGTGTCAGGATCAAGCGCTGATCCGGCGGTCACCGGCATAGCGAGGGCCCGCACCATTAGCATCAGAGGTGCGGTCCTTGCCGTGCTGGGCTGCTACAGCCGATCAAAGCGCTGGGTGATCAGCATGGATTTCCTGCTGTTGGTACCTACAACGAGCTGATGTTGTTGTTGCGGCTGTACTGGGCTGTATTGCCCTGCCAGTTCCCTACAGGCCGTACGGCGCCGTCGCGATTGATGTTCACCCACGTGCAGAACCTCCCGCCCGTTCTGTTCCATACCGAGGAGATGTCGTCGTTTATCCCTTGGTCGCGGAGGTCGTCGGAGCCCGTTCGGAAATACCACATCTGGCCCCATCCGTCCTCCTCCGTCCAGACGCAGAACCGGTTGACCGGGCAGTCTTGGTACGCGGTGATGGCCGTCGGAGCGGAGGGGGCCGCTGTCGCTGGTGCCGTGAGTGCTGCGGACATGGTCAGGCCCACCGCAGCGGTGAGAGTGAACAGGGAACGGCGCAGTGACATCGCAGGATCCGCCTTCAGTGGGAAACGCGTGGGCTCCTTCCGGCCCACTAGAGCAGTTGGGACATCGAAGACAACATGCGAGCACAAGCCTTTGCTGTGGGCCACCTCCGCGGCGCGGCCGCCCCGAGCTGCCCGCCGGCCTACGCGAGCCCCTGGCCACCGCGCAATCGCTTCAGCCGCGACCGGTACCCACGTCGGCCGGCTGCCGGCCGAGTGAGCACGGCCCGTTCAACCGAAAGTGCGAGCAGCGCCCCGCTCGTTGTACGGGTGTGCAGGACGAACGGACAGCTGAAGACCTCTACGGGGCCTGGCAGGGGCGCCGCGCGCTGAGGCTACGCATGGAGACCGTCCTCGCCCGGCGTCTGGGGTGCTACCGGGGGCGGTTGCGTCGTCCGACCCGGCGCCGTCCGGTGGGACCAGCCGCTGCGACGGCTGGTGCCGCCTCGTAGGCTGCGGCCATGACCCAGACTCCGACGCCCCGCGACGCCTTCGACCTGCTCATGGCCGGTAACCAGCGCTTCGCCGCCGGTACCCCCGAGCATCCGAACCAGGACGCCACCCGCCGCACCGAGATCGCACCGTCCCAGCAGCCCTTCGCCGTGCTGTTCGGGTGTTCCGACTCCCGGCTGGCCGCCGAGATCATCTTCGACCGCGGCCTAGGAGACCTGTTCGTGGTCCGCACTGCTGGGCACGTCGCCGGTACCGAAGTCCTCGGGTCCATCGAGTTCGGCGTGAGCGTCCTCAACACGCCGCTGGTCGTCGTCCTCGGCCACGACTCGTGCGGCGCGGTCGCCGCGGCCTGCTCCGCCCTGGAACACGGGCAGACACCGGGCGGCTTCGTCCGGGACGTTGTCGAACGGGTGACCCCAAGTGTGCTGGCAGCCCGCGCCGCCGGACGCGAGAGTGCCGACGAGATCCTGGCCGAGCACATCGAGCACACCGTGGACCTGCTGCTGGAACGCTCCCGCGTCCTGGCCGATGCGGTGGCCGCCGGCCGCCTCGCCGTGGTGGGGCTGTCCTACCGCCTGGCCGACGGCAGCGCCCAGCTCATCGCCACCCACGGCCTCGACGCGGCGGTCCCCACCGCATCCTGACCGCCCCGGCCGTGGCCGCTCACCCCTACGCATGGTGGCCGTCCCAGATGGGACGGCACCGGTGCTCGTTATGAGCCCTGCTTCTCGTTGGGCTACGGCGTCGGTTCAACGGGCACGACCGCATCGTCGACAACGGCCTGCGGGACCTCAGCTAGCTGCTTCCCCCCGTCGATCCGGTCGACCACGGGGGCGATCGCGTCGAGCATCCGCTGGGAGAGTTCCGATGGCCGCGCTACAGATCCGCGGCCCGTGGAGCCGCGCCAGCCGAGAGCGTCCTGGTCGGCTTTGCCCCCCTTGCCTGGGTTCATATCTCCTTGAGAGAGTTGCTTGAACAGGTAGTCAAAGTCTCTTTGAACCTGCTGCGCACTGACTGAGCCCTTTTCAACCTGACCGTGGGGCTGTGGTGTTGGTAGGTGCGGGCTGTACGGAACGACGAAGCTCCTGGTAGACGGGTCCTCGACCAAGATCACCCGTGTCCGCCACGAGCTTCGCGTGCTTGCCTACCCGTCGTCGATCGATCTTTCCAGCAGTACCTTGCAGCACCTGGCCGAGCAGCTTGCAGTCCGGCGACGGGAGACCGGTACCCGGTGGCGACGCCTGCCCGCCGGCCGCCAGGCCCTGCTCGCCCTGGTCCACCTGCGGTGCGGCGACACCTACGCCCAGCTTGCCGCCGGCTTCGGAATCGGGATCGCGACCGTCTGCCGGTACATACACGAGGCCATGGAAGTCCTGGCCGCTCGCGCACCGACCCTGGCCCAGGCGATGGTGACGGCCCGGACGAAAGCGTTCGTGATCCTGGACGGCACTCTGCTGCCGATCGACCGGATCGCCGCCGACACCCCCTACTGCTCGGGAGAACACAAGCGGCACGGCATGAACGTCCAGGTCCTCACCGACCCATTCGGCCGACTGCTCCGGGCTTCCCCGGCTCTGCCCGGAGCCACTCACGACCTGACCGCGGCCCGAAGCCATGGCATCGTCGACGCGCTCGCGGCCGCGGGACTGAAGTGCTGGGCGGACAAGGCCTGCCAAGGCGCCGGCCGGCACATTCGAGTCCCCTTCCGGGGCCGCCGGCTCAAGCGCTGGAAGCGACGGCACAACAGCAGTCACGCCAAGATCCGCTGCGTCGGCGAGCAGGCCATGGCCGTGCTGAAAGGTTGGCGCCTCCTGCGGAAGCTCCGCTGCAGCACCAACCGGATCACCGACATCGTGAAGGCAGTCCTCGTCCTCCACCACGCCTCAACATGAGGTTGGAAAAGGCTCGCTTACGCAGCGGCCGACGAGATGTCGTGGGCCTGTGTGCGAGCTTCGTCGACGGCCCGGCAGGGCTCTCCCCGCCGGCATGAGGGTCGACCGTCCCCGTGCGGGTGTGGGCTGGATGGGCCAGTGCGACGCGCGGCCCAGGTGCGCACGTGTTCTCGTCACTCTTGACTCCCGATGGGCGGGAGTCGCACCTCGTAGGAGACATTGATGCGCAAAGCAGTTTTCGTCGCGGCCCTGATCGCGGCGGTGTCCTCCGTCGTACCCGTATCGGCAGGCGCGTGGGCGGCTGGTCCGACGCCCGCACAGGCGGTACAGGGCGGGCCCGGCCCGGGAGACACGTGGGAGCAGAAGGCAGCAGACAACGGGCTCGCGGTGATCGGACTGACCACCGGTCAGCGGCTGGTGGAGTTCCGTACCGGAGCGCCGTCCAAGCCCTGGCACCTGGGCAAGGTCAGCGGGCTCAAGAAGGACACCAAGCTGGTCGGCATCGACTTCCGGGTGCAGAACTCCAAGCTGTACGGCGTCGGTGACAAGGGTGGCATCTATACCCTGAACACCCGCAACGCGAAGGCGGCCAAGGTGTCGCAGCTGACCGTGGCGCTGGCCGGCAAGTTCTTCGGGGTCGACTTCAACCCGGCGGCGAACCGTCTGCGCGTGATCAGCGACACCGGCCAGAACCTGCGCCACAACATCGACGACCCTGCCGCCCCGCGCACCACCACCGTCGACACCCCGCTGACGAACCCGACGATGCCCCCGTCATCGGCCAAGGGCGTGACCGGAGCGGCGTACACGAACAACGACCTCAATGCGGACACCGCGACGGCCCTGTTCGACATCGACACGACGAACGACCGGGTATCGCTCCAGTCGCCCGCCAACTCCGGCACCCTCGCCCCCACCGGGAACCTCGGCGTCAACGCGGGACCGAACGCCGGATTCGACATCTACTTCTCCCACCGGGCCCGCACGAACCAGGGCTTCGCCGCACTGAGCGTCAACGGCGCTTACCGCTTCTACGAGGTCAACGTGCTGACCGGCCAGGCCGAGGGAGTCGGAGCGTTCCCCAAGAACCACCAGGTCACCGATGTCGCGCTGCCCCTGAACCAGAGCTGAGCGCAGAAGGGCGTGGTGGCGGCTCGTGAGGCCGGCACCACGCCCTGACGTCGGTGTTGCGTCGCTGCGCCGTTCACCAGGACAGGTTCCCTGTGGAGACAGGCGCGGGCAGATGCGCAGTGAATCAGGGCTTTGGTCCTTGCCTCTTCCGACTTCCGGCTCCTGCCGAGGGCATCGCGCGCGATTGGGACCTGCAAAGCGGGACACTGCGGTACCGATCTGGGATGAGCTTTCTGCTCACGGCATGCTCTGAGCAGCACGAAACGTAGCAACGGCCTACCGGCACAGCGATCTCCTGCTGCTGTGGTCCGCTGCCGAGTACGTGGCCTACATGCGTCAGGAAGTACGGGCGAGGTTGGCGCCGGAGTCTCGGGTCGCTTCCACTCCGCGCAGGCATCTTCGGTCAGACGAGAACTGAGCGGCCGGTCGGACTTCGTCCGGCACCGCGGCGAAGCTGCACTCGGCCGATTGCCATCAGTTCGCCGCACAGATGTGGAGGTACCCGCGAGGGGCGCGGCGGGGGTACCTCCACCGCGGCGTCTGAGGATCACCGGCGGAGCCCACCGTACACAGGCTCTACCCGTCATCGTGGCCAACGGGCCGTCGTACCGATGCTCGCCAGCGAAGTTCGCTCCGCTGAGTCCCGGATGAAAGTGCGGGCGTACGTAGCGATTCACCGGGAGCCGGCTGGGGGCAGCGTGCCGCCCTTGAGGACCACGCTGAGCACAGCCTGTGCGGCCACCACCTCACCTGTAGGGCTTACAGCTGCCGTGGCACCATGCACCGCTGCTTCGCACAGACGGCGAAGCCCGGCCTCGTGGCGCCTGTCTTGTTCCGTAACCAGCCCGCCTCGTCGCCGGACTGGGTGAAGTGGTCCACCACCTCGTCCAGACCCAGTTCCCGCCCCACACCAGCTCCTTCCGCCACCCTCGTGATCAGCATTCGGGCTGGACGGTAGAGGTGCCGGTGTCGCGCCTCGAAGAGAGCCACGAACGCTGCTTCGTCGCCGTTCTCGTTGCTGTGAGGTTCGTCGTAGCCGGGGATCACTGCGACAGCACTTCGGACACCGTGCCGGCGTACAGGGCCAGTTCCCCGCCCCAATAGGTGAGCCTGTATCGCCATCCGTCTTCGCCGCCAGGGCGGGCCGGGCCGTCCGCAGGCAGCTGACCCCGGCTGGAGCGCGCCGAGGTCGGGACAGTTACCGCTCCCGGACGGCGTAGGTCAAATGCGTCACCCTCGGGGAGGGCTCCGCCCGGACCTGCTCCAGGGCCACGCGGCTTGCGTCCACGCCCTCGAACAGGCGGATTCCGGAGCCGAACAGCACGGGTGACAGCGCGATGGAGAACTCGTCGACCAGGCCGGCGTTCACGTACTCCAGGACCGTCGCGCCGCCGCCCGCGATGCGGACGTCCCGGTCTCCGGCGGCCTCGCGGGCCTGGTCGAGCGCGGTCTCGATGCCGTCGTTGACGAAGTGGAACGTGGTCCCGCCCGGCCGCTCCCAAGGGTCACGCTTCTCGTGCGTCACGACGAAGACCGGCGTGTGGAACGGCGCCTCCTCTGGCCACATCTGCTCGCCGGCGTCGAACATGCGCTTGCCCATCACGCTCGCGCCGGTGCGCTCGAACGTCTCCCGCACGATGTCGTTGTCGCGCCCCTCCTTACCGCCCTCGCCCAGCTTCAGGTTCTCCCGGAAGAACCGCAGCGGGAAGACCCACCGCTGGAGCTCCATCCACTGCTGCCCCATCAATTCCTCGGAGGACTCGGGCGCGATGAACCCGTCCAGCGACATCGACACGCTGAAGAACACCTTCCCGGCCATCAGCCCTCAACTCCCTTCCGAAGGATCTCGGTGACGTACGTAGCCAGGTTGCTCAGGGTCTCCCGTCCGGCCTCGATCGCGTGGTACTTCTCGACTGCCTCGTCGCGCTGCTCCTTGGTGGGGAACACCGTGTGCATCTCGATCCGGGTCGCCGCACCGTCGGGTGCGAACGTCAGGACCGACTCGAAGGCGTCGGGGTCGTCGCGGGTCTCACCGTGGAGCATTGCGATCCGCTCCGGCGGGGCGATCTCGGTCCAGGTGATCCACTCCTGGTAGTCCGTCCCGTCCGGTCCGTGCATCACGAAGTCCCACTCCCCGCCGACGCGGAACTCGAACGCCCGCGTGGTGGTGGTGAATCCCTCCGGTCCCCACCAGTGCGACAGGTGCCGCACCTCGGTGAATGCCTCGAACACCAGCTCCCGTGGGGCGTCGATGATCCGGGAGATGACGGTCTCGCGGTCGGCTGTCGCCGACTGCGCCGGCGTTCCTTGTTCTGTCGCGCTCATCAGCTACTCCGCTTTCCTTGTCTGCTTCAGGTCCTGCACGTAGGCGTCCAGTCGGTCGAAGCTCCCGTTCCAGAACTGCTCGAAACCGCCGGTCCACTCGTGGACGGGCCGCAGCCCGCCGGCGTCAAGGCCGTACAGGCGCTGCTTGCCTGCCTTGCGGTCCCGCACCAGCCCGACCTCCCGGAGCACCCGCAGGTGTTTGGACGCCCCCGGCTGGGTCATCCCCAACTCCTGGGCCAACTCGGTCACCGACCGCTCGCCCGCCCGCAGCAGCACCAGGATCTCTCGGCGCTGCGGCTCGGCGATCGCGTTGAAGACATCCGACGTCGTCGCTGCTCGTGCCATGGGGCGATCGTATGCCGATATCGGCATACGTCAAGCGGCGGAGCTGGGCGGGTCATGTCGGATGACGATCGTGACCCTTGTCAGCGGCTGCGGAAACCGAGCGATGACAGATCCCTGTGATCGGCGCGACCGGCCTGGTCCAGGCGGTAACCGTCACGCTTCGTGTTCGTAGAAATGAGTAGTTCTGAGAGAGCACGGCCCCTCGTCGCCCAGCGAACTGGACCGGCAACCGAGGAGGCGGTTCGAGGTGCCGTCTGCTTCTCTGGTGGAGATGGCGTGGTGGTAGTGAGATTGCCCGGGCAGGGCCCGGTAAACGGCCGGACGGTTCGCACCGAGGCTCCTTCCACCAGCCGATCCGGCAGACAGCAGAGCCGCGGGCCTGAAACTGACGGCCCGCCCTCCCCGCAGGAGGGGACCTCCGTGAAGACCCCCGCATCTCCCGTGCCGTGATAGCCGGTACTGCCGCAGTGGTACTGCCCGTTTCCCTGGGTGTCATGGCGCCCCAGGCGTCTGCCCAGACAGCGAAGCAAGATCCGTACGGTCCTGCCTGTGCGTCTGTCCCCAAGGAGGGCAAGGGCAGTCTCGCCGGGATGGCGAAGGATCCGGTCGCAACCGCCGCGTCCAACAATCCGGAACTGTCGACTCTGGTCACGGCGGTGAAGAAGGCCGGTCTCGTCGACACCCTGAACAACGCGGAGAACATCACCGTCTTCGCGCCGAGCAACGACGCGTTCGCCAGGATCCCGAAGGCGGACCTCGACAAGCTCCTCGCGGACAAGGCGGAACTGACCAAGGTTCTCACCTACCACGTGGTGGGCGAGAAGATCACCCAGCAGCAGCTGGAGAAGGGGTCGTTCAAGACCCTGGTGGGCGGCACCCCGACCACCGCCGGCTCCGGCGAATCGTTCAGGGTCAACGACTCGGCGAAGATCGTCTGCGGGAACGTTCCCACCGCCAACGCGACCGTCAACATCATCGACACCGTCCTCACCCCGAAGTAGACCCCCCGGGGAACGCCGACGCCTGGCGGGCCCGCATCCGCGTGGATGCGGGCCCGCCCGACGTCGGAGCGCATGCCGACGCCACCGCACGCTGCGCCCTCAGCGGGGACTGGGGGCGCGGTGACCAGTCCTCCCGCGAACGGGATACACGTGGGCCGCTTCCGCTCTGAGGGGAGCGACTGTGGCTTCTGCCTCCGACCGCATCGGTGCCTCCATGTCGTGCATTCGGGTGGCATCCCATCGGGCCAGCCCGGCAGGGAGGGCGAAACAGGCACAGTTGGTCTGGACTCTGGGGGGTGACGACATCTGCGAAACTCTGGGTCCGTCTGCCACTGGGGGCGCTGAGCGGCCTGCTCGCCGGGTTCGCGGCCCTCGCGGTCGCCGAGCTGGTCTCCGCCGCGGTCCGCCCGCAGGCCGGGCCCCTCACGGCTGTGGGCGGGGCGGCCATCGACCGAACGCCGACACCGGTCAAGGACTGGGCGATCCGCCACTTCGGCGAGGACGACAAACTGGTCCTGCAGCTCGGCATCCTCGCCACGCTGGCCGCGTTGGCCATCGTGCTGGGAGTGGTGGCACTCCGCTTCCGGCGGGCCGGCGCCGCAGGGGTTCTGATCTTCGGGGTGATCGGCGCGACTGCCGCGCTGACCCGGCCGGACTCGTCGGGCTTCACCGACGCGCTCCCCTCCGTGGTAGGCGCTGTGGTGGCGGCGGCGCTGCTCTACTACCTCATCGGGCGGCTCACCCAACCTCCGCGTGCCGGCAGGGCCACGGCGGACGCGGAACCGGGTCGTGAACCGGCCTGGGACCGGCGTGGGTTCGTCATCGGCGCGTCGGTGGCGGCGGTCGCCTCCCTCGGTGTGGGAGCACTCGGACGCTATCTCACCGGAAACGCGTCCCAGGCGGCGGTCGAGTCACGGAACGCCGTACGGCTGCCCGCCCCCACTTCACCGGCGCCTCCGCTGCCGCCCGGCACCCAGCTGAAGGTTCCGGGCATCAGCCGCTTCACCACGTCGAACAAGGCGTTCTACCGCGTCGACACGGCGCTGGTGGTGCCGAAGGTGGACGCTGACACCTGGCGGCTGCGCATCCACGGCAGGGGCGTCGCCCGCCCGGTCACCCTCACCTTCGAGGACCTGCTGCGGCGTGAACTGATCGAGCGGGACATCACGTTGACCTGCGTGTCCAACGAGGTCGGCGGTCCGTACGTCGGCAATGCACGGTGGCTGGGCGTACGGCTGGCCGACGTCCTGACCGAAGCTGGCGTCAGACCTCCGTCGAAGGGCGGTCCCGCGGATCAGCTCGTGGCGCGCTCCGTGGACGGTATGACGCTGGGCTCCCCGGTGGAAGCCGCCATGGACGGGCGTGACGCGATGCTGGCGGTGGGGATGAACGGGCAGCCGCTGCCCTTCACGCACGGCTTCCCCGTCCGCATACTCATTCCGGGGCTGTACGGGTACGTCTCCGCCTGCAAGTGGATCGAGGACATCGAGCTCACGACGTTCGACGACTACGACCCGTACTGGGTCAAGCGCTCATGGGCACGTCGGGCACCGATCAAGACGCAGTCCCGGATCGATGTTCCCAAGCCGCTGTCCCGGTCCGAGGCCGGAACGGTGATGGTCGCCGGCGTTGCATGGGCCCAGCACCGCGGTATCGACCGTGTGCAGGTCCGGGTGGACGACGGCCCCTGGCGGGACGCCGACCTCGCGACGGAGGCGAACATCGACACCTGGCGCCAGTGGTCCTTCCCGTGGGAGGCGACGCCCGGCAGTCACACACTGACCGTCCGCGCCACCGAACGCGGCGGCCAGGTACAGACGGAGAAACGCACGGGCACGGTCCCCGACGGCGCCAGCGGCTGGCCGTCCGTCGTCGTCACCATCGACTGACCGGCGCGTGCACCTGGGGTCGACCATGCAGCCGATCTGGCGTGCCGTCCCCAGGCTTCCAGCGTGCCGCAGACCTGCTGCCGACCGGGCCCAGGACGCCGCCGGCGTACATGTTGTTGCCGCCGCACCGGCCCATGCCAACATGCCAGCAACGGATGAGAAGGCGTGAAGGCAGGTCCGCGCAGCGCGAGCCCGTTCGCCTTCGGCAAGAGGATGCGCCCCGAACTCTCCGGTTGGTCCCGTGTCATCGGCGAAGAGAAGCTCCGCCAGGCCCACTGACCAGCGAAAATCACGATGAAACCCACCCAGTGGGGGTGAGCTGGTGGCATCGTGCCTTCTGCTGTGCAACGGAGCTGGTGTGACGTTCGGGGCGGGTGCTGCCAGTGGCCTAGCTGGGGATCATCAGCATGTGGTCGTCCGGCACGGGCATCGTGAACATGCCCCGATAGTCATGCGCGGTCACTGGCTGGGGGCGGTGGCTCGGTTCCAGGCGGCGTCGCGCAGCAGAAGTAGGCCGTTGAGACCGACGATGACGGTCGATCCTTCGTGGCCGAGTACGCCGAGCGGTAGTGGCAGGTGGCCGACGAGATCCCAGATGACCAGGCCGGAGATGAACACACGCGCGATGACCAGGTTCTGCACCACCAGCTTGCGGGCCGCGCGGGACAGGGCGATCACGGTGGTGACGGTGGCGAGTTCGTCGCGGACGATGACGGCGTCGGCGGTTTCCAGGGCGAGGTCGGATCCGGCACGGCCCATGGCGATGCCGGTGTGGGCCGCGGCCAGGGCGGGGGCGTCGTTCACGCCGTCGCCGATCACCAGCACTCTGTGCCCGGAGTGCTCGAGTTCGCGTACGGCGGCCACCTTGTCCTGGGGAAGGAGTCCGGCGCGGACGTCGGCGATGCCGGCCTCGGTGGCCAGGAGGTCGGTGACGCGGGGGGTGCCCTCGGTCAGGGTGCCGGTCTTGTCCAGGGCGACGGCGTCGATCTGGCCGAAGCGTTCCATGACGACGGCGGACTTCACCAGGACGCCGTGGCGTCCGGCGTCGGCGATGGCGGACAGCAGCGGCGGCATCGTGGCCAGTACCACCGCGCACGGGGAGGCGACGATCATGAAGGTCATCGCGCGCAGCAGTGACCTGGTCAGATCGGCACCGAACCCCAGGGAATCAGGAAGACCGCGAGGGTGGGCGAAGACCATGCCGAGGCTGTAGCGCCGCTCGACCTTCTCGATGAACAGCTGGGTGGGGCTTTGGTCTGGGAGGCTTCCTCGACCATGGTCACGATCCGCGCGGTCACCGAGTCCGAGGCGTCGCGCTCCACCTTCACCCGTAGAGCTCCGGTGCCGTTCAAGGTGCCGGCGAACACCTCGTCGCCGGTCTCCTTGGCCGCGGGGAGCGGTTCGCCGGTGATGGTGGATTGATCGATCTCGCTCGCCCCGGTGAGGATCGGGCCGTCGGCGCCGAAGCGCTCGCCGGGGCGGATGAGGATGATCTCCCCGACAGTCAGCTCGGCCGTGGCGACCATCTCTTCGCTGCCGTCCTCCGCGAGGCGGGTGGGGGTGGTCGGGGCGAAGTCGAGCAGGCCGCGCACCGCGTCCCGGGTGCGGGCGCTGGCACGCCCACCGCGTCTCAACCAGGGCGAACACCGGGGTGCGGCGCTTGGGCAAGGTCCGCTCGGCTGCGGCCGGTGCCGCCCGCTCGGAGCCCGGAAGCAGGACAGAAGACATGACGGTGGGACCCTTCACGGCAGGAAGCGGAATCACCCTCACCATACAAGAATATATGAACAGATCTTCAGATATAGTCCGTAAGGGGGGCATGGGTCACGGAGCCGACGACAAGAACCTCGCCATCCCGCGGGAACGCCTGGACGCCGCGGGGGCCACCGACGTGGCCTCCATTCTTCAGGCGCTGGCCACGCCCTCGCGGCTGTACATCCTCGCCCGCCTCCAGAAAGGCCCCTGCGCGGTCGGCGAGCGCCAGGGCCGTTCCATCGTCTACGCCCTGTACGGCCACCACGTCGCCGAGCTCCTCGAACAAGCCCTGTTCCATGTCGAACACCTGCGACTCGGCCTGCGCGACACTCCCGCCGAAAGGATCGAGACGCTGGTCCGGTGGGCTGGACGCCCTTCCCGCTGCTGTGCGGTGATCCCTTCGGCCTCCTGCACGCAGCCCCACGGCGGGCGCTCAGCGCGACACCCTCGAAGGCCCTGGACCGTACGATGGATTCCATGAGCTCCGCCGTGCAGCTGTCGAGCCGTGGCCCCGCCCGGCGCGGTTTCGTGCTGCTGGTGCTCGCAGTGCTGGCGGGCGTCCTGGCCATGCACGCTCTCGCCCCAGCCGTCGTGTCCGAGAACGGCCGGGCTGCTCCTGTCGAGCACAGCACGACGGCCGGCCAGGTGGAGGCGGTGCACGCTGCTGTGGACTGCTCGCACGTCGCCGGCGGGTCGGGCCACCTGCATCACGCGAATGCGACGTGCGCCGCCGCTAATGTCGGTGCCCCATACGCCCCGCCCGCCCTTACTGCGGCCCTCGACCCGATGCCGGACCCGTCAGCGGCGCCCCGCCCGGCCCCGGGAACATCCGAGAACGGCCGCGCGCCGCCCGACCTGGCTGAACTGCAACTCCTGCGGATATAGGCCCGCCCGCACGGCACCCCCACGCCCCTGCTTCGCCGGGGGAGCGGTGCCGCGCCCAGGTACGTCCTCGTATCCGTATCCGCGTACGCCCTCGCCGGGCTGCGCATCAAGGAGTCACGCCCTCATGTACAAGCACTGTTCGCTCATCCGTCGTACCGCCGCCGTCATGACCGCCGGAGCCGCCTTGCTCGTCCTCGCCGCTTGCGGATCGAGTGACGACAGCTCCGCCGGCCACTCCACGAAGTCGCCGACCGCTTCGGCATCCGCCGCGCAGGGGCAGCACAACACGGCCGACGTCGCCTTCGCCAAGGGGATGATCCCCCACCACCGCCAGGCCGTGGAGATGGCCGACCTCGCCCCGTCCCGGGCGGAGTCCGCCGAGGTGAAGAAGCTGGCCGGCGAGATCAAGAAGGCCCAGGACCCGGAAATCAAGACGATGTCCGGCTGGCTGACCTCCTGGGGCGAGCAAGTCCCCGCCGAGGACGCCATGGACCACTCGGACCACGGCATGGACGGCATGATGACGGCCGACGAGATGGACCAGCTGGAGAAGGCGTCGGGCAAGGCGTTCGACACCGCGTTCCTGGAAATGATGATCAAGCATCACGAAGGGGCGGTCGAGATGGCCAAGACCGAAAACGCCGAGGGCGCCTTCCCCGAAGCCAAGACGATGGCCGATGCCATCATCACCTCGCAGACCGCGGAGATCACGACGATGAACGGCCTCCTCGGCAAGAACTGACCCACCGGACGTGAACAGGAGGTGGGGCGGCCGACGACGCGCGCCCCACCTCCGCTCAGTTCCTGGCAGGAAGGCTCCGCTCTATACCCCTAGGGGGTATAAGCTCAGAGGTGCGGGGTCAGCGATGGACCGCAGCAGACGGAAGGGATGAGGGTCATGGACCACACCGCACACGACACCACCTCCAACGCTCACGACGAGGCCGCGCACCGGACGGGCACCGGGCACGCGCATGGAGGTGCGTCCTGGGGCATGGCTGCGAAGGCGACGCTGCATTGCCTGACCGGCTGTGCGATCGGTGAGATCCTCGGCATGGTCATCGGCACCGCCCTGCTGTGGGGCAACGTCCAGACGATGGTGCTGGCGATCACTCTGGCGTTCGTCTTCGGCTACTCCTTCACCCTGTTCGCGGTCCGCCGGGCCGGCCTGGACTTCAAGAGCGCCGTCAAGGTGGCCCTCGCCGCCGACACCGTATCGATCGCGGTGATGGAACTCGTCGACAACGGCATCATCGCCCTGACCCCCGGCGCGATGGACGCCCATCTGTCCGACGCCCTGTTCTGGACCGCGCTCTTGGGCGGCTTCGCCGTCGCCTTCGTGATCACGACTCCGGTCAACAAGTGGATGATCGGCCGAGGCAAGGGCCACGCCGTCGTCCACGCCTACCACTGACCGCTTGCGTCGCGAGCGCCCGGATGCTCCGCCACGGGGCCTCCGGGCGCCATGCCGTGTGTGGCCGACTGGATGCGGATCATGGTCTGGTCACGCGTAGTCCAGTGGTGCCTTCGGAGGCGCGATGCGCTCTTGGGGCGAACGCGGCGGTGCACGCGGCGACGGCGGTAGCTCCGAACAGCCAGCCGGCGAGAACATCGGTGGGCCAGTGCACCCCGAGGAACGCGCGAGTGAAGCCGACACCGATGACGGAGACAAGCGCGGCGGCCCAGGCGGCCGTCCGCCACCCGCGGTGGGCGGGGCTGGTGGCGTGGAGCAGGACGAGGAGCAAGCCGCAGGTGATGGTCGCTGCCATGACGTGCCCGGAGGGGAAGGCGAAGTTGTGCGCGGAGTCCACCGGGTCGGGGTGGGACGGCCGGTCGCGGGCGACCGCGGCGCGGATCGCATACTGCATGGCCAGGCCGACCACGGAGGTCAGCGCTGCCCACACCGCAAGACGCCTTGCCCTCCTGATGTACAGGGTCACCACCGTGGCGAGGGCGAGCAGACGCGTGGTGATCGGGTCCCACACCCAATCGGTGAGAATGCGATTGAGGCGCGTGAAGCCGGACTGCTCGACGGCGACCCGATGCAGCCGATGGGACAGTGCCCGGTCCGCGTCCTGGAGAGGCGCCCAGCCCGTCTCCACGAGGGCAAGCAGGACCACGCCGCATGCTCCCAGTGCGCCCGCTGCCCAGTGCCATGCCCTGGTGTTCACGCCGGGCCTCCTTTCCGTACCGCCATCGCGATCGTTCCCGTTCACTTCCCCGCAATGTGCCGGCGAACCGGCTCCCCGTATCGTCTCGCGATATCGGAGTGCGAAACCTGACGTGGCGAGCCGCGGGTGAAGGAGAACAGTGATGGGCGCAGAGACGCACAGAGCGGCCGAGGGTGAGCTGACGAGGCGGCTGGGTGTGTCGGACGCGGTACTGATCGGACTCGGTTCGATGATCGGTGCCGGCATCTTCGCAGCTCTTGCTCCGGCGGCAGATGCTGCCGGATCCGGGCTGCTGGCCGCGCTCGGCATCGCCGCTGCGGTCGCCTACTGCAACGCCACCTCCTCCGCCCGGCTGGCCGCCCGCTACCCGGCTTCCGGCGGTACCTATGTCTACGGCCGTGAGCGCCTCGGCGACTTCTGGGGCTACCTGGCCGGCTGGGGTTTCGTGGTCGGCAAGACCGCCTCCTGCGCCGCGATGGCCCTGACCGTCGGCTCATACGTCTGGCCGGGCCAGGCCCATGCCGTGGCCGTCGCCGCGGTGGTGGCACTGACCGCGGTGAACTACACCGGTATGCAGAAGACCGCCTGGCTCACCCGCGCCATCGTCTCCGTCGTCCTGGCCGTACTCGCGGCCGTCGTGGTCGCTTCTCTGACCGGGGACGGCACCGACGCCTCGCGGCTGGAATGGGGCGCGGACGCCACCTGGAACGGTGTGCTGCAAGCCGCCGGGCTGCTCTTCTTCGCTTTTGCCGGATTCGCGCGCATCGCCACCCTCGGCGAAGAAGTCCGCGACCCGGCACGCACCATCCCGCGCGCCATCCCGCTCGCACTGGGCATCGCCCTGGTCGTCTATGCGGCTGTCGCGATCGCCGTTCTGGCCGTCCTCGGTCCCGGGCGACTCGCCGGCGCGACCGCCCCGTTGGCAGACGCGGTGCGCGCGGCCGGAGTTGCCTGGCTGGCTCCTGCGGTCCGCGTCGGCGCGGTCGTCGCCGCACTCGGCTCACTGCTCGCACTGATCCTCGGTGTCTCCCGCACCCTCCTGGCCATGGCCCGCGACCGCCACCTGCCGCACGCACTGGCCGTCGTTCACCCACGGTTCAAGGTGCCGCACCGCGCCGAAGTGGCCGTCGGCGTCATCGTGGCACTGCTCGTCGCGACGGTGGACCTGCGCGGAGCGATCGGCTTCTCGTCCTTCGGCGTGCTCGCCTACTACGCCATCGCCAACGCCTCAGCATGGACGCTCACCTCCGACGAGGGGCGCCCGCCCAAGGCCATTCCCGTTCTCGGGCTCGCCGGATGTCTGCTGCTCGCCTTCACCTTGCCCGCCGCCTCGGTCGCATGGGGTACTGGGGTCATGGCCTTGGGCGCTGCCGCCTATGGTCTGCGCCGCCTCATCACATAGCCAACCGCATAGCGTCGCCCCGCCCGCCCGCGCGGGAGGCTCGCGTCCGATCAGCCGAAATCGCCGCCCAGGACTTCACGGGCCAGCTCTGCCAGAGCTTTTCGGTCCTCGGCCAGGGCCTGCTTCCCGGCGTCCGTGGCGCGGTAGACCCGCCGGACCCTGCCGTCAACGACCCGCTGCTCGGAAACCAACAGCCCGTCAGCCTCCAGCCTGTGCAGCGTCGGATACAAGGTCCCCGGACTGATCCGGTAGCCGTGCCGCGACAACTCTTCCGTCATCCACGCACCGTGGATTTCCTCCGCCGCAGCGTGATGCAGAATGTGCAGCCGCACCGCGCCCCGCTGGAACTCCCGCACCCCGCTGCCTCCGCACCGACCCGCCAGTGATGAAACCGATATCGGTAACCGATTCTATGTCCCTGCGCACGCGAGACGCCGGGTGGACGTGGAGACCGAGCACCCGCTCATCGAGCGGCCCATCCTGACATGACCTGGCTGGCCTCTCCTGGAGCACGAGCACGGGACGGGTACGGCGTCCATCGTCGATCGTGCCGCAGTACGTGGCGCTCCTTCCAAGCAACCGCGCAAAGGGTATTCGCCACAGGCCAACCGGTGGATTCGTCCCCACGTGGACGAATCCACCGGTTGGCCTACGTTCCTGCTCGCGGGAAGGGCCCCGGCACCGAGGATTGGCCGGATCGGTCGGCGAGTAGAGACTTCGGGGAGACGGTTGGAGGTGCAGCATGAGGTCATGACGATTCAGCCCCGTGCTTTCGGTGCGTCTCACCGTCACCGATATCGTGCGCTCTCGCGCCTTCTATGACGCGGTCCTCGGGCTGGCGGTGGCCTTCGACCTCCCTCCCGATGCCGACGAGGAGACCCGCGAACGGCTCACTTTCCTCTTCGGTGGGGTGATCTACCAGCTCGGGGACTCCCTCTTCGGTCTGCGTCCGGTCGCCTCGGACCGCTTCGACGAGGACCGTTTCGGCCTCGACCACGTCAGCTTCGCCGTGGACAGCCGGGCGGACCCGGAGAGGGCGCTGCGCCACCTCGACCAGCTCGGGGTGCCGCACGAGGGGATCAAGGACATCGGAGCGGGATTCATCCTGGAGTTCCGCGACCCGGACGACATCGCGCTGGAGCTTTTCGCGCCAGGCCGTTGACCCCTGGCCGAAGCTGTGTCACGCGACAGTTGATGCGTCCGTGGCGGGCACGCGATGCGTCGGACACGCCGTAGTGGTCGTTGTCGTTCGGTGTTCATCGGGTGTCTGTGGTTGGGCCGGGCCTGTCTGGTTTCGACGGAGGTAACGATCGAGGCTGAGATCACTTGTCAAGGCGATGAGATGAGGGTTCATGCCGAGAAGTGTCGGGCGCGCCGCGAATGGATCGACACCGCCTCGCTACGTCTATGTGTCGCCGAGTGGGCCAGGGACTCTGGTGACCCATGCGCCGACGTTGCATCGCAGAGTCCTGGAAGCGCGAATCAAGATGGCGGCGGCCGGTGCCGCCGGGCTGACCGGCTCCGTCCGCTCCCGGACAAGCTTTGCCAGGGCTGCGGTTCTCACCGGCTATCTGGAGAGGCGGCGGCAATGGGTAGGAACGTTGGCCCGGCCCAGGCTGTACGTCCGAGGCGCCGCTCAACTCCGGCATGGCGTCCTGAGGGACTACGTCGCCGAGCTGGCCGTCTTCGCTGGTGTCGTGGGCGGGCTGAAGCTGGCCCTGATCGGATCTCCTGATGGACTCCTCGATGAAGTCTGGGAAGCGAAGACGGACCATGGCCTCGACTACTACCTCCTCGAGTACATGAGGCACGACGCGCACACCGCGCGGGTAAGTTCCAAGCAGTGGGTCGGACCGTGGTACGAGGCTGCGGTTGACGACATGCTGAAACCCGGCGTTCTCCCGTCGAATGGTGTCCGCATGGAATTCCTTGCCAAGCCACTGTTTCAGAGCAACGGGGTGCTTGTCGCCACACCGGTTTTCGTCAGTGCCTGACGTTAGCGGATCTCGGAAGTGGAGCAACGCAGGGGCATCGGGCTCGTGCCATCGTGATTCCTGAGGGCCCACGTCAGCACATCTCGATTGTATACATTTCTATCGACACAGCCTGGGTTGAGCGTTCGTCGGCAGCCACTGATCCGGGTTCTGGACCCACTGCGCATTGGCAATTTTTGACAATGATGGCAAACCTCCTCAATCCCAGGATCAGAGCACTGGCCAACGGTTCTCCCGCGGCAGGTCAGTCATTTACGACCGCTCTTCATTGCGCAAGGCCGCATAGACGACGAGGTTGTCCCGGTATTCGCGGCGGCTGCGGTCATAGATGCCCGAGCAGGTGATCAGGTGCAGGGCGGGCGGGCCGCTGGTCGCGTAGACCTGGCTGTCGGGGAAAGTGTCCTTCCCGTACTGGCGTAGCGCCCGGATGGTGAAGGTGATGGTGGACCGGTCATCCTGCACCATGGTGATCTCGTCGCCCGGGTCGAGCGTGGAGAGTCCGTGGAAGGCTCCGGGGCCGGTGGCGGAGTCGACATGGCCTACGACGACCGTGGCGCCGGGGCCGCCGGGGCGGGGGCCGTCGCTCCACCAGCCTATGTTTTCGGGTTCGTCGGGAACGGCGAGTCGGCCGTCCTGCTGGACGCGCAGGCCGATGAGGGGCTGGTCGATTCCGATGGCGGGTATGCGGATGCGGACTGGTGCTGCGGGCGTTCGGTTGTCGGAGGCTGCCGCTCGGTCGGATCCGGGGTGGACCGGCAGGCTGCCTCTGTCTACCCGTTCCGGTGCCGGCCCGGGGCCCGTTCCTAGAGCGAAAATGCCGATGCAAGCTAGCGCTGCCCCGACGGCGACGGCGATCATTGCCGCGGTTCCCCGCCTCCCGGGTATTCGCCACAGGCGCAGGCGGCGGGGGGCGGCGGCGCGGGCCGGTCGCCCGACCCGCCATCGGCGGTTCGGGCGACCGGGGAGGAACGGGCTGTTCATGCCTGGCCGGCGCCGCGTCGTCGGCGCAGGGCCAGCACTCCGGCGCAGGCCAGGAGCGCCCCGCCGCCCAGCGCGGTGACGGGCACGACGGGGAAGCCGTCGCCGGAGGCGAGTCCGCCGAGGCCGGCGCCGACGCCGCCGTCGGGGTGGAGGGAGTCTGCCTGGTTGACGGCCGCGGTGTTGGGGAGGGCGACGTAGGGGAAGGTGTCGCCGGGCTCGCGGTAGGGGGTGTCGACGGCGTCGCCGGCTGCCAGGGCGGGCACGATCTTCCCGGTCTGCGCGGCGCCTTCGAGGGCCTGGAGTTCGATGTCGACGACGTCGTCGTTGAGCCGGCGGCCGTTGGGGAATCCGGCCAGGTCCTTGCCGAGGACGCCGAGGCGGTTGGGCTTGGCGGCGGGCGGGACGGCCATGTTCAGGCGCAGCATTTCCGCGGGGACGACCGCGGCCTTGTCGACGTCCTGGTTGAGGCGCTGCGAGTTGAGGTCCGCCTTGATGGGGCCGCACTCCTTGCAGATCCCGGTGAGGAAGATCTCGACGAGGTCGTTGCGCGGTGTGGCGGGGGCAGGAACCTTGTAGATGTTCTCGATGAGCTTGGGGACGATCGGGTCCTTGACCTTGTCGACGACCGGGGTGATCGTGGCGTCCTTCTCCGGGCTCAGCGCGTTGAAGGCATCCTTGAACTTCAGCGGCACGACGACTTCGTTGATGAGCGGGTTGCCCAGGCGGGAGACCTGCCGCCACTCGTCGGCGTTCCCGTCCTTGGCGGTTGCCTTGCCGTCGTCCGCCGCCTGAGCGGAGGTGTCCTCGCTGCCCTTGCTGCCGGCGCCCGTGACGGCTGCTCCCCGGCGGTCGGTGGTGGACCACACGCCGATCACGGGGTTGCGCTTGGCGTCGCCCTTGAGCGCCAGCGTCGACTTGGGCACCTGGACGGCGAGGGTGTTGATGTTGTAGCCGGCCAGGGTGTTGTGGCCGGTCTCCGAGAGGTCGCCTCCGTACAGGAGGTCGAAGATCCGCAGGTCCAGGAAGAACGGGTCGGACGCCTGGCCGGCGAAGGTCGTGCCGCCCCCCGGCAGCGGGACCACGGCCTCCTTGCGCAGGGAGGCGTAGTCGGGCATCGACGCCTTGCCGACGTTCGAGGGTGCGACCGGGGAGTCCTTGAGGAGCGTCTTGGTGTTCCCGCTGCTGTCGGTGACCTTCAGGCTGTAGGTCTGCCGGAAGTTCAGGGTCTCGTCGTTCACCGACTCGACGACCCCGGTGTTGTAGAGGAACTGGTCGGCGTCGTCGCGGACGTGGTCGGTGAACTCCCACGTGTACGTCGTGTCCGGCTTGCCGTTGCCGTCCGCGTCGATCTTGATGTTGTAGCGGGCGTCCTCGGCGAACGGGTAGAAGTTCGGCCCGCCGTTGGGCTCCTGGAAGGGGAGCCAGTTCGCCACCAGGGTGACGGTGTCGGGCTTGTCCGGGCTGGTGAAGGCGTAGACGTCGGTGTTGTCCGCCCTTGGGTCTCCGGCGATCAGCGGCGCCTCACGGTGACTGGAAGCCGAGCTGGAGGCGGGAGTGAGGCCGGTGACCGCCGCGGCGGTCAGCAGGGCCAGGGCGCCGGTGGCGGCGAGGGTGCGCTCGGCCCGGCGTGAAGCGGGGCGGCGTCGGAGCATGCGGGGAGAATGCATGGGGGTCCGTTTCCGGTGAGAGCCGCTCGCCCTCCGGAAAGTCCAGGCGGGGCGGCTGGGAGCTGAAGCTGCCAATCGCCACATTCGGCCCGCACGAGCTCGCCCTGATCGACAATGACCGCACGGTAAAAGTCCCAAAATGTGACGCTGGGCTGCCCTCAGGTCACCATGCGTGCGTTGCGCCCGCAATGACAGCTGAGCCGAACGGGGCCGCGCCCCTGTCAGGGCCCGATCGGGCCGGATGGAATCGCGGCGTGGCGGAAGCTAGGCGTGCTGCATCTCTCCCGCGGTTGCAAGGGGCAGAGAGCGCAAGGCGTACACGAGGTCGGGCCAGGCGGAGATATGCGCGGCAATGGCAAGGTCGGTGCCTTCGAGAAACGCGAGATGACGAACGGCGTGCGCTACGACGTGGCCGACTTCCAGGTCCGGTGGGGACGGATGGCCTGGCCTGGGGGAGCGGGCAATCTTGTGCGGTTCCGGGAGCGGGGTGCCGGGCTGGTCCGGAGCGGGGTCCGGGTGGACGAGGTAGGTCAGGGTGATGCCGCCCTTGCGGGTGGCACGCCAGCTGGTCGAGTGCACCATATGCGTCTCGTCGTGTTCGCCGAGGAGCGCGAGACCCCTCGCGGCACGGTCCGGGCTCACCCCCCTGCCAAGCGCCGTGATCAGCCGACGATAGGCGAAGCCCTCGCTCGGATCGTGCCGCAGCAGCACCACTTCGACGGCGACAGGCGGCGCATCAGGCGCTTCGTGCGGGGCGAGCGGCATCGTGCACGGCTCCAACGTCGGCGGGCGGGCCCGGAGGGGAAGGGCCCCTCTACCGATCTTATTGCAAAGGCTATGCAAGTGCACAAATCGGCTAAAAGGGTCCGATGGCGGTCTCTACGCCTGCGGACGTGAGCGGGTCTGCTGGCCGTCGGTCTCTTCCTCCCACCGCCATTCGCTCCCCTCCGCGGTGTCGTGCAGCCGGACGCCGCCTGCTGCCACGGCTTCGCGCACCTCGTCCGCCAGGCCGTAGGCGCCGTCCGCACGCAGCCTCCTGCGCAGGCCGAGAAGGGGAACCAGGATCCGCCCGAGGGTGTGTTCCGGTTCGCTCATACCGCGTCCGGCGACCCATGCGAGACGGCGGATCATGCCGTGCAGGACCGTGCGGGCCCACTCTCCGCCCTGGTCCTCCTCCATGTCGGCGCTCCACGCGGCGATCACCGACTCAAGCTCCACCGCCACCTCGGCCATGGTCCCGGCGTCCCGCGCCCCCTGCGCTGAGTCGAATCGCAACTCCGCTGCCGCAACGGCCTCCTGCAGTGTCGCCGCACCGCCACTGCCGGCCGTGGTGGTGCGGTGCGCGGCGTCGACACCGGCATCGTCATCGGCAGGACGGCGAGGCAAGGGGACCACTGCGGGTTCCGTTCCTGTTACCAGATCGCGCAGTTGCTCCAGGGGCAGCGTGGTGCCGCCGGGCACCAGGGCGCTGGCTCCCCGCCGCCGGACCGTCATGACACCCCGCCCCCACACACGTACCAGCGACGTGCTGAGATCGACGATGACAGCCGTGTGCTCATCGATCCCGAGGACGGCGCTCTCGTCGGGGAGTTCGTGCTCCAGGGCGGCGAGGCGGGGTTCGCCCAGGTAGCAGAAGCGGGTGTCGTGCGTGCCGCCCTCGGCGTTGTCGTAGTGCGGGATCACCGCGACCGGCAGGCCGAGCGCCCCGAGCAGATCCAGCCCGGTCAGCCATGCGGGGGGATGCCCGGCCTTGTACACCTCGTAGACGGGCAGCGCCGCGAACCCCGCGGTGCACGCCGCCGCGGAGGCCATCACCGTCACGCCGTAGCCGCGTGCCACCCGTTCGCGCAGGATCTCGCCCAGACGCAGGGTGTGCCAGCGGTTCAGTGCGTACGACGGGCTGCCGGGCCCCGAGAACACCCAGTGCGCCCTGCGCACCAGGTCGCGTACCTTGTCCGCGTCGCCAGTGCCCGGCGCACCGATCGAAGGGCCGTCTGCGCGGGTATCCGGAGCGACCACTGTCGCGAGGCCCACGGAGCGTCGGAAGTATTCGCGGGCACGGTTGGAGATGTCGTCGCGGTTGACCTGAAATCCGTACGGTGTCTCCAGGATCACCGCATCGGCGTCACCGCCCAAGTGGGCAACGAGCTCCCGGTGCAGTGTGACCATGGTCGGGCTGGTCTCGCCGGAGCCCATCAGTACCAGAAGTCCGTTTCCAGCGTTCACGCCCACCCCGCCGCCTCCGCTCAGGGTGAGCGGACCTCCTATGCGTACCCGGGGCGCATCCGCCGTATGCCGCCGTCCGGTTCGCGGACGGTCGGCTATCGCTGCGCGCGAGGAGGCTCCTGGACTCGCCGCAGATGCGTCGTTCGGACTCCTCGCGTCTGTAGGGGAGGGCTTCCTCCCGGTATGTGGCGTCTCCCGCAGGGGGTTTGCGGGAGCTAGCCGTTCCCGGTTGCTGCCCGCAGGGTCAGGCCGAGGCCGACGGCTACGACGAGGAGCGAGGTGATGACGGGGCCGGTCCGTGCCAGCTTCCTGAGCAGGGGGTGGTGGCGGAGGGTCCGGGCCCGGTCGTGGCTCTCGATGCGTTCGCGCAGGCGGACGAGGAGGAGGCCGGCGAGGGTGAGGGTGGCGGCCATGCCGAGTCCGTAGCCGATGACGAGGAGCACGCCGAAGGCCGTACGCCCCAGGGCTACGGCGCCCAGGAGCACGACGAGGGCGGAGGGGCTGGGGACCAGCCCGCCGGCGATACCCATGCCGATGAGGCCGGAGCGGCTTGTACGCCGGGCGTTTCGGGGAGCCGTTGACGTGGCGGACGGGTGGTGCTCGTGGTCCGGCGCGGCGAGTGTCGCGACCGAGGGAGTCGCCTGGAGTTCCCCGGTCGACGCGCTGTCACGTTCGAGGGCCGGGGTGACGGGCTCGTGGTGATGAGAGCTGTCGGCCCCGTGGTCGTGATCATGATGGTGACCGTGGCCGTGCTGGCGGCCATGGTGGTGGCCGACGTCATCGTGGCCGTGGCCGTGATCGTGGCTGTGGCTGTGGCTGTGGTTCGGTCCGTGGTGATGGTGGTTGTGTTGCGGCCTGCCCCGGACGGCTCCCGTGAGGAGCCAGAGGCCGATGCCGGTGACGAGGAGGCCGCTGGCGGCGCCGAGCCACATCAGGACGGTCTCACCGGCGAGATGGGTGGAGAGGGGCAGGGCGAGGCCGAGGACGAGGACGCCGGCGGTGTGGGTGAGGGTGACGGTGGCGCCGACGGTGAGGGCGTCCCGTCGGGTGCCTCGGCGGCCCGCGAGGTAGGCGGCCATGATGGTCTTGCCGTGGCCGGGCATCGCCGCGTGGGACGCCCCGAGGACGAGCGCCAGGAGCAGGGCCAGGAGTCCTACGGGGAGGGTGATCTCGCGGGCGCCGACGAGTGAGTCGAAGGCGCCGGTGACCTTGGCGAGTACCTCGCTGATCACGCCCGCGCCGGGGAGGTCCGCCGCCACCGCCGGGACGGTGGCCGTGGCCTGTCCGGGCTGGCTGCGCAGTGCTGCTGTTCGCTGGTCGAGCGGGGAGGCGAGGGGGTCCTGCGGGTACTGGCGCAGTTCGCGGGTGGTGGAGGTTGCGGGTACGTCGGCCTGGGTGATCCGGACGCCCTGGCCGGTGGCGGTCATCTCGTGCCAGCCGATGCGGGTGGTGTCGTAGGTCGATTCCGCTCGGATGTCGGTGGGCTCGGTGAGTTCGGCCGGGGCGGTCAGGTCGCAGGTGAGGCGGCTGGTCTTGAGGCCCGCTTCCCCGTTCTCGTACACCAGGGTGGCCGAGGACCGCTTCCAGTCCGCTCGCGTACCGCCCACGCTCAGGTGGAGCTGCCGGCTCAGGTCGGAACAGGCTTGCTCGGCGTGGGCGCGCGCCTCTGTGTCGCTGACCCGGCCGTCGTGGTCGGAGTCGACGGCGGGGCGTTCCTGGAGGGCTGAGATCTCTGCGCGGTCGACGACGATCCGGGCGTCGATCCGGTCGGGCCGAAGGACGAGGCCCGTGTGGTGGTTGACGCTGAAGTTGCCCAGGGGGTGGGCAGCAGCTGCGGGGGCTGCCGCCAGGCTCGCGAGGGCGGCGAGGGCGGTGGCGGTCAGGGTGGTGATGGCTCGGCGCAGGGTGTGGTTCATGGTGTCGTGTCGATTCGCTGGAGCAGGTCGCGGGCGGCGTCGGCGTGCAGGGGGTGGAAGGCAGGCTCGCGCAGTGCTTCGGTCAGGTCGCGGCGGGCCTCTTCGGGATCGCCGAGGGCTTGGTGGATGGCGGCACGGTGGTAGCGGAAGAGCGTGCTGCGGGTGCCCAGGGCCAGGGCTTTGTCGGCCTGGGCGAGGGCTTCGGTATCCCGGCCGGCTCGGTGCAGGGCCCAGGCGTACGCGTCGTGTACGGCGACGAAGGGGCGGGTGCGCAGGGTCTGTTCGGCCAGGGTGACGGCACGCTTGGGGTTGCCGTGGTCGGCTTCGAAGAGGATCGCGTCGGTGTCCGCCGGGTCGCCCGAGGCTTCGCGGATGCGGTCCTGGGCGCGCAGGAGGGCGTAACTCTCCTCGGCCCGGTCGCGGTTGCCCAGGGACTGCTCCAGTTCGCCCAGGCCCAGCAGGTGGTGGGGCAGGGGGGCGATCGCGACGGCCGCGCGGTAGTCGGCAAGGGCTTTGGTGGTGTCGCCCAGGGCCAGGTGGGCGCGGGCCCGGGTCTCCAGGAGCGCCGAATCGCCCGGGGCGGCCTTGAGCCCGGTCCGGGTGCGGGACAGGGCTGCCCGGGGGTCGGCGTCCTGGAGGTCCAGGGATGCCAGGACGTTGTGGGCGAAGGCCGTGTCGGCCGGGGTGGCCGCCGCCGTCAGGGATCGCCGCATCAGGGCGCGGGCCCGGTCGGTGTCCCCCTTGAGCTCGAAGGCGTAGGAGGCGCGGGCGAGGGAGGCGGCGTCCGGGCGCAGGTCCACCATCTTCTGCACGGCGGCGTCGGCTTCGTCGTAACGGCCCAACTGGGTGTAGGCGTCGGCGAGGACTCCGTGGGCGGAGGAGCTGTAGGGGCCGCTGATGGTGGCCTTGCGGGCCCATTCCAGCGCGGCGGGGAAGTCGTGGCGGGCCGCGGCCAGAGCGCCCATGGCGGTCTCCGCGTCCGTGTTGTCTTCGCTCTGCACGGAGAGCGAGGACCGCAGCGCTTTCTCGGCCCGGTCGTAGGTGGCCGGGTCGGCGGTGGTCCGCGCCTGCTGGACGTAGGCCATACCCAGGGCGGCCCAGCCCCCCGGATCCTTCGGCAGCCGGGCCACCCGGGCCTGGAGCGCCTCGACCGACCCACGTGGCGTACCAGCTGGCTGCTCCAGGCCCGAAGCGGCAGAATCCGTGGTCTGGTCGGGCGCCAGCATGACCGCACCGGCGGCGAACATCGCCGCCCCCAGGACCAGGGTGACCGCGATGCTCCGCAGCCGCCGGCCGCCTCGGGAGGGGGTGGGCGGTGGCGTGGACGGGGGTACGGTGTGGTCCGGGTGCACGAAAAGGGTCCTCCCCCATGGTTCGGTGGTGCCGGTGCCCGGGCCGGAGCAGCACGCCCCCGGCCCGGACACCTTCGTGGCCTCGATCCGCTTCCTGCTACGGCCGGTTCAGCTGTTCTTGCCGCGGCGGCGGAGGCGGAAGCCGCCGACGCCGAGGAGGAGCGCGCCGGCCCCGGCGAGCGCCGCCGCGTGGGTGGGCTCCATGGCCTGGCTCGCCGCGGTGTTCTCCATCGAGGCCTGCTCGGCGTTGCGGCCGGCCGCGCCGGGGCCGCGGTTCACGTTCTTGGTGTGCGGCAGCGCGACGTACGGGAACGAGGTACCGAACGGGACCTCGTTCGTGTCGACCTTGTCGCCGTCCGCGAGCGCGGGCACGAGAACACCGGTCTGGGCGGCGCCCTCGACGGCCTGGAGCGAGATGTCGATGACGTCGTCGGCGAGGCGGCGCCCGTTCGGGAAGCCGGCCAGGTCGCCCGCCAGGACTCCGAGGCGCTGGGGCCTGGCGGTGGGCGGCACCGCCATGTTGAGGCGCAGCTCCTCCGCCGGGACGATCTTCCTGAGCGGCGCGTCCTTGTTGAGGCGGTGCGCGTTCAGGTCGGCCTTGATCGGACCGCAGGCCTTGCAGATACCGGTCAGGTAGATCTCGGCGAGGTCGTTGCGGGGGGTCTTGGGGGCCGGGACGCCGTAGACCTGCTGGATGAGCTTGGGCAGGATCGGGTCGTACACCTTGTCGACGACGGGCTGGACGGTGCGGTCCTGGCTGGGGTTGAGGGTGTTGAAGGCGTCCTTGAACTTCAGCGGGACGACGACCTCGTTGACCAGCGGGTTCCCCAGGCGGGAAACCTGCTTCCACTGCTTCGTGGCGCCCTTGTCCCGGGAGTCGTTCAGGGTGACGCCGCCGCGCTCGGTGGTCGACCACACGCCGATGACCGGGTTGCGGGAGGCGTTGCCCCTGAGGGCGAGCTGCCTCTTGGGGACCTGGATCGCGATGGTGTTGACGTTGTAGCCGGCCAGGGTGTCCTGTCCCCGCTCGCTCAGGTCGCCGCCGTAGAGGAGGTCGAAGACGCGGAGGTCGGCGAAGAACGGGTCCTCGGCCTGGCCCGCGTACGTCTTGCCGCCGCCCGGCAGACCGAGGGTCGCCTGCTTGCGCAGTGCCGCGTAGTCGGGCATCGACGCCTTGCCGGTGCGGGACGGGGCGGCCGGCACACCCGACAGGAGGGTCCGGCTCTTTCCTCCGGTGGTGACGACGAGGTCGTAGACCTGCCGGAAGTTCAGGTCCGGGTCGTTCAGCGAGGTGACCTGGCCGGTGTTGTAGAGGAACTGGTTCGCGTCGTCGCGGTAGCTGCCGCGGAAGCGCCAGCTGTACGTGACGTCGGCGACCCCGTCACCGTTGTTGTCGACCTTGATGTTGTAGCGCAGGTCGTCGCCGAACGCGTAGAAGTTCGGCCCGCCGTTGGGCTCCTCCATCGGGATCCAGTTCGCCACCATCGTGACGGTGTCGGCCTTGTCGGGGCTGGTGAACGCGTACACGTCGGTGTTGTCCGCCCGCGGATCACCGGCGATCAGGGGCGCCTCGCGGTGGCTGGAGGCCGCGCTGAGACCCGGGGCGAGGGTCATCGCCCCGAGTCCTGCGGCCAGGGTGGTGGCACCGAGCACGAGCAGGGACCGGTCCAGCACGCGCCGCGAGCGGGGCCTGGCCTGAGAATCCTTCACGGTATTCCTTCTGTCTGCTGACCCCCCTGCCTCACTGCAGCCCTGAGGACATGCGGTGGCCAGGGGTGCGGGCTGATGGGGTGGCGTTCGGCACCGCGCCGGAACATCTCGCGCCGACCGTGCCGACGAAAGGAGGCACGCATCAACGGCAGGGCCGGAACCGGCCACACCGTCAAGAGCTGCTCTGCCGTAGACAAGCACGCCGAAACCCCATTCCGGGCCGAACAACGTGGCGTCATCACGCCAGCTGTGCGGACCGATCCTCACGAAAGGGCCGGTGGGACCGGCAAAGCGGCGGGAGAGACGTCGCAAGAAAATGACGACGACACAGGCGCCACACACTGGGCCGAAAGAGTCACAACGCCCTTGCTGCCAATAGCTTGCAACAACAAGCTATTGGCAGCTTCACTCGTCCAGTGCAACGGAGCTGTCGAAGCGCAGCTCCGCGAAGAAACCCGGAAGTCCGCCGAGCTCTCACCCTCCCGTGTCGGCGGCCAGATGCCGAGGCCACCCGCCATCGGCCGACCAGCCATCCCGCCTCCGGCCTCCAATGGGGTGACCCCCTGCACCCTTCGGCCAATCCGCGCGTGCTTCGGTCTCGAACCAGTCGTGACCCGCTGACCGTTCCGGTCGGACACCTCACTTCTCCGGGAGAATCATGCGTACTCGTAAAACCGCCGTCGCCGCAGTGTCCGTAGCCGTGGCCGCAGCCCTGTCCGTCCCGGCACTGGCGTCCGCGGACGGCCGCCACGGGCACGACATGAACCACCGAGGGACCAAGGCGCTCGCCGCCGTCGGGCTGACCGCCGATCAGCGCCTGGTCGAGTTCACCGTCGACCGGCCCGCCGGGACCAGGACCATCGGGAAGGTGTCCGGCCTGCGCGGTGACACCAAGGTCGTCGGCATCGACTTCCGCGTCCAGAACGAGAAGCTCTACGGCGTCGGCGACAAGGGAGGCATCTACACCCTCAACACGGCCAACGCCAGGGCCATGAAGGTCTCCCAGCTCACCGTCGCCCTCGCGGGCAAGCAGTTCGGCGTCGACTTCAACCCCGCCGCCAACCGGCTCCGCGTCATCAGCAACACCGGGCAGAACCTGCGGCACAACATCGACGACAGCGCCGCCCCCCTCGGCACCACCACCGACGGCACACTCACCAACCCCACCACGCCGCCCTCCACCGCGATGGGCGTCACCGGTGCCGCCTACACCAACAACGACCTCAACGCCGCGACCGCGACGACCCTGTTCGACATCGACGCCATGGCCGACCGGGTCTCCCTGCAGTCGCCCGCCAACGCCGGCACGCTCGCCCCGACCGGAAACCTCGGTGTGAACGCGGGGCCGGACGCCGGGTTCGACATCCACACCTCCCCCAAGCACGGCACCAACCACGGCTTCGCCACCCTGAACTCCGGCGGAGCCACGCGCCTCTACCACGTCGACGTCCTCACCGGGGCCGTTCAGGATCTCGGCGCCTTCCCCCTCCAGAAGCAGGTCACCGACCTCGCCCTGCCCATCGACCAAGGCTGAGCCACCAGCAAAATCCGTGTGGTGGTCCGCCGCCCGACCGCCGGGCCACCGCACCGTGCCGCTGAGCCCCGGACCTTGCCCTTGAGCCGGGTATCTTGCGCTTTCGGTCTGCACGCCAGCCCGCTGGGATTTCCCGGCGTAGCGCAACGGGGCCCGGGTAAAGGCAGTCGTCCAGAACACCTTGTCATCGAGGGGCTCGCTGGGCGCCAAGCAGCGGTCCACCGAGACCCTCACGGGCCTCACCCTGATATCGACGCGGTCGACGCGCTGCTCACCGGCGCCGACCCCGGCGGGATCATCAGGGACGAGGCTCACTGGTACCTCGACACGGCTCTGGGGGGCGAAGACGATTTGGAGCTGGCCCTGCCACTCGGGTGGGACCGTGAGGTCGCCCTTCACTGTCGGCTGTGGCGGCGAGCTGGGAGAGAACCCGCTCGTGACGTTCTTCGGTGCGGCCGCGCCCGTTCGCGGGGAAATGACGGCCGCCGTCGAGGCAGAGCTGTCCCGGGAGCTCCGGGCAGCTGAGCGCCGACGCCTCTTCGGCAGGGCTTCGGAGTTCCACCTCCGCCACAACGATGTCTGGACCGACCTGCTCCGCAGCGGCTCACCGTCGCGTAAGCAGGACCTCAAGCGGGCCTCGCACGAGGCCACGCTGAGGACGGTCTGACCGTCCGCTCGCACCGCTCCGCGGGGCCCCGGCACCTTGTGCCGGGGCCCCGCGGCCTTGTGCAGAGGCGAAGCACAGGAGGATCAGGGGGTCCTGACTTCGAAATCCGCACTCTGGACGACCGCTGAGCTTAGTTCAGTGCCTGTTTCTTACCTTCAGGCCCGACATGCCGGTGAAGCTGCAGGAGGCGGCAGATACGCAGCGTGAGCAATGGGGGATGCTTTTGAGGTGTTCTGTCGATGCCGGTCACTGGCCGCCGTCGACACCACGAACGACCGCGTCTCACTCCAGGCACCGCCAGATCGGGCACCTCCGCGCCCACCGGGAACCTCGGGGTGAACGCCGCACCGAACGCCGGATTGGACATCTACTTCTCCCACCGGACCCAGACGAACCACGCCTTCGCCGCACTGAGCGTCAACGGCTCCTTCGGCGTCAACATCTTCCGGCCAGGCAGCCAGCATCGGCTCGTTCCCCAAGAACCACCAAGTCACAGACGTGGCGCTGCCGGTGAACCAGAGCCGAACGTACAGGCAGTCACCGAAGGCGAGCGCCACAGCCTCTGACTCCACAGGGCTTGGAGGGGCTCCTCTGCCAACCTCGTCCTCGGTCCCGCCGCAACCGCACCGTCGACAGCGACGGGGAAAATACCTGAGACGGGACGGCTGCTTCCAATGGGCGGACGGCCGCGAGCGACTCCGCGAGACCCGAAGCGGCGGCCCCCGTACTGCGCAGGTAGGCAAGGGCAGGGCACACGCCGAGGATGCGCACGGCGATGTCTCCACGCAGTCCCGCCCAACCATAGGGAATCAGAGAGCGCAGGGTGCGCCTCCCGGGGCGGGCCCTGCCCGGTTTCGCACCATGGCACACGACCGGAAGCAGTTGGCAACCCCGAGGGGCCGGCAGCAGGGCGGCCGCGAGACGAGGTACGGACGCATCAGGCCAAGTCCGGTGGGACGCCGCACGCAGAACTCAAGTACCACCAGGCGGCGGAAGATCGGGGCGGCAAGATCTTCCACTGCGGGGAGAGCTGCCGCGGGACGCCCAGGAGAGTAACGCCCCGCGGCAGCCGTTCGTCACGGGCCTTCAACCGCGAAGAACGGTGCGGCTCCCCATCCCCAAACGGCTTGCCGCAGCACGTGCGGTGCCTCCTCCAAAGCGCCGCACACCGTGCATTCGCCACCGGGCGCACCCCGGATTGGTCCGAGCCGGAGAAACCCACCGGACGGGCCAAGCCGGCCACCGGAAGCGCCGGCGGAACGACCCGCCGAATCTTTCCGCCCAACGCACCAATCCGAAGACCCGGTTGCCTCGAATAGCAGGCATGACGATCAACGAGACGCCTGTGGCCCGACACGGACCCACCGATGTCACCGCCACGCTCCGGAGACAACCCCGCTGATCACCTTCTCCGCGTCCCACCACCCTTGTCGACGTGGATGAACCTCACCGCACCGGGACCTAACCCCTGCAGCCCTCAGACAGCACTGAGAGCGACTACCCGAATACACAGGAGACTTTTCGTGAACGCCTTCCGCTTCCGCCGCGCCGCCATCGCCGTCACTGCGGCCGTCACCCTGCCCCTCACCCTGGCCGCCTGCGGCGGAGACGACAGCTCCTCGGACTCGGCCGCCGACAAGACCAGCAGCTCGGCTCCCGCGGAGGAGCAGTCGAGCCCGGCGATGGAGGACCCTGCTCCCGCGGACGGCCCCTTCGGCCCGGCCTGTGCCGGCGTCCCGAAGGACGGCGCGGGCAGCTTCGACGGTATGGCCCAGGACCCGGTCGCCACGGCCGCCTCCAACAACCCGGCCCTGTCCACGCTGGTGACCGCGGTCAAGAAGGCCGGCCTCGTCGACACACTGAACAACGCCCAGAACATCACCGTGTTCGCGCCGACCAACGACGCTTTCGCCAAGATCCCGAAGGCCGACCTCGACAAGGTCCTGGCCGACAAGGAGATGCTCACCAACATCCTCACCTACCACGTCGTCGGCGAGAAGCTCACCCCGCAAGCGCTGGAGAGCGGCACCTACGAGACCCTCCAGAAGTCCACTCTCGCCACCAAGGGCTCCGGCGAGGACTACACGGTAAACGACAACTCCAAGGTCGTCTGCGGCAACGTTCCCACCGCCAACGCCACCGTCTACATCGTCGACACCGTTCTGATGCCCAAGGCCTGACCACCGCGTTCCGCCCCTGACGCGCGGTGATGCGGCAACGCTCCCTTCCGCGAGAACAGACTGGTCGAGCGCGTCGCACGCCGCCGCCCGCTGGAGCCGCATGCTCCAGCAACGGGCCCCGAGCCACATCCCCCTCCCTGGCTCGGGGCCCGCGTGCGTTGCGGAAGGACGCCGAGGGGGCGTCGTGCGGGACAAGAACGACACCAGCTGAGTGGCGTTGCTCCGGCGCCCGACCGCCGGCGCTTTCGCCGGAGGCCACGCGGAGGGTCTGCCGGGTGAGCGGCTCCTGTCTGCAGGCGGTGGCGAAGGCCGGGAACATCACCCAGGCCTACGAGCGCTTTGGCCCTTCGTTCCGCTGACGGCACGGATGACAGCTCCGAAGCCCAGTACTGCCAGTGTCCCCACGAGAACGGGGAGGCCAGGACCCGGAAGGACGTACATGACATCGCTGGATCGCCGTCCACCGTGAGACACACCGCGCCGGGTACCCTGACACCGTTCCTGCCGGCCGGCGATCGCCAAAGGGTTCAGCACGGAAGACTCTCCGTCGTGATCGGTTCACCCTTCGCTCTCCAGTGCGTCCATGATCGCGTTAACCGCTTCCGGCACCGTCTGCCCTCGCGGCAAGGACGGCGGGCTCCCGGTGACAGCTCGGTCGGCGAAGCCCGACTCGACGTGGTCGAGCCGCAGATCCAGTACGCGCACACCCTTGCGGCGTTGCTCACGACGTACGCAGGTCAGCCAGAGCGCCAGTGCCGCTTTGGACGCGGTGTAGTCAGCCATGCCGGCCGGGGCCAGGTCGACGACGACTCCGGTGACAGCTGCCACGAGGCCTCCTCGCGGCACCAGAGGCAGTGCGGCGCGCAGAAACGCCATGGGCGCCAGCGCGTTCACGGTGAGGAGGTGCTCGGCAATGGCGTCCCCGACGGCATCTGCCTGTCCGAAGCCGGCGACCCCTACACAGACCACGACGCCGTCAAGGCCGCCCAGCACATCGTGCGCCCATGCAACTGTGCCCGCGCATGAGTCGAGGTCATAGGCGTCGAAGCGCCGGGACGGCACACCGGCGCAGGTGTGGGAGAGCTTTGCCAGAGCGGCCGCATCCCGTCCGGCGATCGCGATATGGGCCCCCTGCTGGTGCAGTTGCTCGGCCAGAGCGCTGCCGATGGCGCCCGTGGCGCCCGGAACGAGGATGCGCGCGCCTGTGATTTTCACTTCTGCCCTCCTGGGTCCGATGCCCCTGGACAGGCCTTCCCGGCGGGGGCCGTCGGCGGATGCAGCGGACTCGATCTGTGGCCCGACTGGCCCTGCTTTGGGCTATCCACCGGCCCCGGCCGTCGACTGGCTTGAGTTGTGTGGGCGCTTACCGGCCAGGTATTTCAATCATTGAGACACTTTGCCGGTGAATCACGTGTACGGAAACGATGCGAACAGCCGTCGCCGATGAGCCGCTCACCCCATGCAAGTCGTGACGGGAGGGCGGGAGTGCATCCGAGCAGGTCTTTCGCGCCGAAGAGAAGGTGACCGCACCCGACGGGCAGGCGCATCGCTCGACACCGCCTGGAATCGGAAAGACAGAGCCGCTGTCCTGCGACTGTGAGGGCCCTATGCCGCGCGTCATCGTCGTCAGCCCGCCGTTCGCCTCGCACGCTGCTCCTCTGGCAGCGCTGGCGACGGCGCTCGGCGCGCTGGACACAGAGGTGTACTTTGCCTGCGCTCCGGAATTCGCCGACCTCGTGCAGGGGGAAAGTCCAACGTTTGTCCCGCTGACGGTTTCGCGCAATAGCAACACCGGCGTGGCGGAGGCAACTCGGCAGCCAGTGAGTGAGGCGGCCCGGCTGCGTGAGTTCCTGGACGCCACACGGGTCGGCGCCGTACCGGCCCTGCTCACCCAGGCGCGGCACCGGCGCGCGGACATGCTCGCCGATCCTGAGGGCGTCCTGCAGTCCCTGCGTGCCCTCGATGACCAGCTGAGCCCCGACTGGTACGTCACGGATCAGCTCAGTTTCGCCGTGACGCTCGCCCTGCATTGCATGGGTGCACCCTATGCAACGTTCTGCCCTGGGCATCCGACGTATGTGCTCGCCAGCCCCGACGCCTACTTCGGCGTGCCCTACGACTGGCCGCGGGCGATGCGACCCGACCAGGCGGACGCCGACCGGCTGCTTGCGGCTGCGCGCGAGAACGATGCCGCGTTCACCAGCAAGTTCGATGCCTTCGCGCGCCGCCATGCACCCTCTGCGCCGTCCCCGGGACGAGCCTTCGCCCTCAGCTCACCTCACGCTGTCGTGTACGCCTATCCAGATCTGCCCTGGCTGCCGGACCAGGCCCGAGGCCCTGCCCGTCTCCATGCCGGCCACATGGTCCCGCCGGCTGTCCCGGCCTTGGACGTCGACTGGTCCCAGCGGCTGGAGCGGTTGCGACGGCATACGGAAAGGATTCTCCTCGTAGCGTTCGGTACGTTTCTGTCTGCTCGCGACGACGTGCTGCGCACCGTTGTCAAAGGCGTGGTCGACGGCTTGCCCGACGCTGGAGTGGTCGTGGCTGCGGGGCAGCGGTCGAAGGCATTGGCGGATCTGGCCGGCGACCGGGCCGTAGTGGCAGCGACGGTGCCCCAGCAAGCTTTGCTGCAGCACGTGGAAGCCATGGTTCACCACGGCGGGGGCAACTCCTTCACCGAGTGCCTGCGGGCGGGAGTTCCTGCTCTGGTCCTGCCCTTCTCCAGCGATCAGTTCGCCGTCGCTCGCGACGCCGAACGCTCGGGCGTCGGCATCGTGGCCGACCCCAACACCCTGAAGTGGACAGATATCCCACGTGCGCTTGACGGCCTGCGGGGGCCGAAGCGTGACGCGGCCCTGAGCGGTTCCGTACGGCTGCGCTCTCGCGGTCCAGTCTGGGCGGCCGAACGGCTGTTGCGCGTCATGGCCGGGAGCGTTCCTGGCCGCTGAGGGCGGTAGCCGCCCCCTCTCCACGCTCTGGTGCATCCGCCTGGCGTGCAGGCGCCGAAGACCTTGTCCGGCTTCACATGCCAACAGGAGGCCCCCGTTGTCCACCGACGCTTCCGCCCCCAGGTTCCGCCCCAGGGACGCGCTCGGGGCACCGGAGTTCGACGAGTTGCTCGCTGCGCGCACCGCGTTCTACGCCGCACACGCGGAAGAACTCGCGTCACAGGCTCCCCACCCAGAAATCGGTCCGCCCTCCGGAGGTCTGCTCGCTCAACTGCTGGCCGCCGAGTACGTGCGACGGCCGGAATCGGGACGTCACGAAGGCTCCATACTCACCTCCCACGACGTGGAAACAGCAGCCCTCCGGAGAGCCTGCCGGCTCGGTGTCCCGGTACCTCCGCGCGTACTCCTCCAGCGGGCCCTGGAGCACCCACACCAAGCAGCTCCGGTGGTGGAGCTGTGGCCACAAGCGGTACGCCGCTACGGCTCCCGGCACGCGCGAGACGTACTGCGCGAGCGCCTTGTCGGCCCTCGCACCCACCCCGTGCACGTCACCGTGCTCCTCGAACTCGCCCTGAGCGGGGAACTCCACCCCTTGACAGCCGAAGAGGCCGCCGCCATGGCCGCCGTATCGCCGACCCGGGGGGCCAGGCACGCTCTGTGGCGGTATCTGCATCTGGTTCCGGGCGGAATCAGTCATCTCCCCGATGTGTCGACAGCATGTGACGAATACGAACGGCTGCTGCTGAGCCCTCCGGCCACGCTCTCCGGGGTGCGTGTGAGACCGGGCGGCCTGCTCATCGCCCAGTCGATGCTGCTCGGAAGCCTGGACAGCCCGGGCCACGGTCAGAGCGGCGGTCTCTCGGTACTGCTCGCCGGTCTGGGCGACCACCTGGCGTCGACGCGCGCGGCAGGCGGGGTCGTCACGGTCGTGACGGCAGGCCACCGCGACCTTGCCGAGGACCCGGCCCTGGTGCGGGAGCGAACCCCCGGGCACTGGGTCGTACGCCTGCCGGTCGACTCGCCGACCGGTCCTCAACAGCGGGAGATGTCCGCACACCGTCCAGGGCTGACCTGGTGGGCGGTACGCCTCCTGCGCCTTCTGCCCCGGTCGGTGGATGTGCTCCATGTGCGGTACGCCGATGACGCCAGCCTGGCGTTGGCCGAGGCAGCAAGAGTCCTCGGCAGCCGCCTGGTGTTCACGGCCACCCCGGACCCGCACCGGCATCTGGCGCGGCGCTACGCGCAGACTCCTTCAGACGGCGCCCAGTCCGCGGAGGAACTGCGTCATGATCTGCACAGGGTGTTCGTCGCGGACAGGCTGGTGCACCGAGCTCACTCGGTCGTGGGCATACCCGGCAGCGGAGGAGCGACAGAACTTCTCACGTTCTTCCCGGAACTGACTTCGTACAACGACGGCACCGGCCCCTCAGCCCTGCCGGAGGGCGTACCTGCCTATCAGCCCGTTCCGCAGGAGGACGAACTGAGGAGTGCGCTCCTGGACGCCCTGTTCGCGGGGGGCGACGACTTCGGATCGCTCGCCCCCGAGGACCGGAACCTGGATCTTCTGCTGTGCGTGGGCCGGCTGCATCCGATGAAGCAGCAGCATCTTCTCGTCGATGCCTGGCTGACTGGCGGCCTCTGGCGCAGTACGACCCTCGTTCTGGTGGGCGGGGCGACCGCGTACCCCACCGTGGCGGAGCAGGACATGCGCCGCCGTCTTCACCGGACGGTCAGCGCATACCCGCCGGCCGCGCGCCGCCTGGCACTTCTGCCCGCGATGCCCAACAACGACGTACGCCGTTTGGAGCACGCCCTCGCCGAGTCGGACGGGCAAAGCGCCTGGTATGTGTGCCCCAGCCTCAAGGAGGAGTTCGGGCTGGCCGTCCTGGAAGCGATGGAAGCGGGCCTTCCCGTGGCCGCCACGCGACGCGGAGGTGTGCCGCACTACTTGCGGGACGGCGTGAACGGTGTCCTTCTGGACACCTCCACCAGACATACCTTGGTGCGCGGTCTGCACAGACTCGCCGCGGCAGCTGAGCCGGAACGGCGCCGCATCGCGCGCGAAGGTCGCCGCACAGCTCTCGAGCGCTTCTCTGTCGCCGATATGGCCGACGCCCTTGCCCAGGTGTACGCCGAGGCACGCCTCCGGCCCCTCTGATCGCGTGCCTGCCACGGGGTGCAGGGCCACCTGCGCGGCAGACCGGGTTGTTCCCATTTCGGCTACCGAGGTGGCACCTCACCATTCGCTCCGGTCCTGCGGAGGGCCCATCTCCGGATGCGCCGGTGCCTGCATGGATTCAGGATAGCCAGAGCCCGATGATCTCTGCGCCGCGTGAGTGCGGTCGGATCAGCCGCCCGCCGGACCTGGTCGTATTTCCCGACCGAGGTGAAACCGGTAAGCACGGCGGGACGGAAGGTTCCGCACAGACTCCCGGACGGGAGTCCCGTTGAAGGGAACATCCATGACCCCTCGGCCCACAGCAGCGGCTCTCGCGTTGGCCACCGCGACAGTGATCGGTTTCGCCGCCGCGGCGCCCGCTCTGGCAGCGCCTTCCGCCGAATCGGATGGCAAGGCCACCGTCTCGGTCTTCCACGCCGTACCGGACCTGAAGGTCGACGTGTACGCCAACGGCAAGGAGCTACTCCCCGACTTCGAGCCCGGCACTCTGACCGACCCGCTCGAACTCGATGCCGGCAGCTACGACATCAAGGTCTTCAAGGACGGTGAGGGCCCCGACGGCACTCCCGCGATCGAGAAGAAGGTTGAGGTGCCCGCGGGAGCGAACGCAACGCTGGTGGCGCATCTGACCGCCGAAGGCAAGCCGGCCCTCAACGCCTTCGTGAATGACCTGTCGAAGGTTCCGGCCGGGAAGGCGCGTCTGACGGTGCGCCATGTCGCTGCCGCGCCGGCCGTCGACGTCCGTGCCGGTGGAACCCCGGTCTTCAAGGGCCTGGAGAATCCCAAGGAGACCAAGGGAGAGGTCGACGCGGGCACGGTGACGGCGGACGTGACGCTGGCCGGCACGGACACGGTCGCCATCGGTCCGGCCGAACTCGACCTCGCCGAGGGCGTCAACACGGTCGTCTACGCCTGGGGTAGCGCAAGCGACAAGAACCTTGCCCTCAAGACGCAGACCTTCAAGGACCTGCACTCCGCTCCGCACGGTGTTCCGGCCGGCGAGACGGGCCAGAACGCCACGAACTCCGCCGGGATCGCCGGCTGGTCCGTGGCGTTCGGTGGACTCGCCGTGGCAGGTGCTGCGATCGGCGGCCGCCGCCTCTTCGTCTCGCACCGCTGACGGTCCGGCACCTGGGGGAGCGGGCGCGTTCCCGGCGCGATCCGGTCCCCCAGATCGTCGTCGTGGGCTCCTCACAGAAAGAAGACATCTGGCGATGAAGCATCGTTCCCCGCGTGGTCGGTGGGTACTGGCCGGTACGGCACTCCTGGTTCTGTCGATGTCGGCAGCTCTCGCCTTGCCCCGGCTGGACCGGAACACGGGACCGGCGGATTTCGGGGAGCTGCCTCGCCCTCAAGCCGTGGCGGTGGACGAGGTGGCCCCCGGCGCCTCGTCCACCGGACCCTCCGCGGGGGCCTCGAAATCGGCGGGGGCACTGCCGCAGCTGCTGGTGATACCCAGGCTGCGGATGAAAGCCCCCATCGACCCGGTCGGCGTCGCACCTGACGGCAAGACGGAAGTACCCGAGGACGCCCGCCGGGTCGGCTGGTACCGCTTCGGCCCCGCCCCGGGCTCCGCGAAGGGCTCCGCGGTGATCGTCGGCCACGTCGATTCCCGGACTCAGGGTCTCGGTGTCCTGGCCGGACTCGACGACGCACGCGCCGACGACCGAATTGACTTGCGCAGCACGGGCGGCGTCACGGCCGTCTACCGGATCGTCTCGCGCCGCACCATCCCGAAGGGCGAACTCGCGGACTCCGGCGTGTTCCGCCGGGACGGCTCACCCGTGCTCACGCTCGTCACCTGCACCGGGCCGTTCCTCAAGGACCGCGGCGGCTACCAGGACAACCTGGTGATCACCGCGGTGCCAGAAGCGAGATGACGATGCCCTGGGGCGGTCCTCACGTACTTACGACTATTCTCTCGGGCATGCCGGAGACGGACGACGACATCGCCAAGGGCTTCGCCCTGGGCGATGAGTCATGTCTGGCAGCGGCGTACCGCAGGTGGGGCTCTCTCGTCTACACGGTGGCGGCCAGAGCGCTGGGCGACGTGGAGGAAGCCAAGGACGTCGCGCAGCAGGTCTTCATCGGTGCCTGGCGGGGCCGCGCCGGCTTCGAACCCGCGAAAGGGACCCTGCCGGCCTGGCTCATGGGCATCACGCGTTACAAGATCGCCGACGCCCTGGAGCAGCGATCCCGTCGAAGACGTGATGTGGAGGCGGTGTCGGCCATCGAGGTGGGGGCGGAGCGGGCCGAGAACTCCGTGCCCACAGCGATTCTCGACCAACTCGTGATCCGCGACTGCCTCGCAGAATTGACAGCGGCGCAGCGGCAGGTCCTGGAGTTGGCCTTCTTCGACGACCTCACCCAGACTCAGATCGCCGAGCGCACGGGTCTCCCGCTGGGAACAGTGAAGACGCACGCGCGGCGTGGGCTCATCGCGCTCAAGCGCAGGTTGGAGGAGGTGGACGGTGCAGCACAGTGACCTGAACGACCTGGCGCTGCTCGCCTTGGGCGATGCGCCGTCGAAGAGCGTCGCGGCGCACGTACACGAGTGTGATCGGTGTGCGCGGGAACTGGCCGACCTGCGGCGGGTGATCGAGGCAGGTCGCGGCTCAGAGCTGGAGGATCTGGTGGAGCCGCCGCCGGAAGTCTGGTCGGCGATATGCGCCGAGCTGGACCTGGACCTCGGTACCGCCGCCGGATCAGAGACGGCCTCGGATCCGGAGCAGGACAGCCCAACGGGCCTGCCAGCAAGTCGGACGGGCACGATCCACCCGCTGCCGTTGAAGGCTTACCCCTCAGCTACTCCTGATGCTGAGAGGAATCAGACCGGAAGAGCGCGCGGACGCCGGACCGTTCTCGCCGTCGCCGCGGCGGCAGCCCTGCTGGGAGCGGCAGCTGGGAGCGGCATCACCTGGTGGACTGCCGACCGGAGTCCACAGCCCGTGGTTGCCGGAACCAGCCGTACTCTCACCGCTTTGGTGCCATCCGCGCTCGGCTCAGCGCGGATCGGTGACTCCTCGGGGCAGCGAAAACTCGATATCAAGGTCGAAGGTCTGCCGAGGACTTCGGGATACTTCGAAGTCTGGCTCATGGACCGAAGCCATACCAAGCTCATCTCCATGGGGATTTTGGGCCCCCAAGGCCACGCCGTATTGCCCGTGCCGGAGAACGTCGACCTCGATGACTACTCCTTTGTCGACGTCTCGGTCCAGGAATACAACGGCAGCCCGGAACATTCGGGCAACAGCATCGTGCGCGGAGAATTCGCAGGCACGTGAGTGGTGTACGCCCAGCAGCCCGGTCACCGATGCCTGTCGCGGCCGCGGTGCCGGGCCGTGCGGTCCCTCATCCTCGTGAGCGCGGTCAGGCCTGACCGGCAGAGGCAGGAGTGGAGAAGCCGACATTGACCTGCTTCCCTCTCTCCTTTGGGCCGGAGCTCGGGTCAGTGTGCCGTGGAGTGGAGGGCCTCGTGGTCGCGTTCGTAGTTCGCGAGGGCCAGACCGAGGGCGAAGAAGGTGGGCGCCCACTCGCCGACGAAGATGCCCCACCGGTCCGCACGTTCGATGCCGGCCGATTCAGCCTTCATCGATCCACACCATGAGGCGACGGACAGGCCGATGGAGGCAAAGGCCGCAGTGTAGGCGTGCTCCGACCTCATGCCCTTCGCGTGCAACATCTTGACGATCATGACTCTCCATGGGGTAGCAGGAACGGTTCTCCCCCCACCGTCACCCACTGGCTCGGCCCGCGCATCTCGGACAGACGACTCAACGCCACCGGCCACTGATGTCGCTGCCTGAAGGGCCTTCCTCGCCTTCCCCGCTCTTCTCGCGATCCGGCGCGTCCCTCCTCGTCTGCACGCTGGCATCAGCGGGCCGTGAGTGCTGGGCCCGCCGCCACCGGAGGACTCGCTTCAGTACAGCCCGGCCCTCCGCGCGATGTCCTCGCCGTGCTGCATCCGGCTGCGTGCGTCGTCGCCCAGGGCCGTGATGACGCCCGCCACGACGGTCTCCAGCACGGCGAGGGTCGGCACGAGGCTGTCGTACGGGGAGGGGGCAGTGACCCGGCTCGGGAGGACGACCTCGGCGTGGGGAGCAACGGGTGAAAGCCAGGTGTCGGTGAACAGGACCAACTTGCCGCCCTTCTCCTGCACGAGCGCGGCGATGGCGGCCTTGTCGCTCTCGTAGCGGCGGTAGTCGAAGACGACCAGCACATCACGGCGGGTCAGAGCGGCGAGGACGGCGGTGCGTTCGACGTCAAGGTCGGGCAGGAACCGTACGTCGTCCCGCAGCTGCATCAGATGCAGGCCGAGGTACTGGGCGAGCAGGTGGGTGAAGCGGCCACCGGCCAGGGTGATGCGGCGTTTTCGGTCCGAGAGGAGTCGTACCGCGTGCTCGAAGTCGTGCGGGGGGAGCTCCGCCAGGGTGGCGGTCACCGCGCCGGTGAAGACCTCGCTGCCGTGCCTGAGGAGCGCCGAATCCGTGCCGGCGCTCTCTGGCGTCACCCGGTGCGTGCCGCCGTCCGGCGTACCCGCGTCGCCGCCTTCGTCCGTTCCGCTCCTGCCGAAGCCGGCCGACTCGTAGAGGGAGAGGGGGGAGGCGTTGCGCGCATCGAGTTCGTCGCGCAGGGCGGCCTGGAAGTCGGGGAAGCCCCGGTAGCCGAGCCGGTTGACGAAGCGGAGCACCGTGGGCGCACTGACGGTGGCCCGCTCGGCGAGCACGGCGACCGTCTCGAACCCGGCCGCAGGATAGCCCGCGAGGAGCACCCGGGCGACCTTGCGCTCGGCAGGGCTCAGCTCGCCCAGCTTCTGCCGGATGTCGTCGGCGAGCGCGCGTGAGGCCATGGTGTCGGGCTCCTTCGGAATGTGCGGGCTGTCGGAGGAGCCTACTGGCGGGACCGGCCGTCACCGGTGGCGGTCCCGCCCTGCGGCGTACTGTCAATCAGCGGGCGGCGATACCGATGCTCAGTCCGGTGAGGGTCTGCGTGGCGGCGCCCTCGCTGCCCCACGCGGTGAACCCGGGCGCTTTGGCGAAGGTGACGGTGAAGCGTGGCCCGCTCTCGTACGTGGTGGCCTCTGCCGTGCGCTGGACGCGGTGGGCGGCCAGGGCGCGAGCGGTGGTCAGGAAGGAGTACGGGACGCCTGCGGGGTTGGCGGCGGAGTGGAAGACGTCGGTGTTGGCCGGTACGGGCGCCGTCGAGCGGGGGGCGACCGGGCGTTTGCCGGGGGCCGGGAGCGTGCGCCGGCGCCGGGGGTCGTAGCGGTCCCCATCGGTGAGGTAGTCGTAGCGCACACCGCTCAGCGACCAGGCGTCCCGGGGCCAGTCCTCGTTCCCTTCGGCTCCTCGGCTGCCGTGCGCCGTCCCGTGCACGTGGGCCCGGCGCAGGTCGAAGACGGCGACCCCGCGCGGTCCCAGCACTCGCAGGCGCTCGCGAGGGCCTCCGGCCTGCTCGACGACCAGCGCGGTGTTCTCCTCCAGCGCGTACACCCGGTCATGCCCGGTGTCGGCGGCCAGCCGCATCACCCGGCCCTCGCGACCGTACGCCCCGGTGTGGGTGTCGATCAGCCCCGACCGGAGGAAGCCGAAACCGCCCTGCGGCTCGTAGCCGAGGACCGTCGCGTCCTCGAAGTAGCCCGGTCTGCTCCCGTCCCGCAGGCCCTCGTACGACTCGCCGCCCGTCACCATGTCGGCTCCCGCGGCGATCTGCGCACCCGCACTGGAGCCGGCCACGACAGCCCCGGCCGCCAGCTTGGCCCGGATGGCCGCCAGTACCTTTGAGTCGGTGTGCGTGGCCCCGTGCAGCAGGGTGGTGAGGTAGCGGGACTGGTCGCCGCCGCCGAAGAAGAAGCCGGTCATCGAATCCACCTGCCGCACGACCTCGTCGGAGTCGGCATTCGCGATGTGGTCGAGGTCGACGGGAATCCACTCGGCGTCGGCCGCGCCGTGCCGCTCGAACAGTGAGGCGTAATACGCCCCGTTGCACGCGGAGTTGTTGCACGCGACCGGATCGTCGGCGTCCGGGTCCTGGCTCTCGGGCACCGATGCCGCGGTGATCACGCCGATGCGGGCCCGCTCGCCGCCGGCCCGCTCGATGATCTCGCCGTAGACCTGCTCGTTGTCCTCCTTGAGGCCGCCGCCGACGAGCACCAGCGAACCGCCGCGCTGCGCCGGGCGGTCACTGTCCGCGAAGGCCGCCGGGGTGGCGGTCAGGGTGAGCACGAGCATGGCCGCACCGCTGACGAACACGGTGCGACGGGAGGGGGACGGAGCGCGCATGGAACCTCCAAGGTGCGGACGAAAGGACGAGCAGGAAGCGGTACAGCGGGGCGGTGGCGTGGAGCCGGCCGGGGTGCGGGGTCAGTAGTGCCGGGCGTCGCCCAGTGCGGCGACCAGACCCGCGAGGAGCGCCACGCGCCCAGGCACGGTTGTCGTGTCGAGCCATTCCTCGGGGCTGTGGTCGGCCCCGCCGACGGGCCCGAGGCCGTCGAGGACCGGGATGCCGACCCCCGCGATGATGTTGGCGTCCCCCACCCCGCCGGTGGCGGCCGCTCCCAGGTCGAGGCCCAACTCGCGGCCCAGAGAGCGTGCGTGGTCCAGCATCCGGTGGGTGGCCGCGGTGTCCTCCATCGGTGGACACAGGTCGAGCTGCTCCACCGCGACGGACGTGCCGGTGACGGCGGGCCGGGCGGCGGCCCGCTCGATGGCGGTCCGGGCCCGGGTGATCCCCGCTGCCGTGGCCGAGCGGACTTCGACCCGCAGCTCTGCCTCGGGGCAGACGATGTTGGTCCGGGTACCGGCCCGGACCACGCCGACGTTGACCGTCACGTCGTCCCAGCGGCCGTTCAGGGCCTGCAGGGCGACGACGAGGTGGGCGGCGGTCAGGGCGGCGTTGGCGCCGCGCTCGGGTTCGATGCCGGAGTGCGCTGCGCGCCCGGTCACGGTGAGCAGGAAGTCGGCGACGCCCTTGCGGGCGATCACCAGGTCCCCGTTCTCGCGTGCGCATTCCAAGGCCAGGGCGTAGTGCGTGTTCCGCGCGGTGCACTCGGTGATCGCGCGGCTGGCGGGGGAGCCGATCTCCTCGTCGGGGACGGCGAGGAAGACGATCTCGTCGTACTCCTCGAAGTCCGTCTCGGCGAGGATTTCCAGCGCGGTGAGTCCGGCGAGCAGCCCGCCCTTGTCGTCGCTGACGCCCGGCCCGTGGGCGAGGGGCCCTCGGCGGGTGAAGGGCCGCGCGGCAGCCGTGCCGTCCGGGAAGACGGTGTCCATGTGCGCGGCGAGCAGGACGCGCCGCCCGCCGTCCTCGGCCGCGAGCCGTCCGCGGAGGCGGCCGATCACGACGTCACCGGCGCGGTGGCCGCCGGTCGGCGGGGGCGTGACGCGCTCGACCGCGTAACCCAGCGAGGTGAGGCGGGCCGAGGTCCAGTCGGCGATCCGGTTGACGCCGGCCGGACTGTAGGAGCCGGAGTCGATGCCGACGAGACCGGCCAGATCGGTCAGGAACCCTTCGAGGCGGGCCTCGGCGTAAGGGAGCAGCCGCTCGGCGCGCAGCCGCTGCCGGGACGGGGCGGTCACAGAACCTTCGACAGGAAGGCGCGGGTGCGTTCCTGCTCCGGGTCGACAAGGACCGAACGGGGGTCGCCTGCTTCGACCACCACGCCGTCGTCCATGAAGACGGCGGTGTCGCCGACCTCGCGGGCGAACCCGATCTCGTGGGTGACGACCACCATGGTCATACCGTCGGCCGCGAGCTGCCGCATGACGTCCAGGACGTCCCCCACCAGCTCGGGGTCGAGCGCGGAGGTCGGCTCGTCGAAGAGCATCAGCTTGGGCTTCATGGCCAGTGCGCGTGCGATGGCGACGCGCTGCTGCTGACCGCCGGAGAGCTGGGCCGGGTAGTGACCGGCCCGGTCGGCCAGACCGACCTGGTCCAGGAGGCGCCGGGCGTCGGCGCGGGCGGTCGTGGTGTTCACGCCGGCGACCCGCACGGGGGCCTCCATGATGTTCTGCTCGGCGGTCAGGTGCGGGAAGAGGTTGAACCGCTGGAAGACCATGCCGATGTCACGGCGGTGGGCGGCGATCTCCTTCTCCCGCAGCTCGTGCAGGCGGCTGCCGTGCCGGCGGTAGCCCACGAGGTCCCCGTCGACCGCCAGCGTCCCGCCGTCGATCTTCTCCAGGTGATTGATGCAGCGCAGGAAGGTGGACTTGCCCGACCCCGAGGGGCCGAGCAGGCAGCACACCTGCCCGCGTTCGACGGTCAGGTCGATGCCCTTGAGGACTTCGAGCTTCCCGAAGTGCTTGCGCACGCCCCGGGCGTGCACCATGGGCGCGCTCAACGCACCTTCTCCTTCTTGTTCTTGCGCAGGACTCCCGGCGCGGCTCCCGTGAGCATCCGCCGCAGGGGCGAGGTGTGGCCGTCGCGCGCGGTGCCCCGGCCGTACCGCCGCTCCAGCCAGGTCTGCGGGATGCTCAGCAGGCTGACCAGGGCCAGGTACCAGAGGGAGGCGACGACGAGCATCGGGATGACCTGGTAGTTCTGCGCGTACACGTCCTGGATGTTGGACATCAGGTCGTGCGCGGCGATGACCGAGACCAGCGCGGTCATCTTGAGCATGTTGATCGTCTCGTTGCCCATCGGCGGGATGATCACCCGCATCGCCTGGGGCAGCACGATCCTGCGCGTGGTCAGGGTGGGCCGCATCCCGAGGGAGTGCGCGGCCTCCGCCTGTCCGGTGTCGACGGACTGGATACCGGCCCGGACAATCTCCGAGGCGTAGGCCGCCTCGTTGAGCCCGAGCGCCAGCAGCGCGGCGACGGCCGGGGTGAGCAGAGTGTTGGTGTCGGCCTGGATGAAAGTGATGTCGGTGAAGGGGATGCCGATGAGCACGCTCTTGTACAGGGCACCGGCATACCCCCAGAAGATGATCTGGACGAGCAGCGGTGTGCCGCGGAACGCCCAGACGAACAGCGACGACAGGCCGTACAGAACAGGGTTGGACGACAGGCGCATCACGGCGATGACGGTGCCGAGCACCAGCCCGAGGGCCATGGCCGCCACGGTCAGCCACAGGGTGGTGACCAGGCCGTCGAAGATCAGGTCGGCGAAGAGGTAGTCGCCGATGATGTCCCAGCGCAGGTTGGCGTTGGTGGCGAGGGAGCCGATGAGGCCGGCGAGCGAGACGAGGGAGACCAGGGCGGCGATCCAGCGGCCGTAGTGCCGTACGGGGACGACGGTCAGGTCCTCGTCGGCGGGCGTTTCGTGGTCGCGGGGGGCGCCGGTGAGAGCTGCGGTGGTCATCTCTAGTCGACCGCCGCGTTCCTGGTGGCTTCCTTCACGGCGATGGACTCGACACCGTACTTCGCGAAGATCTTGGTGGCGGTGCCGTCGTCGATCAGCGACTGGAGCGCCTTCTGGATCGCGTCGGTCAGCTCGGGCAGCTTCTTGGAGACGGCGATGCCGTTGGGAGAGGCGTTGTAGCCACCGCTCGCGGCCGGGTCGTCCACGACCTCGAAGGCCTTGCCGCCGTCGGCGGTCTTGGCGGTCCAGCCGGCCGCCGGCTTGGTCAGCACCTGGGCGACGACCTTGTCAGCGCGCAGGGCGAGCTGCGCGTCGGAGTCCTTGGGGAAGGTCTGGATGCCGATCGCACCGCCGCCCGCCTTCTGACAGGCCTTCTGGTGGGTCTTGAGCAGGTCGAGCTGGTTGGTGGCGGCCTGGACGGCAACCTTCTTGCCGCACAGGTCGTCGAGGGTGGTGATCTTCTCGGGATTGCCCTTGACGACCATGATCCCGGAGCCGGAGACGGAGTAGTCGACGAAGTCGACGACCGCCTGCCGCTCCTTGTTGTCCGTCATCGCCGACATGGCCACATCGAACTTGCCGGCCTGGATGGCGGGCACGATCCCGTCGAACTTCTGCGGGGTGAAGGCGAACGTCACCCCGAGCCTGGCCCCGATCGCCTGACCGAGGTCGTAGTCCAGACCGGTGAGCTCCTTCTCCCCCTCGGTGACAAACATCTCGAACGGTGCATAGGGCACGTCGGTGGCCACCCGCACGGTGCCGGACTTCTTCACCGACTCGGGGAGCGAGGTGTGCAGCTTGGCGTCCCTCTTCACGTTCACTCCGGCGACCTCGACGGCTGCGGGCTGCTTCCCGCCGCCGGCCGCGGCGTCGGTAGTGCCCCCGTCGCCGCAGGCCGCGAGGGCCAGCAGGGCAGTGGCCGCCAGGGCGGCAGCCGTCGTACGGCGGTGCAGGCGGATGTGGTTCACGGTCGTTCCTCCCGAGGGATACCAGTCGGCGCGACTTCCTCGTCCGACTCGATGCAGAAGTTACACACTCAAGATTGTCTTGAACAGATGTAACGAGCGTTACGAATCGATGACGCGCCGGAACACTGCCGGAAACGCGGCGGGAGGACGCTGTGGGCGACGGCGCACATGGCTGCTCACGTCGGTTCCATCGGGCGGCTTTCACGGCTTCCCGCCCCTCCGGGCAATCGGTGGCGCGTTACATCTAGCGCAGTCAGCGCCACTTCTGTACGTTCCATCACCACTGATCCGGAGTCGAATCCCGGCCCCCAGGCCCGGACTCGGCCATCACCCCATTCCCCTCTCCCCAGGAGAACTCCGTGCCGATCCGTCCCGCCACCCCCGGCGCGCTGCGCCTGGCCACCTGTCTGGCCGCGACCCTTGCCCTGCTCGCCCCCGCCCTCATCACCGCCGAACCCGCGCACGCCTCCGCCAAGCGCGTCCGCCTCGGCAGCGCCGCCGACGTCAGCCGCGGCAGTTGGTCCGGCCCCGCCCACACCATGAACGGTTCCGGCGGTGTCGTCCCCGCCACCATGACCAGAGCCATCGACGCGATCCGCGGCGGCACCGGCACCCTCGATGTCGTGGTTATCGCCGCCTCTGCCCCCGGCTCCGGCAGCACGACCCCCGAGTGCGACACCGTCATGGGCCTCGCCGGCGTCAACTCCTGCACGACCTGGACGCTTACCACCCGCGATGACGGCAACAACAGCGCGGCCAACACCGACATCCGCAACGCCGAGTTCGTCTATTTCGCCGGCGGCGACCAGTGCGACTACGCCGACTGGAAGGGCACCACCCTTCAGACCTCCGTGAAGTCGGTCGTCACCAAGGGCGGCGGCTCCGGAGGCGGCAGCGCGGGCCACCACATCAACAGCACCGTCGTCTACGACGCCTGCGGGGGCAGCGTCACCTCCGACGAGGCCCTCTACGACCCCTACGATCCGGCAATCACCTTCACCACCGGTATGTTCGCCTGGCCCAACTACGCGGGCACGATCAATGACTCGCACTTCGTCACCCGTGACCGCATGGGCCGCACCATGGCCTTCGTCGCCCGCGCGATCGAGGACGGCCTCACCACCGGCGGCGCCGCGTGGGGCGTCGGCGTCGACGACGGCGGCTCCCTGTTCATCGACAAGAACGGCAGAGCCACCGCTGCCGGAGCCGACACCTTTGTCGTCCTGGGCGACCACCGCCCCGAGCGAGCCGACCCCGACCGCTACCTCACCTACTACGACTACAAGATCTGGCGGCTGCGCCCCGGCCAGACGTACGACTTCAAGAACCGTCCCACCTGTGGCTATTACCTTCGCAGCATCGTCAGCGGTGTCCCCGACCGCAACCTGTACAGCGGGACGCCGGTCACCAACTGCGGCTGAGAGGCACACCGACCGGGGCGCGGCGGTGTCCACCACCGCCGCGCCTTCACCGCCCTACCGCCGCACGGTCAGCTTCCCCGGCGCAGCTCCAGCATGCGGCTGGAGTCCTCGCCGGGCGGCAGCTCCGCCGGCAGGCCGTGCGCGGCCGGCGCGGCACCGCTGCGTACCGTGGTCGGGCGGGGCTGTGGGCCGGGGGCCCCACCGCTACTACGTGGAGATCCATCCCGAACAGCTGCGGGAATTCCGTCCGCGTGCTCGGTCTCCACGGGCCCGACGCGCACAGACCGCCATGACGCGGCTGTCACCCGGGAGTTCTGGGACAGCCTGCCGCAGGGGGTTCGCCGCCATCTCCACTGTCCGGTCGTCGATGAACTGACACCCATAACGTAGAAGCACACCATCGAGGGTCTGGTCATGGGCGCCCCCTGACGGCCGACCGCACGAGCCGGTCCGCGACGGTCTGCCCGCGCCACAAGCAGGAGCAGTCCGGGCCCCGAGGCCAATTTCGCCTGCGTGCGGGTCGGGTCAGCGCAGTAGTTTCAGCGCCGCTGTTGCCAGTCTTCGGGCGATGAGGTGCTGCTCGCCTGCGGGCAGGATGAGGTGGCTGATGGTCATGCGGACGATGACGTCCGCTGCCGTCTCGAGGGTCTCCGCGTTGTGTTGTGGGTACCGTGTGGCCAGCCAGCTCTGCACCAGGCTCTGTCCGGCGTCGAAGATCGGGTCGGCCCGGGCGGTGAGGTAGGGGAGCAAGCTGTCGGAGCCTTGGCGGGCGGCTGTGACCACGGCCCGGATGAGAGGCTGATCGTCAGCCTCGCTGAGGACGTACAGGATGGCGGATTCGAGGCAGGCGTGGGTGTCCGGCAGCCCGGGGTAGAAGGTGTCGGCTACGCCGGTGAGGAACTGCTGGGTCTCCCGGATCACCAGTGCGCGGCCCAGGCCGGCTCGGTTGCCGAACTCCTTGTACACCGAGGGGCGTGAGACTTCGGCCCGAGCCGCGACGGCGGAGAGGCTGACCTGGTCCCAGCCCGCCTCGCAGGTCAGGTCGCGGGCAGCATCCAGTACGCGCACTCTCATCTGTTTGCGCCAGGCGACGCGCGGGGGGTCGGGTGCCGGTCCACCGGTGGGTGGCTCCGTTCTGCTCTGGTGCTCTGCCGCCGCCATAGCGGCAAGTCTGTCAGGGACGTCCGGTCCGCTGCTGCGGAGCCCCTGAGGTTGGGTGCGCCGGACGTGCAGTGGTGCCGGTCCCTGGGGGCAGGGGGTGGGACCGGCACCACGTCCAGGCGGCCGTAGCAGCTGGAGAGGTCAGGAGCGCTTGCGCCGGACGGCGAAGAGAATGCCACCGCCGATGGCGAGGACAGCCGCAGCGATACCGAGCGGGAGTACGGGGCTGGAGCCGCCGGTCTCTGCGAGCGGTTCGCTTTCGCCGTTCGGTTTCAGGCCTGCGTCGCTGTCGGTGTCAAGGGGGGCTTCCGCGGCCGGCGAGGTACCGGCGTCCGTGCCGGCGGAAGGTTCGCCCGGGGCAGCGCTCTCCTGGCTGGGGGAGGCGGACTCGTTCGTGGCGGGCTCGGATGCGCCTTCCTTCACGTCGTTGCCCTTGGCCGCCTTGACGCTGTAGGCGCCGCGGTCGGGGGCCCCGCCAGCGCGGCGGGCTCCGGTGAAGTCGCTGGCGACGGCGGGGAACGGGGTGCCAGAGCCGATGGCGGGGGAGCCCTTGCTCAGCCGAAAGTCCGCGCCCGCTCCGGTGCCCGGGCTGGTGAGCTTCGGGTCGCCGACGATGTCGTGGGGGCCCTTGACCTCGGGTGCTTTCCCGCCGAAGTAGATGTTGTAGTCGTAGGTGACATCGGTGTTGCGGGACTTGCTGTTGGTGGCCTGGCCGGGGCGGCCGTAGGCGATGTTGTTGAGCAGCCGGACGTCGGTGCTGTCGTGCGCGAAGATGTTGGCGTAGCTCTCCATGCGTGTGCTGCGGCCGTTCTTGTACGCCGTGTTGTTGATGATGTCGACGTGCTGGCTCTTGAAGGAGTGGATGCCGGAGCCGCCGTTGTTGTAGGACAGGTTGTTGGCGACCATGACCCTGCCCTGGTAGTCGGGGCCGTTCTCTCCTGCTTTCGACTTGTCCTTGAGGGTGTCGATGATGATGCCGTTACCGTCCGAGTAGCACTTGCAGCGCTCCCACTTCACCCTTGTCTCGTTGTCGTGGACCCTGTTGTTGGTGACGCGGATCTTGTACTTGCGGGGGTTGCCGCGGTCGATGTCGTGCGCGGCCAGGATGGAGATGCCGCTGGTGGCGTAGACGGTGTACCAGGAGGTCGCGTAGACGTGGTTGCGGTCGATCGTCATGTAGTCCGCGCCGCGCGAGCCTATGCCCAGGCCGGGGCAGTGGCTGACGGTGTTGCCGACGATGTCGATGTGGTGGGGTCTGGCACCCGTGGCCTTGTTCGGCTCCGCCCAGATGCAGTTGGTGTTGTAAGTGGGATCGCCCTTCTTCGCATCGCGCTCCGCTCCGGCCAGGGTCAGAGCGCCGCTGTTGCCTTTGACTTCGAGGTTCTTGATGACGATGTAGGACGCACCGTGGACACTGATGCCGTTCCACGCATTCACAGGGTGGATCACCGGGTTATGGCCGGGGTGGGCGGAGAAGGTGATGGGTGCGCCGGGGCGGCCGGAGCGCTTGACCGTCAGCACGTTCGAACCCTTTGAGCGCTCGGAGTACGTGCCGTTCATGATCGAGACGGTGTCGCCCGGGCCGGCGCTGTCCGCGGCTTTCTGGATGGTGCGGAAGGGGGCCCCGGCCGAGGTTCCCGGGTTGCTGTCGTTGCCGCTCGGGCTGACGAAGTACGTGCGGCCGGCAGCCTGCGCGGTGCCCGCTCCCATGGTGACGAGGCCGAGCGGGGCGGACGAAGCGAGCAGTGCTGCGGTCACGGCGAGGGTGCTCGTGCGTTTCATTGTTGCCTGATCTCCGAGATCGTCCTGGCGGTAGCGGTGGGGTGTCCTGCACCGGCGGAGGCCGTGAGCAGGATGACGGGCGCAGAGGGACGAGTCGTCCATCGGGCGGCGCCGGGTCAAGGCGCCGCGCGTCGCGCTCCGAAGTCCGCTGTGAGGGGGGTGAGTTGCGTGAGCGACAGTCGCAGACCCAAAATCCAAATGCAACCCCGATCTCGGTGTAAATGTTCTGACGAACCGTCAGCTCAAACCCGAGGTGCTGGCTGATTGCGCGGATGTTTCAAAGAAGTTCTGCACAGGGGTTGCGGCACGGCATGCTGGTATACCAGCATGCCGCCATGCCACAGATCGACTATCCAGTGAACAGTGCGGAAGCTTCGGCCCCCCTCTCACTGCCTCCGCTGCGCGAAGCTGTGTCCCGGACCGACCGGGTGCGGGACGCGTTGCGGCAGGCAATCCTCGAAGGCGTGCTCCCGCCGGGAAAGGCGTTGGTCGAGCGGGAACTCGCCGAGATGTACGGGGTGTCCAAGACACCGGTGCGTGAGGCGCTCAAGCAGCTCCGCTCGACGGGCCTGGTGGAGATCAACGCCTACCAGGGGGTGAGCGTCCGGCGGCCCGACAACCGCCTGGTGCAGGAGCTCTACACCGCCCGGTGCGCCGCTGAACCCGAAGCCGTACGCCTGGGCGCACTGCGCCTGGGCGCCGCTCCGCTCACGGCTGCTCGCCAGGCTCTACAGGAAGCGACCGTGCTGGTCGGCTCGGGTGAGACACGAGGCCTGGGCGTTGCGAACCGGCGGTTCCACCGCGAGCTCTACAGCGCCTGCGACAACAGCTTCCTCTGTGGGTTCCTGGACCGGCTGCAGGACCTCACCGCGTTCGTCGCCGGGCTCGGCTGGCGGCTGCGGGCGACGTGGGAGGAGGAAGCCGCCGAGCACGCGGCGATCCTCGCGGCGATGGAGCAGGGTGATGGGCCGCTCGCGGAACAGCTGACCCGGGCACACATCGAGAAGGCCAGGCAGACCATCTCCCGTGCCCTGGGAGACGACTTGGGAGAGGTCCGGTGAACGTCGAACTGTTCGCCCACCCTCTCTCCTTCCGTGAGCAGCCCCAGGCCCAGGCGGACTGGCTGGCCGCCCATGGGGTGGATGGAGTGCGCCTGGCGTTCAGCTACCACAGCGGGCGGTGGCTGCTGACGACCAGCGCCCCGTGCGCGGTGGCCGACTTCGCGTCCGGCCAGTGGTTCCGCGACGAACCCGCCCCCCACGACGCCGGCCGGCTGGAGCTGCCGGTTCTTGGGGACGAGGCGACGATCGCAACAGCGGCGCTGCTGGAGTCCGGCATCGAGGTGACGGCCTGGCTCGTAGGCCTCCACCAGTCCGGGCCCGCCACCGGCCACCCGGAGTCGGCCCTGCGCAACGCTTTCGCGCACCCCTACCGGCACGCCCTGTGCCCCGCAAGGCCCGAGGTCCGCGCTTATGCCATCGACCTCGTCACCCGGACAGCCCGCCGCCCCGGGGTCACCGGACTCGAACTCGAAGCCTTCGGCTACCTGGGATGGCAGCACCAGAGCGCCCACGACAAACTCGGCGCAGCCCTGCGCCCGGTCGACCGCTGGCTGCTGTCCCTCTGCTTCTGCTCCGCCTGCACCCACCACTTCACCGACGCCGGCCTCGACGTACCGGCCATCACCGAAACCATCCGTACCGCGCTGCGCGCACAGCTCGCCGACCCGGCCGAAGCCGGCGACCTCGAAGCCGACGCACGTACCGTCCTGGGCTCCGAGCAGCACGACACCGTCCTTGACGTGCGCTCGCGCATCACCGCCGACCTCGTGCGGGACGCCGTCACCGCAGCCGCAGGACTGCCGGTCTCCGTACGCACCACCGCCAACCCCTACGCCTGCGACGGCAAATCCGCCGCCGGCCTGGACACCCTCGCCGGAGCAACAGGCGCCCTCACGGTCACCGACCTGTCCGGTGACGCACAGGCTTTGCACCGCGAGCTCGCCGCAGCATCCCGGACCGGCGCCCGGGTGAGTGCCGGATGGAACCTGGCCGCAGACCGGACCACCGACGAGCAGCAGCTCGCGGCAGTCGCCGAGGACGCCCGGGCCGCCGGAGCCCGCTCGCTGGCCCTCTACGCCTACGACCTCGCCCCCGCGCAACGCCTCACCTGGCTGCGCAACCTCTCCCACCCCTCAGACCGCCCCGACACGGGCGCCCCTACGCCCCCGCCCTCTATACCGGAGCCGGTGAAATGACCGGATACCTCGTACGCAGACTGCTCCAGCTGATCCCCGTCGTCCTCGTCGTCTCCCTGGTGCTGTTCATGCTCCTGCGGCTGATGCCGGGCGACCCCACCCTCGCCATCCTCGGCCAGGAAGCCACCGAACAGGACCGGGCGGTACTCCGTAAGGACCTGGGCCTGGACGTGCCGGTGTGGCAGCAGTTCACCCAGTGGCTCGGCGACCTCGCCCGCGGCGACCTGGGGACCTCCTGGCTCACCGACGAAGAGGTGGGCATGGTCATCTCCGACCGGTTCGCCGCCACCCTCGAGCTCGGCATCATCGCCCTGGCGTTCGCCGTCCTCATCGGCATACCGGCCGGCATCCTCGCCGCGGTCCGCCGCCGCACCCGGACCGACACCGTGCTGAACTCCGGCGGCCTGCTCGCCCTGTCCACCCCGCACTTCTACCTCGCCGCACTCCTCATCCTCGTCTTCGCCCTGTGGCTGAAGATTCTCCCGCCATCGGGATACGTTCCCTTCACCGAGGACCCCGTCGAGAACCTGCGGCGCATGATCCTCCCCGCCGTCACGATCGGCTCCACCATCGCCGCGGTCACCATGCGCCAGACCCGCGCCGCCCTCCTCGCCGCGTTCAACGAGGACTACATCCGCACCGCCGAGGCCTCAGGTCTCTCCCGCCGCCGCATCGTGGGCGTCTACGCCCTGCGCAACGCCATCGTGCCGGTCGTGACCGTCATCGCGCTCCAGATCGGGGCGCTGATGAGCGCCACCGTCGTCACCGAGACCGTCTTCACCGTCCCCGGCATGGGAACGCTGATCGTCAACGGCATCTTCAGCCGCGATCTGCCCGTCGTCCAGGGCGCGGTGCTGATGGTCGTGGTCCTCGTCCTCCTGGTGAACCTGCTGGCCGACCTGGTCTACGCCTGGCTCGACCCGCGCATCACCTACTGACCCCGGCCACCCACCCAAGCCGGCACCTGACCCGGGTTCCCCGCACCGGTCAGCACCTCCCGCACCGCACCTCCCGCACGCACATCCTGGAGCGCCGATGTCCATCGACCTCGCGCCGAAAGTCTCCCGCCGACCGGTTCTGGACCGGCTGCGCCGCGACCGCCGCGCCCACATCGCCGTACCCCTGCTGTTCCTGCTGCTCCTGGCCGCGGCCGCCGCACCGTTCATGTCGGACGCTGCCAGCGCCACCGACACCGGCCGCCTCCTGACCGGTCCCAGCTCCGAACACCTCCTGGGCACCGACGAGATCGGGCGGGACGTCCTGGCCCGCATCGTCTCCGGCGCCCTCGTCACCGTCGCCGTGGCCACCATCACCGTGGGCGCCGCCCTCATCGCCGGAACCGTCCTCGGTCTCATCGCCGGATACCGCGGCGGCTGGGTCGATTCCCTCGTGATGCGGATCTCCGACGGCCTGCTCGCCTTCCCCCTCCTCGTCCTCGCCCTCACTGTCGTCGCCGCCCTCGGCCCCGGCTTGCGCAACGCCCTCATCGCGATCGCCGTCGTCACCACCCCGCGCTTCGCCCGCGTCGTCCGGGGCGAAGTCCTCTCCCTGCGCACCCGCGAATGGGTCTCCGCCGCCCGCATCGTGGGCGTCACCCGCACCACGATCATGCGGCGCCACCTGCTGCCCCACCTCGCCGGCACCCTGCTCGTGTTCGCCGCCCTCCAGGTATCCACCGCGATCATGGCCGAGGCCGCCCTGAGCTTCCTGGGGCTGAGCGTCCAGCCCCCGCAGCCCAGCTGGGGCGCCATCGTCGCCAGCGGCACCGACCACCTTGCCGCCAGCTGGTCACTCAGCGTCTTCCCCGGGTTGGCGATCCTCCTCACCGTCGCCGCGTTCAACCTGCTCGCCGACGCCCTGCGCGACGCACTGGACGCCCACCGCCCCGACCTCGCACCCGCACGCTGAACACCACCCCCTCCCTCACTTCACCCCGCACCCGTACAGAGGAAGTGCTTCGCCATGCCCAACTCCACCCACCGAATTCCACGCCGCACCGTCCTGGCCGGCGCCGCAGCCACCGCGGCCGTCACCGCCCTCGCCGGATGCGGCGGGTCCTCCGACTCCTCCGGCGGAGCCTCCGGAGGCACGCTCACCGCCGGATTCGACAACGAACCCGTCACCCTCGACCCGGCGATGAGCTCAGCCATCTCCTCCGACCGCAACGTCCTGAACCTGTTCTTCGACACCCTGCTGCGCCAGCGCCGCGACGGAACCTTCGAACCCGCCCTCGCCACCCAGTGGACCGAAAAGGGCACCGAGATCACCTTCGAACTCCGTAAAGGCGTGAAGTTCCACGACGGCACCCCCTTCAACGCCGACGCGGTCGTCCTCAACCTGAAGCGGATCTCCAACCCGGCCACCCGCTCCACCAAGGCCGCCGCCCTGGCCTCCATCCGCGAGGTGAAGGCAACCGGCCCGCAGACGGTCACGATCACCCTGAAGGCTGCCGACCCGCTGCTGCTCACCCAGCTCGCCCACGAACCCGGGATGATCGCCTCACCCGCAGCCCTCGCCAAGGGACCCGAGACGTTCGGCCGCAAGCCCGTCGGCACCGGGCCCTTCACCTTCCGCCAGTGGAGGACCAAGGTCCAGCTGACCGCCGAGCGCAACACCGACTACTGGGCCAAGACCCCGGAAGGCGACGCGCTGCCGCTCCTGGACAAGGTGGTCCTGCGCTTCGTCACCGAAGCCAAGGTCCTGCGCGCCGAACTGTCCACCGGGGGAGTGCACCTGGTGCGCGCCCTGCCCCCGGAGGAGTACAAGCAGCTGGCCGACGACTCACGGATCACCATCAAGGACGAAGGCGTACGCCGCAACTACTACGCCTCGCTCAACGTCACCAAGGGCCCCTTCTCCGACCCCCGGGTACGCGCCGCCTTCGCGATGGCCGTCGAGCGCAGGTCCGTCGGCAAGGCCGCAGCCGGCGGCGACTTCGACATCGCCCCCTCCTTCGCCACCTCCGAGGACTGGTTCTACGACGACTCCCTCGCCCCCCTGCCCTACGACCCGGACAAGGCACGCACCACCCTGGACAAGGCGGGACTGCGCGGCAAAGTGCCCATCACCCTGGTCGCCCGGCGCCGCGCCCCCGACCCGACCGTCGCCGAACTCCTCCAGAGCCAGCTCACCGCAGCGGGATTCGCCCCCAAGGTCGAGATCCTCGAATTCCAGACCCAGCTGGAACGCATGCAGAAGCAGGACTTCGACGCGGCGATCCTCGTCATCGACATCCCCCGCCTGGACCCCTCCCTCTCCTTCGACCCGTACTTCGCCAGTGACGGGCCGAGCAACTGGTCGGGACTCAAGGACACCGCCCTGGACAACCTCCTCGACAAGGGCCTCAGCACCGACGACCGTGCCGTGCGCAAGCAGGCGTACGTCGACGTGCAGCGCCGCATCATCCAGAACAACTACTGGGTCTTCCTGCACCAGGCCAAGTCGCCACTGATCCACAGCAGCAACCTCAATGGCGTCGGCCTCGACGTCGACGGCCAGTGGCGCCTCGAGCGCGCCCGCCTCGGCACCTGAGGAGCACACCATGACCCTCCTCGACATGAGCCAACTCGGCGTCACCTTCCACACCACCCCCGGCGAGCCGCCCGTCCGCGCCGTGGACGACGTAAGCCTGCACCTCGACGCCGGCGAAACCCTCGCCATCGTCGGCGAGTCCGGCTCCGGCAAGACCGTCACCGCCCTCAGCCTCCTCGGCCTCAACCCGGACGCCCCCCTGTGCCAGACCACCGGATCGATCCTGCTGGACGACACCGAACTGCGCACCCTTGACCGGCGCTCCTGGCGGGAGATACGCGGCAACCGGGTCGCCATGGTCTTCCAGGACCCCGGCACCGCCCTCAACCCGCTTCTCACCATCGGCACGCAGATCACCGACGCCGTCCGCGCGCACGAACGCTTGAGCCGCGACCAGGCACGCAAGCGGGCCATCGAAGCGCTGACCCAGGCCCGCATGCCCGAACCCGAAAAGCGCATGACCCAGTACGTCCACGAACTGTCCGGCGGCATGCGGCAACGCGCTGCCATCGCCCTGGCGATCGCCGCCCGCCCGCAACTCCTCATCGCGGACGAGCCCACCACCGCACTCGACGCCGCCGTCCAGGCCGAGATCATGACCATGCTCCGCTCCCTGTGCGACGACCTCGGCATGGGCCTCATCCTCGTCACCCACGACCTCGGCGTCGTCGCCGAACAAGCCGACCGAGTCGCGGTCATGTACGCCGGAAGGATCGTCGAAAGCGGCCCCACCGCCCAGGTCCTGGCCGACCCCCGCATGCCCTACACCCAGGCACTCCTGGCCGCGACCCCCCGCCTGGACGCCCCCGCCCGCACGCGCCTCGCCTCCATCGAAGGACGCCCGCCCCGGCTCAGCGACCGCCCCCCGGGCTGCTCCTTCGCACCCCGCTGCCCGGTCCGCACGGACGGTTGCGAAAGCGTCGTACCACCGCTCCTCACCATCGGCGAGAACCATGCGGCAGCATGCCTGTTCGCCGACGCACCACGCGAACCCATGCCCCTGCCGGCCAGCACCGACACCCCGCTCCAGGACACCGGACAGGACGGCGGCACCCCGCTCGTCGTCTTCGACACCACCGACCTGCGCTACCCGGTCCGCACCGGGGCGCTGCGCCGGATCACCGGCCACGTCGACGCCGTCCGCCAGGTGAGCCTGAACGTCGAGGCGGGACGCACCCTCGCCCTCGTGGGGGAGTCCGGATCGGGCAAGACCAGCCTGACCAAGCTGCTCCTGCGCCTGGAAACCCCCTCCGGGGGGACCGTGCGCTACGACGGCATCGACGTCCAACGCCCCGCCCCGTCAGAGCTGCGCCGGCTCCAGCGGGAGATCCAGGTCGTCTTCCAGAACCCGTACGCCAGTCTCGATCCCCGGATGACGGTCCGCGAGATCCTCGCCGAGCCGATGCGGGTCCACCAACTGGACGCGAGCGAAAGCGAGCTCGTGCGGCTCCTCCAGGACGTCGGCCTCGACGCCTTCGCGCTGGACCGATTCCCTTCCGCCTTCTCCGGCGGGCAGCGCCAGCGCATCGCGATCGCCCGGGCGCTGTCCCTGCAGCCCCGCCTCATCGTCTGCGACGAGGCCGTCAGCGCCCTGGACGTCTCCGTCCAGGCACAGATCCTCAACCTGCTCGCCGACCTCCAGGCAGAGCACGGCATGGCCTACCTCTTCATCACCCACGACCTGGCTGTCGTCAGGTCGGTCGCCCATCGCATCGCCGTCATGCGCGATGGCGAGATCGTCGAGGAAGGCCCCGCGGACCGGATCTACGAGACGCCCTCCCACCCCTACACCCGCGAACTCCTCTCGATGGCCCCCGGGCAAACCGTGCCCCGGCCCGCCGGGGCGAAGAGCGCCGTCGGCACCACCAAGGAACGGAGCACCACATGGCCAAGGTGACCCAGGTCCGCCTGACCTCGATCAACACACCCCGGCACAACAGCATCACCTGCGGGCACATCCTGGTCGAACTCCTCACCGACGACGAGGCGCTCACCGGCATCGGGGAAATGTCCGACCTCCAGCACCTCCCGCGCTACCACCTCGACGTACCCGACCTGGAAGCCACGCTCAACGAGATCCTCGTGGGACTCGACGCCCTCCAGATCACCGAGATGGAACGCCGCCTGGAAGCCAACTTCCCGCAGGCCGGCTACATCTACGACAAGAGCCGCGCCATCAAGTGCGGAGTCGACATCGCCTTCTGGGACCTGGCCGCGAAACAGCTCGGTGTCCGGGTGTGCGACCTGCTCGGCGGCGCCGTCCGCGAGTCCGTGCCCATCGCGTACCCGATATTCCGCCAGCAGCACGAGGCGGACGTCGAGCGCAACCTCGCCATGGTCGAACAGCGGCTGCAGGAAGGATTCACCTTCTTCCGCGTCTACGTCGGGCGCCGCCTCGACCTGGACGAACTGTTCCTGCGCACCGCACGCGAACGCTTCGGCGACCGCATCACCATCAAGTCCCTCGACTTCTCCAACCTCCTCGACGCCAAGGCCGCCTGCGCCTTCGCCGAGAAGGTCGCCGACGTCGGCTACGAACTCATCGAATCACCCGCCCCGCACCACGACATCCGCGGCCTGGTGCAGGCCCGCGACCGGCTCGCCGTGCCCATCAGCGAGCACGTCTACAGCTTCCGGTGGGCCCTGGACCTCGTCGCCGCCGACGCCGTCGACGTGTTCAACGTCAGCGTCATCGCCATCGGCGGGATCACCCCCGCCCGCCGGATCTTCGCGATCGCCGACGCCGCCGGCAAGGCATGCCTGGTCGGCACCACGCAGGAACTGTCCATCGGAACGGCCGCCGCCGCCCACATCGCGATGGCCATGCCGGCCGTCACCTTCCCCAGCGACCCCGTCGGCCCACTCCTGTACACCCGGGACGTCGTCACCGACCCCGTCCGCTACACCGGCGGTCTCCTGTCCGTCCCCCAGGGCCCCGGCCTGGGCATGGCCCTCGACCCGCACCTGGTGTCGGTGTCGGCCGGACCGCTGACCTGGGCGTCCACCAGCGCCGCCGCCGTCGTCGACCGGCAGGTGGCCGCCACGTGAGCCCCACACCACAGCCGGACGGCGACGCCCGCGCACCAGGACGCTTCACCGGCAAGGTCGCCCTGGTCACCGGAGGCGCACGCAACATCGGACTCGCGATCGCGCTGCGCCTGGCCCAGGAAGGCGCAGCGGTCGCGATCAACGGCCCCGATCCGGACGAAGCGGAGTCCGCGGCGGCAGCCTTCCGCGACAAGGGGTTCTCCGCAGTGGCCTGCCCGGGAGACGTCTCCGACGCCGACCAGGTCGACGCCTGCCTCAACCGCACCGTCGACGTCCTGGGCGGACTCGACCTTTTGGTCAACAACGCCGCCGCCCCCATGCTCGGCCGCGGGCCGCTCCTGGACCTCGATGTCGCCGACTGGGACCGCAGCTTCGCCGTCAACGCACGCGGACTGTTCCTGTGCACGGTGGCAGCCGCCCGGGTGATGCCTGCCGGCTCCTCGATCGTGAACATCTCCTCCCTCGGCGCGATGCGCGCCCACCGGGCCGCCGTCGCCTACGACGCCAGCAAGGGTGCCGTCGACGCGGCGACCCGGGCGATGGCCCTGGAACTCGCACCCCGGGGGATCCGCGTCAACGCGGTCGCCCCAGGGCCGGTCATCAACGACCGGTTCGCCCTCCTTGACGCGGCCCAGCAGCAGACCCGCGCACAGCCGGTGCCCTTGGGGCGCGTCGGGGACGGATCCGATGTCGCCGGAGCCGTCGCGTTCCTCGCCTCCCCGGACGCGTCCTTCATCACCGGCCAGGTCCTCAACGTCGACGGCGGCCTCAGCGCCCAGCTCAGGCCGCCAGGCACCGACCCCAGCCTCGACAACCCAACTCCCTAGCCCCCTCGCCACTCATCTGGCACTTGCCATCCGCTCTGACGCACCGAAGGAAACACCAGACATGACCCAGACCCCCCGGCCGCCCCTCGACCCCGACGATCTGGCCGCCCTGGGCGAGGCCAGCACCGCCACCATCACCACCCAGCTCTTCAAGCACGGCCTGCGCAACACCTTCCTCGCGGGCCTGACCTGCGTCACCCCCGACGCCAGGAGCATGGTCGGCGAAGCATTCACCCTCCGCTACATCCCGGCCCGCGAAGACATCGACACCCTCGAGGTCTACGACGACTACGACCACCCCCAGCGCCTGGCGGTCGAGCAGGCCGGTCCCGGCCAGGTCCTCGTCGTGGACTGCCGAGGCCAGGGTCGAGCCGCCGCCGCAGGCAACATCCTGCTGACCCGGATGGCGGTCAACGGAGCCGCCGGAGTGGTCACCGACGGCACCCTGCGCGACATCGAGGAGATCAGCCGCCTGCCTCTGCCGGTCTTCGCCACCGGCGCGGCCGCCATGACCAACCTCGCCCAGCACCACGCAGTCGACCTGCAAGTACCCATCGGCTGTGCCGGCGTCGCCGTCTACCCCGGCGACGTCATGGTCGGCGACGCCGACGGCGTCGTCTGCGTACCCCGCCATCTCGTCCCGGTCATCGCCAAGGCGGCCCGCGAACAGGAACGACAGGAAGCCTTCATCGTCGCCCGCGTCGCCGCCGGCGCCCCCCTGCGCGGCACCTACCCCCCCGACGAGGCGACCCGCCGCGCCTACGACGAATCCCGCGGCGCACTCCCGGTGGCCGACTGACCCACCCGGCCGGCTCCTGACTGTGTGCCGACGGCCCCGATTCTCCGGAGCGCCGCCCCCGGCGCTCCGGGAGCACCGAGATCACCACCCCTTTCCCGATCGATTCGCCCTCCCCCGCAGAAGGCAGAAATCATGATCAAGACCGCCAAGACCAGTCCCGCGCGTCCCCACCGGAACAGGACGGTTTCCCTCGTCCTCACCAGCGCGCTGGCCGGTTCCCTCCTCTCCGTGGCCGCAGCAGGACCCGCCGCCGCAGCTGACCTCTCCAGCACCTTCGACACCGTCAACCCCGGCTCGCCCGCCCCCGGCTGGATCACCGGCGGAGACGTCACGGTGCAGAACATTTCCGGAACCGTCGACCGGAGCCTTCGCCTGCGCGACACCTCCACCACCGCCGCCACCACCGCGCGGGCGACCTTCGGGACCACGTCCTCGACCGTCATCGCCGGCTTCCGGCTGCGCGCCACCCAGTCCACCGCGACGATCGGCGTCCACCTCGACAGCACCGGCGGCCACAGCGTCACCCTCGCCCTGAGCCCCACCGGCCGCCTCTACACCTACGACGGCACGACCCGCGTGGACCTCGGCGCCTACGTCCCCAACCGCTGGTACGACATCCGTCTCGTCGCCCGCCCCGGCACCGCCACCGCCGACATCCACATCGACGGCGAACGCCGCGCCACCGGAATGGACTTCCGCACCTCCACCACCGCCCTGAACAGCCTTCAGGCCGGCATATCCGTCGCCGACACCGGCACCGCCTACCTCGACGACGTCCGCACCACCCTGGAGTCCTCCCCGGCCGGCTGGCCGCAGCTGGGGACGGTCGCCCCCCGCTCAGCCGCCCAGGTGGGCACATCGAAACTGCTCGTCGGCGCGGAGACCCTCGACCGCGACTACACGAACTACCAGGCCTACGCCCCCTACCTGGGAAGGCTCGGAGCGACCGGCGTCCGCCTGCAGGGCGGCTGGGCCAAGACCGAGAAGACCAAGGGCGTCTACGACTGGAGGTGGCTCGACACCATCGTCGACGACGCCACGAGCCGCGGCGTCAAGCCTTGGCTCCAGCTCTCCTACGGCAACGGCATCTACCCCGGCGGGGGAGGCTCCGGCCTGGGCGGTCAGATCCCGACGTCCACCGAGGCCCTCACGGCCTGGGACGCATGGGTGACCGCCATGGTCAAGCGCTACGAGAACCGGGTCACCGAGTGGGAGATCTGGAACGAGCCCAACCTCGCGGGCGTCCCGGCCGCCACATACGCCGACTTCTACGCCCGCACCGCAGCCCGCGTCCGCGCCGAACAGCCCAACTCCGTCATCTTCGGACCGGGTGAAGCGGGCATCGACGTCCCCTACACCAAGGACTTCCTCGTCCGCCTGTCCGCGCAAGGCAAGGCCGACCTGCTCGACGGCATCAGCTACCACCCCTACAACCCCAACCCCGACGACGTGTGGACCTACCAGCAGGTCGACAAAATCCGGGCACTGATCGATCAGTACGCCCCCGGTGCCGTCCTGCGGCAGGGCGAAAACGGAGCACCCAGCACACCGGGCAGCTTCGGCGCCCTCGGCGACCTGGACTGGACCGAACTCAGCCAGACCAAGTGGTTCCTGCGCCGCCTCATCCACGACCTCGGCCAGGACATCAGCACCAGCGCCTTCAGCATCGCCGACCTCCACTACCCCTCGAAGATCAACACCAAGGGCCTGCTCCAGACGAACACCGACAAGACGATCCGCTACGCCAAGCCCTCCTACTACTCCGTCCAGACCCTCGCCTCCGTCATCGACAGCACGGTGAAGGCCCTGCCCGACTACACCTTCACCACCGACTCCGCCACCACCCTGACCGTGCAGGGCTTCGCCAAGCGCGACACCGGCCGGCAGATCGTCGGCGTCTGGAACGGCACCGCCACCCCCGGCGAAAGCACCCACCGCACCCCGACCCGCCTGACCCTGCCAGGCGGCAGCTTCACCGACCCGGTCTACGTCGACGTACGGACGGGCGCGGTCTTCGACATCCCCGCCGCCGACTGGTCCGTGACAGGCAGTACCCACACCTTCCGCAACCTGCCGGTGTACGACTCGCCCATCCTCATCGCCGACCGCTCCACCATCAGGCTCTGACACCGCCCGGGCCCCGCCGCCGCTCAGGGGCGGCGGGGCCCGGCCTCTAGGAGATCACCATGCAAGCCACCGTACGGGCGGCCCTGCGGTCGGTCGTCGGGCCCGGCCACTACCGGGAGACAGATGGCGAGCTCATCCCCTACAGCCGGGACGCCACCCCGCTCTTCCACGCTCGCCCCGACGCTGTCGTCTTCCCCGCTGACACCGCCGAGGTCGCCGCCGTCCTGGACATCGCCACCCGCCACACCATCCCCGTCATCCCACGCGGCGCCGGCTCCAACCTCTGCGCCGCCACCGTCGCCTCCCAGGGAGGCATCGTCCTCGTCCTCACCCGCCTCAACCAGATCCTCGAAGTCGCTCCCGCCGAACTTCTGGCCCGCGTCCAGCCCGGCGTCACCAGCGCCACCCTCGCCAACGCGGCACAACAGGAAAACCTGCTGTGGGCGCCCGACCCGGGCAGCCGCACCGTAGCCACCATCGGCGGCACCATCGCCACCAACGCAGGTGGCCTGCGCGGCCTCAAGTACGGCGTCACCCGCGACTACGTCCTCGGCCTGGAAGCGGTCCTCCCCAACGGGGAGATCATCCGCACCGGCGGCCGCCTCAACAAGGACGTCGCCGGATACGACCTCACCCGCCTCCTCACCGGCTCCGAAGGCACCCTCGCCGTCATCACCGAAGCCACCCTCGCCCTACGCCCCGCCCCCACGACCTCCGGCACAGGCGTCGCCTACTTCCCCGACCTCGCAGCAGCCGGCAACGCCGTCACCGCGATCATCGCCGCGGGCATCCTGCCCGCCACCCTCGAATTCCTCGACGCCCCCTGCATCCAGGCCGTGGAGAACTTCGCCCACCTCCAGCTCCGCACCGACGCCGGCGCCCTGCTCCTGTTCGGGGACGACGGGGAACCCGACGCCGTTGCCCGAGCACTCGCCCGCATGAGCGACATCTGCACCGCCCACCAAGCACTCGACGTCACCACCGCCGCCGAAGTCGCCCAAGCCGAAGCACTGCTGGCCGCCCGACGCTGCGCCCTGCCCGCCCTGTCCCGCCTGGGTGATCTGACCATCCTGGAAGACGCCACTGTGCCCCGCCCACGCATCGCGGAGATGGTCGAGCGCATCAGCTCGATCGCAGCGCGCCACGACGTCACCATCGCCACCTTCGGCCACGCCGGAGACGGCAACCTGCACCCCACCTGCATCGTGAAGTCCCGGGACGACACCGAGAGCATCGCCCGCGCGGAGCGGGCCTTCGCCGACATCTTCGCCGCCGCGATCGACCTGGGCGGAACCATCACCGGCGAACACGGCGTCGGCGCGGCGAAACTCCCCTACCTCGCCGCCCAGCTCGGGGCCCAGCAACTCGCCCTGCTGCGCCGCCTCAAGACGGCCTTCGACCCCGCCGGCATCCTCAACCCCGGAAAGCTGGGCTCATGACCGACCGCACCAGCAGCGCAACCCCCGGCCCGATCTTCGACCCGGACCTGCTCTCCCGCTGCATCTCCTGCGGATTCTGCCTTCCCGCCTGCCCCACCTACGCCGAAACCGGAGACGAGGCGTCCTCGCCCCGCGGCAGGATCAACCTCATGCGCGCCCTGCAGGACGGCGACCTGCAGCCCGACGACCCCACCCTGAAGGAACAGGCATCGCAGTGCCTGGGCTGCCGCGCCTGCGAACCCGTCTGTCCGGCCGGCGTCGAATACGGCCAGCTCCTGGAACAGTGGCGCGACCACCAGTGGCGCGGCCACCGCCTGCCCCTCCTCGCCCGCCCCCTCATGATCGGCGCGGGCCTGCGCGCCGTCCTGCGCCTCCTGGGAGGGATCCGCGGCACAGCGAAAACCGCGCCCAAGACGCCGCAGACGACGCCCGTCGCAGGGTCACTCATGCTCGGCTGCTTCGAGCGTGTGCTCTTCCCGAGCGTCAGCCGCGCCGTCCTCCGCTTGCTCCCCGGCCTCTCCGTCCCCAAGGACCAGGGCTGTTGCGGTGCCCTGCACGCCCACAACGGCGACACCACCACCGGCGAACAGCTCGCCCGACAGATGGGCCAGGACCTGCCCGGCCTGATCATCACCACCTCCGGCGGCTGCGCCGCCCACCTCACCTCCGTACTCGGCGAAGACCGAGTCCATGAACTTTCCGACCACCTGTCCAGGGCCGACCAGAGCGAGCGTCCAAACGGTGAACTGCGCGTCGAGGGCCGACGAGCCCGCGTCGCTCTCCAGGACTCCTGCCACCTGCGCAACGGCCTCGGGGTATGGACTGCCCCCCGCGACCTGCTCACCCAAGTCGCCGACTACGTCGAACTGCCCTCGGCCGGCACCTGCTGCGGCGCAGCGGGAACCTACTCCCTGTTGCGCCCCAAAGAGTCACGACGCATCCTCGCCGCAAAGATCGACGAGATCGAGGCCGCAGGCGTCGACTACGTCGCCGCGGTCAATCCGGGCTGTCTGCGCCAACTCCGCACCGGCCTGCGTCGCAGACGCTCGCGCACCAAAGCCGTCCACCTCGCCGATCTCCTGGTCATGGCCCGAGACAACACCCCGCCTACCGGCTGAGGCTCTGCCTGCCCGCCACGCGACACACCAGCTCCGCCCCATCTCCGTACAGACAAGAGAGAGAAGACATGCCCTCCCCCTCCCCGCTTGTCTCACCGGCCACCGACGCCGCCCGCGACGCCGCCCCCGTCCTTGCCGCACTCACCCCGTCTGAACGCGGCACCCTCCTGCGTGACCTCTCCGATGTGCTGCGCGAGCACACCAGCCAGCTCGTGACCCTCGCGCAGGAGGAGACCCACCTCGACGAGACCAGACTGCGCGGAGAGGTTCTGCGCACCCGCGTGCAGCTCGACATGTTCGCCGAGATCGCCGAAGAGGGCGCCTACCTCGATGTCATGATCGACCGAGCGGACGCAGAAGCCCTTCCCGCCCCGCGCCCGGATGTACGACGCATGCTCGCTCCTCTCGGGCCCGTCGCTGTCTTCACCGCATCCAACTTCCCCTTCGCCTTCTCCGTCCTGGGCGGCGACACCGCCAGCGCGATCGCGGCCGGCTGCCCCGTCGTGATCAAGGCACATGAGGGTCACCCGCGCCTCACCGACCTGACAGCCGCTCTTGCTGCCGAAACCCTGCCGACGGGGACTCTGAGCGTTGTCCACGGACGCGATGCCGGCCGGGCCTTGGTCACCGACCCCGTCGTCCAGGCCGTCGGCTTCACCGGCTCCACCGCCGGAGGGCGTGCCCTGTTCGATCTCGCCGCCCGACGGCCCGACCCGATCCCGTTCTACGGAGAGCTCGGCTCCCTCAACCCCGTGGTCATCACCCCCGGCGCGCTCGCTGCCCGCGGGGCAGACCTTGCCGGTGAGTACATCGGGTCGGTCACCCGCAGTCAGGGCCAGCTGTGCACCAAGCCGGGCCTGCTCTTCCTGCCCGAAGGCCATGGCCTGGACGACATTCTCCACCAGGCCATCGCAACAGCCCCACGGGCGCCCATGCTGGGACCGTGGATCGCCGACGCCTACAGCGCCACCCTCAACGACCTGGCCGCACACCCCGTCGTGCGCCGCATCGGAGCTGGGCCGACGGGCAGCAATGACACCGGACAGCACGCTCACCACCCTTCAGCGGCACTCCTCACCGTCACCGCCGACGCCCTGCGCAACCACCCTGAACTCCTGCGTGAATGCTTCGGCCCGGCATCCATCGTGGTCACCTACAACTCCACCGAAAACCTCCTCGCCACCCTGCGCAAAGTGCCGGGCAGCCTCACAGCCACAGTGCACGGCCAAGAAGACACCGACGAGGAACTGGCCCGCCACATCTGGTCCACGCTGCGTGCAGGCCGTCTGATCTGGAACGACTGGCCCACCGGAGTGGCCGTCACCCGCGCCATGCACCACGGCGGCCCCTGGCCCGCCACGACCAGCCCCCTTCACACCAGCGTCGGCGGCACAGCCCTCGCCCGTTGGCTGCGCCCGATCGCCTACCAGAACATGCCCGAAGCCTTGTTGCCGCACGCCCTCCAGACCTCCAACCCATGGGGAGTGCCGCAGCGGACAGCCTCGTAGAAACGTGCGCCGCCAGCACGGGCCTGGCCCTGCGGCCCGATGAGCCCGGCAACCGGCGGACGTTGCGCTGGCGGAGCGGACCGCGTCGGTCGGTGGCCGCCGTACCTCGACGGTGGGCAAAGCGCAGCCTGCTCTGCCGGGCATCAGGACGGGCTGCGTGGAACATTGGGTTTCATGGCTGAGTCCACTTCTTGCGCCTGGCAGGCACGGGACGCGCCTGCCAGGCGCGGGCACTCTTTCGTGGCTCGGATCCGCGTCGTCACCCAGCCTCGCGGCCGGAGGGTGAAGCCGGGGGGCCGGTAGTTGCGCGGGGCAGGGTGAGGACCATCGTGAGGCCTCCGCCCGGAGTGTCTTCAGCAGTGAGGGTGGCCCCGATCGCCTCGGTGAATCCCCGCGCGACCGCCAGGCCGAGTCCCACTCCGGCGCCTCGTGGGGCGTCTCCGAGTCGTTGGAACGGTTCGAAGATGTGCCCCTTGGCCACGTCGGGAACGCCAGGCCCGCGATCGACGACGCGGAGTTCGACCCGGTCGGGCGCGCTGCTGGCGGAGACCAGGACGGGTCGGCCTTCCGGGCTGTACTTGACGGCGTTCTCGACGATGTTGGCGACGATGCGTTCCAGCAGGCCTCGGTCGACGGCCACCATGGGCAGGGTTTCCGGGATGTCCAGCTCCACGCTGTCCTCGGGGACGCCGCCCAGTGCCATGGGGACGACTTCGTCCAGATCAGTCTCCCGGATCAGAGGTACGACGGTGCCCGTGTTGAGGCGGGACATGTCCAGGAGGTTGCCGATCAGTGCGGCGAGCCGGTCGGCCCCCTCTTCGATGCCTTCGAGGAGGGCCTCGCGGTCGGACTCCGACCAGGTGACGTCGTGCGAACGCAGGGAGGTGACCGAGGCCTTGATCCCTGCCAGGGGCGTGCGGAGGTCATGGCTGACCGCGGCGAGGAGAGCCGTGCGGAAGCGGTCGCTCTCGGCGAGCTTGCGGGCCTCCTCGGCCTGGCCGACCAGGCGTTGCCGGTCCAGGGCGACGGCTGCCTGGGCCGCGAAGGCGCCCAGGACCCGCCGGTCCTCGGCGGGCAGGGCCCGGCCGCTCAGAACCAGGGCCAGGTTCTCCCCCACGGGGATGTCGACGTCAGCGTCCTCCGGGCGGTCGACCGGACGCGAGCCGACAGCCGCCGTACACGTCCATGGCTCGACCTCGCTGGTCCGCTCCAACAGGGCGACGGAGTCCATGGTGAAGGTTTCCCGTAGCCGCCCCAGGAGGGCGTCGAGGGAGTTCTCGCCGCGCAGGATGCTGCCCGCGAGGAAGGAGAGGATCTCCGACTCGGCACGCAGGCGTGCCGCCTGGTGGGTGCGGCGGGCCGCCAGGTCGACGACGGAGGCGACGGATACCGCCACCCCGACGAAGATCACGATGGCGACGATGTTCTTGGGGTCGGAGACGGTGAACCGGTGGAGCGGTGTGGTGAAGAAGTAGTTCAGCAGCAGGGAGCCGAACGCGGCTGAGGCGAGGGCGGGCAGCATCCCGCCCAGCAGGGCCGCCGCAACCGTCGCGGTGAGGAACAGCAGCATGTCGTTGGCGAGCCCGAGGTCGGGGATGACGGTGCTGAGCAGCAGGGTGAGGAGGGCGGGCCCGGCGACGCCGGCGAGCCAGCCCCAGATGATCCGGGCCCGCCCGAGCCGGGCACCGCGGGCGACCGGGAGCCCCCGGCCCTTGGCGACGGCGTCATGGGTGACCATGTGGACGTCGAGGTCGGGGCCGGACTCCCGGGCGACGGTGGCGCTGACGCCGGGGCCGAGCATGTACTGCCAGGTCCTGCGGCGGCTGACCCCCAGCACGATCTGGGTGGCGTTGACCCCCCGGGCGAACTCCAGCAGAGCCGAGGGAACGTCGTCCCCGATCACGTGATGGAAGGTGCCGCCGAGGTCCTCGACCAGGGTCCGCTGGACCGCCAGCTCCTTGGGTGACACCGCTTTCAGCCCGTCGCTCGCGGCGATGTAGACGGCCAGCACCTCACCGCCGGCCCCCTTCTCCGCGAGGCGGGAGGCGCGGCGGATGAGGGTGCGGCCCTCGGGGCCGCCGGTGAGGCCGACGACGATGCGTTCGCGGGCCTGCCAGGTGGTGCGGATGTCGTGCTCGCCCCGGTACTGCTGGAGGTACTCGTCCACCCGGTCGGCGACCCAGAGGAGGGCCAGCTCGCGCAGGGCGGTCAGGTTGCCGGGGCGGAAGTAGTTCGAGAGGGCGGCGTCCAGCTTGTCGGGCTGGTAGATGTTGCCGTGCGCCATCCGGCGGCGCAGCGCCTGGGGCGACATGTCGACCAGCTCGATCTGGTCGGCCCGGCGCACCACCTCGTCCGGGACCGTCTCCCGCTGCCGGACCCCGGTGATCGACTCCACGACGTCGCCCAGCGACTCCAGATGCTGGATGTTGACCGTCGACACGACGTCGATACCGGCCTTGAGCAGCTCCTCGACATCCTGCCAGCGCTTCGCGTTGCGGGAGCCGGGCACATTGGTGTGGGCCAGCTCGTCCACCAGCACCACCGCCGGAGCCCGCTCCAGGACCGCGTCCACGTCCATCTCGGTGAACGCGGTTCCCCGGTACTTCCGCTCCCTGCGTGGCAACAGCTCCAGGCCGTGCAGCATGACCTCGGTACGCGGGCGGCCGTGGTGCTCCACGAACCCGACAACCACGTCGGTGCCCCGCTCGACCCTGCGGTGGGCTTCTGAGAGCATCGCGTACGTCTTGCCGACGCCCGGTGCCGCCCCGAGGTAGATCCGCAGCTTTCCGCGTCCCATGATGATTTCTCGTTCTTCCGTGGTGGATGCGGCATCAGGGTTCGAAGCGGTAGCCCATGCCCGCCTCGGTGATCAGGTACCGCGGGTGGGCGGGGTCGGCTTCGAGCTTGCGCCGCAACTGGGCCATGTAGACCCGCAGGTAGTTGGAGTTCTCCTGATACGTGGGGCCCCACACCTCGCGCAGGAGCGCCCGCTGGGAAACCAGGTGGCCGGGATTACTGACCAGGATTTCGAGCAGATGCCACTCGGTCGGGGTGAGCCGCACGGTGCCGGTGTCGCGTTGCACCTTTTTCGCCACCAGGTCGATGGTGAATCCGTCCGTGGTCACCGTGGTCGGTGCCTCGGCCTCGGCGGCCGCCCGCCGTCGGCGGGTGGCTGCTCGCAGTCGGGCCAGCAGCTCGTCCATGCTGAAGGGCTTGGTGACGTAGTCGTCGGCTCCGGCGTCCAGGGCCCGCACCTTGTCCTCGGACAGGTGACGGGCGGACAGGACCAGGATCGGCACCCGGCTCCATCCCCGGATCGCCTTGATCAGTTCGACGCCGTCCATGTCCGGGAGGCCGAGGTCCAGCAGGATGACGTCCGGCTTGCGGGTCGCGGCGAGCTGGAGAGCCGAACCGGCGTCAGAAGCCTCCTCGACTTCGTACGTGCGCGCCTCCAGGTTGATCTTGAGGGCGCGCACCAGCTGAGCGTCGTCTTCCACCACGAGCACCCGGGGCATGGGCTGTGCACTCCTTCCTTCGTTGTGGGCGAATGGCGAGCCGGTGGGGTGCGGAGCTTCCGTACCCCACCGGCTCCCGGTTTCTCGGCTGAGCTCCCTCAGCCTTGGGTCAGGTTCCTGAGCGCGCTGTTCAGCTCAAGAACGTTCACCCGGGGCTCGCCCATGAAGCCGAGGAGCCGACCGCTGGTGTGCTCCGCGACCAGATCCTCGACCTCTTTCACGTCGAGGCCGTTCTTCTCGGCGATCCGGTGGACCTGGAGTTCGGCGTACGCGGGTGAGATGTGCGGGTCCAGGCCGGAGCCGGAGGACGTGACGGCGTCGGCCGGCACATCGGCGGGCTTCACCTTGTAGGCGGGGGTGGAGTTGTCCTTCACCACGGCTGCCTTGGCGTCCTTCACCCACTGGATCAGCTCCTCGTTGTCGCCGGAGCGGTTGGTGGCGCCGGAGAGGATCAGTGAGTACTGGGTGTTGACGCTGTTGCTGCCGAGGCCGTTGGAAGGGCGGGGCTGGAACCACTTCAGGTCCGGGGCGGGTGACTCCTCACCCTCCTTCAGCGGCAGGTCGTAGCGCTGGCCGATGAGGGAGGAGCCGACGACCTGCCCGCTCTTGTCCTTGATCTCGGAGCCGTTGGCCTTGTCGTTGAACAGGGCCTGGGCGACGCCGGTGACGGCGAGCGGGTAGATGACCCCGCACACCAGGGTGAGGACGAGCAGGGCCCGCAGTCCGGCCCCGAGCACGCGCGCGGTGCTGCTGACGGTGTTGTTGGTCATGGCGGATCAGCCGATTCCGGGGATGAGGGAGAGGAGTAGGTCGATGAGCTTGATGCCGATGAACGGGGCGACGATGCCGCCGAGTCCGTACAGGCCGAGGTTGCGGCGGAGCATCTTGTCGGCGCTCGCGGGGCGGTAGCGCACGCCCTTGAGGGCGAGCGGTACCAGCGCGATGATGATCAGTGCGTTGAAGATGACGGCGGAGAGGATCGCGGACTCGGGCGAGGCGAGGCCCATGATGTTCAGTTTGTCCAGCGACGGGTAGGCCACGGCGAACATGGCCGGGATGATCGCGAAGTACTTCGCGACGTCGTTGGCGATGGAGAAGGTGGTCAAAGCTCCCCGGGTGATGAGGAGTTGTTTGCCGATCTCGACGATCTCGATGAGCTTCGTGGGGTTGGAGTCGAGGTCCACCATGTTCCCGGCCTCCTTGGCGGCCGAGGTGCCGGTGTTCATCGCGACGCCGACGTCGGCCTGGGCCAGGGCGGGTGCGTCGTTGGTGCCGTCGCCGGTCATCGCGACGAGCTTGCCGCCGGCCTGCTCCCGCTTGATGAGGGCCATCTTGTCCTCGGGCGTGGCCTCGGCCAGGAAGTCGTCGACCCCCGCCTCCTCGGCGATCGCCTTCGCGGTCAGCGGGTTGTCACCGGTGATCATGACCGTCCGGATGCCCATGCGGCGCAGCTCGTCGAACCGCTCCCGCATGCCCTCCTTCACCACGTCCTTGAGATGGATCACCCCGAGGACCCGGGCGCCGTGAGCGTCCTCCACAGCCACCAGCAGCGGCGTGCCACCAGCCTGGGAAATCCGGTCCGTGAGCGCCTGCGCGTCCTCGGAGACACTGCCGTTCCGCTCCTTCACCCAGGCCACGACGGAACCGGTCGCGCCCTTGCGGACCCTGCGCCCGTCCAGATCGACACCCGACATCCGGGTCTGCGCGGTGAACGCGACCCATGCGGCACCGTTCAGCTCGCCCTGGTCCCGCTCCCGCAGACCGTACTTCTCCTTGGCCAGCACGACGATCGACCGGCCCTCGGGAGTCTCGTCGGCGAGTGAGGAGAGCTGGGCGGCGTCGGCGAGTTCGGATTCCTTCACGCCCTTGACCGCCAGGAATTCGGCTGCCTGCCGGTTGCCCAGTGTGATGGTGCCGGTCTTGTCGAGGAGCAGAGTGGAGACATCGCCCGCGGCTTCGACCGCGCGCCCGGACATGGCCAGGACGTTGCGCTGGACCAGGCGGTCCATGCCCGCGATACCGATCGCGGACAGCAGCGCCCCGATCGTGGTGGGGATCAGGCACACCAGCAGCGCGGCGAGCACGATCAGCGAGGTCTGGTCGTCGGCGCCCGCGTAGATCGCGAACGGCTTCAGGGTGACGACGGCCAGCAGGAAGACGATCGTGAGGGAGGCCAGCAGGATGTTCAGGGCGATCTCGTTGGGTGTCTTCTGCCGGGACGCGCCCTCCACCAGGTTGATCATGCGGTCGATGAAGGTCTCGCCCGGCTTCGTGGTGATCTTGATGACGACGCGGTCGGACAGCACCTTCGTACCGCCGGTCACCGCGCTGCGGTCGCCGCCGGACTCACGGATGACCGGAGCGGACTCGCCGGTGATCGCGGATTCGTCGACGGAGGCGACGCCCTCGACCACGTCACCGTCGCCGGGGATGACGTCTCCGGCCTCGCAGACCACCAGGTCCCCGATGCGCAGGTCCGTCCCCGCGACCCGTTCCTCGTCTCCGCCGACGACTCGGCGGGCGACGGTGCCGGTCTTGGCCTTGCGGAGGGTGTCGGCCTGGGCCTTGCCCCGGCCTTCCGCGACGGCCTCGGCGAGGTTGGCGAAGATGGTGGTCAGCCAGAGCCAGGCGGTGATCGCCCAGCCGAACCAGTCGGTCGGGTCGGTGAGCGCGAGTACGGTGGTGACGACGGAGCCGACCAGGACGACGAACATCACCGGTGACTTGATCATCACGCGTGGGTCGAGCTTGCGCAGCGCGTCCGGGAACGACTTCAGGAGCTGCTTCGGGTCGAACAGTCCGCTGCCGACACGGTTGGCGGCCCCGTGGCCGCCGGTCGGCGGGATGTCTCCGTGGGGAGCGCGGGTGGGTGTGGCGGTGCTCATGAGGCGAGCCCTTCGGCGAGCGGGCCCAGCGCGAGGGCGGGGAAGTAGGTGAGTCCGGTGATGATGAGGATCGTGCCGACGAGCAGCCCCGTGTAGAGCGGCTTGTCGGTGCGCAGCGTGCCCGCGGTCTCGGGCACCGGCTTCTGCTCGGCGAGCGAGCCGGCCAGGGCCAGGACGAACACCATCGGCAGGAATCGGCCGAGCAGCATCGCGATGCCGATGGTGGTGTTGAACCACTGGGTGTCGGCGTTGAGCCCGGCGAAGGCGGAGCCGTTGTTGTTGGCGCCGGAGGTGTAGGCGTACAGGATCTCGGAGAAGCCGTGCGCGCCCGAGTTGGTCATCGAGTCGCCCGGCGTGGGCAGGGCCATCGCCACGGCGGTGAAGCCGAGCACGAGCGCCGGGGTGATGAGGATGTAGCAGGCGGCGAACTTGATCTGCCGGGTGCCGATCTTCTTGCCGAGGTATTCGGGCGTGCGACCGACCATGAGTCCGGCGATGAACACGGCGATGATGGCCATGATCAGCATGCCGTAGAGGCCGGAGCCGACCCCGCCGGGGGCGATCTCGCCCAGCTGCATGCCGAGCATCGTGATGCCGCCGCCGAAACCGGTGTACGAGGAGTGGAAGGAGTTCACCGCGCCGGTCGAGGTCAGCGTCGTGGCGACCGCGAAGATCGACGAGCCGGCGATCCCGAAGCGGGTCTCCTTGCCCTCCATGGCGCCGCCCGCGATCTCGAAGGCGGGCCCGCGGTGGGCGAACTCGGTCCACATCATCAGCGCCGTGAAGCCGATCCAGATGACGGCCATCGCGCCGAGGATCGCGTACCCCTGCTTCAGCGAGCCGACCAGCCGGCCGAAGGTCCGCGTCAGCGCGAACGGGATCAGCAGGATGAGGAAGACCTCGAACAGGTTGGACAGCGGGTTGGGGTTCTCGAAAGGATGGGCCGAGTTGGCGTTGAAATAGCCGCCGCCATTGGTGCCCAGCTCCTTGATGGCCTCCTGCGAGGCGACCGCCCCGCCGTTCCACTCCTGCGTGCCGCCCATGAACTGGCCGACCTGGTGAATGCCGGAGAAGTTCTGGATGGCGCCGCAGGCGACCAGGACGATCGCGCCGATCACGGAGACCGGGATCAGGATGCGGACGGTGCCGCGTACCAGGTCGGCCCAGAAGTTGCCGAGTTCACCGGTACGGGACCGGGCGAAGCCCCGTACGAGCGCCACGGCCACCGCCATGCCGACCGCGGCGGACAGGAAGTTCTGCACCGCCAGTCCGCCGGTCTGGACGACGTGGCCCATGGCCTGTTCGCCGTAGTAGGACTGCCAGTTGGTGTTGGCGACGAAGGACGCGGCGGTGTTGAACGCCTGGTCCGGGTCGATGGAGGAGAAACCGAGCGAACCGGGCAGCGAACCCTGCACCCGTTGCATCAGGTACAGGAAGAGGACGCTCACCGCTGAGAAGGCGAGCACTCCGCGCAGATAGGCGGGCCAGCGCATTTCGGCAGCCGGATCGGCGCCGATGACCTTGTATATCCACTTCTCCGGCTTGTAGTGCTTCTCGGAGGAGTAGACCCTGGCCATGTAATCGCCCAGCGGACGGTACGCGAGCGCGAGGGCGACGATCAGAGCTATGAGCTGGAGCAGACCAGCGATCTGGGAACTCATGTCCGTGCTCAGAACCTCTCCGGGTAAAGGAGGGCCAGAACGAGATACCCCAGCAGGGAAACGGCCACAATGAGGCCGACGATGTTCTCGGCGGTCACAGCTTGGTCACCCCCCGGGCGATGAGAGCCACCAGCGCGAATACCGCGATCGTGGTGACGACGAAGGCCAGATCGGCCATCGCGAGCTCCTGATTGACGTGAGGAATGGAATCGGCCGTCTGGCCGATACGAGCAAACCTCGGTTTCGGCCCGGCGATAAGCCACCTTGACGAGGTTCATACGAGCACCGGCTCACCCTTGACGCCAATCTGACGCGCACGGCCGGCAGCGATGACACTGCGTTGCCGCATGCACGGAAAGCGGTGACAGTGACGCGGTGAGCTGCGGGTTACGTTGTGCCGATCACCGGGGAGCATCCCTGGAGGGGCCTTGACGGATTCCTGACGAAGCCCTGACGTAGCCTGACGCCATTCCCGTCCAGCCGTCGGATGGGAGCCCGTTCCTTATCGCCGCGAAGCAACTTGAACCGCCCCGTGTTCGATAGAGACTTGATTCCGTGAAAGGATTGAGTCATGGCGCGCCCTTCCTCCTATCCCCCTGAGCTGCGCAAACGAGCGGTCCGTATGGTCGCCGAGATCCGTGGTGACTATCCGAACGAGTCGGCCGCATTGAGAGCGGTCGCCCAGAAGCTCGGGATCGGTTCGGCCGAGACCCTGCGGAACTGGGTGAAGCGGGACGAGGTCGACTCCGGGAAGCGTCCGGGGACGACCACGGAGGAGTCCGCGCAGATCAAGGCGATGAAGAAGGAGATCGCCGAGCTGAAGCGGGCGAACGACATCTTGAAGGCTGCGGCAAGTTTCTTCGCGGCCGAGCTCGACCGGCCACACACACGCTCGTAGCCTTCATCGACGAGCACCGGGCCCGCTTCGGCGGTGTCGAGCCGATCTGCCGCGTGCTCACCGAGCACGACTGCAAGATCGCCCCCTCCACCTACTACGCGGCGAAGAAGCGCGCCGCCGAACCCTCGGCCAGGCGGGTGCGCGATGCTGCCCTCAAGGAGTTGATCACCGAGGTCCACGAGGCCAACTTCCGCGTCTACGGCGCCAGGAAGGTATGGCGCGAGCTGCACCGCCAGGGCCACCCCGTGGCCCGGTGCACCGTCGAACGCCTGATGCGGGAACTCGGCATCACCGGCGCCGTCCGCGGGAAAAAGATCATCACCACGATCCCGGACAGCGCCGTCGAGCGGGCACCGGACCTACTGGACCGCAACTTCGTCGCGGCCGCCCCCAACCGCTGCTGGGTCGCCGACTTCACCCACGTCAAGACCTGGTCGGCAGTCGTCTACGTCGCCTTCGTCGTCGACACGTTCTCCCGCCGGATCGTCGGCTGGTCCGCCGCCACGTCGAAGGAGACCAGACTCGTCCTGGACGCCCTGGACATGGCCCTGTGGCAGCGCGACCGCGACGAACAGCCCCATCAGCGGGGCGAGTTGATACATCATTCCGATGCCGGGTCGCAATATACGAGTTTCCGGCTCGCCGAGCACCTGGACGCCGCCGGCATCGCGGCCTCGATCGGCTCCGTCGGTGACGCCTACGACAATGCCCTCATGGAGTCTGCGATCGGCCTGTTCAAGACTGAGCTGATCAAACCGGGGCGGCCCTGGAGGACGCTCTCCCAGGTCGAGCTGGCCACCGCGGAATGGGTCGACTGGTACTGCCACCGCCGCCTCCACGGTGAAATAGGGCACATCCCACCCGTCGAATACGAGACCAACTACTACCTCACGACCACGAAAACCCAGGTCACAACCACAATCTGAAGTCTCTACCGAACCCGGGGCGGTTCAACTCTCTGCGCGGACGGGATGTTCGCCGGTGGTGAAAGGGTCCGGCGGCCGTGAACCGGGCCGGTGAAATATTCTCTGGGCCCGGGGCAGTTATGCCTCTGTGCTCGGGACTCGACGCGTGAACTCCACCTCCGCGAACCGGTGCCCTGTTTCCCCGCCGTCAAGCGCCGATATCGCGCCGCCGGAGGTCCTCCTGGGTCTCGCGCCGTATCAGCAGGCGCGCCGTGCCCCTGTGCACCGCGACGACCGGTGGCCGGCCGACGAGGTTGTAGGCGGAGGCCATGGACACCTGGTAGGCACCCGCCACGGGCACCGCCAGCAGGTCGCCGGGGCGGAGGTCATCCGGCAGCGGAACATCGTTCGCTAGGACGTCGCCGGCCTCGCAGTGCCGTCCCACCACCGTGGCGGTGACCGGTACGCCGGTGGCCGGGCGGCCGATCAGGCGCGGTGCGTAGCGGGCCCCGTACAGGGCGGGCCGGGGGTTGTCGCTCATGCCGCCGTCGACGGCCACGAAGAGCTTCGGGCCCGTTCGCTTGACGGCGAGCACGCGGTACAGCGCCACCCCGGCCGGGGCCGCGATCGCCCGTCCGGGTTCGATGAGGAGCCTCGGCACGGGCAGCCCCGCGGCCCCGCAGCTCGCGGTGAGTTCCGCGGTGAGGCGGCGCGCGAGGGCCGTCAGGTCGAGCGCGGGCTCACCCGGCCGGTAGGCGACCCCGTGCCCGCCGCCCAGGTCGAGTTCAGCGAACGTGACACCGTGGCTGTCCTTGATGCGGGCCATGAGCCCGACCATGCGCCGGACGGCCACCAGGTACGGCTTGATGTCGGTGATCTGGGAGCCGATGTGGCAGTGCAGACCGGTCAGTTCGAGCTGCGACTGGCCGAGCACCCTGGCGATGGCGTGCTGGGCGGACCCGTCGGTGAGGGAGAGGCCGAACTTCTGGTCGTCCGTGCCGGTGCGGATCTTCTCGTGGCCGCCCGCCGCTACCCCGGGCACCACCCGCACCATGACCTTCTGCCGCCCGGCGGGGCCGGTCAGCGCGGCGATCCGGGCGATCTCCGACGGGCTGTCGACGACGATCCGCCCGACCCCGAGGCGCAGTGCCAGCTCGATGTCGCGCGGTGACTTCGCGTTGCCGTGCAGCACCATGCGCTCCGGCGGGAACCCGGCGGCGTGGGCGAGTTCGAGCTAACCGGCGGAGCAGACGTCCAGCCCCAGCCCCTCCTCCTCGACCCACCGTGTCATCGCCCGGGACAGGAACGCCTTGGCCGCGTACACCACTTCGGCCTCGGGGAAGGCGGCCCGGTAGGTCCGGCAGCGGGCCCGCACCTCGTCCTCGTCCAGGATGTAGGCGGGCGTGCCGTACCGGTCGGCCAGTTCCGCGAGCGAGACCCCTCCGACGCTCAGGTGGCCGTGCGGGAGGCGGGCGGTGGAGGCGGGCCAGACGTGCAGGTCGTCCGGACCGGCCGTCGGCGCGGCGAGTACGGGAGCGGTCATGACGGCTTCTCCTCGGGGAGCGGTGGGTATCGGGGCGCGGGTCACCGGACGCGGACGGGCTCACCGGCCGCACGGGCCGTTCCCGCGGTGACGGCCCGAGCCGAGAGGGCGGGATCGACGACGAGCCGGTCGACCCCCAGCGGCTCGGCGAGCGAGCGCAGAGCGGACTCGGCGAGCCGGATCGAGGCCTGACCGGCCCCCAGGGTCGCGGTCAGCAGGTCGCGCCGGGTGAACCCGACGGCGGTGCGCTCGCCCAGCGGCGTACGGAACATCCGCAGGACGGGCCCCGTGGCTTCCGGCCGGACGGGCACGTGGAGCAGCCCGGCCGGGGCCTGTTCGTCGGGGTCGGGATCGTCGTCGTACGAGAAGAGGCACATGGGGATTCCTCCGGAGGAGTCGCGGTCCGCCGTGGTCCGGCGCCCGTGACGTCGAAGCTAAGCCCGCCCCGGAAGGGGTACCCCCGCGCCTGACGCATCTTTGACGTGCACCGACCGGTTCATACGGATCGCTGACGCCTACGGCCCCCGACTCGCCCTTCAATGGAACTCCGGAACAGGACGAGGCAGGAGGCCGGACCGTGCGGCAGAGAATCGTGGTCGGCGTGAGCGGCTCCCCCGGGAGCCTGACGGCCCTGCACCGGGCCACCGCCGAGGCGCAGGAACGCAACGCCGAGCTGTGTGCCGTACTGGCCTGGCAACTGCCCGGCGGCGGCCTGGGCGGCAGGGCCACCTACGGCGCCGTCGTGCTCCGCGAGTGCCGGGACGCCGCCGTCGAGGAGCTGCGCACGATTCTCGGCAACGCGTTCGCCGTCAGGAAGCCGGGCGTCACGCTGTCCGGCCTCACCGTGCGCGGCGAGCCGGGGGCCGTTCTCGTCGGGGCGGCCCGGTCGGCCGACGACCTGCTGGTCGTGGGTGTGGGCCCACGCGGCAGATGGCTGCCCGGCATGCGGCCGTCGGTGACCCGATACTGCCTGGCACATGCGACGTGTCCCGTTCTCGCGGTCCCCCCGAACCCACTCGAAGCCGAACTCGCCGCCATGCGCGGCAAGACCTGGCCCTTGCCACGCATGGCAAGAGAGCAGGAGCGATAAGACAGGTTCTGCCGGCGTCGGGTGGTGCTTGGCTCCGCGATCGCACTCACCGCCGCCTCGCCGTCGATGAACACCGCCGCCGCGGTGCAGCAGGGAGGCCTCTGCACCTGCTGGTTCAGGCTGCGGAGTGGCTGCCGGGCGTGTGGTGTTGCTGCCCGTGGGCGGTGTCGAGCTGTGTGTGGAGTCCTGCGAGTCCTTGGGCCAGGGCGTGGCGTTCTGTGGGGGGCATGCTGTCGATGGCCTGGTGGAGCATGGCGTCGCGTTGCTCGCGAATGCGTTGCAGGTGCCGTTTGCCGGTGGGGGTGAGCCGGAGGGTGATCTCACGGCCGTTGTCGGGGCTGGGCAGGCGTTCGAGGAAGCCGATGGCTTGCAGGCGGTCGCACATGCGGGTCACGGTCGGGGCTGCGGAGGCGAGGCGTTGGCACACGGCCCGCATCCGTATTCCGTCCTCGCGGTCGACGACGTACATCAGGCGCAGCTGGGAGGTGGAGCCGGGCGCCGTCATGCCCGCGGTGGAGTTTCTGGCGTTGTCCCACATCACGTCGAGGAGTTCGGTGATGAAGCTCGCGGAGTGGGTCGCCTCATGCCTGATTACGCTGGGGGCTGCGTCTGGTGCGGTCATGGTCGCCCGTCGGTGTGTGCTTCTGCCCGGTGAACAGCCGGGCAGTGGCTCAGGTGGTGCCGTCCGGTCCGGTGGGGCGGGCCGCCACATGCTCTCCCCGGTCACCGAGGACCTCACCGCGTCGGCGGGGGTGGTGCCGTGAGGTGGTCAAGGGTACCGGTGAGGCGCAGGAGCCGGTCCAGCTTCGCGGGGCGGTCGTCCAGGTGCAGCCGCACCCCTGCGGCGGTGGTGCGGCGGCCGATCATCAGCAGGGTGGACAGGCCCATGGAATCGACGGTGCCGAGGTCCGTGAAGTGCAGATGCAGGTCGGTCATCGCGGGCCGGGCAGAGAGCCGGGCGGTGACCTCGTCCAGGAGGAGGCCGGCGCTGACGTGGTCGAGGTCGCCGTGGACCTCTATACGGACGCTGTCCTGGGTGTCGACCGTGGTGAGCTGCAGGTGGTGGGGGTGCGTGGTCATGCGGTGTTCCCGGCGGCGGTGAAGGGGGCGGTGGTGAGGGTGTGCGTTCCGGCCTGGAGGATGCGGACTGCCCGGGGGAAGTCCTTGAGCTCACGGGCCAGGAGATCCAGGGCCGGGGGCAGGCTGCGGGCGGGGACGCCCCGGACCTCGAGGATCTGCGCGGTCCAGGTGAGGAACCGGACGAAGAGATCCTCGTCGTCGAGGTAGAGCGCGGTGGCGAGGAAGTCCACGATGTGCGCCAGGTCTTCCGCGGTGCGCTCACGCTGGAGTTCGCTGTAGGAGCGCATCGCGGGGAAAGCGTCCTCCAGCGCGGTGAGAACGCTCCGTACGAGAGAGGCACCATTGCGAGCGACCAGGGTGTATTCCTGGTCGGCCAGGTGCGGCAGGTCATCGAACTGCTGGTGGTTGGGCTCCGGCCGCGGCAGCCGCCCCCGGGCGAGGTGGTCGGCGGCGGCACGGGCGTCGGGGGCCCAGGCGTCGGCGCCCAGCAGCTTCGCGTACCGACCGTTGGGGCCGAAGGCGGCGCCGCCGACGAGGACGGGGACGCCGATGGCCTGGCAGGCGGTGATCGCTGCGTGCGCGGTGGGCAGCCGCGTGGCGATCGAGCTGGAGAGTGCGACCGCGTCGGCCCGGGTGTTGTGCAGGTGGGAGATCAGGTGCGGGGTGGGGACCTGGGCGCCGAGGTGGTCGACCTGCCAGCCTCGCAGCTTGAGGACTTCGGCCAGCAGGCGGGCGGGCAGCCCGTGCCACTCCCCTTCGGCACAGGCCACCGTGATGCGGCCCCGGGTGGCGGTGGTGCGGGCGGCAGGGTGCACGCTCACCGCGGCGGCGGCCCGTTCGTTGATGGCGGTCGCCGCGTGCTCCTGGGCGACGCTGATCCGGTTGGCCGCCCATTCCTCACCTACCTTGCCCTGCACTCTGGCGATCACATCCAGCAGGACGGTTTCCGGGCTGGCACCGTGATCGAGGGCGCCCAGCACGAGTTCGGTGGCCGCGTACTCGTCCGCGGCCGAGACGGCGCTCCACAGCAGCTCCGCCAGCTCATCCGCGTGTTGGGCGTGGGGGAGGCGGGGCGGTGTGCTGGTGCTCATGTGGTGAACCTGCCCCGGGTGTGCCCGTTCACCGCGCTCAGGTGATGGGTGCGGGGCGCGGAGATCACGACGACGGCCATGTCGTCGTGAGGGCGGTTGCCGAGCCATTGCGCGGCCAGCATCTGCACGTGTTTCACGATCCCCTCGGCCGGCATGCCTGCGCAGCCGGATAGGGCACGCTTGAGGCGCTCGTCTCCGAACAGGGCGTCGCCCATGGGCCCGCCCTTGGCCTCGGTGATGCCGTCGGTGTAGAGGACGCAGGACTCCCCGGGGGCCAGGGACGCCGTGACAGTGACGGTGGAAATGTTCGGGATGGCCCCGATCAGGGTGCCGTGGGTGCTCGCTACCTCGACGGTGCCGTCCGCACGGATGATCAGCGGGCTGGGGTGGCCGCCGCTGGTGAGCTTGAGGTCCACTGTGTTGCCGAGGCGTTGGGCGGAGGCCAGGACCATGGTCGCGAACCTGGTGTGGTGGGAGCTGAGCAGTGCGGTGTTCAGCAGTCTGAGCATGCGCTGGTGGTCATCGGCCAGGGGGAGCAGGGCGTGCAGTGTGTTGCGGATCTTGCCCGTCAGCACGGCGGCTTCCAGGCCCTTGCCGCAGACGTCTCCGAGCGAGACCAGGGACGCTTCACCTTCGACGGTCGCGGGGTGCACGTCGTAGAAGTCACCGCCGATGCGCTCGTGGTCCGCGGAGGGCCGGTAGCCGCCGGCGAAATCCACCCCGGAGATCTGGTGCAGAACCGGGGGCAGAAGTTCGCGCATCAGGACGTCGGTGATGGCGGTCTGCTCGGCGTAGAGGCGGGCGGCGGACATCGCCGCGCCGGCACGGGCGGCGAACAGCCGGGCGAAGATTTCCTCCTCGGCGCTGAATGAGGCCGTCTCCGCTTTCCTCAGCAGGACCAGGGCCCCGGCCGGCATGCCGTGCCCGGGCAGCGGAGTGATCACGATCGAGCCGACCGGCCCGAACCCCTCGGGCACCATCCACGCGGGAGCAACTGCCGGGTCGATCCACCGGGAGGGCACCGGCGGGAACCCGCGCAGCGCCTCCCCCAGCCCCGGCACGTCGTCGGGGTCCACGCTCATATCCTCCAGGACAGGGGTACCGCCGCGCAGGCAGGTCACCACCGGCAGTCGACTGCTGCGGCTGGGCGCGATGGCCAGTGCCGCATCGGCGAGGCTTTCGGCCGCCATCTGCGCGGTCACATCCATGCAGCGCCCCAGATTGAGGGAGGAGAGCAGAACGTTGGACGCCTTAGCGAGGAACGCGGTCCGCTCCCGCTCCATGCGCAAGGCTTCCCGGGCGAGCTGGTGGTCGGTGTCATCCACCAGCCACCACGCCACCGACCCGTCGCCCCGTACAGTCGGGTGCACCTCGAAACGGCGCCCGCCGAACACACCACGCAACGGCCCCTCGGTGTCCGGGACGGCATACGGGCCAGGGGAGGTGAGCGTGTGATGCGCCGCACAGAGCCAGGCCGGAGCCACGTCCACCAACGCTGCCCCCGGGGCCGCATCGGGCAGAAGAAGACGAGCCGAGCCATTGCACCGCACCACAGCGCCCTGGGCGTCAGCGACCAGCACCGGATAGGGAGCGCGGCCCCACAGAAGGTCCGGACTCCCCGTGTCTACGACGGTTTGCGCTTGAGTGGCTACCAAATGTCGAGGATCCGCTGAGCGAATCCCTCACCCCATCAACTAGACGATTGCCTGAAGGCAACAATCTCTCACGGGGCCCGACCTGGCAACCAACCCCCCTCCCCGAGCGGATTTCTCGGGGAGAAGGTTGCAGGTTCTTCACCTGAGAACCACATACCCCGTGTCTGAAGGGCTAACGGTCGCCACTCGTGGAACGGCCGTGCCAGTCCAGGCACATCACGAGGGAGTCGTCGGCCGCCGGGCCGGAGCCGCGGTGGCCCAACAGCTCCTGCAGCATCACCCTGGGCACCTGCGGGGCGGGCAGCAGCCGGGTGCTGTTGATGGACGCGGCCAGCGCGCGGAGGCTGTACTTCTCACCGCCCGGGGACAGGGCGTCGTAGACCCCGTCGCTGATGAACAGCAGACGGTCTCCGGGTTCGACCCGGAAGTGCTGCGGAACGTACGCGGTGTCCTCGAACATCCCCAGAGGCATCTGCGCCTCCAGCTCGATCGGCTCGACGACCCCCTTGCGCACCCGCCACACCCGCGGTGAACCGGCATCGATGATCTCCACGTCCCCGGTCGGAAGGTGGAAACGGAACAGCAGCGTCGACAGGTACTGGTCACCCCCGTGCTGCCCGTACACAGCCTGATCGGCCAGATACGCCTGATCGCTCAGGCTCAGGCCGGCACGGCGGGCGTTGCGCAACGCGTTGACCGCGAGGTTCGTCAACAACGCGGCATCGATACCTTCGCCCATACCGTTGCTGACGGTCACATACAGGTCATCGGCAGAGGCCGACCAGTCGAAGCAGTCCCCGAAAATGGCGTAGGCGGGTTCCAGCTGGGCGCCCAGGCTGTACTCCGGCCGGGCGCACGAGCGCCCCGGCAGCAACTGCCACTGCATCTCTGCGGCCAAGGTCAGACGTTCAGCCCGGCGTGCCTGCAGGAAGAGGTCGGTGTCCCGCTCCGCGACGACCACCTCGTGCGCCAGAGCATCGGCGCACTCCTGCAGATCCTCCAGCATGGCCGCGTCCAGTTCCTCGTCCCCGCTCGCGCGCAGGGTGACGCTGAGGATGCCCAGCCGGTCGCCCCGGACGCTCACCGGCAGATGCACCATCACCTCGGACGCCGCGTGGTCGTACACACACTGCGCTTCCTGGGCACCGAACGCACGCCCCGGAGCACTGTCGTGCACCGGCACAGGAGAAGAGGTATGCGGCAGCACCCCGACGGTCTGCAGCCTCGTCATGGCGTAGTCGGCCAGCAGCAGCTCCACCGTCAGGGCATGGTGGCGGTGCTCGATCATGGAGCGCATCACGTCGAAGATCTCATGCGGCGCGGCCTCGCGCAGGGAGCGCTCGACCGCGCTGGGTCTGTCCACCGGTACCGGACCTGCTTTCTTGTCGCTGGAACGGGCGTGAAAGCCCACACGGGAGTGTCACACGCACCAGCCCCGACCTCGCCCTCCTTCAGGAGTGCCCAGCTGGAATCGCCCACCGCCAGGGTGATGAGGTCTGGTGGGGAGGCAGTCGAGGAGGCCCGCCAGGAAAGCGAAGTTGCGCCCCTCTCCTCTCGTAAGGGGCACTGCTTCGGAAGGTGCGCTGCACCGTTGCGGGTCGGCCAAGGTGCAAAGTCGCGGACCTTCTGGTCGTTCACCTGTCGTGTCCGGCTGCCTGTGACCGCCCGCACCGCGACCGGCGCGGGTACGGCGGCCCGGCAACGCCGCTCAGTCGTGCCTGCTCCGACCCGCAGTGATCCCCATCCTGATCCGTCATGGAGCTGCTCGTGTTCGTGCAGGTCGAAGTGGGTGATCCGCCCCTCGTGTCCCGCCTCCCGTAGTCCCTGGCTGGGCGCTGCGGACCAGGGCGGGCTCCTCCCTCTCCGGGCTGAGGCTGCCACCAGGCTGAGGCACGGGAGCAGAACCTCAGACCGTGAGCAGCGGCGCTTTTCCCATGTACATCGAGTCCGGTGACGTGGGCAGTCGGGAGCAGGCGTTAAGAAGACGACATTAATCATCTCGCCGAGTGCTGGGGGAGAGGGGCGGCGGGAGGCTTCTGGTGTGGCTGTTTCCTGGGATCTTGATCGTCGTGCGCGGCGGATCGTGTGTGTGCTGGCCGCGGTCGGCGTGTGCCTGATCGCGGTGGGAGGAGTTGTGGGATCCCTATGGGTGGTAGGGGTTGGTGTGTGGCTGTTCATCGCCGCGGTCATGACCGATCTGGTCCGGCGTCCGTAGCGTTCTGTCATGCAACAGCGCAGGTAGAGAGGTGTGTTGACGATGGGGGTCAAGGCGATGTCCGCTCAGGTGCTGTCTCTCTGAGCGCGGCAGGCCGATCCCGAGCGACGAGCCTGGCCGGGTGCCGCAGGCAAAGAGTTCCCACCGTATGCATGGCCCTGTCGACTGCTCTTTCTCTCTGAGGGTGAAGCGTCGCCACGCGGCCTCTCGGCGGCTCCGCCGGGGCGCGGCCGGTGTGTCGGACGCTGCTGCTGGGAAGTCGCATACTCGGTGATCGCGCCACCGTATGTGCGGTGGCGGTTGGGCCTGCGGGCGGGAGCGAGGAAAGTCGATGGGGGACATGAAGGACGCGAGTGGCCTGGCTGTGCCTGAGGTGGTGGACAGTCCCGCGCTGCGGCCCCTGCCGACCGGGCGCCTGGCGCAGTGGATGCTGCGCCACCAGGTGCAGCCCGTGGGGCCGGCGGCTGGGGAGGGGCACAGCGAGCCGCACGCCTGGTGGAAGGTGATGTGCCTGACCGGGGTCGACTATTTCTCGAGCCTTGCCTACGTGCCGGCCATCGCCGCGCTCGCCGCAGGTGCCATGTCGCCCCTGGCGACCTTGCTGATCGTGGCGCTGACGCTGCTGGGGATGCTGCCGATGTACCGGCGGGTGGCAAAGGAAAGCCCGCACGGCGCCGGGTCGGTAGCGATGCTGGAGGATCTGCTGCCGTTCTGGCGGGGCAAACTGTTCGTCCTGATCCTGCTCGGTTTCGTGGCCACCTCGTGGATCATCACGATCACCCTGTCGACCGCAGATGCCTCCGTCCACGTGGTGGAGAACCCGTTCTTCCCCGAAGCCCTGCACGGCCACGAAGTCGCCCTCACCGTGGCACTGCTCCTGGTCCTCGGAGGGGTGTTCCTGCTCGGCTTCAGCGAAGCCGTCAGCGTCGCCATCCCTCTGGTCGCCATCTTCCTGGTGCTGAACGCGGTCGTCATCACCGTCGGCCTGGTCCACGTATTCACCACGCCCGGAGCCTTCTCGGCATGGACGGACGCACTCGTCGAGGGTGGAGCCGGTTTCGGTGACCTGATGGGTCCGGCACTGCTGGCTTTCCCCCTGCTGGTACTGGGCCTGTCCGGCTTCGAGACCGGGGTGAGCATGATGCCGCTGGTCTCCGCCGACGGCACCGATCCCGAACAGCGGCTGCGCTCACGCATCCGCAACACTCGCTTGCTGCTGACCACTGCGGCGCTCATCATGAGCGTCTACCTGCTGGCCTCCAGCTTTGTCACCACCGTCCTCATCCCCCATGAGCAGTTCGAGCCGGGCGGCGCGGCCAACGGCCGCGCGCTGGCCTGGCTCGCGCACGAGCACGTCGGGGAGGCGTTCGGCACCGTCTACGACATCAGCACCATCCTGATCCTGTGGTTCGCCGGAGCCTCGGCCATGGCCGGGCTGATCAACATCGTTCCCCGCTACCTTCCCGGCTACGGCATGGCCCCCGAATGGGGACGCGCGGTGCGCCCCGTGGTCCTCGTGTACACCGCGCTGTGCGTCCTCATCACCATTGCCTTCGACGCCGACGTCGACGCCCAGGCCGGCGCGTACGCCACCGGCATCCTGGCGATGATGGTCTCCGGCGCCTTCGCCGTCACCGTCTCCGTGGCCCGCACCGGCCGCCGGACGGTCGCCTGCGGATTCGCACTCCTGACCCTGGTCCTGCTCTACGCCCTGATCTACAACATCGTCGACAAGCCGGACGGCATCACCATCTCCGGCTTCTTCATCGCCGGCATCATCGCCGTCTCGCTGATCTCGCGCGTCTCGCGCACCACCGAGCTGCGCGCCGACCGTCTCGTCTTCGACGACGCCGCCCGCCGCTTCATCACCGACACCCTGGCCCACGACGACGCCATAAACATCATCGCCAACCGCCGCCAGGCCGGCGACGGTGCCGAGTACCGCGACAAGGAACGCGAGCAGCGCGGCACCAACCCGGTCCCGGGCCGGGCCGACGTGCTGTTCCTGGAGATCGACGTGGTCGACCCCTCGGACTTCAGCGAGGTCCTCATCGTCCACGGCGTCGAGGTCGACGGACACCGGATCCTGCGCGCCCAGGCCCCAGCCGCCCCCAACGCCATCGCAGCGATCCTCCTCGCCCTGCGCGACACCACCGGAGTCAAGCCCCACTGCTACTTCGCCTGGGCAGAAGGAAGCCCTCTGAAGCACATGTTCCGCTACTTCCTCCTCGGCCGCGGCGACACCGCCCCCGTCACCCGCGAGATCATCCGCAAACACGAACCCGCCCCCCATCTCCGTCCCGGTATCCACGTCGGCGACTGACCACCGGGCCATCTGACGCAGTGCTTCCTCAGCGCCATGACAGCGAATTCGGACCAGTTGCCATCGAAGCCGTTCGGCCGGCCGGCCCGGTAGGTTGCACCCCGATACGAACGAGTGGAGTGAGGAATCACGTGGCGGAGCAGGGCGCGGAGAGGGTAGGGGATCTGCCGTCGGCAACGGTGGACTGTGCCCTGTACGAGGACGGGCATCGTGCCCCGGGGCAGGTAAGCCTGGGCACGATCATGCAGCGGATAGATCCGGCGGCCGGCCGGTTCGCGTGGATCGGCCTGTACGAGCCCACCGCGGAACAGTTGCACGAGGTCGCCGAGGCCTTCGGTCTTCACCCGCTCGCCGTCGAGGACGCGGTCAACGCGCACCAGCGGCCCAAGCTGGAACGCTACGGCGACATGCTGTTCCTGGTGCTGAAGACGATCGTGTACGTCGACCACGAAGAGGTCACCGATACCAGCGAGATCGTCGACACCGGTGAGATCATGGTCTTCGCCGGGCCCGGCTACGCCATTACCGTCCGCCACGGCAGCGCCCCACCGCTCGACGACCTGCGCCGTCGGCTCCAGCAAGATCCGGAGCAGCTGGGCTGCGGCCCCGCGGCCGTCCTGCACGCGGTCGCGGACATGGTCGTCGACCGCTACGTGGATGTCGCCGACGCCTTCGCCGGCGACATAGACACCCTGGAAGCCGAGGTCTTCTCCCCCGACCTCCCGGTCGACGCCGGGCGCATCTACCAGCTCAAGCGGGAGCTCCTGGAGTTCAAGCGAGCCGTCATGCCGCTCACCAGCGCCCTGCAGCGCCTCAGCGCAGGGACCATCCCGGAGATCCCGCCCCAGGTGGCCACGTACTTCCGGGACGTGGCCGACCACCACGAGCGGGTCAGCGAGCAGATCCTGTCCTTCGACGACCTCGTCACCGGCATACTCACCGCCAGCATCGCCCAGCTCAGCGTCCAGCAGAACGCCGACATGCGCCGCATCAGCGCCTGGGCCGCCCTCATCGCCGTCCCCACCCTGATCGTCGGCGTATACGGCATGAACTTCGACTACATGCCCGAACTCAAGTCCCCGTACGGCTACCCGGCCGTCTGGCTACTCATCATCACCATGTGCACCGTGATCTACCGCGCACTACGCCGCAACAAGTGGCTCTAGACCCTCAAGCCAGGTTCGTCCGGCTTCGATGGCAGCGGTCCAACTTTGCGGTTGCCAAACACTCAGTACGTGGCGAACCGGCTGTCGTCCGTCAGCCGTTCCGCCATGGGCAGTGTCAGTGTTCCGGAGCAGGCGGGCGGTCAGTTTTCGAGCTCATGGCGGACGCGGCGCGACGGGCTGAAGGTGTAGAGGTCGAGGCAGGCAGTCGGTTCGCCGGACCATCGCGACTTGGGCCAGCTGGGTGCGCAGGTCGGCGAGCTGGGCTTCGTGGTCCAGGCGCGGCACCTTGGCCGGGGGTGCAGCAGCAGCCGCGGCAGACGGTGACGGTGGGCCGGGCCCGCCCCCGGCGTGGGGGCGGCATTCCTGGTGCGGCGGCTCACCGGATGTCCTTTGCTGCGCGGTTCCAGGCGGCGTCGCGCAGCAGTCGCAGCCCGTTGAGGCCGACGATGACGGTGGAGCCCTCGTGGCCGAGAACGCCGAGCGGCAGTGGCAAGTGGCCCGCCAGGTCCCAGATGACCAGGCCGGAGATGAACACTGCGGCGATGACCAGGTTCTGCACCACCAGGCGGCGGGCGGCCCGAGACAGGTTCACGACCGCGGGGATGGTGGAGAGTTCGTCGCGGACGATGACGGCGTCGGCCGTTTCCAGGGCGAGGTCGGAGCCGGCGCGGCCCATGGCGATGCCGGTGTGGGCGGCGGCCAAGGCGGGGGCGTCGTTGACGCCGTCGCCGATGACGAGCACCTTGCGGCCCTGGGCTTCCAGGCGGCGTACGGCTTCGACCTTGTCCTGGGGCAGCAAGCCGGCGTGGACCTCATCTGCGGGGATGCCGACCTCGGCGGCCAGGCGGGCGGCGGCGCGCTCGTTGTCGCCCGTTACCAGCATCGGGGCGCTGCCGGTCAGAGTGGTTAGGGCGGCCACGGTTGCGGCGGCGTCGGGGCGCAGCCGGTCGGCGATGCCCAGCACACCGACCGGGGTGCCGTCGCGCAGGACCAGGACGGCCGTGCGGCCGCCGTCCTCCAGGTCGGCCGCGACCGCGGCGGCACGGACCGAGGCGCTGTCCTCCTTGCCGTCGAGGAGGCGGGCGGGTGCGCCGATCGCAATCGTGCGGCCGTCGACGGTGGCGGTGACACCGACGCCGGGAGTGGAGGTGAAGTCCCGCATGCCGGTGATGGCCAGGCCGCGGGCACGGGCGGCGTCAACGACGGCGCGGGCCAGGGGGTGCTCGCTGAGGTGCTCGGCAGCGGACGCGAGCGCCAACAGGGCGTCCCCCTCCAGCCCGGAGCCGTCCAGGGGACGGATGTCGGTTACCCGAGGGGCGCCCTCGGTGAGGGTGCCGGTCTTGTCGAGCGCGACCGCGTCGACCTGCCCGAGACGTTCCATGACCACGGCGGACTTCACCAGGACGCCGTGGCGTCCGGCGTTGGCGATGGCCGACAGCAGCGGTGGCATGGTTGCCAGGACCACCGCGCACGGCGAGGCCACGATCATGAAGGTCATCGCCCGCAGCAGCGAACCGGTCAAATCCGCGCCGAACGCGAGAGGGATCAGGAAGACGGCGAGAGCCGCGACGACCATGCCGAGGCTGTAGCGCTGCTCGACCTTCTCGATGAACAGCTGGGTGGGTGCCTTGGTCTCGGAAGCCTCTTCGACCATGGCCACGATCCGGGCGATCACCGAGTCGGAGGCGTCCCGCTCGACTTTGACCCGCAACGCGCCGGTGCCGTTCAGCGTCCCGGCGAAAACTTCGTCCCCGGCCTCCTTCGCCACCGGCAGCGGCTCGCCGGTGATGGTGGCCTGGTCGGCCTCGCTGGCCCCCTCCAGCACCCGGCCGTCCGCACCGAACCGCTCCCCGGGCCGGACCAGGATCATGTCGCCGACCACCAGGTCCTCGGTCGCGACGCTTTCCTCGCTGGCGTCATCAGCCAGGCGGGTCGCGGTGGTGGGGGCAAGGTCGAGCAGCCCGCGGACCGCGTCCTGGGTGCGGGCGGTGGCCAGCGCCTCCAGGGCTCCGGAGGTCGCAAAGATGACGATCAGCAGAGCACCGTCCATCACCTGTCCGATCGACGCTGCACCGAGCGCGGCCACGATCATCAGCAGGTCCACGTCCAGCGTCTTGTGCCGCAGCGCCGTCAGACCGGCCCAGGCCGGCTCCCACCCGCCGGTGAGGTAGGCGGCGGTGTACAGCGGACCCCACGCCCAGGCGGGAGCGTCGGTCAGCTGGAGCGGCAGCGCGATCAGGAACAGCACCAGGGCTGCGGCGGCCCAGCGGGCCTCGGCCAGGGCGAACATCCGGGTACGCCGCTTCGGCGCCGTGCGGTAGGCGGGCCGAGCTGCCCGTTCAGGCCGCTGGAGCATGTCAGAGGGCATGACGAAGGAACCCTTCGGTGCGGAGGACGGCAACACATCCACCGTACAGGAATATCTGAAGAGGTCTTCAGGTGTTATCGGTAGGATGGGCGGCATGGGTCACGGAGCCGACGACACGAACCACGCCACATCCCGCGAGCGCCTGGACGCGGCGGGGGCCACCGACGTCGCCGCCACGCTCCAGGCGCTGGCCACCCCCTCGCGGCTGTACATCCTGGCCCGTCTCCAGGAAGGGCCCTGCGCGGTCGGCGATCTCGCCGAGGCCGTGGGCATGGAAGCCTCCGCCTGCTCCCACCAGCTCCGCCTGCTGCGCAATCTCGGGCTCGTCACCGGCGAGCGCCGGGGCCGCTCCATCGTCTACGCCCTCCACGACCACCACGTCGCCGAACTCCTGGAACAGGCCCTCTTCCACGTCGAGCACCTACGCCTCGGCCTGCGCGACGCCCCCGCCACCGAAACAGCGCCGGCACCGGTCCGCCGGTAGGGCTCACGGCCTGCTCCCGCACGGTCCACGCGAACGCGCCCGGAGCCGCCCTGGCGGGCGCACTCCGGGCACGGCCCGGGGAGAGGAGTGCTGGAGGTCAGTGGTAGGCGTGGACGACGGCGTGACCCTTACCGCGGCCGATCATCCACTTGTTGACCGGCGTGGTGATCACGAAGGCCACGGCGAAGCCGCCCAGCAGCGCCGTCCAGAACAGAGCGTTCGACAAGCGGGCGCCCATCGGCTCGGGCGTCAGGGCGATGATGCCGTTGTCGACGAATTCCATCACCGCGATCGAGACGGTGTCGGCGGCCGGCGCCACCTTGATCACTCGACCGTGGATCGTGGACGACGATTTCTGGGTGCTGATCGAGCCGTTACTGCGGCCGTGGCCTGAGCGGTCGCCGGGGCCGCGGCCGCTGTCTTACCGGCTCTGTCTTCGGGGAATCCTGTTCGTCCTCTACAACGACATAGCTTGGCAACTGCTGTCGTTGGAGCTGGGGTTCGGCTCGGGGCAGACCTGCTGGCGGCGGCTGGACCGGTGGCAGCAGGAAGGGGTTTTCGACCGGCTGCACCGGGTCCTCCTCGCCGAGCTGAACGCGGCCGGCGAGCTCGACTGGTCACGGGCATCCGCGGACGGTTCCCACGTCCGAGCCAAAAGGGGACCCGGCACCGGCCCGTCGCCGGGCGACCGGCGGAAGACGGGCAGTAAACATCACCTGATCTGCGACGGACGTGGCACCCCGCTCCAGGTCAGCACCACCGCGGCCAACGTCAACGACGTCACCCAGGCTCTCGCCCTGGTCGACGGCACCCCGCCCGTCGCTGGCCGCCCGTCGCAGGCCGCCCCGGCCGCCCCCGCCGCCGACCTGAATCCCTGCTCGGTGACAAGGGCTACGACTCCAACGCCCACCGCGACGCACTGCGGAACCGACGAATCCTGCCCGTCATCTCGCGCAAGGGATCACCGAACATCAAGGGCATCGGCAAGCTCCGCTACGTCGTCGAGCAGACCTTCGCCCTGCTCCATCAGTTCAAGCGGCTCGCCGTGCGCTGGGAACGCCGCACCAAACTCCACGACGCCTTCGTCTCCCTCGCCTGCAGCCTGATCTGCTTCAGACGCCTCAAGAAGACACGATCATGATCGTGTTACGAGCTCTTAGGCCGACCTTCCGGCCAATCCCGGAAGGTGAATTCTCGCCTATCCTTAACGGCCATCGCCATGGCCGTTGTGGCCCATACCCTTAGACGGCCCTCGGCATACCCAGAGGGGCTATAGGATTGCCCGACAGTCTCAATTGAGGCTGAGGGCAGATTTTTCGACATGATGCCACGCAGTGTCAGTGCGCATCACAAGGCTTGGCTGCGGGCGGGCTCCGCCAAGCAGGGCCGGGTGTCGAAAGTGACTTCGGGGGTCAATTGTGTCAGATGGGTTTGAGCTGTGGCTGCGGAGAACCGGCTTCTGGTGGCTCATATGTTTTGGTGCAGCAATGTCCTTCCTCGACCACGAGGGGTGGATGCGGTTCGCCGCTCTGACAGTCGCGCTTGTGGCTCTCGGCGGGGGGCTTCTCAGCACGTGGTGGCTGATCCGCAGCCCGGAACCGTCTGCTGCAGCCCTTGACCGGCTTGACGGTGGAGACGAGGAGCCGGACCCGGTCGGAGGCTCTGCTTCTCAAGCGAACACAGATCAAGAGGCGAAGCGCAAGCAGGCGTAGCCGCCCACTACAGATCGCCTTTATGCAGGCCTGGTCCTGCATGAAGTGGGACCGGCCCGCGCAACTGAACGCTACAAGGCAACCCCGACCTTCAGTGAAATCCTCTCGCTCACTCTCTGGCGCTCTCTTCGCCGCGGCGGTGTCCGATTCGCAGGGCTCGTCCGGGATCAGGCTAGCTGACCCACGCTCAAACTGATCACGGTCAACGACAGGGTGCCAGCCCCGCAACCGAACGCGCCGAAGCGTGTCCGGCGTGACTGCCGACCACAGCCTCCTCGGGTGGCTCCCGCCGGCCTGAGCAAGGTATTGGCTGCGCTTCTACAGGAGAGCCCCGGCGGTCGCGAGGACTGCCGGGGCTGCTGCGGGCCGGTCGTACTCCATCCCAGGACCAAGCCTGTAAGGCACCGGGCCTGTCCCACACACTCCATGTCGGTGCGGTCTGCGGACGAGCGTATGTGCAGGGTGCGCCTCAGCGCAGGCGTCCGAGATGGATGACGCTGACGCGGACCTGTTGGTCGCTGATCTCGTACATCACCCGGTAGCGGCCAACGTGGATCCGCAGGACGTCGGTGCTGCCGAACGCGCCCTCAGGACGCGGTTCGTCAGCGAGGCGGTCGATGGCGGTGAAAACCTGCCGGACTCCGGTGGGGTCGTCCTTGGCGAACTGCTCCGCCTGGGCGAGCGCCTCGGGTTCCCAGATGACCTCGTAGCTCACACTTTCTCTCCGCCGAAGACACGGCGGTAAGCGTCGTCGTGGGGAACGCCGGCGCTCTCACCCCGGGCCTGGCGCTCACGGTAGGCAGACAGCGCGCGGAGCTCCTGGAGCTCCAGGGCGTCGGCGGGGCTGACCAGTATCGCGACCGTCTGGCCGTGATCGGTGATGGCGGCCGGCTCCCGGGTGGCGCTGACCTCTCGCGCGATAGCGCCTAGGCGGGCGCGGGCTTCCACGATCGAGTACGTCGTCTCCGTCATGCACACCACCTTACAGAAGTGTGCACATTCAGGAGTGCACGGCTCAAGCGCCTCAACGGCCTGTGATTATGCGTTCGGTGATGTGGGGTGTCGTGTCGGTGACCGGTCGCGTCATGGGCGCGACCGGAAACGTGGTGGGGCAGGGCCCAGTGCAGTTGACTGCCAATCACGGCGAGAGGGGCGGCTGGACGTCGCCCTGGACGATCTGTGCTGCGGCAGATCGTGGCAGGTAGATCCCTTGGGTGCGCGGTATAGATCTGACGTGCTCGAAGTGCTGGTGACCTGCGCCAGCGCAGCGGGCTTCCGGGCCGAGCTGGAAGTCGCGGCGCCCACCTGGGAGTGGTGGGCGGAGGTGTGGTGGTCTTCGACGCGGACGGACCCGGTTGATGGCGTTGGGGGCGCCGCTGTCCCCCATCACCGTGGAGGACTTCGCGAGCCCGAAGGGGTTCGGCTCCCTCACAGGCGAGCGGCTGCCAAGGCGGTATGCGCGGGCTCTGGACGCTTTCCGCCACGGCCCCGGGGCAGCCAAGGTCGGCTTCCTCGTCTCAGAACCCTTCCCTGGGCTGCCCCCGAAGTTGGGTATGGCAGGCACGGTCCATTTCGGCGGAACCCAGGCCGAAATGTTTCGCCAGGAAACACTGACCGCCTGGGGCGTGCGCACCGACGAGCCGTTCGTCCTGCTTGTCGACCCGGCGGTCGCAGACCCCAACCGGGCCTGGGGCGGCATGAGACCCGTCTGGGCATACGCGCATGTCCCCAATGGCGACTCCACCGACCCGGAATGGCGACTCCACCGACCCGTGGGACCGCGTCCGGGACCGAACAAAGCGGTTCGCGCCCGGGTTTCGCTCGACCGTGCTAGCCCAACGCAGTGTCTCAGCGAGTGGTACGGAAAACTACAATCCGAATTATGTCGGCGGTGATATCGAGGCGGGGGCCATGATGATGTGGCAGAACATTCTGAGCCCACCGCACGCTTCGACCCCTATCGCCCCCTGCCCTGGATCTATTCTTCCTCGACTTCGACCCAGCTGGGACCCAGCGGGCATGGAATGTTCGGGTATCTGGCGGCGCTTTCGGTATTGCGCCGGGAGTTCGCGATCGAGAAGTTTCCGCCGCTCGGGCCAACGAATGCGAACATGTTTACCAAGTACGGATGAAGGAGATTCAGAAAAGATGGAGACGACTCTGGGAGAAAAGCTTTACTCCTGTCGCTGGACGACGAGGGGGCCCTGACCTGGTCGGCGTCGATGGGGGAGGGGCGGGCGAGGAGGCGACGCGTGATCGACGCGTCGTCTGCCCCTCGCGGCTTGGTCTAGACCATCGAGTGGAGGCTGGTGGCGTGTCAAGGGACGTGTGTCGAGTACCGGCCGACGAGATAGCGTTGGCGCGCCACTTTGCAGCGGGGTGGCGGACCGGGGCGCGGACGCGGTTCGCGGTCGGCGGCGGCCGTGAGCCGGTGGCGCGGCCGAGCTCTCTTCGCGGACCTGGCGACGGGTCGGCTCTCCCTTCACCCCTGCTGAGCAGCCCGGTCGCTTTGGCGCCTTCCTCGGTGTGCGGTGAGGTGCGCGGGCGCGGTCCGGCGCTGCGGGCTCTTCTCGCCCTTCCCGCCCGGCGGGCGCCGCCGGGCGGGAAGGACGGGCCGGCCCACAAGCACCCGGATTCGCGCATTGGTGGCGCAGTTATGGCTGAAGGTCCGGCACGCCGACACCGTGGACACGCTCATCGTCGGCGACCTCGGACCACGGCGCCGGCCCCACCGGCTCGCACTCGCAGTAGGCGACGAAGTCGGACCCATCCGGCTATCTGGCCGGCTCGACCCCGTACTTGCCGGCAGGCGCCAACGCGCTCCCCGCGGCCGAGGCCGTCGGGGAGCGGCGTGCCGAAGGAGAGACGTGCACCCGGGTCGACAGTGACCTGACCGTCGAGGTTCTGGCAGGCGGCGACAGGCCCGGGACGCTCACCGTCACCCGCACGCCATAGCAGCTGGTCGGGAGCACCCTGAAGGTATGGCCGCGCCCATCATCATCCACTGCCCCGCCGCACCGACCGCAAGACCGGCAAGGTCACCATCGCCACCGTCTGTGCGGTCACCAGCCGGCATGAGCTGCCCGGTGTGGAGGGTACGTACAGCGAGGTGACGATCGCGATGGAGGGGCGGATCGTTGGGTATCTCCAGGAGGTGCGGGAGAAGGAAGTGGTGGGAGCCGGGGTAGGGACGCAGTGTTTTCCCATCCGTCTCCCAGACGATCCCGCGAAATCCACTCCGCCGCTGTCCAGCGGCCTTCCCACCCTGGAGTACTAGTGATTGTTGTTTGGATCAACGGTGCGTTCGGCGCGGGCAAGACCAGCGTCGCGGGCGAACTGATCGATCTGATCCCGAACAGCACCTTGTACGACCCGGAACTCACCGGGGCGGGGCTGCGCGGTCTGCTGCCCCAGAAGAAGCTGGCCGAGGTGGGCGACTTCCAGGACCTGAAGATCTGGCGGCGGCTCGTGGTGGATACGGCGGCCGCGCTGCTCGCCGAGGTGCCCGGGGTGCTGGTGGTGCCGATGACCCTGCTGAGACAGGAGTACCGCGACGAGATATTCGGCGGGCTCGCCTCCAGGCGCATCCCGGTCCGTCATGTGCTCCTCTCACCCGAGGAAACGATCCTGCGCAACCGCATAGCGGGCCGGGCGGAACACCCCGGCGACCCGGAGCAGAGCGAGCGGGTCAACCGATGGGCGTACGACCACATCGGCCCCTACCGGGACGCGCTCGGCTGGATCACCGAGGACGCCCATGTCGTCGACAACGGAGCCCTCACACCGCGCGAGACCGCCGAGCGGATCGCCGAGGCCGTCGCCACCGGCGCCGCAGGGGCCTGCGAGATCGTCCAGAGCCCCGAGCCGACCGCCGCGACCGTCGCGGCCGGCGTGCTGCTCTTCGACGAACAGGACCGGGTGCTCCTCGTCGACCCCACCTACAAGCCCGGCTGGGAGTTCCCCGGCGGGGTCGTGGAGGAGGGCGAGGCCCCGGCCCAGGCGGGGATACGGGAGGTGGCCGAGGAGATAGGACTCCGGCTCGACCGGGTCCCCACGCTGCTCCTCGTCGACTGGGAGCCGCCCTCCCCGCCCGGCTACGGCGGGCTCCGCTTCCTCTTCGACGGCGGGCTGCTGCCGTCCGGGGACGCCGGCCGGCTGCTGCTGCCGGGCTCCGAACTGCGCGGCTGGCGCTTCGTCACGGAGGAGGAGGCGGCGGCCCTGCTGCCCCCCACCCGCTACGAGCGGCTGCGCTGGGCCCTGCGGGCGCGCGAACGGTCCACGGTGCTCAACCTGGAGGCGGGTGTCCCGGTGGGCTGAGGGACGGCCGCAGCGCGCCGCCCCTCACCCGCCGGTGGCCGCCATCCGCATGGCCTCCGCCGCATCCTCGGTGAGCGGGTCGCCGTGCCCGAAGCAGACCGTACGGGCCTCCAGGGCGGCCAGCCGCCGGAACGTGTCCCGCGCCTGCGCCCGGTCCACGTTGAACACGCCGAGCATCACCTCTTCGACGGACGCCACGCAGTCACCGGTGAACAGCACCCCGTGGCGCGGCAGATGGAGGGCGATGGAGCCCGGCGTGTGGCCGGGGGCATGGACCACCCGGGCGCCGCCGCCGAACGGCAGCACCTCGCCGTCGGCCACCTCGCGGTCGACCCGGGTGGGCGGGGCCTCGGGGACCGTCAGCCCGTGCTCGTACAGCGGCCGTTCCCAGTCGAGCAGGTCCGGCTCCGGTACCGGGAGCTCGCCCCGGATCACCGGCGCGTCCAGCGGGTGGGCGAGGATCTCGGCGCCGTGGCGGTCCGCCAGCTCCTGCGCGGCGCCGTAGTGGTCGCGGTGGCCGTGGGTGAGGACGATGCGGCCGATCCGGGCGGGGTCGAGCCCCAGCCCCCGTACGGCGTCCTCGATCGCGGCCGCCGCTCCGATGTCCCCCGCGTCGATCAGGGTCAGATCGGCCCCGTCGCGCCAGAGATAGGCCTGGCCGATCCGGAAGCGGAACATGTGCAGGTGGCGGGGGAGTACCTCGATCAGATCCATGGGCCGAACGTACGCAGACGACGGCGGCCCCCGGACGGAGCTACGCTTCCGGCGACTTCGCCGAGGGCGTAGCGGGCGGCGCGGGCGGCACGAAGCCCCCGCCGCGCCCTTCCGGGAGCGTGGCGGGGGCTTCGCGGACCCTCAGGCCTTCTTGGACTCGGCGTAGTTGTGCAGGAACAGCGCCTCGGCGACCGACATCCGCTCCAGTTCCTCCGGCGACACGCTCTCGTTCACCGCGTGGATCTGCGCCTCGGGCTCGCTCAGACCGATCAGCAGGATCTCCGCCTGCGGGTAGAGCGACGCCAGGGTGTTGCAGAGCGGGATCGAGCCGCCCATGCCGGAGGACTGCATCTCCTGGCCCGGGTAGGCGTCCCGCATCGCACCCGCCATCGCCGTGTACGCCGGGCTGGAGGTGTCGGCGCGGAACGGCTGGCCCTGGCCCACCTGCTCCACCGAGACCCGCGCGCCCCACGGGGCGTGCGACTCCAGGTGCGCGGTGAGCAGCTTCGTCGCCTCGGCGGCGTCGTGGCCGGGCGGCACCCGCAGGCTGACCTGGGCCCGCGCGCTCGCCTGCACGGACGGGGTAGCGCCGACGACCGGCGGGCAGTCGATGCCGACGACGGTGACGGCGGGGCGCGCCCAGATCCGGTCCGCGACCGTCCCCGTGCCGATCAGCCCCACCCCGTCCAGCACCTTGGCGTCCTGCCGGAACTCCGCCTCCGGGTACTGCAGTCCGTCCCAGTCGGTGTCCCCGGTCAGGCCGTCGACCGTCGTCGTCCCGTGCTCGTCGCGCAGCGAGGCCAGCAGCTGGATCATCGCGGCCAGCGCGTCGGGAGCGGCACCGCCGAACTGCCCCGAGTGCAGGTTCCCTTCCAGGGTGTCGAGCTGCACCCGCAGCATCGTCATCCCGCGCAGCGTCGCGGTGACCGTCGGCAGCCCGGCCCGGAAGTTCCCGGCGTCGCCGATGACGATCGTGTCGGCCGCCAGCAGCTCCGGGTGCGCCTCGGCGTACCGCTCCAGACCGCCGGTGCCCTGCTCCTCGGAACCCTCGGCGATCACCTTCACCGAGACCGGGACGCCGCCGTTCGCCTTGAGGGCGCGCAGCGCGAGCAGGTGCATGATGAAGCCGCCCTTGCAGTCCGCCGCGCCCCGGCCGTACCAGCGCCCGTCGCGGTCGGTCAGCTCGAACGGCGGGGAGAGCCACGCCGACTCGTCCAGCGGCGGCTGCACGTCGTAGTGGGCGTAGAGCAGTACGGTCGGAGCACCGGCCGGACCGGGCAGGAAACCGTAGACCGACTGCGTGCCATCGGGGGTGTCCAGCAGGGCGACATCCGAGAAGTCCTCGGCGCGCAGGGCGTCCGCGACCCAGTTCGCCGCCGCCTCGCACTCGCTCCTCGGGAACACCGCGGGGTCCGCGACCGACTGGAACGCGACCAGCTCGGCGAGCTCCGCCCGCGCACGGGGCATCAGCGAGGCGACGGTCTCGGAAATCGGGCGGGCGGTCATGGGCACGCTCCTCGTGGGTGCGACGTTATGGGTAGGGCACTGTGTGTACGTGCCCGTCCGCGACACCGTGGGTGCGGCGTCGCGTGCAGGACAAAATCATGGCCGATCCTCCCACAGGGGGGCTCGGCCGGGACGCGCCGTAGGATGCCGTGAGCAGCTTGGGGCCACTGGTCGGATCGGGAGCAGAAGCACATCGTGAGCAGCGAGAACGCAGACGCCGGGCGTGAAAGCGAAGAGTCGTCGGTCTGGGACGTCGTCGTCGTCGGCGCCGGACCGGCAGGCGCATCGGCGGCGTACGCGGCAGCCGTGGCGGGCCGACGGGTCCTGCTGCTGGAGAAGGCGGAACTGCCGCGCTACAAGACCTGCGGCGGAGGCATCATCGGGTTCTCCCGGGATTCCCTGCCGCCGGGGTTCGAACTGCCCCTGAAGGACCGTATCCACGCGGTCACCTTCTCCCTCGACGGGAAGTTCTCCCGTACGCGCCGGTCCCGGCGGATGCTCTTCGGGCTCATCAACCGCCCGGAGTTCGACGCCGGGCTGGTCGAGGAGGCGCAGAAGGCCGGGGCCGAACTGCGCACCGGAGCCTCGGTGGTGAGGGTGGAGCAGCACGGGCCCGCCGTCCCGGACCGGCGTACGGTCGCCGTGGTGCTGGCCGGCGGTGAGACGGTGCTGGCGCGGGCGGTCGTCGGGGCGGACGGCAGCGCGGGCCGGATAGGAGCACATGTCGGGGTGAAGCTCGACCAGGTCGACCTCGGCCTGGAGGCGGAGATCCCGGTTCCGGCGACGGTGGCGGAGGACTGGGCGGGCCGGGTGCTCATCGACTGGGGCCCGATGCCCGGGAGTTACGGCTGGGTCTTCCCCAAGGGCGACACGCTGACCGTCGGGGTGATCTCGGCGCGCGGCGACGGCGCGGGCACCAAGCGGTATCTGGAGGACTTCATCGCCCGCCTCGGCCTCGCCGGGTTCGAGCCGTCCGTCTCCTCGGGCCACCTCACCCGCTGCCGCAGCGACGACTCCCCGCTCTCGCGCGGCCGGGTCGTGGTCTGCGGCGACGCGGCGGGGCTCCTTGAGCCGTGGACCCGGGAGGGCATCTCCTTCGCACTGCGCTCCGGCCGGCTCGCGGGCGAATGGGCCGTCAGGATCGCCGAGGCGCACGACGCCGTGGACGCCCGCCGCCAGGCCCTCAACTACGCCTTCGCCATCAAGGCCGGTCTCGGTGTCGAGATGGGCGTGGGCCGCCGCATGCTCAAGTTGTTCGAGCGCCGCCCGGGAGTGCTGCACGCGGTGCTGACCGGCTTCCGCCCGGCCTGGAAGGCGTTCGCCGGGATCACCCGGGGCACGACATCCCTGGCCGAGCTGGTCCGCACGCACCCGCTGGCACAGCGGGCGTTGAGCGCGATGGACCGCTGAAGGGTGGGGTGAGGGGCGCGGGCGGAGGCCCCGCGGCGGTGCTCGTCCACGGCCTCTACCACCGCCCCGAACACTTCGCCCCGGTCGCGGACGGCCTGCGGGCCGAGGGGGTCGAGGTGGTCGTCCCCGAGCTCCACCGGGGCTCCCTGGCCGCCGACACGGCAGCGGTGCAGGCCGCCGTCGACGCGTTGGAGGAGCCTCCGCTCCTGCTCGGCCACTCCTACGGCGGGTCGGTGATCACCGGGGTGCGCGGCGCGCGCCACCTGGTCTTGTGGCGGCCTTCGTCCGGGGACGCCCCGCCGAGAGCGCGGCCGCCCTCGGCGGGGCGTCCCCGCGGCTGCGCGCGGCGATCGAGCCGGCGGCCGGCCCCGAGGGTACGACGCTTCTGCATCCCGGCCGGGCGGCCGAGGTGCTCTACGGCGACTGCCCCGAGCCTCTCGCGGCCCGGGCGGTCGGCCTGTTGCGGGCCCAGGCCCCGGGGTGCGGGCGGGGTGTCCCCGAGCACCACAGCTGGAAGCGGACCCCCTCGGCCTATGTCGTCTGTGCCGGGGACCGGGCGATCGATCCCGCTCTGCAGCGGACGCTGGCCGCCCGCTGCACCGGCGTACGGGAGTGGCGCACCGGCCATTCCCCGTTCGTGTCCCGGCCCGCGCTCTTGGCGGACCTGGTGCGGGAGCTGCTCGCCGAGGTCAGCCCTCGACCGTGATGCGGAAGACCGGGTGGTCCGGGCAGGCGGCCAGGAGTTCGGCGTCCGTGGACTTCGCGGTGACGCCCTGGAAGTACTGGTTGACCTCCCAGCCCCACCGCTCCAGATAGGCGCGCAGGATCCGCGCCTTCTGTGCGTCGTCGGCGATCTCCACGGCGGTGAAGGTGCGGGTTCTGCGCCCCACCCGCAGCTCGCCGCCGCCCGCGACCCGCATGTTGCGCACCCACTGGGAGTGGCCCCGGGCCGAGACGAGGTACTGCGCCCCCTCGTACGTGTGCGGGTTGACGGGGATGCGCTGCATCCGGCCGCTCGTCCGCTCCCGTACCGACATCTCCACGGAGCCGAGGAGGCTGAAGCCGTGCCGGGCGAGCCGACCGACGATCTTGTTGAGTCGGGTGGCCGTGGCGCCGGCCCGGAGGTAGTACGGCTGCTGCGACATGGTGGCCCCCAAGGGTTTGGATGCTCTTCCGGCAGGCGGCGGGGGAGCTGGCCCGCTCGGTAGGGCTGCGGGGGGCCCCGGCCGGCTGAGGCGGGGAGAGGCGGGGAGGGGAGCCGTACTACGTGTCCTCGGGGCCGGTGGAGTCGGAGCGGCCCGGCCTGCCCGGGACCGGAGCGGGCAGCCGGTGGCCCTCCCGTCGCGGAAAGCGCCACAGGACATGGACGACCCGCAGGACGAAGGCCAGTCCGGCGGCCGCGGTGGCGACGCCCATGACCACGTTGTGCGCTGTGCGGCCGAGGTCGAACAGGAGCAGGGCCGGCGCGACGGCCCCCGCGAAGGTGAGGGCGGCCAGCACGGTGCCACTGACCAGCGCGTAGCCGATCTCGACCGTCATCGCGTCCCGCTGCGCCTGCGTCCGTCGCTCCACAGCCGCAGTGTCACCGCTGCGGCGCGCTCCGGGCAAGGGTGCCTGCCGCGCCCGGCCCGCGCCGTTCCGGGGCCCACGGCCGCCCACCCTCACCAGGTGACCGCGGAGTTGTCCGTCCAGAGCCGGGCCACCGAGCGGTCGCCGCGCAGGGTGACGGCGGCGAGCGGCAGGCGGTTCCAGAGCGTGAGGAAGAGACCCTCGGCCGTCCCGCTCAGCTCGCAGTCCACCCGGTCGCCGCCGCCCTCCGTGCCGGGTCCGCCGTCGCCGCCATCCGCGCCGCCCGGGACGGTCATGCGTACGGCCTGCGGCGGTGCGTCGGAGATCCGTACGGTCCACACCGCGTCCGTGTCCACCGCCCGCACCCGCAGCGTACGCGGGGCGGAGGAGCGCACCCGGCTCTTGGGGCGCCCGTGGAAGCCGGTGAGCAGTTCGTCGATGCCGTCCACCGCCCGGTCGGCGTCCACCGTCGTCAGCGGCCCGCCGAGTGCCGACTCCGCGTCCACCCGGTGCACGGTCGTCTCGTTCAGCTGGCGGCGGGACCAGAACGCCAGGGGTGAGGGGGCGGGCATGAAGGTCCAGCAGTCCAGGTCGGCGGGGGCGGCCTCCAGCGACCGGACCAGATGCCGGTGACCGGTCCGGAACCAGTCGAGGAGTTCGTCGCCGTCGAGGTCCGGTTCACCGCCGTCGGGATGGGGCGTGGTGTACCCCTCGGTGACGAACCCGGCCGCCCAGCGGTGCACCATGCCGGTGTGGCGCAGCAGGTGGCGTATCTGCCAGCCGGGGCAGGTCGGTACCGAGGCCCCGGGGCCCGCCTGTTCGGCGGCCGCCGCGAGGAGCCGCCCTTCCTCGGACAGGGACGCGATGTGCTGGGTGATCTCCATGGCCGGATTGTGCCAGGGGCGCGGCGGCCTGCGGCGGTGCGGACCGCCCGGGCCGGTCCGCCGGGCCGGGCCTGTCCGTACCCGCCGGTGGATCCGCCCGCTCAGGCGTGGGTCGCGTTGCGCGCCCCGTACCCCAGGGCGGCGGCCGCGGCCGCCAGCAGGGCCACGGTCGTCAGCGCCACCGGCAGCGAGGACCAGTCGGCCAGGAAGCCGATCGCGGGCGGCCCCAGCAGCATCCCGCCGTAGCCGAGGGTCGAGGCGGCGGCCACTCCGCTAGGTCCGGCCAGTTCGCCGGCCCGGCCCACGGCGACGGGGAAGATGTTGGCCAGCCCCAGGCCGGTGACCGCGAACCCGGCCAGCGCGAGCCAGACGGTCGGCGCCAGTGCGCCGAGCAGCATTCCGGCTGCGGCGACAACGCCGCCGAGGACGAGGGTGCGGGTCTGCCCGAGCCGCTCCAGGAGCAGGGTCCCGGTGAGCCGGCCGATGGTCATCGTCAGGGCGAACAGCGCGTATCCGGCGGCGGCGAGGCCGGGATGGGCGTCCAGGTCCTGCTCCAGGTGGAGCGCGCCCCAGTCGGCGAGCGCGCCTTCCCCGTACGCCGTGCACAGGGCGATCACGCCGAAGAGCAGGACGATCCGGCGGGCCCGCGGGTCGAGCCGCTGCTTGGGCTCCTGCCGAGGTGCGTGCGGGCCGGGGGCCGTTTGGGCCTCGGCCGTTCGGGGCTGAACCGCCGGACGGTGGCGCAGCAGCGCGGGCCCCGCGAACGCTGTGACGAGCAGTCCGATCGCGGCCAGCAGGAACAGGTGCGTCGAGGCGGAGAGCCCGCCCGCGACCAGCCCGCCGAGTCCGGCACCGACCATGCCGCCGAGGCTGAACGCCGCGTGGAAGCTCGGCATCACGGGCCGGCGCAGCTCGGCGACCAGATCGACGGCCGCGCTGTTCATCGCCACGTTCATCCCGCCGTACGCCGCTCCGAAGACCAGCAGGACGAGGCCGAGCGAGAGCGCCGAATGGGTCTGCGCGGGCAGGGCGATGCTCAGCGGGAGCAGGACCCCGCAGACCACGGTCACGGCGTGACTGCCGTAGCGGCGGCAGAGCCGGCCGGTGAGCATCATGGTGATCACCGCACCGGCGGAGACGCCGAGCAGGGCGAGGCCGAGGGTGGAGGCGGAGGCTCCGGTCTGCTGCTTGATGGCCGGGATACGGACCACCCAGCCGGCGAAGAGGAAGCCATCGAGGGCGAAGAAGACGGTCAGCGCGGTACGGAGGCGGGCCGACGAGGGTGGGGCGGTGTCTCCGCCAGATCCCCCCGGTAGGGCCGTCCGCAGTTTGTTTAGTTGCGGCACAAACTCAGCATAGGGGCGGCCGGACGCTGGACGCAAGACGGCTGACGGAGGGGCACGTCACCCCTCCCGGCTGGTTCCCTCGGCGTATGGGACACCTCCGGATCATGGGAGACTCGCCCTCATGAACGGCAAGGCGACCACCACCCGGACGAAGTTGGAGAGGGGCCGCAGCGCGCTCGGGCCCGCACTGGAGCTGGTCCACACCGGGCGCGCCCCCACGCGCGCCGTCCTCACCTCCGAGCTCGGTGTCACCCGGGCCACCGCCGGGGCCGTCGCCGCGGAGCTGGAGGCGCTCGGGCTGATCCGGGTCGACTCCAGCCCCGGTTCCGCGGCCGGTTCGCAGGGCCGCCCCTCGCACCGGCTGGCCGTCCTGGAGACCGGCCCCGTCGTCCTCGCCGCCCAGGTCCACGCCGATGGCTTCCGGGCCGCCCTCGTCGGGCTCGGCGGCCGGATCGTCGCCACGGCGCCGGGCTGCGTCGCGGTGATGGCCGACCCCGCGCAGGTCCTCGGCGAGGTCGTGGCCGCGGGGGCGGAGCTGCTCTGCGCGAGCGGACTGCGCTGCGTCGGCGCCGGACTCGCCGTCCCGTCGGCGGTCGCCGAACCCGAAGGCACCGCGCTCAACCCGCTGCACCTCGCCTGGCCCGCGGGCTCGCCCGTCCGGGACATCTTCGCCGCCTGCGTACGGGACGCGGGTATCACGAGCCCCGCCTTCACCGGCAACGACGTCAACCTCACCGCACTGGCCGAGCACCGGCACGGCGCCGGACGCGGCGCCCAGCACCTCCTCTGCGTCGCCACCGGCCACCGGGGCGTCGGCGGGGCCCTGGTGCTCGACGGCCGCCTGCACAGCGGGAGTTCGGGGCTCGCGCTGGAGGTCGGACACCTCACCGTGAACCCCGAGGGCCGGCCCTGCCACTGCGGCGGCCGCGGCTGCCTCGACGTGGAGACGGACCCGCTCGCCTTCCTCACCACCGCGCGCCGCGACCCGGGCCCCGAGGAGTCGCTCCTCAAGCAGGCCGGTGACCTGCTGCGCACGGAGTACGAGGACGCGGACGTGCGCCACGCCGCCGAGGCGCTGATCGACCGCCTGGGCCTGGGGCTCGCCGGGCTCGTCAACATCCTCAACCCGGACCGGATCATCCTCGGCGGGCTCCACCGCGACCTGCTGGAGGCGGACCCGGAGCGGCTGCGGGCCGTCGTCGCCGACCGCAGCCTGTGGGGGCGCAGCGGCAGCGTGCCGATCCTGCCCTGCACCCTGTCCCACAACGGCCTCGTCGGCGCGGCCGAACTGGCCTGGCAGCCGGTCCTCGACGACCCGCTCGCCGTCCTCGTCTGAGCCCCGGCCCCGCGCCGAGGGCCCGGAGGCCGGACGGAAGGTGCAGGAGGCAGCGGTCCGGGTCCGGGGACGCGGCACGACCTTCACCGCATCCCCGGACCCGGATCTGAACCCGGTACCCTCCGCTCAGCCGACGACGGCGGAGCGGGCAGGGGCGGCCGCGACGGCCTCGGGGCTGATCGAGACGGACCCGAACGGCCCGTCGGTCGTCGACCCGTAGACCGCCAGCGGCGGCAGGGTCGAGGTGTCGCAGACCGCCGGCAAGGTGAACCAGACGGCCTTTCCGGCCGCGCCGCTCGGCCGTACGCCCCAGCTCTCGCTGACCGCGGCGATCAGGGCCAGACCCCGGCCCGAGGTGGCGAAGGAATCCGCCTCGTTCACCGTGGGTACACGGGGGTCGTGGTCGTGGACGGAGACCGTCAACCGGTCGAGCAGCAGCTCGATGTCGACGGTGCATGACTTGTCCGGCTGTGCGTGCCGGTGGACATTGGTCAGCAGTTCGGTGACGCCCAGGGCTGCCTGGTCGATCAGAGGATCGAGATGCCAGTAGCGCAGTTGCGCCGAGATGATTCTGCGGACCTGACCGATCCGCGACGGCAGGGCCTGGAGCTCCACCGTGCAGTGCCTGCTTGGCTCGCTGATCACGGCTGCGACTCCCCGAAGTAGGTCCGGAAGAAGAGATACGAACGGAGGCCGGCGGACGACTGACTGCCGAATCCGCTCTGCTCTTGTCGTGTCTGCTCGTGTCGCGCGACCCGGTCCCGTGGGGCGGATCGCTCTGTCACCGATGGTGCACCTTCAGTGACGTGGATCCAGCGTCGCTCAGCCCGTGCGGCTCCGCAACTCGCCGAGCCGCGTACCGTACCCCCGGACCCGGCCCCGACGGCGCCTCCGGACCCACCCGAGGTGGACCCGGGGGCCCGGCCCCGCGCCGCCTCGGCGCTCAGCCCCGGCGGCCTCCCGCGCTGCGCAGCGCCTCCAGGAAGCGGCGCAGCGGAGCGGCCCCGTCGCGTCTGCGGTTCCGCTGCTCCATCGTCAACCGGTAGCGCACGCCGTTCACCCGGGCGATGGCCGAATCTGCCGCGAAGAACCACCGCTTGCCCGCACTCACCGTGCCCACCGGGGCGCTGTCGATCTCCCGCCCGTTGCTCATCAGCAAGGACAGCCGGCCGTCCTTGACGACCACCTGGCCGGCCCTGGTCAGGGACCGGGTGAACCGCTCGATCCTGACCCCCGACGCACTGAACTCGGCGTCCGCCATTGCGGCTTCGCCCCCCTTCGTCACCACTTCTCCTGTGCAGTGTGCCCGGCCGCGCCCCCGACCGCCAGAGGGCACAGGAACCCGCCGCGCGCTGCTCGCACCGCCCGCCCCAACTGCCCCCGGGGGCCTGCCCAAAGGCAGGGCTATGGACCATCAAAGTCAACGTTTGTGCAGGTGGGGGGAATATCGTGGAGGCAGGAGCACCGGGCGGACGAACAGGAGCACGGCGATGGACACCGATCGGCACGGACGTGACCGCGGGGCGACGGGGACGATCATGGAGACGGTGGACGTCGACCGCAGCGACCCGGAGTACCGGGCCTGGCTGAAGGAGGCCGTACGCAAGGTCCAGGCCGACGCCAACCGGTCGGCCGACACCCACCTCCTGCGCTTCCCGCTGCCCGAGGAGTGGGGCATCGACCTCTACCTCAAGGACGAGTCGACGCACCCCACCGGCAGCCTCAAGCACCGGCTCGCCCGCTCGCTCTTCCTCTACGGGCTCTGCAACGGCTGGATCCGGCCGGGCAAGCCGGTCATCGAGGCGTCCAGCGGCTCGACCGCCGTCTCGGAGGCGTACTTCGCCAAGCTGATCGGGGTGCCGTTCATCGCCGTGATGCCGCGCACCACCAGCCCGGAGAAGTGCCGGCTCATCGAATTCCACGGCGGGCAGTGCCACTTCGTCGACGACTCCCGCAAGATGTACGAGGAGTCCGCGTCCCTCGCCGCCGAGACCGGCGGGCACTACATGGACCAGTTCACCTACGCGGAGCGCGCCACCGACTGGCGTGGCAACAACAACATCGCCGAGTCGATCTACCAGCAGCTGAAGCTGGAGCGGTACCCGGAACCCACCTGGATCGTCGCCACCGCCGGGACCGGCGGCACCTCGGCCACCATCGCCCGCTACGTGCACTACCTCCAGCACGACACCCGCGTCTGCGTGCCCGACCCGGAGAACTCCTGTTTCTTCGACGGCTGGACCCACAACGACCCCTACGCGAGCAGCGACTGCGGCTCCCGGATCGAGGGCATCGGCCGCCCCCGCATGGAGCCGAGCTTCGTGCCCGGGGCCATCGACCGGATGATGAAGGTGCCCGACGCGGCGAGCGTCGCCGCCGTACGCGCCCTGGAGCAGGCCATCGGCCGGAAGGCGGGCGGCTCGACCGGCACCGGCCTGTGGAGCTGTTTCAAGCTCATCGCCGAGATGGTGGAGCAGGGGGAGGGGGGCAGCGTCGTCACGCTGCTGTGCGACCCGGGCGACCGCTACCTGGACAAGTACTACTCCGACTCCTGGCTGGAGGAGCAGGGCCTGGACATCGCTCCCTACAGCGCGGCGATCGGCCACTTCCTCGCCCACGGAACCCTGACCGGCTGAGCCAGGGCCTCCCGGGGATCAGGCCGGGCCTCCCGGGGAGTGCTCAGGCGAGGAGTGCTCAGGCCGCCGACGCGGTCAGGCGTCCGTCGAGCCGGCGCACCGCGTCCCGGAAGGACCGGCCCATCCCGAGGCGGGCCAGCCCCAGCACCGAGCGGAACGGGCCCGTGCCGTCGGCGGCGAAGGTCCACTGCACCCGGGTCCCGGCCCCGTCGGCGGTGAGCCGCCACTCCTCCACCAGGGCCCGCAGGCCGGGGGCGTTGGACTCGTCGACCCGGTAGGCGTACCGCTCGCCCGGCTCGGCGGCCACGATCGTCTCGCGGAAACGGACCCCGCCGCGCAGCCGCACCTCCCTGCCCGCGCCCCCGTCGGTGGGCGTGGCCCGGGTGACGGCGGTGAACCAGGAGGGCCAGGAGGCGACATCCTCCGCGAGCGCCCGGTAGACCGCGTCCGGGGGCGCGGACACCTCGGCGGCGAACACCAGGCGTATCGGAGCGGAGTCGGTGAACTCCAGTCCCACGGTACGGAGTCGGCGTGCCATCGTGTGCACCTCCCGGCGGTCTGCGCATATGGAGCCGCGCACACCATAGCGGCCGGGACGTCAGTTGTCTGTACCACTGCCGGCCACCGGCTCCCGGCCCTCCTGCCGCGCCCGGGCGGCGGTCCTGGCGGCCTCCGCGATATTGCGGGCCATCCCGCCGAACACCACCGCGTGGAAGGGCGACACGCTCCACCAGTAGGCATGGCCGAGCAGCCCCTGCGGGTGGTACAGGGCGCGCTGGCGGTAGAGCGTGCGCCCCTGGTCGTCGGTGCCGACCGACAGCTCCAGCCAGGCGGCGCCCGGCAGCCGCATCTCCGCCCGCAGCCGCAGCAGCTCGCCCGGCACGATCTCCTCCACCCGCCAGAAGTCCAGCGAGTCCCCGACCCGCAGCCGGTGGGCGTCCCGTCGGCCGCGCCGCAGCCCCACCCCGCCGACGATCCGGTCGATCCAGCCGCGCACCGCCCAGGCGAGCGGGAAGGAGTACCAGCCGTTCTCGCCGCCGATGCCCTCGATCACCCGCCACACGTCCGCCCGGTCCACCGGCACGGTCAGCTCCCGCTCGTCCCGGTAGAGGCTGCCGCCCGACCAGTCCGGGTCGGTGGGCAGCGGGTCGCTCGGCGCACCGGGCAGCGAGGCGGACGTCCAGCGCGTCACCACCTGCGCGTCCTTGATCCGCTGGAGGGCGAGGCCCAGGGCCTGGTCGAAGCCGATCGGCCCCTGCGGCGGATCGGGGACGTACCGGACGATGTCGTGCTCCCCGCAGACCACCTCGTGGCGCAGCGACTCCGCGAGCGGCCGGGCGATGGACCGGGGGACCGGGGTGACCAGCCCGATCCAGTGGCTGGAGAGCGTCGGGGTGAGCACCGGGACCGGCACGATCACCCGGCGCGGCAGCCCCGCCACCCGGGCGTAGCCCTGCATCATGTCCCGGTACGTCATGATGTCCGGGCCCCCGATGTCGAAGGTCCGGTTCACCTCGGACGGCAGGATCGCGCTCCCCACCAGATACCGGATCACATCCCGTACGGCGATGGGCTGGATCCGGGTGGAGACCCAGCTCGGGGTGACCATCACCGGCAGCCGCTCGGTCAGATAGCGCAGCATCTCGAACGAGGCGGACCCCGAACCGATCACGATCGCCGCCCGCAGCACCACAGTCGGCACCCCGGAATCCAGCAGGATCCGCCCCACCTCGGCGCGCGAACGCAGATGCGGCGACAGCTCCTTCTCCGCCACCCCGGCCGGGGTCAGCCCGCCCAGGTAGACGATCCGCCGCACTCCGGCCGCGCGAGCCTTCTCGCCGAAGTTCCGGGCGGCCCTGCGGTCGGTCTCCTCGAAGTCCGATCCGGAGCCGAGCGCGTGCACCAGGTAGTACGCCACGTCGATGTCCCGCATCGCCTCGGTCAGCGAGTCGGGGTCGGTGACATCGCCGCGCACCACCTCGACCCGCTCCGCCCAGGGGTAGTCGCGCAGCTTCTGCGGCGTCCGGGCCAGCGCGCGGACCTGGTGACCGGCCTCCAGGAGGGCGGGCACCAGTCTGCCGCCGATGTAGCCGGTGGCACCGGTGACCAGGCAGCGCAGCTCGGCCTCGTCGGAAGAGGCGTCGGAGGAATCGCGTACGTCGGGTTCTTCAGGAAGATCCGTCACCTGTCCGAGTCTCGCACCCGATGGCGTACGAGGCCGGGACGAGGACTCCGTCCGGCGGAGCGCGAGTTGCCTGCGGCTCAGCGCACCGCCGCCAGCGTCCCGCCCTCGCGCAGCCTGGCCGTCAGCTGTACGGAGGCGTCGCGCGGCGCCCGTACCGCGAGCGTCGGGCCGCCCGCCGCGCCCCGCACCTGCCCGGTGGCCTCGATCCGGTCGACGGCCCGGCTGCCCGCCGCCAGGACGTACCACCGGCCGGACGCGGACTTCCAGTGCGTGCCTGCCAGGATGTGCTGCCCGAACCGGCTGCACAGGGCGGTGTCGTTCCGGTCGGCGACCACCGCCGCCGGGGCGGTGGGGGAGGCGGCGGGCTGGAGGAACTGCACCAGCACCCGGCCAGGACCGCGCCAGGTGTCGGCGCGGGTGCAGAGCCACTCGGCCGACGCCTCGCCCTCGGGGAGCTTCTGCTCGGCGAAGGCCCAGTTGTTCACCGCCCGCACCCCCGACCCCGACAGCGCCCGCAGCGAACACGCCGTACGCGCCCAGGCGCGCAGCGCCTCCGTGCCCGTCGCCTCGCGCGGCTGCCGGGCCGGTGCGCCACGGCCCGGCTTCGGCGTGTACGTCAGGTGCGCCGGGGCAAGGTCACCCAGGTCGGTCACCAGGAACGCGTGGTTCTCCACGATCCGCTCGGAGGAGCGCAGCTGGAGCACCGGCCAGGAGTCGCAGGCGCCGCCCGCCGCCGGGCGCCCCACCGGGGCGGTGATCCCGTCCGGACCCACCTCCAGCGGCCGGCCGGGCGTGTCCGGTGCGAGGAGGTCCCGGGTGGTGGTCCCGGAGATCCAGGGGGCGAGCAGGAACCGCGCCTTCCCGCCCGTACGGCTCACGACCACGGCCGCCCCCGTCGTCACGTCCGCGTCGTCGGTCCGGGCGAAGTCCAGCGCCGCCCCGCCGCCCGACAGCGGCTCCGTGTACCGCACCACCCGGACCCCGCCGTCGTGGAACAGCACCACGGCCGCCCCGTCCACCTCGCCCGCGAACAGCAGTCGCGGCGGCTGCGCGGGCGGCACGTCGGCCGTGCCCGGGGTCGTCGACACCCGTACGCCCGCAGGCGGCCCGGACCAGGCCCGCAGCGCCCTCCCCAGCAGCTCGCCGTCGCCCCGCCGGTCACCGCGTACGGGCCAGGCGGTGAAGTCGATGCGTGAGGTGTCCGCCCACTGCTCCGCCGCCGTGCGCAGCAGCGCCGCCGGGTCGAGCACCGGAACCGACACACCGGTTGCCGGACCCTCGTCGGCCACGCCCCGCACCCCCTTCTCGGCGGCGACCACGAGCGTGCCCGCCACCACGCACAGCGCCGCCGCCAAGGCCACCGCCCGCACCCGGTGCCTGCGCCGCAGCAGATCGCTCGGCCGGGTCTGGACCGTGCACGGGTCGAACTCCCCCGACTGCAGGAGCACTTGCGCCCCCGCCCGGTCCGGCCTCCCCAGCCGGGCCGCCCTGCGCACCGCCCCCGCCGGATCGGCCGCCCCCGCCTCGGCCAGCAGCGCCCGCACCCCGGACTCCGAAAGGCCCTCCAGCAACTGCAGGGCGAACGCGGCCCGTACCGCACCCGGAACCGTCGACAGGGCCCGGTCCAGGGCCAGTTCGTCGACACCGCCCGCCCGGGGGAAGAGCCGCAGCCCCCAGACCACCGGCAGCGCCGGACGCAGCGCGGCAGGTGCCGGGAGCCGCCCGGGCCACCAGCGGGGCCTGCGCTCGTGGGCGAGAGCCGTCCGCAGCACCCGCAGCCGCATCCACGCGTACGGGGCGTTCGCCGGGCCCTGTGCCGGCTGTGCCGCTTCCGAGGAGCGCCGGGACTGGGCGGGCACCCGCATCCGGTCCGGGGTCGTCCGGGCCCCGGGCAGGGCCCGCTGCACGGTTCCGTGGGCGGCCAGGACCCGGCGGTGCCGGCCCAGCGAGGGCGGCAGCACGACATAGGCGAGCCGGACCAGGCGCGGGTAGTGCTCCACGAGGGCGGCCTCGGCCTGCTGCACACCCAGAGGCTCACCGGCGCCCGTCGTGGGTGCGGCGGACCGTTGCTGCGGTTGATGGATCGGCATGAATTCGGTGCCTTCCGGAGCCGTGGCGGGGAGTGTCATACCGACAAACGAGTCAATCGTGTGACGGTCACATCACCCGCACCGGATCGGCTTCCCGATCGTTGCCGATCTTCAGCAGTGCCGGTCCTCAGGCATGCCGGTCCTCAGCCGTTCCCCAGGGCGCCCGGCGAGGCGAGCAGCGAGTCGAGCACCCCGCCGAACAGTCGGCGCCCGGCGGAGGCCAGCAGCGGATCACCCCACCGGGGCACCAGCCGCACCCGCAGCTCCTCCACCCACACCACATGGGAACCGGAATGCGTCGGAGTCACGTCGATCGAGGCCCGGCCCAGCACCACGGACCCGCGCTTCTCCAGCAGGCAGATCCCGGCCCGGCCACCGGCGGGCGGCGTCCAGCGGACCACTTCCATCGGGTCGTCGAACGCCAGCGGACCCACCCCCGTACGGGCGGTGAACACCGTGCCGGCCCTGGTCGGCGCCCCGCCCGCCACCGAGATGGCCGTCAACGGGACATGCGCGGCGTGCCGTTCCCAGTCGGTCACCCGGCGCCAGGCCTCGGCTGCGGGGAGAGGGGAGAAGCGCTCGATCCGGAAGACTGCCACCCCTTGATCCTAGGACGTACCGCGCACAGCGCGACCCGAAAGGAATCCGGACGGCCGCGCCCCGGTCAGCCCGCCGGGGCCGTGTCCTCGGGCGACTCGCCCGCCACCACCAGGCCCGGCAGATGCTCGCCGATCTCCTCGCGCGCCCCGGGAGTCAGCCCCGCGTCCGTCACGAAGGTGTCCACCTCGTCCAGCGTGGCGAAGGAACTCAGCCCCACCGTGCCCCACTTGGTGTGGTCGGCCACCACCACGACCCGGCGCGCCGACCGGACGAAGCGGCGATTGGTCTCCGCCTCGGCGAGGTTGGGGGTCGACAGACCTGCCTCGGCCGAGATCCCGTGCACGCCGAGGAAGAGCAGGTCGAAGTGGAGGGAGTCGATGGCCCGGTCCGCGACCGGACCCACCAGCGAGTCCGACGGGGTCCGCACCCCGCCCGTGAGCACCACCGTCGCCGTCCCCGGCCGCGCCGCCCGCCCGGGCGCCGGACGCTGCGCGTCGTGGAACACATCGGCCACCCGGACCGAGTTGGTCACCACCGTCAGATCCGGTACGTCCAGCAGGTGCCGGGCGAGCGCGTAGGTCGTCGTACCGCCGGAGAGGGCGATCGCGCTGCCGGGCTGGGCCATCGCCGCCGCCGTCCGCGCGATGTCCTCCTTGGCGCTCAGCTCCAGCGCCGACTTCACCTCGAAGCCGGGCTCGTGGGTGCTCGCCTCGACCACGGGGACGGCACCGCCGTGGACCTTCTCGATGACCCCCTGCCGGGCCAGCGCGTCCAGGTCCCGACGGATCGTCATGTCGGAGACGTTCAGCCGGCGGGTCAGCTCGTTGACCCGGACCCCACCGCGCCTGCGCACCTCGTCGAGGATCAGGGCACGTCGCTGCTCCGCGAGCAGGTTCTGATTCTCGCTCAACGCCGGTGCCCGGTCCTTCCTTCAGCCGTACGGTCCGCAGCGGCCTGCGACTCGGGCTCATCCTGCCACGCAGGTATGTCCGGCGTACCACCTGGGGAGATTCCGTGAGACCGCTCACGCACGCTCCCCGGGTCCGGGATTCTGGGGCCGGGCCACGGGCCGGAGCCGACGGCTCCCCGCCCCCGCCTCATCCCCGATTCCCCGCTGCCCGACCCCTGTCACGTCTCCGCCGGCCCGTGCGGCCGGCGCGCCCGAGAGAGAGTCTTCCCTTGGCTCCTGCCATCCCGCCCCCGCCGCGACCCCCGCAGAACACCGGGGCGGCGCTGGAACTGCTGGTCCACGGCGTCGGAGGCGCCACCCCGCAGGAGATGCTCGGCGATCCCCGTACCGTCCGGGTCACCGGGGACGCGACCGCCGCCGTGTACCGGCGCACCGAGGACGCCCACGGCGAGAAGCACCCCGAGCGGTACCGGGACGAGCCGGTCGCCGAGGCGTACTGCTGGTCGGGGCTCACCTCCGGTAACGGCTCCCGCGCCCTGTGGCTGCTGCTCCTGCCGTTCATGGTCGTCAACCTCGCCCACTGGATGCGCCCCACCGCCGCAGGCCGCACCCGCGCGGTCCGGCTGTACGGCGTGCTGGTGCGGCTCGTCGCGCTCAGCCTGACCGTGCTGCTCACCGCGGCCGCCTGCGAGGTCGCCCTGGACCTGGTGGCCTGGCAGTGCGCGGGCACCCCCGACTGCTCGGAACGCCGTTCCTGGCTCGGCTTCCTGTCAAGCCATCAGGGCGGCTGGTGGTCGCAGCCCGGACGGCGCCTCGGGCTCGCCGCCGTCGTGCCCGCCGCCCTGGTGGGGCTCCTGTGGTACCTGTCCAACCGAACCTGGAGCGCCTACGAGTCCCAGAGCCCCCTGGACGCCACGGCCGCCGACGCGTGCGACCCCGACGGGACGGAGGAGGTCCACGGGCCCGGCGCGCCGGACATCGCGGACGACCCGGAGTCCGCGCGCCCGGTCCCGCCCGCGCTCAGCAGGCCCGGCTTCTGGTACGGCCGCCGACTGGTGTCCCGGCTCCGCGCCGCCCACACCGCCGCCGGCTTCCTCACCGTCGCCGCGGCCGTCATCGCCGCCGCCTCCCGCCATGACCGGACCGCCGGCAGTTCGGTCCCGCAGGTGTTCGGCGCGGTCATCGAAGTGGCCATCGTGCTCTGCGCCGGGGTGACGGTCTGGGTCGTCTGCCGACGGGGCCGCAGCGAGAGTGTCCGGGACACCCGCGTCGACGGTGCCCTCATCACGTACCTGCCCGGCTCGGCGCTCGTCCTGCTCGCCCTCGCCGTCCTGCACGCGGGGTGGTCCCGCCCGGAGTGGACCTCCACCGGCAGCCTGGCCGGCGAGACCGCCTTCCGGCTCCTCGCCCTGGGGCAGGGCCTCCTCGTCGTGATCATGGCCCTGGTCGCCCGCAGCCTCTACCGGCGCGCCCCCGAACCCCGCACCACGCTGTACGGCCTCGGCGGCCCGTCCGTCGCCATGCTCGCCTGCGCCCTGGGCGGCGTGATGACCGGCGGGGTGGCCCAGCGGGTCGCCGACTGGCTGGACGGCCCCGGCACCCCGGGCATGGGGCGCGGCTCCGTCATCGAGGGCCCGCCCGTCCTGCTCAGCTGGCAGGCCTCCGTCATCCCGGTGCTCCTGCTCCTGCTGCTCGTCCCGGTCGTGTTCCTGGTCGTCCGCACCGCGCGCCGGGCCCGCCGCATGGGTCCGGACATCGAGGCGGAGTACGCGCCCGAGCCGCCCGACCCCGGCCGCACCCGGCGCATCGCCCGTATCCGCGCCACGGCCGCCCTCACCGACTCGGCCCCCTGGATCGTCGGCGTGGTCTCCGCCGCGACCCTGCTCCTCGGCACGGCGGCCGTCGTGGGCTCCTGGACCAGCGGTGAGGTGCCCGGCCTCGCGACGGACGGGGCCGCGGCGCCCGTCGAATCGCTCGCCGAGGCCGCCCAGTCGACCGGCTCCTGGCTGATCGGCTTCGGCTTCATACTGTTCGTCGCGGGCGGCCGCCGCGCCTACCGGGACGCCTCCGCCCGCCGCACCATCGGCATCCTCTGGGACGTGGGCACCTTCTGGCCGCGCGCCGCCCACCCCTTCGCGCCCCCCTGCTACGCCGAGCGCGCCGTCCCCGACCTGGCGTCGCGGATGTCCGCCTGGACGGCGACCACCCGGGGCCGGCTCATCATCTCGGGCCACTCGCAGGGCAGCGTCCTCGCGGCGGCCGCCGTGTGGCAGCTCCCCGACGCCGCCCGCCACCGGGTCGGGCTCCTCACCTACGGCTCCCCGGTCGAGCGGCTGTACGGGCGCTGGTTCCCTTCCTACTTCGGGGCCGTACCACTCCTCGGGCTGCACCGCTCGGTGCACTGCTGGCGCAACCTCTACCGGGCCACCGACCCGATCGGCGGGCCCGTCCGGCTGAGCACCGGCCCCGACGCCGGCGTCGACCGGGGGCCGCTGAAGGACCCGCAGGCGTACGGGCGCACCACCGCGCTCCCACTGCCCGAACCGATCCTCGGCCACTCCGACTACCAGGCCGACCCGGTCTTCGCGAAGGAGCGGGCCGCACTCCTCGAAGAGCTCGGCCCGCGGCTGCCCCGGCAGGGGGAGGGCGGGGAGACGCTCCAGAAGGGTCAGAAGAGCTCGGGGAGATCCTCCGGGTAGAGCAGGGTCAGGTCGTCAGTGCTCGTCTCGGCGAGCTGGGCGACCCGGCCCGCGTGCCGCTCCACCATCGACTCGAAGGTCTGCCGGGCGGTGCGGCCGTTGCCGAAGGCGGGGCCCTTGGGGAGCGCGGTGAAGTACTTCAGCAGCGCCTCCCCGGTCCCGTCCGCGAGGCTGTACTCGTGCTCCTCGGCCTGCTGTTCGACGATCCGCAGCAGCTCCTCGGGGAGGTAGTCGCTGAAGGTGATGGTCCGCGAGAACCGGGAGGCCACACCGGGGTTGACGGTGAGGAACCGCTCCATCTCGTGGGTGTACCCGGCGACGATCACCACCACCGCGTCCCGGTGGTCCTCCATCAGCTTCACCAGCGTGTCGATGGCCTCCCGGCCGAAGTCGCGGCCGGAGTCCTCGGGGGAGAGGGCGTACGCCTCGTCCACGAAGAGCACCCCGCCGCGCGCCCGGTCGAACGCCTCCTGGGTCCGGATCGCCGTCGAGCCGATGTGCTCCCCGACCAGGTCCACCCGGGAGACCTCGACCAGGTGGCCGCGCTCCAGCACCCCGAGCGAGGCCAGGATCTCGCCGTACAGCCGGGCGACCGTGGTCTTGCCCGTCCCGGGGGAGCCGGTGAAGACGAGGTGGCGGCGGACGGAGGCGGCCTTGAGCCCGGCCTCCTGGCGGCGGCGGCCGACCTCGATCATGTCGGTGAGCGCCCGCACCTCGCGCTTGACGCTCTCCAGGCCCACCAGCGCGTCCAGTTCACCGAGGACCGCCGAGGAGTCCCGGGCGGGCTCGGCGGCCGGGGCCACCGGATCGGGTTCCGCGGGCCGCTGGCCGGGCATCGTGTTGAGCAGGCCGGGGGTCGACCGGGTGGCCGTGAGCACGGCGGGGGCCGGAGCCGGCGCCGTACGCAGACCGCTCTCGTCACTCGTGCAGTCCGTGACCGCCGGGCCGTTGGCCACGGAGCCCTCGCCCTGTCCGGTGCCGCCCTCGGGGAACTCGTAACCGCCCCGCGCGCATCGCTCGGTTCGGCAGCGGGTCAGCGCGGTGCGGCACCCCTCCATGATGTGGAAGCCGTACCCCTCGCTGCCCGTCACCCGGCAGCTGTCGAAGGTGCCCCGGCCCTCGGCGGAGACGTAGAACCCGGCCTCGGCGGGGTTGGTGACCGTGCACCGCTCGATGACGGGGTCGGCGCCCTTGGTGACGATGACGCCGGTCTGGGCCGCGTCGATGGTGCAGTTGTTCAGTGTGCCGCCGCTGCCGTGGTCGCGGAACCAGGCGCCGGTGGAGGCCTCCCGGATCCGGCAGTCGTCCAGCTGGGCGGTGGCGCCGTCGCTCACGGAGACGGCGGTGTTGCGGATCTGGGAGAGGTCGCTGTCCACCACGTCGGCGCGGGAGCCGCGGTCGAGGACGAAGAGGGCGTCCGGCACGTCGTGGACCCGGCAGGCGTCCAGTATCACGGTCGCCCCGTCACTGACCCAGACCGCCGGGTAGTCGCCCGTACTGTCGTGGATCTCGCACTGGTTGGCGTCCACGCGGGTGCCCGGGTCCCAGACGGAGAGCCCGTTGCGGCCGAAGCGGCGGACCGTGGAGCGGGTCAGCGTGAGCACCGAACGCGACCGCAGGTCGATCGCGTTCTCCGGGATGTCGTGGATGTCGCAGTCGGCAAGCGTCAGCACCGCGTCGGTGTCCAGCGTGACCCCGTCGCCCGAAGTGCGGTGCACCGTGCAGTCGGTGAGGTGCGCGGTGGCGCGGGCGGTGACCTGGACGCCGCTGCCCTTGATCTCGTACACCTCGCAGCCGATCGCCTCAAGACCGCTGCCCTCGCCGGTGACGGCGATGCCCGCGCCGGAGGCGTGGTGGATGCGGCAGCGGTCGAGGCGGGGGTGGCCGCCGTCGCGGACCGAGACGCCGGACTGGCCGGCCGAGACGATCTCGCACTCCTCGAAGACCCCGCCCGCACCGTCCAGGACGGCGATGCCGACCCCGGCCGGATTGTCGACGGTGCAGCGCCGCACGGTGGGCCGGGCCGCTCCCCGTACCTCGATGCCGGCGGCGGACCGCGTCACGATCCGCAGGTCCGCGAACTCGGGGGTGCCGTCCTCCACCAGCAGGGCCGGGGCGGCGGAGTCCTGCCCTTCGATGTGCAGATCCTGGACGATGGCGGAGGCGCGCACCGTCAGCGGTACGCCGTCGGCCGGCGCGATCCGCACGGAGCCGACCGAGCCCTCGGGGCCGCGCAGGGTCACCGCGCGGTGGAGGACGAGGTTCTCCCGGTAGGTCCCGGGCGCGACGGTGAGGACGTCACCGTCGGCCGCCGCTTCCAGGGCCGCGGAGAGGGAGGCGTACTCGCCCGTGCGGCGGCGCCATCGCGATGTTCCGGTGTGCGTCACCTGGACCGTGCCCTGTGCCATGGAGTTGCTCTGCCCCCACCTCGTGCTGTGCGATGCCTCGGGTCCGTCCGCCCGCCTGTCGAGAAAAGGAGGACGCGGTCGGACCACCGTAGCGCGCGCGAGGGGCGGCAGTTGACGACTCGGGGTGCCGGGGTGATGTTGCCGGTCCCGGGGCGGGCACCGCCGCCGGGGTGCGGGGGACAGGGTGCTCTCCGCCGTTCCGGATGCGGTGTACGGGGGCGTCCGCCCCCGTCGCGTCCGCCCGGTGTCAGCCGCCCGTTCCGGCCCCGCCCCAGTCCGGGCCCGCCGCCGCCCACTCCTGGTCCAGGAGCGCGTACCGCCGTCGCACCAGGCCCGCGACGGCCAGACGCCTGCCCGCCTCCACGGCCCCGGCGGCGAGCAGGAACGCACCGACGCCGCCGAGCACCGCGTGCGTGCGGGCCGCGCCCGGCGCCATCGGCGGCGGTACGGGCAGGCCCGCGCCGTCCGTCCAGATCCGCACCGGCGAACCGGGCTCCCCGGCCCCCGGTGCCGTGGTGACCTCTCCGGTGCGCGGGGTGCCGTCCGGGGCCGACCAGGTCGCCACCACCGGGACGCGCTCCGCGCCGGCGTCCGGGTCACCGGCGAACCGTCGCGTCCCCGGCACTCGCTCCACCACGACCGCGGTGGTGGCTTGGCGCTCCTCGTGCTGGGCCTGTACCGACCGCTGGAGCCGGTCCTCGGCGAGCGCGCCGCCCGCCCACCCGGCTGCCGGTGCCCCCAGCACCAGGAGCAGCAGCGCGCCGAGCGTCACCCATGCCTCGCGGCGGTCGGTGGCGCGCCACAGCGGGACTCCGACTCCCATGTCCCCCCGTTTCCCCCGGTTTCCCCGCGTTCTTGCGTCTTCTCAGTCGAGGATCGTGACGGGGTCCCCGGCCCGGATCACTCCGGTCCCGTCCGGAATCAGATTCTGGCCGAAGAGCAGCTGATTGCCGGTCCGGCGGTGGCGGGCCAGGGTGAGCAGCGGCTCCCTGCCGCGCTCCGCGGTCCGCTGGTCGGTGGTGGTGATCACGCAGCGGCCGCAGGGCTTCACCACGGAGAAGGGCACATCGCCGATGGCGATCCGCCGCCAGCCGTCCTCGGCCCACGCCTCGGTGGAGCCGACCACGACGTTCGGCCGGAAGCGGTCCATCGGCAACGGTCCCTCGTGCGGCCGGTCGCCCGCCGCGATCAGGTCGTTGAGGGCGTCGAGCGAAGCCGTGGTGGTCAGCAGCAGCGGGTAGCCGTCGGCGAAGGAGACCGTGTCCCCGGGGCGCGCGAACGCCGGGTCGACGGGTCTGCGGCGCGCCGGATCGTCGAGATGGACGAGCCGGGTCTCCGAACCGAGGACCTCGCTGAACCAGAGGTGCGCCTCGGCCGCCGCCTCCGCCACCGTCACGGTGTCCCGGTGCAGTTCCACGCCGATCATGCGCTCCGGCCCCGGCACGTCCACCCGCAGCGGCGGATGGCCCGGTGCGGCCAGGGCGACCCCGCCACCGGCCAGCAGCACCGCGGAGATCCGCGCCAGAAACGGCTGCTGACGTTGCGTGATCGCCCTGGCCGCCTTGTCGACCACCATCCAGCGGCGGTCGCCGTCGAGTCCCCATGGCTCGACGCCAACCTCGCCCGATGTGTGGGCTCCCAGCGATTTGACCGGATACACGTGGACGGACCGGAGGACAGGAGAAGCCATGTGCCCATCCTGCCAGCCACCCCTGCACACGTACGCACGATTTTCCGCACGATCGCCGCACACGTGTGTGACCGCGGCCCGGTCCGTACCCCGGCTCATGCCGCTGTACGGAGCCTCCGAGGGACCGGTCAGTACCCCCGGCCCTGGTACGGCCGGTTGTACGGGTCCTCGTACGGCGACGGGGCCGGTGCGGGCCGCGGCGAGGCCGGGCGCATCGACTCGTACCCGGTGCCGGGTGCGGGGCGCTGCGGCTGGGGCTGCTGCGGATAGCCGCGGACCGCCGAGGGCTGCTGCGGGATGTACGGCGCCGGGGCGTTCTGCAGCCCGGCGGGGTGCATCGGCGCGTGCTGCACGGGAGCCTGCTGGTACTGCGGCATCGGCTGCTGCTGCGGGTAGCCGTAGGAGCCGGTGTGGTGCGAGGGGGCCGCGGGGAGGGCCGGCAGCGCCGACGGCAGGGCCGGCAGATAGCTGCTGGACGTGTCGTAGGCGGCGGGGACGCGGATCGGTGCGATCTGCGGGGTGCCCCGCTCCGCGACCAGGGAGTCGTAGATCGGGGTGTCGGGGAACGACGCGGCGTAGTAGCCGCCGCCGAAGGCGGAGCGAGGGGAGGTCATGGCACCTAAGTTAAGCCCACGATGTGCTGGTTGGGGAGCCCGATAAGAGGGTTGTTTTCCGCGATGTGAGTGAACCGCGATCCCCAATGCGAGCGAACTTGGCAAAAAAGGGCGCACCGACGTCCACTGATCGTGTAAAGGCCGAGTTCACGGGGTGTTACCGGCAGATCGCCGGGACGTCTCCGCGCGGGTGCGGGACACCGCGCCGGGGCCGGGGATTAGGTTGTGGGGAAAAGCCTGCGGGCGGCCGGACTCGTGATGGGGGCGAGCATGATCATGCAAAAAGGAACCAACGTTCCGGTGGCTGCGGGCACCGTGCGCGTCGAATTGGGGTGGCGGGCCGCCGCCGGCACCCCCGATGTCGACGGCTCCGCGCTCCTCCTGGTGTCGGGAAAGGTCCGCAGCGACGCCGACTTCGTTTTCTACAACCAGTCGGCCCACGCCTCCGGGGCCGTCCGTCACGAGGGCAAGCGGACGGCGGGTGACGGTGTCACCGACACCCTCACCGTCGACTTCGGGAAGGTCGAGCCGGCGATCGACCGCATCGTCGTCGCGGCCTCGGCGGACGGCGGCACTTTCGGCCGGGTGAGCGGTCTGTACGTACGGATCGTGGACGCGGCCGGCGGCGCCGAGCTGGCCCGCTTCGACTCCACCGACGCCACGGTCGAGACCGCGTTCATCCTCGGTGAGCTGTATCTGCGCCAGGGCGCCTGGAAGTTCCGTGCGGTCGGGCAGGGGTACAGCACCGGGCTGGAGGGCCTGGCGACGGACTTCGGCATCTCCGTCGACGAGCCGCAGTCGGCTCCCGCCCCGGCCCCGGCCGCGGCCGTCCATTCCTCCCCGCCCGCCCCGGTGGCCCCTGTCGCGCCGCCCGCCCCGGTGGCGCCTCGCGCGTCGCCCGCCCCGGCACCCCCGCAACCGGTACGGCTGACCAAGATCACGCTGACGAAGGCCGCGCCGTCCGTCTCCCTCGCCAAGCAGGGCGGCACCTCCGGCTCGCTCCGCGTCAATCTCAACTGGGAAGTGCGCAAGCAGTTCAAGGGCTGGGGTGCGAAACTCGGCCGGGCCGTCGCGATGCACGGAGACCTCGATCTCGATCTCTGCGCGCTGTACGAACTCACCGACGGAAGCAAGGGAGTTGTGCAGTCACTCGGAAGCGCGTTCGGTTCTCTGAGTCAGCCGCCCTATATCCATCTCGACGGCGACGACCGCACAGGATCGCTCTCCAGCGGTGAGAACATGACCGTCAACCTCGACCGCAAGGACCTGCTCCGCCGCGTACTGATCTTCGTCACCATCTATGAAGGCGCCCGGAGTTTCGCCGATCTCCATGCCACGGTCACCCTCCAGCCGCAGAACGGCGCCGCGATCGACTTCTCCCTCGACGAATGCACCGTGCCCTCCACGGTCTGCGCGCTCGCACTGATCACCAACAACGGCGGCGACCTCACCGTGCAGCGCGAGGCCCGCTACCTCGTGCCGGACCGCGGCGTCAGCCCGCAGCGCACCATCGACGCCGCCTACGGCTGGGGCATGAACTGGACCCCGGCCGCAAGTGAGCCGCACCTGACCCGCAGCGCCGCGCCGCCCGGCCGGACCCGATGCCCGCTGCCGCGCGGCGTCACCGGTCGGGGGCGGCCTCCGGCCGGGCGTAGGTGCGGCCCTTCCAGGCGGCCCCCCGCCCCCGGTGGTGCTGCACGGCCGAGTCCACCGTCATCAGCAGGTACAGCACCGCCGTGAACGGCAGCAGGGGCCCGAGCCACACCGACTGCTGGTAGTAGGACAGCATCGGCAGATACGTCGCCGTCATCACCGCCCAGGCGGCGCCGCCCGCCCAGGCCGCCGCCCCGTCGCCCGTCAGCACGCCCGCCACCAGGGTCGCGGGCGGTGCCACGTAGACGAGCAGCAGTCCCGGGACCGTCCCCGCCAGCAGCAGTGGGTTGTGCCGCAACTGCGCGTACGCGCTGCGCGCCACCATCCGCCACAGATCGCCCAGCCGCGGATACGGCCGGACGCTGTCCACCCGCTCCGCGAGCCCCAGCCAGATCCGGCCACCGCCGCGCCGCACCTCCCGTGCCAGCGACACGTCGTCGATCACCGCCTGCCGGATCGACTCCGGGATCCGCGCCCGCTCGGCGGCCGCCGTCCGCAGCAGCACACAGCCGCCCGCCGCGGCCGCCGTCCGTGACCGGGCCCGGTTCACCCGGCGGAACGGATAGAGCTGCCCGAAGAAGTAGACGAACGCGGGCACCACCAGACGCTCCCAGAAGCTCTCCACCCGCAGCCGCGCCATCTGCGACACCAGATCGAAGCCGTCCGGACCCTCGGTCCCGGCCGCGGCCACCAGATCCCGCAGGCTGTCCGGCTCGTGCGCGATGTCGGCGTCCGTCAGCAGCAGGAAGTCCGGCTTGTGGCGCCGGGCCAGCGCGATGCCGTGCCGTACGGCCCAGAGCTTGCCCGTCCAGCCGGGCTCCGGCTCCCCGGGCGTCACCACGGTCAGCGCGAGGCCGCCGAACCGGTCGGCCAGCTCCCGGGCAAGCTCCCCGGTGCCGTCGCTGGAGCAGTCGTCGACGAGGATGATCCGGGCGTCCCCCGGATAGTCCTGGACCAGCAGCGACGGCAGGCTCACCGGCAGCATCTCCGCCTCGTCGCGGGCCGGCACGACCACCGCCACCGACGGCCAGCGCACCGGTTCGGTGCGCCGGGGCAGCCGCTGGTCGGTCCGCCAGTAGAACCCCTGCCCCAGCAGGAGCCACACCCACGCGATCAGCGAACCCATGGCGATCCAGGCAACGGCGCTCATTCGCCGCAGTCTGCCCCACCGAGGCCGGGCCGCAAGGGCTGTCGGCTAGGGTGACCGGGTGAAGATCGCGCTCATGGACTCCGGAATCGGCCTGCTGGCGGCAGCGGCCGCCGTTCGCCGACTGCGGCCCGACGCCGACCTGGTGGTCTCCTCCGACCCCGGCTCGATGCCCTGGGGCCCGCGCACCCCCGAGGACGTCACCGCCCGCGCGCTGGCGGTGGCCCGCGCCGCCGCCGCCCACCGGCCCGACGCGCTGATCGTCGCGTGCAACACCGCCTCCGTCCACGCCCTGCCCGCGCTCCGCGCCGCGCTGGAGCCCGCGCTGCCGGTCATCGGCACCGTCCCCGCCATCAAGCCGGCGGCGGCAGGCGGCGGCCCCGTCGCCATCTGGGCCACCCCGGCCACCACCGGCAGCCCCTACCAGCGCGGACTGATCGCGGAATTCGCCGGCTCCGTCGAGGTCACCGAGGTCCCGTGCCCCGGACTCGCCGACGCCATCGAGCACGGCGACGAGTCCGGCATCGACCGCGCCGTCGCCACGGCGGCCGCCCTCACTCCGCCGGGCGTACGGGCCGTGGTGCTCGGCTGCACCCACTACGAGCTGGTCGCCGGCCGTATCCGCGCCGCCGTCCAGCAGCCCGGCCTCCCGCCGCTGGTCCTGCACGGATCCGCCGGGGCCGTGGCCGCCCAGGCGCTGCGCCGGATCGGTGCCGAAGCCGCTCCGACGGCCGAACCGTCCGGCACGTTCACCGTCCTGCTCGGCGGACGCCCCGGCACCCTGCCGGAGCCCGCCCTGGCCTACGCGGAGGGCCGCGCCCTCCAGGCCGCAGCCCCCGCCCGCTGACCCCGCGGCCCCGGGCCGGGCGGGCCGAACGTGGGTACGCTGCGAACATGACGGACCACCCCGAGAGAGCGCACGGCTCGTCGCAGGCACCGTCCACCGTCTGGACCGGCCGCGCGACCAACCGCATCCAGTGGCTTTTGGCCCTCACGGGCGCGGGCTGCGTGGCTCTGGGCATCGAGCTCGCCGTCGTCTCGCCCTGGTCCTCCGGGATCGCCCCGCTGCTGATGTCCGTCATCGGCTGCCTCGCCGTCGGACTGCTCATCCTCTTCGGGACGCTCGCCTTCGTCCATGTGGCCGTGAAGGTCGACGGGGACGCCCTGGAGGTCCGCTGCGGCCACGCCGGGCTGCCGCGCCGCAGGATCCTGATCACCCATGTGGTCGGCGCCGAGTACGTCCCCAAGGTCAACCCGCGCCAGTGGGGCGGCTGGGGCTACCGCTGGCGCCCCGAACAGGGAACCGCCGTCGTCGTGCGTAAGGGCGAGGGCATGGCCCTGCTGCTCGGTGACGGCCGCACCTTCACCGTGACGGTGGACGACGCGGAGAGCGCCGTACGGTTCATCCGCGAACGCATGCACCTGGCCGCCGCCGAACGGGCCCGGGGCCGGGGCTGAAGCACGGAGGCACCGGAAACCACCGACGGGCCCGGGGCCGGGACCGAACGCACGGAGGGCACCGGAGACGCCGACGGTCCCGGCACCGGGACTGAACGTACGGAGGCACCGGAGCCCCCCCCGACGGCCCAGGTCCCGGCCCTGCGCCCCGCGCACAGCCGCCCACCGTAGACTCCGCCAGGTGAGCGCCACTATGACCCCCGTCGACGACCCGCCGCCCGCGCCGACGCCCCCGACCGCCGGACTGCTCCCGCGGCTCCTGCGTCCGGCCGCCGCCGCCCTGTCCGGGGTGCTGCTCTACGCGAGCTTCCCGCCCCGGCCGCTCTGGTGGCTCGTCCTGCCCGGCTTCGCCCTGCTCGGCTGGGTCCTGCACGGGCGCAGGCCGCGCGCCGCCTTCGGCCTCGGCCTTCTCGCCGGGCTCGGCTTCACGCTCCCGCTGCTGCACTGGACCGGCGAGGACGTCGGCCCGGTGCCGTGGCTCGCCCTCGCCGCCGCCGAGGCGCTCTTCATCGCGGTGGGCTGCCTCGGGATCGCCGCCGTGACCCGGCTCGCGTACTGGCCGCTCTGGGGGGCCGCGGTCTGGACCCTGGACGAGGCGGTCCGCGCCCGTATCCCGTTCGGCGGCTTCCCCTGGGGCAAGATCGCCTTCGGCCAGGCGGAGAGCGCGTTCCTGCCGCTCGCCGCGCTCGGCGGCACCCCGCTGCTCTCCTTCGCCGTCGTGCTGTGCGGCTTCGGGCTCTACGAGGCCGTGCGCCGGTTCCGTACGTACCGCACCACCGGGGAGGTGCCCCGCGCGGCGGTCGCCGGAGCGGCCGCCTGCGTCCTCGTACCCGTGGTGGCCGCGCTCGCCGCGCTCCCGCTGGTCGACGACTCCGCCGAGGACGGCACCGTCACCGTCGCCGCGATCCAGGGCAACGTGCCCCGCCTCGGCCTCGACTTCAACGCCCAGCGCCGTGCCGTCCTCGACAACCACGCCAAGCGCACCATCCAGCTCGCGGAGGAGGTCGAGACCGGCAAGGCGAAGCAGCCGGACTTCGTCCTCTGGCCGGAGAACTCCTCCGACCTCGACCCCTACCTCAACGCCGACGCCCGCCAGGTCATCGACGACGCGGTCAGGGCGATCGGTGTCCCCACCGTCGTCGGCTCGGTGGTCGAGAAGGGCTCGGACAGCCTCCGCAACACCCTGATCGAGTGGGACCCGGACAAGGGCCCCGTCGACACCTACGACAAGCGGCACATCCAGCCGTTCGGCGAGTACATGCCGATGCGGACGGTCGCCCGCTTCTTCAGCGAGGACGTCGACCGGGTGCAGCGCGAGTTCGTCCCCGGCACCGAGGTCGGCGTCTTCGACCTCGCCGGTACGAAGGTGGGGATGGTGACCTGTTACGAGGCCGCCTTCGACGACGCCGCCCGCGACACCGTCCTCCACGGCGGCCAGATGATCGCCGTGCCCAGCAACAACGCGACCTTCGGGCGCAGCGAGATGACCTACCAGCAGCTCGCGATGTCCCAGGTCCGGGCCGTCGAGCACGGGCGGGCCGTCGTCGTACCCGTCACCAGCGGGGTCAGCGCGGTCATCCGGCCCGATGGCACGATCGCCGACCGGAGCGGCATGTTCACCCCCGACGCCCTGGTCGCCGAGGTCCCGCTGCGCTCCTCGCTCACCCCCGCCACCCGGATGGGCCCGCTGCCGGAGGCCCTGATCGCCCTGCTGGCCGCGGCCGGCCTGGGCTGGGCGGGTCTGTCGGCGGCACGGGCACGGAGGGAGCGGGGCACCGCGAAGTAGTCCCGAACCGGCCACGTAGGCTCGGATCCATGGCGACTCCCGACTTCATCCGCACCATCCGCGCGACCGCCGGCAACCAGCTCCTGCTGCTGCCCGGGGTGACCGCCGTCGTCTTCGACGACGAGGGCCGGGTGCTGCTGGGACGGCGCGCGGACACCGGGAAGTGGTCGGTCGTCGGCGGCATCTCGGAGCCGGGCGAGGAGCCCGCGCTGACGGCGGAGCGCGAGGTGCTGGAGGAGACCGGGGTGCAGTGCGTGGCCGAGCGGCTGGTCCTCGCCCAGGCGCTGCAGCCCGTGCAGTACGCCAACGGCGACCGCTGCCAGTACCTCGACATCACCTTCCGCTGCCGGGCGACCGGCGGCGAGGCCCGGGTCAACGACGACGAGTCGCTGGAGGTGGGCTGGTTCCCCCTGGACGGGCTGCCGCCGCTCGCCGAGTTCGCCCTCTTCCGGATCAAGCAGGCACTGACGGAGGGGCCGGCCTGGTTCCGGCCCACGTCGGTCGAGGCCTGACCCGACGCGCCGGACCCCTGTCCGGCGAGCGGGGCTCTACCTCTCCGTCCCCCGCCACAGATGGCGCACCCGCAGCCAGACGTCCCGCGCCTGGCGTCCCGCGGTCGTCCGGCTCCGCGCCACGAGCTGCCGGGCCTGCTCGGGCGTCTCCACCATCGGCCCCGAGCCGCGCAGCGGCCGTCCGGCCGTCTCGTGGAGGAAGAAGGTGGCCACCAGACCGATCACCCCGGCCACCATCAGGTAGTACGCGGGCACCATCTCGTTGCCGGTGGCCTCCACCAGCCCGGAGGCGAACAGGGGTGTGGTGCCGCCGAAGAGCGAGACGGAGATGTTGAAGGCGATCGACAGCGCCCCGTACCGCAACCGGGTCGGGAACAGGGCGGGCAGCGTCGAGGCCGCCGTACCCGCGAAGCAGACCAGGAGCAGCCCCAGCACCGCGCAGCCGAGGGCGGGCAGCAGGATCCCGCCCTGCCGGATCAGCAGGAACGCGGGCGAGGCCAGCACGATCAGGGCCACGCTGCCCGCCATGAACACCGGTCTGCGGCCCCAGCGGTCCGAGGAGCGGCCGACCGTCGTGATGGTCAGCACCACCAGGAGCATCGTGCCGAGGACCAGCAGCTGGGACGTGGTCTCCGGCTCGCCGAGCGTCTGGGACATGTAGGTCGGCAGATAGGACGTGATCATGTAGTTGGTGACGTTGTAGAGCAGCACCAGGCCCATGCAGATGAGGACGGCCTGCCAGTGCCGGGTGAAGATCTCCTTGAGCCGCCCCTTCCCGGACTGGCGCGCCTCCTCCACCGGATCGTTCTCCGTACGCGCCTGCGCCTGGGCCTCCTCCTCGCGCTGGAACGCCGGAGTCTCCTCCAGCTTGAGCCGCATGTAGAGCCCGATGAGGCCCATCGGGCCCGCGACGAAGAACGGGATGCGCCAGCCCCAGTCGGTCATCCCGTCGGTGCCGAGCACGGCGGTGAGCACGGTGACCAGGCCGGAGCCGAGCGAGTAGCCGACGAACGTGCCGAAGTCGAGCCAGCTGCCGAGGAAGCCGCGCCGCTTGTCGGGGGCGTACTCGGCGATGTACGTGGTGGCGCCCGCGTACTCCCCGCCGGTCGAGAAGCCCTGCACCAGGCGGCAGACCAGCAGCAGGAGAGGGGCGGCGAAGCCGACCGCCGCGTACGTGGGGAGGAAGCCGACGGCGAACGTACTGGCCGCCATCATGATCATGGTGAGCGCCAGGACCTTCTGCCGCCCCACGCGGTCGCCCAGCGGCCCGAAGACCAGTCCGCCGAGCGGGCGCACCAGGAAGGCCGCGGCGAACGTCGCGAAGGTGGAGACCACCTGGGCGCCCGGCGAGCTGGAGGGGAAGAACACCTTGCCGAGCGTTCCGGCCAGGTAGGCGTAGACGCCGAAGTCGAACCATTCCATCGTGTTGCCGAGGGCGGCCGCCGTGACGGCCCGGCGCACCTTCGGCGGATCGGTGACCGTGACGTCCTGCTCGCGCAGGGACCTCTTCCGTCGGCGGATGACGGTACGGACCATCCGTTCCACTGCGGCGTTGTCGTTCCCTCGGCGCGGCACCTTCCGATTCTTGGCGCGCCGCCGGTGCCCGGCCTCCCGGGCGGCCCGCACGGGTGACCCGGCACCGGCCGGTACCGGTGTGACAGGCCGCATGTCACATCCGGGCGAGCCCATCCGTCCCAGGGGTGCAGCGAACGACAACGGCGAAGGAGCCGAAAAGATGAACGCCCGATTGAACGTCCTCGGCAGCCCGACCACGGCCAAGATCCTGAAGCACCTGACGGCGGCGGGTCAGGCGGTCTCGGCCACGGGGCTGTCCACCACGACGCAGGAGCTGGTGAAGATCCGTGCCAGTCAGATCAACGGCTGCGGGTTCTGCACCGACATGCACACAAAGGAGGCCGAGGCCGCCGGTGAGACGTCCCTGCGCCTCAACCTGATCGCGGTGTGGCGGGAGGCCACCGTCTTCACCGACGCCGAGCGCGCGGCCCTGGAGCTGACGGAGCAGGGGACCCGCATCGCGGACGCGGCCGGCGGGGTCCCGGACGAGGTCTGGGCGCGGGCCGCCGGGCACTACGACGAGGACCAGCTCATCGCCCTGGTCTCCCTGATCTCCCTCATCAACGCCTTCAACCGGCTGAACGTCATCGTCCAGCAGCCCGCGGGCGACTACAAGGTGGGCCAGTTCGGCTGACCGGCGTGTGACACCGCCCCTGCCGGGGAGGTGTGCGGCATGCACTCCTGGAATCTCCACGACATGCCCGACCTCTCCGGCAGGACCGCCGTGGTCACCGGCGCCAACAGCGGCATCGGGGCAGTCACCGCGCTCGCCCTCGCCCGCTCCGGCGCCCGTACCGTCCTCGCCTGCCGCGACGCCGAGCGGGGGCGGCGCGCACTGGACGCCGTCCGCCGCGCCGCACCGCGCTCCGACATCCGGCTCGTCCGCCTGGACCTGGCGGACCTGGCTTCCGTCGCCGAGGCGGCCGACACGATCGCGAAGGAGGTGGACGGCCGTCTCGATCTGCTCGTGAACAACGCCGGGGTGATGGCCCTGCCGCTCCTGCGGACGGCGGACGGCTTCGAGATGCAGTTCGGCACCAACCACCTCGGCCACTTCGCGCTGACCCTCCGGCTGCTGCCGTTGCTCGGTGCGGCGGGACCGGCCCGGGTGGTGACCCTCTCCTCCCTGGGCCACCGGATCGGCCGCATCGACCTCGATGACCTCAACGCCGGTCGCGGGTACAGCAAGTGGGGCGCCTACGCGCAGTCCAAGCTCGCCAACCTGCTCTTCACCGCGGAACTCGACCGGCGCGCCCGGGCCTCCGGCCGGGACCTGCTCGCCCTGGCCGCCCACCCCGGCCTCGCCGCGACGGAACTGGGGCAGGCCGGTCCGCGGCTGGCCGGCCGCAACTGGGCGGCGAAGCTGGAGAGGGCCTCGCGCCTGTACACCCAGCCCGCCTCCGCCGGCGCGCTGCCCACGCTGTACGCGGCGACCCTGCCGGACGCGCCCGGCGGCTCCTACTACGGGCCCCGGCACCTGGGCGAGACCCGGGGAGCCCCGGCCGAGGCCCGCAGGTCCGCCCGGGCGCGGGACACGGACATGGCGCGGGCGCTGTGGGAGGAGTCGGCGCGGCTGACCGGACTGGACCCGGACCTGGTCTGAGCGGGAGGCGGTCCAGCGGGAACCCGAATGGCGATGTACGGTCAGCTCAAGGCTCTCACCGGCGGTTATGCGGTCAACGGCCTTGCACGGAGAGTGAGTAGAGGAGAGACATGAGCGTCGACGACGTTGAGTTCCGCCGCAGGATCCGCTCCGATGTCCCGCACTCGGCGAGGGTGTGGAACGCCTGGCTGGGCGGCAAGGACAACTACCCCGTGGACCGCGAACTCGCCGACGCGGTGAGCGCGGCCTACCCGCAGATGGTCGACATCGCCCGCGCCTCCCGTGCGTTCCAGGCCCGCGCGATCCGGCACCTCGCCTCGCTGGGCATCCGCCAGTTCCTGGACGTGGGCACCGGCCTGCCGGTGGCGAACAGCACCCACGAGGTGGCCCAGGGCATCACGCCCGACGCGCGGATCGTCTACGTGGACAACGACCCCATCGTCCTCGCCCACGCCCAGGCCCTGCTGACCAGCGCCCCGGAGGGCCGTACGGCCTACGTGGACGCCGATCTCTCCGCGACGGACACGGTGGTGGACGAGGCGGCGAAGACGCTCGACCTGTCCGAGCCGGTCGCCGTGCTGCTGCTCTCGACGCTGGGGCACCTGACCCCGGCCGACGGCATCAAGGTCGTCCAGCAGTACATGGCCCGGATGCCGTCGGGGAGCTACCTGGTGCTCTGCGACACGGTGAAGACGCCGCAGACGCTGGCCGCGCAGGAGGCGTACGACTCCGGCGAGAACCCGCCGTACCTGGTCCGGGAGCCGGAGGAGATCACCGGCTGCGCCGAGGGCCTGGAGATCATCGACCCCGGCTTCCTGTCGATCGCGCTGTGGCGCCCCGAGGAGGACGACCCGGTGCTGGTCGACCAGTGGGGGCTGGTCGCCCGCAAGCCGTAGGCGGTAAGCGGGACCCGTTGCGAGCGGCGGAGGGCGACCTCCGCCGTCCGCCCGGCTGCCGGCCCTGCCCGGGACGGCAGCCCCCTGCGGCCCTCAGACGACCTCGTCGAGACGGCCGGTTGCGACGTCGAAGACGAAGCCGCGGACCCGGTCGGTGTGCGGGATGAACGGGCTGCCGGTCACCCGGCGCAGCGACTGCCGTACGTCGCCGGCGGCGTCCGGGAACGCCTCGGCGGCCCACGGCGGCCGGATGCCGGTCTCCTTCTCGACGCCCTGGCGGAAGACGTCGTCGGTGAACGTCACCATGCCGCAGTCGGTGTGGTGGATGAGCACGATCTCCTCTGTGCCCAGCAGTCGCTGACTGATCGCCAGGGAACGCACCACGTCCTCCGTGACCACGCCCCCGGCGTTCCTGATGACGTGCGCGTCGCCCTCGGCGAGGCCGAGGATGCCGTACGGGTTCAGCCGCGCGTCCATGCAGGCGACGACGGCCGTCCTGCGGGCGGGGGGAAGGGGGAGGGGACCGTCGAACGTCGAGGCGTACACCTCGTTGTGGGCGAGGAACTCTTCGGTCACGCTCATGACTGCTCCAGGTGCTCGGTCGCGGGGGAGACCCGAACCTACGCAGCCCGGCGGGCGGGGCGGAAGCCCGTCGCCGGGCCCGCCACACGACCGCAATGCGCCCGCATTATTCCATTTCGTACACCTGTTCCGGCCGGGCCGGGTGTCACTGCCCGGCCGAGCGCTCCAGCACCCACAGCCGGTGGTCCCAGCCGATGTCGTCGCAGCGGCGCACCCGCAGGCCGGCCCGGACCGCCAGGGCGCTCAGCTCGTCCTGCGAGCGCAGCCCCGAGCCGAACAGGCAGGTCGGCCGCAGGTGTTGGAGCGTGGCGGTACACCGCGGCCAGCAGGACGAGCGACCCGGTGACGGCGGCGAGCGGCGCGCCGAGCGGGAGGGCCGGGGCGAACAGCAGCACGGTCGTGGCACCGGCCCCGGCGTCCGCCGAGATCCCGACGATGTCGGGTGTGGCCAGCGGGTTACGGATCAGCCGCTGGTACAGCGCGCCGGCCAGGCCGAACAAGGCACCGGAGAGCAGCACCGCCACCGCCACCGCCGCACCGAGCAGTTGGGAGCGCTCGACGCGGACCCCGAGCCCGCGTGCGGCGTCCTCGCCCATGCTGAGCACATTGAGCGTGCGCCCGAACTGCAGCGCCAGCAGCAGTCCGGCGACCGCGAACGGGAGGATGTCGTCGAGGACCGCTCCCCGGCCGGTGAGCTGCCCCATCGACAAGAACCGCAGGTGCGCGTAGACCGCCTCGTCCCGGACGACGAGCAGGGTGATCAGCGACGACATCACGGCGGCCAGCGCCACACCGGCCAGGACGAGCCCGAGGGTGGAGCTGCCCGCGTTGGTCCGGTCCCGATCAGATAGACGAGCGCCGAGGTGAACGCGGCCCAGCCGGCGCCGGCCAGAAGTAGCCGGTCACCCCGGTCATGTCCAGGAACAGGATGCCGAGGACGACGAACATCGCGGCCCCTGCTCGATGCCCAGGATGCCGGGATCGGCCAGCGGGTTCGTCGTGAGCGCCTGCCTCATCAGCCCCGAGGCGCCCAGCGCGGCCCCGACGGTCAGCCCGAGCAGGGTGCGCGGGATGCGTTCGGTCCACAGGGCATGGCTGTCGTAGCCGGTGCCGTCGGGGTGCAGCAGGATGCGCACCACCTCCGGCGGGGAGATGTCACGGGCGCCGAGCGTGATGCCCGCGACGACCGCGACGGCGAGAACGGCGCAGGCGGCCAGCGCCACCGCCGTACCGCGCGAGGAACGAGTCCTCGCCGGTGGCGGTGCTGGTGGCGTCGGCGGGGACGTGGCGTACATGGGGATTCCTGGGCTCCTCACCTGGGCAAACGGCAGGTTAGGTCACCCTTATCCAGCTTTGGGGCGGTCCAATGCCGGAGCCGTTCCACTCACAATCAGGGGTCAACGAACCGGCCCCGCGCTGCTTGGAGGACGGTGTGGCGGAAGCTGCCCTGCGGACCGTGGCCCCGACCGGACACGAGCCCGCGCCCGAGGTCCTGGTCGACGACGAGTTCATCGCGGCCGGGGGACACCCGACGCATGTGCACGCCTTCCACCAGTCCCTCCACGTCCCGCTGGGCCGGATCGTGGTCACCGCCCTCGGCCGCGACCACGAGCTCTCCCCGTCGGTCGCGCTGTGGATCCCCGCCGGGGTCGCGCACAGCGCCCGCTTCGACCCGGACTCCCCGGTGGTCCCCGAGGCCTTCGAGCCGGACCTGCACCACCTGCCCTACTCCGAGGTGACCAGGGTCAACGTCTCCGACGCCCAGCGGCAGCTGCTGCTCAGCCGGATGCGCGCGTCGGAGGTGACCGAGGAGGACCCGGCGGTCTTCGCCGCCCTGCGCTCCGGCCACCGCGACGTTCTGCCGCTGCCCCAGCCCACCGGACGGTCCGCCGCGACCGTGGCCGGTGAGCTGATGCGCAACCCGGGGGACCCGCGTACGGCCTCCGAGTGGGCCGAGAGCCTCTACACCAGCTCGACCAGCCTGCGCCGGGCGTTCCGCGCCGAGACGGGCCTGGCCTTCTCCGAGTGGCGGACCCGGCTGCGCCTCAACCACTCGCTCCAGCTGCTCGCCGCCGGACACATGGTGAGCACGGTTGCCGCCCGGGCTACCGGCGGATGGTCACCGGCTCGATCTCCGCGTTGTTGTGCCGGCGCGCCCAGTTCTCCAGGGCCACCCGGCAGGCGTGGTCGAGGTGGCGCAGTCCGGTCAGGTCCAGCTCTATGGGCTGGTCCTGCGGCAGCTTCTCCAACTGCTCCAGGATCCGCGGCAGTCGCAGGAAGGTCGCGTTCCCGGTGAGCGTCACCACGACCCGCCCGCCGGTGAGGCTGTGCGTGGAGAGCTGTACGTGGGAGGTCTCCCACGCCGACTTGACCACGGCCAGCAGCAGGCCCAGCACCACGCCCTCGAAGAGGTTGGTCACCACGATGGCCACCGCGGTGACCGCCAGGAGCACCGCCTCGCCGCGGTGTTCGCGCCACAGCGGGCCGAACTCCTTCACGGGGACCAGCTTGCACCCCGCGTGCACCAGGATTCCGGCGAGCGAGGCGAGCGGGATGATGCCGATCGCCGCGGGCAGCAGTGCCGCGAAGAGCAGCAGCCACAGACCGTGGGCGACCCGGGAGAGCGCGGTGGTGGCACCTGCCTGGACGTTGGCCGCGCTGCGGACGATGACCGCCGTCATCGGCAGTGCGCCGAGCGCCCCGCAGATCGTGTTGCCGACGCCCTGCGCGACCAGCTCCTTGTCGTAGTCGGTACGGGGACCGTCGTGCATCCGGTCGACGGCCGCCGCGCTGAACAGGCTTTCGGCCGAGGCGATCAGGGCGAAGGCGAGTACGGTACCGATGACCGCCACGTTCGCCAGGCTGCCGAACTCCGCCGCACCGGGCGGATCGATGGCGTGCAGCAGCCCGTTCACGTCGGCCACGGCGGGCGACAGCCCGGCCAGGGCGGCGACTGCGGTGGCCAGGCCGACCGCGGCGAGGGGAGCCGGAACCATCCGTACGGCGGCGGGCAGCTTGGGCCAGAGCAGCAGGACGGCGACGGTCCCGGCGCCGAGGCCGAAGGCGGTGAGGGCCTCGGTGTTCGTGGCGATCCCGGCCGCCAGGCGGGGAAGTCCGGCGATCTTGGCGAGCGCGGTGCCCGGCTGTTCGGTGTCGGCCATGGCGTACACCTGGCCCAGGATGATGACCAGGCCGATGCCGGCGAGCATGCCCTGCACCACGGAGACGGAGATGGCGCGGAACCAGCGGCCGAAGCGCGCCACGCCCAGCACCACCTGGAGCAGACCTGCGGCCAGGACGATCGGCCCGAGCGTGCCGAGGCCGAATTCCGTGACCGCCTCGTAGACGAGCACGGTGAGACCGGCTGCGGGCCCGCTGACCTGCAGCCTGCTGCCCGGAAGCAGACCGACGACGAGGCCGCCGACGATGCCTGTGACCAGGCCGAGTTCGGCCGGTACGCCGGAGGCGACGGCGACGCCGACGCAGAGGGGGAGGGCGACCAGGAAGACGACGAGTGACGCCAGCAGGTCACGTCGTACGACGTGGGGGTTCTTGAGTTCCTTCACGGAGATCACGGGTGACGATTCCCTTGAGGGTCAGATCCGCGCCCGGCCGGGGCCGGGCGCGGATGGGTGGGGGCGGGAAGCCGTCAGAGGCGGCCGCACGACGGGCCGCTCTCCGGCCGGTGAACGCTGATCGGGCCGGGGTGCACTACGCCCCGGCTCGTACGGACGGGTCTGGGGGGCCGGCCGTGCGTGGGGCACGCGGCATCCTTTGCGTTCGCGGCGTCGTGCTCGGTGAAAGTCCGGGCGGGTGCGACAAGGGACTTCATGGGTGGCCTGCCTCCTGCATCCGGCGGTGCCGGGGAGCGGTGTGGTCGGGTCATATTGACGAATGCACTGTTTAAATCCGAATGAACGTTCGGAGGAGAGACGGTGTGCTCCACCTCGTGTTTTGCCGAACATCCGGCCTCCCCGGCCGCGCGTTGGGCGTTCGGACGGATACGACTACAGCTCACCATATAGACCAGAACTTTGCTATCGCATTACCTTCTTGTGAAGGAGTGCGAATGCGCCATTCTTGTCATTCATTCGGCTTGTTCTTTGTGATTGCGAAAGGCGTGGGCCGGGGCGGTCAGATGCGGCGGCAGTGCAGGAAGAGATGGGGCTCGGGCTCGCCCGCCGGGTGGTCCGGGGTGAACAGCACGCTGTGCCGCTCCTCCACCGCGAACCCCGCCGCGGCCACCAGCGCGACGAACTCCTCCTCACCGAAGCTCGACACCACCACCGGCTGCCCCATGAACACCGCGCTCACCTCCGCCACGTCCACCGGCACGGTGGCCACGGCCAGAAGGCCGCCGGGCCGCACCGCCCGGGCCAGCCGGCCCAGCAGCTCCCGCTGCTCCCCGCGCGCCATCTGCAGCAGCGAGAAGTAGACGCAGACGGCGTCGAACTCCCCGTCCGCCCACGGCAGCTCCCGGATGTCGCCGCAGCGGAACTCGGCGTCCGGCACCTGCCGGGCCGCCAGCGCGGTCATCACCGGGGAGACGTCGACGCCCACCACCCGGTGCCCGGCCCCGGCCAGCCGCCGCGCGGTCGGAACACCCGTACCGCTGCCCACGTCCAGGACCCGGCTGCCCGGCGCGAGATGTTCCAGCAGCCGGTCCAGCGAGGCCCGGTGGGCGGCCGAACCGGCGAACGCCCGCTCGTACTCGGCCCCCAGCACGTCGAACACCACCGCGGCGGGAAGCCCGTGGGTCCTGTGCACGGCCGGGACCCCGGTCGGGTCTCCGCCAGGGCCTCCGGCCGGGTCTCCGTCCGGGCGCTCCGCCGGCTGTCCCTGGCTGTCACTCATCGGCGTGGCCCTCCCGTGGTCCGGCGGCCGTCCGTGGCCGCGTCCCCAGCGTCCCCGTGCGGGCACCTGAGTATGCGGGGCCGCGACCGCTGAGTACCTTCCCCGATGTTCCGCCGCCCCGCCGCTGTTCGAATGAGGCCATGGACTCCGCAGCGCAGCGCAACCCCCGCATGCAGCACGTCACCACCGCAGGCACCGCCCTGGCGGTCACTCTGCTCCCGCTGGTGGTCGGCGTGCTGCTCGCCAAGTCCATGGCGGCGGACCCGATGACCTCGGTGAACGCGCTCGTCACCAACGGCGGGCACCGTCCCCGGGTCTCGCCGAAGCAGTGGCGCAGCTGCGGCGGGGACGCCCTGCGGCGCCTGCGCACCACGGAACGTCTGCGCCTCGTCCGCCGCTGACGGCCGCCGCCCGGTCAGACGACCGGCTGCGCCTCGTCCGCCGACGGCCGCTCGAACTGGGTGCGGTACAGCTCCTCGTACCGCCCGCGCGCCGCGAGCAGTTCGGCGTGCGTGCCGCGCTCCACGATCCGGCCGGCCTCGACGACCAGGATCTGGTCGGCCGCCCGTACGGTGGAGAGCCGGTGGGCGATCACCACGGCGGTCCGCCCCTCCAGCGCTTCGGCCAGGGCCTCCTGGACGGCGGCCTCGGAGGTGGAGTCCAGGTGCGCGGTCGCCTCGTCGAGGATGACGACCCGCTGACGGGCCAGCAGCAGCCGGGCGATGGTGAGCCGCTGACGCTCGCCCCCGGAGAGCCGGTAGCCGCGCTCGCCCACCACCGTGTCCAGCCCCTCGGGCAGCGAGGCGATCAGCCCCTCCAGCCGGGAGCGGCGCAGGGCGTCCCAGATGTCGTCCTCGGTGGCGTCGGGCCGGGCGAGCAGCAGATTGGCGCGTACGGACTCGTGGAAGAGGTGCCCGTCCTGGGTGACCATGCCCAGGGTGTCGCGGATCGAGTCGGCGCTCAGATCCCGTACGTCGATCCCGTTCAGCCGTACGGAACCGGCGTCGGCGTCGTACAGCCGGGGCAGCAGCTGCGCGATCGTCGACTTGCCCGCGCCCGATGAACCCACCAGGGCGATCATCTGGCCGGGTTCGGCGCGGAAGGACACCTCGTGCAGAACGGGGGTGCCGCCCCGGCTGTCCAGCGTCGCGACCTCCTCCAGCGAGGCGAGGGAGACCTTCTCCGCGGACGGGTAGCCGAAGGAGACCTTCTCGAACTCGACCGACACCTGACCCTCCGGCACCTCGCGGGCGTCCGGCTTCTGGGCGATCAGCGGCTTCAGGTCCAGGACCTCGAAGACCCGCTCGAAGCTGACGAGCGCGCTCATCACCTCGACCCGGGCCCCGGCCAGCGCGGTGAGCGGGGCGTACAGCCGGGTCAGCAGCAGAGCGAGCGCCACCACGGCACCCGGCTCCAGCGTGCCGCGCAGCGCGTAGTAGCCGCCGAGCCCGTAGACCAGGGCGAGCGCGAGGGCGGAGACCAGGGTGAGGGCGGTGATGAAGGTGGCCTGGGCCATGGCGGAACGGACCCCGATGTCCCGCACCCGGCGGGCCCGCTCGGCGAATTCGGCGGACTCCAGGGACGGGCGCCCGAAGAGCTTGACGAGGGTGGCGCCGGGGGCGGAGAACCGCTCGGTCATCTGGGTGCCCATCGAGGCGTTGTGGTTGGCCGCCTCCCGCTGGAGTCCGGCCATCCTGGCCCCCATCCGGCGGGCCGGCACGACGAACACCGGGAGCAGGACCAGCGAGAGCAGCGTGATCTGCCAGGAGATCGTCAGCATCACGGCGAGCGTCAGCAGCAGGGTGACGAGGTTGGAGACGACACCGGAGAGCGTGTTGCTGAACGCGCGCTGCGCGCCGATCACATCGTTGTTGAGCCGGCTGACCAGGGCGCCGGTCCGGGTGCGGGTGAAGAAGGCGATCGGCATCCGCTGCACATGGTCGAAGACCGCGGTGCGCAGATCGAGGATCAGCCCCTCACCGAGGTTGGCCGACAGCCAGCGGGTGAGCAGGCCGAGCCCGGCCTCGGCGACCGCGATCAGGGCGATCAGCAGCGCGAGCCGGGTGACCGTCCCGGAGTCGGCGCCCCGCACGATGGCGTCGACGACACGCCCGGCGAGAACGGGGGTGGCCACCGCGAGCAGCGCGGTGACGACGCTGAGCAGGAGGAACCGCCGGATGCGCTGCCGGTGGGGCCGGGCGAAGACCATGATGCGGCGTAGCGTCGCCCGGGAGAAGGGCCGCCGGTCCTGCTCGGCGTTCATCGCGCTGTGCAGCGATGTCCACGCGGTGACTTCCATGTCCATGGGGCGCTCCGAACTCTGCTGAACGGGTGGTACGGACCTGTACGTGCCCCGCGGGCCGACGAGGCCCGGGTGCACTCAGCACGCTAGAACCTGAAGTTTGGTTGAGGTCAACTGGGCGCGCGAGACGGAGCCGACGGGGCGCCGGAGACGGACCCGCGCGGCCGCTCCACCGCACGTCACGGACACCGGAACCGTAGCGTGGCCACGAAGGCGATATATCCGCTTACCACCGGGCCCGGGGTGACGCCATGTGCTGGAGCGCGACCGCCGACCTGGTGGCGGGCTCGGGCATCGCCGCGATCGGGGTGGTCACCCGCGCGCACCCGCCGCGTCCGTGATCTCCCGCTGGCCGCGCTGCCGCTGCTGCTCGGCGCCCACCAGATCGTCGAGTCGGTGGTGTGGAACGCCGACAGCGGCACCGGCCCGGCCACCCTCGCCTGGGCGGTGATGGCCCTGCCCCTGCTGGCGCTCTGGGTACCGCTGGGCGTGTTCTGCGCAGCACCCGCGCGGGCGCGCGACCGGCTTGCGGCGCCGCTCGCTGCCGGAGTCATCACGGCCGCGTTCCTCGCCCACGCCCTGGCTGCCCGGCCCGTGACGGCGGAGGTCCGCGGCCGCACCCTCGGGTACGCCGTCCACCTCCCGCACGCCCGACTCCTCATCGCGGGCTACCTCCTGGCCACCGTGGGGGCCCTCCTGCTCTCCGGCGACCGCACCCTGCGGCTCCTCGGGGGCCTGGTGGCCGCCGGCGCGGTCGTGTGCGTCGCGTTCTGGCAGATGGAGTTCATCTCCACGTGGTGCGCGTTCGCGGCTCTCTGCTCGGTGGTCCTGCTCGGCTGGGCCCACCGCCCCGCCCCGCCGGCCGCCCAGTCCGTCCCGGGCGGGTGAGAACGGCCGGGCGGGGTATCCGGCCACGGGCACCCCCGATCGCGTGCTCCGGCGGGCGTCGGCAGCGGGCCGGTGCGAGCCTGAGGGCGGGAGAGGTCCCATGCAGTGGCCGAGCAGCAGGGCAAGGGGAGAAGCGGCGTGCGCATCGATCTGACGGGCAAGAAAGCGGTGGTGACCGGCTCCTCGCAGGGCATCGGCCTCGCCATCGCCACCGGGCTGGCCGCAGCGGGCGCCGAGGTCGTCCTTACCGGGCGGGGACAGGAACGGCTGGACGCGGCGGCGCGGACGCTGCGCGCGGAGGTGGCGGAGGCGGCCGTCACGACGGTGGCGTGCGACCTGACCACGGAGGAGGGCGCCGCCGAGCTGTACGCGGCCGTCCCGGCAGTCGACGTCCTCGTCAACAACCTCGGCATCTTCGGCTCCCGCCCGCCCCTGGAGATCACCGACGAGGAGTGGCGGACGTACTTCGACACCAACGTGCTCAGCGCGGTACGCCTCATCCGCCGCTACCTGCCCGGGATGACGGGACAGGGCTGGGGCCGGGTGCTGAACATCGCCAGCGACTCCGCGATCGTCATCCCCGCCGAGATGATCCACTACGGCATGTCGAAGACCGCGCTGCTCGCCGTCTCCCGCGGCTTCGCCAAGGAGGCCGCCGGTACGGGCGTGACGGTGAACTCGGTGATCGCCGGGCCCACGCACACCGGCGGCGTGGAGGACTTCGTCTACGAACTGGTCGACAAAGCGCTCCCCTGGGAGGAGGCGCAGCGCGAGTTCATGCGGCTGCACCGCCCGCAGTCGCTGCTCCAGCGGCTCATCGAGCCCGAGGAGATCGCCAACCTGGTGGTCTATCTCAGCTCCGCACAGGCCTCGGCGACGACCGGTGCCGCGGTGCGGGTCGACGGTGGGTACATCGACTCGATCGTGCCCTGAGCGACGCGACGGCTGCTCCGGGCCCCGGGCCCGGGGCGGTTCGGGCGCCTCGGCCGCCGGTCGGGACGATCATGCGGGGCTGGCATGATCGAGGGATGAACCAGAGCATCATCGCCGCGTGTGACGGGGCGTCCAAGGGAAATCCCGGACCGGCCGCCTGGGCCTGGGTCGTCGCCGACGCACAGGGCAGCCCCGTGCGCTGGGAGGCGGGCCCGCTGGGCACCGCGACGAACAACGTCGCCGAGCTCACCGCACTGGCCGAGCTGCTGGAGTCCACCGACCCGGCGGTCCGCGTCGAGGTCCGGATGGACTCGCAGTACGCCATGAACGCCGTGACCAAGTGGCTGCCGGGGTGGAAGCGCAACGGCTGGAAGACCTCGGCGGGCAAGCCGGTCGCCAACCGTGAGCTGGTCACCCGCATCGACGCCCTGCTCGGCGCCCGCGCGGTGACGTTCCGCTACGTGCCCGCCCACCAGGTGGACGGCGACCCGCTCAACGCGCTGGCCGACCAGGCCGCCAGCGAGGCGGCGGTCGCGCAGCGGGCGGCCGGTACGGCGCACGGCGCGACCGCCCTGCCCGTTCCCGCCCAGGCCCGTTCCACGAAGGGGCGTACGGAGGCCGGCGGCAGCGCGGGTGAGGCGACGGCGAAGGGCGCGGCGGGCGCGACCCGTACGGGGCGGTCGGGGGCCACGATCAAGGCGCGGTTCGCAGGGCGGTGCCACTGCGGAAAGCCGTACGCGGCCAAGGAGCCGATCGCGAAGAACCCGAACGGCTGGGGTCACCCGGAGTGCCGAACCGCTCCCGCCTGATCACACGGGGAGCAGCCGGAACGGGCCCGGTCGCACGGGGGTCGTGCGGGGTCGTGCGGGGGAGTCTCAGACGTCGGCCCAGACGAGCCGGCCGGCCAGCGCGGCGCGCGTACCCCAGCGGGCCGCCAGGGCCTCCACGAGCAGGAGTCCTCTGCCGTCCTCGGCCAGGCAGTCGAGCGAATCGTCGCCGTCGGGGCCGCCTGCCGCCGGAGCCGCCTCGACGGGCAGGTCCGCCGAATCCGCTGGGGACGCCGGCGCCGGGATACGGGCCCGGCCGCGGTTCCACACACAGATCCGCACCCCGTCCGCCGAGCGGAGAAGCCGACAGCGGATCCGGCGGGTACTGGTGTGCTGGACGGCGTTGGTGACCAGTTCGGTCACTATCAGAGCCGCCGCCTCGATGCGTTCCGCGGGTTCTCCCCAGGCGCGCATCGCCTCCTGCACCCGGTGACGGGCCTCTGGCACGCCCCCGGGCAACCGGGGAACCCACCAGCTGTGTGCACCTCTGACGCTCCCGCCGACGGGAGCGCGTTCTGCGCAACTGACTATTTCCGACATGTATGCACTCTCGGTGCAAAGCGCATACTTTGCAAGCGACAGAATGTACAAGGCTCCGCCCCGGGGCTCGACGAACGAGGTACGAGCATGCGGCCCCGCTCCGGCCCCACCGTGCAGCACCGCGTCCTGGCGGCCCGGCTGCGGATACTGCGGGAACAGGCCGGCGTCACCCTCCGGGCCGCCGCCGACGCCCTGGACGCGCACCCCGCGACCGTACGGCGGATCGAACGTGCCGAGACCGGCCTCGACGCCCGGCAGGTCGCCGAGCTGCTCCGCTGCTACGGGGCCCCGCCGGCCGTCGCCGAGCCGATCCTGGCCGGGCTCGGGGCCGCGAACATGCCCGGCTGGTGGCACCACTGGCGGGACGCGATGGAGAGCTGGCAGCAGGACGTCATCGGGGTCGAGTCCTCGGCCAGCCTGGTCCGCACCTGGCACCCCGCCCTCGTGCCCGAGCTGCTGCGCACCCCCGCCTACGCCGCGGGCCTGTACCGGATGCGGTACCCCGACGACAGCCCCGCCCGCCTGGAGCGCCGCGTGGAGCTGCTGAGGGAACGGCGGCGCCGACTGAGCGAGCGCGGTACGGCCTTGTGGGCCCTGCTCCCGGCCGCCGCCCTGCACACCCGGGTCGGGGACCCCGAGACCATGGCCGGGCAGCGTGAGGCGCTGGCCGAGGCGATGGAGCAGCAGCACATCACCGTCCAGGTGGTGCCGCTGGACCACCCGCCGCACGCCATGACCGCCATGCCGCCCCTGCACCTGCTGCGGGTCCCCGCCCCGGAGATCGGCGACCAGGCCGTCCTGGAGACCCCCGGGGTCCGCGTCGACCTCGTCGACGACCCGGGCGCCGTGATGGCCTACCGCATCCGGCTCGACGCCGCGTGCGCGGCCGCCCCGCCGCCCGGGACCCCGCTGCCGCCCTGACGCCCGGCCGGGGCCCGTACTCGCGCCGCCGGGATGCGGAGCGTCCCCGGGCCGTACAGCGTGGGGGTGTGGTGCAGCAGCGCAGGGCCCAGTGGATCCCGGTCGGGGTCATCGTGCTGGCCGTCGTGATCGACCTGGCGACCCCGGCGGACGTGACCTCCGCGCCCCTGCTGATGGCCGCGCCGGTCGCCGCCGCACCCCTGCTGAGTCTGCCGGGCATCATCGCGGTCGGCGCCCTCTCGATGGCCGTCCACGCCGTTCTCGCCCGGGTCCACGGCACTTTCGGCTGGCAGGAGGGCGTCGCCAACCAGCTCACCCTTCTGGCCGTAACCGTGCTCGCCGTCCTCATCAACCGCAGCCTGGAGGGCCAGAGCGCCCGCACCCGGCGCGCCCGCCAGGTCGCCGCCGTGGCCCAGGCCGCCGTACTGCCCCGACCCCCGTCACGGCTGGGGGACCTCCGGATCGCCGCCCGTTACATCCCCGCGGAGGACGAGGCCCTGATCGGTGGCGACCTCTACGTCGTGCAGGAGACCCCGCACGGGGTCCGCGTGATGGTCGGGGACGTCCGGGGCAAGGGGCTGGGCGCCGTCCGCGCGGTCTGCGCGGACCTGGGGGCCTTCCGTTACGCCGCGGACGAGGCGCAGGACCTGCCCCGCCTGGTGACCGCGCTGGAGCGGGCCCTGTTGCGCGAGGGCGGGCGGCGCGGCGGCCAGGAGCAGGACGAGGGGTTCACCACGGCGCTGATCGTCGAGTTCACCGCCGGTCTCGACGACGTACGGATCGTCAACCGCGGCCATCCGCCCCCGGTGCTGCTGGACGCCCGGGGCACGGCCACCGTCCTCGAACCGTCCCAGGAGGCGCCCCCGCTCGGCATGGCGGCCCTGGGCCCCTGGTCGTCCCCGGTCGACACGTATCCCTTCCCGCCCGGCTCCACGCTCCTGTGCTACACGGACGGCGTCACCGAGGCCCGCGACGAGACCGGTGTCTTCTACGACGCGGCCGTACGCCTGCCCCACCTGCTGCGCAACCGCTCGCTCGTCGGCGACCCACCGACCCCCGGGCAGATCCTCCAGCTGCTGATCGAGGACGTCGGGCGCCACACCGGCGGCCGGATCCAGGACGACCAGGCCCTCCTCGCCCTGCACCGCCCCGCGCCGGAAGCCGATCGGGTTTCCCGGCGCCCACGTGTTTGAGGCGCCGATCGTCGGTCACCCGCACGGTACGGCCGTACGGCGAGCGCCTGCGGCACACATCCGACACCGGGAGTGAGCAGCATGGACAACTGGCGTACACACGCGGCCTGCCGCGACGAGGACCCGGACCTGTTCTTCCCCATCGGGAGCTCCGGCCCCGCCGTCGTCCAGGCCGCGGAGGCCAAAGCGGTCTGCCGGGGCTGCCCGGTCCAGGCCCAGTGCCTGGAATGGGCCCTGGAGAACGGCCAGGACTCCGGCGTCTGGGGAGGCCTCGCGGAGGACGAACGACGCGCGCTGAAGCGCCGCAGCCGCAGGCGCGCCAAGAACACCGCCGGCTGACCCCGGGACCGGCTCCCCGGCCGTCGGCCGGGTTCCGGAGCGGCCAACCGCCGACACCGCGTCGGCGCTCTCGTCAACGGCGGCCGAGTGGGTAGACGATGAGCCATGGACACCACCGTTTGGCTCGTTGTCGCCTCCGTCGCCGCACTGATCATGCTGGCCCTGGCCGCCGTACTGCTGGTGCGCGTCTTCAAGGCCAGGAAGCTCCTCGTCGACGCCGGGATCCCGCTGCGCAACAAGGCGCTCGTCTGGGCAGCCGTCGTCTACACCGTCTCCCCGGTCGACCTGCTGCCGGACCCCGTCTACCTCGACGACATCGGATTCCTGCTGCTGGCGCTGCGCTCCCTGCACGCCGCCGCCGCGTCGGCCGGACTGGGACGGGCCAAGGGGAAGGGTGCCCCGGTGGAGATCCTGAAGCCGGAGAAGACGGCACTCGGGAAGGCGGCACTCGGGAAGTCGGCCGAGCCCCGGCCGGACGCGGTGCGTTAGACGTTCGCGAGACGTTCGCGCGCTAGGTGCTGGGCGGCTGTTCCTGCGGCTGCTGCTCTTCGGGCTGCTGCGGTTCCTGCGGCGGCGCGGGCTGGGAGTCGGGCGAGTCCCCGGGCGGGTTGTCGGGGGGCGGGGGGTCGCTCGCGGGCGGACTGTCCGGCGGCGGCGTCACCCCGTCGTCGGCCGGGGGCGGGGAGTCGCCGGGCGGCGGGGATTCGCCGTCGGGCGGGGATTCGCCCTCGCTGGGAGCACAGGAGCGGTCGTCGGATCCCGGCGGGCAGGGCGACTCCGACCCGTCCTTCTTCTTGTCCTTGGGCGGATCGGTCTTCTTGTCCTTGCCGCCGGTGTCTCCCGCCGGGCGGGTGAACCAGTCACCGCTCGACGGATCGACCATCTTGAACTCGTCCACCGGCTTCGACGACGGCTGCACCACGACCACGTCCGACGCCCGGTAACCCGGCCAGGCCTTCCCCGTCTGCTTCGGAGTGCTCTCCTGGGCCACGGGCGGCAGCAGCGGGTTGCCGCAGGCGCAGCGCACCCGGGGCACGCCGCGGTCGTCGACGAGGACGGCCGTACCGGCCTGGAGCACCGCCTGATAGGCCGTCGCCTTCCCGTCCCGGAAGCCGTGGTTGGTGACGCGGGTGTCCATGCGCAGCTGTACGGGGGTGAGGGAGCGGAGATAGTCCGGTACGGCCGACGGCTCGATGTCCTGGACCGAGGCGAACGCCCGGTTCTTGTCCGGAGCCGCCCGCAACGTGCTGATCTGCTTCTCCACATCGCAGCTGGCGACCTTGCGGGTGCCCCCGTAGAGACCGGGCGCCGCGCCGTCCACCCCGCGTGTCACCTGCGACCCCGTGGCCGAGGCGCTCGGGACCGCGGACGGGGAGGCGGTCCCCGGCTCGGGGTCGCTCTTGCGCGCCGTGGACTCCGTGAAGGGGTCCGGGCCGGAGGAGCCCGCCGCCTGGAGGAACACCTCGCCGCCCGCCTTCGAACCGCCGCCGTCGTCCGGGCGGGTCAGGAACACGACCAGCACCACGGCCACGACCACGGCCGCCGCGATCGCGGCGATCCGGGGCACGGACCGCCACCAGGGGCGCTCCGGACCGGATCCGGGGGCGGCGCCGGAGCCGCCGCCGGAACCGGAACCGCCTCCCGGACCGCTTCCCGAACCCCCGCCCGGACCGCCGGAGTCCCCGGAGCCGCCCGAGCCGCCCCCGCCCTGCGAACCGTCGTGGCCCCCGCCGCTCGGCGGACCCGGCGGCGTGCCGGACACCGTGGGGGGCGGGGGCGTCGGGCCGGACTGGGAGGGGCCCGAGAGCGGACCGGAAGGCGGTCCCGTCGGGCGGCCTGAGGACGGCGGTTGGACACTCACGGGCTCTGCTCCCCGAGGTTGGGAACGGTTCCGGACCCCCACCCCCACTCGGGGCAAATCATAGGAATCCTGGCCTTATCGCACTCATTGTGTGTACCGCCCGCGCACTCCCCGCAAGCGGAGGGAGCAACCGTTTCCCCGGGGAGCGGAGCACCGGACCACTGCTTAGCGTGGCAGCGTGAACGTCCGGGCGAGCAACGACAGGAACAGCGCGAAGCGCGCGCCGCACGGCTGGCGCGACGCACTCGTGGCGGTACTGGCCGGAACCCTGGCCATGGTGGTGACCGCGGCCCTCGGCCTGTGGGCCGCCGGTGCCGCCGGGCTGCCCGGCGGCGCCTTCCCCCGGGTGGCCGCCGCCGTCGTCGTGATGGCGGCGGGCGGCTCCGTCGGACTCGCGGGCGACGCCGGCTCCCTGGTGGGGGCCCAGGCGGGGCTCTCGGTGCTGCCGCTCTCGGTGACCCTGGCCGGTGCGCTGCCCATCGCCCACGGGTTCCTCCGCCCCCTGCGCCACCGGGCCGTCGCCGGAGGCCGGGAACTGGCGGGCTGGGCGGGCCGCGTCGCCGTCCTGTGGGCCGTGGTGCTGGTCGTCCTCTCGCTCGTGGCCCGGCACACGTTCACCCTCCCGGCCGAACGTCTCACCGGGGACGGAACCGGCGACGGCACCGAGGACGCCATCGGGGACGTACTGGGCGACTCGGCACGGGTCGGGTTCCGCGCCGACCTCCCGCTGACCCTGCTGTTCGGCCTGCTGTGGCTGGCCGGCGTCCTCGTGCTCGCGCTCCTCGTCTCGCGCCGGGCGCCGCTTCCGCTCCGGCTGGTGCGCTTCCAGGAGACCGTGCGCCCGGCCGCGTCCGCCATGGTGGCGCTGCTCCTCGGCTCCGTCGCCCTGGGCGTCGTCGCCGGACTCGTCGTGATGGTGGTGCGCGGCCACCCGGCCCAGACCCTCGCGGTGATCCTCCTCGGACTGCCCAACCTGGTCTGGCTCGCGCTCACCCTGGGCCTCGGCGCCTCCTGGGAGGGCAAGGTGCAGGGCCCCTTCGGACTGCCGATGCCCCAGGTGCTCGACTCCGTCCTCCGTACGCCCGACCTCTCCACCGTCGACCTCCGCACCCTCGCCGAACAGGACGGACGCGTCTGGTGGCTGCTCGTCGTCACCGCCCTCCTCGTGCTCGGCTCCGCCTTCCTCATGGCGGTCCGGTCACCCGCCCGCATGCGGCCCTGGCAGCACGCCCTGCACCTGGCGGTCGCGCTCACCCTGACCGTGCTGCTCATCGGCCTGACCGCCGGGCTCTCCGCCCGCTACGGGCTCTCCCTGCTGGGTATCGGTGACCTCGGCGGCGGTCTCGGCGGGGAGGTCTCGCTGCGCCCCCGGCTGTGGACCGCCCTCGGCATCGCGTTCTTGTGGGGCCTGGTCGCCGGATTCCTCGGCGGGCTCGCCGCCACCCGGGTGCACCGGCACGGCGAGCTTCCACCGGACAGCCCCAAGGGCCCGGCGAACGCCGGATAGCCCCTACGGCCCCGGAAACACCGGGCGGGCCCAGCGCGGCGGCCGGGGCGGCGGCTCGGGCGTCGCGGACCAGGAACCGGCCCTCGCGTCCACCCGGGTCGGTGCGTGCTGCCCGGCCGAGATCCCGGACGCCGCCGCCCGCAGCGCCGCCACGAACCGCAGACAGGTCTCGTAACGGTCGTCCGGCGACTTGGCCAGCGCCTTCGCCAGTACGCCGTCCACCGCGCCCGGCAGGCCGGGCCGCAGCCCGGACGGAGGCGGCGGCGGATCGTACTGGTGGGCCCACAACAGGGCCATGTCGTCGTCCCGCTGGAAGGGCGGCGCCCCGGTCAGGGTCTCCTGCACGACGCACGCCAGGCTGTACACATCGCACCGGCCGTCCACGGGCTTACCCGAGATCTGCTCCGGCGCCACATAGTCGAGCGTCCCGACGAACTGGCCGACCGTGGTGAACCCCGTCAGCGACAGAGACTTCTTCGTCAGCCCGAAGTCCGTCAGATACACATGCTCCGGATGGTCGCTGTCCGTCCCCGCCGCCACCAGTATGTTGCCCGGCTTCACATCGCGGTGCACCAGATCGTGGTCATGGGCCGCGTCCAGCGCGGACGCGACCTGCCCGCCGATCCGGACGGCGGCGGTCAGATCGAGCGGCCCGCGCCGGTCGATCAGCACGCGCAGATCGGCACCCGCCACATAGCGCATGGCGATGTAGAGCAGCCCGTCCGTCTCACCGGCCTCGAACACCGGCACGATATGGGGGTGGTCGATCGCGGCCGCCACCCGCGACTCATGGGTGAACCGCTGGCGGAAGGTGTCGTTGCGGGCCAGTTCAGGGGCGAGCAGCTTGAGCGCGACGATCCGGTCCAGCCGCAGATCCCTGGCCCGGTAGACGACGGCCATGCCGCCGCGGCCGATCTCTGCCTCCACCAGATAGCCCGCGATCCGCTTGCCGATCAGCTCGTCGTCCCGGCCGGCCGGGAGCCCGGCGTCGTGCGACGGCGGGGGAGGGGGAGGCGGTGGGGGAGTCATGGCCCGTCACCGCCCGCCGTCCGGCGACTCGTCGGAGTGACCACGCGGGTCGGTTCGGGCGCCACGACCCGGGTGGGTTCGGGTTCGTCGCCGGTCACGACCCGGGTCGGCTCGGGCCCGTCCCCGGCGGCCACCCGCGTCGCCTCCGGCGGCTTGTCCGCAGCTACCACCCGCGTCGCTTGCGGCGGCCCGTCCGCGGCGACCACCCGCGTGGGCTCCGGTTCCGCAGCGCCGGCCCCCGTGGACCCCGCCCCCGTGAACCCCGTCCCCGAGCCCGGCCCCGACTCCGCCGCGTACGTACTGAGCTGTGTCCCGTCGCAGAAGACCCACCGCTCGTGCTCGGCGTCGAACAGCCACACCGACTCCCCGTCCACGACCATGCCCACCCGCAGCCCCCGCGTCCGCTGCTGGAAGCTCTCCCCGTCGCTGCGGCCCTCGGCCAGGTCCTGGGCCGCGCGCCGGTACTGGTTCAGGGCCTCCTCCGCCCGGGCCAGCAGGGGCCGCGGGTCCGCCGTGCGGGCGAGGGGCTGACCTGCGGCCGGAGGGGCCTGCGGTACGGAGACGAGGAGCCGTCCGTCGACCCAGGCCGACCAGCCGTTGGAGCAGGCGACATACGCCCAGTCCCCGCGCCGGTCCACCAACTGCACCGGCAGCAGGGCGTCCAGCGGGTCGGTGGGCCGGGCGGCGTCGGCAGCCTCCCAGGCGGGCAGCCCGTCCGGGGGGATGACATGGGTGGGGCGGAATTCCGGGGTCGCCATGGAACCGCCTTACTTCCGCATGATCGCGGGCTCATGGCGCCGCAGCAGCTTCGTGACCACGAATCCGAAGACGGCGGAGAGGACGATCAGCATGCCCATGTTGAGCAGCCAGACCCCCGCGGAGTGCCCGAAGAGCGGGTCGGACGTCAGCTCGCCCGGCACGATCCGGGCCAGATCGACCGTGCCGGCCATCGCCCCCAGCGCCCACCGCGACGGGATCAGCCAGGACAGCTGCTCAAGCCCCGGAACCCCGTTCAGCTTGAGCAGGGCCCCGCAGAACACCACTTGGACGATGGCGAGGAGGACGAGCAGCGGCATCGTGACCTCCTCCTTGCGCACCAGCGCGGAGACCAGCAGGCCGAGCATCATCGCGGTGAAGGACAGCAGGGCGACGGCCAGGGTGATCTCCACGAGCGGTGGCAGGAAGACGCCTTCGCCGCCCGGCGCGTTGAGGTCGACGCCCACCAGTCCGACCAGGGTCAGCACGATGGCCTGGAGGACCGTGATGGTCCCGAGCACCACGATCTTCGACATCAGGTACGCGGATCTGGAGAGGCCCACGGCTCTCTCCCGCCGGTAGATCACCCGCTCCTTGACCAGCTCGCGTACGGCGTTGGCGGCACCGGTCAGCACTCCGCCGACACACAGGATGAGCAGCGCGTTCATCGCCGTCTCCTGGGTGAGCCTGCTGCCCGCCAGGGCGCGGGCCATCGCTCCCATGACGAAGGGCAGCGCGATCATGATGATCAGGAACGTCCGGTCGGCGGCGAGCGCGGAGGCGTACCGGCGGACCAGGGTGCTCAACTGCGCACCCCAGTTACGGGTCTTCGGCGGCGGGGTGACGGACGCGCCGGGCGCGGCCCGGGGCAGCTGGGGCTGTGCCGAGGCGTTGACGATGTACTGCTGGTGGAAGGGCGAGCCGGCGTACGTGGCCGCCCAGTCCCGGCCCCGGTCGTTCTCGAACGCCTCGAACGCCTCCGGCCACTCCTCGAAGCCGAAGAACGCGAGGGCGTCCTCCGGCGGGCCGTAGTAGGCGATGCGCCCGCCGGGGGCGAGGACGAGCAGCCGGTCGCAGACCTCCAGGCTCAGCACGCTGTGCGTGACGACGATGACCGTACGGCCGTCGTCGGCGAGGCCGCGCAGCATGTGCATCACGGAGCGGTCCATCCCCGGGTCGAGCCCCGAGGTCGGTTCGTCCAGGAAGAGCAGCGAGGGCTTGGTCAGCAGCTCCAGGGCCACGCTCACCCGCTTGCGCTGGCCGCCGGAGAGACTGTGGATCGGCTGGTCCACCCGTTCTTCCAGGCCGAGTTCATGGATGACCTCGGAGACCCGGGCCTGCCGTTCCGCCTTCGCGGTGTCCTGCGGGAAGCGGAGCTCGGCGGCGTACCCGAGGGCCTTACGTACGGTCAGCTGGGAGTGCAGGATGTCGTCCTGCGGTACTAGCCCGATGCGCTGGCGAAGCTCGGCGAAGTCCCGGTAGAGGTCACGGCCGTCGTAGAGGACGGTGCCGGTGTCGGCGGGGCGCAGCCCGGTGAGGGCGTTGAGCAGCGTCGACTTCCCGGCGCCGCTGGGCCCGACGACACCGAGCAGACACTTCTCGCCGACGGGGAAGGAGACCCCGTCGAGGAGGGTCTTGCCGCCCTTGCCCGCCTTGCCGACGGTGACCTCCAGGTCCTGGACGTCCAGCGACACCTCACCGGTGTCCACGAACTCCTGGAGCACATCGCCGACGAGGCTGAACGCCGAGTGGCCGATGCCGACGATGTCGCCGGCGCCGAGCACGGCCCGGGACACGGGCTGGCCGTTGAGGAAGGTGCCGTTGTGGCTGCCGAGGTCGACGATCTCGTGACGGCCGTCGGCGAGCGCCCGGAGTTCGGCGTGGTGCCGGGAGACCACGAGGTCGTCGATGACGAGGTCGTTGCCGCTGTCGCGGCCGATGCGCACGGTCTTCGAGGGCAGGGGCCGTACGGTGGTCGGCTGCCGGAAGGTGCCGGTCGCGGCGGGCATCGAGACGGCCGAGGGCCGGTCCGCGGCGGCTGCGGGGCGGGCGGGGGGCTCCCGGCCCAGCAGGACCGCCCGGGGCCCGTCGGACGGGTTGCCGAAGTGGATGATGCTGCCCGCGCCGACGCCCGACTCATGGACGCGGTGGCCGCCGGTGTACGTGCCGTTGGTGCTGTCCTCGTCCTGGAGCGTCCAGTGACCGGCCTCGGGATGGAGCACCGCGTGGTGCCAGGAGACCCGGGCGTCGTCGATGACGATGTCGCTCTCGGGATCGCGTCCGACATGGTAGTCCCGGCTCGGACTCATCACCGTGGAGCCTAGATCGGTCTCCAGGACGAGCTCGGGCGCCGTCGGCGCTGCGGGCCGCTCTGTCATATCCGAATTCTATCGAGACGTCACGATCGGCGCCCGTTGCCGCCGGGACCGCCCGCTCTGCGTGGGCTCCGGACTGTTGCCGGAGCGCCGAGGGGCTCGGGCCGTCAGCGGAGCACGGTGGCCAGGATGATCTTCCCGCCGTCCGCGGACTCGCGGACCGTGACCTCCTGGGCCAGCCGCTGGATCATCGGCCAGCCGAAGCCGCCGGTGCGGCCCGTCAGGTCGGGCGTGCGGTCCTGCGGGTGCGCCGGGCTCGGATCGGTGACCCGGACATGGACGCCCGTGCGGTCCGCGGTCAGCCGGAGCGCGCTGACGGCTCCCGCGTGCCGGACGGCGTTGGTGACCAGCTCGGACACGAGGAGCAGCAGATTCTGCACCACGTGCGCGGCCGGCTTGGGGTGCAGCCGAGCGACAAAGCTGCTGACCGCGTCCCGAGCGTCGGCCGCCCTCTCGGGCCGGCAGACGTAATCGGTGCGGGTCTCCCCACTCGGTGAAAGTGTCATCAGCATGCGGTCGTTCATAGCGGTCACCCCGTCACTTGAGCTTTCTGGCTGAACTCCGGATACCCCCGGAACGGGATTTCATGGAGAACAGCCGCGAGGGGGGACGACACGCCTGGTTACAACTCAGGTCCCGCCCCCCGGTACGGCTCAGTTCCCGCCTCCGAGCCGATCCCGCTGGATGCGATGGGCCAAGGTGCGGCGCGCCGAAGCCGACCCCGGGGCGGTCACTTTCGCGGGGGCGTCGAGTCCGCGGCTGATCACGTCGTAAGCCGTCCGGAAACATCCGGGCAGCTCCTCCCGGTGCAGCGTCAGGTCCTCTTCGACGAGGCGGCGCAACGCGTCGACTTCGAGTGGCGTGAAGCGCTTCCGCCCCCGGCCGAGGGCGTCGACGAAGCGCGAGCAGCGGGCGTTGTCGCTCAGGGCCTCGGAGACCTCCTCGGCCAGACCCCACAGACGCCCTTCCAGCCAGGGCGTGTCGTACTGGTCGAGGGTGAGCTCCGCCAGAGGCCGCGGGCCCCCCGGGCCGTGCTTCGTCACCTGCTTGGAGACGGCGGGCTGACTCATGCCGGTGAGCCGGGCGATCCTCTCCTGGGTCCAGCCCGCCCCGGCGAACAGCGCCAACATTTCGCTGCGCAGCTGCCGCATCTCCTCACCCGCACGGATGACCTCGTTCATTCCGGCGAACATTCTCACCGCCTGCTCCTCGCTGAGGAACTCGGGGCGTCGGCGGATCTCGTCCTCGTCTGTCATAGCTCGGTTATACCTCAATGATCCCATTGTCATAACCAGGTTGTACAACTCAGTTATAAGGATCATCATGGCTGCCATGGCTTCCTTCTTCACGGCACCTGACGGAACCCGGCTCGCCTATCGCGTGACAGGGGACGGCGAGCCGCTGATCTGTCTCCCGGGAGGGCCTGCCGACTCCCGCTATCTGGGTGATCTCGGGGGCCTCACCGCGCACCGCCGGCTCGTCCTCCTCGACCTGCGCGGCACCGGCCGGTCGGCGCTTCCCGAACATGCCGCCTCCTGTCGCTGCGACCGTCAGGTGGCGGACGTGGAAGCCCTGCGGGAGCATCTCGGGCTCGCCCGGGTCGATGTGCTGGCTCATTCCGCCGGTGCGAACCTCGCGATGCAGTACGCCGCCCGGCATCCTGGGCGCGTCGGCAGGCTCGCCCTGATCAGCCCCGGCGTCCGGGCGGTGGGCGTGGAGATCGACGGGCGGATGCGCCACGCGCTCGCGCTGCGGCGGAAGGGCGAGCCGTGGTTCCCGGCCGCCTTTGCCGCGCTGGAGGCGATCACCGAGGGCACCGGCGGCGACTGGGAGGCGGTCGCGCCCTTCTTCTGGGGCCGCTGGGACGCCGCCGCCCGGCTCCATCACGCAGCCGGGCAGCCCCTCAACGGCGAGGCCGTCGCCCACTTCGGGGCCGAAGGGGCCTTCGAACCCGAGGTCACCCGTGCGGCACTCGCCGGCTTCGAGAGCCCTGTGCTGTTGCTCGCCGGTGAGTTCGACCTGAACAGTCCGCCCCGGGCGGTGGCGCAGTGCGCGGAGCTGTTCCCCCGCGCCTCGCTGGTCGAGCAGTCGGGGGCGGGGCACTACCCGTGGATCGACGGCCCCGACCGGTTCGTCGCGACCGTGTCGGCCTTCCTGGGCTAGGGCCCCGGGGCAGGGCTTCACCGGGGCTCCGGGCCCGGGGCCCGTGCCGTCAGCCGGTTTCTATCGTTGAAAATTCTCTGTGCACGACCGTTGTGCAGTGTTTGGTGTTGTGGCTCAATGTTCGACTATGTGCAGTGCCTCACAGGTTCGAGGTACTCCCGGCTCTTCGACGAGGACGACGCCTTGAGACGACAACACCCGCGCCCCCGTGCCCTGTTCAGGGCTCTCACCTGCGCCGCAGCGCTCCTGATACCCGTCGGTGCCACCCTGGTCCCGACGGCCGCCGCCGCGCCCGCCACCCCGGCACCGGCCACCGCCACGGCCTTCACGGCCGACGACCCGGTCACCGATGTGCACGGGCTGAAGGGCGAGTACTTCAGCATGTCCGCCCCGGGCGCCCGTGACTTCGCCGAGCTCGGCGCCACCTCCCTGGACCCCGAGATCAACTTCCCCGGCCTCACGGGGACGTTCGAGTCGGCGACCGGGAAGACCGAGCACACCACCGCCCGCTGGACCGGACAGCTCCAAGCACCCGAGACGGGCTCGTACACCTTCTCCGCCATCGGCGACAACGGCTTCCGGCTCTTCCTCGACGGCAACGTTGTCATCGACCACTGGCAGCCGGACTGGGACAAGGAGCAGCACAGCGCGCCGATCTCCCTGAAGGCGGGCGGGAAGCACGACTTCAAGCTGGAGATGTTCCAGGACATCGGCGGCGCCAGCATGTTCCTGCGCTGGCAGAGCGACACGCTCAAGAAGCAGATCGTGCCCGAGTCCGCCTTCACCCCGCCCGCGGACTTCGAGGTCTACCCGGTCGCCCTGAGCATCGCCAAGAACGGCAAGCGCCTCCAGGCAACCTTCAAGGACCGGGTCACGAACTACGGCAAGGTGAAGGACCACCTCAAGATCGAGGTCGACACCTCCCCGATGCCGGTGAAGTCGGTGACCCGCGCCTCGGACAACCCCCGGGCCCTGATCATCGATCTCGCCGCCCCCGTCCTCAAGGATCAGCGGGTCAAGGTCGTCCACGACGGAAAGAGCGGGCTGAAGTCGGGGACCGAGACCGTCCCGGAGATCGGCCGCACCGCCAAGAACCTCTCCACGCACCGCCTCACCACCACCTGGGGCGACAAGCTGGACAAGAACAACCCGCTGCCCGAGTACCCGCGCCCCCAGCAGGTCCGCGAGCAGTGGAAGAACCTCAACGGCCCCTGGGAGTTCGCCGGGGCCACCGAGGGCGAGAAGCCGGTCTTCGGCAAGAAGCTCGGCGAGCGGATCATCGTGCCGTTCCCGGTCGAGTCCCAGCTCTCCGGGCTCGAGCGCGACGAGGACCACATGTTCTACCGCAAGCTCGTGACCGTGCCGAAGAACTGGTCGGTCGGCAAGGACAAGTCCGGCGGTTCCGGCAAGGACAAGCGGCTCAGGCTCAACTTCGACGCCGTCGACTACCAGTCCACCGTCTGGGTCAACGGCACCAAGGTCGCCGAACACACCGGCGGTTACACCGGGTTCAGCGCCGACATCACCGACGCGCTGAAGGGCAGCGGCCCCCAGGAGATCGTCGTCGCCGTCACGGACAGGACGGGCCCGAACCAGCCCAAGGGCAAGCAGTCCACCAACCCCGGCGGCATCGTCTACACCCCGTCCTCCGGCATCTGGCAGACAGTCTGGATGGAGCCGGTCGCGCCCGCCGCCATCGACTCCCTGACCACCACGCCGAACATCGACACCGGCCGCCTCGCCGTCACCGTCAACTCCGCGAAGGCGTCGGCCAACGCCCGTGTCACCGCCGTCGCCCGCGACCGCAAGGGCAAGGTCGTCGGCACGGTCACCGGCCCGGCCAACCGCGAGCTGAGCCTCCAGGTCAAGAACCAGCGCCTCTGGTCGCCGGACGACCCCTACCTCTACGACCTCGACGTCTCCCTCACCGACGGCCGCTCCAAGGACAGCGTCGAAAGCTACTTCGGGATGCGCCAGCTGAAGATCGACAAGGTCGGCGGGTACCAGAAGCTCGTCCTCAACGGGAAGCCGTTCTTCTCGCTCGCCATGCTCGACCAGGGGTTCTGGCCGGACGGGCTGCACACCCAGCCCAGCGACGCGGCCCTCACCTTCGACCTGAAGGCCCAGAAGGACCTCGGCTTCAACGCCGTACGCAAGCACATCAAGGTGGAGTCGCCGCGCTGGTACTACCACGCCGACCGGCTCGGACTGCTGGTGTGGCAGGACTTCGTCTCCGCGGACATCGACAACGACAGCGGCAAGAACGCCTTCCTCACCCAGGGAAAGGAGTTGATGAAGCAGTTCCACAACCATCCCTCGATCAGCGGCTGGATCGTCTTCAACGAAGGCTGGGGCGAGTGGGACCGGACGGAGACCGGCACGATCGCCGAGGACGTCAAGGCGCTGGACCCGTCACGTGTGGTCAACGCGCACAGCGGGGTCAACTGCTGCTCGTCCAAGGGTGATTCCGGCAAGGGCGAGATCATCGACCACCACGACTACGTGAACAACGACCCGGCCTTCCCGGACGACCGTCGCGCCGCGATGGACGGGGAGCACGGCGGCTTCACGCTCCGGACCCCGGGGCACATGTGGCCGGGCGCGCCCGCCAACATCTACTCCGGGGTGGCTGACAAGGCCGCTCTCACCGCCAAGTACGTCGACAACACCCGTACGTACTACCTCGCGGCCGCCGGCGCCGAGCTGTCCGGCTCGGTCTACACCCAGGTCAGCGACCTGGAGAACGAGCTCAACGGGCTCTGGACGTACGACCGCCGTGAGATCAAGGTCGACCCGAAGAAGGTCCGGGAGATCAACCGGCAGGTCATCGCCGCCGGTGCGAAGGCCGGTCAGCGTGACGAGCTGAAGGGCGGCGGTTCCTGGTCGCTCGACGAGAACAAGGGCACCACGGCCCGCGACAGCGGCCCCAACAAGGCCCATCTCACCCTGGAGGGCGGTACGTCCTGGGCCCCGGGCGTCACGGGCTCGGCGCTGAAGTTCAACGGCGAGGGCCAGTACGCGCAGAGCACCGGTCCCGTCGTGGACACCACGAAGGACTACACCGTCTCCGCGTGGGCCTCGCTGGACGCCCTGCCGGGCAACTACGCCACCGTCGTCAGCCAGGACGGCCGGCGCACCGAGAACCCCTTCTATCTCCAGTACGGGCAGGGCGCGTTCGCCTTCTCCACCCCGGGCGGCAAGCGCGCCCGCCTGGAGATCACGCCGGAGACCGGGAAGTGGTACCACCTGGTCGGTGTCCGGCAGGGCAACGAGGTGAAGCTGTACGTCGACGGGAAGCTCGCCGCCACCACCGAGGCCGGTCCCGCCGATGTGAGCACCGGCCCGCTCTCCGTCGGCCGGGCCCAGTACGCGGGGGCCAAGGGCGACTTCTGGAACGGGTCCGTCGACCAGGTCGGGTTGTACGACAAGGCCCTGACCGCCGATGAGGTGACCGCCCTGTACGGCAGCCGGAAGCCGTAACGGGCAGCGAATAGGTCCGCTCCCGGCACCGGGAGCGGACCTATTCGCCGTGATGGGCGCGCCGGGCCACCCTCACGAACGCGGGGGCCCACGGTGTCAGGGGTCTCGCCTACTCCCAGTCGACCGGATATCCCCGGTGCCGGACGCATCCGCCGTCCGCCGTCAGGGCCGGCTCCCCCGAGTACCGGTCGGGCCTCGGCGACAACTCGACGTCGTGGTCGCCCTCCGCCCGCACCCCCGGCAAACCCGCTCCCCGTTCACCCTTCTCGGCGCGGGGATGTCCTCGGCCGTCAGGCCCTGCGCGGTCCATGCCGCGCGGAGGGTACCGACCGCCGCCCGGTACGCGGCGCCGCTCCCGAAGCGGGGCCCCTGCGTGCGTGGGAGATGCCTTGAGCCATCGGCGACGTCCTTCGGGCGAGACACCAGGCCGGCCCGGCAGCGACGGGGAGCTGCCCCGTCGCCGCCGGGCCGGCCGGTCATCGTTCATCCGCTCCGCGGGATCACGGGGCCCAAGGGGTGTCCACCGCCCACGTGGTGTCCTCGGCGAAGAGGGCCGGGCTGTCGAAGGCCCTTCCGCCGCCCGGAGTTGCCAGCCACACCTCCGAGTCGATGTGCCGCAGATAGCTGCCCGGCAGGTTGGCGCTGGTGAACCGCACCCCGCCGTTCCCGGCGACCGCGCACCAGGTGGCATCCGCCTTGAAGAGGGCGGAGTTGTCGTTGGCATCGCGCCGGACCCGGAAGTCCCGGTGACGGAGGAACTCACCGGGGTAGTTCCGGGACTCGAAGGAGTAGCAGTTGCCGTTGGCCAGACCGGTGACGATCTTCCAGGTGGCGTCCGCCTTCAGCACGGCCGGACTGCCGCTGTTCACCACCTCGGTGAAGGCCTGCCCGTCGTAGTGGCGCAGGTGCTTCGTCGTGTGGCCGGGAGTGGTGACGCGCAGGGACTTGTTCTGCCCGGTGGGCAGGGTCACCGGGGGAGCGGGGTTCCGGGACGCCTGGATGAGGGCCTGGTTGGCGGCCCTGACCCGGGCGGTGTCGACCTTGACGACCTGGCGGTCGTAGGTCAGCAGTCCGTTCGCCTCGTTCTCGACGTCCGTGATCTCCGTGTAGACCGACGCGGAGAGCCCGGCGGGGAGCTGGCCGACCCGGATCGCGTCCAGCAGGCCGACGAACCGGTTGTTGAGGGCCGCGATGCTCGGCTGGTCCTCGTAGCTGAACCCGCCGCCCGGGTACCACTCGTGCCCCGGCACCTTGTAGCCGAGACCGCCGAACTCGCCGAGCACGGCGGCCCGGGTGGCGGTCGGCGCGGTGTTGCCCGGGCCGACGTAGATGTGGTTGTCGACCACGTCACCGTTGCCGCCGTCGACCGAGCCGCAGCAGTTGACCCCGCTCATGTTGTTGACGAGACGTGAGGGGTCCTGCGCCTTGACCTCGTCGGCGATCCTGGCCTGGTCGTACTGGCCCCAGCCCTCGTTCTGGTTCACCCACATGACCACCGACGGCGAGCTGCGGTGCTGGTCGATGACCGCCCGGTACTCCGCCTCCCACTGGGTGCGCGCCGGCCCGTCCGGGACCTTGCCCGTGTCCATCGACGGCATGTCCTGCCAGACCAGCAGCCCCAGCCGGTCCGCCCAGTAGAACCACCGCTGCGGCTCCACCTTGATGTGCTTGCGGACCATGTTGAAGCCGAGGTCCTTGTGGGCCTGGAGGTCGTACTTCAGCGCCTCGTCGCTCGGCGCGGTGTAGATGCCGTCCGGCCAGTAGCCCTGGTCCAGCGTGCCCGTCTGGAACACGAACTTGCCGTTGAGCACCGGCCGCAGGATGTTGTCGACCTTCGCCAGGCCCACGGAACGCATACCCGTGTAGCTGCCCACCGTGTCCGTGACCGCCGCGCCGTCGAGGAGGTCGGCCCGCACGTCGTACAGGAACGGGTCCTCGGGGCTCCACAGCCTTGGGTTCGGAACGGGTACGGAGACCTCCCCGCCCACCCCGCCGGTCGCCGAGCCCACCACCGTACCGCCGCTGGAGACGGTGATCCGGGCGTTCCTGCCCGCCGCGCCGGCCGTCTGGACCCTCACCCGGAGCGTGCTGTTGCCCAGGTTCGGTGTCATGTCGAGGCGGGTGATGTGGGCCGCGGCGACCGGTTCCAGCCAGACCGTCTGCCAGATGCCGGAGGCCGCGGTGTAGAAGATCCCGCCGCCCGGGTGCGGCTTCACATCGTTGATGCGCTGCTTGCCGACCGCCTGGCCGCCGCTCTGGCTCGGGTCGAAGACGGAGACCACGACGGTGTTCGTACCGCCGTTGAGCTGCGGGGTGATGTCGTACGCGAACGAGTCGAAGCCTCCCTTGTGCGCCCCGACCTGGGTGCCGTTGACCCAGACCGTCGTCTGCCAGTCGGAGGCCCCGAAGTGGAGCTTGACCCGGCGGTTGTTCCAGTCGGCGGGGACGGTGAAGGTCCGCTTGTACCAGAGCTTGTCGTTCTCGGTGATCCGGCGCTGGATGCCGGAGAGCGCGGACTCCGCGACGAACGGGACGCGGATCTGCTCCGGGAAGGTGGCGGGCTGCCCCGTGTCACGGCCGGTGACCGCGAAGTCCCAGATGCCGTTGAGGTTCGTCCAGTCGGGGCGGGTCAGCTGCGGGCGTGGGTACTCCGGCAGCGGCTTGTCCACCGGGACCTGGTTCGTCCACGGTGTCGTCATGGGCGCCGGCTTCGGCGTCCAGGCGGCGGGCGCGGCCGCGGCCGGGGAGGTGCCGCTGCCGACGAGCGCGGTGGCCACCAGGGCGAGGAGGCCGGTGGTGGCCGTTAATCTCCGCCACCAGGTGGGGGTGCGGGGTGCGGGTGCTGAGCGCATGGATGAAGATCCCTTTCGTGGTCATACCGAAGAACTCCCCGCGCCGGGGTGGCGCGGGGAGAGGGCGGGGGAGTGGCGCTCAGAGGAGCCGCCACAGATGGTCGGCCGTTCCGTTGTCCTCGTACTGGACGACATGGGCGCTGTCGGCGGTGGACATCCCGTCCACGCCGAGCACCTTGTCCGAGTTCCGGTTACGGATCCGGTACCAGCCGGCCCCGTCCGGAACGAGCTGCCAGAGGTGGTCGGCGGTGTCGTTGTCGTCGAACTGCACGACGTGCGCGCTGTTCGCGGTGGACATCAGGTCGACGCCCAGCACCTTGCCGGAGTGCCGGTTGCGGATGCGGTACCAGCCGTCGCCGTTGGCGACCAGCCGCCAGAGGTGGTCCGCCGTCCCCGTGTCGCCGAACTGCACGACGTGGGCGCTGTTGGCGGTCGACATCCCGTCCACGCCGAGCACCTTGCCCGAGTGCCGGTTGGAGATCCGGTACCAGCGGTCCGCCAGCCATGGTTCGGCGTCCGGGGCGGCCGTCGGGAAGGACGTGATCCGCAGCCGTGCAGCGCCCATCGGGACGAGCGTGACCTCCTCGACCGGTTCCGTGGAGCGTGCCGGGCTCGCCCGGAGCGGCGCGACCACGTGCTCGTCGTCCGCCGTCCACTCCGGGATGCGGCGGGCCCGGGCGGTCATCGTGAGCGGGGTTCCGGAGTGGGTGAACGGATTGTCGCCGGGGGCGCGGCCGGTGGAGCGGTGGCGCAGGTCCGCGGTGGGCCGGGCGGGGTCCAGGACGAGGCCGTAGTTCCACGGGCTCGTGGCGTGGACCGCGTACTCCGGGAACGTGTCGCTGCCGCCGATCCGCTCGTACCGCTCCCCGATGCGCAGGGAGTACGTGAGCGGCCCGTGGTCCACGCTCACCGAGCCGTGGTTCTCCGCCCAGGTGCGTACGGCGGTCCGCTGCGGCAGCCGCAGGGTGACCCTGTCGCCGCTCGACCAGGTCCGCTCGATCCGGGTGAACGCCGGGCCGGCGGGGGCGGTGACCCGCAGCCCGTTCACCCGGAGGTCGGGATCCGCGCACCAGGCGGGGACGCGCAGCACCAGCGGGAAGCGGAGCGGCTTCGGTGCGGTGAGGGAGAGCGTCACCGTGTCCGTGAAGGGGTAGCCGGTCTCCTCGGTGAACGTCACCTCCGTGCCGTCCGCGACCTTCGCCGTCACCTCGCTCGGCGCGTACATCGCCGCCGCGAGCCCGCCGTCCGGGGTGGCGAGCCACAGCTCCTCGGTGAAGTACGGCCAGCCCATCCCGTAGTTGTGCGGGCAGCAGCGGTACTGGTCGACGCCCGGCAGGTACGCCAGCATCGCGAAGGGGTTCTGGAACTGGCGGTCCCGCTTGGGCGCGTTGTCCAGGTCCACGCTGTTGGCGCAGGTGACGTAGTGGACCGCCTTGCCCGACGGATCGAGCGACGCGGGCAGCGAGTTGAACGCCAGCTCCTCGCATCGGTCCGCCCACAGCGGGTCCCCGGTGATCCGGGTGAGCAGCTGGTGGCTCGCCATGAACTCGACGATCCCGCAGGTCTCGAACCCCTGGCGGGGGTCGCCGTGGCCGGGCCGGGCGTTCTCGTCCCCGGCGAACCCGCCGCCGGGGAACTGCCCGTAGGCGTCCATGGCCTTCGCGTACGTGCCGTAGGTGTTCCGGGTGTCGGTCGCCGAGCCGCTGCGCAGCGAGAACTGGGCGGGTTCGCGGAAGCCCTGGGCGATGTTGACGTTGTGCGGGTTGACCAGATTGTCGCCCCAGTCCGCCCCGTACCGGTGGATCTTGTCGACGAGGTCCATGAGGTAGGCGTCGCCGGTGCGGTTGTAGAGCCACATCGCGCTGTCCAGGCCGTCGCCCCAGCGCAGGGCGATCCAGGAGGTGTTGAAGGCGCCAGGACCCTGGGCGTTCATGTAGCGGAAGAAGCGGCTGAGGAAGGGGATGATCCGGGTGTCGCCGCTGTACTCCTGCCAGGAGCGCAGCGCCTGGATCAGCGGCAGGAACGGCCAGAAGTCGGGGCCGCCGTTGAGCGAGGTCCGCAGCGCCTTCGGGCCGAAGAAGCCGTCGCTCTGCCCGGTGGCGAGGATCGCGTCCATCCAGCGGCGGGTGGTGGCCAGCGCGGCCGCGTCCCCGGTGACGATCGCGAGATCGGCGTAACCGCGCAGCCAGTACGGGACCTCCTCCCAGCCGCCGCGATCGGGGCGGACCCAGCCGGTCGCCGTGAAGTCCAGGAAGTGCGAGAACTCCTCGTACCGGCCGCACAGCCCCTCCAGCTGGAGCCGGAGCTGACCGGCCAGCCAGCCGCGTGCCTTCACCTTGCCCGGGGGCAGTTTGAGGAAGGCGGTGGGGTGGAGGGGGGCGGCGTTGGGGGAGTAGTGGCCGCCGGGGGCGGCCGCCACCCGGTGGCGATGGGGCGTGGCGGCGGTCGCCCACCGGCTCGTCGTGCCGGTGGCCACCGCGGTGGCCACGGCGGTGGTGATGAGCTGCCTGCGGTTCAGGGGCATGGGTACGGCTCCTGCTCTGAGCCGGTGGCCGCCTGAGCTGCCGTCGGCTCGGTGGGGGTGGTCGCCGCGCGCGGTGCGGTGCGCGGGGCTGGTGCAGGGCGTGGTGCGGGGGCCGCCCGGCCGGGGGAGCGGCGGGGCGGCCGGTCGGGCGCGGAGAAGCGGAGGGGCGCATGCCGAAGGTCGCCGTCGCGCGGGCGGCCCGGCTGACGGCAGCGGTGCTTGCAACGTTGGAAATATGGCGTCCGGCGGTATGACAGCACGGTGCCGGTCGGCTGTCCAGAGGTTGCGCAGGACCCGTTGCCGTGGGGCGGGCCGATTCCCGTACGCACGCCCCGGTGAGTGGCCGACACATTTTGGAAACGCATCGACCCTGCTCTTGCCGCCCGTGCCGCACCGCCTATATAACGTTGTAAACCGAGCCACCGACAGGCCGCGCAAGCTCTCGCGATCGCTGTTCCCGCAGTACGGAGCGGGGTCGTGAGGAATGCAGTGACATCAGCCGCCGAGCGGCCGATGCCTCGTCCCGCATGCCCGACCGCACGCCGATGCGCGTGCCGTCAACCCGCCAAGGAGCGTTCCGCGCATGAAGATCCAGCGTCGACCCCGTACCCTCGCCGTGGCCTGCCTCCTCGCCGCCACCGCCACGCTGGCCGCCGCCGGCTGCGCCAAGTCGGAGACCTCGAACAACGCGGGCGGCGACAGCAGCCAGGGCGCCCAGGAAGCCAAGTCCCCCGACTCCACCTCCGGTTCGGGCTGCTCGCTGGAGACCTACGGCGCACCGAAGCTGGACCTGAAGAACGCCGTCGTCGGCTTCTCCCAGTCGGAGAAGGAGGCCAACCCCTTCCGGATCGCCGAGACCCAGTCCATCAAGGACGAGGCGAAGAAGATCGGCGTCAAGAAGCTCCTCACCACCAACGCCCAGTCGCAACTGTCCAAGCAGATCAGCGACATCCAGGACATGCTGTCGCAGGGCGCCCAGTTCCTCATCGTCGCACCCCTCAACTCCGACGGTCTGGAGCCCGCGTTGAAGGCGGCCGCGGCGAAGAAGGTGCCCGTCCTCACCATCGACCGCAAGGTCAACTCGACCGCCTGCAAGGACTATGTGGCCTTCCTCGGCTCCGACTTCGTCGAGCAGGGCAAGCGCGCCGCCGACGCGATGATCAAGGTGACGGGCGGCAAGGGCAAGGTCGCGATCCTGCTCGGCGCCTCCGGCAACAACGTCACCACCGACCGCACGAAGGGCTTCGTCGACCAGGTGAAGGCGCAGGCGCCCGGCCTGGAGATCGTCGCCCAGCAGACCGGCGAGTTCGCCCGCGACAAGGGCCAGCAGGTCATGGAGCAGCTCATCCAGTCCAAGCCCGACATCACCGCCGTCTACGCGGAGAACGACGAGATGGGCCTCGGCGCCCTCACCGCGATCAAGGCGGCCGGGAAGAAGCCCGGCAAGGACGTCAAGATCGTCTCGGTAGACGGCACCCGCAACGCCGTCCAGGCCCTGGTCAACGGTGAGTACAACGCGGTCATCGAGTCCAACCCGCGCTTCGGCCCGCTCGCCTTCGCCACCGCTCAGAAGTTCTACGCCGGTGAGGAGATCCCGGAGAACGTGATCATCACCGACCGCGAGTACGACGAGGCCAACGCCAAGGACTCGCTCGGCGGAGCCTACTGACCCCGACCGGACGGCCGGCCGCCGCGACGCCCCCGAGGCGTTCGGCGGCCCGGCCCCGTTCCCGTAACACCGGAAGGCCAGGATTCATGGCACCAACCGAAGCGACACCCCAGCACCAGGAGACCGCCGTGGCGGCCACCGTGCTCGAAGCCCGCTCGGTCAGCAAGCGGTTCCCCGGTGTCGTCGCCCTGGACGACGTCTCCTTCTCGCTGCGCGCCGGGGAGACCCATGCGCTCGTCGGCGAGAACGGGGCCGGCAAATCCACCCTCATCAAGGTGCTGACCGGCGTCTACCAGAGCGACGGCGGCGAGATCCGGGTGGCGGGCGAGCCCGTCCGCTTCGCCCGGCCCTTCGAGGCGCAGCAGGCCGGGATCTCCACCATCTACCAGGAGGTGAACCTCGTCCCGCTGATGAGCGTGGCGCGGAACATCTTCCTGGGCCGGGAGCCGAAGAACCGTTTCGGCCTCATCGACTTCGCCCGGATGCACCGCGAGACCACCGAACTCCTCGACGGCTTCGGCGTCCGCGTCGACCCGGGGCGCCCCCTGCACACCCTGGGCATCGGCACCCAGCAGATGGTCGCGCTCGCCCGCGCCGTCTCCGTCAAGGCCCAGGTCGTCATCATGGACGAACCCACCTCCTCCCTGGAACCCCGCGAGGTCGAGACCCTCTTCCGGGTCATCGAGAACCTGCGCGGCCAGGGCATCGCCGTCCTCTACGTCAGCCACCGCATGGACGAGCTCTACCGCATCTGCGACCGGGTCACCGTCCTGCGCGACGGCCGCCACATCCACACCGGAGACCTGGCCGGCCTGGACCGGATGCGGCTCGTCTCGATGATGCTCGGCCGCGACCTCGCCGAGGTGCGCCGCGAGGGCCTCACCAACTTCGACACCGCCGGACACGACGTGGCCCGCACCCCCGTCCTCACCGCCACCGGACTCGACCGGCGCCACCAACTGCACGACATATCGATCGAGTTGTACGGGGGTGAGGTCCTGGGACTCGGCGGCCTCCTGGGCTCCGGGCGCAGCGAGACCGCCAAGGCGCTCACCGGCGCCCTCCCCCTGGACGGCGGCGAGATCACCGTCGACGGCAAGCGCCTCGGCCGCCCCACCCCGGCCGCCGCCATCCGTGCCGGCATCAGCATGCTCCCCGAGGACCGCAAGGCCGAGGGGATCATCCCGCAGCTCTCCGTACGCGAGAACATCGTGCTCGCCGCGATGCCCCGGCTCTCCCGCGCCGGGATCGTCTCCCGCGACCGGCAGGACCGGATCGTCGACATCTTCATGGAGCGGCTGCGCATCAAGGCCTCCAGCCCCGAGCAGAAGGTCGGCGAACTCTCCGGCGGCAACCAGCAGAAGGTGCTGCTCGCCCGCTGGCTCTGCCTGGAACCCAAGGTGCTGCTGCTCGACGAACCCACCCGGGGCATCGACGTCGGCGCCAAGGCCGAGGTGCAGAGCCTCATCGACGACCTCGCCCGCGAAGGTCTCGCCGTCCTGCTGATCTCCTCCGACATCGAGGAGCTCATCGAGGGCGCCGACCGCATCGTCGTCCTGCGCGGCGGTGCCGTCGCCGGTGAACTCGCCGGTGACGAGGTGGAGGAGAGCCGCCTCCTCGAAGTGCTCGCCGACCACTCGCCCGGCACCGTGCCCGCCGACCGCACGCCCGACACCGGCGGGAAGGTCCCGGCCGGCCAGGAGGACCCCCGATGACCACCCAGGCCACCCTGCCACGCCCCGCGAAGCCACTGGCCCGGCTGCGCGACCCCGCCTGGTACCAGGAGTACGGCGTGTACGCGGCGGTCGCCGTCGTCCTGCTGTTCAACGCCCTGTTCACCGAGCACTTCATGACGGCCGACAACCTGCGCACCCAGCTCGTCCAGGTCGCGCCCATCGTGATCGTCGCCCTCGGCATGGCCCTCGTCATCGGCACCGAGGGCATCGACCTCTCCGTCGGCTCCACGATGGCGCTCGCCGCGGCCCTGCTGCCGCTCTACCTCGGTTACGGTCTGGTGCCCGCGCTCCTGATCGCGCTGCTGGCCGGAGCGGTGGTCGGCGCGATCAACGGGACGCTCGTCTCGCTCGTCGGACTGCAACCCATCGTGGCGACCCTCGCCCTCTTCGTCGGCGGCCGGGGCCTGGCCCTGGTGATGGCCGACGGTCAACTCAAGCAGATCGTCAACCCGGACGTCCTCGCGCTCGGCACCGGCTCCTTCCTCGGCATCCCGCTGGTCGTGCTCATCGCGGGCGTGCTGGCGCTGGCCGTCGCGTTCCTGGTGCAGCGCACCACCTTCGGCCGCCAGATCGTCGCCATCGGCGGCAACCGCCCGGCCGCCGCCCTGTCCGGACTGCCCGTCAAGCGGGTCCTGATCGGCGTCTACATCCTCTGCGGCACGATGGCCGCGCTCGCCGGGATCCTCGCCACCGCCCGGCTCACCGCCAGCGACCCGTCCTCGCTCGGCACCCTCATGGAACTCTCCGCCATCACGGCCGTCGTCGTCGGCGGCACCCCGCTGAACGGCGGCTCCATCCGGGTGCTCGGCACCGTCGCGGGCGCCCTGCTGATGCAGCTGCTGCGCGCCACCCTCGTCAAGCACGACCTGCCCGACTCCACCGCACAGATCGCCCAGGCGGCCATCATCATCGCCGCCGTCTACGTCGCCCGGGAGCGTCGGTCCCGATGAAGAACACCACACCCGCCGCCCCGGCCACCCAGGTGCCGGCGCCGCTCAAGAACGCCCCCTCGCGCCCCGAACCCCGGCCCGAGCGCTCCACCGGCTCCCGGATCGGTGAACTCCTCCAGCGCCAGGGCGTCCTCGCGGTCCTGCTGACCGTGATCCTCATCGCCTCGTTCGTCTACCCGACGTTCGCCGGCCTCGACAACGCCCGGGGCGTCACCGTCCAGGCCTCGTTCCTCGCGATCGTCGCCCTCGGTATGACCCTGGTCATCATCACCGGCGGCATCGACCTCTCCGTCGGCTCGGTCTTCGCCCTCGGCGGGGTGCTCGCCGCCTGGGCCTCCCAGTGGGGCTTCCTCGCCGCCCTGCTCGTACCTCTCGTGGTCTGCGGCGCGATCGGGCTGGTCAACGGCCTCCTCATCGCCCGCGCGAACATGGCGCCCTTCATCGTCACGCTCGCCACCCTCCTCGCGGCGCGCGGCATGCTCCTCGCCTTCACCGACGAGGGCGCCACCACCTACCTGGTCCCCAAGGACTCCGCCTTCGCCGAACTCGGCCAGGGCAGCGTCTGGGGCTTCGGATACCCGATCCTCATCGCCCTCGTCCTCTTCGGGGCCGGCGGACTGCTGCTCCAGCGCACCTCGTTCGGGCAGACCCTGTTCGCCGTCGGCGGCAGCAGCGACGCGGCCACCCTGATGGGGCTGCCCGTCGCCCGCACGAAGATCCTCGTCTACACCCTCAGCGGCCTCCTCGCCGGACTCGCCGGAGCGCTCAACGCCGCCCGCCTCACCTCCGGCGTCACCATCGTCGGCGTCGGCATGGAACTCGACGCGATCTCCGCCGTCGTCATCGGCGGCACCCTCCTCATCGGCGGTGCCGGCTCGATCAGCGGCACCCTCTGGGGCGTGCTGCTGCTCGCCGTGATCCAGAACCTCATCAACCAGATCGGCTCGCTCAACTCCTCGTACCAATCGGTGGTCAGCGGCGGCTTCCTTATCGTTGTCGTGGTGGCGCAGCGTTACCTCGCGCGCAGCCGGAGAGCCACCTGAACCGGACGGGCCGGACGGACCGGACGGGCCTGACAGGGACGAATCGAACCGAGTACAAGGAGTGCCGTGGGCGTCAGCCTCAAGGACGTAGCTCAACGGGCGGGCGTGTCCATCAAGACCGTGTCGAACGTGGTGAACAACTACCAGCACGTCACCCCCAAGATGCGCGCCAAGGTCCAGCAGGCCATCGACGAGCTCGGCTACCGGCCGAACCTCACCGCCCGCCACCTGCGCAAGGGCCGCACCGGCATCATCGCGCTGGCCGTGCCCGAATTCGGCAACCCGTACTTCGCGGAGCTCGCCGGTGAGGTCGTCGACGCGGCCGCCCGGCACGACTACACCGTCCTGGTCGACCACACCGGCGGCCTGCGCGAGAAGGAGCTGCTGGTCAGCCAGGGGTTCCGGTCCCACGTCATCGACGGCCTCATCCTCAGCCCCATCCACCTGGAGACCGAGGACCTGATGGCCCGCACCGAGACGGCACCGCTGGTGCTGCTGGGGGAGCGGGAGTACGAGGCCCCGTACGACCACATCGCCATCGACAACGTGGCCGCCGCCCGCGAGGCCGTCGCCCACCTCATCGCCCTCGGCCACCGCAGGGTCGCCTTCCTCGGCTCCCGTACCGGCCGGGAACGCCAGCCCGCCCACCTCAGGCTGCGCGGCTGGCGCGAGGAACTCGCCGCCTCCGGCATCGAACCCGACGAGTCCCTCGTCGTCGTCACCGACGGCTACGGGAGGGAGGACGGCGCCGCCGCCATGGCCTCCCTGCTCGACCGGGGGGAGCGGCCCGACGCCGTCTTCGCGTACAACGACATGATCGCGATCGGCGCCATGCGCACCATCACCGAACGCGGCCTCACCATCCCCGGCGACATCGCCGTCGTCGGCTTCGACGACATCGAGGAGAGCCGGTACGGGGCCACCACCCTCACCACCATCGCGCCGGACAAGGCGGCCATCGCCCGGCTCGCCGTCGACAGCCTCGTCGAACGCCTCGCCGGAACCCCGGTCGCCGAACCCCGGCGGCCGCGCCCCGGCTACCGCCTCGTCGTCCGCGAATCCACCGCGCCCCGCGAGACCTCCGGACCGGCCCGCTAGAGGCCTCCCTCCGGAGGCGCCCCTTCCGGAGGCCTCCCGAAGCCCCGGAGGCCCTTCCAGAGGCCGCTTCCGGAGGTCCGGAGGCCGCCTCCCACCCCCCAAGGAACTCCTCATGCCCACCGTGCACCGCAAACCGTTCGGCCACGCCCACGGGCAGACGGAGGTCGACCTCTGGACCCTCGACTCGGGCACCGGCGTACGGGCCGAGGTCCTCACGTACGGCGGTGTCCTGCACAGCCTCACCGTGCCCGACACCGCCGGCGTCCCGGGCCCGGTCGTCCGCTCCCTGCCCGCCATCGACGACTACACCGACAAGAACCCCTACTTCGGGGCCGTCGTCGGCCGGTACGCCAACCGCATCGCCCACGGCCGGTTCACCCTCGACGGCACCACGCACCACATCCCCGCCAACGACCGCGGCCATGCCCTGCACGGCGGCCCGGACGGCTTCCACACCAAGGTCTGGGAGGCGGCCGGAGACCGTACCGGCTCCGCCGCCGTCCTCCGCCTCACCCTGCACAGCCCCCACGGCGACATGGGCTTCCCCGGAGCGCTCGACGTCACCGCCACCTACACCCTGGACACCACCGGCACCCTCGCCCTGGAGTACACGGCCGTCACCGACCGCCCCACCGTCGTCAACCTCACCAACCACGCCTACCTCAACCTCGGCGCCGACGACATCCTCGGTCACACCCTCCAGGTCGACGCCGACCACTACCTCCCCATCGACGCCGGCTCCATCCCCGAGGGCCCCCCGGCCCCCGTCGCCGGCACCCCGTTCGACCTCACCGCCCCGCAGCCGCTGGGGGACCGCCTCGCCCGCCACCACCCCCAAGTCGCCCTGGCCGGCGGCTTCGACCACTGCTGGGTGCTGCGCGAACCGGCCCCCGCCGAACTCCGCCGGGCCGCCCGCCTCACCGCCCCCGGCGACCGGCGCACCCTGGAGCTCTGGACCACCGAACCGGGTCTCCAGGTCTACACCGCCAACCAGCTCGACGGCGCGTTCACCGACGGCACCGGCCGCCGCCACGAACGCCACGGATCACTCTGCCTGGAGACCCAGCACCTGCCCGACTCACCCAACCGCCCCGCCCACCCCAGCACGGTGCTCCGCCCCGGCGAAACCCTCCGCAGCCGCACCGAATGGCGCTTTCCGCACCTGCGCGCGGAAGGAAATTAGGTTGCGGCCTCCGACAGCCCCCTGATCTACTCCCCGGACCAGCAGGCAGTACTACCCAGGAGTCCGATCATGCGCGGAGCTTTCGTGTCCACCCCGACAGAAATTCACCTTTCTCTCAAGGACATGAAGCTTCGTGCACACGTTGAATCTGGGAATTCTGGCGCATGTCGACGCCGGTAAGACAAGCCTGACCGAGCGGCTCCTCCACACCGCCGGAGTCATCGACACCATCGGCAGCGTCGATCACGGCAGCACGCGGACCGACTCCCTCGCGCTGGAGCGCCGGCGCGGCATCACCATCAAATCGGCCGTCGTCTCCTTCACCCTCGGCGCCACCACGGTCAACCTGATCGACACCCCCGGCCACCCGGACTTCATCGCCGAGGTGGAGCGGGTCCTCGGCGTGCTCGACGGAGCCGTCCTGGTGGTCTCCGCGGTGGAGGGCGTGCAGGCCCAGACCCGCGTACTCCTGCGCACCCTGCGCCGACTGCGCATCCCGACCCTGCTGTTCGTCAACAAGACCGACCGGCCCGGCGCCCGGTACGGCTCGCTGCTGGCGAGCATCACCGAACGGCTCTCCCCGGACATCGTCGCGTTGGGCTCGGCCCGGCACCTCGGCACCCGGGACGCGACCGGCACACCGTTCACCGAGGCCGACCCCGGCTTCACCGGCGCGCTCACCGACCTGCTCACCCGCCACGACGACGAGCTGCTCGCCGCTTACGTCGACGACCCGGCGGGCCTCACCCACGCCCGGCTGCTGGCGGCGCTGGCCGAACAGACCGGCCGGTGCCTCGTGCACCCGGTCTTCTTCGGCTCCGCCGCCACCGGCGCGGGTATCGACGCCCTGGTGGACGGCATCACCGGACTGCTGCCCGCCCCCACGGGGGACGCGGACGCGCCGGCCCGGGGCACGGTGTTCAAGGTCGACCGGACCGCGAACGGCGAGCGGACCGCGTACGTCCGCATGGTCGAGGGGACCGTGCACACCCGCGAGGTGCTGCGCTTCCGCAGCCCGGACGGCCGGGAGGGAGAGGGCAAGGTCTCGGCGGTCAGCGTCTTCGAGGACGGCGGCGAAGTGCCGGTCTCCGCTGTCGGCGCCGGCCGGATCGGCAGGCTGAAAGGGCTGGCGGACATCCGGATCGGCGACAGCGTCGGCGCGGCCCGGGCGGAGGCCGGACGCCGCCACTTCGCCCCGCCGACCCTGGAGACGGTCGTCGTCCCCCGTCGCCCGGAGGACCGGGGCGCCCTCCACCTAGCCCTCGGCCGGCTCGCCGAACAGGACCCGCTGATCGCCGTCCGCCGCGACGACCTCCGCCAGGAGGTGTCCCTCTCGCTCTACGGGGAGGTGCAGAAGGAGGTCATCCAGGCGACCCTGGCCGACGAGTTCGGGGTGGATGTCACCTTCCGCGCGACCACGACCATCTGCCTGGAGCGGCCGGCCGGTACGGGTGCGGCCGTCGAGTTCATCGACACCGACCCCAACCCCTTCCTCGCGACCGTCGGACTGCGGGTCGACCCGGCACCGTACGGCAGCGGAGTGGAATTCCGCCGCGAGGTGGAACTCGGATCGATGCCCTATTCCTTGATGCGGGCGGTCGAGGAAACCGTGCATTCCGCCTTGCGTCAGGGAATTCACGGCTGGCAGGTCACCGATTGCGTCGTCACCCAGACGCATTCCGGTTACTGGCCCCGGCAGAGTCATTCCCACGGCACGTTCGACAAGAGCATGTCGAGCACGGCGGGCGATTTCCGCAATCTGACGCCCCTGGTGCTGATGGACGCGCTGCGCCGGGCCGGAACCCAGGTGTACGAGCCGATGCACCGCTTCCGCCTGGAGCTGCCCGCCGACGCCTTCGGCGCACTGGTCCCCGTCCTCGCCCGGCTCCGCGCGGTGCCCGGGCCGCCCGAGACGCACGGAACGCTCTGCACCCTGGAGGGCGAGGTCCCGGCGGCCCGGGTCCACGAACTCCAGAAACTGCTGCCGGGGTTGACCCGGGGCGAGGGGGTGCTGGAGTCCGCCTTCGACGGCCACCGCCCGGTGACCGGCCCGGCCCCGGACCGCCCGCGCACCGACCACGACCCGCTGCACCGCAAGGAGTACCTGCTGCGTACGGTGCGGCGGGTCGCCGGCTGAGCCCTCCCGCTACTTCAGATACGGGCCCGCCGTGCCGATCTTCCCGGGCGCGGCGTTCTTCCCGCCGAGGTCCAGGACGTACACGCGCAGGTTGCCCTTCCCGGGAGCCGGTACGGCGAGCGTGCCGCCGGTGACGACCTTGGTATCACCCGTCACCGCGTCCTGGTACGTGCCGTTCGGGATGCCGGTGTACGTGGCGCTCCCGGAGACCGCCACCAGGGCGAAGCTGTCGGTGCCGCTCGCCGTGTCGGTGTAGCGCCGCTTGTACGCCATGGAGCCGCTGATGCCCTCCGTGGAGTACTGCCCCATCTGCAGGGCGGGCACCGCGCGCCGGATCTCGTTCAGCCGCTGGAGGTGCCGGGCCAGGGGCGCGGCCAGGGTGTCCGCGACCTTGCCGGTGGCCGAGGACACCTTGCCGAAGCCGGATGCCGTCACCTCACCGGCCAGATGGTCCCCGAAGTAGGCGCGCCCGGTCGAGGCCAGCGGACACGACGGCCCGCAGTCGATCTTCTTCCCCTTCTGGAACTCGATCTCGGAGCCGTAGTACAGCGTCGGGATCCCCCGGAAGGTCCACATCAGCGACATGTTCTCCGCCCACGCGTCCGTTCCGCCCGTGTACCGCTCGCTGCTCTTGTTGGGCCCGTAGTCATGGCTGTCGACGTAAACCACGTTGTAGGTGGCGTCGTGGTAACTGTCGTCGGAGTCCTTGCCGTTGTGGAACGCGTTGTCCGCGTCACCGAAGTTCATGTGCATCCGCATGTCGATGACGTTCATCCCGGAGAACCGGCTCCGGTCCGGCGCGTGGTAGGCGTTGCCCTTCAGGAAGGCGTTGTCGGAGACGGGCTGCGAGCCGGTGCCCTGCTGCTGCTCGTAGTCGTACATCTCCAGGGCGGCCTTCTCGTCGTCCGCGCTGTACTCCTTGCGCTCCTTCCAGGTGAAGAACTGCGCGGAGTGGTTGACCGAGCCGCGGTTCCACTTGTCGTTGACGAAGGCGGCGACCTCCCCGAAGACGAAGAAGTTCTTCGCCGCCTCGGCCCCGAACCGCTGGGTGACCCGTTCCTGGATCGCCGGCAGGAAGCGGCGGTTCCAGGTGGTGCGGGGGATGTGCACCGCCGTGTCGAGCCGGAAGCCGTCGACGCCCATGTCGATGTACTTGTTGTACGCGCCGATCAGATAGTTCTGGACCTGGGCGTTCTCGGTGTTGAAGTCGGCGAGGTCGTCGTGCAGCCAGCAGGAGCGGGAGTCCTCGCCCTCCCAGTTGCCGATCCAGCAGTTGTGGTAAAGAGCCTTCGGGAACATGCCCGAAGTGGGGCTCGGCCACTGGCAGTTGTAGATCCGGTAGCCCTCCGGTGAGGTGTGCCCGGTGGGCGTACCCCAGTTGAGGCAGGTGTTGCCGGACGGCTCGGCCGTGGACCACAGGTCGCCGTTGTAGTACGACTTCCCCGACTTGGGCTCGACGGTGAGGCCGTCGTACGCGAAGCCGTCGTTCTTCTCGTCGTAGAACCAGCTCCACTGCGTGTCGCGCACCCCGTACACCTTCGGGGTGAACAGGCCCTTGGCGCCCCAGCGTGAGGAGTGGTTGTGGACGACGTCCTGGTAGATCTTCATCCCCTTGGCGTGGGCCGCGTCGATGAGGTCCTGGTAGGAGGCGCCGGCGGACTCCAGGCGCGGGTCGACCTCGTAGAAGTCGTAGCCGTGGTAGCCGTGGTAGTCGTAGTCCGAGCGGTTGAGGACGACCGGGGTGACCCAGATCGCGGAGAAGCCGAGCCCCTTGATGTAGTCGAGCTTCTGCACCAGACCCTTGAAGTCCCCCCGGAACATGGGGTCGTCGTTGGCCGCGTTGCCGGACTTCTCGTGCTGGCTGCCGCCCCGGTTGTTCGTGGGGTCGCCGTCGTTGAAGCGGGCGGTCAGCACGAAGTAGATCGGGTCCTTGCGGGGATCGGTGCCGAGCGGAGTGCCCGTCGCCGGGGCGCTGGGCTTCTCGCCGGTGGTGGCGGCGGCCGGGGCGGAAGGGGCCGAGACGTTCCCGGCGGCGTCGAGCGCCCGGACGGTGTAGCGGTAGGCGGTCCTCTCTTCGAGCCCGGTGTCCGCGAACACGGTGGAGCCGAGGTCCGTGACCAGGGTGCCCTTCGTGCCGCCGGTCCGGGTGACCTGATACTTCGTCACTCCCCGTTCGTCGGTGGCGGGTTCCCAGGTGACCAGGACCGAAACCCCGTCGGCCGCGGCCTTCACCGCCGTGGGCACGGAGGGTGCCTGGGTGTCCGGTTCCTCGGCGGCGCACGGGTCCTTCGCCGCGGCGGTCACCTTGCGGTCGTTCACCGTGGTGAGCCCGGCCGGGAGGGTGTAGTCGCCGCCGTTGTTGTTGTCCCAGACCCCGTTGCCGTTGTTGAACGCCGCCTGAAGACCCGTGGCGCCGCCCAGGTCCACCGTCCGTCTCACCCAGCCGGTGCAGGCCGCCTCCATGCCGATGCCGGGCACCGTCGTCCACGTTCCGCCGTGCGGGCGGTAGTGGAGGTTGACGGTGGACCAGCCGACGGTCGACGTCGCGTAGTAGACCGAGGCGGTGTTCGGCCCTCCGGGGTCCGGCTCCTCGGGACCCGCACCCGCGCACGGGTCGCTGTGCGCCACGACCCCGTCCTTGACGGTGATGATCCCGGTGCCCAGGTCGTAGTTCCGGCCCGCGTTGTTGTCCCAGGTGCCCGAACCGTTGTTGAAGGTCGCCTTGAGCCCGCTCGCACCGCCCAGGGGGAGGGTCAGCTTGACCCAGTCGGTGCAGGCGGCCTGCATCCGGGTGCCGGGGACGGTGGTCCAGGAGCCGCCGTCGGGGGCGTAATGCAGGTGGTACGCCGACCAGTTCCGGGTCTTCGTGGAGTAGAAGACGGTGGCCGTGGTCTCGGCGGCGGCCGAGGCGGCGACGGGTTCGGGGGCCGGGGCGGGAGCGGCTTGCGGTACGGAGGTGAGGAGTCCCAGCAGTCCGGCTGCCGCCAGGGCCGCCGCGAGCGGGCGTCCGGGCAACCGGTGAGGGGTGCGTCCCATGCGTGTCTCCAGGGGAGGGGAGAACCCTGACGCGCCTCGGGGTTCGGCGAGTGAACACGATCCGGTGGAAAGTTCTGCCGGAATTTTGCTGCAATCTCTTGCGGAGTGGAAGTTACCGGTGCATGACAGGCCCGTAAAGGCATCGGGCAGGACCGGTCCACCGGAATGGACAACCGGGCGGAGGCGTTCGCACGGACATGACCTTCTCCGTTGACGTGACCGTGCGTGGCTACGAACTCGACACCCAGGGCCATCTCAACCAGGCCGTCTACCTCCAGTACGCCGAACACGCCCGCTGGGAGCTGCTGCGGGCCGCCGGACTGCCCCAGGAGAAGCTGCTCGCGGACGGCATCGGCCCGGTACAGCTGGAAGTCACCGTGAAGTACCGCCGTGAGCTGCGGGGCGGGGAGAAGGTACGGGTCACCTGCCGCTTCGGCTACGGCACGGGGAAGACGTTCACCCTGGAGCAGCAGGTCATCAAGGAGGACGGCACGGTGGCCGCCGAGATCACCGGAGTGGCCGGCGTCCTCGACCTGACCGAACGCCGTCTCGTCGCGGACCCGCAGGGCCGCCTGGCCGCACTGGCGGGCAACCCGGACCTTCTGACCGGCTGACCGCGGGGTGAGCGGATCGCTCCGAAACGGGGGCCTCGGCGTGTCCCGCAACTGGCTCGCCCCGCCCAAGCCCTTGGCATACCTGATCTGAGCTGGTGTTTTCCCAGGGTGCGCCTAGGGTGAGCAGAGTCCTGGCGGACACCGGGCCCGCGCCCGGCGGCCGTCACACCGTGGCCTGGAGCGTCTACGGGATGGGGCCCTGCGTCACCAACGCCCTGTCGAGCCGCCTCACGGCCGACGTGCGGCGCGGAGGAGCGCGGTGGGTCCAGGAGTACGCGTGCGGCGTCGCCGTCGCCCCGCCCGCCGCCGCAGGTCCGACGGCCGGCAGCGGGACCACCATCGCCTTCCGGGCCCACGCTACGTCTTCGGCACGGCGGAGTGCTCGTTCGCGGTGCCGGCCGGACGCTTCATGTAGATGGCCCTGCTGAACAGGGGCCTGACCATCCCGCTGACCGACCAACGCCCCGCGGGCGGAACCCGGTCTGCGCGGTTCCGGTTCCCCGACGGGCCTGCGGACTTCGTCGCCTTCCTCGACACGGAATCCGGGGCGCACGCCCCCCGGACATCATCGCCTTCGTACGGGAGGACGCGAGGACGACGGGAGCGGTGGAGGCGGCTCTGAGTTCGGCGACGGCTGCTCACAGCGGCGGATCCCGACTTCACCACCGACCGCGTCAACAACGTCCTGGACAGCGGTCGTCCCGGTGAAACCGGACCACCCCGAGTCGGGCGGCCGGTGGAAGCTTCCTGACCGGCTCGGTACTGCTCGGTGCAGAGGTCCTCTTCTCGCAAGCGTGGGAGGGGCGACAGGAGACCGAATCCCCGCCCGAAGGCAGGCCGCCGGAACCGGATCTCCGTGCCGTGGATGATGCCGCTCACTTCGCGGTCACCGCGACGAGGAACCTGGCGGAGCCGAGGTCGTACCCCGCTCGGCGCGACCTCGCTGTGCCGGCCTCCGAGCAGGTGGAAGTGAGTGAGGAAGTGGGCACCTACCGTGTTTTCGCCCAGCTCAATCGTGTTGATCCTCACTGCGTCAGACGTGATCGATCAGGCTAGTTTTCCTGGGTGTGACTGACTCTCAGATTCCGGATTCCGCATCCATCTCCGCCGCGCCCGTCTCCGCCGCTCTCGCCGACGTCCTGTTCGCCGGTCACCTGGATACGACTCACGAACGATGGCGGCGCCTTTTCAGCTCCGCCCCGTTCCGTTTCGAGGAGGGGCTGACCCACCGAGAACGCATAGACCTGAGCTACGACCGGCTCCGGCTCGTCAACGGGGCCGTAGAGGCTCCACAGGTCCTCGCGAGCGATCCGGTCGAACTCACCGCCATCCACGAGTGGGCCGGTGTGGTGGACCCGGGCATGGCCACCATCGTCTCCATCCACTACAACCTCTTCTTCGGGAGCCTGGTCGACCACGAGGCGGCCGGGCGCGACCTGGGCGAGTACGTCCGCGCCGAACGCATAGGGACGTTTCTCTGCACCGAGGTTGCCCATGGCAATGACGCCGTACATATGGAGACCACAGCGACGTTCGACCGGGCGGCGCGCGGGTTCGTGCTGAACACCCCAACGGCCGGCGCGGCGAAGTTCATGCCCAACACCGGCCCGGCCGGGGGGGCGAAGGGGGCCGTCGTCGCGGCCCGCCTGATCGTCGACGCCACCGACCACGGCGTCTTCCTGTTCTTGACGCCGCTCAGCGACAGCGACGGCAGCCCGTTGCCGGGTGTGGAGGTGCGGCCGCTGCCCCAGACGGCCAGCAGCCCTGTCGACCACTGCGCCACGACGTTCCACGATGTCCGCCTCCCTTTCAGCGCTCTCCTCCAGGGCGACCACGGCCGCCTCACCCCGGACGGCGGGTTCACCAGTGCGCTCGGCAGCCCCCGCCGGCGGTTCCTGCAGTCCATCGGACGGGTCACGATGGGCAAGCTGTGCATGACCGCCCACAGCCTCGGCGTCATGCGGCACGCTCTCGACGTCGCCGTGCGCTACGCCCACACCCGGGTCACCTCGGGCATGACCAACGGACAGCGTGTGCCGCTGATCGCCCACCGCGGCCACCACACGCCCCTGCTCGACGCTGTGGCGACGACCTACGCCGCCACGCTGCTCCAGCGGTCGGTCGTGCAGCAGTGGGACCGGGCGACCGGCGAGGACCGCGAGGCGTACGAGCGGCTGACGGCGATCAGCAAGGCGTGGATCACCTGGCGGGCCCGGGCGGTCATGACCGAGTGCCGCGAGCGGTGCGGCGCCCAGGGCCTGATCCAGGCGAACGGCATCGCGTTGCAGCTCGCCTCCATCGAGGGCACGATCACGGCCGAGGGCGACAACGCGGTGATCCTGCAGAAGGCCGGGGGCGAGATGCTGCTCGGCGGCGTCGACCTCAAGCCGGAGAGCGAGATCGCGCCCGCGGACCGGGAGCTGACCGACCCCCAGTTCCTCCAGGACCTCCTGGCCGACATCGAGCGTATCTCCCACGCCCGTGCGAAGGCCCGGCTCCGGCAGCGCGCCGCATCCCCGCTGGCCCGCTGGAACGCGACGGTGACGCCCGCCGTGGCGCTGGCCGACGCCCACGTCCACCGGCTCGCCGCCGAGTCCCTGCTGACCGCCGCCGGCCAGGTCCCCTCCGGGCTGCCGGCGGACCTGCTGCGCGGGCTGCATGCCCTGTTCACCCTGCGCCGGGTCGCCGCGCACAGCGGAGACCTGCTGGCACGGCGGCGGTTGACGGCCGATCAGGTCGAGGACCTGCCCGACGCGGTGGACGCGGTCCTCAGCTTCCTGGAGCCCCACGCGCTGACCCTCACCCGCGCCTTCGGTGTGTCCGAGACGCTGCTGGAGACGCACCCGATGCTCAGCGCCTGACCAGCACCACGGGGGAGACAGGCTCCCCGGCCGCCGGACGGGGGCGGCGGCCGGAGTGACGGGGCAGAGGTACAGGGACCGGTGCACCGTGTGAATGAACCAGTCGCCGGAGCTCAGGGCGTGGCCGAACCGATCGGCGTAGGTCGCATACTCGGCGTGCTGCGCGGCGTCGAGGGAGACCTCCTGCACCGGCCCGGCCGGTGCCGCATCCCGCAGTGACGTGAGCAGGGCGGGTGGCGCCGGTATCCGCAACGCCCGCAGGACCCGACGGAGGTTGTCGACCAGATCCCGCTCCCGTGGCTTCCTGATCTCTCCGAGCGCGCCGGCCAGCGCTCCACCCAGTTCGTTCTCGGCCTCTTCGAGCAGCGTGGGGCACGCCGTCAGGCAGCTGATGCTCTCGATGCCCGCCTCCACCGCGTACAGGCTGATCAGTTGCTCGCCGTCGGAGCTGTGGAGGCGGTAGCCCTCCGACTCCCGGCGTGGCGCAGCGAGCTCGAATGCGGTCGGCGTGTGCCAGCTCAACAATTTGGGCATTGCCGCCTGGATGTCGCCCCAGCCCTCGTAGGCCCGGCGGATCGTCTCGGCCTGCCCCCGCGGCAGGTGGCCGAGGTGGAGGTAGTACAGGGAGTGGAGGAGGGGTTCCTCCATCTCCAGGAACCGCGTCATGAACACCGGGTCCTCCGGTGAGACTCTAACCCCGAACGATAGTCGCACTAGAAGTGCGCACACCGTCTTCTCCGTTGATCTATCACCTGCCGACTGGAAGAGTTGCCGCCGAACCAGTCACAGTGTTTGGCCAGTCGGCCAGTGTGGGGGACGGGGGACAGGGGAAGCGCAGCAACCGGATTCGTAATCAAACTGGGTGTCTGGTCTGTGCCGTCTCGCTGACGGGACAACGGGGGGACTTCTTCCTGCGCCTGCCGCCTGTGACGACGTTCGGCTCCAGCCCGAGGCGGCGTTCTGTGGCGGTGCCGGCCTCAGGGTCGGCACCGCCACAGAACGCACGGACCGGGCTGGAGCGCTCCCACGACGCCCAGAGCAGGCACCGGACGATGCGGCAGGAAGTCGTCGCGTCGGGCGGAGCATCTGCTCAGCAACTGCTAGGGCACACAGGCACATGCCAGGACCGCCACCGCACTGCGTATCGCCATCGCGAACGAGGCCACACAGCGGCAAGACCTCGCCCGCCAGGCACCTGAGGCACGCAAAGCCGGCGCGGCCCTTGCTGCGGACCGGGCGGCCACCGCCGGCAAACGCCCTTCCATCACCGCCGGCGAACGGCCCCTTCGCTCATAACGTGATCTCCTACCCAAGGCAGACTGGGGGGCGCCACCGTGCGCGACTGCGCCGAGCAGGCGGTCCGGGAGTACCTCGGCCCATGGCTGGACCGGCCCCCGGAACAGGCCGCCGGCATCATCGGTGGCCTCGCTCGGCGGTAGGAGCCTCTCGCCCGACGGGCAGGGGCGCCCGCCACCCAGGCTGTCGTCTCCCGGGGCGCCCGGTCAGACGGGGGTGCCTACCACCAGGTGGTCGCCGGGGATGCCGGCCTTGCCGGGCGCGTAGTAGTCCTTGATCCCGGCGACCCACGTCTCCACCCGGATCCGGTCACCGTCGGTCGGCTCGAAGGCGTCGAAGAGCGCGTCGATGTTCGCGGGCTCGAACCCGATGGCCGTCATCAGCGCCATGAACAGGGGGCGCTCGATCAGCCCGTCGCCGTCCGGGTCGCCGAGCGCGGCGAGCGCCTCGGCGAACACGCCGATGGTCTCGTCGAACCGTTCCGGCGACAGCACACAGGCGGTGAACTCCTCGAAGCTGATCTCACCGTCCCCGTTGGCGTCGAGCTCGGTGAGCAGGGTCGTCCAGTACCGCCGGAACGCCGCACGCATCGCGTCCTTCGCCGCCTGGTCCGACGCATGCGCCTCATGGACGACGCGGTCGGCCATGAGGTCGAAGTCGTCCGACTCCAGGACCCCGTTGGCGTTGGCATCGAACAGGGAGAAGACGAGCGCGACCCGCCGGGTGGCCTCAGTGGTCATGAATCCGTCACCTTTCACCGTGCGGTCCCGCCGACCGGAACCCCGGTCGGCCCACCCACTGTCCGGCCGGAGGGCGCCGGGCACGGCGAAAGCTGCGGCCCTTCACCTGAAGGACGTAACCACCCCCGCCTAAACGTCGAGTTGAGGCAGTCGGCGGAGCCCGGTGCCCGCGCACGCCCTGGTGCGGGCCGTGGACGGCCGCGTCGTACCGGGGGAGCGGGGGAACCGGCCGCCGGGACGGCCTTCTAGGCTGGGCGTATGCGAGTGACATCCGCCGCGACCGGCCACCGTACGACCGCGGTCGGCGCCCCATGACCAGGGAGGCCGGACCGTCCATGACCAGGGAGACCCGGTCGCTGCCCGCGCACGCGCCCGGATCGGTCGACACCCCCTTCGTCATCCAGCCCTACGACGAGGTCGTCGCCCACGACACCCTCTGGGACGCGCACTCCCACCCCTTCCACGAACTGCTCCGGAACGAGCGGGGCGCCTCCTCCGCGATGGTCGGCGAACGCATCTGGACGATCACCCCCGCCCTGGGCCTGTGGATGCCCGCCGGGACCCTGCACTCCGGATCGGCGACGGCGGGGACCTGGTTCCGGGCGAGCTTCTTCGGCTTCCGTACGACGTCGTCGATCTCCGACTCCCGCTGACGGTCGAACACGCCCTGGGCAAGACCACCATCCCCGTCAAGCCGAAGCGCGTCGCCACGGTCAACTGGGCCAACCACGAAGTGCCGCTGGCGCTCGGTGTCGTGCCCGTCGGCATGGCCGCCGCCAACTTCGGCGACGACGACGGCGACGGGGTGCTGCCCTGGGTCGAGGAGCGGCTGACAGAGCTCAAGGCCAGGACGCCGGTGCTGTTCGACGAGACCGACGGGATCGACTTCGAGGCCGTCGCCGACACGAAGCCGGACGTGATCCTGGCCGCGTACTCCGGGCTGACCAAGAAGGACTACGACACCCTCAGCGAGATCGCCCCCGGTCGTCGCCTACCCGGACGCCGCCTGGGCGACCCCGTGGCGCGAGATCATCCGCACCAACAGCGAGGCGATCGGCCTCGCCGACGAGGGCGAGAAGCTGATCACGAAGCTCGACGGGGACATAGCGAAGACCGCCGCCAAGTACCCGCAGCTCAAGGGCAAGTCGGCGATGTTCATGACGCACGTCGACCCCAACGGCGTCAGCGAGATCGGCTTCTACACCGCGCACGACACCCGGGCGCAGTTCTTCGAGGACCTGGGCATGAAGATCCCGGGCAGCATCGCGAAGGCGTCCGAGGGGACGCAGAAGTTCGCCCTCACCAAGAGCGCCGAGCAGATCGACGCGTTCGACGACGTCGACATCATCACCGGGTACGGCGACGACACGGGTGAGCTGCTCAAGACGATCAGCAAGGACCCGCTGCTCTCCAAGATCCCTGCTGTCGAGCGCGGCTCCACCTACCTCCTGCCCGGCAGCTCGCCGCTGGCCACCGCTGCCAACCCGACGCCCCTGTCGATCAGTTACGTGCTGGACGGCTACGCCGCCGCCCTCGCCAAGGCCGCGGACAAGGTCAAGTGACGGCACTCGCAGACCGGCGCCCGCCGGACGCCACCATGGCCCGGCGTCCGGCGGGCGTCCGCACGCTCCGGCTCCTCGCCGCCGTCCTGGCCCTGGCCGCCGTCATGGTGGCGTCCGTCGCCTTCGGCCCGCGCGACGTCCCCTGGGCCGACGTCCAGGCGGCGCTGGGCGGCGCCGACGAGACCCTGGGGCAGGCGGCGGCCACGAAGCGGATCCCCCGTACGGTCCTCGCGGTCGTCATCGGCGCCGCGCTCTCCGCCCTGTTCGTCTACACCGTCGGAACCCTCGGGCGGGGCGGGGCGACCCCGCTCAAGCTGGCGCTCGCCGGGGCCGCCACCTCGGCGGCGTTCGCCTCGCTCGTCAGCGCGGTCATCCTGCCCCGTAACCACATCGCCGGAAGCTTCAAGCCTCCTCGGCGCCCCTTACCTCATCTACCTGATCATCCGCACCAACCGGGCGGGAGGCTCGCTATGACCATGGACCACCAACTGACCGCCGAACGCCTCACCCTCGGCTACGGCGACCGCACCGTCGTCTCCTCGCTCGACCTGGTCGTGCCGCCCGGCGCGATCACGGTCGTCGTCGGCGCCAACGCCTGCGGCAGGTCGACGCTGCTGCGCTCGATGTCCCGCCTGCTCGCACCCCGCGAGGGCCGCGTCGTCCTGGACGGCAAGGAGGTCCACCGCCTCCCCGCCAAGGAACTGGCCCGTACGCTCGGCCTGCTGCCGCAGTCCCCGGTGGCGCCCGAGGGCATCACCGTCTCCGACCTCGTGGGCCGGGGCCGACACCCCCACCAGTCCATGTTCTCCCGCTGGAACGAGAAGGACGACGCCGCCGTCGCCTCCGCCCTGGAGGCGACGGCCACCGAACCGCTCGCCGACCGCGCGGTGGACGAGCTCTCCGGCGGCCAGCGCCAGCGCGTCTGGATCGCCATGGCCCTGGCCCAGCAGACGGACCTGCTCCTGCTCGACGAGCCCACCACGTTCCTCGACGCCAGTCACCAGATCGAGCTCCTCGACCTGCTCACCGACCTCAACCGCTCGCGCGGCACCACCATCGTGATGGTGCTCCACGACCTCAACCTCGCCGCCCGGAACGCGGACCACCTCATCGCCCTCGCCGACGGCACGCTGCACGCCTTCGGCCCCCCGGCCGAGGTGCTGACCGAGGAGACGGTACGCGCGGTGTTCGGCCTGGAGAGCCGCGTCATCGAGGACCCCGTGTCCGGCAGGCCCCTCATGCTCCCGATCGGCCGCCACCACGTCCTGGACGGGGTGGACACCACACCGGCAGGGGGGAGCGTGCGCCCCCTCTGATCGGCTGACTGCGGAGCGTGAGTGACATGTTTCGCAGCGTGATGGGGGATGCAGGGGAGGTCTGTTCCCGGGCCCGGAGCCGGCACGCCCTGAAACCCCCGAACCGGTCATTGGGAGAACCTCGGTGGAGAACACCTCGGTGCAGAACGCCTCGGTACACGACAAGGAAACCGTACGGAGCTGTCCCTTCGACTTCGCACAGCAACTGGAGTTCGACCCCCAGCTCAAGGAACTGCTGACCGAGGAGCCCGTCTCCCGCATCCGTATGGCGTACGGAGAGGGCGAGGCATGGCTCGTCACCCGTTACGAGGACGTCCGGACGGTCACCACCGACCGGCGCTTCAGCCGCAGCGCCGTACTCGGGCGGGACTTTCCCCGGATGACCCCGGAGCCGATCGTCCAGGCCGAGTCCATCAACCTCATGGACCCGCCCGCCAGCAGCCGGCTCCGCAGCCTGGTGGCCAAGAGCTTCACCCCGCGCCGCGTCGACCAGATGCGGGAGGGGACCCAGCGCATCGTCGACCAGCTGTTCGACGACATGGAGGAGGAGGGGGCCCCGGCCGACTTCGTGGCCCGCCTCTCCTCACCGCTGCCGCTGATCACGATCTGTGAGGCGCTCGACATCCCCGAGGCCGACCGCCCGTGGCTCCGCGCCCACGCCCTGACGATGATGAACGTCGGGGCCGCCGGCAAGGAGGACGCGGTACGGGCCAAGGCCGAACTGCGCGGCTACTTCACCGAGCTGACCGCCGACCGCCGCCGCTCCCCGGGCGACGACCTCATCAGCACCCTGGCCGCCGCCCGGGACGGCGCCGAACTGCTCGACGACAAAGAACTGGCCGTCATGGCGATGGTCCTGCTCATCACCGGCCAGGACACCACGACCTACCAGCTCGGCAACATCGCCCACACCCTGCTCACCCGGCCCGAGCTGCTCAAGACGGTGCAGGCCGAACCGGAGCGGCTGCCCCGCACGATCGAGGAGCTGCTGCGGTACATCCCGTTCCGCAAGGGCGTCGGCATCCCCCGCATCGCCACCGAGGACGTGGAACTCGGCGGGGTCGCCATCAAGGCGGGCGACGTGGTCCATGTGTCGTACCTGACGGCCAACCGGGACGCCGCCAAGTTCGACCGCCCCGACGAGCTGGACCCCGACCGGCCGTCCATCCCGCACATGACGTTCGGCTGGGGCGCACACCACTGCCTGGGTGCGCCGCTCGCCACCATGGAACTCGAAGTGGCCTTCTCCACGCTGCTGGCCCGCTTCCCGGCCCTGCGTCTCGACGCGGAGCCCGAGGACATCCGGTGGAACACGACGTCCATCTGGCGTTACCCGCTCGCCCTGCCCGTCACGTGGTGACGAGAGCCTCCGCTCCCAGATACGAGGAGAACCCATGGCGACCCTGTGCCGACCTGCCATCGCTGTGCCCGAACACGTCATCACGATGCAGCAGACCCTGGACCTGGCCCGGGAGACCCACGCCGGCCACCCCCAGCGCGACCTCGTCCTGAGACTCATCCAGAACACCGGTGTCCAGACCCGGCACCTGGTGCAGCCGATCGAGGAGACCCTCAAGCACCCCGGCTTCGAGGTCCGCAACCGGGTGTACGAGGCCGAGGCCAAGACCCGGGTCCCCGAAGTGGTGCGGCAGGCCCTCGCCAACGCCGAGACCGACCCGGCCGACATCGACCTGATCGTCTACGTCTCCTGCACGGGCTTCATGATGCCCTCGCTCACCGCTTGGATCATCAACACCATGGGGTTCAGACCCGAGACCAGACAGCTGCCGATCGCCCAGCTCGGCTGCGCCGCGGGAGGCGCCGCGATCAACCGGGCGCACGACTTCTGCCTCGCCTACCCGGACTCCAACGTCCTCATCGTCTCCTGCGAGTTCTGCTCGCTCTGCTACCAGCCCACCGACATCGGCGTCGGATCCCTGCTCTCCAACGGTCTGTTCGGGGACGCCATCTCCGCCGCCGTCGTCCGGGGCCAGGGCGGCACCGGCATGCGCCTGGAGCGCAACGGCTCCCACCTCGTACCCGACACCGAGGACTGGATCTCCTACGCCGTCCGCGACACCGGGTTCCACTTCCTGCTCGACAAGCGGGTGCCCGGCACCATGGAGATGCTCGCGCCGGTCCTGAAGGACCTGGTCGACCTGCACGGCTGGTCGGTGCCCGACATGGACTTCTTCATCGTCCACGCGGGCGGCCCGCGCATCCTCGACGACCTCTGCCACTTCCTCGACCTGCCGCCGGAGATGTTCCGCTACAGCCGGGCCACCCTCACCGAACGCGGCAACATCGCCAGCTCCGTCGTCTTCGACGCCCTCGCGCGCCTCTTCGACGACGGGGGCGCGGCCGAATCCGCACAGGGCCTGATCGCCGGATTCGGGCCCGGCATCACCGCCGAGGTGGCGGTCGGCAGCTGGGCGAACCACGACCCCGGGGCCGACCCCGACCGGGAACTGGCCGACCTGGAGCTCCGGACGGGCGTTGCGCTGTCCGGCTGAACCCGTGTTAAGGCGTCGTACGGGCAGGGGACGAAGGACCGGGTATTCGCGCTTCGCGGCTGCGCACCCGCACCGCGAACGAACCCCCACCCGAGGAGACACGTATGCGCCTGCGCGCCCGCTGGGCCCCGGCCACCCTGCTGCTGATCGCCCCGCTGATCGGCACCACCACCCCGGCCACCGCCGACACCGGACCGGAAGGGGTCCCGGTGGAGCGGTCCGCACGGGCCGTCCCCGGGCAGTACATCGTCACCCTGGAGCCCGAACTCTCCCCGGACACCGTCCTGAAGGAGTTCGGGCTCCGCCCCTTGTTCACGTACGGGAATGTCCTGCACGGGTTCGCCGTCACGCTCACCGCCACCGAACTGGAGGCGGTCCGGATGGTCCCCGGGGTGCTCGCCGTCGAGGAGAACGCCGAGGTGGCCGTGGACGCGCCCAGGGCGGGAGTCCTCTTCCGGGCCCCCGCGGCAACCTGGGGCACCGACCGGATCGACCAGCGCGCCCTGCCGCTGGACGACACCTACACCACCACCGCCACCGGTGACGGGGTGAAGGTGTACGTCGTCGACACCGGGATCGACGCCGCCCACAGCGAGTTCGGCAGCCGGGTCGTCAAGGGCTACGACTCGGTCGGGGACGGCCGCGACGGGCAGGACTGCAACGGCCACGGCACCCATGTCGCCGGCACCGTCGGGGGCTCCGCCTCCGGTGTGGCGAAGGACGCGTCCCTGGTCGGCGTGCGGGTCCTGAACTGCCAGGGGCGCGGCACCTGGGCCGGCGTCATCGCCGGGTTCGACTGGGTGGCCAAGGACGCGGCGGCCGGCTCCACCCCCGCCGTCCTGAACGCCTCGCTCGGCGGGGCCCGTTCCCGTGCGGTCGACGCGGCCGTCGAAGCCGTCGCCGACGCGGGCGTCCTGCCGGTGGTCGCGGCGGGCAACGACGACAGCGACGCGTGCGACGTCTCCCCGGCGGCCGCCGACGGTGTGGTCACCGTGGGAGCCAGCGACCGCCAGGACCGGGAGACCTCGTTCAGCAACTGGGGCTCCTGCGTCTCGCTCTACGCCCCGGGCGCCGACATCGTCTCCGCGAAGCTCGACGGCGGGACCGTCGCCCTGAACGGAACCTCCATGGCCAGTCCCCACGTCGCCGGAGTCGCCGCCCTGTACAAGCAGGAGAACCCCTCGGCCACGCCCGCCGCCGTCGCGAGCCGGCTTACCGACACCGCCACCCCGGACGTGCTCTCCGCTCTGGGCCAGGGCTCGCCCGATCTGCTGCTCCACACCGGCGGCCTCTGACGCACCGCCAGGTGGGGCCGGTGAGCGGCGACCGCTGTATGCGATCCGCTCACCGGCCCGCACCATCCGGCTGTTGCCGGAACAGTGGACGGTCTCTCATTTCTCTGCAACTCTCTGACCGCACAACGCAAAACGAAGCCGTAGTGCGTGCAGAATCGCGTGTTTCCTGACTACGGATCCAGAGCCGCGCCCTCGACGCGTCCTGCGCCGAGGCCGAAGATCGGGGAGCTATGAGAGCCCAACGCTGGAGATGGCGGGCGATATCCGCCTTGGTCGCGACCAGTCTTCTGATGATCGGCGTGCCGTCGCTCACCGCCTCGGCGGCCGACGGCCCCAACCTCGCCGCGGGCCGGGCCGCGGCCGCCAGTAGTGCGCATGCCGAGTACCCCGCCGCCAACACCACCGACGGCAACGCGTCGACCTACTGGGAGAGCGCCGGGGGCGGCCTGCCCCAGTGGGTGCAGACCGACCTCGGCACAGCCGCCCGGGTCGACGAGGTGACCCTGAAGCTCCCGGCGTCCTGGGAGAGCCGCACGCAGACGCTGTCCCTCCAGGGCAGCGCGGACGGCACCAGCTTCGCGACCCTGAAGAGTTCGGCGGCGTACTCCTTCACCCCGGGAGCCGCCAACGCGGTGAAGGTGACCTTCCCGGCCACACTGACCCGCTTCGTCCGGGTGAACATCACCGCCAACACCGGCTGGCAGGCCGCCCAGCTCTCCGAGCTGGAGGTCCGGGCGGCAGCCGCCTCCTCCGGCAACCTCGCCGCCGGGAAGACCCTCAAGGCCAGTAGCAGCAACGGCGCCTTCGTCGCGTCCAACGCCAACGACGGCAACCGGGCCAGCCACTGGGCGAGCCGGGAGAACGAACTCCCGCAGTGGATCGAGGCCGACCTCGGATCGTCGGTCGGCGTGGACCGGGTCGTCCTGCGGCTGCCCGACGGCTGGGCCGCGCGCAGCCAGACACTGAAGCTCCAAGGCGGCACCAACGGCACGGAGTTCACCGACCTCACCGCCTCCAGGGACTACCGCTTCGACGCGGCGGTCGGGCAGTCGGCGACGATCTCCTTCGACGCCACGACCACCCGGTACGTCCGCGTCCTGGTCACCGCCAACTCCGGCAGCCCATCGGCCCAGTTGGCCGAGCTGGAGGTCTACGGTCCCGCGACCGGCGACACCCAGGCCCCGAGCGCACCGGCCGACCTGGCGTTCACCGAGCCCGCCACCGGCCAGATCCGGCTGACCTGGAAGGCGTCCACGGACAACACGGGCGTCACCGGCTACGACGTCTACGCCGACAACACCCTGCTGGCCTCCGTCGCGGGCGGCGTCACCACGTACACCGACACCCGCCCGGCCGGGCAGACCGTCGTGTACCACGTGCGCGCCAAGGACGCGGTGGGCAACGTCTCCGCCAACAGCAACACGGTCACCCGAGCCGGTGACACGGGCGACACCCAGGCGCCCACCGCGCCCGGCGCCCTGGCCTTCACCGAGCCGTCCACCGGCCAGATCCGGCTGACCTGGCAGGCATCCACGGACAACACGGGCGTCACCGGCTACGACGTCTACGCCAACAACGTGCTGCGCGGAACCGTCGCGGGCAACGTCCTGACGTACACCGACACCCAGTCGGCCAGCACCACGGTCAGCTACTTCGTCCGGGCCAAGGACGCGGCGGGCAACGCCTCCGGCAACAGCAACACCGTGACCCGCAACGGTTCCACGGGGACCGCCTCCAACCTCGCGGTCAACAAGCCGATCACGGCCTCCTCGGTGGTGCACACCTTCGTCGCGGCCAACGCCAACGACAACAGCACCACCACCTACTGGGAGGGCGCGGGCGGCAGTTACCCCAACACGCTCACCGTCCAGCTCGGCTCCAACGCCGAGACCCAGAGCGTCGTCGTCAAGCTCAACCCGGACAGCAGCTGGGGGCCGCGCACCCAGCGGATCGAGGTCCTGGGCCGGGAGCAGAGCTCCTCGTCCTTCAACTCCCTGGCCGCCGCCAAGGATTACGCCTTCAGCCCGGCGAGCGGCAACACGGTGACCATCCCGGTCGCCGCCCGCGTCGCCGACGTCCAGCTGAAGTTCACCGCCAACAGCGGCTCGGGAGCCGGCCAGGTCGCGGAGTTCCAGGTGCTGGGCGCCCCGGCGGCCAACCCCGACCTCCAGGTCACCGGCATCACCGCGGCGCCCGCCGCCCCGGTGGAGTCCGACACCATCACCCTGACCGCCACCGTCCGCAACGCCGGCGCGCTCGCCGCCCCGGCGAGCAAGGTCGAGTTCCGGCTCGGCGGCTCCAAGGTCGCCACCGGGAACGCCGGCGCCCTGGCCGTCGGTGCCTCAACCCAGGTCAGCGCGGCCATCGGCGTCCGGGACGCGGGCAGTTACACCCTGAGCGCGGTCGCCGACCCGGAGAACGAGGTCATCGAGCAGAACGAGACCAACAACACCTACACCGGCTCCTCCCCGCTGGTCGTGCAGCCGGTCGCCAGCTCCGACCTGGTCGCGACGGCGATCACCACCTCGCCCTCGGCCCCTGCCGCGGGCGACACGGTCACCCTCTCCGTCGCCATCAAGAACCAGGGCACCGTCGCCTCCGCGGGCGGCAGCCACGGCATCACCGTGACCCTGCTCAACTCGCAGGGCGCCACGGTGAAGACCTTCACCGGCGCGCACAACGGGGCCATCGCGGCGGGCGCCACCACCGCGCCGGTCTCCCTCGGCACCTGGACCGCCGCCAACGGCTCGTACACCCTGCGCACGGTCCTCGCGGCCGACGCCAACGAGCTGCCGGTCAAGCGCGAGAACAACACCTCCACCGAGTCCCTCTTCGTCGGACGCGGCGCCAACATGCCGTACGACACCTACGAGGCGGAGGACGGCACCACTGGCGGCGGCGCCCAGGTCGTCGGCCCGAACCGCACCGTCGGCGACATCGCGGGCGAGGCCTCGGGACGCAAGGCCGTCACCCTCAACAACAACGGCAACTACGTGGAGTTCACCACCAAGAAGGCCACCAACACCCTGGTCACCCGGTTCTCCATCCCGGACTCCGCGGGCGGCGGCGGGATCAACTCCACGCTGAACGTCTACGTCGACGGCACCTTCCTCAAGGCGATCGACCTCACCTCCAAGTACGCCTGGCTTTACGGGAACGAGGCCGCACCCGGCAACTCCCCGGGCTCCGGAGCGCCCCGCCACATCTATGACGAGGCCAACGTCATGCTGGGGAGGAACGTCCCGGCCGGGGCCAAGATCCGGCTGCAGAAGGACGCCGCCAACTCCTCCACGTACGCGATCGACTTCGTCAGCCTGGAGCAGGTCGCCCCGGTCGCCAACCCGAACCCGGCGACGTACACGGTGCCGGCGGGGTTCACCCACCAGGACGTCCAGAACGCCCTGGACAAGGTCCGCATGGACACCACCGGCACGCTGGTCGGCGTCTACCTCCCGGCGGGGGAGTACACCACCGCCAGCAAGTTCCAGGTGTACGGCAAGGCCGTCAAGGTGGTCGGCGCCGGGCCCTGGTACACCCGGTTCAACGCCCCCACCACGCAGGACAACACCGACATCGGCTTCCGGGCCGAGGCCAGTGCCAAGGGGTCGTCGTTCGCGAACTTCGCCTACTTCGGCAACTACACCTCCCGCATCGACGGGCCGGGCAAGGTGTTCGACTTCTCCAACGTGTCGGACATCGTGATCGACAACATCTGGAACGAGCACATGGTCTGCCTCTACTGGGGCGCCAACACCGACAACATCACCATCAAGAACTCCCGGATCCGCAACATGTTCGCCGACGGCATCAACATGACCAACGGATCCACCGACAACCTCGTGACCAACAACGAGGCCCGCGCCACCGGTGACGACAGCTTCGCGCTCTTCTCGGCGATCGACGCCGGGGGAGCGGACATGAAGAACAACATCTACGAGAACCTGACCTCGATCCTCACCTGGCGCGCGGCGGGCGTGGCCGTCTACGGCGGCTACGACAACACCTTCCGCAACATCCACATCGCCGACACCCTGGTCTACTCCGGGATCACGGTCAGCTCGCTGGACTTCGGCTACCCGATGAACGGCTTCGGGACCCAGCCGACGAAGATCGAGAACGTCTCGATCGTCCGGTCGGGCGGGCACTTCTGGGGATCGCAGACCTTCCCCGGAATCTGGCTCTTCTCGGCCTCCAAGGTGTTCCAGGGCATCCGGATCTCGGATGTCGACATCGTCGATCCGACGTACAGCGGCATCATGTTCCAGACGAACTACGTCGGCGGGCAGCCGCAGTTCCCGATCAAGGACACCGTGCTCACCGACATCTCGATCTCGGGTGCGCGCAAGAGCGGTGACGCCTTCGACGCCAAGTCCGGCTTCGGGCTCTGGGCCAACGAGATGCCGGAGGCGGGGCAGGGGCCCGCGGTCGGTGAGGTCACCTTCAACGGTCTGAGGCTCAGCAACAACGCCCAGGACATCAAGAACACCAGCCCCAACTTCAAGATCAACATCAACCCGTAGCGAGGGGATGGCGGATCGTGGGTGAGGGGCGCTTCCCGTTGGCCGGGAGGCGCCCCTTTCCGCGTACATTCCTTGCATCGGGAAGTCGGAGACTTGCATTGCTTACGTTAGCCTTGCGGTCATGACGCGACGACTTGCTCAGGTTGCCAAGAAGGTTGGGGTCAGCGAGGCCACGGTGAGCCGGGTGCTCAACGGCAAGCCCGGGGTGTCCCGCACCACCCGGCAGTCCGTGCTGACCGCCCTGGACGTCCTCGGCTACGAGCGGCCCACCCAACTGCGGGGTGAGCGGGCCCGGCTGGTCGGCCTCGTCCTGCCCGAGCTGCAGAACCCGATCTTCCCGGCCTTCGCCGAGGTGATCGGCGGCGCACTCGCCCAGCAGGGGCTCACCCCGGTGCTCTGCACCCAGACCAAGGGCGGCGTCTCGGAGGCGGACTACGTGGACCTCCTGCTCCAGCAGCAGGTCTCCGGGGTGGTCTTCGCCGGCGGGCTCTTCGCACAGGCCGACGAGGCCCACGAGCACTACCACCGGCTCGCCGAGCGGCGCATCCCTGTGGTGCTGATCAACGCGCCGATAGAAGGGCTCGACTTCCCCTGCGTCTCCTGCGACGACGCGGTGGCCATCGAGCGCGCCTGGCGCCACCTGGCCTCACTCGGCCACGAGCGCATCGGCGTGGTGATCGGCCCCTCCGACCACGTCCCCTCCCGCCGCAAGCTGGCGGCGGCCCGGTCGGTCGCCGAGGCCACCGGGGGGCAGTTGGCGGAGGAGAACATCGAGCGCTCGATGTTCTCCCTGGAGGGCGGCCAGGCGGCCGCCTCCCGCCTGTTGGAGCGGGGCGTCACCGGCATCATCTGCGCCAGTGACCCGCTCGCGCTCGGCGCCGTCCGGGCGGCCCGCAGGCGCGGCCTCGGGGTGCCGTCGGACGTCTCGGTCGTGGGCTTCGACGACTCGGCCTTCATGAGCTGCACCGAGCCCCCGCTCACCACGATCCGGCAGCCGATCGAGGCCATGGGCCGGGCCGCCGTCGAGCTGCTCTGCGCGGGCATCCAGGGCGGAGCGGTGCCGCCGGGGGAGCTGCTGTTCGAGCCGGAGCTGGTGGTACGCGGCTCGACCGCTAAGGCTCCCCGCTGACCTGTCACACTCAGATCGACGACTTGTGCGTCCAGCTGTCGACCAATTGCGAAACATCGGGGAAATCCTGCGGTTATCTGGTGGCCCCGCTCCAAGCCCTGCGATCCGCCCTGCCGCCCCGTGTCCGGCAGGATCGCGGGGCGGCAGGCGCTGCGGCAGAGTGGGCACCATGGATGACCTCAACGCACTCGCCGAGGAGCACCTGGCCGCCGCCAAGACCTCCGCGCACGGCCGGAGCGCGCACCTCCTGATCCAGGAACCGCCCCTGCGCCAGACGGTGATCGCACTCACCTCCGGCTCGGCGCTCGACGAGCACAACGCGCCGCCCGCCGCCTCCCTCCTGGTGCTCCGCGGCACGGTCCGCCTCACCGCCGACTCCGGCGACGCGGACCTTCCGGCCGGAACGCTCCACCCGATCCCGCAGGAGCGGCACGGGCTGCTGGCACTCCAGGACGCGGTGGTCCTGCTCACGGCCGTCAACGACTGACCACCGGGCCGCACACCCGAGACGCGCGGGCCGCACACCCGGGAGGCGCCGGGCCGCACACCCAGGACGGGCCGGGCCTATAGCCGGGCCGCACATCCGTGCCGCTCCGAGGGCCGCGAGACCAGGGAGGCCCGGACAGGTGTGTCCGGGCGCCGACGTGGCAGGAGAGGATCGAGGGAAGCCGGGGCGTCCGACGGACGAGCACCCCGCCCGCCGCGTCCGACCACGTCCCCGGAGAACCAGCTTGCCCACCCAGACCGCCGCAGCCGCGGAACGCACCGCCCCCGCCGCCGGACACCCCCGCACGCCGCGCCACTGGCTCACCGCCCTGCGCCGCACCCCGGTCTCGCTGTGGAACGACGACATCACCGACTGGGCCGCGGCCCTCACGTACTACGCCATCCTCGCGCTGCTCCCGGCCCTCCTCGTGACCGTCTCCGTGATCGGCCTCGCCAACCCCGACGCGACCACCGCTCTCATCGCCGACATCACCGCCTTCGCCCCCGCCGAGTCCGGTGAGGCGCTCCGCCGCCCGCTGGAGGCGGCGACCGAGCAGCGCTCCGCCGTCTGGCTGCTCGTCGCGACCGGGTCCGTGAGCGCCGTCTGGTCCGCGTGCAGCTACCTCGCGGTCTTCCGCCGCGCGATGCACGCCATGCACGGCGTCCGGGACAACCGCCCGCCCCTGCGGCAGGCGCACATCATCGTCGTCTCGGCGATCGGCCTGCTCGTCCTCCTGATGACCAGCGCCTTCGCCCTCGTCCTGACCGGCCCCCTGGCCCACTGGCTCGGCCGCCGCGTCGGCCTGCCCCACGAGGGCGAGACCCTGTGGGCGGGCCTGAAGTGGCCGGTGCTGCTCTGCCTCGTCGCCTGCCTGATCATGGTCCTCTTCAGCACCGGCCCCCGCTCCGCGCGCGGCATCCGCCGGGGCCTGCCCGGCGGGGTGCTGGCCGCGTTCCTCTGGCTCACCGCATCGGCGCTCTTCGCCCTCTACGCGACCCAGGTCGGCAGCTACAGCAGGCTCTACGGCTCCCTCGCCGGCCTGGTGGTCTTCCTGATCTGGGTCTGGTTCGCCAACCTCTCCCTGCTCGCCGGCGCCCAGTTCAACGTGGAGCTGGACCGCCCGGTGCCGGAGCGGAAGCCGGAGAAGGAGCCCGCTACGGCCGCAGGATGAGGCGGACCGGATCGCCCTCCTTGGTCTCCGTCCGCCGCACCGCCGTCGCCACTTCTTCCAGGGGCAGTACGCCGGTGATCGACCGGGTGAAGTCCAGCCGCCCGCCCTCGGCGAGCCGGACGAGCTGCGCCACATGGTGCTCCTCGGAGCCGTAATGCCCCAGGATCCGGTGCTGGAGGTAGCTGAACCGGGTGGAGTGGGCGACCGTCAGCGGCTGATCGCTCAGCCCCACCAGCACCAGGCGCCCCTTCGGTGCCAGCACGCTCAGCGCCTGCTCACGGACAGCGGGCACCCCCGCGAAGTCGAAGGCCGCCTCCAGGCCCGCGCCGCCCGTCGCCCCGAGCACCCGCTCGCGCAGCAGCGGGTCGCCGGAGTCCAGCGCCAGATCGGCCCCGAATCGCAGGGCCCGGTCGCGGGCCGCGGCGGCCGGGTCCACCGCGATCACCGGGTACGCGCCCACGGCCCGCAGCAGCTGTACGGCGTGCGCCCCGAGCCCGCCCGCGCCCCACACCCCAACGGCCTGCGCCGGGCGTACGTCACCGGTGCCGGTCACCGCCGCCCACGGGGTGGAGACCGCGTCGGGGATGATCGCGGCCTGGTCGAGGGGGAGCGAGTCGGGCAGGGCGACAAGGGTGGTGGCCGTGGCGAGGGCGTACTCGGCCCAGCCACCGTCGTAATCGACCCCCCGCGTATGTGTCCGGCCGCCGCGCCGCTCGCCCGCCTGGAGCAGCACGCGCTGACCGGCCGTCCAGCCGTCGACTCCGGGCCCGAGCGTGTCGACGGTCCCGGCGACCTCGTGGCCCAGCGTGACGGAGTCGCCCTCCAGGTACAGCGGCGTGAGCGTGCCGTCCACGAGATGCACATCGGAGAGACAGACCCCGGCGGCACCCACCTTCACCAGTACCTCGCCCGGTCCGGGCACGGGCTTCGCCACCTCCTGGACGGAGAGGGTGCGCGTGGGCAGGTGCAAGCGCGCGGCGCGCATGCGGTCCATGGCGGGGTCCTTGTCGTGGCGGCGTGACGGTACGGCCCGGCCGCGGACGACGGGGCCCGGCCGGTCAGGCCTTCGAACGGTAACCGGCGACGATCGGCATCGTCTCGCGCAGCACCCGCACACTGTCGTTCGACCCGTCCCCGAGCCGGTGCCCCTTCCAGCTCCCCTCCGCACTGGAGAACCGGCTGATGCGCTTGCAGTGGGCGCCGCACGAGGCGCGGTACGCCATGAGGGTGTAGTGCCGCCCGTCCTGGGTGATCCAGCCGGTGTTGTACGGGCGGGTGCGGCTCACGTTCATCGAACCGTCCGCGTTCGACGCCAGCGTCGTACGGTCGTGGGCCAGGCCCAGGTTGTGCCCGATCTCGTGGCTCGCCGAGTCCAGCTCGATGCCGTCGACCTCGACGACCGCGTACGCGTACTCGTGCGTGGAGCTGTCGAGGGCGGAGGTGTAGTCCGCGGTGCCGCCGCCCCGCTCGGACCGCTCCACGACGAGCGTCACCAGATCGGCGCCGTACCGTTCGCGCTGCTCGTGCACCTGCCGCCCGAGCCCCGAGGTGTGGTCCTTCAGCGCGGCGTACGCGGCGCGGAACTCCTCCGAACCGTCGTAGCTCCGGGCCGTGTAGGGGTGGACGACCCTGATGATGCCGCAGAGCCCGTCCGCCGCCAGTGAGCGGTTCATCCGGGTCGCGATCCGCTGGGCCGACGCCGGAACCCGGCGCTCGCCGCCGATGCGCTCCGCCGCCTTGGGTGTGTAGACCGCCAGCACATCGACGACGGGGCAGCGCAACGCCTCCGCAGCCGGGGCGCTCGCCGATCTCCCGACGAAGAACGGGGCGGAGCAGAGAGAAACGGCGAGGCCGACGGCCAGCGCCGCTTTCAAAAGGGGTGCGCGCATGGGGAGTCGACTCCATCCGGAGAGGGCGGGCGGAGGGGGCTGCCCGGATCGCCGAGCGTGCCTCCTTTCTAACACTCGGTGAACACGGCCGCCCGTCGCGCCGGATACCGGGTGGTACGAAGGTCGGGACCGGGCCGGGGGGTGTGGCGGGGAAGAGGTGGGCAGGTACACCTGTACGAACTCGCACAAGCGGTACGGCAGTCGGTGGCAGAGGGGCGTGTGTGGCGTGACGGAACAGAGCGAATGGCGTTTCTCCGACGACCGTGGTCAGCTGTCCACGGCCCCCCGCCGTCCCGAGCGGGTGCTCGCCTATGTCCAGGCCGGGGCGACTCTCTGGGGCCTCGGAATCCGGCCGCAGGGGATCTTCGGCTCGGACCACGACGGCCCCGACCCCGACCGCGCCAAGACCGGGACGCTTCCGCTGGAGGAGGTCGCGTACGTCGGGGCCGGCAGCGCGCTGGACGTGGAGCGGCTGCTGAGCGGCCGGCCGGATCTGGTGGTCGCCGTGAGCTACGGCGGCGGCCATGTCTACGGGCTGGCGCCGGAGACCGCCAAGCCGCTGGAGGAGCGGGTTCCGGTCGTCGTCATCGACGTGAGCCAGGCCCGTACGTTCGAGGAGATCGGTGACCGGTTCGCCGAACTGGCCCGCTCCCTCGGCGCCGAGCACCATGCGGACGCGGACGCCGATCTCGACGCCGCCCGGGAGCGGCTGCGTACCCTCGCCGCGGGCCCGGCCGGCGCGCCCCGCGTGGTCGCCCTCTCCCCGGCCGGACCGGACCAGGCCCACGTCGCCCGCCCCGGGATGTGGCCCGAACTGCGCGTCCTCACCGAGCTCGGCGTCCACCTCGTGGAACCGGCCCCCGGCCGCCCCGGGGCCAACTGGTCCACGCTCGGCCGCACGGAGACCTTCGCGCTGCGCCCCGACGTGATCCTCACCGACATCCGCGCCCACGCCGCCCCGCTCGACGAGCTGCGCGGAGGCGAGGACGGTTCGGTGCCGGTCGTGCCGTGGAACCCGGAGCCGCTGTACGGTCCCCGCGACCACGCCCGGTTCCTCGGCCTGGTCGCGGACGCGCTGGAGGCGGCCCCGGTGCGGTAGCCGCCGCTACGGGGCGGGGACCAGTCCGTCGGCGACCAGCCCGGCGAGGACCGCCTCGCCGAGCGCGTGCACGGCGGACTGGGGCCGGACCATCACGGTGAACTCCTTGATCCGCCCGTCCTCGGCTAGGTGGACCAGGTCGATGCCGTGGATCTCCTTGCCGTTCACGGTCGCCCGGAAGAGCAGGACCGCGGCCGGGGCCTCGGCTCCGTCCGCGCTGGTCTGCGCAGTGCCGGCGAACTCTCCGACGTAACGGAAGTCCTCGAAGGTCCGAAGGAGGACCCCGAAGAGCCCGAGCACCATCGGCCGGCCCTCGAACGGGGTGAACTTCACCGGGCTGTAGAGCCGGATGTCCTCGGTGAACAGATCGTCCAGGGCGGCGAGGTCGCGGGTCTCGACGGCGGTGCGGAAGCGGTCCACTGCGGTGGTCATGGCGTCTCCTCGAAGGCTCGTGCTCAGATACGTGACTACTCATGAATATGATTAGTCACGTATCTGACTATCATGGGCCGCGTGCTCCTGGACAGGGGCGGGTGGACAGGAGAGGGAGGCGGTCCGATGGCCCTGCGCCATGCCGTGCTGGCGGCGCTGCTCGACGAGGAGCTGAGCGGCTACCAGCTGGCCAAGGCGTTCGACATGGGCGTCGCGAACTTCTGGCACGCACTGCCCCAGCAGCTGTACGCGGAGCTCGCCAGGCTGGAGAAGGAAGGTCTGGTCGCCGGGCGCGAGGTCGTCCAGGACGCCCGGCCCAACAAGCGGCTGTTCCGGGTTACCGACGGCGGTCTCGCCGAGCTGGAGCGGTTCGCCGCGGTCGCCGCCAAGCCCTCGTTCATCCGGGACGACCTGCTCGTCAAGGTCCAGGCGGCCGACCACCTCGACACCGGCGACCTGATCGCCCGGCTCGCCGAGCGGGCCACCTTCTCCGAGGCCAAGGCCGAGCAGTTCGAGGCGCTGCTGGAGAAGATGCGCGGAGACCGGACGGAGGAGGATTTCCTGCTCCACGGCGAGCGGATCGGCCCCTATCTCACCTGCCGCCGCGGGCTGGACTTCGAACGCGCCAACCGGGACTGGTGCCGGGAGGTCATCGCGGTCCTGCGGGCCCGGTCCGCCGCCTGACGGGGTCCGGCGCAACTCTCCCAAAAATATTCTGCAAAAATACTTTGGGAAAGCGGGTGGGCCGTCCTACGCTGCTGCCATGGACAGCGAACCGAGCCGCCGCGTACTCGATCCCGACCGCGACGGAGCCGCGCTCAAGGCCCTCACCCACCCTCTGCGGATCGAGCTGCTCGGGCTGCTGCGGCAGCACGGACCGGCCACCGCCAGCGAGCTGGCCGCGCGGACGGGGGAGTCGTCGGCCTCCACCAGCTACCACCTGCGGGTGCTCGCCAAGCACGCGTTCGTCGCCGAGGCCGACCACCGCGACAGCCGCGAACGCCGCTGGAAGTCCGTGCACACCGTCACCTCGTGGAGCAACGAGGCCATGCACCGCGCCCCCGGCGGCCGGGCGGCGCTCAGCGCTCTGCGCCGCCGCCAGCTCGAACACCTGGAGCGCTCGCTGGCCCGGCACGAGGCCGACCTGGAGAGCGGGCGGCTCGACAGCGCCTGGCAGGAACCGGCGGGCCTGGGCGACACCCTGCCCCGGCTGACCCCGGAGTCGCTGACCGAGCTGTGGGAGGCGGTCGAGGCGAAGGCGGCCGAACTGGCCGCCCGCGACGAGGGCGACCCCCGAGCCGAGCAGGTCGTGGTGTTCACGGCCGGTCTCCCACTGGCCCCGGAACCGCCCGGCCCCGCCGCCTCGCCTGCTGCCTCCACCCGGCCCGCCCCCGGCGGCCCGTCCGCCGCCTCCGCCCCGGACGCCGACGCCGACGCCGAGGGGAGCGCCCCGTGAGCGGCAGAACCGGGACCCCGGACCCCGCTGCGGACGCGGCGATACCGCACGCGCCCGCTCCCGCCGGGCGGGGCCTGGACCCGCTGACCGCGCGCCGCCGCTTCGTCGCGGTCTCGTTCCTCTTCTGGCTCCCCATCGGCATGTCCATCGCGACCGGGGTGCTCCTCTTCACCGACCGGGGCATGGGCCTCGCCGCCATCGCCGGATTCTTCGCCGTGCACTCCCTCACCGCCGCCGCGATGGAGCTGCCCACCGGAGGCCTGTCCGACGTCATCGGCCGCCGTACCGTCCTGGCCGCCGCCGGGCTCCTCAACTGCACCGCCTTCACCCTCTTCGGCCTCGCCGGGGCGGCCTGGGCCATCGCGCTCGGCATGGCCCTGATGGGCTGCGCCCGCGCCCTGTCCAGCGGACCCGCCGAGGCCTGGTACGTCGACACCGTCCACGCCCACGCGGGCCCCGACGCCGACCTCCGTACGGGCCTGGCGCGCGGCAGCGCCGCCACCTCGGCCGCCCTCGCGCTCGGCACCCTGCTCGGCGGCGGACTGCCCTGGCTGCTGGGCCTCGGCCCGGGCGTGGGGGAGTGGCTGAACGGCGCGACCGGCGGGCTCGTCATCCCGCTCTCCGTGCCCGCCCTGCTCGGCGCGCTGGTCGAAGTCGTCTTCGTCCTCTACGTGCTGAGCGCCCTGCCCGAACCGCCCCGGCCCCGGGCCACCCTTCGCGGAGTGGTGGGCGGCGTCCCCGCCGCCATCGCCGCCGGGCTCCGGCTCGGCGCCCGGGACGGTCTGATCCGGCGTGTCCTGCTGACCGCGAGCGCCGCCGGGGCCGCGCTGGCGGCCGTCGAACTGCTCACCCCGGGCCGGGCCGCGGCCCTCATGGGGACGGCCGAATCGGGGGCCGTGCTCTTCGCAGGGCTCGCCTGCGCAGGGTTCCTGTGCTCCGCCCTCGGCAGCCAACTCGCGCCCTTGGCAGCCCGGTTGACCCGCAGCAGTGAGCGCGCGGTGCCGGCCGGCGGCGGGGTGGTGGCGCTGGGGCTCACCCTGCTCGGCGCCACCACCGGCTCGACGACTCCGCTCGCCACGGCGGCCGCCGTCACCGGCTACGGACTGGTGTACCTGGGGCTCGGGATCGCGAGCCCCAATGCGAACGACCTGCTGCACCGCCGGGTCGACGCCTCGGGCCGCGCCACCGCTCTCTCCATCCAGTCGCTCGCCCTGCAGCTGGTGGCCGCCGGTGCCGGACTGGCCGCCGGGACCCTGCCGCCGGGCCCGCTGCCCTGGCTGCTGGCCGCCGCCGTCGTGCTGGCCGGAGCCCTCGGCTGGGTCCGCCGGGCCGCCCCCGCGAAGCCGTACCCGAAGAGTGCGGCCGAGCCGGCGCAGGCGCCGGTCGATGCCCGTTCGGCCCGTATCGACGTCTGATCGATGACCGGCCGCTGCCCGACGCCCCGGGTGGCTTCCGTCCACGGGGCAGGATCGGGCTGAATGGGTGCGGAGGATGCAGGACACCCACGTCACAGCAGTTGAGGAGATCCACCCCCATGCTCGACCACACCGAACTGCTGGTCGTCGGCGAATGTGTCGCCGACATCGTCCGGCTGCCGGACCAGGAGGACCGCGTCCATCCCGGCGGCAGCCCCGCCAACGTCGCCTACGGCCTGGCCCGGCTCGGCCACCGGCCCACCCTCCTCACCCAGCTCGGCCCCGACGCGAACGGGCGGCTCATCCGGGACCACCTGGCCTCCGCCGGAGTCACCGTCCGCACCGACGGCGCGCCCGCCCCCACCCCGTCGGCCGCCGTCACCCTGGACGGGGCCGGGCAGGCCTCGTACGCGTTCGACATCGCCTGGACCCTCGCCCCGGTCGCCGTGGAACCCGCGCCGGGCCATGTCCACACCGGGTCGATCGGTGCGGTGGTGGAGCCGGGCGCGGCCACGGCCCTGGACATCGTGCGCACCGCCCGGGCCACCGCGACCGTCAGCTACGACCCCAATGTGCGGCCCGCTCTCATGGGCGACCACGCGGCGGCCGTGCGCCGGGTCGAGGAGTGCGTCGCGCTGAGCGACCTGGTCAAGGCGAGCGACGAGGACCTGGCGTGGCTGTATCCGGGGGAGGAGCCGGAGAAGGTCGCCGCCCGCTGGCTTGAGCGCGGGCCCGCCGTCGTGCTCGTGACCCGGGGCGGCGACGGGGCCCTGGCCGTGCTGCCCGGCGGCCGGATCACGGTGGAGGCCGCGCCCGTCGACGTCGTGGACACCGTGGGCGCGGGCGACGCGTTCATGTCGGGCACGCTCCACGCCCTGGCAGAGCGGGGACTCCTCGGCACCGGGGCCCGGGACCGGCTGCACGCCGTGGACCGGGACACCGTCACCCGCGTACTGCGCCACGCGGTCGCCTCCGCCGCCGTCACCGTCTCCCGGGCGGGCGCCAACCCGCCGGACGCGGCGGAACTCCGGGAGGCGCTCGCCCAGGGCGTGGCCGGCGGATCGTGGCCGGGTCCGCCGGCCACGCCCTAGGGCCTGCGTTCGAATCAGGCCGGGGCCTGCGAGCGCCGACTTAAACCCATATGCCACAATTGGCAGTCCGTCATGACCCGTTCGGCCCAGTCGAACGCATCCTCGCCAGGCGTCCCGCCGTTCGTCAACCGGCCGCAGTATGACAACGGGATCGGGGCAGCGGGTGGAGAGCAGACGGACAGCAGGCAGCGGGACGGGGCCGCAGGCGCAGGAGCGTGCCTTAGCGGGCGGGCGCGGGCGCACGGCGGTGCTGGAGAGCGTGGCGGGCTGGGTGCCGGGGGAGCCGGTCGGCAACGAGCGGCTCCCCGTCGACTGGGACGTCGACGACGCCTGGGTCCGCCGCCGCACCGGCATCGGCAGCCGGCACCGCGCCGGACCCGGGGTCGCCACCGGGGACCTCGCCTATGCGGCGGCCTCCCGGCTGCTCGCGGGCTCCCCGGCGTCCCCGGCGTCCCCGGCGTCCCCGGCGTCCCCGGCGTCCCCGGCGTCCCCGGTGGACGCGGTGGACGCGGTGGTCCTCGCCACCGCGACCCCCGACCACCTCTGTCCCGGCACCGCGCCGGCCCTCGCGGCCCGGCTCGGCCTCGGCACCGTACCGGCGCTGGACATCGCCGCCGTGTGCAGCGGCTTCGTCTACGGGCTCGCCCTCTGCCACGGGCTGATCGCCTCGGGGCTCTACGGGCGGATCCTGCTGGTCGGCGCCGACGTCTACTCGACCTGGCTCGACCCCGCCGACCGCTCCGCCGGTGTCGTCTTCGGCGACGGGGCGGGCGCGGCCCTGGTGGCGGCCGGGCGCACCGGCGACCCCGGTGAGCTGCTCGCGTTCGACCTGGGCAGCGACGGCACCGGCTACGACCTGATCACCGTCCCCGGCGGCGGCGCCCGCGCCCGGGCGGACGGGAAACCACCGGCACCGCAGGACGCGTACTTCCGCATGCAGGGCGGCACCGTCTACCAGCACGCCGTCGAACGGATGACCGGCTCGTGCCGGACGCTGCTGGAGCGGGTGGGCTGGGACCCGGCCGAGGTCGACCACTTCGTGCCGCACCAGGCCAACGCCCGGATCCTGCGCGCCGTCGCGGACCGGGTCGGCATCGGGCCGCAGCGCTGCGTCACCCATCTGGAGCGGGTCGGCAACACCGGCGCCGCCTCCATCCCCCTCGCCCTGGCCGACGCGGCGGGGCGCGGGGTGCTGCGCCGCGGGGACCGGGTGCTGCTCACCGCGTTCGGGGGCGGATTGACCTGGGGTTCGGCGGCCCTTCGCTGGCCGGGGACCCCGCAGACCATTTCCACGGATTCTACGGAAGGAACACAGCATGTCGCAGTCCGCTGATCAGGGCACCGGAGCCGGCGCAGGCACCGCCATCGCGGTGACGGGGGTCGGCCTGGTGACACCCGCAGGGGCTGACGAGCACAGCTTCTGGGAGGGGCTGTGCTCCGGGCACTCCACCGCCCGGCACTGCGAGGAACTGGCCGGTCTCCCGGTCGACTTCGCCTGCCCGGTCGACTCCATCGACCTGGACGAGGCGGTCGGCGGCCGCTCGGTGTGGCGGATGGCCCGGTTCGTGAAACTGGCCGTCGTCGCGGCCCGGCAGGCTGTCGCCGACGCCGGTCTCGACCCGGCGGTGTGGGACGGCGGCCGGGTCGGCGTGGTGCTCGGCGTCGGCGTCGGGGGCGTCTCCGTCCTCGTGGACAACGCCGCCAAGCTGGCGGCCTCGGGCCCCGAGGCCGTCTCCCCGCTGCTCGTCCCGATGATGATCCCCAACGCGGCGGCGGGCGAGGTCGCCATCGCCCTGAAGGCGGGCGGCCCGAGCCTCGCCCCCGCCACCGCCTGCGCCTCCGGGGCCACCGCCGTCGCCGTCGCCCGCGATCTGCTGCTCGGCGGCAGTTGTGACGTGGTGGTTGCCGGGGGCGCCGAGTCGGTGCTGACCCCGCTGGTGGTGACCGCCTTCGCCCGGATGGGCGCGCTCTCCACCCGTACCGCCGATCCGGCGGGCGCGTCCCGGCCGTTCGCCGCCGACCGGGACGGCTTCGTGATCGGTGAGGGTGCCGCCATGCTCGTCCTGGAGCGCGAGGAGACGGCCCGCGCTCGGGGCGGCCGGGCGCGGGCCCTGCTCACCGGGGCCGGGTCCAGCACGGACGCCCACCACCCCACCGCCCCGGCCCCCGACGGTCGCGGCGCCCAGCGCGCGGTGCAGTCGGCCCTCGACCAGGCGGGCTGGGCGCCGCGCGATGTCGACCACATCAATGCCCACGGCACCTCCACCCCCCTCAACGACGCCATGGAGACCACCCTCATCTCCCGGCTCTTCCCGCACCGCCCGCCGGTCACCGCCCCCAAGGGCGTCATCGGCCACACCCTCGCGGCGGCGGGCGCGATCGAGGCGGTCGCCACCGTCCTGACGCTGGAACGCTCCCTCATCCCGCCGATCGCCAATCTGGACTCCCTCCCCGACGCCTTCCCGCTCGACTGCGTGGTGAAGGAACCCCGCCACCAGCGGGTCGAGCGGGCGGTGAGCCACTCCTTCGGCTTCGGTGGGCACAACGTGGCGCTCGCCTTCCAACGCACCTGACCCAACAGGGCCGTTCGGGACGGCGAGGGGTGTCCTCGCCGTTCCTTGATCGTTACTCTGTCGTGACCGTATCCATGCATGAACCGGCCCAGCCGTCCACCAGCGATCTGCTCACCCGAGTCCTCTACGGCGACAACTTCCGCCAGGAGCACGGATTCTGGCGGCGACTGCTCACAACAGAACCGTTTCGGCGCTCCGGTGGCGGCACCCCAGACGAGCGGCTCGCCCTCTCCTACCACCGCCTGCGCATCCTCAACGACACGCTCGACAGCGGCGCGAGGCTGGCCGCGGACCCCCGCGCGCTGGCCGCCCTGCACGAATGGCTCGGACCCGTCGACCCGGCGCTGACCACCGTCGCGGGCATCCACTACAACCTCTTCCTCGGCAGCCTCCTCGACCACGACCCCGGTACGCCGCGCGACCTCTCGGACTTCCTGGAGCTGCGGTCCATCGGCACCTTCCTCTGTACGGAGGTGGCGCACGGCAACGACGCGGCGGCCGTCGAGACGACCGCGACGTACGACCGTGAACGCGACGGCTTCGTCCTGCACACCCCGCACGCCGGGGCCCAGAAGTTCATGCCCAACACCAGCCCCGCCGGGGGCCCCAAGACCGGTGTGGTGGCCGCCCGGCTCCTCGCCGACGGAACCGACCACGGGGTCTTCCTCTTCCTCGCCCCGCTCACCGACGACCTCACCGCTCTGCCCGGCGTACGGGTACGGCGGCTGCCCGGCCGCATGGGCTCCCCGGTCGACCACTGCCTCACCTCCTTCGACCGGTACTTCGTCCCGCGCGACGCCCTGCTCGCCGGGGAGCAGGGACGGATCGGCGAGGACGGACGGTTCACCAGCGAACTGGCCAACCGCAGAAGGCGGTTCCTCCTCTCCATCGGGCGCGTCACCCCCGGCAAGCTCTCCATGAGCGCCTGCGCGGTCGGCTCCGCCCGGGTCACCCTCGCCATCGCCGTGCGGTACGCCGGCCACCGGCTGGTCTCCGGATCGCGGGGCGCGCAGCGGGTGCCGGTCTACGCCCATCGCACCCACCACGGCCCGCTGGCCGGGGCGATGGCCACCGTCTTCGCGATGAGCCTCCTCCACCGCAGGGCCCTGGACCGCTGGGAGTCCGCCCCCGCCCCCGACCGGGACGAGGCCGAGCGGCTGGTCGCCGTCGCCAAGGGGTGGATCACCTGGCGGGCCCGGGAGGTCATCGTCGAGTGCCGGGAGCGGTGCGGGGCGCAGGGACTGCTGGAGAACAACGGCATGACCGAGCTGTTCACCGGCATCGAGGGTGCGATCACCGCCGAGGGCGACAACCTCGCCGTCCACGCCAAGGCCGCCGCCGAGATGCTGTTCAGCGCCACGCTCCGGGAGGAGGAACCGGAGGAGGACCCCGGCGAGCTGGACGATCCCCGGTTCCTTGGCCGGCTGCTCGCGGCGGTGGAGGACATCTGGTTCGACCGCGCCCGGGAGCGGATCAGCGCCGCCCCGGCCGGTGACCCGCTCGGCCGGTGGAACGCCGCATCGGGTCCTGCGCTGCGCGGGGTGGAGGCGTACGGCTACCGGCAGGCGAGCGAGGCGTACGCGCAGTCCACCGCCGCCCTGTCCGAGGGGCCGGCCCGTGAGCGGCTGACCGAACTGCACCGTCTTTTCGCCCTCCAGTGGGTCGCCCGCAACAGCGGTGACCTGCTGGCCACCGGACGGCTGACCGCCGAACAGGTGTCCTTGCTGCCCGACGCGGTGGAGCGGCTCATCGCGACCGTGGCCCGGCACGCCCCCGCCCTGGTGAAGTCGTTCGCGCTGCCGGAACGCCTGATGTCGGACTGGCCGATCGCCGGACCCGGTTACGCGGACGCCTACGACGACCCGGAGGGGTCCTGGCACCGGCACCGCAGGGCCGGGGCCGGGAGCCGCACAGCGGATTTCCGGCGGCCCGTCTGTGGCAGCAAACGGCGTCCGCTGCGCGAGAAGGTGGCGGCGCTCGGTACCCGCGGAGTGCTGCTCGCGTACTGGGGAACCACGTCCGTGCTCTCCCGATGGTTCGAGAAGCCGCAGGTGAGCGTAGACGAATCGGTTCGCCCCAAGGCGTAACCGGAAGATCGTCATCCAGTTACATCGGGCGGTGGGGTTACGTTCAACCACCCGCCATTCGTGAAGCTGCCGACGAGCCGCCGAAGAGCTGCCGACCAGCTGTCGATGAGAGGAAACACCGTGAAGACCCAGACCATCCACCCGAAGATCACCGAGGTGCTGACCGAGACGTTCAAGGTGCCCGCAGTCGAAATCCTGCCGGAGTCCACGATGGACAGCCTGGAGATGGACTCCCTGGCGGTCGCCGAGTTCGCCGTCATCATCAAGGAGACCCTGGGCGTCGCCGCCGACTCCGAGAAGCTCTACAAGGACGCCACGCTCGCCGACATCTCCGCGTTCATCGACGCGGCCGTCGGCGGCGAGGCGGCAGTCGGTTCGGTGCCGGTGAGCAACACCCGATGAACCGACCCGCCATCGCCGTCACCGGTCTGGGGATGATCACCCCGGCCGGCCACACCACCGACACCACCTGGGACGGGGTCTGCCGCGGCGAGTCCTTCGCGCGCACCGTCCCCGAACTGCACGGCTGCGCCATCGACTTCGCCTGTACGGTCACCGGCATCGACCTGGACGAGGCGGTCGGCGGCCGCAGCGCCTTCCGCATGGGCCGGTACGTCAAGCTCGCCGTCCTCGCCGCCCGGGAGGCGGTGACCGACGCCGGGCTCGACCCCGCCCGCTGGGACGGCGCCCGCGTCGCCGTCGTCGTCGGCACCAGCAGCGGGGGATCCGCCGGACTCACCGAACAGGCCGTCGCCCTGGAGCGGCGCGGCCCCGAGGCCACCTCGCCCTCGGGCATCCTGCTCACCATCCCGAGCATGCCCGCGGCCGAGATCGCGATCCAGATGAAGGCCACGGGCCCCAGCCTGGCACCGTGCACCGCGTGTTCCTCCGGGGTGACCGCCCTCTCGGTGGCCCGCGACATGCTGGCGCTCGGACAGTGCGACATCGCGATCGCCGGAGCCACCGAGTCGATCGTCTTCCCGGTCGCCATGACCGGCTTCGCCCGCTCGGGCGCGGCGGCGCTGCGGGACGGGGACCCCGCCCGTCTCTGCCGCCCCTTCGCCGCCGACCGGGCCGGGCTCGTCATGGGCGAAGGCGCCGCGATCATGGTCCTGGAGCGGGCCGAGGACGCCCGCGCCAGGGGAGCGGTCCCCCGTGCGCTGCTGGCCGGCACCGGCGCCACGACCGACGCCCACCACCCCACCAGCCCGCACCCCTCCGGGGCGGTCGCCCAGGCCGCCGTGGACGCGGCGCTGGCCGATGCGGGCTGGCGGGCCGAGGACGTCGACCACGTCAACGCGCACGGGACCTCGACCCCCCTCAACGACGCGACGGAAGCCGCCCTCATCGGCCGGGCCTACCCGCACCGGCCGCCCGTCACCGCCCCCAAGGGCGTCCTGGGCCACTGCATGGGGGCGGCCGGTGCCATCGAGGCGGGGCTGACCGTCCTGACGCTCCAGCACGGCATCGTCCCGCCGATCGCGAACCTGGACGCCCCCGACCCCGGGTTCGCCATCGACTGCGTCACCAAGATCCCGCGTGAGCTGCCCGTACGACGGGCCGTCAGCCACTCCTTCGGGTTCGGCGGACAGAACGCGGTGATCGCCCTGCAGGCTCCGTAAAAGGGGCGGCCGGGCCGGGGCGGCGGGACGATCCCGCGCCGCACCGGCCCGGCAGGGACCGGTACGCGCACCGGCTCTGAGCTGCGCGAAGACCCGTGATAGCTTGCCGGGGCCAGTCGAACCCCAGCGACGGGGTCAGGGAATCCGGTGCGAGACCGGAACTGACGCGCAGCGGTGAGGGGGACGGGCGGGGCCACGGCCACTGGAGCACGGGAGTGTTCCGGGAAGGCGTCCCGCCCGGACGAACCCGAGTCCGAAGACCTGCTGGCACCCGCGCCCCGCACCGGGGGCACGGGAACCGTACGACGGGCTCCGCGGCTGGGCCCAGAGACACCGAGGTCCTCCGTGCTGTCCAAGGCCACCCCTGCCCCGATACGCACCGCCGCCCTGTTCGCGGCGGGACTCGTCCTGCTCACGGCCTGCGGCGGCGGGTCCACCACCCCGTCCGCCGACGGCGGCGACAAGGCCGACGGCTTCCCGCTCACCCTCAAGAACTGCGGGCGAACCGTCACCGTGAAGGCAGCGCCCCAGCGGGCCGTCTCGGTCGACCAGGGCTCGACCGAGATCCTGCTCTCCCTCGGCCTCGCCGACCGGATCGCGGGAACCGCGACCTGGAGCGACCCGGTCATGAAGGGCCTGGAGAAGGCCAACGCGGGCGTCGAGCGCATCTCCGACAACCGGCCCTCCTCGGAGAAGGTCCTCGACAAGGAGCCCGACTTCCTCAGCGCCTCCTTCGCCTCCACCCTCGCCAGGGGCGGTGTCGCCCCCCGCGAACAGTTCGAGAAGCTGGGCGTCCCCACCTACATCTCGCCCGCCGACTGCATCGGCAAGGACAACAGCGGCGGCGGCGACGGAGCCCGTACCGAGCCCCTCACCATGGACAGCGTCTACATCGAAGTCCACGAACTGGCCCAGGTGTTCGGCGTTCCCGAGCGCGGCGACGCCCTGGTGAAGAAGCTCCGGGCCCGGGTGGCGAAGGCCACCGACGGCATCGACGCCTCGAACGCCTCCCTCCTCTACTGGTTCTCCGACTCCAAGGCCCCCTACCTCGCGGGCTGCTGCGGCGCCCCCGGCGTCATCACCCGCGAACTCGGCGCGAGGAACGTCTTCGACGACACCCACGACGAATGGCCCCAGATCAGCTGGGAGACCGTCGCCGACCGCAACCCCGACGTCCTGGTCATCGGCGACCTGAGCCGCACGATGCAGACGGCCGAGAGCGCCGGGAAGAAGATCGAGTTCCTGGAGTCCAACCCGGTCACGAAGACCATGGACGCCGTCAGGAACCGCCGGTACGTGCTGCTCAGCGGCCAGGCCATGAACCCCACCATCCGGACGGTCGAGGGACTGGAGCGCGTCGCCGCCGGGCTGCGCGACTTCGGGCTCACGGGGTGAGCGGCGGCAACCCGGCGGTGCGGGAGACCGCGGAGCTGAAGGCACCGGCGGCGCCGGGCCCGGTACGGAGCGGCGGCCCGGTCGCGGTGCTGCTCTGGACCGGCGGGCTCCTGCTCCTGCTGCTCTCCGTCGCCGTCGCCGTCACGATCGGGCCCGCCCGGATCTCCGTCCCCGACGTCTGGTCCGCCGTCGCCTCCCACCTCGGCTTCGGCGCATCGGAGCTGAGCCCGATCCGGGACGGCATCATCTGGAACCTGCGCATGCCCCGCACCCTGCTCGCCGCCGTGTGCGGCGCCGGGCTCGCGGTGTGCGGCACGGTGATGCAGTCCCTGCTGCGCAACCCGCTCGCCGACCCCTTCGTGCTCGGCGTCTCCTCCGGGGCCTCCACCGGGGCGGTCGTCGTGGTCGTCCTCGGCGTCGGCGGGGGAGCGGTGTCGCTGTCGGCCGGGGCCTTCGCCGGGGCCATCTGCTCGTTCGCCCTGGTCATGCTCCTCAGCCACACCCTCGGTGCCACCACCGACCGGGTGGTGCTCTCCGGAGTCGCAGCGATGCAGCTCTTCTCCGCCCTGACCTCCTTCGTCGTCATGACCTCCGCCGACGCCGAGCAGACCCGCGGAGTGCTGTTCTGGCTCCTCGGCTCGCTCAGCGGCGTCGGCTGGAGCGAGGTCGCCCTCTGCACCGCCGTCCTCGCCGGCTGCCTGGTGATCTGCCTGGCCCACGCCCGTACGCTCGACGCCTTCGCCTTCGGGCAGGACGCCGCCGCCGCGCTCGGCGTCAATGTCGCCCGCACCCGGATCGTGCTGCTGTGCACCACCGCCCTGCTGACCGCGGCCCTCGTCAGCTCGGCCGGGGCGATCGGCTTCGTCGGCCTGGTGCTCCCGCACGCGGCCCGTGCCCTCACCGGCTCCGGGCACCGGCGCCTGCTGCCGGTCACCGCACTCGCCGGGGCCGTCTTCCTGGTCTGGGTCGACACCCTCGCCCGCACGGTCCTGGACCCGCAGGAGGTGCCCGTCGGCGTGGTCACCGCGCTGATCGGCGTCCCGGCCTTCGTCCTCGTCCTGTACCGCACCCGGAGTACGTCATGAGCGCTTCCACGGGCCTGCGCGCCGACCGGGTCGGCCGGGAGGCCGGCGGCCGGCTCATCCTCGACGGGGTGGACATCACCCCGCCGCCCGGCGCCACCGTCGGGCTGCTCGGCCCCAACGGCTCCGGCAAATCGACCCTGTTGAGGATCCTCGCGGGCCTCCTCGCCCCGGACACCGGCGTCGTCACGCTGGACGGCGACCCCCTGGTGGGTCTCGGCCGCCGTACCGTGGCCCGCCGGATCGCCGTGGTCGACCAGCACGCCGTCACCCAGGTCGACCTCAGCGTCCTGGACGTCGTGCGCCTCGGCCGCATCCCGCACCGCCGCGCCTGGTCCGCCCCGGACCGTACGGATGAGGAAGCCGTCACCGACGCCCTGCGGCGCACCGGCCTCGCGGACCGGGCCGCCCAGTCCTGGCACACCCTGTCCGGCGGCGAACGCCAGCGCGTCCAGATCGCCCGCGCACTGGCCCAGCAGCCCCGCGAACTCCTCCTGGACGAGCCGACGAACCACCTGGACATCCAGCACCAGCTGGAACTGCTCGCCCTGGTCGCCGAGCTGCCCCTCACCAGCGTCATCGCCCTGCACGACCTCAACCTCGCGGCGATGTTCTGCGACCGGATCACCGTGATGAAGGCGGGCCGGGTCATCGCGGGCGGCACCCCGGCCGAGGTCATCACCGAAGAACTCATCGAGGACGTCTACGGGGTCCGGGCGGTCGTCACCCCGGACGGGCCGGACGGACGTCCCTCGGTACGGTTCCTGCCGCGCCGCTGACCACCGGCGACCCGGCCCCGCCCCGGACAGCCCTCCGGGCGGACCCGTTCGCACGGGCCCGCCCGGAGGCCGAGGACATGGGAGCGGCCTTCCGGCCGCCTAAGGGGGTACGCCGTCAGCGGCGGCGTCCCTGGCCGAACTCGCCACCGGTGTCCTTGCCGGTGTCCATGTCCTTGCCGTCGCCGTAGTCGATCTTCTCCTTGCGGACCTCGGCGGAGACTTCCTTCTGCTCGGTGACCTTGTTGGTCTCCAGGCGGACCCGCTCCACCGGGACGGCCTCCTTGCGGACGGTGGCGCGCTCCGCGTGCAGGGTGACCTCCACGTCCTGCTCGCCGAAGTCCGTGGTGCCGGTCACCTTCTCGCCGGGCCGCAGCGGTTCGCGGACCACCCGCACCTCCTCGTGGGAGACGGGCACGGACCGGGTGACCTCCTCGGTCACCACGTACTTGTGCAGCCTCGCCCGGCCGCTCTCGTACTCCTCCGTACCGACGTGCAGCTGCTCCTCGGAGCGGATCATCTCCTCCTTGCCGCTCAGGTCGGCGGCCCGGGACGTCCCCGCTCCGGCGCCCGCCAGCGGACGGGACGTGGCGGACATGTCCGTGTCGCGGTGCTTGCCCGTACCGGCCATGCCCGCTGCTCCGGTCGTGCCCGCGGCCCCGGCGCTCGTGGTGGCCCTGCCGGTCGCCTCGGCGTTCGGCGGCGTACCCGTGCCACGGGCCGCGCCCGCCGCACCGGCTCCGGCCGCGCCCATGGCGCCCGTTCCGGCGACGGTCCGGGCGTCGGCACCGGTGCCCGTGCCCTTGGTGTCACCGAGGTTGCCGGACTTCCTGGTCAGGCCGTAGTGCCGGTAGAGCTCCTCCTCCTCGGCGACGGAGAGGTGCGCGTCCGCGTCCACGCGGGGCGCCTCCTTGACCGTGTCCTTGGAGTGCGAGACGTGCAGGTCGGAGCCCACTCGACGGGCCCCGGCGAGCGGTACGAAGCTCTCCTTCATGCCGAACATGCCGGTCTTGACCGTCACCCAGTCGGGCTTGCCGGTGTCGTCGTCGACGTACACCCGGCCCACGCTGCCGACCTTCTCGCCCTCGTTGTCGTACACGGTCAGACCGTCGAGCTCTCCGGAATCCGTGAAACCGTCAGCGGCTCCCATAACCGAACCCTCCTCGCTGGGCGCGCCCTGTGGGTGGCTCCACCAGATGTGGCACGTCCGGCTTCCATCGCGCCTCACCCGGTTGGACGCTGCAACCGCCCGGCCACCCGGCCAAAGGGGCCCCGGAAGCCCAGCGGTCCCTCCTGGCCCCGTACGAGGGCGCTCGGCGGCCGCCGGATCAGTTAGGCCAATCGGGTGAGCGGATGAGGGGCCCGCATATGATCGGCGGAGCACGGCAGCCCCGGGAGGACGGGCCACCGCCGGTCCCGCCGAGCCACCAGGGGTGCGCCATCCGTTCCGTACGCGTCCAGCTGCCCGCCCGGCGCAGGGAACCGGGCGGCGAACCGCGCGCGGAACTCCGCGACCGGCACGAGGACGGACACCACCTCCACCACCTCGTCTGGCGGCTGGACCCCTCCACGCGGGTCTGCAGCAGCGCGGTGCTCGGCGGCGGCATCGGCCCCCGCGCCTGGATCCTCAACGCCCAGGTCCCCGGCGGCTACCCGCGTCTCGACCCGGACCGCCACCTCGCCGAGATCGCCGCCGCAGAGGGGCTCACCGGCCCGGGTGCCGGGCTGATGACGGCCGCCGACGTCGCCGCGTACACGACCGGCCACGACGGCGGCGTCACCGCGACCGTCACCACGGGCCTGGGCGTACGGGGCTGGGCGGCGGCCCCCGAGAGCGCCATCCGCGCTCCGCACCGGCCGGGCACGGTCAACATCGTCGTCACGCTCCCAGCCGCGCTCTCCGACGCCGCCCTGGTCAACGCCGTCGCCACCGCCACCGAGGCCAAGGTGCAGGCCCTCCTGGACGCCGGACTCGACTGCTCGGGCACCCCCACGGACGCCGTGTGCGTCGCCGCTCCCGAGCCGGGGCCCGACGGCGGCGAACCCTTCGCCGGACCCCGCTCCGCCTGGGGCGCGCGGATCGCCCGCGCCGTGCACACGGCCGTACTGGCGGGGGCCCGCACAGCGCGGTGACGGGGCTCAGACCACCGTCACGGGATGCCGTACCACCGCGTCGAACAGGTACCCCTGCGTGTTGTGCGCCGTCGCCTTCGGCTGCGTACGCCCCGACCGGTCCGTGGCCCGGGCCAGCAGCTCCGTCGCGCCCTTGTGCGTCGGCACCCAGTCCGCCGACCACCGCACCCAGCTCCCGGCCCGGGGCTCGTCGTGCAGCCGGGCCCGCCGCCAGCGCCGACCGCCGTCGGTGCTGACCTCCACCGACTTCACCGGCGCCCCGCCCGACCAGGAGCGGCCGGTCAGCACCGTACGGCGAAGAGAGCGGAACGAGGCACCCTGCGCCAGCTCGAACGCGCTCTTCAGCGTCTGCCGGGTCAGCGGGGCGCTGCCCTCCGGCGGATACCCGGGGCCGAACAGCCGGTAGAGGCCCGTGTTCCACGGGGTGAGCAGCGGCTCGGCGCTCACCTCGATGTCACCGAGCCACTTGATGTTGGCGATGCCCACCCACGACGGCGCGATCACCCGGACCGGATACCCGTGGTCGGGCGGCAGCGGCTCGCCGTTCATCTCGTACGCGAGCAGTACGTCGTCCAGCGCCTTCGCCACCGGCAGCGGCCGGCGCACCCGCCCCAGGTTCACGCCGTCCGTGACGACCTCGGCGTCCAGGCCGCGCGGCAGCACGTCCACCGCGTGCCGCCCGATCCCGGCCCGGCGCAGCACATCCCCCAGCCGCACCCCGCGCCAGCGGGCCGTACCGATCGCCCCGAGCGTCCACGCGGTGCCGCTGACCGTCTGCCCCTGCTGCGAGGCGAAGAAGCTGCGCCCGTTGCCCGCGCACTCCACGAACGCGGTACGGGTCACCGAGGGCAGCCGCAGGAGATCCGCGTAACCGAAGTCCACCGGGCCGCCCTTGAGCCCGTCGCCCCAGAGCGTCAGCTTCCAGGCGCCCCGGTCGATCCGGGGGGTGGCGGTGTGGTTGCGGACGAAGAACCGGTCGGCGGGGGTGAGCGGCCCGGTGCCCTTCAGTGCGGCGAAGTTCGTCTCCGCGTTGGTGCCGCGCAGCGTGAACAGCTCCGGGGGCAGGGGCTTGACCACACCGGGCAGCCCCGCTGCGACCGAGGCCGCTGCGCGCGCCGGGGCGGCGACCGAGGCCAGCGGCACGGCGGCCGACGCGGCCGCGACGAGCTTCAGCAGATCGCGGCGGTCGATCCCGGCGGAGCGGGCCTCTCCGGCGGACCACTGCCGCAGCCGTATCCGGTCGTAGGAGTCCTCGGACGGTGGGGGAAGCGGGCTCATGGAAGCTCCTCGCAGAGAAGAGGGGACGGGGGGAGTGGAGATGACGGCGGGAGCAACTCCCGTACGAAGAAGCCCACCTGGCCGGTCTCGATGAGGAAACCGTCATGGCCGTAAGGTGAGTTGACGATCCGCAGGGCACCGGACCCCGGCAGCAGTTCTGCGAGCTCCTCCTGCTGGGAAGGTGGGTACAGCCGGTCCGAGTCGACGCCCACGACCAGCGCGGGCATGTCCGCCCGGCGCAGCGCACGGGCGGTCCCGCCCCGGCCACGGCCGACGTCGTGCCCGTTCATCGCCTCGGTGAGCGCCGCATAGCTGCCCGCGTCGAACCGGCGCACCAGCTTCCGCGCGTGGTGGTCGAGATACGACTCCACCCGGTAGCGCCCGCCGCGTCCCGGCTCCTCGCCCGGCTGCGGCTCACCGCCGAATCGGGAGCCGAGCTCGGGCTCGCTGCGGTACGTGATGTGGGCGATGCGGCGCGCCTGGCCGAGGCCCCGGTGCGGACCGCCGCCGGGCGGAGCGCCGTGGTAGTCGCCGCCCCGCCACCCCGGGTCCGAGCGGATGGCGCCGATCTGCACCGAGCCCCAGGCGATCTGCTCGGCGGAGGCGGCGGCCGGGGCGGCGAGCACCAGCAGCGAACCGGTGCGCTCCGGCCTGCTCACCGCCCACTCCAGGGCCCGCATACCGCCCATCGAGCCCCCGACCACGGCCGCCCACCGGCCGATGCCCAGCACATCGGCCAGCGCCGCCTCGGCCGTCACCTGGTCCCGTACCGTCAGATACGGGAACCGGGAGCCCCAGGGCGCCCCGTCGGGCCCCGGGGAAGAGGGGCCCGTACTGCCCTGGCAGCCGCCCAGCACGTTCGGGGCGACGACGAACCACCGGTCGGTGTCCAGCGCCCGGCCCGGTCCGACCAGCGCGTCCCACCAGCCGGGGGTGGGGTGGCCGGGACCCGCCGGTCCGGCCGCATGGCTGTCGCCCGTCAGCGCGTGCAGGACCAGCACGGCGTTGGAACCGTCCGCCGCCCGCTGCCCCCAGGTCTCGTACGCCAGGCGCACCCCCGGTAGCCGGACGCCGGACTCCAGGGGCAGCGGGTCCTCGATCGCCGCCCAACGGCGACGACCGGGCGGATCCCCCTCCCTCCGGCCGCCGGAGGCCGGAGGGAGGGGAAGTGCGGCGGGCGCGGCGCCACGGTTCAGGACGCCGCCTTCGCGGCCCGGAACCCTGTCTCCAGGTCGGCCTTGAGGTCGTCCACGTTCTCCAGGCCGACCGACAGCCGGACCAGGCCCGGTGTGGCGCCGGTGGCGATCAGCTGCTCCTCGGTCAGCTGGCTGTGCGTGGTGGACGCCGGGTGGATGATCAGGCTCCGTACGTCACCGATGTTGGCGAGGTGGCTGAACAGCTCGACCGCGTCCACGAACTGCTTGCCCGCCTCGGCCCCGCCCTTCAGCTCGAAGGCCAGCACCGCTCCGGCTCCGCGCGGAAGATAGCGCTGCCCCGCCTCGTACCAGCGGTTCGACGGGAGACCCGCGTAGTGCACGGTCTCCACCTCGTCGCGCTGCTCCAGCCAGCGGGCCAGCTCCAGCGCGTTGGAGGTGTGCCGCTCCAGCCGCAGGCTCAGCGTCTCGACGCCCTGGAGCAGCAGGAACGCCGAGTGCGGTGACAGCGCCGGGCCCAGGTCCCGCAGCAGCTGGACGCGGAGCTTGATGGCGAAGGCGCCCGGGCCCAGGGCCGGCCAGTAGCGCAGCCCGTGGTAGCTCGGGTCGGGCTCGTGGAAGTCGGGGAACCGCTCGGCGTGCGCACCGAAGTCGAAGGTGCCGCCGTCCACGACGACCCCGCCGATGGTGGTGCCGTGCCCGCCGAGGAACTTGGTCGCGGAGTGGACGACGATGTCCGCGCCGTGCTCGATCGGCCGCAGCAGGAACGGCGTCGGCACGGTGTTGTCCACGATCAGCGGGACCCCGGCGGCGTGCGCGGCGTCGGCCACCGCACGGATGTCCAGCACGTCGCCGCGCGGATTGCCGAGCGTCTCGGCGAAGAACGCCTTGGTGTTGGGCCGGACGGCGGCCTGCCACGCGGCCACGTCCTCCGGGTCCTCGACGAACGTCACCTCGATGCCGAACCGGGGCAGCGTGTGGCGGAAGAGGTTGTAGGTGCCGCCGTAGAGCGAGGGCGAGGAGACGATGTGGTCCCCCGATCCCGCCAGCGTCAGCAGCGCCAGGGTCTCGGCCGCCTGGCCGGAGGCGAGCGCCACGGCGGCGACACCGCCCTCCAGCGCGGCGATGCGCTGCTCCAGCACGTCCTGCGTGGGGTTGTGGATACGGGTGTAGATGTTGCCGGGCTCGGCGAGGGAGAACACATCGGCGGCGTGCTGGGTGTCGCGGAAGACGAACGACGACGTCTGGTAGATCGGCACCGCGCGGGCGCCCGTCGTCGGGTCCGGGGCGGCCCCGGAGTGGATCTGCTTGGTCTCGAACGACCAGGCGGCGCCGGGTTCCTGCCGGTTGACGTCCTCGGGGGTGTGGCCTGCGGTGACGGAGTCGAGGGGCTGGCTCATGTGGTTCCTCGCACGTGGTTCGGTCGCCGTACGGCGTACGTCCGCCGGTCGGCGGAAGCCCGGGGTGGCGACGGGCTGATTACGGACCGTAGGACGTGCCGGACCGGCCCGGAAGCGTGTCGCCCGCCTGGCCACGAACCTGCAATACGGCGGCAACGCAAAGGCCGGTCCGGGGGTCCGGACCGGCCTCTCGTGTTCTTGTACGCCGAGGTGCGATTCGACGGTGTGGAGCGAGCCACCGGGGTGAGCTGGGTTCACTCCTGGGTGAGCATCCCGCTGCGCAGCTTGCCCAGCATCCGGCTCAGCAGCCGGGAGACATGCATCTGGGAGATCCCGAGCTCCGCACCGATCTGGGCCTGCGTCAGCTCCTGGCCGAACCGCATGTCGATGATCAGGCGCTCCCGCTCGTCCAGCTCGCCCAGCAGCGGTGCGAGGGTGTGCAGGTTCTCCACGGTCTCCATGGCGGGGTCCGGCCCGCCCAGGACATCGGCGAAGGTCCGCCCGCCGGTGTTCCGAGGACCGGATTCCGCGGAGTCGGTCGGCATGTCCAGGGAGCCCGCGGTGTAGCCGTTGGAGGCGACTATCCCCTCGGTGATCTCCGCCTCCTCCATCCCCAGGTACTCGGCGAGTTCCTGCACCGTGGGGTCCCGGTCGAGGTCGCCCGCCAGGGTCTCCTTCGCCTTGGCGATGTCGACCCGCAGCTCCTGGAGACGCCGGGGCACGTGGACGGCCCAGCTGGTGTCCCGGAAGAACCGCTTGATCTCACCGACGATGTACGGGACGGCGAAGGAGGTGAACTCGACCTCCCGCGACAGGTCGAAGCGGTCGATCGCCTTGATCAGCCCGATCGTGCCGACCTGGACGATGTCCTCCATGTCGCCGCTGCCCCGGTTGCGGAAGCGGTTGGCGGCGAACCGGACCAGCGACAGGTTCATCTCGATGAGGGTGTTGCGCGCGTACTGGTACTCGCGCGTGCCCTCCTCCAGGACCTGGAGACGGTCGAAGAAGAGCCGCGAGAGCCGGCGCGCGTCCATGGGGGCGACCTTGCCGGCGTCCTCGATCCACGGGAGGTCCTCCGTGGTGCTCCGCTGCTCCGTACCGGTGCTCTGCGCGGTGTGCGCCGTCATCTCGTCACCCTCCCGTGGTCGTAGGCCATGAGGTCTACTCGCCTGCCCGGCCGCCCGGACCTCATGCGTGCTGGAGGGATTTGATCTGGCCAGGAGGGGCGAGTCGGCCGAAAACAGACAGGATTCGGCTCTGAAACGGCGTCATGGGACGGGCCGAGCCACAGGGGGCGCACAGAACCGCCCCACCGGTACGGGGGAGCCCGGTGGGGCGGTCGTCACCAGAGTGCCACAGCCGACGGGCAGTTGGGGCCGGACCGGCGCGTATTGGCCGACGGATGAGTCGAATTCGTCGCTCGCCCGCGAGGGCGCACGCCGGTCCCCGCCGTGCTCCGGAACCTCTCCGTCCGGAGCCGGGGGGCCTGCCGGGCACCCCGGTTGATTGCGGCGTCGTGAACAGTTCCCCGCCCCGGAATACGCCCTGCGCGCGTCGGCTTTTCGCGGTTGGCGGGCGCGCGGCGCCAGGGCACCGGGGTGCCCGCCCTGAGGAACCGCGCGATGGACCGGAACGAGGGAGAACATGCGCAAGCCGTACGCGTACGAAGAGTGCCGCGGAGGGGCGGCACGGGGTGGAGCCGAACGGCCCGATCCGATCGCCGGGGTGAGCCCGTGAGCACCCTCGACCCCATCACCTGGCGGCCGGCGGCCGCCCCCGTGGCCGACCCCGGGACACCCCACCCGCTGGACAACCCCGCCCTGTCCTCGCTCACGGGCCCGCACAGCCACTTCGCCGAGCGCAGTGGCCGGATCCTGCGCTACCCGGTCGACGTCACCCCCTGGACCGCTCATCCCGACGTCCCTGACGCGCAGGACTGGGCCGATCTGGCGGCTCTCGCCGGTCCTGGCGGAACCATCAGCATGAACACGCTGGGGGTGGAGCCGCCGAAGGGCTGGGAGATCCTCCACCGGATAGCCGGCGTCCAGCTCGTCGATGTCTCGGTGGTCCCGGAGCCCGAACCGGAAGCCGTACGGCTCGGCCCGTCGGACGTGCCGGAGATGCTGGACCTGGTGGCGCGCACCCGCCCCGGCCCCTTCCTGCCGCGCACCGTGGAACTCGGCACCTATCTGGGCATCCGCCGGGGCGGGGCCCTGGTGGCGATGGCGGGGGAGCGGCTGCACCCGCCGGGGTGGACCGAGATCAGCGGGGTCTGCACCGACGAGTCCGTACGGGGACAGGGGCTGGCGAGCCGACTGGTCCGGGCGGTCGCGTACGGGATCCGTGAGCGCGGCGAGACCCCGTTCCTGCACACCTCCGCCGCCAACACGGTGGCGATCCGGCTCTACGAATCGCTCGGCTTCCAGCTACGCGCCCACCCCGAGTTCCTCGCCGCGCTGGCCCCGGTGACGCTCCCGCCCGCCGACGGAACCAGCTGGACCGCCCCGCGGTGACCGGGCCGGCGGGGCGGGGCCACCGGCACCCGCCACCGGCCGGCCCTGGGGCCGGAGCAGCCGCCCCCGGGTGCCGGAGGTCCCGGGCCGGACGTCCCGCCGCAGGACCTTCGGCACTGGCTCCGGGCCCTACGCCTTTTGCGCCCCGGCCCGGATCCCGGTCAACTGGAAGGGAACGTCCGAACCACGGACGCACCGAGCAGTGAACGGGAGGAGAGGGCGTGTCCCTGGGGAAAGGGCGCAGGGCACAAGGCCGGACGAGGGTCCTGCCGGGTACGGAGGCGGGCGCGACGGCCGCCACGGGGCGGATCGGGAGCTGGGTGCTGGCCGTCGGGCTGGCACTGCTGACCACGCTTGTCGTCCTCCTCGACCTGGCCACGGGCGACGATCTGCGGGTCATCCCCCTGCTGGTGGTCGTCCCGGCCCTGGCCTCCGTCTTCTGCACCCTCCGCCAGACGGTCTGGGTGGCGGTGTGGATCACGGTGGTGGTCGTCGGCTCCGGGCTCGGCGACGACGGCACCTTCTGGGACTTCGTGTTCGGCATCGGCTTCACCGTGCTGGCCTGCGCCCTCGGCGTCGCCGCCTGCGCGGCCCGGATCCGGCACGCCACCGAGATGGCCCGGCTCCGCTCCGCCGCCGTCGCCCTGCAGCGCCAGATCCTGCGCCCCCTGCCCGTCGTCACCGACCAGGTCTTCGCGTACGGGCTCTACGAGCCGATCGAGGAGGACCGCTTCGTCGGCGGTGACATCTACGAGGTCGTCCAGTCGCCGTACGGCACCCGCGTGATCATCGGGGACGTCCAGGGCAAGGGGCTCCCGGCCATCGGGGCCGGGTTCGCCGCGATCGCCGCGTTCCGCGAGGCGGCCGTCCGTGAGCCGACGCTCACCGGGGTCGTGGAGGCCCTGGAGGACGCCGTCGTCCGCCACAACGTCTTCTCCGCCCAGACCGGCGAGGCGGAGCGCTTCGTGACCGCGCTCATCCTCGGGTTCGACGAGGGGAGCGACGTGCAGGCGGTGAACTGCGGCCACCTGCCGCCGCGGCTGCTGCACGAGGGCCGGTCCTCGGCGGTCCCGCTCGACCGGACCTCCGTACCCCTCGGTCTCGCCGGTCTGAGCCGTGAGAGCCGTACGGAGGAGTCGTTCGCCCTCCCGCCGGAGGCCACACTCCTCGTCGTCACCGACGGGGTGACCGAGGCCCGTGACGCCGCCCGCGACTTCTACCCGTTCGACCAGCGGCTGGGCGACTGGGCCGGGCACGGCCCGCGCGAGCTGCTGGACGCGCTCCACGTCGACCTGGAGAAGTTCACCGGAGGCATCAGGCGCGACGACGTCGCGGCGCTGGCCCTGCGCCGGGCGCCCGGCGACGGCAGGCCGCGGCCGACGGCCGCCGCCGAAGAAGCCCGGCCGGTCGCGGGTGCCGTGAGCGACTGAGCGGCCGCGCACGAGCCCTCGTATGTCCCCATGAGACGAATGTCGCGTGGGGACATTTTCAGGTGTACGGTGCAGGTATGAGCCCGGAAGAGAAGGTCCCGGAGCGGAAGACGCCGGAGAGCAGGACGCCGGAGCGGCGTAGCCGCAAGGCCCGCCGCACCCGCGACACGCTGGCGCAGGCCGCGTTCGAGCTGGTGCTCGACCGGGGGCTGCGGTACGTCACGGTCGAGGAGATCGCCGAGGCCGCGGACGTCGACCGCCGCACGTTCAGCCGGTACTTCGCGAGCAAGGAAGCCGCCGCCCTCGACTCCCTGCGCGGCGACGGCGACCGGATCAACGAAGCGCTGCGGGCCCGCCCGGCCGAGGAGCCCCCGCTCCTCGCCTACCGGCGCGCAGTCCTCGGCTGGCTCGCCGACCCCGAAGCTGAGCCCTGGCACCGCCGCCCGCGGATCTTCGACCTGCTGGTCGTCGCCGAGGAGGAGCCGACCCTCTACGCGGCCTTCCACCACATCAGGGTGGACGCCCAGGAGGACTCGGTCGCCATCGTCGCCGACCGGCTCGGCACCGACCCGCGCACCGACATCCGCCCCGCCGTGACCGTGGCGGCGGGGGCGGGCGCCCTGCTCGCGGCCCAGGCCGCCTGGGTGCGCGGAGGCCGCCCGGAGGCCCTGCCCGAGCTGGTCACCGAGGCGTTCGACGCCCTGTCGGCGGACCTGCTCACGGGACCAGGCCGGGACCGGCGCGGCAGCACCTAGGGCACGTCCGGCGGACACGCCCCAGGGCACCCCGGAGGGCCGGGGCCCGCACAGCACCACGGAAGACACAGCAGAAGCAGCACCACAGAAGACACGCAGCAGAAGAGGCACCCTCATGAGCACCACCACGCCCGCCACCCCCTCGGCCGAGTTCACCGGCCGCACCGCCCTCGTCACCGGCGGCGCCTCCGGCATCGGCCTCGCCGTCGCCCGGCTGCTCGCCACGGCCGGCGCGGCCGTCGTCGTCGCCGACCACGACGAGGAGAACGCCCGCAAGGCCGCCGCCCAGTTGGAGAGCACCGGCGCGCGGGCGGCCGCCGTAGCCATGGACGTCACCGACCCGGCCTCCGTCGAAGCCGGTGTGCGGTTCACCGTGGAGACCTTCGGCGCCCTCCACCTGGCCGTGAACAACGCCGGCATCGCCGGTCCCGCCGCGCCCACCGGCGCGTACCCCGTCGAGGACTGGGACCGGGTCGTCGCCACCAACCTCAGCGGCGTCTTCTACTCCATGCGCCACGAGCTGCCCGCCATCGTCGCGTCGGGCGGCGGAGCCGTCGTCAACATGTCCTCCATCCTCGGCACCAACGGCTTCGCGGGCTCGCCCGCCTATGTCGCCGCCAAGCACGGCGTCGTCGGCCTCACCAAGACGGCGGCGCTCGAATACGCCGCGCAGAACGTCCGGATCAACGCGGTGGGCCCCGGCTTCATCGACACCCCGCTCCTGCGGAACGCCGACCCCCAGGCCCGCGAGCACCTGATCTCCCTGCACCCGGCCGGGCGCCTCGGCACCGCGGAGGAGGTCGCCGAACTCACCGTCTTCCTCCTCTCCGACAAGGCCTCCTTCATCCACGGCAGCTACCACCTGGTGGACGGGGGCTACTCCGCCCCGTAACGGCGCCCGGGTGGCGGACGGGGGAGCGGGGGGCGACAAAGGACATGCGGCACCACGGGGGCCGACGCAGAGAGAACAAGGCAGAGAAGAAGCGAGGAGACCCATGAAAGCCGTCCAGTACCGGGCCGTCGGTGAAGCCCCCGAGGTCGTCACCGTGCCGGACCCCGAGCCCGGCCCCGGCCAGGTCCTGCTGAAGGTCACCGCCGCCGGTGTCTGCCACTCCGACATCGCCGTCATGAGCTGGCCCGCCGACCAGATCCCCTTCCCGCTTCCCTTGACCCTCGGCCACGAGGGCGTCGGTACGGTCGCCGCCCTCGGGGACGGCGTGCACGGCCTCTCCGTGGGCGACTCCGTCGCGGTGTACGGGCCCTGGGGCTGCGGCATCTGCGTGAACTGCGCCGAGGGCAAGGAGAACTACTGCCTGCGCGCCAAGGAGCTCGGCATCATGCCGCCCGGACTCGGCGCCCCCGGTGCCATGGCCGAGTACATGATCGTCGACGACCCGCGCCACCTCGTGCCGATCGGTGACCTGGACCCGGTGAAGACGGTGTCGCTCACGGACGCCGGGCTCACCCCGTACCACGCGATCAAGCGCTCGCTGCCGAAGCTCGTGCCCGGCGCCACGGCCGTCGTCATCGGCACCGGTGGCCTCGGCCACGTCGCGATCCAGCTCCTGCGCGCCATGACGGCCGCGCGGGTCATCGCGCTCGACGTCACCGAGGAGAAGCTGGACCTGGCCAGGGCCGTCGGGGCGCACGAGGCCGTCCTCTCCGACGAGAAGGCGGCGGCCCGCGTCATGGACCTGACCGGCGGGCTCGGCGCGCACGTCGTGCTGGACTTCGTCGGCGCCCCGCCCACCGTGGAGACCGCCGGTGCCGTCGCCCGGGTCGACGGCGACGTCACGATCGTCGGCATCGGCGGCGGCGCGCTCCCCGTCGGCTTCGGAACACTTCCGTACGGCACCAACGTCAGCGCCCCCTACTGGGGCTCCCGCAAGGAGCTCGCCGAAGTCCTGGACCTGGCCCACGCGGGAGCCGTCGACGTCCACGTGGAGACGTACTCCATCGACGAGGCCCCGCTCGCCTACGAGCGGCTGCACGACGGCAGGATCAACGGCCGCGCGGTCATCCTGCCGAACGGCTGAGCGCGCCTCTTCCATGCGCCGGGGGGCGGGGCCGCCGAAAAATCACCGGCCCCGCCCCCCGGCCCACCGTTACACTCGATGCCATGGGCTCGTACTACTTCTTCCGCTGATTCCCGGCCCGGACAGCCGCCGCGCGACGCCTGACGTCACCGGCTGAGGCCCACCGGCCGACCGCCGAGCACCGCCCGTGTCCTCACCGGGCGGAATTCGACCGTATCCGCCCCCGGTGTGCCGCTGTCCCTCCGCCGTCCGGTATCCACGCCCCGCCCCCGCGCGTCTCCGCACGCGCCGCCGCGGGCCGTCACCCAGGAAACAGGGAAAAGGCACCCATGCACCCCCAGCGCGACCGCGCCCAACTGACCATGAAGGACGTCTCCAAGGCGTACGGGGACCGCTCCGTACTCGACCAGGTGACGCTCACCGTCCGCCCCGGCGAGAAGGCCGCCGTGATCGGTGAGAACGGCTCCGGGAAGTCCACCCTGCTCCGGCTGCTGGCCGGGGCCGAGCGGCCGGACAGCGGCGAGATCACCGTCCGCTTCCCCGGCTCCACCGGCTACCTCGCCCAGACCCTCGCCCTCGATCCCGCCGACACCGTGCAGGACGTCGTCGACGCGGCTCTCGGCGAGCTCCGCACACTCGAGGACCGCATCCGCGCGGCGGAGGAAGCACTCTCGGCGGGGGGCGAGCCCACGGACGCGGAACTCGCCGCGTACGGAGACCTCCTCACCGCCTACGACGAGCGCGACGGCTACCGCGCCGACGCCCGTACCGAAGCGGCCCTCCACGGCTTGGGCCTCGCCCACCTCACCCGCGACCGCGCGCTTTCCACCCTCTCCGGCGGCGAACAGTCCCGGCTGGCCCTGGCCTGCGTACTGGCGGCCGCCCCCGAACTGCTGCTCCTGGACGAGCCGACCAACCACCTCGACGTACGGGCGGTGAACTGGCTGGAGGACCATCTGCGCGCCCACCGGGGCACCGTCGTCGCCATCACCCACGACCGGGCGTTCCTGGAGCGGGTCACCTCCGTGATCCTGGAGGTCGACCGCGACCTGCGCACGGTCACCCGGTACGGGGACGGCTGGGACGGCTACCGCGCGGCGAAGGCGGCAGCCCGCCGCCGCTGGGCCCAGGAGCACCAGGAGTACCTGGGCGACCTGGCCCGCACCGAGGAGCTGGTGGACGCCGCCGGGCAGCGGCTCGCGGCCACGGGAAAGGACCCGAAGCAGGGGTTCGGCAAGCACCGCCGCTCCCACGAGGCCAAACTCTCCGGCCAGGTCAGGGCGGCGCGCACCCGGCTGGAAGCGCTGCGCCGGACCCCCGTACCCGCCCCGCCCGAACCGCTCGCCTTCACCGGCCGCCCGGCCCTCGCGGGGGAGGCCGATTCCGGCAGCGGCCCCCTCGTGGAGCTGGACGACGTCTCCGTGGGGGAGCGGCTCCACCTCCCCGCCCTACGCGTGGAGCCCGGGGCACGTCTGCTGGTCACCGGGGACAACGGGGCCGGGAAGACCACCCTGCTGCGGGTCCTCGCCGGGGATCTGGTCCCCGACACCGGGACGGTCCGCCGCCGCGCCCGGGTCGGCTACCTCCCGCAGGAGCTGCCCGCCCGGCCGACCCGGCGCACCCTGCTCGCCACCTTCGCGGCGGGCCGCCCCGGCTTCCCGGACGAGTACGCGGACGAGCTGCTGGACCTCGGCCTGTTCCGACCCGAGGACCTCGGCGTGCCCGTCGCTTCCCTCTCCATCGGGCAGCAGCGCAGGCTGGCTCTGGCCCGGCTGGTGACGCGGCCGGCCGATCTGCTGGTGCTGGACGAACCGACGAACCACATCGCGCTGAGCCTGGTCGAGGAGGTGGAGGCGGCGCTCGCGCAGTACCCGGGAGCCGTCGTCGTCGTGTCGCACGACCGCAGCTTCCGGGCCCGCTTCACCGGTGACGTACTGGAACTACGAGCCGGCCGCCCTGCCGCACACCCGGAACCGGCCTACGCCTCCGGGGAGGCGGCCTCCCCGCGCACCTGAGCGCGCAACCGCTGCACGAAGACGCGCTGGCCCGCGATCAGCCGCTCGGCGGCCTGCTCCGGCGTACACCAGGCGAACCGGTCCATCTCCGGGAACTCCTGCTGTTCGCCGGAGCCGCGCGGCCACTCCATCGTGAACGTCCCCGGCACCACGGACGCCACATCGAGCTCCGCCTCCACCGCCCACACGGTCACCGTCTTGCCGCTGCGCTGGCGCGCTTCGCCGAGCGGCAGCCAGACCCCGTCCGGCACCGGCACCCCCAGCTCCTCCTCGAACTCCCGCCGCGCGGCCGCCGCCGGTTCCTCGTCGGGGCCGTACTCACCCTTCGGCACCGACCAGGCGGCGGCCTCGCGCCCCGCCCAGAACGGCCCGCCCATGTGCCCGATCAGCACCTCGACATCCCGCTCGCTCCCGGTACCGGTGCCCGTGCCTGTGCCCGTGACCCGGAAGAGAAGAAGCCCCGCACTGCGCCTGCCTGCCGACATGTCGCCAAGTCTGCAATCGCCATGGGCGGTACGCCAACCGAGAGGCCCGGCACCCGGAAAGCGGGAGGCCTGACGCACGGAAAGCGAGAAAGCAAGGCACCCGAGAGGCCTTGGCGCACGGAAGGGGACGGAGCCGCACGGGCCCGTCCCCTTCCGGTACGGCACGCGGGGCAGCTACGTCTTGCGGTAGCCGTACGCCTCCGAGGCCGCCGCCTCCACCGCTCCGATGTCCCCGCCGGACGACGCGGTCACCACGGCGGCGACCGCGCCCTCCACGAACGGCGCGTCGACCAGCCGCGTGTTCTCCGGCAGTTCGTCGCCCTCGGCGAGCATCGCCTTCACCGTGAGGACGGCGCTCCCCAGATCGACGAGGACCGCGACCCCGGCGCCCCGGTCCACCGATGCGGCGGCCCAGCCGATCAGCTCGGCGCTGGTGCCGAGCCCGCCGTTCGGCAGCCCTCCCGCCGCCGCGACGGGGGCCGTCACGCCCCCTGCGGCGAGGCCCCGGGCCAGCTCGGCGACCGATTCCGCGACCGGGCCGCTGTGCGAGACCAGCACGATGCCCACCTGCGGCTCGTCGCTCATGCCTCAGCACCCCCGTCCTGCGCGGTCCCGGCCAGCGCCTCGACCAGCAGGGCCGCCGACGTCGCGCCCGGGTCCTGGTGCCCGATGCTGCGCTCGCCGAGATAACTGGCCCGCCCCTTGCGCGCCTGCAACGGGACCGTCGCCTCGGCACCCGCGCGGGCCGCGTCCGCGGCCCCCCGGAACGACAGGGCCAGCGCCTCCGCCGCCGGCAGCAGCGCATCGAGCATCGTCTTGTCCCCGGCCTGCGCCCCGCCGAGCTGCCCCACGGCGGCGACGCCCGCGGCGAACGCCTGGGCGAGCTGGTCCTGGGTCACCTCGGCGTCCTCGCCGAGCGCCTTGCCCGTCCGGCGCAGCAGCGTCCCGTACAACGGCCCGGACGCCCCGCCGACGGTGGAGATCAGCTGCCGCCCCGCCAGGGTCAGCACCGCGCCCGGAGTCGCGGGCTCGTCCTTCTCCACCACGGCCGCCACCGCCGAGAAACCGCGCTGGAGGTTGCTGCCGTGATCGGCGTCCCCGATCGCCGAGTCCAGCTCGGTCAGTTGGTCCGCCTCACGGTCCACGGCGGCCGCGGTGGCCGCCATCCAGCGGCGGAAGAAGTCGGCGTCGAGCACATGATCTCCTGTTCCCCGGGCCTGTCCGGCACGGTTCGTACGAGTACGGTCCGTACGGCCTCGGCGAAGCCGTACCCGCAGGGGTCGCCGGGCTCCGGGGCGATCAACGGCCCCAGCGGAGCGCGGGCGTCTCCACGGGCGCGTCCCACAGCCGCAACAACTCCTCGTCGACCTGGCACAGCGTCACCGAGCAGCCTGCCATGTCGAGCGAGGTCACGTAGTTCCCCACGAGCGTACGAGCCACCGGCACACCCCGCTCGGACAGGACCCGCTGGACCTCGGCATTGAATCCGTACAGCTCCAGCAGCGGTGTCGCCCCCATCCCGTTCACCAGTGCCAGCACGGGGCCGGTGGGCCGGAGGTCCTCCAGCACCGCGTGCACCGCGAAGTCCGCGATCTCGCCCGAGGTCATCATCAGCCGCCGCTCCCGCCCCGGCTCGCCGTGGATACCGATGCCCAACTCCAGCTCACCGGCGGGCAGATCGAAGGTCGGGCTGCCCTTCGCCGGAGTGGTCACCGAGCTGAGGGCCACCCCGAAGCTCCGAGAGGACCCGTTCACCTGCCGGGCCACCGAGACCACCCGGTCCAGGGGTGCGCCCTCGTCAGCGGCGGCCCCGGCGATCTTCTCGACGAAGAGCGTCGCGCCCGTACCGCGCCGCCCGGCCGTGAAGGTGCTGTCGCTCACGGCCACGTCGTCGTCCACGACGACCTGGGCGACCTGGATGCCCTCGTCCTCGGCGAGTTCGGCGGCCATCTCGAAGTTCAGCACGTCACCGGTGTAGTTCTTGACGACGAACAGCACCCCGGCCCCGCTGTCCACCGCTGCCGCCGCCCGTACCATCTGGTCCGGCACCGGCGAGGTGAACACCTCCCCCGGACAGGCGGCCGACAGCATCCCGGGCCCGACGAACCCGGCGTGCAACGGCTCGTGCCCCGACCCGCCCCCCGAGACGAGCCCCACCTTCCCGGCCACCGGGGCGTCCCGCCGCACGACGACCCGGTTCTCCACATCGACGTTCAGCTCCGGGTGCGCGGCGGCCATACCCCGCAGGGCGTCGGCGACCACGGTCTCCGGGACGTTGATGAGCATTTTCATGTCTGTCTCCTTGTGGGGCCTGGCAGAGAGCTTGTCGACCTGCTTCTTTCCTGACTGACCGTCTCCTATGATCCGGCAGACGCGTCATGTGGAGTGTGTTGCGATCTTCGGCCTGTCGGGGAGGCGCCGCCGACGCTCATGCGCTCCTCTCCGGGTCCGCCGGTGCGATTTCCTCGATCAGGTTCTCCACCAGCTTCCTGATCTCGTCGCGGATCGGGCGTACTGCCTCGATGCCCCGGCCCGAAGGGTCCTCCAACGTCCAGTCGAGGTAGCGCTTGCCGGGGAAGACCGGGCAGGTGTCGCCGCAGCCCATGGTGATGCAGACGTCGGATGCCTTGACTGCGTCGATGGTGAGGACCTTGGGCGTCTCGGCGGTGATGTCGATGCCGGCCTCGCGCATGGCCTCGACGGCTGCCGGGTTGACCTGGTCGGCCGGGGCGGAGCCGGCGGAGCGGACCTCGATACGGTCTCCGGCCAGGTGCGACAGCCATGCGGCGGCCATCTGGGAGCGGCCGGCGTTGTGAACGCAGACGAACAGGACGGAGGGCTTCTCGGACACAGCAGTCTCTCTTGCTCTTGCGATGAAATCAGGTACGAATGACTTCAGTACCCAGTGGTGTCAGTGACCACTGATGTGACATTATCAGTCCATGATGACGTCAGTCGGCACTGAACTGTCCGGGTGCTGAGTGATTTTCTGCGCCTGCAGACCAATCTCTCCAACCGACCGAGAGTGCTGCGCGAGGCCGGTGTCGTGGAGACCGAGCCCTGCGGCCGCTTCACCTACCGACCTGGCCGAGTCCGCCCGTACCGCCACCGAGAACAAGAGGGCCTGTCCGTGACCCGCACTCAAGCGTCCGCGACCACCGAGGAGCCCTCGGCCGTCGCGAAGCTGTCGACGCTCGACCGCTTCCTCGCCGTCTGGATCCTCCTGGCCATGGGCCTCGGACTGGGACTGGGCCGGCTGGTCCCCGGGCTGAACGACGCGCTCGCCGAGGTCGAGATCGGGGGCATCTCGCTGCCGATCGCCGTGGGCCTGCTGATCATGATGTATCCGGTCCTTGCCAAGGTCCGCTACGACAGGCTCGACGCCGTAACCGGCGACCGCAGGCTGATGGTCTCCTCGCTGGTCGTCAACTGGGTCCTCGGCCCGGCGCTCATGTTCGCGCTGGCCTGGATCTTCCTGCCGGACCTGCCCGAATACCGGACCGGCCTGATCATCGTCGGCCTGGCCCGCTGCATCGCCATGGTCATCATCTGGAACGACCTCGCCTGCGGCGACCGCGAAGCCGCAGCCGTCCTCGTCGCACTGAACTCCGTCTTCCAGGTCATCGCCTTCGGCGTCCTGGGCTGGTTCTACCTCGACCTGCTGCCCGGTTGGCTCGGCCTCGGCGACGGCGAGAGCCTCGACATCTCCATGTGGAAGATCGCGCTGAACGTCGTCATCTTCCTCGGGGTGCCCCTGCTCGCCGGTTTCCTCACCCGCCGCCTGGGCGAGAAGAAGATGGGCCGCGAGTCCTACGAGGCGAAGTTCCTGCCGAAGATCGGCCCCTGGGCCCTCTACGGCCTGCTCTTCACGATCGTCATCCTCTTCGCGCTCCAGGGGAAGACCATCACCTCGCAGCCGCTGGACGTCGTCCGCATCGCACTCCCGCTCCTCGTGTACTTCGCGGTGATGTGGTTCGGCACGTTCCTCCTCGGCAAGGCCATCGGCCTGAACTACGACCGCACCGCCACCCTCGCCTTCACCGCCGCCGGCAACAACTTCGAACTGGCCATCGCGGTCGCCATCGCTACCTTCGGCGTCACCTCCGGCCAAGCCCTGTCCGGAGTCGTCGGCCCGCTCATCGAAGTCCCGGTGCTGGTCGCACTGGTTTACGTCTCGCTGGCTTGGCGCAAGAAGTTCACGGACGTGCAGACGAAGTAGACGGCCTGCCACACCGTCAGGCTGCCCCGTTCCGTGCAACGGGGCAGCCGTCGGCTTCCTGAACGTGTGGTGCGGCGCCACCGCTCCGGGAGCCCAGTCCCTGATCGTCGGCATCGGCCGGAATCTCCACCGCGGGCCCGTCGGCCAGTTGGCCGACCACGTGCTCACCTGGGAAACAGCTCTGTCGTGCCCGGTGCGGAGCCGTTGTCTCCGGCTCGGCCGGGCGTCGTCGTGCATCCGGTCATGCAGGCGGCTGCCGAGACGGCGGCGAGGGCGATGAAGAGCTGGGGGTAGCCGCCGAGCCGGGCGGCGATGGCGGTGCCTGCGAAAGGTGCGATGGCGGCGGCTGTGGTGGTCGGGGCCGCGAGGAGTCCGGAGAGGCGGCCGTAGTGCGTGGTGCCCCAGCGGTCGGTGATGGCGGTGGCTTGGAGGAGGGTGAGGTTGCCGCGGACGGTGCCTGCTGCGACGGAGAGGGCGACCAGCAGTGCGTAGGGGCCAGGGGTGATGGCGAGGACCGCGGTGGTGAAGGCGCCGAGCGCGACGAGGCCGATGGTGCGGGTGGTGGGTTCGGTGTGGCGGGCGAGGGTGGCGTAGAGGGTGCGGCCGAGGGTCTGGCCGACGCCGCCGAGCCCGAGTGCCCAGGCGGCTTCGGTGCTGGTGTAACCGCGTTCTGTCATGAGGGGGACGAGGGCGATGACGGCGGCGGAGACGGTGAACGCGGACAGTGTCAAGGTGGTGGCGAGCATCCGGAAGGGCCGTGTACGTGCGACCTCTGCCGCGCTGTCGGCAGCTCGGGGCGCGGTGGAGACCGAGGATTTGGGCCAGGGTGCCTTGAGTGCCAGGGCATGGGCGGGGATGGTCACCAGGGCCAGGATCACGGCGAGGGTCGCGTAGGTGGCGCGCCAGGACATGTGGTTCGCGAGTGCGGCGGTCAGGGGTGCGAACGCGGTGGAGGCGAGGCCGCCCGCCAGCGTGACGATGGTGAGTGCGCGGACGTGGTCGGGTGCCCACCAGCGGGTCAGGGCGGCGAAGGCCGGTTGGTAGAAGGTGCCTGCCATCGCGAGTCCTGCGAGCAGCCAGCCGGCGACGAAGACAGGCAGGCTGGGAGCCGAGGCGATGACGAGGATGCTCAGGACGCCGAGGACCGAGCCGGTGGTCATGACGGTGCGCGGGCCGTGGCGGTCGATCGTCCGGCCGACGTGGATCCCGGCGAATGCGGAGACGAGCAGGCCGGCGGAGAACGCAGCGGTGGTTGCTCCGGTGGGCCAGCCGGTCGCAGTGGTGATCTGCGGGTTCAGGACGGGGAACGCGTAGTAGACGATGCCCCAGCTGGTGATCTGCGTGGCACACAGCGCGGGCAGCGCGGCTCGGGGCCGTGGCCGGACCTCCGTTCCGGTCACGGCCCCGTGCTCAGGGGTGTTCGGGCCGGTCACGAGCCGCAGCAACCGCCCGCCGGTGCTTCGTCCACGGCTACGGAAGCGGTCGGTGCACCGGCACCGAGCTGGACCGGGGTGAGTTCCGGCGTCGCGCAGGAGCCTCCGGCGTCGCTCTGGGCGGCAGCCGGGTCCTCGAAGAGCCCGGCACCGCCGCAGACTCCGGTTTCGGGGAGAGTGAGTTCGGTGCGGTCGGCTGCTTCCAGATCGCCGGCGAGGGCGGCGGCCACGGAGCGGACCTGCTCGTAGCCGGTCATGGCGAGGAAGGTCGGTGCGCGGCCGTAGGACTTCATGCCGACCAGGTAGAACCCGGATTCCGGGTGCGAGAGCTCGCGGTGGCCATGGGGGTAGACGGTGCCGCAGGAGTGCTGGTTGGGGTCGATCAGCGGGGCCAGTTCGGTCGGAGCCTGGAGGCGTTCGTCCACACCGAGACGGAGCTCGTCGAGGAAGCCGAGGTCGGGGCGGAAGCCGGTCAGCACGATGACTTCGTCGACCGGGTCCAGGCGGCGCCCGTCCTCGCCGACCAGGACCAGGCGTCCGTCGGGGCCGCGCTCGATCGCTTCGGTGCGGAAGCCGGTGACCGCGTGCGCGTGCCCCTCGTCGACCGCGGCCTTCGCTGCGAGCCCGAGCGCCCCGCGGGCGGGCAGCTGGTCGGCGCTACCGCCGCCGAAGGTGGATCCGGAGATGCCTCGGCGCAGGACCCATACCGCCTTCGTACCCGAGCCGTCGTCGGCCTTGGCGAGGTCGGCGAGGTAGGCGAGAGCGGTGAACGCGGAGGCGCCGGCGCCGATGACAGCGGTGCGCTTGCCTGCGTACCGGGCGCGCTCGGCCGGGTCCTTGAGGTCGGGGACCTTGTAGGTGATCCGGTCGACGGCGGCCTTCTCACCGAGGGCGGGCAGGCCGGAGGCGCCGGCCGGGCCGGGGGTGGCCCAGGTGCCGGAGGCGTCGATGACGGCGCGGGCGAAGATACGCTCCTCGCGGCCGTCGGCGTAGGTGATGTGCACGACGAACGGCTGCTGGTCGCGGTCCGCGTCCACGATCCGGTCGCGGCCGGTGCGGGAGACGCCGGTGACGCGGGCGCCGAGGCGGACGCGGTCGCCCAGGACGTCGGCGAGTGGCTGCAGGTACTGCTCGGCCCAGTCTCCCCCGGAGGGGTAGGCCGCCGGGTCGGGGTGCGTCCAGCCGGTGGGGGCCAGCAGTTTTTCGGCGGCCGGGTCGACGAGCTCACCCCAGGTGGAGAAGAGGCGTACGTGCGCCCATTCCCTGACGGCGCTGGCGGCGGCGGGCCCGGATTCCAGGACGAGCGGGGAGAGGCCACGCTCGGTGAGGTGGGCGGCGGCGGCGAGCCCGGCCGGGCCCGCTCCGATCACGACGACCGGCAGGTCCGCGATGGTGGTGGTCATGGCGGTGATGTCCTCCGGGGAGAGGCGGCAGGTCCGGCCGCTGTTTCGATTGCTGTCTATGTTCCGAGCTTGTCACCGGTATCGATGAGTGTCAACATAGACAGATGTCGAAGTATGGGGTTGTCGAGCTGCCGGGTCTGGACCCGGAAACGGTTGTGCCGTGCTGCCCGCCCATCGCCGCCGGGGAGCTGTCCGTGCCGGACGCGAAGCGGATGGCCGCGATGTTCAAGGCGCTCTCCGACCCGGTGCGGCTGCGGCTGTTCTCCAAGGTCGCCTCGCATCCGGGAGGAGAAGCGTGCGTCTGCGACATCCTGGACGTCGGTGTCTCTCAGCCGACCGTCTCCCACCACCTGAAGAAGCTTCGCGAGGCCGGGCTCCTGACCTCGGAGCGGCGCGGGACCTGGGTCTACTACCGGGTCGCCCCCTCCGTCGTCGCCGCCATGTCCGCCATGCTCGACCTGCGTCCGGCCGTCAGCAGCAGCTGAACTCCGGCCGGGCCGGGGCTGCCGTCCTCGCCGTGGTGCTGAGCGATTTCGGCCCACCGGCGTCGGCCACAGCCCCGAGCGGGAGGGGCTGAAGCCTGTGGCGCCTGAAGCTTCGGGAGCTTGGTGTGAAGCCCGTGACAGGTGGGCAGAGCTTGACGGAGTTGGCAGGTGCATGAGTGGCTCGTGTTCGCTGGGAGGGATCGTCGCCGGGGGATCGGCGCGGCATCCGCAGACGGTCCGGCGGGCGACCGGCATTGCTTCCGTGTGCGTCTCCGAAAGGATGTGAATGAAGCGCTTCCGGCTGCTCGTCCTTGGTAACGGCCTCTCCGCGTATGGCAGTTACCTGAACATGGTGGCGTTGAACGTCTTCGTCTACGACGTCACCGGGAGTGCCCTGGCCGCAGGGCTCTTCATGGCCGTACGGCTGGGGACGAGTGTGGCGTCGGGCTTCGTGAGCGGGCGCCTGGTCTCGGCTTACGACCGGAAGCGCCTGATCATCTGTGCGGACCTCGGTCAGGCCGTGGCTCTGCTGGCTCTGCTCATGGCCCCGGAGGCCGGCCGGCTTCCCCTGCTGTACTGCCTCGCTGTGGTCACCGGAGGCTGCTCGACGCTCTCGCAGGTGGCCCTGCGGAGCAGCATCCCGGAGATCGTGGGGGCCGAGCACCGGGCCCGCGCCAACGGTCTGCTGGTGACCGCCCGTTCTCTGGCGATGATCGCCGGATTCTCGTCGGCGGGTGTCGTGGTGGCGCAGCTCGGATACACGGCGGCCTTCGTGCTGGACGCGTGCACCTTCTTGGTGTCCGCCACCATTCTCACGCTGCTGCCGCTCCGCACGAGGGCGCGGTCCGAGAAACGCGAGGGCACCGGGGAGAGCAGGCCGGGCACCGGACGCGGTTCCTTCCGGCTGATGTGGGCCGCGGCGCCGGTGTTGATGGCGATGATCGCCCTGCGAGCCGTGGACGGGCTGGGGTCCTCCTCGCACAACGTCGCGCTGCCCGTCCACTCCAGCCTGCTCGACCCCGAGCATCCGGCCACCTTCATCAGCCAGTTCTGGGCGATCTGGGCGGTCGGCAACATCATCGCCCAGCAGGTGCTGGCCCGGTACACCCGCCGGAGCGGCCGCACCCTGGGCGAGCGGGCCTTCGCGATCGGTGCCTGCGTCATGTCGGGAGCGTTCATCATCGTGTTCAGCGGTCTGCCTGCCGGGCTGACGCTCGCGACGGCACTCGTCGCCGGAGCGGCGGACGGAATCACCGAAGTCGTCTACGTGTCACGCCTCCAGACGGTCCCCGACGAGGAGCGTGGACGGCTGTTCGGGTTCTCCGCCTCGGTCGAGAACGCCGGGTTCGGGCTGGGGATGCTGGTCAGCGGATTCCTCCTGGAGTCCTACTCCCCGTTCCAGGTGGTCACCTCCTTGCACGGCCTCGCCATCGCCGGGTGCCTCGCCCTCCTGGCGTTCCTCGTACTGCGCCGTCCCCCGGCCGGGCCGCACCCCCAGATGCGACCATCCGCCGGCGCCGTATTACGCGAGGAACGCGGCTGATGGGCATAGGCGGGGAGGACCAGCGCATCGCCGTGGTCGGGATGGCATTCCGGCTTCCCGGTGCGGACACACCGGAGGACCTGTGGCGCGTCATCCGCAACGGCGAGAGACGCTTCACCCGATTCAGCCGGGACGAGCTGAAGGCCGCGGGCGTGCCCGAGGAGCTGTACCGGCGCGATGACTTCATCGGAACGTCGGCCGTACTGGACGACATCTCCGGTTTCGACGCCCGGCACTTCGGGATGAGCGCCCGTGAGGCCCGCCTCACCGACCCCCAGCACCGTCTGTTCCTGGAGTGTGCTCAGCACGCACTGGAGAACGCCGGCTACCCCGACGAGCGGGACGGGAAACGGATCGGGGTCTACGCCAGCGCCGGCTACCACCTCTACAACATGCAGTCCTACCTGCTCAACAACGTGCTGCCGAACGAGGACATCGGCGACTGGCTGGCCGGCATGCAGGTGATGATCGGCAACTCCACCGACTTCAACGCGACCCGGGTCGCCTACCGGCTCGGCCTCACCGGTCCCGCCGTCAATGTGCAGACGGCCTGCTCCAGTTCGCTGGTGGCCGTTCAACTGGCCGCCAACTCCTTGCTGCTCGACGACTGTGACATCGCGCTGGTGGGAGCCGGTTCCCTCCACGTCCCGCAGGTCCTCGGCTACCACTACGTCAAGGGATCGATCCTCTCCAGGACCGGCAGGCTGCGCGCGTTCGACGCGGCCGCGAACGGAACCGTGGGAGGCACCGGCGTCCTGGCCGTCGTACTCAAACGACTGCCCCGCGCGCTTGCGGACGGGGACACCGTCCACGGCGTCATCCGCGGCTGGGGCGTCTGCAACGACGGCGCCGGCAAGAAGACGTACGCGGCCCCCAGCGCGCGAGGTCAGCAGAACGCCGTACGCCGGGCCCTGGATCACGCGGGCGTCAGCGCGGACACCATCGGCTATCTGGAGACCCACGGCACGGGGACCCTCAAGGGCGATCCCATCGAGCTGGAAGGAGCGAGGGCGGCGTACCGCCAGGACACGGACCGGAACGGCTACTGCGCTCTCGGGGCCGTCAAGACGAACATCGGCCATCTCGACGTGGCGTCAGGGCTGGCCGGTCTGGTCAAGACCCTGCTGGTGCTCAAACACGGGGTGATTCCGCCGATCGCCGGCTTCACCGAACCCAATCCACTGCTCGGACTGGAGACCAGCCCGTTCTATGCCCCCCGCACCCTGCGGCCATGGCCCGAGACCGGCAGCCCTCGGCGAGCAGGTGTCACATCGCTGGGAATCGGCGGCACCAACGTCCACCTCGTCCTGGAGGAGGCCCCCGAGCCCGGACCGCGTACTGCCGTCGCGGCCCCACCCGACGTGCTCCTGGTCTCCGCGACGAGCGGAGAAGCCCTGGCCGACAACGTACGGTCCCTGCGCGATGTCCTCCGCAGACGGACCGCTCTGCCCCTGGCGGATCTCGTCACGACCGCCGCCCTCGGGCGCTCGCACGGCCGCCACCGCATCGCGGTCCGGGGAAGTACCCCGTCCCGGCTGGCGGACGCCCTCGACACCTGGCTCTCCCGCCCCGATCCGCCCGCTTCCCCCGGCGGCCCCGTCCCACCGTCCGACGCGGTCGCCCGGGTGATCTTCCAGTTCACCGGCCAGGGGTCCCTGCGTCCCGGAGCGGCGGCGGACCTGTACGAACGGTTTCCCGTCGTACGTGAGGTGCTGGACGCCTGCGAGGCACAGCACCGCCGCCTCACCGGCGAATCGATACTGCCGCACCTCCTCACCGAGGAGGCCGACCTCGGGGCCGTCCGGCCGACCGTGACGGCGCAGCCGGCGCTCTTCGCCCTGCAGTGCGCCCTGGTCCGGCTCTGGGGCGAGTCCGGCATCCGCCCCTGGGCCGTGACGGGCCACAGCGTCGGAGAATACGCGGCCCTCTTCGCGGCCGGGGCCCTGTCGCTGGCCGACGGCCTCGAACTCAGCACGAACCGGGGCCGGCTGATGCGGGACCTCTGCAAGCCGGGCGCGATGGTGGCCGTGGCACTGGAGCGGGAGGCCGCGGCCGAGCTGGCCGCCTCGCACCCCGGCCTGGAGCCGGCCGTGACCAACGGAGAGCACTCCCAGGTCCTGGCCGGTCCCGACGCGGTTGTGAACCAGGTGTGCGCTGTGCTCGATGACCGGGGGATCCCGTACGAACGCCTCGCGGTGGACCGCGCCTTCCACACCGCCTCCGTGGAGCCGATGCTCGACGCGTTCGGGGAGGTCCTGGCGAGGACCGCCTTCACACCCGTACGGACCCGCTTCATCAGCTCGCTCGACGGCCTGACCCGTGAACCCGGCTGGACGCCCGGCCCGGGCCACTTCGTGCGCCATGCCCGTGAGCCTGTCCGCTACGACGCGGCGCTGAGTTCCGTGGCCCGTGAACGGCCCGACGTGCTCCTGGAGATCGGCCCGCACACCACGCTCAGCGGTCTGGCCCGCCGCTCCCTGCCGACGGTGCGGGCCATCCCGTCCCTGCACCGCGGCACCGGACTCACAGCGCTCTTCGGTGCCGCTGCGGCACTGCACTGCGCGGGAGCGGATGTCCGCTGGGAGACGTTCCTGGCAGGCACCGCAGGGCGGCGTGTCCCGCTGCCCGGATATCGCTTCCAGCACCGCCCCTACTGGGTCGGGGACCCTCCCAGGCCCCCCGGACCCATGTCCCCGGCAAGAGAGGAACGCACTGTGACGGCAGAGACGATGGAGACCAGACAGTTGCTGGACGGCATCCTCGGTGTGCTCTCCCGGGCCTTCGGCGAGGATCTGACCTCGGTTTCGGCCGACACCCCGTTCTTCGACCTCGGTGCGGACTCGCTTCTCATGATCAATGTGCTGCGGGAGATAGAGCAGGAGCACCGGGTCAAAGTCACGATGCGAGAGCTGTTCGACGAGACGGGAACCCCCCGGCTGCTCGCCGAGCTCGTCGCGGCGCGGCTGCCCCGGGAGCACGGGACCGTCCCGCAGCCCGCCACCGTGCCGGTGCCCGTCCCGGAGTCGCGCGCGGTGCAGCCCGCAGCCGCCCGGCAGGCGGTCCCGGCGCCCCAGCGGCCGGCCGGTCCAGCCCCTGCCCTGTCCCCGCAGGACACCGGATTCGTCACCCGGCAGGAGTATCTGGAGCTGGCCCAGCGGGTCCAGGAGCTGTCCCGGATCCAGCTCCAGATGCTCACCCAGCTCTCCCAGCTGCTCGCCCTGCAGACCGATGCCACGGCGGCACCTCTGGCCGACGACCAGGTGGTCCGGTGAACGAGCAGCAGGAGATCACGGCCGCCCTCGACCGGGACCTGGCCGCGATGGCCGGACTCGCCGACCGCATCACCGAGCGGATGAACGTCCGACAGGCTGTGACCGGCGGCGGGACGGGACAGCCTCAGGTGCACGGACCGCGTGTCGAGGTCGCCCCCGATGCCGGCATGGTCGACGCCACCTCTCCCCGCTCCCAGCAGGAGCATCTCGACGACCTCGTACGCCGGTACACGGCACGGACAGCGGCATCCAGACGGCTCGCCCAGCGCCACCGCCGCAGACTCGCCGACAGCAGGGCGGTCGTCGGGTTCCGCAGGACGACCAAGGAGATGCTGTATCCGGTGGCGGCCCGTCGTGCGGAGGGAGCACGGATCGAGGACATCGACGGCAACAGCTACACCGACATCACCATGGGCTTCGGCGTGCTCCTCTTCGGCCACGAACCCGACTTCGTCCGGGAGGCCGTACGTGAACACCTCTCCCGAGGCATCCGGCTCGGCCCCCGCAGTGTCGAGACGGGCGGAGCCGCCGAGCTGCTGTGCGAACTGACCGGCATGGAACGGGTGGCGTTCGCCAACTCGGGTACCGAGGCCAACGCCGCGGCGATCCGTCTCGCCCGGGCCGCCACCGGCCGCGACCGGATCGTCACCTTCCAGGGCTCCTACCACGGCCACGCCGACCAGGTCCTGGGCCGGCAGGCCGGACCGGGAGAAACCGTGCCCGTCTCCCGGGGCATCCCCCGCAGCGCCGTCTCGGAGCTGACGGTCTGCGAGTACGGCAGCGAGGCGGCCCTGCACGCGATCGAACGGGACGCGGAACGGATCGCCCTGGTCATCGTCGAGCCGGTGCAGAGCAGGCACCCCTCGCTCCAGCCGGTCGAATTCGTCCGCAGACTCCGAGAGCTGACGACACGGCACGGCATTGTGCTGATGTTCGACGAGATGCTGACGGGGTTCCGCCCCGCCCTCCGCGGGGCGCAGGACCTCTACGGTGTCACACCGGATCTCGCCACCTACGGCAAGCTCCTCGGCGGCGGATTCCCCATCGGCGCCGTCGCGGGCCGCTCCGACATCATGGACGGGATCGACGGCGGCTACTGGAGTTACGGGGACGACAGCGGCCCCACCGCCGATACCACCTTCTTCGGGGGTACCTACCTGCAGCACCCCGTGTCGATGACGGCGGCCCACGCCGTACTCACCCACCTCCAGGAGCACAGCCCCCGCCTGCAGGAACGGCTCAACGACCGGACGACCCAACTGGCCACCGGGCTCAACGAGTTCTTCGAGGCCGAGGGATTTCCCCTGCGCATGGGATGGTTCGGGTCCCAGTTCCGCTTCGAGCACCGCGCCGACATGGAACTCCTCTACTACCACCTGATGCTGCGCGGCGTGCACGTATGGGAGTGGCGCAACTTCTTCCTCTCGACGGCGCACACCGACGGCGACATCGAGCATGTGGCCGAGGCCGTGCGGGGGTCGCTGAGGGACCTGCGGCAGGCCGGCTTCTTCCGATCGGACCCGGGCCCGTCCCGGCGGCCCGGCCACAGCCGGGCCGCCCCCACGAAGACGTCGGCCCCCGCCCCCACGAAGACGTCGGCCCCCGCCCCCACGAAGGCTTCGGCCCCCGCCCCCACAGCGCTCACGCCGTCACGCCGTGCGGACTTCAGCCTCTATTTCTTCGGTGACTACCCGGAGAACGGGCCCGGACCGCAGGAGGGCCGCTACGAACTGCTCATGGAGGCGGCCCGGTTCGCCGACCGGCACGGGTTCGAGGCGCTGTGGATGCCCGAGCGGCACTTCAACTCGTTCGGCGGCCTCTTCCCGAACCCCGCCGTCCTGGCGGCTGCCCTGGCCCGGGAGACCCGGCGCATCCGCCTCAACGCCGGGTCGGTCGTCATGCCCCTCCACGACCCGATCCGGGTGGCGGAGGAGTGGTCCATGGCGGACAACCTCTCCGGCGGACGCGTCGGCCTCGGCGTGGCGAGCGGCTGGAACGCCGACGACTTCGTCTTCTTCCCGGAGCGCTTCGGGCGGCACAAACAGGAGATGTACGACGGCCTGGAAGAGGTACGGAGCCTCTGGCGAGGCGAGGCACTGCGCCGGACCACCGGGGACGGCGAGCGGGAGATCCGGCTCCACCCCCGCCCCGTACAGGCGATGCCGCCGCTCTACACAGCGGTGGTGGCCAACCCGGAATCGTACGAACGTGCCGCCGAGCACGACCTCGGCATCGTGACCAACCTGATGACCCAGGACATCGACCAGCTCCGGGACAACATCGCCCGCTACCGCCGGGCCCGGGCACGCCACGGCCTCGACCCGGACGCCGGGCGGGTCGCCGTCCTGCTGCACACCTACCTCGGCGAGGACCACGACACCGCCCGCGCCGACGCCTTCGAGCCGATGGCCCGCTACATGCGCGCGTCCCTGTCCCTGTTCAGCGGCGTCACCAACAGCCTCGGTGTCACCACCGACATGAAGTCGCTCAGCGAGGACGACCTGGACGTGGTCTTCCGGCGGGCCTACAGCCGGTACTGCGACCAACGTGCCCTGATCGGCGATGTGGACTCCGTACTGCCCGTGGCCGAGGCGGTCGCCGACGCGGGCGCGGACGAGATCGTCGCGCTGGTCGACTTCGGCGTCGGAGCGGATCAGCTGCGTGCCGGTCTTCCCCGGCTGGACACCCTCCGCCGCCGTCACAGGGACCGACAGCCCTCCGCGTCCGGAGCGCCCCTCTCACCGGGCCAGGAGCGCATCTGGTTCCTGGAACGCCTGCTCCCCGGGCGCACCGCCTACAACGAAGTGAAGGCGATCCGCCTGCGCGGCCCGCTCGACACCGAGGCGCTCCGCAATGCCGTACGACGGCTCGTCACCCGCCACGAAGGGCTGCGCACTGTCTTCAGGGCAGCCGGCGATTCGGCGGTCCAGCTGGTACGGGACTCCTCCGAACCCGACTTCGCCGTGGTGGACGGCACCCTCGCGGCGGAGAGCGCCGTACGCGAAGCACTGGCGGAGGAGAGCACCCGCCGCTTCGACCTGGAGAACGGACCGCTGTTCGTCACCCGGATCGTCCGGACCGCCGCAGACGAGCACGTCCTGGTCCTTTCGTTCCACCACATCGTGGTCGACGCGGCCTCGGCGACCGTCCTGTGCCGGGACCTCTCCGCCTTCTACCGCTCGGAGCTGGACGGCACAGAGGCAGCTCTGCCCGAACTGACCTGGAGCTATGCCCAGCACGCGCGCGAGCAGCGCGCGGCGGCGGGCGGCCCCCGTGCCGAGCGGGACGTGGCGCACTGGCTGCGCGTGCTCGGCGGTGACCTCCCGGTTCTCGGACTGCCCACCGACCGGCCCCGTCCGGCCGAAATGACCTCCGAGGGCCGCGCTGTCTTCCGCTCCCTCGATCCAGGCTTGAGCGACCGGCTCAGGCAGCTGGGCCGCGGTCACCGCGCCACGCTGTTCATGACCCTGGTGACCGGCTGGGCGGCCATGCTGCAACGGGTCACGGGGCAGGAGGACATCGTCATCGGCGTCCCCGTCTCCGACCGGCCGCAACGGGCCGATGAGCTGATCGGCTTCTTCGTCAACACGGTGGCTCTGCGGGTCGACCTCACCGGCGACCCCGGATTCACGACGCTGTTGGACCGGGTGCGGGCCGCGGCCCTCGATGCCTACGACCACGCGGCAACGCCGTTCGACGAGGTGGTGCGTGCCCTGGCTCCACCCCGCGGGACGGACCGCACGCCGGTGTTCCAGGTGCTCACCGAGTTCCAGTCGGACGAGCCGTTCCGTCTCGACCTCCCCGGTGTCGAGGCAGTGGCCCTGGACGCGGGCCCCGACAAGGCGCTGACCGACCTGACGGTGTACTTCACCGACCGGCCGGAGGGCATCCGCTGTCATCTGGAGTACAACGCGCAGTTGTTCGACCAGGCCACCGTCGACAGGTTCTTCACGGTCTTCCGCGAGCTGCTGGCCGCCGCCGTCGAGCGGCCGGGCACGCCGCTCTCCCTGATCGCGCGGGTACCGGCCGAGGGTGACGAGGTTCCGGAGAGCTGGGGCAGAGGACCCCTGCGTCCGGTGCTCGACACCACTGTCCACGACTGGGTGGCCCGGCAGGCGGCTGAGCACCCCGGCCGGACCGCGGTGGTGTGCGGAGACGTCGCATCGACGTACCGGGAGCTGGACGAGGGAGCGGAACGGCTCGCGGCCGCGCTCACCGAGCTCGGGGCGGGCGAGGGCCGGGCACCCGTGATCGCGGTCTGGCTGCCCCGCGGTGCGGAGTTCGTCACTGCCCTGCTCGCCGTGGTTCGGGGCGGCTGCGCCTATGTCCCGCTCGATCCGTCGCTCGGCGCTGTCCGCGCCGCTCAGGTCATCGCAGAGAGCGGTGCCCGGCTGGTGATCAGCGGTCAGGAAGGGGCACGGGAGCTGCGACTGCCCGCGTCGGTGAGGGTCGTCGGACCGGACGCCGTACCGAGCGGAGACACTGACCCCGGCACTCGTCCGACACCTGGCAGCGGTGTCTCGTCCCCGTTCGCCGTCATCTACACCTCGGGCAGTACCGGCACGCCGAAAGGGGCCGTGCTCACCCACCGTTCCATCGTGGATCTCTGCCAGTGGCACCACGCACGCTTCGGGCCGACCGGTGAATTCCGCAGCGCCGTCGTATGCAGCCAGAGCTTCGACGCCTCCCTCATGGAGATCTGGCCGGTTCTGACGGCGGGCGGCACGCTGGTCGTGGCCGATGACGAGGTCCGCCGCGATCCGCTCGCTCTGGCCCGGTGGTTCGCCGACCAGGACATCACCTTCAGCATCATGCCGACGGCCCTGGGGGAGGAGGTACTCCGACTGCCCGCGGCCGATCAGCCTCCGCTGCGTCATCTGCTCATAGGCGGCGAGATGCTCCGGAGCCGCCCGAGACCCGAGGCACCCTACGAGACGTTGAACGTCTACGGTCCGACGGAGGCGACCGTGCTGTGTGTTGTCGACACGGTCCTGCCTCCGGCCGACGACGCCGTCACGGATGAAGGGGCGGAGGCCATCCCGATCGGTCGTCCCGTCGAGAACGTGACCGTGAGCGTCGTGGACACCTCCGACAAGCCGGTACCCATCGGCGCGGTGGGGGAACTCCTGGTCGGCGGTCCCGGCTTGGCCGAGGGCTATCTGCACCGCCCGGATCTCACGGAGGAGAGGTTCGCGACCTTTCCGGAAGACGGGAGGGATGCCCGCTGTTACCGCACGGGTGACCTGGCCCGGTGGACGGCGGACGGGCGGCTGGTGTTCGTGGGCCGTACCGACGACCAGGTGAAGATCCGCGGATTCCGGGTGGAGCCGGAGGAAGTGGCGCAGGTACTGGGCCGCCTCGACGGCGTGCGCCAGGCGGCAGTCATCAGCCGGCGCCGGACCAACGGCGATGCGGTTCTTGCCGCCTATGTGGTGCCCACCGAGCCGGGCTCCGTAGACGCGGCGGAACAAGAGCTCCGCACGGACCGATGGGCCCGAGAGCTGAGCCGTCGCCTGCCGGAGTACATGGTGCCGCGCACCTGGTGCACTCTGGCCCGGCTGCCGTTGAACAGCAGCGGCAAGCTGGACCGGACGCTGCTCCCGCCGACCGCTCCCCTGGCCCCGGCGGACATCGACGAGGTTCGCAAGCCTGAAGGCCCGCCGCCGGGGGCTGTCGCCCTCACCTCTGTGGAGAAGGGGCTGCGTGACCTCTGGGCGGCCGAGCTCGACCTCACCGATGCGGACGTCGATCCGGATGTCTCCCTCTTCGACCTGGGGGGCCATTCCCTGACCGCGATGAGGCTGGTCAACCGGATCCGGGAGACGTGGGGCGTCGAGTACCCGTTGACACACCTCTACCAGCGGCCCACGCTCCGCGCCCTGACGGAGTTCGTGGACGGGGGCCGGTCGGGGCGGGTGGTCCGCCGCGGCCCGGCCACCGAACAGCAGACCCGCTTCGCCACCCTGCACTCCCGCCACGCCAGGCCGCAGGTCTTCAATGTGGCTCTGCGCATCACCTTCTCCGGCCGGCTGGAACCCCGAGCCCTGCACGACGCACTGGAGAACCTGGTGCGGCGTCACGAGTCCCTGCGGACACGTCTGGTGCGCGAGAGCTCCGGCACCTGGCGACAGGAGGTGCTCGAGTTCCGGCCGCTCGACATGCCCGTCGACGACCTCACCTCCCGAGCGGAACCGGAACGGCTGCAACAGCTGCGCCTGCTCGCCGAGCAGGCGACGGAGACACCCCTCGACCCCTTCACGGGAGACGTCCTCTCCGCGCGTCTGCTGCGCACCGGTGCCGAGGAGTGGGCGCTGCTGTTCGTGACGCACCACTGCACGTGCGACGGGTGGGCCCTGACCACCCTGTTGAGGGAACTCGCCGCGTTCTACCGTACGGCTGCCACCGGAGCCGGGCACGGTCTGGCGGCTGCGGCACCCCAGCAGGTGGAGTACGCGCATTGGCAGGCCGCCCACCAGAAGGCGACCGACGGGCGCCGTACCGACTACTGGCTCGAAGAGCTGGCCGACGCCCCCTTCACCCTGGACCTGCCCCTGGACCGGCCGAGGCCGGAGGTGCTCAGCGGCCGGGGCGGAGTCATCCGATTCACGGTGCCCGCCGAGGTCCGGGCCGCCGTGGAACGGCTGGCCGCCCGGCGTTCGACCACGCCCTTCGTGGTGGCAGCGGCTGCGCTCGGTCGACTGCTGACGACGAAGGCCGGGCAGGACGACGTGGTGATGAACATTTCCTACGCCGGCCGGGAAAGCCGTGAGTTCGAGTCCCTGGTGGGCTGCACGGCCACGGGGTTCGCCCTGCGGGTCCGTGACGCGCGCTCCGGCTCCTTCGCCGAGCTGACGGACCGGGTCACGCGCACGACCGTCCTGGGCATGGAGCATGCCATGCCGCCACGCCGAGTGGCCCCGGCGATGCGGCAGCGCAGGGGTATCCGCATACCGGACGGCTTGGCCATCGGCCTGGCCTACGAGAGCTCGCTGGACACCGGGATCGACATGCCGGGACTCACCACCACGGTGGCGGAGATCGCCCCCTCGGCTTCCCGGTCGGAGTTCATCATGGTGCTGTCCCCGGCCGGCGACGTTCTGGAGGGAGCGGTGGAGTACTCGGCAGATCTGTGGGACGCGGCGACGGTCGAGGCATGGTCGCGCGACTACGTGCGGCTGCTGCGGGAGGGAGCGGAGGAGCCCATCACCGACGAGTCGGGGTGACATCCGCCCTGAAGAGGGCGGTTGGACCGGCCCGTGTGCCGATGGCGAACCCGGATTGGCCAGGATTCCAGAGGCGAATTCCGTGACGCCTTTCCGTCTGGAGACTTCAGGAGGGTCGACGTCCGTCAGTTCCTCCATGCGGCAGGGCGTGCGCGTTCCCCGGGGGCTCTGTGGTGGTGCACCGGACCTGAAGGTGTCTAATACTGCGCCTATCAGACTAAAAGGTGAACCGCAAGCGAACGGCATGTGAACAGCGTTACACATAGCGGTAGTTGGTGATCCTTCCCGGCACCCCGTCACCTGCTTAGACTCCCCTCAAATCAGGCGCGCTGCTCTGGGGGAATCGCATGTCACGTACAGCACGTTCGCATTCGATCGATGAGGGTCAAGGGGCGGCGATACGCAGGGGGTTCGCCGGGCGCCGGCGCGGTCTCGTGTACCTCGCATCAGGAGTGCTGATGGCCGGCCTCGCCACGGCATGCGCCGACGGCGAGTCAAGTGCCGGTGGGGGTGGGTTGAGGGCGAGCGGCTCGACGACCGTCGCGCCTGTTGCCGCCGACGCGGCGGAGGCTCTCAAGGCGCAGGGTATGAACATCACCATCGCCACCCAGGGAGGATCCGCCGGCGGCATCTCCCAGCTCGCGGCAGGTCAGATCGACATCGCGCTCAGCTCGAAGCCGATCGCCGAAGAGGACCGGACTGCCCATCCCGAAACCGACTTCGTCACCACGCAGATCGGGTCCGACGCTGTCGGAGTCATCGTCACGAAGCCGGTCGCCGACGCCGGGGTCAAGAACCTCACGGCCGATCAGGTGCGGGGCCTCTTCGAGGGCAGGATCACCAACTGGTCCGAACTCGGCGGTCCGGAACTCGATGTCTTCGTCTATGACAAGGAGCCCGGGCGCGGTACGCGCGAGGTTCTCGACAAATATGTCTACGGGGACGAGAAGGCCCCGCCGCCGCCGGACTCGGACAACTTCGCGATCGTCGGCGGCAACCTGGAGACCCGTAACAAGCTGGAGTCCACCCCCGGGGCGGTCGGCCCCCTGTCCACCGGCTTCGTCGAGGGGCGGAACAAGCTCGCCGTGGTGACGCTGGACGGCATCGAAGCCAGCCCCGAGAACATCGCCTCCGGGAAGTACCCGATGAACAGGCCGCTGTACCTGATCACGAACGGCGAGCCGAAGGGGGATGCCAGGAAGTTCGTCGACTACTTGCTCTCCGACAAGGGGCAGTCTCTGCTGGAGCCTCACGGATACCTGTCGCTCAAGCAGATCGGGAAGTGATCGGTGACGATCACGGAGGAGAGGCGACCGGCGGTGGAACCCGCGGCTGAGCCGCGTCCTCGGCGATCGGCCTGGGTGTGGGGATGGCTCTTCACCGGAGCGTTCTCCGTCGTCGCCGTGCTGCTGGCGCTCCTCGGCTACCTCGGTGAAGGTGTCGCGGGAGGTGACGTCGACTGGGTGGCCCTGCTGACCGAGTCCTCGTGGAATCCCAGCGGTTCGGTGTTCGGCGGTCTGGCGATGATCTACGGCTCGGCCGTCGTGTGTGTCATCGCGCTCGTCCTGGCGGTGCCCGTCGGCTGGGGAGCTGCTGTCGCGCTCTCGGAGTACCTGCCCAGGCGTGCGGCTCGCGCTCTCCGTATGAGTGTGGAGCTGCTGGCCGCCGTGCCCTCCATCGTGTATGGGCTGATCGGTATTCTGCTCATCCGGCCGTTCGTCGGGAGCATCGCCGATGTGCCGGGCGGGGACAGCCTGCTCGCTGCGGGCATGGTCCTGGCTGTCATGATCATGCCTACCATCGTGGCGGTGAGCGTGGACTCCCTGGCCGCGGTCCCCGACCGCGACCGCGAGGCAGCCTTCTCGCTGGGGCTGACCCGCCGCGAAGTCATTCGCTCGGCGGTTCTGCCGAAGGCGCGGCCCGGTATGCGGGCGGCCGTACTGCTCGGCCTCGCGCGAGCACTCGGTGAGGCGATCGCCGTCTTCCTGGTGGTGGGAAGGGCCGACGGGCGGCTTCCCGGCACGTTCGACCAGCTGCTGAACTCGCTGGTGCGCCCCGGCCAGACACTGACGACGAAGCTGGCAGGACCGGAGCCCGTTCTGGCAGGCACCTCCGGCACCTACTTCGCCTCACTGTGCGGTCTCGGGCTCATCCTCCTCGCGCTGGTGGCCCTGGCCACGGTGTGGGGGAACCGGGGGACGTCCCGGCCCGCGAGCGTCGCACGGTTCCGCGGTCGGCAGTCGGCCGGCCGGAGCCGCGTTCAGGCGGACCGGTTCGTCGCCGTCGTACGGCTGAGTGCGCTGGGGCTTCCTGCGCTCCTGCTGCTGGGCATGCTCGCCGTGCTGGCGACACGCGGCAATGCCGCCTTCAGCCCTTCGTTCTGGTTCACTTCCGCCACCGGTGCGGCCGGCGGGGGCGTCAGTGACCAGATCCTGGGCACGCTGCTGTTGCTCGTCACCTGCGGACTCATCGCTCTGCCCCTCGGTTTCGGCACAGGGGTCCTGCTGGGCGTCCATGCCTCCGCCCGCACCGCGCGGGTGCTGCAGACGCTGACGGTCGTCGTGGGAGGGACGCCGACCATTCTTCTGGGCCTGGCCGGGTTCGTGATCTTCTGCAGTGCGATGGGCTGGGGGAGATCCTGGCTCGCCGGAGCCTTCGTACTGGTTCCGGTCGTCGTGCCCATGGTTGCGTTACCGACCTGCGCGCGTGTCAGGAGCCTGTCGCCGGAGATGACGGAGAGCGCGCTGTCGCTCGGGCTCACGCGTGCCCAGTACATCCGGTCCGTCGTCGTCCCGTACACCTGGCCCGCCACACTGACCGGACTGCTGCTGGGGCTGGCGCGCGCGGCGGGGGAGACGGCACCGCTGCTCTTCACCGCCACAGTCTTCTTCGGTGCGCCCGCGCTGCCCGGCGGCATCGTGGAGTCGCCGGTACAGGCCCTGCCTACGCACATCTTCACCCTGTCCCAGGACTCCGGCGATCCCCAGGCCGTCGCGCAGGCATGGGGGAGCGCCATGGTTCTGGTGCTCATCACCGCTGTACTGCTGAGCCTGGCGGTCGCGTTGCGCAACCGTTTCGAAGGAGAACGATGGACCACGTAATCACCGTGCGGGAACTCCGTGTGCGGGATCGGAACAAGACTCTGGTCGGGCCGGTCTCCTTCGAGGTGGAGCACGGCTCGACAACCGGCCTGTGCGGACCGTCGGGCGCCGGCAAATCCACGGTGCTGCGCGCCCTGGTCGACCTCCTTCCGGCCGGGCTCACCAGAGAGGGCCGGATAGAAGTGGCCGGGCGCCCGGTCGCCTCGCGCAAGGGAGACGCGGACCTCAGGGCCAAGGTGGTCCTGGTGCCTCAGACGCCTGTTGTCTTCGGCGGCAGCATCCTGGACAACGCGCTGTTCGGCCTGCGCCATGTCATGCGCGCCCCGCGCGAAGTCCTGGGTGACCGCGCGGAGCAGGCGCTGAAGGAGGCGGGTCTGTGGAAGGAGGTCCGCGACCGGCTGGACTCTCCCGCTCAGACGCTGTCCGCCGGACAGCGCCAGCGTCTCTGCCTCGCGCGGGCGCTCGCCCTGGAGCCGGCCGCACTGCTCCTCGACGAGCCCACCAGCGCCCTGGACGAACGGAGCAGGGACACGGTGGAGGAGTCGGTGGCCGCGCTGCGCGGGCGCCGTACCGTGCTCCTCGTATCGCATGATCCCGCGCAGGTCGACCGGCTCTGCGACCGTACGGTCCGGCTCGAACTGCCCAGTGCGGAGAGTCTGGTCGCCGTGCCCTCCTGATCCGTCCCCTGCTGCACCTATCCCTGCCCGTGCGGCTGTCCGGCGCCCTGTCGGCAGCCGCACGGCGCCCTCGGTTCAGCAGGGGCGCGTACGGCCGGAGTCGGCGGTCTCCTCGGCCAGCACCGACAACCGGGCCAGTTCGGCGGCCAGACCGGACAGCGTCTCCGGCTTCAGGCGGTAGTACGTCCACCTGCCGCACGGTTCCGTCTCGACCACACCCGCCTCACGCAGCACCTTCAGGTGATTGGACAAGTTGGTCTGCCGGGCCCCGGTCTCGTCCACCAAGTGAGTCGTGCACAGGGACTCCCGGGCAAGCAGGGTGACGATCCGCCAGCGCAAGGGATCCGCCAGTGCCCGTAAGGTATCACTGTCAACTGATGTCACCATGCGCTGATGTTCTCATGCCGAGTGCCGCCAGGTCCACCGGTTCACGGGATGTCGAACGATTCCCGCACGGTGGTCCGATCGAATTCCGAGGTCCGCACAGTCAGGGACAGATCCCAGGAGCCGGCGACCGGCACCTGGAATCCGGAGACGCTCCAATGCCCTGCGGACACCCGCTCGACCGGCACCGGCAAGGGGCCGATCGATCCGGATCGCGAGATCGGCGAGGCGTGGATCTCCGGTGCGTCCAAGGGGCTACCGTCCTGGGCGGTCAGCGTCACACGTACGGCGTTCGGCCCGCGTCGCCCCGGGTCCACCACCATGCCGGCGGAGCCTTCGCCCTTGGGCCCGCCGGTATCGAAATCGGCCTCCAGGGAGACCGCGGCGGATGCCTGCGCGAGCTGCGGCCGCGGATCGAGTCCGTGCCGGCTGCGTGGACGCGAGGGCCGTGGTGGCTGCGATCACGCACAGTCCGACGACGGCCTCGGCACTCACCCAGCGGCGAAGGGCCCGCAGTGGCGCGCGGCCCCCGTCGGCCCGCGGATGGGCGAGCCGTTTCGTCCAGCGCCGTGAAACCTGCCCGAGGCGGAGCAGCAGGGCCAGGAGCACGCCGGTTTTCGTCCGCACCGTCTCGGCCGGCCGGACGAGGTGAGCCGTCCCGTTGCGGCGGGCGTGGTCGGGCGTCGGCGCCCACGGTGGGCCTTGTGCGGGTGCACCGATCCATGTCCACCTCCTTGAGTTCCTCCGCGCGCTTCTTCGCCTCGGCTCGCGCAACTGACGTAGGGCGTCAGGGCATGGGGACGTGGGGCGTGACCCGCCCTGAAGTGTCACGCCACTGTAACCAGTTGATTAGATGAATATCTAGACAGTCACCGTTCCTCGCCCCTAGGCTCACCACGCCTCACACACCTCAGGGGGAGTCGGACGTGGCGAAAAGCAACACCCCAGTCAGCAGGCGGCAGTTGGTCCAGGGGGCCGCGCTCACGAGTGCGGCATTGGTGGTGGGTACGCCGTCCGCCGACGCGACGGGCCGGCCCACCCTCGGCGCACCCGCCTCCACGGCCGACGGGACGCAGTCGCTCGACTTCACCGAGGGCTCGGCAGCGATGGAGCCAGACAGGACGGTGATCAGCGCCTGCCAGTTCTGCAACTCGAACTGCTCCCTCTCCATCGACGTACGGGCCGACCGCGTCATCGGCGTACGAAGTGGCGCCGACGACCCCGTGCAGAACGGCAACATCTGTGTGAAGGCCCCCATGATGGCGGAGCTGGCGCACAACCCTCTGCGCCTCACGCATCCATTGATCCGTACCGGTGGTCGCAAGGGCTCGAAGGACTCCACCTTCCGGACAGCCACGTGGAGCGAGGCGCTCGACGTCATCGCCCGACAGCTTCTCACCCTGCGGGACAAGGGCGAGGCCGCTTCCATCGCGAACCGGACCACCGGCCGGCTGCCGCGGGGCACCGGCTCCCTGGTCGCCAGGGTGTTCACCCTGTTGGGCAGCCCGAACAACACCGACGTCGGGCCCGTGTGCAACGACGCCGGCGGCAACGCTCTCAAGGCGACCTTCGGCCTCGGCAACTTCACCAACGGGTACGGCACGGACGGCGCCACCGGCAAGGACGACCTGGGCTCGGCCGACTACTACCTCTTCCTCGGCACCAACCAGGCCGAGACCCACCCCGTCACCTTCGACTACCTGCTGCGCGGCCGTGCCCGCACGGGCGCCCGGCTGGTGGTGGTCGACCCGCGCCGGACCCCTACCGCCGCCGCGGCCGACGACTGGGTCGCACCCAAGCCCCACACCGACCTGGCCCTGGCTCTGGGGATGCTCCACCACATCCTCGACGGGAACCTGCACGACCGCGCATTCGTCGAACGCTGGGTGGTCGGCTTCGACGAACTCAAGGCGCACATGGCGGCCTCCCACTACACCCCGGAGTGGGCTGCCGCCGTATCCGGGGTCCCGGCGGCGACCATCCGCCGCATCGCCCGCGACTACGCGAGCGCCCGGTCCGCGGCGCTCTTCTGCAACGCGGGGATCTCCCACCAGCTGGGCGCTTTCGACACGTACCGCGTACTCACGTTCCTGGCGGCCGTCACCGGCAACATCGGCAAGCTCGGGGCCGGCTGCAACTTCATGCACAACACCTGGCCCGGAGACCTCCATCTGCCGGCTCTCACCGTACGGACCCCGGATCCCGGCCAGGCCCTCCCCGTCGGCCCCGACTACTTCGCCGAGGCCGTACTCACAGGCCGCCCCTACCGCCTCAAGGCCCTCATCACGCAAGGGAATCCGCTCGTCTCCTCGGCCAACACGGACAGGGTCAAGGAGGCCTACCGCCGGCTGGACTTCTACGTCTACACGGGCCTGTTCATGGAAGAGGCCGCCTACTACGCGGACGTGGTGCTGCCGGTGAGCTCCCCGCTCGAGTACGACGGGGTCTACATGCGGCGGGACGACCGGGCGATCCGCTGGCAGCAGGCCGCAGTACCCCGCTGCGGCGAATCCAGGCCGGACTGGGAGATCTGGATCGAACTGGCCCATGCGCTGGGCCGCAACGACAAGCGAAGGGGCTCCGCCTACTGGGCCGACGCGTTTCCGCGTGCCTGGAAGGACTATTCCGTCCTGTGGGCCGAGTTCGTGAGGAACACCCCGGGGATGGGCGGGATGACGGAGGCACGCATGCGCAAGCGGACCGAGCCCTTGCGCTGGCCCTGCCCCACGCCGCGCCATCCCGGCGTCAGCGCTCTCTACCAGGACCATCCGTCCTGGTACGCGGCCGCGGCGTCGCTCGGTGGTGCTCCGGGGCAGAGATTCCTCACCCCCAGCGGCAAGATCGAGATCTACACCCGCGCGCTCGACCAAGGGCTCGCCGTTGCCGGCCACCGGGCTCTCCCCGACTTCTACACTCATCCGGAAGTGACGGGTGCGCACCCGACGCTCGCGTACGAGAAGCGTTTCGTCACCAGCCCGGTCAACCCACAGGCCCTCACCCACCCCGTGAAGCTGGGCGTAAAGGGGAACGGGGACGTGCACCGCAGATACCCACTGATGGGGATGACCGGCCGGCCCGGCGTGGCCCACTTCGCCACGGTCACCCACTGGACACCCACCGGTGCCCGGCTCAACGGGATCCGCTTTTTGCAGATCCACCCGGACACCGCCCGCCGACTGGATATCGACGACCGCGACGAGGTCGTCGTGGAGAGCCCGCGCGGCAAGGTGACGGCCACGGCTCTGTACTGGCCCGGCATCCGCAAGGACACCGTGTTCATTCCGAACACCTTCGGCCCCGCCCAGCATCTCGCCGAAGACCTCGGGGGCACCCGGTACGAGGCGGTGAACGCCCTCGTCGACGACCAGTACTACGACAACCTCTCCGGACAGCAGGCATACAAGTGCTTCGCCTGCCGGGTCACGAAGAGCCCTTCCTGAGCCCTTCGGCCGGCCCGGCGGGTTCCCTCCGCGCGAGTCCACCCCGCCGCGAGCTGGTTGCACAATGATTAGACCGCTGTAAAACTGGAGCCGTGTCAAGCCTGGAAGTAGTTACGTCAGAGCCCTGCTGCCCGTCCGTCACCGCCGCGCCACTGGAGGCTGAGCGGGCCTCGGACATGGCCAAGATGTTCAAGGCGCTGGGTGACTCGATCAGGCTCCGCCTGTTCTCGATGATCGCGTCGGCCGCCGGTGACGAGGTCTGTGTCTGTGACCTGACGGGCCCCTTCGACCTCTCCGCCCCGACGATCTCGTACCACCTCAAGATCCTGCGGGAGGCGGGTCTGGTGACCTCCGAGCGTCGCGGCACCTGGGTCTACTACCGGGCCCGGCGCGACAAGCTCGGAATTCTCTCCGGACTCCTCGCCGTGGACACGGTGCCCGAGGCCTGCGCGGTCTGAGCCTGCGGGTCACCTTCTCCGCAACGATCGGGCGTGGCCCTCAGATGCGCGACACGATGCGCAGCGACCCTGCAGTTCCGATGGCTGACGTGGACGGCTGTACCTCTCGGGACGGCTGAGGGCGGTCGCTGCTGCAGGCGCACGGGCTGAGCCAGCCGCGATCGACGGCGTTGGCTCCGGCCTCGAACCTGCTGCGGGCGTCCAAGCGCTCCATCAGGTCCGCGATCATGCGGCGGGCGGTGCGCAGACCGACTCCGAGCTTCTTCCGCACGGCGTCGTCGGTCAGTCCCTGGCTCATCAGGCGGAGAATCTCCTTCTCCATGGGGGTGGGCTGGTCCTGCGTACCCCCGCACAGGGAGTCCAGTGGCCTCATGGTCTCGCAGAGGCGCTCGAAGAGCGCCACAAGGCCTGCCAGGAACCCCGCCCCGCTGACCTGGACGGCTCCCGCCGCCGGATTCCTGGGATCTATGGGCACCAGAGCGGTGGCGCGGTCATAGACGACGAGCCACGTCGGCAGCGTCGGAACCGTGCCCACGCGTCCGCCGTCGCGCGCCAGCCAACGGGCGTAGCCGAGGGCCGCACGGTCGTTGTAGACGCTCTCCAGATGGATGTTCCAGACGGAGAGACCGCGCTCCAGCATGTGCTGGTCGAGGGGGCGCCGGGCGAGCAGAACCTCCTCCCCGACGGTCTCCGCGGGCAGCAGGGACATGCACCCGACCGTCGCCCGGCCGGCGAGCCGCTCCATACGGGCCAGTACCGCGGCCTGTGACTCCAAACGCTCCCAGCCGGAGTGCGACGTCGACGGTTGAGCGACCTCGTACTCCTCGGCGAGCTGGTCGACGACGTCCTTGATGTCGGCGAACTCCTGTTGTTTGCTCATGATCTCGGCCTGCCGCTGCTGGAGCAGGGTTCGCAGGGCGAGAGAGGGTCTCGCCGGGACGAGCGTTCCGGCCAGGGGGCGGAGCAGGGAGAGTTCCAGGAGCCGGTCGACGCTCCGCCGGACGTCGTCCCGGGGTGCGTCGAGACCGCTGAACAAGTCGTCCGGCGAGCAGCCAGGCCGGCCGAGTGCGAAGCGGTAAACCGCATGTGTCAGTTCGTCGAGTCCCAGCGGCTGCGACATCCGTCCCCCCAGATGTGCTGGTGCTTCGAATTTCTTGAAGTTAGCACGGTCGGGGGCCAGTTGGGTGATCGAAATCGGCCAATGGTGCGGATGCGACAGGTAGTTGCCGGGCAACTTGTTGCCTCACCGGGAGCTGTCCTCACCATGGCGCGACCCCGCAAGCTCTTCCCGATTGCCACTGGCGTTCGACGCCAACGACCATGGGGAGACGCGTTGAGTCCTGTCGAGACCGATCCGCGACTGAAGGCCGAGAGTGTCACGATCAGGCCCCTGAGCGCCTTCCGGAAGACCGTTCAGGTGCTCGGCTCCAAGAGCTACTCCAACCGCTACCTCGCCCTCGCGGCGCTCTCGGGCGAGCCGACCGTCATCGAGGGTGCTCTCGTCTGTGACGACACCCGGTATCTCGCCGATGCACTGACCCGGTTCGGTCATGTCGAGGTGGACGTCGACGCGGCCGCGGAGCGCATCACCGTCACACCGACCGGCCGCGCCATGCGCGCCCCGGAGGAGGACGTGTACGTCGGCGCGGCCGGCACCCCGATTCGTATCCTCATCGCCATGGCCGGGCACGCCGAGGGCACCACCGTCCTCACCGGGACCCCCCGCATGCAGGAGCGGCCGATGGGCTCCCTGCTCGAAGCGCTGCCGGGCGTCGGAGTGACTGCCGAAGCCGTAAAGGGCAACGGCAGCCCGCCCGTCCGGGTCACCGGCCCGAGTTTCCGCGGTGGCTCGACGCGTATCAGCGGGGCGGTCAGCTCCCAGTTCACCTCCAGCCTGCTGATCAACGCCACGCGCGCCGAGCAGGACACCGAGATCCACGTCATTGACGAACTGGTGTCCAAGCCGTACGTCGAGATGACGGTCGCGGCGCTCGCGGACATGGGCGTCGTCGTCGAACGGGACGGCTACACCCGGTTCGCCGTCGCCGCGGGCCAGAAGCTGCGCGGCGGCACGGTCCAGGTGGAACCCGATGCCTCCGGCATGTCCTACTTCCTCGCGGCCGCCGCCGTCCTCGGCGGCACCGTCACCATTCCCGGCATCGGCACGGGATCGCACCAGGGGGACGTCGGCCTGGTCGCCGCTCTGACCCGGATGGGATGTACGGCGGACATCGCCGACGACTCCATCACCCTGACGGGAGGCGAACTGCGCGGCATCGACATCGACATGGAGACGATGCCGGACGTGGTCCCGACACTCGCCGTCGTCGCGGCCTTCGCCGAAGGCACCACACACATCAGCAACATCGCCAGCCTGCGGATCAAGGAATGCGACCGGATCGCCGCCGTCGCCACCGAACTGCGCAAGATGGGCATCACCGTCGAGGAGCACGCCGACGCGCTGACCATCACCGGCGGTACGCCCCACGGAGCCGTCATCGACACCTACGACGACCACCGTATCGCCATGTGCTTCGCCATCGCCGGACTGCGTACGCCGGGGGTGGTGATCAAGGACCCGGGGTGCGTCGCGAAGTCCTTCCCGACCTTCTGGCAGAAGCTGGACACCCTCGCCGACCCGACCACCAGCACCCTGTGAGCGCGGCGCGACCGGGCATCCTGCTGGTCCTCGACGGATGGGGGCACGCGGAGCCGGGCGAGGCCAACGCTCTCACGGCGGCCGACACCCCCTGTCTCGACCGGCTGCTCGGCACCCCTTCCGCTGTCCTCGCGGAGGCGTCGGGCAGTGCCGTCGGCCTGTTGCCCGGCACGGTCGGCAACTCCGAGATCGGACACATCGTCATCGGAGCGGGACGGCCCGTCCCCTACGACAGCGTCCTGGTCGAGGAGCGGATCAGCAGCGGCGCCCTGCGATCGGACGAGACGCTGAGCGCCGCGCTCGCGGGCGCCGCACGCACCGGTGGCTCGCTCCACCTGATCGGTCTGACATCCGACGGCATGATCCATGCCAACGTGCACCATCTGCGCGAACTACTGTGTATCGCAGCCCTGTTCACGGTTCCCGAGGTCAGGATCCACGCGATCACCGACGGCCGGGACGTGGCGGACGGCACCGCCGCCACCTATCTCGAAACAGTCGAGGGATATGCCGCGGAAGCGGGCATCGGAAGAATCGCCACGGTCACGGGCCGCGGATACGCCCTGGACAAGAGCGGCGACCTCGCGCTGACCGAACGGGCGGCCCGCGCCATCGCCGACGGCGCGGGCCACCTGATCGGTGAGCCGAAGGAGGCCCTGGCGACGACCGGACGCGGCGAGGAGTGGGTGGAGCCCAGTGTCGTCACCGGCGGTGACGGCGAGCCGGCCGGCCCGGTCCGGGACGGTGACGTCGTCCTGTTCACCAACTTCCGCAGCGACCGCATCCAGCAGCTCGCCGATCATCTCCACCGAGATCTGGCGGGCCGGGGCGTGACCTTCCTCAGCCTGGCCCAGTACGACACGGACGCGGCCATACCCGCGTTGGTCCACCGGGCCGACGCCGGGGGAGGGCTGGCCGCCCGGCTCGCGGAGAGCGGTCTGCGGTCGGTGCGTATCGCGGAAGCCGAGAAGTTCGAGCACGTGACGTACTACCTCAACGGCAGGGAGGCCACCGTGGCGCCGGTGGAGGAACACATCAGGATCTCCGATGCCACGCCGCCGGACTACCGGACCAGGCCGGAGATGAGTATCGGTCAGGTCACTGCCGCCATCTGTTCGGCCGCCCGGCGCGATGACGTGCCGCTGGTGGTCGCCAACCTGGCCAACATCGACGTGGTCGGCCACACCGGGGACTACGCGGCCACAGTCAGGGCCGCCGAACACACCGACCGCGCCGTGGAAGCCCTGTGCCGTGTCGCGAGCGAGACGGGACGCTGGGTTCTCCTGGTCGGTGACCACGGCAACGCGGAGAAGATGCTCACCGACTCCGACGGAGTCCGCCGCCCCTACGGCGGCCACACCACCAACCCCGTGCCCGCCGTGCTCGTCCCGGCGGAGGGCCAGCAAGTGGACCGCCCGCAAGGGGCCGCCACGCTCGCCGACATCGCTCCCAGCGTGCTGTCGCTCCTCGGGGCCGGCCCGACGCCCGGCATGACCGGCCGCGCGCTGTGGTGACGGTACGTCCGTAGCACGGAGAGAGCACCAGAACATGCCTGTTCCGCCGCCAAAGGAGGCACGTTGATGACTTCCCGGCCGAGACTCGCCCTCGTCGGTGACCGCAGCGATCGTGTACCCGCTCACGCCAAGTTCGACGAACTGGTTCCGCACTTCGGTGTGGAGGTCGACTGGCTTCCCAGCGCGGCGGTGACCGACGCCGTCGCCGAGTACGACGGGATCTGGGTGATACCCGGTTCTCCCTACGTGAGCCAGGCCGGCGCCCTGCTGGCCATCCGCACCGCCCGTACGGCAGGCATTCCCTACCTGGGTACCTGCGGTGGCTTCCAGCACGCGCTCATCGAGTACAGCCGCAACGTCCTGGGGATCAGGGACGCGGAGGACGTCCAGTACGACGCGGATGCCACGACCCCGCTCATCGTCCCGCTGGCCTGCTCCCTCGTAGGGGAGACCGCACCACTCCACTTCGCCGCCGACAGCCGGCTCGCCTCCGTCTATCCGGGGCGCGAGTCCGCGGTGGAGACCTATCACTGCAAGTACGGTCTCAACCCGGCCTACGAGAACGAGCTGCGGTCCGGTCCGCTCCGGATCAGCGGCTGGGACGCGGAGAAGGCGCCGAGGGCTGTCGAACTGCCCGACCACCCCTTCTTCATCGGCAGCCTGTTCCAGCCCGAACTGTCCTCCACGCCGACCGGCATCCACCCGCTCATCAGGGCCTTTCTGGCGGCCGTCAGCGTGCGCGCCGGGGTGCGGGAACGCGGTCGGGTGGCTGTGGGGGAGTGAACCCGACCGCTGCCATTGACACGACGATCACACTGATTCGATACTTGTTTAAGTAAGTGCCCATCGAATCAATGATCGGAGAGCAGCGGACATGAGCAGTGATCCGTCCGACGCATCTGAGCAGAGGCCCGTCGGTGGCTTCATCACGGAACCGCTCGTGGCCGCGGCGGCCACCACCGGTGGCTGCTGCGGCGAGCCCGCCGATGCCACGGGCGCGGTTCCCGGAGGCCAGGGCGGCGGTTGCTGCGGTGAGCCCGTGAGCGCGCCGAAGGCCGAGCGCAGCAGCTGCTGCGGCGAACCCGCCGCCCGAACCCCCCGAAGCTGCTGTGGTGACCCCACGGCAGCAGGTTGAGGAAGACACCCTCCCCCATGACCGAGACGGCACACGACCAGGGGCCCACCGCGGCGCGCGAGCCGACGGACTCCTTCGACACCGAGCGCGCCCTCGCCACGCTCCGCTCCCTGTGCGTCCCGGACATGGCCGGGCGCGCACCGGGCAGTGCCGGACATGACCGCGCGACCCGTTTCCTGGTGTCGGAGCTGACCGGCAGCGGTCTCTCGCCCGTCCTGGAGCACTTCGCCATCAGCGGGGTGCTGCGTCTGTCGGCACCGCCGTACTGCCGTGTGGACGGGCCCAACCGCGTCCGCGATCTCGTCCACCGCGCCGAATTCGCCGAGCACCCCCGTTCCGCCCCGATGCCGGCCCCGGTCTCCGGCGTTGCCTCGGCGGAGGCCGGGCCCGGCCGGTGGGCCATCGTGCGCGGCCCGTCGCAGGGACCTGACTTCGCGGAACTCGCCGATGAACTGACGGCACGCGGGGTGGTGGGGATCCTGGTGGCTCAGCACGCCGACGCATCCGGGTACCTCACCAAACGGGTCCAGGGCCCACCGCCCGTACAACTGCCGGTCGTCGCACTCCTGCCGGAGCTGCTCGACGCCGTCACCGACGAGGCCGTCACCGCTCACGTACCGCTGGAACGGGTGCCCGCCGTCGGAGCCAACATCATCGCGACACTGCCGGGCCGCGCTCCGCACGCCCGCCCGATCCTCCTGTCGGCGCACTACGACGGGGTCGGATCCGACCCCGAACTGCACTTCCCGTGCGCCGGGGACAATGCCAGCGGTGCCGCCGTACTCTGCGAGACGGCCCGCGTTCTGAGCCGGGCCGAACCACTGAGCCGCCCTATGATCTTCGCCCTCCTGGACGCCGAGGAGATGGGCACCCTGGGGTCGGGACATCACGCCCGGCAGCTGAGCGAGCGGAAGGTGCGGCCCGACGTCCTCAACATCGACATGGCCGGCAAATTCAACGGCAAGGTAGCCGTGGAACTGGGGCCGGCCGACCCGCCGCCCAGCGACCTCATCGCAGCGCTCGATGCGTCCGGCCGGCAACTGGGCATCCCCCTCCACGCCGCGCCCGTCGCATCCGACAACCGGCGTTACGCGGCCTCGGGCTTCCCTTCGGCAGGCGTCGGACTGGGCGCGGCGCACTACCACTCACCCCTTGACAGCCCGGAACGGATCGACGCCGACGCCCTGCGCAAGGCGGGACAGCTCACGCTGGCCACGATCCGTCATCTCGCCGCCCACGGCTGATCCACCGACCGTCCCCCTCCATCCTGAGGAGCCCTTTCATGGCGACCACGCCCCAGCAGTCCGTCTCGACCCAGCTCATCCAGCTCGCCCCGAGCGTCGGCGAGCACCACGCCGCCTTCTCCAAGAGCTACCAGGAGTTCTTCGGCGCCGTCTTCGACCACGACGCCCTCGAACCCAGGACGCGTGCCGCCGTCGCCCTCTGCGCGGCCCTGATGCAGGACCGTGAGGAAACGGTTCGCTCCTTCCTCGCCGCCGCCAAGAAGCTCGGCCTCAAGAACGAGGAGATAGGCCAGATCGCCGGCATCGTCGAAGCGATGAAGCTGGACGAACTCCAGCGCCCGGCCGTACAGGCGGTCGCGGCTGCCGCGAAGAAGGCCAACACCTGCTGCTGAACGAGGCCGGCCGCCCACGCCCCCAGCCCACCCCACCTCGACTAAGGACATCGGCAGTGGCTGAACCATCCACCCCCGCGACCGGCTCCGTCGTGATGCTCGGTGGCCGCAGCGAGCGCGAGTTCAGCATCGTCAGAGAGCTCGGATACCGGGTCGTGCTCCTGGACGAACGGATTCCGTGGCACTGCATGCCCTGGGTCGACGCCCACGTCGACATCGACCTGAACGACTGGGACGCTGTGGCGGACGCGATCGGCGACGAGCTCGGGGGCGAGCGGCCCGCAGCGGTACTGACGCACACCGAACCGCGTCTGCCCCTGATGGCGCACCTGAGCAGCCTGTTGTCCCCCGGCTCGCCGGGGCTGGACGCAGAGGCGGCGGCCAACTGCAGGGACAAGTGGCGCACGCGCACCGTGCTCGAAGCGGCCGGCCTGCCCGTACCACGCTTCTCGCTCGCCACGAGCGAGAACGAAGCGGTGGCGGCGGCCTCGCGGATCGGCTACCCCGTGGTGGTCAAACCCCGCGACGGCGCCGGCGCCTTCGGTGTCCGGTGCTGCCCCGGGGAAGCCGAGGTGCGGGAGGCCTTCGGCGCGCTGGGCGCTTTCCTCCCCGACGGCCTGCCGGGGGCGCTGATCGAGGAGTACGTCGACGGCCCCGAGTTCGCCGTGCAGACCCTCACCCGCGGCGGAACCACTCAGGTCCTCAGCGTCTTCCGACAGCGTACGACCCCGCCTCCCGTCTTCGTGGAGCTGGGCTACGAGCACCCGTGCGGTCTCTCGGCGACCCGCCACGAGGAGCTGGAACAGCTCCTCCAGGACACGCTCGACGCGCTCGGTCTGCGGGACTGGATCAGCCATACGCAGGTCCGGCTCGGCGCCGAAGGGTTCCGCGTCATCGAGGTCAACGCCCGCAGACCCGGCGGACGTCTGGTGGAGATGACCACCGCCGTCAGCGGCATCGACATGGTGGAGGCCGTCACCCGCCAGGCACTGGGCCTGGAGCAGGCCCGGCCCGGCCCGGCCGTGGCGTTCGCCCGCTACACGAGCATCGTCTTCGACGAGCCGGGAACGGTCCTCTACGACGAGTTCGTGCCGGAAGGCGAAGGCCCCGCCAGACCCATCGTCGAGCTGGAGATCGCACCCGGCGAGACCGTACGGCCCAAGGAAGACCCTCGGGGCGGTGTCTACGGTCGCATCGTCGTGTACGGCGGGAGCGCAGAGGAACTCGACCGGGCGGAGCAGGGAGTCCGCCGGGCCCTGGACCTCCAGGTGGTGTTCGGCGACGGCCTCGATCCGGCCGCGTCGGACAGCCGTGAATTCAAGTCGTGCTGCTGAGGTGCGTCCGATGACCCTCACCGACGCGGTCGGCAACATGACCGGACAGCACCGGATCGAGACCCTGTCCACGATCCACGACGCCGACGCCGACGCGTGGAACCGGGTCGTCGGCCTGGCAGCCGGAAGCGTCTTCCACACCTGGCAGTGGCTCGCCGCCTTCGAGGACGCTCCGCCCGGAGAGTTCGAGCCCCGCCACCTCGCCGCCTACCGGGGCGACGAACTCGTCGGGATCTGCCCCGCCTACCTGGTGCACGACTGCCCGCGCCTCTCCTACCTCGTCGAGCTGGGTGACTTCGCACCGACGGGTCCGGTACTCCTGGCACACAGCCTCGCCGCCCTGGACGGCGGCCCGTTGGCCGCGCCCGGACACGAGGGTGCCGTGGACGCGCTGCTGCACGCCCTGGGGGAGGCGGCGCGTGCCGCCGGAGCCCGGGTCTGGGGTGTGGCCAACGCATCGGCGGACCGGCTCAGCGGACGGCTGATGCGGCAAGGGTTCGCCACAGCCCACATCACCACTTCCTACCGCTGTGCCACCGACGTCGAGACGGTCGAGAAGTACTGGACCTTCGTCGACGGGCGCCGCCGCCGAAAGCTTGCCGGCGAACGCAGGCTCGCAGCGCGCGACCACACCGTACGTGACCAGCCCGCGGACACCGACACGATGATCCGTCTGATCCACTCCCTTCTCCAGGACCGTGACACCCCCACCGACGTCCTGCCCGCCGCGTTCCTCCGGGCCATGCGGACCAGGCTGGCGCCGTTCGAGCGGTCCATCACGGCCGTCGACGGCGCCGGACACACCGTCGGCGTCTTCGCCGGCTGGCAGTTCGGCCCGGTCTGGTCGATGTGGCTGGCCGGTCTGGACACCGCGCGCCTGCCCTCCTTCGTCCCGTACCGGGCGATGGCCGGCCGCATCGTCGAGAGCGCCGTCGCCACGGACGTCGCCACGGTCGACCTCGGCCGCTCCAACGGGATGGAGAAGCGCAAGCTCGGGGCCCACCCCGTACCGCTCCACCTGGCGCTGAACGCGGCCGACCGCGATGGGCAGGCCGCTCTGCACGCGTCCTGCCTGCGCCTGGAACAGCGTTGCCAGGGCCCCGAGGATCAACTCGACATGGCCAGGCGGTGCTGCTGATGACCGCCGACGTCCGTCCCGGTGTGGCCTGCCTCTCCGGGCGCCGAGTCGTGGACGTTCTCGATGCCCTCGACGTACACACCGTTCTGCTCGACGATCCCACGCCGCTGGAGCTGGCCTGCCGGGTCGACGTGCCCCTCGACATCGACCTGAGCGACTGGGGGGCGGTGGAGAGCGCGCTGAGCCGCAACCACGCCGGCCGGCCGCTCGAAGCGGTGTTCAGCGTGTACGACGCGCATGTGCCGCTGGCCGCCTACCTGGCCGCTCGGATCGGGGTACGCGGGCTCGACCTCTCAGCCGCCCTGGCCTGCCACGACAAGGCGCGCCTTCGGATGATGCTGGCCGCCGGCGGCGTACGGACGCCCGACTCCCTGCCGGTCGCCGATCCGGCCGACGCCCGGGCGTCGGCCCGGAGGCTGGGACTGCCTGTCGTGGTGCGGAAGTCGGTCGGCCGGGGGCGACTGCTCTGCCGTGATCTGAACGACGTGAAGCGGGCATCGGAGCTTCTCGGTCCCACCGCACTCGTCGTCGAGAAGTTCACCGACGGGCCTGAGTACGCCGTGCAGAGCTTCACCGTCGACGGGGCCACCGAGATCGTGAGCGTGCTGGCCCAGCACACGGGTCCGGGCCCGGGGCGGGCGGAGACCGGTTACGACTACCCCGGCGGTCTCGACCCGGTCCAGGAGTCGGAACTGAAGGCGTTCTGCATCCGGGCCCTGAGCGCACTCAACTTCGACCACGGTGTTTCCCACGTCCAGGTCAGGCTGACGGATGACGGGCCCGTCCTCGTCGACGCCGCCGCCCGGCCGCCCGGCGGCCAGCTGTGCGCCGCCACCGAACGGGTCAGCGGGATCGATCTCACGCGCGCGGCCGCGGAGATCGCGCTGGGACGGCCCGTCACGCGCAGGCCGCCCACGGCGAGCCACGTGCTGTACCGATGTGTCGGCTTCGACCGCCCGGGCCGAATCGGCTACGACGTCCGGGGCCTCGATTCCCCCGGCGTCTGGCTCGACGTCGAACCCGGCGACAGCGTCCGCGGTGTCGACGACCCCGAAGGCGGCAGCTGCGGCCGCATCGTGGTGTACGGCGACGACCCGGCGGAGCTGGAGTCCACGTACCACTCCCTCTTCCACTCGCTCCGACTCCGCGTCGAGCCAGACATCCAGTAGGTGATGGACCCTTGTCCACGCGCATTCTCGTGCTCGGCGGTCGGCGTACCGTTCAGCAGCTCCAGGAAGAGAGCGACTACGACGTCGTGTTCGCGGAGGAGAACATGACGCTCGAACAGGTCATGCTCGCCGACTACCCCTTGGAGGTCGACTTCGGCGACTGGGCCTTGGTCTCCCGCCAGGTGGCGGCGGTCCACGCCCAGCAGCCGATCCACGCCGTCGTCACCGGGGTCGAGCGCCTGGTTCCGCTGGCCGGCCGGTTGCGGGAGGAGCTCAAGCTCGACCACGGCATCACCGAGCAGGCGGCCCGGAACTGCATCGACAAGGCGGCCACCCACCGCCTCCTCGAAGGGGCCGGAGTTCCGGTGCCGCGCACCCGGGTCGTGGGCGGAGCGCAGGAGGGCGGCGAGGCCGCCGAAGGGCTCGGCCTGCCCGTCGTGGTCAAGCCGCGCGACGCGTCCAGCGCGGCCGGGCTGGCGTACTGCGGCACCCGCGCCGAGGCCGAGCGGGCCATCGCCGGCATCCTGGCGGGCGGCCGGGACAGTGCTCTGGTCGAGGAGTACGTACAGGGGCCGGAGTTCGGTGTCTTCGCCGCCCGTACGGCCGGAGTGACCCGGGTCCTGTGGGTGGTCGAGGGCGAGGTGGGGCCGCCGCCGACCTTCGTCAAGGTCGGCGGCTACTTCCCCGCCAGGCTCGACGAGGAGAACAGACGGGAGCTCGACCGGCTGGCGGACCTCGCTCTGACCGCGGTCGGCCTGGAGGACTGGGTCGCGGCGCTGCAGTTCACCCTCACGGCCGACGGCTGGCGGGCGGGCGAGATCAACCCCCGTGTCCCCGGCGGCCAGGCCGTCGAGATGATCAGATCCACCACCGGCTGGGAGCCGAGTCTCGTCGCTGCCGAAGCCGCTCTCGGCCGGCACGGCGAGCCCCGGGCCGCCGACGCCGCCTGCGGCCTGTACCGGAGCATCGTCTTCGAGGAGGCGGGGCGCATCGACTACGACGCCTCTGCCATCGGCTCCCTCGACGGACTCGAGTCCCCGCATCCGCCCTTCGTCGAGTTCGACGTCGCACCGGGCGAGTCCGTGCTGCCGGTCGGCCACCCGCGCGGCGGAGCCTTCGGCCGTATCGTGCTGGCCGGCGAGAATCCCGGGCAACTGGAGCGGGACCTCGCACGGGTCACGGCACAGCTGGCCGTCCGGCTCGCGGACGAGCAGGTCAACGAAGGCTCCGTGGACCGGGCGCACACCAGCTGCTGCTGACAACTCCCATCACAGTCAGACCACTTGACGCTCCCGAGGCTCCGTGATTCGATACTTTTGAAAGTATCGAATCAGCGAGAATGAGAAGGGAGATGCCATGGCCGACGACATGATCGGTTCCGGCTGCTGTGAGACCAGCGGCAACGAGGACGTCGCGGAAGACGGCACCGAGTGCGGCTGCGCCTGCGCCTGCTGCGACTAGTCCAGCGGCATGACGGCGGGCCGCACTCCTCCGGGTGCGGCCCGCTCGGACCGACCGCCCAATCCAACTACCAAGAGGGGGCTCGACGTTGAACGACTCGCTACGCGCGCTGCGCTTCATCTATGGCTACCCGCTGCGCTACCGCCGCGAGATGACCATCGCCACCGTGGTCATGTTCCTCGGTCTCCTCGGCAACATCGCCGTGCCACTCCTGACGCGGTACGCCATCGACGTCGGGGTACTCGGCGGAGCGACAGAGACCCTGCTCTACACCTCCCTGGGCGTCCTGCTCGCCGGTGCGGCGACCACCGCCCTGCTGCACTTCGGCAAGCGCATCAGGTTCTCCGTGGCCAGCAAGGCCGTGAACGACCTGCGGGAGGATCTCTTCCGCAAGCTCATCCATCTCGGCCCCGCCGACATCGCCGAGGCGTCCGGCGGCCGCGCGCTCACCCGCCTGATATCCGACGCCGTCTCCGTCCGCGGTCTCACCAACGGTGGTCTGCTGGAACTGCTCAACCAGGTGCTCGTCACGCTCACCATGCTGGTCACGGCCATCGTCATCGACGCGCGCACCACGCTGCTGGCCGTCATCCCGATGGTCTTCGTCATCATCGGGAACTTCACCGTCCAGCTCCGCCTCCAGAAGGCGTTCACCGAGCTCAAGAGCCAGTTCACCAAGCTCCTGAGCGGTGTGGGCGAATCCCTCGCCAACATCAACGTCGTCAAGTCCTACGGCCGCGAGTCGGACGCCTCGGGCCGCCTGGACAAGGTCAACCAGGCGCACGCGGCGCGTGATGGCCAGATGAAGCGTACGTACAGCCGGTGGGAGGCGATTCTCAACGTCATCGGCGGTCTGCCCACCCCGATCGCCCTGTGGGTCGGCGGGCAGGGAGTGCTCAACGGCACCAGCACGGTCGGCGATCTCGTCGCGGTCGTGGCCCTGGTGATGATGTTCCAGATGAGCATCCACATGCTCGCCATGCACACCAACGGGGCCTTCCGGAGCGTCGTGACCGCTCAGCGCCTCCTGCGCGTCATGGACGCCCCCTCCGTCATCGCCGGTCACGACGGCCGCACCGACGTCCCGGCCATCGGCACCGTCGACATCCGGGCCATCGACGTCGACATCGCCGGCCGCCGCATCCTGGGCAACGTCGACCTCCACGTGGAGCCGGGCGCCGTCATCGCCCTGACCGGCCCGACCGGAAGCGGCAAGTCCACGCTCCTCCACGTCCTGGCCCGGCTGCGCGACCCGGACGGCGGCACCGTCACGTACGACGGCGTCGACGCCCGCGCGTACGCTCCCGAAAGCCTGCGCCGGCACATCGTGTGCCTGCCGCAGCGGCAGTGGGTCTTCGAGGGCACCCTCGCCGAGAACGTCCACTTCGTCCGGCCCGAGGCCACGGACGAGCAGGTCGCGCAGGCGGTCACCGCTGCCGGCCTCTCGCACATCCCGCTGGACCGACGCTTCGGCGCCAGCACCCTGGACCTGTCGGCGGGGGAGCGTCAGCGCATAGGCCTCGCCCGGGCGCTGCTGGTCAACCCCGACATCCTGCTGCTCGACAATCCGACGGCGAACCTGGACGCGGAGACCGAGGCCGCACTGCTGCAGACCATCCTCAAGGTGCGCAACGGCCGTACCCTGATCATCGCCTCCCAGCAGCCCGCGGTCACCCGGTACGTCGACCGCACCGTCAGCCTCGCCCTCCCGGAGGTCCCGGCGCAGGCCGTGGCGTCGCTCGCCGGGGCGACCGCCCCTGAGGGAGGAAAGGTTTCATGACCGTCACCTCGAACGAGGTCCCTCTGGAGGGCAAGGAAGCCCGGCAGGCCCTGCTGAAGGCGGCCCGCAGATTCCTGCCCTACCTGCGGCCCCACTGGTTCTGGCTCAGCGTCGCCACGCTGATGGCCATCCTGAACTCCATCGCCACCATCGCCGTCATGTACACAGTGATGGCCGGTATCGGACAGATCGTCATCGGTGACATGAGCGCCGTACGGTCCACCGCCATCAACCTCGTCGTGCTGACCGTGGTGGAGAACATCATCCGGATCATCTACAACTCGGCGATGATCCGGATCAACGAGAGCCTGTCCGTCACCATCCGCAACGACCTGGTCGTCCGCCTGCACAACGTGCAGCTGTCCCGGCACGTCTCCCAGGCAAGCGGCGAATGGGTCACCCGCGTGCTCTTCGAGGCGAACCGGTTCCGCGGCTTCCTCACCAAGTCCCTGATGGAAGTGGCCAACAGCGTCATCTGGTTCCTCGCGTTCGCCGTCTTCCTCCTTGCCCTCAGCCCCCTCGTGGCGCTGCCCACCCTGGTCACCATCCCCCTGATGGTGTGGATCGCGGTGGTGTGGACCAAGCGACTGCGTCCGGACACCCGGAAGCAGCGCGAGGGCTGGGACCAGATGGTGGGTTACCTCGACCAGCGCATCGAGGGCCTGGCCGACATCCGTTCCTTCGGCCAGGAAGAGGCCGTACTCGCCGACCTGCGAGCGCGGTCCGAGGAGTACAGCACGGTTCACAACCGGCTCTCGCGCAAACGCCTGTGGCTCACCTCCCACCTGGGGTTCAGCGTCTTCCTCGCCCTGGGCCTGCTGATCTTCTTCGGCGGCCTGCAGATCATCAACGGGCACCAGCTCGGCTCGGGCTTCTTCTTCGACATGGCCGCCGGCATGATGCCCATGACCTGGATGCTGATGGGCACGGACACGATGATGGCGTCCATGGGCATGGCGTCCGGCACGGCGCTGGCAGCCGGCACGCTCGCCGCCTTCGCCCTCTTCGTCAAGCGCATGCTCAACCCCGTACGTGACCTCGCCCACCAGCTCGGACAGTCGTCCGACATCGCCACCTCGGCACGCCGGATCCTGGACGTCCTCGACCTGGAGGAGGAGCGGAGCGGCGCCGGTACCCTGCCGCCCGTCGAAGGCACCGTCGCCTTCGAGGACGTCACCTTCGCCTACGGCGACGGTCCCGACGTTCTCCACGGCATCACGCTGCGGGCGGAGCCCGGGCAGCACATCGGCATCGTCGGGACGAGCGGCGCCGGCAAGAGCACGCTGATGCAGCTGCTGGTCCGGCTGTACACACCGACCGGCGGCACGGTCAGCATCGACGGGCACGACCTGACGGGCATGAGCAGCGCGTCCGTCCGCTCGCAGGTGCTCCTCGTCACTCAGGAGGCACAGCTCTTCGACGGCACCGTCACCGAGAACATCCTCTTCGGGAGGCCCGGCGCCACGGAGGAACAGGTGATCGACGCCGCGAAGACCCTCGGGGCGCACGAGGCCATCATGGGCCTGCGCAACGGTTACGAGACGCGCGTCGGCGAGCGGGGCTCCCGCCTCTCCGTCGGTGAGCGGCAGCTGATCGCTCTGGCCCGGGCGATGCTCGCGGACCCCCGCGTCATCGTTCTGGACGAGGCGGTCTCCAGCGTCGATCCGGAACGTCAGCGGCTCGTCCTCTCGGCGATACGCCGCCTCCTGGAGGGCCGCACGGCCGTCGTCGTCGCGCACTGGCTCCCCCTGGTGGAGGACCTCGACCAGGTATTCGTCATCGAGGACGGACGGATCGTCGAATCCGGCCTGCCCGTGGAGCTGTTCACCGCAGGCGGGCGGCTCACCGAACTGTGCGACGCCCAGGAGGGCCGCACCCACAAGAACACCCCCGGAAGGGACAACGCCCATGTCTGACACCAACCTCGGCAACATGTTCTGGAACGCCACCCAGCAGACCCCGACCGCGACCGCCGAGGAGCCCAAGAAGGCGTCCTCGTGCTGCGGGCCGAAGCCGGCTGCCGAGGCCCCGGCCGAGCCGAAGAAGGCGTCCTCCTGCTGCGGCCCCAAGCCGGCTGCCGACTCGTCCGCCGCACCGAAGAAGGCGTCTTCCTGCTGCGGCCCCAAGCCCGCCGCCACAACGGAGCCCGAGGGTGCCGCGGCCCCCAAGAAGTCGTCCTGCTGCGGCTGATCACCACCGTACCGAACGTCCCGAGGAGGACACATGACCTGGCGCACGGCCCCCCACCAGCCTGACGGAGAGGCCACCACCGCGGCGTACCCGGCCGGGCCCCGCACCACCCGGGGGGCTGCGCGCCGGGCTGCCACCGCGGCCGTGTTCCTGGTCGCCGCGGTCCTGACCGGCTGCACCGGCACCTCGGACGCGGCCGGCGGATCGTCCCCTGCCGGCGACCTGGACGAGTACTGCCGGGCGACCAAGTCCGACGGCGGTCTGGAGGTCACGCTCACCGTGGCCCCCTGCCCGCCCACCGGTGGGGGAGCGGCCGGAACGGCCGGCGTCGCGCTGAAGGACGCCGACGGAAAGGCGGTACCGGGCGCCAAGGTCGAGATCAACCCCGAAATGCCCAACATGAAGATGAAGGGCGGCAACCAGACGGCACGGCCCAAGGGCGACGGCTATGAAGCCAAGCTCGTCCTCGGAATGGCGGGTGACTGGCGGATCACCGTCACCGTCACCCCCGCGTCGGGTGAAGCGTCCACCACCGCCTTCAACCTGACAGCGAAGGACTGATCCGTGCTGAGCAGCCGCGCGCGCTCGCTGCCCGGGTCCAGCACCGCGGCCCTGGACGCCGACATCAAGGCCCGCATCGCCGGCGGCGCCGACATCATCAACCTCACCGGCGGCGAACTCGACTTCCCCACCCCGGAACAGGCGGCCGACGGCGCCCGGCGGGCCATTACCGAAGGCCTCACCCGGTACACGCCGGTCGCCGGTGTCCGGCCTCTCAGAGAGGCCATAGCCCGGCGCCTTTCGGAGCACTGGGACTGCTCGTACGACGCGGAGCAGATCGTCACGACGAACGGCGCCAAGCAGGCACTCGCCCAGGTCTTCACCGTCCTGTGCGAGCCCGGCGACGAAGTGATCCTCCCGGCCCCGTACTGGGTCAGCTTCCCCCATATGATCGCTCTCGCAGGTGCGTTGCCGGTGACGGTCCCCACCGCCGACACCGGCTTCAAGCTCACCCCCGAAGCGCTCCGGGCCCACCTGACGCCACGGTCCAGAGTCCTGCTGCTCAACAACCCGTCCAACCCCACGGGCGTCGTCTACGAGCGCTCCGAACTCCTGGCCCTTGCACAGGTTGCCGTGGAGCACGGGCTGATCATCGTGACCGACGAGATCTACGGAGACCTCGTCCACGCCGGCGCGTCCTTCACCGGCGTCGCCTCGCTCGGCCCGGAGATCGCCGAACGGACCGTCACGATCGGCGGCTTCTCCAAGACGTATGCGATGACGGGATGGCGCATCGGATTCGCGGCGGCACCCCTGCCCGTCGCCGCCGCCCTCACGGCGGTGCAGGGCCACACCAGCTCCGCCCCTTGCTCGATCTCGCAGTACGCCGCGCTCGCCGCGCTGACCGACGGCACCGAGACCGAACTGGCCCGACGCGCAGCAGAGCTGGGAACCCGGCGCACGATCATGCGCGACGGGATCCTCAGCCTGCCGCCCATCCGGCTGACGGCGCCGCCGCAGGGCGGATTCTTCGCCTTCGCCGACATCAGCGCCCTCTGCGCACGGCCGGGCGACGACGCCGGCAGCGTCGCCCGAGACCTTCTGGAACACGCGGGCGTCGCGGTCATGCCCGGCAACGACTTCGCAGCCCCGGACCACGTCCGGCTGTCGTACGGGGTCGCCACCGAGGACATCGTCCGCGCCCTCGACCGCATCGGTACCTATCTGAAGTCCACAGGAACGGGAGCACACCATGGATAGAGCCACCATCTTCGAGGTCCGCGGGATGACCTGTGGGGGATGCGCCAAGCGAATCCGTACGGCCATCGAGACCGACCTCGGTGAGGACACCACGGTGACGGTCGACCACAGGAGTGGCCGGGTGACCGTCACCTCCCCGCACGACGTCACCTCCGACGCTGTCCGGTCGGCCGTCGAGCGCACCGGATACGAGTTCGCGGGAACGGCGGCGTGAACCCCTCCATCCGGCTCACGCTCTACGCCGCCGCCCTCGTCGGATGTTTCGGCCTGGCCTGGCTGCTCGGCAGAGCCCTGCCACCTTTCTGACCCGACAGCCCTACCGAAGGAGACCGCAGTCATGGCCGGCACTGCCACGACGGCACCAGCCGTAGTCACGCTCGATATCGGCGGCATGACCTGCGGGGCCTGCTCGGCCCGCATCGAACGCAAGCTCAACCGACTCGAAGGCGTGACGGCTGAGGTCAACTTCGCCCTGGAGCGCGCCCACGTCAGTTTCGACGACCGTCACACCGTCGACGAACTGATCGACACGGTCAGCAAGATGGGGTACAGCGCCGTGCTGCCTCCGCCGCCCGAGGCCGCGACCCCGCCGCCGGGACCCGGCGAATCGGCGGAGGACGCCGCTGACCGTGAACTGTCCGCCATGCGGCTGCGCATCCTCGTTTGCCTCGCCCTCACGCTGCCGGTCATGGCCATGGCCATGGTCATGCCCCTGCAGTTCGACCACTGGCAGTGGCTGTCCCTCACGCTCGCGGCTCCCGTCGCCGTCTGGGGTGCATGGCCGTTCCACACCGCGGCCTGGAAGAACCTTCGTCAGGCTGCCGGGACCATGGATTCCCTGGTCTCCATCGGAGTGCTCGCTTCCTTCGGCTGGTCGCTGTACGCGCTCTTCTTCGGCTATGCCGGGGTGACCGGCATGCAGATGCCGTTCCTCATGGTCCCGACGCCGGGGCAGGGCTCGCACCACATCTATCTCGAAGTCTCCACCTCCTTGACCCTCTTCGTCCTGGTGGGCCGGTACGCGGAGCACCGGGCCAAGCGGAGGGCGGGAAGTGCGGTGCGGGCGCTGCTCGAACTCGGCGCCAAGGAGGTCACTGTCCTCAGGGCCGGTCAGGAGGTCGGCATCCCCGTCGGCGAGCTGCGCGTCGGGGACCTCTTCGTGGTCCGTCCCGGCGAGAAGATCGCCACCGACGGAAGCGTCGTCGAAGGTGCCTCGGCCGTGGACGTCTCCATGCTGACCGGCGAGAGCGTGCCCCAAGAGGTGGCCGAGGGCGACGCCGTCACCGGAGCCACCGTCAACACCAGCGGTCGCCTCGTGGTCCGCGCGGAACGCGTGGGGGCCGACACGCAGCTCGCCCACATCAGTCGGCTGGTCTCCGAGGCGCAGGCGGGCAAGGCCCCGGTTCAGCGGCTCGCCGACCGGATCGCGGCCGTGTTCGTCCCCGTCGTCATCGGCATCGCCGTGGCGGTCGCCGGATTCTGGATCGGAAACGGCGGAGGCGCGGCCGCCGCGCTCACCGCCTCGGTCGCCGTGCTGGTGGTGGCCTGCCCCTGCTCCCTCGGGCTGGCAACCCCCACTGCTCTGCTCGTGGGTACCGGGCGTGGCGCACAACTGGGCATCGTCATCCGGGGACCGCACATCCTTGAATCGACCCGGCGCATCGACACCGTCGTCCTGGACAAGACCGGTACCGTGACGACGGGCCGGATGCGGCTCGTCGCGACCGAATACGCGGAGGGAACGGACCGCGGTGAACTGCTTACACTCGCGGCCGCGCTGGAGCAGGCTTCCGAACACCCCATCGCGACGGCGGTGACCGCCGCGGCCGCCGAGGTGGCACCCGTGCTGCCCAAGGTCGACGGATTCCGTGCCAGTGCCGGCTTCGGCGTGGTGGGCCGGGTGGGGGAGCGCGAGGTGATGGTCGGCCGGCCGGGCTGGGTCGGCGAGCGCATGGAGATGCCGGACGGCCTGCTGAAGAGCTTGGACGATCTGGAGAACAGCGGCCGGACGGCGGTGGCGGTCGGCTGGGACGATGAGGTGCGCGGACTGCTCTTCGTCGCCGACGAGGCCAAGCCCACCAGTCGTCCGGCGATCGACGAGATGCGACGGCTCGGGCTGACGCCCGTACTCCTCACCGGTGACACCACCGGGGCGGCCCGGCGCATCGCCGACGACATGGGCATCACCGACGTCCACGCCGAGGTGCTTCCCCAGGACAAGGCGGCCGTCGTCCGCAGCCTCCAGGAGGAAGGCCGCACCGTTGCCATGGTGGGCGACGGCATCAACGACGCCGCCGCCCTCGCACAGGCGGACCTGGGCATCGCCATCGGAGGGGGAACCGACGCGGCCATCGAGGCGAGCGACATCACCCTGGTCCGCGGCGACCTGCGGGACGCCGCCGACGCCGTACGCCTGTCCCGGCGCACCCTTGGGACGATCAAGGGCAATCTGTTCTGGGCCTTCATCTACAACCTGGCCGGCATTCCCCTCGCCGCGTCAGGCGTCCTCAACCCGATGATCGCCGCGGCGGCCATGGTGCTGTCCAGCATCTTCGTGGTGACGAACAGCCTGCGGCTGCGCCGCTTCACGTCCTCATCGCAGACGGACGGTGGCCGCTCCAGGACGAGAGCGGCTAAGGCGCCGGCCTCTCCTCGGGACCTCGCGGGCGTCTCGTGATCGTCCACTCCCTGGGGCTGCCGGTGGCTCTCGTCGACGTGGATCAGGCCATAAGCGGTGAGTGGCGTGACCACGAGCGCCAGGTGGACGTGGTCAGGGTGCAGGACCCGCCCCACCACGCATGGCCATGGCTGAGGGAGGCGGGATTCCACCCGAAACCTCAGGTGATCATGTGGCGCGCCGAGGTACTGGAGCCGGAAGACACCTACCTCGCCGCCCTTTCCGGGAAGGACCGCTACGACATCCGCTCCGCCTACAGGCGGGCGGGCGAGGCGGGCCTCCTGATCCGCATCGAGCAGCTGACCCCCGAACTGCTCGACCAGTTCATCGAGTTGTACGAGCGACAGGTCGCCGGCATGAGACACGGGTGGGCGGTCGCAGTCCACCAGCGTGCGGACATCCTCGACGAGGCTGAGACCTATAGTGCGGTCACGGTCCGTAGTGGAAGCACCTTGGTGGGGGCCTGCCTGGATCAGGACCTGCCGGATCGTCAGGAGATGCGCGCTCGCTTCTCGGCCGTGACACCGGGACAGCGGAGCGGCAGTCTCTCCCGGGTCCTCTACTGGGAGACGATGCGAGAAGCACGGCTGAGGGGGAGGCGCTGGGCGACGCTCGGCCGGGACGTCAACCTTTACGGGCACCTGGGCAACGCGGGGCTGTTCAGCTTCAAGTCGAGGCTCGGCTTCACAGCTGTTCCCGGCCAGCTGGTGGAGCCCGGCACCGGATCTCATCAGGCCGACCGAGTGGTTGGCTTCGCCGCCCTGTCCGATCCCGCGCTGCTGCTCTCCTATGCGGATGTGGACGGCGAGGAGGCGGCCGTGTCGGCGCCGCTGCTGGGCAATCTGTTCAGTGAGCGGGAAGTGGACCCCCGCCCCTTCCGAGGAGCTGGGCTGGCAGGGCTGACTCTGCATGAAGTCCACCCACCCGCGTGAGTCGGGAATGCCGTACGACGGTGTGCGGTGCCCCTGCCGGGTGAGCGGCGGCGGGGGCTCGCGATCGGCCGGAGCCGGAGTCCAACGGCTGCCGGGTCACGCCTTTGCTGAGGCTGCGGAAAGTATGCGTCCCATCGCTGCGAGAGTTGTCGGATCGACCCGGTAGTAGATCCAGGTGCCCCGCCGCTCGGAGATCAAGAGCCCCGCCTCCCTGAGCCTCCTGAGGTGATGGGAGACCGTCGGTTGGGAGACTCCGACGTTGGATATATCGCAGACGCATGCCTCGCCGTCCTCGTGCGACGCGATGGCTGACAGGAGACGCAGGCGGATCGGGTCGCCGAGCGCCTTGAACAGCTGAGCGGCTGCCTCGGCTTCGTCACTGTTCAGAGGACGCTCGGAGAGCGGGGGACAGCACGACTCCACCGCGCGTGCGTCGGCGAACGGGGTCGTGGACAGTGCTCGCATCCTGTTCATAGCTCTATATTGACATATCTCGAATCAGGGTGACAGGGGCAGGCGCTCCGCCTCTGGCAGCGGCCAGGATGGAAGGGGCTTCCCACGTACGAGGGAGAGGTATGACCGGGAACCGCTCGGACAAGGTCGCACGCGGTCGGCCCCGGGAGCACCGGAATCCACGCTCCGGCCTGCCCGACCTGCGGCGGGTCGGGGCGAACCCGGACTTCTGGTACCCGGTCGCGCTCTCGCGGAAAGTGCGCAGCGGGCGGGTGGGCGTCACCGCGTTCGCCGGGGAGCGCATCGCGCTCTACCGCGGCCGGAGCGGTGCCGTCCATGCGCTGGAGGACCGGTGCGCCCACCGGCAGGTGCCGCTGAGCATGGGAGTCGTGGGCGGCGAGACACTCCGCTGCTGCCATCACGCCTGGGCCTACCGCGGCGACGGCCGCATCTCGCAGATCCCGTACCTGTCCAAGGGCGACGGCCGGCCGCCACGCGGCGTGCGCGCCTACCCGGTGCGCGAGGCGTACGGCCTGGTGTTCGTCTTTCCGGGCGACCCGGAGAAAGCGGCGGTCACCCCGCTGCCCGACGTACCCGGCTTCGCCTCGTCGAAGTACAGGACCATGACCTTCTCCCGGACGGTGCGCCGCCACTACTCGTTCATGCACGAGAACCTGCTCGACATGAACCACCAGTTCCTCCCCCGGGGCGTGGTCGGCAAACTCCAGCCGCAGCTGCTGGCATACGAGAGCGGCCCGCGTTCGGTGGAGGCCCGGTACCTGTTCACCCACACCGGGGGCAAGCGCAGTCGCAGTGCCCGCCTGCTCGCCGCCGAGGGTATCGGCGGCCAGGCGTCCAGCGACGTCATGACCGTCCGCACCGAGTACCCCTACCAGACTCTGGACCTGGTCCCGGAGAAGGCCGACCACCCGGCATTGCGTCTCTGGGCTGTGTACGTACCCGAGGACGCCGAGCAACGCACCTGCCACGCGTACGGCCTGCTCATGATCGAGAGCAGGGCGAGGACCGCAACCACGAGGTCTTCGCCCTGATCCTGGACGTCCGCGACGTGCTGCGCACCAACGGCGTACCTCTCGACCCCGACGTCACCGCCAACACCCGGGCGTGCGACGGCCGGGTGTGCGACGACCTGGTGCCCTGACGAGGCCCGCTCGCCGCACAACCGGGCCTCCGCAGCAGGACCCATGATCGTTCCCACGCGGACTCCGTGGCGGACGAGCGCGCAGACAGCTGATCGGGTGCTCGACGGACGCCGGGCGGCGCAGCACCTTCGCGAAGGCGTTCTGCGCGAGATCCTCGGCAGGGAAGACCGACTTCGGGACACGACAGGAGCATGCTCGTGGCCGTGAATCACCGGATTCGACAGGTCACAGACCTGCGGAAACGACCAGGGGCCCGAGCTCCCTCGCAGTCGGAACCACGGACAGCGCCCGTCCGTGATCAGAGGGTGGCGATTCGCGGGTTTCACTCGCACCGGCTCCTGCGACAGCCGTGGGTGTGCGCGTGCGCGTACCGGTGGCGCAGGGGGACGATGGGGAGGCCGGGGTGCGGACGCCCGCCGATGGTCCGCAGGCAGCGGTCCGGTCGGCGGCTGGAAGGAGCCTGGGTTATGGGTGCGACCGAGCCCTTTCGGGGCGAGCCTGGTACGGCGGGGGTGGTTCCGGCCGGACGGGGTGGCCTGCTGGATGTGCTGAACGTGGCCGCTGTCCTTCTCGACGCGGAGGGCAGGATCGACCTCTGGAGCCCGCAGGCCGAGATCCTCTTCGGCTACAGCGCCGAGGAGGCCCTGGGGCAGTACGCCGGCCAGCTGCTGATCGACAAGGAGTACCTGGACACGGTGCTGGCCTTGTTCGCCGGGGTCATGGAGGACGGCGAGAGCTGGGCAGGGGTCTTTCCCGTCCGGAACAAGGACGGCAGCACGCGGCGGGTGGAGTTCCGCAACATGCGGTTGCAGGACGACCAGCGCGAATACTGGGCGCTGGGTCTGGCCACGGACCAGGCGACGCTGCAGCAGGTGGAGCGGCATCTGGCGCTGTCGGCCCAGCTGGTGTCCCAGTCGCCGATCGGGCTGGGCATGCTGGACACCGACCTTCGGTACGTCTCCGTCAACCCGGCGGAGGAGCGGATGAACGGTGTGCCGGCCGCCGAGCACGTCGGACGGCACGTCCACGAGGTGCTGCCCCACCTGGACCCGTCCTTCGAAGCGGTCATGCGGGAGGTCCTGGCCACCGGGGTGCCGATCCTGGACCAGTACACCGTGGGCCGGACGGCAGCCGACCCGGACAATGACCACGCCTGGTCGATCTCCTTCTACCGGCTCGAGACCCCCAGCGGGGAAGTGCTGGGAGTGGCCACCTCCAGCGTCGATGTCACCGACCGGCACCGCGCCGTGGAAGAGCAACGACACACCGCTCTCACCCTCCAGCGCAGCCTGCTGCCCCATCCCCCTCCGCAGCGCCCCGGTCTCGACATCGCCTTCCGCTACCGCCCCGCACAGGCCACGATGGAGATCGGCGGGGACTGGTTCGACGTCATCCCCCTGAGCGGCGACAAGACCGCGCTCGTCGTCGGCGACGTCATGGGCAGCGGCGTCGGGGCCGCGGCCACCATGGGACAGCTGCGCACCGCCACCAGAACCCTGGCCGATCTCGACCTGGCTCCCGCCCAGGTCCTCTACCACCTCGACCACATCACCGACGGTCTCGGGACCATCGCAACCTGTGTCTACGCTGTCTTCGACCCCCGCGCCCTGCTGTGCCACGTCTCCCTCGCCGGGCATCTGCCGCCGGTCCTTCTCCACCCGGACGGCACACGCCGGCTGCTCGACCTGCCCACCGGAGCACCCCTGGGCGGCTGCGGCGTCTCTTTCGACACCACCACCATCGGCATCGCGCCGGGCGACCAGCTCGTCCTGTACACCGACGGGCTGGTGGAGACCCGCGACCAGCCCATCGACGAACGCCTGGGCGCTCTTCTCGACGTCCTCGACGACCCGGGCCGCTCGCTGGACGCGACCTGCGACCTGCTTCTGCACACCCTGCGCGCGGTGGGTGACCGCGACGACGTTGCCCTGCTCATCGCCCGGGCCGCCGCAGGCTTGTCGGCGGGGACGAGGCGGGGGACGAGGCGGACGTAGAGGACCATGGCGAGGACTTCGACGAGGGTCTGGGCGACGACCACGGCCGCCGCGACCGACAGGGCGTCGGGCAGGGCGAGCGCGAGGGGCAGGACCACCAGTGAGTTGCGGGTCGCACCGGAGAAGACGACCGCCCGGGAGGCCGGGGCGTCGAGACGGAACAGCCGGGCCACCAGCTTCCCGGCGAAGGCCATGATGATCAGGAAGGCCGCGTAGAACGGGATGACGGCGGCGACGTCGGCGAGGCTGTCGCCGAGCTCGGGGACCTGGGACGCGACCACGACGAAGAGGGTGGCGGCCATCAGCGGGACCATCGTGGTGGTCGCGGCGTCGGAGACCTTCTGCCCGGCGGGCCGACGGGCGGCCCATGCCTGAAGGGCCCAGGCCAGGGCGAGCGGGATGACGATCAGGACGACGAACGCCTCGACGAACGGGCCGGTCTCCACGATGTCGGCCAGTGCCGAGCCCATGAACAGATACAGGAACCCGGGCAGCAGGAGCATCTGCGCGACCAGCAGCAGCGGCGTGGCGGCCAGCAGGCGGCGGCCGGAGCCGCCGGCCAGCCCGGAGAAGACGATCACGTAATCCACACAGGGGCAGAGCAGGACGAGCAGCACGCCGATCCGTACGGCCTGGTCGGCGGGGAGGAAGACGAACATTCCGGTGACCGCCAGCGGTACCACCACGAAATTGACCACCAGAGCGGCGGACAGGAACCGGCCGTCGCGCAGAGAGCGGACCAGCTCGGCGGCCGGGACCTGGAGGAACGTCACGAACAGCAGCGCGCCGAGTACCGGGTTGATGGCGTGCTCCAGGCCGGGCCCGAAGGACGGTGCCGCCCACCCCACCAGGGCGCCCGCCGCCATGGCCCCGAGATACACCGCGATCTGGTGGTGTTCCATCCGCTCGACCGGACCTGACCGTTCCTGCGACACCGCGTGCTCCCTCGCCTGCCCGCCCGCACCACCTGGCGGCGGCCGTTGCCGTCATCCTCACAGGCCCGGCCTCCGCCCCCTGGCACGGGTGCCGAGATCACAGGCCCTGGTTTGCGGTGTTCCATCAGCAATTGCCTGGCAGGTGCGATGCGGTCACCACGGGGCCTTCTGCTCGGTACCACCGTCAGGGCGAAGGCCGCTGAGATCGCGGCCGGTACATCCGCGTGTCTGTGAGGCGCTCCATTGCTCTGAGCATCCGTAACCAGTTGGCCGGTACCGTCACTTCCGTCACCGCGGGCGAGGTCATGGCCGCCGTGCAGGTCCGCCTCGAAGGCCGGTCACCAAGGACGCGGTGGACGACCTCGGCCTCGCGGTGGGGACGCCCGTCATCGCCTTGGTCAAGTGCACCGAGGTCGAGCTGACCGGTCGCTGAGAGACCCTGGGGGCTGCGGTACGAGATCCTGGAGGGCCGCCTCGCCCTGTTGGGGCCGCCCGTTCCGTCCCGGCCGGGTGGGCCGCACGGGTCGTACGGCGTCGTGCGGGCGAATCCTCAGGCCAGATCGAGGAGTTGCTCGTAGAAGCCGCCGAAGCCCCGCGCCCGGTCCACGAGATGGATCTCAAGGATCCAGTGACAGGTCCGCCCGGCCTTGTCCGTCCGCCGCAGCGGGGTGTCGTTCTGCGGCGTGATGTAGGACTCCGCCTTCGCGCCGTCGTTCACCTCGTGCGGGAACTCGCCGACGAGGTGACCGGCGTGCCAGATGCCGATCTCCCAGCCGGCCTCCCCCGCGAGACGTTCCACCTCGGCGTGGAGCAGGCGGCCGGTGATGGTGGGGTCGGCGGCGAAGAAGGCCCGCCCCGCGTCGAAGATCAGGGGGAGGTCGTCGAGCAGCCGGTGCTTGTGCGGGTCGTCGCCGAAGGCGTAGGTGCGGCCGAAGTCCGCCTCGTACTCCTCGAAGATCGGGCCGAAGTCCGCGAACGCGACGTCGTCCTCGCCGATGGTCCGGTCCGGCGGGTTCTCCCGGTACGGGAGCAGGGTGTTGGGGCCCGAGCGGATGATGCGCTTGTGCCAGTGCTTGGTGGTGCCGAACATCTCGTTGGCCAGGTCCCGGATCCGGTCGCTCACCTCGCGCTCGCCCACGCCGGGCGCCACCAGACCACGCGCGGCCGTCTCGTCGAAGAGGGCGACCGCCTTCTCCTGAGCCGCGACGAGACCGGCGGCCCGGCGACTCTCGTCCGGTCCTGCCTGATCGACCCCGAACGTCATCTCGTTCCCCCGTCCAACTGCCGCCGTAGATCCCGCCCATCCTCACATATGCGAGGCCCTGTCGGGGGAAAGGTCGCACATACGTCAAATGAAGGCGGCGCGGCGGAGGCTGAGGATCAGCTCCGGAGGAGTGGAGCGGTGCCGTCGTCCTCGTACGCGTAGCGCCTGCCGGTCCATACGTCGCCGATGAGGTGGTAGCCGCGCTCCTCCCAGAACCCGGGCCGGTCGGCGGTGAGGTACTCGATTCCCCGCAGCCATTTCGGGCTCTTGTAGCCGTAGAGGTGCGGTACGACCAGGCGCAGCGGAGAGCCGTGTTCGGCGGTGAGCGGTTCTCCGCCCCGGTGGGTGGCCAGCAGGGTGGTGGGGGCGGTGAAGTCCGACAACCGGAGGCTGGCGCTGTAGCCGTACTCGGCCCAGGCCATGACATGGGTGACCCCCACGGCGGGAGGTGCGAGCCGCAGAATCGTCTCGGCGGGGATGCCGAACCACTCGTGGCCGGTCGAGGTCGTCCGGCGCGTGCCATGCGGAAGCGGCCCCCGACCGGCCGGGGGAACAACGCTGCGGGTCAGTTCACCTCACCCGCGCCCCGTCGGCCGTACGTGGCCATCGCGATGTCGATGAACGAGCGGACCAACGGGTTGGGATCGCCGCTGTTCCACGCCGCGACCACACGGCTCGGCGCCATGTCGGACAGCGGCACCACGGCCGGCTTCTCGGGCAGGTCGTGTCAGAGCGGGGCCAGGCCGGCCGTGCTGCTCCAGAGCACGGCCTGCAGACACTCCTGGACGTCGCGTACCACCGGGCCTTCGCGCGGGTCGCCACCGTGCCAGTAGGACTGCCAGACCGGGTCGGTTCCCGGCGGGAACCGGAACCAGCGGCGGTCCGCCAGGTCGGCCACCTCAAGGTGGTCGCGACGGGCCAGGGGATCGTCTGCGCGCAGCACCGCACCGACCGGATCCCTGCGCAGCTCACGCACCGCCAGGGCCGTCTCGACGAACGGCGCACGCGTCAGGGCGACATCGACCAGCCCGGCGCGCAGCCCGCAGGTCGGGTCGGTCAGGTCGGTGTCGCGGATGCGGATGTCGACGTCGGGGTGGCTCCGGCGGAAGGCGGCCGCCAGGCCGGCGATGCAGGGGTCGGAGCCGTCGCCCAGGATGCCGATGGTGATGGTCGCCTTTCCGGCCGCCGCGGCCACGCGGACGCGGACCAGGTCGGCCCGGTCGAGCAGCGCCCGCGCTTCGTCGAGCAGGACCGACCCCGCCGGGGTGAGCGTGACGCCGGTGGGCGAGCGGGCGAACAGCAGGGCACTGGCGGTGCACTCGGAACATGACCATCGCCATCGCCCACTGGACCGTTGCCGGGCTGCTCGTCGCCTTCTACCTCTACGCGGGCGCGGTCAAGGTCATCCGCAGCCCCGATCGGCTGCGTCCGATGACGGCCTGGGTGAACCGCGTACCGCTGCCCGCCGTCAGGGCGCTGGGCACGATCGAGATTCTGGGCGCCCTCGGACTGCTGCTGCCCCCGGCGACCGGCATCGCGCCGTGGCCGGCCCCGGCCATCGGGTTCGTGCTCCTGCAGATCGGCGCGATCGCCGTGCACCTGACCGGCGAGGACCGCCGGATCGCGCTCAACGCGGGTCTCATCGCCACCGCGGCTGCGGCCGGTGGGCTGGCCGTCGGCCGGCTGTGAGGCGGCCGGGGTGCAGTAGGGTCCCCTCCCGGTGGCCCCCTCCCGTACACGTCGGACCAGGCCACACCACACCGCCCCGCACCGAGGACCAGTCTTGACCCCCCGTTCCCTGGCGTTCTACGTGGACGTCGTCACCACCGGCACCATGCTCGGCGTGGGGCCCGCGGACTCTCCGGACCGCGTCACCGAGGTCCTCGGGCCGGACTTCGCCGAGAACACCTTCGGCAGTCGGAGCATGTGCCGTGACTACGGCCTCGCCGAGTTCCACTGGGACCGCGCTTTCGCGGACCGCCCCTGGTCCGGCAGCCACTTCACCCTGCAGGTGCACCGGCTCGCGTACCGGGACCGCACCCTCGTCAACGAGAAACTCCGTGACCGGTACGGACGGTTCACTCCCCGGCTCCGGTTCGAGAAGCTGCGACGTCTGCTGACGCGGCGCGGGGTCCCCCTGCTGGAGATCCCGGAAAGTCCGGGGAACGCCCCGTACTTCCGTACTTTCTGGCAGCCCGGTTCCCGTGCGGCCGTCTCCGTCATCGGCACCTACGGCGAATACAGCACGCCGGACAACCTGCGGGTCGGTGACGTGTACAGCGTCCAGGCCCCGATGGCCGCCGAGGAAGTGGAGTGGCGGCGGAAACGGGTGGCCGGATGATAAGGAGGTGCTCCGGTTACCGCGCCCCCGGCCATGCGCCGACCCAGACCCGGGTGATGGCGCTGATGTAGCGCGCCCCGCACCGGTCGACGGGTACCACCAGCTGGCTGCCTGCCGCGTCCAGGTCCTCATCGTCCAGCCGGGTGGCCAGGAGGACGGGGGCGTCGCTGAAATCGGCATCGATCTCCGCCCATGCCAGCACCGTGTGGTGCCCGTCGCCCCCGGACACCGCCAGGGCGAACCGGGACCGGTCCTTGCGCCGGCGGGTGTCGAAGAGCGGGTGTGAGGCGAGGGCGACCTCGCGCAGCAAGGGTCCTTCGAACACATGGCGCTGCGGCCCGCTGGTGGCGCAGTCGAAGACGACCTCCGCCCGGTGCTGCTTCCATCCGTCGCGCAGGTCACGCACCGTCAGGGTGGCGGGGCGGCCGACATCGCCCAGTACCGCCAGTGATGCGAGCTGTGTGGCAGGGGCGCGGTGTGGCGCACCGAGTCGGCTCATGGAGGATCCCCCAGTCGGACGGCCCGCGGGGCGGCTGCCAGGGAGGTATGCCCAGTGGGCGATCCGTCGAATCGCTCCTGCGAGGCCCTGTGCACCTACGGCCTGGCTTCTGGGAACCCGTCCAGGGGTTTCTCTTCACATCCGCCCGCCCACGGGCAGGCCCGGACCCCGATCGCGTCGACGCCGTCAGGCCTGGCTTCCGGGGCGATCGATGTGCACGTTGGTCGACTTGACCCGTGCCGTCGCCAGCACCCCCACTTCGAGGCCGAGTTCCTCCACGGACTCCCGGCTGATCAGCGACACCAGCCGGTGCGGACCCGACTGGATCTCCACCTGGGCCACGATGTCGTCCATCCTGACGGCGGTGACGATCCCGGCGAACGAATTCCGCACCGATGTCAGAGCACCGCCGTCGGGCACCGGGTGCAGGCCGGCGGCGCGCTCCGTGGCGAAGGCCGCCAGGCTCACCCCGTCGATCACCCGGTTCCCCGAGCTGCCCCGGTCCATCGCGAGGTGACCGCCGTCCGCCCACCGGCGCACGGTTTCCGGACTCACGGCCAGCAGCTCTGCGGCCTGGCCAATGCTGTACGAAGGCACCCCCGCACTTTAGGCCAACGGCGACGGCCCCGTCGTTGCACCGGCGACTCGGCGACTCGGCGACTCGGCGATCAGGCGAGCGTGGTGGAGGCCCGCTCCTCCGCGTCGCCGTGATCACGCCGTGTCATGCGCAGCTCATCACGAGCCACAACGACGTTGTCCGGCAATTCAATTGACGTGACTTCAGCCACCGGGTATCCGCTTTGCCCTATCGACAGCCCCGATCCAATTAGCTTAGGCTCACCTAAGTCGAGCTGGGCTGCTCTGTCGGCGTGCCCATCTCGCCCACCTTCCCCGGCGCCTGACAGGCGGCTTTCCCGCACGATGGGAGTGACATGTCACAGGTTCATCCTGGCGACGCACCACTGGTCCACGACCTCATTGGGATCGGCTTCGGCCCCTCCAATGTGGCCATGGCGATCGCGCTCAGAGAGCACAACACACGCGTCGGCGGGCAGGAGCCGGTCACCGCTCACTTCTTCGAGCAGCAGCAGAGCTTCGGCTGGCACCGCGGCATGCTGATCGACGACGCCACGATGCAAGTGTCGTTCCTCAAAGACCTGGTGACACTCCGTAACCCGGCCAGCGAATTCAGCTTCCTCTGCTACCTGCAGAGCAAGAACCGGCTGATCGACTTCATCAACCACAAGAACCTCTTCCCGCTGCGCGTGGAGTTCCACGACTACTTCGAGTGGGCCGCGGCCAAGGTCGACGACATGGTCTCGTACGGCCACGAGGTCGTTTCCGTGACGCCCTTCGTCCATGACGGCACCGTGGAGTACCTGGACGTGACCGTCCGGTCGGGCGGCGGCCTCGAAGTGCACCGGGCCCGCAACCTCGTCATCGGTACCGGGCTGCGGCCCGTCCTGCCGGAAGGGGTGCGGCGCGGCGAGCGCGTCTGGCACAACTCCGATCTGCTGCGCAAGGTCGACGGACTCGATGGCACCTCGCCCTCGCGGTTCGTCGTCGTGGGCGCCGGACAGAGCGCCGCCGAGAACGTCGCCTACCTCCACCGCCGCTTTCCCGAGGCCGAGGTCTGCGCGGTCTTCTCCCGCTACGGTTACAGCCCCGCCGACGACAGCAGCTTCGCCAACCGGATCTTCGACCCCGGGGCGGTCGACGAGTACTTCGCCGCGCCCGACAGCGTCAAGAGCCAGCTGATGGCCTATCACGGGAACACCAACTACTCCGTGGTGGACATCGACCTGATCGACGACCTGTACCGGCAGATGTACCGGGAGAAGGTCCTCGGCACCGAACGGCTGCGCTTCCTCAACGTGTCCCGGGTCACCGACGTCGAGGAGAAGCCCGACAGCGTCCGTACCACCGTGAAATCCCTCGTCACGGGCGAGGAGACGCCCCTGGACGCCGACATCGTGGTGTTCGCCACCGGCTACAGCCCCGCCGACCCGCTCGGACTCCTCGGTGAGGTCGCCGACCGCTGCCTGCTCGACGGCGAGGGCCGCGTCCGGGTCGAGCGCGACTACCGTATCGCCACCGACCCCGCCCTGAGCTGCGGAATCTATCTGCAGGGCGGTACGGAGCACACGCACGGCATCACGACGTCGCTGCTGTCCAACACCGCGATACGGGTCGGTGAGATCCTCGACTCGCTGCTCGACCGGAGCGTCAAATCCACCTCGGACGAGGCCCGCCCGGTCACCGACGGCACCGGCAGCGCCGTCGCGTAGGGGGGCATCAGGGGGCGCACCCGGCGGCGGGTGCGCCCCCGCCCGGCCATGGGTTTCGGTGGATCAATAGGGATAACGTACGTCCATATGAGCACGACTGCAGTCGAGCGCCCCGTGCCCAGGGGTGCAACAGAGATCCGCCGAGGGCGGGTTGTGGGATTGGGCACGCTGGTGGCGTTCCTCGCACTCGTCGCCGCCCTGTCGTTGGCCGTGGGTGCCCGTTCGCTCAGCCCCGCCGAGGTCTGGCACGGGCTGTTCGCGGCGGCGGACTCCGATCAGCGGCTGACCGAGATCCGGCTCATCGTGCAGACGGTCCGGGTGCCCCGCACGGTCCTCGCGATCGTGGCGGGGGCCGCCCTGGGCGTCGGCGGTGCGCTGATCCAGGGGTACACACGTAACCCCATAGCCGACACGGGGCTGTTGGGCGTGAACAGCGGCGCCTCGTTCGCCGTGGTGTCGGTGATCGCCGTGTTCGGCTTCACCGACCCGTTCCAGTACGTCTGGTTCGCCTTCGTGGGTGCGGCGCTCGCCGGTGTCGTCGTCTTCGGACTGGCGAGCATCGGCAGGGGAGCGGGCAACCCGCTGACCCTCGCCCTGGCCGGGCAGGGCATCACGGTCTTCCTGATGGCGATGACCACCGCGGTCGCGCTGACCGACCAGAAGTCGCTGAACGCGCTGCGGTTCTTCAACGCGGGCTCCGTGGCCGGGGTGGGATTCGACGTCATCTGGCCGGTGACCGGGTTCATCGCAGTCGGGCTCGTCCTGGCACTGAGCATGCTGCCCTCCCTCAACCTGCTCAACCTGGGCGACGACGTGGCACGCGGGCTGGGCGTGAACATCGTGCTGAGCCGGGCCGTCGGCATCGTCGCCATCACCCTGCTGGCGGGCGCGGCCACGGCGGCGTGCGGCCCGATCGCGTTCCTCGGGCTCATGGTCGCCCACGTGGCCCGGTATCTGACCGGGCCCGACTACCGCTGGCTGGTGCCGTACGCGGGTCTGCTCGGCGCCGTCGTCCTGCTGGTCTGCGACATCGTGGGGCGCCTGGTGGTGCGGCCCGGCGAGCTGGAACCGGGTGTCGTGGTCGCCCTCATCGGCGCCCCGTTCTTCGCGGTCCTGGTGTGGCGAGGAAAGTTCAAGAGCGCATGAGCAGAGCAGACATGAGCAGGGCGGACATGAGCGCGGTGGACATGGACAGGGCCGGCGTGGACAAGGCGGACGCGAACCCGGCGCTGGCGCCGGGCGTGCGGCTCGGGCAGGTGTCGTTCGTCTGGCGGCCCTGGCTCGTCCTGGTCTCACTGGTGCTGGCGGGGGCCGCCTTCCTGGTGTTCTGCCTCTCCATCGCCGTCGGGGACTTCCCCATCGGCCTGTCGCGGGTGATCGCCACACTGCTCGGCCAGGGCGAACAGGTCGACGAGTTCGTCGTGATGGACCTGCGGATGCCGCGCGCCCTGGCCGGCCTCGTCGTGGGGATCGCCCTCGGTGTGTCCGGCGCGATCACCCAGTCCGTCGCCCGCAATCCGCTCGCCAGCCCCGACATCCTCGGGATCACCAGCGGGGCCAGCGCGGTCGCGGTGTTCCTGGTGACGGTGTCGGGCGGAGCCGCCGCGGCGGTCGCGGGCACGGTGGGGCTGTCGGCGGCGGCGCTCCTCGGCGGTCTGGGCACGGGCCTGCTGGTCTACTTCATGGCCTGGCGGCGCGGGGTCGACGGTTTCCGGCTCATCCTCATCGGCATCTCGGTCACCGCCGTGATGCAGGCGCTCACGACCTGGCTGCTGGTGTCGGCCGACATCAGGGACGTGGCGCGGGCCCAGGCGTGGCTGGTCGGCTCGCTGGACGGCCGGTCGTGGGGCGAGGTCCACATCGCGCTCTGGGGCTCGCTGGCCCTTCTTCTCGTGGTGGCCACCGCCGCGTTCCAGTTCAAGCCGATGCACCTCGGTGACGACGTGGCCGCCGGGCTGGGCGTCCGGTACACCGGGGTGCGAGCCGTCCTCCTGCTGTGCGCGGTGCTCCTGGCCGCCGTGGCGGTGAGCGCGGCGGGCCCCGTCCCGTTCGTCGCGCTGGTGGCGCCCCAGGTGGCGATGCGGCTGGCGAGGTGCCCTACGCCGCCGATGGTCGCCTCCGGGCTGCTGGGGGCACTGCTCCTGATCGGTTCGGACCTCATCGCGCGGACAGCGCTGCCCATCACGCTTCCGGTCGGTGTGGTCACCGCCGCGATCGGCGGCCCGTTCCTCGTCTACCTGCTGGTACGGGCCAACCTCCGCTAGGTCGTGTCCGCAACGTCCTGAGGCGAACTCCCGCCGGAGGCAATAAGGTTAGGCGAGCCTAATTCGAGGGGGCGCTTGTGGTCGCGCAAATCATCACCGAGACCCGGACCGAGGTCGAGGGCGTCGCACGGCTGGCGGCGAGGGGCGTCACGGTCGGCTACGGCGGACGGGCGGTCATCGACGATCTCGACGTGGCCATCCCGCCGGGCGTGGTCACCACGATCATCGGCCCCAACGGCTGCGGCAAGTCGACGCTGTTGCGCACCCTGACGCGCCTGCTCAAGCCGGCCAAGGGGACGGTGGTGCTGGACGGCGAGGACATCGTCAAACTCAGGACCCGGGACGTGGCGAAGAAGCTCGGCCTGCTTCCGCAGGCGCCCGTGGCGCCCGAGGGGCTGACGGTGGGCGACCTGGTCGCCAGGGGGCGTCATCCGCACCAGAGCTGGCTGCGGCAGTGGTCGTCGGACGACGCCGGTGTCGTGGCGCGCGCGCTTGCCATGACCGGGGTGGCCGACCTGGCCGACCGTCCGGTCGACTCGCTCTCCGGCGGCCAGCGTCAGCGCGTCTGGATCTCGATGACCCTGGCCCAGGGCACCGATCTGCTGCTGCTGGACGAGCCGACCACCTATCTGGACCTCGCGCACGCCATCGATGTGCTCGACCTGGTGGACGACCTCCACGAGTCGGGGTGCACCGTCGTCATGGTGCTGCACGACCTCAACCTGGCCACGCGCTACAGCGACAACCTCATCGTGATGCGGGCGGGTTCGATCCTGGCGCAGGGGCATCCGCGTGATGTGATCACCGCCGAGCTGCTGTACGAGGCCTTCGGGCTGCAGGCCAAGGTGATCGACGACCCGGTGGGCGACCGGCCGCTCATCGTCCCGATCGGACGTACGCACGTGCGGCTCGAACCGATGGCCGATCCGTCGGTGAAGTGAGCTCGAAACAGGGGGACTTGGCTGTTATGTCGACCCCTTCTGGGTGCGGGAAAGTTATCAAGTAAGGCTAGGCTGGCCTCACTTCGGCGGGATAAGGTTTGCTCGCCCTCATACAGGGGCGCAATGGACAGCGCGAAAGCAAGGGATTCCGGATGCTTCTCCATCGAACGACGCTTGTGAAGCCGTGGCGGCGGCTGGCCGCGGCGCTTTCCGTCGCGACCCTCGGCGTCGGCCTCCTCGCGGGATGCGGTTCCGACACGGCGGCGAAGAAGAGCGACGACGCTCCGGCCGCCGACGCCGGCGCGTTCCCGGTGACGGTGGAGCACGCGTTCGGATCCACGAAGGTCGAGAAGGCCCCCAAGCGCGTCGTCTCCGTCGGCTACACGGACGACCAGGCCATCCTGGCGTTCGGCATCAAGCCGGTCGGCATGGTCGACCAGTACCCGAACCCGGTCGGCCAGACCCCCGACATCAACACCCAGTGGCCCTGGGTGAAGGAGCAGTGGGGCGACACCCGCCCCGAGGTCATCATGAACAACGGTGACGCGGGCCCCAACTACGAGAAGATCGCCTCCCTCCGCCCGGACCTGATCATCGCGGTCTACTCCGAGGTCGACCGGGCCGCCTACGACAAGCTCTCCAAGATCGCGCCCACCGTCGGCCGCACCAAGGCCGAGAAGGAGCCCTTCAGCGCTCCGTGGCAGGACAACGCGGTCCACATCGCCAAGGCGCTCGGCAAGGAGACCGAGGGCACCGCACTGGTGAAGGGCATCCAGGACAAGCTCGACACGGCCAAGAAGGACAACCCCGCGTTCGCGAGCCAGACCGCGGTCGCCCTCTCCTGGTACAAGGGCGCGGTGTACCCGTTCACCTCCACCGATGTGCGCGGCCAGCTCGTCACCGGTTCCGGGTTCGGCTACCAGACCGAGATCGACAAGATCGCCGACGGCAAGTTCTCCACCGAGCTCTCGCCCGAGCGCATCGACCTGGTCGACGTCGACCGTATCTTCGTCATCAACGACAAGGCGGACACGGAGGCGCTGAAGAAGTTCGAACTCTTCGCCAACCTGCCCGCCGTCAAGAACGGCAAGGTCTCCTACCTCCTGGACAGCGAGGGCCCCGCGATCGGCGCCGCCATGTCCCAGGGCACGCTGCTCTCCCTGCCGTACGCGATCGACGAGCTCGTCAAGTCGGCCAAGTAGAGATGACGGCCGAACCGCCCTCCCCCCACCGAGAACTGGCGATTGCGTGACAGTCACCGACACCCCTGCGGTCCCGACGAAGCTGCTTACGGCGACAGGGAGGGAGGCCACCGGCTGGGTCGCGGCGCACTGCCGCCGAGCCCCTTGGCTGACACTCTCCACCGTGCTCACCACCGTGGCCGGAGCGGCCCTCCAGGTGGTCCCCGTGCTCCTGCTGGGCCGGGTGGTCGACGGGGTGGTCGGTGGCGAATCACGCTCGGTGCTCGTCACGGTCGGGGTGCTGATGGGGGCCGCCGCGCTGTTCGGCGCGGCTGCCACCGCTGCGTCCACGTACCTGATCGGGCGGCTGGGGGCGGAGCTCCTCGCGCAGCTCCGGGAGAGCGCCGTCCGGGCGGTGCTGGGGATGCCGAGCGCCCGCGTCGAGCAGGTCGGCCGGGGCGATGTGCTCTCCCGGGTCGGCGACGATGTGGCCGTGCTGTCCAAGGGCATCCGGCAGGCCATCCCCACGGTGTTCTCGGCGGGGGTGCTGGTCGCCATCGCCACGCTCGGCATGTTCGGCCTGGACTGGCGGCTCGGCCTGGCCGGGGCCTGCGCCCTGCCGGCGTACGCGCTGGCCCTGCGCTGGTATCTGCCCAGGTCCGCGCCGCTCTACCGCGATCAGCGCATCGCCCAGGCCGACCGCGCGCAGGCGCTCATCAGCGGCCTCAACGGGATCGACACCGTACGGGCGTACCGCCTGGAGGGCGACGTCCGGGAGAAGGTCACCGCCGAGTCGTGGCGGGTGCGCAACCTCGGCGTCGAGGTCTTCCGGTTCTTCGGCCGGTTCGTCGGCCGGGAGAACCGCGCCGAGTTCATCGGTCTGGTCCTGATCCTGGTGGTGGGGTACGCCCTGCTGGAGGCCGACGCCGCCACCCTGGGCGAGGTGTCGGCGGCCCCGCTGATGTTCCACCGGCTGTTCACCCCGCTGGGCGCCATCATGTTCACCTTCGACGAGGCGCAGAAGTCGGGCGCGAGCCTCACCCGTCTGGTCGGGGTGCTGGGGGAGCCGGCCGAGGACCGGCTGGTGGGTGACGCGTCCGTCGCCCGGGCCGAGGCCGTACCGCACGCGGTGACCGTGGAGGGCCTGACCTTCAGCTACCCGGACACCGAGGAACCGGTCCTGCGGGACGTGAACCTGTCCATCCCGGCCGGCGGTTCGCTGGCGCTGGTGGGCGCGACGGGCGCGGGCAAGTCGACCCTTGCCGCGCTGATCGCCGGCACAGGGACCCCGCAGGCCGGCGCCGTACGCATCGGGGCGCGGGACCTCGCGGGGCTGGACGAGGCCGAGGCGCGCTCCCTGGTGAGCATCCTGACCCAGGAGACCCACGTGTTCTCCGGGTCGCTCGCCGACGATCTGCGGCTCGCGGCACCCGAGGCGAGCGACGAGCAGCTGATGGACGCGCTGCGGACCGTCGGCGCCGACACATGGGTCGAGCCGCTGCCCGGCGGGCTGAACGCCATGGTCGGCGAGGGCGGTGAGCGCCTGGACGTGACCAAGGTCGCACAAGTCGCTCTCGCCCGGCTGGTGTTGAGCCGTTCGCCGGTGGTGGTCCTCGACGAGTCGACCGCCGAGGCGGGCAGCGAGGGCGCCGCCGAGCTGGAGCGCGCCGTACTGGCCGCGTGCGCGGGCCGCACCACGCTGTACGTGGCCCACCGGCTGACCCAGGCGATGGCGGCGGACCGGATCGCCGTGCTGGACGCGGGGCGCGTGGTGGAGGAGGGGACCCATGAGGAGCTGGTGGCTCTGGGCGGCATGTACGCGCGGCTGTGGCGCGCGTGGCGCGAAGGTAGTTAGGTCAACCTCAGTAAGGTTAGGCTAACTTTTATGCCTTGGAAGGGTGCTGAGTCTTCGATGACGGAACCGACCGCTCCTCACGTTCTTCTCTCTCCCACCCATTTCGCCGATGTACGCCGGCGCATCGGCGACTACGGCGACCGGACCATCGCCGAAGCGTGCGCCATCGGACTGGCGTACTGGGCGACGGGGGCCGGCCCCGACGGCATCGACCTCACCCCCGGCACCTCGTTCGCCGATGTCCTCGGCTGGGTCGACAACGGCGGCGGTGGCAGCCGGGGTTGGGAGGTCGGCGCGGACGGCCTGAGCATCACCGTCCCCGACGGCGTACAGCCCGCCGAAGCGCGGCTGGCACTGCAGGATCTCGCCGACTTCCCGGACCGGCCCGTCGGCACCATCGGCCCGTCCGGCGTCGGGGCCCGGATCGAGACCCTGGCCGGATGGAACGACAACCGGGCCGACCGCATCCGCCCGACCATCATGGAGATGTTCCGCGAGCAGGCCCGCACCAGGCCCGACGCCGTCGCGATCATCGATGAGCACCGGACTCTGACGTACGGTGAGGCAGCCGAGAAATCCGCCCAGTTGGCCCACCACCTCGTCCGGCACGGCCTCGAACCCGAGGAGATCGTCGGGATATCGCTGGGCCGCTCCGCCGACATGGTCATCGGACTCCTCGCCGTGCTCCAGGCCGGGTGCGCGTTCGTGCCGCTCGATCCCCAGTGGCCCGCCGCCCGCAGGGCCGTCGTCGTCGAGGACGCCCGGGTCGTCCTCCAGCTCAACAGCTCGGGCGAGTCCGACGGGACCGAGCCGGACGCCGTCGCCGTCGACCTCGACGACTGGGCGTTCGGCTCCTGCCCGGCCGAGGCCCCCGAGGCACCGGTCCACGCCACCTCACTGGCGTACGTCATCTTCACCTCCGGCTCGACCGGGCGGCCCAAGGGCGCCATGATCCGCCACGAGGCGATCAGCGAACGCCTGCTGTGGCAGGTGGGCGAGATCCTGCGGTTCGGCCACGACGACGCTTCGCTGTTCAAGGCGCCGCTCTCCTTCGACATCTCCATCAACGAGATCTTCCTGCCGCTGGTCTCCGGCGGCAGGCTGGTGATCCTGCGGCCCGGCGGCGAACGCGACCCGCACCACCTGCTGAGCGTGATCGCCGAGCACCGGGTCACCTTCACCTACCTCGTCTCGTCCATGCTCGACGTACTCCTGGAGATCGAGGGGGGATCCGGCCGCCTCGACAGCCTCCGCCACGTCTGGTGCGGCGGCGAGGTGCTCACCCCGGAGCTGTACGAACGGTTCCGCACCCGGCTCGACATCCCCATGTACCACGGTTACGGCCCCGCCGAGACGACCATCGGCGTCTCCCACGTCATCTACCGGGGCGAGGCCGAACGCCTGTCGACCTCGATCGGCAAGGCCAACCCCAACACCCAGCTCTACGTGCTGGACGACGAACTGCGCCCGGTACCCGTCGGCGTCGGCGGAGAGCTGTACGTGGGCGGACTCCTGCTGGGACGCGGTTACGTCGGCGCGCCCGGCCTCACCGCCTCCCGGTTCATCGCCAACCCGTTCGCCTCCGACGGCTCCCGGCTGTACCGCACAGGCGACCTGGCACGGTTCGCCCCGGACGGGTCGCTCGACTTCCTCGGCCGCGCCGACAACCAGATCAAGATCCGCGGCATGCGGCTGGAGATCGAGGACGTCGAGGCCTCCCTCGCCGAACACCCCCGGGTACGCCACACCTGCGTCGTCGCCAGGAAGAACAGTGCGGGCGGCACCTACCTCGTGGGTTACGTCATCCCCTCCTCCACCGGCGAGGAGCTCACGGCGGACGCCGTCAAGGCCTGGGCCACCGCCCACATGGTCGACTACATGGTGCCCGCCCACCTCGTCGTCCTGACGGAGTTCCCGCTCACCGCGAACGGCAAGATCGACCGCGCCGCCCTGCCGGAACCCTCCCGGTCCACCGGGGCCGTCGCTGCTCCCGCCACCGAGAACGAACACCTGGTGTGCGCGGCCGTCGCGGCGGTGCTGCGCGTGGACGAAGTCGGCGTCGACCAGGACTTCTTCCAGCTCGGCGGCGACAGCATCCTGGCGATCTCGCTGCTGAGCGCCCTGCGGGAGGCGGGCCTCCATGTGACGGCACGCCAGATCTTCAGCAACAGCACGGTCGGGGCACTGGCGGCGGTGGCGAGCCGCGAGGACGTCTCCACCGTGGACCACGCCGACACCGCGACCGGCTCCGTCGTGGGATCGCCCATCGTGCAGTGGCTCGGCGAGACCACCGACGCGATCGACGGCTTCGTGCAGTCGGTCGTCCTGAACACCCCGGCGGAGCTGACCGCCGACGCCCTCGACACCGTCCTCACCGCCCTCCTCACCCGCCACGACATGCTCCGCGCCCGGCTGGTGCGCGGCGAGCGCTGGAGCTTCGACATCCCGCAGGCCGGACAGGCCACCGCGGGCTGGCAGGAGAGCGACGGGCCGCTGGAGGAGTGCGTCGAACGCGCCACCGCAGGGCTCGACCCGGACAACGGTGTGATGCTGCGCGCCGTCTGGCGCCGCGGAGCACGCCAACTCGTCCTGGTCGCCCACCACGTGGTCGTCGACGGCGTGTCCTGGCGGATCCTGATGGACGACCTGGCCACGGCCTGGCGCCAGCACGCCTCGGGCGCACCCGTCGAACTTCCCCCCGTCGGTACGTCGTTCAGGCGCTGGACCCAACTCCTCGGGCGCACGCCCTTCGACCAGGACCGCACGTACTTCCGGCGCGCCCTGCCCGGCGCCGACGCACCGATCGGCAGGCGCCCCCTCACCGAGGCCGACACCGTGGCCAGGGAGCGGACCCGGACCGTCTCCGTCGGCCCCGAGGAGACGGCCGCACTGCTGGGGGAGATCCCCGCCAGGTTCCACGCGGGCACCAACGACGTCCTGCTGACCGCCCTGGCCGTCGCCCTCGCCCGGTGGCGCCGCGACCGCGGGCAGGAACAGACCTTCGCCCACATCGAGCTGGAAGGGCACGGCCGCGAGGGCCGGTTCGTGGCGGACGCGGCCGGCTTCGACCCCGAACTGTCGCGTACGGTCGGCTGGTTCACCACCCTGTTCCCGGTGACCGTGGACCCCGGAACGGCCCCCGACCTCACCGCACCCGCCTACCTCGCCGCCGCCCTCAAGGCGGTCAAGGAGGACCTCTCCCGGGTGCCGAGCAACGGTCTCTCCTACGGCGCCCTGCGCTACCACACCGACACCGGACCGACCGTCCCCGCACCCCAGGTGCTCTTCAACTATCTGGGCCGCTTCGACGCCGGCGCCGCCGGGGAATGGCAGCTCGCGGGCACCACAGGGCAGCTGGGCGAGAAGCGCGACGCGAGGATGCGCCTGCCGCGCGCCCTGGAGTTCAACGCGATCGCCGAACCGGACGGAGACGGCGCGTACGGGCTGGTCACCACCATCTCCTGGCCCGAGGGCGTGTTCACCGACGCGGACATCGCCACCCTCGGCGACTACTTCGGCGCGGCACTGTCCGCCCTCGCCGCGCTGGAGGAGGGCGGCCACACCCCCAGCGACTTCCCGCTGGTGCCGCTCACCCAGGCCGACGTCGACGACCTCGACAGCACGGAGCTGAGCGACATCCTGCCGCTGACGCCGCTGCAGGAGGGCCTCTACTTCCACTCGGTCTTCGATGACGACGCCACGGGCAGCTACGTCGAGCAGCAACTCCTCACGCTGGACGGCGAGGTGGACGCCGACCGGCTCGCGGCGGCCGCCACCCGGCTGCTCACGCTCTACCCCAACCTGGCCGCGCGCTTCACGGCCCTCGCCGACGGCCGGGTCGTCTCCGTCGTCGAGAGCGGCACACGGGCGCCCTTCACCACGCTGGACCGCCCCGCCATCACCGACGAGGAGATCCGCGACCTCGCCGCGCGGGACCGCCGCGCCGGGTTCGACCTCGCCACCGGCCCCCTGATGCGCTACACCCTCATCCGTACCGGAGCCGGCCGCAGCGTCCTGGTGCAGACCGTGCACCACATCATCGCCGACGGCTGGTCCGTCCCGCCGATGCTCCGCACCCTGCTGACGGAGTACCACGCTCCGGGCTCGGTGTACCCGCTCGGCGGCTACCGGGACTACGTCGGCTGGCTCGCCGGACAGGACCAGGACGAGAGCGACCGCGTATGGCGCGAGGAGCTCGCCGGTCTGCCCGGTCCCTCCCTGGTCGCCGAAGGACACACCCCCTCGGAGCGGTTCGCCGACATCGCCGCCGAGCCCGCCGACGACATCGACATCGACATCGCCGCTCGGTCGGCGGGCGTCCCCCTGAGCGTGGCCGTCCACAGCGCGTGGGCGGTGACGCTGGGCGGCATTCTGCGCGGCCGGGACGTCGTCTTCGGTTCCACCGTCTCCGGGCGGGACGCCGAGGTGCCCGGCATCCGGGACATGGTGGGCCTCTTCATCAACACCATTCCCGTCCGCGCCCGTTGGGCCGCCGCCGACACCGCGTACGACCTGCTCGGCGCGGTGAAGGAGCACCAGAGCGCGGTGCTGGCACATCAGCACGTCTCGCTGGCGAGGATCGGCCGGCAGAGCGGCGCCGGTTCCCTCTTCGACACCCTGGTGGTGTTCGACGTGGCGACCGACGTGGACGCCCTGCGCGGGCCGGACGACACCCTCACCATCGCCGCCATCGTCAACGAGGGCGCCCCGCACTACCCGTTGACGCTGGTCGTCGAGCGGTCGCAGGACGGGCGCCCGCGCTTCAACCTGATCTACGACGGGGAGCTGCTGCGCCGGGAGAGCGCCGAGGCCGTCCTGTCCACGTTCACCCGGACCCTCACCGAGCTGCTGAGCCGCCCGGACGCCCTGGTCGACGCACTGACCTCCGAGGCCGACAGCGCCCCGGAGCAGGTCGCCCCGACGACCCTGGGTGAACTGTTCGACGCCGCGGCCCACCGCGACCCCGCGGCCACCGCCGTGACCCAGTGCGCTCCGGACGGCCGTACGCGCTCCCTGACGTACGGGGAACTCCGCGCTTCGAAGGGCGAGCTGGCGTCCGCCTTGCGCGCGGCCGGAGTCAGCCCCGGCCGACGGGTCGCCGTCGCCGTCCCGCGCTCCCTGGAGCAGGTCGTCGCACTCGTGGCCGTCGTCACCGCCGGAGGCGCGTACGTACCGCTGGATCTCGCCTACCCCGACGAACGGCTGGAGTACATCCTCGCCGACGCCGCCCCACAGGTCGTCCTCGTGGACCGGGAACAGCGCGACCGCTTCACCCGGCTGCTGGCCCGCGCCGGAGTGGAGGCCCGGGTGCTCGTCCAGGGCGACGATCTCCCGCCGGACGACACGACCGCCTCCGGGCCGAGGCCGCAGGACCCGGCGTACGTCATCTACACCTCCGGCTCGACCGGCCGGCCCAAGGGCGTCGTCGTCCCTCACTCGGCGGTGGCGACGCTCCTCGCCAACACCCGGCCGGACATGGGGTTCGGCCCGGACGACGTATGGGTCCAGTTCCACTCCTTCTCCTTCGACTTCGCCGTCTGGGAGCTGTGGGGCGCCCTCGCGCACGGTGGCGAGCTGCTGGTGCCGGAGTACGGGCTGACCCGCTCGCCCGTCGACTTCCACCGGCTGGTCCAGGAGCGCGGTGTGACCGTGCTCAACCAGACCCCGTCCGCCTTCCACCAGTTCATCGAGGCCGACCTGCACGCCGACCGGCCGGTCACGGCGCTGCGCCGCATCATCTTCGGCGGCGAGGCCCTGGACCTCGGGCGGCTGCGCGGCTGGGTCGAGCGGCACGGCACCGGTGCGCCCGAACTCGTCAACATGTACGGCATCACCGAGACCACCGTCCACGTCACCCACCGGGTGCTGACCGACGAGGACTTCACCGGCTCCACCGACATCAGCCCGATAGGCGGCCCCATTCCCGGTCTGGCCACCTATCTGCTCGACGACCGGCTCCGGCCGGTGCCGCCGGGCCGGGTGGGCGCCATCTACGTCGCGGGCGACCAGGTCTCCCTCGGCTACCTGGGCCGCCCCGGGCTCACCGCGAGCCGCTTCGTCGCGAACCCGTTCGCGGGCGACGGCTCCCGGATGTACCACACGGGCGACCTCGCCCGGCGGACGCTCGACGGTGAGCTGCAGTTCGCGGGCCGCGCCGACGACCAGGTGCAGCTGAGGGGATTCCGCGTCGAGCTCGGAGAAGTGGAGGGCGCGATAAGGGAGTTGGACGGTGTCAACGATGTGGCCGTCACCGTGGCGGACAGCGGCGACCACCTCGTCGCGCACATCGTGGGCGCCCCGCCCGCCGGCCTCACCGCCAGGCTCTCCGCCAAGCTGCCCGCGCACATGGTGCCGGGCCGGGTGCTGCCGGTCGACACGCTGCCGCTGACGGTCAACGGCAAGCTCGACCGCAAGGCCCTCACCGAGCGCGCCGCACAGCAGGACGGCCCACCGGGCACCACGGGCGGGTCCGACGCGCGGGGCGCGCTCACCGCCCTCGTCGGCATCTTCGCCGAGACGCTGCCCGGCGCCTCCGTGGACGCCGACACCGACTTCTTCGGCGCCGGGGGCGACAGCATCGTCGCCATCGCCGTGATCAACCGGGCCCGGGCACTGGGCCTGCCGATCGCCCCCCGCGACGTGTTCCTCCTCAGGACCCCGCGCGCCCTCGCCGGCCACCTGGCCACGCGCGCCTCCCAGGCCGCCGCGCCACCACCCTCCCGCCGCGAGGACGGCCCGCTGCCGCTCACGCCCATCATCCTGCGCCGACGTGAACTGGGCGGATCGCTCGCCCGGTTCGCCCAGGCCAGGACGGTGGCCGTCGCGGAAGGCACCGCCCTCGCCGACGTCCGGCGCGCCGCGAACGCCGTCGTGGCCGCGCACCCGGCCCTCCGGCTGCGGCTGCACGTCGAACACGGCGTGTGGGCCCTGCGCACCGACCCCGCCCGCGAGGCCACCGTCGCCGCACCCGACACCACCGACGCGACGGCCGCGGCGAACGAGGCCGCCGGACGGCTCGACCCCGAGGCCGGAGACGTCGTCGCGTTCTCCTGGCTGGCGGCGACCCACACCCTGGTCGTCACCGTGCACCACCTCGCCGTCGACGCGGTGTCCTGGCTGATCATCCTGGACGACCTGGCCACCGCCCTGGGCGGGGCAGCCCTGCCGCCGCCGACCACCCCGTACGCCGAGTACGCCGAAGCCCTGGCCGTAAGGTCCGCCGGGTCGGCCGACGGTCTCGGCCACTGGATCACCACCCTCCAGGCCCCGCCGCTGGACACGACCGAGCCCACGGAGCTGCGCGAGGCCACCGTCGTACTCCCGCCCGACGTCAGCGACCTGGTGACGCGCACCGGCCCCGGTGCCCTCGGCGTCGGCCTCACCGAGCTGCTCTGCGGCGCCCTGCGCTCCGCGCTCACCCACATCCAGCCCACCCCCACCGACCTGGCGATCGACCTGGAGCGCCACGGCCGGGTCCCGGCAGAGGAGCACCACGACTACACCCGCACCGTCGGCTGGTTCACCTCCATCGCCCCCGTACGGCTCACCCCGCACACCGACCCCGTCGCCGCGGCCCGTGAGATCAGCGAGCGCCAGCCGGACGAGGAGGGGCACGTCGCCTACGGCCGGCTGCGGTACCTCAACCCGCAGACAGCCCCCCTCCTGACCGCCCGCCCCCAGGTCCTCTTCAACTACCTCGGCCGGGGCAGCGAGTCGGAGGCCCTGAGGATCACCGACAGCGGTCAGGGCGACAGCCCGTACGCCGTCGAGGTCAACGCCTGGACCGACGACGCCACCGGCAGCCTGCATGCGGCCTTCACCCTCGCCGACGGCATCCCCGAGGCGATCACCGGCCACTGGCTCACCGCCCTGGCCCGGATCGCGAACACCTCCGCCACGGCCGAGCGCACGGCACCGGTCACCCCCCTCCAACGAGGCCTCTTCTTCCAGGCCCAGATGGCGGGCGCGGCCGGGCACTACGTCGCGCAGAGCTGGTTCACCTTCGACCGGCGCCTGGACACCGGCGCCCTGGCCGAGGCGATGGCGCACGTGATCGCGCGCCACCCGGTCGTCGGCGCCGGCTTCACCACCGACGACGACGGAAACCCGGTCCAGCTCCTCAAGGCGGGACGGCGGGTCGATGTCCGCACGGTCGAGCTCACCACGGACACCGAGGCCGAGGCCCTGCGCACCCGGGACCGCGAGAGCGGCTTCGACCCGGGGGAGCCGCCGCTGATCCGGCTGACCGTGGTGCGGCTGCCCGACGGCCGTGACGGCCTGCTGCTCAGCTACCACCTGCTGCTCTGGGACGGCTGGTCCCGCGAGATCCTGCTGCGCGACCTGTTCGAGGCGTACGAGGCCCTCGCCGCAGGGGAGCCGTGGGACGCCACCCCGGCCGTGCCGTGCTTCGAGGAGTACGCCCGGACCCTCGCCGCCAAGGACCCCGCCGTAGCGGAACGCTTCTGGGCGGAGCACCTGGCAGGGCTGCCGGGGCCGACGCTGCTCGCCGGACCGGCCCCGGCCCTCAGCGAGGAGCTGCCGCAGCCGATCGTGCACACGCTCTCCGCCGAGCTGACGGAGCTGCTCCGGGAAGCCGCCCGGGTCCACGGGGTCACCCTGAACTCGGTGCTGACCGGTGCGTTCGGCCTCCTGCTCGGCGCCCGCACCGGCCGCAGCGACGCCGTGTTCGGCGTGACCGTCTCGGGCCGGGAGGGCGAGGGGCACGGCGACATCGTCGGCGTACTCCTCAACACCGTGCCCATGTGGACGCGGGCGCGGCCCGAGGAGACGGTCGGCGCGTACCTGTCGGCCGTCCAGGCGGCCCGGGTCGCGGCGATGGACCACGAGCACCTGGGGCTCGGGGAGATCCAGCGGGCCGCCGGCCTCGACACCCTGTTCGACAACCTCTTCGTGCTCCAGAACTTCCTGGACCTGGACGCCTTCGCCGCGATGAACGCCCGCCACGGCATCACCTCCGTCCAGGCGGACGACTCCACGCACTACCCGTACACCTGGGTCGTCACCCCCGGCGACCGGCTCACCGTCAAGCTGGAGCACCGCCACGGCGACCCCGGGTCCGCCCGCCGCCTCCTCGACGACTACCTGAGCGTGCTGGAGGACGTGGCGCGCTCGACCACGGGGCGCATGGGCGCTCTGCGTGGCCTTGGACCGGACCCCGAGCCCGCCGAACGTACTGACGTCGGTACGGACACCGTCGTGGACCGCTTCGATCTCGCGGCCGACCGCGATCCGCAGCGGATCGCCCTCGTCGCTGACGGCGCGACGATGACCTTCGCCGAACTCCGTGACCGCAGCCGGGCCGTGGCGGGTGTGCTCGCCGGGCGGGGGATCGGCCCGGAGACGACCGTGGGCCTGGCGATCCCGCGCTCGCCCGACTGGATCGCGGCGCTCTTCGCCGTACTGAGGGTCGGCGCCGCGTACGTACCGCTGGAGCTGGACCACCCGGACGAGCGGATCGCGACCATCGTCGAGGACGCGCGGCCCGAGGTGATCCTCACCGTGAGCAGCGTCTCGCCCCGGCTGAGCGGCGAGCTGATCGAACTGGACCGCCAGCTGCCCGAGGCGGAGCCGTACGTCACGTTCGCCCCCGACGACCCGGACCGGCTGAGGCACCCCGCGTACACGATCTACACCTCAGGATCGACCGGGAAGCCCAAGGGTGTGGTGACCGAGTACGCCGGGCTCACCAACATGCTGATCAACCATCAGCGCCGGATCTTCGAACCGGTCCTCGCCGAGCACGGCCACCGGACCTTCCGGATCGCGCACACCGTGTCGTTCGCGTTCGACATGTCGTGGGAGGAGCTGCTCTGGCTCGCCGACGGCCACGAAGTCCACATCTGCGACGAGGAGTTGCGCCGCGACGCGCCCCGGCTGGTCGAGTACTGCGCCGAGCACGCGATCGACGTCATCAACGTGACCCCGACCTACGCCCAGCAGCTGATCGCCGAAGGGCTGCTGGACAACCCGCAACAGCGGCCCCCGCTCGTGCTGTTGGGCGGTGAGGCCGTCCCCCCGGCGCTGTGGCAGCGGCTCGCCGGGACCGAGGGGACGGTCGGCTACAACCTGTACGGGCCCACCGAGTACACCATCAACACCCTCGGCGTCGGCACCTTCGAATGCCTGGACCCGGTGGTGGGCGTGGCGATCGACAACACCGAGGTGTACGTCCTCGACCCCTGGCTTCGGCCGCTGCCCGACGGGGCGCCCGGTGAGCTGTACGTGGCGGGCATCGGCATCGCCCGCGGCTACCTGGGCCGGAGCGCCCAGACCGCACACCGCTTCGTCGCCTGCCCCTTCGGCGCCCCCGGCGAACGCATGTACCGCACCGGGGACCTGGTGGTCCGCCGTCCCGACGGGAACATCAGCTACCTGGGCCGCACCGACCAGCAGGTCAAGATCCGCGGCCACCGGGTCGAACTCGGCGAGGTGGAAGCCGTGTTCGCCGCTCACCCGGCCGTGCGGTTCGTCGCCGCGGTCGCCCAGCCCGACCCGCAGGTCGACGGTGCGTACCGACTGGCCGCCTATCTCGTCCTGGAGGGAGCGGAGTTGGCGGCGGTCGCCGCCGAAGTCGGCTCAGGCCTGCCGGACTTCCTGCGCCCGACGCATTTCGCACAGGTCGACAGCATCCCGCTGACCGTGAACGGGAAGGCTGACACCAAGGCGCTGCCGGAGGCCAGGCCGCTCGGCGCGCTGACCACGGCGGGAGAACGCGGCCCGGAGACGGAGACCGAGACCGCGGTCTGCGAGTTCTTCGCCGAGGCACTGGACCTGGACGACGACGAGGTGAGCGCGGTGAGCGACTTCGTGTCCCTCGGCGGACACTCCATGCTGGCGGTGCGGCTGATCGGGCTGCTCCGCCGCGAGTACGGTCCTGTGATCACCATCCGAGATCTGTTCACCCTGCGAACCCCGGAAGCGATTGCCCGCCACCTTGATGAAAACCGACACGCCTGATGAAAACTGACACGAAGCGGCCCCGCCCCGGGGCCGCCATCCTGCGGACCGCCCTGCGCCGCAACATCGGCGCCATGATCGCGGGCACCCTGCTCATGGGCCTGTACCAGGCGGCGGAGACCGCGTTCCCCATCGCGCTCGGACTGATCGTCGAGCACACGATGCAGGACCGCAGCCTCGGCTCGCTCGGGGTGTCGATCGGCTCGCTCGCCGTGATCATCACGACGGTCTCCCTGTCGTGGCGGTTCGGCATGAGGGTGCTGCAGAAGGCCAACACGACCGAGGCACACCGCTGGCGCGTCCAGGTCGCCGCCTGCGGGCTCCAGCCGGTGGCCAGGGACGTGGACGGCCTGAAGTCCGGCGAGATCCTCACCATCGCCACCGAGGACGCCGACCAGACCGCCGACATCATCGAGGTGGTGCCGCTGCTGATCAGCTCCCTGGTCGCGGTCGTCGTCGCGGCGGTCGCGCTGAGCCTGGCCGACATACGGCTCGGCCTGCTGGTGGTCGTGGGGACCGTCGGCATCCTGTCGACCCTGGCGGTGATGTCCAGGCGGATCGGCGCGAGCACCCAGGAGCAGCAGGCCAGGGTGGCGAGGGCCGGTGCGAAGGTCGCCGACCTCATCATCGGCCTGCGCCCGCTGCACGGCTTCGGCGGTAACCACGCCGCCTTCGGGTCCTACCGAAAAGTCAGCACGGACGCCAAGCGCCAGGCCATCACCGTCGCCCGGGTCAACGGGGCTTACGCCGGCACCGCGCTGGCCCTCAACGCCGTCCTCGCCGCCGCCGTCTCCCTGACGGCGGGCTGGCTGGCGTTCGAGGGCCGGATCTCCATCGGCGAACTGGTCATGGCCGTGGGCCTCGCGCAGTTCATCATGGAACCCCTCAAGATGTTCTCGGAGATGCCCAAGTACGTGATGATCGCCCGGGCCTCCGCCGAGCGGATGGCCTTGGTCCTCTCCGCCCCGCCGGTGACGGTCCCGGGCCCTGAACGCCCGGCCCCGGGCGGGGACCTGGAGGTCGACGGCGTCCGCCACGGGACCCTGCGGGGGCTGAAGTTCTCCGTTGCCGCCGGGGAGTTCGTGGCGATCGCCCCCTACCAGCCGCGTGCGGCGGCCGATCTCGTCTCGGTGCTCGCCGTGAATGTGGCGCCCCCGGCGTACGAGGGGGTGGTCCGGCTGAGCGGGCAGGAGCTCGCGGACCTGTCGGTCGAGGCGGTCCGGGAGCACATGCTGGTGAACCCGTACGACGCCGAGATCTTCGGCGGCACCCTCCGGACGAACATCGACCCGTCGGGCCGCAGCCGGACGATCCCCGAGGCCGTCGAGGCGTCGATGCTGACCGATGTCGTCGCCCTCCACCGCGACGGGCTCGACTACGCGGTCCGCGACCGGGGGGCGAACCTCTCCGGCGGGCAGCGCCAGCGGCTCTCCCTGGCCCGCGCGCTGGCCGCCGACACCGACGTCCTGGTCCTGCACAATCCGACGACCGCCGTCGACGCGGTCACCGAGCAGTTGATCGCGCGCAACATCGCGAAGCTGCGGCGGGGCCGCACCACGCTGGTGATCACCAGCAGCCCGGCCCTCCTGGACGCCGCCGACCGCGTGCTCGTCCTCGACGAGGGAGCCATCACCGCCGAGGACACCCACCGCAACCTGCTCGCGGGCGACGAGGCGTACTGCCTGGCCGTGGCCCGGTGAACCACCGGTGGGGGCGTTCTGCGCCCCCACCGGCGGCTCAGCCCAGTGCCCAGGCGACATCCCTGAGCAGGGCCTGCCGCCAGCCCGCCCGGTCGTGGTCCGATGCGGACCGCGAGACCCGCACCGTCGCCCCGGCCCGCTCGGTGAGCGACTCGGCCAGCTCGCAGTGGGGCAGCATCCGCTTCTCGTGCTCCCCGACGTCGAAAGCGCACCGCAACTGCGACAGGTCGGCCCCCTGGTGCAGGAGTTCGGCGATGGTGCCGCCGACCTGCCCGCCGAGCGGATCGGGCCGCTCCTCGGCGCCGGGCGCCCACCAGAACGACCCCGACTGGCAGGCGATACGGGAGACCAGCTCCGGGAACTCCAGCGCCGCGTACAGCGCGCTCAGCCCGCCCAGACTCTGCCCCGCCACCACCAGCCGGTCCACGTCCGCCCGGACACCGGATCCGGCCACCAGCGGCAGCAGTTCGTCCCGTACCGCCTCCCACAGCCCGCGCCCGCACCCGAACTCGGCCGACCGGTCCTTGGCCGGAAGGAAGACCAGGGTGACGGGTTCCAGCTCGCCGGCGGCCACGGCGGATTCGAAGGCCGTCATCGCCGGGTGGAGGTACAGCCAGTCGTCCCCGTCGAGCAGCAGGACCACCGGCCCGCCACCGGCGACCGGGTGGACACGGACGGTCCGCCGCCCGCCCAGCCGCTCGCTGCTCCACCGCAGCCGGGTGTCCGGGAGGGGCAGGATGTCGTCCGGGCCGACGGCCGGCCAGTGCGGCTGGGGCGGGGCGTCCGGGGTCGCGGCGATGGAGCGGTCGCCGCCCGCCCCGGCCGGGTTGAGGGGGTCGGCGCGGGCCTCGCCGTCCGCGAGGAACCGGTAGGTCACCCGCAGCCGCGCGGGCATGGGCACCTCGGCGTACCAGCAGTCCGTCGCGGCCCACCGCCGCAGGGACACGGGTCCCGACCAGCTCTCGAAGTCGAGGTCGGCCGGAGACCCCCGCCACAGGAACAGCGTCAGCCAGCCGTCGTCGGCGGGGACCGGCAGAGGGGTTCGCGCCGCGGCCCAGAACGCTTCGGTGCCGGGCTTGCCGGGAAGCCCGTACACGGCGAAGGGGCTCTCCGCGTCGTTGGGGAGACCGGGCCCGGGGCGGGATGCGGGGCGGGATGCGGGGCCGGTCATGGCCGGCCGGGGAGATCGAAGGCCGGGAGCCGGATGAGCAGGCGCATGAACATCTCCTGGTGAGAAGGGGAGGGGCTCGCTCTGGGTAAGGTGAGCCTAACCCGGCGGTCTTCAGCACTCCAGGGGTACTCCGCATCGCGAACTCCCCGGCCCCGGGGAGGCGTACGCCGGCCGGCTCCGCGCTGCGAGCCGTAAGGGCTCTCGCTAGCGTGGGTGTGCAGAGCCCTGCCCCGACGAGCAGAAGGACCTCACGATGGCCCGACCCCCGCATGCGGCGCGAGGCGACATCGGCCGACGCGTCGCGGCGCGCCGCCTGCAGCTCGGTCTGTCCCGGGAGGACGTGGCCCTGCGGGCGGGCGCCGCACCCGGCTACATCGAGTACGTGGAGGAGCAGTCCGCGACCCCCGGCATCGGCTTCCTGCTCCGGCTCGCCGACGCCCTGGAGACCACGGTCCACGAGCTGACCGGGGGAACCGTGGACCTGCCGGGAGGGCTCGGACGGGCGGCCCGCGAGGCCCGGATGGTCGAACTCGACGACACCGAGTGCTGGACCCTGCTCGGCGGCCACGGCGTCGGGCGGGTGGCACTCACCAACGACGACGGGCCGGTCGTCCTGCCGGTGAACTACCAGGTGCTCGACGGCGAGGTCATGTTCAGCACGGGGGACCGCTCCCCGCTCGCCCGCGCCGCCGACACCGAGATCGCCTTCGAGACCGACCACATCGACGACGCCTTCAGCAAGGGCTGGAGCGTACTGCTCGTGGGGACCGTCCGCTTGGTGGAGGACGAGGACGACGCCCGCAGGCTCAGGGAGACCGCGTACTCGACCCCCTGGGCGGGGGAGGGGCGTGAACGCGTCATGATCCTCACGCCCCGCCGCGTCACCGGGCGCAGGATCATCGTGGACGACGCCCCGGGGGAGCCCGGGTGATCCGGTAGGACCTGGAAAGGGCATGACGGTTCACTCGAAGGGCATGACGGCTCACTTCAGGATCGCGACGGTTCATTCGAAGGGCACGACGGCGACCGGGGCCGGGCTGTGATGGATCACGGCGTGCGCGACGTGGCCGAGGTGCGGGCCCACCGGGGAGCGCCGACTGCGCCGCCCCACGACCAGCAGACCGGCGCTCCGGGACGCGTCGACCAGCTCGGCCGCCGCCGGCCCGGCCACCGCCCGCTCCGTCACCCGCACGGCCGGGAACCTGTGCCGCCAGGGCCGCACCACTTCGGCCAGTCCCTCGGTGGCCTGCCGGCCGAGACCGCTGACGAGGCTCGGGTCCAGGACGGCGGAGTACCCGTAGGCCGGGGGCGGGGACCAACTGTGGACGACCCGCAGCTCCTCGTTCCGGCGGGCGGCCTCGCCGAAGGCGAAGGCGAGCAGCGGGTCGCACGGCTGCTCGATGTCGACGCCCAGGACGATGCCCGCGCGCGTGCTGCCCGAGTCCGTCCCGGACGAGGACGAATCCGACCGTACGAGCACCACCGGCCGCCGCGCCCGGCCGACGACGGCGAGCGACACCGAGCCGATCAGGAAGCCGACGACACCGCCGAGCCCCCGCGACCCCAGCACGGTCACCTCGGACTCGTTCGCGGCCGCGGTCAGCACGCCCGGCGCCCGCCCGCGCGCCATCTCGGCGACCCACTCCTCCACATGGATGAGATGCAGCGGAACGTCGAGCAGGGACGCCTCCTCCGCGGCCCACAGCGCTGCCGCGAGACTCTCGGGGGACTCGTCCATTCCGACGGTGACAGGCGGGGTCATGGCCATGGCCTCCTCGGTGCGCGGGGGCTCCGGGTGCGGAACCCTGCGTCCAGCCTCCCCGAGGCGGCGCCCGCCGGGTGAGGGGCCGAGAGGGCCGGATCGGGGCCGAAGGGCCCATCCCCGGTGGCGGCACCCCGGTGCGACCGTGGAAGGGAGCCCGCGGCCACCTCCGAGCTCCGGGCCACTCCCGAGGAGGAGCCGTGACCAGCGACCTTCCCGACCCCGCGGAACTCGGCGCCGTCGTCGTCGGAGTGGACGCGTCCCCGCAGGCGCGCGCAGCCGCCCTGTGGGCCGCCGCCGAAGCCGGCCTCCGCGGGCAGCCGCTCGGCATCATCCACGCCGCCGACATCGAGGGGCGTTCCGTGCTTACGTCGGCCGAGACCCTCCAGGCCCTGTGGGACACGGCACGCGACGTGCTGGACGAGACCGCCGGCGCCGTACGGGAGAGGTACCCGGACCTGATCGTGACGGAGGAGCTCAGCCGCGGCGACGCGGTGTCCGGACTGCGTGCGGCTGCCGGTGCCCGGGGCACGATCGTCGTGGGCAGCAGGGGGCTGGGCGGCTTCGCCGCACTGACGCTCGGCTCCGTCGGGCTGGGCGTGGCCGCGCGTACCGAGGTGCCGGTGATCGTCGTACGGGGCGAGGCCGACCGGTCGGCGACCGGGGTGGTCACGGCGGCCGTGCACGGCACGTCCGACCTCGACCGGCTGCTGATCGCCGCCGCCGACTGCTCCTGGTGCCCGTGCTCCCGTACCTCCGTCGCGATGACGGCCGCCTGGACCAGGCGCTCCACGCCGAGCTTCCTGAGCAGCCGGGAGATGTGGTTCTTGACGGTCTTCTCGGAGAGGTAGAGCCGCCCGGCGATCCGCCGGTCGGTCAGCCCCTCGCCGATGAGGTCGAGCACCGACCGCTCCCGCTCGGAGAGGACCGAGAGCCGCTCGTCCGCCACGGGACCGGCGGTCCCGGGGGCGCGCAGGGTGCGCATGAGCCGGGCCGTGGTCCCCGGGGCGAGCATCGACCGGCCCGCCGCCACGGTCCGTACGGCCGACACCAGGTCCGAGCCGTTGATCTGCTTGAGCACATATCCGGCCGCCCCGGCCATGATCGCGTCGAGGAGGGCGTCCTCGTCGTCGAAGGACGTCAGCATCAGACAGGCCAGCTCCGGCATCCGGGAGCGCAGCTCCCGGCAGACCGTGATGCCGTCCCCGTCGGGCAACCGGACGTCGAGCACCGCGACATCGGGCCGGAGCGCGGGGCCCCGGGCCAGCGCCTGGGCGGCCGTGGCGGCCTCCCCGACGACCTCCAGACCGGGCTCCGCCCCCAGGAGGTCGTGCAGCCCCCGGCGTACCACTTCGTGGTCGTCCAGCAGGAAGACCCTGACCGTAGCCCCGGCTTCGGCGGTCGGTGTGCCGGTCATGTGCGGCCCCTGGTGGTCGGTCGGCTGCCAGGGCCTCCGTGTGCACCGGACCCCGGCCCCCCGTCCTACCCGCATTGTCCCAGGGGCGGCGCCGAAGGGCCCCCGGATCCGTTCACCGCTGGTCAGTGCAGGTGGCAGAAGGCGTTGGCGTAGGCTTGCCCATCTGACTGGACAGACCTGCGCACCCGTTCCCGCGCAGGTGCGGTGGGGTGACTACGGAGGTTCGCGTACATGCCGAGCAGCAGTCGTACGGCACTGGTCGAGGACCTGATGGGGCGGTTCCCCGAGGTTCCCAGGGAAGCCGTCATCAAGGAAGACCTGCTGCGCGGCGGCATGGCCTTCGACGAGTCGGCGCTCAGCGGGTCCATCGGCGGTGCCACCGGTGACGTGAAGCCGAAGTCGTACTTCATCTTCTCCTTCGACCACCGCACGCTCCCGGAACTCGGCGCCGCCGCGCTAAACCGGCCGCCCGAGGAGATCGTACTCACCGGCGGCCCCTACGGGCTGCGCCGCACCGTCGTGTCGGTGCGGGTCAACCCCGACTCCCCGTACGTCGTGCGGGGCGGCGAGGACGGCGCGCTCGGCCTCTACCTGGACGGGGCGCGGATCGCCGACGTCGGGCTGCCGCCGATGCCGGAGTACTACCGCCACAAGCTGTCCAACGGCAAGTCCGTGATGGAGGTCGCCCCGACCATCCAGTGGGGCTATCTCATCTACCTGACGGTCTTCCGGGTGTGCCAGTACTTCGGCGCCAAGGAGGAGTGCCAGTTCTGCGACATCAACCACAACTGGCGCCAGCACAAGGCGGCCGGCCGCCCGTACACCGGGGTCAAGCCGGTGGAGGAGGTGCTGGAGGCCCTGGAGATCATCGACCGGTACGACACGGCCGGTGTCTCCCGCGCCTACACCCTCACCGGCGGATCCATCACCTCCCAGGTCGCCGGGCGCGACGAGGCCGACTTCTACGGGCACTACGCGAAGGCCATCGAGGAGCGCTTCCCCGGCCGCTGGACCGGCAAGGTGGTCGCCCAGGCGCTGCCCCGCGAGGACGTGCAGCGCTTCCACGACTACGGCATCCGGATCTACCACCCCAACTTCGAGGTGTGGGACCGGCGTCTGTTCCAGCTGCACTGCCCGGGCAAGGAGCGTTACGTCGGCCGGGACGAGTGGCACCGCCGGATCCTGGAATCGGCCGAGGTGTTCGGGCCGCGCAACGTCATCCCCAACTTCGTCGCGGGCATCGAGATGGCCGAGCCCTTCGGCTTCACGAAGGTGAGCGAGGCCATCGACTCGACCACCGAGGGGCTGCGGTTCTTCATGTCGAACGGGGTCGTGCCGCGCTTCACCACCTGGTGCCCCGAGCCCACCACCCCGCTGGGCAAGGCCAATCCACTCGGCGCGCCGCTGGAGTACCACATCCGCCTCCTGCAGGCGTACCGGGCGACGCTGGAGGAGTTCGGGCTCAACTCCCCGCCCGGCTACGGCCCCGCGGGCCCCGGCCGCGCCGTGTTCTCGGTCAGCTCCTTCATGGACAGCCTCGAAGGCATGGAAGAGGAGCCCGCCGTCTGAAGATCCCCGGGGAACGGGCACCGTTCCCCGGGGATCGGGCGCGATTCGGGCGCTCCGCCCCGGCCGAGCGGGCACCGGGAGCGCCCGGAAAGCCCGCCGGTACGCGCGTGACCAGCGACGGTCCCCCGCAGAAACGGGCACGAACGGGCAGAGGGAATCCGGCGAAGAGCCTGGTCGAGCGGTCGGCCCTGCTTGTACAAACGACACATGGGCCCGAACGGACCGGGACCACCGCCTGAACAGTGCCATTGCAAGAGCCAGGGATGTGTGTCGTGGACACCGACGAACGCCGCAGAGGAATTCTCGACACCGCCCGACGGGATGGATCGGTCGAGGTGAACGCCCTCGCGGCGCTGTTCGAGGTGGCCAAGGAAACCGTCCGCCGCGATCTGCACGTACTGGAGGAGCACGGCCTCGTCCGCCGGACCCACGGCGGCGCCTACCCGGTGGAGTCGGCGGGCTTCGAGACCACGCTCGCGGTCCGCACCACCCGTAACGTTCCGCAGAAGTCACGGATCGCGGCCGCCGCCGCCGATCTGCTCGGGGACGCCGAGACCGTCTTCGTCGACGAGGGCTTCACCCCCCAGCTCGTCGCCGAGGCGTTCCCCCGGGACCGGCCGCTGACCGTCGTCACGGCCTCCCTGGCCGTCGCCACCGTCCTCGCGGACGCAGAGAAGATCTCGGTGCTGCTGCTCGGCGGCCGGGTGCGCGGCTCCACGATGGCCACCGTCGACCACTGGGCCTCCAAGATGCTCGCGGGCTTCGTCATCGACCTGGCGTACGTCGGTGCCAACGGCATCTCCCGCGAGTACGGCCTCACCACCCCCGACCCGGCCGTCAGCGAGGTCAAGGCCCAGGCCATGCGCAGCTCCCGGCGCCGGGTCTTCGCCGGGATCCACTCCAAGTTCGGTGCGGTGAGCTTCTGCCGGTTCGCCGGTGTCGGCGACTTCGAGACCATAGTCACCGACGCGGGACTCTCCTCGGCCGAAGCCCAGCGCTACTCCCTCATGGGCCCCCAGGTCATCCGCGTCTGACCCGGCCGCCCCCGGTCCCGTAACGGCCGCACCACCCCTACGACCACCGCGCCCCGCCCCCCCCGTCGGGGCGCGGTTCGCCCTGGCCGCGCCACCCCCGTACGACCCGATCACCGAGCCGCTACGACTGATCAGGAGTCCCCATGCGTCACCACCCCCGCCGACGACACGGACCACACCGCCTGCCGCGCACCGGCGCCGCGGCCGCGGCACTCGCCCTCCTCGCCGCCGGCTGCGCCGGAGCGGGCGGGACCTCCTTCGGGGGAGGCGACGCCCTCAACGTCCTGATGGTGAACAACCCGCAGATGGTCGAACTCCAGAAGCTGACGAAGCAGCACTTCACCAAGGAGACCGGCATCACCGTCCACTTCACGGTGCTGCCCGAGAACGACGTCCGCGACAAGATCAGCCAGGACTACTCCAACCAGGCCGGCCAGTACGACATCGCCACCATCTCCAACTTCGAGCTCCCGTTCTTCGCCGAGAACGGCTGGCTGCGCCCGCTGGACCAGTACGTCGACGCGGACCCGGACTTCGACCAGCAGGACATCCTCCCGCCGCTGCGCGAGTCGCTGACCCACAAGGACGGCAAGCTCTACGCCCAGCCCTTCTACGGCGAGTCCTCCTTCCTGATGTACCGCAAGGACGTCTTCGAGAAGGAAGGGCTCACCATGCCCGCCGAGCCGACCTGGAAGGAGGTCGCCGAACTCGCCGCGAAGACCGACGGATCGCAGCGCGGGATGAAGGGGATCTGCCTGCGCGGGCTGCCCGGCTGGGGCGAGGTCATCGCCCCGCTCACCACCGTCGTCAACACCATGGGCGGCACCTGGTTCACCGAGGACTGGCAACCACGGCTGACCTCACCGGAGTTCAAGAAGGCCACCAAGTTCTACGTCGACCTGGTGCGCGAACACGGAGAGCTCGGCGCCCCGCAGTCCGGGTACGCCGAATGCCTCAACAACATGACCCAGGGCAAGACCGCCATGTGGTACGACGCCACCGCGGGCGCCGGATCACTGGAGGCCAAGGGCTCCCCGGTGAAGGGCAAGATCGGGTACGTACCGGCGCCCGTGGAGCAGACCGAGAGCTCCGGCTGGCTCTACACCTGGGCCTGGGGCATGCAGAACGCCTCCAAGAAGGCCGACGACGCCTGGAAGTTCATCTCCTGGGCCTCCGGCAAGGAGTACGAGGAGCTCGTCGGCGCCACCAGCGGCTGGTCCAACGTCCCCGCCGGGAAACGCGCTTCGACCTACGCCCACCCCGACTACCGCAAGGAAGCAGGGGCGTTCGCCGACGTCACCCAGCAGGCCATCTCCGCGGCCGACCCCAACAACCCCGGCATCCAGCCGCGCCCCACGGCGGGCATCCAGTTCGTCGGCGTACCGGAGTTCACCGACCTGGGCACCAAGGTCGCACAGGAGATCAGCGCCGCCATCGCGGGCCGCCAGTCGGTGGACGCCGCACTCGCCACCTCCCAGAAGCTGGCCGAGAAGGTCGCGGAGGAGTACCGATGACCACCACCACCGCCGTGCGGCCGACCCCACCCCGGCCGGCCCCGGCCGCCAAGCGTCCCACGGGCAGCAGAGCCCGCGCCTGGGCGACCCGCGCACCCCTCCTGCCCGCCCTCGTCTTCCTCATAGCCGTCACCCAACTGCCCTTCGTGGCAACGCTGGTGATTTCCTTCTTCGACTGGAACTCGCTCAAGCCGGACCAGCGCCACTTCACCGGGTTCGCCAACTACAGCTCCGTCTTCACCGACCCCGCCCTGCGCGAATCGGTCCTGACCACCGTCCTGCTCACCGCCACCGTGGTGATCGCCAGCGTGGTCCTGGGCCTCGCCTTCGCCCTGCTCCTGGACCGCACCTTCTTCGGCCGGGGGATGGTCCGCACCCTGCTCATCACCCCGTTCCTGATCGTGCCGGTCTCCGCGGCGCTGCTCTGGAAACACGCGCTCTACAACCCCGAGTACGGACTCTTCAACGGGGCGCTGACCTGGTTCGGGAACCTCTTCGGCATCGAGTCCGTCGCCCAGCCGGAGTGGACCTCCGAGATGCCGCTGATGGCCGTCGCCGCCGCCCTCGTCTGGCAGTGGACCCCGTTCATGATGCTGATCCTGCTGGCCGGACTGCAGAGCCGCCCCGCCGAGATGATGGAGGCCGCCCGGCTCGACGGCGCGGGACCCTGGCAGATGTTCCGCTTCCTGACCCTGCCCCACCTGCGCCGCTACCTCGAACTCGGCGTTCTGCTGGGCTCGGTGTACATCGTGCAGAACTTCGACGCCGTGTTCACCATCACCGCGGGCGGCCTCGGCACCGCCAACCTCCCGTACACCGTCTACGAGACCTTCTACCGGGCCCATGAGTACGGACTCGCGTCCGCCGTGGGTGTGGTCGTGGTGATCGGCACCGTGATCATCGCGACCTTCGCGCTCCGGGTGGTCTCCTCCCTCTTCCGTGAGGAGGCGAGCCGCGCATGAGCGCCTCGACCGCACCACCGCCCCGCACCCCCGCCACCGCGAGGAAGCCACGGCCCACGGGAAGCGCCCGCAGGCGCTCCACCGCACTGGGCCTGGCCGCCTGGGCCGTCGGCATCGTCTTCTGCCTGCCCGCCCTCTGGATGGTGCTGACCTCCTTCCACTCGGAGGCCGACGCGGCGACCAACCCGCCCTCACTGGCGGCCTCGCTGACGCTCGACGGCTACCGGACGTTCTTCGGCGGCGACGGCGGCCCGACCCCCTGGCCCCCGCTGGTCAACTCCCTCACGGCGTCGGTGGTCTCCACCCTCCTGGTGCTCCTGCTGGCGCTGCCCGCCGCGTACGCGCTCTCCATCCGGCCGGTGCGCAAGTGGACCGACGTGATGTTCTTCTTCCTCTCCACCAAGATGCTGCCGGTGGTCGCCGGCCTGCTGCCGGTGTACCTGTTCGCGAAGAACACCGGGCTCCTGGACAACATCTGGCTGCTCGTCCTGCTCTACACCTCGATGAACCTGCCGATCGCGGTGTGGATGATGCAGTCCTTCCTCGCCGACGTCCCGGTCTCCATCATCGAGGCGGCCCAGGTCGACGGGGCGAGGCTGCCCACCGTGCTGGGCCGGGTCGTCGCCCCGGTCGCCGCCCCCGGCATCGCCGCCACGGCCCTGATCTGCTTCATCTTCAGCTGGAACGAGCTGTTGTTCGCCCGGGTGCTGACCGGCGTGGTCGCCGGGACGGCACCCGTCCACCTGACCACCTTCGTCACCAGCCAGGGCCTCTTCCTCGCCCAGCTGTGCGCGGCGTCGGTGGTCGTGTCCCTGCCGGTGCTCATCGCCGGCTACGCCGCCCAGGACAAACTCGTCCAGGGCCTATCACTGGGAGCAGTCAAATGAGGGCAGCCATCGTCGAGGCCCCCGGCAAGGTGTCCGTCACCACGGTCGAGGACCCCGCGCCGGGCCGGCGTGACGTGGTCGTGAAGGTGGCGTCCTGCGGGCTCTGCGGCACCGATCTGCACATCCTCCAGGGGGAGTTCGCCCCCACCCTGCCGATCGTCCCCGGTCACGAGTTCGCCGGGGAGATCGTCGCCGTCGGCAACGACGTCACCGAACTGGCCGTCGGCGACAAGGTGGCCGTCGACCCCTCGCTGCACTGCCACGAGTGCCGCTACTGCCGCTCCGGCCGCGGCAACCTCTGCGACAACTGGGCCGCGATCGGCGTCACCGTGCCCGGTGGTGCGGCCGAGTTCGCCGTCGCCCCGGTCGCCAACTGCGTCAAGCTGCCCGAACACGTCGACGTACGGGACGCGGCACTGATCGAACCGCTCTCCTGCGCCGTACGCGGGTACGACGTCCTCAAGAGCAACCTGGGCTCCGAGGTGCTGATCTACGGCTCCGGGACGATGGGCCTGATGATGCTGGAGCTGGCCAAGCGCACGGGCGCCGCGTCGGTGGAGGTGCTGGACGTCAACGCCCAGCGCCTGGAGACCGCGAAGCTCCTCGGCTGCACGGGAGCGGCCGCCCGGGCCGAGGAGTTCGACCGCCCGGGCGGCTGGGACGTGGTCATCGACGCCACCGGCAACGCGGGGGCCATCCAGGACGGCCTGGGCCGGGTCGCCAAGGGCGGCACCTTCCTCCAGTTCGGGGTGGCCGACTACGCCACCACCGCGGTCATCGAGCCGTACCGGATCTACAACCAGGAGATCACCATCACCGGCTCGATGGCGGTCCTGCACAGCTACGAGCGGGCCGCCGCGCTCTTCGCGAGCGGGGTGCTGGACCCGGCCGTCTTCATCAGCGACCGGCTGCCGCTGGAGCAGTACCCGCAGGCGATCGACCAGTTCAAGGCCGGGGTGGGGCGCAAGATCGTGGTGCAGCCCTAGCGTGCGGGGGACCCCCCGGTCGGCGGACCTTCCGGTCAGCGGCCGGGCACGGAAGTGTCGGCGGCGAGCAGCAGTGTGTCCAGTGCCGCGCGGATGAAGGTGCTGTCGTCGGGGGTGACCAGGGTGAAGAGATGCAGCCCCGCCCCCGCGACTGTGATGTCGTACGGCTCGTAGGGGAAGCCGGCGCGGTCGTACGGATCCCGCTGCGGGGTCATCGAGAGCGATCGCCGGCCCGCCGCTTCGTAGAAGAGGGCCAGCGGACCGTCCCCGTGCTCGTCCAGGGTGTAGCCGGACGTGTCCCAGCTCGCCTCCATCTCCTCGTCGCGATGCGATGAGGAGGGCGCCGTGACCGGTGGACGTCCCGGCGCCACCGGGAACCCACGGCGCGAACACGCCGTCGGAGTCGTCTTCGCCGGAGGCGCACCGGAGCTCGGGCCAGCGGCTGAGCCATGACGTGAGAAACCGGTTCACCACGGCGGCGGCCGGTCCCTGCGCGAGGACGACGTGGTCCACTCCTGTGAACATGATTCCCTCAACTTCGCATCCCGGCCGAACGTTCCCGGCCGGGCCGCCGGGATGCGCGTGAACGGGGCGCAGGGGAGAGCCCTCCGGCGGACTGTCACGTCCGCCGGAGGGCGCCCGCGGTCTGCGAGGTGAGCCGGTCCGGGCCGCCGGACACCGGACCGGCACACCGGCCTCACACCGGGGGGATCAGGGGAAGTTGACCACGCTCGAAGGCACCGTCGACGTTCCCGAGGTGGGGGAGCCGATGTTGTTGATCACGTGCTGGTACTGCCCGTTGCCGCCGAGCGAGACGACCAGGAGGTTGTGGAACTTCACGCCCGGTTTCACCGGTGCCTTGAAGCCGTGTTCCTGGATGATCGTCGGGTCGACGTTGTAGTAGCAGTAGCTGCCCATGCCCCAGCCCTCGTGCTGTTCGACGGAGTCGTCGACCCGGTAGGCCGCGTACCCCTTCGTGCTGCCGTTCTGGATGGCGGCCTGGTTGGGTGCGTCGTACGCCTTCTCGTTCTGGAAGAAGATCGTCCGGCCGCGTTCGCCGTACCACTCCACGTCGTACTTGTTGAAGTGTTCGACGAACAGGCCGGTGGCCAGGACGTCGTCGCCGTTGACGCGGACGCCGTAGTCGGCCCGGTTGGTCTCCCAGCCCCAGCCCTCGCCGTGGTCGGCGCGCCAGATCCAGGTGTGGTCGATGATCGTGTCGTCGCTGTTGACCACCAGGCTGGTGGTCGCCTTGCCCGGGCCCGCGCCGCCGATGCGGATGAACACGTCCTGCACGGTGGTGGGGTTGGCCGAGTGGTCCGCGGAGGCGCCCTGCGGGCCGACCTCCAGCAGGGTGGGCGAGTTGACGGGACCGGCGTCGATGAGGAAGCCGGCCAGCTTCACCCCGTCGACGTCGGCGACCTTCATCGCGGTCACTCCGTTGTCCGGGATGATCGTGGCGAGGCCGAGACCGAGGACGACGGTGTTGGCGCGGTTCACGTTGATGGTCTGGTCGATGTGGTAGACACCGGGCGTGAACAGCAGGTTGAGGCCCTGGGCGAGCGCCGCGTTGATCGTCGCCGCGGTGGCGCCCTGCTTGACGACGTAGAAGCGGTTCAGCGGGATGGACTCACCCTGCTGGTTCCCGCTGTCCCAGGAGACGCCGCGCGCGTTGACGCGCTTCGCGGGGGCGAACACCTTGTACTCGTTGCCGTCCAGGTAGAGGAACGGCTTCTCGCGCGAGATCGGGGTGGTGTCCAGCGTGGTGTACGGCGGGTTCGGGTAGCTGGACGCGGGAGCGCCCTGGACGCCGGAGAAGGTCATGTTCCAGACCGCGTTGGTCCAGCCGCCCACCGAGCTGTCGCGGGTGTACCACTGCTGCTGGGAGTACGGGCCCACGGTGCCGTCGATCTTGCTGTCGGCGATGTAGCCGCCGCTGGCCCAGCCGTATCCGTCGGGCGCGAGGTTGAGTCCGCCCTTGATGTGCATGCGGCGGAAGGGGGCGGCCTGGGAGACGGCCCAGCGGTTGGTGCCGTTGACCGGGTTGAGGGTGAGGTTTTCGGCCGAACGCCAGAAGTTCTGCGTGGCGTTTCCGTTGAACCAGCCGGCGTCGACGGTCACGTCACCGTTGAACGTGGTGTCGTTCGGGTTGAGGCCGAGGCCCGCGATCTGGGTGTAGAACCCGATCTGCGCGTTGATGTTGTTGTACGTGCCCGGCTTGAAGAGCAGCGCGTGCCGGCCGGAGCCGAACTGCGCGGACTCCTGCTGCTGGAAGATCTCGTCGACCTTGCCCTGGATGTTCGGCGTGGAGGGGTCGAAGACGTGCACGTTCGGTCCGAGGTCGCCACCACCGGGAATCTCCGGGCCGCCGCCCCCGTCCCGGGTGCCGAAGACCTTGAACTCCCAGAGGGAGTAGCCGTATCCGGTGGCGCGCTCCGTGCCGGTCAGGCGTACGTAACGGGCCTCGCCGGAGACGGTGAGCGTCTCGTTCCCGCCCTGACTGGTCGTGGTGCTGTACGCGGTCGTCCAGTTGGTGCCGTTGGTGGAGAGCTCGATGCGGTAGCTCTTCGCGTGCGCGGCCTCCCAGGCGAGCTCGACCCGGCTGAGGGCGGCCGGGGAGCCGAGGTCGATCCGTATCCACTGCGGGTCGGAGAAGGCGCTGGACCAGCGCGTTCCGCCGTTCCCGTCGACCGCGTTGCCCGCGGCCGTGCCGCCGTTCTCCTCGCTGGAGGCGGTCGTCGGGCTGCCCTGGGAGAGCAGGACGGGGGCGGCCTGAGCCGGGGCGGCCTGAGCCACTCCGAGCAGGGCCGCGACCAGCGCGGTCACCAGCGCGAAGCCGAGGCCGCGCCATCGGTGGAGTGCGGCCATCGGGGGCCGCGAGGGTCTGACGAGGGCAACAGACATGTCCTGGTCTCCTGAGATGTCATAGGTGCGGGGGCGGAGGTGGGGGGGCGGGCGCAGCTCCCACAGAGGGGAGAGAGCGCTCTCTCGGTAGCCGAATGATTCTCCCGCGTTTCGGCCGCGTCAAGAGTTGTGCACAGGATCGGTGCGATCGGCCTCCGGAGGCGCTTGACGTTTCATCTCCTGAAAGCACACGGGTAGTTGGTGGAGTTCTGTGATGACGAGTCGGGTGACGCTCGATCGGCGGCCGGGCCCACTGGCCCGCGACCCCTTGACGGTTGACGCGGCTCCCGCCACGCTCCCCCCTGCGGGGGGAGCGCTCTCTCGGCCCAGCCTCCGCTACAGAGCAAGGAGTTCCCATGAACGCCCGTGGAACACCACGGCTTCGAGGCGCCCTGGCCGTCATGGCCGCGGTGGCCCTCCTGTTCACCCTCTCGGCGGCGCTCGCCCCGGAGCGGGCCGTCGCCGCGGCCGTCCTCGTCTCCCAGGGGAAACCGGCCACCGCCTCCAGCGCTGAAGGCCCCTTCACCGCCCCCAACGTCGTGGACGGCAATCCGGCGACCCGCTGGTCCAGCGAGTTCACCGACGACCAGTGGATCCGCATCGACCTCGGCACGAGCACCGCGGTCGGCCAGGTCGTGCTGAACTGGGAGGCCGCGTACGCCAGGGGCTACCGGATCGAGCTCTCCGCCGACGGGCAGCAGTGGACGACGATCCACTCCACCACCACCGGCACCGGAGGCTTCGAGACCCTCACCGTCTCGGGAACCGGACGCTACATCCGGCTGCTGGGCACCCAGCGCGCCACCCCGTGGGGCTACTCCCTCCACGAGTTCCAGGTCTACTCCACCACCGGCGGCAGCGACCCCGGCGGAGATGTCCTGCTCTCGTACGGCAAGGCCGGATCCGCCTCCACCTCCCAGCACGACGGCACCTGCTGGGAGTGCGGCCCGGACAAGGCCTTCGACCGGGACCCCGCGAGCCGCTGGGCCACCAGCCCCGAGGGCGGCTGGACCGACCCCGGCTGGATCGCCGTCGACCTCGGCGCCCCCGCCCGGATCAACCGGGTGGTCCTCCAGTGGGACCCGGCGTACGCCAGGGCCTACCGGATCGAGGTCTCCGACAACGGCGCCGACTGGCGGACGATCCACCAGACCGCCTCCGGCGCCGGCTTCAAGGAGACGCTGGACGTCAGCGGCACCGGCCGGCACGTACGGCTGTACGTCACCCAGCGCAGCGGTGAATACGGCTACTCGCTCTGGGAGTTCCAGGTCTGGGGTACTGGCGGAGCGCCGATCCCCGCACCACCGCTGCCCGCCGACCCCACGTACGACCGGCTGGTCTTCAGCGACGAGTTCAACGGCCCCGCCGGCGCCGCACCCGACCCGGCCAAGTGGGTCCCGGAGACCGGCACCGGACCCAACAACGAGCTGGAGTACTACACGAACAACAAGAACGCCGCCCAGGACGGCAACGGCTCCCTCGTCCTGGAGGCCCGCCGGGAGGCGACACCGGGCTCGGCCTGCCCGCCCGACCCGCTGAGCGGAAGCACCACGTGCCAGTACACCTCGGCGCGGCTCAACACCTACGGGAAGTTCCAGTTCACCTACGGCCGGGTCGAGGCGCGCATCAAGGTCTCCGGCACCCAGGGGCTCTGGCCCGCGTTCTGGATGCTGGGCGCGGACTACTTCGACAAGGGGCGCCCGTGGCCCTACACCGGTGAGATCGACATCATGGAACACGTCGGCAAGGAGCCGAAGACCGCCTACTCCACCCTGCACGCCCCCGCCTACAACGGCGCGGCCGGCTACGGAGGCCCCCACTCACTGCCCGGGGGCGCGGACTACGCCGGCGACTTCCACACCTTCGCCGTGGACTGGAACAGCACCGGCATGACGTTCCGGGTCGACGGCCAGGTGTCGTTCCGGGTCGACCGGGAGGAGCTGGAGCGCACCCGCGGCCCCTGGGTGTTCGACCACGACTTCTTCCTGATCCTCAACAACGCGGTCGGGGGTGACTGGCCGGGTCCGCCGGACACCACCACCCGCTTCCCGCAGAAGCTGAGCGTCGACTACATCAAGGTCTGGCAGTAGCAGGGCCTCACCAGGGGCGCGGTCCGGGTCACCGTCGGTGGCCGGGGCCGCGCCTCGCCGCGCCCGGAAGCCTCAACGGGGCGCGTACACGATCCAGAGCGGCCCGGAGGCCAGGTCGATCCGCTCGCCGCCCGGTGTGGTGAACGCCGTGTCCGCGTCCGCCGAGGGGCGCGCCCACCGGGCCTCGTACGCCTTCCCGTCACGCAGGACGTGCGCGGTCCCCGAGCCGACGGTCTCGGTGAACGGGGTGTTGTTCCCGGACCGGTCCCCGAAGGCCGAAGGGCGTACCGTCACGTCCTGCACGATCACCGTGGCGGCCCCGAGCCGCCCTCCTTCGCTCGTCCGGGCGGGGGAGCCGTCCATGGCGACCAGCCACCGCTCGCGCTCGGCGGACCAGGTGAAGGTCGTGCGCGCGGAAGGGAAGCGGACCGTACGGCTCTCCTCGGAGCTTCCGCCGGGCGGCGCCGGGCCGAACCTCAGCCCCAGCGCCTCCACGGCATCGGCCCCGGAAGCGGCGTACGGGATCCTCTCCGGCCGGAGATACAGATTGTGCGGGGCCGGCCGCTCCGGCCCGCGGAAGTACGCCCGGGGCGCGGCCGGCGGCGGCACGGCGTCGAGGGGCGCCCGGTCGATGGCCGGGAGGAGCCTGCTCTGGGCCCCGGAGAAGGCGAGCACCGGCCGGTCGAACTGGCGCAGCAGCTCCAGATCGGTCTCCCGGGCGCTGCGGACCGGTCCGATCACCGGCGGCAGCTCGGAGGAGTAGACCGCGAGGAGCCGGCTGAGACCGGCCTCCACCTGCTCGACATAGACGATGTCCGCCTGCTCGAGACCGGTCTGCGGACGCGCGGGCGCCACATTGTCGATCTTCACGGCGAGCACCTTCGCGTCCGTACCCCGGCCGGACGGGCTGTTGCTCCGGGTTTCGGGCCCCGAACCGTCCCCGCCCGTGCACCCGGCCGCGAGGAGGACCAGGAGGAGCACGGTGAGCAGCGCGGCGGCCGGTGTCTTCCCTCGGGCTACGGACATGGCGACCCGCCCTTCCGGGGCACCGGCCGGCCGTCCCGGCGGAGCGCTGCCGCGTCGCTGCCCTCTCTCCATCATCACGCACCGGGCCCGCTCACGGTTGCGTCCGCGCCCGTACCAGCCCCGGATGCCTCCGCACGTCCCGGTACGTGACCGCCCGGCCGGTGTGGCCGGAACTGAACCGCACCGCGTGCTCGATTCCGCTTCCGGTGGGACCGTCGGCTCTCTACGGTTGCACCAGCGGCGCTTTTACGCGTCCGTACGGTGACGGGTGAGGCAGAGGGGGGTCCGGTGGAAGCCGAGCTGACGGCACTGGCGGCATCGGGTGCGACGGCCTTCGTGGGGCTGATGGCCACCGAGGTGTGGAACCAGGCGCGCGGGCGGGTGGCCCGGTTCCTGGCGCGGGGCGAGGACAGCGAGGCCGTCGACGCCGAGCTGGAGGAGTCCCGCGAGGAACTGATCGCGGCGCGCCGGAGCGGCGACGAGGACGGCGCCGCGGACGTCGCGGCCCAGTGGCGGATCAGGATCCGCCGCGCCCTGCGGGACAACCCGGAGGCGGCGGACGAGCTCAGGGGTCTGCTCGACGAACTGGCCCCCCTGCAGCCGGCCGGTACCACCGTGTCGATCACGAACAACACCATCAGCGGGGGGTACTACAGCGGCCCGGTGCTCATGGCCCAGTCGATCCACGACGGCGTGCACGGGGCAGCGCCGCGGCAGGGACCGGGCACCCCGTGAGGGCCTCGGGCCGGCCTGGCCCCACCGGCCCTCCTCACGCCCCCGTCGTCAGCCCGTCCCGGCAGATCGGGCAGCGGGCCCTGCCGTCCCAGGCGTCCCAGCCGAAGGACTCCGGCGAGAACATCCGGTCCTCCAACTCCCTGCGCACCGCGACCCGGTAGGCCCAGACCCGGTCGAGGTAGGGGTGGTAGGCGTCGTTGAAGGCGGCGGAGGTGTGCCCGGCGCCCGTGCCCACCACGCGCCGGACCGCGCGCAGTTGTGCGAACGTCGCCTGCCCGGCACCGGCCACGTCGGCCGACGCGTCGATGAAGAACCGCTCGCGCACCTCGTGGACGGCCGCCTCGCCCAGGGCCGTGCGGGCGGCCCGGTCCGGGTCGGTGGAGGGGTCCTGGCCCTGGGCGATCTGCCGCAGCCGGGCGTGGCAGTCCCCGACGGCGGAGATGAACTCGATGTACACCGCGCGCCGCCGGTCCGCCGCCCCGTGGTTCTTCTCATGACGCTGGCGCAGATGGTCGGCCAGTACGGTCCCCGAGATGGCGATGAAGCCACCGCTGACCGTCGCGACGAGCGTCCCCCAGTCCACGACTTCCCCAAAGAAGTGATCGCCGTTCCGGCGGTTCCCGAATCTATCAAGGCCCGCTGCGTCAGGGGCCCTCGGACTTCGGAGCGGCGAACCGCACCGGGGCGCGGAAGCGGGCCTTGCGGGCGGCCCGGCGGAACGTGGTGAGGACGGCGGGGCCGGCCAGGGTGATGCAGACGAAGTTCGTGACGGCCCGCCCTGTGTCCCAGCCGAGCGAGGTCGCCACGTCGAAGGCGAGGTAGCGCTGCCACTGCTCGGTGAAGGGGAGGCGGGGCAGGTAGGCGATGGAGCTGTTCGGGTCCACCGAGAACGGCCAGAAGGAGAGGTTCAGCAGAAAACCGAAGAGATAGCCGGAGAGCGAGCCGTAGACGGCGAGCATCATCACCTCGCGGCGGCCCGTGGCGCGGGGCAGCATGCCCGCGAGCATGCCGACGAACGCGCAGCCGAACATCTGGTACGGCATCCACGGGCCGACCCCGCCGGTGATCAGCGCGGAGGCGAAGAGCGAGGTGCAGCCCAGCGTGAAGCCGAAGCCGGGACCGTAGACGCGGCCCGCCAGGACCAGGACGAAGAACACCGTCTCGATGCCCGCCGTGCCCGCGCCGAGCGGGCGCAGCGCGGCGTTGACGGCGGAGAGCACCCCGAGCATCGCCAGGGCCTTGGAGTTGATGCCGCCCTCGGCGATCTCGGAGATCACCACGCACAGGACCAGGACCAGCAGGACGCCGAAGATCAGCGGCGGAGCGTAGTTGGCCCCCATGCGCCCCGGTGCGACGAGGAACGGCCAGAAGAAGGCGACCAGCCCGAGGAAGGCGGCCATGGCGATGACGATTCCGGCGCGCGGGCCGATGCGGATGGCGCCCGCAGGGCGGCCGGTGAGGTCCGGCAGTTCCTTCACGCTCCCACCTCCTCGGCCGGCAGCGCCGACGCCACCTGGTCCACCGTCAGATACGGCAGCGGCGAGAGGATCTTCGCCACCTGCGGGGCGAAGACGGGGGAGGCGACGATCACTTCGGTGGTCGGCCCGTCCGCGACGATGTCGCCCTCGGCCATCACCACCACCCGGTCCGCCGCGCGGGCCGCGAACTCGACGTCATGGGTGGAGATCACCACCGACCGTCCCTCGGCGGCCAGTTCGTCGACCATGGAGATGAGCTGGGTCTTCGCCCGGTGGTCGAGCCCCCGGGTGGGCTCGTCCAGCAGCACCCGGGGCGCCGCCGTCAGCTGGATGGCGAGGACCAGCGCCAGCTTCTGCCCTTCGGAGAGGTCGCGCGGGTGGGCCGCGCCGTCGATGCCGGGAGCCAGCCGGTCCAGGATCACGCGGGCGGTGAGCCCGCCGTCCGACGCCGACGACTCGATGTCGGCCTGGTCGAGCTCCTGTTTGACGCTCTCCAGGTAGAGCAGGTCGGTCGGGGTCTGCGGGACGAGCCCGACGAGCGCTCTGGCCTCGGCAGCGGAGAGGTTCTTGGGGTCGCTGCCCTTCGCCGGTCCGCGCGAACCGCGGGAGCCGCCCGGTCCGCGCGAGCCGCCTGATCCGCGCGATGCGCCTGAGCCGGCCCCACCGTCCGGGCCACCCGTACCGTCCGCGCTGCCTGAAACGACCCGTACCGTACCGGACCTGCGCGGCCCCGAGCCCTGGAGCGCCCACAGGAGCGACGACTTGCCCGAGCCGTTGCGGCCCATCAGCGCGGTGATCTCGCCGCCCCGCAGGTCGAGGTCCACCTCACGGACCGCCGCGACACCCCGGTACGCCACCGTGATCCCGCGCGCGGTGAGCAGGGTCGCTCCGGGCTCCTCCGGCACCGGGCGGACGGCCGGGGCCGGGGTGCCCGCCAGCGCGGTGCGCAGCGGGGCGGCGGCCCGGCGTGCGTCCCGGACCGAGAGCGACAGCGGCGACCAGCGCGCTGCGCGGCCCAGCTCCACGACGGGCGGCGCGATCGACGGCGTGGCGAAGATGTCCGCCGGCGGGCCCGAGACCACGCGGCCGTCGCCGGGGAGGTGGATGACCCGGTCCGCGTACTGCACCACCCGTTCCAGCACCAGGACGCGGGGGTGGGCGGTGAGGACCGAGCCGATGGCCACGCGCTGCTGCCGCCCGCCGGAGAGCTCGTACAGCGCCCGGTGGCGCAGATCGGCGAGCCCCAGCAGATCGAGGGTCTCCTCCACCCGCTTGGGCATCACCGCCGGGGAGATCGCCAACTGCTCCATCGCGTAAGCGAGTTCCTCCTCCACCGTGTCCGTGACGAACCCGTCCAGCGGGTCCTGGCCGACCACACCGACGACATCGGCGAGTTCGCCCTCGTCGACCACCAGGTTCACGTCCCGCAGGACCGGCTCGTCGGCCCCGTCGTACACGACGGTGACCTGGTCGAAGGTGATCATGCGGCTTCCTCGGTGCGCGGCGCGGAGACGTACGGGACGGGCTTGCCCGGCGGCGGCGCCAGGAACCCGGCCGCCCCGGCGAGTAGGACGGCGGCGGCCGGGACGAGCGGCAGCGTCGGCCAGCTGAGCGGATGGATGGACGGGTTCAGCGCGGCCGGGTCGTAACCCACGTTGACGAACAGCGGCACCGCCGAGAGCACCCCGCAGGACGCCACCGCCCACTCCGCGAACCGCCAGGGATCGGGCCGGTACGTCGTCCGCGTCACCCGGCGCCCGCCGAGCCGCAGCCCGGCCAGGCAGAGCACCGCGCCGGCCGCCAGCGCGGGCAGCCCGAGCAGCTTCGGGGCGGTCGGGTCGAGGAGCCCGTACGCCCCGGCGCGGAGCCCGCACATGCCCAGCGGCATCAGCGCCCCGGTCAGGCGGCGCGAGCCACGCGTGGCGGAACCCGCCCGCCCGTAACCGCGTGAATCCATCGCCGCCGCCAGCCGCAGCGACCGCTCCAGCGCGTCCTCCAGCACGGGCACCACGATGCTCCGCAGCGCCTTGAGGCCCTTGTTGCGCCCGGCCCGCAGCCGGCGGGCGCGCGCCACCCGCTGGACGCTCTGGACCAGTTGCGGGGCCACGCTGATCGAGACGGTGACGGCCACGCCGAGCTCGTACAGCGCGCCGGGCAGCACGCGCAGCGCCCGTTTCGGGTTGGCGAGCGTGTTCGCCGCGCCGATGCAGCACAGCATGCAGGCGAGCCGGAGCCCGTCCGTGGCGGCCGACAGCAGCGCCTCGTCGCCGTACGCCGTACGGCAGGGCGCCCGACCCCGGCCGGTCTCCGCGACAACATCGCTGTCACCCTGAGCTACTACGACGCCTGGCTCAACGGACGGGGAGCCGTCGCCCTCAACGGCCTCATGGAGGACGCGGCGACCGCCGAGATCGCCCGGGCCCAGATCTGGCAGTGGCTCAAGCACAAGGCGGTCGACCGCGAAACGGTGGAGCGGCTCTTCGAGGAGGAGCTCGCCACGCTCGGCGCCACCTACCCCCGGGCCCGGCTCGACCAGGTCCGCGACCTCTTCGAACGCACCGCCCTCGCCAAGGAGCTGCCCGCCTTCTTCACCACGGAGGCGTACGCCCGCCACCTCGTCGGCCGACCGGCGGTCCAGGCATGAGCGCGCGCATCACCAAGGCCGGCGTCGCCGGCGGCGGTCAGATGGGGGCGGGAATCGCCGAGGTCTGCGCGTGGGCCGGAGTGCACACGATCGTCTGCGAGGCGGACGCCACGGCCGCCGACCGGGCCCGCGAGCGGGTCGCGATCTCCCTGGAACGTGCCGTGCAGCGCGGCAAGCTGGACCGCCTGACCGCCGAGGACTCCCTCGGCGGGCTGGTCTTCACCGGGGACCTCGACGCCCTGGCCGACCGTCAGCTCGTGGTCGAGGCCGTCGTGGAGAACGCCGAGGCCAAGACGGAGGTTTTCACCGCCCTCGACAAGATCGTCGAGGGCCCGGAGGCCATCCTGGCGACCAACACCTCCGCCACCCCCGTCATGCGCCTCGGCATGGCCACCCACCGCGCCGACCACGTGCTGGGCCTGCACTTCTTCAACCCGGTGCCCGTACTGCCGCTGGTGGAGGTCGTCCCCTCCCTGCACACCGCGCCCGCCACGGTCGCGGCGGCCGAGGAGTTCGTGACATCGGTGCTCGGCAAGACGGTGGTCCGCTCCCAGGACCGGTCCGGCTTCGTCGTGAACGCGCTGCTGATCCCGTACCTCCTCGCCGTGATCCGGATGGCCGAGTCCGGTTTCGCGACCGCCGCCGACGTCGACGTCGGCATGGAGCTGGGCTGCGCCCACCCGATGGGCCCGCTCAAGCTCGCCGACCTGATCGGCCTGGACACGGTCGCCTCCATCGCCGCATCGCTGTACGACGAGTTCAAGGAACCGCTCTACGCCCCGCCGCCGCTGCTCCAGCGGATGGTGGAGGCGGGGCTGCTCGGCCGGAAGACCGGCCGCGGGTTCCACACGTACGACCGGGGCTGAGGGGCCCGGGCCGGGGCCGCGGTTGAGGGACCGCGGCCGGTGCCGAGCGGGGTGCGGCGCAGTTGGCTGTGCTGCTTCCCACCCCGCCGCGGTGTCTCCGCGGCCCTCCTGACGGGCGGTCTGGTCCAGACCTCTTGACCGAAGGTCTGGACCATTCTACGGTTTGACAGGGTCACGACACGGGGCGGGTCGGGGCGAACCTTTCGCACCGTCGGCGGCGGACCCGGGCAGGAAGGACATACGGATCATGGGCCGTACATCACGGCTGCTGGGCCTCGGCCTGGCCGCGGCGCTCGTCGTACCGATGCTGGTCGGAGCCGCCCCGCCGAAGACCGCCGACTCCCGGAAAGCCTCGGCCGAGACCTGCGCGGTCAAGTCGAAGCCGACCGGCAAGGTGCTCCAGGGGTACTGGGAGAACTGGGACGGCGCCGCCAACGGTGTGCACCCGCCGCTCGGCTGGATCCCCATCACCGACCCCCGGATCACCCAGCACGGCTACAACGTCATCAACGCGGCCTTCCCCGTCATCCGCTCGGACGGCACCGTCCTGTGGGAGGACGGCATGGACAACACCGTCAAGGTCGCCACCCCCGCGGAGATGTGCCAGGCCAAGGCCTCCGGGCTCACCACCCTCATGTCGATCGGCGGAGCGGCCGCCGGGATCGACCTCAGCTCCAGCGCGGTCGCCGACCGGTTCGTCGCGACCGTCGTCCCGATCCTGAAGAAGTACAACTTCGACGGCATCGACATCGACATCGAGACCGGCCTCGTCGGCAGCGGCAACATCAACCAGCTCTCCCCGTCGCAGGCCAACCTCATCCGCATCATCGACGGCGTACTCGCCGCGATGCCGTCGAACTTCGGCCTCACCATGGCCCCCGAGACGGCGTACGTCACCGGGGGCAGCGTGGTCTACGGCTCGATCTGGGGCGCGTACCTGCCCATCATCAAGAAGTACGCGGACAACGGCCGCCTGTGGTGGCTGAACATGCAGTACTACAACGGCAGCATGTACGGCTGCTCCGGCGACTCCTACTCCGCCGGTACGGTCGCCGGCTTCACCGCCCAGACGGACTGCCTGAACAGGGGGCTCGTCATCCAGGGCACCACCGTCAAGGTCCCCTACGACAAGCAGGTCCCCGGCCTCCCCGCCCAGCCCGGCGCGGGCGGCGGCTACATGTCCACCTCGCTCGTCTCCCAGGCCTGGAACCACTACAACGGCTCCCTCAAGGGGCTGATGACCTGGTCCCTGAACTGGGACGGCTCCAAGGGCTGGACCTTCGGCGACAACGTGAAGCGTCTGCAGGGCCGCTGACCCCGATCCCACCGCGCCCCCGGTCCAGCCCCGGACCGGGGGCGAGGTGCGGTCCTGGCCGGACGGCCACGCGAGGAAGGCGTGAACCCGTCACGCACCGATGCGGGGCAAGGGGACAGAATCGGGTACGGATCGGGGTGATCGTCCGCCCCGGGACGGCGGCCCGTTCCCCGGGCCGGTGATGACGAAGACGCAAGAGGAGACCCGATGGTGCACGCACGGGCCGGGCAGCCGGCGCAGTCAGCGGACCTGGTCGACGTGGCACGGCTGGTGACGGCCTACTACGCCCTCCACCCCGATCCGGCCGAGCCCGCCCAGCGGGTGGCCTTCGGTACCTCGGGCCACCGCGGCTCCGCCCTCGCGGCGGCGTTCAACGACGACCACATCGCCGCCACCACCCAGGCGATCTGCGACTACCGGGCCCGTCAGGGGACCGACGGGCCGCTCTTCCTGGGCGCCGACACCCACGCCCTGTCCGAGCCCGCCCGGGTCACCGCGCTGGAGGTCCTCGCCGCCAACGGGGCCACCGTCCTGATCGACAGTGACGACGGCTACACCCCGACGCCCGCCGTCTCGCACGCCATCCTGACGTACAACCAGGGGCGCACCGAGCACCTGGCCGACGGCATCGTGGTCACCCCGTCGCACAACCCGCCCGCCGACGGCGGCTTCAAGTACAACCCGCCCAACGGCGGTCCGGCCGCCTCGGACGCCACCTCCTGGATCCAGGACCGGGCCAACGCCCTGATCGAGGCCGGACTCGGGGAGGTCCGCCGGATCCCGTACGCCCGCGCGCTGGCCGCCGACACCACGGGTCGCTACGACTTCCTGAGCCGTTACGTCGACGACCTGCCCTCCGTCCTCGACCTCGACGCCGTACGGGACGCGGGCATCCGGATCGGCGCCGACCCGCTCGGCGGCGCCTCCGTCGGCTACTGGGGGCGCATCGCGGAGCGGCACCGGATCGACCTCACCGTGGTCAACCCGCTCGCCGACCCGACCTGGCGGTTCATGACGCTGGACTGGGACGGGAAGATCCGGATGGACTGCTCGTCCCCGCACGCCATGGCCTCGCTGATCGAACAGCGCGACGCGTACACCATCGCCACCGGCAACGACGCCGACGCCGACCGGCACGGCATCGTCACCCCCGACGGCGGCCTGATGAACCCCAACCACTACCTGGCCACCGCCATCGACTACCTCTACACCCACCGGGAGGGCTGGCCCGCCGGGACGGGCATCGGCAAGACGCTGGTCTCCTCCTCGATGATCGACCGGGTCGCCCACGACCTCGGCCGCACCCTGGTGGAGGTCCCGGTCGGCTTCAAGTGGTTCGTCGACGGGCTGTTCGACGGCAGCCTCGGCTTCGGCGGCGAGGAGTCGGCCGGCGCCTCCTTCCTGCGCCGTGACGGCCGCGTCTGGACCACGGACAAGGACGGCATCCTGCTGGCCCTGCTCGCCTCCGAGATCACCGCCGTCACCGGCTCCACCCCCTCCCAGCGGTACGCCCAGCTCACCGCCCGCTTCGGTGACCCGGCCTACGCCCGCGTCGACGCACCCGCCACCCGCGGGGAGAAGGCGGTCCTGGCCAAGCTCTCCCCGCAGCAGGTCAAGGCCGACACCCTGGCGGGCGAGCCCATCACCGCGGTCCTCACCGAGGCACCGGGCAACGGGGCCGCGATCGGCGGCCTCAAGGTCTGCACCGACAGCGCCTGGTTCGCCGCCCGCCCCTCGGGCACGGAGGACGTCTACAAGGTGTACGCGGAGAGCTTCCAGGGGCCCGAACACCTCGGGCGGGTCCAGGAGGAGGCGCGCGCCCTGGTCTCGGAGGCGCTGGGCAGCGCCTGAGCCGGTGGGTACGCGACCACCGTGCCCGGCCCGCTAGGCGCCCGGCACGGTGGGCTGCACCTGACGGAGGAACGTCGCGTTGTCCGGGGTGCGGCGGACCTTGTCCAGCAGCGCCTCCAGGGCGCCGTGACCGTCCCGGGCGTGCAGGGCGCGGCGCAGCGCCCGTACGGTGGAGAGCTCGGCGGGGCCCGTCAGCAGCTCCTCGCGGCGGGTGCCGGAGCGGGCGATGTCGACGGCCGGGAAGACCCGCCGGTCCGCCAGCGAGCGGTCCAGGCGCAGCTCCATGTTGCCGGTCCCCTTCAGCTCCTCGAAGAAGAACTCGTCGGCGCGGGAGCCCGTCTCCACCAGCGCGGTCGCCAGGATGGTGAGCGAGCCGCCCTCCTCGGCGGACCGGGCCGCCCCGAACAGCTTCTTGGGGCCGGCCAGGGCCGCCGCGTCGACGCCGCCGCTCAGGGTGCGGCCGCCCGATCCGGCCGCGTTGTTGTGGGCGCGGCACAGCCGGGTGAGGGAGTCCAGCAGGACCACCACGTCGCGGCCCTGCTCGACGAGGCGCTTGGCACGCTCGACGGCCAGGTCGGCGAGGGCGATGTGCTCCTTCGCGGGCCGGTCGAAGGTGGAGGCGTACACCTCGCCGCGCACGGAGCGCCGCATGTCGGTGACCTCCTCCGGGCGTTCGTCCAGGAGGACCACCATCAGATGGCACTCGGGGTGGTTGGTGGCGACGGCGGCGGCGAGCTGCTGGAGCAGGACCGTCTTGCCGGTCCGGGGCGGTGCGACGAGAAGGCCGCGCTGGCCCTTGCCGACGGGGGAGACCAGATCGACGATCCGGAGCGCCGGACCGCCCTTCGGGGTCTCCAGCCGCAGCCGCTCGGTGGGGTGGACCGGCGTGAGGTCGTGGAAGTGGGCGCGGCCGCCCGAGGTCTGCGGCGCGAGGCCGTTGACCCGGTCGACGCCGGCGAGGACGCGCGGCTGTTCGCAGCTCCCCTCGACGGCGTCGCCCTTGCGCAGGCCGTACCGGCGGATCAGCGCGGGAGAGACCTTGATGTCGTCGGGGGAGGGGTGGCCGCCCCGGACGCGGAGCAGGCCGTGGCCGCCGGGGGCGGTGTCCAGAAGACCCGCGGCCCGGACGGGGCGCGGCTCACGGAGTACGGGGCGTTCGAGTGTGGTGGTCATGGGAGGGGTCCTTTCGCGGACGTGGCGAATGAGGGACCGGCGTACGGAGGGGCGGCATCGTCACGCCCGCACCGGGGCACGGAAGCCCGGCAGCCGGAAGGAGAGACAGCGAGAAACGCTGGGAAGAAGCTGGATCGCCGGTCGTACGAGGACGGGCGCAACAGCGATGGAGAGAGAACAGCACCGGTGCCCGACGAAGGGGCATCCACGTATGCTGATCGCACTGTAGCACGGTCCATCGGAAGAACGGTCGGAAGAACTGCCTACCGCCGCCGTCCGCTCAGGAGGTCACCCCGAGCAGCGGCCCCCAGGCTTCCAGGGCCGGCTTCTCGGCGAGGTCGGCGAAGGCCACCTCGATCCCGTGGTCGCGGCGCCAGGCGGCCGCCAGGGACATCAGACGGACGGAGTCGAGCCCGTAGTCGACGAGGTTCTCGTCGAGCAGGATCTCCTCCGGCTCCTCGCCGAGGATGTCGGCGACATCGGCGCGCAGCTGTTCGAGCGTCAGGGCCACAGCGGTCACTTCCCTTCGAAGACGGCCCGGGCGGTGGTGACGACGGCACACTTGCCGGCCGCCCAGCGCAGCGCCATCGCGTGGTCGTCGGCCGAGAAGTCCGCGACCGCGTCGGCCACCACGAAGGCCTGGATGTCCTGCATCCAGGCGTCGCACGCGGTCATCAGGACGCCGATGTGGGCGTAGACGCCGGTGAGGACGATCTGGTCGCGGCCCTGTTCGCGCAGCCGCTCCAGCAGATCGGTGCGGACGAAGCCGCTGTACTTCCACTTGGTGATGACGGTGTCGCCGTCGGTGGGCGCGACCTCGTCCGCGATGGCCGCCGCGTGCTCGTCGGCGGGCAGGCCGGGGCCCCAGAAGTCCTGCTGGAGCCCGCGCTCCTCGGCGCTCTGGCCGCCGGGCTGCGCGGTGTAGAGGACCGGCACGCCCAGGCGCGCGGCCTCCTTCTTCAACTCGGCCACATGCGCGAGGAGTTCGGGCACGGGTGCGGCCTGCCGGTCGTACGCCGACAGGAAGTAGTTCTGCAGGTCGTGGACGAGCAGCACGGCGCGCGCCGGGTCGACGGTCCAGTCGACCCGGTTGGCGGGCAGCTCGTCGGCGGACGGCCTGGGGTAGGGGTGATGGCGGGCAGAGCCATGGTGGAGAGGGTTCCGTTCCGGGGTTGCGGGACGTGCGGCACGAACGTCAGAGGGAAGGGGCGGGGGTAGCGGTGCGGGCGGCGGCGTTGCGCAGGTCCTTCTTGGAGACCTTGCCCACCCCCGTCTGCGGGAACGCGTCCACGAACTCGACCCGGTCCGGCACCTTGTAGGCGGCCAGGCCCCGTTCGCGTACGAACCGTTTGATCGCCACCGCCTTCAGCGGACCGGCGCCCGAGCGCAGGATCACGTACGCGCAGACGCGCTCACCCAGATACGGGTCGGGCTCGGCCACCACGTTCGCGTCGTGAACGGCCGGGTGGGCGAGGATGTGGTTCGGATCGTCGACGCCGACCTGGTGCGGGAGGTCTACGGCATCGAGGCCGAGATCCTCACCGCGACCTCCGACGGCGCCCCCGTCGTCGTACCGACCGTGAGCGCGCCCCCCGTAGCCGCCTGAGGCCCGGCAACCGACACCGACCGCCGCGCGACGCGGCTCCGAGACGCCGATGGGCCCCTCCGTCCAGGGGCCCATCGGTCTGTTCGTGTGCTGCTCGGCAGGGACCGTCTCAGGCGGCGCCGCCCGGCTCGTCGCCGCGGAACACGTGGAGGATCTCCTCGGCGGCGAGCGTCGCCGTCAACGTCCCCTCGCGAACCCGCTGTTCGAGCTCCGGGGCCAGCTTCCGCACCCCCGGATGGCTGCGCAGACTGTCCAGCAGCTCGTCGCGGACCATCGTCCAGGTCCAGTCCACCTGCTGGTCGCGGCGCTTGGCCGCCAGCCGGCCGGTGGACTCCAGGACCGTACGGTGCTGCTCCAGCCGCTCCCACAGCGTGTCGAGACCGGTCGACTCGCGGGCACTGCACGTGAGCACCGGCGGGGTCCAGGCCGCGTCCACCGGGTGCATCAGCCGCAGCGCGCCCGCCAGTTCGCGCGCCGCCGAGCGGGCCTCACGCTCGTGCGGACCGTCGGCCTTGTTCACCGCGATGGCGTCCGCAAGCTCCAGGACACCCTTCTTGATGCCCTGCAGCTGGTCGCCGGTCCTGGCCAGGGTCAGCAGCAGGAACGTGTCGACCATGTTCGCCACGGCCGTCTCCGACTGCCCGACGCCCACCGTCTCCACGAGCACCACGTCGTACCCCGCCGCCTCCATCACCACGATGGACTCCCGGGTCGCCTTCGCCACCCCGCCCAGCGTCCCGGCGGTCGGGGAGGGACGGACGAACGCGGCCGGGTCGACGGCGAGGCGTTCCATCCGGGTCTTGTCGCCCAGGATCGAACCGCCGGTACGGCTGGAGGACGGATCGACGGCGAGCACCGCCACCCGGTGCCCGAGACCGGTGAGCATCGTGCCGAGCGCGTCGATGAAGGTGGACTTGCCCACCCCCGGCACCCCGCTGATCCCGATCCGCCGGGCCTTCCCGGCGTACGGCAGCAACTGGCTCAGCAACTGCTGGGCCAGTACCCGGTGTTCGGCCCGTGTCGACTCGACGAGCGTGATGGCGCGCGCCACGAACGCCCGCCTGCCGTCGAGCACTCCCTGCACATAACTGTCGATGTCGATCTTGGCGGCCATCCGGTCAGCGGCTCACAGCTCGTGGCCGAGCGCTGCGGCGAGCCGCGTCACCAGATCGTGGGCCGCGTCCGGGATCACCGTCCCCGGCGGGAAGACCGAGGCCGCGCCCGCCTCATGCAGGGCCTCGATGTCCTGCGGCGGAATCACCCCGCCCACCACGATCATGATGTCCTCGCGCCCCTCGGCGGCCAGCTCCTCGCGCAGCGCCGGCACCAGGGTCAGATGCCCCGCCGCCAGCGAGGAGACGCCCACGATGTGCACGTCCGCCTCGACGGCCTGCCGCGCCACCTCGCCCGGCGTCTGGAACAGCGGGCCGACGTCCACGTCGAAGCCCAGGTCGGCGAAGGCCGTAGCGATCACCTTCTGCCCCCGGTCGTGGCCGTCCTGGCCCATCTTGGCGACCAGGATGCGCGGGCGGCGACCCTCCGCCTCCTCGAACGCGTCGACCAGCGCGCGGGTGCGGTCCACCGAAGGGGAATCCCCTGCCTCTTTGCGGTACACACCGGAGATCGTACGGATCTGCCCGGCGTGCCGCCCGTACACCTTCTCCAACGCGTCCGAGATCTCCCCGACCGTGGCCATCGCCCGCGCCGCGTCGACCGCCAGCGCCAGCAGGTTGCCCTCCAGGCCCGGACCCGGGGCGCGCTCGGCGGCCGCCGTCAGTGCCCGCAGCGCCTCCTGGCACGCCACCTCGTCGCGCTCCTCGCGCAGCCGCCGCAGCTTCTCGATCTGCTGGGTGCGCACCGAGGAGTTGTCGACCTTGAGGACGTCGATCTTCTCGTCGGTCTCCACCCGGTACTTGTTCACCCCGATCACCGGCTGCCGCCCGGAGTCGATCCGCGCCTGCGTACGGGCGGCCGCCTCCTCCACCCGGAGCTTGGGGATTCCCGCGTCGATGGCCTTCGCCATCCCGCCGGCCGCCTCTACCTCCTCGATGTGCTGCCAGGCCCGGTCCGCCAGATCGCGGGTCAGCTTCTCCACGTACGCGCTGCCGCCCCACGGGTCGATGACCCGGCAGGTCCCGGACTCCTGCTGGAGCAGGAGCTGGGTGTTACGGGCGATCCGCGCCGAGAAGTCGGTGGGCAGCGCCAGAGCCTCGTCCAGCGCGTTGGTGTGCAGCGACTGGGTGTGCCCCTGCGTCGCGGCCATCGCCTCCACACACGTACGCGTCACGTTGTTGAACACGTCCTGCGCGGTCAGCGACCAGCCCGAGGTCTGCGAATGGGTGCGCAGCGAAAGGGACTTGGCGTTCTTCGGGTCGAACTGCTTGACCAGCCGGGCCCAGAGCAGCCTGGCCGCCCGCAGTTTGGCGACCTCCATGAAGAAGTTCATCCCGATCGCCCAGAAGAACGACAGCCGGGGCGCGAACGCGTCCACGTCCAGGCCCGCTTCACGCCCGGCGCGCAGATACTCCACCCCGTCGGCCAGCGTGTACGCCAGCTCCAGATCGGCCGTCGCCCCGGCCTCCTGGATGTGATAGCCGGAGATCGAGATGGAGTTGTAGCGCGGCATCTTCTGCGAGGTGAACGCGAAGATGTCGGAGATGATCCGCATCGAGGGCGTCGGCGGATAGATGTAGGTGTTGCGGACCATGAACTCCTTCAGAATGTCGTTCTGAATGGTCCCGGCCAGCTTCTCGGGCGGTACGCCCTGCTCCTCGGCGGCCACGATGTACAGCGCCAGCACGGGGAGCACCGCGCCGTTCATCGTCATCGACACCGACATCCGGTCCAGCGGGATGCCGTCGAACAGCTGGCGCATGTCGTAGATCGAGTCGATCGCCACCCCGGCCATACCGACATCGCCGGTCACCCGGGGGTGGTCGCTGTCGTACCCCCGGTGGGTGGGCAGGTCGAAGGCGACCGACAGCCCCTTCTGCCCGGCCGCGAGGTTGCGCCGGTAGAAGGCGTTGGACTCCTCGGCCGTGGAGAACCCGGCGTACTGACGGATCGTCCAGGGCTGGTTGACGTACATCGTCGGGTAGGGCCCGCGCAGATACGGGGCGATGCCCGGGTAGCTGTGCAGCGCGTCCAGGCCCTCCAGGTCCTCGCCGGTGTAGAGCGGCTTGACCGTGATGCCCTCGGGGGTCTCCCAGAGCGGGGCCTCAGTCCCGTCGGCCGCCTCGGCCACGGCCGCCTGCCACTCCTCGGCGGAACCGGCCGGGGGAGCGGGGGACTCCAGCGCTACCTCGGAGAAGTCGGGAACGGAGGATTTCCCGGTGGATTTCTGTTCCGTGGGCGATGTCTGCATCACGCCACTCCCATGCGGTCGAGTACGGAGGTGAGAACGGCGACCGTGTCGCAGCCCGCGAAGACGTAGGAGTCGACACCGGCGTACTCGCCGGGGCGTCCCGCGAGGAACACCTGTGCCGCGCCCGCCGACTTCAGCGCCCCGGCCACCTGGTCCGCCTGCTCGGCGTACAGGGCGTCCGACGAACAGAGACAGGCCACGCTCGCACCGGAGGCGGTGAGGGCCTCGCCGGCCGTCGCCGCGTCCACCGACACAGGCTGGTGCACCGCCTCGATACCGCCCGCCCCGAAGAGGTTGACGGCGAACGAGACCCGCGCGGTGTGCGCGGCGGCCGGTCCCAGGGCGGCGATGAACACCTTCGGGCGCTCGCCGGTCGCCGCGAGGTGCGCGTCCGACCGGGCGCGCAGCGCCTCGAACGCCTCGTCGCGCCGGACCCGGGGCAGACCGCCCGGAGCCCCCGCGAACGCGTCGGGCGCCGGCTCGCGCTCCACCGGGCGCTCGGAGGGCATCGGGAACTCGCTGACCCCGGTGATCGGCTCCTTGCGGCGGGCCAGCTTCGCGCTGCGCGCCGCCCAGGTGGCGGCGAGCCGCTCCGCGACCAGCCCCGAGCGCAGGGCGGCCGGCAGCCCGCCCGCGCGCTCGGTCTCCTGGAAGAACGCCCAGGCGGCCGCGGCGAGTTCGTCGGTGAGCCGCTCCACGTACCAGGAGCCGCCCGCCGGGTCGATGACCCGGGCCAGATGCGACTCCTCCATCAGGATCGTGGAGGTGTTACGGGCGATCCGGCGGGCGAACGCGTCGGGCAGGCCCAGCGCGTGATCGAACGGCAGGACGGTGACGGAGTCGGCGCCGCCGACCCCCGCGCCCAGCGTGGCCAGCGTGGTGCGGAGCATGTTCACCCACGGGTCGCGGCGCGTCATCATCACCGGTGAGGTCACGGCGTGCTGGCGCTGCGCCCCGGCCGCGGGAGCCCCCGACACCTCGGCGACCCGCGCCCAGAGCCGGCGCGCGGCCCGCAGCTTGGCGATCGTCAGGAACTGGTCGGCCGTGGCCGCGTAACGGAACTCCAGCTGGGCGCAGGCCTCTTCCACGCCGAGACCGGCCGCCGTCAGCGCCCGCAGATAGGCGACGCCGGTCGCCAGGGAGAGCCCCAGCTCCTCGGCGGCCGAACCGCCGGCCTCGTGGTACGGCAGCGCGTCCACGGCGATCGCCCGCACCCCCGGGTACTCCCGGCCGCAGACCCGGGCCCAGTGGACGGCGGCGCTGAGGTCTGCCTCGATGCCGGTCCTGGCCTCGTGGCCGAGCGGGTCGGCGCCCAGCGTGCCCCGGGCCTCGCTCTTGGCGACACCGCGCTCCTCGTACAACCGCAGCAGCTCGGTGGCGGCGGCGTCCAGGTCGGCGGGGGCGTCGAGGACGACGGGCGCCAGGTCGAGGTAGACGCCGTCCAGCGCACGGGCGAGCGAGCCCACGGGGATGCCCGCCGGGCCGCCCACGGTGAGCCAGAGCGAGGTGACCCCGTTCTCCAGATCGCCGAGGACCGCCTCGTTGAGCCGGGCGGGGTCGCTCAGGGCATGGCGCTGGCGCACGTCCCAGCCGCCCGCCGCGTTCCCCTCGGCCCTGCTGCCCCGGGTGAAGGGCGCGAAGCCGGGGAAACCGGTGTCCGGCGAGGTGTCGTGTGCGGTGTAGAGGGGCCGGGTGGTGAGCCCGTCCTCCAATGTGGTGGACAGCGCTTCCTCGGCGGCCGAGCCCGAGACTTCCTTGCCCGACTTGCGCAGAACGCCTTCGACGAGGCTCTGCCACTGGTCATGGGAGGGGTCGGGGAACGCGGCGGCCGGAGAGAGCCCGTCAGCAGGCTGGACCGTCATGCTCAGATGCTAGGCCAGCACGGGGAATGCGCAGCAGGGGCACGTGCTGTGACCTTGCCCTCTCCGGTGTGCACTTGATCCTTTACTTACCGTGGCGTTACCGGCCCGAAGTTTTCGCGCAACCGGGGACCGGGTCGAGCCGGGCGCAACACGGCCATGGTCGACAACGGGGTGAATTTGACGGTTGATGCATATTATGTGCGAAGTTTTCCAATTTCTTATGTAATCCCTGGAATGCCCGTATTCACCCCGGAGCCCTCGCGGCCGCCGGGATGCGGAGAGGACGCGACCGTGGCCGTCGGACCTGTGGAACACCTCGTCATCGCCTTTCCCGGCAGCGGCTTCACCGGGGCCGTCGTGCCCGTCCTCGCCGACGCCGTGGCGTCCGGCGCCGTACGCGCCCGCGATCTGGCCTTCGTCCGCCGTGCCGAGGGCGGCGGACTGGCCCCGGTGGAGCTGGCCGAGCTGGACCCGGAGGGGGTCGTGCCCGCCGATACGGCGGAGGGCGGGGCGGCCGCGGCGCTGGGCGCCGGGGACGTCGAGGTGCTGGAGCGGACCGTGCCGCAGGGCGTGACGGTCGCCCTCGTCGTCAGGGAGGACCTGTGGACCTCGCAGCTCGCCCGCACCTTCCGGGAGGCGGGCGGCACGTTCGTCGGCCATGAGCGCTTCGGTGCGGCGGAGACGGCCGCGGCCGGTGAGGAGGGCGAGGCCGGGGAGGGGGACGACATCATCACCCGGCTGGAGCGGCTCGCCGAGCTGTGGCGGCGGGATGTGCTCACGGACGCCGAATTCGCGGAGCAGAAGGCGAATCTGCTCGCGGACTGAGTTCCGGCCGATGGGCCGGTGGGCCGGTGGGCCCCCAGGTGTTCTCATCAGGGAAAGAGGCAGTTCATCGTGCAGACCGCCCGGACCGTTCCGGCCGCCACCGTTGTCAATCTGCGCGACCTGGGCGGCATCGCCCTGGGCCGTGGCCACCGGGTGCGGCAGGGTGTCCTGTTCCGCTCGGGGCAGCTGAGCGAGCTCGACCCGGACCGCGACCGGGCGGTGGCCGCGCTCGGTATCCGTACGGTCGTCGACCTGCGCACCGCGGACGAACGGCAGTGGGCCCCGGACCGGCTCCCGGACCGGGCGCGGCTCTTCGTCGCCGACGTCCTCGGCGATCACCCCGGTGTGGCGCCGGCCCGGCTCAAGGCGCTGCTCGCCGATCCGGACGAGGCGGGACGCATGCTGGGCGGCGGCCGGGCCGAGGAGCTGTTCGCCGAGACCTACCGCAAGATGGTGCTCTCGCCCGGCGCCGCGGCCGCCTACCGGGCCTTCCTGGAGACCGCCGCCGACCCCGGTGCACGGCCGGTGCTCTTCCACTGCACGGCGGGCAAGGACCGTACCGGCTGGGCGGCGGCCGTCCTGCTGATGATCCTGGGGGCGTCGAGGGAGACCGTACGGTCGGACTTCCTCGCGGTGAACCCCGCCGTACGGGCCGCCTTCGCCCCGTACGTCCAGAAGTTCCTCGACGGCGGCGGTGATCCGGCCGTCGCGGCGGCCATCGTGGAGGTCCGCCCCCGCTACCTCGAAGTGGCGCTCGACGCGATGGACGAGCGGTGGGGCGGCCTTGACGGGTACGTACGCACGGGGCTGCGCATCCCCGAAGCCGCGCTGGACCGGTTGCGCGAGGGACTGGTGATCTCCGGCGGAGCCGCCGTGCCGTACGGAACGGACGGTCCTCGGGTGTGACATGGATACCCCTAGGGGGTATGTTGACGGTATCGGAAACCACCGTCGTCCGCTGGGGGACAGCCATGAACACCGGACTGAGAATCGCGGCCTTCGCCGCCGCGGTCGCCGCCGTCTTCGCCATCGCCTTCGGCGTGGGCAGGGTGGCGGGGCCGGACCCGGAGCCCACTCCCGGGCCCACGACCCATCAGCCCGCCACCCACCAGGAGGAGAGCCACGGAGGGTGAGTGCGGTGAGCGCCCGGGCCGCACACCGCAAGGGCCGGTCCCACCGGTACGTACCCGGTGGGACCGGCCCTTGCGGTGTGCGTCGTGCGGCCATCGCTCAGAGGCGCACGAGGCGTTCCGTCAGATCGCGGTACTGCTGGAGGGCGATCCGCAGATCCTCCGTCCCCGCCTCGGAGTGTTCGCCGTCGCGGTCGGCGCGCAGCAGGCGCGACCGGTCGGCGAGGGCCTTCGTGAGCCCGGCGACGACCTCGTCGAAGGTCGCGTCGGCCTCCTGCACCGCCTGGCGCGGGCTCTCCACGAAAGCGGCCACCGCCTGGTGGATACGGGCGTCGAACTTCTCCCGCTCCTCCGGGGCGAACAGCGGGCGGCCGTTCGTCTTCGCCGGGTCCTTGTCGCCGAGGGAGGCCGCCGTGCGACCGGTCTCCCCGCGGTCGGTGGCGCCCGTCGTCCGGCCGGTGTCCCGGTCCCCGTGGGTACGGGCGGGGTCGGCGTGCGTCTTGTCGGCCGCCGGGACGGACGCGCCGGTGGCGGCGCCGGTCGTCGGCGGCGAGCCGGACGGCTTGGCGGCCGTCGGCGGTACGGGCGTGCCGAGGGCGTTGCCGGGAGGCGTCACGGGCGGGACGTGCTCGGCCCCGGTCGACGGTGTGGCCCTGCTCGACGTGGAGCCGGTGTTCCCGGTGCTGTCAGGAGTCTGCGTCATGATGTGCCCCGTCCCTCGGTGAGCTGTCGGTTGCTGTGGTCGCGTGTCGCCGGGCCGTCCGCGAGGAGGGCGTCGAAGAGGCCGCGGGCCTCCACGAAGGCTTCGCGCATCTCCTCGGTGCCGGTGCCGTCGCTGCGCGCGGTGTGCACCCTGCGGTAGCCGTCGACATGGCGGGCGTGATGGACGGAGAGCGCGTCGGTGCGCTCCTCGAAGCTCCCGTCGGCCGGGAAGCCCCGGTCGCGGGAGAGGTCGGACAGCAGCGCGTCGGCCTCGTTGAGCGCCTGCTGCGGTGACTCGACGAACAGCTCCTGGGTGCGGGCCCAGCGGGCGGTGTAATCCGCGCGGGCCGCCTCGGTCAGCGGCCGCATCTCCAGGTCTCCATGGAGCTTCACCCGCTCACCGAGCTCGTGCTCGGCCGTCTTGGTGTCGCCGCCGTGCCGGGCGACCACCCGGTCGTACTCGGGGCCGAAGCGGCCCCGCAGCCCCCGGCCGCCGCCCTGAGCGCCGCGGACCAGGAAGAAGTAGACGGCGGCGGCCGCCACGAGGGCCACGGCGATGATGATGATCACTGTTGTCACGGCTACCACCCCCACCGCTCATCGGCCGGTACGCAGCTCTGTTGTCGCACAGTGGTCAACCCCTTTCGGTCCGGGCCCGGCGGAACGACCACCGGGCGGCGTGCAGGAGTCCGTGTACCCCCGAACAGCCGTTCATGCGCCGGAAGCTCGCGGAGTGCTTTGTGTGCCATGCACATGGCGTACCGATGTGGGCGTAACTTAGCTTTGGCTAGCCATAGCTAGCCTTGATTGGGAAGATCTTTCTCCCATCTCTCTCCCATGGAGGGCGGATGGGAGAAAGATGCGTGGGAGTCCCATCTCCGGACTGTTCGGTCAACCAGGGGCGCCGTGAGCTATCGCCGCCGAGGGGACTTGAGCCCGCCGGGCAAGCAGGGTGAAGTCCCATGCATGGTCGGGTCCGGGGCCGGGCCGGTGGTCCGTCAGCGGCGCTAGACCTTCTGTCGGCAGGCGGCGTCGCAGTACGCACAATCCGCACGCCCAGCAGAAACGGGCGTGCCGCAGGCGCCGCAGGGGTGAACCGATGTGTGGTGTGGGGTCTCCTGTCTCAAGTAAGGCACCAAGGGTACGGACCGGGTCCGTACCCTTTCCGGGCGCCCGAAGAGAGCCAGTCGCGTGCAGGCGGACCACGGGCTCGGACAGCCCGTTCCCAGTTGGGCCGACCGGGTGAGGCAGCGGCGCGGCCGCTCCAGCGCCGGCCGCGGGGACTGCGGACCCCAGGGCCATTGTCAAGATCTTCTACGACGCTTCGGGAACGAGGAAGTCGCCCGGGTCGGCCCGGGTCCCCTCCGCTCACATTCGTCCCACCGGCCACGGCCGCAGCGGCGCAGTGCAGGGAGTCCGGTGACGGACCCACGAGCGGGCCCGAGGCGACCGCGGCATTGTTGTGATAGATGAGGCCCTGGTATGAAGGCTGGTGCATGATCTGGACACCCACATCAGGTGCGCACTCGATCACCTGAATCGCCTCCGACGTTGCGTTGCTCTGAGCCGAGAAGCCGGGCGGCTGGCAAGGCGATGTGTGAGTGTGTGGATCGGCCTGCCGGGGGGCACCTGATGAGCGAATTGCAACTGTGGGACGACAATCCGACGACGGTCGATCTTCTCGGCCTCACCACGATCGTCGACACCGTCGTTGCTGCCCTTCAGCCACCGTCTCCGGACCCCGTGACCATCGGGGTTAACGCCCCTTGGGGCGGCGGGAAATCCACCGTCCTCGGCCTCCTGCACGAAGCGCTCGAAAGAGAACCCGGATTCCGCGTGATCCGGCTCGATCCGTGGGAGTTCGACGACCAGTTCGACGTACGCGGCGCGGTCATCGGCGAAGTCCTCCAGGACTTGCTGACCGCCTACCCGGACGGACAGCTCGACGTCCCCGTCAACGATCTCCTGGAACGCATCAGCTGGTCACGTGTGGCAGCCACCATGGCCCGCGGGCAGTTGGTTGCGCAGACCGACGAACTCATCAAGGCATTCACCCCTCGGGCAAGGGGCGACGCCAAGAGCCTGGCGGGATTCCGCGACGAGTTCACGAAGCTCCTGCAGCAACTGGAGCCCCTGAAGCGCCTGATTGTCCTGGTCGACGACCTTTGTGGACCGGATTGTCGACGAAGCACGGCACAGTGCCGACCCCGTGCGGCTGATGGAGCTCTTCGGCCTGTCCAACCTCTCGGCCACCAGCTACGTGCTGTCCGCGCACCCGGAGAGGAAGAACGGCCCCATCGCCCCGTAGGACCTTGTACCGACCGGACCGTGTGCCTGAACTGCCAGGTCGGAACCCGCTGACGCCCCACCCCCAACAAGCCAAGAGCGTGACGGGTTCAGAGGTGCAGATATCGCGCACGTCAGCGGTGCGCACCCGCCGCTTGATCACGCCGGTCGGGGAAACCGGACTTCTACCTCGAGGCCGCCCTGTGCGCCTGGCGCGGCCGTGGCCGTGCCGCCATGAGCGGTGGTGATGGAGCGGACGATCGCGAGGCCCAGTCCGTGGCCTCGATCCGGCCCCATGGTGGTGCGGTCTTTGCCGCGTCCGCGGCGGAAGGGTTCGAAGAGGGTGTCGATCTCGTCTGCGGGCACGGCGGGTCCGGTGTTCGTCACCCGCAGGCAGCACGGGGAGACACGTAGGTGAACTCGCCCACCGGGGTGGTTGTAGGCGATGGCGTTGCGCAGCAGATTGCTGATCAGTCGGCTGAGCAGTATCCGGTCGCCCCGCAGGAGAACGGGCTCGGTCTCCACCGAGAGGGTGACGCCGACCGCCTCGGCCGCCTGCCCACAGCGGGCGGCTTCCTCCTCTGCCACGGCCGAGAGGTCTACTGTCTCGGTTTCCACGAGGGCTTGCTCGCTTTGGGCGAGTACGAGCAGTCCGTCGATGAGGCGCTCGTTGCGCCGGTTGTCAGCCAGCAAGGACTCGCGTACGTCGGCGAGTTCCTCCGGGGTGGGGTTGTCCAGGCCGATCTGAAGGGCAGCGCGTTGCGCGGTGAGGGGGGTGCGCAGTTCGTGGGAGGCGTTAGCGATGAATCGGCGCTGGCTGTCGAAGGATCTCTCCAGGCGAGCCAGCAGCGCGTCGAAGGTGTCGGCGAGTTCCTTGAGCTCGTCCGGGGGTCCTTGGAGGGCGATGCGCTCATGCAGATTCTCCTGCGGGATGCGGCGAGCCGTGGAGGTCATGGCGTGCACGGGCCGCAGCACCCGTCCGGCCGTCCACCAGCCCACCGCGATCGCGAGAACGACCATGATGAGCAGTGCCACCGCTGACCAGGTCAGCACCTGGTCAGCGGCGATCTGCGCCAACTGAAGAGTTACTTGCCCGGGGGCATCGCTGGGCGTGGTGCCTTCCGGAACCGCCGTGAGCTGTTGTCCTATCAGCTGGTGTGCCTTGGCGGCGGTCCCGGCGCGGGACAGCAGGAAGACCAGGGTCAGCAGGATCCCGCCCAGCAGCGCGAACACCAGGCCGAACACGGCGGCGATCCGCGTACGTGCGGGGGCTCGGCGGGCGTGCGGTGCGCCGTTCACAGCACGTACCCGGCGCCGGGCACGGTACGGATCAGCGGAGGGTCGCCGAGCTTGGCCCGCAGCCGGCTCATGGTGACGCGTACGGCCGAGGTGAAGGGATCGGCGTGCGCGTCCCAGGCCCGCTCCAGGATCTCCTCGACACTCAGGGCAGCCCCGTCCGCCACCAGCAACAGGCGAAGTACCGAGAACTCCTTGGGCGAGAGATCGAGCGGCCGCCCGTCCCGCGTGACGGTACGACGGGCCGGGTCCAGGACGACTCCCGCCTTCTCCAGAACTGGCGGTACGGAGGGGGCGCTGCGTCGCCCGAGTGCCTGCACTCGGGCGACGAGCTCCAGGTATTCGAAGGGTTTGGCGAGGTAGTCGTCCGCTCCCAGATTCAGGCCCTCGACCCGGTCGTGAAGGCCGCCTGCCGCCGTGAGCATGAGGATCCGCGTCCGGGCCCCGGAGGCGACCAGCTCGGCGGCGAGGTCGTCACCCGACCTCCCGGGCAGATCCCGGTCCAGGACCACGACGTCGTAGTCGTTGACGGCAAGGCTGAGGGCCGCCTCATCGCCGTCGTAGGCGGTGTCGACCGCGAAGTGGTGGCGCCGCAGCCCGCGGGTGACCATGTCGGCGATCAGCCTGTCGTCCTCGACGACGAGTACCCGCATCTCATTCCCGTTCCGTTCGTACCGATGTACATAGTGCCGGCGGCCAGCATGGTGGTGGGGGCCTCAGGTCGCAGCGAGCGCGGCCGTGGGAGCCAGCCGGGCCGCCCGCACGGCGGGGTACAGCCCGGCGATACCTCCGATCAGCAGGGTGGCTCCTGTCCCGCCGGCCATCACCCATGGTGGCACCACCACCGGCCATCCCTGGCTGGCGGCGTAGGCGGTGGTGACACCCGAGCCGATCACGACGCCGGCTGCGCCGCCGAGGGCGGACAGCAGCAGGGATTCGGTGAGGAACTGAAGGCACACCTGGCCGCGGGTGGCTCCCAGTGACCGCCGTAGGCCGACCTCGGCGCGGCGCTCGAGGACGGAGATGACCATGGTGTTGGCGACGCCGATACCGCCGACCAGCAGTGCCACTCCGCCAAGGCCGAGGAGCAGGCCGGTGAAGGCCGCTTCGCCGGCCTGCCGGGCGGCGAGGGCGTCGGAGGGACGGGAGACCGCGACGGTGGAGGGGTCGGCCGGGTTGGCGGTCGGCCCCAGCAGGGCGCGGACCTCCTCGACCGCGTGCTCGGCTGAGCGGGCGTAAATGGTGGTGGGAGCGCCGTCGAAGCCCAGGTACTTCTTGCCGGCGTCCCAGCCGACCAGCGCAGAGGTGTCGATCGTGGAGGCGAGAGGCACGGGGTCGAGGATGCCCACCACGGTGAACCATTGATCGCCGAGCCACACGCGGGTGTCCGGCCCTGGCTCGGTGACGCCCAGGAGGCGCGCGGCCTCAGCCCCCAGTACGGTCACCGGGTACTGGCCGGTGACCTGGTTGAGCCAGTGGCCCTGGGCCGTCGTGGCACCCAGCGGTTCGAGCAGGTCCTGGCCGGCGGCGGCTACGGTCATGCCTCCGGACTGGCTCCGGGGGACCTTGTCCGTCCGGTAGACGTTCTTCCCCTCGATCACTCCGACGGCGCTGCTCGACTCGACGTTCTCGATCCGGCCGATCATGGCGGGGGACTCCTCCGCCAGCTTCGCTGTCCCCCCGGCCATGCTCCTGCCAGGGGAGGCGGTGAGCAGGTTCGTGCCGAGGCGGTCCAGGGCACGGTCCAGTTCGGCCCGGCTGGAGCTGGAGATACCGACGACTGAGACCATGGCGGCGATGCCGATGGCGATGCCCAGCGCGGACAGCAGGACGCGCACCGGGCGGCTGCGCAGACCGAATCCGCCTACGCGCAGACAGTCGGCCGGGCTGAGGCGTGCGGGGGTCAGCATGGGGCCTCTACCTTCTGGTCGGCGGAGTCCGCCTGGAGGAGTCCGCCGAGCATGACCAGTTGGCGGGGCAGTGAGGCGGCGATCGCCCGGTCGTGGGTGATGACGAGGATGGTGGTTCCCGTGGTGTTCAGTTCGTGCAGGAGCTCCATGACGGCTGCCCCGGTCTTCGAGTCGAGCGCGCCCGTGGGCTCATCGGCCAGGAGCACGGCAGGCTCGCCGACAACGGCGCGGGCAATCGCCACACGCTGCTTCTCACCGCCGGACAACTGGTGGGAGCGGTGCTCCATGCGGGCGCCCAGGCCCACCCTCTCCAGTGCTGCCGCCGCGCGTTCACGGCGCTCACGCGACGTGCGACGGGCACCAAGGCAGGGATGCGGACATACCGCCCTCCAGAGGGCGTCACTGCGCTCGCTCCAGCAAGCCGGTGACGAGGGCGAAGGCGCTTTCGGTCTTGGGGTGGGTTCGCCCCAGTTCGGCGTTCAGGATCAGCGCGCCCCTGCGTGCGAGGTCCGCTGCGGTGGGGTCGTTCAGCGCGTGGAGGGCTCGGGCTTTGAGTAGCAGGGCGTAGCCGACGTAAAGGTGGTCCGACGCGTAGCTGGTCTCGCGGATCCGTAGTGCCCGGGAGATCAACGGCACGGCCAGGGCGTGGTCGTCCAGGTCGAGGTGAACACTTGCCAGTGCGATCAAGTCGAAGCTCACGTACGGGTCGTTCGGCCCGTACGCTGCCTCGTCGATCCGTAGTGCCCGCTCGGCCAACGGCACCGCCTCCTTGTGGTCACCGAGCAGGTGCCGGATGCGCGCCAGGGTGGCCAGATCTGTCGCGATGGCGGGGCTGTCCGCCGGCAGGCAGGACTCGTGCAGGTTCAGCGCACGTTCCGCCATCGGACGTGCCAGCTGAGCCGCGCCGCGGTCCCGGTGGATCTGCGCCAAGGTGATCAGGTCGAAGCCGATCTCCGCGTCCCTGAGGTCGAGCAATTCGTCGATCGCTAGGGCCCGTTCGCACAGGGGTAACGCCACCTGGGGGTCGCCGATCGACAGGAGGAACGCCGACGCCAGCCTCAGCAGCTGCGCTGTCTCCGCTGCGCACTCAGGCGGGGGCTCGTCCCTGCTCAACGCGACAGCGTGCGGGAGCAGCACCTGCCATCGCAGGCGGGCGTCCGGGTCGCTGTGGATGTCGTGGGGCACGGCCCTGAGCAGTGCCCGGCACAGTCGCGCCCGGGCGTCGGTGCGCACATCGTCCGGCATCGCCGAGCGGATGGCGGCCTGCACCAGCCGGTGCAGCACCAGGCAGGAGGGTCCGCGCCTCGCGAGCCCCAGGCCGGCCAGAGCACCGACCGTGGCGTCCCACGCCACCTGGTCGGTCGCGGCCAAGTCCAGCGTCTCGGCGCTGCCGCTGAACAGGTTCAGCGGGATCGGGTCCGGTGCCAGCAGGGCACAGAGTTCCAGCAGCCGCTTCGCCTGAGGTCGCTCGGTCTCCAGCCGTCGCGCGCTGAGCTGCCACAGGGTGGCGACCACGACCGTCGGCCGGTTCGCCAGTTCACCCAGCGCGATCATGTCCTCCAGGCGCGACGTCAGCAGAGCCACGTACTCCTCGGGTGCCGTGTGGTTGTAGTCCATGTATCCGGCCGCTTGCTCCAGAGCCAAGGGCAGGTCTCCCAGACACTCGGCGATCCGGCCTGCCACCAGCGTGGTCATGCCGGCAACCCGCCGTGCCAGCAACTTCACCGATTCCGCCCTGGTGAATACGTCCAGGTCGACGACGCCGGCTCTGCTCGACCAGCCGCGCAACCGGGTCGTAACGATGACGTGACCGCTGTCCATGGAGTAGCCCGACGGCAGCGCGTCCACAAGCGTGCCGGGTTTGTCGCCGTTGTCGAAGACGAGCAGCCAGGGGCTGTGGTCCTGCAGGGCGCCGTACACCCGTGGGATGACCTGTTCGGAGACCACCTCGGCAAGTCCCAGCTCCTGGGCCAGCGAAGCGAACTGAGTGGGCACCAGATCGGGATCCTCAGCGTCCATGAACGCCACGAGCCGGTACTCCGACCGGTAGCGGTAGGCGTACTCGACCGCGAGCTGCGTCTTTCCGACACCGCCCAGCCCATGGATGACCTGCACTGCACCCTCATGACCCGAGGTAAGGCGCTGCCGCAACTCACCTAGTGCGGCGTCGCGGCCGGTGAAGTGGAGGTTGCGCGGGGGCAGGCGGTAGAACGCCGGTCGGTGCTGGGGGGCCGAACAACGCGGCGCCGGCGTATGAGTCTCTCGGACGGCGCTCTCGAGCAGGTCAGTGAGCGTGGCGTGGTCGCCCCGCAGGCTCGTGAGTTCCTCCTCCAGGGCCAGGTCGATCCTGCTGGCGTGCGCGGCCCTGACGCATGCGGTCACGTAGGCCGCGACGCGCTCCCAAGGGGGCGGCTTGGTGAACTTGCCTGCCAGCATGTCGGACAGCGACGAGCGGGTCAGGACCTTGTTCTGGTCGTAGGCCAGCAGTTGCGCCTGGGTGGGGGACCCCGAGGACGTGCGCAGCCGGCGCAACCGGTGGACAAACCAGCCTTGTGGTGAGCTCGGTCCTCCCATGCACGCGGCTTTCCCTTTCTCACTCTCCGGAATCGTCCGGACTCCGGAAGTCCCACGAAGTAGTTCAGCCAGCGGAAACGTCCGCAGAATCCGGGCTCCTCCGGGACCGGCACATCCGAACGCTGCCGCCCCTCAACGTAGTCAGCGGCACACATGCCGCAGCACATCCCGATCATCCGAACTCGAGGGGATCCACCATGGAACTCAAGAACAGCCTCACGCGTCTCGCCGGCGTGGGCGCAGCGATCGCATGCGGCTCGACACTGCTGCTCGGCGCGGCAACCTCGGCGCAGTCGGCGCCGGTGAACTACCAGGTGATCAACGGCAACAGCCGCAACTCCTGCCTCCAGGTGAACATCTCGGGCGGCAAGGGAAACCTCGTCCTCGGCACCTGTGACCGCAGCGCGAAGCAGGTGTGGCAGATCAGCGGCGGCGTCTTCAGGAACCCGGCATCGGGCCACTGTCTCGACGGCAACGGCGCGGACGTCTACACGTTCCCTTGCAACGCTGGCCAGTACCAGAAGTGGACGACCACGTCGGGCAGCCCGAAGTCCATCAAGCACAACCAGAGCGGCAAGTACCTCGACGCAAATGGAACCGTCGGGGCTCAGGTCGTCTTCCAGCCCACCATCGGGACCGCGTCCCGATGGGTGATCGACCAGGTGTGAGGGTCCAGCTGACTCCATGAGCGCGGCGGGTCGTTCCCTGGGACGGCCTGCCGTTCCCACCGACGGCCTCCGCATCCACAGCTCTGCCCAGGCCGCTCTGGTGGGGGCTTCTGCGGCAATGGGAGGAGACGGCGGGCCCTCGACAGAGGGCAGCCCTTCCACGCACGCACCGCCAAAGGCTGGTCCCAGTTGAGGGGGAGTCGTCACTGCAGCGATGGGTCGTCGCGACAAGCGGCACGCTCCGTGCGGGCGGAAGCATTCTGCGCTGAACGTGCTCGCCCATGCGGGTGAGTACGCGGCGCCTGCCATCGGCAGGGCCCGCTGCGGCCGGTAGAACGCGGTGATGATCAAGAACCTTGCGCGGTTTCAGCGGACTCTCTCGTCCTTGTCCTCCTTCTCGCTCGGTGACCTTCACCAGACCGACCGCATCGGCCAGAGTCGTCACGTCGGCGGCAGAGAGCCTGGGCCGGAGGACCGCACCGGCTGCACCAAGTTCAAGCACTGGAACTGCGGCGACGACTCGACCGACGGCTGCAACACCCGCGCGGATCCAGAACAGGGGAGACAGCACGCGGACGCGGTCCAACGTGCACCCCAGAGGGGTGCCGATGCTTCCGCAGCCGTTGGAGGGGCCCGGGCCGGGTACCTGTGGCAGGACGTCGCGCCTGTCCAGCGCGCCGCTCAGAGATAGGAGTGCACCCCCTTGCCATCGACACACAACGCCGGAGCGGCACCTGCCCGCCAGGAGCCGGCTCGTTCTGCTGCTGATGCTCGTACTCTGCTACGGCGTTGCTGGCGCGGGTGCGGCTGTTACCGGCGACGCGGGCAGCACCTACGCCGCACTCGACAAGCCCGCCTGGGCACCGCCCGGATGGCTTCTCGGCCCAGTGTGGACGCTGTTGTACGGGACGATCGCGGTGGCGGGCCGGCTCGTCGCGCGCCGCTCCGGTCCGGGGCGCCGCTCGGCACTCGTAGCCTGGGCGGTGCAACTGGCGCTCAACGCACTGTGGACCCCGCTGTTCTTCGCCGCGGAACAGTACGGCGTAGCGTTCCTCGATATCAGCCTGCTCCTGGCAGCGGTCGTATCCACAGTGCTGCTCGCCGCCCGGGTGGATCGCCGGGCTGCCTGGCTGCTCGTGCCCTACCTCCTGTGGGTCGGCTACGCGGCAGCGCTGAACCTTGCGCTCTGGCTGAACAACTGAGGCTCCCGCCCCGCCGGCGAAGGGTGAGAGAACTCAGGCTGTGACTTGTCGAGAGGGGCCTGGGCCGTGCCGCCCCGCCAGGCCCTGTGCCCTTCCGGTCCAGCTGTTTCGGAAGGCGAGGAAGCCAAGGCTCGTCGGGACCCCTCGGCAGGTGGAGCCTGGGGTCTTGTCTCGACGCGGTGTGCACAGTCAGTACCGTCCGATGGTCAGTGGCTGGGCCCGCTTTCGCTCCGTGTGGTGCTGTTGCTTCCCGCTGCACCGGTCGGAGGAGAACGCCGCCCAAGGTGACTGATCTGCGGTTTCATTTCAGGATTCCGCGACCGTGAGCCCTTTTCAAGCTGGCTGCTGACCGCGAGTTGGACTGTCCTGCGGAACAACGAAGCTCCTGGTAGACGGGTTCTCGACCAAGATCACCCGTGTCCGCCAGGAGCTTCGCGTGCTTGTCTACCCGTCCTCGATTGATCTGTCCAGCCGCACTTTGCGGTTCCTGACCAGGCAACTGACAGTCCGGCGGCAGGAGATCGGAACGCGGTGGCGGCGCCTTCCTGCCGGACGTCAGGCCCTGGTCGCCCTGGCCCACCTGCGGTGCGGTGACACTTACGCCCAGCCCGCCGCCGGGTTCGGCATCGGGATCGCGACCGTGTACCGCTGCATACGTGAAGCCGTCGAGGCCCTGGCCGCCCTCGCCCCGTCCCTGGACGAGGCGATGACGACGATCCGGGCGAAGGCGTTCGTGATCCTCGACCGCACCTTGCTGCCGATCGACCGCATCGCCGCCGATACCCCGTACTACTCCGGGAAACATAAACGCCACGGCATGAACGTCCAGGTCCTCACCCATCCCTTCGGACGACTGCTCTGGGCCTCGCCGGCTCTGCCCGGCTCGACTCACGACCTGACCGCCGCGCGGCAGCACGGGATCATCGAAGCCCTCGCCGATGCGGGGCTCAAATGCTGGGCGGACAAGGCATATCAAGGCGCCGGCGGATCCGTCCGGGTTCCGTTTCGGGGCAGCCGCCTCAAGCGATGGAAGCATCGCCACAACACCACCCACGCCAAGATCCGCTGCCTCGGAGAGCAGGCCATAGCCACACTCAAGAGCTGGCGTTTCCTACGGAAGCTTTGCTGCAGCACCAACCGAATCACCGACGTGGTGAAGGCTGTCCTCGTCCTTCACCACACATCAGCGTGAGGTTGGAAAAGGCTCCATGTCCCTGTCCCGGAAGCTGTACTGCGTGGCCCGCTCCACCACCGACGAGGGAAGCCTTCTGTGGAGCCGGCTCTCCACCGCAGGCATGTGGGCGCCCCTCGAACCGGTACCCGGTGGCGGCACCCTCGCCAATTTCCCGCCGGCCGCGACCTCATTCAACGGCCAGCTCAACGTGTTCTACCGCCGGTGACCACCCCCGACGACTGATCCGCCACCCCGGCGACGGATGACACGCAGGGGCGAGCGGCGCCGGTCCCCGCAGGGCGCAGGACGTGTCGACGCGGCCGGGAACCCTTCGCTTCCGCAGGGATCCCGACCGCGTGGCGGCTGTCGTCGCGGAAGGCGGAAAGTCCCAGGGGCGAACCCACGCCAGGCTCACCGCTACGAGGCAGATTCACCACCGGTTCCCAGAAAGAGCCCTCCGAGATTCGGCGAACCTGCGCGTTTCCTGTAAGCCGAGGCGAAACCGGCGGCCGGCGCAGGTTTGGGACGAAGGCGTCCCGGACGACGCGGCGGAAGCGCTGTCGCTGGGTGGGGGTGAGGAGCTGGAGGTCGGAGGTGGAAGCGGAGGAGCATCTCGAAGGTGGGCACGGTGTTCTTCTCCGGGCAGCACGACGCAGCCCTTGGCGCGCGCCGGGGGCTGCTGTAGGCGGTGCTCGTCGGTCGCCGTTCGGGTCGTGATGTGCGTGCTGCCGGAGAGCGATGACATTCGCGTCCGGCGAGCCGCTTCCCGCCTGACGGGACGCCGGGGTAGAAAGTTCGGCTCCTGCTCCCGCCTGGCGGGACGCTCTGCCGATCGGCCTTTCCCGGCAGGTCAGAGCCGTGTGACGTGGTCTCCATGACAGCAGATATCAGGGTTATCACGGCCGGTCAGATGTACGGGTACTACCTGCGCGAGACGGTTGTCGGTGACGATCGCCGCCCGGCGCGTACGCCGCTGCGCGCCGCCCAGGAGCAGGCTGGTGTTCCGGCCGGGCGTTGGATGGGCCGCGGTCTGGCCGTGCTCGGACTCGCGCCCGGTGAGGAGGTCACCGAGGCGCAGCTGCGAACTTGTTCGGGGAGCGGGGTCGGCATCCGCACGCGGACCGGATCGAGGCTTCCCGGCTCGCCGCTGGCGACTCCCCGAAGAAGGCGTTCAAGGCCGGCGCCCTCGGACGCCGGGTGACGGTGACAGGCGTGGACTTCGTCTTCCGGCCGCAGCCGACGATCTTCCTGCTGTGGGCGCTCAGGGATGAGGAGATCCGCCAGGTGATCGAGGCCGCGCACGGGTACGCGATCGTACGGGTGCTGGAGTGGATCGAGGACGAGATCGCGGTGATCCGGTACGGCAAGGACGGGATCTACCGTGTGCGGCCGCCCGGTCTGGTCGCCGCCCGCTTCCGCCACTACGAAGCCCGCTCGGGGATGCCGCTGCTCCATGACCATCTGCTGCTGTCGGTGAAGGGCCAGCGCCTGGACGGCACGTGGGGTTCGATCCACACCACGGCCCTGCACGAGAACACGGTCGCGGCCTCCGCGCTCTACAACGAGCTCGTGGCGGCGGAGGTCTGCGAGGAGCTGGGGCTGGCGACCGAGCCGCGCACCGTCACCCCGGGGCGCCGGCCGGTGATGGAGATCGCCGGGGTGCCGCACGAGCTGATCCGCTGGACCGCCCGGCGCAGCGACCAGATCGCCGCCTGCCTGGCCGAGCTGGAGCACGAGTACGTCACCGCCGTCGACGACAACGGCGAGGCGAAGTTCCTGCCCGTGGTCTCGGAGCGGGCCCGCACAAAGTTGAACCGGATCGCCGCCCGCAAGACCCGCCAGCTATAGAAGGAGAAGGCCTGCTCGCTCGCGCAGCTGCGCGCTGACTGGAAGCAGAGCGCGATCCTCACCTCCGGGGCGCCCGCCGACGTCACCAACTCCCTCCTCGAGCACGCCCGCGCTGCGGCTGCGGCGATCCGGGCCCGGATCGCGGCCGTGGTTGACATAGCTTTGGCGGCTGTCGACGTCGTCGCGACGGTGTTCGTGATGAACAAGGGCGGCCGATTCCACCGTCGGCATCTGCTCGCTGAAGCCCGCCGCCACCTCGCCCTCGTCCTGCGTGGCCGCCGTCGCGAGCCGGGCCTGGACGGCCAGGTCGTGGCGGCAGCCATCTCCACCTACTGCCTGGACATCAGCGAGCCGAAGACCGTACGCGGCCTGGAAGCGGGCTACCGCCTCTACACCGCCCGGTGGAACCTCTCCGACCTCCCCGCACGGCGCCGCCCCCCACCCGCCCCCGCACTCGACCCGGACCGGCTACCCCCGGCCGATCCCGGCGAGCCGCCTGCGCCCCGGTCCCCGGGCGAGGGCGCGGGGGAGTGGGAGATACCCGGCATCCCGCTGCAGTACGAGCGGGCTGTCCTCGCCGGTGCGGTGGTACGGGAGAAGCTGCGCACCACCGCCGCTGTGCGGGGCCAGGCGTACGACGTCACCGCGCACCAGCAAGCGGCAATGCCCGAACTCCTGCTCGCCCACCGTGACTCCGCCCTCGACCCCGAGCGAACGGAGCAGCAGACCGAACCGCGCTCGGCCGTCGACCTGACGGCGCTACGGGCCCTGAGGCAATCGCGTACGGATGAAGAAGCCTTGAAGTCCACCGCTGAGCAGCTGCACCACCTGACAGCCGCCTTCACGAAAGCCGGCGAGGAGGCCCGCGCCAGGACGAAGAAATACACCGGCCGGGAGATCACCACTCCGGTACACCCGGCCCGCCAGGACGAACAGCACCGCCCCCAGCAGCCGGGCCCGCACCGACCGGAAGCCGGCCGCTGAGCGCACGCGGCCGGAACTACTGACCAGGTAGCCAGGGCGTGTGTGACAGGCGTGCGGCGCTCCGGTGAGGCGTGCCGCTGCTCGTCTCCTCCTCCACACCGGCTGCAGCGAGAAGTGTCATCAGAGGAAGTTGGAACGCCCTGAACAGCCATTTTCCAACTGGCGCCTACCCGTTGGAACGGGGGCTCGGCTATGCCTGTCCCGGCCGTCCTGCTGGAACGAGAGCGGCTGGACCACGGCCGGGGCCAGAGCAGCTGCACGCCTCGTACGGGGGCCAGTTTTTGAAACCGGCCCCGGTTCGAGCAGCAGGTGGAACTGGTGACGCTCCGGCCGGGCTCACGTGGGCGAGGTCTTTTCCAACATCGTGTGCCCGTTGTCTGGAAGCAGGCAGGGAGCGGGTGCGCACATACGTTATCGAGGGAGAAGTCCCAAGGGGAGAAACAGCGCTGGGAGATAGCCGCGCGCGGGGTTCGAAAGGTCCGGCGGGACGATCACCCCATGGCAGGCCGTCGTGGCCGGCGTACACGGAGCCCTCGTTGTGTGACATCACACGGAGTGATTGATTTTCGCTTGGCTGATCCGGGACTGAGCTTCACAACTGGCAGCTCCAGTCGATCACGGTTGAGTATCACTTCGCAGAAGTGAATCTTGAAACGCCGACGTCTTCGATAAGCGTTTTTGTCCATATTTATGATTTTTAATCCGAAGTGGTAGTGCTGCACTCGAAGGTCCGTACCTTTCAAATCTCACTGTCAAGATCAAATAACAAAGATATGGCAAATTATTCACGCGATGCTTACTGAGGCGCCGACTCGCTCACCTTGTCCTTGCCTCTACTGTTCGCCCGACCGCTGAGTGTCGACCCATCCGGGCTGACTGTGCGGGTGCACATGGAGATTTGATGAAAAATTGGGGACGACAGGGATTCCTGTCTCCACGAGGGCTGGCTTCCCGTCCACTGGGTCGCATAGCACTGGCAGTGACTATCGTGATGGCCGCCGAGACGGCGCTGCTCTCTACGGCGACACCCGAGGCGATCGCCGCGGACGCAGTCCGGACCATCACGGAGCAGACGGCACCTTCCGAAGGTGGCGCGGAGGCACCGAAGTCGGTGTCGGAGGCGCTTCTGGCGGCGCGCCTGGAGAACCGGAAGGTCGAGGTGGTCTCGGAGAAGACCGAGACCTCTACCACCTGGGCCCTGCCCAGTGGAGAGCTCCAGACTTCCGCCTACGCCGCGCCGATCCGGGTGCGGCAGGAAGACGGCTCCTGGGACGCGGTCGACACCGACCTGGCGGATGCAGGAGCCGCGCTGGAGCCGAAGACCGCCGCCGCCGACGTCACCATCTCCGACGGCGGTGACACGCAGCTCGCCTCCCTGTCCAAGGGCAGCGCGACGTTCGGTCTCGGCTGGCACGAGAAGCTGCCCGTCCCGACGGTCAAGGAGGACACCGCCTCCTACGACCTGGGTGCCGGGCAGACGCTGGCGGTCACCGCGCTGTCCCAAGGGTTCTCCGAGAACATTCTGTTGCAGCAGGCGCCCGCACAAGACCCGGTCTACCGGATCCCCGTGAACCTCAAGGGGCTGGAACTCTCCCAGGCCGACTCCGGTCACCTGCTGCTCAAGGATCCCAAGGGCAAGCTGGTCGCCGAAGCCCCCGCACCGATGATGTGGGACTCCTCCAAGCATCCTGTCTCGGGTGAGTCGGAGCACCAGGCGCGGGTGACGACCACGATCGAAACGGCCCAGGACGGCACGCAGTCGCTGGTGCTGAAACCGGACGCTGCCTACTTCGGCCAGGACCTGACCTACCCCGTCACTGTGGACCCGACCTCCACCCTGGCTGTCACCACCGACACCTGGGTCCAGAACCCCGACTACCCCGACTCCCAGGTGTCGTCCACGGAGCTGAAGTCCGGGACGTACGACACCGGCACCAATGTCGCCCGCTCCTACCTGAAATTCGACGTGTCGAAGTTCAAGGGCAAGCACATCACCGACACCAACCTGGCGCTCTACAGCTCCTACTCGGCCACGTGCTCCACCACCGGCGCAGGCACCCAGGTACGCCGTGTGACCGCCGACTGGTCCTCCTCCGACGTGACCTGGTCCGCCCAGCCCGCGACGACGACCACAGGCGCGGTGACGAACAAGGCCGCACTGGGCTGGAACAGCACCTGCCCGGCCGGCACGGTCAACTTCGACGTGGATTCCATCGTCCAGGACTGGGCGGGCGGGGCGGCCAACTACGGCCTGCAGCTGCGCGGCGCCGACGAGAAGGACGCCACGACCTGGCGTAGATTCCGCTCGGCCAACTACGTCTCCGGCGACGGCTCCAGCGAGCCCCACCTGACGGTGACGTACAACTCCTACCCTGCCGTTCCCGTCTCCGGAGCCATCGCTCCGTCGCAGGTCAACGCGTACAACGGCAGCCGGTACGTCACCTCCCTGACCCCCACCCTGTCGGCAAAGGTGACCGACCCGGACGGGTCCAAGACCAAAGCCCAGTTCGAAATCACCCCCGACCCCGCGCACGCCGACACCACCTACACCTACACCGCGGCCTCGGCTCTGGTGGCTTCCGGCTCCATTGCGAGCGTCGCGGTCCCGTCCGCCACCGCCTTCCCCGCCGGAGCCCACCTGCGCTACCGGGTACGCGCCAACGACGGCACGGACGACGGCCCGTGGTCCGCTTACAGCACCTTCGTACTGAACACGGGCAAGCCCACTGCCCCGAGCATCACCTGCGCAACGTACGAGGCCGGCGCGTGGACCGCCAAGGCCGGCGCGGCGGTCGACTGCACACTCGACACCGACTCCACCGACGGCGCCGGCTACCACTGGGGACTCGACGACCCTGGCATGACCAAGCGGTCGCTGGACACCACCAACGGCTCCGGCGGTGACAAGCAGACCATCAGCATCAACCCGGCCAACGGCTGGCACACCCTGCAGGCCCGCACCGTCGACTCCGGCGGAAACCTCTCCACCGCCTCGACCGCCTACAGCTTCGGCGTCGGCACGGACGGCGCGGCCCTTCTCGCTCCTGGTGACGGCGACCGGCCAGCCCGGCGGGTCGGCCTGGCAGCCACCGGCAAACCCACCTACACCGGCGTGACCTACCAATACCGCCGAGGCGAGACCGACAGCTGGCACAACGTGCCGCTCGCCGCAGTGACGAAGAACGCGGATGACTCCGCAGTGGCCTCCTGGCCCATGACCTCGCCGAACGGGTCCGCCCCCGCACTGACGTGGAACATCACCACCTCGCTCGCCGAGGACGGACCGGTCGACCTGCGCGCGGCCTTCACCGATGGACTGAGCACCGGGTACTCCCAGCCCAACACCGTCACCGTGGACCGAGTCGCCGGCGATGCCCCCATGGAGAGCGTTGGCCCGGGGCAGGTCAACGACCTCACCGGAGACTTCGGCCTCCAGGCCACCGACGCCTCCTCCCATGGCATGTCCGTGACCCGATCCGCCTCCTCCCGTACGCCCCAGGCAGCAGCGAACGCCGAAGGCCAAGCCGCGATCTTCGGACCCCAGTGGACATCCGGCACCCTGGCCGAAGCCACCGAGTCGGACTGGGCCTACATACGCAAGACCTCCGCGACCTCGGTAGCTGTCGTCGACGCCAACGGCGGACAGACCGGCTTCACCGCCCTGTCCGCAGGAGGCTGGAAGCCCGAGCCCGGCTCCGAACGCCTCACCCTGACCGGGAACCTCACCGGAGTCCTCACCCTCAACGAGACCGAGGGCACCACGACCACGTTCAAGAAGATCGACCCCGCCGCAACCACCTGGCAGGTGTCCTCCAGCTACCGCCCCGCAGACAACACCACGATCAACGTGGTGTCCGAGAACGTGGTGACCGGCGGCACGGCCCTGGCACGCCCCCGGTATGTCATCGCCCCGACGTCAGCAGCCACGGCAGCCACGTGCGAAACCACCCCGAGCACCAAGGGTTGCCGCGTATTGGAGTACGAATACGCCACCGGAAGCACCGCCAGCGGCACAACCCTCGGCGACTTCACCGGCCAGGTGAAGCAGATCAAATCGTGGTCCACCGCCCCGCAGGCCTCGACCTCGACAGCGACACCCATCGCGGCCTACGTGTATGACGCCTCCGGCCGCCTGCGCGAAGCATGGGACCCCCGGACCTCACCGGCCCTCAAAACCACCTACACCTACGACACCTCCGGCCGCGTCCTGACACAGACACCGCCCGGAGAACTCCCCTGGACCTTCTCCTACGGCAGCGTCGGCACCACGACCACCGCAGGCCCAGGCATGCTGCTGTCAGCGAGCCGACCCACCCTCAAGCAGGGAACCACCAGCGAGACTGACGGCACCGCCACCACCAGCGTCGTCTACAACGTCCCCCTGAACGGCCCCAAGGCGCCCTACGCCATGGGACCTGCGGACGTAGCCGCCTGGGGACAGACGGACGTCCCCACCGACGCGACCGCCCTCTTCACCGCCGCCGCCGTCCCCGCCTCGCACGAGGGACCCAGCCTCAACGCGTCGGACTACGCCAACGCGGCCATCACCTACACCGACGCCTCCGGCCGCCAGGTCAACAGCGCCGCCCCCGGCGGCCACATCAACGCAGCCGAATACGACCACGCGGGCAACGCCGTACGCCAGCTCAGCGCCACCAACCGTGCACTGGCCCTCGGCAGCACCGACACCACACGCCAGCGACTGGCCCTGCTGGGCCTGGACCAACTGTCCATCGCCGACCGCGCCGAGCAGCTGTCCACCACCATGGAGTACTCCACCGACGGCCAGCGGCTGCTGGAGGAACTCGGTCCGCTGCACCCCGTCACCCTCGAGCGGAACCTCGCCGCCGCCACCGGCGGGAACCCGCTCGCCGCCGGCACCGAGATCCCCGCGCGCCGGCACACCCTGCACCACTACGACGAGGGCCGCCCCGGCACCGCCGCCGTCTCCAACCAGGAGACGAGCACTGCGACAGGCGCCTACATCGAGGGCTACCCCGCAGACGCAGACGTACGCAAGACGGCCACCACCTATGACTGGGCCACCGGCCTGCCCACCGCGACCGTCGACGACCCGGGCGGCCTGAACATCACTACCACCACGAAGTACGACACCAGCGGCCGTGTCATCAAAACCATCCGTCCCATGTCCAACGGAACCGACGCAGGCGCCACCGTCACCTCCTACTGGTCCTCCGGCGGTACCGGCCCCTGCTCCGGACGCCCGGAATGGGCCGACCTCCTGTGCTCCGTCGCCCCGGCAGGTGCGATCACAGGAAGCGGTACCAACCCCGACCACGCCCTGACCACCACCACCGAATACGACCGCTGGGGAAACCCCGCCAAGGTCACCCGTAGTGCCAACAGCACCACCGATGTCACGACAACCACCTACGACGCCGCAGGCCGGCCGACCAGGACCAGCGTGACCGGAGGCATCGGTGCCGCGGTCACCGACATCGTCACCACCTACGACGCCGCCACAGGCAAAACCGGCACGGTCTCCAGCAACGGCAAGACCGTCACCCACGAATACGACCGGCTCGGCCGCGAAGTCTCCTACCGGGACGGGGCGGGCAACACCGCCACCCGTCAGTACGACGCCCTCGACCGGCCGGTGAAGGTGACCGACTCCGCGCCCTCCACCACCACCTACGCCTACGACACCACCAAGGACCCCCGCGGCCTGACCACCTCGATCACCGACTCCATAGCGGGAACGACGACCGGCGCCTACGACGCAGACGGCAACCTGATCACGCAGTCCCTCCCAGGCGGCTACCGCCTCGACATCAGCCGGAACGAGAGTGACAACGAGACCTCCCGCGTCTACACCCATACCTCCACTGGCACCGTGCCACTCTCCGACACCGCGGCACTCACCGTCCACGGCGACCAGGCCGGACACACCCTCACCACCGGGACCAGCACCACATCGAATTACAGGTATGACGGAGCAGGCCGACGCACCGAGGTGACCGACACCGCCGACACGGAGTGCACCCGCCAGTCCAGCTCCTACAATGCCAACGGCGTCGTCGTCAGCCAGACCTCGACCAACGCCTCGTGCGAGACGATCACCACCGCACCCGCAGAGACCCGCACCTTCAGCTACGACAGCGCCGACCGCCCCGTCGACACCGGCTACGCCTACGACGCACTGAGCCGCTGGACCACCCAACCCGGCGGATCCGCACAGACCTACTACACCGGCGACCAGGTCCGCGAAGAGACCACCCCCACCCAGCGCAAGACATGGGACCTCGACGCAGCCGGCCGCAGCAGCTCCTGGACGACGGAGACCAAGAAGGACGACGGCACCTGGACCGCACCGCACCGCACCACCAACCACTACCGGACAGCGGGAGACGACCCCGCATGGAGCCTGGTAGGCACAGACAAGATCACGCGCAACGTCCAGGACCTCGAGGAACGCGTATCGCTCACCACCAGCGCGGTCGGGAACGCCATGGTGCAGTTCACGGACCTCACCGGTGCCTCAGCCGTCCAGCTCCCCACCACGCCCCTGCTGCGCAGCGCCATCGGGTCCACCGCACTCGGGGTCTTCGAGTACACCGTGGGCGGATACACCATGAAGATCCCCTCCGGCTGCTTCCTCACCCACAAGATCACCGGCAAGCGGCGATCCATCACCTACCAGATGGCCAGCACCGACTGCGTCGGCGTCGCCGCTCTCGCCTCGTTCTGCAACTGGCGCATGGACTTCGCCTACGCAGACACCTCGAACCGGACCTACAAGACCCTCAAGGGCGCCGTGCACATCACCTGCAAGCGCGGCGGCGGCACAACCCGCAAAATCGAGCAGAACCGGACTCTCGCCCACTACGGCAAGGCATGCGCCAAGCTCTACGTCAACGGATCGAGGCGAGCCACACAGTGCCACTACATCACCAAATAGAGGACGAACCTGAGCAGCGGCCGACTACCGGGATGTGGTGGCTGGAACTCCTCGTCTCCCTCACCGCCGCAGCCCTGGGCTACGGCCTCCTGATCGGTGCTCTCCACCTCGCTCCCCCCACCGAGCCGATCAGCCTCAGCACCGGCGCGAACCTCCTGCTGATTGCCGTCGCCATCGCCGTCGGCGCCTTCACAGGTAGGCGATTCAGAGCCTGGGGCCTGCGCCGAAGCACCCAGCGCTAAACGGCGCGAACACCACTCTGCCGTCCCACCCCCGTACACCCCGGAGGTGGGACGGCAGAGCGCCACCCCCACCAACTCTCAGTGAGCCCTCACATATCGATCGCCTGCCGAAACCGTTCCGGAGATCCCATTCGCCGCCGCGCCCTTATGGCTGGCTCTGACTGCATGCGCTCGCGGCGAGTGCGGGCAGAACGACGGCGAGTGCGACCTACCGAGCTGCGCCGCCGCCTGCTCGCGCTGTCCGCCCGGATCCACTGGCATCCGTTCTGGTCCACCCCGCCGGGCTGTCTGCCTGCGGCCCGGGTGGAGCTCCGGCAGCGGACCTACGGCGACCGGACATGGGAGACGGCGTGAGACGCGACAGAGCCCTGTCGAGTCGGCAGGAAGCGATCTTGCGTGTGATCCGGTCCTGGATCATCGAGCACGGGGAGGGGCCACCAGCCGGCAGATCGGTGTGCGGGCGGGTCTTTCCAGTACGAGCTCCGTCGCCTACCAGCTTGGCCGGCTCGAAGCGCGGGGTCTGATCAGCCGGACCGGCCGGGGCTGGAAGTCCTGCCACCTGGAAAGCTGACCGCCTCCGGCGGGGCGGGGGCGATAGCGGAACAACGGCCTGCAAGCCGTGAGCGAAGCGGGGCCGCTCCTCGGCAGGGAACGGAGTTGGAACGCCGTGACCTGCAATTTTCCAACTGGCGCCTACTGGTTGGAACGGTTCTGGGCTGTAGCTGTCCCGGCTGTTCCACTGGGAGTTCGCCAGGACACCGTCGGAGCCAGCGTAGATACGCGCCTCGTGCGGGGGCCGGTTTTTGAAACCGGCCTCGGCTCGCTGGCCTGTTGGAACTGGTGCCGCTTTGCCGGGTGCTGGCGTGGGTGAGGGCTTTTCCAGCGTCGTGTGCCGGTTGGAACGCCTGGCGGGTCAGTTGGAACTCGCCGGAGAAGCAGGCCGCGGGAGGGAGTGCCGGACCGGCGAGGAGTGTTCGCCGGTCCGGCAGTGCCCGATCATGCCGCACGTTCCGGTTCCGAGCACGGGAGGGCGGCACCCGGGTCCGCAGCCGGCATATATCAGGCCGCACCGTTGTTCGTGGCCTGCGTGGTGGTTGACGCTCCTACGATGCTCTCGTGACCACTCGCCGCGTCCGTGGCGCAGGACCCGAAGCTTCCGGGCCCAGCAGTATCCGCGCAGCCGAAGCCGACATCAAAGTTCTCGTGGGCGGGTTCCTCGACGGCTGGCTTCCGGACGGGCCGAGCATTCTGGACTGAGCCGAAGTTGGCGGAGTGACGAGCGGGCCTTCCAAGGCGCCTGCCGGTAACGTGACGGCGACTGGTGAGGAATGGTCATGGTTCCGTCACACTCGCCGCGCGGAGCGGTCATGGACCGCTGCGAGCCTCCTGTGTGGCCCCGCGACAGGTCCGGGGAGAAGGAGAGGCACAACATGTCCTTGCAGAAGAAGAGGAACCCTTCCATGCAAAAAACCGCAAGCAAGCTCCGCCTCGCGGCGGCCGCGTTCAGCGCTGTACTCCTCGCGGGCACGGCGCTCTCCGGAAGTGCCCACGCCGCGCCCGAGGGGAAAGCCGCCGCAGAGATAGGGGTCAAGGCCTGCGGCTACTACGAGACGCAGACAGACTCGTACTACGGACACTGCGGCAGCACCTGGGTCAAGATCCAGGTCGACATCGACTGGTGGCCGACCGACATCACGAGGTGCGTCCCGCCGGGCGAGACCCATCTCGGCACGACCGACGAGATCGACAACGCATGGGCCATCGCGGGCACCTGCGGCTAAGTGCCTGTTCCCGAGGCCGATATGACAGAGCTGCGGTTGTGATTGGTCGGAGAACGGCTCGTTGGATCTGGCCGCCTGGCCGCCTGACCTGCGGGCGGACGGGCGGACGGCGGCGAGCCGGCTTCCCACGATGGTGGGACGCCGGCTCGCCGGGTGGTACCACCGGTGATCGAGGCAAGCCTCCCCGGGCAAGCCCTTCTCGGAGGAAGGCTTGCCCAGGGCCGGGCAGGCTTGCCCACGGGGCTGTGACCTGCCCGGGTCAGGAATCGGGTCAGCAGCACACAGTGACGTCGTCCCGTCACCGGACCGCGCCCGGGGCCCTGTGGTGACGGCTCCCCGTCACAGTGGCCCGGACCTGTTCCGGTTCTTCGAGGAGGAAGGGCCCGGTGGCGCCAGGCGCGGGTGCGGCAGGTGCTGGAGCAGTAGCGGGTGTCCCGGCGGCGGCGCCCGCCGGAAAGGACCGGCTGCCGGCAGGCCGGGCAAAGCAGCCGCTCCAGCAGCTCGGCGTTCCCGGTGGCTGCGGCTTCGGCGGTCAGGACACCGACCGCGATGATGCGCCCGCTGGTCTGCCGGTCGCGGTACGCCTGGGTGCGGCAGGCACCGGAGCAGTACCGGCGCCGGGCCGATCCGGTCCGGGGAAGCCGGGCACCGCAAACCGCGCGCACGACTGCGAGCGTCACACCCCTCCAGTCTCCGCCCGCCCGCCACAGCCACGCCATCGCCGTTGCGTAGCCGGTTGCCCAACAGGTTGTTCAACCGGTTGCGTTCCTGGTCGCCTATCCGGTTGCCCGCCGGGTTGCCTGCCCGGATTCAGGGGCGGGCGTCTGTCGCAGGCCGGGCAAGGGCGCCGACACTTCTTTCTCCGCGCAGCCGGAGGAAGAGGCTGTTTCCCCTCCTCGGGGCGGCGGCCCTGGACGGCCGCGGTCGGTGAGGTCCAGGTCCTCAACACCAACTGACGCGGCGGTGCGGGGAGGTAGCAGGAGGGGCCGGCCGTTGCACGGATCCGAGGGTGGGAGGATGCGCTCATGGAGTTGGCTGACAGTGGCAGTGAGGTTGTGCACTACGTACGGTTCCAGTCGCCGCATCGGAACCGGCGGGGGCATTTCACCGGCGTTTTCGGGCTCATCAACACCCTTGCGCGGGAGGGGAAGCTCACCGAGGAGCAGGAGGCTTTCCGCCGGAGCAACAACAGCTGGTACAACGCCGCGTACACCGATCCTTCGACCGTCGACCCCTGAACCGCCCCGCTTCAAATAGAGACTCGATTTCGTGAAAGGATCGAGTCATGGCACGACCTTCCCGTTACCCGCTTGAGCTCCGCCGCCGTGCGGTGCGCATGGTCGCCGAGGTGCGCGACGACTACCCGACCGAGACGGCTGCTCTGCAGGCGTTGCCGAGAAGCTCGGCATCGGTTCCCGCGAGACGCTGCGGAACTGGCTGAAGCAGCACGAGATCGACGCGGGCCAGCGCCCGGGGACGACGACGGAGGAGTCCGCCCAGCTCAAAGCGTTGAAGAAGGACAACGCCGAGCTCAAGCGGGCGAACGACATCCTGAAGGCGGCGGCGAGTTTCTTCGCGGCCGAGCTCGACCGGCCACTCACACGCTCGTAGCGTTCATCGACGAGCACCGGGCCCGCTTCGGCGGCGTCGAGCCGATCTGCAGGACGCTCACCGAGCACGACTGCAAGATCGCCCCCTCCACCTATTACGCCCATAACAAACGCCTGGCCGAGGCCTCGCCCCGCACCTTGCGCGACGAGGAACTCAAGCCGGTCATTCGCGAGGTCTTCGCCGCCAACTACCGTGTCTACGGGGCCAGAAAGATCTGGCGCGAGCTGAACCGGCACGGCCACGAGGTGGCCCGCTGCACCGTCGAGCGCCTCATGCGCGAGCTCGGCATCACCGGCGCAGTCCGCGGCAAGCGGGTGATCACCACGATCCCCGGCGGGCAAGCCGAGCGGGCACCGGACCTGGTGGACCGGAACTTCGCCTCCACCGCACCGAACCGCTGCTGGGTCGCCGACTTCACCCACGTCAAGACCTGGTCCGGCGTCGTCTACATCGCGTTCGTCGTCGACACCTTCTCCCGCCGCATCGTCGGCTGGTCGGCCGCCGCTTCCAAGGAGACCCAGCTCGTCCTGGACGCCCTGGAGATGCCCCTTTGGCAACGCGTTCGCGATCAAATCCCCTACGCGAAAGGCGAGTTGATTCACCACTCGGATGCCGGCTCGCAATATACGAGCTTCAAACTCGCCGAGCACCTTCACGCCGTCGGCCTCGCGGCGAGCATCGGATCGGTCGGAGATGCGTACGACAACGACCTGATGGAGTCCGCGATCGGGCTCTACAAAACCGAGCTGATCAAGCCCGGCCGCCCATGGAAGACGCTCTCCGACATCGAACTGGCCACCGTCGAGTGGGTCGATTGGCACTGCCACCGCCGACTCCACGGTGAGATAGGGCACATCCCGCCCGTCGAGTACGAGACCAGCTACTACCTCACCACCACGAAACCCCAGGTCACAACCACAATCTAAGCTCTCTACCGAACCCGGGGCGGTTCAGTCAGTGCCGAGTGCCGCGAGCTCATCGCCGACATTGAGACGCAGCTGGACAAGGCCAGACAGAAAGGTGGGGACGACGGAATACTCGCGTTCTCGCGGCAACAACCCAGCGGGGAGGACTGCAGTGACGAGCTCCGCGACTTCTTCCGGAGCGATCGGTAAAGCCCTCCTCATTGATTGCTCCGGCTTTCGAGCAGCGGCCTATTGAGCCCCGGGCATGACAAGAAGCCGCGTCGGACCGGCGAGGAGTGATCGCCGGTCCGACGACCCGATCATGCCGTAAGCGTCGCGCATGACGGGAGTACCCCTGCATTCCGCAGTGGGACCAGTTTCGTCGGGTCAGCCGACGGCGTGCAAGGTGCCGCGTCGCTTGCTCGCGGCCGCCTTCTTGGCTGCGGCGAGCGCGGCTCTCTTCCTGCGCTGCTCGGCGACCTGGTCCTGGTAGGCGGCAACGGCCTGGTGGTAGTTGGCCACGTAGTTCTTGTGGTCCAGCCGGTCCGCGGTCGGCACGGCCCTGACCGCGTCGTGGGCGTCCTCGGGGGAGTTGTAGCCGGCCAGCATCGGGTTGATCTGGTGGATGCCGTTCTTGACCTTCTTGACGAGCTTGGCCAGCTCCAGCTCCCGCAGCGCCGCGTTCACGCTGGGCGAGTTGCTCAGCCTGAGCAACTCGCCCAGCGTGGCCTGGTCCATCTGGATACGACCGCCCGGCTCACTGCGCGCCCGGAGCTTGAGCAGCGCCCGGTAGTCAGCGGGCGGCAGGTCCAGGTCCGTGAGGAGACCGTCAGCGTTCGTCGCCGACCACTTCAAGGTACTCACTGGCCTGATCCCTCCTCCTCACGCTGCGCCCGGGCCAACCGGCGTGCAGCGCGTTCGTCGGCCCGCTTCTTCCGCGGTTCCTCGATCGCCTAGCGCATGTGCTCCAGTGACGGGAACCGCACCAGGTCGGGCAGGCTCTCGTCCCTGCGGATCCTAGAGATTGCCTTGTCCTGGTCGACCTGCACGTACTCGGCTTCGACCAGCTCAGTGCCCGGGATGAACTCTGCTACACGGTAGGAGTAGGGAGGGTTGAACTGGTAGACCCCACGGCGCACAAGGACGGCGACCGCGGCTCAGCCGTCGGCACTCCCGATCTCCAGCGGGTCAACGGAACCGCCCGCCACCTCTACGGCGCCGACGTCGTCCTGGTCGTCACCAACGGACGTTTCTCCACCCGCTGCGCACCCTTGGCCCAGCAACTGAACATTCACCTAGCCGACAGGCGGGTCCTCGCGAGGTGGGCGAGCGGGGGCGCCCTCTGTGGGAACTGCTCCCGAGCCCTGCAAGGGCCGGTAGCCCGCTGTCCGCGTCACGCCCCACCCCGAAAGGGGACCTTGGCCATCCTCAAATCCAGGCGGCAGATCCGCTGGAGCACCACCCGCGTCACAGCTGTCGTCGCCTCGAACTCGGCATTTGGTCAAGAAAGAAATGAGCTCGGTGCCCCCCGGGGGAATCGAAATACCACCAATTCTGGCGTAAGTTGTCGGACTTCAAAACGGCGAAGGCTGACATTCTGAAATTTCAGGCCAAAATTTGATGGATCGGTCTATTTAAAGACATTTAATTATTCGTTGGGTGCGGAGTGCGGTGGGTGTCCCTACGCTGATATCTGTCAGCCAGGGATTTTCTCAGGCGGCAAACCGAAGGATGTATCCCATGCGCTTCATGCGCACCACGGCCACCGCACGGACCTTCCTCATCGCGTCGATCTCCGTAGCCGGACTCACCTTCACTCCGGCTCTCGCCTCCGCTCACTCCGTATCAGGCGGTGTCCGGGCCCACTCCGCCCTGGGGATCCTGGGACTTCCCGGTGCCAACGGAGTCGACGGGGTCGGGACCAGCGGCGGCCTCGGTGGCCTCGGTGGCGTCGGTGGCGCAGCGGGCGCCAATGGCAACGGCGGCAACGGTGGTAACGGCGGCAATGCCAGCGGCACGGCGAGCGTGGGCGGCGCCGGCGGAACGGGAGGCGCCGGCGGCGCCAACGGGAACGGCGGAACCGGAGGCGCGGGCGGCAGTGCCACACTCGGTGGCACCGGTGGCAAGGGCGGTGTAGGCGGTGTCGGCGATGCCGGCGCCGGCATCGCCGGGGGCAAGGGCGGCAACGGCGGCGCCGCCACAGCCGGAGGCGGCTACAAGGGCGGCCAAGGAGGCGCCGGCGGTGCGGCCAGCCCGGTCTGCCCCGGCAAGCCCGGCGGCAACGGCACCGCCGCCACGTCCACCGCGGACGGCACCACCGGCACCACCGGCGCGGCCGGAAATTCCACTCTCCCCTGCTGAACCACCACAGACAGGCAAACGGAGCGCCCAGGGCAGCCAGGGCGGCTTGGCCCCCGATCCGCACCGCCTGACCACAGCCCGAAACGTGCCCGGCTGACCCACCCTTCAGCCGGGCAACGTGCTGCCCACCGCCCACCGATCCTGCTCGTCCACCACCAGGCCGCCAAGCGCGCCGCGAAGACGTCTGCGCTTCGATCGCGGCGACCACGCTGGAGCAGCTGGGGAACACCTGGACCCCCTGAACCGTCGCTGTGTGGAGGAATGTCGTGCCACCGCTCCCTACTGCGGGCGCCCCAGCAGGCCCGGCGCTCTAAGGGGCTCTATTTCGGACTGTCACCTGCGGGTTTGCACTTCCAAGGGGGTCTGGTTCGGAGCTAACGGGCAGAAAACTGCCCCTTAGAAGCAATACCGGTGACTTTGAGCTGTGTTGGTCGTTGGATGTGTTGTGCCAAGGCCTGGGCAGGTGAAGTCGTCGGGTGAGCGGTTGTCGGACCGGATCGCTTTGGGTGTGTTGACTCGGGTGTATCCACCCGGGGTGGTGGATGAGGTGATCGCGGAGTGCGGGCGCCGGGAACAGCGTTCCCGGCTGCTGCCGGCCCGGGTGGTGGTGTATTTCGTGCTCGCGATGTGCCTGTTCTCCGGTCAGGGCTATGAGGAAGTGGCCCGGCTGCTGACGCAGGGCCTGGAGCGTGTGCGGCAGTGGGAGAAGCCGTGGCAGGTGCCGACGACGGGGGCGATCGGCAGAGCCCGCAGACGGTTGGGGCCGGAGCCGTTGAAGGCCCTGTTCGCGCGGGTGTGCCTGCCGGTGGCCGCCCCGGGCACGGCAGGCGCCTGGTATCGCGGGTGGCGGCTGGTGGCCGTGGACGGCACCGTCTTCGACGTCCCGGACACCGAGGCGAACAGCACGTTCTTCGGCCGCCCCGGCTCCGGCCGAGGACAGCAGCGCAGTGCATATCCGCAGGTGAGGGTTGCCGCCCTGGTGGAGTGCGGGACGCATGCGGTGTTCGCCGCGGCGACCGGTCCGCTCTCGCTCCACGAACAACAGCTCATTCCCGCTCTGCTGGGCCGGCTGGAGCCGGGAACGCTTCTCATGGCCGACCGCGGCATCACCGGCTTCGAGCTGTGGAAGGCCGCTTCAGGCACGGGCGCGGACCTGTTGTGGCGCGTCCGGAAGAACATTGTGCTGCCGTTCCTCGAAGCCTTCGAGGACGGCTCGTATCTGTCCGAGATCGTGGGCACCGGCGACCGTGGCCGCCGTGATCCGGCCCGGGTCCGCGTCATCGAATACACCCTCGGCCGAGCCGGCGACGAGACGGTCTACCGGCTGATCACGACCATCTGCGACCCGGACCAGGCGCCTGCCAACGACCTTGCGAACCTCTACCACCAGCGATGGGAGATCGAGAACACCCTGGACGAGATCAAAACCCACCAAGGTGGCCGCCAGTTGGTCCTGCGATCGCAATACCCCGACGGCGTCGAGCAGGAAATCTACGGCTTCCTCCTCGTGCACCACGCATTACGCGACGTCATGCACCACACAGCTCACCAAGCCGGCCTCGACCCCGACCGGCTGTCCTTCACCCGAACCCTTCGCATCGCCCGCCGCCACGTCACCGACCAAGCGGCACTTTCCCCCCTCACGACTCAACCAAGCCCTGACCCACACCACCCGTGAGCTGCTGGAACGACTCCTCCCACCCCGCAGACAACGCTCCAACCCCCGTGTCATCAAACGCAAGATGAGCAACTGGCACCTCAAGCGCACCCACCACCGCAACCCACCCCAACCACCCACCAGAACCATCACACTCGTCCCACCCACCAAAGCAACCAGCAAATGCCAGAAGGCCGCCTAAATCACCGGTATTGCCCTTAGAAGTCATCTCATTTGGGCGACTCGGTAGAGTGTTGGCCATGGTGGGGGTCGTTGAGCGGTTGGTGCCGGACGAGTTGTGGGAGTTGTTCCAGCGGGTGGTGCCGGAGGCGCCGTCGCGGCCTCAGGGCGGTGGTCGGCGTCGGCACGGCGACCGGGAGGTGCTGGCGGCGATTGTGTTCGTGGCTACGTCGGGTTGTACCTGGCAGCAGCTGCCTTCGGCGTCGTTCGGCCCGTCCGGCGCCACTGCCCACCGGCGGTTCTCGGAGTGGTCGAAGGCCAGGGTCTGGGTCAAGCTCCACCGCCTGGTCCTCGACGAGCTCGGTGCCCGTGGCGAGCTGGACTGGTCGCGGTGCGCGATCGACTCGGTGAACATGCGGGCCCTGAAAAGGGGGACCTGACAGGTCCGAATCCTGTCGACCGGGGCAAGTACGGCTCGAAGATCCACCTGATCACGGAACGATCAGGTCTGCCCATATCCGTCGGCATCTCCGGGGCCAACCTGCACGACAGCCAGGCCCTCATCCCGCTCGTGAAGGGCATCCCGCCGATCCGCTCACGCCGCGGCCGACGACAGCGCAAGCCCGGCAAACTCCACGCCGACAAAGGCTACGACTACGCCCACCTGCGGCGATGGCTACGCGAACGCGGCATCACCCACCGCATCGCCCGCAAGGGAGTCGAGTCCTCACAACGACTGGGCCGCCACCGCTGGACCGTGGAACGAACCATGGCCTGGCTCGCCGGCTGCCGCCGCCTCCACCGACGCTACGAACGCAAAGCCGACCACTTCCTCGCCTTCACCAGCATCGCCTGCTACCGCAGACTCACCAAATGAGAAACGTCTTGACCGCTCTGTTCTGGTGAGCTGAAACAACCAGCCTGGCCCTGCTGGCCAGGGGCAGAGCACTATCACCGCTGATAGCGGCCTGGCCCTACCCGCAGGGCCGGACCTGGGGGACTAGGGATCATGATCGACCGTCGACCGCTCTCGCTCCCGCCTTCTCCGAGCCCGCTTCCGACGCTCCCGTACCCGCCCAGGCGGGTGGGCGCCGGCTGATGCCGGTCGAGCAGGCCGCCGACTTCCGCGAGCTGCCCGGCGAGACCGAGCCCGCACCCGCCCCGCCCCGGCCCGACGTCCGCTCGCCCCCGGCGGCTTCACCTTCTCAGACCCGGACCGCCATATCTGAGCGCTACCACCACGGGTTGCGCCACGTCCAGGACCAGCTCACCACCTGGCCCCACCGCCCGGTGTGCCAGCGCCTCCACCTGGACAGTGGTCGTAGCCGGCCCGGGTCCCGCCTCGGATACCGTGTTCCTCTACGGGGTGCCACAACGGATGTGACGCCCCCCACCGGAGGTAGTCAGCGTATGAGTTCAAAGCGCAGCAAGAATCCCGCCCTGCCCGTACTTGACGACGCGTTTCGACTCGCGTCGGTCAAGGACGCCGAAGAGTCCACCCGTGACTTGGTCGCGCGGCTGGCCACCACCGAGCTGCGCCGCGTTTCCCACCCGGGCCGGGTCACCTGGGAGCCCACCGATCAGGCCGAGCCCGTACCGGTCCCGCCGACTGTGGTCGACGGTGATGGGGACCTGTGGCTGCGGGACCGGGGCACTGGCACCTGGACCATGCCCGAGTTCAACCCGAAGGAGTTCCCGGCCCGCTGTGGCGAGGTTCTGACGTGGAACCAGCTTGCCCGCGAGTTCGGCCCGCTGACCGCACTGGCCGACGCCCGCCGCATCGGCGGCGGCCGGCGCTGACCGCCCAGCCTTCTGGGATGACCGCGCCCCCTGAAGTGCCCGTTAGCGGGTAGCTGGGAGCTCCAGCTCACCGCCGAACTCGACGATGGCGGCGAGCAGGTGAGCGTGGTGGTGGCGTGCGACCGCCTCGAGCAGCGTGGTGCGGGCCTGGCGCAGCCCGATGTCCTCGGTGCGGCCGGCGTCGGTGGACCAGCCGGATAGCGGTCGGCCTTCAGTTGCCGTGGTGAGCGCGCGGCCCAGCTCGCCCCGCCGGCCGGGCCGATGGACAGCGGTTTCAACCTGCCGATCCAACAGTGCACCGAGCAGCTGCAGCTCACCACCGCAGGTCAGAAGCCCGTAGCCCTGCCTCCAGCCCTCATGAGCGGACCCACCACGGCGGCCCGGCCCCGTGTGAGTTCCCCAAGCCCGTCTGGAAGGTTTTCGACAGGGTGGAGTCGAACCGGACCGGCCTGCCGTCGGTCGGCCCCCTCCCTCCTTCCTCCCCCCTGCGCGGCCGCGCCCGCGATGAAAGGGGCATGGTTTCAGGGGACATACCCCTGCCAGAACAGTGCCCTGGCCCGCCCTCCTGGGCCGCCTAGCCGCTGCCCCCGCAGGGCCCGGACATCCCCCGGTCTCGCAGGGCAGCAGTGCCCCCTCCTGGAGCTGCTGGGCCGCCCACTCGGTGACGTCGAGGAGTCGGCCGTCGAGTGGTCCGCCGACAAGTTCCGCGTACGTGTGGCCGGGCCAGCGGATGCTCGCCCCGACCGGCTCGGTCCCGTAGATCCATACCCGCCCATCCTGCCCACCCCGGAGGGTGACAAAGAGGGTGACTGGCTTTGTTGGCGTCACACGACAGCAGTTGTCGACGGCCTCGGAAGGCGCTCGCCGAGCCCGGATCTCGATGTCGACGAGAACGGGTTCTGGCTCAAAGTTCTGTGGGTCGTGACTGTAAGTCACCGACTAGATCTCGAAAAGGGCTTCCTCTTGTGGCGGAATCGGAGTGTCAAGGACGTCGCGGAGGCGGGTGATGTCCTGGCGCCACTTCGACCAGTTCGCGGCTTCGGCCCAAAGCTCGGCGAGTTCAGACCGGTTGGAGACCACTTGGTCCAGGGCGTCGACGGCGAGTAGTCGAAGGTCTGCGGGCAATTCGGGCAGCGGTTCTGATGGGCCGTAGTTCGAGCACACGGGCTCGCCGTCAGGGTGCTGGGCGACGACCAGGGCGGCCGCGGCCACTGCTCGCTCGCCGTCGGAGGTATCCAGGAAGTCCGCAGGCCCGGCGGCACGTTTGAGCACGCTCCGGACCATGGCTTCGCGTTCTTCCGCTGCTGCCTCGTCCAGGTCACCTCCGAAGTCGGCGGCGGTGTCGTTGCCGAAGGGGCCGATGTCCCAGGTGCCCATGTCTCTCCTCGCGTGGCTGCCTGGGGATCGTCGTATTGGCCGCTGACAGCGCGGTCACGAAGCGAGCAGTACCCGCTTGCGCAGGAGTTTGAAGCCAGCTCGTCCGTACATCTGCCGCTTGATCGTTTTGATGCGGGTTGACATGGTCTTCAACGACGCCCGAGCTCCAGGGCAGGGTCAGGCCGGCGGTGTCGGCCGCGAGGTCGCGTTCGAGGCCGTTGATGAAGGTGTGCATGTTGGGCAGGTCGTCGGCCCGGACCGCCGCGATCCACTAGGGGAGCCGTTCTCCCTGCAGCTGGGAGAGTATCTGCCCGAAGGAACGGACATGCCCGGCGAGGGCGTCCAGCTCGGGGCAGTGGGCCAGAACGGACTTGAGCTTCAGTCGCTCCCGCTCAGGAAGGGCGTCTGGGTGGGTGAGAATCCACCCAGCCACAGTTCTGGGCGACGCCGGCCGTCCCTCCGGCGCGGCATCCCGGAAGGGACGAAGGTAGGCGCGGACGGCACCGTATCCGCCCGCGTATCCGTGGCTCTGGATCTCCTTCCAGAGGGTCCAGGCATTCTTGCAGCCCTCGGCCCACCGCTCGGGCAAGTGCAGCTTGAACTCGTCGAGCTTCGTTCTGCGGTTTTGCCACTGTCCTTGAAAGAGTTCTTCCGGGGTTACCGCGTCGGCCAGGCGCTGAACGGTTCGGTAGGCCGTCCGGAGTTCGCGGGCAACCGCCCGCCGACTGTGTCCTTTGCCGAGCATTCCGTGCATGATGGCGTGTTTCTCGCGGATTCGATCGGCGAAGCGGTGTCCAGTCGGCCACGGTGACGCGCCAGCTTCGGGAGCCGGAGGCGCGGTGATGCTCTCGGAGCCGGGAACAATGAATGGCGCTCGCAGACAGGTGCGATGGCGCGATACGCATCGCTCGGTGGCTTCGCCGAGGTTGCGCCAGAGATGGAATCGGTCTGCGACCTGCACTGCAGTGGGAGCCCCGGTGCTGGCGCCTTCGGCGAAGAAGGGGGCACGGTCACGACAGACCACCTCGACCTCAGGACACTCAGCAAGCCAGGCGGCGACAGTGGCTGCCTCACGGTCCGGCAGCAGATCCACAAGGCCTGCCGGGTTCGACATCGACCAGCAGTGTCCCGTAGATACGGCCCTTGCGCATCGCGTACTCGTCGATACCCACTACCCGCGGGGCCGACGCAAGACCCACCTCGGCCAACACCGAACGCAGCCGGTCAGTCCGCTGAGCGTGACGGCGGGTCAGTCCCGGAATCTGCTCAACGAAGGTCTGCCGTCCGCAGGAGGTGTCCGCGCAGATGAATCGGCGGACCTGCAGGCGCAGCACCACACGCCTTCCCGCGCTGGGCAGATCAGCAGGAAACCGCAGGTAGAACCCATGAAGCCGGTTCGACCACCTTCCACAGCTCGAAGTCTCGGGCACGACACGGCCGCCACGGAGCATTTCAGGACGACCGAGCGAGAGCTGCAATGAAGATCAACCGTCACGGAGAGTTGATGCTTCACAGAAGTTGAGCCAGAACCCGAGAACGGGAGGCACCCGCCGGTACTCGGCAAGGCGAGACGATGGCCGCCACCTGTGCCGTAGACCCGGCGCTGTGGTCAGTGCGGAACGCCTCTTCCTCCCGCAGATCATTCAGTCTGTGAGGTTTCTTCGACCACAGCCCCGGCCCCGAGGGCCCGACGGGTGCTCGGGGTGCCAGGGAGGCGGGACCCGACGACGCCGCGCTCTCGCAGCGCATGGAGGTCCGGCAGGCGTATGCCGGGGAGAGCATCGAGGATGTCGGCCTCGGCCGCTCGGATGTTGCTGGGCGCGGGGGCGTGGGGTCCTGCGCCAAGGACGCGGCGAGTGGTCACGGAGCTCATCGTACGAGCGCGCACCGCCGAGAGCTGACCGCAAGCGGGACACAGAGCACGAGGTCCCTGTCAGGCGCTGCGGGCGGCTTCCACGGTGGGGTGGATCCGCAGGACCTGGTCGGCGCCCTCGATACTGATCAGTCGTGTGACGGCGGGGGAGGGTGCGGCGATACGGAGGTCGGTGTCCTGGTCCGTGGACAGGAGCAGGCACAGGAAGGTGGAGTCGCCGAAGGTGATGTTGCCTGCGTCCAGGATCAGCCCGCCGTGCGTGTGCACGGCTTCCTTGATCCGCGCTTCCAGCGGGGGCAGGGAGTCTTCGTCGAAGTCGCCATGCGGGGCGACTACGGGGAGCGGGCCGGGTGCGGCGGGCTGCGGCTGATGAGCCGACATCGACGGAGTATCCCCAACTGATCATGAATCGCGGGAACTGTTCGTCGATGCCGTGGAAGCCCAAGCCCTCAACCCCTGCCACCCTGACCGGAAACACCCGGGCCCGGCCCTCCCACCGGAGGGCCGGGCCCGGGTTCGTGCGGATCCGTCAGTGTGGGCTGCTGGGTCGTTGCATTCCGACCGCTTCGGCGACGTCCTTGGACAGGCTCTCGTGGGGCAGGCCGGCCTTCTCCACGATCCCGGCCAGCACCCCGGGTTTGGCGTAGTGGGCCCAGTCGGTCAGCCCGGCTTCCAAGCGGGCCAGGCGGCGCAGGAAACGCTCCATGTCGACGAGGCCGCCGCGCATTGCCTTGTACGAGTACGCGTACAGGTTCGCCCAGGCCTGCAGATGGCTCGCCTGGCCTTCGTACAAGCCGTCCTCGCCTCTTTGCCCGTGGTGGGTGAGGCCGCTCAGCGGCCGGAGCCGGTGGTGGCGGGCGGAAGAAGGCTTGTCGTGGACCCACAGTTCCGCGCTGCTGCCACTGGAGTCGACCACCACCGATCCGGACACTAGGTTCCACACCTCCTCGATGACGGCTGCGGCCTTGCCGATGTCGCTGGCCGAGCGGCCGGGTACCAACTGCACACGTCCGAACCAGCCCTTCCGGTGTTCCAGCACATCGAGAACCGCACCGGGCAGCGGCCCGTCGGGACAGGCGATCTCGCGGTCCCACATCTCCTGGGCGTCCCTGCTGCGTTGCAGGTACTGCTCACGTCGGCGCTGCTGTTCACGGTCTGCGATCAGGCCTTCTTCCCGTAGATCGTCCCTGGCCCTTCCGTTGTACCGGCGGTGCCGCTCAGGCGGATCCCGTGCGGAATTTTGGTCCGCGAGGCCGTCCACAGGCCGCAGCTCAGGGATCCCAAATCGCCAGAACCTATACACAGGGCAGAGCTTCTACGTTCTGTGTCCGCTTCCGGGTGTGAGGTGCCGGGACGCAGACAGAAAGGGCACGGCCATGGCGCAGACGAAGTTCGACAGGCAGGGCATCCCCGTCCAGCCCGGAGCCGTGCAGGGGACGGATGTCGGTGACGCGGGGGGTGCCCTCGGTGAGGGTGCCGGTCTTGCTCCGTCACCAGCACCAGCACCAGCATCAGCACCAGCACCAGCACCAGCACCAGCACCAGCACCAGCACCGGCACGGACGGCAACTCGTCTCGCAGTCGGGTCAGCAGCTCGTACAGGCCCGCTTCCACTGGCCAGTCCATCGCCGTGCGCGGGCCCTCCGCCGGGGTGAATGCCACATGCTGCTCCACGCCCGCCCTCGGCGAGGGCGACTCCACGCTGGGGGAGTAGGAGCTGATGTCCAGCGAGTCGATCGGGGTCGACGTGACCTCCAGGTCAGCGGCCTTCACGAACGACCAGTCCGTCACCCCACCAGGTCCTCCGGCAGCCGTCCGTTACTGGCCGACGGGGGGAGTGCAATTCCGGTCCTTGAGGCCGCAACGGCGCAGCACAGCACGGCGCTGGTGGTGGTCCCGGCGACGCGGTACGCCGCGGGAACACCGTGAGGAGGGCGACAAGACGTGCCACGGCGGCGTGAGCTGCACCTGCGACCTCGTCAGGCGCTGCGGACTGAACTCCGAGCGCGACGAGCACTGGCTCCGGGCTCATGACGACTTCTCTGTCAAGTTCAGCGTGTTGCGGTAGGGGAAGCACCGAGCCTGTCGGACTGCGCGGTGACATCCTCTACTACTCGGTGATACTGTGTAGTGGTACTCGGTACTACGCAGTACCACTAGGGCCGAGGAGGACTCGCAATGGACGACCTGACGGAGATGCTGAAGGGCACGCTCGAAGGATGCGTGCTCGAAATCATCGACAGGGAGGAAACGTACGGGTACGCCATCACTCGTCAACTGAACGAGCTCGGCTTCGCCGACGTCGTTGAGGGGACGGTGTACACGATCCTGCTGCGGCTGGAGCGAAACAAACTCGTCCAGGTGACGAAGCGACCTTCAGGAGTCGGTCCGCCGCGCAAGTTCTACGCGCTCAACGACGCCGGACGCGAGGAACTCGCGAAGTTCTGGACGAAATGGCTATACGTCTCATCACGCATCGACAGGCTCAAGGAGGGCGGCAAGTGAACTTCTGGGAGACCATCACAGGCAGCGATCTCACCAGGGACTGGAAGGCGTTCGAAGCCAGGGCCGAGGCCCTGCCGGACGACTACCGGGCTGCGTGGGAACAGATCAAGGGCCACCTCTTGCCCCACGGGGACTTCACCGGCCGCAACCTGATGCCGATCCTCGACGCCGCACTGGGGCTGCTCGAAGAAACCGCAGCTGACGGGCAGAGCGTCCACGAGGTACTCGGCGACGACATCCAGGGCTTCTGCACGGCGCTTGCCGGCGGTGAAGGGTCTCGAACCTACCGCGACCGGTGGCGCGAGCAGCTGAACAGGAACGTCGCAAGGAAACTGAACCGGCTGGGAGGCTGACGTGAGCATCCAGGACATCATCGAGGGCAAGAAGCAGTGGCGGGCGCACACGGCTCGGGTCAAGGCACTCCCGCCGGACTACCAGATCGTCTACAAGGAGATGCAGAAGTACTTCTTCAAGGTCGGACCGGTCGACCTGCCCGACGGGCCCCTGCTCCCCGGGATCGTCGACTTCTTCGAGGAGGGCGCCGCCGCGGGCAAGGGGGTCTTGGAACTGATCGGCACGGACGTCGCCGCGTTCTGCGACGACCTGGTCAAGGATTCGCCCACCTATGCGGACGCCTATCAGGAGTCCATCGGCGGGGACTCCGGCACGGCCGCGAAGTAGCGCCCCTCGCCCGATGTCAGTGGGCGTAGTTGCCGCACACGCGGTTCGTCCGGCTTGGCGCAGCGCACACAGGCCCGGGCCGACCGGTCATCAGCAGCCGCTCCAGTTCCTTCACCGAGGTGGTCGAGCAGGTCGCCGAGACAAAGCTCTAGGCGACCAGGTCCGCGGCGGCTGACCGCTGGCCACCATTCCCCAAGACGACAGGACTGACGTGTAGTCACGGACAGTCGCTCGATCTGGGTTCCGAAACAGCTTCCCCCTGTGTCTTCAGCCCCGAAAGGAAGTCACCATGCCTTCACCTGTCATGCCCACATCCAAGCAGGGGGACGGTCACCTGTCACCGACCGCAATCTCCGCCGTCGGGCTGCGCAAGGCATACGGCGAAAAGCTCGTCCTCGACGGGATCGATCTCCGCATCCCGGCCGGGACCGTCTTCGCCCTGCTCGGCCCGAACGGCGCCGGCAAGACCACCGCCGTGAAGATCCTCTCCACCCTCATCACGGCGGACGCCGGTGACCTGCACGTCGGCGGCCACGACCTGGTCGCCGACCCGCAGGCCGTACGCGCCGCGATCGGCGTCACCGGCCAGTTCTCCGCCGTCGACGGGCTGATCACGGGCGAGGAGAACATGCTCCTCATGGCGGACCTGCACCACCTGACCAGGCGCGAAGGACGCCGGGTGGCAGCCGAGTTGCTGGAACGCTTCGACCTCACCGAGGCCGCGAAGAAGCCCGCGTCCACCTACTCCGGCGGCATGAAGCGCCGTCTCGACCTCGCCATGACGCTGGTCGGCAACCCCCGGATCATCTTCCTCGACGAGCCGACCACCGGCCTCGACCCGCGCTCCCGGCACAACATGTGGGCCATCATCCGCGGCCTCGTCTCCGACGGCGTCACCGTCTTCCTCACCACCCAGTACCTGGAGGAGGCCGACGAACTCGCCGACCGCATAGCCGTGTTGAACGACAGCAAGATCGCCGCTGAGGGCACTGCAGAGGAGCTCAAGCGGCTCATCCCGGGCGGGCACATCCGACTGCGCTTCACCGACCCGGTCACGTACCAGTCCGCCGCTGACGCCCTGCGCGAGGTCACCCGGGATGACGAGGCACTGGTGCTGTCCATCCCCAGCGACGGCAGTCAGCGCGAACTGCGCTCCATCCTCGACTGGCTCGACTCCGCCGGCATCGAGGCGGACGAACTGACCGTCCATACCCCCGACCTCGACGACGTGTTCTTCGCCCTGACCGGCCCGGCCGACGCCCCCAACCAGCCCACCGAGGAGACCGTCCGATGAGCACTCTCTCCCTCGCCGTACGCGACTCGAACACCATGCTGCGCCGCAACCTCCTGCACGCATGGCGCTACCCATCCGGAACCCTGAACCTGCTGCTCACGCCGATCATGATGCTGCTGCTCTTCGTCTACATCTTCGGCGACGTGATGAGCGCCGGCATCGGCGGAGGGGGCGCGGACCGCTCCGACTACATCGCCTATATCGTCCCCGGCCTGCTGCTGATGACCGTCGGCAGTACCGTGATCGGGGCCGCGGTGTCCGTCAGCGTGGACATGACCCAGGGACTCACGGCCCGCTTCCGCACGATGGCGATCTATCGGGGCTCTCTGCTCGTCGGGCATGTCGTCGGCGGCGTGCTGCAGTGCGTGATGAGCGTGATTCTCGTCGGCGCCGTCGGGGTGGCCATGGGCTTCCGGTCCACGGATGCCACGGCACTGGAGTGGATCGCGGCGTTCGGGCTGATCACACTGTTCGCCCTGGCGCTCACCTGGATCGCGGTCGGGATGGGCGCGGCCAGTCCGAACCCCGAGGCGGCCGGCAACATGGCCATGCCGCTGATCCTGCTGCCGCTCATCTCCAGCGCTTTCATCCCGGCCGGCACGATGCCGGGATGGTTTCAGCCAATTGCCGAGTACCAGCCGTTCACCCCGGCCATCGAGACCCTCCGTGGCCTCCTCCTCGGCACCGAGATCGGCAACAACGGATGGATCGCGATCGCCTGGTGCCTCGCCTTGATCGCGCTCGGCTACCGGTGGTCGACAGCTCAGTTCAACCGCGACCCGAAGTAGCCGAGCGGACATCGCAGGAGCGCTGCTGCGCGCCGGCCGGCCGGATACTCACTCCCGATGCCCGTCTGTCGGCGCCTTCAGCAGCCGGTCCAGCTCGTTACCGGCCTCGTCGTACCCGGCGTCGGAGATCCGTTGCAGGCAGGTAGTTCGCCGGGCCCGCGGGCAGGTGGTTGCCCTGGCGGCTGCCGAGGTCAAGGGCTCGTCGATGGTGGAGCCGGCGAGCGCGGTCGACGAAGCTCTGCTCGGGCTCGGGCTCGGGCTCGGGCTCGGGCACGGTGTGAGCCGGGTCGAGCGCAAGCAGTACCGGGCGTATCAGCGGCTCCGAAGCTTCGCGTGCCCTCTGCCCGCCGCAGCACAGCAAGCTGCAGGTCTAGGCACAATACCGGTGACTTTGAGCTGTGTTGGTCGTTGGATGTGGTGTGCCGAGGCCTGGGCAGGTGAAGTCGTCGGGTGATCGGTTGTCGGACCGGATCGCTTTGGGTGTGTTGACGCGGGTGTATCCACCCGGGGTGGTGGATGAGGTGATCGCGGAGTGCGGGCGCCGGGAACAGCGTTCCCGGCTGCTGCCGGCCCGGGTGGTGGTGTATTTCGTGCTCGCGATGTGCCTGTTCTCCGGTCAGGGCTATGAGGAAGTGGCCCGGTTGCTGACGCAGGGGCTGGAACGTGTGCGGCAGTGGGAGAAGCCCTGGCGGGTGCCGACGACGGGGGCGATCGGCAGAGCCCGCAGACGGCTGGGGCCGGAGCCGTTGAAGGCCCTGTTCGCGCGAGTTTGCCTGCCGGTGGCCGCCCCGGGCACGGCAGGCGCCTGGTATCGCCAGTGGCGGCTGGTGGCCGTGGACGGCACCGTCTTCGACGTCCCGGACACCGAGGCGAACAGCACGTTCTTCGGCCGTCCCGGCTCCGGCCGGGGACAGCAGCGCAGTGCATATCCGCAGGTGAGGGTTGCCGCCCTGGTGGAGTGCGGGACGCATGCGGTGTTCGCCGCGGCGACCGGTCCGCTGTCGCTCCACGAGCAACAGCTCATCCCTGCTTTGCTGGATCGGCTCGAGCCAGGAACGCTTCTCATGGCTGACCGCGGCATTACCGGCTTCGAGTTGTGGAAGGCCGCTTCAGGCACGGGCGCGGACCTGTTGTGGCGCGTCCGGAAGAACATTGTGCTGCCGTTCCTCGAAGCCTTCGAGGACGGCTCGTATCTGTCCGAGATCGTGGGCACCGGCGACCGTGGCCGCCGTGATCCGGCCCGGGTCCGCGTCATCGAATACACCCTCGGCCGAGCCGGCGACGAGACGGTCTACCGGCTGATCACGACCATCTGCGACCCGGACCAGGCGCCTGCCAACGACCTTGCGAACCTCTACCACCAGCGGTGGGAGATCGAGAACACCCTGGACGAGATCAAGACCCACCAGGGCGGCCGCCAGTTGGTCCTGCGATCCCAGTACCCCGATGGAGTCGAGCAGGAAATCTACGGTTTCCTCCTCGTGCACCACGCATTACGAGAGGTTATGCACCACACAGCTCAGCAAGCCGGCCTCGACCCCGACCGGCTGTCCTTCACCCGAACCCTTCGCATCGCCCGCCGCCACGTCACCGACCAAGCGGCACTTTCCCCCCTCACGACTCAGCCGAGCCATGACCGACACCACCCGTGAGCTGCTGGAACGACTCCTCCCACCCCGCAGACAGCGCTCCAACCCCCGTGTCATCAAACGCAAGATGAGCAACTGGCACCTCAAGCACACCCACCACCGCAACCCACCCCAACCACCCACCAGGGCCATCACACTCGTCCCACCCACCAAAGCAACCAGCAGACGCCAGAAAGTCTCCTAAATCAGCGGTATTGGGTCTAGGCACTGTTTCTCGGATCTCCTGACGTGGGTGGGGTGTTGAGGCCAGGCTGGCTGTATGGGCCGTGGTGGTCTGACGAATGCGGAGTGGGATCGGCTGGAGTCGTTCTTACCTCCTGGTGGTGCGCGTGGTGGTCGGTGGAGCGACCACCGCCGGGTGATCAACGGGGTTCTCTACCGAGTGCGGACCGGTGTCCAGTGGCGGGATCTGCCCGAGTGGTTCGGACCGTAGGAGACGGTCTACAAACGGCATCGCCGCTGGTCAGCCGATGGGACCTGGCAGATGCTGCTGTCCCGCATTCAGACAGCTGAGGATGCCGAGGGCAGGATCGACTGGGACGTGTCGGTGGGCTCAACAGCAGTACGAGCCCACCAGCACGCCGCCGGCGCGAGGAAGGCTCCTCCGGCCACTGTTCCTCAAAAGGGGACCGGACGGGGGACGAACCAGGTCGATCCGGTACTGCGGAAACTGGCCGCCCGCCTGGAGGAGGTGGTCAGATCGGCGAATGCCTGGGACGTTCCCGCGGCGGATTCACCACCAAGATCCACCTCGTCGCCGACGGGCTATGCCGGCCCCTCGCCCTCGTCCTGACGCCCGGACACTACGGTGACGGGCCCCAGCTCGATCGGGTCCTGGAGCAGGTCTCGGTACCACGGGCCGGCGTCGGCCGGCCTCGCACCCGGCCCGACCGCGTCCTGGCGGACAAGGCCTACACGTCCCGCGGAAACCGCCGCTGCCTGCGACGACGCGGCATCCCCCGCACACCATCCCCGAACGCCTCGACCAGCAAAGACACCGCAAAATCCGAGGCTCCCGAGGCGGTCGACCGACAGGCTTCGACAGCGAGCGCTACAAGAAACGCAACACCGTCGAACGCACCATCAACCGCCTCAAGGGCTTCCGGGCCGTCGCCACCCGCTACGAGAAGCGCGCCTACATCTACCTCGGCACCGTCACACTCGCAGCCCTCGTCATCTGGCTCCGAACATGATCCAGGAAACAGTGCCTGTAGGGCTTGGTCACGTGCGATCCGTGATGGCGTGTCATCTTGATCGGTCGGGTCGTTGACCGGGTGTGCTGAGTGGGGAGTTGGCTGCGGTCCGGTGTGATCTGGAGGACTTCTCGGCGGAGATGTTCGAGCCGTTCGCGCGGGCGGATCAGCGGCGGTGGGGCGGGGTATATCTGCGGGGCCTGCTGCTGGACGGCGGGCGTAAGTCGGTGGAGCCGATGGCCGCCCGCCTGGTGGCGTTCCTGGAACAAGAGGAGGCGCGCGGGCGGACGGTCGCCTGGCGGATCTCGCGTTCACCCTGCGGTCCGGACGCGAGGCGATGACGGAGCGCCTGGCGGTGACGGTGCACTCGCTGCCCGAACTCCGGCGGATGCTGCGCGCGTTCGCGGAGACCGGCGACGGGATGGCGGTGCCGGGACTGCACCGGGGCAGCGCCGGGCACGACCGGGGCGCGGCCGCCGAGATCTGGGCCGACGACGACCTCCGGGAACTCCTTGCCGAACGGTGGTGCCGCGAGGGCAAGCACAGGACAAGCTGGCCGCGCTCTGGGCCGACGGGCTGGACCTGGACTGGCGGGCACTCCCCGGGGCGGTGCCGCCACCCCGCCTGATCTCCCTGCCGACGTACCCGTTCGCGAGGGACCGGTTCTGGATCGGGGACCTGGAGCCGGCCGGGGAGGCGACCAACACCGGTGTCCGTACGGGTGCGTCCACCAGCGCACCGACCGACGATCCCGCCGCCGTCGCTCCACGCACCGCACCGGAGACGTCACCCGAGGACCTGGCCGGTGTCACACCCGGCGAACGGGTCACACGGCTGGTGCGCGCGAAGATCGCGGACGTCCTGGTCAGGCCGCAGGACGAGATCGAGGGCGGGCTCGCGTTCGCCGACTACGGACTCGACTCCATCCTCGCCGTCCGTCTCGTCCATGTGCTCAACGAGGAGCTGGGTACCGACCTCTCGACCGATGTCGTCTTCGACCACAGCTCCGCCGACCGCCTCGCCGCGCATCTGCTCGCGGAGTACGGGCCCGTGGCTGCCCCCACCTCCGTCCCCCCGGCCCCCGCGACCTCGGCCCCCCGCCCGGCCCGGACGCCGAGCGGCGTCACCCCCGCCCGCCCGGAGACCGCCGGCGGCTCCGTTCCCGTAGGGCCGGCGACCGGCCCCGAGCCGATCGCCGTGGTCGGGATGAGCGGACGGTTCGCCGGTTCCGAGACCCTCGACGAGCTGTGGACCCATCTGGCGAATGGCGACGACCTCATCACGGAAGCGACCCGCTGGGACCTCCCGGCCACCGGGCCCGACGGATCGGCACGCTGCACGCGGGGCGGATTCCTCGACGGCATCGACCGGTTCGACCCCCTCTTCTTCGGGATCTCGGGCGTCGAGGCCGCTGTCATGGACCCCCAGCAGCGACTGCTCCTGGAAGAGGCATGGAAGGCCCTGGAGGACGCGGGCCACGCCGGACGGGAGCTGAGCGGGGCCCGCTGTGGTGTGTACGTGGGCTGCTGGAACGGCGACTACCACGAACTGGTCGGGGAGAACGGTCCGGCCCAGGCCTTCTGGGGCAACATGGCGTCCCTGATCCCGGCACGCGTCTCCTACCTCCTCAACCTGAAGGGCCCCGCCCTGGCGGTCGACACGGCGTGCTCCAGCTCGCTGATCGCGATCGACCTGGCCTGCCGGGGTCTCCGGTCGGGCGAGACGGACATGGCACTGGCGGGCGGCGTCTTCGTCCAGACGACTCCCCGCCTCTACGAGCTGGCCGGGATGCTCTCGCCGACGGGCCGCTGCCACACCTTCGATCACCGCGCCGACGGCTTCGTCCCCGGTGAGGGCGTCGGCGTCCTCGTGCTCAAGCGGCTGGGCGACGCGATCGCCGACGGGGACCACATCCACGGAGTCATCCGCGCCACGGGCAGCAACCACGACGGTGCGACCAACGGCATCACCGCGCCCAGCTCCGTTTCGCAGGAGGCCCTGCTCCGTGACGTCCACGCGTCCAGCGGCATCGACGCCGGACCGCACCACCGGAGTCCGGCCGCGCTGCGCTCCGGGATCCGCCGGATCAAGGTCGCCACCGGTCAGTGAGCTTCTTCAGAACGGCCAAGATCGAGTGACGGCTGTGCCTGCCGGCGTTGGCTGCTGTCGCAGCTGAAGGGGCCAGTCAACCAAGGAGAGTCGTTCACTCCCTGAGGTGCCCGCTGAAGAGGCTCAGTAATTTGCTCTTCCCCGGAACTTGCTCTTCCCCGGCGCCTGCCAGGCGGTCCGGATGAAGCGCCGCCGCACCGACCGCGAGACCGGCAAGGTCACATCACCACCGTCTAGGCGGTCACCAGCCGGCATGAGCTGCCCGGTGTGGAGCGTCCGTATAGCGAGGTGACGATCGCGATGGAGGAGCGGATCGTTGGGTATCTCCAGGCAGTCTGGGAGAAGGAACTGGTGGGAGCCGGGCTGTGGACACCCTCATTTCCCATCCGTCTCCCAGGCGATCCCGCGAAATCCACTCCGCCGCTGTTCAGCGGCCTTCCCACCCTGGAGTACTAGTGATTGTTTCGATGATCACCGTTGTCACGGCTACCACCCCCACCGCTCATCGGCCGGTACGCAGCTCTGTTGTCGCACAGTGGTCAACCCTTTCGGTCCGGGCCCGGCGGAACGACCACCGGGCGGCGTGCAGGAGTTTGCGTACCCCCGAACAGCCGTTCATGCGGACATGGCCCGTCGGAGTGGTCCGTGTGCCGTGCATGTGCCGCCGTACGTAATACTCGACGCATGAGATCAGGCGTTACGCACCCCGGGCGCGGCCCGCTCCGCCCGGACCCCCTGGTCCGCCGGGCCACGGCGCGTGACGCCCGCCGGCTCACCCGGCTGGTCCGGACGTCACGCGCCTACGAGGGCCCGTACGCTCCGATGGTCGCCGGTTACCGCATCGGACCGGACTACATCGAGACGCACCAGGTCTTCGTCGCCGCCGACCGCGGTGACGACCGGGTCCTCGGCTTCTACGCGCTGATCCTCCGGCCGCCGGAGCTCGACCTGATGTTCGTCGCCGACGAGGCGCAGGGGCGCGGCATCGGACGGCTGCTCATCGGTCACCTCCGCGAGGAGGCCCGGCGGGCGGGCCTGACCGGCGTCCGGATCGTGGCGCACCCGCCCGCCGAGGGTTTCTACCGCGGTGTGGGCGCCGAACCCACCGGCACGGTCCGTGCGAACCCGCCCGCGGTCATGTGGGACCGCCCGGAGCTCCTGCTCCCGGTCGGGCGCTGAGCGCCGCGCTCAGCCGCCGTAGGGGCGGGTGATGAGCTCCATGCCGTGACCGCTCGGATCGGGGAAGTAGACGCCCCGGCCGCCGTCGTGGTGGTTGATCTCGCCCGGGAGCTTCTGGTGGGGATCGGCGTAGTACGCGATCCCCAGCTCCTGGATCCTGCCGAACGCCGTGTCGAACTCCGCCTCCGAGATGAGGAAGGCGTAGTGCTGCGGGGTGATCGACGCTTCGGGAATCGTCGCGAAGTCCAGCGTGACGCCGTTCGCGAGGACGACGGGGATGAAGGGGCCCCATTCCGGTCCGATTTCCAGGCCCAGCAGATCCGCCAGGAACTCGGCGGACTCGCGGTTGTCGCGGGAATGAATGATGGTGTGGTTCAACTCGACCGACACGGTGGAATGCCTCCAACGGGCATCTCACGGGCTACCTCCACGCCTCACCCGGACGGTGACCGACGCGCGATGCCGTAGGCGCGATCCTAAACGAACGGTATGACGCGGTCGAGCGGGAAGTACGGGCCGTGCCCGTGGGATTGAGCCGGTGAGGCCGGGGCACATGTAGTCCCGGATCGAACGGGTGTGTCAGTGCTCCCGGTCGCGTCGAGTCGAGGAGAGTGCCCGTGTCAACGACCAACGGCAGAGGCCGCGAGGAGACCGAGGAGGAGCGGGCGGACCGGCAGTGGTCCGAACTGCTCCAGGAGCTGCGCGTCGCCCAGACCGGGGTGCAGATCCTCTTCGGCTTTCTCCTCGCCGTGGTGTTCCAGCCGAGGTTCGCCGACCTTTCGGACGTGGACCGTGACATCTACATCGTCACGGTGGTGCTCGGCTCGGCGACCGTGGCCGCGCTCATCGGCCCCGTCACCTACCACCGGCTGCTCACCGGCCGCCGGATGAAGCCCGAGACGGTCATCTGGGCCTCGCGCATGACCGTGGTCGGGCTGGTGCTGCTGTTCTTCACGATGTGCTCGACCCTGCTGCTGATCATGCGGGTCGCCCTCCACAACACCTTCGCCCTCTGGCTGGTCGCCGGGATAGCGCTGTGGTTCCTGGCCTGCTGGTTCATCTTCCCCCTCTGGGCACTGGCCCGGGGCCGCTCCGGACAGCCCACGGACGAGCCGCGCGAAAGCGACTCGTCCGCCGGCACCCGGGACTGAGCGGCTCAGCCCTCCGGGCCCACCGGGCTCCGCACGTCGGTCACCGTGAACAGCGCGCCGTCCGGGTCCCGCAGGGTGGCCTCCCCGCCGCCGAGGACGGACCGTTCCTCGACAAGGGAGCCGCCCTGCCGAACGGCCTCCGCCACCGTCACGGGGACGTCCTCCACCGGGAACTGCACCTGCCAGTGCGGCCGCACCAGCGGATCGACGGCCGCCTCCACCGCCCCGGAGCTGATCCGGGCCAGCGGCCGCCCCTCGCACCGCACGATGACCTCGTCACCCTCGTACGCGACGTCGCAGCATCCGGGACGTCCGCTCGCCCAGTCGAGTACCTCGCCGTAGAAGATCGCCGCGTCGAAGGCGTTACGGGTCCGCAGCCGCAGCCAGGCGTGCGCGTGGTCGTCGGGGGCCGGCGGCGAGGTGGCGGGCTCGGTGCGCTCCCAGAGGCCGAACGAGGCGCCGTCGCGGTCCGAGGCCAGTACGCCACGCCCCTTGCCGAGAGTCAGCGGCCCCACCGCCACCGTTCCGCTGCGCTCCCGGACCCGGGCGGCGGCCACGTCCGCGTCCGCCACCGCGAAGTACGGCGTCCAGGCCACCGCGACCTGGTAAGCGGTCGACACGGCGAAGATCCCGGCCACCGGAATGTCGCTCCGGCGCGCCACGGAGAACTCGGCGCCGAGGTGCCCCGGGCGGAACGACCAGCCCAGGACCCCGGCGTAGAACTGCTGGGCGGCCTGGAGGTCCCGGGTCATCAGCGTGACCCAGCACGGGGCCGCCGGGCCCGTCAGGGGCGCCGCGGAGGGGGCTCTGCGGGGATCGCTTCCGGTCATGGTCCACTGCCTTCTCGCGGGTGTGCGCCGCAGGGGGCGGCCGCTGCGGTCCAGCACCCACCCTCGGCCGAACCGTGCGCGGGCGCAACGCGGGCCGCGCTCTCAGACTGATGCGCGGCGGGGCGTTCGTGATGTCCAGGAAGACCTGGTCGGCCTGCGCCCACCGCTCGCACATCGCGTGCCGGATGCGCATCGAGACCTCCTCCACCCGCTCGCTGTCGATGGCGGGAGCCAGGTCGATCCGGGCCGCCACCAGGACGGAGTGCATGCCCAGGCGCATGGTGAGGAGTTCGGCGACGTTGTCGATCTCGTCCTGGCGCATGAGGAAGCCCACGAGCTCGCGCCGGAGCCCGGGATCGACGGACTACTCCCCGATGAGCTGGTCCCGGGCGTCCCGGCCGAGCCGGAAGGCGACGTGGACCAGGAGCAGCCCGATACCCAGTGAGGCGGCCGCCTGCCAGACCACGCTTCCCGTCGCCAGGTGCAGGGACATCCCGGCGATCGCCAGGCTGACACCGAGCACCGCCGTGCTGTCCTCCGCGATGACGGTGCGCAGCGCCGGGTCGAGGGCCGCACCCTTCTCGCCCCGCGCCTGGTGCAGGGCCCGGGCCAGCGACGTGCTCTCCGCGACGAGGGCGACGCCGAGCACGATCAGCCCCGCGGTGTATCCGGTGGGTGGCTCGTCGTCGTCCCCGCGCAGCGCCGAGAGCCCTTGGTAGAACGAGAAACAACCGCCCATCACGAAGATACCGACCGCGGCGAGGAGCGCCCAGAAGTACCGCTCCTTGCCGTAGCCGAACGGGTGACGGGATCGGCGGGGCGGCGGCTGCGCCGGAGGGCGGCGAGCAGGAAGATCTCGTTGAGGCTGTCGGCGACCGAGTGGGCCGCCTCGGACAGCAGGGCGGGCGAGCCGGAGACCAGCCCTCCCGCGGTCTTGGCTGCCGCGATCACGAGGTTTGCCGCCAGCGCGACCAGGACCGTGACGCGGGTTCGTCGGTCGGCGGCCGACCGGCTCAACACAACCTCCGGTGACGAGGGGGCCGGCGGACCCGCCCCCTGATCGCGGACGGGTCAGCTGCGCGGGGGGTCGGTGTCGGGCGGGATCGGCTCGTTGCCGTGGTCGTTCAGTTCGTACGGGGACAGGGAGTGACCGTCCTCGGGGAACTTGCCCGTGGAGTGCGGATCGCTCCGGTCGATATGGGTGCGCCCCTCCGGCTTGCTGGGCTGCTCGTGGGGGTGCGGCGGCGGCAGCTCGGCATCCTTCTTGCGCTTGCCCAGCACGAATCCGCCGATCAGCAGACCGACCACGGCGAGCGCGGCGACGGGAAAGATGATCGCCAGCGCGCCCGTGCCGTCGGCGAGAAGGGCGGCCAGTGGCTGCGTGGCTCCGTTCGATACGTCCATGGTTGCCGCATACCCCGGGGGGAGGGTGTCAGTCGGCTGTTCACATCAATTCATGTTTTATGAGTATCTCAGGGGAAAAGCGTTTCGCATGGTGCGAATCGGCTACACGATGATGACCGAACAGACCGGACCGCGGGAGCTCGTACGGGACGTGGTGACCGCGGAGAAGGCGGGATTCGACTTCTCCGTCACCTCCGACCACTACTTCCCCTGGCTCCGGGAGCAGGGCCATGCCCCGTACGCCTGGGCGGTGCTCGGCGCGGCGGCGCAGGCGACCGAGCGCATCGGCCTGATGACGTACGTGACCTGTCCGACCACCCGCTACCACCCCGCCGTCGTCGCCCAGAAGGCCGCGACACTCCAGATCCTCGCCGAGGGCCGGTTCCGGCTGGGCCTCGGCTCCGGCGAGAACCTCAACGAACACGTCGTCGGCGCGGGCTGGCCGGCCGCCCACGTACGGCTGGAGATGCTCGAAGAGGCGGTGGAGATCATCGGCGCCCTCTTCGACGGCGGTGACGTCAGCCATCACGGCACCCACTTCGACGTCGAGAACGCCCGGCTGTGGGACCTGCCCGGGACCCGGGTGCCGATCGGCGTCGCGGTCTCCGGCCCGGCCTCCTGCGCCCTCGCGGGCCGCAGCGCCGACCTGGTGATCGCGACCGAGGCGAAGAGCGCCCTGCTGGACGGCTTCGACCGGCACGGAGGCACCGGGAAGCCCCGGGTGGGCCAGCTGCCCGTCTGCTACGACCACGACCGGGGCGCCGCGGTGGCCCGCGCCCACGAACAGTTCCGCTGGTCGGTCGGCGGCTGGAAGGTCAACTCCGAACTCCCCGGGCCCGAGAGTTTCGCCCAGGCGACCGAGCTCGTCCGCCCCGAGGACGTCGCGTCGGCGATCCCGTGCGGGCAGGACGTCGAGGAGTTCGTCGACGCGGTGCGCGCCTACAGCGAGGCGGGATTCACCGAGATCGCACTGGTCCAGGTGGGCGGGGAACACCAGCAGTCCTTCATCTCTTGCGCGGAGAAGTCCCTCCTGCCCGCTCTGCGCGAGCTGTAGCCCTCTTCGGCCCTCCCGTGTCGCCGTCGGCCCGATGCGGGGTCAGCCTGGAGTGGACCCGAAGGCCGACACCCGACGGAAGGAACCCCGTGAACAGCACCCCCGAACGAAGCGGCGACGACTCCACGGCCGGCCAGGAGGTGCTGGTGTCGCTGAGCCGGTGCGACCTCGCGGACGCGCGGAGCGTGTTCGGCGTGCTCGGCAGCGCCTTCGACTCCGACCGGGACGCGGGCGACGAACCCGAGGCGACGAGCGGCCCCCGCCCGACCGTCTGGGTCACCACCGTCGACGTCTCCGAGCCCAAGGCCCCCGCCGAACCCGTGACGCTCTCCGCCCCGGTCACGGTGGACGCCCAGGGCGGCTACTGGGCCGTCGACCGGCTGCGCGACCACCTCACCGGCGCGTTCGCCGTGCGCGTCGTCGGCACGGCGGCGGGGGATCAGGAGCAGGAGGTCAGGCTCCGCCTGGAGAACCGCTGACACGTCCTCGTCGCCCCAGCAGGACCCGTAGTGAAAGGTGTTCGAGCATGGATTCCCTCGCCCTGGAAGCGGTCACCGCACCGGAACCGGTCACGGTGGAACGTTCCACCGTGACCCTGCACGTCAACGGGGAGGAGACCGAGCTGACGCTCGACCACCGCACCACGGTCCTGGACCTGCTGCGGGAACAGCTCGGCCTGACCGGTGCCAAGAAGGGCTGCGACCACGGCCAGTGCGGCGCCTGCACGGTCCTCGTGGACGGCCGCCGCGCCAACAGCTGCCTGCTCCTCGCCGTCGCCCAGGACGGTTCGGCGATCACCACGGTGGAAGGACTCGCCGACGGCGACACCCTGCACCCCGTGCAGCAGGCGTTCGTCGAGCGCGACGCCCTGCAGTGCGGCTACTGCACCCCCGGGCAGATCTGTTCGGCCGTCGGCATGCTCAAGGAGGCGGCCGACGGCCACCCGTCCCACGCCACCCCGCCCGACGCCCTGACCGAGTCCCCCGCCCCCCTCGGCGCGGACGAGATCCGTGAGCGGATGAGCGGCAACCTGTGCCGGTGCGGGGCCTACCCCCGGATCGTCGAAGCCATCGAGGACGTGACGCCGTGAAACCGTTCGGCTATCAGCGACCCACCACCACCGCCGAAGCCGTACGGCTCTGCGCGGCGGGCCCCGGAGCCCGCTTCCTGGGCGGCGGGACCAACCTCGTCGACCTCATGAAACTCGGCGTCGAGGAACCGGGCCTCCTCATCGACGTCACCAAACTGCCGCTGGACCGGGTGGTCCGCACCCCGGACGGCGGTCTGCGGATCGGCGCCACCGTGCGCAACAGCGACCTCGCCGCCCACCCCGACGTACGCCGTGACCACCCCGCGCTCTCGCAGGCGCTGCTGGCCGGGGCCTCGGGGCAGCTCCGCAACACCGCCACCACCGGCGGCAACCTCCTCCAGCGCACCCGCTGCTCCTACTTCCAGGACGTCTCCAAGCCCTGCAACAAACGGCTCCCCGGCTCCGGCTGCCCCGCCCGCGAAGGCTCCCACCGCGACCTCGCGATCCTCGGGCACTCCCCGGAGTGCGTGGCCACCAACCCGTCCGACATGGCCGTGGCCCTCGCCGCCCTCGACGCGACCGTGCTGCTGCTGGGACCGGAGGGCGAACGGGCCGTCCCCGTAACCGAGTTCCACCGGCTGCCGGGGGAGAACCCCGACCAGGACACCGTGATCAGGCCCGGCGAGCTGATCACCGAAGTGGTGCTCCCGCCGCCGGCCCCCGGCACGGTCTCCCGCTACCGCAAGGCCCGCGACCGCGCCAGCTACGCCTTCGCCCTGGTCTCCGTCGCCGCCACCCTCCAGGTGGACGCCGGCCGCGTCGAGCGGGCCACGCTCGCGTTCGGCGGCGTCGCCCACCGGCCCTGGCGCGCCCGCCGGGCCGAGGCCGAACTGCTCGGCGCCCCCGCCACGCCCGCCGCCTTCCAGCATGCCCTGATCGCCGAACTGGCCGAGGCGCAGCCCCTGCGCGACAACGCCTTCAAGGTGGACCTCGTCCGCCGCGTGGCCCTCGACGTCCTCGGTGAACTCTGCGAGCCGCAAGGTCCCGAGGCCGGCCCGGCCATCTGACCCCCACCTCACCGACCGCCTGACCCCCACCCCGCCGACCGCCTGACCCCCGCCCCACCGACCGGAGGACCCCGCCGCCATGCCCCACGCCCCGCAGCTCACCGGTGCGCCCGTCGTCCGCAGGGAGGCCCGGGACAAGGTCACCGGCACCGCCCGGTACGCGGCCGAGCACACCCCGCCCGGCTGTCTGTACGCCTGGCCGGTCCCGGCCACCATCGCCGCCGGCCGGGTCACCGCCGTACGGGCGGTCGACGCGCTCGCCGTCCCCGGTGTGCACACCGTGCTCACCCACGACAACGCGCCGGCCCTCGCCGAACCCGAGGACCCGATCCTCGCCGTCCTCCAGAGCGACCGTGTCCCGCACCACGGCTGGCCGATCGCCCTGGTCGTCGCCGAGTCCCCGGAGGCCGCCCGGACGGGCGCGGGGCGCCTTCTCGTCGAGTACGAGAGCACCGAGCACGATGTGACCCTCACCGAGGACCACCCGGGCCTCTACACGCCCGAGAAGGCCAACGGGGGCTTCCCCGCCGTCCGCAAGCGGGGCGACTTCGAGCGGTCCTTCGCCGCCGCCCCCGTCCAGGTCGACGCCACCTACCGCCTGACCTCGCTGCACAACCACCCCATGGAGCCGCACGCCGCCACCGCGTGGTGGGCGGACGGACACCTCACCGTGCACGACTCCAGCCAGGGTTCCGACGCCGTGCGCAAGAGCCTCGCCCGGGTCTTCGGCCTCGGCCCCGAGCACATCACGGTCGTCTCCGAGCACGTCGGCGGCGGCTTCGGCTCCAAGGGCACCACCCGCCCGCAGGCGATCATGGCCGCCATGGCCGCCCGCCACACCGGCCACCCGGTCAAGATGGTCTTCCCCCGCGCCCAGCTCGCGGAGGTCGTCGGCCACCGGGCCCCCACGATCCAGCGGGTGCGCCTGGGCGCCGACCTCGAAGGCGTCCTCCAGGCCGTCTCGCAGGAGATCGTCACCCACACCTCCACCATCAAGGAGTTCGTCGAGCAGGCCGCCGTACCCGCCCGTGTCATGTACGGATCCCCGGACAGCACGACCACGCACCGGGTGGCCGCCCTGGACGTCCCCAGCCCCTCCTGGATGCGCGCGCCGGGTGAGGCCTCGGGGATGTACGCGCTGGAGTCGGCCATGGACGAACTCGCCTCCGCCCTCGGCATGGACCCGGTCGAACTGCGGCTGCTCAACGACCCGGCCACCGAACCGGACAGCGGCCGCCCCTTCAGCAGCCGGGGCCTGGCCGCCTGCCTGCGCGAGGGCGCGACCCGCTTCGGCTGGCACGGCCGCGACCCCCGCCCCGCCGCCCGCCCGGAGGGCCGCTGGCTCCTCGGTACGGGCGTGGCCTCGGCGACGTACCCCGTCCTCGTCTCCCGGTCCACCGCCCGCGCCCACGCGGCAGCCGACGGCACCTTCCGGATCGAGGTCAACGCCACCGACATCGGCACCGGGGCCCGGACCGTCCTCGCCCAGATCGCCGCCTCGGCCCTCGCCGTCGACGTGGACACCGTCGACGTGCGGATCGGCTCCACCGACCTGCCCACCGCCCCGCTGGCCGGCGGCTCCTCCGGCACCGCCTCCTGGGGCTGGGCCGTCCACAAGGCGGCGACCGGGCTGGCCGCCCGCCTCGCCGACCACCGGGGGCCGCTGCCCGCCGAGGGGTTCACCGCCACCGGTGACACCGAGGAGGAGACGGCCGCCGAATCCCCGTACGCCCGGCACGCCTTCGGCGCCCACTTCGCCGAGACGGCCGTCGACTCCGTCACCGGCGAGGTCCGGGTGCGTCGGCTCCTCGGCGTGTACGCCGCCGGGAAGATCCTCAACGCCCGTACCGCACGCTCCCAGTTCACCGGCGGCATGGTGATGGGCATCGGCATGGCGCTGACCGAGGGCTCGGCCATCGACCCGGTCTTCGGCGACTTCACCGCCAAGGACCTCGCCGCCTACCACGTGCCCGTCAACGCCGACACCCTCGACATCCAGGCGCACTGGATCGACGAGGACGACCGCCACCTCAACCCGATGGGCTCCAAGGGCATCGGGGAGATCGGCATCGTCGGGACCGCGGCCGCCATCGGGAACGCGGTCCGCCACGCCACCGGGGCCCGGCTGCGCGAACTGCCGCTCACCCCCGACCGGCTGCTGCCCTACCTCCTCTGACGCGGGGCGGACAGCCCTCACCAGGGCGAACTGCTCATCTGTTGCGCGGACGGCCCACCCGGGTGACCCTAATGAGTGACCCAGAAGTGATCAGTGCTCACGCTTCGTGTTCGGGGGTTGTTGGTACGACGGGGTGAAGCATGTGGGCCTCGCGGTGAGGAGCCTCGACGATGACCGTTCCACTCGACCGGCACTATTCGGTCGAACTGCAGGTGTCGGCAGAGCGCGTTTCCCAGGTGCGGCGCATCGTCGCCGCGCACCTTCGTCACTGGAGTCTCGAACTCCACGTCCGGCCGGTGTGCCGGGCCATGGACGAACTCCTGACCAATGTCCACCGGCATGTCGGTGACGCCAACCAGTGCGTCGTCGAACTCCGCTGGACCGGCCGGCACGTCACCGTGTCCGTCGCCGACAACAGTGCCCGGATGCCGCGGCTGCTGCCGGCCGGCGGCGGGCTGAGCCGGGTGATGGCCCTCAGCGACAGCTGGGGCACCTGCCGGACCACGGACGGCAAGGTGGTCTGGTTCACCCGCTACGCCCAGGCGCAGCAGACCGCGGGACTGCTGCCGTACCCCCCGCTGCCCGGCGTGCGCGAGTCCCGCCGCGCCCCGCTCGCGGCGCTCGTGTAGATCCCCACAGCACCGCACACCCGGCCGACGCGGAACGTGCCCCATCCGGCACGCATGATCCGCGTCGGCCGGGTACGTGCGAGAGGGGCCGCGTTGCGCCCGACCACGCGGCGCGGCACCGTCGAAGTACCGACGCAAGGAGGTCACTGCCATGCCCATCGCGACGGTCAACCCCGCGAACGGCGAACTGATCAGGTCCTACGACGCCCTCGGCGAGGAGGAGACCGAGCGCAGGATCACCGCCGCCCACACCACTTTCCAGCAGTACCGCACCACCCCGTTCGAGCAGCGTGCCGCCTGGCTGAACCGGGCCGCCGACCTGCTGGACGCGGACCGCGACACCATCGCCCGCACCATGACCCTCGAAATGGGCAAGCCGGTCACCGCGGCCCGCGCCGAGGCTGCCAAGTGCGCCAAGGCGATGCGCTGGTACGCGGCCAACGCGGAGCGCCTGCTCGCCGACGAGCACCCGGACCCCGCCGATGTGACGGACTCCGGTGCCTCCCGGGCCCTGGTCCGCTACCGCCCGCTCGGTGTCGTCCTCGCCGTGATGCCGTGGAACTTCCCGCTCTGGCAGGTGGTGCGCTTCGCCGCTCCCGCGCTGATGGCGGGCAACGTCGGCCTCCTCAAGCACGCGTCGAACGTGCCGCAGACCGCGCTCTACCTGGAGGAGCTGTTCCACCGCGCCGGATTCCCGGCGGGCTGCTTCCGTACGCTGCTGATCGGCTCGGGCGCCGTCGAGGCCGTCCTGCGCGACCCCCGGGTCGCGGCGGCCACCCTCACCGGCAGCGAACCGGCCGGCCGCGCCGTCGCCGCCACCGCCGGTGACGAGGTCAAGAAGACCGTGCTGGAGCTCGGCGGCAGCGACCCCTATGTCGTGCTGCCCTCGGCCGACGTCGAGAAGGCCGCCGCCACCGCCGTCACCGCACGCGTCCAGAACAACGGCCAGTCCTGTATCGCCGCCAAGCGGTTCATCGTCCACGCCGACGTGCACGACACGTTCGCCGATCACTTCACCGCCGGGATGCGCGCCCTCACCGTCGGCGACCCGCTGGAGGAGACCACCGACGTCGGGCCGCTCTCCAGCGAGCAGGGCCGCACCGACCTGGAGGAGCTCGTCGACGACGCCGTCGAACGCGGTGCCACCGTCCTGTGCGGCGGCGGCCGGCCCGACAGGCTCGAAGGCGGCCTGGAGAACGGCTGGTTCTACAACCCGACCGTGCTCGCCGGGATCACCCCCGCCATGCGCATCCACCGCGAGGAGACCTTCGGCCCGGTCGCCACCCTCTACCGGGTCGCGGACCTCGACGAGGCGGTCCACCTGGCCAACGACACGCCGTTCGGGCTCAGCTCCAACGTCTGGACCCGGGACGCGGGGGAGCAGGAGCGGTGCGCCCGCGACCTGGAGGCGGGCGGGGTCTTCTTCAACGGGATGACCGCCTCGCACCCCGCCCTGCCGTTCGGCGGGATCAAGCGCTCCGGTTACGGGCGCGAGCTGGCCGGGCACGGCATCCGCGAGTTCTGCAACGCCACCACGCTCTGGTACGGCCCCGAGAACACCTGACGGGTTCCGGCCGGATCCACCCGTGCGCCGTCACCCATGAGGAGACCTGCTCCGTGAGCGACACCCACACCCCGTCCACCCTCTCCGACCAGGAACTCGCGGCGCTCGACGCGCACTGGCGCGCCGCCAACTACCTCGCCGTGGGCCAGATCTACCTGATGGCCAACCCCCTGCTGACCCGGCCGCTCACCCCCGAGGACATCAAGCCGCGGCTGCTCGGCCACTGGGGCACCTCACCGGGGCTCAACCTCGTCCACACCCACCTCAACCGTGTCGTCAAGGACCGGGGCCTGAAGGCCCTCTGCGTCTGGGGCCCCGGCCACGGCGGCCCGGCCGTCCTCGCCAACGCCTGGCTGGAGGGCAGCTACTCCGAGACCTATCCCGACGTGCCCCGCACCACCGAGGGCATGGGCGTGCTCTTCAAACAGTTCTCCTTCCCCGGCGGGGTGCCCAGCCACGTCGCCCCGGAGACGCCCGGCTCCATCCACGAGGGCGGCGAACTCGGCTACGCCCTCACCCACGCCTACGGCGCCGCCTTCGACCACCCCGATCTGCTGGTGACCTGCGTGGTGGGCGACGGCGAGGCGGAGACCGGACCGCTCGCCGCGTCCTGGCACTCCGACAAGTTCCTCGACCCGGTCCACGACGGGGCCGTCCTGCCGGTCCTCCACCTCAACGGCTACAAGATCGCCAACCCCACGGTCCTGGCCCGGCTGCCCGAGGAGGAGCTCGACCAGCTCCTGCGCGGCTACGGCCACGACCCGCTGTACGTCACCGGCGACGACCCGGCCACCGTCCACCGGGCGATGGCCGCCGCGATGGACACCGCCGTCGAGCGGATCACCGCGTACCAGCGCGCGGCACGCGAGGACGGGGCCACCGAGCGCCCCCGCTGGCCCATGATCGTGCTGCGCACCCCCAAGGGCTGGACCGGTCCCAAGGAGGTCGACGGGCTCCCCGTCGAGGGCACGTGGCGCTCCCACCAGGTCCCGCTCTCCGGGGTCCGGGACAACCCGGAGCACCTGCGGCAGCTGGAGGCCTGGCTGCGCTCCTACCGTCCCGAGGAGCTCTTCGACGCGGACGGCCGCCCCACCGACCAGGTCCTCGCCTGCGTCCCCGAGGGGACGGCGCGGCTCGGCTCGACCCCGTACGCCAACGGCGGTCTGCTCCTGCGCGACCTGCCGGTCCCGCCCCTGGAGGACCACGCCGTACGCGTCGACAAGCCGGGCTCCGCCTCCCACTCGCCCACCCAGGTGCTCGGCGGGCTCCTGGAGGGCGTCATGGCAGCGACGGCCGAGCGCCGGGACTTCCGGGTGGTCGGCCCCGACGAGACGGCGTCCAACCGGCTGCAGGCCCTCTACCGGGCGACCGGGAAGGCCTGGCAGGCACAGACCCTGCCCACCGACGAACACCTCGCCCGCGACGGCCGGGTGATGGAGGTGCTCTCCGAACACCTCTGCCAGGGCTGGCTGGAGGGGTACCTCCTGACCGGACGCCACGGGCTCTTCTCCAGCTACGAGGCGTTCGCCCACATCGTCGACTCGATGGTCAACCAGCACATCAAGTGGCTGCGCACCTCGCGCCGGCTGCCCTGGCGGCTCCCCATCGCCTCCCTCAACTACCTGCTCACCTCGCACGTCTGGCGCCAGGACCACAACGGCTTCTCGCACCAGGACCCCGGATTCGTCGACCACATCCTGAACAAGAGCCCCGAGGTCGTACGCGTCTATCTGCCGCCGGACGCCAACACCCTGCTCTCGGTCGCCGACCACGCGCTGCGCAGCCGGGACTACGTCAACGTGATCGTCGCGGGCAAGCAGCCGACCTTCGACTGGCTCACCCTGGAGGAGGCCCGCGCCCACTGCGCCCGCGGGGCCGGGGCGTGGGAGTGGGCCGGGACCGAGGACGGCAGCCGCGAGCCGGACGTGGTGCTCGGCTGCGCAGGGGATGTCCCGACCCAGGAGGTCCTGGCCGCCGCCGACCTGCTCCGCCGTCATCTGCCGGAGCTGGCCGTGCGGGTGGTCAACGTGGTCGACATCGCCCGCATGCTGCCGCACGCGGAGCACCCGCACGGGATGCCGGACTCGGAGTACGACGCCCTGTTCACCCGCGACAAGCCGGTGATCTTCGCGTACCACGGCTATCCGTGGCTGATCCACCGCCTCGCCTACCGCCGGGCGGGCCACGCCAACCTGCATGTGCGCGGCTACAAGGAGGAGGGCACCACGACCACGCCGTTCGACATGGTGGTCCGCAACGACCTGGACCGCTACCGGCTGGTCATGGACGTCATCGACCGGGTGCCGGGGCTCGGCGTCCGCGCGGTCGCCGTACGCCAGGCGATGGCCGATGTCCGTACCCGCCACCACGCGTGGATCCGCGAGCACGGAGTCGACCTGCCCGAGGTCGAGGAGTGGAGCTGGAGCGGCTGAGCCACTTGGGGCGATCATGGAGGGTGTCCGCCCGACCCCGTCCCGCCGGAGAGCCCCACATGAAGCTGCGCTGCGCCGTGATCGAGGACTTCCAGTCCGCCGCCACCACCGTCGCCGACTGGTCGTCCGTCACCGCCGACGTGGACGTCGTCACGTTCACCGGGCACCTGGGCTCGACGGACGAAGTGGCCGCCGCCCTAGCGGAGTTCGACATCGTCGTCACCCTGCGCGAACGGGTCCCGTTCCCGGCGGAGGTGTTCGCCCGCCTGCCCCGGCTCCGGCTCCTGATCGCCTCCGGCATGCGCAACTCCGTGATCGACTTCGCCGCCGCCGAGCGGCACGGCGTCACCGTCTGCGGCACCGCCAGCTCCTCCACCCCGCCCGTCGAACTCACCTGGGCCCTGCTGCTCGGCCTCGCCCGCTCCATCGTTCCCGAGGCCAACGGCCTCCGTGCGGACGGGCCCTGGCAGTCCACCGTGGGCGCCGACCTGCACGGCCGCACGCTCGGCCTGCTGGGCCTGGGGAAGATCGGCAGCCGGGTCGCGCAGGTGGGCCGGGCCTTCGGCATGGAGGTGGTGGCCTGGAGCCAGAACCTCACGGAGGAACGCACCCAGGAGGTCGGCACCGCGCTCGCCGCGTCCAAGGAGGAGCTGCTGGAGGCCGCCGACTTCGTCTCCGTACACCTGGCGCTGAGCGATCGCACCCGGGGCCTGATCGGCGCCGCCGAGCTCGCCCGGATGCGCCCCACCGCCTACCTGGTCAACACCTCCCGGGCCGCCATCGTCGACCAGGACGCCCTGCTCGCTGTCCTGCACGCCGGGACCATCGCCGGGGCCGGGCTCGACGTGTTCGACGTCGAGCCACTCCCGGCCGGCCACCTGATGCGCACCGCCCCGCGCCTGCTGGCCACTCCGCACCTGGGGTACGTCTCCCGCGCCAACTACGCGACGTACTACGGCCAGGCCGTCGAGAACATCCGGGCGTTCCTCGACGGGGAGCCGGTGCGGCGGATCGGCTGAGGGCGCCTCGGAGGGGGTGGCCGGGGCGCCCTCAGCTGCGCACAGAGACTCAGAACCGCAGCGCCGCCGCGATCCGCCCGTGCCCGGCCAAAGAGTCGTCCTCGACGAACACCACATCGGCCCCGCCGTCCAGCGCCGCCTCGATCAGCTCGTCCACGATGTCCTCGCGGACCTGCTGGTCCTCGGACTGCGTGGTCCCCTCCGGGACCGGCTCCAGGTGTCCGTCGGTGACCCGGACGGTGGTCTGGAAGTGCTCCTCCACCGCGACCAGACCCACCCGGCCCTCCCGGACGGCGGCCCACACCTCGTCGAGCCCGCCGGCGAACGCGTGGGCGCTGCGGGCGTTGTCGAGGCGGGTCCCGACGTCGGCGGTGGCCTGCCGGGCCCCTTCCTCCAGGGCGGGCCGCAGCTCCTTCAGGACGTCGGCGGGCGGGAGGTCGGCCGGGGCGCCCTTGGCGATACGTCCGACGGCCCCCTTCGAGCTCTCGCCGACCTCGTCCAGCAGGGCGAGGGCGGGCGGCAGCCCCATCACGTACAGCGGACGCGGGTCGGCGGCCAGCACGGCACGCAGCTTCTGGTCGACGGTACGGAAGAAGTTCCGCGTGTCCTCGTAGGTGAACGTGCTCGGGGTGTCCCCGATCCGCTCCTCGCGCTGCGGGTTGGGTGCCTCCTTCGGCGCGGTCAGCGGGAAGCCGCCCAGCTCCCGCACCTCGATGCCGCCGTCCGTGCCGTTCCACAGGGTGGCGTGGTCGGCGGCGACGGTGAGCGCCCAGTACGGCCGCGCCTGGGCCTTCGCGGCGACGAGATTGCGGGTGAGGTAGCTGTCGCTGAGCACCACCCGTTCGGGCGCGGTGCGCGGAAGCTGCCAGATCAGGTGCTCGTCGGCCGTGGCCAGGACGACCAGCGAGTCCAGGGCCCGGCGCGGGTCCACCTCGTCGACGGCCCGGTCCAGCTCGGCCCGGATGGCGGCGGCCGTCTCCCGGCTCACCTGCGGATCGGCGTCCAGGCGGTGGCCCGCCTCCGCCACCAGGTTGCGCAGCCGCACCGGGTCCTGGTTGTTGTCCGGGGCCGTGCGGTGGGTCGGCATGGTCAGGGACAGGGCCGGATAGGGCCGGGTCGCCCGCAGCTCCCGCAACAGGCCGGCGGTCAGGGCGTCCGTGTCCATCGTTCCCTCCCAGGGCTTTCACCCGCTCCCGTAGGAAGCGGATGCGTATGAAGCGGATACGTCAATGAGTCAATTCATACCTTTTGATCCTAATATGGGCGAGTTGGTGATCACTGGCTGCGGGAGGTGTGCGCGATGTCCACGCTCACGGTGTGGAAGTTCCGGACGGCCGAGGGCGCGGAGGACGTCGAGGAGGCGCTGAAGTCCTTCCAGAAGGAAGGGCTGATCAAGATCCTCGACGCGGCGGTGGTCAGCTGGCCCGCCGACCGGGCGAAGCCCAGGACGAAGCAGCTCCTCAACCTCGTCGGCGCGGGCGCTCTCAGCGGCACCTTCTGGGGGATGCTCTTCGGGCTGATCTTCCTGATGCCGCTGCTCGGGGCGGCCATCGGAGCGGCGGCCGGGGCGCTCGGCGGCAAGCTGGCCGATGTCGGCATCGACGACGACTTCATCGCCGAGATCAAGGAGAAGGTGACGCCGGGAACCTCGGCACTGTTCCTGCTCACCCGGGACGAGGTGCCCGGCCGGATCGGCGCCGAACTGCCCGGCGGCGGCGCCGAGCTGCTCCACAGCAACCTGGACACCGAGCGCGAGGCCAGGCTCCGCGAGATCTTCGGCGACGACACGGCCGCGTGAGACCGCTGCCACCGCTTCCTGGCTCTTCTCCCCCTCCGATTGGACGGACCGTCCGTGAAAGCGAAACCCTCTCCGCTCCGAGCCGGCGTCCCCGCCGCGGCCGTCACCCTCCTCGCCGCCTCCACCACGGCCTGCGGCGTGAAGATCTTCCCCGGGTCGTCCGGGCCGAGCGCGGCTGATGGGCGACGCGGATGAGTGCCGCCGACGCGGTGACCGACTCGCTCAACAGGATGCGCGCCGAATTCGGCGACCTGCCCGGTGGCCGCCCGGCCGACTACATCCCGCAGCTGGGCCTCGCCGACCCGGACGCCTTCGGGCTGGCCCTGGTCAGCATGGACGGGCACAGCTACAGCGCGGGCGAGGCCGATGTCCCCTTCACCATCCAGTCCGTCTCCAAACCGTTCATCTACGCCCTCGTACTCTCCGTCCTCGGCCTGGACGAGGTGAGCCGGTGGGTGGGCGCCGAGCCGAGCGGCGACGCGTTCAACGCCATCAGCCTCGAACCCGGCACCGGCCGGCCCGCCAACGCGATGGTCAACGCCGGGGCCATCGTCACCACCGCCCTGATCCCCGACACCCCCGGCGAACCCGCCTTCGAACGCATCCTGCGCTGCCTCGGCCGCTTCGCCGGGCGTGAACTGGACGTGGACGAGGAGGTGTTCGCCTCGGAGGCGATGACCGGTGACCGCAACCGGGCGCTCGCCTATCTGATCCGCGCCACCGGCACCATGCCCGTCGACCCGGTCCTGGCAGTGGACCGGTACTTCCGCCAGTGCGCGGTGCGCGTCACCGCCCTCGACCTCGCCACGATGGCCGCGACCCTCGCGTACGGCGGGCTCAACCCGGTCACGCGCGAGCAGGTCGTCTCGTCGGAGGTCGCCGCCCAGGTGCTCGCCGTGATGGCCACCTGCGGGATGTACGACGGTTCGGGGGAGTGGCTGCTGCGGGTCGGGCTGCCCGCCAAGAGCGGGGTCTCCGGCGGACTCATCGCGGTCGGCCCCGCCCGCTTCGGCGTCGCCACCTACAGCCCGCCGCTGGACACCGCCGGCAATTCGGTACGCGGCCAGGCGGCGCTCCGGGCGCTCTCGGAGCGGTACGGGCTCCACCTGATGCTCAACCCCGCGCTGCCCGGATCCACCGTCAGCCTCGTAACGACCGCCGACGACCTGCCGTCCGCGCCCTCGGCCGACCACGAGCGGGTCCTGCACGAGCAGGTCGGCGTGGTCGCCGCGCAGGGGGCCATCGATTTCACGGCCGCCGAGCGCGTGCTGTACGCCTTGGACGAGTCGGGGCCGGACCAGGACAGTCCCGTCGTGCTCGACCTGCACGACGTCACCGCAGTCGACCCCGTCGGCCTGGGGATGCTGCACACCGGTCTCGCCCGGCTCGCCGCCGACGGCCGGCGCGCTGCGATCGTCGACCCGCGCGATCTGCTGGGCCCGCCGGACGTCGTGAGGGAGGGCACCGGCCAGGACCTGCCGCGCTACGCCACGCGCGAGGCCGCGGTGGAAGGGAGCGCGCGGGCCCTGGCCGGGGAGGGCTGAGCCGGACCGGGGCTACCAGATGGCCCCGACCCACTCGGGGTGGTCGATGAACGGGTTCCGGTTGTGCTGGAACTGCTCGAATATCACGTCGTTACGGCGCTTCTCGAAGGCGTCTGGCGGGTCTTCCTGGCTCCACTGCTTCAGGACGGACAGCTTGCCCATCTTCGGGGCGGAGCCGTTGTTCACCTGGTCGTTGGGTTCGAGGTCGGCGAAGGAGTCGGTCCCCTCGTAGCGCACCGCCATGTAGAGGATCATGCGGGCGACGTCTCCCTTGACCGCGTCACGCGGTTCGAAGGAGTCGCCGTCGGTGTAGTTGCCGGGCGCCTCGCCCAGCTGGCTGCCGCCGTTGTCGAAGTCCTTGTTGCCTCGGGAGGAGTTGACCGAGACGTCCTCGGGGCGCAGATGGTGGACGTCGGTGCCCGGGCCCGTGGCCGTACCGAAGTCGCCGTGCGACTTGGCCCAGACGTGCTCGCGGTTCCACTGGTCGGCGTTGCCGCCGTTGTCGTTCTTGGACTGGGAGCGCCCGGTGTAGAGGAGGATCACGTTGGAGGAGTTGGCGGGGTCCTCGTCGGTGGCCTTGAGCGCGTCCCACACCTGGCTGTAGGAGAGCTTGGTCTGATCGCTGATGATCGTGTGCAGGGCGCCCTTGAGCTCGGTGCCGGTCCTGCCGAGGGCGTCCTGGTAGTACGTGTCGTCGAGAGCGGCGGCGAGGGTGGCGGGACGGTCGGGCGGGGTGTCGGCGGGTGCCGCTGCGGCGGTGCCCGCGAGGACGGCGACGGCTGCCGCGGTGGCCAGCAGTGGACGCGCGTAGAACGTATGGCGACGGGACATGTGGGGTGTCCTCTCGAAACACGGGCACCGCGACACCGGCCCTGGGTGGGGGCGCCGGTCGGGGTGGCCGGGTGATGTGTGGTAGGGGGAGCCTTCCACACGCACAGTGGCCCACGTGTGAACGCTGTGTACCTATCATGTGCAGGTCAAGATTGAGGCTCGCCGGACCCCTGGGCCTCCGGGCCGGTACGCGGGCCCCGGCCAGGAGGTCCAGGCTGCTACCCGGCGGTGGCCCAGTCGCGCAGGGCCTGGACCGAGCCGAAGTCGGCGACGTTCCGGTCGAGGGGGTCGTCGGTGTACTGGTGGATCCGCCAGGAGGCCTCGATCCGGGGCTTGCCCGCGGCGACGTAATCGGCGATCCACAGCCCGTCGCCCGCGTAGCCGCTGGTGTCGTGGGTGCGCCAGAAGGCCCGGTTGCAGTACAGGAGGACCCGGTGGCCGGGCCGCTCCCGTTTCACCGCGCGCAGGAATCGGTCCTTGTCCGCGCTGCTCGCGCGCGTCCCGCCGCCGGTCTGCTCCCAGTCGACGGCGAGCAGATCGCCCTCCTTCTCCGGGGTCTTGCTCAGGAAGTACGCGACCTGGTCCTTCACATCCCCCGGCCACAGGAAGTGGTAGAAGCCGACGACGCACCCGGCGTCCCGGGCCCGCTTCACCTGGGCGTCGAGACGTGGATTGACATAGGTGCGGCCCTCGGTGGACTTGATGAAGACGAAGTCGAGACCGTCCGTGTCGTAGGAGGGCTGGTAGGCGCTGACGTCGACGCCGTGGAGCATGGGCACCGCCTCAAGAGGTGAGAAACGACGTTCCGGTTCTGCCCACTCCTCGTACGGCTCAATGACCGGTTCACCCTCCCGGGTGGCCCGCCGGGTCCGGGACCCCTCGGATGCGGCCCGGCCCGTGCGGCGCGAGAATTGCCGCAAGGACCAGGAGGAGGCGGCATGAGCGAAGACCCCGAATCCGTATCCGCGGCCGCGCCCGAGGTGCGGGGAATCACCCCCGACCGGCTTCTGCACACGGGCGCGAGCGACAGGCCGAGCGCGGAGGACCTGGTGCTCGCCTCCGGGCGCGACCTGAACCCCGAGAGCCTGGAATGGGCGCGGCGCAAGCTGGCCGAGGAGGGGCGCGCCGCCCTCGACAAGCAGCTTCCCTGACGGGGTCCGCGGCCCTGCCGCGAGGCCCCCGGGGCGTGCCCGGCGACCGCCCCCGGGGACCGGGCGCCGGGGCGATACGACCGGGGGGCCGGGGAGCGTGTGGGGCGCCCCCGGTTCCCTCGGTTAGCCTGAGTGACATATGAACCGTTTGACGACCTCACAGGGCACTTTCGAGCTTGCCCGCTTCCCCGAGCACCCGAGCGATCCCTTCCGGGCATGGGACGCCGCCGACGAATACCTGCTCCGGCGGCTGACGGACCCCGAGACGGGCCCCGTCGACCTCGCCGGCACGGTCGCCGTCGTGGGGGACCGGTGGGGAGCCCTGGCCACCGCGCTGGCCGCCCACCGGCCCGTCCAGATCAGCGACTCCTACCTGGCCCGGCGCGCCACCCAGGCCAACCTGGACCGCAACGGTCTGGACCCGGACTCCGTGACGCTGCTGTCCTCCCGCGACACCCCGCCGGACCGGATCGACGTGCTGCTGGTCCGGGTGCCCAAGTCGCTGGCCTTCCTGGAGGACCAGCTCCAGCGGATCGCCCCCGCGCTCCACGCCGGCACGGTGGTCATCGGCACCGGCATGGTCAAGGAGATCCACACCTCGACCCTCAAGCTCTTCGAGCGGATCATCGGACCGACCCGCACCTCCCTCGCGGTACGCAAGGCGCGGCTCATCTTCAGCACCCCGGACCCCGAGCTGCCGCGTACGCCGAGCCCGTGGCCGTACCGCTACGAGCTGCCCGCCGACGTCGGTCCCGCCTCCGGGCGTACCACCGTGAACCACGCCGGGATCTTCTGCGCCGAGCGCCTGGACGTCGGCACCCGCTTCTTCCTGAAGCACCTGCCCACCCGCGGCGGATCCGTCAGGGTCGCCGACCTCGGCTGCGGCAACGGCGTCCTCGGCCTCTCCGCGGCGCTCGCCAACCCCGACGCGCACGTCACCTTCGTCGACGAGTCCTACGGGGCCGTGGCCTCCGCCGAAGAGACGTTCCGCCTGGGCGCACCGGCGGGTGCCAAGGCGGACTTCCTGGTCGGTGACGGGCTCGCCGGCCTCGCCCCGGGCAGCATGGACCTGGTGCTCAACAACCCGCCGTTCCACTCCCACATGGCGACCACCGACGCCACCGCCCGCACGATGTTCGTCGGCGCGCGCACCGCGCTGCGACAGGGCGGCGAACTCTGGGTGGTGGGCAACCGGCACCTCTCGTACCACACCCACCTGCGCCGGATCTTCGGCAACTGCACCACGGTCGCGGGCGATGCGAAGTTCGTGGTCCTGCGCGCCGTCAAGCGCTGACCGCGAGCCGCAGCGTCCCCGGCCCTTCCAGATTCTTGCAACACGTTCTACTGTGTGCGCCGCCGCACACGGGCGACGCAGACGCGAGACTCTGGAGGGGCCGTGCACCTCGAATACACGCCTGAGCAACAGCAGTTGCGTACCGAACTGCGCACCTACTTCGCCGGTCTGGTCCCCGACAACGCCTACGCCCGCTACGCGGAACCCGCCGCCCAGAAGCGCTTCTACCGCGAGACGATCCGCCGGCTCGGCACCGACGGCTGGCTGGGCGTCGGCTGGCCGAAGGAGTACGGCGGCCGGGGGCTGACCCCGATGGAACAGTTCATCTTCTTCGACGAGGCCGCCCAGGCCGGCGTGCCGCTGCCGCTGATGGCGCTGAACACGGTCGGGCCCACGATCATGCAGTTCGGCACCGACGAGCAGAAGACGTACTTCCTGCCGAAGATCCTCGCCGGGGAGATCGACTTCGCGATCGGCTACAGCGAACCGGACGCGGGCACCGACCTCGCCGCCCTCAAGACCCGCGCGGTCCGCGACGGGGACGCCTACGTCGTCAACGGCCAGAAGATCTGGACCACCAACGGCGACACCGCCGACTGGGTCTGGCTCGCCGTGCGCACCGACCCCGAGGCCCCGCCGCACAAGGGCATCACCATGCTCCTGGCCCCCACGAGCGACCCCGGCTACTCCTGCACCCTGATCAACACGCTCGCCTCGCACGACACCACGGCCAGCTACTACGAGAACGTCCGCGTCCCCCTCACCCACCGCGTCGGCGAGGAGAACAAGGGCTGGCGGCTCATCACCAACCAGCTCAACCACGAACGCGTCACCCTCGCCGCCCACGGCACCATGGCGGTACGAGCCCTCCACAACGTCCAGCGCTGGGCCGCCGACACCAAACTCACCGACGGCCGCCGCGTCATCGACCTCGCCTGGGTCCGCACCCTGCTCGCCCGCACCCACACCCGCCTGGACGCCATGAAGCTGCTCAACTGGCAGATGGTCTCAGCCCTCCAGGACGCCACCCTCACCCCCCAGGACGCCTCGGCGGTCAAGGTCTACGGCTCCGAGGCCCGCCGCGACGCCTACGCCTGGCTGATGGAGATCGTCGGCTCGGCGGGCCCGCTGAAGGAGGGCTCCGCCGGCGCGGTACTCCACGGCGAACTGGAGCGCGGCTACCGGTCGGCGGTCATCTTCACCTTCGGCGGCGGCAACAACGAGATCCAGCGCGAGATCATCTCGTGGATCGGGCTGGGGATGCCTCGGGTGCGGCGGTGAGCCGGGTGTGACGAGACTCTTCAGTCGGCATTGAAGCGGAATTGTCGGCACTGAGCGCAGCGCTCGGCCTGACGTGCGATGGGCTTGGCTTGTTGGCGGCCACGCTCCGACGTGCCGTTCTGCGAACAGGCTGGCGACCGCGTCCGTTTCCGGCCGAAACGCATAAGTGATGTGTGCCACAGTGGAACAGACGTATGAACACGCAACGGTATGCGGGTCATACTGATTGTCATGACACCGACGGCACATCCGTGGGCGCCTGCTGCTCGCTGCTGCGCGCAGGCCTCAAGCGCCCGGCCGAGATGTCGCGTTCGATCGACCTACCGGGGTGCGTCGACTCGTGCCCTTACCGCGGCACCCTGGTGTGCCGCGCCGATTTCGGCTCGATCCGCAATTGCACCTGTACCCACCACGGCTGGTCCTACGACCTGGCCGACGCGCTGGTGAGCGTGCCGAAGCGGTCGGACCATCCCGAGTCGTTCGACACCCCCGCGTGTGATCTGGTCGAGGTGCCGTACGTCGAATCACCACAGGAGCCCGTCATGAGCCTTCGCGCGCTCGCCCGCATGTATGCCGACGGCGAGATGTCGACGACGGAGGTACTGGCCGAGCTCGACAGACGCGTGGACATTCCCTTGTCCGAGGGGCAGCGCGGCCTGTGGGCACTTGCCAAGATGGAGCCGGAGACGTATGCGTACAACGTTCCCGTGTGCTTTTCGTTTGCGGACGTAGATACCGCGGCGCTTCAGGCCGCATTCCGCGACACGCTTTCCCGGCATCCGCTTCTCTCGTCCGCGGTGCGCGAGACGGATGACGGGCCGCGTCTGTCCCACGGAGACGCGGACGGTTTCTCCGTCGAGTACGTGGACATCTCCGATGTGCCCTCCGGTCGAGTGCTGGACTTTTTGAAGGAAAGGGCGAGGCGGCCGTTCGACCTGTCCGGTGGTCCCTTGACCAGGCTGGCTGTCCTGCGTCGCTCCGCGTCCGAGGCGTACGTCCTGCTGGTCGTTCATCACCTCGTGATCGATGGAGTGTCGGGGCGTCTCGTCATCGACACGCTGTTCAGTTCCTACCGGGCGCGGGTCGAGGGGCGGGACGTGCCGATCGAGGTGGGCTCCGCCTCATTCGGTGAGTTCGTCGCGTGGGAGCGGGACGCACTCGCCGGCGAACGCGCCGAGGAGGACCGCGAGTTCTGGGTGCGGGAGCTCGCCGGCGCGGACGTCCTCACAGGGTTACCCTCGCAGGTGGCTCTGGTGCCGGACGCGCCTCATGTGGGCGAGGTACACACCAGCCGGCTGCCGAAAGAGCAGGCCGCCGCCATCGCGGCCTTCACCGCTTCACATGAGATCAGCCCGGGGATCTTCTTCCTTGCGGCCTTCCTGACTCTGCTGCACCGGTACACCGGAAGCGAGGACCTCGTCATCGGGATGCCGGTGGCCGGGCGCCCCACGGAACACTTCGACCCGGTCGTCGGCTGCTTCGTCAACACGCTGCCCGTCCGGAGCAGGCCGAACGCCTCCGAGGAGTTCACGTCGTTCGCCCGGCGCGTGCAGTCCACGGTGCTCGAAGTACTCGAGCACGGGACCTACCCGTTCCACCGGATCGTGGACGATCTCGGTGCCCGGGGCGCGGATCCGCGGTCGCCGCTCTATCAGATCGTGTACAACTACCAGGATTCCGCTCTCTCCGGATACCTGGGCGAGCGGGCCCGCGCCACCGGCGAGACGGACTTCGAGCTCGTCGACGGGCTGTACCAGCTGGGTGAGTACGACCTCACGGTGGACGTGGCTCCCGGTGACGGGTTCCTGGTGAACTGGAAATACCACCCCGACGCCTTCTCGGCCCACGCCGTCGCGCGCATGGCGGAACACTTCGCCACCCTGGTGGACAGCATCCTCGACGCGGACGGGCAGTCGCCGATCGGCAGGCTGAACCTGCTCGACGACGAGGAACGGCGCCTCGTCATCGAGGCATGGAACCGCACCGAGGCCGACTTTCCCGCGCATCGGACGTGCTGGGACCTCTTCGCGGAGCAGGCAGAGGCGAACCCGGATGCCCCGGCGGTCACCTGCGGGGACCGGACTCTCACCTATCGCGAACTCGCGGACCGCAGCTCGGCGCTGGCGCAGGCGCTGACGCGTCAAGGCGTCGGCCCCGGGGACGTCGTAGGGGTCTGCTACGAGCGGTCACTCGACCTTGTCGTGGCCCTCCTCGCCGTCATGAGGCTCGGCGCGGTGTACCTGCCCCTGGACGACCGGCTGCCGGCCGAACGCCTCTCCTACATGGTCGAGGACAGCGGCGCGCAACTCGTCATCTGCCATGAGGCGGTGATGGACAGGCTGGCCGCCGTGGGGACGCCGAAGGCGAGGCTGTACCCGACGGATCGCCAGGATGATCAGGTCGCCCAGGCACGGGCAGCGGCGGGGGAGACGACCGCCGATTCGCCGGACTCGCGAGCCTCGACACCTCCGGCCGCCTACATCATCTACACCTCGGGCAGCACGGGGAAGCCCAAGGGCGTCGTAGTTCCGCACGCGGCGCTGACCAATTTCCTGCTGGCCATGGCGCACACGCTGGGAGTGGGTTCCGACGACCGGCTGCTGGCCGTCACCACGCACAGCTTCGACATCGCCGCCCTGGAGCTCTACCTCCCGCTGATCACCGGCGGCCAGGTCTGCATCGGTGAATCGGCCACGGTCGCCGATGCCACGCTGCTGGCCGAAAAGGTCGCCGACTGGCGGCCCACCATCATGCAGGCCACTCCGGCGACCTGGGCCATGCTGGTGCGCGTCGGGTGGCAGAACACCGAGGGCGTCAAGGTGTTGTGCGGCGGCGAGGCGTTACCCGACGGTCTGAAGGACCAACTCGTGGCGCGCGGCGAGGCCTGGAACCTGTACGGGCCCACGGAGACGACCATCTGGTCGGCGGCCAAGCGGCTGCGCCGTGAGGAGCCGGTGACCATCGGCAGCCCCATCGCGAACACCCAGCTGTACGTCCTCGACCAGAACATGAGTCCCCTGCCTGTAGGCGTGACCGGCGAGCTTCACATCGCAGGCGACGGGGTGGCCCTGGGCTACCACCGGAAGCCGGAGTTGACGGCCGAGCGCTTCCTGGACAACCCGTTCGCGCCCGGACGGCTGTACCGGACCGGCGACCGCGCGCGCCGACTGCCGAACGGCGAGATCGTCGTCCTGGGCCGGATGGACAACCAGGTCAAACTGCGCGGCCATCGCATCGAACCCGGTGAGATCGAGGCGGTGCTCGATGCCCACCCGGAGATCGGCCGAAGCGTCGTCCTGCTCGACCATGTCGGCCTGTCGGACAGGCTCACGGCCTATTACGCCGGGAACGGGGACGCGCCGGTCGACGCCGCGCTGCTGCGCGCGGAACTCGCCAAGACCCTCCCCGCCTACATGCTGCCCGCCGCATTCGTGGCCCTGGACGCCTTTCCGCTCACGGCGCACGGCAAGGTCGACCGGGCGAAGCTGACCGAGACCGCCCGGACGGTGCCGCTCCCGGCCGCCGACAGCCCGGTGGCCGCGCTCGACATCGAGCGGACCGTGCGCGGGATCTTCGAAGAGGTGCTCGGCTCGCGTGATATCGATCGTGCCGCGGGCTTCTTCGACATCGGCGGTGACTCGTTCGCGGCCATCGAGGCGGTGGAGCGGATCAACCGCGAGTTCGGCTCCTCGTTGCGACCCACCAGCGTTTTCGCGCACCCGTCCGTCGCGACGATGGCCCGACACCTGACGGGGCTGCTGCCTGCTGGGCGTGCATCTGCGGCGCAGCCGGTCGAACCCGAGCAGCACCCTGATCCGCGCCATGCCACTCCGGCGGCCGACGACGCCTCGCTCGATGATTCGATCGCGGTGATCGGCATCTCCTGCCGGTTCCCGGGAGCCATGGACCACCGCGAATTCTGGTCCGCGCTCGTGGAAGGACGCAGCGGCTCCACGTCATGGTCGGCCGAGGAACTGCGTACGCTCGGAGTGCCGGAGGCGCTGATCACCCGACCCGGATACGTGCCGCAGCGGTCGGTCGTGGACGGCAGGGCGGAGTTCGACGCGGCGTTCTTCGACATCTCCCCCCGCGACGCCGAGTTCATGGACCCACAGGCGCGCTTGCTGTTGCAGCACGCGTGGCAGGCGTTGGAGGACGCCGGTTACCGCCCGGAGGACGTTCCCGGGACCAGCGTCACCACGTCCACGAGCACGAACTTCTACCAGGCCCTGCTCCCGGCTCTGATGGCGAACGCGTCGGGCCCGCGGGTCCTGGCGAGCTCCGAGACCTACGCCGCGTGGCTGTTCGCCCAGGGCGGCACGGTGCCCACGATGATTTCCACGAAGCTGCGCCTGCGTGGCCCCAGCATGGCGGTGAGCACCAACTGCTCTTCGGCGCTGAGCGCGGTGCACGTCGCCTGTCAGGGACTCCTGGCCGGCGACGTGGACCAGGCGATCGTCGGCGCGGCCAGCCTGTTCTCCGCGGGGGAACTGGGATACGTGCACCAGCCGGGCCTGAACTTCTCGAGCGACGGGCGCAGCCGCGCGTTCGGCGACGCCGCCGACGGCATGTCCGGCGGTGAAGGTGTCGGCGTGGTCGTCCTCAAGCGCGCCAGTGAGGCGATCGCTGCCGGCGATCACATCTACTGCCTGATCCGCGGCGTCGCGGTGAACAACGACGGCGGTGACAAAGCGGGGTTCTACGCGCCCGGTGTGCGCGGCCAGGCCGAGGTGATCCGCAAGGCGCTGGACAAGGCGGGCACGGACCCGTCGACTATCAGCTACGTCGAAGCGCACGGCACGGGCACCAGGCTCGGCGACCCCATCGAGGTCGCGGCTCTGACCGAGGCGTACCGCCACTACACGGCACGCAGCCAGTACTGCGGCATCGGCTCGGTCAAGAGCAACATCGGCCACCTGGACGCGGCCGCGGGGATCGCCGGCCTCATCAAGGTGGCCCTGGCCCTGCAGCATGGAGAGGTTCCGCGGACCCTGCACAGCGACGTGCCGAGCTCGGAGATCGACTGGGACGAGTCGCCGTTCTTCGTGGCCGACCGGAATCTGCCGCTGGACGGCGATAAGCCCGCGCGGGCGGGACTCAGCTCCTTCGGGATCGGCGGCACCAACGTGCACGCCGTACTGGAACAGGCGCCGACCGGTGCGCGGGCCGCCGGACGCCCCGGCCCCCAAGCGGTAATCCTCTCGGCCCGCGACGGGCAGCGGCTCGGCGTCCTCGCGCGGCAGCTTCTGGAGTTCCTGCCGGGATACCGGGACGCGCACGGCGATCTGGCGTCGCTCGCGTACACGCTGCAGGTCGGGCGGCGGGCGATGGCCGAACGAGTGGTCTTCGTCGTGAACGACGTCGACGGGCTGATCGCAACCCTTCAGGACTACGACGAGCGCGGGGCGCGCGGAACGGTGTTCGAAGGCACGGCCCGACGGCCCGAGGACAAGCTGCTCGGCCTCTTCGGTCGCCCCGGGGAGCTGCGAGACCTGGTCGCCGGGTGGCTCGAACACGGGGAGTGGGACAAGATCGCGCCCCTGTGGGTCAACGGCATCGACGTCGAGTGGCGCGTCTACCACGGCGCGAATCCGCCGTTGCGGGTGAGCCTGCCGACGTATCCGTTCGCTGCGAAACGGTACTGGCCGGCTGCCGAGGCGGTGCCGGTGCCTCGGAGCCCCGACCCGCTCGACGCCGTGTCGGTTCCCCGGGTCACCGACCCGCTCGACGCGGCATCGTTGCTCGTGGCCGCGGCCAGGCCTGAGAGCGTCGAGACGTTCCTGTCCGGTCGCACGTCCGCCACGGACGAGATGGACAGCCTCTCGCGCCCGCTCGTGCTCGCACAGCTGGTGGCGGCGGGACTCTTCGACGCGCCCGTTCGCCGCGACCTGATCGGGCAGAGGATCACGCCGTCCTTCGCCCAGTGGCTCGACCACACGGTGACCGTGCTGCTGAGCCACGGAGAACTCGTGAGTGAGGGCGCATTCGTGGCGCCCAGGAAGAGTGCGCCAGGCCTCGAACAGGCGTGGCGCACCTGGCGCGCGTGGAAGGACGTCCGTGCCGAAGATCCGGAGCTGGCGGCCAAGACCGGCCTGACCGAGCGCATGGTCGAGGCCCTGCCCGCGATCCTGTCCGGGCGGACTAAGGCCACGGCGGTCATGTTCCCGGGCGGCTCCTTCGAGCTGGTCGAACCGGCGTACCGGGGGAACGCGACGGCCGACTACTTCAACGACGTGACGGCCGGCGCGGTGCGCGCGGAGGTGGACGCCCGCCGCGACGGGATCCGGCTGCTGGAGATCGGAGCGGGCACCGGCAGCACCAGCGAGCGCGTTTTCGCCCAGCTGAGAGGCCGCGACCTCGCCGAGTACTGCTATACGGACGTTTCGAAGGCGTTCCTGATCGACGCGGAGCGGCGGTTCGCCGGCCACGTGCCGAACTTGTCCTTCACGACCTTCGACGTGGAGCGGGAGCCCGGCGCACAGGGACTTACCGCGGGCGACTACGACATCGTCATCGCCAACAACGTCCTGCACGCCACCAAGGACATCGTGCAGGCAGTGCGTCATGCCAGAGCACTGCTGCGGCCCGGCGGAGTCCTCGTACTCAACGAGCTCGCCCGGAACGACTGGTGGTCGCACCTGACCTTCGGGCTCCTCGAAGGATGGTGGCGGTTCACGGACGGAAGGCGTATCCAGGGCGGACCGGCGCTGTCCTCGAACTCGTGGCGCGAAGTGTTGCGGGAGTGCGGGTTCGACACGGTTGAACTGCTGGCGGAGCCCGCCCGCGACCTGGGCCAGCAGGTACTGCTGGCGCGCGCCGGTTCGCCCGTCCCGCGCCGGGATCCGCTTCCTGCCGCGCCCGGTTCGCTCGAGGAGCACGTCCGCGCGACCGTCGAGCGGATCCTCGCCGAAACGCTGAAGCTGACTGCGGATGAGCTCGCCGCCGACAAGCCCTTCGCCGACTACGGACTGGACTCGCTCACCGGCGTCTCCCTGGTGCACCGGCTCAACGAGTCGCTGAGCACCGACCTCGATCCGAGCGTGCTGTTCGAGAACCCGTCCATCAGGCGGCTGACGAGTTTCATCGTCGACGAGGAGGGCGCCGCCATCGTGGCCGCGGTATCCGAGGCGTCCGCCGTACCCGGGCCGTCCGTGGTACCCGAGGCGTCCGCCGTACCCGGGCCGTCCGTGGTACCCGAGGCGTCCGCCGTATCCGGGCTGTCCGCCGTATCCGGGCCGTCCGCGGTATCCGAGCCGTCGGGCGGTGGCCGGGAGCCCGTCGCGATCGTCGGCATGAGCGGCCGGTTCCCGGGCGCCCGGGATACCGACGAGTTCTGGGACCTGCTGGCCTCCGGCCGGGACGCCGTCTCGAAGGTGTCCCGCTGGGACCTCGCGTCGCTGGGCAGCGTCTGCCTGGACGGCGGTCTCCTGGACGGCGTCGACGAGTTCGACCCGCTCTTCTTCGGGATCTCCGGTGCCGAGGCCGTCTACATGGAGCCGCAGCAGCGGCTGTTCCTTCAGGAAGCGTGGCGGGCGCTCGAGGACGCGGGCCACGCGGGCGAGTCGCTCGACCGCGACCGGTGCGGTATCTACGTGGGCTGCGCTGCGGGCGACTACCTGGATCTGACGGGGCCGTCCGACTACCCGGGCCAGGCACTGTGGGGCAACATGAACTCGCTCGTGCCGTCCCGCATCGCGTACTACCTGGACCTGCACGGGCCGGCGATGGCGGTCGACACCGCCTGCTCCAGCTCGTTGGTCTCCCTCTACCTGGCGTGTCAGGCGCTGTGGGCGGGCGAGGTCACCACGGCGATCACGGGCGGGGTCTACGTCCAGAACTCGCCGCGGCTGTATCTGGCGGCGTCGCGGGCCGGGATGCTTTCCCCGACGGGCCGGTGCCGTTCGTTCGACCAGGCGGCCGACGGATTCGTGCCCGCAGAGGGAGTCGGTGCGCTGATCCTCAAACGGCTCTCGGACGCCGAGGCGGACGGCGACCACATCCACGGCGTGATCCGTGGAATCGGGATCAACCACAACGGCACGACGAACGGGATCGCCGCGCCGAACGGGACCTCGCAGGAACGGCTGATCCGGCAGATCTATCAGGACTTCGACATCGACCCCGCGGGGATCGGGTTGGTCGAGGCACACGGCACCGGAACCAAGCTCGGCGATCCGGTGGAATTCCGGGCGCTCGACCGCGCGTTCCGCGGCTTCACGGACGCCGAGCGGTTCTGCTCGCTCGGCTCGACAAAGGCCTCCATCGGCCACGCGCAGGCCGCGGCCGGCGTGATCGGCGTCATCAAGGCACTGCTGGCGATGAGGCACGAGGTGATCCCCGGTCTGCCCCACCACACCGCGACGAACTCCAGTGTCGCGCTGGCCGGCAGCCCGTTCTTCGTGCACACGGAGCCGAGGCGATGGGCCGTGCCCGAAGGCGGCAAGCGGCGCGCCGCGGTCACGTCGCTCGGCGCGAGCGGAACCAACGCCCACGCTGTCATCGAGCAGCCGTCGCAGCCGCACACGCCGCAGCGGAGCAGGCAGGACGGGGCCCGGTTGATCGCGCTGTCGGCGGCGACGGAGCACGCTCTGCGCGAACAGGTGGCCCGGCTCGCGCGCCACTGCCGCGAGCACCCGGACCTCGATGCCGGCGACGTGAGCCACACACTTCTGCTCGGCCGCAGGCACCTGCGGCATCGATGGGCGAGTGTGGTCCGGGATATCGCGGAACTGGAAAACCGGTGCACTGCCTGGCTCTCCGGGCAGGACATTCCGGCGCAGAGCGCAGACTCCAGGTTGCAGGCACTCGCCCAACAGTTCCTTGACGGTGAGGCACCGGATTTCGCCGAGTTGTTCCGCGACAGCCGCTACCGCCGCGTTCCGCTGCCCGGATACCCCTTCGAGCGGGAACGCTATGCGCTGCCGATCCGCGCGGCGGCGGACGATGGGCCGCGGCGCGATGGGGGAGTCCTCACCGGCGACGAGTTCTATCTGCGTGAACATCAGGTGCAGGGAACCGGGATCGCCCCGGGGGCCATGTATCTGCAGTGGGTCGCAGCAGCGGCGAGGCGGACCGCGAGCGACGCGGTTCGCCTGCACGACATCGTCTTCCTGCGACCCCTCTCGGTGTCGGGGGTGCCGCGCGCACTGAGGGTGGCTCTTCGCGCCGACGGCGACGTCACCCGGTTCATGGTGTCCTCAACGGAGTCCGCCGGAGACGAGCCCGTTCTCCATTGTCAGGGCGAGGTGTCCGCCGCGGAGCCGACGGCTGCGCAGGCGCTCGATCTGCCTGCGCTGCTCCGGGATTTCCGGTCCACGGAATTCGACCCCCTGCGGTTCTACGCCGAGTGGCGGGATCGCGGCATCGCCTACGGCCCCACGTTCCAGGGGGTCGTGGCGGTGCACCGCGGCGACAACGCGGTGCTCGCCGAACTGCGGCTGCCCGGCGCGGCGTCAGGAACCATGGACGGCCTCGTCCCGCACCCGGCGCTGGTGGACTCGGCGATGCAGTGCATGCGCTTGCTCGACGGCGACGATCGGGTCGGGTTGGTGTTCACCATCAAGTCGGCCGAAGTCCTCGCCCCCGGCGCGACCACCATGTGGGCCCTGATCCGCCGTGCCGAGGACGCGCGCGGCGCGGACCGGATCGACATCGACCTCGCGACCGACGACGGCACGGTATGCCTGCGGCTGCGAGGCATCGCAGGCCGTCGAGCCGAGCAGACGCCGGACCCGGCGGACGGCGTCACCACTCTGGTGCCGGTGTGGGATCCTCTTCAGCGGACGGAATCCGCGACGTGGCCGCAGGGTTCCGAATCAGTGGGCATCATCGCGTCCCCAGGGCAGGCGCGGGACGTTCTCATCGCGCGCCTGCCAGGCGCGCACGTGGTCGCGGACCCGTCGCAGAGTACGCACGACGACCTGGAGACGTCCCTCCGGTCGGTCCCGGAACTCGACCATCTGATCTGGGTGGCGCCCAGCGCTGTGGACGACCGGTCCGGTGCGAGCGTCGTCGAGGGCCAGGCCGGCGGCTCGCTGCATGCCTTCCGCACAGTGAAAGCACTTCTGGCCGCAGGGTACGGCGATCGCTCATTGGGCCTGACCCTGATCACCGAGCGGGCGCACGCCGTCCATGAGGCCGAGGTCGTCGACCCGGCGCACGCCGGTGTCGCCGGCCTGGCGGGGTCGACTGCGAAGGAGTACCCGGACTGGCGGGTGCGGGTGGCGGACGTCGAGGACTACGACGCGCCTTCTCTCGCCGCGGTGCTCGACCTGGCCGCGGCCCCGGACGGCAACCTGCGTATCCACCGCGACGGCCGTTGGCACGGGCAGCGGCTGATGACTGTTCAGCCGTCCTCGCCGACGTCGTCCCGGCTGCGGCAGGGCGGCACCTACGTCATCATCGGCGGGGCGGGCGGCCTCGGCACGGTCATCAGCGAGTACTTGATCCGCCGGTACCACGCCCAGGTGGTGTGGCTCGGACGCAGGCCGCAGGACGCGCGCGTCGAAGCCGCTATCGCTCAGGCGACCGGCGGGGACGGGCCTGCGCCGCTGTACCTGCGGTCCGACGCCACCGACCTCGCGTCCCTGCGCGCGGCGAAGGACGAGATCGTACGACGGTTCGGCGCGGTGCACGGCGTCATCCACTCGGGCCTCGTGTTCTCGGGGGCGAGCCTGGCCCGGATGAGCGAGGCGCAGTTCGAGGACGTGCTGCGCGGCAAGGTCGACGCGAGCGTCCGGTGCATGCAGGTGTTCGGCGGTGATTCGCTCGATTTCGCACTGTTCCTGTCCTCGATCAACTCCTACCTCAAAGCCATCAAGCAGGCGAACTACGCGGCCGCCTGCACGTTCCTCGATTCGTTCGCACCGACGGTGCAACGCCACTACGGCGCTGCCGGCAAGGTGCTGAACCTGGGCTACTGCTTCAACAACGCACCCACCGAGGGAGAGCGGGGCGCGGTGGTCGGAGCGCAGGCGCCGCTCATCCAGCCGGACGAGCTGACGGCGGCGATCGAACGGCTGTGCGCGGGGCCGGTCAGCAGGCTGACGCTGATGAAGTTCAGTCCCGCGCTAAACGATCGGGGCATCGTTCTGGGCGACGACGAAATCATCCTCCCCACGGCCGTGCCGCCGGACGCTGTGCCCGCCGACGTCCAGGAACCGGCGGCGGTGCCGGGCGGCGAACTGGAGCGGCTACGCGTCCGCACCGCAGAGCTGACCGCGCTCGCGATCTGATCGCGGCCTTCGAAGGGACTGACCATGAAACAGCTGCTGCTCGACTTTCTCTGGTCCCATCTGCGCACGCTCGGCGCGTTCCGTGAATCCGGGCAGACGCCGGAGGCCGCACGGAAGTCGGCAGGCCTCGCGCCGGGGTACGGCGCCTGGTTCGACGAGTGCCTCCGCGTCTTCGAGGGGGCCGGCTACATCGACCGGCGGGACGGCAGGATCCTGCTCGACGATGCCACGCGGTATCGGCCGATCGAGCAGCTTTGGCGCGAGTGGGAGACGGCAAAGCCCGCGTGGCAGGAGAATCCGGACCTCGCGGCCACCCACCTGCTGGTGGAGACCACCTTGCGTGCCTTCCCCGACATTCTCAGCGGACGGCGACCGGCCACCGAGGTCATCTTCCCCGGGGGATCGCTGGAGCTGGTGCAGAACGCCTATACGACCAACCCGGCGTCAGCCTTCTTCAACCAGGTGCTGGCCGCCGACGTGGTGGCGCGGCTGCGACGGCGGGCACGGGCCCTGACGGCGGATGGCGCGCGGATCCTGGAGATCGGCGCCGGCACGGGTGCCACGAGCGCCGTCGTCCTGGAGGCGCTGCGGTCCGCACAGCTGGACGTGCGGGAGTATTGCTACACCGACATATCAAGGGCCTTCCTGAACCACGCGGAGCGTTCGTTCGGTGCGGGAAACCCTTCGCTGACCTGCGAAATCCTGGACATCGAGCGCCCGGTGGCGGATCAGGGCCTCACCCTCGGCGGGTACGACGTCGTGGTCGCCGCCAACGTCCTGCATGCCACCCGGGACATCCGCCACACCCTGCGCAACGCCAAGGCGCTTCTCCAGCCCGGCGGACTGCTGGTCCTGAACGAGCTGACCGCGAACAACCTGCTCAGCCAGTTCTCGTTCGGCCTCCTCGACGGATGGTGGCGCTACGAGGACCCGCACCTGCGTATCCAGGGCAGCCCGCTGCTCTCCACGGCGCACTGGCGGCACGTCCTGACGCAGGAGGGATTCCGCGCGATCGCTCTGCCCGCGCAGGATGCCGAGGATCTGGGACAGCAGATCATCGTGGCCGAGAGCGACGGCGTCATACGGCAGGCGACGGCCATGCCGCGCCCGTCCGCGCCGCAAGTGGCGCCGGTGCGCGAGAGTGCGGCGCGGGCCGTGGCCGATCTCAGCGCCGGGAGCGAGCCCGGAGACCGGCTGCGCGCCCACATCGAGGCAGTCGCGCTCGATGTGCTGGCAGAGGCGTTGGACATCCCGCGGGCGAGGATCGGCCGGGGCGAGCCCTTTTCGAACTACGGGCTCGATTCGATCTTCGCGGTGAACGTGGCCCGGACCCTCGGCGGGACGCTCGGCATCGACCTCGACATCACCGTGCTGTTCGAGCACAACACCCTTGCCGAGCTCGGGGAGTTCATCGTCTCCGAATACGCCGAGGACCTCCGGGATGTGCTTCCGCCGGAGCCCGCACCGCCGGACCGGGCGCCCGGTCCTGTGCGGCCCCGACCTCAGCCCGATCTCGACGAGGCCGCGCTCGACGGCATGGCGATCGTCGGCATGTCCGCACGCTTCCCCGGGGCCGACGACGTCGACGAGTTCTGGCGGATCGTCGAGCAGGGCGGACGGTGCATCACCGCACCGCCGGAAAAGCGTGCGGACTGGGCGGGCTGCGGCGACGAGGCAGCCGCGCTGCGGGGCGGATTCCTCGACGGGGTGCATGAGTTCGATCCTCTCTTCTTCCGCATGTCGATGACCGAGGCGCGCCAGGTGACGCCGGAGCTGCGCCTGCTGTTGATGACGTCGTGGAACGCCGTCGAGGACGCGGGCTATCGGCCGGCCGAGCTGCGGAACCGGCCCACGGGCGTGTTCGTCGCTACGACGCAGAGCGAATACCGGCCCGCGGCCATGGACCTGATGAGCCTGCCGTCGCCCGCGATGGTGCCCAACCGGATCTCGTACCTGCTCGACCTCAACGGCCCCAGCGAGCAGTGCGACACGACGTGCTCTTCCTCGTTCGTGGCCCTGCACCGGGCGATCCGGTCCATCCGCGACGGCGAGTGCGAGCAGGCGCTCGTCGGCGGGGTGAACCTGGTGATGTCGCCCGCAGGTTTCGGCGGGATGCAGGCCGCGGGGATGCTCAGCCCGCGCGGCGACGTCCGGCCGTTCCAGCAGGGCGCCGACGGTACAGCGCGCAGCGAGGGCGTCGCCGCCGTACTGATCAAACCACTGAGCCGGGCCCTGGAGGACGGGGACTTCGTCCACTGCGTCGTGCGCGGCACCGGCGTGGCCCACGGCGGCAGGGGCGTGTCCTTCACGGCACCGAACATCAGGGGCATGAAGACAGCCGTCGCGCACGCCTACGCCGACGCCGCGATGGATCCGGGCGCCGTGGACTACATCGAGACCCACGGCATGAGCTCGATGCTGGCGGACAGCGCGGAGCTGGCGGCGCTCGGCGCCGGAAGCCGCAGCGAGGACGACAGCGAAGACGTGACGTATCTGGGCAACGTGAAGCCCTGCATCGGGCACACGGAGGTGGTCTCCGGCCTGGCCGCGCTGGTGAAGACCGCGCAGGCGATGCGGCACGGCGTGATCCCGGCGATCCCGGGCTTCGGGCGGCTGCACCGCGACCTCTCCCTCAAGGGGACGCGGCTGCGCATCGCCGCGCAGAACCTGCCATGGCCCGAGCGCACCGACGACGCCGGTCGGCCGCTGCCGCGCCGCGCGGGCATGCACAGCTTCGGGATCGGCGGCGTGAACGCGCACGTTGTGCTGGAGCAGCACATCGCCTCCGCGAACCTGGACGACGACCCGGGTGCGCAGGTCCTCGTGCTCTCGGCGCGGAGCATCGATGCTCTGCGCGAGCGGGCGCGCCGACTGATCCATCGGCTCGCCGAAGCGGATCCGCGCTCCTGGGCGGACATCGCGTACACGTTGCAGGTCGGCCGCGAAGCGATGAGCTGCCGACTGGCGTTCGTGGCGCAGAGCACCCACGAGGCCGCTCGCATTCTGGGCGGTTGGCTCAACGGCGACCCGGACACGCTCGCCCACGTCGCGTTCGCGGACGGCGTCGATCCTGCTGCCGGCGCCGAGCACGACGGGAAGCCGACGCAGCTCGACCACGTACCAGAACACTGGGCCGCGGGCACGTCCATCGACTGGGACCTGATGCATCGTGGCGCTCGACGCAGGCGGATCCCACTGCCCGGGTACCCCTTCGCACGTCTGACGTGTTTCGCCGAGCAGGCGCCGCGGTCGGATCAGGCCTCGCACACCGGCGTCGGCCCTCCGGACGGCGAAACCTTCGTCGCCGACCTCGTCGCCTCGGTGCTGGGCCTGCCGCGCCACGAGATCGACGGCACGAGGTCGCTCGCCGATTACGGTCTCAACTCCCTGCTCCTGGTCGCGATGCTGGGCCGGATCAGCAATGTGTTTCCGGGTTTCCAGCCTGAATGGTGGCAGCCGCACGACACGTTGAACGACGTGGTCGCGAGGCTGCCTGAGGCGGAGGCCCGCTCCACGCACGTGCCGGCCCCGGAGCTCGTGCGCCTCAACGGCGAGACCGAGGGCAGGCCGGTCTTCTGGATCCACGGCGCCCTCGCCGGCGTCGAGTCCTACCGCACGATCGCCGAGCGGATCGACCGCCCGTTCTACGGCATCCAGGCCCGTGGGCTGCTGACCGAGGACGCGCCGGTCGAGGGCGTCACGGCCATGGCCGAGTACTACACCGAGGTCATCCGCTCGGTGCAGCCCGAGGGGCCGTACGACGTCGGCGGATTCTGCCTCGGCGGCATCGTCGCCTATGAGGTGACCCGGCGGCTGCAGGGGCAGGGCCAGGACGTGGCCTCGCTGACGATGGTGGACTCGCCGGACGAGACCGGCCTGGCGAAGTCGAACGCGAGCGGGTTCCAGTCGGCGCGGAGCGCGGCTCTGCAGGTCGTCAATTCCTTGCTCTGGCCGGCGGGGGAGAAGGACCCGGCGCTCTTGCGTGCCCGTCTCGTCCACCGGGACGAGGTCGCGGAGGACCTGGACGAGGACGCGTTCGTACTGCGGCTCGCGGAGTTGGCGGCCGAGCGCGGGCTCGCCATGAGACCTGACCGGATCGCGCGGTTCGTCAGGCGCAACATGGCGATCCAGCTCGCCTACCGGCTCGGCGAGCACACCATCAGGCCTCTGCCGCGGCCGGAAGCCGTGGTGTGCACCTACTTCAGCAACCGGCGCGGGCTCTTCCTGGGCGAGGTCGAACCCTACTTCCAGGTCGCCGGCGAGACCTTCTCCCTCGACCACGTGAACTACCAGCAGGACTGGGGGCGCGAGCTGCCGGGCCTTCGCCTGGTGGAGATCGACGCCGCGAACCACATGACGATCCTGAACGACGCGGGGCCGCTCGCCGCGATCGAGGAGACATGCCTGGCGCTCTACGCGCCCGACGAGATCGGGGCTACCCGTGGCTGACCGGACCGCCGCCCGGACGTACGACCGCCACGAGCCGGTGGCGATCGTCGGCATCGGTTGCCGACTGCCGGCACTGATCGAGGATCCGACCGCACTCTGGCAGGCTCTGCTCAAGGGTGTCGACGCGGTGCGCCAGGTGCCGGCCGAGCGGTGGAACGCCACCGCATGGGCCGACGCGGAGGCGTCCGGCGGGGCGGCGAACCGTCGAGGTGGATTCCTCGACGACGTCACGGGATTCGACGCGGAGCACTTCGGCATCCCACCGGCCGAGGCACGGCAGATGGACCCGCAGCAGCGGATCGCCCTGGAGGTGGCGTGCGCCGCGGTCGAGGACGCGCGGCGTTCCACAGCGAGTCTCGCGGGCACCCGCACCGGCGTCTTCATGGGCGCGATGTGGCAGGAGTACCCGCTGTTCACGCAGGGCGCCGCCGAGGCGATCCACGCACACTCGGCCATCGGCTGGGACAACTCGGTGATCCCGTCCCGCATCGCCTACGCGCTGGGGCTGCGCGGCCCCGCGATGGGCGTGGCGACCGCGTCGAGCTCCTCCTTGGTCGCGGTGCACCTCGCCGTGCAGAGCCTGCGCTCCGGCGAGTCGGACTTCGCACTTGCCGGCGGCGTCAACCTGATGCTGCATCCGAACACCTCGGTGGCCTTGACGAAACTCGGCACGCAGAGCCCTGCCGGCCTGAGCCGGGCCTTCGACGCCGACGGCGACGGCTACGCCCGGGGCGAGGGCTGCGCGGTGGTCGTGCTGCGCCGGCTGTCCGACGCGCTCGCCGACGGCGACCGCGTCTATGCGCTGGTGCACGGCAGCGCCGTCAACAACGACGGCGCGACGGACGGACTGACCGCCCCCAGCCACGAGGCGCAGACGGAGGTGCTGCGGTCGGCATGGGAGAACGCCGGCATCGCGCCGAGTGCGGTGTCGTACGTCGAGGCGCACGGCACGGGCACACCCCTGGGCGACGTGACGGAGGCCGGCGCGCTCGGCACCGTGTTCGGGCCCGACCGGCCCGCGCCGCTGCGCATCGGCTCGGCGAAGACGAACTTCGGCCATCTCGAGCCGGCGGCCGGCGTGCTCGGGCTCGTCAAGGCCGCGCTGGCGGTGCACCACGGCCTCATTCCGCCGAGCCTGCACTTCCGCACACCGAACCCGCGCATCGATCTCCCCGCCGAACGTCTGGAAGTGGTCACCGAGGCAGCCGCGTGGCCGGCCGGGCCGCGGTTCGCGGGGGTGAGCAGCTTCGGATACGGCGGCACCAACGCGCACATCGCCCTCGGCGAGGCGCCCGAGGGCGCCCCGGTACAGGCCGCACCGGACGCGGGCGGTCCGGTCTGCCTGGCGGTGTCCGGCACGAGCCCGCACGCGCTCGCGCGTAACGCCGCACGGCTGGCGAGCCACCTCGGGCAGTCACCCGGGACGAGGCTGTCCGACGTCGCCTACTCGCTGGCGACGACCCGCACGCAGCACCCCACGCGCGGCGTGGTGATCGCCGGCACGACGGAGGAGGCGGTGGCCGGTCTGCGGGCGCTCGCCGCGGACGAGAGCCACGACGCGGTAGTGACGGGCGCGGCCGCCGGTCGTGGCCGCGTCGCGTTCGTCTTCCCCGGCCAGGGCGCCCAGTGGTGGGGGATGGGCCGGTCGCTGTGGGAGCAGAACGCCGCGTTCCGCGAGGCCGTGACGGCCTGCGACGAGGCCCTCACCCCGCACACCGGGTTCTCGGTCGCCGCAGTCGTGCGTGGGCAGGACGGTCTCGCACCGCCCTTCACGCGGACGGACGTGGTGCAGCCGGCGTTGTTCGCGATGTATGTCGGTCTCGCCGCGATGTGGCGCGCCTGGGGCGTCGAGCCCTCGGCGGTCGTCGGCCACAGTCAGGGTGAGGTGGCCGCGGCCGTCGTCAGCGGGGCGTTGAGCCTGGCGGACGGCGCTCGAATTGTGGCGTTGCGCGCCCGGGCCGTGCACGATCATGCGCCGGACGGGGCGATGGGACTCGTGGAGCGCCCGGTGGGCGAAGTCATCGAGGAGCTGGCGGCCTACGGCGAGGCGCTGTCCGTCGCGGTGGTGAACACCGCGCGATCGACCGTCGTGGCTGGAGACGCCGAGGCGGTGGACCGCTTCCTCGCGCAGATGGAGGCCACCGGCGCGTACTGCCAGCGCGTGGACGTGGACTACGCGTCGCACAGTCCGCACATGGATTCGCTGCTGCCCGCGCTGCGCGAGCAGCTCACGGGCCTTGCCCCCGCGGATGCGGGGATCGCCTTCTATTCGAGCGTGACGGGGGAGCGGGCAGGCGGGCCGGAGCTCGACGCGGACTACTGGTGCCGCAACCTGCGCGAGCCGGTGCGCTTCGATCGGGCGCTGGAACGCCTGCGAGCGGACGGGTTCGGGGTCTTCGTCGAGGTGAGTCCGCATCCGGTGCTCCAGATAGCCCTGGCGCAGGGAACCGAAGCCGACGGGGCGGCCGTCGTGGTGGGCAGCTTGCGCCGCGCTCACGGCGGGATCGAACAGGTGCTGCGGGCGCTGGCGGAGCTGCACGTCCAAGGGGTCCCGATCCCATGGAAGCGTGTGTTCCCGGCCTCGGACACGCGCAGGGCGGACCTTCCGACGTACGCGTTCGAACGCCGCAGCTACTGGCTGGACGAACACGACGACGCGATCCCGGTCGTCAGCAGTGCTTCGTGGCGCGAGGACGTGATGGCACTGCCCGAACCCGAGCGTCCGGGATCGATCGTCGCACTCGTCACGGAGGAGGCCGCGGCCTTGCTCGGCCGGCCCGCGGAACGCGTGCGCCCCGACCTGACGCTGCGCGAACAGGGTTTTGACTCCCTCATGGTGGTCGAGCTGCGAAACCGGCTCAGCGCACGGACACGGGTCCCGCTGCCCACCGTGCTCGCCTTCGACTACCCCACACCGCAAGCAATCGCGACACTGCTGCTGACGCACGCCGGTGCGCAGGACGAGGCCCCGGAAGTCTCGCCCGCCGTCGCCGCGGTGCCCATGCGGCCCGACGATGACGACCCCGTCGTGATCGTGTCCATGGCCTGCCGGCTTCCGGACGGAATCGACACGCCCGAAGCGTTCTGGGAACTGCTCGCCGACGGCAGCGAAGCCTCCTCCCCGTTCCCACAGCGCTGGGACGGGTGGGATCTCGGCACGATCGAGGAGGCGGAGCGCGCCACCACCGGCAGGCGCTTCGAGCGCAAGGGCGGCTTCGTACGCGACGTCGAGGACTTCGACGCCGCGTTCTTCGGGCTCAGCCCCCGTGAGGCGCTGTCCCTGGACCCGCAGCAGCGGCTCGTCCTGGAAGTCGTATGGGAGGCACTCGAGCGGGCCAATCTGCGCACCGCGTCCCTCGAAGGCAGCAACACAGGTGTCTACCTCGGCGCGATGAGTTCGGACTACGACGTCGCTCGGCGCTGGGACGTCGGGAGCAGCGACGGCTACAAGATCACTGGCAACGGGTCGAGCCTGATCTCCGGGCGCGTGGCCTACACACTCGGCCTGTCCGGGCCGGCGCTCACCATCGACACCGCGTGCAGCTCGTCGCTCGTGGCCCTGCGCCTGGCGTGCGAGGCGCTGCGCAGCGGCGAATGCGACCTGGCGCTCGCCGGCGGAGTGACCGTGATGAGCACCCCGCAGATCTTCGTCGAGTTCAGCCGCCTCAACGGGCTCGCGGCCGACGGCCGCTGCAAGAGCTTCGCCGACGACGCCGACGGGACGAGCTGGGCGGAAGGCTGCGGCGTCCTGGTGCTCAAGCGGCTCTCGGACGCGAGGCGCGACCGTGACCGTGTGCTGGCCGTTGTGCGGGGCACCGCCATGAACCAGGACGGCCGCAGCCAGGGGCTCACCGCGCCGAACGGCCTCGCGCAGCAGCGCGTGCTACGCAGTGCCCTGGCCGACGGGGGACTGACCCCGGCCGACATCGACGCCGTCGAAGCGCACGCCACGGGCACCGTGCTCGGCGATCCCATCGAGGCCGGCGCCCTTGCCGCAGTGTTCTCGGGTCGCGTGCGACCCCTGCACCTGGGATCGGCCAAGTCCAACATCGGCCACGCCCAGGCGGCCTCCGGCGTCATCGGCGTCATCAAGATGGTGATGGCTCTTCAGCACGAGTGGCTGCCCCGCACGCTCCACGCGGAAAGGCCGAACACCCGGATCGACTGGACCGGCGGCGAACTGGAGCTCCTGCGGCAGCCGAGGCGGTGGCCGCGGACACGGCGGGTGCGTCGCGCCGGCATCAGCTCCTTCGGTATCAGTGGCACGAACACGCACGTCATCATCGAAGAAGCACCGGAGACCGTCGTCGCGGACCGGCCCGGCGACGATCTCGTCCACCCGTTGGTGATCTCGGGCACCGACGCGGCCGCCCTGCGTGCTCAGGCCCAGCACTGGGCCGAGTGGCTCGACGCGCGGCCCGCCGCGTCGATGCGGGACATCGCCTACACCTCCGCCGTCGGCCGTACGCACTTCGACGCGCGCGCCGTGGTCTTCGCGGGCAACGCCCTGGACGCTGCCGAAGCCCTGCGGGCGGTCGAGCCCGGCTCCGGCACGGCGCCGGGGGAGATCGCCTTCGTATTCGGCGGTCAGGACGCGCAGCCGCCAGGGCTGAACAGTCAACTGCTGGAGCAGAGCGCGGTGTTCCGCGACACCGTGGTGGAGTGCGACGCGGTCCTTACGCCGTTGACCGGCTGGTCCGTGCTGAAGGTGCTGCGCGGCGAGGAGGACGTGAACAGTCCGGATGTGCTGCCGTGCACGCTGTTCGCGACCTACCTCGGACTCGCGGCGCTGTGGCGCAGTTGGGGTGTGGAGCCGGCGGCGGTGGTGGGCAACGCGCAGGGCGAGGTCGCCGCCGCCGTGGTGAGCGGGGCGTTGAGTTTGGAGGACGGTGCCCGCGTCATGGCCCTTCAGGCTCGCGCGCGCCCGGGGGACGCGGTCGGCGGTGCGATTCCAGGGATTGCCCCTGCCCGGACTTCCATCCCCTTCTATTCGTGCCTGACGGGCGAGGTCGTGCCGGGCCCGGAGCTCGGCGGCGACTACTGGTTCCGCGACCTGACGGAGCCGGAGCCCATGAGGCTCGACCGCGCGTTGGAGCGGCTGCGCGGCGAGGGCTTCGGAGTGTTCGTCGAGGTCGGCCCGCCCTCCGAAGGTGCCTCGGGCGGGGTGGACCAGCTCTGGCGAGCGGCCGCCACGTTGTTCGAGCGGGGCTTCTCCCTGGACTGGGAGCGAGTCCTCGGGTCCCGTGGCGCCGGCAAGGTCGACGTCCCGACGTACGCGTTCCAACGCCAACGCTTCTGGCTCGGCGAGCTTCCGACCGGGCCCGTCGCGGTGACGGCGAGTCGGTCTGCGGACAACCACCCGTGGTTCGATGCGATCACGACTCTCGCCGGCATCGGCGGTCACCTGTTCACCGGCCGGCTGACGCTCGACGATTGCCCGTGGCTGGCCGATCACGTCGTCAACGGGCAGGTCTACGTGCCGGGCGCGGGCTTGATCGACGCTACGCTGTTCGCCGCCCGGACCGCAGGTGCCGACACCGTGGCAGACCTGACGCTGCTGGAGCCGGTCGTCCTCCTTCCGGGCCGCGCGCTGCGGATCCAGGCCACCGTCGGCGATCCGGACGCGCACGGACGACGCCCCTTCGCGTTCCACAGCCAACCCGAGGACACGGATGAGCCGCTGATCTGGCAGCAGCACGTGACCGGAGAGTGCGTGACCCGCGCGCGCGTCGGCGCCACGATGCCGCCGGACATCGACAACTGGCCGGTGCCCGATGCCCGGGCCCTCGACATCGAAGCCTTCTACGGACGCGCCCTCGCAAACGGGCTCGACTACGGCCCGGCTTTCCGAGGACTGCGCGAACTCGCCTGCCGCGACGGCGTCTACTACGCGCGGGTATCGCTTCCGGGCGCGCTGGATCCGGCCGACCACGGCCTGCATCCGTCGCTGTTCGACGCGGCACTGCAGGTCGTCGTCGCCGGTCTGATGGAGGCGGGTGCGGTTCCTGGGCCGCTCGTCCCGTTCATCTGGTCGGACGTCGAGCTGTTTCGTGCCGCAGGCAGAGAACTGACCGTGCGAGTGTCGTTCGAATCCGGCGTGGACGAGGACCTCGCGCCGGCCACCGTATGGCTGGCCGACCCGGCAGGCCACCCGGTGGCCCGGATCGGCAGGCTGAAGTTCCAGCGCGGCAGGCGTCGCGGACACCCGTTCGCCGAGCACCTCTACCGCGTCGGCTTCGAACGCGTACACCCCGTGGCCGAAACCCCCGACCCTGCGGGCACCCTGGTGGTCGGCGACGCGGAGTTGGCCGCGGGGCTCGGAGCCGACGTCGTACCCGATCTGGACACCCTCGTGATGCGGCTCGATGTCCGGGCGGATACGCCTCGGCGACTGCTGTTCGCGCTGCCTGACTGCGCGTCCGCTCAGTGGTACGACGCGGAACGGAGCGCCGCCGAAGCGCTGCGGACGCTTCAGGTGTGCTTCGGCGATGCCCGGCTCCAGGGCGCGGAGCTCGTCTGGATCACCCGTGACGCAGTGTCATCGAGCCCTGGCGATCAGGTAGGGAACTGGGCCCATGCCGCAGTGTGGGGCATGGTGCGCACGGCCCGCACGGAACAACCTGAGCGCGTCCTGCGCCTGATCGACCTCGATCCCGGTACCCCGGACTTCCGGCTCCTGGCGCGCGTGATCGAGACCGGCGGCGAGCCGGAGTGCGTGCTGCGCGGCGAGACCGCTCACGTGCCACGAGCAAGGCCGACCGTCGAGGAGGTCGACGCGCTCGTCCTGCCGGACGAAGGCAGCTGGCACCTGCATCAGCGGCAAGACGATCAGCTGGACGTCATCGCCGCCACGCACGACGAGGGCGCGCCGGAGCCGGTCGCGCCGTGGGAAGTCCGCGTCGAGGTGCGCGCCGCCGGGATGAGCCCGGGGCACGCACAGGTCCTGGAGTTCGCAGGGATCGTCATGGAGGCCGGCAGCGGCGTCACCTCCGTACACGCGGGTGACCGGGTCACGGGCAGTGCGGCAGGCGCGCTCGGCAATCGGATCCGCGTGGACGGTGCCGCCCTCGGGCCGATGCCCGCGAACCTCACCTTCGCACAGGCGGCCGCTGATCCGTCCGCCCCCGATTCGAGGCAGGACAAGGGGTCGTTCACTGCCTTCGACGTACGCGACGCGCGGTATGCCCTGCGCCACGCGCGGCAGAACGCTGCGCACACGACCGTGCTGACCTTGCCGCGCGCCCTCGACCCGGACGGCACGGTGCTGATCACCGGCGGTCTCGGCGAGCTCGGCGGCGCGCTCGCCGCACACCTGGTCCGCGCGCACGGAGCACGGCGGCTCGTGCTGCTGTCGCGGCGCGGTGGCAACATCCCCGACGCCGGCTCGTTCGTGCGGGAGCTCGAAGCCGCGGGCGCCGAGCGAGTGGACCTGGTCGCGGGCGACGTCGCGGACCGGGCCGCAGTGGCTGCGGTACTCGAAGGGATCCACCCGGGCCATCCCCTCACGGCCGTGTTCCACCTCGCCGGCGTGCTCGACGACGGCCTGGTGGAGGGCTTTACCGCAGAGCGGCTGCACCGGGTGATGGCACCCAAGGTCCAGGGCGCGCGCGTGTTGGACGAGTTGACCGAGCGGCTGGACCTGGCCGCGTTCGTACTCTTCTCCTCGGCGGCCGGAACGCTGGGCACCGCAGGACAGAGCGGGTACGCCGCGGCGAACGCGACGCTGGACGCCCTGGCGGCTAACCGGCGCAAGCGGGGTCTGACAGGACTCAGTCTCGCTTTCGGGCTCTGGGAACAGGCCGGAGTGGGCATGACCGCCCACCTCGGCAAGGCCGAGCTGGGACGCCTGCGGCGTCAGGGGATCGGTGCCCTGACCTTGACCGAGGGCCTGAATGCCCTGGATATCGCACTTGCGCGGCCAGAGACCCAGCTGATGCCCGTGCGCCTGGAACTGGCATCGTTGCGACACGCGCTCGGCGATGCGGAGGCGCCTCCCTTGCTGCGCGACATGCTGCAGCGCACAACTGAAGGGCGCCAAGCCGAAGTTTCCGAGACCGCACAGTCGCTCGATACGCGGATGGCGGACGCCTCCGAAACCGAACGGCCGGCTCTGCTGCTGGACCTTGTCCGCAGCGAAGCCGCCGACGTGCTCGGCCTGCCCGGACCCGACAGCGTGCCGGCCGACAGAACACTGCGTTCCCTCGGGATCGACTCGCTCACCATGGTCCAGTTGCGCAAGCGCCTCGCCAAGCGGCTGAACACCACGCTGCCCGCCACATTGGTGTTCGACTACCCGACCGCCGAGGCCATCGTCGGGCTCCTGCTCCACGACGTCACCACCCTGAGAGGGAACGAGAAGTGAAGACAGAGGCCCTGTTCATCGCGGGTACCGCAACCTACCTGCCCCCGGCGACCAAGGTCGAACAAGCCGTCGCCGACGGCCGGTTCGACGCCCAGGACGCCGAGGACACGCAGCTCGAGTCGGTCTGCGAGGCCACGGACGAAACTCCGCCCGAGATGGCAGTGGCCGCTGCCAGAGATGCCCTGGAAAGGTCGGGTCACCGGGCCGAGGACATCGCGCTGCTGCTGCACGCCTGCGTGTACTTCCAAGGCCTCGAGCTCTACCCGACGGCTTCCTACATCCACCGCGAAGTACTCGGGGACCATTCGGCGCTCGCCTTCGAGATCAAGAATGCTTCCAACGGCTGCATGACCGCGTTGGACATCGCGGCGCGCTCCCTCTCGGCCACCGACGACGTGGCGGCGCTGGTGACCACCGCCGACAAGGTCAGTCGGCCGGCGATCGACCGCTGGAACAGCGACATCGGCATCGTCCCCGGCGACGGTGCGTCGGCGATGGTGCTCAGCAAGAGGTCTGGGTTCGCACAGGTGCTGAGCACCTCCACGGTGTCGGATCCAACCCTTGAGCGCCTGCATCGCGGCGACGCGCCCTTCACGCCTCACCACGACCCCACACTCCCCATCGACCTGCGTCTGCGCAAACTGCAGTACCTGGGAGACGTGGAGCTCGACGAGTTCACCCGCCGATTCCGGGCCGGCCTCAGCGACTGCGTCGATCGTGCCCTGCACGACGCGGACATTCGTCTGGGCGACGTCGCCCGGTTCGTCGTTCCGAACTTCGGACGCATCGTGCTGCAGCGCGAGGTCCTCGCCGCACTCGATATCGACCTCGATCTCACGACCTGGTCCTGGGGTCGCACCGTCGGCCACCTCGGCGCGGGCGACCAGATCGCCGGACTCGACCACCTCGTGCAGGAGCGCGCCGTAGACGTCGGCGACCTCTGCATGCTGCTCGGCGTCGGCGCCGGCTTCACCTGGACGTGCGCCGTGGTCCGGATCATCGAGCTTCCCGAATGGCCGACGCCGTCGGCCGGATTCGACCTCGGGGGCGGGCGGATCTGATGCGCTGCTACGTGTTCCCGGGACAGGGCACCCAGAAGAAGGGGATGGGACGAAGCCTGTTCGGAAGGTTCCCCGACCTCCGTTGCCGCGCCGACCGGGTCCTCGGATACTCGATCGAAGAGCTCTGTCTGGAAAACCCGGAACGACGGCTGTCCGAGACCGTGTACGCGCAGCCCGCGATCTACGTCGTCAACGCGCTGCACTGGTCAGCGGCGCAGGAGGACCTGCCACCCGCGGACTTCTTCGCGGGCCACAGCCTCGGCGAGTACAGCGCACTGTTCGCGGCCGGCGCCTTCGACTTCGAAACCGGCCTGACGCTGGTGCAACGCCGTGCGGAACTGATGGGTCAGGTCAGCGGCGGTGCGATGGCCGCAGTCATCGGCGTCTCCGAGCAGATCGTCGAGGAAACCCTGAAGCAGCACGATGCCACCGGCGTCGTCATCGCCAACTACAACGCGCCCGAACAGTTCGTGCTCTCCGGCAGCCGCGAGGAACTGGCGCGGATCAAGTCGGTCTTCGGGAAGGTGGAGGGTGTCCGAGGCTTCGTCCCGGTCAAAGTCAGCGGACCCTTCCACGCGCCGGCGATGGCCCCGGCCGCCGCGCGCTTCCGCACCCTGCTGGCCTCGGTCGACGTGGGCGAACTGCGGACACCGGTCATCTCCAACGTGACCGGCCGGCCGTTCGGCCCCGATGCGCGGGAAGTCCGCGAATTGCTCGCCGAGCAGATCGCCAAGCCCGTCCGCTGGACCGACTGCATCCGGTATCTGCGGGACGCGGGCGTGTCGGATTTCACGGAACTGGGCGAATCGAAGGTGCTCACCTCGCTCATCGACCGGATCACCACCGCGCAGGAGCCCGCGCCCGACCTACGCCGAGACCTGATCGAGCGCATCAAGCGCGAGATCCTCCAGCCGGAGATCGGCGACGAGGCGCTGGGCTTCGACGAGGACGCGTCGTTCCGGCAGCTCGGCCTGAACTCCATCATCTACGTGCGCCTGGCCCGCCGGGCCGGGACGGTCCTCGGCGTTCCGATCAAGCCGGACGTCATCTTCCAGCACCGTTCCTGCGCCGCCCTGGCGGACTACCTCCTGACCCGCGACGACGTCGCCCAAGCCGCAGCGTCCGAGGCCCCACCCGCGCCTTTGCGTGAATACCAGGACGAACGGGTGACGGCCCTGCTGCGCGACTGCGCGAACGGGACCCTCAGCGTGGACCGGACCATCGAGGCGATCCGCGCCCTCGCGTGACGAGCGCCGAATGAGCCGCCACTTCGTCCTGCCGTAGGGGAAGCGCACGAACACGTGGACGCCGTCCCCCTGACCTACCCGGGTGCCAAGACCGAAGCAGACGTACTCCCCTGCCCATCCCGCATCGCCGCCCCTCGCCCTGCGCCTCACCACCGGCATCGCCCACACTCACCATCAACTCGCCGCAGGCATCCCGGCCGCTCACGAACCCGACCTCGCCACCTCGCTCGCTGTCGCCGCGGTGCTTCTGGCAACGGAGGGCGACCTTTCCGCGGCGCTGAGAACTCCTGGCAAAATGAGATGAAGGATGCCCTGGGGTCGGGCGAGGATCGCTCGGTACTCGCCGACGAAAGGGCAGCTATGGGCGATTGACCCCCCGAGGGAGCTCATCTCGCTCGCTGATGACGAGGGCAACAGTGCCTCGGTCAACGTTCCGAGGCGTAGTCCCGGGTGGGCCGCTGGGCTCGACGCGGAGATCGTCGTCAAGACACCTTTCGTGTCCGGCCGTATCGACCTGGCGTTGTACGTTGCGAGGCTGGAGAGTTGGGCAGACGCGCTGGACCGGCTCGGCACCGGAGAAGATGTGGCCTGGATGGAGATGAGCAGCGGGCCGTCCATCTCTATCCAGCTCACGGGCGAGCGCGACTGCCCGGAGGTGGTCGTGGAGGACGAGTCCGGGTCCATGGTCACCGTGCGGGTCCCGGTCGTCCCGCCGGACGACTGGATTGCTGACCACCGCCACCGTCTGCGCCAGGTGATGGATCACTGGGTCCCGATGCTGTCAGGGTAGGTAGGGCGACAAGTTCGCCCGCAGGCGGCGGAACCAGTGCAGGTGGGCGAAGGCGCGCTCCACGACCCGGCGTCGGGTGCCCAGGCCGGAGTCGTGCTCGGTACCGCCGCGGGCCATCACCGGTTTCACGCCGAGTGCCCCTGACGAGGCGCCGGTACTTGTCGTGGTCGTAGCCACGGTCGCCGAGTAGCGCATCGGGTCGGCGACGGGGCCGGCCGCGTTTGCCCCGCACCGCTGGCACGGCCTGCAGGAGCGGGACGAGCTGGGTGACGTCGTTGCGGTTACCGGTCAGCGTGGCCGCGAGCGGAATACCGGTCGCGTCGGTGATCAGGTGGTGTTTGCTACCGGTTCTGCCCCGGTCAACAGGGCTTCGTGCCGTCTTGGGCCCCCTTTTTGACGCCTGGACGTGGGAGCCGTCGACCGTCGCCCGGAAGAAGTCCAGGGCGTTCGCACCGCGGAGCTTGGCGAGGAGAACCTCGTGCAGCCGGGGCCACACACCGGCCTCGGTCCCCTCGGCCAGGGCGGCGCCAGCAGGTCATGCCCGAGCCGAAGCCGAGTTCCTGCGGCAGGTGTTCCCGACGATCCCGGTATGCAGCTGAAGCACCAGCCGGTCCGGATGTCGCTTGCGCCCCGGATGGCGGGCCCGGCGTTCTGCCTTGGGCAGCACTTGGAGTCCCGGTGCCCAAGCTGCTGAGCAGCGTTCGCTTCGACATCGACATCGACATGGTCGAGGCGGAGGCTGCCGACCTGGACGAAGGGGCGCCGGCCCACACTGCCTGGCGCGTTCTCTGCGACAAATGCCAACTATCTCTCTTATTCGTACCGACAGTTGCTGAACCTAATTGGCATCAGAGCAGGTCACGAACGGTGCCTGATGCCAACTAAGAATCCTGGTCACAGCTGGGCTGCGACGAGGATCCCTGATCGGCACAGATACCGAGGCTGTCCCGCAGACAGGGGTGGTTGCCTCGTCAACTGCTCCGTTCGGGAAGCCGCATGGGGCCCGGGAAGACACCCGCACCGGCCGCTGCCGAGCATCCGTACCGCATTCCCGGTCGGCTTGCAGGGTGGCAGGAATGTAGAAGACTTGGTTATGAAGGCGATCGCGATCAGAGGCAGCCATGTTCTCTCGTTCCGAGCACCAATCCCCTGCGGATGCGGCCTCGCTACGAGCGCCTCATGTGACGCGTTCAGCCGCGATGACACTCGCCGTCCTCGCCGCCCTGGTCGCCGTGGTCCGCGCCGTCGGCGGCCAAGGAGACCCATGGCAGGCGAAGGGCTGGATATCCGTCTTCGAGGGCCCCGCCGAGTGGTTCATGCAGTTCATCGAGGGCGCTTCCCGCCTGGTGAAGGGTGGCAGCGACGGTGCCTCGTTCAGCGCGAGGCTCGGTTGTCTGCTGCTTCTCATCCTCCTGTTCGTGGCGCTCCGGCGCTGGATGCTCATGTACTACGCCCACAAGCCGGGGGCCGTGGACGTGAAGAAGCTCGTCTCCTCCGCCCCGGGGATGGAGCAGCAACTGGAGGGGCTGACCGCGCAGTTGCGCAAGCAGCTGTCGGAGACGAACCTCTACCCTCCGACCGCGCTGCCGGCGGAGGCACCGGCCGACAACTTTCTCGATCTGCTCGGTGACGTCGACCTCGAACCCAAGAAGCTGGGCACCAGCCTGCTCCGCCTCTTCAGCCGCCTGCGACCGAAGATCGCCTACACGGTCCGCGGCGTCCTCCGGCTACGGGAGCAGGAGCCCGGTTTCGGCATCACCGTCACCGTCACCTCCTACCGGTCCGCGGCGTCCTCCGGCTACGGGAGCAGGAGCCCGGTTTCGGCATCACCGTCACCGTCACCTCCTACGCGATCCGGGGCAGCCGCACGGAATCGATCTGGAGTCAGGCATGGGAGGACGCGATACAGGAGGCGGGATACTGGGTGATGGCAACGCTGGTGCCGGTCACCCGGGCCGGCCGGCGCCCCCCTTGGCAGGAGTGGTGCGGCCGGGACCTGCCACCCGAGCTGTTCGCCGCCTACCAGCAGGCCCGGGAGCTCAGCGGGCAGCGGAAGTTCGACGACGCGCTGGAGAGTTACTACGAGGCGTTGCGGTTCGACCCGACCAACCTCTACCTCCGCACGCAGATCGCCGGGATACAGGAGCAGCTCTGGCTGCACCTCGACGCCCTGGAGACCTACTACGGAGCCCTCCGCCTGGACGGCCGGAACAGCGCGCAGCGCAACGCGCGGACAGGGATGCGCTCCTGGGACCCGCGCCGGACCCTGCGTCATCGCTACGCCTGGTGGCGCAGCGGTGTCCTGGAAGCGCGCTTCCGTTACGCCGTCGTCCTCGGGGTGGCGGAGCGGACCGCCGATCAGTGGTGCAAGGGCGACGATCCGCCGTGCCCGCGGCGGACGCACGCCCGGAAGCAGATCCGGCAGGCCCTCGCCCCCGCGCTCGCCGCACGGCACTGGCGTGCCTTCACGGGGCTCAAGCCGCCCGGCCGGGCCGAGCCCTTCGGGCCGGACCAGGAAGGGCCCGTCAGGGAGTGGCTGGAGACGGAACTCGGAGAGCGGCAGCGGTATCCCATCGTCCGTGAGATCTTCCAGCTCGCCTGCAGGGAGGAGATGCAACAACTCGCCGCGGACTATCCCCGCATGATCCGCCTCCGGCACCCGTTCGTCCGGGCTCACGGAACACTCACCCGGACCTCCCTGCGGCTCAACCGGGATGTATGGGCACCCCTGCGGCTGGCCTGGGCCCATGAGGACGCGGGGAGCGACCGCATGGAGCTTCTGGAGAACCCCCTGCCCTGGCCCTCCTCCGCGGACACGCTCGCGCGCCGGATCAGGAGCGCCAGAGGCGGCTTCCGCGGAGTACACCGATGGCTGTCCCCGGGCTGGCGCCTGTGGCAGGACAACTACAACGCCGCGTGTGTGTACGCGGTGGCGATGAACGGAGCCGGGGGGCAGTCGGGAAGTCAGGAACGCCGAGCCCTCGCCGACCTGGCAGTGGACGAACTAGAGGGCGCGGGGCACGCCGATGTGAGCGGCTTCCATCCGGTCACCCGGTCGTGGCTGCTCATCGAGGACCCGGACCTGGAGAAACTGCGCCAGGAGAGCCGCTTCATCCGTTTCGAGCGGGAGACCTACCCGCACGCCGCGCCGGACCGTCATCGGCCCGAACGCCCTCTGCGGCCGGAGATGAAGGCCTACGGCAGGCAACTGCTGAGTGGATGCGCCGCGGTCATGGAACACACCTGGCGCCTGCGCCGCGGGCAGCTTCCCGCCGAGCCGTACGTCCTCGGCGAGTGGTTCGTCGGCGAGGCCGAGCTCTGGCGGTGCGTCGAACGCATCGCCTCGAACCAGGGGCGCAACTGGCGTGACCGCGAGAGACTCCTGCAACGCGTCAGGGAGGTCGCCGACAGGAGGCTGCTGGTCAGGTGCGGGCTTCCGTCGAGCCTGCCCGAGATGGACGACCTGCTGGACGAAGCGGCCTGGGACACGGTCGACGGCGTGCAGGAAAGAATCAAGAATTTCGAGCAGACATTCGAGAAACGCCTCTCGGTGCTGAGCCTTGCCGTGGCGGTGGGACCGGACGGTTCGGCCGACGGCCGCTCCCCGATCAGCCTCAGCGCCCAGTGGCTGGCCGCCGTGCGGCGGAACGGCACATCTGCGGCCGTCGTCAAGCAGGCCGCTGCCCAGCAGGCGTGCTCGGACTACGAGACCGCCTGGCGGGCGGTACGCGATCTCCTCGACCCCGATCAGAGCGCCACGGCACTCTCCGACGCACTGCAGCGCTTCCACGCGCCACAGAACGGGGCCCTGCTGTGATCGGACCGGGCGGGCCGCGCCGCGCCGGCTCATTCCGCCCCCATGGGAGGATGGCCGAGTGACGCTGGAGGACCTCGTCCGGCTGCGCCGGGCCCGTGACCGGATGGACCGCGACTACGCGGAGCCGCTGGACGTTCCGGCGCTGGCGCACGGCGCTCTCATGTCGCCGGGCCACTTCTCCCGCAGCTTCCGTGCCGCGTACGGCGAGACACCGTACAGCTACCTCATGACCCGCCGCATCGAACGGGCCAAGGCGTTGCTGCGCCGCGGGGACCTGTCGGTGACGGAGGTCTGCTTCGCGGTCGGGTGTACGTCGCTGGGGTCGTTCAGCTCCCGCTTCACCGAGCTGGTCGGCGAGAGCCCCAGCGCCTACCGGGCGCGACCCCACGAGGAGGGTGCCGCCATTCCGGCCTGTGTCGCCAAGATCCACACGCGACCGGTCAGGAATGGAGAAGCAAAAGGAGCATCCCCGCCCGTAGCGTGAAGCACATGGAAATCAAGCTCTCACAGACCTTCATCGCCGTCGACGACCATGACAAGGCGCTCACCTTCTACCGGGACGTTCTCGGCCTGGAGGTACGCAACGACGTCGGGTTCGAGGGGATGCGCTGGGTGACGGTCGGATCCCCGGCGCAGCCGGACGTGGAGATCGTCCTCGAACCGCCGCTCGCCGACCCGAACGCCCCGGCCGCCGACCGGCAGGCCATGGCCGAGCTGCTGGCCAAGGGCCTGCTGCGCGGCGTGATCTTCTCCACCGACGACGTCGACGCGACCTTCGAGCGCATCCGCGCCGCGGGCGGCGAGGTGCTCCAGGAGCCGATCGACCAGCCGTACGGCGTCCGTGACTGCGCCTTCCGCGACCCGGCCGGCAACATGCTGCGCTTCAACCAGCCGCGCAAGCACTGACCTCGTCGATGGGCCGGTTCCGCTGCCGGGCGGTACCGGGGCGACGAGAATGAGACCTGCTGTTCGAAGCCGGCGAGAACGAGCCGGGGCCGCCGCGGACGTGCCTGAGCGGCGGCCCCGCGCAACAGATGGAGAGACGATGAGCAAGGCCGAGAGAACCGGATCGCGGACGCCTGCGCCGCCGATCGCCGACAGCCACGAAGTGATCCGTGTGCACGGGGCGCGCGAGAACAACCTCAAGGATGTCGACATCGAGATCCCGAAGCGCCGGCTGACGGTGTTCACCGGGGTCTCCGGCTCGGGCAAGAGTTCTCTGGTGTTCAACACGATCGCCGCGGAGTCGCAGCGGCTGATCAACGAGACCTACAGCGCCTTCGTGCAGGGCTTCATGCCGACGCAGGCCCGGCCCGAGGTCGACGTACTCGAAGGGCTGACGACGGCGATCATCGTCGACCAGCAGCGGCTGGGCGCCGACCCCCGCTCCACGGTCGGCACCGCCACCGACGCCAACGCCATGCTGCGCATCCTCTTCAGCCGGCTCGGCAAGCCCCACATCGGCTCTCCCAACGCCTTCTCCTTCAACGTCGCCTCCATCAAGGCCAGCGGCGCGATCACCGTCGAGCGGGGCGCCGGGACGAAGACCGAGAAGCAGACCTACACCCGTACCGGCGGCATGTGCGTCCGCTGCGAAGGCCGGGGCACGGTCTCCGACATCGACCTCACCCAGCTGTACGACGACACCAAGTCGATCGCCGAGGGCGCGTTCACCATCCCCGGCTGGAAGTCGGACAGCTGGTGGACGGTACGGACCTACGCCGAGTCGGGCTTCCTCGACCCGGACAAGCCGATCCGCAAGTACACCAAGAAGGAGATGCAGGACTTCCTCTACCGGGAACCGACCAAGGTGAAGGTCGAGGGCGTCAACCTCACCTTCGAGGGGCTGATCCCCAAGATCCAGAAGTCGTTCCTCTCCAAGGACAAGGAGGCGATGCAGCCGCACATCCGGGCCTTCGTGGAGCGCGCGGTCACCTTCACCACCTGTCCCGAGTGCGAGGGCACCCGCCTCAGCGAGGGTGCCCGGTCCTCGAAGATCAAGAAGATCTCCATCGCCGACGCCTGCGCCATGCAGATCAGCGACCTGGCCGACTGGGTCCGCGGGCTGGACGAGCCCTCGGTGGCGCCCCTGCTCGGCGCACTGCTGGGCACCCTCGAATCGTTCGTGGAGATCGGCCTCGGCTACCTCTCCCTCGACCGGCCCTCGGGCACGCTGTCGGGCGGCGAGGCGCAGCGCGTCAAGATGATCCGCCACCTCGGCTCCTCGCTCACCGATGTCACCTACGTCTTCGACGAGCCCACCATCGGCCTGCACCCGCACGACATCCAGCGGATGAACGGCCTGCTCCTGCGGCTGCGGGACAAGGGCAACACCGTGCTCGTCGTGGAGCACAAGCCGGAGGCGATCGCCATCGCCGACCATGTCGTCGACCTCGGCCCCGGCGCCGGAAGCGCGGGCGGCACCGTCTGCTTCGAGGGCACGGTGGAAGGGCTGCGGGCCGGCGGCACCCTCACCGGCCGTCACCTGGATGACCGGGCCGTCCTGAAGGAGAAGGTCCGTACGCCCTCCGGCACGCTGGAGATCCGCGGCGCGTCCGCGCACAACCTGCGGGATGTCGACGTCGACATCCCGCTCGGGGTGCTCTGCGTGGTCACCGGGGTCGCCGGCTCCGGCAAGAGCTCGCTCATCCACGGGTCGATCCCGGCCGGCGAGGACGTGATCTCCGTCGACCAGACCGCGATCCGCGGTTCGCGCCGCAGCAACCCGGCGACGTACACCGGGCTGCTCGAACCGATCCGCAAGGCGTTCGCCAAGGCCAACGGTGTGAAGCCGGCCCTGTTCAGCGCCAACTCCGAGGGCGCCTGCCCCACCTGCAAGGGCGCCGGTGTCATCTACACCGACCTGGCGATGATGGCGGGCATCGCCACCGTCTGCGAGGAGTGCGAGGGCAAGCGGTTCGAGGCCTCGGTGCTCGACCACCACCTCGGCGGCCGCGACATCAGCGAGGTGCTCGCGATGTCGGTGGACGAGGCCGAGAAGTTCTTCGCCGAGGGGGAGGCCCGCGTCCCCGCCGCGCACAGGATCCTCACCCGCCTCTCCGACGTCGGACTCGGCTACCTCAGCCTCGGCCAGCCGCTCACCACGCTCTCCGGCGGCGAGCGGCAGCGGCTGAAGCTGGCCACCCACATGGGCGAGAAGGGCGGCGTGTACGTCCTCGACGAGCCGACCACCGGTCTGCACCTGGCCGACGTGGAGCAGCTCCTCGGGCTGCTCGACCGGCTCGTCGAGTCCGGCAAGTCGGTGATCGTCATCGAGCACCACCAGGCGGTCATGGCGCACGCGGACTGGATCATCGACCTCGGCCCCGGCGCCGGTCACGACGGCGGCCGGATCGTCTTCGAGGGCACCCCGGCCGACCTGGTCGCCGACCGCTCCACCCTCACGGGCGAGCACCTCGCGGCGTACGTGGGGGGCTGACGGGGGAACAGCGTACGGGGCCGGGGGAGAGGTCTTCCCCCGGCCCCGGTGCGTCGTGGACCGAGCCCCCGGCAGCCCGGATCACCCCCGCGCCAGCACCCCCGCCAGCAGCACCTGCAGCATCTCGCGCAGGGTGGCGGTGAAGTCCAGCCGCAGGGCCGCCAGTTGCGGGTCGGCCTCATAGGCGGCCAGCATCGCCGCCGACGGCTGCGCATGCGTCCAGATCGCCCCCGTCACCAGCAGCGTTCCCGCCGCGACGCGACCCGCCCGGTGGGCGTCCAGCTCGGGTACGCGCTCCCCGATGAGCCGCCCCAGCTCCATCACGTTCGCGATGGCCGCGCGCTTGTACTCGGCCGCCACCTCCGCCGACACGTTCCGCTCCAGCACCGCGGCCTGGGCGCTGATCAGGTCGCAGAGCACCGGCCGGGCGGCGAGCGAGTCGGCCAGGACGGCGGCGACCCGGTCGGCCCGTTCGGCGACCGGTGCCCCGTCGTCCACCGCCGCCGCGAACTCCTCCGCCAGGCCCGCCAGCCAGTCGCGCTGCGCACTGCCCAGCAGCTCCAGCAGGACGGCCTCGCGCGATTCGAAGTAGCGCAGCACGTTCGACTTCGCCAGCCCCACGCGGCGGCTCAGTTCGTTCAGGCTCACCTGCGCCACGGGCAGCTCGGTGAGCATCGCCGCCGCGGTGTCGAGGATCGCCTGCCGGCGTACGGCGCGCTGCTCCTCGCTGCGGGCGCGCAGGAAAGGCGTCTCTGTCATGACACCACCCTACAGACCCTCGGTCTGTTGTTATCGGACCGGCGGTCTGCTAGCTTCGGAGGAGCAACAGACCGCCGGTCCTTTACGAGGGGTCCGGCCTGCAACCGAAGGAGCCCGCCATGTACGCCGTGCCCGACCAGACCGGGAAACTCGTCGTCGTCACCGGCGCCAACAGCGGCACCGGCAAGGAGGCGGCCCGCCGCCTCGCCGGGGCCGGCGCCCAGGTCGTCCTGGCCGTCCGCACCCCCGCCAAGGGCGAGCGGGCCCGCACCGAGATCCTGGCCGAGCACCCCGGCGCCCGGATCCAGGTCCGCCGCATCGACCTCGCGGACCTGGCATCCGTCGAGACGTTCGCGGACGGGCTCATCGCCGACGGCACCCCGCTCGACCTGCTGCTCAACAACGCGGGCGTGATGGCCCCGCCCACCCGGATGACCACCACCGACGGCTTCGAGCTCCAGTTCGGCAGCAACTTCCTCGGGCCGTTCGCCCTCACCGTCCGCCTGCTCCCGCTGCTCCTGGCCGCCCCCGCACCCCGGGTCGCCACGATGAGCAGCGGAACCGCCAACTACGGCCGGATCCACTTCGACGACCTCCAGTGGGAGCGGCGCCGCTACAGCCCCAACCTGAGCTACGCGCAGTCCAAGCTCGCCGACCTCGTGCTGACCCGGCAGCTGGCCGGCATCGCCGCCGAGCGCGGCTGGAACCTGCTGAGCACCGGCGCCCACCCCGGCTACACCCGCACCAACCTGCAGACGGCGGGCGCGAGCCTGGGGCGGGACAAGCCCAAGCGCTCCCTGCTCAACTCGTTGACCGTGCTGCCCTCCCAGCTCCCCGAGCAGGGCGCGGAACCGCTGCTGTACGCGGCGGCCGACCCCGGGGCCGTACCCGGCGGTTACTACGGCCCCGGCGGCCCCGGCGGCCGCTTCGGACTCGTCGGCCCGACCGCCCCGGCGCGCATCACCCGCCGGGCCCTCGACCCCGCCGCCAACGCCCGCCTCTGGGCCACCGCCGAACAGCTGACGGGGGTCTCGCTGCCCGCCGAGGTGTCCTGATCACCGGCCCCGCCGGCCCCGCTCAGGACGGCCGGTCGCGGTCGAGCCACGACGGGACCTCGGGAACCTCCGCGTCCCACGCCCGCGGCGGCTCCGGCAGCACCACCGGGCGGCGCCGCACCGGCGGAGGCGGCCGCACCGGTTCCGGTTCCGGGAGGGCCGGCGGCTCGGGCTCCGGCGCGGCACTGTCGTAGAGCTGCTCGATCACCGTGAACCGGCAGTGGAAGCTCTGCCAGGTCCCGTCCAGGACCAGCACGAACCCGTCCCTCTCCCGGTAGAGCCTCCGGCGCTCCGGACCGGTCGGATGGACCGGCCGGTACGCCTCGGCCCGCTGCCGCTGGACCTCCAGCGCCTCCTCGCGTGTGCCGTCCACATGGTCCATGACACCGGCCGACCAGACCCGGCGCTGCCCGCCGAACCCGAGGTTCTGCTCCACGAGCAGTCCCCATCCGGGCATGATCCCCCCACTTGTCGCTCGTCACCCGACCCGCTGTCCCGCCCGCGCCCCTGCCCCGCAGGAGCCCCGCGCCGTACCATTGTTCCTGATCTTGTTACGCGAACGGGCACCGCCCGAGTGCACCGCCCCGAGTACACCGCCGAGCCGGAGGTACACGCGGATGAACGACGCCGACCCCGGCCTCTTCGGCCCCCGATCGGTCACCTGGCAGATGCACGGCGACCCGATGATGTGGATCGCGGGCGTCCGGGCGCTCTACCTCCAGGCCCTGCACCCGCGCGCCGTGCGCGGCGTGACGCAGAACTCCGACTTCCGCCGCGACGCCTGGGGCCGGCTCCTGCGCACCGCCTCCTTCGTCGGCACCGTCACCTACGGCACCACCGCCGCCGCCGAACAGGCGGGCGCCCGGGTCCGGAAGATCCACCGCACCCTCAAGGCCACCGACCCGGCGACCGGGGAGACGTACGGCATCGACGAACCGGAGCTCCTCCTCTGGGTGCACTGCGCCGAGGTCGACTCCTACCTCCAGGTCCAGCGCCGCTCCGGTTTCCCCCTCACCGACGCCCAGGCCGACCGGTACGTCGACGAACACCGCGCCGGAGCCCGCCTCGTCGGCCTCGACCCGGCGCAGGTACCCGCCACGGCCGCCGCGCTCGCCGCCTACTTCGAGCGGGTGCGCCCCGAACTCGCCCTGGGACCCGAGGCGGCCGACGTCGACGACTTCCTCCGGAACCCGCCCGTCCACCCCCTGCTCCGCCCGGCGCGCGCCCTCGTCTGGCGGCGCGTGGCAGCACTCGCCTACCAGTCACTGCCCCCGTACGCCCACGCGTTGTACGGCAGACCCGCTCCGCCTCCGGCCACCGTCGACCGGCGGCTGCGCGCCACCGGGGCCGTACTGCGCGCGATCCCGGACCGGCTGCGCTGGCAGCTGCCACCCGGGCACATTCTCAAGGCCATGGCACGCCTCGGCCCCGGCAGCCGCCCCGCCGCGTACCGGCTCCGCCGGGAGGCCGCCATACTGGACGGGCCGGGGAGGGCGCAGCGGTAGCAGCGGGGACGACGGGGGCGGGAAGCGGCAGATGGCGGACACCAGGCTGATCCAGAGCCGGTACCGGCTGCTCGATCTGATCGGGCGCGGCGGCATGGGCGAGGTGTGGCGGGCCCGCGACGAGTCGCTGGGCCGCCTGGTCGCCGTCAAATGCCTCAAACCCATGGGCCCCCAGCACGACCAGGCGTTCACCCGCGTCCTGCGCGAACGCTTCCGCCGCGAGGCCCGGGTCGCCGCCTCGCTCCAGCACCGGGGCATCACCGTCGTCCACGACTTCGGAGAACACGAAGGCGTCCTCTACCTCGTCATGGAGCTGCTGGACGGGCACAACCTCAGCCAGCTCCTGGAGGGGAACCAGCAGCGTCCGCTCCCCGTCGAGCAGGTCGTCGACATCGCCGAACAGGTCGCCGATGCGCTCGGCTACACCCATCGGCAGGGAATCGTCCACCGGGATCTGAAGCCCGCCAACATCATGCGGCTCACCGACGGCACGGTGAAGATCTGCGACTTCGGCATAGCGCGCCTCGGCCATGACATCGGCGTCACCTCCCGCCTCACCACCACCGGCATCGCCATGGGCACCCCGCACTACATGTCGCCCGAGCAGATCGGCGGGAAGGAGGTCGACCACCGCAGCGACCTCTACTCGCTGGGCTGTGTGCTGTACGAGATCGCCACCGGCGTACCGCCGTTCGACCTGGACGACGCCTGGGCCGTACTCGTGGGACACCGCGACACCCAGCCCGAACCGCTGCGCACCCACCGTGCCGAACTCCCCGGCTTCCTCGACCGGGTCGTCCTGGACCTGCTGGCCAAGGCCCCCGACGCGCGGCCCGCCGACGCGGGCGATCTGCGCCGCCGCATCGTGCTCGGCCGCACCGGCGAGCAGCCGGTGACCGGCCTCGCGTACCCGTCGGCGGCCCTGACCGGCGGGTACCTTCCCCCTCCACCTGCCGCTCTCCGCCCGGACCTTGAACACAGGGACCCTGAACGCCGGGAGCCCGACCGCCCGGACCTTGAACGCCCGGACCCCGAACTGCCCTCCTGGGCAGGGAACATGTCCACCGGGCACAAGGCGACCGGCTCCCTGAACCGGGGGATCCACCTCCCCGACCCCGCCGCCGGACTGACCGGCCGGTGGACCACCGCGACGAGCACCGCAACCGCCGCGCCGCCCGGCGCCGACGGCTCCACCGGCGTCCCGCACGCCCGGCCCGCCGCCACGCCCGGCCTCCTCGCCGAGCTGGCCGGGCGCCACAGTTCGGGCATCGACCTGGGGCGGCTGGGCCGCTGGGAGGAGGCGGGCGACGTGCACCGCGCGGTCGCCGCCCGGCGCGAGAGCGTCCTCGGCGCCGATCACCCCGACACCCTCGCCAGCCGCTACGAGGTCGGCTTCACCCTCAGCCGCACCGGCCGGGCCGCCGACGCGCTGCGCGAATTCGGCCAGGTCGCCGCGGGCCGTGAACGCACCCTGGGCCCCGACCACCCGCAGACACTCGCCGCCCGGCAGGAGACCGCCTACGTCCTCGGGCAGCTAGGCCGCCACTTCGAGGCGCACCAGGTGTACGCGGCGGTCCTCGCCGCCCGGGAACGCTCCATGGGCCCCGACCACCCGGACACCCTGCGCTGCCGCCACAACCTCGCGTTCAACCTCAGCCGGCTCGGGCGGCCCGAGGAATCGTGGCAGCTGGCCCGCCAGGTCGCCGACGACCGGGCCCGGCTGCTCGGCGCGACCCACCCCGACACGCTCGCCACCCGGTACGAAGTCGCCTACACCCTGGGCCGGCTGGGGCGCTGGGCGGAAGCCCTGGAGACCTACCAGGACGTCGCCCGGGCCCGCGCCGCCACCCTCGGCGCCGACCACCCCGACACCCTCGCCGCCCGCTACGAGGCCGGCATCAGCCTCGGCCGGCTCGGCCGCAGCGCGGAGGCCCTGGAGCTGTACCGGGGCCTGGTCGCCGACCGTACGCGGGTGGGCGGCCCGTCCGACGCCGAGACCTTGCGCGCCCGCCACGGCCTGGGCGTCAACCTGGGGCGGATGGGCCACTGGGAGGAGGCGCTCACCGAGGCGCGCGAGGTCTGCGCGATCCGGGAGGGCACCCTCGGCCCCGACCACCCGGACACCGTGATCAGCCGCCGCGAGGTCGCCGTCGCCCTCGGCTGGCTCGGCGGCTGGACCGACGCCCTCACCGCCTACCGGCAGGTCGCCGAGGCACGCGACCGGGTGCTGGGCCCCGACCACCCGGAGACCCTGGCCGCCCGCCACGACGAGGCGCACTGCCTGGACCGGCTCGGCCGCACCGAGGAGGCCGCCGAGCTGTACCGCACCCTCGCCGCCCACCGCGCCCAGAACGCGCTGCCGCCGCACTGACCACGGTCCCGGCCTGCGGTTACGGGCCCGGGGGCTACCTCTGGCCGGGACGCGGCCCCGCATGTTACGAAGGTGCATGCCCGCACCCGAGCCGTCCGCACCCCAGTCGCCCGCCCACCAGCCGCACGCCCCCACCCGGGGCCGCTACGACGCCGTGATCGTGGGCGGCGGCCACAACGGTCTGGTCGCCGCCGCCTATCTCGCCCGCGCCGGACAGTCCGTCCTCGTCCTGGAACGCCTGGACACCACCGGGGGAGCGGCCGTCTCGACCAGGCCCTTCGCCGGAGTCGACGCCCGCCTCTCGCGCTACTCCTATCTGGTCTCCCTGCTGCCGCAGAAGATCGTCCGCGATCTCGGCCTGGACTTCGCCGTCCGCAAGCGGATCGTCTCCTCCTACACCCCGGTCGTCCGCGAGGGACGCCCCACCGGGCTGCTCGTCGGCGGCGACCGGACCCGGGAGTCGTTCGCCGCGCTGACCGGCGGAGAGCGGGAGTACGCGGCCTGGCAGCGCTTCTACGCCATGACGCAGCGCGTCGCCGAACGGGTCTTCCCGACCCTGACCGAGCCGCTGCCCGCCCGGGACGCGCTACGGGCCCGGATCGACGACGCGGACGCCTGGCGGACCCTGTTCGAGGAGCCCATCGGGGTCGCCGTCGAGCGGAACTTCACCGACGACCTGGTACGTGGCGTGGTGCTGACCGACGCCCTGATCGGCACCTTCGCCGACGCCCACGACGCCTCGCTGCTACAGAACCGGTGCTTCCTCTACCACGTGATCGGCGGCGGAACCGGCGACTGGGACGTCCCCGTCGGCGGCATGGGCGCCCTCACCGACGCCCTCGCCCAGGCCGCCCGGTCGGCGGGCGCCGAGATCCGCGTACGGCACGAGGCGACCCGTATCGAGACCGACGGCACCCACGCCGAGGTCACCGTGCGCACACCGGACGGCGAACATGTCGTGGCCGCCCGCCGCGTGCTCGTCAACGCCTCCCCGCAGGCGCTCGCCGCCCTTCTCGGGGACACCCCGCCGCCGCCCGCCGAGGGCGCCCAGCTCAAGGTGAACATGCTGCTCACGCGGCTCCCTCGCCTCCGGGACCGGTCCATCGACCCCCGGCAGGCGTTCGCCGGTACGTTCCACATCGCCGAGGGGTACGGGCAGCTGGCCGACGCCTACCGGGACGCGGCGGCCGGACGGCTCCCCGCCGCCCCGCCGTCCGAGATCTACTGCCACTCGCTGACCGACCCCTCGATCCTCGGCCCGGACCTGGCCGCGCGCGGCTACCAGACCCTGACCCTCTTCGGCCTGCACACCCCGGCCCGGCTCTTCGCCGCCGACAACGACGGCGCCCGCGCCGCCCTGCTCAAGGCCACCCTCGCCGAACTCGACGCCCACCTGGAGGAGCCGGTCACCGACTGCCTGGCCCTCGACGAGAACGGCGAACCCTGTATCGAGGCCAAGACCCCGCTCGACCTCGAACGCGATCTGCGCCTGCCCGGCGGCCACATCTTCCACCGCGACCTCTCCTTCCCGTACGAGGGCGAGACGACCGGGCGGTGGGGCGTGGAGACCGCCCACGCCAACGTCCTGCTCTGCGGGGCGGGCGCGGTACGCGGCGGCGGGGTCAGCGGGGTGCCCGGCCACAACGCGGCTATGGCGGCCCTGGGTTAGCCATTACCGCAGGTCCCGGCGTTCGACGGCGGCGGCGATGGCCGTGTGGCCCGCGGGCCCCGGGTGCAGTCCGTCGCCGCTGTCGAACGCGGGCAGCAGCCGGGAGGGACGGTCCGGGTCGCGCAGCGCCGCGTCGAAGTCGGCGACGGCATCGAAGATCCGCCCGGTGCGCACGGTCTCGTTGACCTGCCGGCGTACCGCGTCCTGCTCCGGTGTCCAGCGCGTCCACCCCTCGAAGGGCGCGATGGTGGCGCCCACCACCCGCAGACCGGCGGACCGGGCGCGCAGGGCGAGTTGGCGGTACGCGGCCACCATCCGCGACGGGTCGCGCTCGACCGGCACCTGGTGCAGGTCGTTGACGCCCAGATGCACCAGGACCGTCCGCAGCCCCGGCAGCGACAGCACGTCCCGGTCGAAGCGGGCTTGGGCGCCCGGCCCGTTGCGGTCGCTGCCGAGCAGCAGCCGGTTGCCGCTGATGCCGAGGTTGGCGACGGCGGCCCCGGGCAGCCAGCGGGCCAGCTGGTCGGGCCAGCGGAGGTCCGCGTCGTCGGGCGTCCCGGTGCCCTCGGCGATGGAGTCGCCCAGCACGGCGAGGACCGGGCCGCGCGCCCCGGTCGTCTCGACCCCGGTGAGGAGGAGGACGGACCGGGTCCGGACCCCGTCGACCGTGTGCCAGGCATGGGTGTTGCGGTGGAAGGACAGCGGGCCGGTGGGGCCCGGGAGCCGCGTCTCGACGGTCAGCGGGGACCCGTCCTCCACCCGCAGCCCCTCCACCGGGTCGCTGGTGAGGGAGGCTCCCGCCGCCAGCCACTCCTGCGGCCGGCCGGCGAAGGTGACCGGGTGGCCGTCGGCGGTCACCGGACCCACCAGCACCGGCGCGGTCCCGAAGGCGTGCCCGTACCGCACTCTGACCTGCCCGCCCGCCGAGAGCCGCAGCCGCGCGGTGCAGAGCCCGTCGGTGAGACCGCCGGCCGCGACCGGGTCGGCCGCCGTGGGCGCGGTCTGCGCGGTGGCCCAGGAGGTGGCCCAGGGAGTGGCCGGGCGTGGGCGGTCCGGCGCGGTGTGCGGGGCCGCCGACGCGTCCGGGGCGGCGGTGAAGGCCGCCGTGATCCCGGCCGCCGCCGCGTACAGCAGACCTCGCCTCGCCGGTACGGGGACGCGGCCGGTCACCGGGAGAGCGCCGGGGCGGAGGGGGCGGTGCGCCGAACGCTGCTCATGGGATGTGCCTCCTGGAATCGACCACGGGGAACGGGCGGGCCGAGCGGCTCGCGAGCGGCCCGTGCCATCCAACGGCCCCCGGATGAACCGGTAATGACGTCGTCCCGCACCGGGCGCGACGCCATTGTGGCGGCACCGCCCGGCGGGAGCCGGCCCACCACGCGCGGCGCCGCCCGCCCTGCCGCTCAGTCGGCCGACAGGAGCCAGCCCGTCGCCCCGATCCGCCCCGCGTCCCGGGGCCTGGCGGAGTCGAAGACCGTGGTCCCGCCGTCCCGCACCCGGAGGGAGCCCACGTACGCGCCACGCCCCACGTACAACTGGTCCGTGGTGTAACGCCACCGCAGCTGGACGCTCCTGCCGCGCCAGGCCGACAGGTCCGCCTCCAGCCGGTGCCACACCCGCCCCGACCAGCCGGAGACCCAGCCCTCCGGGTGCGACTGCGGGTCCGGGCGGTGGTGGCCCGAGCCGGGGCCCGCGGTGGTGAACGGCACCGGCTGCCACTCCTGGCCCGCCGACGCCTCCAGCACCAGCCGGTCGGAGCCGGGTTCGGTGTCCCACCACAGGGCGCACTCCAGGCGGGAGCGCGCGGACCTCAGGCTCAGCGCGGGCAGGGCCAGGGTGGCGGTCGACGCGCTCGCCATCCCGGAGAACCAGGCGGCACGTCCCCGCTCCGGCCGGACCGGGACGGCCCGGGCCAGCTGGTTGGCGGTCGCCACCCGGGGCGCGCTGCCCGAGCGCCAGCTCCGTACGGGATGGACGGAGTTGCCCAGCACGACGAGGAAGGTGTCGGTCGACGGGTCGAGCACCAGGCTGGTCCCGGTGAACCCGGTGTGGCCCGCCGTGCGCGGGGTGGCCATCGCGCCCATGTACCAGTGCTGGTAGAGCTCGAAGCCGAGGCCGTGCTCGTCGCCCGGGAACGCGGTGTTGAAGTCCGTGAAGAGGAGGTCGACGGAGGCTTCGGACAGGATGCGGGAGCGGCCGTAGACGCCCCCGTTGAGGAGCGTCCGGGCGAGGACCGCCAGGTCCCAGGCGCAGGAGAACACCCCGGCGTGGCCCGCCACCCCGTCGAAGCTGTAGGCGTTCTCGTCGTGCACCTCGCCCCAGACCAGGCCGCGTTCGAGTCCGGACCACGGCAGCCGGGCGTCCTCGGTGGCCGCGATCTTCGGTTTCCAGGAGGCCGGCGGGTTGTAGCGGGTGCGGTGCATCCCGAGCGGAGCAGTGATCTCGTCCCGGAGCAGGGCATCCAAGGTGCGACCGGTGATCCGTTCCAGGATCAGTTGCAGCGAGATCAGGTTGAGGTCGGAGTAGAGATAGGCGCTGCCCGGGGTGGACGCCGGGATCTCGCTCCAGAGCATCCGGAGCTTCCCCTCCCGGGTCGGCTCCTTGTAGAGCGGGATCCAGGCCCGGAAACCGGAGGTGTGCGTGAGCAGCTGACGGACCGTGATGTCCTGCTTCCCGCCACCCGCGAAGTCCGGGAGGTACGAGGCCACTGCGGCCTCCAGCTCCAGCTCGCCGCGCTCGATCTGCTGGACCGCCAGGATCGAGGTGAACAGCTTGGAGATCGAGGCCAGGTCGAAGACGGTGTCCTCGGCCATCGCGATCTGCCGGTCCGCCGGGAACTCCACCCCGGTGTCCGTCGTCTCGTCGTACGCCGAGTAGCGCACCGCCTTGCCGATCGCCCGGTGCAGCGCCACCGTCCCGCCCCGCCCGGCGAGCAGCACCGCGCCCGCGTACCAGGGGTGCTTGGGGGTGTCGGCGAGGTAGCCCTCCGCCTCCCGGACCAGCTGGTCCAGCGGCCCCTGGACCAGCCCCGCGCGCACCGCACTGCCGCGCCGCAGCGTGGGCCGGTGCGTGGGCGGGTGGGCCCCTGATCCCATGCTCGCTCCCGTCTCCGCCGTCACCGGGCCCCTGCCCGGCGGGCCCTGCTCGGCCGCCCCGGCCAGGGGGATCGGCCCCAGGGCCAGTGCGCCGCCCAGCGCCAGTATCCCGCCGCCCAGCCTCCGGCGGCCGATGCCGCTCCCGGTGGCGTCGCCCTGCGGGGCCCCGCCCCCTGCCGTGTCCTCGTTCTCCGCCTCGTACCGGGTCATCCGCAACTCCTTCCCTTGGCCGGAGCCGGCCCACCGGGGCGGTCCCCGCGTGAGCACCCCGGCGCGAAAGTAACTTCCGAAATATCGCCGAGCAGTGAAAGTTCCTGCCGCCGCCGAGGTTACTGTCGCCCCCGCCGTCCCGAACGCCTCCGGGCCCGCAAAGAATCTGACACTGCATCAGAAAATCTCTTCCCTCGGCTGGCCGGCTGCGGCATCCTGCCGCCCATGGAGACGGAGCTGAGCAGAGAACTGGGCATCGAGCACGCCATCTTCGGCTTCACGCCGTTCCCCGCCGTCGCGGCCGCCATCAGCAGAGCCGGTGGACTGGGGGTGCTCGGCGCGGTCCGCTACACCGACCCGCAGGAGCTTGCCCGCGACCTCGACCGGCTGGACGGCCTCGCCGACGGCAAGCCCTACGGCCTCGATGTCGTCATGCCGGCCAAGAAGGTCGAAGGGGTCACCGAGGCGGACGTCGAGGCGATGATCCCGGACGGGCACCGAGCCTTCGTCCAGGACCTCCTCACCCGCCACGGCGTACCCGAACTCGCCGAGGGGGAGGCGTCCGGCTGGCGCATCACCGGCTGGATGGAGGAGGTCGCCCGCAACCAGCTGGACGTGGCCTTCGACTACCCGATCAAGCTCCTCGCCAACGCCCTCGGCTCCCCGCCCGCCGACGTCATCGAGCGCGCCCACGCCCACGGGGTCCTCGTCGCCGCCCTCGCCGGAAGCGCCGAACACGCCCGCCGGCACGCGGCGGCGGGCATCGACGTCGTCGTCGCCCAGGGATACGAAGCAGGCGGCCACACCGGTGAGATCGGTTCCATGGTGCTCGTCCCCGAAGTCGTCGAAGCCGTCGCCCCGCTGCCCGTGCTGGCCGCCGGAGGCATCGGCAGCGGCGAACAGGCCGCCGCCGGGCTCGCCCTCGGCGCCCAGGGCGTCTGGCTCGGCTCCCTCTGGCTCACCACCGAGGAGGCAGACCTCCACTCCGAGGCCCTCACCCGCAAACTCCTCGCCGCCGGCTCCGGCGACACCGTCCGCTCCCGCGCCCTCACCGGGAAACCCGCACGCCAGCTCCGTACCGAATGGACGGACGCCTGGGACGACCAGGCAGGGCCCGGCACCCTGCCCATGCCGCTCCAGGGGCTGCTGGTCGCCGAGGCGGTCTCCCGGATCCAGAAGTACGAGGTCGGGGAGCTGCTCGGCACCCCCGTCGGGCAGATCGTCGGCCGGATGACCAGCGAACGCAGCGTGCAGGCGGTCGTCGACGACCTGACGCGCGGCTTCGAACGGGCCGTCACCCGCATCAACCGCATCGCCGGAAGGAGCGCCACGTGAACCAGCCGCCCAACGGCTTCTGGGCCCAGGCCGCCGCCGACCCCGACCGCGCCGTCCTCATCGCACCCGACGGCGAGGAGTGGAGCGCGGGCCGTCTGCACGCCGACGTCAACCGCATGGTCCACGGACTTCGCGCGGCCGGGATGCGCGAGGGCGACGCGTTCGCCGTCGTCCTGCCCAACGGCACCGAGCTGCTCACCGCCCATCTAGCCGCCTCCCAGGCCGGCTTCTACCTCGTACCGGTCAACCACCACCTCGTCGGCCCCGAGATCGCCTGGATCGTCTCCGACTCGGGCGCACGCGTCCTCATCGCCCACGAACGTTTCGCGGCCGCCGCGACCACAGCCGCCGACGAGGCAGGGCTCCCGGAGAGCCACCGCTACGCCGTGGGCACCGTCCCCGGCTGCCGCCCCTACGCGGACCTGCTCGACGGCCACCCCGCCACCCCGCCCGGGAACCGCACGCTCGGCTGGGTCATGAACTACACCTCGGGCACCACCGGCCGCCCGCGCGGTATCCGCCGCCCGCTCCCCGGCAAGCTCCCGGAGGAGACGTACCTCGGCGGCTTCCTCGGCATCTTCGGCATCCGGCCGTTCGACGACAACGTCCACCTGGTCTGCTCACCGCTCTACCACACGGCCGTGCTCCAGTTCGCGAGCGCCGCTCTGCACATCGGCCACCCGCTCGTCCTGATGGACGGCTGGGCCCCGGAGGAGATGCTCCGGCTGATCGGCACCCATCGCTGCACCCACACGCACATGGTCCCCACCCAGTTCCACCGGCTGCTCGCGCTGCCCGACGAGGTGAAGGCCCGTTACGACGTCTCCTCCATGCGCCACGCCATCCACGGGGCCGCGCCCTGCCCCGACCATGTGAAACGCGCCATGATCGACTGGTGGGGGAGCTGCGTCGAGGAGTACTACGCGGCCAGCGAGGGCGGCGGCGCGTTCGCCACCGCCGAGGAGTGGCTGAAGAAGCCCGGCACCGTCGGCAAGGCCTGGCCGATCAGCGAGCTCGCCGTCTTCGACGACGACGGAAACCGGCTGGCGGCAGGCCGACTCGGCACGGTCTACATGAAGATGAGCACCGGTGGCTTCAGCTACCACAAGGACGAGACCAAGACCCGCAAGAACCGCATCGGCGACTTCTTCACCGTCGGCGACCTCGGAGTCCTGGACGCGGACGGCTATCTCTTCCTCCGCGACCGCAAGATCGACATGATCATCGCGGGTGGCGTGAACATCTACCCCGCCGAGATCGAATCCGCCCTGCTCACCCACCCCGCCGTCGCGGACGCCGCCGCCTTCGGCATCCCGCACGCCGACCGGGGCGAGGAGGTCAAGGCCGTCGTCGAACCGGCCGAGGGGTACGAGGCGGGGGACGCGCTCGCCGCCGGGATCCTCGCCCACTGCGAGGAACGGCTCGCCGGCTACAAGCGCCCCCGCTCGATCGACTTCATCGCCGTGATGCCCCGCGACCCCAACGGGAAGCTCTACAAGCGGCGGCTGCGCGAACCGTACTGGGAGGGGCACCCACGCCCCCTGTAGGAACGGGCCGGGTCCGCGAGAAGAGCTGCCCCCTCGCGGACCCCGTCCGTCGGTCGGCTATCGCCGCTCCTGCACCCGCACCACCCGCAGGTGCGGCGAACGGGCGATGTCCTTCTCGCAGAACCGGGACGTCACCCAGCGCTCACCCGAGAACAGCCGCGTCTGGTCGCTGTGGTGCGGCGAGTTCGGGTTCGACGACTGGGAGTACGTGAGCAGCGTCCGGGCCACCGGGCACCGGCTGCCGTCCCAGCCGACCGCCTGGATGTAGCTGGAACCGGCCGACACCTCGGCGTACCCGCCCGCCGCCGGGTTCCACACCGGCTCGATCTTGTTCCAGATACCGAGCGACTCCGTACCGCCGCCGACCGGGATGCGCTTCCCGTTCCGTACGACGAACTGGTGCTTGCCCAGCGGCGCGTCCAGCGCGATGCCCGCCGCCCGCAGCTCCGTGACCGTGTCGGCCAGGGCCTGGCCCAAACCGGGCGCTGCGGTGTTGAGGCCGCGCGGGGTACGTACCGGATCGGCCGGGTCGAACGGCACCTTCCACCGTTCCGCCGCGGGGAAGGCCACCGCCTTGCGCCAGAACCGGTCGAAGAGCAGCGCACCCCGGCTGTCGCTGTCCACTCTCCGGTCCCACCGCCGCAGCACCGGGCAGGCCGCCGACACATCGACCGCCGTACCGCTGCTGCCCACGGCCGTCCCGCCCGGCAGCTCCGCACACCACTTCGCCACGTCGGCCGCGACCAGATCGCCGGTCGGCGCCCGGTTCGCGAGCTGCTGGCGCTCCAGGTCCGTGACGCGCAGCCGCCCCCTCTCCGCCATCGCCGCGACATCCTCGATCGCGCCCCGGGTCCGGATCGACCGCTGGGTGGCGGTTGTGCCGAAGACCCGCTCGTAGCCGGTCAGCGGCCGCTCGGCGTTGGTCAGCCAGGCGCTGTCGTTGGAGTTCTCGACGTACGGGGTGTTCTTCAGCGTCGGCATCCGGCCCGGCCCGAAGATCCCGGGCTGCACCGCGTCCCGGTCCCTCCCCAGGGCGCACGCCGACTTCGACCCGTCGAGCACCGCGAGACCGGCCGACGGATAGGTGGCCTGGCCCAGCGGGGTCGAGCAGCGTGCCGCCAGCTCGTCCGTGATCCTCGGCAGCACCTGCGACTGGGAGAAGAAGGAATTGCCCGACCGGTCGGCGGCGATCGTGTTCACCCAGGGCAGGCCCTGGGAGCGGTGGAGCGCCCGCTCGATCCCCGAGGTGGAGCGCGCCCTGCTGAAGCCGAGCGAGGTGTCGGCGCTGCGCAGGTTCACCGCGTTCGGGTCGTTCAGCGCGTACGCGGTGGTCGCCGTCCAGGGCAGTGGCAGCGCGGCACCCAGCGAGGTGACCACCGGGCCGTACCGGGTCCACCACTGCGTCCGGGTCACCGGGGCGGCGTCCTTCACCGGCACGGTGACCGTGCGCCGGTTCATCCGCTGCGGCTTCCCGTCCACCAGATAGACCGTGGGATCGGCCGGATCCAGGGTCAGCTGATGCAGATTCAGTGTGACGCCGGTCGCCACCGTGTGGCTCCACGCGACGTCCGCGTTGTGCCCGATCGAGATGGTCGTCGAGCCGAGCAGGGATCCGCCCGCCACGTTCAGCTCGCCGGGGATCGTCTGCTGCGACTGCCAGAACCGGCGGCCGCCGTCCCACGGGTAGTGCGGGTTGCCCAGGAGCAGCCCGCGACCGTTCGCCGTGGTGGAACCCCGGAAGGCGACCGCGTTGGAGCCCATGTCCGCGTGTCGAGTCGACAGGAGCCGCTGGGCGGCCGCTGCCGCTTCCTTCGGGGTGACCCCGGCGGCGGGCGGTGCGACCGTCGGCGGCTGCGCGGCGGTGATGCCGTCGATGCCGCGCCCCTGGCCGCCGAGCACCGCCAGGGCGAAGCCCCGTACCGCCACGTCCAGCGTGGTGACCGGCCGCACCCAGGAGGCGCCCCGGCAGGCGGGGTCGGTGATGCGGTCGCGGTTCTTCCTGAGCCACGCGTTGTACCCGGCGGCGAACCCGCGCATCGACTCCTCGGCGTCGCGGCTCGGACCCGCCGGAGCCGGGACCTTCAGCAGCTTCTCCACGGTGCCGCTGTCCCGGACACCACGGAAGTACAGATCGCTGGAGAGGTTCTTCGCCGCCGAGGAGAGGGAGAAGTCCGGGGCCGCGTCCGGGCCGAAGAACTTCGACCGCTCGCCGCGCACCGTGACGAACCCGTCCGCCAGCGTGCACACCTGGTCGGCGGCCTGCGCCCAGCCGGTGCCGAAGCCCAGGTTCGCGTAGTCCTTCGCCACGATGTGCGGAATGCCGTACTCCGTGTACCGGATGGTGGCGGACAGCCCGCCGCCCGACGGATGCCGGGCCTCCGATGCTCCGGAAGCCGCGGCCGGCGGCAGCGAGGCCGACACGGTCAACAGGGCGAGACCGGAGACCGCGAACAGTCTGAGACGGTTACGGAAGGTCAAGGGTGTTCCTCCCAACAAGGCGGATGGCCAAGACGGTTCGCCCGGTCACCCCGGGCGGCCACGCGCCACTCAGCCAGGGCGCCGCGCCCTCTGTCAACCGTCTGGTCGGTATCCGGCCGCCCGGCGCTCCCCGACACTCCCCGCAGGCCCCTTGACCCGCCGGGCCCGGCCGCACAGGATCACGCCATGACCGGTGTACGCAGCAGCACAGTCGACGGCGTCCTCACCCGCAGCGCCCGCCGCACCCCGGAACGGACCGCCGTACGGTATGGAGACCGGGCCTGGACCTACCGTTCGCTCGACGCCGCCGTCTCCACCGCGGCCGCCGTCCTGACCGGCGAACACGCGCTGCACCCCGGCGACCGGGTGGCCTCGTACGCCCACAACTCCGACGTCCATCTGATCGCCTTCCTCGCCTGCGCCCGGGCCGGGCTCGTCCACGTACCGGTCAACCAGAACCTCACCGGCGACGACCTCGCCTACCTCCTGAACCAGTCCGGCTCCGCCCTCGTCCTGACCGACCCTGACCTCGCCGGACGGGTCCCCGCAGGCCGTCCCGTACGCGCCCTGCGCGACGCACCGGGCTCGCTCCTCGACGCCCTGGACACCGAGCGGCCCTTCACCCCGGAGCGCGCCCCCGGCTCCGGCGACCTGGTGCAACTGCTCTACACCTCCGGCACCACGGCCCTCCCCAAGGGTGCGATGATGACGCACGGGGCCCTGGTCCACGAGTACGTCAGCGCGATCACGGCCCTCGGCCTGGCCGCCGGCGACCGGCCCGTCCACTCGCTGCCGCTCTACCACTCCGCCCAGATGCATGTGTTCCTGCTGCCGTACCTGGCGGTCGGCGCGGAGAACACCATCCTGGACGCCCCCGACGCCGGCCGGATCTTCGGCCTGGTCGAAGCGGGCCTGGCCGACAGCCTGTTCGCCCCGCCCACGGTCTGGATCGGTCTCGCCAACCACCCGGACTTCGCCACCCGCGACCTCACCGGCCTGCGCAAGGCGTACTACGGGGCGTCGATCATGCCCGTACCCGTCCTGGAACGGCTGCGCGCCCGTCTGCCGGACATCGCCTTCTACAACTGCTTCGGCCAGAGCGAGATCGGCCCGCTCGCCACCGTCCTCGGCCCCGACGAGCACGAGGGCCGGATGGAGTCCTGCGGCCGCCCCGTCCTCTTCGTGGAGGCCCGTGTCGTCGACGAGGAGGGCCGCGAGGTCCCGGACGGCACTCCGGGCGAGGTGGTCTACCGCTCACCCCAACTCTGCACCGGCTACTGGGACAAGCCCGAGGAGACGGCGGACGCCTTCCGTGACGGCTGGTTCCGCTCCGGCGACCTCGCGGTCCGCGACACCGAGGGCTTCTTCACCGTCGTCGACCGGGTGAAGGACGTCATCAACTCCGGTGGGGTCCTGGTCGCCTCCCGGCAGGTGGAGGACGCCCTCTACACCCACCCCGCCGTCGCCGAGACAGCGGTCATCGGCCTGCCCGACGACCGGTGGATCGAAGCCGTCACCGCCGTCGTCGTCCTGCGCGGCGAGGCGAGCGACACCGAACTCATCGACCACGCCCGCGAGAAGCTCGCCCACTTCAAGGCGCCCAAGCGGGTCGTCTTCGTTGACGAACTCCCGCGCAACGCGAGCGGGAAGATCCTCAAACGGGAGCTGCGGGACCGGCTGGCCTGAGCACGCCCCCGTACAGCCGCCCGGCCCGCAGGCCTACAACCGCCCCGCCTCCACGATCCGCCGCAGGAACCTCTGCGTGCGCTCCTCCCGGGGCGCGCCGAACACCTCGTCCGGGGTGCCGCGTTCCAGCACCACCCCCGCGTCCAGGAAGCAGACCTGGTCGGCGACCTCGCGGGCGAAGGCCATCTCGTGGGTGGCGATCACCATCGTCATGCCCTCGTCCTTCACCTCGCGGACCAGGCTCAGCACCTCGCCCACCAGCTCCGGGTCGAGGGCGGCGGTGATCTCGTCCAGGAGCAGCAGCCGGGGTCGTACCGCCAACGCCCGCACGATCGCGGTGCGTTGCTGCTGGCCGCCACTGAGCCGGTCCGGGTACTCATCGGCCTTCGCGCCGAGCCCCAGCCGCTCCAGGAGCTCGCGGGCCCGCCCCTCGGCCTCGGTCCGGGAGAGGCCGTGGACGCGCTGCGGGGCCAGGGTGATGTTCTGCATGATGGTCAGGTGCGGGAAGAGGTTGTACGCCTGGAACACCACCCCGATCCGGCGGCGCACCGCGTCCGCGTCGGTCCGGGGGGCGGTGATCTCCTCGCCCTCCAGCCAGATCGCCCCGTCGTCGATCTCCTCCAGCAGGTTGGCGCAGCGCAGCAGGGTCGACTTCCCGGACCCCGAGGCGCCGATCAGGGCGGTCACGGTGTGCGGGGCGACCTCCAGGTCCACGTCCCGCAGCACCAGCGAGGTACCGAACGACTTGCGGACGGCCTCCATCCGCAGCACCGGAGATCCCGTGGCTGTCACCGGTGCTGCGCTCATACGAGTCCTCCCTGGGCCCGTCGCCGGTCCATCCGGGCCGTCACCCAGTCGGTGAGCCGGGTCATCGGGATGGTCAGCGCGACGAAGACCAGGCCCGCCACGACGTACGGGGTGTAGTTGAAGTCCTTGCTGGCGATGATCTGCGCCGCGTACACGGCGTCCACCGCCCCGGCGATCGAGACGAGACCGGTGTCCTTCTGGAGGGAGACCAGGTCGTTGAGGAGCGGCGGCACCACCCGGCGCACCGCCTGGGGCAGCACCACGAAACGCAGCGTCTTGCCGCTGCTGAGCCCCAGCGACCGGGCGGCGGCCCGCTGCGAGGGGTGCACGGACTCGATGCCCGCCCGGAAGACCTCCGCGACGTACGCCGAGTACGTCAGCACGAGCGCGGCGCCGCCCAGCAGCACCGGATCGTTGGTCACGCCCTCCAGGCGCAGCGCGGGCACCCCGAAGACCACCATCAACAGGCAGATGATGAGCGGGAGCCCACGGAAGAAGTCGGTGTACGCGGTGGCCAGCGCCCGGACCGGGAAGAACACCGGCCCACGCAGGGTGCGGGCCACGGCCAGCAGCAGGCCGAACGCGAGCACGGCACTGCCGCACACCGCCAGCAGCCGCAGATTCAGCCACAGGCCCTCCAGGACCTGCGGCAGCGCCACGCGCGCGTAGTGCGGGCTGAAGAACGTCTCCTGCGTACGGTCCCAGCCGGGCGAGCCCGTGATCAGCAGGAACAGCACCACACCCGTCACCAGCGTGCTGGTCGCGGCGATCGCCGTAGCCCGCCGGGTGCGGGCACGACGGTGGCGTTCGCGGGCGATCCGGCGCTCGGAGGGAACGTACGTGTCCTCCTCGGGGAGGGTCTTGTGCAGTGTCACTTGAGCACCGGCGCGTCGACGGCGTCGGAGAGCCACTCCTTCTCCAGGGCGGCGAGCGTGCCGTCCTTCCGCAGCGCGTCCACCGCACCGCTCACGCAGGAGGTGAGCGTGGACTCCTTGTCCAGGACCAGGCCGAACTGCTCCGGCTTGTCGGCGGAGTTCGGGAACTGGCCGACGACCTCCGCCTCCGGCACCTCGGCCCCGGTGATGTAGAAGGCGGTGGGCAGGTCCACCACGATCGCGTCCACCTGGCCGGTCTTCAGGGCCGACTTGGCGAAGTCGTTGCGCTGGTAGACGGCCGGCTTCGTATCGGGCTTCACCAGGTCGTTGATGAAGTCCAGGCTGGTGGTGCCAACTTGGGCCCCCAGCTTCACCTTCTTGAGGTCGGCCACGCTCTTCGCACCCGCCGCCTTCGACGACTTCAGTGCGACGACCGCCTGGCGCACGTCGTAATAGCCGGAGGAGAACGCCACGGCCTTCTTGCGGGACTCGCTGATGGAGACCTGGTTGATGTCGAAGTCGAACTTCTTGGCGCCGGGTGCGAACGCGCTGTTGAACGGTACGTGCTGCCAGACCACCGCATCGCGGCCGTAACCGAGCTGCTTCGCCACCGCGTACGCCACCGCCGACTCGAACCCCTTGCCGTTGGACGGCTCGTCGTCGGAGAACCAGGGGGCGTACGCGGGCTTGTCCGTGCCGACGGTCAGCTTCCCCCCGACCTCGGTGGCGAGCCCGCCCGGCGCGCACGCCCCGGTCTCCGCGCCGGCCTGGCCCGAGGTCTTCGTCTTCTCCTCCGATTGAGGGGCGCAGCCGGTCAGGGCGGCGCAGAGGGCGACGGCGGAGCAGACGGCGGTGACCGTGGTGACCAGGGAACGGTTGGCGAGATGCATAGCGGGAGACTGGCAGTGCCCGGGCCTCTCTGTCGAGATTTTCGAGCAGGTGTCCGCATAGTGGGAACGGGTGTTGCGGTGGTGTGAACACACCGGTCACCGGGGCTGTTCACCCCGTACCGGACTCCCGGAGGTCCACGATCCGCCGGATCTTGCCCACCGAGCGCTCCAGCGTCTCCGGGTCCACGATCTCGACCCCCACCGACACCCCGATCCCGTCCTTCACCGCCGCCGCGATCGCGAGCGCCGCCTTCTCCCGGTCCGCCGCCGTCGCGTCCGCCCGCGCCTCCGCCCGGACCGTCAGCGCGTCCAGGCGCCCCTGCCGGGTCAGCCGGAGCTGGAAGTGCGGGGCGACGGCGGGCGTACGCAGCACGATCTCCTCGATCTGGGTCGGGAACAGGTTCACCCCGCGCAGGATCACCATGTCGTCGCTGCGCCCGGTGACCTTCTCCATCCGGCGGAAGTTCCGGGCCGTCCCCGGCAGCAGCCGCGTCAGGTCCCGGGTGCGGTAGCGGATCACCGGCATCGCCTCCTTGGTGAGCGAGGTGAAGACCAGTTCGCCCTCCTCACCGTCGGGCAGCACCTCACCGGTGATCGGGTCCACGACCTCCGGATAGAAGTGGTCCTCCCAGATGTGCAGCCCGTCCTTCGTCTCCACGCACTCCTGCGCCACCCCGGGGCCCATCACCTCGGAGAGCCCGTATATGTCGACCGCGTCGATGGCGAACCGGTCCTCGATCTCCCGGCGCATCGCCTCGGTCCACGGCTCCGCGCCGAAGATCCCCACCTCGAGCGAGGTCGTGCGCGGGTCGACGCCCTGCCGTTCGAACTCGTCCAGCAGCGTCAGCATGTACGACGGCGTGATCATGATGATCTCGGGCCGGAAGTCCTGGATCAGCTGCACCTGGCGCGCGGTCATCCCGCCGGACGCGGGGATCACCGTGCAGCCGAGCCGCTCGGCCCCGTAGTGCGCGCCGAGTCCGCCGGTGAACAGCCCGTACCCGTAGGCCACATGGACCTTGTGACCGGGCCTGCCGCCCGCCGCGCGGATCGACCGGGCGACCACGTCCGCCCAGGTGTCCAGGTCCCGTTCGGTGTAGCCCACGACGGTCGGGCGCCCGGTCGTGCCGCTGGAGGCGTGGATGCGCCGGACGTCCCGCTCCGGCACGGCGAACATCCCGAAGGGGTAGTTGTCGCGCAGGTCGGCCTTCGCGGTGAACGGGAAACGGGAGAGGTCGGCGAGCGTACGGCAGTCCTCGGGCCGGAGACCGGCCCCGTCGAACGCCGCCCGGTAGAACGGCACGTTCTCGTAGGCGTGGCGCAGGGTCGTGCGGAGCCGTTCGAGCTGGAGGGCCTCCAGATCGGCGCGGCTCAGCTGTTCCGCCGCGTCCAGCATGGCTGTCATAAGGGCCCTTCCTCTCCCGAACCGGGCGACCGATCATTCGGTCGATCTTCCTGGGAGCAGTAATTCAGGAGCCCGGGGGTGCTGGCAAGAGGGGCGCACGGATCGCCCGCGGACGGGCCCGCGGCTCGGCCTGTGGCGAAGCCCGGTGCGCCGGAGCGCGCGCTCCTGTTTGGATGGACGGCATGCCGACCTTCTCCGCGTACGACACGACCCGGCTCGCCTACCACCTGGTGGGGGAGGGGGAGCCGCTGATCTGCCTGCCCGGCGGACCGATGCGGGCTAGCGCGTACCTCGGCGACCTCGGCGGGCTCTCCGTCGTACGGCAGCTGGTCCTGCTCGACCTGCGGGGTACGGGCGGTTCCGCCGTACCGGAGGACCCGTCGACCTACCGCTGCGACCGGCTCGTCGACGACGTGGAGGCGCTGCGCGAGCACCTCGGCCTGGACCGGATCGACCTGCTGGCCCACTCGGCGGGCGCGAACCTGGCCCAGCTGTACGCCGCCCGGCACCCGGAGCGGCTGCGCACCCTCACCCTGATCACCCCCTCCACCCGGGCCGCCGGTATCGAGGTGACCCACCAGGACCTTCGCGAGGCCGCCGAACTGCGCAGCGGCGAACCCTGGTACGCCGAGGCCCGGGCCGCCCAGGAGGCGCTGCTCGCCGGAGGGCCCTTCGCCGAGTTGTGGCCCGCCGTCCGGCCGCTCACCTACGGCCGCTGGGACGCGGCCGCGCAGGCCCATGCCGCCGCCTCCGCCGGGCAGACCAACCCCGAGGCGCGCGGTCGCTACGACGCCGAAGGTGCGTACGACCCCGCCACCACCGTCCCCGCCCTCCGCGAGCCGGCCGCGCCGGTGCTCGTCATCGCCGGGGAGTACGACGGGCACCCGAGCCCGGACCGGGCGACGGAACTCGCCGCGCTCTTCCCGCACGGCGAGTTCACCGCCCAGCGGGGCGCGGGGCACTTCCCGTGGCTCGACGACCCGGGCGCCTTCTCCCGTACCGTGGCGGCCTTCCTCGATCCGGACGTCCTCACCGTGCGGGCGGGCGGCGTCCGGCTCGCGTACCGGGTGTGGGGCGAGCCCTCGGCCCCGCCCGTCGTCCTCCTCCACGGCCGGGCCGGATCCTCCCTCACCTGGACCCGGATCGCCGAGCAGCTCGCCGCCGAACACCGCGTGTACGCCCCCGACTTCCGGGGCCACGGGCTCAGCGACTGGCCCGGCCGCTACTCCTTCGAGCTGTTCCGTGACGACCTGCACGCGTTCCTGGAGGCGCGGAACCTGGCCGGCGCCACCGTCGTCGGGCACTCCATGGGCGGGGTGGCGGCCTATCTCCTGGCCCAGCGCGAGCCCGGGCTCATCGGGCGGCTGGTCATCGAGGACGCCCCGCCGCTCCTCCCGCTCGACCCGCCGCGCCCGCCCGCCGTGCGCCCTGAAGGCGAGCTGGACTTCGACTGGGCCGTCGTACCGGACATCGACGCCCAGCTGAACGACCCGGATCCGGCGGCCCGCGAACGGCTGGCGGAGATCACCGCCCCGACCCTGGTCATCGGTGGCGGCCCCACCAGCCACATCGACCAGAAACAGCTCACCCACATGGCGGACACCATCCCCGGAGCCACGTTCGTCACCATCGAGGCGGGCCACCTCGTCCACACCACCCGGCCGGACGCCTTTCTTGAGGCGATCAAGGCGTTCGGCCTGGGATGACCTGTCAGCCGTCAGCGAGCAGCGGCCAGCCGTCAGCCGCTAGCTGTTGGCTCCGGCCGCCTTCGCCGCCACCGCCTTCGCCCAGCGGTAGTCCGCCTTGCCGCTCGGCGAGCGCTGGATCCGGTCGGTGATGACCAGGGCTCGGGGGATCTTGTACCCGGCGAGCCGGTTCCGGCAGTGGGCCTGCACGGCATCGAGGTCCAACGCCTCCGCCCCCTCCCGCAGTTCGAGGACGGCCGCGACCCTGCTTCCCCAGCGCTCGTCGGGGACGCCCGCGACGAGTGCGTCGTACACGTCCGGATGCGACTTGAGCGCCTGCTCCACCTCCTCCGGATAGACCTTCTCCCCACCGGTGTTGATGCACTGCGAGCCCCGGCCGAGCACGGTGACGATGCCCTCCGCGTCCACGGTCGCCATGTCGCCCAGCAGCACCCACCGCTCCTCACCCTTGCGGAAGAAGGTGTCGGCGGTCTTGGCCGGGTCGTTGTAGTAGCCGAGCGGCACATGGCCGCGCTGTGCGATGCGGCCCGGCTGGCCCGGTGCCACCGGCTCGTACGTCACCGGATCGACCACGGCCGTACGGGCGTTGACCTGGACCCGGAACCCCCGCTCGGGGCCCGAGTCGGCGGTGGCCGTGCCGTTGAAGCCGGATTCGGACGAGCCGAAGTTGTTGAGCAGCATCACGGTCGGCACGAGCGCCTGGAACTCGGCCCGCACCGAATCCGACATGATCGCCCCCGAGCTGGAGACGGAGAACAGCGACGAGCAATCGGTCCCGCGGAGCGCACCGTTGAGAGCGTCGATCAGCGGGCGCAGCATCGCGTCACCCACCAGCGACACGCTGGTGACCTTCTCCTTCTCGATCGTCCGGAGAACCTCATCCGGGACGAACTTGCGGTGTATCAGGACCCGTTGACCGAAGTTGAACCCGATGAACGCGGTGAGCGTGGAGGTGCCGTGCATCAGCGGGGGAGTCGGGAAGAAGGTGATGCCGTCACCGCCCGCCGCCACCCGCTCCGCCAGCTCCTGCGGACTCTTCACCGGATCGCCGGTCGGTGCGCCGCCGCCCAGACCGGAGAAGAACAGGTCCTCCTGACGCCACATCACGCCTTTCGGCATCCCGGTCGTGCCGCCGGTGTAGATGATGAACTGGTCGTCCGCGGAGCGTGGTGCGAAGCCGCGCAGGGGTGAGCCGGAGGCCTCGGCCTCGGTGAAGGGGACGGCCCCCGGGCCCGGAGGTGCGGCGGCGGGCCCCACGCGGACCAGGTGGCGCAGGGCCGGCGCCTGTGCGGACGCCGCCGCCACCCGCTCGTCGAACTCGCCGTCGAAGACCAGCGCCGTCAGGTCCGCGTCCCGGTAGAGGTAGACCAGCTCCTCCTCCACGTACCGGTAGTTGACGTTGACCGGCACCAGCCGGGCCTTGAGCGCTCCCAGGACCGTCTGGAGGTACTCGATGCCGTTGTAGAGGTGCAGACCCAGGTGCTCGCCCGGGCGGAGGCCCGCGTCGATGAGGTGGTGGGCGATCCGGTTGGCGGCGGCGTCCAGCTGGGCGTAGGTGAGGCGTCGCTCGGCTCCCGTACCGGGATGGTCGACGTACAGGAGCGCCTCGCGGTCGGGGACCACGTCGACGACCGACTCGAACAGGTCGGCAAGGTTGTACTCCACCGTTCCTCCTGACCCCGGGTGACTGGCGACTCGGCCGTCATTAGAGCGCCGGGCGGCACAAGTGGGAAGGGGTGGCGTCGAAAGAATCTGACGAGCTGTCAGAAAACTATTGAACTGCGACCCCGCCTACTGCAACCTGTTCCAGGTCTGGAGACGGGAGTTCGTCATGGGCGGTACGGAACACCTCGGTACGGAACACCTCACCGTGGAGCGCCAGGGCGCCACGCTGGTGCTCACCTTGAACAGACCACAGGCCAGGAACGCGCTGTCGCTGCCGATGCTCGTCGGACTGTACGACGGGTGGCTCGCGGCCGACGCGGACGACGGGGTCCGCTCCGTCGTCCTGACCGGGGCGGGCGGCTCGTTCTGCTCCGGCATGGACCTCAAGGCGCTGGCGGGCGGCGGGATGGAGGGTGAGGAGTACCGGGAGCGGATGACCGCCGACCCGGACCTGCACTGGAAGGCGATGCTGCGCCACCACCGCCCGCGCAAACCGGTGATCGCCGCCGTGGAAGGGCCGTGCGTCGCCGGCGGCACCGAGATCCTCCAGGGAACGGACATCCGGATCGCCGGGGCGGGCGCCACCTTCGGGCTCTTCGAGGTCCGCCGCGGCCTCTTCCCGATCGGCGGCTCCACCGTCCGGCTGCCCCGCCAGATCCCCCGCACCCACGCCCTCGAAATGCTCCTCACCGGCCGCCCCTACACCGCCGGGGAGGCCGCCGCCATCGGGCTCATCGGCAGGGTCGTGCCCGACGGCACCGCCCTGGAGGAGGCGCTCGCCGTCGCAGAGCGGATCAACGCCTGCGGGCCGCTGGCCGTCGAGGCGGTCAAGGCCTCGGTCTACGAGGGCGCCGAGCTGGCCGAGAGCGAGGCGCTGGCCGCCGAACTCAAGCGCGGCTGGCCCGTGTTCGCGACCGAGGACGCCAAGGAGGGCGCTCGCGCCTTCGCCGAGAAGCGCCCGCCCGTCTACCGGCGCGCCTGAGCCCCGAGCCCATGGAGAGAGCCATGCCCGATGTCCTCAGCGCCCCGCTGGTGGTCGAATTCCCCTTCACCCGTTCCCTCGGCCCCGTCCAGAGCGCCTTCCTCACCGGACTGCGCGAACGCACCGTCCTCGGGGTCCGCACGGACGACGGCACCGTGCTCGTACCGCCCGTCGAGTACGACCCCGTCACCGCGAACGAGCTCCGCGAGCTCGTCGAGGTCGCCGCCACCGGCACGGTCACCACCTGGGCCTGGAACCCGTCCCCGCGCCGCAACCAGCCGCTGGGAACCCCGTTCGCCTGGGTGCTCGTCCGCCTCGACGGAGCCGCCACCGCGCTCCTGCACGCCCTGGACGCCCCGGGCCCCGACGCTGTACACACCGGGATGCGGGTCCGGATCCGCTGGGCCGCCGAGCGCACGGGCGCCATCACCGACATCGCCTGCTTCGAGCCGTACGAGGGTGAGGCAGGACCGGACGAACCCGTGCCGCACGACGGGGAGTTCACCGACCCCGTCACCGGCATCGTCGCCCCCGCCCGCCTCGACTACGTCCACACCCCCGGCCGCGCCCAGAGCGCCTACCTCAAGGCCCTCGAGGGGCACCGCACCGTCGGCGAACGCTGCCCCGCCTGCCGCAAGGTCTACGTACCGCCGCGCGGAGCCTGCCCCACCTGCGGCATCGCCACCGAGGAAGAGGTCGAGGTCGGCCCGCGCGGGACCGTCACCACCTTCTGCATCGTCAACATCAAGGCGAAGAATCTCGACATCGAAGTCCCTTACGTCTACGCCCACATCGCCCTCGACGGCGCCGACCTCGCCCTGCACGGCCGCATCGCGGGCATCCCGTACGACCAGGTCCGCATGGGCCTGCGCGTCGAGCCCGTCTGGAGCGAGGGCGCCCGCCACCCCGACCACTACCGGCCCACCGGCGAGCCCGACGCCGACTACGACACGTACAAGGAGCTGGTGTAGATGCGAGACGTGGCGATCGTCGCCTTCGCCCAGACCGCGCACCGGCGGCGTACCGACGAACTCTCCGAGGTCGACCTGCTGATGCCCGTCCTCCACGAGGTCCTCGGCGCGACGGGCCTCAAGGCGAACGAGATCGGGTTCACCTGCTCCGGTTCCGCCGACTACCTCGCCGGACGGGCCTTCTCGTTCACCATGGCGCTCGACGCCGTCGGCGCCCACCCGCCCATCTCCGAGTCCCACGTCGAGATGGACGGGGCCTGGGCGCTGTACGAGGCCTGGGTGAAGATCATGACCGGCGAGGCGGACACCGCGCTCGTCTACTCCTACGGCAAGTCCTCGCCCGGCGAGGTCCGAGACGTCCTCACCCGCCAGCTCGACCCCTACTACCTCGCCCCCCTCTGGCCGGACTCCGTCGCGCTCGCCGCCCTCCAGGCCCAGGCCCTCATCGACGCGGGCGACACCGACGAGGCGGCCCTCGCCGACATCGCGGCCCGCAGCCGAACCGACGCCACCGCCAACCCGCACGCCCAGCTCACCGGGGACATCCCCGCCGGCGACCACCTCGTGCACCCGCTGCGGACCGGCGACTGCCCGCCCATCGGGGACGGGGCCGCCGCCGTGATCCTCGCCGCCGGGGACACCGCCCGCGCCCTCTGCGCACGGCCCGCCTGGATCCGGGGCATCGACCACCGCATCGAGGCTCACAGCCTCGGCGTCCGCGACCTGACCGACTCACCCTCCACCCGGCTCGCCGCCCAGCACGCCGGAGCCTTCGAACGGCCCGTGGACACAGCCGAGTTGCACGCCCCGTTCACCTCGCAGGAGGTCGTCCTGCGCAAGGCCCTCGGGCTCGGCGACGACACCCGTATCAACCCGTCCGGAGGCGCGCTCGCCGCCAACCCGATCATGGCGGCGGGCCTCATCCGGCTGGGCGAGGCCGCCGCCCGTATCCACCGCGGAGAGTCCGACCGGGCCCTCGCCCACGCCACCTCCGGGCCCTGCCTGCAGCAGAACCTGGTCGCCGTCCTGGAAGGGGAGAGCACTCATGCCTAAGGAGCCCGTCGCCGTCGTCGGCATCGGCCAGACCAAGCACGTCGCCGCCCGGCACGACGTCTCCATCGCCGGACTGGTCCGCGAGGCGGCGGTCCGTGCCCTGGAGGACGCCGGACTGACCTGGAGCGACATCGACGCCGTAGTCATCGGCAAGGCGCCCGACTTCTTCGAGGGCGTCATGATGCCGGAGCTGTATCTCGCGGACGCCCTCGGAGCCGTAGGCAAGCCGATGCTCCGCGTCCACACGGCGGGATCGGTCGGCGGCTCGACCGCACTCGTCGCCGCCAACCTCGTCGCCGCCCGCGTCCACCGGACCGTCCTGACCCTCGCCTTCGAGAAACAGTCCGAGTCCAACGCCATGTGGGGGCTCTCCCTGCCCGTCCCCTTCCAGCAGCCCCTGCTGGCCGGGGCCGGCGGCTTCTTCGCCCCGCACGTGCGCGCGTACATGCGCCGTTCGGGAGCCCCCGACACGGTCGGCTCCCTCGTCGCGTACAAGGACCGCCGCAACGCGCTCAAGAACCCCTACGCGCACATCCACGACCCCGGCATCACCCTGGAGAAGGTCCAGGCCGCCCCCATGCTCTGGGACCCGATCCGCTACTCCGAGACCTGCCCCTCGTCCGACGGGGCCTGCGCGATGATCCTCACCGACCGGGAGGGCGCCGCCCGGGCACCGCACCCGCCGGCCTGGGTGCACGGCGGCGCGATGCGCAGCGAGCCGACGCTCTTCGCGGGCAAGGACTTCGTCTCCCCGCAGGCGGGCAAGGACTGCGCCGCCGACGTCTACCGGCAGGCCGGGATCACCGACCCGCGCCGGGAGATCGACGCCGTCGAGATGTACGTCCCCTTCTCCTGGTACGAACCGATGTGGCTGGAGAACCTCGGCTTCGCCGGTGAGGGCGAGGGCTGGAAGCTCACCGAGGCGGGCGTCACCGAACTCGACGGCGACCTCCCGGTCAATCCCTCGGGCGGTGTGCTGTCCACCAACCCCATCGGCGCGTCCGGCATGATCCGCTTCGCCGAGGCGGCCCTCCAGGTACGGGGGAGGGCCGGCGAGCACCAGATCGACGGGGCCACCAGGGCGGTCGGCCACGCCTACGGCGGCGGGGCGCAGTTCTTCGCCATGTGGCTCGTCGGATCGGAGCCCCCGCCGGGGTGAGATCCCGGCCCGCTGCCCGCTGCCCGCTGCCCGCTGCCCGCTGCCCGCTGCCCGCTGCCCGCTGCGCGCCTCAGGGCAGGGGGCAGCTGACCTGCAGCACCCGTTCGGCCAGCCGGCCCGTGAGGCGGCCGTCGGTGACGGCTGCCTCGGCGAGCCAGTCCGCCGCGGTCAACTGCTCCACCAGAGGCTCCAGTTCGTCGGGCTCGACGGCACACCAGGAGGTGAGGGCCGCCACGTCGACGCCCTCGCCGTCGGCCCCCAGCCGTCCGTCGGTACTGGTCCGGACGGCCAGGGCCAGGGCGAGGAGCCGGGCGGCGGCACCGGTCTTCTTCTTGCGGAGCTTCTTGTCACCGACGACCCGCTGGGCCCATCCGCTGAGCTTGGGACGCGTCTTCCGGCCGAAATCGAACGGGCCCTGCCCGTCGTCGTCGGGCATCAAGGACGGGATGGTGATCGGGGTGGGGCTCTCGGGCCGGGAGTCGAGCAGATCGTCGGCGGTGCCGGGGATGGACAGCCACCCGGAGTCGACGAGCCGCCCGATCAGCTCCTCGGGCTCCGTCAGGGGCAGCCCCCTGACGTCCTGCCCCACCAGGTTGCCGGTGCCGGTGAGCGCCGAGCGCAGGGTCAGCATCACCGCCATCAGACGGGCCTCGGGGCCGGGCAGCGGGGTGTGCTCGGCGACATGGGCGAGGACCGTCCGTGCGTGCTCCCACTGGGTGAGCCCGGGCAGCAGACGGTTGGTGACCTCTCCGTCGCCGACCGGGCTCTGGCCGGTGCGCTGCTGGTGCTGGAGGAGAGCGGCGTCGGCCGCCTGCTCGGCGCGCCGGGCCTCCAGCCTCAGCTCGGTCTCACCGGTGACCTCCGCCCAGGTGCGGAAGGCCTTCGCCTTACGGGAGTGGAGTTCGGCGAGCTCCGCCAGATCGGGTTCGGGGCGCTGCTGGTAGGCGCGGAAGAGGTCGCCCAGCTCGATCAGTTCGTCACGCAGGGCGACCGGGTGCAGATCGTGCGGCACGATCCGCTGCGCGATCTTCCCGTACCGACGGCTGCGCCGGGGCTTCGGGGTGCGGGGGCCGGGCACCCCCTGGGGAGCGGGCACCCCCTGCGGGGCGGGGGCCGCGGAGGAGGGGGCGTGGGAGAAGTGCGGGCCGATCGCACCGGCCGGACGGTCGGCGCCGGCCCGGGCTCCTGCCGCGGGGAGCGGTCGGGCGGCGGCCGGTCCGGTGGCGGCCGGGGCGGTGGCGACGATCTTCGCGGAGGGGTGGGCTGCCGCGCAGCGCGCGCAGCACTCCAGCGCCCGCCACCAGCGGCCCTGCCGGTCGTTGATGACGGCCATGACGACCGGGCCCCCGCACCGCGACGGTGTGGCCCGATCGCGCGGGCCCGCGTCCCGGACGTGCGTGTGGCACTCCTCGGCCCGGCAGGCGCAGTACGCCTCGGGCCGGGGTCCCGAGGCGGCTCGCAGATGTGTCGCGAGGTGCGCCACGGCCGCCGTGCGGCCGGCGGCTGCGGAGGGCAGAACCTGGGGGGTGCAGGCCGGACGGCTGCACGAGACGCGCACTGTCGCACCGCCCCGGTCGGCCGCGTCCAGGCGCACCGTCCACGCGCGTCCCGCCACCCGTTCTTCCAGCCCGCTCACTGTGCCCTCCACCGTCATCCTGTCCTCTCTTCCGGCGCACCGCCGTCCCCGTACGCACCGCTGCCGCGACGGACGGGGCACGGCGGTGGATCCAACGCTATGCGGCACGGGGCCCCGAAGTGGGTGAACTTGCTGCGATTCCACGCGGAAGAGTCTCTGCCGGGCACCCCGTGATGCCTGCCGGGCCCCCTCGTGATCCCTGCCGGTGGCCGCAGGGCCGCCCCGTCGGCGGCCGCGGGGCCGGTGCCGCAGGGTGGAGTTCCGCCCCGGGCCCGGCTCCGCAACGTGAGCCGGGCCACGTAACATGTCAGCATGTCCTTCCTCCGCCGCCGTAGCGCCGCAACACCCGCGGGCCCGGACTTCGATGTCCTGGCCATGGACCCGGGGGACTGGCCCGGCAACCTCGGCGCCGGTCTGCTCCCCGCGCCCGACGGCAGCTGCCAGGGCGTCTTTCTCCGTTACGACCTGTACGGCGGCCGCGGCCCGGCCATGATCATCGGCAATCTCCCGGCCGGTTCGCCCGCCCGTGAGACCGAGGACGGCCAGGTTCCGTTCGAGGTGGCGCAGCTGCTGCTGGCCCTGGAGAACGACGAGCCGGTCGAGGTCGTCAGCAGCGAGGACGTCCCCGTGATGCAGGGCGACAACCTGCTGATCGTCCGCCGGGTGAAGCTCTCGGAGAGCCGTATCGCCTGCGTCCAGTTCGATCGCAGCGACGGGGTGCTCGTGACCATCGCCAGCTGGGACCGGCCCATCACCGACGATCTGTACACCCTCCTCAAGCCCCTTCCCGCAGAGCTGTTCCAGCAGGGCTGAAACGTCTCTGCATAGGCCGCCCGAATATGCCGGGCGGCCTATTTTCATGCCTGCCCGGGGCTTTTCACGCCTGCGTGGGGCCCGCCGGACGCCGACGGCCCGCCGTGAGGTGCTCACGGCGGGCCGTCGGCCGGGATCCGCAGGGACGCGGGACCAGGACTAACCCCTGCTGCCCGCCAGTTCTGCCATCAGCCGGGTCACCTGTGCCGCTGAGGTGCCGAGCCCCGTGGGGCCGCTGAGGTGCCAGGGGGCGGCGTGCCCGCCCCGCAGGTCCTCCTCGCGGTACCGGCGGCAGCCCCGGTGCCAGATCAGGATGCCCGCGATCCAGTGCTTGAGCTCCAGCACATAGCCCGCCAGTACTTCCCGCGCCTCGGCGTCCAGGTCGAAGTCGTCGTACAGCACCGGGAGTTCGACTTCCGCCACATGGAGGAACTGCCGCAGCCGGGAGTTCATCAGGTCGTGCACGATCGCGACGCCCGTCGGATAGTCGACCCCGAAGAAGTTCTGCACGACCAGGACGCCGTTGTGCACCTCACCCTCGTACTCGATCTCCTTCTGGTACGAGAACAGGTCGTTCATGAGGCACGCGTAGTCCGCCGCGGCGTTCTCCAGCGACCGCATCGGGCCGCTGCGGTAGACCGCTTCCGGAACGGTCCTGCCGTGTCCGAGCCGGCACAGGCTCATCGTCAGGTCCGAACCGAAGGTCGCCCGCCGCATCTCGACGTAGTCGACCGGATCGGGGATACGGTTCTGCGCCTGGTTGGCCAGCTCCCACAGCCAGCTCGCGGTCATCGACTCGATCGCGTCCCGGAAGGTGCGCCGCCCGCCCAGGTCCATCGGCGCCGAGGTCCGCTGCCACAGATCGCCCAGCGAGCGCTCCAGCGCGTTCACCGGCTCCGGGGTGGATTCGCCGTCCAGCGGCATGAAGAGGGAGAGCCGCTCATTGGCCAGCCGTGCCCCCGCCAGGTCCCTGGCCCGCCCGTGCACCACGGGGAACCAGTCGTCGCCGTACGTCCCCCAGGCCAGCCACCCCGAGGAGAGGTCCAGCTCGTCCGGTGTCGCGTCCGGGTGCAGCCCCGCCGCGCACAGGGGGAGGTCGATCGCGATGATCCGATCCTCGTCCCAGATGTGCGAGCCCGGAACCCCCGGCTGCGCCTCCAGGATGCCCATCCGGCGCGCCCAGTCGACGAGCCGGACCCGGGCACCCTCCAGGTGCGGGCTGAGCGTCGTCCCGAACGGCAGGTCGAGGTCGGGGATCAGGGAGGGGCCCACATGCTGGTACGGCAGATGGCTGTGGCTGCGGGCCCGCGCCGTCTCCGAACGCGGCGTGAACTTGATCGAGGCGGCGGACATGCCGAAGCCCGCCACCGCCTTGCCGGCCCCGCCCCCGTTCATGTACCGGCTGGAGCGCATGTGCCATTCGTGGCCGCCGGACTGCCAGTCCTGCAGCCCCTTGACGTACGCGAGGACGGACGCGGTCCGCGCCGGATCGAGGCCCTTCTCCGCGCAGAGCGGGCCCAGCTCGGTGAGGGCGGTGTTCTCGAACTGCTGGAGCCGCGAGGTCAGCAGGTCGTTTACGGCCTCGGCGGCCTCCTGCGTGGAGCAGCCGAGGAACTTCTCCAGGACCAGGACCCCGTTGCTGTTCTCGCCCTCGTCCTCGACCTCGCGCTGGTACGAGAACAGGTCGTTGCGCAGGTGCACCCCGTCGGAGAAGGCGTCGCGCAGGACCCGCAGCGGGCGGGAGTCGGCCACCTCGGCGGGTACCTCGGCGTCGGCCGCGTACTCCACGAGCCCGGCGGACCAGGGGGCACCGCCGACCTTGCGGCGCATCTCGATGTACTCGACGGGGTTCGCGATGCGCCCCTCGTTGATGTTGGAGAGCTCCCACATCGACTCGTTGAGCAGGTTCTCCGTCGCCTCCGCGAACCGGGCCCGCCAGGCGTCCGACATCGCGGGGACCGTGCGCGTCCACAGATCGGCGAGGCCCGCCTCGACGGGGTTCTCCGGCTCCGGCGTCGCGGCCCCGCGCTCCATCGGCATGAAGGCGGGAAGCCGGTCCAGATACCGCTTGGCGCCCGCACGGTCGGGCGTGCGCTTGAACAGCTCCAGGAAGTGGTCGTCGAAGAAGAAGACCCACACGTACCAGTCGGTGACCAGGGACAGTGCCTCGGCCGAGCAGTCGGGGTGGGTGTAGGCGCAGAGCAGGGCGTAGTCGTGCGCCTCCAGGTCCTTCTCCTCCCAGATGCCGGATCCCTCCAGCATCCCCATGCCGCGTGCCCACTGACGGGTGTGCGCCCGTGCCGCCTCCACATGAGGGTTGAGCCGTGCCGGATACGGAACATAGAAGTCCGGCAGTGAGAAGGGCTGTGCCATGTGCGTCAGGCCTTTCCAGAAGCCTCCGCGCGGAGTGCGCGCGGACCGGTGGTGTCCGCGCCAGCACTACCCTTCGGCCATCCGGGGCACGCATAACAGCGATTAGTCACATAATCGCGGGGGGTCCGCTCGGTAGGCGGAGTCGGCTCAGTAGGCGGAGTCGACGTTGTCGATCGAGCCGTACCGGTCCGCGGCGTAGTTCGCGGCGGCGGTGATGTTGGCGACCGGGTCGGTGAGCTTCTTCGGGGTGCCCTTGACGTGGTACGTGTCGAAGGTGGGCTGGATCACCTGGAGCAGACCCTTGGAGGGGATGCCGTTCTGCGCGTTGATGTCCCAGTCGTTGACGGCGTTCGGGTTGCCGCTGGACTCGCGCATGATGTTGCGGTGCAGCCCCTCGTAGGAGCCGGGGATGTTCTTCTTCTCCATGATGTCGAGCGACTCGCGTATCCAGCCGTCGAGGTTGTTCTTGTACTGCTTGGGCGCGGCGACGGCCTTGCGCTCGGTGGAGCGGTTGGCGGCCTGCTTCTCGGAGCGCTCCTTCTCGGCGGCCTTCTTCGCCGCCGCCTTGCGCTCGGCCACAGCCTTCTCCGTGGCGGCCTTGCGGTCGGCCACGGCCTTCTTCGCCGCTGCCTCGTTCGCGGCCGCCTTCTTCGCGGCGGTCTCCGTGGCGGCCTTCTTGGCCGCGATCTCCTTGGCCGTGGGAACACCTGCGGCGATCTTCTCGGCGGCGATGGAGGACTTGGCCGCGGTGGGCTGTGCCTCGCTCTGCCCGCCGGTCGCGGCGATGGCCGTGACGGAACCGGCCGCGACGAGCACGGCGGTGGCGAGCTTGTGGGAGCGGGTGATGCGGATGGTGCGGGGCATGCGTGAGCTCTTCCTGTTGGGGACGGGATCTGCGGCCCGTGGCCGCGTGAGCAGAGACCGAGGGGGATCGGCTGCCGACCGCCGGTGGGCGCTCGTCGCAGGCTCGGTCTCGGTGCTTGCCGGGATCCATGGTTAACGGCCACCGACACAGGAAGCAATGACCTCATTTACTACTACTGGTAGTAGATAGGGCGGAATACCGCTTTTGGGTGTTTCGTCGCGCCGCAGGGGAGGGCCCGCAGCCACTACCGGACGTCGTAGGTGACGTGGGTCTCGTGGCGCGCCTCACCCGGCGAGGGCTCCGGGATGCCGCTGAGTCAGCGCCCGGTCACACGGGGCCGCGCCTCGCGGGGGTGTCCGGGCCGCCGGAACGAGCCGCCGAGCGGCTGCCGGAAGCTCCCCTCGGCCGAGGGGAGAAACGCAGAACAGCGCGCTGCGGGACCGGTGTGTCGGCACCGGCCCCGCAACGCGCTTCCTCTACACAGTGGCTTCTCAGTCGTGGGTCTCGGTCGTGGGTCTTGGGGGGAAGGCGGCACACCCGCCTTCCCCCCAAGACCCACGCGGCCGCGCCGTCGGCACGGCGTCGCGCGCGGGCTCAGCGCGTCCCGACCGCCGCCCGCACCGCCCGCCGCGCCATCGCGCAGTCGTCGTGCAGCCTGCGCAGCAGCAGCCGCTGCTCCTCGCCCGAGGAGAGGGCACCGGGCCGGTCCTGGCCCGCGCCCGCCGCGGGCGCCTCGCGCATGGTGCGCTGCACAGCCGTCTCGTAATTACGGATCTCGCGGGTCAGGACGAGCATCAGATTCACCAGGAACGCGTCCCGCGCGGCCGGCCCCCTGGCCTGGGCGAGCTGGCTGATCTGGCGCCGCGCCACCGGGGCGTCACCGAGCACCGCCCACAGGGTCGCCAGGTCGTAGCCCGGCAGATACCAGCCCGCGTGCTCCCAGTCGACCAGCACAGGACCGGTCGGTGACAGCAGGATGTTGGAGAGCAGCGCGTCACCGTGGCAGAACTGGCCCATGCCCTGGCGCCCGCCCGCCTGGGCCAGACCGTGCAGCAGCTTCTGCAGATCGCCCAGGTCGCGGTCGGTGAACAGGCCGAGCTCGTGGTAGCGCGAGATCCGTGACGCGTAGTCGAGCGGCGCCTCGAAGAGTCCGGGCGGCGGCCGCCAGGCGTTGACCCGGCTGATCGCGCCGAGCGCGGCACGGATGTCGGCCCGCGGGGGCGCCTCCGCCGGGTGGCGGGTCAGCGCGGCCACCCGGCCGGGCATCCGCTCGATCACCAGCGTGCAGTTCTCCGGGTCCGCCGCGATCAGCCGGGGCACCCGAACCGGGGGGCGGTGCCGGACGAACGCGCGGTACGCCGCTATTTCGTGCTGGAACCGCTCCGTCCAGGCGGGGGAGTGGTCCAGTAAACACTTCGCCACGGCGGTGGCCCGCCCGGTCGTGCCCACGATCAGGACCGAACGGCCGCTGCGCCGCAGGACCTGGACCGGGTTGAACTCGGGGCAGATGCGCTGCACGGAGGCGATGGCCATCCGCACCTGAGCGCCCTGCGGCCCGGAGAGGTCGATTCTTCCGCTGAGGGGTCCGGCACCCGGTCCCGTCGCCCGCCGGGTCCGGCCCAGACCCTGCGCCGGTGCGCCGGCGTGGGGGGCGAGATACGGCCCGCCGCCCGTCCCCATGGGACGGAGCGGCCGGGGCGGGGCGGACACGGAGGACGATGCTGTGTACATGGGCGAGACAGGTCCCTTCGTGCGCCGACAAGTTACGTGCGCCAACCCGGCCGACGGCCGTTCGGCACCCTGGGGAGTACCTAGGGCTGCCGGGCGGGGTGGCGCTTTCCTACCTGACACCGGGGCGCGGGTGGCAGACCATCTGGCGGACCCTGGCGAACCCTGGCGAATAGTCCCGGCGCATCTGACAGGGGGTTAGTGTCAAGTCAGCCGAGAACCTGGGGGCTTGACGTGACCGGAGAACCCAACACCCGCCTTTCTGACCTGTTCGGCCTGGCCGGCTGGTCCAAGGGCGAACTCGCGAGAATGGTGAACCGGCAGGCGGCGGCCATGGGCCACCCGCAGCTGGCCACCGACACCTCGCGGGTCAGGCGCTGGATCGACATGGGGGAGTCCCCCCGTGATCCCGTGCCCGAAGTGCTGGCAGCCCTGTTCACCGAGCGGCTCGGCCGTGTCGTGACCATCGAGGACCTCGGGTTCGGCCGGCGCGGGCGTGTGGGAAAGCGGCGTGACTCAGGGACGGAACACGATCCCGATCAACTGCCGTGGGCGCCCGAACGGACGGCAGCGGTCCTCACCGAATTCACGGGAATGGACCTCATGCTCAACCGACGCGGCTTGGTGGGTGCGGGCGCCGCGCTCGCCGCCGGCTCCACCATCGCCGGCCCCATGTACGAATGGCTGCACAGCAACCCCGCTCCGGCGGCCGATGCTCCACGCGCCAACGATCCCCAGCACGCCGCCCCCGCCGGTCTCGACCGGTACGAGGCCGCGCCCGTGGGATCCGAGGAGATCGAGGCACTGGAGCACTCGGTCGAGGTGTTCCGTGCCTGGGACGCCTCCCGCGGCGGCGGACTCCAGCGCAAGGCCGTCGTGGGCCAGCTCAACGAGGTGGGCGGCATGCTCGCCTACCGCCACCCCGACCATCTCCAGCGCCGCCTCTGGGTCGTCGCGGCCAACCTCGCCGTACTCGCGGGCTGGATGTCGCACGACGTCGGCCTCGAACCCACCGCCCAGAAGTACTTCATCATCGCCGCCCACGCGGCCCGGGAGGGCGGCGACCGGCCGCGCGCCGGTGAGGCGCTCTCCCGGGCCGCCCGCCAGATGGTCCACCTGGGCCGCCCCGACGACGCCCTCGACCTGATGAAGCTGGCGAAGTCCGGCTCGGGGGAGGAGACCCTGCCCCGTACGCAGGCGATGCTGCGCACCATCGAGGCCTGGGCGCAGGCGGCGATGGGCCGGGGCCAGGCCATGCGGCGCACCCTCGGTGAGGCGGAGGAGCTCTTCGTCTCGGACAGGGGAGACGTGCCATCGCCGAGCTGGATGCAGATGTTCGACGAGGCCGACATGCACGGCATGCAGGCCCTGGCGTTCCGCACCCTGGCCGAGCACGACCCGGCGGCCGCGCCCATCGCCCAGCGCCACGCCAAGCTGGCCCTGGAGCTGCGGGTCAACGGGCGTCAGCGGTCCAAGCTCTTCGACCACATCTCGCTCGCCTCGGCCTGCTTCATCGCCAACGACCCCGAACAGGGCGACCGTTACGCCCGGCTCGCCCTGGTGTCGATGGGGGAGACCTCCTCGCACCGCACCTGGGACCGGCTGCGCGAAATGTACCGGCTCACCGGCCAGTTCGCGGGATACGCCAAGATCCAGGACCTCCGCGAGCAGATCGAGCGCTCACTGCCGCAGAGCCCGGTCGCCAAGAAGGTCAGGGGTGCGCAGGCCTGACCTCCTTACGCGTCCGCCGGCGGAGGCCGTAACCGCCGCGCGTACCCACCGTCATGACGCCCCGGCAGCACTCACCACCGGTCCTGTGCGCGCACGCGCTCCCTCACGCCCCGATCCGGGCGACCAGCACACACGCGTCGTCCAGGCGTTCGGTCCCGCCGAACTCCTCGACCACGCCCCGCACGCACTCCTGTGCCGTACGGGCCTGTGCGAACCGGGAGGCGAGGGCGAGCAGCTCCTCCGGGCCCGTACCCCGGTCGCTGCGCCGCGTCAGGCCGTCCGTGTGCAGCACCAGTACGTCACCGGGGAGCAGGCGCACCTCGTCCTGCTCGTAGGCGACCCGGGACGCGGCACCGAGCAGCACTCCGTCCGGGGGCGTCAGCTGCCGCCCCGTCCCGTCGCGGAAGAGCAGCGGCGCGGGGTGTCCCGCCTGCGCCCAGGAGAGGAGGCCGGTCGCCGGGTCGAAGCGGCAGCACAGGGCGCTGCCCAGGGCGGGCTGTACCGACGTTTCGAGGAGGTGGTTGAGGTGACCCATCAGGGCGCCCGGCTCGATACCGGCGACGGCCATGCCGCGCAGGGCGCCGAGCATCATGGCCATGGCCGACGTGGCGGGAATCCCGTGCCCGGTCAGATCGCCGACGGTCAGCAGGGTCCGGCCGTCCGGCAGCTCCATCGCGTCGTACCAGTCGCCGCCGATGAGGCCGCTGGACGCGGAAGGGAGGTAGTGGGCGGCGATGTCCAGGGCACCGGGGCCCTGCTGCGGTAGGCGTAACGAACCGCGCCACGGCGGCAGGACGGTCTCCTGGAGCTCCACCGCCATCCGGTGCTCCGTGCGCTCGATGCGCTCGTCGGTCTGCGCCGAGTCCCGGGTCCGGCTGACGGTCTCCTCGCTGCGGCGCAGCTCGCTGACGTCCCGCAGGACGGCCCACATGGAGGCGGTGCAGCCCTCGGAGTCGAGGACCGGTTCGCCCGTCATGTGGAGCGTGCGCACCCGGCTGTCGGGGAGCACGATGCGGAACTCCCCGTCCATCGGCCGCCCGTCCACGAGGCAGCCCGTCACCATGGAGGTCAGTCTGGGCTGGTCGTCGGGGAGCAGTACGGACGGCAGGTCGTCCAGGGAGAGCGGTGGCGAACCGGGCGGCCGGCCGAAGATCTCGTACAGCTCCTCCGACCAGCTGACCTCGTCGGTGAGGAGGTTCCACTCGGCGCTGCCCACCCGGTTCGGCGCGGAACCGGCCGGCGGGCCGTCCACCCGTGCGTCGCCGTCCCGGGGGGCGGAGCGCTGGGCCGGCAGACCGGCCTTGAGCTGACCGAGCTGTTCGTCGAGGTTGTCCAGGTGCTGGACAGCCAGGTCGCACAGGGCGCGCTGCCAGCGCGCCTGGGGGCCGTCCTCGTCGGTCACCGCCGCGTTCCGTCCCACGGCGTCCACGTCTCCGCGCAGCCGGCGCGTGCGGTGGATCAAGGCGTCGACGGCATCGTGCGCGGGGGGCTGTGGTGCGGGGCGGTCCGCGAACAGATGGGACGGCATCTCGTACTCCGATACAGGCGCGGTGCGGCCGGGTCTCAGGGGTCGACCGCTATCGACTGTCGCACAGGCTGCGGCGGCCCGTAAGGGATTCTGCAACACTCGATGCGTTGTTGCTTATGGCATATGCCACCGGCTGCGCGAGCGGGGAGAACCTCCGAACGGGCGTACGGATAGGGGGTGTTGGCCTGCCCCATTGGCATAGGCACCCGCCGGTACAGGCGCTGGTCGTAAATGCGTGTGCGCATGACAGGGGCCGCCCGGCAGGATGCCTCGCATGCCCGGACGGCCGAGCGTCATCCTTCCCCCGCGGTCCGTCCTTGACGCCTTCGGTGTGCGCGGCACCCCCGAGTCGCTGGCCGGTGGTCAGGGGCGCAGCGTGCGGGTCGGCGGGGCCGTTCTGAAGCCCGCGGAGGGGGTCCGAGGGGGAGTGGGAGTGGGCCGCGTCCGTGTTCGAGCGACTGTGCCGGGGCGCCGGCTTCCGTGTGCCGAGGCCGCTGCGGTCGGCGGACGGGAGCGGTGTGGTCGAGGGCTGGACGGCCGCCGAGTTCGTGGAGGGCCGCCCCGGTCCCCGGGGGCAGTGGCCCGGGGTCGTCGCCACCGGCCGAGCCTTTCACGCCGCCCTGCGGACGCAGCCCCGCCCCGGCTTCCTCGACCGCCGGACGCATCCCTGGGCGGTGGCCGACCGGGTCGCCTGGGGTGAGGAGGAGGCCGACGTGGTCGCGGAGCTCACCGATCCGCTGTCGGCCCTGTTGGCCCTGCGCAGGCCCGTGGAGGCGGCGGCGCAGCTCATCCACGGCGACCTCACCGGCAACGTGCTCTTCGCGCCCGGCCGGGACCCCGCCGTCATCGACTTCTCCCCCTGCTGGCGGCCGCCCCTCTGCGCGGAGGCCGCGGAGCGCGGACCCGACGGGGGCTGGGTGTACCTCTGACGGCTGCCGGACCGGGGCGATCCGGTCCGGGAATGCCGACGTGGTGTGCCGCGTTACCCCACCAGAACGAAAACGAATCCCATTCCCGTTACGGGGGTGGGGTCGTCGAGCACCACGGGAGGCGCCCATGGCACGCAGCGAACTGAGGCCCGTCGTGACCCTCCGGTCCACTGCCGGAACGGGCAGCAGCTATGTGACCCGCAAGAACCGCCGCAACACCCCCGACCGGCTGGAACTGCGCAAGTTCGACTCGGCCGCCGGGCAGCACGTGCTCTTCCGTGAAGCCCGCTGACCGCAACCGCCCGCAGCGCAGAAGAGACCCGTCCCCCTGTACGCCACCGCCACCGGCGGTGAGGAAGGAACGCATCGATGAAGTCCCGTATCCATCCCGTCTCCCGCCCCGTGGTCTTCCGTGACCGCGCCGCGGACGTCGCCTTCCTGACCCGCTCGACCGCCGACTCCGGCGAGCGCGTGACATGGGAGGACGGCAACGCCTATCCCGTCATCGACGTGGAGACCTCGTCGGCGAGCCACCCCTTCTACACCGGGGGCCGTCAGGTGCTCGACACGGCGGGCCGCGTCGAGCGGTTCCGTCGCCGCTACAGCACCGAGGACGCGTCCCGTAGCTGACGGGACCGGGTCCGTCGAAGGTGGAACCGGGAATTCCGTGCCATGGAGCACATCCATGGGGGCGGGTTCCCGGGAACAGCCCTAGATGGTTTATCGTTCATCTATACGTGGGTGTGAGGGGGACAGTGTCCCCGGGCCTCACCAACTGCACATGGGGAAGATCGCACAGCCGAAGCCCCATGGAGCTCCTCGCCGAGAGGCGACCGCCCTTCATACCCGCACTCAAGCCGCCCCGGCTGGATTCCCCCGATCCGGCCGGGGCTTCCCCGTACCCGGCTGCCGCCCCCCGCGCGGTGCCGTTTCGAGGGCCAGCGCTCCCCCCGCCAGCACCACCGCCCCCAGCGCGGCCCCAGGGCTCCACCACCGCTCTGCCCCGGCCGCGAGCGCCGCCCCGGCCACCGCCGCCCCCAGCCGGCCCAGCACCCAGACGTCCGCCGGCTCCAGCTCCCGTACCGCCGCGCGGCCGGCCAGCGAGGTGAGGGTCCCGGTGAAATAGTTCGTCGGCGTCACCCGGATGCGCCCCTGGATCCCCATCGCCAGCGACACGAGGGCCAGCAGCCCGAGCCGGTCACTGTACGACGCCACCAGATCCAGCCCCCACAGCAAGGCCGCCGCCCCGAGCAGAACGGTCTCGGCCAGCAGCATCACCCAGAGCCGCAGCCCCAGCCGCCCGGCCATCAGAGCGCCGGACGCGGCCCCGCAGGCGTACGCGGCCAAGGCGGTGGCGACCCGCAGCGCCACGCCGTCCTCGCCCGCTCCGGCGGCCGAGGCCCCGAGCAGGACCAGATTCCCGGTCATCACCCCAGCGAAGACCTGTCCCACACAGAGGAAGACGAACGCGTCCGCCGCCCCGGAAGCCGCGGACAGGAGCAGCAGCGCCCACGCACCGCGCCGCGCAGGGCCGTCGGCACGCGGCGCAGCGGAGGAGGACGCGGAGGGTGAGGGCGGCGAGGGCGGGGGAGCGGAATGCACGCGAGCATTCTCGGTACCCGCGCGCTCCCGAACCGCTCCCGGCGCCAGACGTGGCGCGCCGCGTGCCGGTGCCCGGGGTCACCCGGCCCGGAGCCCGGTCACATCGTCTCGTGGAGATCCTTCGCGTAGTGCTCGATGGCGGGCCGGTACTTCTGGACATGCCGGTCGTCACTGGTCGACGCCACCAGCCGCAGCAGCAGCCGCATCGCCTCGTGGTACTCCTCCGTGTTGAACAGGGCCATGGCCAGGAACGTCTGCAGCGCCCCGTCGTCCGGGAACTCCTCGATGCCCCGGCGGAGCGTCTCCACGGCCTGCCCGTACCGCCCGAGCACCCGGTACGTACTGCCGAGCCCGAGCAGCGCCCCCCGCCGGTCCTCCGCCCCGAGCCCCGTCCCCGCCAGGCTGCGTTCGTAGTACGCCACCGCCTCGGTCTCCAGGCCCAGGACGTCGTGGACCCAGGCGGTCCGGTAGGCCACCTCCGCGTCGTCGGGGAACCGGGAGGTCAGCGCGAGCAGCCGCTCGCGCGCCTCCCCGGCCCGGCCCTCCTCGCGCAGCCGGTCGGTCTCGGCCAGCAGATCCTTCTTCTCACGTGCGCTCATCCGCCCATCGTCGCAGGCGGCACCGGAGAGCCGGACGTTTTTTGAGGCCCGGATGCCCGCCCGCGTGTTTTCCGCCCCGGCGGGGGCATCTGTCCGCCATGACTGCAGAGACGAATACCCCTACGCGACAGGGGACATGGCTACGCGTGTTGCTGAGGGTGACCGTCCTGACGGTGGTGCTGCTCGGGCTGGTGGCGTTCTCCTTGTTCCTGGCCAAGGTGACGCTCACCCCGTCACCGGCCTCCGAGGACATCGTCACATCGAATCTGCAGCCGGGCCGGTCGCTGCGCCAGTACGCCGAGGACTACACCTTCCTCGCCGCGTGCAAGCAGGCGGGCGGAAACCTGCTGCTCGGTGTGCCCTTCGGGCTGCTGCTCCCGTTCATCGTGCCGCGCCGCCTGCGGATGATCAGCATGACGCTGCTGACCGCGGCCGTCATGGTCCTCGTGGAGCTGATCCAGGGTGCCCTGGTCGCCGGCCGCGCCTTCGACATCGACGACGTAATCCTCAACACGGCGGGCGCCCTGCTCGCCTACCTGCTGGTGGGCCGCCGGATCAGCCACCACTACCACGCGCACGCGCACACCCCCCGGGCCGAGGCGGGGAAGCCCGCCCCGCAGCCGAAGGGCGCGGCTGAGGCGACGGCATTCCGGACCAGGACGAAGGCCCCGGCGAAGACCGGGACGAAGACCCGGGCCACGACCAAGGCGAAGGAACCGTCCAAGGCCGGGGCGAGGACCGGTGGCACACGCCTGGGGAAGGCCAGGGGTTCGGGCGGGCGCCCCACCGGCGACGGCGCACAGCCCGGCTCGGGCCGCGCCCTGCTGGACCGGCTCCGCAGGCGCTGACCGCAGGGGCCGGCACAGGGCGCTGCTCCACGCGCTGACGGACGCTCCGCCCCCATGTGCCCGCCACTCCTCAGGCAGGGGCCGCCCCACCCGTTCGGGCCGCGGCCGTTTGCGGGCCGTCCCGTGCGGCCGCAGCGTGGGGGCACGTCCTGCGCGCGGATGCCGTGCGGACCCCCTGCCGAGGAGGAGCGTCATGGCCGACGGCCGATGGAGCCCGGGCCGCAAGCAGGCCGACGCCGACGAGTTCAGGCCCGTCCTCGACATCGTCGAGCCCGGCCACCAACGCCGGCTGACGGTACTGCTGCGCCTGCTCCTGCTGATCCCCCACTTCGTCGTGCTGTTCTTCCTGCACATCGCGGCCTTCTTCACCGTCATCGTGGGCTGGTTCGCCGCCCTGGTGCTGGGGCGGCTGCCCGACCCCGTCTTCCGGTTCCTCGCCCGGTTCCTCGGGTACGACATGCGCGTGTCGGCGAGCCAGATGCTGCTGATCGACCGCTACCCGCCCTTCGCCCTGACCCCGCCGCCGGACTACCCGGTCCAGATCGACGTACGCCCCACCGCCCTCAACCGGCTCGCGGTCCTCTTCCGGATCTTCCTGATGATCCCGGCGGCGATCGTGCAGAGCCTCGCGGTCTACGGGTGGTGGGCCCTGGCCTTCGTCTGGTGGCTCATCACGCTCGTCCTGGGCCGGATGCCGCGCCCCCTGTTCGAGGCGACGGCGGCCACCCTGCGCTACCGGATGCGGTTCTCCGCGTACGCCATGATGCTCACCCCGGCCTACCCCAAGGGCCTCTTCGGCGACGACGGCCTCGCCGTATCGCAGGGGCACCCCCGCTCCGCCACCCGGCCGCTGGTGATGAGCAGCGCCGGCAAGTGGCTCGTGGTGCTCTTCCTGGTGCTCGGTCTCGCGGGCAACGTCACCACATCGGTGACCACCTCCACGTCCTCCGACGACACCACGGAGCTGTCCGGCCGTCCGTGAGGGTCCCTCGTCTGCATCCGTCTACCCGAACTGGCCGATTTCGCAGGGGAGATGGGTTGAAAGAGCGTCGGCGGGTCACATGCAGTCCATGACGTCCAGCGACGCAACCACGGATCCCGCCCCGCAGAGCGGGAAGAAGCGCACGTCCCGTCCCGGGCGGGGAGTGCTGAAGATCGTCGGCATCGGCGCGGCGATCCTGGCCCTGCTGTTCGCCGGCGGCAGGCTCAGTCTGCTGCCGAGCCTCGACGGCCTCTTCGGGGAGGAGACCCACGACCGGTCGGGCCCCGCGGTCCTCAAGTCGATCCAGGACATGAGCGCGTACGAGGCTGCCTCGGGCAACTTCCAGGTCGTCGTCGACCTGGAGAAGGACGCGAAGTTCCTGCCCGACGCGGTACGCGGCACCCGCACCCTGTTCGTCGGCGCGGGCACCGTCGACGCCTCCGTCGACCTGGGCAAGGTCGGAGAGGACGGCGTCGTCATCAACGAGGACCGCACCACCGCCGAGATCCGCCTGCCGCGCGCGGTGCTGGGCAAGCCGGCCCTGGACCCGGACCGCTCCTACGCCGTCTCCAAGCAGCGCGGCCTCTTCGACCGGCTCGGCGACCTCTTCTCCGACAATCCGAGCAGTGAGCAGGCGGTCAACCAACTGGCCGTCCGGCACATCGGCGAGGCGGCGAAGGAGAGCGGGCTGACCGCCCGCGCCGAGAAGAACACCGCGGACATGCTGAAGGGGCTGCTCGGCTCCCTCGGCTTCGAGCGCGTCACGGTCCGCTACGGCGACGACCAGGGCTGATGGCGCCGAACGGCCCGGCGCGGTGACCGTCCGTCGCGGACCGCGCCCGGCCGGCGCCCCTCCCGCCCCAGGCGCCCCACCCTTGACGCGTACGCGACGGTGAGTATGGTCTAGGCCAAGTGCAAGGCCTTTCCGGCACCGGTCATCAGGCCTGTCCGGCAAGGGACTTGCAGCCCTTCGCGCCTCGTTGGCCCCACACTCGCGAGGCCTCGCCGCCGAAGCCGGGCCCCCCACGGCCCGCCACCGCGCGGTGCGGTCTCATGTGAAGGAGAAGCATGTACGCGAAAAGGAAGACCGCACTCGCCGTCGGTGCCGTTCTCGCCCCGGTCCTCGCCCTGAGCCTCCCGGCGAGCTCCGCCAGCGCCCACGGCTACATCTCCAACCCGCCCAGCAGGCAGGCGCAGTGCGCCGCCGGCACGGTCAGCTGCGGCTCGATCAGCTACGAACCGCAGAGCGTCGAGGGCCCGAAGGGGCTCACCAGCTGCAGCGGCGGCAACAGCGGGTTCGCCGAGCTCGACGACGACTCCAAGGGCTGGGCGGTCACCCCGGTGAACCGCTCGCAGCAGTTCGAGTGGAAGCTCACCGCCCGGCACTCGACCAGCACCTGGCAGTACTTCGTCGGCGGCGAGAAGATCGCCGAGTTCGACGACGGCGGCGCGCAGCCCGGCGCGACCGTCGCCCATCAGGTCGACTTCGGCAACAAGGCCGGTCAGCAGAAGGTCCTCGCGGTCTGGAACATCGCGGACACCGTCAACGCCTTCTACGCCTGCATCGACGTCAACGTCAGCTGACCGCAGGCCCTGTTCCGTCCGTCGCGCCCCGGCCGGGCCCCAGCTCCACCCGGCCGGGGCGCGGTGCTGTTCCATCAAGGACCGGCACGGTCCGTCATGGCCGGAAAGCGGCATGGCGCGGCTGCTCCAGGTAGCCGAGCGGTTACCCTTCGTCAGCTGTCTGATTGATCATCAGTGCTTGAGGGGATTCCTGAATGAACCGCATGCGTACCGTACTTGCCGCGCTCGGCATCACCGCCGGACTGATCACCGCCCCCGCCGCGAACGCCGCCCCGCAGCCCGACGCCCCGGTGGCCGCCGAGCGGCACGAACCCTGCACCGGCGAATACCGCGGCGACGCCCGGCTCGGCCCGAAGTGGCTGCCGAACAAGCGCCTGGCCCCGGTCGGCCCGCTCCTGAAGGGCTACCAGCGCACCGGAGAGCTGTCCCCGCAGGCCTTCCTCAAGAAGTACTGGGAGGGGCCCGCGGACACCGGGAGCTGGAAGTACCCGCCCAACGACGGCTTCGCCGAGGTCAACGGCGAGATCGACAAGGAGCCCTCCAAGCTCCGCCCCGGCCAGCGCCTGGACCGCTTCGGCTCCGAGTACGGCGGCTACCTGGCCCCGGCCGGCGACGCCTACGCCGAGCGCGCCCTGCCCCCGCAGAACCTCAACACCCGTGAAGCGGCGACCCCCTGCGACTACCGCGTCTACAAGGTGGCGAAGCCCTTCTGGGTCTGGCAGGGCAGCATCGCCCCCTGGTTCGAGCAGCCCGGCGGCGGCCGGCAGATCAAGCTCGACGCCGTCTTCCTGAACCCGGGCGAGGGCGAGCGGCTGAACGTGAAGTGGCTGCTGGACCACGGCTACCTCACGTCCGCGGGCGCGTAACCCCCGATGGACCGTCACGCGTTGCACGCCGCACTCGTGGAGGCCGGGATCCCCGGCGGCTACTACCGGATCGAGGGCGTCCACGAGCCGGTCCCCACCCCGCCCGACTTCCTCTTCGTGCGACGGGCGGCGGACGGCGGATGGGAGACCGGCGCGTACGAACGCGGCCGGGACGAAGTCCTCGCACACCACCCGGGCGAGGCAGCCGCCTGCGCACACCTGCTGCGGCTGCTCGTCTGACCCCCTTTGCCGGTCCGGCAAAGATCCTTGTGCGGGCGGCGGGCACCCCCGAATGATCGTGACCGGGCGGCCGGGCTCCGGCCCGGCCGCCCGACCGAACCCGTCACGACCGCCCCGCCCGCCCGGGGCCCCCGAGGAGGACCCATGCCGCAGCCCGCCCCCGTGCCCCCGGCGGACTCCACCACCCCGCCCGGCGCGGTCCACCGCCTGGTGAACACCCCCGGCGGCCGCATCCACCTCGTCGAGCAGGGCACCGGACCCCTCGTCCTCCTCGTCCACGGCTTCCCCGAGTCCTGGTACTCCTGGCGCCACCAGCTCCCCGCGCTGGCCGCCGCCGGATACCGGGCCGTCGCCATCGACGTACGCGGCTACGGGCGTTCCGCCAAGCCCGCCGCCACCGACGCGTACCGGATGCTCGCCCACGTCGCCGACAACACCGCCGTCGTCCACGCCCTGGGCGAGGAGACGGCCACCGTCGTCGGCCACGACTGGGGCTCGCCCATCGCGGCCGACAGCGCCCTGCTCCGGCCGGACGTCTTCACTGCCGTCGGCCTGCTCAGCGTCCCGTACTCCCCGCGCGGGGAGCACCGCCCCACCGACGGCTTCGCCCGGATCGGCGGCGACCAGGAGTTCTACGTCAGCTACTTCCAGACCCCCGGCAGGGCCGAGGCGGAGATCGAACGGGACGTACGCGGCTGGCTCGCCGGCTTCTACACCGGGCTGACCGGCGGCACCCTCACCCCCGAGGAGCACGGCAGGCTCTTCTTCGTACCCCCGGGTGCGCGGCTCGCCGACCGCTTCCCCGCCGGCCCGCTGCCCGCCTGGCTCACCGAGCCGGACCTGGACGTCTACAGCGGGGAGTTCGAACGCTCCGGCCTCACCGGCGCCCTCAACCGCTACCGCAACGTCGACCGGGACTGGGAGGACCTCGCCGCCTGGCACGGAGCGCCCATCACCCAGCCCTCCCTCTTCATCGGCGGCGCGCTCGACGCCTCCACCACATGGATGGCGGACGCCATCGACGCCTACCCGACCACCCTCCCCGGCCTGTCCGCCGCCCACATCCTCGAAGGCTGCGGCCACTGGATCCAGCAGGAACGCCCCGACGAGGTCAACCGGCTGCTGACCCAGTGGCTGGACGGGCTGCGGTAGACCGGCTCAGCAGGCGAAGCCGCGGGTCGCCGCCGTCGCCCGCAGCAGATCCCGTACGAGCGTGAAGTCGATCTTCTCCGGGTTGCGGAAGCGGAGACACCCCTTGCCCATGTCGTGGCCGGCCAGCCGGTCCGCGAACGCGTCCCGGACATCCGTGCGCAGGAGATAGAGCGAGATGTACTGCTTCTGGCTCGCGAAGGCGACCTCGCCGGTCCCGTCCCGTTCGTAGGCGGGCATGCCGTACGCCATCACCTCCCGGAACCCCGTCAGCTCCGCGCGGCACAGCGCGCGCAGCTCGGTGAGCGCGCCCCGGCGGGCGTCCGGCAGCTCGGCCAGGTACTGATCGACGTCTTCCGCACTGCTCCGGACCATGCGCCGATCCTAAGCGGGCGGCCCGCGTGTGTCGGAGCGCGGTTCGCACCGGCCAGGAGGCGAAGGTGAGCGGATGAACAGTGCGAACATGCTGGCCGAGGCGTTCGACCGGGTCGGGGAAGCGGTCCACGCGGCGGCCGAAGGGCTCTCGGCGGACGACCTCAACGCCCGGATCGACGACGGGGCGAACTCGATCTCCTGGCTGATCTGGCACCTCACCCGGATCCAGGACGACCACATCGCCGACGCCGCCGGCACCGGCCAGGTCTGGCTCACCAAGGGCTGGGCCGACCGCTTCGGGCTCCCGTTCGACGAGGCGGCGACCGGATACGGGCACAGCGCCGACGAGGTCGCCGCCGTCCGCGTCGACTCCGCCGACCTGCTCCTCGGCTACTACGACGCCGTCCAGGAACAGACCCTCGGCTTCGTCCGCGGACTCGACGGCCGCGCCCTCGACCGCATCGTCGACGAGGCGTGGTCGCCCCCGGTGACCCTGGGAGTCCGGCTGATCAGCGTCATCGCCGAAGACCTCCAGCACGCGGGGCAGGCCGCATTCGTGCGGGGTGTACGGGAGCGCGCATGAGACCGGCCCGCGGACGAACCGCCTCCGCACCCCGTGCACCCTCCCAACAGCGGTGCCATACTCGGAAGCAGTCCGCCGCAGAGGCTTGTCATCGTCCGAAAGGCGACACGTCATGAGCTGGGCATCGTGGACGACCAGCGGTGTCTTCGCGGGAACAGGCGGAGTCCGCACCGAAGAAGCCGGCATCCTGAGCGGAGACCTCACGGTGCACACGACGTGGTCCGACGGCCAGGCGTCGGTGGCCGTGCAGTACAGCGGCTCGTCGGACTGGTTCACCCTGGCGGGGAGCCCCGTGCCGTGCGCCTCCGAGGAGGAGAGCCGCGCCTTCCACCAGAGCGTGGTCGAAGCCGTACGCCAGGGCGACGGAGCCACGCTCCCGCCGGACGGCACCGCCCCCGCCGCACCGCCCCCGGCGTCCGCGTCCTGAGCGGCGACCCGCCGCGTCCGCCGCGCCCCATAGAGTGACCCGACAAGATCCGTTCCCCCACCGGTGGGGCGGGTGCGCGGGGACACGGGGCGAGGAGCGGCGTAATGGTGCGTGCGGGTGCACGGCGGGCGGGAAAGGGCAGGCACCGGCCGTTCTGGGTGGAGCTTCCGCTCCTCGTCGGGGTCGCCCTGGTGCTGGCTCTGCTCATCAAGACCTTCCTGGTCCAGGCCTTCTCCATCCCGTCGGAGTCCATGCAGAACACCCTGCAGAAGGGCGACCGGGTCCTCGTCGACAAGCTGACCCCGTGGTTCGGATCCGAACCGGAACGGGGCGAGGTGGTCGTCTTCCACGACCCGGCCGGCTGGCTCGACGACATGGCCGTCGACCCGCCCAACACCGTGCAGAAGGTGCTCAGTTTCATCGGTGTGATGCCGTCGGCCGAGGAGAAGGACCTCATCAAGCGGGTGATCGGCGTGGGCGGTGACACCGTGGAATGCGCCGGCGACGGACCGGTGAAGGTCAACGGGAAGGTTCTGGACGAGCCCTATGTGTTCCCCGGCAACACCCCGTGCAGCAACGACGGCAGGGGCACCTTCAAGGTCACCGTCCCGCAGGGCAGGCTCTGGGTGATGGGCGACCACCGCCAGGCGTCCTCGGACTCCCGCTACCACCGCGACGACCGCAACGACGGCATGGTCCCGGAGGACGAGGTCGTCGGCCGCGCCGTCGTCGTCGCCTGGCCGGTCGGCCGCTGGAGCACCCTGCCCGTCCCCGACACCTTCTCCACCGCGGCCGGCGCGGCCCTGCTCCCCGGACCGGCGGCGGCCGTGGCCGCCGCCGTCCCGCTCGTCCTGCTGCGCCGCCGCCGCGCGACGTCAGGCGCTGACGCCCACCCGTGAGCCGGTGACCTCGGCCCCCGCCTCCGAGGCAGGGGCCGCCGCCGTCCGGCGGGCACCCTTGAGCAGGACGACCAGCGCGGTCGCCACGAGGGTGCCCGCGGCGATCGCCAGCAGGTAGAGGAACGGTTCACCGATCAGCGGCACGACGAAGATGCCGCCGTGCGGGGCGCGCAGGGTGCACCCGAAGGCCATCGACAGCGCACCGGTGACCGCACCGCCCGCCATCACCGACGGGATCACCCGCAGCGGGTCGGCGGCGGCGAACGGAATCGCGCCCTCGGTGATGAACGAGGCGCCCAGCACCCAGGCCGCCCGGCCGTTCTCCCGCTCGGTCTTCGTGAACAGCTTCTTGCGTACGGTGGTGGCCAGGGCCATCGCCAGCGGCGGGACCATACCCGCCGCCATGACCGCGGCCATCACCTTGAGGCTGCCGTCGGTCGGATCGGCGAGACCGCCGACCGCGAACGCGTACGCCACCTTGTTCAGCGGTCCGCCCATGTCGAAGCACATCATCAGGCCGATGACGACACCGAGGATGACCGCGTTGGAGCCCGACAGGCCGTTCAGCCAGTCCGTGAGGGCGCTCTGCAGTGCGGCGATCGGCTTGCCCACGACGATGAACATCAGGAACCCGACGACCGCCGACGCGATCAGCGGGATCACCAGCACCGGCATGATCCCGCGCAGCGTCGCATGGACCGGGACCCGCTGGATGGCCATCACCACCGCACCGGCCAGCAGACCGGCGACGAGACCGCCGAGGAATCCCGCGTCGACGGTGAGCGCGATCGCTCCGCCCACGAACCCGGGCACCAGCGCGGGACGGTCCGCCATCCCGTACGCGATGTACCCGGCGAGCACCGGCACCAGGAAGCCGAAGGCGGCGGAGCCGATCTGGTTGAGCAGCGCGGCCCAGCTGTCCATCTGCCCCCAGACGAAGTGGTCGGCGACCGACTTGGCGTCCACGATCTCGTAGCCGCCGATGGCGAACGACAGGGCGATCAGCAGCCCGCCCGCCGCGACGAACGGCACCATGTAGCTCACGCCGGACATCAGGTACGTACGCAGCCGGACCCCGAAGTGCGCACCGTCCGCGCCGGACCCGCCGTCCGCACCGCTCTCCGGCCCGTCCCCGCCCTGCGGTACGGCGGCGATCTCACCGCGCTCCGCCTTGCGGCGGGCCTCGGCGATCAGCTCGGCGGGCCGGTTGATGCCCGCCTTCACCCCGACGTCGACGAGCGGCTTGCCCCGGAAGCGCGCCTTCTCCCGCACCTCGACGTCGTGCGCCCAGATGACCGCGTCGGCCCGGGCGATGACCGCGGGGTCCAGCTTGCTGAAACCGGCCGACCCCTGCGTCTCCACCGTCACCGCGACGCCCTCGGCGAGCCCTGCCGCCGTCAGCGACTCGGCGGCCATGTAGGTGTGCGCGATACCGGTGGGGCAGGAGGTGACGGCGACGATCCGGAAGGGGGCGTCGTCCCCGGCGGGGGCGGCCTCTTCGGCCGCCTGTATCGGCGTCGTGGCTTCGGGCTCCGGCGTCGGCTCCTCGCCCCGGATCAGCGCGGCGACCGTGCCCGGGTCGTCCCCGGCGCGCAGGGCGGCGGTGAACTCCGGGTCCATCAGCCTGCGGGCCAGCCCCGACAGGATGGTCAGATGGTCGTCGTCCGCCCCGGCCGGCGCCGCGATCAGGAAGATCAGGTCCGCGGGACCGTCGGCCGCACCGAAGTCGATGCCCGAGGCGCTGCGCCCGAACGCCAGCGTCGGGGCGCTCACATGCTCGCTCCGGCAGTGCGGGATGCCGATCCCGCCGTCCAGGCCCGTCGGCATCTGCGCCTCGCGGGCGGCGACATCGGCCAGGAAGCCGTCGAGGTCGGTGACGCGGTGTGCGGCCACCATCCGCTCGGCGAGCGACCTCGCGGCGGCGTCCTTCGTTGCTGCGGACAGATCGAGGTCGACCAGTTCCGCGGTGATCAGCTCACTCATCGCGGTGCTCCTTGTTCGGGGACCGCCCTGCGGCGGTTCGGGGGACGGAAGGCGGTGGGATCGTGCGGGGGGTGGAGATCGGGGTGGGCGGACGCGGCGGTCATCGGGTGTTCACGGCGGCCCATGGGGCGGGCTCCGTCAGCGGGCGGTCCAGGGGGACATCGGCGCTCACCACGACCGCCGACCGGTCGAGATCGGCCGGGGTGGGCATGAGGCTCCCCGCCAGCTGCACCGCCGCCGCCCCATGGGCGACGGCCGAGGCGAGTGCCTCGGGGCCCTGCCCGCCCGCCGTCAGGAAGCCGGCCAGGGACGCGTCCCCGGCGCCGACATTGCTGCGTACGGTCTCCACCCGGGCGGTCGCGAAGTACGCGCCCGACGCCTCCACCAGCAGCTGCCCGTCGCCCCCCAGGCTGGCCAGCACCGACCGGGCGCCCCGCTCGCGCAGCTCCTCGGCGGCCTTCAGCGCGTCGCCGACCGTGGCGAGCGGACGGCCGACGGCCTCGGCGAGCTCCTGGGCGTTGGGCTTGATCACATCGGGCCCCTCCCGCAGGGCCGCCGTCAGGGCCGCGCCGGAGGTGTCCAGCGCGATCCGCGTACCGGCCCGGTGGCTCCGTGCGACCAGCTCCGCGTACCACTGCGGCGCCAGCCCGCGCGGCAGGCTTCCGCAGCACGCGATCCAGTCGGCGGAGGCGGAACGGGCCCGCACCGCCTCCAGGACGTCCTCCGCCTCGGCGGCGCTGAGCTCGGGACCGGCCGCGTTGATCTTGGTGAGGGTGGAGTCGGGTTCGACGAGCGTGATGTTGATCCGGGTGCTGCCGGTGACCGGCACCCCGGCGGCCTCGATGCCGTGCTCGCCGAGCAGCCGGGCGAGCAGCGCGCCCTCCGGCCCGCCCATCGGCGCGACGGCGACCGTGCGGTGGCCGGCCGCCGCGACCGCGCGGGAGACGTTGACGCCCTTGCCGCCCGGGTCGACGCGGTCCGCCGTGGCCCGCAGGACCGTGCCGCGGACCAGCGCCGGCAGCTCGTAGGTCCGGTCCAGGCTGGGGTTGGGGGTGACGGTGAGGATCATGCGCGTACTACTTCCGTGCCCCGGCTCTCGATGGAGCGGGCGTCGTCGGGGCTGAGGCCCGTGTCGGTGATGAGGAGGTCGACATCGGTGAGGTCACCGAAGCGGGCGAAGTGCCGCTGCCCGAACTTGCCCGAGTCGGCGAGCAGGACGACCCGGCGGGCGGCCTTGACCACCGCACGCTTCACGGCGGCCTCGGCGAGGTCGGGTGTGGTGAGGCCGCTGTCGGGCGCGAAGCCGTTGGTGGCGAGGAAGACGACGTCGGCGCTGATCTCTCCGTACGAGCTGAGCGCCCAGGCGTCGACCGCCGCCCGCGTCCGGTGCCGGACCCGGCCGCCGACCAGATGCAGCGCGATGCCCGGGTGGTCGGCGAGGCGGGCGGCCACCGGCAGCGCGTGCGTCACCACTGTCAGCGCGGCATCGACGGGGACGGCCGCGGCGAGCCGGGCCGTCGTGGTCCCGGCGTCGATGATCACGTTCCCGTCCGCGGGGAGCTCGGCGAGCGCCGCCTGCGCGATGCGGTCCTTCTCGTCGGCGGCCACGGCGTCGCGCTCGGCGAGGTCGGGCTCGAAGTCGAGCCGCCCGACCGGGATGGCGCCGCCGTGCACCCGGCGCAGCAGCCCGGCCCGGTCCAGCGCCTTGAGATCCCGCCGGACGGTCTCGGCGGTCACCTGGAACTCCTCGGCCAGGGAGAGCACATCGACCCGGCCGCTCTCCTGGGCGAGGCGGAGGATCTCCTGCTGACGCTCCGGTGCGTACATGTGGTTTCGTATCCGTTTCATGCCCGAGTCTGTGGTTTCGCGCTCAGATTACGTCCGGGGTTCGGGAAAGTAAACACATTCGGGCGAGAAGTGGGCATGGGTGGGCATGAGTGGGAGTGGACGGGTATGGGGGCGCGCACACGTCGGCGGGGCGCACCGTTCACCGGTGAGCCCCGCCGTGTCCGTCTGCTCAGCGCCTCCCGGCAGCGCCCTCGCCCAGTGGCCGGGCCAGCAGCGGGGTACCGGGTACCTGATGTCCTCCGCTGGCGAGCATCCGCACCTCGCCCCGGTCGCTGATCTCGGCGCGGACGATCCCCGTCTCGTCCTCGTACACCGGAGAACCGCCCGCCCCGGTCCGGTCGGTCAGCCGGACGGCGACCACGTCGTCCTCGGCGCCGGAAATCTGGAAGATGAGTTCGTAACGCTCCGTGTGCTCCATGAGGGCCTCCCGGCCGGGCCGCGACGATGTCCGGCCCTGACCCCATTGTTTCCCACCCGCGCGCGAGTCGCCCGGGGAGCGGAGGGGGCAGGCTCGTTCGCGGCGGCCAACGGGCGGAGCTGTCCGGTCGATCGGGTGACTCCGACATGTAGGACAACATGACTGGTCCTGGCGGGGGCTAGGCATGCGTACATGAGACTTGAGCCCCGACGAAACAACCGTCCTTCCCTACGCTCCCGCAACCTCGGGGCGACCGGTGCCGCCGCCTGCCTGGCGGCCGCCGCTCTCCTGCTGACGGCCTGTGGTCAGAGTTCGGACAGTGCGACGTCCGCGGCCACCGAAGCCGCGAAGGTCGTCCCGCAGAAGACGACGGCCTCCCCGTCGGCCACCGCGGACCTGACCGAGGACCAGCAGGAACGCAAGAGGGTGCTGGACGCCACCAAGGTCACTTTCGACGACGCCGCGACGACCGCGGTCGGCGAAGTGGCCAATGGCAAGCTCGTCGATCTGGACCTGGAGGGTGTGGACGACGACGACCGCGACGAGAGCCCGAGCCCGACCGGCAGCGGGAGTCCGACCGGCAGTGCCAGCCCCACCGGCAGCGCCGGCCCGACGGGCAGCCCGGCCGCGACCGGTTCGCCGAGCGCCAGCCCGGGCGCCGACGGCCCCGTCTGGGTCGCGGAGGTCGCCGAGAAGGACGGCACGGTCCACACCGTGCGGATCAACGCGGTCGACGGCAAGGTGATCGAGGCCCGCGTCGACGCGGACCAGGACGCCGAGGACAAGAAGCAGACGGCCGACTGGCTCGCCCAGGCCACGCAGACGCCCGAGCAGGCGGCCAAGGTCGCCACGGAGAAGAAGAAGGGGACCGTCACCTCCGTCAGCCTCGACGACAACGACGGCAACGGCGTGATCTGGTCGGTCGACGTGGTCGGCTCCGACTGGAAGAAGACCACGTTCGACGTGGACGCCAAGAACGACACGATCGTCCGCGAGGAGACCGACAACGACTGACCGTCCCCGGACGGTGCCGACCCGGTGGTGTGTCCGCAGGGGCGCACCACCGGGGTGGGTGAAGGAAGAAGGGGTATGCCGGAAACCCGGCGTACCCCTTCTCCTGTGCCCCGCTATGCCTTGTGCGCCTTGCGCGGCTCCAGCAGTCGGCAGACGAAGTCCTCCTGGAGGCCGCGGAGGGTGGCCAGCAGCCCCGGGTTCGTCGTGCTGTTGACCTGCGAGGTGAGCGAGACGGTCAGTGACCGCTTGCCGTCCTTGGTGGCCGCCGCCAGCTGCGTGTAGCCGGGGAAGTTGCCGGTGTGGCCGTACACGGTCCCGCACCGCGTCTTGTACGAGAAGAGGGCGAGCCCGGCCTCGTTGCGCCCGGGCCCGGCCGGTTCGGAAGCGCCCGCGACGAACGTCAGCTGCCGGCGGCGGACCGCCGGACCCAGGTCACGTCCGCCGGCCCAGGCGCGGATGAATGTGCCGAGGTTCTCGGGGGTGGAGACGATGCCGCCCGACGCCCACACCCCGGAGGCGCTGATCGCGGTGGAGAGGTCCTCCGGGGGGTTCGGCGGGTCCACGTCATAGCCGTGCAGGTACGGATCGGGCAGCCGGTACCCCTGGGGGAGCGTGGTCGCGCGCAGCCCCAGCGGCCGGTACACGATCTCGGCCAGCAGCCGCTCGTAGGGGGTACCCGTCGCGGCCTCGGCGATCAGGGCCACGGCGATGTTGTCGGAGTTGGAGTAGCGGTACGCCGAACCCGGCCGGAACCGCAGCGGTTCCCCGGCGACGTACCGCAGCAGCTTGCGTGAGTCGAAGTGCCTGCGCGGATCGGCTGCGAACTCGGCGATGAACCCGGGGGACTCGGTGTAGTCCGGCAGTCCGCTGGTGTGGTTCAGGAGCTGGGCGACCGTCACCCGGTGCCAGGCGGCGGGGAGCCGGGGCAGCCACCGGCCGAGGGTGTCGTCGAGCGAGAGGCGGCCCCGGTCGGCCAGGTGCAGCGCGACCGCGCCGCTGAAGGCCTTCGCCACACTGGCGATCCGCATGTGGTCGGTGGGTTGCGGCGGCCGTCCGGTACCGGCCTCGGACGTACCGGCCCGGTACACCTCACTGCGGCCGCCGGCCGTCAGTACGGCGATGGCCCCGGGCGGCCCGCCGGGAGTGTCGACGAGCGCCCGGAGCCTGCGCTGCAACTCCCGGTCGACCGGTCCGTGCGGTCCATGGGGGCCGTCGCCCCCGCCACCGCCCGCCCGGGCGGGACCGGTCATCAGCCCGGCGATCGAGGCGGCGGCCACGACGGCCACGACGGCTGTTCGCCGCAGCGGCCGTGAAGGGGCGCGCAGAAGGGGACGTGTGGGCACGGGTGTACCTCCTGAAGGTGTGGGTCGGGCGGGCCGCCCCCCTGCCACCGGCTGCCGCGAGCTCAGCATCGGGCGGCCGGCCCGAGTCCGCTCCCGAGGTGGACCATCCGGCCGATCACCGCCACCCGCCCGTCTCCCCGTCTCGTTCGGAAGCGCCCCTCACGGAGCCGGGACTGTACCCCCGCGCAGATCGAGGACGTAGCGCAGTCCCGGGCGGTCGCCGAACATGACCTCCTCCACCGGCTCGAACCCGGTGCGGGCCAGTACCGCGCGGGAACCCGTGTTGTCGAGCGTCGTCTCCGCCCGCAGCACGGTCAGTCCGTACTCCTGGGCCGCCGGCACACAGAGCTGCCGGACCGACCGGGTCGCCAGCCCGCGCCCTGCGGCCTTCTCGGCGATCCGGTAGCCCAGCTCGGCCGAACCGTCCTCGACCCCGACGAGGTTGATCCGGCCCAGGAGCGCCCCGTCGGCGTCCTCGACGACATGGAAGTGGTGCAGCCCCGCCTCCTGCTCGGCGAGCAGCTCACGGTGGCGTGCGGCGAAGCCCGTGAAGTAGTCGTCGCCCCGGTCGGGCACCGAGGTGGAGAAGTACGCGCGGTTCTCCCGCTCGAACGCGAGCAGCGCCTCGGCATGGCCGGCCGTGAGCCGGCTGATGATCGTCATACCGGGATGCTAGGGCCTGTTCACGAGGGGAGTTGACGCTCCAGGGCATGGGCCAGGCCGCGCTCGGCGTCGTCGGCCGAGGCCCGGCGGTAGGCGCGTTCGTACGCCGTGTTCCCGGCCGCCCGCCGTGCCTGGAGCTCCCACTGCTCCCGGATCGCCCCGAGCTCGGGGGTGCCGCGGTGGGGGTGGCCGATGAGCCGCCAGTACGTGTGTCCCGTGCCGGAGGTACGGGCCGCCGCGACCCCGTCCCCCTGGGCGGCGATGGCACCGGCGAGCAGGTCGAGGCCGAGGGCGATGCCGAGGCTGTCGTGGAGCTCGTGCTTGCTCGCGAGCATCGCGCGGGCGTGGCTCTCGGCGTGGCGGGGGCGGCCCTGCAGCAGATGGATGAGGGCGAGCTGGTGATCGGCGTAGGCCCGCCCCCAGTGCTCGCCGAAGCGCAGGCTTATCCGCTGGAGCCGGGTAGCCTCCTCGTACGCCTCGTCCAGCCGGCCGAGCGCCGACAGGGCGAACAGGCGTATCACCCGGCAGCGCATCTGGGAGGGTGCGTCGGCGGGGTCCCCCGGGTGCAGCCGCAGGGCGTGGTCGCTGACCAGGTGCGCGGTCTGCGGCCTCCCCATCATGAGATAGGTGAAGCTCATGGAGTGGGCCGCCGAGAGGGCCGCCTCGGCGTCCTGGCCGAGGCGGGCCGCTTCCTCGCACTCCGCACCGGCACGGCGCGCCGCCTCGTGGTCGCCCTGGAGGGTCAGCGTGATGCCGAGGGCCCAGAGCGCGCGGGTGCGGTGCGGGCCCGCCGAGAGGGGCAGGGCCAGCACCCGCTCCAGGTAGGTCCGGGCCTGGTGCAGATGGCCGCAGCAGCTCCAGAACAGACCGGCGCACCCGGCCATCTCCATCGCCTTCTCGGGGTCCTCGGCCAGCAGGTGCTCCAGGGCGGCGCAGAGATCCGGGTGGGTGGAGGCGACCCTGCGGTACCAGTCGACCTGCCGGGGGCCCAGCCAGCCCGCGTGCGCCTGCACGGCTATCTGCGCGAAGTGGCGCGCGTGCCGGTCGGCGAAGAGCGTGTCCTCCGCCAGCTCGGCGAGCCACATCGCCCCGTACTCGCGCAGCGTGTCCAGCATCCGGTAGCCGTCACCGGTCCGCCGGAGCACGGACTGCTCGGCGAGGCTCTCCAGCGCGGGGGCGATGGCCTCGCCACCGAGGGGTCCGCCCGCGCACACCGCCTCCGCGTCGGCCGTCATGATGACGCCCCGGAAGACGGAGAGCCGGGCCCACAGGAGCCGTTCGAGCGGGGCGCAGAGCTCGTGGCTCCAGCCGATCGTGGTGCGCAGGGCACGGTGGCGGCGGGGCCAGAGCGTGTCGTCGCTGAGGGCGTCCAGCCGGGAGGCCAGCCGCCCGGTGATCTCCTGCGCGCTGCTCTCGCGGAGCTGGGCGCAGGCGAGTTCGACGGCTAGCGGTATCCCTTCGAGGCGGCGGCAGATCTCGGCCACGGCGGCCGCGTCACCGGGGGAGTCGAACGCCAGCCCGGGGACGACGGCGGCGGCGCGGTCGCGGAAGAGCCGGACGGCCTCGTCGCCGTCCTCGCCCGCGGAGAGCGGGGCCACCTCCACGGCGTGTTCGCCCTCCGCTCCGAGCGGTTGTCTGCTGGTGGCCAGGACCGTCAGCCCCGGCGCGGCGGAGAGCAGTTCGGTGACGAGCTGCCGGCAGGAGTCGACGACCCGCTCGCAGCAGTCGAGGACGAGCAGCAGACGGCGGTCGGAGAGCCATTCGCAGAGCGCGGCAACCGGTCGGCGGGGGCTGTGGTCCAGCAGCCCGACGCCGTCGCAGACCGTCGTGGTGAGCAACTGGTCGTCATCCAGGTGGGAGAGGTCGGTCCACCACACGCCGTCCGCGTACCGGTCCCGGACGCGCTCGGCGGTCTGCAGGGCCAGCCGGCTCTTGCCGACCCCGCCGCTCCCGCTGAGAGTGACCAGCCGGTGATCCTGAAGTGCCCGGTCGATGCAGTCCAGTTCGCTGTCGCGGCCGACGAAACTGGTCGTCACGACGGGGAGGTTGCCCATCACGCAGGCCATCCTGCCTCGCCGAGGCCCGCAGCCTCTGTTCATAGCGAAAAGCAGTCAAAAACGGCTGACAATGTCTCCTGTTCGGTCGGAAGTCGACACAAATGAAAGGTGGGTTCGCCCGTCGTCAGACCACTCCGGCCAGCGCCTCCAGGGCCCCGAGCGGATCCGGTCCGACCGGGGCGAGGACGGCGTCCGTGACGCCCGCAGCACCGAGTTCGCCCAGCCGGGCGCGGGCCGCATCCGGCGTACCGGTGACGGCGAGCCGCGCGACCCAGGCGTCGGGCAGCCGCCGGACGAACTCCTCCCGGGTCGGGCACTCCGCCCGGAGCTCCACCAGCTCCGCTGCGAACGGGAGCGGGGCGATGTGGGCGTGCCAGTCCGGTTCGCCGATCCACTCAAGACCGGGGCGCGCGGCGGCCAGAGCCGCCTCCGGATCGGCGGCCACCGAGCCGATGTTGTACGCGACCAGGCGGTGTGGGCGGGTGGCGCCGATGTGTCCGAGCGCCGCCCGGGCGTACTCGGGGGCGACGGGCTCGGCGAGGATCGTTCCGTCGGCCACCCGGCCGGAGACCGCGAGGGACCTGGGGCCCCGGACGCCCGCCAGGATGTCGGGCACCACGTCCGGCAGCGCGCTCCGTTCGAGCCGGACGCCGTCGAGGTGGACGTACCGCCCCCGGACCTCCGGGCCCTCGCCCCGCAGCAGCGCGCGCAGTGCGTCGATGTACTCCTCCAGGAAGGTGAGCGGGCTCCTGGGCCACTGCCCGACGCTCCGCATCCAGCCGGGCATGCCGTGCCCCACACCGACGTCGGTCCGGCCGGGGAAGAGCTGGGCGAGGGTCGCGATCTCCAGTGCCGCGAACGCCACGTTGCGGGCGCCGGCGGGCAGCAGCCCGATGCCCACCCGGATCCGGGACGTGGAGGCCAGCACGGTGGCCGCCTGGGCGACCCCGCCGCGGAACCCGAGATCCTCCACCACCCACACCGACCCGAAGCCCAGCTCCTCGGCCCGGCGGGCGAACGGCAGGATCAGGTCCGTGGGCAGATCGCGCGGCAGCAGGACGCCCACGGCGGGGGAAGGGGTGGGGGAGGGCACAGGTGTTCTCCTCTGAGTCTCGGTACGGAGAACCTAGCGAACGCGGCCCCGGGGGCGAGGAGGCCGGGGGCACTGTCAGACCCCTGCGTTACGTTGCTGCCATGACGAACTTCGTACTGGTGGCAGGCGCCTGGCTCGGCTCGTGGGCGTGGAACGACGTGCTGCCCGACCTCCGCGCGGCCGGGCACGCGGTCCATCCGCTGACGCTCTCGGGCCTCGCCGACAAGCAGGGTGCGGCGGCCGGACAGCAGACCCATGTGAACGACATCGTCGACCACGTCGAGCGCCTCGATCTGCACGATGTCGTCCTGGTCGGGCACAGCTATTCGGGCATTCCGGTCGGGCAGGCGGCGGAACGCATCGGTGACCGGCTCGACCGGGTGGTCTTCGTCGACTCCAATGTTCCGGCCGACGGCGAATCGTTCGTGTCGGGCTGGCCGGAGGGCCGGCCGCAGATCGAGGCCGCGATCGCCGCGAACGACGGCTTCTGGCCCCCGCTGACGACGGCCGACTTCGCCGGTCAGGGGCTCGGTGACGAGGAGACCGCCCGGATCGTGGCGGGGGCGACCCCGCACCCGGGCACCACCCTCACCGAGCCGGCCGTCCTGCGAGCGCCGCTCGGCTCGCTGCCCGCGACGTACGTCAAGTGCCTGCTCGACGGAGCCGAGCCGAGCGGTGACGTGGCCGCGCTCCTGAAGGGCGAGCGCTGGGAGCTGGTCACGATGGAGACGGGCCACTGGCCGATGTTCTCCCGGCCGCGCGAGCTCGCCCGCGTCCTCCTGGACGCCGGAACTGGGCGATGACGATGGGCACCGCCCCGAACCCCGGCAAGCGGACACGGCCCGAACCCCAGTTCCGAGCTGAACCCCAGCCTCGCGCCGAACCCCGGTCCCGCGCGGAATCGCGGTCGGCCCGTGCCGAACCGGTGACGGAGCACCCGGAGATCACGTACATCGGATGCGCCCGGTGCGGTACCCAGATCGCCGGACTCGACGGCCGCTACGCCTGCTCGGGCTGCGGCTGGGTGAACGAGTGGACCGAGGGCCACCGGCCCCTGCCCACGGCCGGACGGCGGCCCCCGCAGGCCGCCCTGCGCCCGCAGCGGCCCTGACCGGGGCCGACCCGACCCCACCCGGCCGCAGCCCGAAGCAGGCGTACCGGCCGCAGAAGGAGAGCACCGCCATGCCCGAACCGCAGGCCCCCGACGACACCCGCGAGGCCCTCGCCGCGATCGCCTCGCTCCTCGCCCCGGCGCACCCCGACGTCGCCGAGCAGGTCCTGCACGCCCACGACCGTCCCCACGACTACGTGAGCGCCTTCGGGGACCGGCTGGCGGACCGGGGGATCGACGAGCCGGTCGACAACCTCGCCTGGATCGCCCTCATCGACGGGCTCGACGCCCACGGACTGCTCGCGGAGTTCGACTGGAAGGAGGACGCGCAGGAGATCCGGTCGCAGCTGAGGAAGCTGCGGTCGCGGCCGTCCGTGGACCCGTGGGTGCTCCTCGGGGACGAGGAGATGCTCCTGCCGACGGAGAAGTTCCTGCACGCCTGCGGCCGCCGCTACCGGGAGATCGGCGCGGCCCTGGCCGTCCTCGACATCGAGTCCGACTGCTACCCGGTGGTGGGCCTGCGGGCGGCCCGGACGGAAGAGCTGACCGCACTGGCCGCCCGTGCGGGCTTCCCCTTCCGGCATCTCGGCGCGGGCCGCTCCGGGCGGTGAGCGAGCCGCCGCCCGCAGCCGCCGGGGTGCGGCCCGGCCGCTGTTCCGGCAGGTCCGGGGACGTCTCGGTCCCCGGACCGGGAATCGCGGGGTCCGCCACCCACCACGTACACTCGCCCCCGCTCCGCCGACCGGCGGGGGTTTTCGCACCAGACCTGACGGGGAAATGCGCATGAGTTCCGCAGACAGCACCGAAGCACCGATCTACGCCGGCCTCGTGGAGGAGCAGGGAGACGTGCTCGCCGAGGTACGACGCGTGGCCGAGGAGGTCCTGCGCGACGCGGACCGCGCGATCGACTTCGGCGGCGTACGGTCGTCCGCCGCGTACCGCTAGGACAGGCCGCCCAGGGCGGGCATGTCCATCACAAGACGATAAACGTCTTGCAACTATTGCCATATTCTTGCGTATCCGAGGTGACGGCTTACTGAAGAACCGTCGTCGGCGAGAGTGGGTGGGGCCGCGGTTCGGCCGGGTGCTCATCCGGGCACCGGTGCCACCGCGGCCACCCGGCGGACGACTGTGAAAGAAGCGCCTTCGCCCCGGTGAGCGGCCCGCGCATCCGCGCGGAGAGCGCTCCCAGGGTGTCGCGGAGGGGCGGGTGCATAGCCTCGCCGACCACGCGGACCTCCACGGATCCATTCCTCGCAACCTCTCCGCACCTTCGTTTCCCCCGCGTTCCCCGAAGTGGCCCCTGACGTGCCGTGGCTGCCGCCGCTTGCGGACGTTGCGGGGGTGCCGTGCCCGTAATAGCCGGATCCACCCCTCCGTGTACAGCCTTTCGCCCGTACTTCTGCGGGCGCTTGTCGCGTACGGCGGGCAAGAGCTGTCAATGATTTACGAAATCAACGTGACATCTTGCGGACATTCGTCGGCGGTGGTTGAGTGTGGTCCGCCGCACAGCTCGTGGCTGTGGGCTTCCCGCACTCCTGCCCTAGAGGGGTCCACCGATGAGAAGTTCTGTTCTTCGTCGTACCTGTGCCACCGCCGTCGCCACCGCACTGGCCGTCACCGGCCTGGCCGCCTGCAACTCCGAGGGCGAGAGCGCCGCGGACGGCAAGACGCGCATCACCGTCAACTGCTGGCCCCAGCCGAGTGCGAAGATCGACCACAAGCGGTTCGACGAGGACGTCAAGACGTTCGAGAAGCAGAACCCGGACATCGACATCACCGCGCACGACGCCTTCCCGTGCCAGGACCCCAAGACGTTCGACGCGAAGCTGGCCGGAGGCCAGATGGAGGACGTGTTCTACACGTACTTCACCGACACCGAACGCGTCGTCTCCATCAACCAGGCCGCGGACATCACCGAGTACGTCAAGGACCTCAAGGCGTACAAGGACATAGCCCAGCCCCTGCGTGACGCCTACGCGGTCGACGGGAAGATCTACGGCGTTCCGCGCACCAACTACTCCATGGGCCTGCTCTACAGCAAGGCGCTCTTCACCAAGGCCGGCCTCGACCCGGAGAAGCCCCCGGCCACCTGGCCGGAGGTCCAGGCCGCCGCCAAGAAGATCGCGGGCCTGGGTAACGGAACCGTCGGCTTCGCCGAGTACAGCGCCCAGAACCAGGGCGGCTGGCACTTCACCGCCTCGATCTACTCGCAGGGCGGCTCGGTCGTCAGCGAGGACGGCAAGAAGGCCGCGGTCGACACCCCCGAGGGCAAGGCGGTCCTGCAGAACCTCAAGGACATGCGCTGGCGCGACAACTCCATGGGCGCCAAGCAGCTCCTCATCATCAACGACACCCTCCAGATGATGGGCTCCGGCAAGCTCGGCATGTACCTCGCCGCCCCCGACAACGTGCCGCGCATCGTCAAGGAGGCCGGCGGGAAGTACGAGGACCTCGCGTTCGCCCCGATGCCCGGCGGCAAGGGCACCCTGATGGGCGGCGACGGCTACATGTTCAACAAGAAGGCCACCCCGGCCCAGATCAAGGCCGGACTCAAGTGGCTGGAGTGGACCTTCCTCACCCCGGGCCAGGGCTACATGAACAACTACGCCCGCGCCGCCGAGGACCAGTCGCCGGTCGGCCTGCCCGAGCCGCGCCTGTTCACCGGCGCCACCGACGCCAAGGACCAGGAGCTGAAGAAGGCGTCCGCCAACGTGCCGGTGGAGAACTACCAGGCGTTCATCGACGGCGGCCAGAACCTGGACATGAAGCTGGAGCCCAAGCACGGCCAGCAGATCTACGCCGTCCTCGACGGCGCCGTCTCCGCGGTGCTCACCAAGAAGGACGCCGACATCGACCAGCTCCTCAAGGACGCCCAGTCGAAGATCGACGGAATCCTGACCCGGGGCTGAGCATGAAGACCACGTCCCAGCCCGCACCACCCGCGGTGACGCGGCCCGCCGGCGCGACGCCCCCTTCGGGGGGCGCCCGCCCGGCGGGCCGCGGGCCCCTCTCCCCGCTCCGCCGGAAGATCGCCGACCAGGCCACCGCCTACGCGTTCCTGACCGGCGGTCTGCTCTGCTTCATCCTCTTCTCCTGGTACCCGGCCATCCGGTCGGTGATCATCGCGTTCCAGAAGTACACACCCGGCTCCGACCCCCAGTGGGTGGGCACCGCCAACTTCACCCGGGTCTTCCAGGACCCCGAATTCGCGGCGGCCTGGCGCAACACGCTCACCTTCACCGTGCTCGCCCTGGTCATCGGGTTCGCCATCCCGTTCGTCATGGCCCTCGTCCTCAACGAACTCCGCCACGCCAAGGCGTTCTTCCGGGTCGTCGTCTACCTCCCGGTGATGATCCCGCCGGTGGTCAGCGCCCTGCTGTGGAAGTGGTTCTACGATCCGGGCGCGGGTCTCGCCAACGAGGTGCTCGGCTTCCTCCACCTGCCGACGTCGAACTGGACCAACGGCGCCGACACCGCCCTGGTCTCCCTCGTCATCGTCGCCACCTGGGCCAACATGGGCGGCACCGTCCTCATCTACCTCGCCGCGCTCCAGGGCATCCCCGGCGAGCTCTACGAGGCGGCCGAGCTGGACGGCGCGTCCGTCTGGCAGCGCATCCGGCACGTCACCATCCCGCAGACCCGCTTCATCATCCTGATGCTGATGCTCCTTCAGGTCATCGCGACGATGCAGGTGTTCACCGAACCCTTCGTCATCACCGGAGGCGGGCCGGAGAACTCCACCGTCACCGTGCTCTACCTGATCTACAAGTACGCCTTCCTCTACAACGACTTCGGCGGCGCGTCCGCCCTCAGCGTGATGCTCCTGCTGGTGCTGAGCGCCTTCTCCGCCCTGTACCTGCGACTCACCCGCACCGACTGAGAGGAGCGGCCGCCCACCATGACCCAGACAGCTCCGCCCCCGGTACAGCAGACACCCGCCGCCCTCACCAAGCGGCCCGCGGACCCGCCGGCCGAGCGGTCCGTACGCACCATCGTCTCCCCGCTCGCGCTCGCCGGACGGCGCGGCAAGGTCACGTACTGGTCGGTGTTCGCCCTCGTCGTCCTCCTCTTCGCCTTCGCGTTCCTCTTCCCCGTCTACTGGATGGTCACGGGCGCGATGAAACCGCCCGAGGAAGTGGTGCGCACCCCGCCCACCCTCGTCCCCGACCAGTGGCAGGTGACCGGCTACACCGACGCCTGGGACCTGATGCGGCTGCCCACCCACCTGTGGAACACGGTGGTCCAGGCGACCGGGGCCTGGGTGCTGCAGATCATCTTCTGCACGGCCGCCGCCTACGCCCTGTCCAAACTCAAGCCCGCCTTCGGCAAGGTGATCCTCGGCGGCATCCTCGCCACCCTGATGGTCCCGGTCCAGGCCCTCGTCGTACCGAAGTACCTGACCATCGCGGACATGCCGCTGATCCACGTCAACCTGCTCAACGACCCGCTGGCCATCTGGCTGCCGGCCGTCGCGAACGCCTTCAACCTCTACCTGCTCAAACGGTTCTTCGACCAGATACCGCGGGATGTGCTGGAGGCGGCCGAGATCGACGGCGCGGGCAAGCTCCGTACGCTCTGGTCCATCGTGCTGCCCCTGTCCCGGCCGGTGCTCGGCGTCGTCTCGATCTTCGCGCTCGTCGCCGTGTGGCAGGACTTCCTCTGGCCCCTGATGGTCTTCTCCGACACCGACAAGCAGCCGATCAGCGTCGCCCTGGTCCAGCTCTCCCAGAACGTGCCCCTGACCGTGCTGATCGGCGCCATGGTCATCGCGAGCATCCCCATGGTCCTGATGTTCCTGGTCTTCCAGCGGCACATCATCGCCGGAATCAGCGCGGGGAGCACGAAGGGCTGACCGGCCGTCAGCACCGGGCGGGACCTCGGACCGACCGTACCGCCCACCCCGGACCCGCCGCCGCCCCCGGCATCCCGCCCCGCTCCGGGGCGGCGGCGCCAGAACCTCCAGCTCCTCCCTGTTGCGCGGACCGGCCCACCCCGTCGGCGACCGCGCCCGTCCGAAAGGAACCCGCCTTATGGAAGGCAGCCAGCTTGCCGCCGACGACTGGTGGCGCTCGGCCGTCATTTACCAGGTCTACGTCCGCAGCTTCGCCGACGGCGACGGCGACGGCACCGGCGATCTGACGGGTGTGCGGTCCCGGCTGCCCTACCTGGCCGAACTCGGGGTCGACGCCCTGTGGTTCACGCCCTGGTACCTCTCGCCGATGGCGGACGGCGGCTACGACGTCGCGGACTACCGGGTCATCGACCCCTCCTTCGGCAACCTCGCGGAGGCCGAGAAGCTCATCGCCGAGGCCCGGCAGGCGGGTATCCGGACCGTCATCGACATCGTGCCCAACCACGTCTCCGACCAGCACGCCTGGTTCAAGGCGGCGCTCGCCGCGGGCCCCGGCAGCCCGGAGCGGGAACTCTTCCACTTCCGCCCCGGCCGCGGCGTCCACGGCGAACTGCCGCCCAACGACTGGGAGAGCGAGTTCGGGGGAGTGCCCTGGACCCGCGTCGAGGACGGCCAGTGGTACCTGCACCTCTTCGCCACCGAACAGCCCGACCTCAACTGGGCGCACCCGGCCGTCCGCCAGGAGCACGAGGACGTCCTGCGGTTCTGGTTCGAGCGGGGCGTCGCCGGTGTCCGCATCGACTCCGCCGCCCTCGTCGCCAAGGACCCCGCACTGCCGGACGTCGCCGGACACCCGGGACCGCACCCGTACGTCGACCGGGACGAGCTCCACGACATCTACCGAGGCTGGCGGGCCATCGCCGACGAGTTCGACGGCATCTTCGTCGGCGAGGTCTGGCTCCCCGACTCCGAGCGCTTCGCCCGCTACCTGCGCCCCGACGAACTGCACACCGCCTTCAACTTCAGCTTCCTCAGCTGCCCCTGGGACGGCGAGCGGCTGCGCCGGTCCATCGACGAGACCCTCGCCGAACACGCCCCGGTCGGCGCCCCCGCCACCTGGGTCCTCTGCAACCACGACATCACCCGGACCGTCACCCGCTACGGCCGCGAAGACACCAGCTTCGCCTTCACCAGCAAGGCGTTCGGCGTCCCCAGCGACCTGGAACTCGGCACCCGCCGCGCCCGCGCCGCCGCCCTGCTCTCCCTCGCCCTGCCCGGCTCCGTCTACCTCTACCAGGGCGAGGAACTGGGCCTCCCGGAGGCCGACGTACCGCTGGACCGCATCCAGGACCCGATGTACTTCCGGTCCCAGGGCCGGGCCCCAGGCCGCGACGGCTGCCGCACCCCGCTGCCCTGGGCGGCGGACGAGCCGTACGCGGGCTTCGGCTCGACGGTGGAGCCCTGGCTGCCGCTCCCGGACGACTGGGCGGCCCACGCCGCCGACCTCCAGGCCGCCGACCCGGCCTCCATGCTGGCCCTCTACCGCGAGGCCCTGCGGCAGCGGCGCAACCTGCCCGAGCTGCACACCGGGCAGCTGCGCTGGCTGAGCGAGGAGCGGGACGTCCTCGTCTTCGCGCGCGGCGCCACCCTGGTCTGTGTGGTCAACCTGGCCGAAGCCCCGGCGGAGCTCCCGGACCACACCGGCGTCCTGCTCGCCAGCAACCCCCTGGACGACCAGGGCCGGCTGCCCAAGGACACGGCGGTGTGGCTGGCGGTCTGATCCCCGTACGGCGAACCGTGCCGGCCCCGGACACCGCGACGGTGTCCGGGGCCGCGCGCACGGCTCAAGCGGCCCGGACCGCGCCGCGCGCCACCGGGTGCAGCGCCGCGTACTCCAGCGGCGCCGACGGATCGATCGACACGTCCATCGGAGCGGGCTCCGCCCCGGCCCGCACCAGCAGGTCACCGACCGCCGCGATCATCGCGCCGTTGTCGGTGCACAGCCGCAGCGGCGGCACCCGCAGCGTGATCCCGGCCGCCCGGCACCGCTCCTCGGCCAGCTCCCGTACCCGCGAGTTGGCGGCCACCCCGCCGACCACGACCAGCGTGGGCACCCCGTGGTCCCGGCAGGCCGCCACGGCCTTGCGGGTCAGCACATCGGCCACGGCCTCCTGGAGCGACGCGGCACCGTCGGCCAGGGGCAGCTCCCCGCCCTCCAGACGCCGCTGCTCGGCCCACCGGGCGGCAGCGGTCTTCAGCCCGGAGAACGAGAAGGCGTACGGGGCGTCCCGCGCCCCGGTCATCGGGCGCGGGAACGCCACCGCGCGCGGATCGCCCTCCCGCGCCGCCCGGTCGATCGCCGGACCGCCCGGATAGGGCAGCCCGAACACCCGCGCCACCTTGTCGAAGCACTCACCGGCCGCGTCGTCCACGGTGTCCCCGAGATGGACGATCGGGTCACGGGCCAGATCGCGTACGAGCAGCAGCGAGGTGTGGCCGCCGGAGACGATCAGCACCACGCACGGATCGGGCAGCGGGCCGTGCTCCAGGGTGTCCGCGGCCACGTGCCCCGCCAGGTGATGGACTCCGTACAGCGGCACGTCCAGCGCGTACGCCAGCCCCTTCGCCCCGGCCAGCCCGACCTGGAGCGCTCCGGAGAGCCCGGGCCCGGTGGTGACGGCGACCGCGCCGACGTCCGACATCCGCAGCCCCGCGCTCTCCACTGCCTGCCGCACGACCGGGCCGAAGGAGTGCACATGCGCCCGCGCGGCGATCTCGGGCACGACACCGCCGAAGCGGGCGTGCCCGTCCATGCGCGACGCGAGCGCGTGACCGAGCAGGCGTCCGTCCCGGACCAGACCCGCCCCGGTCTCGTCGCACGACGACTCGATCCCGAGCACCAGGGGAGACGGTCCGCCCGGCCCGCGTACCGGATCAGCCGCGTACCGGATCATCAGGACCGGTGCTCCAGCAGGGTCGCGGCGAGGGCGACCTGGGCGGGTTCCAGCGCGGCCTTCCCGTCCTCGATGTCCCACAGCGCGTTCTGCAGCACCCGGCCGAGCGTCCAGCCGGCGGCTCGCCGCCGGTCCAGGCCGAGTGCGTCGGTGAGAAGGTCGAACCGGTACAGCACCGGGCCCGTCACCCCGCCCGCCACCACGTTCTCCCACCGGACGTCCAGGGCGGGCCACAGTTCGAACCCGGGGTCACCGGCCAACGGCTCGGGATCGATGGCGAGCCACGGTTCCCGCTCACCGGCCAGGACGTTGCCGTCGTGCAGATCCCAGTGGAGCAGCCGGTCACCCGCCTCACCGGCCAGTTCGGCCACGGCCGCCGCACAGGTGCGTACGAGCTCCCGCTCCGCCGGATCACCCAGCAGCACCAGCGCCTTCGGCGCCTGCTCGGTCATCGCGGCGGCGATGTCGGCGAGCCTCCGCATCCCCTGCGGCGCGGGCACCGCCGACAGCCGCGCCATGAGCCCGGCCAGCACCCCCAGCACCACCGTGTCGTCCGGCTCCGCCGACAGCGGCCGCCCCGCGTCCAGCCGCTCCAGCAACTGCGCGCCCGCCACCGGATCGCTGTCGAGCAGCCGCACCACCCCGTCGCCGTTCCAGGCCCGGAGCCCCGCGGCCACCCCGGAGTTCTCCGCACCGGGCGGCTGGAGCTTGAGCACCGCCGGCGTACCGTCCGCGCGGACCACCGGCAGCACCAGCCCGGCCATGCCGCTGCCGGCCGGCCCGTCCCGCCGAAGCCCCCAGCGGTCCAGGAAATCCGCGGCCTGCCGGGGCAGCGCCGCCAGCCACGCCCGGCCCCGGGCGTCGCCGGATGCGCCGTACGACGCGACCAGGGCGTCGGGGATACCGAAAGCGGGGGAGGGGACGGGACTCATCCGGGGCAGCTCCTCAAGGATGCCTCCAGCCGTGGAGGCATCGTCGGCGATGCCCGTAGTCTGCGGCCGGGGCGGTGCCTGACGCTCGCCATTTCCGTGCGGAAGCGCACCGGGCGTCGCGACCGCCCGAGCACCGCACCCCACCCCCGGCTGAGTATCCGAACTCAGGTCCGAAGGCCCGGCCGCCGCGACGATGAACACGACCGCGAAGGTCACCCGACCGACAGGACCACAGGAGAGCCGTGCTCAGCAGCGTCGCAGCCGCCGTCATCCCTTGCCTCGGCCGTCTGACGGTCACGTCCGACGACGGCGGAGCCCCGGCACCCGGCTCCATCATCGTCGCCAACCACACCTCCCTCGCCGACCCCGGCGTCGTCCTCGCCGCACTCCTGCGCCTCGACGTCGAACCGGTCGTCCTGGCCACCGCCGGCCTCTGGCGCATCCCGGTCCTCGGCCGGCTCCTGGAGCGCGGCGGCCATGTACCCGTCCACCGCGCCACCCACCGGGCGGCCGACGCCCTCGGCAGGGCCGCCGCCGCGATCGGGGCGGGCCGTCACGTCCTCATCTACGGGGAGGGCCGGCTGCCCCTGCGCACGGACGCCGCCGAGGCGCCGCCGGAGAGCTTCCGCAGCGGCATCGCCCGCCTGGCCCACGCATCGGGCGCGCCCGTCGTCCCGCTCGGCCAGGCCGGCGCCCGCCGGGTGACCTCCGGCTCGGACGCCAAGCAGATCGCGGGGTTCCTCACCGCCCCGGCCCGCCGCCCCCGGCTCCACGTCCACCTGGGCTCGCCCGTCCACCTGCCCCCCGGCGTCGAAGCCGCGACCGCCGCCGCCCGCGAAGCCGTCACCACCGCCTGGCGCACGGCGGCCCGGCACCTGGGCGAACCCGCCGCGGCGCTCGCCGCACGGTGAGAGTCACGGCGGTCGCGGGTACGCGCCCGGGTGGCGCCGCCGACCCGGGCAGCGTAGGTATGTAAGGCATGTTGTCCCGGCGAGGAGACGGATCCCGATGACGGCGGCAGAGCTGAGCACCCCGGCGCACGGCGTTCCCTGCTGGGTCAGTCTCATGGCCCGGGACCTGCGCGCCGCACAGGACTTCTACACGGCCGTTCTCGGGTGGACCTTCCGCTCCGGCACCCTGGGCGAGGATTTCACCGTCGCGCACGCCGACGGCCTGCCGGTCGCCGGGATCGGCCGGATCGGGCCCGGCCTGCCCACCGCCACCTCCTGGACCCCGTACTTCGCGGTCGCCGACGTCGACGCCACCGCCGCCCGGGTACGGGAACGCGGCGGCACCATCGCCGTCGGGCCGATCCGGCTCGGCCCCGGCCGGGGAGCCGTGGCCGCGGACCGCGAGGGGGCCGGGTTCGGCTTCTGGGAGGGCCGCACCCCGCCCTGGTCGATCGGGCGGGGCAGCGCACCCGCCGCCCTCGAACTGCGCACGAGCCACGCCTTCGACGCCGCGATCTTCTACTCCGCGGTCTTCGGCTGGGACCCCCTCGAACCGGGCGGCTGCGAGGTCGGCTACGCGTACGAGCAGGACACCGTCGTCGTCCGCCACGGCGGCCACACCGTGGCCACCCTGCGCGGCGGCGGCGACGGGGCGTCCCCCGACCCCCGGCTGCGACCCCGGTGGCACGTCCGCTTCCAGGTCGACGACCTGGAAGCGGCCACCGAGGCCGCACGGAAGGCGGGTGGCGAGGTCTCCCCGCCGACGGGCTCCCCGGACGACGGATCCGAATCGGTGATCGGCGATCCCGAAGGCGCCCTCTTCACGCTCTGCGCCCATCGGGCACCTGACTCCCCGCAGTGACGGCGCCGGGGCGTATCAGCAGGTGCGGAACACATACCCCGGTCGCCCGGCGGGCCGGACGTCGAGGTCCCGCTGCACCACGGAGAGCTTCGCGCCCACAGAGGAACAGGCCTTGGAGTAGGCGCGGGCGGTGTACTCGATGACGAGGACCCGGTTGCCGTACGCGGCGGCGTAGTCGGCGCACTCGTCGTAGCGGCCGCACTCCTCCGCGACCGCGAAGTCGAAGCCGATGCTCTTGCGCTGCCCCAGCAGGTCGGTGGTGTTCTTCTGGCCGATCGCCAGCCCCGCCGCGTGCGCCCGCGTGGTCAGCAGCTTGGCGAACGCGGCGTTGTGCGCCTTGGTGAGCCGGCCCCCGGAGCGCTCGTAGGAGTCGAGGTTGTCCGGCTCCACCGCCTGGAACCCGGACTTCGCGCAGCCGTCGATCCAGCCGCCGACGATGTTCGCGAGCCGGGTGCGCTTGGCGGCCGTCGAGGTGTCGAGCAGCGCCTCGCCCCAGGCCTCGTCGTTGACCGGCTCGCCGCTGCTGTCGCGCAGCAGGAGGTCCGGGTTCTTCTTCTGCCACCAGTCCATCGCGTCCGGCTGGGTCTGGAAGGCGTTGACGTAGCAGACGTTGTACAGGCCGCGTACTGGCTTGGCGCTCCGGTCGCGAGAGAGAGCCTTCACCCCTGCGGGCGGGGTGTAGGCCCCGCCGATCTGGTAGTCGAAGGTGACGTTGGCCTGGGGGAGGGCGACCTTGGGCGCGGCCCTGGCCGCGAAGGCGCTGGAGAACATGACCCCGGCGCCGGCCGCCACGGCGACCCCGCCGGCCAGGGCGGCGAGGGTGGACCTGCGGCGGAGGAAGGGGGTGACGGCGTGCTTGGACATGGGGACTCCCGTGCGTGGTCTTCGTACCTGCCCCCGCAGCATGAACGGCCGATCATGAGCGAATCGTGAGCGTCACCCTCACAAGGCTCACCATGCCCGCAGACGGGGGCCTCACCGTGCCCGCCGCCGTCGCGACCGGGCGGGCGCGAGCCGCAGCACGAACATCGCACCGCCGCCCGTCCGGGTCCGCACGGTGAGGCTGCCCCGATGGGCGAGGGCCACCCGGTGCACCAGCGAGAGGCCGATGCCCGTCCCGCCGCCCGGCGAGCGGAAGCGCTCCATCAGCTCCGGCAGCCGCGCGGGCTCCACCCCCGGACCCCGGTCGGCGACCGAGACCTCCGGTCCGTGCACGGCCACGAGAAGGTCCGCCGGGCCCGGCTCCCCGTGCGGACGACCGTGGCGTACGGCGTTGTCGAGCAGGTTCCGTACGGCGACCCGCACCAGCGCCGCGTCCGCGTCGACCACCGACTCCTCCAGCCGCAGCTCCAGCCGGTGCCCGCCCTCCGGCAGATCGGCGCAGACCTCCTCCACGAGCTGGTCCAGCCGCAGCGGCTCGGCCCGTACCGACTCCACGGCGGCCTCCAACCGCCCCCGGGTCAGCAGGTTCTCCACCACATGGCCCATCCGGTCCGCCGCCCGGCGGATCCTCGGCAGATGGGCCTGCAGCCCGCCCGGACCGCGCTCGGCCACCTCCACGGAACCGCGCATCACCGCCACCGGGGTCCGCAGCTCGTGCGCCGCGTCGGCGAGCAGCCGCTCCTGCTGCTCCAGCGCCTGCCAGGCGGGCCGCATGGACCGCCCGGACAGGACATGGCCGGTGAGCGCGGCCAGCGCGGTGAGGGCGGCGCACCCGATGACGAGGGAGAGGACCAGGCTGCGGTGCCCGGCCGCCCCGTACTCCGGATCCCCGACCGCGACGGCCGCGCCCGCCACCTTGTCGGTGGCGTCGTGGTAGAAGGGCACGGCCAGCAGCCGGACCGGCCCGCCCGTACGGTCGCGCGCCTCCTGCCGCACCGTTTCCTCCGTGCGCATCGCCGAACGCGCCGCCCGCGCGACCGTCGCACCCGGCACGTCGAACTGCTGGGTGCGGCCCCGGAACACCACGGCGGGCCCGGAGCCCGGCCGGTCCTCCAGCACCAGGATCTGGGGGGTGCCCGCCGTCGCCTCGTCGTCGCTCAGGCCGTCGAGCCGGATCCGGTCGTCCTCGTAGTAGACGAGCGAGGCCGCGACGGAGGCCCGGCGGCGCATCTCGTCGTACTCGGCGGTCTGCCGGGACCGGTCGTCGGTGCGGATCACCAGCCAGGACAGACAGCTCAGCCCGACGACGGTGATCAGGGTGTACGCGACGGTCAGGCGCAGCTGCAGCAGGCGCAGCCGGCTCCGGGCCGGGGAGCGGCGCCGCGCGGGCCTCGCCATCAGCCGGGCCCCGGGCCCGCGCTCATCAGGAACCCCTGGCCGCGCACGGTGTGCACCAGGCCCGGGGCGCCCAGCTTGCGCCGTACGCCGGCGATGATGGCGTCCACCACGTTGGAGACCGGGTCGGCCATCTCGTCCCAGCAGTGCTCCAGCAGCGCCGTACGCGTGACGACGCTGTCCTGGTGGACCAGGAGCTGCTGGATCACTGCGTACTCCTTCGGGCTCGGCGAGAGCAGCACCCCGCCCCGCCGCACCTCGTGCCGCGCCAGGTCCATCACCACGTCCGCGCAGCTCAGGAAGGCGGGCAGTCGCTCGGCGGCCCGCCGGGTCAGGCTCCGCACCCGCAGGACGAGCTCGCGCATCGCGAACGGCTTGGCCAGGTAGTCGTCCGCCCCGCTCTCCAGCCCGTGCAGGCGGTCGTGCAGGGCGTCCAGGGCGGTGAGGCAGAGCACGGGCGCCGACCAGCCCGCCCGGCGCCTGGACTCCAGCTGCGCGAGGGAGTCACCGGAGGGCAGCATCCGGTCGAGGACCACACAGTCGTACGCCGTGACGTGCAGCATCACGTCCGCCTCCGGCCAGTCGCCCGCCCCGTCGACGGCGAAGCCAGCCTCGCGCAGCCCCGCCGCGATCACCGCCCGCAGGTCGTCGTCGTCCTCCACCAGCAGCACACGCAAGGAGACGCCTCCGGGTCCCTCGGGGATGGCCCCCGGTCGCTTCCCGTACCGAACCGGGAGCCCGACCTGGGGGAGAGACCCGTCATCCTAAGGGGCCCCGTCGAGCGCCTCGGCGGCCTCCGCCGCCACGGCCTCGGCCACGGTCGCCAGGGCCGGTGAGTCGAGCTTCCACTGCTGCCAGTACAGGGGGACGTCGACGTGACGGTCCGGGGCGAGGGCGACCAGGCGGCCGGCGTCCATCAGCGGGCGTGCCTGGACGTCGGGCAGCATGCCCCAGCCCATCCCCGCCACCACGGCGTCCACGAACCCCTCCGAGGTGGGCACGAAGTGGCGCCGTGCGCCAGCCCGCCGACCGCACCCGAGGGCGCGGACGAAGGAGTCCTGGAGGTCGTCGCGCCGGTCGAAGTCCACCACCGGTGCTTCCGCGATCAGCTCGCGCAACGCGGTCCCGGTCCCCAGCCCGAGCCACCGCCCGGCGAACGCGGCGGTCGCCACCGGCAGATAGCGCATCCGCCCCAGACTCCGCACCGAGCACCCCGACACGGCCTCCGGCGACGAGGTCACCGCCGCCATGACCAGCCCCTCACGGAGCAGCGCGGCGGTATGGTCCTGGTCCTCCCGGCGCAGCTCGTAACAGATGCCCAGCTCCTCCGGGACGCGGCCGAGGGCGGGCAGGAACCAGGTCGCCAGGGAGTCGGAGTTCACCGCGACCGTCAGCCGCGTCGGCTCGCCGGGGCCGGACATCCCGAGGGCCGACTGGGCGTCCTGCTCCAGCCGGGCCAGCTGCCGGGCGAAGCGCACCACGACCTCACCGGACTCGGTGGGCCGCACCGGCTTCGTCCGCATCAGCAGCACCCGCCCCGTGCGCTGCTCCAGGGCCTTCACGCGCTGGCTGACCGCCGACGGCGTCACATGCAGGGCGTTCGCCGCGGCGTCGAAGGTGCCCTCGTCGACGACGGCCAGCAGGGTCCGTACCTGATCGAGGGGAAGCTCAGACATCACAGCAGCTAATGATACGTAAGAATCATTAGCTGTACACGCATGCCGGACCTCCCTAGCGTCGGCACCATGACCAACGCTCTGACCACCGCGGCCGCCGGGTTCGGTACCGGCCTCTCCCTCATCGTCGCCATCGGCGCCCAGAACGCCCTCGTCCTGCGCCAGGGCGTCCGCCGGGAGGCCGTGCTCGCCGTGGTCGTCATCTGCGCCCTGTCCGACGCGGTCCTCATCGCACTCGGCGTCGCCGGGGTCGGGGCCGTCGTCGTGGCCTGGCCGTCCGCCCTGACCGCGGTCTCGCTGCTGGGCGGGGTGTTTCTGATCGGCTACGGCGTCCTGGCCGCGCGGCGGGTCTTCCGCCCGGCGGCCCTCCACGCGCAGGACGCGCCCTCGGGGGCGAAGCGGGGCGTGGTCCTCGCGTGCCTCGCGATGACCTGGCTCAACCCGCACGTCTACCTGGACACCGTGTTCCTGCTCGGCTCCGTCGCCGCCGACCGCGGCCCGCTGCGCTGGACCTTCGGGCTCGGCGCGATTCTCGCCAGCGTGTGCTGGTTCACCGCTCTCGGCTTCGGCGCCCGGCTGCTCAGCGGGGTCCTCGCCCGCCCGTCGTCGTGGCGCGTCCTGGACGGTCTCGTCGCCGCGATGATGATCGGCCTCGGCGCCCGGCTGGCCCTGGCCGCCTGACCGCTGCCCGGTGTCCGGCGCCGGCGGGCTCAGTACGCGGGGATGAGACGGGCGAGGCGGGTGGTGCGCTGGGGGGTGAGGTCCAGGGCGGTGAGGATCGAGGGGGTGGCGATGCTCGGGAGGACGTGGCGCTGGAGCGAGATGTAACGCTGTTCCAGATCGCGGTAGTTGGTGAGGGTCTGGGAGACCGCCTGGATACCGGTGAAGGCCGCGACGTAGAGGTCGGCGGTCTCGGTGGGGTTGACGTGCGGCAGGAGTTCCCCGTTCTGTTTGGCTTGGGCCAGGAGGTCGTGGGTGGTCTGCTGCCACCGGAGGAAGGGGCCGGTGCGGTCCAGGCCCTGGGCCTGCTGGTCCATGGAGAGGCGGACACCGGCACGGGCGAGGAGACTGGTGTGGAGGCGATGGCTGAACAGCATCCCCATGTCCACGAGCTCCTGGAGCTTGAGGGGCTGGTCGGGGGCGGGGGGCGGGGGCTCCTGGGCCTCCAGCACGCCGAGCGCGAGTTCTTCCTTGGAAGGGAAATGGAAGTAGAGCGCGCCTTTCGTGACCCCGGCGATCTTGAGTATCTCGGTAATGGTGGCCGCTTGGTAGCCATGCTTCTCGAAAGTCTCGGCTGCTGCCATCAGGATTGCCTGGCGGGTACGGATCGCCCGGTCCTGCTTGGCCATCCCTGTCTCCTTCGTCGGGCTGCGCCGGTCGTGGGGCCGGGCGGGCGGGGTGTGGGGATAGAAAAAAAACCGCTTAGTCTGTATCTTATCAGCGCGTGCGCACCGCAGGAACGGCTCGCCCATCACATGACCCCTGGGGGGGAGTTATGCCCGAAGCAGCAGTGTTGACCGATCCTGTAGCGGCGTCGTCCGTGGGTTCGGAGGCCCGAGTGGTGTATCCGGTGGGAATGGAACTGGTTCACAGGAGCAGGGCGGAGGATGCCTTTCCGCGCAGTTGGGAGCGGCTGGGCCCGGACCGGTTCCACGTGGAGGCGGTGCTTCCGCACGATCATCCGTTCTTCGCCCCGGTGGGAGCGGACCGTCACGACCCGCTGCTGGTGACGGAGGCGATGCGGCAGGCGGCGATGCTGGCCTTCCACGCCGGCTACGGAGTCCCCGTCGGCTACCACTTCCTGATGGCGGATCTGGACTACGCGACCCACCCCGATCACCTCGTCGTGGGCGGCCTGCCCACCGTGATCGACGTGGAGGTGACCTGCTCCGAGCTCAAGTGGCGCGCCGGACTGCCCGTTCAGGGCCGCGTGGACTGGGTGGTGCACCGCGCGGGACGGCTGGTCGCCACCGGCATGGGCGCGACGAGGTTCACCAGTCCGCGGGTCTACGAGCGGATGCGCGGCGGATCGGCGGAGCCGGGCGTGGCGATACCGCGGACCGCACCCGTCGCCGCCGCCCGGGCCGGCCGTGGCCGGGCGGAGGACGTGGTGCTGTCGGAGAGCTCGCGCGAAGGGGTCTGGGAGCTGCGGGTGGACACCCGTCACCCGACGCTCTTCCAGCGGCCCAACGACCACGTGCCGGGGATGCTGTTGCTGGAGGCGGCACGGCAGGCGGCGTGCCTGGCCGCCGGGGACGGCGGGTTCGTCCCCGCCGAGGGGCGTACGCACTTCCACCGGTACGCGGAGTTCGGCAGCCCGTGCTCGATCGGTGCCGAGGTCCTGCCGTGCGCGGTGCCGGGCGAGGCGAGGGTCCGGGTGACCGGCCACCAGGACGGCGAGCCGGTCTTCGACACGGTCCTGTCGGGCCCTTTGAGTACGGTCTGAACCGAGCCGAGGACCCGGGCGCGCGAGCGGTGTGCCGCCGGTGCATGGCAGGTTGATGACGGTGTGTGAGGAGTACGTGGCGTGATTCTGGTGACGGGAGCGACCGGGGCGGTGGGCCGTGAGGTCGCCGGTCTGCTGGCGGCCCGAGGCCCGGTGCGGATCCTGGCGCGACGCCCGGAGCGCGTGACGGTGCGGGGACCCGAAGTCGACGTCGTGAGGGGGGAGTACGGGGACCGGCGCTCGCTCGACCGGGCGCTGCGGGGGATCGACGCGGTGTTCCTCGTGACGAACAGCCCCACGGAGCCCGATGACGAGAGGGTCGCGGCGGCCGCAGCGGCGGCGGGCGTGCGCCACCTCGTGAAGCTGTCGATGATGGCGGTGGAGGAGCCGGGCGCCGACGACTTCATCACCCGGCTCCAGCGGGGCAACGAGCGGGCCGTCCGGGAGTCCGGGGTTCCCTGGACGTTCGTCCGCCCCAGGACGTTCATGTCCAACACGCTCTCCTGGGCCAAGGGCATCGCGTCGGACGGTGTGGTGCGCGCCCTCTACGGGGAGTCGCCGGTCGCGTGCGTCGATCCGCGGGATGTCGCCGCGGTGGCTGTCTCCGCTCTCACCGGCACGGGCCACGAGGGGCAGGCGTACGCGGTGTCGGGCCCGGAGGCGATCACCGCGCGGGAGCAGACCGCTCAGCTCTCCGAACTGCTGGGCCGGCCGCTGCGCTTCGAGGAACTGCCCCTGGACCGGGCGCGCGAGGCGCTGCTCGCGAAGTATCCGCTCCCCGTGGCCGAGGCGTTCCTGGAGAGTGCGGAGCGCCAGCGCGCGGGAGCCAAGGCGGCCGTGGTGCCCACCGTCGAGCAGCTGACGGGCCGTCCTGCCAGGACGTTCCGTACCTGGGCCGCGGACCACGCCGAGTCCTTCGGCGGGACCGGCCGCGCCGGATAGCGGCCGGCGCGCCGACGCGGAGGCCGACCGCGCATACGTTCCCCTGGAAATCAAACCGGTAAGTTGGTTTGATATTACCCATGACGCTGCTTCACCGCTCCGGCGGAGAGCCTCCGGCCCTCGCCGCTCGCGGTCCCGGGCCCCTTCCCACCCCCCACTCCCACTCCCTCTTCCTCCGGCGGAGGCCCAGGTGACCAAGCAGGTGCGTGCCACGCGCACCCGCCAGGCCCTGATCCGCTCCGCGGCCATCGTGTTCGAGCAGCACGGGTACGGACAGGCGCGCCTGGCGCTGATCAGTTCCGGCGCGGGTGTCAGCACGGGCGCGCTGCACTTCCACTTCGAGAACAAGGCCGCGGTCGCCCAGGCCGTGGTCGCGGAGGCCTCGCACGGTCTGCTGGAGGTGTCCGGTGCCATCCGCCGCAGGACGGACACGGCCCTGCAGACCCTGGTCGACACCTCGCACGCACTGGTGGACCTGCTCGGCCGCGACCCGGTGACCCGGGCCGGATTCCGCCTCAGCTGCGACGGGGAGCGGGTCGGCGAACAGGGCCTGCCCGGACAATGGCGACGCTGTGTAAGGGAGTTGCTGGACGAGGCGGCCGGCGCCGGAACGCTCGCCGAGGGCGTTTCCCATGAGGACGCCACGGCCGCGACGGTGGCCGTGACCACCGGCTTCGAGGTGCTCGGACGGTACGACTCCGAGTGGCTCTCCGCGCGGACGGTCACCGGCTTCTGGCGGCTGCTGCTGCCCCGGCTCGCCACCCCGGAGACCCTGCCCCTCCTGGATCCGTCGGGGACCGCCGCGGCGACGGAGGCCGTTGCCGCGGGCCGGGCCGGGCGTGGGACGTACGAGGTGGGGGTGGCCGCCCCGAGCTGAGCGCCGGGCTGCCGCACGCAGTCCGGTCCGGTCGGCCGTAGGAGCGGAGCCGCTCCTACGCGCCGCCGCCCACGTCCGCCCGGACCGCGTCCGCTCCCCAGCTCGCAAGCAGGCGCAGGGCCTGGGCCGACTCGGAGTCCGGTTCCGCGTGGTAGACGACCAGGCACTGCTCCTCGTCGTCCGGCAGATGCAGCGTCTCGTACGACAGGGCCATGCCTCCGACGAGCGGATGCCGGATCAGCTTGATGCCGTGCCCCTTCTCCTTCACGTTGTGCGTGGCCCACAGCCGCCGGAACTCGTCGTTCTTGACGGAGAGTTCACCCACCAGCGCGGAGAGCTGGGGGTCGTCCGGGTGGCAGCCCGCGTACAGCCGCAGATAGCTCACCATGTCCGAGGCTTTGGAGTCCCACTCCACGAACAGGTCCCGGTAGGCGGGGGAGAGGAACACCAGCCGCGCCCAGTTCCGCTCCTCGGGCGGCAGCGCGCCCCAGTCACCGAAGACCGCCGCCGCCATCGGGTTCCAGGCGAGGATGTCGGAGCGGGCCCCGGAGACGTACGCGGGGATGCCGTCCAGGCTGTCGAGGAGGTGCAGCAGACCGGTCCGCACCCGCTGCACCCGGGCGGGGCGGCGCTTCTTCTTGTGCTGGGCGGGCTTCGCCATATGCGTCAGGTGCGCGTGCTCGGCGTCGCTGAGCCGTAGCGCGCGGGCGATCGCGTCGAGCACCTCGGCCGACACATTGCGCCCGTTGCCCTGTTCCAGACGGGTGTAGTACGCCACGGAGACCCCGGCCAGCTGCGCCAGCTCCTCCCGCCGCAGCCCCGGCACCCGGCGGGCCCGGCCGAACTCCGGCAGCCCCACGTCCTGCGGCTGGAGCCGGGCCCGCCGGGTGCGCAGGAACTCGCTGAGCTCGGCGCGCCGGTCGAGCGGCTCGGGGGCGGAGGTGTCGGGCTGATCGTCCATGGCTCCCATTATTCCTGGTCGTACGCTCCGGAGCCTGTCCCCGCCAGTGGTAGGACCGCTGGTCGTAGGCAAAGCGGTGACCTGGGTAAACACCGCTGGCGCCCTGATGCTGGGAGACGTACCTGCCGTATCACCCAGAGGAGAACCTCCGGCATGACCACCGTTGCCGCTTATGCCGCTCCCCGTGCCAAGGCCCCGCTGGAGCGCACCACGATCGAGCGCCGTCCGGTGGGCGAGTTCGACGTCCTGATCGACATCAAGTTCGCGGGCATCTGCCACTCCGACATCCACCAGGCCCGCGACGGCTGGGGCGAGGGCATCTTCCCGATGGTGCCCGGCCACGAGATCGCCGGCATCGTCACCGAGACCGGGCCCGGCGTCACCAGGTTCAAGGCCGGCGACCGCGTCGGCGTCGGCTGCATGGTCGACTCCTGCGGAAAGTGCGACGCCTGCCTGATGGGCCGCGAGCAGCACTGCGCCGAGGGGAACACCCAGACGTACAACGCCCTCGACCGCGGCGGCGAGCCGACGTACGGCGGCTACTCGACGCACATCGTCGTGACCGAGGGGTTCGTCGTCTCCATCCCCGAGGGCATCGCCCTCGACGAGGCCGCACCCCTGCTGTGCGCGGGCATCACCACCTACTCCCCGCTCCGCCGTTGGGGGGCCGGCCCCGGCAAGAAGGTCGCGGTCATCGGTCTCGGCGGTCTCGGCCACATGGCCGTCAAGATCGCGCACACCCTCGGCGCCGAGGTCACCGTCCTCTCCCAGTCCCTGCGGAAGAAGGACGACGGGCTCAAGCTGGGCGCCGACCACTACTACGCGACCAGCGACCCGAAGACCTTCGAGGAGCTGGCCGGAACCTTCGACATCATCCTCTCCACGGTCTCGGCCCCGCTGGACTTCGGCTCCTACCTCGCCCTGCTGAGGACGGACGGCACGCTGGTCAACGTGGGCGCGCCCGAGGAGCCGGTCTCCCTGAACCTCTTCTCCCTGATCAGCGGCAACAAGGCGATCGCGGGCTCCGCGATCGGCGGGATCGCCGAGACCCAGGAGATGCTGGACTTCTGCGCCGTGCACGGTCTCGGTTCCGAGATCGAGGTTATCGGGGCGGGTCGGATCAACGAGGCGTACGAGCGGGTGCTCGCGAGCGATGTCCGCTACCGCTTCGTGATCGACACCGCGACGATCTGAGCGATCTGAGCTGATCGATGAGGCGCCGCTGAGCCGCCCGCACGCATACGCCGTCCGCCCCGGGCCCTTCCACACGCCCTGGGCGGACGGCGTACACGGTTCAGGCCGGAGGCGCGGGGGAGCGGGCGGAGCGCCGCGCTCCCTCCAGGACGGCCGCCAGGAGCCCGGGGAAGCGCGACTCCAGGTCGTCCTCGCGCAGCCTGCTCATCCGTGAGGTCCCCTCGTAGTGCTGGCGGATGACGCCCGCCTCGCGCAGCACCTTGAAGTGGTGGGTGGTGGTGGACTTGCTCACCGGAAGGTCGAACGCGATGCAGGCCATGTCGGCGTGCCCGTCCGCCAGCTCGCGCACGATGGTCAGCCGGACGGGGTCGGCCAGTGCGTGGAGCACGGTCTCCAGCCGGATCTCCGCCACGGACGGATGGGCGAGCCGGCGCCCGGACGTGACGGCGACGGTCTGCTCGGTAGTGGGCATGGGCGGCCTCCTTCAGGTCTCGCGTCCCTAAAGTACGAACATCCTCGTAGTTTGACAACTGCCGTACTACGAGGTCTATCGTACTGGCCATGGCGCTGCTGCCCCTTCCAGCCCGGCAGGGCGCCCAGGCCGTGCCCCGATCCTGAGGAGACATACCGGTGAGTGTTCTGTTCACGCCCCTGAACCTGCGGTCCCTGGAGATCCCCAACCGCGTGTGGATGTCCCCGATGTGCATGTACTCCGCGGCCCCCCACGGGCCCGAGGCGGGCGTGCCGACGGACTTCCACCTCACCCACCTCGCGGGCCGCGCCGCCGGCGGCGCCGGGCTCGTCATGGCCGAGGCCACCGGCGTACGCCCGGACGGCCGGATCAGCCCGTGGGACCTGGGCCTGTGGAACGACCGCCAGCAGGAGGCCTTCACCCGGATCGCCGCGGCGATCGCCTCGCACGGATCGGCCCCCGGGATCCAGCTCGCCCACGCCGGCCGCAAGGCCTCCACCGAGCGGCCCTGGATGGGCGGCGGTCACGTCCCCGAGAGTGAGGGCGGCTGGCAGCCCGTGGCCCCCAGCCCCGTCGCGTTCGACGGCCTGCCCGTCCCGCACGAGCTGACCGAGGACGGGATCCAGCAGCTGGTGCGCGACTTCGCGGCGGCGGCCGAGCGGGCCCTCGCCGCCGGATTCCGGGTCGTCGAGATCCACGGCGCCCACGGCTACCTCATCAACTCCTTCCTCTCCCCGGCCGCCAACCACCGCACCGACTCCTACGGCGGCAGCTGGGAGAACCGCCTGCGCTTCCCGCTCCAGGTCGTCGACGCCGTCCGCGCGGTCTGGCCCGACGACCTGCCCGTCCTCTTCCGCACCTCGGCCACCGACTGGCTGACCGAGAATCCCGAGGACCCGCGCGAGGGCTGGACCGGCGACGACACCGTCCGCCTCGCCAAGGAGCTGACCGCCCACGGCGTCGACCTGCTCGACGTCTCCACCGGGGGCCTGGTCCGCGACGCCCGGATCTCCGTCGGCCCCGGGTACCAGGTGCCCTTCGCCGAGCAGGTCCGCCAGGCCACCGGCATACCCACCTCCGCGGTCGGCCTGATCCTGGAGCCCGCCCAGGCCGAGAAGATCGTCGCGTCCGGGCAGGCCGACGCCGTGATGCTCGGCCGTGAGCTGCTGCGCGACCCGCACTGGGCCCACCACGCCGCCGAGGCCCTCGGCGCGGAGCCCCGCTGGCCCGACCCGTACGGGTACGCCGTGGTGCGCCGCCGCACCGTCAAGGCCTGACACCGAGCGGGCGGCCCGGGGGGCCGCCCCCGGCGGCGTACCGCCCGAGAAGCTGCGCGAGGCCGGGGCGCGCCTGCGGCTGGCGTCCTTACCGTCGGCGGAACGCCCGGCAGGTGCGGGGCGCACCGACCGGGCGCTGGAACAGGGGGGCCGCGCGGCACGCAGACTGCTGGACCAGCTGGCCACGCTCGCCGACGCGCCACCGGTGGCCGCCGACCCCGCGCCGGCCGCCCTTCTGGAGCGCGTCGCCGGACTGTGCACCACCTGCTCCCGGTTCCTGCGCACCGGAAACGGTCCGCCGGCGGCCGGGGCCCTGGAAGAGGCGATGCGGGACTTCCAGGCGGAGCGCGTACGGCCGGCGACACTGCCCCTCGGCGAGCGGCCGCCGGTCGAGGCGGAGCGACGACAGTCCCGGGTCCTGGCGCTGGCCGAATCGGCGCGCATGGTGGAGATCACCGCCGACATCGCCACCCACGGCAGACCCACCGAGCCCGCCGCCCCGCGCGAGCTGTTCTGGTACGCCGACCTGTCCACGCCGAGACTGTCGGCCCGGCGCGTCGTCGGCAATGTGACGTTCCGGTCGGTGCTGTTCCAGAACGCTCTGCGGACCGCGCTCGGACTCGCGGCGGCCCGCGCGGTGGCCGGCTCCCTCGACCTGGCCCACGGCTTCTGGGTGCTGCCGGCCGTCCTGACCCTCGGCCGCACGACGGCGGGCGCGACCTGGCAGGCGGTCCGCAGGGCGGTGGCCGGCAACGCGGCCGGGGCGCTCGTGGCGGGGGCGCTCCTGATCGGGCTGGGCACGCACACCGATGTGTACGCCGCCCTGCTCGCCCCGGTGATGCTGGCGGCGTTCGCCCTGGGACCGCTGCTGGGCATCGCCTACGCGCAGGGGCTGTTCACGCTCGTCGTCGCCACCGCGTTCGCCCAGATCGAACCGGTCACCTGGCGGCTCTCCGAGGCGGCGTACGCGCAGTACCGCACCGAGGCCCCCGGGGAGGACACCCGCGCCGACTGGCACGCGATGCTCATCGCCGCGAACCACATGCTCCTCGGCGCCCACTGGCTGCCCCGCTTCGGCCTCCGCCCGGAGTCCGGCGCGACGGCCCCCTCCGCCGCCCGGGCGCGGGCCGCGGCCCGGGAGCTGGTCGCGGAGACGGACCGGATCGCCTCCCTGCTGACCGGTGACCGCCCGGGGCCCGCACGGCGGCCGGCCGCACCGGACGGCCCGCCGGTCACGTCGTCGCAGCGTCGAACAGCACCCCCGGGTTGAGGATCCCGGCGGGGTCGAGTGCCTGCTTGGTGGCCCGCAGCGCCAGCGCGAACGGCTCCGGGCGCTGCCGGTCGTAGCCGGGCCGGTGATCGCGGCCGACCGCGTGGTGATGGGTGACGGTGGCCCCGTGCTCGCCGAGGGTCTCCATGGCCGCCGCCTTGATCTCGTCCCACATCGCCACCTCCGACCCGCGCCGGCCGGGGGCGATCACCGTGAAATAGGGGGCGGGCCCGTCCGGGTAGACGTGCGTGAAACGGCAGTTGACCAGGGCGGACGCGCCGGTGACCTTCTGTACGGCCGCTCCGACATCCCGGTGCACCGCCTCGTACAGCTCCGGGAACCGGTCCCAGGTGCAGGCCGTTTCGAACGTCTCGCTGATCACGCCCGTCCGGGCCAGCCCGTCGCGGAGGTACGGCATGCGCAGGAACGCCGAACGCCAGGTGCCCACGGCGGATCCGCCCGCCGCCGGTGACTCCGCCGCCGGGGAGCCGCCGTGATCCCGGGCCAGCGCGACGAGTTCGGCGAGCCGGTCGTCCACCGGGCCGTGCGCCGACTCCACCCCCAGCACCAGCACGCTGCCGCCCCCCGCGGCCACGTCCGAGAGCGCCGCCTCACCCGGGTCGAGCAGGCGGCAGTTGGCCGGGTGCAGACCCGACTGAGCGATGGTGCGGACGGCCTCCACCGCATCGGGGAAGCGCTCGAACACCACCGACGCCGACGCCTTGTGCGCGGGGCGGTCCTGGAGCCGCATCCACGCCTCCGTGATGATCCCGAGGGTGCCCTCCGAACCGAGGAACAACCGGTCGGGGGAGGGTCCCGCCCCCGAACCCGGCACCCTCAGCGACTGGCTGACCCCCGAGGGCGTGACGACGCGCAGGGATTCGACCAGGTCGTCGATGTGCGTGTGGAGGGTGGCGTAATGGCCACCGGCCCGGGTGGCGAGCCAGCCGCCGAGGGTCGAGAACGCGAAGCTCTGCGGGAAGTGGCGCAGCGTCAACCCGTGCGGCCGCAGCTGCGACTCCAGGCCGGGGCCCAGGGCCCCCGCCTGGATCCGCGCGGCGCGGCTGACCCGGTCGATCTCCAGGACCCGGTCCAGCCCCGACAGGTCCAGCGAGAGGACGCCGGAGTGGACCCCGGCGCGGTACTCGACCCCGCCGACGACCGAACTGCCCGCCCCGTACGGGATCACGGCGACATCCGCCCCGGCGGCCCAGTCGAGGAGGTCCACCACGTCCCGCTCGTCCCGGGGGAAGCCGACCAGGTCCGGAGCGGCCGCCATATCGCCGTACAGCGCGCGGACCACGTCCCGGAAGGCCTTGCCGTAGGTGTGGGACGCGCGGTCGGCCGGTGCGGAGGACAGGACGTGGGCGAGGGGAGCGGGCGAGCTCACCCGGACCGGTGGCAGGTCCAGCGAGGCGACGGACGGCACGGGGAGCGGCGTTGCGGCCGCGCCCGGGACCAGCGCGGCGAGCGAGGCGCACTCCGCGTCGGACAGGGCCTGGTCGAGGGCGCCCCAGCCCCACCAGGACCGGGCGGGGGAGCTGTCGGGCCGGGGAGGAAGGGAGGAGGTACGGTCCGCCATGAGCATATGACCTTCCGGTAATTTACCTCTGGGTAATTTACTGCAACGTATAGTCCCAGGCATGAACACGGCAAGAGGTTCGTCGTCCGCCACCCCGCCCGCGAACGGGCTCCGGGGCGCCGGGACCAAGGGGATCCCCCGCGCGCGACGCGAGGAGCAGATCCTCGCCGCGGCCATGGACGAGTTCGGGCGCCACGGCCACGCCTCGGCGTCGATGGCGGCGATCGCCGGGCACGTGGGGGTGACCAAGCCGATGCTCTACACGTACTTCGGCTCCAAGGACGGGCTCTACCTCGCCTGCCTGGAACGCGTCGCTCCCCGGCTCGTCACCGCGATCGAGGAGGCGATGGCGCACGAGGGGCCCGCGGCGGACACACCCCACCGGGTGCTGAGCGCCGTCTTCGGCGTCCTGGAGGAGCAGCGGGGCGCCTGGTTCGTGCTGTACGACAGGACGCTGAGGTCCGGAACCGACCTGCACGCCGCCGCACACCGGCACCGGCGGACCATCGACGATCTCGCCGCGTCCGGGACGGCGGACCTCCTGCGCGGGCACGGCAACGAGGACCCGCTGGACGCCGACGCGCTGAAGCACCTGTGGACCGGCACGGTCGGAGCCCTCGTCGGCTGGTGGACCTCCCACCCCGACCTGTCCGCGCAGGACATGGCCGCCCGCTGCGCTCGACTGCTGACCGCGATCCGGGGCTGAGCCGCGCGCCGGAGACGCAGTCGGGCCCCGCCGAGTACGGCGGGGCCCGACGTGCGCAAGGTGCGGTCAGCCGGTCAGGGCGAACGACTGGGCGGGGGAGCTGTTGCACGGCTGCTGGGACAGCTTCGCCCCGTTCGCCGTGGAGGAGCCGTCGACGGTGAGGCACTTGCCGCTGTGGCGGGCGACGAAGCGGTACCGGCCGCTGGTGGCCAGGGGCTCGGGCCGCCACTGCTGGTTGGTGGAGCCCACGTAGGACCAGAGGTGGACCTTGGTGCCGTCGGCGGTCGCCCCGGCACCGCCGTCCACGTCCCAGACCTTCGCGTTGTGCCGGTTCACCACCTGGTAGTGGCCGCCGCTGGTCGGCCGGAACTGCCAGCCCTGGTTGGCCCCGGTCCCGCAGGCCCACTGCTGGAGCGCGGTGCCGTCACCGGTGCCCCAGTCGGCGGCGTCCAGGCAGGCCCCGCTGTTGGTGTTCTGCACCCGGTACCAGGCGGCGGGGTCGATGGAACCCACGGGAGGCTCGGTCGTCCCACCGCTCCCGTCCCAGGTGAACGTGGCGACGGCACCGGCGGGCAGGGTGTACGCGAGGGACTTCCCGTTGTCGGTCAGCGAGAACTGCTGGGAGTTCGAGGCGGTGTTGACGACGACGGCGGCCCGGCTGCCGTCGGTGTTCTGGAAGGCGACGTTCTGCACGCCCCCGGCCCCCTGGCTCGTGGAGCCGATACGGGTCGCGCCGGGCCTGATGAACTTGGTGACGTGCCCCAGGACGTAGTACTCCGCGTTCCGGGTGACCTGGCCGTCGGCGATCTCGACGATGCCGTTGCAGCGGTTGGTGCAGTGCCCCTGGTGGGGGCCGCCGTTCCGGTCCAGGGCCAGGTTCCAGTTGATGACCGTCTCGCCGCCGTTGCGCATGTTCTGTACGACGAGGTTCTCGGTGTGCCACTTGAGGGTGTCGCCGAACGTCGTGGCGGGGTTCGCGCTGTCGGTGCCGGAGCACTCGGTGAAGAAGACCCGCTTCCCGGCGTTGACGACCTGCTGCTGGGCCGTCGGGGCTCCGCCGTAGCAGTGGAAGGCGGCGCCGATGATGCGCTGGACGCCACCCGTCCTGGCGAAGACGTCGAGCGGGTAGTTGGGGTGGTCCCAGTTGTGGTCGTAGGCCAGGAGGTTGGTGGGCAGGTTCGCGGCGGTCAGCGTGCGGTCGAGGACCTGGAAGAAGTCCGCCTGCTGGGTCGCGGTCATGCTCATCGACGGGTAACTGGTGGCGAACTCGGGCTCGTTCTGCGCGGTGAGGTCCGTGAGGGTGATGCCCTCCTGGCCGTACGCCCTGATCGCCTTGACCAGATAGTCGGCGTACGCCTGGTAGTGCTCGGTCCTGAGACTGCCCCCGTTGAGGGAGTTGTTGGTCTTCATCCAGGCCGGGGGAGACCACGGGGAACCCATGAACCGGATCGCGGGGTTGATCGCGGTGGCCTGCTTCAGGACCGGGATGATCTGGCCCCGGTCCCGGTCGATGGAGAAGGAACCCCGGGAGTCCTCGTAGGTGTACGCGTTGGAGTCGGCGTCGAAGTCGGTGCTGCCCAGGGGCTGGCGCAGGTAGTTGAGCCCGATGCCGTCCCCCTCCGCCGAGAACAGCGACCTCAGCAGCGAGGTGCGCTGGGCCTGGGGGAGGCCCTGGATGAGATGGGCGGAGGCGCCGGTGACGGAGGCGCCCGCGCCGGTGAACTTCTGGCCCTTGCTGTTGGCGTCGATACGGATGTCGACGCCCTGCGGGGTGCCGGTGAACGGGACGCTTCCTTCGGCGGTGAGCTTCTTGCTGCCGTCGGTGGTGGTGACCCAGACCTGGGCGACCGGGTCGGCGGCCCGGGCGGTGGTGACGGTGGCGTTGACGCCGAGTCCGGCGACGGTCACGACGAGCGCGGCGCCTGCCGCGCGTGCTCTGAGACGCAGGGGACGGGTGTGGGGCATGTGCGGCTCTCCTCGGTCGGTACGTGAAGGCATCGGGGGGCAACGACATGAATCGGAGGGGCAACGGCATGAAACCACACCCACTAAGTGGTTAGTAAGTAGTCTGCTCCGGTGTTCTGCCGCTCCTCGGCGGTCTCCGAAGATCCCTGCCGGACCACCGTTCCGGGCAGGCTTAAGCTGGGCCGGTGAGCAACCAGTCAGTGGGCAATCAGCCGGTGGGCAGGCCGGCGCGCCGTCCGGCCAAGCCCCGTACGCCGCGCAGTCCGGAAGCCCAGCAGCGACAGCAGGACATCCTGTCCATCGCCATGGACACCTTCGCCGCCCGCGGCTACAACAACGCCTCGCTCGCGGAGATCGCCGACCGTGTCGGCCTCACACAGGCGGGCGTCCTGCACTACTTCCGCTCCAAGGCGCTGCTCCTCACCAGCGTCCTGGAACTGCGCGACCGGGCCGACATCGAGCAGCTCGGCCCGGACCGCCCCCAGGGGCTGGACTTCCTCCGCCACCTGGTGAACACCGCGCTCCGCAACGCCGAGCGCGAAGGGATCGTCAGGCTCTACGCGGTCCTCTCGGCCGAGTCCGTCACCGACGACCACCCGGCCCAGGAGTACTTCCGCGACCGCTACGACGGACTGCGGGTCTTCGTCGCCGACGCCCTGCGGGAGGCGTGCGAACTGCCCGCCGACCGCGCGGACATCACGGAGAACGCGGCCAACGCCATCATCGCGGTCATGGACGGCCTCCAGGTCCAGTGGCTGCTGGCGCCGGACTCCGTGGACATGGCCGCCTCGACGGACCTCGTGGTCACGTCCCTGCTCGCCACCCTGGCGCCCGACCGCTTCGGCCCGTCCGCCCGGCGCTGACCGCCGCGTACGGAAGGCTCGCGCCCTCCGGCGTATTGGCCCGTTCCCCGGCCGCGCACGGTCGACCGGCCTTACCGTGCGAGGGCTTCGGTGGATCCGGAGCGACAACTGGATGCGCGACTGGGGGAAGCCGCTGGGAATCCGGCGCTGACCTGCAACCGTGTGCGGCCGCTTCGGCCGCGAGTCGGACCGCCCGGCGCGTGACGTGTACCGCTTCCCCTGTCATGGTCTGCGGTGCGAAGCCCCGCAGCCGCGATCCGCTGCGCGTACGCCGCGAGATGCGCGGGCGGACGCGGGGCGGGCGGTCGGCTCCGGTGCGGCACGGCAGGCCGCCCCACACCGGAAAGGCACGCTCGTGCATCTGGCATCCGCCCGCCGCACCCTCGTCGTCACGGCCGCCCTCGGCCTCGCTCTCGCATCCGCCCCCGCCGTGGCACAGCCGCAGGCCACGGCCTCCACCAACGCCCCGGTAAAGGTCACCCTGACCGTGAAGGGGCCGGACGGGCGCCTCTTCAAGGGGAAGTTCAAGACGAAGGGGCATGACGTGACCACCGCGACCGGCGGTACGCACCGCTGCGACGGCACCAACGGAGGAGCGAACCCGAGCGCCGTTCCCACCCCGACCGCGGCCCTCGACGACGCCGCCCGGAAGAGACACTTCACCTGGGACGGGACCTGGTACGCGTCGTTCGACGACTTCTCGGTCGACACGATAAAGAACGTCAGCGGCGGCAGCGTCGCCTACGGGAACATCGCCGTCAACGGAACCTCGATCCCGGTCGGCGGCTGCCAGTTCAAGCTGAGCGCCGGGGACAAGGTCGCCTTCACCTGGACCGCGTTCTAGCGGCACCGGGCGCCGGCTCCGCTCCACGCCGGCTCAGCCCCGCGTCAGCCCGGCTCAGCTCGGCGTCAGCTCCGCTCCGCGACGGCCCTCGCGGAGCGGAGCTGCTCGATCCCCGTGTCGAGCGCGGCCTTGAGGTGGCCCGAACTGCCGGTGGACATCATGATCGACACCCCGCCCTGGACCCCGGCCAGCAGGGCGGCGGCGCTCCGGTCGACGTCCACGGACGCCGGGATCAGCTCGCGGGCCCGGAGCGTGCGGATCCCGTCGGCGATGCGCTCCTGCCACTGGCGCATCAGCTCGGCGACGATCGCCCGCGCCCCCGGCTCCGAACGGCCCACCTGGAGGAAGAGGGAGCCCAGCGGGCACTGGTCGTTCTGCAGCTCGTACCGCTCCACCACGGCGTCCCGCCACCGGTACCAGGACTCCCAGGAGTCCAGGCAGTCCAGGTGCGGCTGCTGGTCCTCCAGCACCCGGCCCGCCTCGAACTCGGCCACCGCCAGGAGCAGTTCGCCCTTGCCGCCCGGGAAGTAGTAGAACAACTGGCTCTTGCTCGTACGGGTGCGGTCGCGGATGTCGTCGAGCGTGGTGAAGGCGACGCCCTGCTCCCGGAGCACCTCGGCGGCACCCTGGACGCTACGGGCCCGCGTGGCGCGCCCCTTCGCCGTCGGCGCCTCGGGCATCCGGCATACCCCTCGAAGAATGGACTGACCGGTCCAGTATAAGTGCGCCCCTGGCGACCGCCAGGAATGGACTTGCCGGTCCATTTTCATCGGAGCACAGTCGGCCGCACGGCCCCGGAAAGCCGGGCCGCCCCGCAGAACCGGACGGGCGACTTCCCCGGTCGCGGGAGTGCGTACGAGGAGAAGAGGAGACGCGCCATGGGCGGACGACTTCAGGGAAAGACCGCGCTCGTCACGGGCTCGACGAGCAACATCGGGCGGGCCATCGCCACCGCGTTCGCCGCCGAAGGGGCGCACGTGGTCGTGTCGGGCCGCAACGGTGAACGAGGGCGTGCGGCCGTCGGGGAGATCCGCGCGGCCGACGGGCGCGCCGACTTCGTGGAGGCGGACATCGACGGCACCACCGCCGCGTCGGACCGGCTCGCCGAGGAGGCCTCCCGGGTCCTGGGCGGCCGCATCGACATCCTGGTCAACAACGCCGGGATCTTCCCGGGCTCCACCACCACCGACACGGACGAGGAGACCTTCGACCGCGTCTACGCCGTGAACGTCAAGGCCCCCTACTTCCTGACCGCCGCCGTCGCCCCGGCCGTGGTGCGGGCGGGCGGCGGGGCCATCATCAACCTCGGCTCCTGGGTCGCCCGCCTCGGCATCCCGGTCGGCACCCTCTACAGCTCGACCAAGGGTGCGGTGGAGACCCTGACGCGGGCCTGGGCCGCGGAGTTCGGCCCGCAGGGGGTGCGGGTGAACGCCATCTCACCCGGCGTGATCGTCCCGCCCGTCGCCGAAGGGGCGGCCCACCCCGGCGAGATCATGATGAAGGGCACCCCCGCCGGCGGCATCGGCACCCCCGACGCCATCGCCCACGCCGCCGTCTGGCTGGCGAGCGACGAGGCCGCCTTCGTGCACGGGACGGTGGTCGACGTCGGCGGAGGCCGCGTGGGGGCCGCCGTCATCGCCGCCTGAGACCCTGAGGCCGCCCGCCGTCGGAAGTTCCGCGTCGAGCGCCTCCAGGAGCCAGTCGTGGGCCGTCCCGGGCGTCGGTTCCGGGTCGCCCTCAGGAGAGCCGAGCACCTGGGCCGTCAGCTCCCAGTACCGGTCGATACGGGGATCGGCGGCGAGCCGGCCGGCGAGCAGGCGGCGGAATCCGGGAGTGTCACGGGTGCCGTACGTGCTCGCGTACGCGTCGACGAACCCGTCCAGGGCCTCCCCCGGACGGGGCCCCCTGCCCCGCCGCATCTCGCCGCCCGCCAGGTCGTACGCCGTCGCCAGCCCCGCGTACAGCACAGCCGATTCACGGGCCCCCGCGGCCTCGTGAGCGCCGGGCTGACAGGGGCCGCTCCCGGTGCACGGCCGGGTCACGAAGGCGTACAGCCGGGCGAAGGCGAGCACCTGGGACGGCCGGGGGGCATCGGGCGGCTGCGGTACCGCCACCTCCAGGAACGCGCCGACGGACCGGGCGGGCATCCGGGCCGGCAGCCAGCCGCGCCAGAACCGGACCAGCGCGGCGGTGCTCGGCGGAGCGGCCACCGCACCGACCAGGCGCAGCCGGTCCGAGCGCTCGTCCGGCGGGCAGTCGAGGACCAACTGGAGCGCCGCCTCCCGCCAGCGCAGGGCCCTGAGCTCGGATCCGAGTGCGCTCAGGCGGCCCTCGACCGCCGCCTCCAGCGCATCGGCCGCGTCCCCGGAGTCCTGCTCGTCGAGGATGCGGCGCACTTCGGGAACCGGCAGATCGAGACCGCGCAGCGAGCGGATCAGGTTCAGCCGCTCCACCGCGTCCGGGCCGTACCTGCGGTGCCCGCCCGCACTGCGGGACGCCTCCGGCAGCAGCCCCCGGTCCGAGTAGAAGCGGACGGCCTTGACGCTGACGCCCGCACGCTCGGCCAGCTCACCGATGGTGCACAGACCGTCGTGCGACGAGAACACTTGAACCTCCCCCAAGAGGAGTTCCTACGGTACCGGCGGGCGCTGCCGGCGGATCGTGCCGGTGCGCCGGAGCACGTGACGAGGAGGAACCATGACCGTATTCATCCTGGTGGCGGGGGCGTTCACCGGCCCCCACGTGTGGCGGGACACGGCCGCGCGGCTGACCGCCGAAGGCGCCGAGGTGCATACGGTGGCGCTCACCGGACTTGGCAAGGGCCCCGCCGGCCCCGGCGCGGCCATCGACCTGGAGACACACATCGCGGACGTACTCGCGGTGATCGACGCGGTGGTGGCGGGGAACGGACACGACATCGTGCTCGTCGGCCACGACTACGGCATCCACCCGGCGCTGGGCGCGGCCGACCGGCGGGCGCGGTCGGTCGCCCGGATCGTCCACCTGGACTCGGGGATGCCGCAGGACGGCGTCCCCGCTCTGGCCGCCGTGCCCGACCAGCGCCTGCGGGAGGAGCTGTCCGACCGTGAGTGGAAAGGGGGCGGTGAGGTGCCGCCCCCTGCCCGGGACGCCTGGCCCCGCTGGGGGAGCACCGCCGGGCTCTCCGATGCGGCGCTCGACGGGCTCACCGCCCTCGCGGCACCGCAGCCGCTGGCCACCCTGCTCCAGCCGCTGCGGCTCACCGGCGCCGTCGAGGCGGTCCCCGTCACCGGGGTGCTGTGCACCGGGAACGGGCCCGGCATCGAGATGGTCCAGCTCTTGGTGGAGCTCGGCGAGCCTGCTCTCCGGCCCCTGGCCGACCCCCGGGTGGCCTTCTTCGAACTGCCCACGGGCCACTGGCCGATGCTCTCCTGCCCCCACGAGCTGGCGGACGTCCTGATCGAGGCGGCGGCCGGCCGGGGCCACCGGCTGAAGCCCGCCGACGCGGACCACCGGCCGGGACATCTGCGCCCGTTCCTCCTCGACCTGCCCGAACGGCCCCGCGAACGGACCGGGAACACCGACCTGTACCTGCCCGAGGGCGCGGGGCCGCACCCGGCCGTGGTGTTCGTCCACGGCGGCCCCGTACCCGCCGGGGCGCGGCCGACGCCCCGGGACTGGCCGACCCTCCAGGGGTACGCCCGTTACGTCGCCGGGCGCGGAGCCGTGGGTGTCACCATCGACCACCGCCTGCACGCCTTGACCGACTACGAGCGGGCCGCCGAGGACGTGACCGCCGCGGTGGAGCGGGTGCGGGCCGACCCGCGGGTGGACGCGGACCGGATCGCGCTGTGGTTCTTCTCGGGCGGAGGCCCGCTCACCGCCGCCTGGCTGGCCGCGCCCCCGGCGTGGCTGCGCTGCCTGGCGGCCGACTACCCGATCATGGCCCCGCTGCCGAACTGGGGGATGACCGACACCCGGTTCCACCCGGTGCGGGCGGTCGCCCACGCGGGCAGGCTCCCGATCGTGCTGGTCCGGGCGGGGCGCGAGATGGCGGAGATCGCCGCGACCGTCGAGGAGTTCCTCACCGAGGCCGAACGCTGCGGGGCGAACGTCGAGGTGGTCGACGTACCGGACGGCCGCCACGGCTTCGAGACGCTCGACCCCACCGACGACTCACGTGCGGCCGTACACCGGGCGGTCGGCGCGGTGCTGGCCCACCTGACGGCCTGAGCGCCTTCCCCCAGGCCGGTGACGGCCACCGCACGGCTGCCGGACGTCACAGCGCCCCCGCCGCGGTGCGCTTCGTCGTGAGGGTCGACGTGAGCTCCGCGACCGTGGTGGCCTTGGTCGCCTCGTGCTCCTCGACCTTGACACCGAGCTCCTCCTGCAGGGCGAGGGCGAGTTCGGCCAGCGGGAGGGAGTCCAGGTCGAGGCTTTCCAGGGGGGCGTCGGGGCGGATCGACTCCGCCAGGACCTCGAACTTGCCCGTCAGTACGGAGTGGAGAGTGGCGTCGACAGGAGACATGGCAGGGCCTTTCAGCGGGCTGATGGGTGACGAGTGACGGGACGGTCGGGAAGGGAGAGCCGTACCGCTCAGCGGGCGAACGGAGCGCCACCCTGCTCGGAGGCGGCCGGTGAGGGGGCACCGCCGGTCCCCGACGCCGGCGGGACCCGGGCGATTTCAGGCCACACCAGAGCGGCGGAACCCCAGGTGGGACCAGCCCCGAAAAAGTGAGCACCACACGTTGCCCGGCCAGCGGTTCACCGCGGCAGGCGGCGTCGGCGAGCGTCAGCGGGATGGAGGCGGCACCGGTGTTGCCGACCCGGTCGATGTTGGTCAGCTGCCGCTGCGCCGGTAAGGCCGGCCGCTCGCCGACGGCGCTGAGGATCCTGGCGTTGGCCTGGTACCCGACGAAGCGGTCGACGTCCTGCGGCTGCCAGCCGAGGGACCGCAGCAGGGACTGCGACGACTCGGTCATCCGGGTGACCGCGTGCTGGAAGACCTCACGCCCGTTCATCCGGAAATGCCGGTCGGCCGGCTCGTACTTCTCCGGAGCCGCGCGTTCGAGCGCGCCGCCCCCCGCCACCTCGATGAGGGAGTGCCCGCGCCGTCGCTTCCCAGGTCGAAACCGAGGACGCTGCCCGGCACGCCCCGTTCGCCGCGGCGCAGCACCATGGCACCGGCACCGTCCGCGAACACCACGCCCGCGCTCCGGTCGTCGGGCGCGATCAGGGTGGAGTACACCTCGGCGGCGACCAGCAGCACCCGCTCGGCGATCCCCGCGCCGAGGACGCCCGTGGCGGTGGGCAGCGCGTAGACGAACCCGCTGCACGACGCGGAGACGTCCCAGGCCGCCACCGGGCCGAGCCCGAGCCGCGCGGTCAGGTGCGGGGCCATGGCCGGCATCGGCCGGTCGGGGGTGGAGGTGGCCAGGACGACCGCGTCGACGCGCGGACCACCGGCGACGGCCAGCGCACGCACCGCCGCCTCCAGGGCGAGGTCCCCGGTCGACGTACCGGGGGCCGCCCAGTGCCGTACGCCGATGCCTGTCCGGCGGCGTACCCACGCGTCGTCCACGTCCCAGTCCGCCGGGAGCTCGTCGTTGGTCACCGCGTGCGGCGGAACCCAGCCCGCAAGACCCTCGACGACCGCGGCCGAGCACGCTGCCTCTCGCTTCAACTCTGTTTCTGAGCGGAAGAGTTCGCCTGGCACCCACACATCGCCGGATCGCTTCCCCGATGGAAACGGCCTGACCATAAGCAGGAAAAGGATCTTGACCTGAGCGCCTGTTCCTCGAACGAAAGTCCAGGGAACGGATATCTGGGGAAAGGGCGCAGCTCAGAGGGGGGTCATGCAGGAACGTTACGGCTTCGCGGCCGATCGGGTGTCACGCGAAGGGGTGGTGATCTTGGCGGCCATTGGCCTACACGTTGACCCCGGTGCGGGGTGCCGGACGGCTCCGCGACCGTGACGGTCCAGGGGCCGCCGCCCTGCGCCGGAAAGGCCGGCGGCCCTGTCCTCCCGGCGGAATCCGGGAGGACAGGGCCGCCGAGGGGGCAGGGCCGCGGTCGGTTACTCGATGACCAGCTCGACGTCGATGTTGCCCCGGGTCGCCTTGGAGTAGGGGCAGTAGGCGTGGGTGGCCTCGACCAGCTGCTGCCCGATCTCGCCTGTGAGGGAGTCCGGCAGCTCCACACGCATGACGACCGCGAGACCGAAGCCGCCGCCGTCCTTGCCGATGGAGACCTCGGCGGTCACGGAGACGTCCTTGGTGTCGAGCTTCATCTCGCGGGAGACCGCCGCCATCGCGCTGGCGAAACAGGCCGCGTATCCGGCCGCGAAGAGCTGCTCGGGGTTGGTGCCCTTGCCGTTGCCGCCGAGCGCCGGGGGCAGCGCGAGCGCCAGGTCGATCTGACCGTCCGAGCTCACGGCACGGCCCTCGCGGCCATTGGCGGTTGCGGCGGCGGTGTACAGCGCGTCCATGGGATGACCCTCCTAGTCGGAACCGCGAACGGATCGGCCGCGGTCACTGACGTAAAGATTGCACATCATTAAGTTGTGCACAACTCAATGATGCCGTCGGCGGTACGCTGGACCCATGACGACGCCCGCCCCGAACGCCTCGCCCGATCTGCCCGCCGTGCCCGACGCGGAGCTGCTGCGACTCGACCACCAGGTCTGCTTCTCGCTGCACGCCGCGTCGCGCGCGTTCGGCGGCTTCTATCGGCGGGCGCTCAAGGATCTCGGCCTCACCTACCCCCAGTACCTGGTCATGCTGGTCCTGTGGGAGGACGGCCCCCTTCCCGTCAAGGCCATCGGGGAGCGTCTCCACCTGGATTCCGGCACGCTGTCGCCGTTGCTGAAGCGGCTGGAGGCGGCCGGGACGGTCCGGCGTGAACGCAGCCGCGAGGACGAGCGCTCCGTCGTCGTCGAGCTGACCGGTGACGGCGCACGGCTGCGGGAACGCGCGCTGTCCGTCCCCCGGGGCGTACTCGCCGCGACCGGCCTGTCCGTGGAGGAGGTTCTCGGTCTGCAGGAGACTCTCGGCCGCCTCACCGCCGCTCTGGGGGAAGCCGTCGACGCCCATTGACGGCGTGAGGGGCTTCGCCGGTCGGGCACCCGGAGGGCTCGTGACAGTTTTACTTGTCATCCATGCGTAGTGACAGCTAGGCTTGTCGCATGGATGAATCGAGAGCCATCCCCACCCCTGCCGAGCACGACGAGAACTTCTGGACCGTGGTCATGACACAGGTGGAGCCCGCCTGGAGCGAGCCCGGCTACGACGACACGATCCTCATGGACGAGAAGGTGCTCGACGCGGTCCGCGTACTGGCCGAGCGGATCTCGACGCGTGCGCTGGCCTACCGCTCCGCGGGCAAGCCCTTCGCCGCCGCGCTCGCGGCCGCCCCCGATGTGCAGCTGGCGACGCTGCGCGCCCTGTACGAAGCCAAGCAGTCCGTCGACCGGCTGGCCGAGAGCGCGGCCACCGCCGCAGGCCGCGGCGGAGCCAGCTATTCCCAGCTGGGCGCGGCCTGGGGCGGCATCAAGCGCCAGTCCGCCCGCCTCAAGTGGCCCCACGCGGTGGTCAAGCGGTCGGCCGGCGAGTCCGTCCCGCTCCACTACGCCGGTGGCTCGGCCGTCATCCACCATGACCCGGGCGTGGACGCCTGGTGGTTCACCGCCACGGGGGCGGACCGGCAGGAGGAGGAGTCCGAGGCCGTTCACGGCACTTCGGCCGAGGCCATCGCGCGGGCGACCGAGTTCCTCCTGACGCACACCGGGCCCGCCGGTCGGGGGTCCGCATGACGCGAGGTGCGGACGCCCGGCGCGACGACAGCCCCGAGGAGTCCCGGCGGGCGCTTCTGGCCGGCATCTTCGACGAGGACGCGGAGCTGTACGACCGGGCCAGGCCCGGATATCCGCCGGAGCTGTACGACGACCTCGCGGAGCTCGCGGGCGCCGGCCCCGGCAGCCGCGTACTGGAGGTGGGGTGCGGGACCGGCCAGGCCACGGTGGAGCTGGCCGCACGGGGCTGCCGGATCACGGCCGTCGAGGCGGGACCGCGCATGGCCGCGATCGCCCGCCGCAACCTGGCCGGCGGAGCGGAGGCGGAGGTGGTGACGGCACGGTTCGAGAGCTGGCCGCTGCCGCCGGAACCGTACGACGCGGTGGTCTCGGCGACGGCGTTCCACTGGATCGACCCGGCGGTGCGGGTGACCAGGGCCGCCGACGCCCTGCGGCCGGGCGGGGCGCTCGCCGTGGTGCGCAGCCAGCATGTGCGGGGCGGTACCGAGGAGTTCTTCGTCGAGGTCCAGCGCTGCTACGAGCGCTTCGACCCGCAGACACCCCCCGGGCTGCGGCCTCCCGCAGCGGCCGACGTCGACGGATCGGACCATGTGGAGGAGGTGGCGCGAAGCGGCCGGTTCGGCCCCACGGTGCTGCGCCGCCACGAGCAGGACCTCAGCTACACCACGTCCGCCTATCTGGACCTGCTGCGGACGTACTCCGGCCACCGAGCACTTCCGGAACCCGCCAGGAACGGACTGCTGGGGTGCGTCGCGGCCCTGATCGAGGGGCGGTACGGCGGCCGGGTGACCAAGCGGTACCTCATCGAGCTGGGGGTGTCGCACCGGCGCTGACGCCCTCGTCGGCCCGGACGGAGGCGCTCGGGACGGAGGCGCTCCGCGGGCCGGGCGGGTGGTGCCGGCTGATGTTCTTCTCCAGCAGGGCGGTCGAGGCCCGCACCCCGACCGATGTGCCGGGCGAGAACTCCGGGAGCCGGCCGTCGGCCTGCTTCAGCTCGGTGAGCGCGGTGTCGATGGCGGCGTGCGCGGCGAAGAGACAGGGGGTGCTGTAGATGGCCGCCTGGCATTCCAGGTCGGTGAGTTCGGAGAGCGAGAGCCTCGGCGACCTGCCGCCCGCGATCTGGTTGAAGAGCAGCGGTTTGTCGTCGATGACCTTGCGGATGCGGCGGATCCACTCGACGTCCCGCACCCCGTCGACCAGCACCACATCGGCATCGGTCTCCGCGAGCGCCTGGGCGCGGCGCAGGATGTCCTCCTCCTCGGTGGCGTCGGTACGGGCCACGACCACCAGGTCCTGCCGGCTCTCCAGGACGAGGTTCAGCTTCTCCAGGTACTCCTCCAGGGGCAGCACCCTCTTCCCGTCCGCGTGGCCGCACCGGCGCGGGCGCTGCTGGTCCTCCAGGATGATGCCGGAGGCCCCGATGCGCTCCAGCCGCTGCACCACGTGGCAGGCCACCTCCGGGTCGACGTAACCGTCGTCGATGTCGACCAGCAGATGGTGGGAGGGGAAGGCGAGCCGGAGCCGCTCGACGAACGCGACCATGTCCGGCCACGCGATGAACCCGATGTCCGGCAGCCCGTAGTGGGAGGCGGCGAAACCGAAGCCGGAGACGAAGAAGCCGTCGTAGTGCTGGGCGGCGACCGATGCCGAGTACATGTCGTAGATGCCGACGAGCGGGGTGGTTCCGGGCGTGTGGATCTGCTCGCGCAGCGCGCTTCCGTAGCGCATGTCTCTCTCCTTGTGCGCGGCCGTGAACCGCGGGTGGTGAAGGGGCGGTTCGCGCACGGTACGGAGGCGAGGGCCGCACCCGGCGACGGTGTGCGCGCTCGACGGCAACCATGATCTCTTTGCGGGCGCTCGCATACATATACCGGCAGGGGCGGGCTCGCCGCGCGGCGACACGCGGCCACCCGGAGGTGGCGCCGCCCCGGCTCTCCGGGACGGGCTCGCTTCAGGCTCCGTGGCCGAAACTCCAGGCCTCGATGTCGCGGTAGTGGATCGGGCCCGGGCCGCGGCCGATGTTGCTGCCGACCAGATGGAGCCGTTCGGCCTCCCAGTCACGGCCGGAGAACGCGGCCAGTCCCGCGGTGATCTCCACTGCGGCGGAATGGTCGCCCCGGCGGGAGCGGGCCAGCGTCAGATGGGGCCGCAGCGGCCGCTCCGGGAAGGGGACACCGCATGCCTTGACGACGGCGCGTACGTCGGTGGCGAGCTGGTGCAGTCCTTCGAGGTCGCCCTCGATCCCGCTCCACAGGACCCGCTCGTCGAAGTGCCCACCCCCGTGCAGCGCCAGCCGCAGGGGCCGCCGCCGCGCCGAGAGTTCGGCGAGCGGGGGCATCAGGAGCGGGACCGTGGTGACCGGGAGTTCACCGAGGAACGCCAGGGTGATGTGCCAGTCCTCGATCCGGTTCCACCTCAGGCGTGGGTGCGCCTCGTAGGCCGGACGCAGCGCCCGCGCCAGTTCGTCCTTGGCGTCGTCGGGCGGGGCGAGTGCCAGGAACACGCGGATCGTCGTGGCCTGCTCACGCTCGTCCGCAGCGGGCTCGGTAACGGCTTCGGGCGGTTCGTTCACCTGCCGTACGGTACGTGCCTGCCCTGCCCCTGCCACAACGCGGGGCCGACGACGCCGGGGCCGTCGGCAGCCGTCCGGGCAGGGCTCACAGCAGATCCTCGCCGGTGCCCTCGTGGTCCGTCGCTTCCCCTTCGGGGTGCAGGGGGTCCGCGCCGGTCCTGACGAGGAGGAGATAGGCCCCGTGCGGTGCGTCGCCACTGACGACCGGCTCACCTCTGGCGCTCAATACGCCACCGGTGCCTTCCTCGTCGGCCTCGAACCCCGCCGGGTCCAGCCCCAGCCGCTCCGCGATCGGCGTCACGGCGGGAGCAGCCGGTCCGGCGCGGTCCCCTCGCCGACGGCTGCTTCGCTCGTGAGGGGGGGGCACCACGAGGAGATCGGCGAGGAACCCCCGGCATAGCCCGTCCGGGTGCGCGGCCTCGAACTCCATCGCCACCGGGCGGAGTTGGGACACCAGGGGCAGCCAGGCGCGCAGCGCCTCGGCGGCGCAGCTCACCTGCTGGAGGTTGAGCCGGACACGGAAGACGGCGTCGTCCGGGGAGAACCGCATCAGGAGGCGCATGCCCCTTCGGAGAGACGTGTGCCTGGGGCGGGCCTTGCCGTTGTGGCGTTGACGACCGCGATGCTCGCCTCGCCGTCTTCGAACAGGCGGACCAGCTCTGCCGGGTGGACCGGCCCCTCGGCGTGCTCGATCAGCAGGACGGGCTGAGGCTGCCCGTCCTGCTCGGCGGGAACGAAGTCGGTGACGGTCTCCCTGCGCAGGAGAACGACGTGCTCGCCGTCGTGAGGAGCGCGGAGGAGCCCGTCGACGGCTGAGCGCAACTCGGCTCCGTACGCGTTCAGATCGCGCGTGAGGACGTCGCGGTGCGTCGAAACGGTGACGGTGAGCCGGTCACCGGTCCGTCCGTAACAGGCGGCCAGGTCGTCCATGGGCAGCATCCAAGCACGTGACCCCGGAAGGGAAAGGGGAGGGTGCCGCCCGGCCCCGTACGGTCAGCTGCCTGCCCCGCGTGCGTGCCTGCCTGCCCGCGTGGGGGGGCCGGTCGTCCGTTCGCGCCGCTGCCGGGGCGGGGGGTTACGAGCCGGCCGGGGCCAGCCATGTGCCGATACGGGCCAGGGCGCCGGACCCGTAGTCGGCGGTGACGTCGTCGGCGAGGTCCGCGACGGTGACCGAGCGCAGGGCCTCGCGCCAGGCGGCCTCCGCCCGGCCCATGGCGCGGTTGATGGCGCAGGGCGTGGTGCAGGCCTCCGGGGGAGTGGCCATGGGCCCGCGTTGGCGGATCTCGGTGCAGACGAACGCGGGCCCCGGGCCGTCGACCGCTTCGACGACGTCGAGCACGGTGATGAGGGAGGGCGAGCGGGTGAGGACGTAACCGCCCGCCTTGCCCTGGACCGACTGGATGAGTCCCGCCCGCGAGAGTGCCTGCAGTTGCTTGGCGAGGTAGCTGGGTGACACATCGTGCAACTCCGCCAGCCGAGCGGCCGGGGCGGGTTCTTCGGCCGAGGTCAGCACGATGCAGCAGTGCAGTGCCCACTCGACCCCACCAGACATTTTCACTTCCTCACTCTAATCCACCACCCCTGATACCCGGACATCAAGTGTCCGGGTAGCATCTCGGATAGAAGATGTCCGCGAAGGGCGGAGCCATGCACATTGCCGTCATCGGCGGAACCGGACTGATCGGATCCCAGGTGGTACGGGATCTCGACGCGGCCGGTCACCGCGCAGTGCCCCACTCCCAGTCCACCGGCGTGGACGTGATCACCGGCGAAGGCCTGGACGCCGCCCTCGCCGGTGCGGAGGTGGTGGTCGACCTCACCAACTCGCCGACGTTCGACGACGCTTCGCCCGCGTTCTTCCGGACCTCGATGGACAACCTCGTCACCGCCGCCCGGAAGGCGTCCGTCGGGCACTTCGTCGTTCTGTCGATCGTCGGGGTCGACCAGGTGCCCGAACTGGACTACTACCGGGCCAAGACGCTCCAGGAGGACATCCTCAAGGCCGGCCCCGTGCCCTACTCCATCGTTCGCGCCACACAGTTCATGGAGTTCATCGACGCCGTCCTGTCCTGGACCGCCGACGACGAGACCGTCCGCCTCCCGCGCACCCGGCTCCAGCCGGTCGCCGCCGCGGACGTCGCGGCCACCGTCGCCGAGATCGCCTCCGGCGCGCCCCTGCGGCACACGCTCGACCTCGCCGGTCCCGACGCCTATCCCCTGGACGAACTGGGCCGCATCACTCTCCGGACCAAGGGGGACGGCCGTTCCGTGACCACCGACGACACCGCGGGGATGTTCGCCGCCGTCAACGGTGACCTGCTCACCCCCGAGGGCGGCGCCCGCATCGCCCCCACGCGCTACACCGACTGGCTGGCGCAGCACTCCTGACCTGACCTGACCTGACCTGACCGGCCGCCCCGGGGTTTTCTCCGGGGCGGCCGGCGACCCTGCGCCTTACCGGGCGGCCGGAGGTGTGCGTGACGGCATGATTCCGGCCGCGCTCCCGCGAACGGTTCCGGCCGTCGGCAGCCCGGCCGACATGCCCGCTGCCGACCGTCGGCCCCACCGCGGCCGAGCGGACGCCGCGCGCTTCGAACGCGTACGAAAGACACCGGCCAGATCCACGGCCCCTGTGAGCTGGCCGGTCTACCCGTCGACCGGATAGGTGCCTGAGGCATCCAATGGTGGGAGGGCGCGGAACGACCGGCTCCGCGCACACGACCGCGTACTGCGAGGCGACCCGATCCCATGACGGAACCAACGACGGAACCGGCCCGGCAGGACCTCGACCCCATCGCCCACGCCACCGCACCGACCCCCGCGACGCCCTTCCCCCAGGACCGCGGCTGCCCCTACCACCCGCCCGCCGGGTACGAACCCCTGCGCGCCGGCCGCCCGCTGAGCCGGGTCACCCTCTTCGACGGACGCTCGGTCTGGGCGGTCACCGGGCACGCCCTGGCCCGCCGGCTGCTGGCCGATCCCCGGTTGTCCACCGACCGCACCCACCCCGACTTCCCCGTCCCGGCCGAGCGGTTCGCGAATGTGGAGCAGCGCCGCGTCGCCCTCCTCGGCGTCGACGATCCCGAGCACAACGTCCAGCGCAGGATGCTCATCCCGAGCTTCTCCGTGAAGCGGATCGGCGCGCTGCGCCCCCGCATCCAGGAGACCGTGGACCGGCTGCTCGATGCGATGGAGCGGCAGGGGCCGCCCGCCGAATTGGTGAGCGCGTACGCCCTGCCGGTGCCCTCGATGGTGATCTGCGCGCTGCTCGGCGTGCCGTACGCCGACCACCACTTCTTCGAGGAGTGCTCGCAACGGCTCCTGCGCGGGCCCGGCGCGGCCGACGTGAACAGGGCCCGGGACGAACTGGAGGAGTATCTGGGCGCGCTGATCGACCGCAAGCGTACGGAACAGGGGGACGGGCTCCTCGACGAGCTGATCCACCGCGACCACCCGGACGGACCGGTCGACCGGGAGGAGCTGATCTCGTTCGCCGTGATCCTGCTCATCGCCGGGCACGAGACGACGGCGAACATGATCTCGCTCGGCACGTTCACGCTGCTGCGCCACCCCGAACAGCTCGCGGCGCTGCGGGCCGGGGAGACGACGACGGCCGTGGTGGTCGAGGAACTGCTGCGGTTCCTGTCCATCGCCGAAGGCCTGCAGCGGCTGGCGACCGAGGACATGGAGGTCGCCGGGACGACGATCCGCAAGGGGGAGGGCGTGGTCTTCTCGACCTCGCTCATCAACCGCGACGCCGAGGTGTTCCCCCGGGCCGAGACCCTCGACTGGGACCGCCCGGCCCGTCACCATCTCGCCTTCGGCTTCGGCGTCCACCAGTGCCTGGGCCAGAACCTGGCCCGCGCCGAGCTCGACATCGCGATGCGCTCCCTCTTCGAGCGGCTGCCGAACCTCAGGCTCGCCGTGCCCGCGCAGGAGATCCCCCACAAACCGGGGGACACGATCCAGGGCATGCTCGAACTGCCCGTGGCCTGGTGAGCGGCGTGGGCATCCAGGTCGACAAGGAACGCTGCGTGGGGGCCGGCATGTGCGCCCTGACCGCACCGGACGTGTTCACGCAGGACGACGACGGCCTCAGCGAGGTGCTCCCGGGCCGGGCGGAGACGACCGGAGGGCATCCGCTGGTGGCGGAGGCCGTGAGGGCCTGCCCCGTGGGGGCGGTGGCGCTGGCCGCCGACTGACGGGGCAGGACGGGGGAGGAGCCGGGAACCGAGGCGGCAGTGAGGTCGACGCCATAACGCTTTGCGGTATTTGTGATGGCTTGATGCGATCTGCTCCTTGGTGGGCTCTGCTCCCCTCCGGGGGTGCGCCCGTGCCGCTGGTCGGTTCGTGGACGATCGCGCAGCTGCGACAGGGCCCGGCGTGCGACCCCGCGAAGCAGACCCTGAGTGTGCTGACGTCCTACGGGGCCGCCAGCTACTGGCTGATGACGGGGATGCTGTTGATGCTGGGCGCGTGCTACGTGGTCACGGCGCACGCGCTCCGGGCGGCGGCCTTCGCCGGGCGGTTCGCTCTGGCCGGCGGTGGACTGTGCGCCCTGGCACTGACGTTGGTGCCGGTCCCGAGGGGCGGCGGGGCCCTGGAGCACGGGGCCGTTGCCACCCTGGGCCTCGTACTGCTGGCGGTATGGCCTTCCCTGGCCGCCGTTCGCGGAACGGGGCCGGTTCCGTGGGGGCTGCGGCTGGATGTGCCGCTCACCGCGAGCGCGTTGACGGGCGCGTCCGCGTTGTGGTTCCTGGCCGAACTGCAGAGTGCGGGGGCGCCCGCAGGCAGGAGACGACGCGGCCGCAGGCCTGAACGCGGCCGGTCTTCCGGCTCAGCGGCTCTTCACGGCGAAGGGGCCCTTGTCGCCGAAGACGAGGTCGGCGAAGCGCTCGGCGATCCGCCGGTGGGTAGCGGGGTCCGGGTGCAGATCGTCGGGCAGCGGCAGTTCGGCGTGGTCGGTTCCGTTGTAGAGGTCGAGGCCGTCGAGGTGGTGCAGATGGGGATCGGTGGCGGCGCGTTGTCCGACGAGCCGGGCCAGCTCGTCCCGGATGACGGTGAGGGTCAGCTTCCCGGCGGCGGTCTCCGCGGGATCGCCGGTGGCGATGAAGCGCAGCCGGCCTTCGCCCATCGCGCTGTAGTCGGTGGCGCTGGGGCCGGGGGTGTTCTCGTGGATGGGGCAGTGGATCGGCGAGACCACCAGGAGGGGAGTGGTGGGGTGCCCTTCGCGGATGGTGTCGAGGAAGCCATGGACGGCGGGGCCGAACGCGCGCAGCCGCATGACGTCGTGGTTGACGAGGTTGATGCCGATCTTGACGCTGATCAGGTCGGCGGGAGTGTCCCGCATGGCGCGGGCGGTGAAGGGGTCGAGCAGGGCGCTGCCGCTGAATCCCAGGTTGATCAGGTCGGCCCCGCCGTGAGCCGCGGCCAGAGCCGGCCAGGTGCCGGTCGGGGTCGCGGCGTTGGAACCGTGGCTGATGGAACTGCCGTGGTGCAGCCAGACCGGTCGGCCGCCGGGCCGGGCGGTGAGGAGCGGCGCGTCGGTGCGCAGGGCGACCAGCTCGGTGGTCTCGTCGTGGGGCAGCCAGATCTCGACGTCCTTCTCGCAGTCCGCCAGGCCGGTGAACCGGAGGGTCTCCACGGGACCGGGGCGGGTCCGCGCGGTTCCTGACGCCAGGTCGATCGTGAGCGTGTCGCCGTCCGCCGCACTGGCCCGGCCGGCGAGGTGACCGTCGACGAGGAGTTCGTACACCCCGTCGGGACGCCGTGGAGCTCCGGGGTAGACCCGCTTGGTGGCCACCACGTCCAGCTCGACGGCGGTGGCCCGGGTGCGGAAGGCCAGCCGGACCCCGGAGGGCTGCGACTCGGCCATCGCCAGCTGCCCGTCGGGTATCCGGGCCCGCGCGTCGGCGGGCAACCGGTGGGGCAGCACGCCCCGTTCGGTCCGTTCCAGGTCGAGGGCGCCGCGCAGGACGGCGGGGCTGATGGGAGTGGTGGTCCAGTCGGGCAGGGCGTTCATCGTCTCGTTCTCTTCGCCGGGAAAGGGATGGGGTGGGAGGTTCGGGTCAGGCGGCGGCGGGCCAGTTGCGCAGCAGGGAGTCGAGGGCCCCCAGGATCTCGGTCCAGCTCTCCTGGGACGCGGGGGAGCTGTGGCTGAAACCGCCGGCCGCCTCCAGTCCGACGTACCCGCTGAAGACACTGCCCAGCAGTCGCACCGCATGCGTCTGCTGGAGCTCGTCCAGGTCGTAGCCGCGCAGGATGGCCCGCATCATCTGTGAGTGCCGTACGCCGGCACTCGCGGCGGCTGCCTCCGTGTCGAGCCGGAACTGGGCTGCGGCGAACCGCCCCGGGTGCTGGACGGCGTAATCGCGGTACGCGTCGGCGAAGGCCATGAGCGCGTCCTTGCCGGCCCTCCCCGCCAGAGCGGCGGACGACTGGTCGGCGAGCTCCTCCAGAGCAAGCAACGCGATCTTCGTCTTGAGGTCGTGGGCGTTCTTGACGTGCGAGTACAGGCTCGCGGTCCTGACGCCCAGCTGCCGGGCGAGCGCCGAAGGCGTCACCTGCTCGAAGCCGATCTCGTCGGCCAGCTCGGCCCCTGCCCTCACCACGCGCTCCGCGGCCGGTCCTGCCTTGGCCATGACACCCTCCGAACGCATCTCTGTGATTGCCTAAGAGAATATACGTTTGCCTAATGATTTTAGGCAAATTAGCGTGGCCGTTATGAATCCGCTGACCGAGCAAGAGATCCGCACCGCGTTCGTGAACTGCACCAAGGGCGAGGCCAAGCGTCTGAACATCCCCCGTGACCTGGCCGAGTGGCCCTGGGGCTACATGGACTTCCTGGGCTGGCGCGACCCGCAGGCCCCCGACCGCGCGTACATCGTGGCCGCCTGGGACGGCCGCCCGGTCGGCGTCCAGCTGCGCTCGTCGGACGCCGGTTCCTGGCAGACCCGCCGCAGCATGTGCTCGATGTGTGTGACCGTCCATACCGGAGGCGTCTCCCTGCTGGTGGCCCCGAGGTCCGGGAAGGCCGGCCAGCAGGGCAACTCGGTCGGCGCCTACATGTGCAGCGACCTCGCCTGCTCGCTCTACGTGCGCGGAAAGAAGGACGCGGGCGTCGGTGCACGGCTCCATGAGTCGCTCACCCTGGAGGAGAAGATCCAGCGGACGGTGGCGAATCTCGCCGCGTTCATCGCCAAGGTGACCGAGTGACGTTGCCGCACTCCAGCGTTCTGCATCACCTTCGGGCCCGCCGGTCCGGGGTTACCGCAGCTGCTTGAGGGCCGCTTCTACGGCGTCCGTGACGCTGTCCACGGCGCTGCCTGTCGCGTCGCCGACCCGGCTCGTCGCCTCGTGCGCCTGGAGGGTGACCGCGTCGGAGGCGTGGCCGACGGCGTGGCGGGTGCGGTAGGCGAGCGAGGGCTTGCCGTGGGTGTCGGCGGCGGCGATGAGCAGTCCGCCGAGCAGGGACGCGTTCTTGAGGAAATGAATCCGCTGGGCCGCGCGCTCCTCGGGGTCCTCGACCGTCCAGAAGCGATGGGCCGCCAGGGTCGTCGGCACCAGGGTCGCGGCGAGAGCCGCCGAGGCCAGCCGCGGCGCCCGCCCCAGGGCGAGCAGGACGCCGGCGCCGAGCTGGACCGCGCCGTTGAGGCGTACGAGGCGCTCGGGATCCTCGGGCAGCAGGGAGGTCCGCGGTGCGATCCTCGTGGAGACTGGATCGGTCACGGACTCGGCGGCGGGCGCCAGGCGCGCGGGATCGCGCACCGCGCTGTATCCGCCGCTGACGAACATCGAGGCCAGCAGGGGCCGGGCGACTTTACGCAGAACAGTCATGGCGGTCAGCTGCCCCGCCCGTGCGGGGGCACACGCGCCCATGCGGGGGGTGTGCCCGCCCGTGCCCGGCCGCCAGGGCCGGTCCGGAGGGGCTGCCCCCGGATGACGCCGTCCCGTGCCACATGGTGCCAGTTCTCGCCAGTCGTGGCGCCAGATGGCATCACCCGGCGCCATTCGGTGCCAGCTGACGTCTCTCAAGGTGTGCGAGTGCGCCGGGAGCCCTCATCGCTCAGGTCTCGCTCCCCGCATTTCCCCAGTTCAGCGGGGTCGTCCTGGCTGACGCCCACCCTCAGCATCATGGGGCCTTGTGTGTGGCGCCACTATGATGCCATAATGGCGTCATGGACCTCACCCCCTACGTTGACTCCCTCCGCCGCGAGCTCGCGGTGGCCGCCGAAGCCGGCGGCGACGAAGCCCGTGCGCTGGCGGACAGGCTCACCGCTCCTCTGGAGTCGGCGACCCGGCTGACCATGCTGCATGTGCTCTCCGCCGCGATGGACGAGGTGACGCGCGAGCTCGCCCCCGGTTCCGTCGATGTACGGCTGCGCGGACTGGACCCCGACTTCGTGGTGACCCTGCCGCAGGCCGGGGACGGCGTACCCGCGGAGCCGGCCGGGCCCGCCGGGCACGCCGAGCCCTCCAAGGTTCCGGCCGACGGGGACGAGGGCGGCACTGCCCGGGTCAATCTGCGTCTGCCGGCGCACCTCAAGGCGCGCGCCGAGGAGGCCGCGGCGGGTGAGGGGCTGTCGGTCAACGCCTGGCTGGTGCGGGCGGTGTCGGCTGCGGTCGACGGCGGCGGCGCCCGGCCCCGTACGGCGGAGAAGGCCCGGACCGTCGGACAGAGCTTCACCGGCTGGGTGCGCTAGCCGCGCCCAGCCCCGTACCACTTCACCCACATCACGTCCCACCGGCGGGGACGTCTCCAAGACCCACGAGGACGGGACAGCCATGCCTTCTTTCGACACTCCTGAGCCGATCTCGGTCACCGCGCATGTGGAGGCCGGTTCCGTTCAGTTCACCGCGGGCGAGGGCCCCAGCACCGTCGTGGACGTGCGGCCCCGGGACCCCAAGCGGGACCAGGACGTGCGGGCTGCCGGTCAGACCGGGATCACGTACGCGGGCGGCGCACTCGCCGTCAGGACGCCCAAGCCCGGTCTGCTCGGCCGCACCGGCACCGTCGACGTGACGGTCGAACTGCCCGAGGGCTCGCGCATCGAGGTGACCGGTGCCTGGGTCCAGGTGCTCGGCGAGGGCCGGCTCGGCGAGGTCCGTGTGAAGACCTCGTCCGGCGATGTCCGTCTCGACACGACCGGCCCGCTGAAGCTGACCGCGTCGCACGGCTCGATCACCGTGGACCGGGCCGAGGGCGCGGCCGAGATCACCACCAGCTCCGGGAGCCTGCGCGTCGGCTTCGTGGAGGGCCCCGCCGTCCTGAAGAACTCGCACGGCACCACGACGGTCGGCGTCGCGCTGGGCGATCTGCGGGTGAGCGGGGCCAACGGGGACATCGACATCACACGCTCCGAGGGATCGGTCACCGCCACCACCGCCCACGGCACCCTGCGCGTCGCCGAAGTGGCCCGTGGAACCGTCCAGTTGGAGACCTCCTACGGAGCCATCGAGGTCGGCGTCCGCGAGGGCACCGCCGCCTGGCTCGACGTCAGCTCCGGCTCCGGCCAGGTGCGCAACACGCTCACTTCCTCGAAGGCCCCGGAGGAGAGCGAGGACAACGTCAGGATCCGAGCCCGCACCCGGTTCGGCAACATCGACGTCCGTCGCGCCAGGTCCTGACCCGGCGGGAGCCGCCCCAGGTGCACCGGCTCCCGCCACTCACCCGCTATTTACTTCGTCCGCATCCGTCAGGGGAGACCCATGCCCACATCTGTCATGCCCACATCCATCCGGGGCGGCGGTAACCTGCCGCCGGCCGCGGTCTCCGCCGTCGGTCTGCGCAAGGCGTACGGCGACCACACCGTCCTCGACGGCATCGATCTGCACATCCCGGCCGGATCCGTGTTCGCCCTGCTCGGGCCGAACGGCGCCGGCAAGACCACCGCCGTGAAGATCCTCTCCACGCTCATCACCGCCGACGGCGGCCAGGCCCAGGTCGCGGGCCACGACATCGCCACCTCCCCGGACGGGGTGCGTGCCGCGATCGGTGTCACCGGGCAGTTCTCCGCCGTCGACGGGCTGATCACCGGCGAGGAGAACATGCTCCTCATGGCCGACCTGCACCACCTGCCCCGGCACGAGGGACGGCGGGTCGCCGCCGAACTGCTGGAGCGCTTCGACCTGGTGGACGCCGCGAAGAAGCCCGCCTCCACCTACTCCGGCGGCATGAAGCGCCGCCTCGACATCGCCATGACCCTCGTCGGCAGCCCACGGATCATCTTCCTCGACGAACCCACCACCGGCCTCGACCCCCGGAGCCGCCACACCATGTGGCAGATCATCCGCGGGCTGGTCTCCGGCGGCACCACCGTCTTCCTCACCACCCAGTACCTGGAGGAGGCCGACCAGCTCGCCGACCGCATCGCGGTACTCAACGACGGGAGGATCGCGGCCGAAGGGAGCGCCGAGGAGCTCAAGCGGCTCGTCCCCGGCGGCCATGTCCGGCTCCGCTTCACCGACCCGGACACCTACCGGAGCGCTGCCGGCGCTCTGCGCGGGACCACCCGGGACGACGAGGCCCTCACCCTGCGGATCCCCAGCGACGGCAGCCAGCGCGAGCTGTACGCCGTCCTCGGCCGGCTGGACTCGGCCGGCGTCGAGGCGGACGAACTGACCGTGCACACCCCCGACCTCGACGACGTGTTCTTCGCCCTGACCGGCCCCGACATCCCGAACCAGCCCAAGGAGAACGTCCGATGAGCGCCCTCTCCCTCGCCGTGCGCGACTCGTCCACGATGCTGCGCCGCAACCTCCTGCACGCCCTGCGCTATCCGTCCCTCACCCTGAACCTCCTGCTCACCCCGATCATGCTGCTCCTGCTCTTCGTCTACATCTTCGGCGACGCGATGAGCTCGGTCATCGGCGGCGGTGGCCCGGACCGTTCCGCGTACATCGCCTACGTCGTCCCGGGCCTGCTGCTGATGACGATCGGCAGCACCGTGGTCGGAACCGCCGTATCCGTCTCCAGCGACATGACCGAGGGCATCATCGCCCGCTTCCGTACGATGGCGATCCACCGTCCTTCGGTCCTCGTCGGGCACGTCGTCGGCAGCGTGCTCCAGTCGGTGATGAGCGTGGTCCTCGTCGGCGTCGTCGCCGTGGCCATCGGCTTCCGGTCCACGGACGCGACCGCCGTGGAGTGGCTGGCGGCCTTCGGACTCCTCGTGCTCTTCGCCACGGCGCTCACCTGGATCGCCGTCGGCATGGGCCTGGTCAGCCCGAACGCCGAGGCCGCGAGCAACAACGCGACGCCGCTGATCCTGCTGCCGCTCCTCTCCAGCGCCTTCACCCCGGTCGACTCCATGCCCGGCTGGTTCCGGCCGATCGCCGAGTACCAGCCGTTCACGCCCGCCATCGAAACCCTGCGGGGCCTGCTGCTCGGCAGCGAGATCGGCCACTCCGGATGGCTCGCCGTTGCCTGGTGCGTGGGGCTCGCGGTGTTCGGCTACCTCTGGTCGGCCGCGAAGTTCGACCGCGAACCGAAGTGACCGCCACGGCGGCGCGGGTCGCGGGAACCGCCCTCCCTCAGGAGCGGGTGGCGGTCCCGCACCCCGCGTCGCCGGCTTCCCGCATACGCTCCTCCATCGACGTGCTCCGGTCGTACGGGTCGACCACGGCACCGTCGCCCGCACCGGTGGCAGCGCGCTCGGCGCCGAACACGGGCGTGAAATAGCCGGTACAGGTGTCGCAACCGCCGTTGGTGGCGTCCACCTTGTAGGAGACGAGGGAGAACGTCCCCGGCTCGACCTCGGCCTGCGCCGGGTCGTTCCAGCTCAGCACCACCTCACGGCGCACGATGGTCCGCACGACTTCGTCGCTGCCCGCCTCGGCGCGCACGACCGGATAGACGTACGTGACGTCGGTGGACACTTCCACCGCACCCCGCCCGCCCTCCCGGAAGCTGATCCGCCCGCGGGTCTTGACCACGTCCCCGACCAGCCGCACATCGGAGGGCCGGAAGCGGCTGAACAGCAGAAGGGGGTCGTTCTCGCGACCGGGCGCGCGGAACGCCTCCTCGATGAAGTCCTGGACGTCGGACTGGTGCGGGTCGATGAACGCCATGGCTCCGCTCGGCCGCTCCCCGCGCAGGACGGCGCCGTCGAGGCTGGACGCGGCAAGGAAGTCCCGGGTCCTGTCGAGCGCCTGCTCCACCTCCGACCGGCTCATCCAGCCGGTCGCCCGCGCCGCCGGCAGATGGATCCCCGCCTCACCGTCGGCCCGACTTGCCGCCGGTGAGCCGCTGAACGGCCTGTCCGGCGTGGGAAGCCGGCCCGCGGCCTTCTGCGCCGGCGGCCCGTCCGGACGCTGCGACTCCCCGGCGACACGCGGCGCGTCGGTCCCGTCCCCACCGCCGAACCAGCCGGCGACCAGCCCGGGGACGAGGGCCACGACCAGCAGAGCGACCGCGGCCGCCAGACCTACCAGGTACCAGCCCTTGCCGCGCCGCCGTCGCCGGGCCGGCCGGTACGTCCGCCACCCCTCCGGCTGACCGGGCTGCTCCCGCAGCCGCCGCGTCACCATCCGGGCCCGTGCCGACGGCTCCTCGGGCGCCCCCGGACTTCCCGCCTCGGCCTCCCTGAGGAACCGCTCCCGGCCGGAGATCAACTCCGAGGCGGCGTGCGCCTTCCCGCAACGGGCAGCTTCGTGGCCCCCGTTGCCGTAACGCACCGCCACAGCCAGGGAGTTCTCGAACCGGTCGGCGGCCCGTCCCACCGGCACAGGCTCCGGGCCGCCCGCACTCCCGGCGCCGACACGGGCGGGACACGCGGGGTAACCTCCTTCCTCGACCCCTTACGCAACGCAGGTGAGGACGGTCGCGCCGGAAGCCAGGGCCCTCCACGACTTCCCACTCCCCACGACCCCGGAGACACCGCCATGCCACGCGTCCTCCTCGTCGAAGACGACCCCTCCGTGCGCGAGGGAGTCGAGCTCGGGCTGCGGCGCTGCGGGCACGACGTCCTCGCCGCCGCGACCGGTGAAGCCGGTCTGGAGGCACTGCGTGCGTTCCGCCCCGACCTCCTGCTGCTCGACCTGATGCTGCCCGCCATGGACGGCGTCCAGGTGTGCTGCCGGGTGCGCGAGAACAGCCAGCTGCCGATCATCATGCTGACCGCGCTCGGCGACGACGTGGACATCGTCGTCGGCCTCGACGCCGGCGCGGACGACTACATCGTCAAACCCGCCCGCACCGAGGTCATCGAGGCCCGCATACGTGCCGTGCTGCGCGGCATCGAAGCCCCGAACGACGCGAGGCCCGCCGTCGAGCACCACGGTGAACTCGACATCGACCGTGGCGGTCACACCGTCAGCAGGTCGGGCGACCAGGTCGCCCTGGCCCCCTCCGAACTGAAGCTGCTGCTGCACCTGTCCGCCGCGCCGGAACAGGTCTTCAGCCGGCAGCGGCTCCTGGCAGATGTCTGGGACCACAGCTACTACAGTGACGTCCGCCTGGTGGACGCCTGCGTGCGGCGGCTGCGCATCAAGATCGAGGACCCGTCCTGCAGCCCTCGGTACATCCAGACCGTCCGCGGCCTCGGCTACCGGTTCGGTCCGCTGTGAGGATGCCGACAGCGGCCTCGGCGTTCGGGCTGCGCACCCGCTTGGTGCTCGCCTTCCTGCTGGTGGCCGCGGTCAGCGCCGTCACGACCGCCGCGCTGACCTATCGGGAGGCACGCAGCGCGGTCCTCGTACGCGCGCAGGACACCGCCGTCGTCTCCTTCCGCGAGGAGGCCGAACGGTTCGTCCCCAGCCTGCCCCTGGACCCCGAATCCCTCCGGTGGAACCTCTACGACATCGCCGCACGCGCCAAACCCCATCCGTGGATCGTCTTCGCCGAGTACGGCTCGCTGCGCGCCTCCTCGGGCGACCGGCCCGTCTCCGGCGTACTGACCGCGGAGCTGCGCCGCACCGCGCATGCCTCGCCGCACGGCAGCTTCGAACGGGTCGTCAAGGACGGGAAGGCGTATCTGACGATCGGGATGCCCGTGATGACCCGGGTCGTGGCCGGCGGCCGCGCGGTACCCAGCGGCCTGGTCCTCTTCGCCGTGATGCCCATGACGAACGAGGAGGTGGACATCGACGCCCTGGTGACCGCCGCCCGCGACGGCGCACTGCCCGGGCTCGCCGTCGCCCTGGTGCCCGCGCTGCTCGCGGCCCGCAGCGTCCTGCGCCCGGTCCGTGAACTGCGGCGTGCCGCGCACTCCATGGGCGGCGGTCAGCTCGACACCCGGATCGCCGTACGCGGCCGGGACGAAATGGCCGCCCTGGCCAGCACGTTCAACGAGTCGGCGGCCCGCCTCGAACACTCCGTACAGGAGCTGCGGGACGCCGGGACGCGGGCACGCCGCTTCGCCTCGGACGTCTCGCACGAGTTGCGCACCCCGCTCGCCGGCATGCTCGCCGTCACGGACGTGCTGGACGAGGACGCCGGGACGCTCGACCCGGACACCGCACGGGCGGTGCGCCTGATCAGCGCCGAGACCGGCAAGCTCGCCGTGCTGGTGGAGGATCTGATGGAGATATCCCGCTTCGACGCCCGGGTGGTGGCTCTCGTCGCCGACGAGGTCGACGCGGCCGAGGCCGTGCGCAGCACCCTGTCCGTCAGACAGTGGCTGGGACGGGTCCGTACGGAGCTGCCCGAGGGCTTCCGTATCCGCCTCGACCCGCGCCGCTTCGACGTCATCGTGGCCAACCTGGTCGGCAACGCCCTGCGGCACGGTGCCGAACCGGTCACCGTACGGCTGTCGAAACGCGGCGATGCGCTGATCATCGAGGTGCGCGACAGCGGCCCCGGGATCGCACCGGACGCGCTGCCGCACATCTTCGACCGCTTCTACAAGGCGGACGCCGCACGTTCCCGTTCGTCGGGCAGCGGCCTCGGGCTCGCGATCACCGAGGAGAACGTACGGCTGCACGGCGGCATGATCCACGCGCGGAACGCACCCGGCGGCGGCGCGCAGTTCACGGTGGAGCTGCCCTTCGAAGGGCCCGCGCAAGCCGCGGCACCGCCGGACGGCCGCGACGGAACGGGGGCCACGGCATGAGGGAGCAGACGTTCCGTGCGCGCAGGGCGGTCCGGCTGGCCGCGCTGCTGGTGCTCGCCGGAGCCCCGCTCACCGGCTGCGGTATCCAGGAGACGGCCGTGGTCGAGGCCGGCCGCCCGCCCGTCGCCGATCTGCTTCCGCCGCGTGAGGGACGTGTGCTGCTGTTCTTCATCTCCCCGGACGACGAACTGCTGCCCGTGCCACGGATCGTCGAACGGCCGTGGCTCAGCGGCACCGCCGGACCTGACGGCTCGTCCGCCGGCCCCGACGAGGTGCACGGACAGGACGGCCTGGGCGGTACGCCCCTGACGGGGGAGGAGATGAGCGAGCCCCTCCCCCCTCTCGCAGCCGTCACCGCCCTGCTCGCCGGGCCGGACAAGGCCGAACGGCGGGCCGGATTCCGCAATGCTCCCTCGCTGCCCCGTACGGCATCCGCCGCCGGCCGGATCGTGACGGGTGGCCCCACCGTCGAGGTGAACCTCAAGCTGAGGGTGACACGGCTGACCGCGCCCGCCCGCGACCAACTCGTCTGCACGGCCGCGTACGCGGCACATGCGCAGGGGGCCGTGTCCGTGAGCCTGGTGGGGCAGGACGGACGTCTCGCCCCGGCGGACTGCCCCGTTCGCGCGGTCCGGGTGCCGGCCCGCTGAGCCGTTGTCCGGGTGCCGGCACTCCGAGCCGTGGCGGAGGGCGCGCGCGCACGGCTGAGCGGCGGCCGGGGAGACCGGCCGCCGCCACGGCCCGCCGGAACTTCAGTTCCGGCGGGCCGCTCTCCTCCAACTCACCCGGGCGGGAGGCCCGCCCGGCGGAGCCTCACCTGCCGAAGAAGGCGTTGTGGATCGTGACCGCCGACTCGTTGTCGCTCTTGTCGGTGACGACGGCCTTCAGAGAGATCGCCCTGCCCTTCTCCGGGGCACGCACCGTGATCTTCCCGGCCACGACCGGGGCGGGCAGCCACTTCGCGTCGTCGTACGACACCAGCACCCGCAGCGTCTTCAGGTTGGCGCCGGCCGCCGCACCCTGCACCTCGACGGGAACGGTCTGCTTGCCGCCCGCCGGAACGGTGGAGTCCAGCGCGAGCTGCGGCAGGAATCGGACCGTGGAGACCGGAAGCATCGCCGGGCTCTCGGTGCGGGCCGAGGTGAAGGTCCACGAGGCGTCGATCCGGGTCCCGGCGCGGTTGACCGCGGGGTTCCGCTGGATCGTGGTCTCCACCTTGTACGCGGCGGATTCGGCCGGCAGCGCGAAGGGCTGCTGGTCGATGGCGGCGTCCTCCCGCAGGTACAGCCGGCCGTCGCGGTGGATGGTGGTGCTCGCCTTCGCGTACTCGGCGAATCCGGAATGCCCTGCCCCGTCACTGACCAGCGGGAACGCGCCGAAGATGTCGTCGCCGTCGCGTACGATCCCGTCGTCCGCCTTCATCCGCGGCCCCAGCACACCGACGTTGAAGGTCTCGGTGTACGTCGCCCCCGCCGAGAACTGCCGGTACCCGCCGAGCTCGTACGCCGAGTCGAGGCCCCGGTAGCCCGTCGGGTCCGCCTCGCCCAGGACACCCGCGACGATGTTCCAGGTGGCCCCGCCCGCCGTGGACAGGTACACATTCCGTGTCTCCGGTGCCGACCGCACGGTGTAGAGGGCGTCGACGCCGCCGCCGTGCTCCAGCATGCCGTGCGCCGCGAGGACACCGTCGACACCGGGTACGGACGAGCCGATCCTCGCCCTCACCAGGGCCATGTTCTTCGTCGTGTAGGTCCGGCTGAAGCCGGTGGCCAGTTCCCGCACCGGGCCGCCGGTGAGCATGTTGTACTCGTTGCCGTTCCGCTCCCAGTGGGCGGACCACTGCTGGGCGAGGGCACCCTCGGCCATCGGGGAACCCTGGTACGCGGTACGGAGGTTGTCGAAGCTGCTGTACTCGCGCCCCTCGATGATGAACGTCTCGGGTGTGCTCAGCGTGTACATCATTCCGGCGCGGGTGGGGCGCGCGGCCGCGTCCGGCACCTTGACGGTCACGGGCCGGGTGGTCCGGGCGTCGAGGGTGACCGTGGTGGGCCCGGTCACCGAGAGCTCGGGATTGTTGATCAGATCGGCGCCCTTGCGCGGGTCCACCGGGTCGACCAGCATGTCGGCGGCGAGGCTGTAAGTACCGCGCGGCAGCCGGACCGTGGTGGTGCCCGACGACAGATCGGGGAAGAACCGCAGGCCCGAGGCGGACTCGCGGTAGCCCTTCAGGTCGGCCTGCCAGGCGGTGCTGGGCGCACCGTCCCGTCCCAGGGTCTTGAAGGTGACGTCGTACGACTCGCTCTCACGCTCCACCGCAGCCGGGGTGCGCACGCTCACACTGCCTCCGGACGCGACGACCGTGGCCGAGTACGAGCCGTCGACCGTACCGCCGAGCCGGGTGTCGGCCGTCAGGTTCACGGCGGCGGTGCCGCCCGCCGGGACCGTGATCCGCTGCGCGTCAAGGGTGAAGAACCCGGCCGGGGCGGGCTGCCCGTCGCCGCCGGTGGGCGCCGCGAGCGACAGGTCCAGCGTCACGTCGGCGGTGCCGCTGTTGCGGTACGTCACCTCCTTGGTGACGGGGGTGTCGTCGGTGTGGGGCCACTGCTGGGTGGCCAGACCGACCGAGACCGGTTCGGAGACCAGTGTCCGGTCGATCGCCTTGTCGACGGCGAGCCGCCCCGCGCCCTGCTGGAAGACCGAGTGGGAACCGCCCTCGGCCGAGCCGGTCAGGGCGGCCTTGATCTGGGCGCCCGTCCAGGCGGGGTTCTTCTGCTTGAGGATCGCCGCCGCGCCCGCGACGTGCGGGGTGGCCATCGAGGTGCCGTCCTTGGTGGTGTACCCGGGCGGGTTCTGCCCCCCGGTGCCCGCCGCCGCGGCCGCCGTGATCGCCACGCCCGGCGCGGTGATGTCGGGCTTGACGGCTCCGTCCCCGGTGCGGGGCCCGACGCCGGAGAAGTCGGCGATCAGGTCGTCGTCGTCGACGGCGCCGACCGTCAGGGCCGCGTCGGCGCTGCCCGGCGATGCGACCGTGCCCCGCCCGGGCCCGCTGTTGCCCGCGGCTATCGCGAACAGGACGCCCTTCTCCGCGGAGACCTTGTTGACCTGGGCCTCCATCGGGTCGATCCCCGGGGTGTCGGGGCCGCCCAGACTCATGTTGATGACGTCGGCGCCCTGGGCGACAGCCCAGTCGACCCCCGCGATGATGCCGGAGTCGTCACCGATCCCACGGTCGTCCAGGACCTTGGCGCTGATCAGCTGAGCCCCGGGCGCCACGCCCTTGAACCGGGCGTCCTTCGCCCCGGTGCCGGCCGCGATGGAGGCCACGTGCGTGCCGTGTCCGACACGGTCCAGGGCGTCGGGGGAGCCGCTGAAGTTCCGCTCGGCCACCACCCGGCCCGTCAGATCCGGGTGGGTGGCGTCGATCCCGGTGTCCACGACGGCGATCTTCGTACCGGTGCCGTCGTACGAGCGGGCCCAGGCGGCCGGAGTGCCGATCTGCCCGGTGCTGCGGTCGAGCGACGCCTTACGGGTGCCGTCCAGCCAGATGTGCGCGATGCCGGAGGTCGTGGCCGCCGACCCGTCACCCCGCTGACGGGTCAGGGCATCCCACAGCGACCCCGTGCTGTCCGTGGCTCCGGCGCTGGTTACGGCATCGGCGTCGAGCGCCGACAGGGTCCGGCGTACGGTGGTGCCGTCGGAGGCCCGCACCTCGGCGCGGGCGGACCCGGCCGCCGACCCCCGGTAGCCGACGATCACCTTGAGTCCGGCCCGGTGGGCCTTGCGGCCCTCCGCCGCGGCGAGTCCGGTGATGTCGAACAGCCGCTGGTCCAGCGTGCCGTCGGCGATGAGCCGCCTGGCGTCCCGCGGCACCACATACGTACGGCCGTTCTGGGTCTGCGTGAAGAAGGGCATGTCCTCCCGGCCCTTCGCCCGCTCGATACCGCCGGCCCGGCCGCGGGAGTCCACGAGGACCCGGTCACCGGTGATCAGGGTGACGGTGTGCACGGTCCTGCCGACCGCCCCCAGGCCCTTGGTGGTGACCGGGAGAGCCGTGTCCGGGCCGCTGGTGTCCGCCGCTGCCGGACCTGTCATGCACGCCGTCAGCACGACGGCGGCCGCAGCGACGACGGCGTACGCCTTCTTTGATCGTTTACGCAAGATTGCCCCTGCTCAGGAGTGGATCGGGCGGGCGAAGGCCCAGCCCGCGCGGGGCCTGTTCGATTGCGCCCGGCCCCGGGGCTCTGAAGTATGCCGAGGCCGTTCGAACCCACTCAATGATCGTTGTGTAACAGCCGATCGGAGCGATGGGGCTTACGTGAGGGGCGACGGACAGGCCCGTACACGCGCACGTACATGTACGCGCCCGGGACCGTGTTCGCGGTCCCGGGCGCGTACGTGGTGCGTCCCGCGGTCAGCCCGTGCAGGGGCCGTTCACCGTGGGCGCGGCGGGGCTGTTCAGGCGAGCGTCCACTTCTGGTTGGCGGCCCCGGTGCAGGTCCACAGCTGGGCACGGGTGCCGTTGGCCGAGGAGCTGCCGGTGGCGTCCACGCACTTGTCCGCCTGTGGGTTGACGATGTCGCGGGCGCCGGTGACGGTCCATCGCTGGTTCGGGCCGGCACTGCAGTCCCAGAGCTGGAGCTGTGCCCCGTTCGCGGTGCTGTTGCCGGTCACGTCGAGGCACTTGCCGAGGGCCCGGACGGTGCCGTCGGAGCGTACGTCCCACTGCTGGGCCGCGGTGCCGTTGCAGTCGTAGAGCTGCACGGCGGTGCCGTTGGCGGAGCTGGCGCCCGCCACGTCGAGGCACTTCCCGCCGATGCCCCGGATGGTCCGGCCGGCCGGCGGGTTGGTGCCGCCGTCGGTGCTCACACGCACGTAGTCCACGACGAGCTGCTGCGGGAAGCGGGTGGAACCGTCGGGGTCGCCGGGCCAGTAGCCGCCGACCGCGAGGTTCAGGATCATGAAGAAGGGCTTGTTGAAGACCCACTGCCGGCCGCCGAGGTCGGCGGGGGTGCGGGTCTGGTAGACGTTCCCGTCCACCGACCACCTGATGGAGTTGGGGCTCCAGTCGATGGCGAAGGTGTGGAAGTTGTCCGCGAAGGCCGCTCCGCCCGGCAGGGTGTATCCCGCGCCGATACCGCCGGAGCCGGAGTAGCCCGGTCCGTGCAGCGTGCCGTGCACGGTGCCCGGCTCGAAGCCGACGTTCTCCATGATGTCGATCTCGCCCGCGGCGGGCCAGCCGATGTTGCCCATGTCGTTGCCGAGCATCCAGAAGGCGGGCCAGATGCCCTGGCCGCGCGGGAGTTTCATGCGGGCCTCGACGCGCCCGTACTGGGCGGTGAACTTCCCGGCCGTGTTGAGCCGGGCCGAGGTGTACTCGCACCGGCCGTACCAGCAGTTGTAGTTGGCCGGGTTCTCCCTCTTCGCCGTGATGACGAGGTTGCCCTGACCGTCGAGCGCGGCGTTGTTCGTGCCCGAGGTGTAGTACTGCCGCTCGTGGTTGTTGACGTTGTCGCCGGTCTCCAGCTGCCATCTGGAGCCGTTGACGCCGGAACCGGCCGGCCCGTCGAAGTTCTCGTCGAAGGTCACGGCGAGGGGGGTGGCATCGGCGGAGACCGGGGCCGGGGCGGGGGCGGCCTGCACGGCGGTCGGGCTGAGGGAGGCGAGACCGAGAACGGCTGCTGCCGCCAGCCAGGTCAGGGATCTGTGGCGCCAAGGCGTGCGCACGGGGCATCACATCGCTTTCGTGGGGGTGTGGGGAGGAGAGGGAGGACCAGCTGAGTGACGCGTACATGACAGGGCGGAGTGCGCCAACGGTCACGTACGAACACGAAATGAAGTGATCCGGGGATCCCGGGGGGAAGCGGTGTTCAACAGTTGGCGATAACGATTTAAGGAGGGCGCCGGAGGTCCGTCAAGGTGTTCGTCTGGACCAATTCCCTTCACCGCAGGTCAGGTTGGTGTTCCACCGGACGGCACGCGAGCGGCCCCACGGTCGGCGGTGGTACTGGAGCCACGGCTCCGGGAGCCGCCGCGCCCCCCGCCTGCGGACCTCAACCGGAAGCCCAACCAGCGACTTTGTCCCCCCAGTAGAGAAAGATGAGGCCAGGTACGTCAAAGGGCTTTCTGGTCCGCGAAAAAGCCATTACCTTCCTGCTCTGTACCGAACGGCAAAGGACCGGGCGCCCCTTCCTCCCCCCGGGGGCACCCATGTCCGCGGCGCGACGGCGCGCGCCTGTGCTCCAGACCTCACCCCGTCATCACACGGAGGATGCGCGTGCACAGGAGACTCACCAGACCCCTCGCGGCGCTCGCCTGCACCTTGCTCGCCGCCGCGGGCGCCCTGACCGCCCAGCAGAGACCCGCCGCAGCGGCCCCCGAACCCGTGGCAAGCGTCGCGGCCGACGAGTTCCAGCAGGTCACCCTCGCCAAGGGGGTGGCCGAGACCGGCGAGCCCATGACCCTCGCCGTCCTGCCCGACCGGTCCGTCCTGCACACCTCACGGGACGGCACCCTCCGCCTCACCGACGCCGCCGGCACCACCAAGGTCGCCGGGAAACTGGACGTCTACTCGCATGACGAAGAGGGCCTCCAGGGCGTGGGCGTGGACCCCGGCTTCACCACCAACCGCTTCGTCTACCTCTACTACGCACCGAAGCTGACCACCCCCGCCGGCGACGCACCCGCCACCGGCTCCGCGACGGACTTCGCCCCCTTCGACGGAGTCAACCGGCTGTCACGGTTCTCCCTCAGGACCGACGGCACCCTCGACACCGCCAGCGAGAAGAAGGTCCTCGACGTCCCCGCGAGCCGTGGGCTGTGCTGCCACGTCGGTGGTGACATCGACTTCGACGCCCAGGGCAACCTGTACCTCTCCACCGGCGACGACAGCAACCCCTTCGCCTCCGACGGCTACACCCCCATCGACGAGCGCGCCAACCGCAACCCCGCGTACGACGCCCAGCGCTCCTCCGGCAACACCAACGACCTGCGCGGCAAGGTGCTGCGGATCAAGATCGGCGCCGACGGAAACTACACCATCCCCTCCGGCAACCTCTTCGCGCCCGGAACCGCGAGGACCAGGCCGGAGATCTACGCCATGGGCTTCCGCAACCCCTTCCGGATGAGCGTCGACAAGCCCACCGGCACCGTCTACCTCGGCGACTACGGCCCCGACGCGGGCACGGCCAACGCCGGACGCGGACCCGCCGGACAGGTCGAGTTCAACCGCATCACCAAGGCCGGCAACTACGGCTGGCCCTACTGCGTCGGCAACAACAGCCCCTACGTGGACTACAACTTCGCCACCTCCACATCGGGCGCCGCCTTCTCCTGCACCGCACCGAAGAACACCTCGCCCAACAACACCGGCCTGACCGACCTGCCCCCGGCCCAGCCCGCCTGGATACCGTACGACGGGGGTTCCGTCCCCGAATTCGGCGGCGGCTCCGAGTCACCCATGGGCGGGCCCGTCTACCGCTACGACGCGGCCTCGGCCTCCACGGTCAAGTTCCCGCAGACCTTCGACGGCGACTACTTCGCCGGTGAATTCGGCCGCCGGTGGATCAAGCGCATCGAGCAGGGCTCCGACGGCGCCGTGCAGTCGATCAACGCGTTCCCCTGGCAGGGCACCCAGGTCATGGACATGGCCTTCGGCCCGGACGGCGCGCTGTACGTCCTCGACTACGGCACCGGCTACTTCAACGGGGACGCCAACAGCGCGGTCTACCGCATCGAGTACGTCACCGACGGACGCGCCCCGCTCGCCAAGGCCACCGCCAACCGCACCTCGGGCCAGGCGCCGCTCGCCGTGGCGTTCTCCTCGGCCGGGACCTCCGACCCCGACGGCGACCCGCTCACGTACGCCTGGAAGTTCGGTGACGGGGCCACCTCCACCGCCGCGAACCCCTCGCACACCTACACCGCCAACGGCCGCTACACCGCCGAACTGACCGTCTCCGACGGCACCGGCAACACCGCCACCGCCTCCGTCGTCATCACCGTCGGCAACACCGCGCCCACAGTCACCCTCAACCTGCCCGCCGACGGCTCCATCATCGACCCGGGCGCCGCCGTACCCTTCACGGTCACCGTCACCGACCCCGAGGACGGCACGATCGACTGCTCCAAGGTGAAGGTCACCTTCATCATCGGCCACGACAGCCACGGCCACCCGCAGACCTCCGCCACCGGCTGCTCCGGCACCGTACAGACCATCGCCGACGGTGAGCACGACCCCAACGCGAACATCTTCGGCGTCTGGGACGCCGAGTACACCGACAAGGGGGCCAACGGGCAGCCCGCCCTGACCACGCACGACCAGAACGTCAGCCAGGGCAGCAAGCGGCAGGCCGAGCACTTCGGCGGCTCCGCCGGCATCCAGATCGTCGACAAGGCCACGGCGAACGGCGGCAAAACCGTCGGCTACATCGACAACAACGACTGGATCTCCTTCACCCCGTACATCCTCGGCAACGCCACCAAGCTGACCGCCCGGGTCTCCTCCGGCGGCGCGGGAGGCACACTGGAGGTTCGGGCCGGCTCACCCACCGGCACCCTGCTCGGCTCGGCCGCGGTCCCCGTGACCGGAGGCTGGGACACCTTCCGGGACGTGAGCGCGGACCTGACCAACCGCCCGGCCTCCACCACCACCCTGTACCTCGTCTTCAAGGGCGGCAGCGGCTCCCTCTTCGACCTCGACGACTTCACCTTCACCACCAGCGGGGCCACCGCGCCCGGCGGTGAACTCAAGGGAATCGGCGGCAAGTGCGCGGAGGCCGCGGGGGGAGCCGGCGCCGACGGCACACAGATCCAGTTGTGGACCTGCAACCAGAGCGCCGCGCAGAAGTGGACGCCCGGCACGGACGACACGCTGCGCGCACTCGGCAAGTGCCTGGACATCAGCGGCGCGGGAACGGCCGACGGCACGAAGATCCAGCTGTACGGGTGCAACGGCACAGGCGCCCAGAAGTGGGTGGCACAGGCCGACGGAACGTTGAAGAACCCGGTGTCCGGCAAGTGCCTGGACGCTTCCGGAGCCGCCTCGGCGGACGGCACCAAGCTCCACCTGTGGACCTGCCACACCGGCGCCAACCAGAAGTGGACCCTGACATGAGCCGACGACTCACCCGTCTCGCCTGCTGGGCCGCCTGCGGCCTGCTCGGCGCCGCCGTCCTGCCCACGGCGGTCTCCACGGCCTCCGAACCGGCGCCGGCCGTCCCCGCCCGCGTGTCGGCCGTCCCCGCCCGCGTGTCGGCCGTCCCCGCCCGCGTGTCGGCCGCCCCCGTCCGCGCGGCGGCGGTGGCCGCGGACCCCGCGTACGACGTGCTGGTCTTCTCCAAGACCGCCGGCTTCCGCCACTCCTCCATCGACGAAGGCATCACCGCCCTGCGCCAGCTGGGCACCGCCAACAACTTCACCGTCACCGCGACCGAGGACGCCGCCGCCTTCACCCCCGCCAACCTCAGCGGCTACGAGGCCGTCGTCTTCCTCTCCACCACCGGAGACGTCCTCAACACCGCCCAGCAGAGCGCCTTCGAGGGGTACATCCAGTCGGGCGGCGGCTACGTCGGCATCCACGCGGCGGCCGACACCGAGTACGACTGGACCTGGTACAGCGGCCTGGCCGGCGCCCTGTTCAAGTCCCACCCGCACATCCAGCCGGCCACCGTGAAGGTGGAGGACCGCGCCCACGACGCCACCGCCCACCTCGGCTCCACCTGGCAGCGGACCGACGAGTGGTACGACTACCGCACCAACCCCCGCACTTCGGCCCACGTCCTGGCCTCGCTCGACGAGTCCACCTACAGCGGCGGCACCATGGGCGGCGACCACCCCATCGCCTGGTGCAAGGGCTACGAAGGAGGGCGCGCCTTCTACACCGGCGGCGGCCACACCGAGGACTCCTACGCCGACCCCGTCTTCCGACGCCATCTGCTCGGCGGCATCCGCTGGGCCGCGGAGATGACGGAGGCCGACTGCCGCCCGGAGACCGGCTACACCACCCTGTTCGGCACCTCCGGGACCACCGGCTGGAAGCAGGCCGGTCCTGGCTCCTTCGCCAACGCCGACAACACCCTGACCTCCCGGGGCGGCCTCGGCCTGTTCTGGTACCAGGCGAAGGAGTACAAGTCCTACTCCCTGAAGCTCGACTGGCGCCAGGCCGGTGACGACAACTCCGGTGTCTTCGTGGGCTTCCCGGCCTCCGACGACCCGTGGTCGGCCGTCAACAACGGGTACGAGATCCAGATCGACGCCACCGACACCCCCGACCGCACCACCGGCTCCGTCTACGGGTTCAAGTCCGCCGACCTCGCCGCCCGGGACGCGGCCCTCAACCCGCCGGGGGAGTGGAACACGTATGAGATCCGGGTCGAGGGCGAGCGCCTCCAGCTCTTCCTCAACGGCCGCAAGATCAACGACTTCACCAACACCGACCCCGCCCGTAGCCTCCAGCAGGGGCACATCGGCCTGCAGAACCACGGCGAGGGCGACGACGTGTCCTTCCGCAACATCCGCGTCAAGGAGCTCGGCGGCGCGACCGGACCCCGGGAGGGCGCTGTCACCGGCATCGGCGGCAAGTGCGTCGACGTGGCAGGCGGGTCGAGCGCCGACGGCACGCAGATCCAGTTGTGGACGTGCAATCAGAGCGCCGGCCAGAAGTGGGCGGTCGGCACGGACGACACGCTGCGCGCACTCGGCAAGTGCCTGGACATCAGCGGCGCGGGAACGGCCGACGGCACGAAGATCCAGCTGTACGGGTGCAACGGCACGGGCGCCCAGAAGTGGGTGGCACAGGCCGACGGAACGTTGAAGAACCCGGCGTCGGGCAAGTGCCTGGACGCCTCCGGGGTCTCCTCGGCGGACGGCACCAAGCTCCACCTGTGGACCTGCCACACCGGTGCCAACCAGAAGTGGGCGCTCCCCGGCTGAGCGGCCCTCCCGACTCCGGGGCCGCCGCGGGAGGCGGTGACCCCGGGACCGGCCGCCACACGGGGCCGGTGACGGCGGCGGGGCGCAACGCCGAAACGCACCGCCGCCGTTCTTCGACCGCCGGGCCCGGCTTTCTGCCGCGCACGCGCTCGTCAGACGCCGACGGGCACTTCGATCCCGAAGTGGCCGTCGGCCTCCGGCTGCGCGGCGGCGTAAGCGCCCATCCGAGTGGCCAGGCAGCCCACCACACGTCTGGTGAGGGGTTCGTCGGGACCGGCCGTCCCCTCCGGAGGCAGCAGGGTCTCGGCCTCGGACGGCGGACTGCCACCGAGATAGCGGGCCGTGTCCCTGTTGACGACCCAACAGGCCACCGCGACCCTCGCCACTCCCGGCCGGGTGCGCTTCGCGCGGACGTGGGCGTACATGCTGAAGTCGTCCCCACCGAGAGAGACGGTGGTGCTGAACTCCCCGCCACGGGGAAACCTGCCCAGCAACTCGGCCACGGCGGGTTCCACCACCGCTCGCGCCATGGGTTCCGCGTACACCATGATGCCTCCCCTTCAAGAGATGAGCACAGGGCGGAGCGCCCGGCCCTCCTCCATGCTCCTCCCATCTCCCTTGTGGATTAAATGAGTTGAGCCACGCTCGTTGACAGCCCTCCCTCCCGGCAGGACGCTTGAGAGCGCTCTCAAGAGTGATGTGCACACCGTTCCACCCACGGATCCGACCGATGAGGAGGACGAGCATGCCCGCTCCATGGAAAGGTCTCGCTTCACTGACCGCCGCGTTGGCCCTGGCGGCAGGTCTGACCACCGCCGTCGCCCCGACCGCAGCCGAAGCCGCGGTGCCCGCGACCATCCCGCTGACCATCAAGAACGACTCGGCCCGCGGCGACCAGATCTACGTCTACAACCTGGGAACGGAGCTCTCCACAGGCCGGCAGGGCTGGGCCGACGCGAACGGCACGTTCCACCCCTGGCCGGCCGGAGGCAACCCCCCGACCCCGGCGCCGGACGCGTCGATCGCCGGGCCGCGCAACGGACAGTCCCTGACGATCCGGATGCCGAAATTCTCCGGCCGCGTCTACTTCTCGTACGGCCAGAAACTCGTCTTCAAGGTCACCACCGGTGGACTCGTCCAGCCCGCGGTCCAGAACCCGAGCGACCCGAACAGGAACATCCTGTTCAACTGGACCGAGTACACCCTCAACGACGCCGGCCTGTGGATCAACAGCACCCAGGTCGACATGTTCTCCGCCCCGTACTCCGTCGGGGTCAAGGCCCCCGGCGGAAGCGTCAAGAGCACCGGCCGCCTCAAGGCGGGCGGCTACAACGCCGTCCTCAACTCCCTCAGGAACCAGCCCGGCGGCTGGGCCGGCCTCCTCCAGACCCGGTCCGACGGAACCGTCCTGCGCGCTCTGTCCCCCGGCCACGGCGTCGGTGCCGGCACCCTCCCGGCCGGCATCCTGAACGACTACGTCAATCGTGTCTGGAGCCGCTACAGCAGCTCCGTCCTGACGGTCACCCCGTTCGCGCACGAGCCGAACACCAAGTACTTCGGCCGGGTCTCCGGGAACACCATGAACTTCACCAACAGCGCGGGTGCGTTCGTGACCTCGTTCCAGAAGCCGGACTCGGACAGCATCTTCGGCTGCTACAAGCACCTGGACGCCCCCAACGACCTGGTACGTGGCCCGATCTCCCGCACACTGTGCGCGGGCTTCAACCGCTCCACCCTGCTGACCAGCGCGAACCAGCCGGACAACAACGCGGCGAACTTCTACCGGGACGCCGTGACCAACCACTACTCCCGCCTCATCCACGCACAGATGGTGGACGGCAAGGCGTACGGCTTCGCCTTCGACGACGTGGGCGCCCACGAGTCGCTCGTCCACGACGGCAACCCGCAAGAAGCGTTCATCACGCTCGACCGGTTCAGCTGACCATCTGCTCCTTCCTGGCCGCAGGGGCCCACGGCCGTGATCCCGTACGCACCGGCCGTCGGCTCCTGGGGCGTTTCTCGCCCTCGCCCTCCGCTCCCGGCACGGACCGCTGCGAAATGGCGGTCGACGGTCACACTCCGCTGATGTCCGGCCAAGAGATGATCAAGGCGTGACCAAGTCTTGTCATGTATGAAGCTCCGTCAGTCATGTGGAAGTTAGCGTCCGGGCGTGAAGACGACCCGACATGCCCAGACGCCGACGGCGCCCACGCGCCGCACGCTGCTCCGCGCCTCCGCCGCCACCGCGGCAGGCGGTGTACTCGTAGCCGGTGCTTCGCCCGTGGGAGCCGTCACCCGGACCCGGGCAGTACCTTCGACGCGACCCGCCACTCCCGCAGCCGCCCTGGCCGCGCTCTCCACGGGCAACCGCCGGTGGCGTACCTTCCATCAGCAGCACCCCCACGAGTCCTCCTCGGTGCGCCACTCGCTGGTGTCCGGCCAGTCGCCCTTCGCCCTGATACTCGGCTGCATCGACTCCCGCGTGCCGCCGGAGCTCGTCTTCGACCAGGGGCTGGGCGACCTCATGACCGTGCGCTCGGCCGGTGAGGTGCTGGACGAGGCGGTGCTCGGGAGCATCGCCTACGGAGTGCTGGAGCTGGGCATCCCGCTGGTCGTGGTCCTGGGACACCAGGCGTGCGGTGCGGTCGCCGCGGCCGTGCACGCGGAGGAGACCGGGGAGCACCTGCCCGCTCACATCCAGTACGTGGCCGACCAGATCAAGCCCGCGATCGTCCACTCGCAGCACGGTGACGCACGCGTGGACGCCACCGTCAGCGCACAGGTCCGGCTGGTCAGGTCCCGGCTGGCCCGCGAGAGAGACCTCGCGGCCAAGGTGGCCGCCGGAGAGCTGGAGATCGTGGGCGCGCGCTACGAACTGAGCACCCAGCTGGTCCACCGCATCAGCTGACCGCCGCAGGGGGGCGAGCCCTTCGGCGTCGGGTGGCGGGGCGGGCGACACCGAAGGGCTCATCTCAGGACTTCACTAGCTCTGCCCCGGGCTCAGGACTTCACGAGCTCTGCCTCCGGCCGCTGTTCGGGAATCGCCTGGTTCAGCCGCTCGCCCTCGATGTCGAGGTCGGGCAGGACCCGGTCGACGGGGCGGGGCAGCCACCAGGCGGCGCGGCCCAGAAGATGCATGACCGCGGGCACCAGGGCCATGCGGACGACGAACGCGTCGATGAGAACGCCGATGGCGAGGGCGAACCCGATGGACTTGATGACGGGGTCGTGCATGAAGACGAATCCGCCGAAGACGGCGGTCATGATGATCGCCGCGGCGGTGACCACCCGGGCGTTGTGGCCGACGCCGCTGATGACGGCCTGGCGCGCCTCGGTCCCGTGGACGAAGTCCTCCCGCATCCGCGAGACGAGGAAGACCTCGTAGTCCATGGCCAGACCGAAGAGGATCCCGATCAGGAGGATGGGCAGGAAACTCACCAGGGGGCCCGGGGTGTCGAGGCCGACCAGCTGCGACAGATGCCCTTCCTGGAAGATCGCGACGGTGATGCCGAACGTGGCGCCGATGGTGAGGAGGAAGCCCAGGGCGGCCTTCAGCGGCACCAGGACCGACCTGAAGACGAGCATCAGCAGCAGCACCGACAGGCCCACGACGAGCAGGAGATACACCGGCAGGGCGGCGGCAAGCTTCTCCGACACGTCGATGCCGACCGCGGTCACCCCGGTCAGCGCGATGTCGGCGCCCTGAACGCCCGCCACCCGGTCGCGGATCGCGTGCACGGTGTCCTCGGTCGCGGCGGCGGTGGGCCCCGTCCTGGGGATCACGGCCAGCAGAGCGGTCGTGCCCTGTTCGTTCAGCTGAGGGGCGGCGACGGCCAGGACGCCGTCGGTGTCCAAGATCAGCGCGGTGGCCTCCTTGGCCGCCTGTGCGGTCGCCTGTGCGTCGGCCGCCGAGACGACGGCGACCAGGCGACCGTTGAAGCCTTCGCCGAACCCCTCGGTCGTCAGGTCGTAGGCCTCGCGGTTGGGCGAACCGGCCGCTTCGGTGCTCGCGTCGGGCAGAGCCAGACGCATGTCCTGTACGGGGAGGGCGAGTGCGCCGAGGCCCACGACGCCCACGAGGAGGACGGGGACGCGCAACCGTGCCACGATCCGGCCCCAGCGGAAGCCGAAGGCCGTCCCCGTACCGGTGGACGAGGGTGCGCTGTCCTGCTTGCGGCGCGTGCGGGGCAGGACACGGACGCCCGCGAATCCGAGGACGGCCGGCAGCAGGGTCAGGGAGACCAGCACCGCGAGGGCGACCGTGGCGGCTGCGGCGAGACCCATGACCGTAAGGAAGGGGACACCGGCGACCGCGAGTCCCGCGAGCGCGATGACGACCGTGGCACCGGCGAAGACGACGGCCGAACCGGCCGTACCGGCGGCCCGCCCGGCGGCCTCCTCCCCGTCCATGCCGTCCGCGAGGTACTGCCGGTAGCGGGAGGTGATGAAGAGCGCGTAGTCGATGCCCACGGCCAGGCCCAGCATGAGCGCCAGAATGGGCGCCGTGCTGGTCAGTTCGACGATGCTGCTGAGGGAGAAGAGACCGGCCATGCCGGCGGCCACCCCGACGAGGGCGTTGAGCAGGGTCATCCCGGCCGCCACGAGGGAGCCGAACGTGAGGACCAGCACGAGCGCCGCGACACCGACGCCGATGATCTCGGTCGAGCCGATCTCGGGGGCGCCCCGCATGATCTCGCCCCCGTGTTCCACCCGGAGCCCCTCGGCGGACGCGCCTGCCGCGGTGAACGACTTCCGCTGCGCGTCGGTGACGCTGTCGGCCACCGAGTCGAACTGCACCTGGATCAGGGCGTAACGCCCGTCCGGCGAAAGGGTCCGGGCCTGGAACGGGTCGATGGCCGCGAGGACACCGGGCACCTCGGCCGCTTCCTCGACCACCGGGGCCACGGCGGCGGGAGTGAGCTTCTCACCCTCGGGGGCGGCCACGATGATCGTGCCTGTCGCACCTCCCGCCTGCGGGAACTCCCGGGCGAGCGAGTCCAGGGCCTGCTGCGACTCGGTCCCGGGTATGGAGAACTCGCTGGTGGCCGGCGCGCTGAAGGCGATCGCGCCACCACCGAGCAGGGCGAGCAGCAGCAGCCACAGGGCGAGTACCCGGCCTCGACGGCGGAAGGACAGCCGGCCGAGCCGGTACAGGAGAACAGCCATGCGAAGCGGCGCCTTTCTCTTCGGTTGCACAGCCTGTCTCAGCTGTGAGGATGCCCGAGGGTTCTGAGTGCCCCTCGGATCAGTTCGTCGCGCATCACGTCGGGCGGGACATCGACGCCGCCGGCGACCGCGACCGCCACCCCGCCGATCACCATGCGGGCCGAGACGAGTGCGCCGGGCTCCCGCGAGCGGCCGGCCAGCGCGTCGGCGAGCCGGTCGACGGCAGGAGGGATGACCGCCAGAGCGGGATGCCCGAGCATCTGCGGCAGCTCCGCGAAGATGATTTTGAGTTCCAGGTGGAACAGCATCGCGAGGCCGACATATCCCGTCACGGCCGGTTCCACCGCGCGCGAGCCTTCCAGAGCGGCCAGTTCGCCGTTGAGTGCGGAGAGCCCCTCGGCCGGCGGCGTCAGCAGTTCGGTGAGGATCGCTTCCTTCTCGGCGAAGTGGTAGAGCAGGGAGGCCTTCGAGCACGGCACCTCGGCCGCGATGTCCTGCAAGGAAGCCCCCTTGAAGCCGTGGTGGGCGAACAGGCGAAGGGCGGCATCCAGAATGTGACGGCGCATCTCGGAACGCGGACGAGGCATGCGTCATGGTAGCTGACCGATCGGTCAGGGTCGTGCGAGGTACCGCAGCCCCTGTCGCAGCGCGGCCCGGGCGCCGGGTTCCAGCTGGCGGGACCAGGGCGGATCTGTTTCGCCCCGGAGCAGGCAGTAGCACGCCAGGGCGTAGCCGAACTGGCGCTCGGTGAGGTAGCCGAGGTGGTGGGTGGGGTCCAGGGCGGTTCCGGTGAGCATCCGTTCGGTGAGGTCGCCCAGCGGGAGGACGGAGAACCCCTGTACCGACTTGGTGAAGCGATAGGCGGCGTTGGCGGTGAAGAAGCCCATGCCGAGGAAGACCGTCACCAGGTCGGTCAGTCTCTCGTGGTCGACGTCGAGGCCCTGGATACGGTCCTCACCGAGCAGACGGACATGACCGAGCTCGTGGGCGATGATGGCCGTGAGCACAGCCGGTTGCCCGGCCTCGCGGAGGTCGAGCTCGATCACGGCGTGACCGTCGGCCTTGTGGTACCGGCCGACCGCCCGGTGCCTGCTGCCGCCGCTCCGCAGGGCGTCGGGCACTTCGTCGGCGCTGTCGAAATACCGCACGCGTACGTCACCGGGGTCGACCCCCATCACCGTGCAGACCCGCCCGACCAGCTCCTCGACCTGGGCCGGGGTGCCGACGAAGTCCGCAGGGAAGAGGCCCGAGGACGGGAGCGCCGTCTCACGCTTCACGGCCTCGGGCCCGAACTCCTTCACGCACCAGGTCATCCATCTCTCGACCCACTCCTGGTCCTTGGGCGGCACCGGGCAACGGTCGAGCTCGTCGGAGCGGGCCCAGGGTTTCACGCTCGGGGGCGTCGCGGCCCGGCTCGGGGTGCGGGGGCGCCGGCCGCGCCAGATCCGTGCCCATCGGGATGGTGTCCGGCTCATCCTTGGTGCCCCCGCCCCCAGGTCGCTGCGACTGCTCCGATTCTAGGAGCCCGGAGGGCTCTTGGGCAGGCCATGTGAGGGGGAGCATCGCGGGGTGACGCCGGTCGACGTACCCGTACAGGCTGATCCTTCGCACCTCCGTATGCGTCTCAGGTCGCACCGGACCGCGACGTCAGGCCGATGCGGCGGGATGCCGGCCGCCCGGACGATGACCCCATGCCCTCAACGATCACCGGTCTCCCGCTGTCCGGCCCGGAAGCCCTCACCGTGTTCGGCGCCATCACCCTCGTACTGGCCCGCTGGCTTCCCGACCGCTTCCGCGGCCCGGCCACGCTCGCCGCCGGCGCCCTGCTCGTGGGGTCGGTGACCGTCCTCGTCGTCGGGGGGCTGCGATGGCAGATGGTTCCGGTGGTGGCCGCGGCGGCCGTCGCGGCGCCGTTCGCGCTCGTACCCATGGTCCGGCGGCGTACCGGGCGCACTCCGTGGCGTGCCCGGTGGTGGCTGGCCCTGCCGGGTTCTGCGGTGTGCGCCGCCCTGATCGCGTCGGGCCCGGTCTCCGCGTGGGCTCTGCCCGTACCCGAGTTCCCCGAGCCCTCAGGACGCTTCCCGGTCGGCACCCAGGTCCTGGAGTGGTCCACGCGCCCCGAAGGAGCCGGCCGGGGCGAGGAGAGCCGCACGCTGGTGACGCAGCTCTGGTATCCCGCCGGGCGGAGCACCCCGGACGCGCCGCGGATGCCGTACCTCGGGCGGACCGGGGCCGAGTCGCGCACGGTGTCCTCGGCGCTGGCCGGCTACGTGGGGGTCCCCGGCTTCCTGCTCGACGGTCTGCCGCGCGCCCGCAGCCACGCGGTGCCCGGCGCGCCCGTCACCCGGGAGGGCGGACGCTTTCCGGTGGTGCTGTTCTCCCCCGGACTGGGCGGAGTGCGCACGCAGAACACCGCCTGGGCGGAGGAACTGGCGAGCCACGGCTACGTGGTGGCGGCGGTCGACCACCCCTACGACTCCGCTGCCGTGGTCCTCGCGGACGGCCGGACGCTGCGTACGCGGGTCTCCGCGACCGGCGACCGGGAGGAGGACGCGGCACGGGCGGAAGGCTGGACACGCACCCGCGCCGCGGACCTGCGTACCGTGCTCACCAGGCTGACGCGCATGGACCGGGGTGACGCCGACGGAACCCTGGCCGGACGCCTCGACACCGGCCGGGTGGCGGTGGCCGGTCACTCCATCGGCGGCGCGGCAGCTCTGCAGGCGGCCCGCCAGGACCGCCGGTTCGACGCGGTCATCGACCTGGACGGTTTCCCGCACGGCCCCACCGGGGGACGCCTCGGGCAACCGGTACTGGCGCTGACCCAGGAGATCGGCCCCGGGACCGACCCGGACTACCTGCCCCGGCTCACCCGCGTGCTGGAACTCGGCGCCGCGACCAACTACCGGCTGACCGTGCCCGGCACCGCGCATCTCACCTTCACCGACGCCCCGCTCTACCTGCCGCCGGTACCCGGGGTGGTCGGTTCCCTGGGCCGCACGGAGGGCCACCGCATCACCGCCGCCGCCTCGCTCTCGTTCCTCGACGCCATGCTCCGGGGCGCCCAGACCGACCTGCCCACCGCCCTCGCGGCCCACGGGGAGGTGACCGTCCACCGGCCGAAGCCGCAGGCCGTATCTCAGGGACCTGGATGATCGCCCCCCCAGGGAACCCGATGATCGTCGGCATGCCGCTGCGCCGGCAGGTGAGAGCGTGCGCCCTCGCCCAGGGGCGGAGCGGCCTTCCCGCCTCAGCAGGTGAGCCCGGACCCCGGTGCCACGTCGAGGATGCCGGTGATGCGTTCGTACCGCTGCACGCGCGCGGCCACGGACTGCGGGTTGCCGCCGTCGCACTCCAGGGCTCCGTTGAGCGAACGGATCGTCTCACCGAACCCGGCGCCGCCGACCATCGCCTCGTGCGAGGTCATGGTGCCGGGGCCGTTCTGGGTGTTCCAGTACCAGAGCGCGGTCCGCCAGGCGACGGAGGGATCCCGCTCGACCAGCCACGGATCGTTCAGCAGGTCGAGCCCGAGGGCGTCACCGGCGGCCTTGTAGTTGAAGTTCCAGCTGAACATGATCGGGCCCCGCCCGTAGTACGCCTCCCGCCCCGCCGGGCAGCCGAAGGGCTGGGTGTCGTCGCACTTGCGCCAGTAGTTGGCCTCGTTGATCTCCTTGACGTACTTCAGCCCCACCGACTCGAAGTCAGCGTGCGTCAGGAAGGCGGCCGCCTCCCTGGCCCGGGTCTGCGGCGTCCCGGTGTTGGCGAAGCGCGGGTAGGCGTGCAGCGCGTCGATCAGGCCCTGGTAGGTGTAGAAGGGGTGGCGGTCCGGGAAGATCTCGTCGAACCGCTCCGGGCTGATGACGAAGTCGGAGACCCCTCCCGTGCAGGCGCCCCGGTCGGACCAGGCGGACCCGGCGCCCGGATTCTCGTTGCGTGACCACCACTTCGCGGTCCAATTGCGTCCGTGGTGCGAAACGGTGTCCCCCGCGCGGTAGTCGACCGAGGCGCTGTGGAGCGGGGCGCACGGCTCGGCGTCGGGTGAGGCGGCCGACGCGGCGGGGGTCGCTGTCAAGAAGCCGGCGGCGAGCGCGGCCAGGGCCGCCGGTACGGTCAGGAACCTCTTGATGCGATGCAGGGCTGCTCACTCCTTCGGCGCGGCGCACCGGGTACCCGGCAGCGACAGGGCGGACCACCACCCAAGCGTGATTGGTCTGGACCTGTCAAGGTCTGGACCGGCCAGGAGCGCCCCCTGTCAAGGTCTGGACCGGGCGGGAGCCCCCCTCCATATCTCGTCAGGAGTTCTCCGTACCTGTCCGTCCCGTGCCGACGGTGTTCATCGCCCGTGCACGTGAACTCGGGGCTGTCGGCCGCCCGGTGGCTGCCGGACGGACACCTGCGCAGACCACGCTCACCCGGGACCTGACAGCCCCTCGAAGAGGAGACTTGCGTGATTCGCTCCACCATCGTCCGGGCGCTTGCGCTGACCGTGACGTCGGCCCTCGCGACTGCGACTCCGGCAGCGCCTGCCCATGCCCACGCCAATACCCATGCCCATGCCCATGGTCGTATCGGCAGCGATCTGCCGGCCGTCACGCCTCGCGCGGAGACGCAGGTGCTGCACGACGACGAAGCGGGCGGCAACGCCGACGCGGACGACCCCGCCATCTGGCGGAACACCGCCGCACCCGGTCGCAGCCTCGTCATCGCGACCGCCAAGGAGGGCGGTCTGCGCGTCTACGACCTGAAGGCCCGGACGCTCCAGTCCCTGTCCGCGCCGCCGGCCGCCGGACCCGACGATGCCCCTGGCCGCTTCAACAATGTGGACCTCGTACACGGCCTGAGGCTGTCCTCGGTCCGGGCCGACCTGGCCGTCGTCAGCGACCGGGGCCACGACCGGCTGCGCTTCTACCGCATCGACCGTGACCGCGCCGGCGGCCCGCTGACCGATGTGACCGATCCCGCCGCGCCGCCCGTGTTCTCGAAGAACCAGGCCGAGATCAACGACCAGCGGACCGCATACGGTCTCGCGACCTGGACGGATCCCACGTCCGGCAAGTCCTTCGCCCTGGTCAGCCGTCGAGAGCGAACCAGCATCACGCTGCTGGAACTGCGTCCGACGAGGGCCGGAAAGGTCACGTACCGCACGGTGCGGACCCTGAACCTTCCCTCCACGTTCCGGCTGCCCAACGGCACCTCGTGGTCTCCCTGCGGCGAGCCCGGCGAACTCCCGCAGGTCGAAGGCATGGTCGTCGACCCCGTCAACGGCACCCTCTACGCCGGTCAGGAGAACGTCGGGATCTGGCGCCTGCGCGCCGACCTGACCGGTGGCCGGCCGAAACTGATCGACAAGGTCCGTGAGTACGGTGTCCCGGGGGTCTACGACGAGGAGACCGAGGAGTGCACGCCCGGAGACGACCCCGGCTACGGCGGATCCAAGCTCTCCGCGGACGTCGAGGGCCTGACGCTGGTCACCGAGTCCGACGGCGACGGTTACCTGCTCGCCTCCAGCCAGGGCGACAACACCTTCGCCGCGTACGACCGGCAGGTGAAGGACGACAACGAGTACGAGGGCGGGTTCCGTGTCGCGCCCGCGAACAGCAGGCTCGACGGCTCCGAGGAGTGCGACGGCGCCGCCGCGCTCAACGCCCCCCTCGGCTCGCAGTATCCGAACGGTCTGCTCGTCGTGCAGGACGGCCACGACGCACCGGGCGAGGGAGACCGCCCCGCGACCAACTTCAAGTTCGTCGACCTCGGCACGGTCATGAACGCCCTGCACGACTGACGGTGCCGGAATCCGGGTTCTCCCGGCAGCCATCACCACGCTCCCCACGAAGACGGCCTCTTCCTCACCCGGGAGGCCGTCGGGCTCGACCCTGTGTCCCTGTTACGGCGGCCAGGGCCGCGATCTGCGCCAGGACTCCGGCGGGGGGTTCGCCGAGGTTCAGGGCGTGGGCGGTGATCGTGACGGGGGAGCGGCGGATCACGTGGTCGGTCGAGGCCGCGCCCGGGGCGGTGGCCGCGTAGACGAGGTGACCGTGGGAGAGGCCCAGGGCGGTGCAGTAGGCGAGGAGCTGGTGGAGGTGGTCAGCGGGAGGGGCCGTGGCCCTGAGAAACACGTACTTCGTGTCGATCACCGAGACCGGGCGGCCCTCGCGGTACAGGACCAGGTCCGGGCGGAAGGGGGACCGGCCCGCCTCGTCCAGGCGATGGACGTCCTGGTGAGCGCAGCGGATGCCGTGGCTGGCCAGGGCCTCTCCCAGCGTCACTGCCACGAAGCGTTCGAAGACCCGCGGCAGATCCAGCAGGAACCCGTCCGCCGGGACCGGCGCGCCCCCCTCCGGCTGTATCGAGCGGCCGGACAGCAGCAGCTCGGCCAGCCGGACGGCCGGGGCGTAACGGGCGTTGAGGCGTGTCGGGGTCCAGGGAGGGAGCGCCTGGCCGGGGTGGGGGCGCTGGACGCCGTGGAGGCGGTCGGCGAGGTGACGGAGGGTGAGGCGGGTGGGGTGGGGGACGCCCGGCAGGTGGGCGGCCAGGTGCAGGGCGGCCAGCAGGATGCGGTTCTCGGGGATGTCGGGGGTGTGGTCGTCGTACCGGACCGCTATCGGCAGCGGCAGCCCCGTACGGCGGAGCTGGGCCGTCGTGCGTATACGGCCCCTGATCAGGGGGAGTTCCTCTTCCACCTCGCGGTAGCCGTGCAGGACGCCTGTCTCCAGGGTGCGGTGGGCGGTGCGGGCCAGCAGGTCGGCGAGGGCGGGGAGGAGGTCGTCGGCCGTGGCCGCGGTGACCGGTTCCGGGTGCCAGGGATCGGTGGGGGAGTAGGAGAGGAGGAAGAGGAGGTCCCTGATGCCGAGCTTCGGACGCAGCCGGAGATGGATTGCCCCGCCGGACCGCGTACGCAGACGGACCAGGCCGGCCTTCTGGTTGCCGCGCACACTCCAGCGCCCTCCCGGTGCTGGAGTCAGCCGTACCAGGTCGGGCACGGCGACCAGGGCCGCCACCTGGTCCCCGGTCAGCTCGTACGGGATGCCCGGGCCGGTCTCCTGAACGGTGAGGGCGAGGTCGGGGGTCACGATTCGACGGCCGGCGACGGGGGGCCGACCGCCGGGTCCGACGGCCCGAGGGCCGCGCGCAAGGAGTCCAGGCCGTACTCCACCTCGACGTCGATACCCGTGCCATGGAGCTGGTCCTCCAGGAGCGGCAGGATCTGGGTGCGCCAGATGAGGTCCAGGCCCCCGGGGCGGGCAGCGCCGGGTTTCATCAGGTACGACGGGCCGATGGCACGGTCGGGTTCGCCGAGGCGGGAGTTGAGCTCGTCCAGCAGCCGCGCGGCGGTGTCCGGGAGGCCGCGGGCGTGCAGCCAGCGGGCCAGCAGACCTCGCACCGGCGGCCTCTCGGGGGAGAGCCGGCGGAAGGCGAAGCGGCGGCGCATCGCCGCGTCGACCAGGGCGATGGAGCGGTCGGCGGTGTTCATCGTGCCGATGAGGAAGAGATTGCCGGGCAGGTGGAACGGATCGTGCGGGCTGTACTGGACGGTGATGGGCTCTTCGCGGTACTCCAGCAGGAAGTACAGCTCGCCGAAGACCTTCGCCGGATTGGCCCTGTTGATCTCGTCGATGATCAGGACGTACGGGTTCGCCGGATCCTTCCGCGCCCGCTCGGCCAGCAGTTTGAACGGGCCGGGCAGCACGTCGGACACGACCGAGCCGCCGTCGCCGCGCACGGGACGGAAGCCCTCGAAGAAGTCCTCGTAGGTGTAGGAGGGGTGGAACTGGATCAGCTCCACCCGGTCAGGGCCCGCCAGGTGTCTGGCCAGCGCACGGGCGAGGTGGGTCTTCCCGGTGCCGGGCGGTCCGTGCAGCACCAACTGCCGCTGCTCCTGGAGCTGCTCGGCGGTTTCTCGCAGCCACTCCAGCGGCATGAGCAGTCCGTCCGCCAGCTCCTGGGTGACCGGCGGGAATTCGAGGCGCTTTGTGACATCGACGTCGGCGAGTTCCTCGGCGACCACGGACTCCAGGCCCGCCCGTTCGGCCAGCTCGGCGGCCACACTGCTGATGTCGTACACCGTCGGCGGCAGCGGCAGCCGCGCCTGGACCTTCCCGGGGAGGTCGGCCCGGACGAGGGGGCGTTCGGCGGTGGCCCAGCGCACCGGGCGGCGGCGGGCGGTGTCGACCCCGTCGGAGGGGTCGTACGTCGGTGGGCCCTGGACGGTGCCGACGTGCACCTCGTCCGGGGTGACGGTGATGACCAGGTCTCCCGGCTGCATTTCGGTCAGGAAGACATGGAGCTGGTAGGAGGCCGCGCCACGCAGCTGGGCGGTGGCCTCGGGCATGGACTCGGCGACCGCCTGCCGGATCTGCTGCTTGGTGGCGCCGCCGGGAATCTCCGGCGCCTCCCGCCAGGAGAGCGAGCAGTAACCCCGGCCGAGCCAGTCCGGGATGACGTCGTGCCCGCCCACATTGTGCCCGCGGACCAGCCAGCCGCGCTGCTCGTGCTGGACCGCGCCCTCACGCCAGCGGCCGACCCAGGGCTCGTCGTAGAAGTCGACGGGCCGCCCGATCTGGACCTCCAGCGTTCTGCTGAGCGCCAGGAGGTCCTTGTCGTCGTTGCCGGAGGGGTCGGAGAGCTCCTCCGCGAACGCCTTGAGGATCTCGTGTTTGTGGTGGGCACTCGCGATCGGCTGGAAGGTGTCCGGGAAGAGGGCGAAGAGCAGGACATGGATCTGGGCCCGGCCCTTCTTATGGCCGACCGAGTCCTGGATGGCGAAGCAGAGGTCCCGGAAGCGCCAGGGGTCCTCGAGAAGCGCCTTCCGCTCCGGTTGCCGCGTCCCGGCCAGCCGCTCCACGAGGAGCACCAGGATCTGGAACTGCGCCCAGCGGTAGTTGAGGAACCCCTGCCCACCGTGGAGGAAGCCCTTGAGGGCGGGTTCCAGGTCCGGGGGCACATCAATGGGACGGCCGGCCCAGGACAGCACCTCGCGGAGGATCTGCAGCTTCTTCGGAAGGCCGATCTGCTCGGGTATCAGCGGGGCCATGTTCACGAAGAGCAGTTCGGCGGCGAGGACGATCGTCCCGTCCGGGGCGTCGGCGAGCTGCCGGCGGAGCTTGACGAGAAAGGTGTCCGTCGATGTGTCGGGCTGGTCGACGAAGCGGGCGCGCAGATCGGAGGCGGTCACGTCGGTCCAGGCGGCCACTTCCGGCTGGAACGCGGACTGACCGCCGAGCAGACCGCCGCGGAAGACACGTTGCACCACCGCCGCGACCTCGGCACCGTCAGGCCGTCTCGCCACAGCTCCCCCTCTGCTCCGAAGTGCCCACCCTAGTAAGGGGGCAGACCTTGCGTCACTACAGTGCGCGCGGCGGCACTGTACGAAGCACTCCCTCCTGGGGACTGAGGGCTCAGAAATCCCCCGGGCCCGAAATCCCCCGGGCCCGAAATCCCCCGGGCCCAGCGCCCGGGGACCGTACGGTGATTCAGACGGCTCGCAGCCGGCCCGGGGCCCGTCCATCGAGCCGCTCGACGGCCCGGGCCGTTTCCCTGTCCGCGGGGAGGAGGACGACCAGTTGCTGCGCGTCCGAGGGCAGTTCGAGGGTCTCGCGGTCCAGCAGCAGCTCGCACCCTGACGGATGGCGTAGGCGCAGAGGCCTCCGCCGCGGCACCACATGCCGGTTCAGGCGGTGCGTGAAGTCGGGCCCCGCGACAGGGGCCAGTTCCGAGGCGAACCACTCGAAGCTCGCCGCCGAAGGGCCACGCCACAGCTCGAAGACCTGCTCGTCCGCGACCTCGCCCCAGTCGGCGAAGAACGTCCGGGCCCGGGGATCGGTGAAGACGTACCGGGTGAGATTCGGCGCGGGGACGTCGAGCAGCCGGTGCGTCACCATCGCGATGCCCGGTTCAATGAGAGCCAGGGTCCGCAGGACGGACGGGCGGACATCACGTTCCGGCCGGGCGGCCCGGGTGTGCGCTACGCACTCGCCGCCGGTGATCTTCGTCAGACAGCGCAGGTGATCGCGTTCCGGCGGGCTCAGGCCGAGCGCGTCGGCGAGGGCGTTCACCACGGCCACCGAGGGGTTGCGGTCACGGCCCTGCTCCAGACGGGTCAGATACTCGACGCTGACGCCCGCCAGCGCGGCGAGATCGGAGCGCCGCAGCCCCGGTGCCCTGCGGCGTCCCCGGTCCGGCAGCCCAGCGACTCCGGCTGGACGCTGTCACGCCGGCCCCGGATGAAATCCCCCAACGGCGAACCCATGCACCGAGAGTACGACGCCACCCTCCGTCGCGGGACCTCGCCGAGTAGCTCTGCGGGGGGCCGGTCCTGAGCACGGTCTGGCGGTAGCCGCGCCGCCGCCGGATCGTGGTGGCCATGGACAACAAGCCCAAGCTGGTCATCATCGTCGGAAGCGTCCGAGAGGGGCGGTTCGGCCCGACCGTGGCCTCATGGGTCGCCGAACAGGCGCTCACGCACGGTGCCTTCGACGTGGCCGTCGTCGATCTGGCCGACATCGACGTCCCGTTGGTGCTGCCCGCCGCGTCACTGAAGCACGCCGGTGCCAACTACCCCCGCCCCACCGGGATGGCTCCACTCACCGCACACCTGGACGACGCCGACGCGTTCGTCATCGTCACGCCGGAGTACAACCACAGTTACCCCGCCTCGCTCAAAGCGGCCATCGACTGGCACTTCACCCAGTGGGCGGCCAAGGCCGTCGCCTTCGTCAGCCACGGCGGCGCGGCGGGCGGAAGACACGCGGTCCTGCACCTGGAGAACGTCCTGACCGAGTTGCACGCGGTGACCATCCGGGACGGCCTCGCCTTCCCGAACTACTTCACCACCTGGCAGGACGGCCGCCCCCTCGCACCCGATTCCTCCGACTACGCCGGGACACTTCTCGACCTGCTGGCCTGGTGGGCGACCGCACTCCGTTCCGCACGTCACGCGGCCCCCTTTCCGGCCTGAACGCGTCGCCACGGGCGGGCCTCGGCACCATGTCCCGTACGAGGCGGAGCACGAGGAACGCCATGGGCCGGGAACCGAATACCCGCTGGAGGAGACAACCGCCCCACGTGACCGATCCGACGCCGGGTCCCCGGCCACCGCCGTCACAGGTCGGCGCCCCGTCGGCACGTTGTTCGCGGCGATCGGGGGGTAGCGTCCTCGGCATGGACTTTCGTATCACCGTTGAGCGCGCTCAACGATTCAAGCAGCTGCACGCCGAGTTCAAGCCGCTCGTGCTTCCGACCGTCTGGGACGTCTGGTCCGCGCGGACGGCAGCCGGCGCCGGGTTCCCCGCGCTGACCATCGGCAGTCATCCGCTCGCCGACTCCCGTGGGGCCCAAGACCAAGAGGGGCAGACCTTCGAAGAGGTACTCGCCGCCGTCAGGCCGATCATCGCGGCGGTCGACGTCCCCGTGTCCGTGGACCTGGAGGCCGGGTACGGACAGAAGCCCGCGGATCTCATCGCCGGACTCACCGAGGTCGGCGGCGTCGGTCTCAACATCGAGGACACCGTCCACTCGGACGGCGGACGCGTGCGCACCACGCAGGAGCACGCGAGCTACATCGCCGGCCTGCGCGCGGCGGCCGACGACGCGGGGGTCCCGGTCTGGATCAACGGGCGCACCGACCTCTTCCTCCACGCGGAAGATGCCTCCGATGTCCTCGACGAGGCGATCGAGCGACTGCGGGCCATGGAGGAGGCCGGCGCCGACAGCGTCTACCCGGTGAGTATCCAGGACAACGACGACCTGCTCGTGGCGGTGACCGGCGCCGTCGGCGTTCCCGTGAACTCCACAGCCCATCCCGTCAAGCACGACCTTGAGCGCTTCCGCCGCCTCGGCGTCGGCCGGATCACCTACGGCCCGCTGCTGCAGCTCGCGATGACGGATGCGATGAAGGACATGCTCCGGCCCTGGGCCCCCTAGTGCCGCCCGGTGGACGGTCGCCGTCTTCTCGTAGCGGGCGGCGACGCCCCGCCACTGCTTGAGGCGGTTCCGCCGCCGACGGGCCTCACCTGGAGGAACGTCGGCGCGTTGATGGGGCCGCGCTGACGGGAGCGGACAGGGGACTGCCTGCGTGAGCGGAGGCAGCCCCTGGTCCGCGGGGATCAGCGACGACGCGGAGGGGGCCCGGACGCGTTGTCAGTGGGGCCGCCTAGAGTCTCTCCCAATCGTCACGGTGCGTTGCCGTCGACGGGTTTCATCAGCGTGCCGCCGGGTCGGCGGCCGTCCGGAACGACGGGGAGAACAGCGCATGGGGTGGGTTCCGGCGGGCGACTACGAAGTCGCCCTGGAAGCGGGCAAGGTGGTCTGCCGCAACGGGACGGGACGGCGGCTGAAGACCGTACCGGCCAAGTTGAAGGACGATCCGGCGGTCATCGGGCTCCGGCAGCTGACCGAGTGGCTGGAGCGGCACGAGCGCCAGTGCCTGACCGACGTCGAACAGTGGATGGTGCGTTCGCTGCCGGTCCCCACCGCCGTGCTCGCCAGGGTCTGGCCCGACCCGGCGTGGCAGGCGGCCCTGCGTGACGTGGTGGTCACCGGCGTGGACGGTGGCGTGGCCGGGTTCCTGCGCGATGTCGACTCCGAACGCGGTCTCGGCCTCGTCGACCTGGACGGCGACACGGTCCGCATCACCCCGGACGTCGTCAGCGTGCCCCACCCCGTCCTCCTCGACGACCTCGACGAGCTGCGGGAGTTCGCGGTCGAACTGGGGGTGCGCCAGAACGTGGAGCAGTTGTTCCGCGAGGTGTGGCGCCGCCCGGCCGGCCTCGCCCCGGACGCCACATCCGTGGACACCTACGCCGGCGGTGTGTTCAAGGAACTGCGCTTCCTGCACGGTCGCGTCACCCAGCTCGGGTACCGGTCGCGCGGCGGCTACGCGGTCTGCCCGGTCGTCGAGGACGGTGTCACGGCCGAGGCGCGTATCTGGATCGGCGAGCACGACGGATACGACGAGCACGGCACCGAGACAGGCCCCCTGGGCTGGACCGACCCTTCGGGGCGCGCGCTGACGGCCGCCGAGGTCGGCCCCGTCGCATGGTCCGAGGGCATGCGCATGGCGGCGGCGCTCTACGCCGGCCGCGACGTGGCGGACGAGGAGCAGGCGGCATGAGCACCACGACGACGAACACCAGGACGAGCACGACGGCAGCGGACGCGGCGGTCCTGCCCGCCCAGGCCCGGGGCGGGAACACCTCCACCCCCGCCGCCGAGGCCCGCGCGGCGGGCCTGCTGGAAGCGGGCGCGATTCTCCCGGTCGGCACCACCGAGCGGGAGGACGCCGACGCGCTGACCGCCCGCACCTACACGCACACCGCCCTCGGCGACCGCCCCGTGGTCCGGCTCGTACCCGGCACTCTCGGCGAAGCCGAGGACCTGGCCCTGGAGTTCCTCGGGCTGTCCCGCACCGCCGAGGCCCCCGTCGTGGGCCAGGTGCGCCGCGAGACGCTGGGCTTCCCGGCCTGGGCGCTGGTCAACGACCCGGCCAACGGGCACCACGCCCTGGCCCTGGTCAAGGACATCGAGCGGCTGGGCCGGCAGGCCAAGACCCGTGCCGGAGCCGCCAAGGAGGGCTTCGACGCACTCGGCACCCGGCTCGGCCGTGCCGTTCCGCACTTCCTCCCCACCTACTACGAGCAGGTGGCACGCCTTTTCCTCCAGGCCGAGAACACCGTCTATGCGGCTTCCTTCTTCGGCAAGGCCCGCGAGGCCGAGCGGGTGCACGGGCTGGTCGTGGACGAGGACCGGCAGCGGGCCGTCTTCCTGGAGTTCGCCTTCGCCGGCGCGCTGACCGTGAAGGCGCTGCGGCAGTACGTACGGGACTTGGTGGCCCGGCTCGCACCGGCGGACGCCTGGGCGCAGTTGCGCCGTCTGCTGGTCGAGCGCTGCGCGGCCGGCATGCCGCCGTACGCGGCGCTGCCGCAGGACGTGCGCGCGCTGGTCAAGGCCGCAGGCCTGGACCGCGAGACCGCCGAACGTGACCTGGTGGCCGATCTGATCGGCTCCCCGGGAGTCGTCCGGGCCCCCGCCTCGTTCTGGGCGGCCTACCACTCCTCGCTCATCGCCCTCGCCCGCCGGGACGCGGCCTTGCGGGCCCGGCTCCTCGGCTTCTTCCCGGAGACCTTCAGCGAGAGCGGCCGGGACGTGGACGGCGAATCCGGCTGGCTCGCGGTGCTGGCCGAGTCCGGTGCCGAGGACCTGTTGACCGCTCTCCCGGGCACCGCCGGCAACGCTGCCTCCGACTCCGCGTCCCCTTCCGACCCGTACGTCTCCCCGGCGGACTGGCTCGCCCGCTGGGAGACACACCGCCGGCGCAACCGGGCCACTTCGGGCCGCAGCCCGCAGACCCTCGACCTGGTCGCCCGGATGGCGGACCGGCTGCGCGCCGACGACCGCCCCGTCGAGCTGTTCCAGGGCCGCTGGCAGCGCACCGCCGATCTGGACCTGCTCGACCTCTGTCTGGCTTCCGGCGTCCGCGTCGCCGAGCCGGACGACCAGGACAAGGGCACCGCACACTCCTCCGGTGTCCCGTTGGTCCCGTGGCTCTCCGACACCGCGCCCGGCGCCCGGGATCTCACCGCCGTCGCCGAACAGCCGGTATTCCGCGCCCTGCTGAGCCGGAGCGTCGGCGGTATCGGCGACGCACGCGGCCAGCGGCTGGGCGACTCCGGCATGGCGAAGCTGGCGGCGCACCCGGTGCTCTCCGTAATCCTGCGGGAGTGGCTGACCGCCCGCGCCGAGGAGTACATGGCCGCGCGAGGGCTCCCCGGGCTGCGAACCGCTCTCAACAGGCTTTCGGCGTTCCGCACCGTGGTCGCGGACGTTGCCCCGGAGGCCGTGCGGCTCCTCGAGAGCCATGACATTGTGCCGTTGCTCGCTTCCACCCTGCGTATAGGCGTCCTCGACGAACTGGGCTGGCCCGCCCTCGACGAGACCTACGCCGAACTGGCCGCTGAGGCCGCCGCGCGTCAGCAGGGCCACCGGTCGGAGGGCGTCGGTGTCACCGGCGCCTGGCCCGCCCTGGTTCTCAACACGCTCGAACGGGCCGTCGTCATCGGCCCGGAGGGCGTTCTGCTGCGGCACACCCTGCGGCTTCCCGCCTCCGTCGACCGCTGGCGGACGCCCGCCTTCCGTTACGTCGACGGTGAGTTGCTGGTCATCTGGTGGGAGGACGGCAAGCAGCTCGGCTACTGGTCGCACCGCCCCGCTGAGGTGATCACCGTGGGCGGCGAGCAGACACCCCGCTGGGGCGGCTCCGGCCCCTCGGACGAGGTCTGCCTGCCGCTGCCCGGCGGCGGCCGAGCCACCGGCGGTAAGGCCCTGCACGCAGGCGACACCTCCCTCCCGCCCCAGCGCGCCGTCATCTCCGACGGCACCGGTCACTGGCGGGAAGGCCACCAGGGCACGCAGCGGGTGTGGCTGGAGTACGACCCCGTCGGCGGTACGCACGGCCGCGCATCCCTCCCCGCCTTCCTCCGCTCCGGGGTGCAGGACGGCACCCGGCTGCTCACCGAGCACTGCCAGGTGCTGCCGCTCCAGCCCGGTCTGGAGACCACCCCGTTCGGCACGGACGGCACGGTTCTCGGCCGCTGGGTACGCCGCACAGCCACCGAGCCCGGCACGGCCGCCCCCGCCGACGGGCACCGGACCGTCGCCGGCACCCCCGACGGCCACACGGTCACCCTGCCGCACCCGCTGCCCGACGGCAGCTCCGTGGTGCCGCTCGGCGCCCTCACGCTGCCCGGGGGGTCACGGCCCGTCGCGGTCCTGCGCCACCGCTCCGTCGAAGCGCACCCGGCGGACACCGACGGCACCGGCGGCGGCCTGTGGTCCGTCGGCACCGGCACCTCCGGCGGGAACGACGCGGCAGGCACCCCCTACGTTCCTCCCGTCGCCTACTGGCACGCCCTGCGCCCGAGGGACGAGCAGGGCTCCACCGCCCTGCGGAACCTGACGGACGACCGGGCGGAGGAGCTGATCAAGGAGGTCGCCGTCGTCGTCGCCCGGCACCTGGAGGCGTTCCGCGCCGTCGAGGAGTACACCGGACCCTCGGCGCAGGAGCTGAGCCAGGAGGTCGTCGCCCGGGTGCTGCCCGAAGTGTCCGACGTACGGCTCCTCGCGGGCGTCACCGCCCTCGTCCGGAGCGCGGTGGACCGGGCTGTCGCGTCCCTCCAGTACCTGGAACCGCCCAAGCCCGTGCAGCCGGCCACTCCTCGGGACACCGCGCGCACCCTGGGCATGTTCTTCGACCAGGAGCCCGAGCACGGTGACGACGCGACCCTGCGGAACGCCTCCGCCTGGGGCTCCGAGCGGATGCACGGCAGCTGGTGGGGGACCGGAAGCCGGTGGACCGTGATCCGGCAGATCCTCGCGGTCAACCATGTCCTCGGCGGCGAGCCGGCCTTCGGCCCGCCCACGCCGTCCAAGGTCCCGTTCACCCCCGTGGACGGTTGGCAGCGGGACGAGTGCACCGTGCCCGGTGAATCCCTCACCTGGACCTCACTCCTCGACAAGCTGCCCGAACTGGCCTACCGGGCCGCCTCGGCCACCACCTCCCCCGAGCACCGCACCGGTCTCCTCGTCCTGCTGGAAACCCTCGCCGCAGGCCCGCTGGCCGACCCGGCGGGCACCGTCCGGCAGGTGGAGCTCGTCGAGCCGCTGGGCGCGGGCGGCAACCGGTCGGGCCGCTCCGAGGCCGTGCACCGCCTCGGCCAGGTGCTGCGCAAGGGCGCCCGCACCGTCGTGGTCGTCGCCAACCGCGGCCGGAACTCCCGGGACGACGCGGCACGCTGGCTTGCCCTGGACCACGACCCGACCGGGGCCTTCGGCCCCGTCCCCGGCTTCACCCTGGACCGCGAGCACGTCCACCGGCAGGGCATCGCCCGCGACCGGCTCACCCGGCTCACCGCCCTGGTACGGGAGCAGGGCCCGGCACCCTGGCGTCCGGAGGCCGCCGAGGCGTTCCACACGGCCACCGGAATCGGCCCCCTCCAGTCCGCCGCCCTGCTGTCCGCAGCGGTCGAGGAGCCCGGCGCCGAGGCGCTCGCGCTGCTCGGGACGAAGGCACGCGCCTTCGAGACGGCCCGAACCAGGCTGGACACCCTGCCCCACGACGACCGGCACGCCCTGCTCCGAGCACTGCTGCCTCCGGACCCGGCCGAGCTGTGGTCCACGGGACCCGACGTCCGGGCCGCCGCCGAGGTCTGGCAGGAGCGCCTGGCCTCCCTCGTCCGCGTCCCCGAGGAACTGGACCTCGACCTCTCGGGCACCACGGCGGGCGCCGTCGACCTGATCCTCAACGCGGGCTCCCGGAACTGGCTCACCCACGGCACCGATGTCCAGGACGGCACCGGTCGCCCGGGCCTGCGCCGGGTGGGCGCACGCGGTGCGGTCTCCGGGGCCCTGGCCGCCCTGCGCACCCTCGCCTACACCCTGCCGTACGGGCACCCCCTGCGGGCGCACCTGCCCGTGGGGCTCGCGGCCCTGCGCGGCCGCCTCGCCGACCCGCACCTGGTGCTGGACCTCGGTCTGGACTGGACCGAGTCGGGAGGCTGGATCGCCCCGGTGATCCGCGCCGCCCACGGGCTCCCCGAGTCCGGCGGCGCCGACGCCGACGGTCTGGTCCGGGCCGGTACGGCGCTGCTCCTCGCCCCCGGCCACGGCAGCAACGAGAAGCTGCTGATTCGTCCGGCCGGCCTGGCCGGCCCCGACGACCCGGCGTTCGGCCTTGTCGAGGGCACCGCCGGCCGTCACGGCACCGGCGACCTGCACGCCCTGCGCGCACTGCTGGGCAAGGAGACCGACGAGCTGGTCTCGGCGGGCGCCCCCGACGGGTCCCCGCACCACCCGGCCCAGGACCCGACACGTGCGGTGCCGGACCTGGTGGCCGAGGCGGCCGACGCCCTCGGCCTGAGCACCGACACCGCCGCCCTCTACCTGATGCTGCTCGCGCTGCCCGACCCGACGGACCGCAACTGCGTCCGCTGGACCGAGTGGAAGCCGGCCCGGGTCAAGAAGGCACGGGCGGAACTCGCCGCCACCGACCTCGTCGTGGAGGCGAAGCGCGCCCGTGCCGGCCGCGCTCTGTTCCTCCCCTGCGGCTGGCTCGAACGCGGCGCCCCCGGGTTGCCGCTGGAGACCTGGAAGGAAGGTCTGTACCCCGTGGCAGGTTCCGCCCGGACCCTGCCCCACCTCCCGGTGCCCGCGCTGTTCGCAGCCGCCTGGGCACGGGTCCGCGGCGGCGACGCCCCCGCCTTCGAAGAACTCGACACCCGCGCAACCCGGAAGGGCCGCCGCCGATGACCGACACCACGACCACCATGGACAGCACCACCACGGACGGCGTCCCCGGCCAGGCGACGGCGCCCGGCCGGGAGCACCGCCAGGTCACGCCGCCCGAGGACCGGTACGCCACCGAGCTGGCCTTCCTCGCCGCCCACGACCCCGGGCCCCGCCCACCCGGCTGGCTGCTCACCCCGCGTGCCGTCGTCACCTTCGTGATGGGCAGCGCGGGCGAGGCACTGAGCCTGCCGAAGGGAGCCCGGCCCGGAGCCGGCGTGCCGCTCCGCCTGGTGATCGAGCAGAAGTTCGTCGGCGAGCGCGCCCTGGTCGAACGGTGCGTGGTCACCCTCGCCGGAGAGCGCGGACTCCTCCTCGTGGGCGAACCGGGAACCGCCAAGTCCATGCTCTCCGAGCTGCTGTCGGCGGCCGTCTGCGGGACCAGCGCGCTCACCGTTCAGGGCACTGCGGGCACCACCGAGGACCAGCTCAAGTACGGCTGGAACTACGCGCTGCTGCTCGCCCAGGGCCCCACCGAGCAGGCCCTGGTGCCCTCCCCGGTGTTCGCCGCCATGACCCGGGGCGCCGTTGCCCGTGTCGAGGAGGTCACCCGCTGCCTGCCGGAGGTCCAGGACGCCCTGGTGTCCCTGCTCTCCGAGCGGCGGATCGCGATCCCCGAACTCGCGGGCGGCGAGAGCGCCCAGATGCACGCGGCTCCCGGGTTCACCCTCATCGCCACCGCCAACCTGCGCGACAAGGGCGTCTCGGAGATGTCCGCCGCGCTGAAGCGCCGCTTCAACTTCGAGACCGTGGGACCCATCGGGGACGTGGACGCCGAGACCGCGCTCGTCCGACGCCAGTCGCGGGCAGCCGTCGAACGCGTCGGCGCCGCCTACCAGGTGGACGACGCGGTCCTCGAAGCCCTTGTCACCGCCTTCCGGGACCTGCGCGAGGGCCGCTCCGTCGAGGGCTGGGAGGTCGAGCGCCCATCCACCGTGATGAGCACCGCGGAGGCCGTCTCCGTCGCGGGCTCCCTGGCCCTGACCGCCGCCTACTTCCCCGGCGACCGGGACGTGCTCTCCCTCCTTCCCGGCCATCTGCTCGGCGTCGTCCGAAAGGACGACCCCGCCGACGCGGCACGGCTGCTGGGGTACTGGGACGGGCCGGTGCGCAGGCGCGCCGAGCAGGGGTCGGCCACCTGGCGTGCCCTGTGGGACCTGCGCGCGGTGCTGGAGAACTGACGGATGAGCGAGTCGACCGACCCCACGACGGGGTCCATCGCCGAGGTGCGGCCCGCCCCCGGGGCGCAGGCCGCTCCGCCGGTGCGGGGCCCCGGGGCCGGGCCCGTCACCCCGGAAGCCGCGGAGGCGGCCCTCGCGGCGACCGGACCCGGGCTGCCGTTCCTGATCGGGGTGCGCCACCACGCGCCCTCGCTGGCGGCCGCCCTCCCGGCACTGCTGGACGCGGCGGCCCCCGACGTCCTCCTCGTCGAGCTGCCCGCCGAGTTCCAGCCCTGGCTGAGCTGGCTCGCCCACGAGGAGACCGAGGCCCCGGTGGCGCTGGCCGCCGTGCCCGCCGACGGGCCCGGCGCCGGCTCGGCGGGCGAACGGGGACCGGCCTTCTACCCGTTCGCCGACTTCTCGCCCGAACTGGTCGCCCTGCGCTGGGCGGCGAGAAACGGGGTCCCGGCCGTGGCCTGCGATCTGCCGCTGGCCGACCGGGCATGGGCGGCCGGCGGCCCGGACACTCCCGCCCACCCCCCTGCCCCGGGCGCCGGCTCAGCCCCCGCGCCGGGGGAGGGGCACGGGCTGTCCGCCGCGCTCCGGTCCCGGCTCACGGGCCGGGACGGCGACGACCTGTGGGACCGGCTGGTGGAGGCCTTCGCGCCCGGTTCGACACCCGAGGCGCTCCGCCGTGCCGCCCTGCTCACCGGCTGGGCGCTGCGCTGCGAGGCCGGGGCGCGGGGCGGGGTGGAGCGCACGGACCTGGTGCGCGAGGCATGTATGCGCGGCCATGTCGCCGAGGCCCTGGCGAGCGGGCGGCGGCCCGCCGTGGTGGTGGGAGCCTTCCACACCCCGGCGCTGCTGCCGTCCGCCGCGGGGGCCACCGAGGGCCCAGGACCGGACGCGGCGGACGAGCCCGCCGCCACCCCCGAGCCCGACGCGGACGCCCGTGCGAGCGGCGGTGCCGGGGCGTCGGCGTGCACGGTCTCCCTGGTCCCGTACACGTACCCGCTGCTCGACTCACGGTCCGGCTACCCGGCCGGAATCCGGGACCCGGAGTGGCAGCACACCGTCCTGGACGCCGCCGGAGACCCGGACGCACTGCACGAGGCGCTGATCCGCACCGCGGTCCGTGTCTGCGTCGCCCTGCGCGAACAGGGCCACCCCTACGGTCCGGCGGACGGCCGGGAAGTCGTCCGGGTGGCCGGTGACCTGGCCCGCCTGCGCGACCTGCCCGCCCCCGGTCGCGGCGAACTCCTGGAAGCAGTACAGACGGTGCTGGGGCGCGGCGAAACCTACGGTACGGGCCGCGCCGTCGCCCGGGCACTCGAACAGGTACTCGTCGGAACCCGCACCGGACGGCCCACGCCCGCCGCTCCGCGCAGCGGACTGTGCCCGGCCATCGAGGCCGAGACCGCTGCGCTCTCCCTCCCCGGCCCGGAGGACGCCCACGAGAGGACACCGCGCGACCTCCGGCTCGACCCGGCCCGCTCCACCCTGGACCGGCGCCGCGAACTGCTGCTGCGCAGGCTGACGGTGTGCGGCATCCCTTACGCGAAGGAACAGGGGGTGACCGGCGCAGCGGGCTCCGAAGGACTCACGACGCGCTGGCAGGTGCGGTGGACCCCGGCGACGGCCGCGATGCTCACGGCAGCCGGGGCCCGCGGCGTCACCCCGGCCCAGGCAGCCGAGGGTGTGCTGCGGCAGCGGCGCGCGGCCGAGCGCGCGGAGGGCGGCCCGACGGCCGCCCAGGTCGTGCGCGGCCTCACGGAGGCCGCCGAGTGCGGGCTCCCCGCCCTGGCCGACGAACGGCTGACGGAACTGGCGGCCGTACTCCCCGCGAGCGGCACCCTTCCCGAACTCCTCGCCGGGCTCGACCTGCTGGACCGCATCGACGCCGGCCACCTGCCGGGCCTGGCCGCGCCCGACGACTCATCGGCCCCGGACGCCCTCGCCTCTGCCTCCGCCCGTGCCGCCCGCACCGCAGGCGCTGCCGAACTCCTGACCTCGGCAGCGGTCCGCCAGGTCGACGGCCTGCCCGGCTCCGAGGAGCCCGAGGACGCCCGGGCGCTGCTCGAACTGGCCCAGCGGGCCGACCGGGTGGGCGGTATCCGGCTCACCGACGCCCTCGCCCGGCTGGCCGCCGACGGCACCCCGCTGATCGCCGCGGCCGCCGGAGCGGTCAGGGTGCTCACGGGCCACCAAGAGGCCGAGAGCTTCGGGGCGCGGGTCGCCTCCTGGGTGGACGGAGCCGTGGACGGCACATCCCGGGCCGCGCTCACCGCCCGCCTCACCGGCGTCCTGACGGTGGCGGGCCCGCTCCTGACCGTCGGTGTCGGCGCCCTGGACCCATTGCTGCACCGGGTCGTCGAGCTGGACGACACCGCGTTCCTGGCCCGGCTGCCGGCCCTCCGCGGTGGCTTCGACACCCTGAGCCCGGCCGCCCGTGACCGGCTGCTGGACACCGTCGAGGAGCGGCTGGGCGAACGGGTGGGCAACCTCGACGCGGACGATCCGGCCGAGCTGGCCCGCCGTACGGCCGCCGACCTCGCGGCCCGCGAACTCCTGGCCGGTCTCGGCCTGCCCGTACCGCCACCCGCGTCGCACGACGACCGGTTGCCGCCGCTGTCCGGCCACCCCGCCGCGGCACGCCCCACCGGCACCTCCGCGAGCGCACCTTCCACCGAGGCCACCCCCGCGCGGACCCTCGCGCCCGGCGACCGGTGGCGGCTCGTCCTCGGCCGGCGTCCCGACCGACTGCCGTCCGGCGCCGCCCGCCTGGCGACCGCGCTGGACGAGCTCTACGGATCGGGACACGGCGAGGGGTCCCGCGGCGGCCTGCCCGGCCCCGGTGGCGGCTCCGGACCGCGCGGCGGCCGGGAACCGTCGTTCCCCGGCGTCCGCGAGTGGTCCGAGGAACTGGCCGCACTGTTCGGCCCCGGCGTCCGCGACGAGGTCCTCGCCGCCGCAGCCGTGACAGGTCGGCAGGACGTCCTCACCGAACTCGACCCGGCGTCCGCCACCCCCTCCGTGGAACTGCTCCGGACGATCCTGCGGTACGCAGGCGGCCTCCCCGAAGCCCGCCTCGCGGCGCTCCGGCCGCTGGTCCGCCACCTGGTCGACGAACTGACCCGGCAGCTCGCCACCCGGCTGCGCCCCGCCCTCACCGGCGCGATGGCGGCCCGGCCCACCCGCCGCCCCGGCGGCCGGCTGGACCTGCCGCGCACGCTGCGCGCCAACCTGGCCACCGCCCGCCGGACGGCCGACGGAACCGTCCAGGTGATCCCCGAGAAGCCGGTGTTCCGCAGCCGCGTCCGCCGGTCGGCCGACTGGCGCCTGATCCTGGTCACCGACGTCTCCGGATCCATGGAAGCGTCCACGATCTGGTCCGCGCTGACCGCCTCCGTGCTCGCCGGCGTGCCGACCCTGAGCACCCACTTCCTGGCTTTCTCCACCGAGGTCGTCGACCTCACCGGCCACGTGCACGACCCCCTCTCCCTCCTGCTGGAGGTGAGCGTGGGCGGGGGCACGCACATCGCCGCCGGGCTGCGGCACGCCCGCAGCCTGATCGAGGTGCCCTCCCGCACCCTCGTCGTCGTCATCAGCGACTTCGAGGAGGGCGCGCCGCTCGGCGGGCTGCTCGCCGAGGTGCGGGCCCTGGTGACCACCGGCTGCCACGTCCTCGGCTGCGCGAGCCTCGACGACGCCGGCCGCCCCCGCTACTCGACGGGCGTCGCCGGACAGCTCGTGGCCGCCGGCATGCCCGTGGCGGCCCTCAGCCCACTCGAACTGGCCCGCTGGATAGGGGAGAAGACCGCATGAGCGCCGCCCAGTTGCCCCCCGTCGCGCCGGAGGTCACCGCCACGCTCGTGGAGAACCTCTCGCCCCGGCTGCGCAAGCGGCTGGACGCGGCGGTCACCAAGCTCGGCGCCCGCCCGACGCACCGTGACGGGGACACCGTCACGATCCAGGTCGACGACGAGACCGAGTTGCGCCTGCACGCCCCGGGCGGCGTGGTGGCGACGGCGGACGCCATCACCTGCGGTTGCCTCCTCGCCCCGGCATGCGTCCACCGCGCGGCCGCCGCCTGCGCCGCCCCCACGGCGGACCCGCCGCCGGACCTCGCCGACCAGCCCACCCGAACAGCCCCCGAGCCCGCCTCCGTAACGGACCTCGAACCCGCCTCGGCAACGGGCCTCGCCTCCGTAAAGGACCCCGACTCCGCCCCCGACTCCGCCCCCGACTCCGCCTCCTGGCCCTCCTCGCCGGAGGTGGCGAGCCCGGCGCAGCGTGCCGCGGCCGACGCTCTGTGGTCGGCGGGCGCCGCCGTGCTGGAGGCGGGCATCGACGGGGCGGGGGCCGTCACCCAGTCGGCTCTCCTGCGGGCCGCACACACCGCCCGGATCCGGCACCTGCCGCGCGCCGCGGGCGCCGCGCTGTCCGTCGTCACGCTGCTGCGGGCGGCCCGAGCAGGGGACCCGTCCTACCGCACCGCCGACTTCGTCACGGCCCTGGCCGAACTCCTGGGCACCGCTCACCGAGTCAGAACGGCGTCCGGGGCGGAGCTGAACGGAGCCAGAGGCCACGCACGCCGCCCGTACAGCCCGGACGGCTCACTGCGCCTGTACGGCCTGTTCACCGAACCCGTGGTCACCGACTCGGGGCACGGTGGCGTCCGCACCTGGGTCGCCGGATCCGACGGCCGCCTCTTCACGGTCGGCGATGTGGCACCCGGCGGCGTCGGGCGCGCCGTAGGGGTGGCCGACCGGGCCGTGCGCCTGGGGGACAGCGCGCTCACCCACCGGGAGCTGGGCCGGGCCGGCCTGGCGGTCTCGGGAGCGACGGTCTCGCCGGACGGCAGACTGGGCGCCGGGAAGGGGGTCAAGGCCGTCACCGCCCGGGGCGCGGCGTGGACGGAGCTGCCGCTCGCCGGCCTGTGGGAGACGCCGCCGTCCGAACAGGCCGCCCGCGCTCTGCGGTCCACCTCCCGCTACGCGGACCCGGACGGCGGAGGCAGCGACCTGCTCTTCCTGGACGTCGAACTCATCGGCGCCGTACGGGAGTCGGCCGGCACCTGCCTGCTCGCGCTGAGCGAGAGTGGCATTGCGGTCCGGCTCACCGTCGCCGACGACGACCCCGCGCTGGCCCACCGCGACAACCTGATGCTGCTGGCCGCGGCGCCGGGGACACGACTGAGGATCATCGGCCGCCTGGTGCCCGCCCCCCACCCCCGGCTCACCCTTCTCGCCTGCTCGCACCCCACGGGCGAGGGCACGATCGACCTCGGCCTCGACCGCCTGCGCCGCGCCGACCTCCCGAATCCGGCTGCCCCCGTGCACCCGGCCCCGCCACAGCCCGGAGGGCAGGGCGCGCACTCGCCCCTGTACCTCCTGGAGCGCCGGGTCGAACAGACGGTTTCGGCGGGCCGCGCCGCTCTCGGCATGCTGGGCGACGTCACCGCCGAGACCCGCCGTATTCGCCGCGCGGGCCTCCCCACGGCCGCCGGTCTCCTCGCCGCCCTGTGTACGTCGGCGGCCCAGCGCGATCGCGACCTCTTCGGCCGACTCCTCCCCGCCGACACCGACAGCTTCGCCACCCACTGGCTCACCGCTGCCCTTTACACGGCCGCAGTGGCCGATTCCCTGTGCGCGGCAGCGTGGGAACCGGTGCGGGAGGGTCCGGCCGCGGCGCCATCCATACCGGACCAGAGGCCGGGACGGGCCGTGGCGCAGACCGCTCAGTATTAGCGGGTGCAGGCCCGGACCTGCAGTGGCATCAGGTCCGCAGACCGCGGTGGGATCCGAAACCGTCCCGGACTGCGCCCGGTGCCTTGCGTCGTAGTCGTGGCCCGCCGTTCTCAGGGCTGACGCCGGGTCAGGATCGCCTCCGACGCCTCGGGAGGGGGAAGCTGTCCGGTTCGGTCACGGCTCACGTGCAGCGTTCCGGCCCCATCAGGACGTTCCCTGAGCACAGTGCCACGGCGATGGTCATAGCTGGTGGCGGACCCCGGCCTCCTGCTGGGCCTCGGTGAGCTGTTCGCGCAGGTCGCCCTCGATGGACTCGCGGGCCTTGCCTCGGCGGAAGAGCGGCAGCACGGTGCGCTGTTTGCCGTCCTCGACAAGCAGGGCAAGACCGCCGTAGAGCGCGAAGACCCCGATGCCGAGACCGGTCCAGCCCGCCGCGATCTGCAGAGCGTTCCCGAGTCCCGCCTCGTAGAGGCCCGTGAGGGCGAAGCGCACGGCGGTAATGCCGAGCAGGACGGCGAACAGGGGCTTGGACTGCGCGGCCGCCCCCGCGAGCGCGAGTACGAACGGGACGAGCGCCAGGAGGAAGACAGCCTGGGCCACCACCGGCGTGCCGGGCGGGGAGTCCAGGGACGTCACGCTCGTTCCCGCCCAGGCGGCACCGAGCAGCAGCAGCGCCGTGCCGGCGCCCGCGTCGCGGGCCAGGAAGGCGAAGATCCCGCCGACGAGCTGGAGCGGCACGACGAAGATGAGGACGAGGAGCAGAAGGATGCTGCTCTGCTCGACCGGTACCCAGCCGAGCTGGAGGGAGGAGAGGACCGTGCTGCCCATGCCGAGAGCGAAGAAGCCCAGCGGCAGCGGGCTGGCGATCGGGCGTAGCACGATGCGCGTGACCGCATCGGTGGTCAGCGGTTCTGAGGGGCCGTTCGGGCCGGAATCGTGGGGCACCGCACAAGCTTACGAGTTCGGATCGGTTCGCCGCCACGGGCAGCGATCACGGCGGCGGCGGCGCTGCTCGCACGTCACCGGATCGTGGGCGGCGGCCCGGACCGTCGTCCGGCTTCTGCTGGGAGTTCCGGCCGGTGGTTGCTCCGTACCCTTCACCGTCCGGCGGGTCGGGTGCCTGCGTGATGGCGTCGGTGGGGGCATGGCGTCCGCGAGCGCGCCACTCCTCGGGCAGGGCGGTCCGCCAGGTCGCCGACCGGATCGACACCGTCCCCCTCTGCCTGCGGGCGTCAGTTCCATCACCGCCCCCGTACCGCTCTCCGGACCCTTGCCCGCCGCTGACAGGTCTGTCGTGGCGATGGCAGGGAAGACGGCGTAGGGCCGAGGGAGAACAGGCTCCCCAGGAACCGCCGTACGGCGGAGCAGATGTGGGGGGACCAGATGCCGACTGCCGTTCCGGCGAGATCGACCGGGGGGCCGGAAGCACCGGCCCCCCGACGCCCCGGCCGATCTCCCGCCCTGTCCAGCGGCGCCGCCCGGGCGGCGGTGCGCATCGGCGCCTTCGCCCTCTGTCAGGCTGCCGTGATGGCCGGGGCCGGTCTGCTGATCACCGGGCCGGGCCACGGCCGGTGGCCTCTGACCGTCGAGGACGCGGTCAACGAGTCGCTCGAGGGCGCCCGTACAACCGCCCTCACCACCGCCTCCACCGTCGTCTCCGCCTTCGGGGACACCAGCACCGTCGTGGGCATCACCTTCGTGTCCTGCCTGCTTCTGGTCCTGGTGCCCCGGCTGCCCCTGTGGCGCGAGGCGGTCTTCCTGGCGGTCGGGGTCTCCCTCCAGTCGGCGGTCTTCCTCCTGATCACCGCCTCCGTGGACCGGACACGTCCGGACGTGGAGCGCGTCGACGACTCGCCGCCCACGTCCAGTTACACCTCGGGTCACACCGGTGCGGCCACCGCTCTCTACGCCGGACTCGCCGTACTGGTCCTGTCCCGGGTTCGCGGCCCGTGGCGCAGGCCGCTGGCCGCACTCCTGCTGCTCGTTCCGCTCCTCGTGGGGCTGGCGCGGCTCTACCGGGGCATGCACCACCCCACCGACGTGGCCGGCGGGCTGCTGAACGGCTCGCTGTCCCTGATCGTCGTGGGCAGGGCCGTGCTCGCCGACCACTCCTGGGCGGCCCGCCCGCCGGCCGACGCGATGGACATCGCCGTTGCCGCAGCCGAACGGCGGGCCGCGCCCGCGCGGAAGCGCGCCACCGTCATCGTCAACCCCACGGTGACCGACTCGGCCACCCGTGACCAACTGGCACTGGTGCTCGCCCAGCACGGCTACAGCGCCCCCTCCTTCGTCGACACCACCGCGCAGGACACCGGCGGTGGCCAGACGGCCGAGGCCCTGCGCGGCGGGGCCGAGCTGATCGTGGTCTGCGGCGGCGACGGCACGGTCCGCGCGGTCGCGGACGCCATGGCCGGATCCGGCGTCCCCCTGGTCCTCGTACCGTGCGGCACCGGCAATCTGCTGGTCCGCAACCTCGGACTGCCGATCCGCCCCGCCGACGCGCTGGCGGCCGGACTGACCGGCGAGCCCCGCGCCCTGGATCTCGGCCGGATCGAGGGCGACGGATTCCCCACCGTCCACTTCACGGCCATGGCCGGCGCCGGGCTGGACGCGGCGATGCTGGAGGAGACCTCCGACCGCGCCAAGTCGGCCCTGGGCTGGCCCGCGTACGTCCTGGCCGGAGCCAGGGGACTGCGCGCTCCCCGGATGCGGCTGACCGTACGCCTGGACGGCGGGCCGGAGCTGCACCGCACGGCCCGCATGGTGCTCGTCGCCAACATCGGGACCGTCCAGGCGGGCGCGGCACCGGTGCCCGCCGCCCGGCCGGACGACGGGCTCCTGGACCTCGCGGTCTTCGACCCCCGGGGCGTGGGCGGCTGGCTGCGCGCGGCGGGCGTACTCGTGAGCGGAAAGACGCGGGGCGAGGGCAGCCGCCGGGCGGCCGGAACATCCCGCTCCACGACCGCCGTCGGCGGCCCCGTGGAGTTCCACACCTTCCGCCGCGCCGAACTGTCCTTCACCCGGCCGCAGCCGCGCGAGGTCGACGGAGACCCGGTGGGCCCCGGCCGGCGCCTCACCGCCGAGGTCCGCCCCGGCGCACTGACCGTCATGCTGCCCGCACGGGAGCGGTGATGGGAACCGCGACCCGGGTGCCGGTGACCCGCGACATGAGCGGCGACGAACTGTCCGGCGACGAGGCACTCGCGGCCCTGCGCCGGTACGGGCGCTGGCCACTGGTACGGGACGCCTTCGTACGCTTCCGCTACGCCGACGGCTTCAGCCACGCCCGCGCGCTGGCCCTGCAGACGATCCTGGCCATCATCCCCCTGGTGATCGCGTTCGTCGGCCTGTCGACCGAGCTCCACACCGAGAGCGTGGGCAGGCTCGCCGAACTCACGATCCGCGGCGTCAGCGAGGGCCCGAGCGCCCAGGTGGTGGACGACGCACTGAACCGCAACCAGCGGGGCGACGGGGACGGCCCCGAGGTCGCCCTCTGGCTGGGGCTGGCCTTCTCGCTGGCCAACGTCACCACCGCGATGTGCCAGATAGAGCGGGGGGCCAACCGCATCTACGGGGTGGAGCGGGACCGCGTCTTCCACCGCAAGTACCTGCGCGGCCTGATCATGGCCCTGAGCGCCGGCATCCCGCTCGGCATCGGCTCGATCATGATGGTGGCCGGCGGGGACCTCGTGGCGGCCGCCGCCACCGTGTACGGGCTGGGCGACACGGCCCGGAACGCCTGGGACCTGCTGCGATGGCCGGTGGGCTTTCTGCTCGCCCTCATCTCGGCGAGCGCGATCTTCCGCCGCTCCCCGCGCCGCAGGCAGCCCGGTTACACCTGGCTGGTGTTCGGAGCGGCCGTCTACCTCATCCTGTGGACGGCACTCACCTGGCTCCTGAGCCTCTACCTCGGGATCAGCGGCTCCTTCGACACCGTCTACGGACCCCTGAGCGCGTTCATGTCGCTGCTCCTGTGGGCCTATCTGACCTCCGTAGCCCTCTTCGTCGGGCTGTCCTTCGCCGCCCAACTGGAGGCAGCCCGGGCCCGCAGGCCCGGCCCGATCACCGCCGACCCCGGAGCCTGAGGCGCCACAACCCGCCTCGGCCCACCGCACTTCACGGGCCCGGCCCCTCCACGGACCCGTACCCGCGGAGCGGACCGCCGCCTCGGCGGTGCCGTTCGCGCTGCTCGCCAAGGTCGTGGTGGAGCGGGCCAGGCCGTCGCGGACGTGTCGGAAGGCCTTGAACCCGAGCTGACGGACGAGCACCCCGAGCCGGAGACGTACGGCGCCCGGAGCAGCTCGCCGGATCAGTAACCCTGGCCGGCCAGGAAGGAGTCGAAGTCGAGTGCCAGGGACCGGGCTTCGGTGATGTGCGCCTCGCTGTCCCCGTCGACCAGCACGAACGTGCAGATGCCCTGCCCGGCCCGGACGACCCACATGGCGCGGTCCCCCTCCCGCAGCAGCGCGAGCTCAAGTTCGCTCCCGGTGACCACGTCGGAGATGAGCTCCCGGCTCTCACGCTGCCAGAGGGTGCCCGCGATGCGCAGGCCCCGGGAGTGGACGGCCTCCTCGCACACCGTGCACAGGGCTTCGATGTCGTCCGCGCGGTCGTCCTCCCCGCCCGGGGTACCGACTCCTGCCCCGGCGGCGCTCGCCCTCGTCCGGAAGTACGGCCACGCGTCCTCGCCGCCCCGGCCAGCGGCGGCGAAGAACCCCGCCTCGGCGGAGAACGCGGCGGCGGCCAGCACCGGCGATCCTTCCTCGCCGAGCGCCAGATGCGTACGGAGGACTTCGCCCCACTGTTCGGTCACCGGAGACATCACTGGGTCCTTTCGTCGGCTTCCGCCGTGTCGTCGGTACGGTCCCGGAGCTGGTCAGGCGCCACCCGGCGGCCCGGATCCATCCGGCGGCCCAGCATCTTCTGCCCGCATATCACCATGTCAGGCCCACTTCCGCCCCAGCGCGGCATGCCGGCCCGCCGCCCACCCCTGAGGCACTCAGCGGTGGGCGCCGGGTTCGAAAGTCGTCGGCCGGGCACACGAGGCAGACATCACCGTCCAAGCAACAGCACCACTGAGAGGAGTTCTCATGATGGTTGTAGGAATAGTCGCCGTCTGTGTCGTTCTCGCCGTACTCGCGTTCCTCGTCCCGCGGCTCTCCCGCGGTCCGGAGCGCGGTACGCAGCGCACTCTCGGCCTGGGGTCCCGCGCGGGCGGCAAGGCGCCCGGCATCCTGGGCCGCATCTTCAGCAAGCCTTTCCGTAGCAGCTCCAAGGCCGTCGGCCGCAGTGGCTCGGCCGGTCGCCGCACCCGTGGCCACATGCCGTTCTGACTTCGGTCCTGACATCAGGATCCGACCTCGGTCCTGCCAGATGACGACCCGGATCAGGACGCGGCCGACTGAATGCCGCCGTCCCCGGGCGGTCCGACGCTCCGCTCGGCGTGCGGTGAAGGAGGTGCCAGCACGCCGAGGGCCGCGCCGCCAAGGCCGATGAGTCTCCACACGGCTACCGGTCGATGTCGGTGTGAACCCCGCGCAGCTGAAGCCGGACTTTCAGGAACTCCATCTCCGACACCGTACCCACCAGGCCGACCTGGCTCAGTTCCCCGGCCAGCTCAAGAGCCCGCGACAGCGAGGTAGCTGCTACCTCACGGAGGACCTTCGCAGCTGGGACGAGACTGGGAACGGGACCGGCCAGCCGCAGCCTGGCAGGCCCGTGCGCTGTGAGGAGAGCCTCCCGGACATCATCAGGTGCTGGTCGTCCCGGACCGGCGTGTTCGCACAAGTAGGTGCCGCAGAACCCGCAGGAGAACTCCGAGTCCCACCACAACTCACCGTCCAGGATGAACTGGTTCACCTGGCGCACCGCCGTGTTGCCGCACTCGCAACGCGATGCGATCTTCGCAGTCCGACCAGTCACCCGGGCTCCCTCACATTCCTCCCAGGTGATCCTGTCGCAGTCGGCAACGCTGCCGCGAGCGATTTCGGGCCCCCGAACCCGAAGTCGCGGGGACCTATCCGCGTTTCACGTCCTCGTCCTCGCCCGCTCCCGATTCGGCGAACAGTTCCGGTCACAGCACTGGCCCGCCGGGCGGGACGCGTCTTTCGATACGTAACGCAGTTCACGGAATCCCGTACCCGTCGGCCCAGCACCCAGTCCAGGTTGGTCTCCTCCGAGGCCGGGGCATCGGCACCCAGCCAGGCGAAGGCGGGGTTCACCATGTCCAGTGCGGCGACGAGGAACTCCACCGCGCTGGAGCAGAAAGCGGGGTCGTCGAGCCCACCGCGATCCGCACCGAACAAGAGCTGGGCCTCGGCGTTGGGGCGGCGGACCCTGACGGCGGAGCTACGCACGTGAACGAGCGGCTTGCCCAAGTACTCGCGCATGAAGAGCAGGTGCGCGGTCTCCGGCTCGCGCGGCAGTTCCCCGCGCATGGCCTCCCACTCCGTGGCCAGCGGGTGGAACTCCCGGCTCGCAGCCCGCCCGTCCGCCCGTGTGCTTGCCGAGAAGAACGCCGTGCCCCGGGTCTCCTCCTGCAGCCAGCCATGCAGGGGGTGGGCGAATGCGGCGCCGAACCAGGAGGCCAGAGCGTTTCCCACCCCGCCCCCGTGTGGACATCGAACGTCGCGATGGCCCGCAGGCTCACGGCACGCTCCCCTCCGACAGTCTCCGGCAAAGTTCAATCGACTCACCCTGAGGGCCCCGCCCCAGGGTCAGGCTGCTCAACAGGGGCGCCGGTTCGGCGCTCAGCGGCGCGTTCAGGCCCACATCACGGGCTGTCCTGGCGGCTGCTGGACACGAAAGCCCAGCTCCGCGTCGTGTGCCTGGCAGCAGGGGCGCCGGGGAGAGTCGTCAAAGTGTTCCGCTCACGTCAGAAGTGATGCGAGGGTAGCGGCTTCTGGTAGAACCGGGCCGTCACCGTTCCGGAGCCGGTCGATGACTCCTCTGTCTGACAGTCGTCGGCCCGCTGTTACGGCCCACACCCTGGAGCCCGCTTCGCCCATACGAACAGTTGTCACCCGACCGATATCCCTTCTCCTGGCGGCCGCGACCGTGGCCGCGACGCTCACCGGCTGCGCGCTGCTGGATCTCGCCCAGGACTGCGAGGGGACGGACACCCGAGTTCAGGAGATGGCGGCACTCGACATTCTTGGGTCCCGGCCCGATGAGGCCACCGTCGCCCGGGGCTTCGAGAAGGCCGACGCCGGTTGCTGGGCGGACAGCGGCGAGGTCGCGGTCTACGCCGAGCGGACATACGCCTTCTCCGGCACACGGGCCGAGGTGGCCGAGCACTACTGGACGGCGACGCAGCAGGACGGATGGAGGCGAGACTCCGAAGCCGCGCCCGACGACCTGTGCTTCGTCAGAGAGGAAATGGGTCTGCGGATCGTCTTCCTCACCGCCGAACTTCTCAAGGAATACGGTCATGGGACCCGTCCCGACCTCACCACCGGGGCCAGCTACTCGATCCGCATCGACGCGAACGTGCACAGCGGTAGCGAGGCGGGCTGCTAGGAGCTGTAGTCGCGGAGGCACGCCCACATCGGCAGCGAGGGGCATCGCGATGAGCTGTGGGAGGCGTTCCTGGTGTGCCGGGTCCGCCCGGGGTGCGAGAGGGGGACGCGGGTGTTCGGCATCGTGACCGAGGTGTTCGACACGGTCGTGGACGTACTCGTCGTGGCCATGGGGCTGGGCTGCGTGTGGCTGGGGATGGAGGCCGTACTTCGGCCGCGGCGGCCGCCGGAGCCGATCCAGGGGCCCGTGTGGGTGGTCCGTACTTGGGGCATCGGGTTCGTCGTACTGGGCATCTGCCTCGCCGTCCAGATGGTGGTCCTCACGACCGGCGGGGACGCGGACGGAGTGGCGGACGTGATGCGCTGGGTCGCCGGGCCGCTGGTGGCCGGCTCGATCCTGGCCGCCTTCGTCATCCGGCTGCGCGAGCGCCGTTGGACCCGGGCCGCGCGCGGGAGGCGGCAGACGTGAGCGAGTCCGTCTCCCGGAACGAGGCGGCTATCGGCGTCGTGGCCTGCTGAGCAGTCAGCGTCCTGCGCAACACCGTGCTCGCGTCCTCCGACGAGTGGACGCCAAACCTCAACTTCCCCATGCCGAGTGTCAAGCGTGCTCTGGCCCCCTCCTCAGATCAGATTGCCACTCGCGTAGGCAGGGCGTCCGCCCGCCCATGGGCGAGCACCTGAGCAAGGACTTCTCGGAAACGGGACACGTCTTGGGCCGGCGCCTCGATGACCGCCTCGATTTCGCTGTCCTCCAGCCGAAGGCTTTTCAGCGCCTCGGGGTCCAGCACGATGCGAAGGACATTGCCTTCCAGGACAGCTTCGCGCACGCAGCCGTAGGCCGTTCCCTGCCCCGCCGTGACCAGACAGTGAGTGTCCATTCCCAGCGCGATTTCCTGGGCGTCTGGTTCTTCCTCGCCCGCCATGAACGACAGGATGAAGCCACGACCGTCCTCGCTGTCCGCGAGGCCGGCCTCGGTGAAGTAGCCGTCGGGATCAATTTCTGCGCCGGCGACGCGGGCGGTGAATCGGAACGTCATGACGAGGTTGTATCAAGGCGGTCGGACAGGGATCACAGGAGGGCGCCCACGTCACGACGGCCGGGGGGAGGAGTTCAGACCGTCGGCCCATTTCCCGTGCTAAGCGCTGCGCGAGCAGCCGGACGCTGCCCGGCAGGAGGCTCGTGCCAAAAGGAAGCCCGCCCGCCCCGTGTTCGGGGCGGGCGGGCTCGGTGGCCGTACCGGGGTCTACTTCAGGCCGTTGCTGATGGCGTTCACGAGTTCACCGTTGGCGGTGTCGCCGTTGAACTCCCAGAAGAACGCGCCGCCCAGGCCCTGGCTCTTGGCCCAGGCCATCTTGGTGCCTACGGTCGCGGGGGTGTCATAGCTCCACCAGTCGTTGCCGCAGTGGGCGTACGCCGTGCCCCCGACCGTGCCGGTGGCCGGGCAGGCGGTCTTGAGGACCTTGTAGTACTGGTTGCCCGGCTCGACGCCGGCCGCCGGGCCGGTGGCGCTGCCGCCGGGGGCGGACTGGGTGACGCCGGTCCAGCCGCGGCCGTAGAAGCCGATGCCGAGCAGCAGCTTGGAGGCCGGGACGCCCTTGGCCTTCAGCTTGGCGATCGCGTCCGCCGAGTTGAAGCCCTGAGCGGGGATGCCGGGGTACGAGGTCAGCGGGGAGTGCGGGGCCGTCGGGCCCTGCGCGGCCCAGCTGCCGAAGTAGTCGTACGTCATCACGTCGTACCAGTTGATGTACTGCGCGGCGCCGCCGTAGTCGGCCACGTCGAGCTTTCCGCCGCTGGAGCCGTCAGCGGTGATGGCCGCGGTGAGCAGGTTGTTCGGGCCGAACTTGGCGCGCATGGCCTGCATCATGTTCTTGATGGAGGCCGGGCCGCTGGTGTCGCAGGTCAGACCGCAGGCGTTGGGATACTCCCAGTCGAGGTCGATGCCGTCGAAGACGTCGGCCCAGCGCGGGTCCTCGACCAGGTCGTAGCAGGACTGCGCGAAAGCGGTCGGGTTCTGGACGGCCTGGCCGAAGCCGCCGGACCAGGTCCAGCCGCCGAAGGACCACAGCACCTTGATGTGCGGGTACTGCGCCTTCAGCTTGCGGAGCTGGTTGAAGTGGCCGCGCAGCGGCTGGTCCCAGGTATCGGCGACACCGTCGACGGAGTTGGCGGCGGTGTAGGACTTCTCGTAGTCCTCGTACGCGTCGCCGATGGTGCACTTGCCGTTCTGCACATTGCCGAAGGCGTAGTTGATGTGGGTGATCTTCGGGGCGGAGCCCGAGGTCACCAGGTTCTTCACCGTGTACGAGCCCCAGTTGGTGAAGTAGCCCAGGTTGATCTTGCCGCTGCCGCCGGGGTTCTCGCCGCCACCGCCGCCGGTGGTGCGGACCGCCGTGGCGGCGGAGGCCGGGCCGGTCTGGTCGGCGGTGTCGCGGGCGACCACGGTGTAGCTGTAGTCGGTGCCGGCTGTCAGGCCGGTGTTGGTGTAGGTGGTGCCGGTGACGGTGGCGACGGTGGCGCCGTCGCGCTTGACGTCGTAGTTCTTGACGCCCTTGTCGTCCGTGGCGGCCGCCCAGGACAGCTTCACCGAGGTGTTGGTGATGTCGCTCGCGGTGGGCTTGCCCGGGGCGGAGGGCGCGTTGTCACCGGGGTTGGTGGTGCCACCGTCGCAGGGGTTGCCGTTGAGCTTGCAGCCGGAGGGCGAGCCGGAGCCGGAGCCGTTGAAGCCGAAGGAGACGGAGGCACCGGGAGCCAGGGTGCCGTTCCAGCCGAGGTTCTTCGCCGTCCAGCGGTTCGCGGAGTTGGTGACGGTCGCGTCCCAGGCGGAGGTGACCTTGGTGTTCGCGGGGAAGTCCCACTCGACGGTCCAGGAGGCGAGCGTGGTGGTGCCGGTGTTCTTCACCGTCCACTTGCCCTCGAAGCCGGAGCCCCAGTCGGACGCCTTGGCGTAGGTGGCGGTGGCCGAGGTCGCGGCCTCGGCGGGGGTGGCGAGGCCGACCATTGCGGCCAGTGGGAGGAGCAGCGCGGTGGCGCCGGCGAGGACCTTGGACCGCCTGTTCGGGATGATGCTCTGCCGCGATCTGGTTCGGCGCCATCGTGTTTCCGTGCTCAAGGATGCTCCCCTGGTGAGGTTCGGAGGACAGGGGTGGGTCCCTGGCCTGTCAACCCTGCGTCGCCCTGAGCGCCGGGTGTCTCTTCTCGGCACTCCCGCAGTGTGTCCGTGACACTAGGAAGGCCTAGACCAATCGTCAAGAGGTCTGGACCAAGAGGTCGTTGGGAGTTGAGACTGAGGCAGCCAGGCGCTGACAGGCTCAGGCGCCACCACCCGTGCCGTGATCCTTCCGTGCGGGCAGCATGTTCCTAGAGTCTGCGTCGGCGTCGATGGCGGCGCCCGAAGTGGATGACGCCGACGCGGACCTGTCGTTGGCGGTGCATACCCGCCCCGCCGTCAAGGCCGTCCTTGGCTGGAACGCAGGGCGGGGCGAGCGCGGTCAGGCCGGGTCGGGGCAGGGAGGGGTCAGGCCACGCAGCCGGGAAGTTGGGCGCGTCCGGACTCGGCGACCTTCTGGCCGTTGACGTACATCTCGCCGTAGATGCCACGGACGTGCCCGAAGCCGTTGTAGCAGGCGTCCGCCGCGTCCAGTGAGCCCACGGAGAAGAACTGCTTGTTGTGGCCGAAGCGCACGTCCTCGCTCCAGGAGACGTCGGACCAGATCATGACCTCCACGGTGGCGTTGCCGCAGCCACTCCCACGTCGCTCGACCGTGGCCTTGGCCCTGCCGAATCCATCGCTGGTCGGGAGGTGAGCGGTGTTCGTGCACGGCAGTACGCGTGACGGTGCAGGGGCCTCCTGCTGGGCGGTTGCTGGTGCGATTGCGAGTGCGCAGAGCGGCGGTTGCGGCCGCTACGGTGCCGGCGGTTGGGACTCGCATGTCTTCTCCATACTTTCGGTTGGCCATGACGGCCGAGAGGGACCAGTGCGCCGGCCGGGGCAGCCATGCGGCCGTGGCCTGAACACCGGGGCGGAGCCCGTGCTCGGAAGAGATCGGGATCCGCGCTGCTGGCGGAGGCGATTTTGGGCAGATGAGCCGCCTCTTACAACCAGATCCCGGTTGCTTCGTGAATGTGGGGATAGGCGCGCTTCTGACCTGCTGGGACGTCCCTGTCCCGGGACATGAAACAAGCCGACTGGGCTCTCCTGAACTCAGGACCGCAGAAGCCAGGTGGTGACAGCGCAGTCCGCATCTAGTGTCTCGTGATTCCGTCAGCGTTACTTGATCTTGTGTGGCAGGGTTGTTTGGTGTGGAGCTCTCCGTGGAACAGGCCGCCGAGTTGCGGGAGTTGGTGAACAGCCGGGACGTGCCCGCCGACATGGCGACGCGGGGCCGGATCGTGCTGTGGTCGAGCGAAGGCCGTCGACGCAAGGACATCGCCGCGCTGCTTGGCGTATCGCTGCCGACAGTGGACCGCTGGAAGCGGCGTTATGCCGAAGTCGGACTGGCCGGGCTGGAAGGCGACCGGCCCGGCGGAGCCCGGGAACAGGTGCCGGCACGGGTACGGGCCCGCGTGATCGCGCTGACCCGCATGACGCCGCCGGATGGCACGGGGCTTTCGCACTGGTCCACACGCGAGTTGGCGAAATATCTGAAGCGGACCGAGGGCATCTCCGTGTCCTGGCACTACATCGCGCGAATCTGGCGCGAGGAGCATCTCAAGCCGCACCGGAACGGCACCTTCAAGATCTCGAAGGACCCCGCGTTCGCGGAGAGGGTCGCCGACGTGATCGGCCTCTACCTCGCCCCACCGGGTGGCGCCGTGGTCCTCTCGATCGACGAAAAGACGCAGATCCAGGCACTGGACCGGACCCAGCCGGTGCTGCCGGTCGCCTTCGAGGCGAGCGAGAAACGCACCGCCGACTACGTCCGGCACGGCACCACGAACCTGTTCGCCGCCCTGAACGTGACCACCGGCGAAGTGCTCGGCGAGTGCAGGCCGACCCGGAACGGCCAGGACTTCCTGGCCTTCTTGAAGAAGGCCGTCAGACCACACGCCGGGAAGGACATCCATGTCGTCCTGGACAACCTCTCGACGCACACCACTCCGGAGGTCAAGGAGTGGCTGGCCACGAACCCGCACGTCCACTTCCATTTCACTCCCGTCGGCTCCTCGTGGCTGAACCAGATCGAGATCTGGTTCGGAATCCTGACCCGGCAGTCCATCCGCCGCGGCACCTTCTCCAGCGTCAACGTCCTGATCAAACAGATCCGCGACTACATCAACTCCTGGAACGAAAGCGCGAAACCGTTCACCTGGACCGCGACCGCCGGCGAGGTCCTCGCGAAGGTCAGACTCGTCGCGACCAACGTGAAGAAACTCGTCAATAACAACTCGAACTGACATGAACAGAATCACGAGACACTAGTGCCGCATCAGGCGACGTTCGCGACGTTCGCGCCTGTCGCGCTGCCCCACGAGGTGGTGGTCGAGGTGCTGGAGCGGGCCCTGCGTAACCGCTCGGCAGAGGTCGAGGCGGCGAGCGTCCTGGTCCTCACCAACGGATGCTCCACCACACGCTGCGCACCCCGAGCGACGCAGTTGCACATGGACATGCACATGCACATGGACGACATCGAGACCGCGGCCCCGTACCGCCCGGGCGGCATGGACAACCTCCAGTGGTTCCGCGGCCGCAGGAGTTGTCCGCCCCAGCACCATCTCGCCCGACGCCTACGAGTAGGCCTGCACAACGTCTGACTCGACCATGACGAGCCTGCTCGCTCCGGGCGGCAGGGGTGTACACGAAAGCGGCCGGTCAGATCAGGTGCAGGTCGGTGCAGGCAGGACCCACCGGTGTCGTCCGATGGGGGAGACTGAGTCCATGAGAGACATCGTTTTCACGCGCCAGAGCGGCTGGATCCCCAACGTGATCCGCGAGGACGGTGAGCTGAAACTGACGCTCGGTGCCGGGGCCGACGCCAACCATGATCCTCGCACGTTCACGTTCCCGATCGGGGAAGCCCATCTGGCGGTGATCCGGGAGGATCTGGCGAGGCACCTGCTGCTGTGGAGTGCGGTCCTTCCGCTGTGCGACGCCGCCGGAACCAGGGGCAGCCTCGACGAGACCGCTGCCGTCGCGCTCCTGGACCCGATCCTCCTCTCCGCGCCCGCGGACGTCGACGCGTTCTTCCGAAGCATCCGGTGGGACAGGGGCCGGCTCATCGCCCATGGGGCTGACATCGATCTGCTCGAGCGCGGTGAGGTCTGCGCGGCGATGCGCGCGGCGACAGAGACGTCCAACGGGAAACGAGCTCAGGAGTACCACGCGAACCGCCGTCGCGCCGAGCGCGGAACGGTACTCGGTCCGCTCGACGCCGCGATTCTGAAGTACACAGGCCAGTACCTGCACGGCGCGACGGTTCCGAGGCGGATGCCCGGTGCTGTCGACCCCGCGCTGCTGCCCGAGGTCATGTGTGTGATCGCCGCCGCGGAGCAGGCGTGCGCCGGGATGCGGATCGGCCGCGATCCGCGACGGGGAAAGCGCGCCACTGACAAGCGCGACTGGGATCTGATGGCGACGGCGGTCGACGGGGCCGTGCGCCGTGCACACCCTGGGCTCGTCGATGACGCGGTACGTACCGTGAGCATCCTGATGTGCTCGGAGGCCGCGGACCGCTCCAAGAGCACGCCCATGGAGGACGACGAGGAGGCTGCCGGCGACCACGCCGAATTCGGCGAGAGCGCGAGGAAGACGATTCTGTCGTTCACCGACGACAAGGGCGTCGAGAAGAAGTGGCTCAAGGGCGGTCCCCGCACTGCCACCGTGGAGTTCTGGGAGTTCGTCGGCGATCGCTCTGCCGGGGACAACGAAGTGTTCACCATCGAGGACGAGGAGATGGGTGAGGGGATCCAGCTCCACTTCTACGCGGACTCCATCGCCCGGGTCACGACGGTGCGTGAGGGCCGAGGCGGGTCGGATCCGGAGTACCGGGTCGAGTACAGCCTGGTCGATGGGATCGGCGGGTACCGGAAGCTGGTGAGCGTCTTCGTCCGCGGAGGCTGCGCCGCCCTCGAACAGCACGGCTCCTGGATATCGGACGCCGCTGAGTTCGAGCGCGCGCGTCGGGCTCGAGGACGATGACGACGCTGCGGCCGACGACAGCGGCAGCGGCAGCGAAACAGGTGAAGTCGCGGTGGCCACGCAGTGACACGGCCTTCCCGGCGGATGAGCTTGGCTCGGGGTCTGGCTCAAGAGGCCGCCGTCCCCTCCGCCCGGACGCTGGTGCTGTTGGGGCCGGTCTGTCCCGGCACCGACGGAGTGCGGAACTGGCGGGCCTGCAGCTCGTACGCGTCCCGGAACGCACCGGCCCCGGTCGCCGGGTCCATGAGCTCAGCGAAGGTGCCGTGCTCGACGACCCGGCCCTCGTCCAGGACGTAGATGCAGTCGGCGTCACGGACGCTGTGCAGGCGGTGGGTGATCAGGACGGTGGTCTGCCCGGCTTCGGACAGCCGGTGGATCTGGTCGAAGACCCGCTGCTCAGCGGCCGGGTCAAGGGCGCTGGTCGGCTCGTCGACGATCAGCACCTGACCCTGGCGGTGCCGCGCACGGGCCAGACCCACTTTCTGCCACTGCCCGCCGGAGATCTCCTGCCCGCCCTTGTATCCGCGCGCGAGCAGCGTGTCCAGGCCCCGGGGCAGGCCCTTGACGACCTCGTCGGCACCGGCGTAGACAGCGGCCGGTCCGATGGCCGCGTCGTCCATCGGCGCGGCGGGCCGCCCGGCCCCGATGTTCACCCGGGCGGTGAAGGGCCACCGGTAGAAGTCCTGGGCGACCATCGCCACGCGGTCGAAGACCTGGGCGCGATCGGCCTCGGCCGTGCCCACCCCACCCCACAGAATCTGGCCGCTGTCCGGGAGCCGCAGCCCGCACAACAGCTTGACCAGGGTCGACTTGCCCGAACCGTTGCGACCCACCAGGGCCACCGTCCGGCCGCGCGGGATGACCAGATCCACCTCGTGCAGCGAGGGGACTTCGGCACCCGGATAGGTGAAGGTGACCTTCTCGAAGCGGATCTCCTCCACCGTCTCCGGAAGGTCCCGCCCGCCTGTCGGGATAGCGCGCCGCGCAGCCTCGTCGCACAGCGTCTCCAGGTCGGCGACGAACAAGGCCTCGCCCTGGACGTCGGTGACGCGCACCACGAGATCCGTGATGCTCGCCGAGCCCGTACGGATCGCCAGCACGGCCGTGCCGGCGACGGCGAGCGCCATCTGTCCCTGCCACAGCAGCAGCCCCAGCACCGTGTACGTCGTCAGCGTCGCCAGCCCGGCGGCGGCGTCGGCGCCGAGGGTGATACGTACCCCGATCTTCGCCAGCCGGGTCTGCTCCCGCTCGCTGGTCTGAGCCATACCCCGGAAGTGCTTCAGCAGGAACGGCCCGACGTCGTGGACACGGACCTCACCGGCGGCCTGCTGGTCGATCAGCAGGCGGCTGATCAGCTGCGAGGCGCGCACATGCTGCACGAACCGGTGCCAGCTCACATACCGGTGCCGCGCCATCGACAGCGCGCTCCACGCCCGGGGCGCCGCCATCGCGGCCAGCAGCGGCAGCAACGCCCAGTGCAGCACGGCCAGCACACCACCCGCGGCGACCAGCGAGATCGCGGCGGTGACGACCGCCGCGCAGTACACCAGCATCCGCCGGGCCGAGTCCGCACCGTACTGCGCGGAGTCCATCAGCCGGTGGAAGGCGTCGTCCTCGACCGCCTCCATCTCCACCCGCGCCACCAGGGCCAGGTACCGCTCGGTCGCCACCCTCTGCGTCTTCGGCTCCAGGATCCCGGTGGCTGCGGCCGACACCGAGGCCAGCACCGCCCCGACCACCGCGAGCAGCCCCACCGCGACCATCGAAGGCAGGGCCGAGCGCAGCCGCTCCTCGATGGCCCCAGGGGCGAGAAGCTCTATGAGCAAGGCGTTCACCGTCACCAGGGAAGCCGCCTGCCCGAGACCACGCCCGACCTCGCTGGCCGCGACCGTGTACAGAGCCCGCCGATCGGCCTGGTGCGCGAGCCGGATGGCGACTGCGACCTGCCGGGGCAGGGAAAGGGCCATCGTCTTCAGGCTGAGCTTCAACCAGGAGTCGTGATGCTGGCTCCAGCCCGTGTCGTAGGCCAGCTCGCCGCCGAACAGCAGGGTCTCGGAAGCAGAGACGTGGGAATCGTGGGAATTGGATGGTGTGCCATCGAGAGGGGAGTCGCTCATGAGAGCCCCACCCCCGGGCCGAGCTGCACGGCGGCCGCACCGGCCTCCATTCGCCCATCGGCCCGCCGGCCGGTGGACAGGGCGAGAGCGTCCACGCTCGGCAGGGTGACGGCGAGGAAGGTGGAGCGGAGCAGGGTGCGACGGCCTTCATGGCGCACATGAGCCTGGTCCCGGCTCAGCCCGCCTCCTTGCCGCGTCGGTGTGTCCTTCGTGCTCGGGCAGTTGCTGCGGCGTGAGCCGGTGAGCCTCAACGTCGCTCCTTCCGGACGGTGGAGGATTGCCGTGTTCAACGAGCCCACCGGCTCCGCGACAGCGCGCTTTTCGGCCGAATCTCGAACCCTTGTTCTGTGCGGCTACCGGGTGCTGAGCGATACAACGACCCTTGCCGCACAACACCGTCCGGTGGGCGGGTACTTGGCCGAAACGCCGTCGGTCGTATCCCCGCAGCCGCCCGTCGCCCTCCACGCCAGGGGAGTCTTCGGGCCGTCCGGGCGCGGCGATGCCGTCCCAGGCGAGCAGAGGCTGATTCCTCGCCGGCGAGGTGGGCGGTACCGAGCGTGCCGGGCACTTACGACGCTGACGCGCCGAGGCCGGGTTCAACGATCACTGCGGCTGCGAGTAAACCGGCACCTCAGGGGCAACGGCCGTCCAGTGCGGGGCCGATTGCCTGCGAACCGGGGGAGGGGCATCGTGATGCGTTTATTTCCCGTTCACCGAGCGCGGCGGCGGTCCCATGCACGCCAACGACCCGAGGCCGCGGTGGTCACATGATCCGCCGGGCAGTGCCTGGTGCGCTCAGGCTGCCGCGGTGAGCTGCGCACGGCCGAACAGCAGGGCGTAGCCGGTCGGGAGGCGGTCGACGATGCGGGCTACGAGGGCCGGGTCCATCAGTGAGCCGACCGCGGCCAGCACCGTGCCTGCGTCCCACCGGGCGGTGGCAGCTGTGCCGCCGGTCCGTGCTGCCAGAACGTCCACGAAGCCGGCCGCGGGGACGGGGGCGCCGCCGGGGGCCCCACGGGTGAACGCCTTGGCGGCTTCGCGGGGGAGCGCGGCAGCGAACGCGACCCGCTCTTCGCCGGTGATCAGTGCCCCGAGTCCGCCCAGGACGGCGCTCAGGGCCTCCTCGGCGCGTTCCCGGGTCGGGTAGGCGCCCTCGTACCTGATCTTCTCCAGGAGCCCGATGAACGTCATGGCCTTCGGGGTGGCGATGGTCCGAAGCTCAGGAATCATGGAGGCGGCGGCCCTTCTCGTCGTACTGCGGTGATGGTTTCCGCTTGCTTGTGCTCCAAGAACGCCGCCTTACACCCCCCGGCGGCTATCGGCGGTTCTGGGCGGTGCCGGTCGGATCACCGCGAGGGACAGCTTGACTCCACGGCGCGGAGACGATTCCTGGGACCTCCGCCGCAGGCAACCACCCGACGACAGCGCCGTTATCGGAGAACCTGTACGGCGAACTCGTTGCCGTCGGGGTCGAGCATCATCGCCCGGCTGCCGTTGCCCTCGCCGGTGTCGGTGCGCGTGGCGCCGAGCGAGATGAGACGGTCCACCTCGGCCTTCCAGTCGGCGCCGGTGGGCAGCGCCAGCTCGAAGCACAGCCTGTTCGTGCCAACTTTGGGCGCCACCGGAGGACCACCCCACGTGACCTTCGTGCCGCCGTCCGGTGACTGGATCGCGGTCTCCTGGTCCTGGTCCCAGACCAGCGGCCACCGCAGCACCTCGCTCCAGAAGTAACCGACCTCCTGGGTACCGTCGCAGGCCAGTGCTCCGATGAAGCCGGTCTCGGCGAGGAACTTGTTCCCCGCCTCGATGACGCAGAATTCGTTGCCGTCCGGATCGGCGAGCACCACATGCCCCTCTTCCGGGAGCTGTCCCACGTCGATGTGTTTCCCGCCGAGTTTCAGCGCCCTGGCCACGGTCTGCTGCTGATGCTCCGCGGAGTTGCTCGTCAGGTCGAAGTGGGCCCGGTTCCGACCGATCTTCGGCTCTTGGCTCGGCAGGAAGTGGATGCGGAACCCGGCGGTGCCAGGGGGCATGATCGCGATGCCGTCGCCCGGACCGTCGGCCAACTCCCAGTCCAGGAGCCCGGACCAGAACCGCGCCAGGACCGACGGCCGGGTCGCATTGAAGCAGATCGCGGATAGTTGACTGGTCATACCCCGGTGCATCTCCGATCCGCTGACGGTCCAGGCGGCGCCTGGTCCTCCCCGCGGGCGCAGCCTAGGGCCGCTGTGCGGCACCCGCATCCGAGTTTCCGTCACGGGGGGAGCCCGGGGCCCATCCAGAACAGCGGTGACAGTGCCCTCCGTCCGGGGCGGAGGGTGTCTGGCCACTGCGGAGTTGCGCCGCGCTCTGCCGGGAGCGGGGTCGCCCGTGCACATGGACGACCTCGATGTCCCGTGGGACGAGGACGAAGGCTACGCCTTGCCAGGCATGCGCGCTCTGGGCTTCCAGGCGACCGAGTCAGCGGCGGCCGGTGGCAAGGATGACGAGGAACTGGCCGCCGCCCGGCTCGATGTCGGCGGTCACCGGCAGCCCCGGTACCAGTCGGGAGAACCGGTCCACCAGCCAATTCGCCGCTTCTTGGGCGTCCTGCCTTGTCGGGCAGCGGCCCACCATCTCACGGCCCCCCTTGCGCTCCAGTCGGGCGGCGACAGTGATCAGCGGCGCGGGTTCGACCACGTACGGGCGGTCCGGCCAGGCGATGACCACCTTGACCGCACCCTTGCGGGTGTTGCACCCGCGGTGCGCGAGCCGCTCGGCAACCTTGGCTTTCCGGTCGGCGGTCCGGCTGTCCACACTTGGCCCCTGCGGGTCGTTCACCGACTTGTCGGGGTCGACCGGTTCGTCGCACACCCAGCATCGCCAGCCATCGCGCTCGGCCACATCATCGAGAAGGCTCATCCGAGCAAACTAGCCTCTTCGGCCGCCGCCCCGCGCACCAGGTCCACGGCTGACCGTCCTCCGGTACGCATAGCGGCGTAGAGCACCGGACACAGCCCTTCTTCCGCTGCGACGACCAGAGACTCTCGGCCGGAAGTACGGAAGCCGGGGATCAATCGGTGCACTCGGCCTCGAAGCAGACCGAGGCACAGAGTTTCCCGTTCAATCTCCCGTCCGTGCATCCACGGACGTCTCCTTCTTCTATGCTCTACATGTTTGTAGATTACGCCCTGGCGGGGCAGAAGTCCGCCCTGCCCTGGCGGACATTCGCGCGCTCCGCGGGAGCGCGGCATGAGGAGGGGAACAACCGTGGCTTCGATCGACCTGGACAAGGTGTTGGACAAGGCGTGGGCGGACAAGAGCCTGCCCGAGGTGCTGTCGGCGCCGGTGTCTGCTCTCAAGGGGGTCTCGGACCGGCAGGGCGACCTGCTCAAGGAGGCGTTCGGCATCAAGACCGTCGCCGACCTCGCCGGGCTGAAGTATGTCGGGTGGGCGCAGGCCCTGGCCGCTCTGGACGCGGCTAAGTAACCTTCCCGCCCCGCCCCGCCCGGTCCGCGGTGCCGCAGGCCAAGCTTCTCCGCGGCACCGCGCACCTACGGATCCCACACCCGTCGACCGCGCCCGTCCTGGCTCCAAGCACCACCTGATCGTCGACCGTCACGGAACCTCGCTCGCCGTCACGCTCACCGGCGGGAACCGGCACGAGATCACCCGGCTCCTGCCTCTGACCGACGCGGTCCCGCAGATTCGGGCCCCGACCTGAGCGATTGGGCGGCTACGCTGAACCACCCCGGTCGCACCTCAGTCAGAGGCGGTTGCAGCGACCGCACCGCGGACCGAATGTCCTCATCCGTGACGTCAAGAGGCGTCGGCAGGCTCAGCCCGTACCGGCGCAGCCGCCAGAGGTCGAAGACTTCGCTCCCGTCGGCTGCGAAGTCCACATCGACCTCGGTGCCGTTGTCTCTCTCGAAGAGGCACCCTGCCCCATGAACCTTGTAGGAGTAGGTGCCGACGTGCCCACTCCGGCTGATCCTGCGCGAACGGGCCGGTCCGAGGAAAACTGCCAATCGCTCGAGCGAGGGGATCGCCACCCTCATAGCGTCGTCAATCGCGTTCAGGGCGTGGACGTAACCGAGCACGAGGTCTCGTGCGGCCCCAACCCCTTCCATAGCGCGTCCCCCTGAGTCCGTGGCTGAAGGGATTGTTCCATGGGCCGCCGGCGTTTCCGCAGGACGGCATTCTGAAACGATCAGCAAGTGGGTCCTTGGTGTGCTCGGCACTGCCCTGGGTATCCGGACGCGTATGTTCAAGCATCGGCGGTTCAGGGTGGCGTGTGTACTGCTGGTGGCCTGGGCTGTGCTGGCGGTCGTGGAGTGGTGGCACAGAGGGACGCCGTGGCCGGCGGCTGCGCTGAGTGCCCTGCTATGGGCGTGCGTAGTAGCCGCAACCTGGTGGTTCGTCGAGATGGCGCAGGGGCGGTCAGCGCGGATGGATCGTGGTCGATCCGAACATGACCTTGCCGGCCGTCTGTCCCCGGAGCCCCGTACTGCGCAAGCTCCGGGGGCAATTGAGGGTGGGCATGACCCTGTAGAAGCTCAGGGGCGCTGAGGAGCTTCGTATCGCAGTGGCGCGTCGGGTGCGCAGCTCCATGTGCAAGGCTGGGAGCACGATCGGCGGACCATCCGAGAACCCAGAACTCTGGACGTTCCTGGAATCACTGCACTACGGGGAGACCCTTTCCGGCACCGTCGCCGCGATCGAACGGTTCGGCGTGTTCGTGGCGCTTGACGACGGCCCCGACCACCTGGTCTTCCCTGGCGTCGGATTCATCACGATCCCCGAACTCTCATGGCGGCGCATCGAATCCGCCTTCGACGTTGCGCAGCTCGGACAGCGCGTCTCAGCCGAGTTCCTCCAGTTCGACACATGGAACCTGGAGGCCAGACTGTTCTTGCGGGCGATGCAGCCGGACCCCTTCCAAGCATTCGCCGACCGCACTGCCGTGGGGCAGAAACTGCACGGACGGGTCACCAAGCTGTTCCCGTTCGGCGCCTTCGTCCAGGTCACCGACCGGATCGAGGGACTGGTCCACCTGCGAGAACTCACATCGACGCTCGTGGAAAGGCCGTCAGATGTCGTCCAGGCCGGCGACGAGGTCACGGTCGTCGTCACTGAGACCGACCGGGAGCGACGAAGGCTGGTTCTCTCCCGACGACAAAGATCATCCGATCACCGATAACTCCTCCGGCTCCCGCGACGACTCCCTCGCCTGGTCCTACGACGAGATCGGCGACGAGACCGCCCGAAGCGGTACGCGCGGTGCGTACCTTGCGGGGGATGGCAGACATCGGCCCGGGAGAGGTCGACTTCGAAGCCGTGATCAGGTCGCCCGACGTCTTGGCGCAAGTACGTCACTTACTGCCCGGCCTCGAATGAGACGCGCCGCGGCAAGCTCGTTGCGGGAGTGCCCGTCGGATTGGCCGGCGACCGGGCCGAGATGGTCTTTCCCGCGCTGGGTATCAGTTGCTGAGGTCGAACACGCCCCACGCGGTGAACGGCTCTGCCTGGACGTAGATCCTGCTTCCCCGGCTGACGACCCGCCCCCGGCCGTCGCGTGGTCGAGCAACTCCTTGTCGAACTGCTCGTGCACGGCTGGGACCTCGCGACCGCCCTCGGCCACGACAGCAACCTGGAGCCCGACATCGCGAGAGCAGCCCTGCCGGTCGTCCGGGAGATATACGGCGACCTGCCCCGCACGGCCGACGGACCCAGGCCGCCCCGCCGGAGGTATCTGGCCATCGTGGGGCAGCGCTCATCCTGCCTGTGGCATCTGCGATGACGGTATGTGCGGCATGGCGTCGTCCTTCGTGGTCGCCGACGGAGGCACGAACCACCACATGGCGGCGGTCGGCATCGGCAGTTTCGCCAAGCGGAACTCTCCCGTGCGCCGCCTCCCGGCGTCGACGGGGCTCCGGAACCCTGCCGACCTGGCCCGCAACCGCACTGCGCAGGGTCAGGCGCCCACCGTCCCGTCCACCCCTTCACGCAGCAGGTCCGCGTGCCCGTTGTGCCGGCCGTACTCCAGAAGGACATGCGCCATGACCATCCGCAGCGAGACCTCCTCGCCCCACCGGGGCTGGTAGCCCGCCAGGTCCAGGGAGCCGGCCTCCCGCTCGATGCGCCGCGAGGTCGCGACCTCCGCCTCCCATGCGGTGAACGCCTCCGCCCGGGTCGACGCGCTCGCGTCGTACGCCGCCTGGAAGTCGGCCTTCTCCGACCAGACCATCGGGGCGTCGCCGTCCTCGAAGGTCCGGCGGAACCAGGCCCGTTCCACCTCCGCCATGTGCCGGACCAGGGCGAGCAGCGACAGGGCCGACGGCTCCATCGACTTCTCGCGCAGTTGCTCGTCCGTCAGCCCCTCGCACTTCATGGCCAGGGTCGCCCGGTGGTAGTCGAGGAACGCCCGCAGGGTCTCGCGCTCGCTCCCGAAGGAAGGGGGCCCCACCCGGTGGTCATCTGTCATGGCTGCTTCCCTCGTTCCGTCCGTCCTGTCGGCGGTCAGTATCCCCGGCCTCCCCGGCCCGGCGCTCAGGCCAGGCGCACCTTCACGGTCTGCGTCGCCCCGCGCGTACCGGAGAGATCGCCGAACACCAGGCGCAGGGAGGCCCCCGTGGTCGCCGATGTCACGGTCGACGGCTTCGAGGCGACGGAGGCGACGGCCCTGTTCCAGGTGAGGGTCAGGCTCGTCCGCATCCGCATGGGGTCGCTGACGCAGAGGGTGGCCGTGCCGTCGGCGTGCTCGGTGACCATGACGGAACAGGGGGCGTCCGCGTCGAGCGGCCCGACGCTCCCGCCGAACCAGAAGTTGACGGCGGTCAGCCCGAGCGAGGGGACCGACACCCCTTGCTGGTCATCGGTGTTGGCGAGCACGCGCAGCCAGCCGGTGTCGGCGGCCCGGGCGGCGGTCCGCTGCTCGGAGGCTCCGGGCAGCAGCTGGTAGTCGTACGAGGCATCCGCCGGGTTCTGTCCGTGGTCGACCCAGAGGGTGAGATAGGTGCGCGTCACCGTGTCCGTGGAGCCTCCGGTGTTGATGTCGCGCCACCGCCCGGACCGGTTCTCGCGCAGCGCCTTGACCGTCGCCCCGCCCGGGAAGACATAGCCGCCGTGCCCGCCCAGGTAGGCCCAGGAGGCGTCCGTGAGGGTCGCCGACCACGGGCGGGTGACGGGCTTCACCGAGCCGTCGACGGTGAAGGGCGTGTTGCCGACCGGCCCCAGGTTGCGGTTGTCGACCGTGGTCTCCACCGCCACCCCGTCCTGGCAGCGGATACCGGCGCCCAGACAGACCACGGTGTCGTCGAGGAAGAACCACGACTTCTTCGCCAGCAGCGTGCTGGACAGCCCCTTGAGGTACTGCCCCACGGCTGCCCGCTTCTTGTCCGTGACCCCGCCGACCCAGTTCACATCGGGCAGCGCCGCGCCCCAGTCGCCGCCCGCCCCGTCGGCCAGCGGCTTGCGTGAGGCCGTGGTGCCGGGGAGCCGGTACGGGTCGACGGTGGGCCAGAACGCGTCGCTGTACTGGCCGTTGGCGAAGGTGTCGCCCCACCAGTAGAGCATCCCCGACCCGGTGTGCCAGCCGCGCAGGTTCTCGCCGTTGCCGGTCTCGTAGTACGTGATCCGCCGGTCGGCCATGCTCAGGGCGGCGGCCCAGCCGGGGCGGCGGTGGGTGGCCCGTGCCATGTCGGGGAAGAGGCGGTGGCCCTCCGGTTCGGGGACCGGGGTGAGCGAGGTGTCGTCCAGTACGGACTTGAGGCGGGCCAGGGCCGTGAGGCCGAGGGAGGGGTTGCTCAGCGGCGGGCTGTAGTAGTCGCGCTGGGCCCAGCCCTTCACGAGCGCCCGCCACCGGGCGTTCTCGGCGGCGGACGCGCCCCGGCCGAGCAAGGCGATGGAGGCCAGGATGGGATGGCCACGCCGGTGGTCGTCGACCTCGCCGCGGCTGATGGCGCGGCCCGCGACGGAGTCCATGACGAGCCCGTTGTAGAGGAAGGGCGCCCAGGCGTTCTCCACCGCGTCGAACACCACCTGCCGCTTCGGGTCGGTCACCTCCCACGTGGTGCCCTTGAGCAGCGCGAACAGCAGCCCGAGCCCGCCGAGCATCACCGAGCCGTAGCTGCCGGTGTAGGGCACGGTGGTGTGCTGGATGAACGAGCCGTCGGCGTAGAGGCCGTCGCCCTTGGTGACCAGCGGGAAGACGGGGGAGAGGGCGTCCCGGGCCAGCGCGACCTTGGCTGCCGTCCCTCCGACGACCCCGCGCAGGGCCAGCACCCGGCACAGGTCGACCCGGTTCGCCCCGGTGCTCGTGCCGGTGTACGAGGCGACGGCGGAGTCGGGGACGAAGTGGTCGACGGCGGCGCAGTAGCGCCCGAGCTGTGCCGGGGTCAGGGCGTCGAACATCAGCACGCACACGTCCAGCAGGGCCTGGGGCGCGCCGATCTGCCAGCTGTACCAGTTCCCGTACCGTGTCTGACCGGCCTTGTAGACCTGGCTGTTGAGGTGTTCGAGGCCGGTGACGATCGCGTCGCGCAGTCCGGTGTTCCCGGTCAGCCCGGTGCCCTGCTGCCGGTAGGCCTGGGCCATCGTGTTCAGCCGGATGAAGCTGTCGGCCATCTTCGCGGAGAAGCCGTACGACTCGGTATCGGTGTCCGGGTCGGGGTCCGCGTACACGGCATCCGGCCACAGCGCCCCGTTCGCCGGAGCCATGGTGTCCAGCCACTGCCGGGCCTGGGCCCCGAGCGTCGCCAGCCGGCTCTTGAAGGGTTCGGCGGTCGGACTGAACCCCTCGCCGAGGATCAGGGCGCTCCACGTGGCACGCAGAGCGGCGTACGGATCGTCGTCGGCAGCGGTGGCGCGGGGCGCGGCCAGGACGAGTGCGCTGCCGCCTGCGGCGGTGAGCACGGCGGAGGTGGCGAGGAACGTGCGGCGGGACCAGGCAGATGTCATGGGTGAGCTCCGGGTCGGGTGTCTCGTTTCCGGCGGAACCGGCGGAACCGGCGCGCCGGGCGCTGACCGGAGCCCTGGATCCGACTGTTCTGAGCGGGCAGGCACTTTCTAACAGCCGTCCGGCGACCCGCTCAATAACTTTGGCCGTATTGATCGTATTGATCGGTTCAGCGGGGGTGTATGTCGCTTCCTCGGGCTAATCGGCACGGTTCCCCACGGCAGAGGCAAAGCTGCCGGTGGGATCGTTTCGAGCGGATGTGATCGATATGGTTGAGGGGTGCCGACGGATCCATCACGGGCACCCGCCCCGTGCCGCCCGCCCCACAGCCACAGCCGTCTCCGAGACCAGGGGGATCCATGCGACTCCACGTCGACCAGCGCCACGAGCGGGTGCTCCAGCTCGTCCGCGAGCGAGGCAGCCTCCGCGTCGCCGAACTCGCCGAGGAGCTCGGCATGTCCGCGGTCACCCTGCGCAGGGACGTCGAGACGCTCGCGGCCCAGGGGCTGGTGGAGCGGCTGCACGGGGCGGTCGTCTGGCCCTCCGGCGCCTCCCGCCCGGCGCCCGCCGCCGTACCCTCCGCCGAGGGGCTGGTGGTGGGCATGGTCGTCCCGACCACGGAGTACTACTACGCGGACGTGGTGCGCGGCGCCCGGGAGACGGTCGAGGCCGCCGGTGCGCGCCTGACCATCGGGCTCTCCCGGTACCTCCCCGACGAGGACGCGGCCCAGGCCCGCCGCCTGCTCTCCACCGGCGCCGACGGCCTCCTCCTGACCCCCAGCTGGGAGCGCGGCCACCCGGAGCAGGGCGAGGGGCTGTGGGCGGCCGAGCAGAAGACCCCGGTCGTCCTGGTGGAGCGCTGGGCCCCGCTCGGCCACCCGGCGGCGGGCCTGGACCGGGTCCGCTCCGACCACGCCCACGGCGCCGCGGAGGCGGTCGCGCACCTGGCCGGCCTCGGCCACCGGTCCATCGCGCTCGCCGTGCAGGAGAGCCCCACCGCCCCCCGGCTCAAGGCCGGTTACGCGGCCGCCGTCGCGGCGCTGGGGTTGAGCCCGGTCGCCGCCTCCCCCCTGGAGGGCGCGCCGTCCCGCTCGGAGACCGATCGTTTCGAGCGGACGCTGGAGTACCTCTGCGAGGGGGTGGCGAGCGGCAACGTCACCGCCGCGATCGTGCACAGCGACGCGGACGCGATCGTGCTCATCCCGCGCCTCCAGGCCCGGGGCGTGCGGGTGCCGGAGGACCTCGCGGTGATCGCGTACGACGACGAGGTCGCGAGCCTGGCCGACATGCCGCTCACCGCCGTCGCGCCCGACAAGCACGCGGTCGGCGCGGCGGCCGCGAGGCTGCTGCTCGCCCGGCTGGGCGTGCCCGACGAGGGGCCCGCCGCCCGCCGCCATCTCGACATCCTGCCCGCGTTGCGGGTCCGGGTCTCCTGCGGGGCCGCTGCCGTCGCCGACGCCTGACCTGACGCGCCCCAGCCGTACCCCGGGTCAACAGGCCCTGTGGGTACGGCTTTTCGCATGCCTCGACGCGTCGCGCGGGCGACCCGTCCGCATACCGGTCTTGTGATCGATTCGATTGAATTGGTCATTTGCTCTTGACTGTGATCGGTTCTGCGCAAAATGATGTGTGCCGTTCGCCTCATCTCCCGCAGTTCGAGGTCCCGTAGGAGCCGGCCCATGCCTTGTACGAACCGCACCACCCGCCTCGCCCTCGCAGCCTCCGCCGCCTCACTGGCCCTGCTCACCGCCGCCTGCGGTGGCGGCTCGGGCCCGGAAGCGTCGGGCCCCGGCGACGGCAAGCCCGTCACGCTCACCTTCTGGTCGGCCACCGCGGGCGCCAAGGAGACGGCCGAGGCCTTCAACAGGACCCACCCCGACATCAAGGTGAAGTTCTCGCTCGTCCCGGCGGGCCCCGAAGGCGTCACCAAGCTCTCCAACGCCGTCAAGGGCGGCAACGCCCCCGACGTCGCCACCATGGACTACTCCGCCCTCCCCGAGTACGCCAGCGAGGGCAACCTGGAGGACCTCACCGCCGGCTCCGGCGAGCTGGTGAAGAAGGAGTTCCCCGAGGCCGTGCAGTCCCTGGTCAACCTCGGCGGCTCCACCTGGGCCGTCCCCTTCGACGTGACGCCCATCCAGCTCTACTACCGCAAGGACCTCTTCCAGAAGTACGACGTCGAGGTCCCCAAGACCTGGGCGGATTACCGGAAGGCCGCGGAGAAGATCCACCGGGGCGACCCGGACCTCACCATCACCAACTTCGGCGGCGGCGACCCGGCCCTGCTGTCCGGTCTCGCCTGGCAAGCGGGTGCCCAGTGGTACGGCACGAGGGACGACGCCTGGAAGGTGAACATCGACGAACCGGCGTCGCAGAAGGTCGCCGCGTACTGGGACGGCCTCCTCAAGGACGGCCTCGCCTCCAAGACCCCGCTCTGGGGAGAGGGCGAGACCAAGGAGCGCGCCACCGGCAAGGTCGCCACCATCATCGGCGCCGCCTGGAGCGCGGGAAACTTCCCCGTCAGCTACCCCGACAGCAAGGGCAAGTGGGGCATAGCCCCGCTCCCGACCTGGGACGGCAAGCCGAGCACCGGCATGTACGGCGGCACCTCCTACATCGTCCCCAAGGGCAGCGAGCACACCGGAGCGGCCGCCGAGTTCATCAAGTGGGTCACCACCGACCCCCAGGCCATGAAGGCCCGCCTCAGCTCCCTCAAGACCCCCAGCAGCGCCCTGCCCGCCAACGAGGGAATGCGGGCCGCGGCCGCCAAGGAGTTCGACAGCTCCTACTTCGGCGACCAGGACGTCTACAAGCTCGCCGGTGAGGCGGCCGGCACCATCGTGCCCGGCTGGACCTGGGGCCCGGTCCAGCAGCAGGTCACCTCGGCGCAGATGGCCGCAGGGGGAGACCACACCAAGATGCTGAGCGCCGGACAGACGAAGGGCGAGAGCGCGGTCACGGACCGCGGCCTGAAGCTCGCCCAGTAGTCCGCCGCCCGACCGGCGGGGCGCGCAACGGAGTCCACGAGACGAACGGACCCCACCGCCCCGCCCCGGCGCCCCCTCCCCTCCCGCCCAATCCTGCCGAAGGAGCACCAGGTGGCAGCCCCACTCACCCGGCCGGCCAAGACCCCACCACCCCGGGCCGCATCGCCCTCGGACGGCCCCGCCGCACCGAAGAGCCCCGGCGGCCCGGGCGCGCGGCGCGGACAGCGCCGGGCTGTGACCCTGTTCATGGTGCCGTTCTTCGCCCTCTTCACCGCCGTCACCGTCCTGCCGATGTTCTACGCCGCCTGGATGAGCCTCTTCCGCGAGGAGTCCTCCGGCCTCGGCTTCGGCGGCACCGAGCGCGTCTTCGCCGGATCCGGCAACTTCACCGAGGCCCTCACCAACGAGGCGTTCCTCCGCTCGTTCGGGCACATCGCGTTCTACTGCGTGCTCTACATCCCCGCCATGGTCGGCGGCGCGCTCGTCCTCGCCCTGCTCGTCGACTCGGCCATGGCCCGGGCCCGCCGCTTCTTCCAGATCGCCTACTTCCTGCCGCACGCGGTGCCGGGCCTGATCGCCTCGCTCATCTGGCTCTACCTGTACACACCGGGCCTCAGCCCGATCACCGACGTACTCGACGCGCTAGGCGCGAACTGGAACTTCTTCGGCCAGGACGAGGCGATCTACTCGGTCGTCAACATCTCCGCCTGGCAGTGGACCGGCTACAACATGATCATCTTCTACGCGGGGCTCCAGGCGGTCCCGCGCGAGGTCCTGGAGGCCGCCACCGTCGACGGATCGGGCGCCCTGCGCACCGCCCTCCAGGTCAAGGTCCCCATGATCCGGCCGACCGTCGTCCTGACCCTCCTCTTCACCTGCGTCGGCGCCATCCAGCTCTTCGACGCCCCCAAGCTCGTGCAGCTCCGCGCCAACACCATGGGCGAGGACTGGTCGCCGACCATGTTCATCTACACCGCGGCCTTCAAGGGCCACGACTACGGCCTGGCCGCCGCGAGCTCCCTGCTGCTCGCCCTCGTCGCCGGCCTGCTGTCCTTCGTCGTCACCAAGCTCGGCAACCGGTGGAAGGCCTCATGAGCACCCAGACAGCCACCCCCGACGCACCGCCCGCCCCCGAGCCCCGCACCAGGACCCGACGCCGGCCGTCACCGAGCCCGCGCCCCCGGCGTACCCAGGGGCTCACCTCGAAGGTCGCGGTCAACGCCGTACTCGCCGTCGTCGCCGTCTACACCCTCATGCCGCTGACCTGGCTGCTCATCGCGGCAACCAAGAACTACCGGGACCTGTTCGCCACCAACCCCTTCAGCCTCGGCGACTTCCACCTCCTGTCCAACCTGGACGCCCTGTTCGCGTACAACGACGGGCTGTACGGCCGCTGGCTGCTCAACAGCCTCCTCTACACCCTGGTCGCGGCCGTCCTCTCCACCCTGGTCTCCGTCGCCTGCGGCTACGCCTTCGACAAGTACGCCTTCCGGGGCAAGGAGAAGCTGTTCGGCGTCGTCCTCGTCGGCGTCCTGATCCCCTCCACCGTCGTCCAGCTCCCGCTGTACCTGATGGCCTCGCAGCTCGGCCTCGTCGACACCTACTGGGCCGTGCTGATCCCCAGCCTCGTCAACCCGTTCGGCGTCTACCTGGCCCGCGTCTTCTCCGAGGGGTACGTACCGGGCGAGGTCCTGGAAGCGGCCCGGGTCGACGGGGCGGGGGAGCTCAGGACCTTCACCAAGGTGGCCCTGCCGATGCTCGCCCCCGGCTTCGTGACCATCTTCCTGTTCTCCTTCACCGCCAACTGGAACAACTTCTACGGCGCGCTGATGATGCTCAACGACGAGCGGCTCTACCCCGTCAACCTGGGCCTGTTCATGTGGAACCAGAACGTCTACCAGCAGCCGGAGCTCTACCCCCTGGTCATCATCGGCTCCCTGGTGGCCGTCGTCCCGCTGATCGTCGCCTTCCTCTGCCTGCAGCGCTTCTGGCGCTCGGGCCTCACCGCAGGAGCCGTCAAGTGAGCCGCCCCGCCATGTCGTCCAGCCGGCCCCGCACCCGCACCCGCCCCCGTACCGTCCTGGCGATGAGCGGGGAGACCCGCGACGCGATCCTCCTCCCGGCGGCCCTGGAGCGTCTCGCCCGGGTCGCGGACGTGCAACCCGCCCTGCTCGTCACCGATTTCGGCGCCGACGACCCCGCCCAGCGCGCCGCACTGCGGGACACCGAGGCCCTCTTCACCGGCTGGGGCTGCCCGCCCCTGGACGCGGCCGCCCTGAGCGCCATGCCCCGGCTGCGGACCGTCGTGCACGCGGCGGGCTCCGTCAAGCACCACATCACCCAGGAGGTCTGGGACCGTGGCATCACCGTCTCCACGGCTGCCACGGCAAACGCCCTCCCGGTCGCCGAGTACACGGTCGCGGCGATCCTCTTCGCCAACAAGCACGTCCTGGGGAGCGCCCGCGTCTACCGGGAGACACGGACCCGGGTCAACCTGCTCGCGGAGTTCCCGGGTATCGGCAACTACCACCGCACGGTCGGCCTCGTCGGCGCCTCCCGCATCGGCCGCCGCGTCGCCGAACTGCTGCGCCCCTTCGACCTGCGCGTCCTCGTACACGACCCGTACCTGGACGAGGAGAGCGCACAGGCCCTCGGCGCGGAGCTGACCCCGCTGGACGCGCTCGTCGCGCAGAGCGACGTGGTCTCCATCCATGCCCCCGAACTCCCGCAGACGCGCCACCTGTTCGACGCCGGACGCCTCGCCCTCATGCGGGACGGCGCGACGCTCGTCAACACGGCACGCGGTTCGCTGGTCGACACCGACGCGCTGGTCGAGGAGCTGGTCAGCGGCCGGATCGACGCCGTACTCGACCATACGGAACCCGAAGTGCTGCCCGCCGACTCGCCGTTGTACGACCTGCCGAACGTCCTGCTCACCCCGCACATCGCCGGCTCCCAGGGCGGCGAGCTCCACCGGCTGGCCGACGCCGCGGTCGACGAGCTCGAACGGTACGCCCACGGGCTGCCGTTCGCCCACGCCGTGGACCCCCGCACCCTGCACCAGCAGGCGTGACCCCGTACCCCTGCCACCATCCCCAGCACCGCCCCGGGAGACCACCATGCCCCGCGCCCGCCGCGTGCTCGTCGTCGGCATCGACGGAGTACGCCTCGACACGCTCGCCCGTGTCCCCACCCCGCACCTCGACACGGTCGCCGACGCCGGATTCCTGGCCCCCGTGACGGTCGCGGAGTCCACCCCCACCATGTCCGGCCCGTGCTGGGCGACGATCGTCACCGGTGCGCGCGTCACCAAGCACGCCGTGTGGAGCAACGACTTCAGTGGCCACCGCCTCGGCGTCTTCCCGGACTTCACCACCCGGCTGGCCCGCCAGGACGGCCGCCGCACCTATGTGGCGGCGGCCTGGGAACCCCTGGTCACCGTGGCCGACGGCGGACCGATGTTCCGCCGCCCCACCCGGCTCACCCATCACGCACCGGCCGCCGACACCCCGCAGGCCTGGGAGGACGCCGACGAGGCGACCGTCCGCGACGCCGTCACCGTCCTGACCCACGAGGACCCCGAGGCCTCCTTCGTCTACCTCGGCGCCCCCGACGAGACCGCCCACCACCTCGGCTGCGGCTCCGCGTACGAGCAGTCCATCGCCTCGGCCGACCGCCGCCTGGGCCGCCTCCTCACCGCCCTGCGCACCCGCCCGACGTACGGGAAGGAGGCCTGGACCGTCCTCGTCGTCACGGACCACGGGCACCGGGACGAGGGCGGCCACGGCGGGAACAGCGAGACCGAACGCACGGCGTGGCTGGCCTGCGCGGGCCCGGACATCACGGCGGGCGCCCGGCCGCTGCGCCCGGTCCGGCACGAGGACGTCGCGGCCCAGGTGTACGCCGCGCTCGACCGGACCCCCGACTCGCACTGGACCCTCGACGGCACCGCCGTACCGACCCTGCCGCAGGCCGTCCTGCTCGACATGGACGGCACCCTGGTGGACACCGAACCCCTGTGGCTCGACGCGGCCCGCGAGGTCGCCGCCGCCCACGGCCACACCCTCACCGGTGCGGAAGGCGCCGGAGTCCTCGGCCGCACCTGCGCCGACACGGCCGCCTACCTCGCGACCTTGTGCCCCCGGGCCGCCGGCGACCGGGTCCTGGAATCCGCTCTGGAGGACACGTTCCTGGCGGCGGTCGAGGCGGGTATCGAGCTACGCCCCGGCGCCCGCGACCTGCTCGGCCTGCTGGCGGACGGGAACATACCCGCGGCCCTGGTGTCGGCCTCCCCGCGCCGGGTCGTGGACGCGGTGCTCAAGACGCTGGGCGCCGAGGCGTTCCGTACGACGGTGGCGGACGGCGAGACGGACCGCTCCAAGCCCCACCCCGATCCCTACCTCGAAGCGGCGGCGCGCCTCCGACTCCCACCCGCCGCCTGCCTGGTGGTCGAGGACAGCGCCACCGGCATCGCGGCGGCCGAGGAGGCCGGCTGCCGGGTGGTGGCCGTCCCCTCCGCGACACCGATACCGGCGGCGCCGGGCCGCCGGGTCCTGGAGAGCCTCACATCGCTCGTCGCCGGATGGCGGACACCGGCGCAGGGGTGACAGCGGAGGGGGGCAGGACGCCCCCTCCCTCCGCCTTACGGCGCCTTCGCGGCGGGCGCGGGCAGAACCCCTGTCAGGCGGCTCACCGCCCGGGCCATCGCGTCCCGGCCCTGCGTGAGGTAGGCGCGGGGATCGACGCCCCGCTCGTCCCGCGCGAGGTGCTCCCGTATCGCACCGGTCATCGCGATGTTCAGCGCGGTGCCGATATTGACCTTGGCGATCCCTCCGGCCACGGCCCGTGCCAGCTCCTCGTCGGAGGCGCCGGACGAACCGTGCAGCACCAGGGGCACCGGCACGGCCTTACGGAGCCGGGCCAGCAGGTCGTGGTCGATCCGGGCGTCCCGCGAGGTCATGGCGTGCGAGGTGCCGACGGCCACGGCCAGCGCGTCGACGCCGGTGGCGGCGACGAAGGCGAGGGCCTCCTCCGGGTCCGTACGGGCACCGGGCGCATGGGCGTCCAGCGGTGCCTGACCGTTCTTGCCGCCGACCTGGCCGAGCTCGGCCTCCAGCCAGAGACCGTGTTCGTGCGCCCAGACGACGGCGGCCCGGGTGGCCGCCACGTTTTCCTCGTACGGCAGCCGGGCGGCGTCGAACATCGCCGAGCCGAAGCCGCACTCCGCCGCCTGGTGCAGCAGCTCGGGGGAGTGGACGTGGTCGAGATGGAGGGCGACCGGAACGGCGGCCGCCCGGGCCGTCTCGTGTGCGGCGCGGGCCAGGGGCCGCAGCCGGCCGCCGTGGTACTTGACCGCGTTCTCGCTGATCTGGAGGATCACCGGCGCCTGCGCGGCCTCCGCTCCCTCCACGATCGCTTCCGCGTGCTCCAGGGTGATGACGTTGAACGCGGCGACCGCACCGCGCCGGGCTGCGGCTTCGGCGATCAGCTCGCCGGTGGCGGCGATGGGCATGGCAACTCCGGGATGAGGGGCCGGCGGGTGGTGGTGAGGAGCCGTCAGGCCGTGCTGAGGATGACCGAGCGCGTCAGGTGCCGCGGCCGGTCCGGATCGAGGCCGCGGGCGTCCGCGATCGCCAGGGCGAGACGCTGCACCCGGACGAGCTCCGCCAGCGGGTCGAGGCCTCCGGCCACCCACCGGGCCCCGGTCGCGTGGACCTCGTCGGACAGGCCCGAGGGAGCGTCTCCGAGCATCCAGGTGGCGGTGGAGCGCGTCGAGATGCTGATCGGGCCGTGCCGGTACTCCATCGCCGGATACGCCTCGGTCCAGGCCAGCGCCGCCTCCCGCATCTTCAGCGCCGCCTCGTTGGCGAGCCCCACGCTCCAGCCCTGCCCGAGGAAGGTGAACTGGCCGCACTCGACCAGACCGGCCGGCAACGGCTCGGCGAGAGCCACCTGCGCGTCCTCGACGACCGCGTCGGTGTGCAGGCCCAGGTGCGCGCGGAGCAGGGTCAGCGCCGAGGTCGCGAACCGCGTCTGCACCACGGACTTCTCGTCGGCGAAGTCCAGGACCACCGTGTCGTCGGCCATCGCCGCCATGGGGGTGTCGGGGTCCCCGATGACCACGGTCCGCCGCGTGGTGCCACGGGCCTGGGCGAGCAGGCCGAGCACCTCGGTCGTGGTGCCGGAGCGGCTCAGCGCCACGATCCGGTCGTAGCGGCGCCCGGCGGGGAACTCCGAAGCGGCGAAGGCGTCGGTCTCGCCCTGGCCACTGGCCTCGCGGAGGGCCGCGTAGGCCTGGGCCATGAAGTACGAGGTGCCGCAGCCGACGACGGCGATGCGCTCACCGGCCGCCGGCAGCTGTCCCGCGAGCCCGTCCGCCATCCCCGCTGCCCGCTGCCAGCAGTCGGGCTGACTGGCCAGCTCCCGTGCCACATGCGTCATCTGATCTCCCCTGCTCCGCGCGTGATGCTCGAAGCTGCATATTAGGCCCGCCTTTCGAGCATTATCAAGCAGCAAGGGTGCGGTTCGTTGTCGCAGGGAACGGAAACGCCCCCCGGTGCGGCACCGGGGGGCGTGACGGGCGGGAAAGGGGCTGATGTGGTCAGCGCAGCGCTGAGGGCAGCTCCTCGCGGTGGATGATGCCCAGCCGCTGGGTGGCACGGGTCAGTGCCACATAGAGGTCGCTCGTCCCGTACCGGGCGGGCTCCACGACCAGCACGTGGTCGAACTCCAGCCCCTTGGCCTGCCGCGGGTCGAGCAGCACCACCGACCGCGTGAGGTCGGGCTCGGCCCCCGCCGTGATCCCGTCCAGCGGCGCGGCGATCTCCTCGTGCAGCTCACGCGGCGCGATCACCGCGAGACGCCCCTCCTCCGGCGTCAGCTCCGCGACGGCCTTCGCCACCGCGCCCGCCAGGTCCTCACCCGCGTCCCGCACCCATGGTTCCTCACCGGTGGACCGCACCGAACCGGGCGCCACGAAGGAAGGATTCCGCTCCCGTACGACGCGGGCGGCCAGCTCCATGATCTCGGCAGGCGTACGGTAGTTGACCCCGAGCGTCACATGCTCGAAGCGGTCACCGACGTACGGGTCGAGGATCTTCTCCCACGAACCGACACCGGCCTCCTCGGACGTCTGGGCCGGATCGCCGACCAGGGTCAGCGAACGCGTCGGTGAGCGGCGCATCAGCAGCCGCCACGCCATGGGCGACAGCTCCTGCGCCTCGTCGACGATGATGTGCCCGAACGCCCAGGTGCGGTCGGCGGCGGCCCGCTCGGCCGCGCCGCGGTGGTCGATCTCCTCGTGCCGCTCCGCCATCCGCTCTGCGTCGATGATGTCGTGGGCGGCGAGGATCTCCGACTCCTCGTCCTCGAACTCGAACGTCTCCGAACCCCGCGACAGCTCCAACAGCCCCTGCGCATAGGCGATCCGCTCCTGCCGCTCGGCCTCCGCGGCGGCCCGCGCGGCACTGTCGTCGGCCCCGAGCAGCTCGGCCGCCTCGTCCAGCAGGGGCACGTCGGCAGGGGTCCACTCCCCGCCCCCGGATGCCCGCCGCAGGGCGTCGGCGTCCTCGTCCGCCAGATACACCGGCTCGGCCAGATACCCGGCGAGGAACTCCTGCGGCGTGAGCTCGGGCCACAGCGTCTCGATGGCGTCGTGCACCTCCCCGCTCATCGCGACGGCCTTGCCGAGCTGTGCGATGTCGTCCGGCCCGAGGAAGTTGGGCCCGCCGTACGGGTCGGCGCCGATGCGCTCGGTGAGCTGCGCGGTCAGGGCGTCGATGATCCGGAAGGCGAAGTGCGGGCGGGCGAGGTTGTGCGGCAGCAGGGTGTCCCGGGCCGCCTGCCGGGCCTCGTACGCGATCTCCCAGTCCAGGACGAGATCCCCGTCGTCGTGAGGGATGACCAACGGGGCCCCGGGCTCGGGCAGTTGCTGCCGGTCGCGTACGGCGATGGCGAGCGCCTCGGCCATCGGTGCACCGCCCTTGACCCCGGCGGCACGGGGCGTGTCGGTGCCGGTGGCGTGGACGCCGGGGAAGAGCTCGGCCTGCGTGGCGAGCAGGACGCCGGTCTCGCCCAGAGCGGGCAGCACCTCCGCGATGTACCGCAGGAAGGCCGGGTTGGGGCCGACGATCAGCACGGCGCGCTTGGCCAGCAGCTCGCGGTGCTCGTACAGCAGGAAGGCGGCCCGGTGCAGCGCGACGGCCGTCTTGCCGGTGCCGGGACCGCCCTCGACGACGAGGACACCGCGGTGCGGGGCGCGGATGATGTGGTCCTGCTCCGCCTGGATGGTCCGCACGATGTCACCCATCCGGCCGGTCCGGGCCGAATTCAGCGCGGCCAGCAGCACGGCGTCGCCGTTACGGTCCTCGAAACCGGTGCGGTCGTCGTCCCCGAGGTCCAGGATCTCGTCATGGAGCTCGGTGACCGTACGCCCCTGGGACGTGATGTGCCGACGCCGCCGCAGCCCCATCGGCACATGCCCGGTGGCGAGATAGAAAGGCCGGGCGACCGGCGCACGCCAGTCGATCAGAAGAGGCATGTGCTCGGTGTCGTCCGCACGGATCCCGATGCGGCCGATATGGTGCGCGGCGCCGTCGGAGAGATCGATGCGCCCGAAACACAGCGAACCGTCCACCGCGTTCAGCGCGGCGAGCAGACCCGACCGCTCCGCGACGAGCACATCGCGTTCGAGCCTGGCCTGCAGCCCGGTCCCGACCGGCGTCAGCGCCTCCTCGACGTGCTGGGCCGTGACCCCGCGCAGCTCGTCGACCCGCGTGTGGACACGGTCGATGAATTCCTGCTCTTCCCGCAATTCGACGGCTTCCCGGTTTGACAAAACGGCTCCCTGCCGGATATGGTTCTTCTTATAAGGCCTCCGCGTGGGGCCTTTCTTCATGAACACAGAAGAATCAAATATACGGCGAATAATCCCCGGTACGCAATTGCGGACCGGGGATTTCTTGTGTCACGGCGCCGCAGGAGGCCGCACGGGAGCCGGAGGGCGGGGTGCACCCGTCCAGGTGTATTGCCTCTGGCATGTGCGTGTCCGCCCTGCCCGCGCGGCCCTCCCGCGTAATGGTTAGGGCTCCGCACCATCCGTTACGCAGTTGCTGAGAAGGAGCACCCATGCTTCGTCGTATCGCCATCACTCTTGCGACCGTCGCCGCGGCAGGCCTCATGGCGGCCACCCCCGCCGTCGCCGACGGCGGCTGGGAGGGCGGCAAGGCCGGCGCCGGCTACCAGGCGATCGAAGGGCACCGCGGCCACGCCGAGTACACCAACCTCGGTGGCCCGTACGGGATCACCTACGCCGAGGAGAGCCGCCAGCACTTCGGCGCCGAGCGCGGCCACCTCTACGCCGAGTACCTGCAGGGCCACTGATCCGCCGGCGGTGAACAGGGCCCGTCCCCTCGGGGGCGGGCCCTGTCCGTGCTCTCCGGCCCGGTCCCGGCGGGCTCAGGATCCGCCGAGGTCCGAACTCAGCCAGCGCTGGGGCCGCATATGGATGACCACCTGCTCGCCGTGCTCCTTCCAGGCGAAGTCGACGTAGGCGTCGACCTTCTCCGCGGGCAGGTAGCGGGACGACACCTCGACCAGCTGCTCACGGGTGGCGGGGCGCGTCGCGACGACCGGGCCCTCGACGGACACGTAGCGGACGGTCGGCTCGACCCGGTCGACCATCAGGGAGAACCGGCCCGCCGCGGCGATCAGCCGCCCCTTGCGGGAGTCACGCCCCGTCATGATCCAGATGTCGCCACCGGGTTCGTACTGGTACCAGATCGGCACGGTGAGAGGGGCGCGCCCCTCCTCCGCCGGGTCCACGGCCAGCGCGGCGATATGCGGTTCGGCCAGGAACTGTTCACGCTCGTCACGGGTCAGAGCCACGGGTACTCCTCCATCGACCGGTTGTCCTGCGCCCAGGATGCCGCAGAGCCCGCCGCGTGGCCCGGTCACGCCTCCGGCACCGCGAGCCGGACTTCCCGGGTTCCGGCAGGCTCAGACGTCCTGGCTTCTGCGGAGCTCCTCCACCGCGACCCTGGCCACCGCGCCGATCACGGCGTCCGCACGCGGGAGCTTCTTGTCGGCACGGGCGGCCTGGGTGAAGACCACGGCCGTGTACACGCTGCCGTCCGCGAGCTCCACCACCCCCGCTTCGTGGCGCATGGAGCCGAACGTGCCCGTTTTTCCGTACACGGTCACGTCGTCGTACGGGAATCCGGAGGCGAGACGGTGGGCCCACGCCTGGGTGCCCATCGCCGCCCGCATGAAGGAGCAGCTTGCGGGGGACGCCGCCTCGTCCGTCCAGATCGCCCGCAGCAGCCGGGCGATGTCGGCCGGTGTGGAGGAGGCTTTGTACGCGGGGTCGTAGACGTCCGGCGGTACGACGGTGTCGTTGTCCGCGACCCGGTCCATGGCGGCGTCCAGCGATCCGGCGCCCGTATCGGCGACCAGCCGGTCGAACGTGCCGACGACCCCGCCGTGGATGCGGGTGTGCGACAGACCGAGGCCGGCGCACACCCGGTCGACGACCTCGGGGCCGACCGCACGCAGAACGGCATGGGCCGCGGTGTTGTCGGAGACGCTCATCATCTGCACCACCAGGTCGCGCAGCGACATGGTGACCGGGTCACGGAGGATCGAGAGACCGGTGGGTCCGGGAACCCGGTCGGCGGCTTCCAGCGTGAGCCGGTGGGACGGGTCGATCCTCCCGGCATCGGCCAGCCGGCAGAAGGCGGTCATGAGCGGCACCTTGTAGACGGAGCCCATCGGCACCTGCTCGTCCGGGTCGAGCACCACGTTGGCCGACGGGCGGTCCAGTTCCGCCATGTGCAGCCAGCCCCGGACGCCCGCGTCGTCGAAGAGGGAGCGGATGGTCCGCGCCACCCCGCCACCGCGCCGGGAGCCGTTCACCTCGTCGCCTCACGGGCCAGGACGTCCTCCAGCAGCCGTGCCGTCCCGGCCGGATCCCCGGTGCCCGGACGCCGGGGGTTCCAGACCACCCGCAGCCGCAGGGGGAGCGGCGGGTCGGTCGCCCGCCGCCGCTCGACCCGCGAGGCCGTCAGCCCTTCGTCCGCGGTGACCAGTACGGCCTGGCCCGCCGCCACCAACGCCAGCCCGGCCCGTTCGTCCGCGACCACCACCGTCTCCACGCGGCGGCCCCGGCTCGCCAGCGTGTCGACGAACAGGTCATGGGCGGCGGGCGCCTCGCCCCGGGGGCGCACGGCCACCGGCAACCGCCGTGGCGCCGTACCGACGGCGTCCGCCGGCCGGGCGGGGGCGAGGATCCAGGTCGGCAGGAGGATCACCTGCCCGGCGGCGAGGCCGTGCAGCACGGAGGGGTGCCGGACCACGGCGAGGTCGAGGCGGCCCGACGCGACATCGGAGAGCAGGGCCGCGGTGGGAGCCGTCACCGTGCTGATGCGGGTCCGGTCACCCGCGCGGACCGGGGCCGCGGCCACATCGGCCGCGAGGGGCGCCGGCACCTCGGGGGCCAGCCCCAGCCGCAGGCGGCGACCGTCGGCGTGCTCGCGGGCGCCGGTCTCCCGCAGCTCCGCCAGGGCGGCCAGCGCCCTGCGGGCGTGCGGGAGCAGCAGGGCGCCCTCCTCGGTGAGGAACACCCCCCGCTCCCGCTCGAACAGGCGGACGCCCAGGAGCGCCTCCAGTCGACGCAGCCCCTGGGAGAGAGGCGGCTGGGTGATCCCCACCCGTTGGGCGGCGGCGCCGAAATGCTCCTCCTCCGCCAACGCGACGAAGATTTCCAGGTGCCGTTCCGTCAGCACTCCATCTCCCTGGCATGCGGTGATACGGCCGGTGAATCACTCCGATGCCGAGATCGTATTCGACTTGCGGGCCGACGGCAGGTTTGACTCCGCAGAGGCAGACGACGCGGCCCGCACCCCGCGTCGGAGCCGGGCCGCGACCGGGCCCGTGCGCTCCATCACCACCGTCGAGAGAGAGGTCCGCCGCCGTGCCCACCCGTACCGCCGCGCCCACCCGCACTCCCGCCCATGTCTCCCGCCGATCCGCACTGGCCGCACTGGCCGGTGCCTCCCTGCTCCCGCTCACCGGCTGTTCGACGGCCGGACCGGATGCAGCCACCGACGGGAGGAGCGGTCCGAGCCGTTCCGGCCCGGGGCCCTCGCCGTCGCCCTCGCCGTCGCCCTCGACCCTGCCCCGTACGGACCGCGCCTTCGCCGAACTGGAGCGGAAGTTCGACGCCCGGCTGGGCGTGTACGCGGTCGACACCGGCGACGGACGGATCGTCGCCCACCGCCCCGACGAACGGTTCGCCTACGCCTCCACCTGCAAGGCCCTCCTCGCCGGGGCCGTACTGGCGAAGAGGAGCCTTCCGCAGATGGAGCGCCTCGTCCGCTACGGCAAGGAGGAGATCATCAGCAACTCGCCCATCACGGAGAAGCATGTCGCCACCGGCATGACCCTGCGCGAACTGTGCGACGCCGCCATCCGGTACAGCGACAACGCCGCCGCCAACCTGCTCTTCCGCGAACTGGGCGGCCCCCGCGGCCTCCAGGACGCCCTGCGCGGACTCGGGGACCGCGTCACCCGCTGCGACCGCTACGAAGTGGCCCTCAGCGACGCGACCCCCGGCGACCTCCGCGACACCAGCACACCGCGCGCCCTGGCCATGGATCTGCGTGCGTACGTCCTCGGGTCGGCCCTCCCCGCCGAGAAGCAGGCCGTGCTCGCCGACTGGCTGAGGCGCAACACCACCGGCGACCACACCATCCGCGCGGGCACGCCCCGCGGCTGGGAGGTCGGTGACAAGACCGGTACCGGCGGCTACGGGACCCGTAACGACATCGCCGTCGTCCGGCCGCCGGGCGGCGCCGCCCCGATCGCGCTCGCCGTTCTCTCCCGGCGCGACACCAAGGACGCCGAACCCCGGGACGCCCTGATCGCCGGAGCCGCGAAGGTCGCCCTCGAAGCGTTCGTCTAGCCGCCCGGACGAGGGTCCTCCGCCACCGGCAGCTCCGGGTGCCGGCCGACCGGCAGCACGTACTGGAGCGGCTGGTCCAGGTCGTCGAGACCGAAGATCTCGTGCGCCAGATCGTCCCGGAACCCGCCGAGCGTCGTGGTGCCCAGCCGCAGCGCGGTGGCCGTCAGGAGCAGCGACTGCGCCAGGTGGCCCGCCTCCAGGAGCCCCAGCCGCAGCGCTCGCAGACCGTAACGCTCCCTGAGCCGCCCCAGGTCGACGTAGAGGCCGAGGACCACCGGGAGCGAGTCCGGCACGATTCCGTCGGGGTCGTCGTCGGAGCGCGAGAGGTACGAGGACAGCGACCTGATGTCCTCCAGGGCGGGTGCCGGGCCGACGTACCGCAGCGAGCGCCGGTCCGGCACACACTGGTAGGTGCCCGGCGCCAGCCCATGGACGTCCAGCGCGATCAGCCGGAGACCGGCAGTGTAGAGGGCGCCCGCGCTCGGGTACGGCCGGTGGCGCATGAGCCGTTCACCGCCGTCGGCGAACCGGTGGACCGACTCGTGCCCGGACGCGTGCGAGCCCCACAGCAGCGTGCCGAGCGACGCCGCGTCCAGCGGACCCGTCAGCGCGCCCCGCCGGGAGACACGGCTGTTCATCACCGTCCGCAGATCCGTGTCCGGGAACGGGCCTGCGGGAAGCGGCAGTTCGGAGCCGCCCCGCAGAGGATGCTCTCCCGCCTGACGGGCCGGTACGTCGAGCGGCGCCGAGTCCTGCTCCCGCCCGAGGTGGAACTTGCTCCGCTCCAGATACTGCCGGTCGGGGGAGGTGTGGTCGTCCGGGAAGTACGAGGCCGCGTCGCCCCGGTCCAGGAGCGTGCGCGCGGCCAGCCGGCAAACCGCCCGCTCCTCGTCGGGCGCCAGGCCCAGCCGGTTGAAGAGCATGTGCAGCTGGGACGCCCAGATCTGCGGGCGCCCCACAGCCGAGGAAGCCGCGCGCAGGGCCCGGTCGGCGTCGCGGACGCCGTCGCACCAGTCGGTCAGCGTGCCGGGGGCCGTGCCGTCCTCCAGCGCCTCCCGCACTGCCCGCGCACGGCTCGCGAGGGCTTCGCGCTGGAGTGCGTAGACGCTGTTGACCCGCGCGTGGACGTGCTGGGGACCGAGCAGGGGCACGTCCTCGGCCCACCGCCAGCTCGCGGCGTGCCGACGCAACCACTGCGCCGCCGACAGCCGGTCCATGCCGCAGGCGAGAGCGGTGGCGTGCGCCAGATCGATGCCCAGGGACAGCCGGGCGCTCCCTCGCGGGGCGTCACCGACGGCCCGCACGGCCACCCGGCTGGAGAGAACGAACACCTCTTCCGCCACCGGCATGGCCGTGGGACCTCCGTAGCGCCCGGTCTCCGGAACGTACGGCTCGACGCGGACCTCGGCGTGGAGCCCCCGGCCGTCCTCGTCGTGCCCGGGTACGGGGCCGGCGACCGGCAGCCGCTCGGCCCGCCGCGCGAGAGCGGTCGGCAGGGACGTGGCCCGCGCCTGCGACACCCCGCGTATCCGGAGGCGCAGATGGTGCCCGCCCTCGTCGTAGCGGATGAAGAACCAGCCGGTGGCCTCGCCCTCGGCGACGAGCCCGTCGAGGAGCGGGGCCACGTCCCCGGTGAGGAAGGCGTCGACGTCCTCGGGGGCGGACCGCAGGAAGCAGTGGAGGCTGAGCCAGGTGTCCGGCCCGGTCCGGCCCGTACCGGCAGGCGGCTCCTGGAGTCGGTTCGTCACGTGATGAGTTCCTGTCCTGGTGTCCTGATTGCTGGGCATGTGGGGGGAGAAGGGCCCCGTCTCAGGGGAACGGATGCGGGTGTAGGGCGAGTTCGTCGTGGCGCGCTCTCCGTTGCGTACGCCCCAGCCGGAACGGCACCTCCAGGAGCCGGTCGAGCCCGATCGTGCGCCGGTTGACATGCCCGAACGTCATCGGCAGCGAGCCCGGGACCACGACCTTCGCCGTGTGCAGCCCGAGCCGGTCGCGTACGGCGGACTCGCTCAGCGGTACGGCGACGACCTCCAGGCCGAGACCTGCCAGCCGGTTCACGGTCTCCTCCAACAGGCTGGTCACATCCGGCACGGGGGCCGGCTCCGACGCCTCGGGCCAGATGTCCTGCCACTCCGTCTCCGGGCCGTCCGGGTCGAGGAAGTCCAGCCGGGAGCGGGCCTCGGGCAGCGTGTTGACGGCCACATGGTCCGCGAGCGTCGTGACCAGCTCCGGCCGCTCCAGCATCGGGAGCAGGCGCCGCCGGTCGAACATCTCCGGTTCGGCCCGGTGCCGGTGCACGGCGTTCACCACATTGGTCACCACCTCGGCGACGGCGGAGCGGATCGCGGCACGCGGATGGTGATGGCTCCCGGCGGCGACGAACGCGCCCGGAGCCGTGGTGGGTTCGCCCCGGTGCAGGGCGACGGCGATGACGGCGGGCACCTGGAAGTCGTTCGTCGCGTCGAACAGCGCCACCCGGTACCCGGCGAGCGCCGCACGGTCCACCAGGTGCGCCACCTCCAGGTCCCCGGCCGGAACGGCGACCCGGCGCAACGGGGTGCGCGCGTACCACGCCATCAGGAACGAGTCCCGCTCGGCGACCTCGAACAGCCCGTACAACGCGGCCTCCGCCGCGCTGTTGCCCAGCCCGCAGCCGCTGGAGCACTCGTACACCACCCGGGGCCGGCCCGGGCTCGCGTCCCAGTAGGCCACGTGCTCGGGCACCGCCGTCGTACGGTCACGGGTCAGGGACCAGCCGTGCACCCAGCCCAGTTCGAGATCCGGCGTGTACGGCACGGTCGCGGAGGCGGGGTGACCGTGGTGGACGGGATCGGGCAGCCCGAGCCGCACCGGGTCCACCGCGCGTTCGGGGCCGAGTTCCGAGTACGGGGCGCGCAGCATGGTTCGGTGACCGGTGGGGCTCATCGACGCCAGGCGCTCCGCCGCCTCGAAGAGGGCGACACGTTCGCTGCTCTCGAAGTCGATGCTCCGCCCGTAGCCGCCGTCGCGCGTATGACGGCCGTACGTCACGTACGCGCTCGTCAGGCTGTGCACGGACTCCTCGGTGCGCAGGATCTGGTGGACCGGCCCGAACCGCTCGTCGAACAGAACCTCCCGCAGACCCGCCACGCCGGTACGCGGGTTGGGCTCGCGCAGCGACTCCGGGTCACCGGCCGGCCTCGGGGCGTGGCGCGCGTCCGGGCCGAAGGCAGCCTCGGCGACCTCGGTACCGTCCGGCGGCAGCGGCAGGCAGACCGCGCATCCGCCCACGGGCTCGAAGCGATGGGTCGACCAGGTGCCCCGGCCGTTGTGGACGACATGGACGACCGCCTCACGGCTCTCCTGGAGAGAGGCGGCCAGCACAGCGACGGCGTCGACGAAGGCGGGCGAGGGCCGTCCCTCCAGCCGCAGTCCGGGGCTGTGCCACGGCACCCGGCCACCGATCGTCGCCAGCCGCCGGTACTCGCTGCACGACAGACACCCCCGCGCGCCGGGGCGCAGCACGGGCCCCACCACCGTCAGCGCACCGTCGCCCCGGACGGGGACGAGCGTCACCGGATGGAGCAGCGCGTGCCGGGACAGCTCCTCCGCCACCCCCAGGGTCCAGGTGTCCAGGACCACGACGGCGCTGCCCTCGGTGAGGCGCAGGGCGCCCGCCACGTCGAGGACGGTGGGGATCTCCTCGGCCAAAGCCTGGCGGAGCGGGGCTGCTGCGGTCACCGGAGTCCTTCCATGGGAGTGTACGTGGGGTGCGCGCCGCTCTCGGGGCGGGTGGACAGAACCGAGAAGCCGCACTGACGCAGCGCCGACCACAGCGCGTGTACGTCGCCGTGCGCACCGACCGGCGGCTCCCACGGCTGCGGGGACCACCCGGTCAGGCCGGACAGGGCCTCCTGGAGGTCCGGTTCCCGGCCGGCGACCTCCGCCAGCCACTCCGTCGTCCACCCCGCGTCCTCCCAGGGCGCCGGATCCCCGGACCGGGCGAGCGCGGCCGACGCGCCGCTGGGTGTCACCAGGTGCCGGGCGCCCGGGGCATCGGCTGCCATCTGGAACCCGACCACGGCGCAGAGCGCGGCGAAGGCGACAGCGTCGTCCGCCGACGCCTCCACGGCCGTGCCGAGCAGGGCGGGTGCGTCACCCGCCCTCGTACGTCCCCGGACCCGGGCACGGAACACGCCTCCGCCGCCCATCTCCAGGCGCGCCACCGCCACGTCCGCGTCGACGCCGAGCCGCCGGACCAGGACGGACCACCAGTGGAGCGCCTGCGGATGGCGTGCGGTCTCCGGGGACCAGGGCACGGTCGTGATGTGGCGCGCGTATCCGATGTCCGGCCCTGCGGTCTCCCCGGCGCGTCCGCCCGCCGTCGCATCCTCGCGGTCGGCCGTCATGGCGTCCTGCCCGATCGCCGCCCGCCGCAGCGCCCGACCGCGCGCGTGCTCCGCGCCCGCCCCGACCGACAGGCCCATCTCGCCCTTTCCCAGGTGGAGTTCGGCTGCACGGCACACCGCCTCCAGCCGCGCCAGGTCCGCCCGGGCGGCACCGGACACCAGATCGCCGTCGTCCATCGAGCAGCGGACCAGCGCCGCGGGCAGCTGGGGGAGCGCCCCGGGTTCCGGTTCGTCCAGCAACCCGGCCCTGCTGTCGGTGAGCACCGGAATGCGGGCCAGCGCCTCGGCCAGCGTACGTACGGCAGCAGGGGGACGCACCCGGTCGGCGTCCACGAGCACGGGCCCCGGCCAGCTCCGGTACTCGCCCCGCAACGGCTCCTGCTCCGCGACGAGTGCCGTCGGCAGCCCGGGAAGCAGCCGGGCGTCACCCGCCTCGGCCGACGGGTCCCGGAGCCCGGCCACCGCGCACACCAGCCGCTGCGCCGCCGAGGAGGCCAGGAGCGCCGGCAGCCCCGGGTGCTCGGCCCCGCCCGGAACCTCCCACCGGCGCAACCTGCCCGCCAGCCCGTCGGCGTCGCCGCGCGCCTGCGCCACGCTGCCCACGGGGGTGACGAACCCGACGCCCGCCCGCACGCCGACCGCCACTGCCAGCTCCTCCGCCCCTCGTTCCCGCGCGCTGCCCGAGGGCTCGCTGCCCCTGTCGGCGACGAGCAGGATCTGCCCGTCCGGCAGACCCGCCGCCTTCACGGCCTCCGACCGGATACCCGCACGGTCCAGCGCCCGAACGGCGGTGCGGGCGAGCGGGCCGTCGGGACGCGCGCCGAGGACCCGCGCCCGGCTGCGGGTGAGCGCGGCCGCAGCTGCTGCGGGCCGGTCGGCCACCGCCCCGAGCCACTGCCCGGCCCTGCCCTCCGGCTCCTCGCCGGAACGCTCGACCAGCAGGTCGTGGTCGTGCAACTGGCCGATCACCGTGAGCAGGGCCGCCCGGAGCGGCGAACCCGCCGGAGCCGCCCGCACCAACTCGGCGTATCCGTCCCGGTCCCCGTCCGCCGAGAGGACCTGGGCCAGACGGGCCCAGAGCACCGGCATTCCGGGGCCGCCCTCCAGCGTGACGCTGGTGATCCAGCCCCGGAGGTGTACGCCGTTGTGGAGCACGGTCACCGAGACCCCCGGACGTAAAGTCCACCGCCCCAGAGAATCCAGGGAGTCGAGCGGGCCGAGCGAGTCCACAGAGCTCAGAGAGCCCGGAGAATCCTGCGCCTGGTCGACGGTCATCGGCCTTCCTCTCGGTTCGCCCGCCCGGCGCGGTAGGTCTCCAGCACCAGCTCCACCGCTGCGTACGTCTCGTCCCGGACGGGGGCGGGCAGCGCCTCCTCCAGGACCACACCGTCCGGGTGGCGGGCCAGCCACTTGCCCAGGCAGCGCAGATGGAGCGCGTCGCCGAGGTCGACGTACTGCGGCTTGGGACGGTCGAGAGCGCGCAGGAGGTCCTCGTCCACCCGCCCGCCCCGGGCCGGTGGCGCTCCGTGCAGATAGAGCTGATCGGGCACGCCGAGCAGGGCCCGCCAGCGCGCCACCGTCCCCACCGGCACCTCGCCCTCGGCCGCCAGCTCCGCGAGGAGCGCCGCCACCGTGGAGCCCGCCAGCTCCCACCGGCGGCGGCGCAGCACGAGATGGCGGTGGCGCAGGCGGGGAGTGCGCACCAGGTCTCCGCCCGGTACGGCGGTGATGTGACGGGGCACCAGGGCACCGAAGTCGGTGATGCCGTGCGGGTGGTCCATCAGCAGGGGCGCGAGCCTGGGCTGCAGCAGGAGCGGGGCGAACACCCCCGCGTAGAGCACATCGGCCCACTCGCCGGTGGCCTTCACCCGGACGCGTACCTCATCGCCGCTCAGGTCATGGACGAGTTCGACGTCGTCCGCGCCGAGGGAGGCGTACGAGTGGTCCGCACCGATCTCGTCCGGCACGAACAGCGGATGCAGGTTGGCGTTGAAGCCGCTCACCGGGCGCACCTGGGCCACTTGGGTGCCGGGGCCGAGCGCGTCGAGCACCGCAGCGGTCGTCTCCCGCGCGGCCCCCGGGTCCAGGGAATCCAGGAACCTGCTGCTGAAGCGCCCCCACCCCCCGTACATGTGGTTCACACAGAGCGCTCCGCCGGGCGCCCGCTGGAGGAACCCGGTGTACGAGACCGGGCGCCGGGTCGCCCACGACGGGAGCCGGGACCCGAGTCCGGCCACCGCACCTGCCGGCAGGACGACGTCGTCATCAGGTCCGCCGCCGCTGTCGGCGTGTGCCCGGTGCACGGCGTCCACCAGCTCGGCCCGGAGCGCAGTGAGCTGCCGGAGACCGCCGGCGGCGGTGGAACCGTCACCGTCCGCGTCAGGAGCACGGCCGACGGCCCGCGCGGCCCGCTGCCACGCCTCGTTGGCGTCCGCGCCGAAGTCCCACACGTGCGGGCAGACCCCGCCGGGCCCGTACCGTGCTACGAAGCTGTCCCGTACCTGCCGGCGCACCTCGGGGCCGAGGTCGAACACCTCCGCCAGGGAGGAGAGTTCGCCGAGCGCACGGTGGTCCGCGTCGCCGAGGAAGCCGTCCAGCCGCACCGGCTGTCGCACGATGATGTCCTCGCTGAGGACGGTGAGGCGGGCGGAGGCGGGGCCCACCGGGTGGCCCACCTCATCGAGGAGCGTCACCCAGCGGTCCCTGAGGGTGGCGAGTACGGCGGCGCGGCGGGTCGGTTCGGCCGTGCCGAACTCGCCGGTGAGCACGGAGAGATCCTCGATTCGGAGGGCCAGTTCGGGGTCGCGCGGTAAGCCGGTCTCCCGCAGCCAACGGGCCAGCCGGGGCAAGGGGTTCGGGTCCTGCGGGTCGAAGGGCTCGACCGGGACGAGGAGCCCGGCGTCGCAGACCTGCCGGATGAAGGCGAAGGCCGCTGCCACCTGTTCCGGTTCCGGCTCGGGTCCTGCCTCCGTTCCCGTTTCCGGCCCTGCTCCTGCTCCTGCGAGCATTCCGGCCAGGGTGTCGAGGGTGGCAGGGGGGTCGCACAGTGCGGCGAGCCGCCGCAGTGGTTCCGCCGCGCCGAGGGTGACCACGTCGTCCTCCACCGCGAGGAAGCGGGCGGCGGTGAAGGCCGTACGGGAGCGGGCGAAGGCGGCACGCCCGTCGGAGGCCCGCAGGCTGCTGCACATGCGGTGCGGGAGGGTGGCGCGACGGTCCGGGTCCGCTGCCAGTGCCACGAACAGGGTGTCCACCAGCGTCCGGTTGGGGCGGACGACGGACCAGGACGAACCGAGCGGCAGGTCCGCCGCGTTCCAGGAACGGGCTCCGAGGTCCGCGCCGTTCAAGGAACCCGCTCCCGGCTCCGGGCCGCTACCCGCCTTCGCGGCCCTCGGCAGCACCCCCCAGCCGACGGCCGCGAAGGCGGACAGCGGCGTCGTGCGGGCCACCGCCCGCGTCACGTGCCGCAGCACACCCGCCTCCTCCTTCCGGGCCCTGCGGTCCTCAAGCCCTTCCCCGGCCCGCATCACCGCCCGCAACAGATCGGCGCTGGTGAACGACGCGGCCCGCAGGAACGAGGGCTCCCGGCACAAGTCGGCGAGCACCGACCGCCCGGCGGCGAGAGCGGGAGCCGTCCCGGCCCGGAGAGCGGTGAGCAACTCCTCCCTGCGGCTCCGTGCGCCGAGCCAGTCGCGGAGTTCGGGCAGCCGGTCGGGAAGGCTGTCCAGCCGGCGCAGAAGCGCGGGCCGGGGGTCGCGCCCGTTGTGCACGGCCCGGCGGAGCGGAAGTACCACGTCGCGGTGGAAGTCCTCCGTGTGGTCCGCCCGGCTCGCATACAGCGCGTCACCGAGCGCGGGGGTCAGAGCCGTGAGCCGGCCCTCCAGCACCACCAGTTCGGCCAGCGCGGCGCGGAACAGGGCGGCGGGGCCGGGCTCGGCGGGCAGGCTCAGCACGGTTGTGCGGATCAGTGCGCCGGGGGCGGTCCGGGGGAGCGGGACGGTGGCCCCGCCGTGAGCTGGGGCAGCGGGCATCTGGAGTTCCGGTACGGGCGGATTCACATCGATCCAGTCGGCTGAGCGGTGGACAGGGCCCCGGCACAGGGTTCGGACGCGCCGGGTTCGCACACGAACGGGCCTCCGCGGCACCGTGCCCCTGAACGGGCCGGCGGTGCCGCGGAAGCCCTTACGGTGCCTGTGTCACACGGTGTCGAGCGGCAGCGGGGGCTGGACGCTGCATCCGCTGCATCCCTGACAGGACGTCGAGGAGGAAGAGGATAGCGAATAGGTGGACTCGCCTATCCCCGCCGTGTCACGCATCGCGGTGACGGTGATCTCTCCGAGATTCAGCGCGCTGAGGTCGAACGAAGTGGCCATCTCTGGAAGTGACATGTCTTCTCCAGGAGTCGTGAGAGCAGTAACGGTGCCCTTGTGCACCGGTTCGGCAGCGTAGGTCGGCGCGCGGCGCCCGGAGCAGCGCACTATTGAGCCAACGGGACGGTGCAGGAATGTCTCAAAGGCGTGATTACCGGCTGATTACCCTGCAGAGGCCGCAGTGCATGTGATGTCGCGTATTTGCTTCCGGGAAATGTCGGTGGTGGAGGTGTGCGACTCTGTCGCCTTTTCTCCGGAGGGAGTGGTGTCGAAAAGTGAATCGGCTTTCCGGAGGGGTTTCATCCGGATGTTTCCCGTCGTGCGGAAGGTGGGGAGAGACAATTCTTACGTTTCATTCACGGAATTCCCGGAATGCCCGGTGCGGGATCTGTCGGGCCGTATCCATGTCGATGGCGTGGGTGAGCAGATGGAGTGGTGCGGCGCGCGTTCCGGTGGCTTCCGCCGCAGCCCAGTAGGCCAGGCCGGTGTTCGCACCGACCGGACCGCGAACGAGCGGTACGTCCGTTCCGGCGGCATGGAGGAGGGACTCCAGCCGACAGGACGCGATGGTGTCCGGCAGCGAGGGCTGCGCGAGATAACCGGCCACAGCGGCCGCCGGAAGCCCGTCCGCCACCTGCCGTTCGACGGTCCCGATGCTCAGCAGCCCGCCGCCGACCACCAGGACATCCTTCGCCCGGCGCATCCGGCTGAGGGCGCGCCCGGTGTCGAAGCAGTGCGGGAACGAGTCGTCGACCACCGTCGTACCGGGTGCGAGGCGGTCGACGTCGACGAGAGTGCCGCCACCGCTGACGGCCGCGACGATCAGGCGGGCCCCGTACACCGCGTCGGGAAGCCCCCGGTCCGACTCGTATACGTCGACGGCATCGGCGAGACGGCGTTCCCGGAGGCGGTCGGCGAGCTCCTTGAGCCGTGGGCCGCTGCCCGGTGCGTCGCAGAGCAGAAGCCGGGCGGGCGGACTCTGGGCCTGGCCGAGCAGCAGCTCCAGGGAGGAGGAGCCGATGGAGCCGAGCCCCACGAACGCGACGGTGAGAGCGCCCAGTTCCTGCCCGGTGGCATCGAGCGCGGCGTGGACGGTCTTGACGACGGAGACGACGGTCGCCGCGTGGCCGGTGGTCACGGCCGTGGTGGTTCCGGCGGTTCCGGTGCTGCCGATCGCGCGCAGGACGTCGAATCCGTAACCGGTGTGCGAGGGGATCATCCCGGCGAGCGAGACGGACCGGGCACCGAGGGACGAGGCGAGGTCCACGCCGCGTGCGGTGTGCCCGAGCAGGGTGTCTCCGGGAGCCAGTTCGTCCGCGAAGAGCGGGACACACACGAAGCCCGAACGCCCCAATGGGGTGCTCAGCGTTTCCAGGAGCCGTGGCCGCCCGTCCGGGAAGAGCAGGGTACGCAACTCCTCGCGCGGCAGCGCCGCCTCCGGCAGCCGCGCCAGCCGGGCGAGGTGGGCCGGGGACGGCAGGTAGCCGATGAGCGCGGCATCCATGCGCTGCTCCTGCCCGGCCCCGCTGGGGCTCGGCGCGGTCAGGCTCCCGGCGCGCCGCCGGCCCGGTACCGGCGCGGCCACCGCGTGCGTCAGCCCGTCCCGTACCCCGTCCGCGAGCACGGCCAGGGCCTTGGGGGTGAAGGCCGCCGCCGACGCGCGCACGGTGAGCCGTAGCCGCCCGGCGTCCAGGGCGGCCGCCAGGAACACATCCGTACCGACCGGAGGCGGCGCGTACTCGCTCCCGCCGTCCTGCCGGCCGACCGTCAGCGTCCGCCCGCTCTCCGGCCCCAGGGCCGAGAAGTCCAGGTAGGTGAAGAAGAACTGGGAGGCCAGGGGCAGCCCGTTGGGCAGCGCCGGCACGGGGCCGTCGTGGACCTGCGCCGCGGTGGCCTCGGCGACGACCCGGCGCAGATCATCCTCGAAGTCCGCGTCGGAGGACCGCCCGGAGCCCGGGCCGGCGGGCCGCAGGGGCACGGCCGTGGCGAAGGGGCCGAACACCCGGTGCGCGTCCGGCAAGGAGTGGTCCCTGCCGCTCACGGCGAGACCGAGCACCAGATCCGCCTGGCCGGTCGCCGCCACGAGCGCCCGGTAGTAGGCGGTCAGCACGGGGGCGTAGAGGGTGGCTCCGGTGCGGGAGGCCAGGGCGCGCAATTCCTCCACCCGGTCGGCCTCGATCGTGAACCCGTGGGTGCGGAAGGGTATGTGGGGGCTCGCCGTGCCCTGACCGCCGCCGCCGAGTTCCGGTAGTCGGTAGGGGGCGCTCAGCCGCGCCCACCTGTCCTCGTCCGGCGCCCACCGGCTGCCGCCCCGCGCGGGCGCCGACGTGACGGCGGGTGTGCCGGGGCCGATTGCGGCGTCCGCGTCCGCCCGTACGGCGAGCTGGGCGGCGTGGTCGCGGAAAGTGCTGCGCAGCGGGGCCAGGGCCGGATCCTCGCCGTGGGGCAGCGCGTCGTACACGGTCGTCAGCTCCCGGACCAGGAGCGCCGCGCTGTAGCCGTCGCCGATGATGTGGTGGGCGTGCACCACGAGGACATGATCGTCGGGGGCGAGGGCGAGCACCCGCAGACGGAGCAGGGGCCAGGCCCAGGGTTCGAAGCGGCGCGCCCGTTCGGCGGCGACCCTCTCCTCCAGCTGATCCGGGCCGGTGAGGGCTTCGAAGTCGACCGGCAGGCGCAGTGACGGCGGCAGCTCCTGCTGCACGGCCGGGCGTGCCCCGGCGGGGAAGACGGTGCGCAGCATGGGGTGCCGTGCGACGAGGGTGTCCACCGCGGTCTGGAACCGCGCGGTGTCGAGCGCGCCGTGCAGGCGCAGTCGCGTGAGCCAGGACGACGCCGAACCCGGCGCGATGGCCTCGGCCAGCAGGAAGCCCCGCTGGGAGGGGGTGAGGGGGAAGGGCGCGGGCCCCGCGCTCTCCGCAACGCTCACGGCCGGCTCCGGGACCGACGTGTCCGCCGCGTCCGGTGCCTCAGCCGCGTCCACGGCGGTGGCGAGGGCGGCCAGGGTGCGGTGACGGTAGATCACGGTCGGCCGGGGGAGCGGCCCGCCCTGCTTCTCCAGCCGGGCGAACACTTCCAGCACGAGCAGGGAGTCGCCGCCCAGGGCGAAGAAGTCGTCCTCACGGCACACGTCGTCGGCCTGGAGCAGCACGGACCAGATACGGGCAAGCCGGACCTCGGTCGGTGTGACGGGCGCCGTACGCGGGACCGCGCCCGCTTCCACCGGCTCGTCTCCGCCCTCGGTCCGCTTACCCGTCCGGAGGGCGAGCAGCTGACGTCGGTCGATCTTGCCCGTGCCGGTGAGCGGCATCCCGCCGACGGCAGTGATGCGGGACGGAAGCATGTACGGCGGCAGCGTCTCCGCGAGATGCAGCCGAAGCGCCACGGGGTCCGCGCCGGACGCTCCGCGTCTCGGGGTCACGAACGCGGCGAGGCGGCCGTCCTGGAGGAGGACGACGGCCTGGGTGATGTCCGGATGGGCCTGGAGCACGGCCTCGATCTCGCCCGGCTCGACCCGATTGCCACGGACCTTCACCTGGTCGTCCAGGCGGCCGAGGAATTCCAGGGTGCCGTCCTCGGCGGCCCGTACGCGGTCGCCGCTGCGGTACCAGCGTCGACCCCGCCGGAACGTGAACGCGGCCTCGGTCAGGGCCGGTTCGCCGAGGTATCCGGGCGTCAGCCCGATCCCGGCGATGAGGAGCTCACCGGCTTCGCCGGGCTGCCGCAGCTCACCGCCGGGGCCGACGACCTCGACCTCCGTCCCGGCCACCGGACGGCCGATAGGCAGAGTCCGTACGTCGTCACCGGGCCGGGCGCGGATGATGTGGCAGGTCGTGTTGATGGTCGCTTCGGTCGGGCCGTACAGGTTGGCGATGTGCTGGCCGCTGCCGAACAGATCGAACCAGCGGCGCACATGGGCGGGCGACAGGGCCTCGCCGCCGACATGGATCCACCGGAGCGAGGACAGGCCGGGCCGGGGCGCGCCGCGCCGTACCCGTTCCTCGGAGGCGCTGAGGAGCTGTTCCCAGAGGGTGGGTACGGAGCTCCACACGGTGATCCGGGTGCGTTCGACGTGGGTCAGCAGGAGATCGGGGTCGCGCAGCAGGTCCCGGCCCACGGTCACCACGGTCGCGCCGACGAGCAGAGGCGCGAGGAGCTGGCGGACGGAGGCGTCGAAGCAGAGCGACGCCGTCTGCGCGAGGCGGTCGTGCTCGTCGTACCCGAAGGTGCTGATGGCCCAGGAGAGGTAGTTCTCCATCGAACGGTAGGTGATGGGCACGGCCTTGGGCCGCCCGGTGGACCCGGAGGTGAAGATCACATAGGCGGTCGAATCCGCGTCGACGGGAACGACCGGGTCGTCGGAAGACCCCTGCGGTGCGGGCATCGACGCGTCGACGGACACCAGGGTGACGTCACCGAGGGCTTCGCCCGCCGCACGGGTGGGGGCGTGACAGAGCACCGTACGGGCGCCCGAGCGGGCGAGCTGGTCCGCCAGGCGCGCGGTCGGGTGGCCGGAGTCCAGTGGCACCCAGCCCGCGCCGGTGCGCAGGACGGCGACGACCGAGACGACGGCGTCGGCGCCGGGCTCGGTGAGGAGCCCGACCAGGCTTCCCGGAGTGACACCGTGGGCCACGAGCCGGGCCGCGAGCGCGTGGGAGGCACGGTCGAGTTCGGCGTACGTCAGGGTGCCGGTGCCTGAGTCTGTGCCTGTGTCGATGGCGACCGCGTCCGGGGTGGCACGGAACTGCGCGAGCAGCCGCCCCGCGATCGTGGCGGAGCCTGCTTCCGCGCGTACGGTCCGGGCCCCGGCAAGGGCGGTCAGCTCGGCGTGGAAGTCGCGGTCCAGCCGGGCCACCGTCGCCGCGTCGAAGAGGTGGACGGGGTAGTTCCACGAGAAGCGCAGGACCGTACCGTCCTGCCAGCACAGCAGGCTGAGGCGGGTCGCCGGGGTGCCGGTCCCGGCCGCCGTCGGCCGCACGGTCACCGGGCACCGCGCGTCCAGAGCCGCCGGGAAGCGGGCGAAGCTGAAGCCGGCCGGGCTCACCGTCCGCGGCCCGGCCCCGACCGGGCTCTCCGGCAGCAGCCGGGCCAGATCGAGGCTGGTGGGCGCCGCATGCCGCTCGCTCTCCGGCCAGACCTGCCCCAGCCGCTCGGCCAGATCCACCACCGACTCGTCCGGATCGGTCGCGCACAGCAGCGGAAGGGTGTCGGCGAGCGGCCCCACGAGCCGGTCCAGACCCGGCAGCCGGGCATCCCGCCGGGCGCGGGCCACGTTCACCGCGACCTCGCGCTGCCCGCTCCACCGGCCCAGACAGCGCACATGGGCGGCGAGCAGCAGGTGGAACAGACTGACGCCACGCGCTGCGGCCCGCTCTTCCAGCGCGGCGGTCAGCGGTGCGTCGAGGGCGCTCTGACGGGAGGCCAGGGGAGCGGACGCGAGGGCGGCGGGGTCACCGTCGTACGGCAGTCGCAGCACCTCGCCCCGGGTGGCCAGCCGGTCCGACCAGTAGCGCAGGTCGGCGGCGAGGACCGCGGCACCGGCCGTGGAGGAACGCTCCTCGGCGGTAGCGGCGGCGTACCGCGCGAAGTCGGTGCCGAGAGCGGGCAGCGACGGCTCGTGCGGGTCTTCCTGCCCTTGAGCGAGGGCGGTGTAGAGCGACCAGAGTTCCTCGGCGAGGACGTTGAGGCTGTAGCCGTCGCCGGCCACATGGTGGATCACCAGCACCAGATGGGCCAGGTCAGGGCTCTCCCGGGCGAGGACCGCGCGTATGGGAGGCTCGGCGGTGAGGTCGAACGGCCGGTTGCGCAGGGCGGTTTCGAGGTCCTCGACAGGGCCGGGGCGCTCCCGCACCTCGTACCAGGCGGACAGGACGGTGGGCGGCGCGATGTACTGCCGAGGCACCGCCCGGCCGCTCCCGCCCGTGCTGCCTTCGTCCGTGCCGTTCTCGATACGGACCCGCAGCATGGCGTGCCGGTCGGCGAGCGCGGTGAGCGCGCGGCCGAGGAGTTCGCTGTCGAGGGGCCCCTGGACGGTCTGGCGGACAAAGCCGTGGGCCGGGATGTCCGGGTGGAGCCGGCCGCTGGTGTGCAGGGCCAGCTGCACGGGGGTGAGCGGGAACGGCACGCCGTCCGCGACGGGGGAGGGGACCACCCGGTGGGCCGGAGGCGGACCGGCCGGGGCGTCGAGGTGCGCGGCCAGCTCGCGGACGGTCCGGTACTCGAAGAAGAGAGTGGCGGGCAGGGCTGCGCCCAGCTCCCGTTCGAGCTGCCGTACGAGGTCGACGGCGGCGAGCGAGTCGAGGCCGAGGGAGAGGAACGGTGCGTCGTCGGGGATCTCGGCGGCAGGCAGCCGCAACGCCGAGGCCAGGAGCCGGCGCAACAACGCGGCGGTACCTGTGCCCGGTTGCGTACAGGTGTCCGCGCCCGCCCTCAGTGCCGGATCGTCGGCCATCGGCAGGGACTCCGGCCGACGATCCGCTACGGACCAGGGCACCGCACCCGACATCGGCAGAGGCAGCATCGGCAGCGACGCCGCGCCTGATCCCCTCCCGGCCGCCGGCAGCTCCGGGCTCGCGGACGACGGCGTCAGATCGGCGAGCAGCACCTGCGCCGCATCGACCGCGCATGCCGTGCGGAGCGCCGCCAGCGCGGGAGAGGTGGCCACCGGCCGGCTTCCGGGCCGCTGCACGGGGGCGGAGCCCGGCAACCCACCCGTGCCGAGGGCGGCGGCCATGCCCGTACCGGCGAACGCGGCGAGGTTCACGGACTGCCACGGCCTGCCCGCCCGCCGCTCGGACGCGGCGAACGCGTCGAGGAAGGCGTTGGCCCCCGCGTAGTCGCCCAGCGCACCCGCCAGTCCGGGCAGGAGAGCGGAGACCGAGGAGAACACCACACAGACAGCCGGGTCGAGCCCGTGCCGCCGCAGGGCCAGCGAGAGCAGCAGCGTTCCCCGGGTCTTCGCGGCCAGGACGTCGGCCGTCCCGTCCGCGCTTCTGTTCCGCAGCGTGCCGGGACGGACCACCCCCGCCGCGTGGAAGAGGGCGTCCAGGCGCGGCAGTCCCGCGAGGAGCGAGTCCACGTCCCGCTCCACCGTCACATCGGCCACCCGGTAGTGGACGGTGGCTCCCAGCGCCCGGAGCTCCTCGACGAGTCCGGCGGGGGGACGGGGGGAGCGCCCGGCGAGTACGAGCGTGGGGCGGCTCCTTCCGGCCAGGTCCCGGGCGAGCGCGCCCCCGATCCCGCCACCGCCGCCGGTGATGAGGAAGGTGCCGTCGGGCGGCAACGGGGACGCCACCGTGTCCCTGGACGCCAGGGGCGAGATGTTCCGGGTGAGCCTGCGGCCCGCGCGCCAGGCGACCGTGGTGGCCCGGCCCGGCGTGCCGTCCGCACGGAGTTCGGCGAGCACGGCCGCCAGCCGCTGGGCGGGGGTGTCCAGCGAACAGAGATCGACGCCGGTGGCCGAACAGCCCGGTGTCTCCTGCGGCAGCGCCAGCAGCGGCCCGCCCAGCACCGCATGGGCGGGCCGCGGCCGCTCGGGCGCGGCCCCCGTGGTGTGCACGTCCTCCGTCAGTACCAGCAGCCGGCTCGCCCGTGTCTCGTCGAGCCGGGCGAGAGCCACACCGAAGGCGGCCAGCGCGGTCTCCTGAGCCCGCCCCAGTGCGTCGGCGTCCTCCTGGCCGGGCGCGGGACCGGCCACCAGGACCACGGCGTCCGGCGGCTCCTCGCCCCCGGTGTGCACCTGGATTCCCTCGGCGGCGAGCTGCCCGGCGAGCCGGCCGACGGACGAGGCGTCAGGACCCGTCAACAGGACGGAACACATGGTCGCCGTCGCCGACGCCGACTTTGCGGGCAGGACGGAGTCCTCCCACAGCACCCGGTGAAGCAGCGGGCTCACCGGCGGATCAGCCCAGTACCGCCTGCGCTGGAAGGGGTAGGCGGGCAACGGAACCCGGTGGTGGCCGGCGTCGAGCGCGGCACGATCCAGCGGCACACCACGCGACCACAGCCGCCCGATGGTCTCCAGGAGCGCCCCGCGCCCGTCACCGCGCTGCGTGCTGTCGCCGGAACCGCCAGGCTCACGGTCGTGGGAATTGCCGGGCAGAGCCGGGAGCGCCAGCACGTCACCGGAGACCGCTCCCTCCGATGCGGCCGCACACGGCCCACCAGCAGAGCTGTCGTCCGGATCGGCCCCGTGACGTACCCCCGTGGCCGCTGCCGCGCGCGCCGCACCCGACAGGGTCGCGCCGTGCCCGACCTCAACGAACGTGTCGTACCCCTCCCCGGCCAGGCGCTCCACGGCGGCCCCGAACAGCACCGGCCGCAGGGCGTGGTCGCGCAGGTACTCCGGCCCGAGGACCGGCTGCCACTCGCCGGTGACGGTGCTCATCAGCGGGACGGACGGCTCATGGAGGGTCAGCGCACGCGCCGCGTCGGCGAGTTGCTCCGCGATGGGCCGCATGAGCGGTGAGTGAAACGCACGGGTGACCCGCAGCCGACGTACGGGAACGCCCTGGGCATCGAGATCGCCGGCGGCGCGCTCGACCGCGGAAACGGAACCGGAGAGGACCTGGAGGCCCGGACCGTTGTACGCGGCCACGGCGAGGTCACCGTCCGCCCCGGCCACCGCCGCCGCGACGGCCTCCTCGCCCCCGCGGACGGCGATCATGGCGCCGGGCTCGGTGAACGAGCCCATGAGACGGCCGCGTTCGGCCGCGAACCGTACGGCGTCCCGGAGGGTCAGTACCCCGCTGACACAGGCGGCGGTGATCTCCCCGACACTGTGCCCGGCGACCGCGTCGGGCTGCATGCCCCAGTCCCGCAGCTGGCGGGCGAGCGCGACCCCGGAGGCGACGAGCAGCGGCTGCGCCACCTCCGTCAGGGCCTGGGTGCCGCAGTCCGCGTCCGGATCAAGCCCCCAGTCAGTCAAAGGCCGCCCACGCACCGGCCCGAGGAGGGCGGACGCCTCGTCCAGGGTGTCCCGGAACATCGGCGCCGTACGGTACAGGGCCCGGTCGCGGCCGGGGAACTGCACGCCCTGCCCCGGGAACAGGAAGACGAGACGAGGTCGCGAACGAGCCACACCCTCTCCTCCCGGGACTGACGCGGTGAGCCGGGCGGACAGGTCACCGTCCGCGACGACGGCGAGCCGGTGGGGACCGTCGTCCCGGGACGTGCTCGCGGTCAGGCAGACATCGCCCTCGTCCAGCTCCGGGTGGCCGTCCAGATGGGCGGCGAGCCGCGCTGCCGTCTCCCGCAGCCCGGCCGCGCTGCGGGCCGACAGGGTCAGCAGATGCGGCCCGGCTTCCCCACCCTCGTACGAGGGTGGGGGCGGAACCTGTGTGGCGCGGGACGGAGCATGAGTAGCGCGGGGCGGAGCCTGCTCAAGAACGGCATGGGCGTTGGTACCGCCGAAACCGAAGGCGTTGACGCCCGCCACGAGGGGCCCGGAAGCGGTCCACTCCCGCGCCTCGGTCACCACGGAGAAACCGGCGGGCGCGAGACCCGGCGAGGGAGAGGTGTGGTGCAACGACGGGGGAAGCCTGCGGTGGTTCAGCGCCAGCACGACCTTCACCAGGGAAGGCAGAGCGGCCGCGTTGAGCAGATGCCCGATGTTCGACTTCACCGAACCGAGCAGTCGCGGTACGCCGTCGGGCCGTACGGGGAACGCGTGGGCGAGCGAGCGCAGCTCGATCGGGTCCCCGACGGCCGTGCCCGTTCCGTGGGCCTCCACATAGGTCACCGAGGCGGGGTCGACACCGGCCGCCTCGTACGCCCGGGTGATGACCTCGCGCTGCCGCAGCGGGTTGGGCGCCATGAGGCTCATCGAACGGCCGTCGTTGTTGACGGCTGTGCCCCGGACCACCGCGAGCACGGCGTCGTCGGCTGCAAGGGCGGCGTCCAGCCGCGTCAGGACGATCGCGGCACCACCCTCACCGGGCACGAAGCCGTCGGCGTCGGCGCTGAAGGCGCGGCTGCGGCCGGTGGGGGAGAGGGCCTGTGCCTCCTCCAGCAGACGGTGACCGGTCGACGTCAGGTGGAGGTTGACCCCGCCGACGACGGCGAGGTCGCACTCGCCCTCCAGGAGGCTGCGCCGCGCCAGGTGCAGGGCCACCAGCCCCGATGAGCAGGCCGTGTCCACGGCGAGCGCGGGCCCGTCGAGGTCGAGGCACTGGGAGACGCGGGCGGCCACGAGGCTGGGCAGGTTCCCGGTGAGCGCGGCGGGCAGCGAGGACCCCTCGGCGGAGGCCCGGTCCAGGACCTCCCGGTAGCCGCTCTCCCCTACGGCGGCGAAGACCCCGATCCTGCGGCCGCGCCGACGGGGACCCGCGTAACCGGCGCGTTCGAGGGCCTCATGGGCGAGTTCGAGGAAGAGCCGCGCCTGCGGATCGAGCGCCCGGGCCTCCTCCTCCCCGATGCCGAAGTACTCGGCGTCGAAACCGGCGGGGTCGTCGATCAGAGCACCCCAGCGCTTCCGGGGAGCCGTCGGCGGGGCCCCGGCGTCGTCCCATCGCCCGTCCGGTACGGGGACGACGGCGTCGTCCCATCGCCCGTCCGGTACGGGGACGACGGCGTCGTGCCTGTCGATGAGCAGGTCCCAGAAGGCGTCGGGTGTGTCGGCCCCCGGGAACCGGCACGCCATCCCGATGACTGCCGCAGCCGTGGTACCGGCCCCGGCAGCTTCTCCGGGCTGCTCGCCCTGCGAGGTGGCTGACGGGCGCGCCGGGACAGTGGCCACCAGATGGCCGGCGAGTGCGGCGACGGTGCCGTGGTCACGGATAACCGCCGGTGGCAGCGTCACGCCGAAGGCGTCCTCCAGCGTCACGAGAACCTCCATGGCCTTGAGCGACGTCCCTCCGAGGCTCCCGAAGGGCTCGTGCCGCCCGATCGAGGTGGCGGGCAGCCCCAGCACACGCGCCCACACGTCCCGTACGACCTGCTCGGCCTCGCCCCGCGACCGAGGCGCCTCCGCCGGTACCGGCGAGGCGGACCCGGCACCGCCCGGGGAATCGGACCCGGCACCATCCGGCGAGGCGGGCCCGGCACCATCCGGAAACGCGGCCCCGGCACCGTGCGGCGAGGCGGACCCCGCACCGTCCGGAGAAGGGGCTCCGGCACCGGCCGAAGCCGCGCCCCCGCCAGCCTCCGTAGACGCACCCCCGCCACCGGCCGAGGAGGCACCGACGTCCCCCGTCCCCCAGTCACCCGCCTCGAACCGCTCCCGCAGCCGCTGCCGTTGCAGCTTCCCGCTCGTCGTACGGGGAAGTGCCCCCGGAGGCAGGGCCAGCACCCGTACATCGTCGTGGAGCAGCGCCTCGCGCACCCGGGCGGCGACCCGTTCGAGCACCTCCGCCGCCCCGCCCGGCGGCCGGGCCCACGGGAGGAACACCACGACGCGTTCCCCACCGGTCACGGGATCGGTCGAGCCGATCACCGCAGGAGCACCGGGAGGCAACCCAGGGGTGGCCGCTGCGACCCCCTCCATGTCCGGGGCGTGGAAGGTGCGACCGTTGAGGAACAGCACGTCCTTGTGGCGCCCCGTCACGCACAGCCGCCCGTCCCGCAGGAAACCGAGATCGCCGGTGCGCAGCCACCCGTCGGCGAACGTCTCGGCGCTCACGCCGGGAAGACCGTGGTAGCCACGGGCCAGCTGCGGGCCGCGCACCATGATGTGCCCGACCCTCCGGTCGCCGAGCTCCGCGCCCCCGTCGTCGACGATCCGCACGGCGCAGCCCGCCACCGGAGGCCCGACGTCCATCAGCTCGACGGCGCTCCCGCCCGCCGCGGCCCCCTCGCCGACCACGGCGTCCACCGCCACACCCCGGCTCAGCGAGGCACGGTCCAGGACCAGTGGCTCGGCCACTTCCCCCGGCGGCGGGAACGTCACCGCGAGCGTCGCCTCCGCCAGCCCGTAGACCGGCTGGGCGGCCGACGGATCCAGCCCCGCCGGGCGTGTCTTGCGGGCGAACTCGCGCCACACGGCGGGCGCGATCGGCTCCGCACCCACCAGCATCAGCCGCACGGCAGACAGATCCAGCCGGGCGACGACCTCGTCGGGAACCCGCCGTACGGCCAGTGCCAGGGCGAAGTTGGCCGCGGAGAGCACGGTGGCCCGGTGCCGGTCCGCCACCTCGAACCACACCCGGGGCCGCTTGGCGAACGACAGCGGACCGATCTTCACCTGCTTGGCCCCGGCGGCCAGCGGGGCGAGATGGGTACCGATGAGCCCCATGTCGTGGAAGTACGGCATCCAGCTGACCACGACGTCGTCCGCGCCGAGCGCCGAGGCCTTCCGGATCTGCTCCAGATTGGCCAGCACCGCACGATGGGTCACTTCCACACCCTTGGGCGCGCCGGTGCTCCCCGAGGAGAACTGCACGAACGCGACCTCGTCCGGCCCGGCGACGACGGGCTCCCGCAGCGCCGGCCCCCGCCGCAGCACATCGAGCGTCAGGGAGCGTGCGTCGCGCGGGAGTTCAGCCACCACGGAAGCGGTCGCCGCGTCCACGACGACGGGCGGCCGGCCCAGGTGCTCCCACACAGGCAGGGCGCGCCGGGCATCGGGAGCCAGCGGTACGGGGACGAGACCCGCGGCGAGCGCGCCCCAGAACATCGGCTGGAAGTCCTCGCTGCGATCGGCCAGCAACGGCACACAGGTCCCCGGCGCGACACCGGCCTCCCGTAGGCCGCCGGCCACGCGCAGCGCATCGTCCAGGAGTTCGCGCAGAGCGACGGTCAACTCGCTGCCGTCGCCGCGCACATGGACGACCACCTGCCCCGGAGCCTCACGGACCGCGCCCAGCAGTACATCCAGCAGTGTCATGTTGTCGTCCACCGGTCCCCGTCGGTCCGTTCTTCTCACGCGCCGCAAGGCGCGCCCTGATCATTCGTGGTTCTGCCGAGGGCTTCGCCCCCGCCCGCCGGTCAGCGGTCCCCGTGATGATCCTAAGAACGCCCTGGCCACCGGGGATCAGCCGCCGGGACGAGACCGCGTGCGCCCTGAGGCTGACACCGCCTGAAGGCGTCGCCGGAGAGGGCCCGGGTAACTCTGGCCACCGCGACGCGCCCGCGCTGGCAGCGCCCCTACCGCCCGGACTCACCATCGGCAGCAGGGGTTGCCGCGGCCGGCGCCTTCTGTGCGGCGACCTTCCTCAGCACGTACGTGCTTCCGTTGTCGGGATCACCGATGAAGAAGAACAGCGCCAACGCGTCGCGGTCGTCACGGTCGACGTACATGCTCCACCTGTACGTCGCGGGAGCGGAGGCCGAGGCATCCACGGCGGCGGCATCGCTCCGCGTCCCGGTTCCGGTCCGGGCGGTCATGGTGAGGCGGATGTCCTGCCCGTCGGCGTCGTCGGTCAGTTTCCACGTCCCGGTGCCGGAGACCCGCCAGCCGTCGTCGTAGTCGAAGTCCCGGTCGTCGAGGTGCTGGAAGGACGCGGTGCCGTCGCGGCGGAGCGTCTGCCGCGTGTTCTCGACGTTCTCCCAGGTCCCCGCGGTCTCACCCACCGTGGCGTCGTGCACACCGGTCCCGGCGTAGTACTGGGCCGGACCGGCGCAAGCGCTCAACACCATCAACGCCGCCCCCACACCCCCGAGGACGCCCCGTCGTCACCGCAGCCCGCTAGCTCTCACCGTCAAGTCCCCCGACCGCATCCCGAAACGGACGCCCCGAGACGGCAGCGCCTTGACGAGTACACCTTGACATGGTCTTTGAACGCGTTCAGCTCGGGGGTGGTCTCGCCGGCCGGTAGCGCCGCCCGCTCGCCCGGTGAGGACGGCGCTGCCCTGCCCGGAGGCGCCGGAGAACCGGTCGGCCTGCCCGGCAGGGCAGTTCACACGACGTACCGCCTACGCGCCGACGGCGGGTCCGGCCTGCTGCACGACCTCGAAGGACCACACGGTGGACCCGCTGGCCGCCGGCTTCGGATGCTCGCCGCCGTCCGCGCCGCCGCCCTGGTGGGCCGCCTTCATCGGACCCTCCATCCAGGCCTGGAAGGACTCCTCGTCACGCCAGCGCGTGTAGACGAGGTAGCTGTCCGTCCCTTCGACGGGCCGGAGAAGCTCGAACCACTCGAACCCGTCCGAGCCCTCGACGGCATGGGCCCGGGAGGCGAAGCGCTTCTCCAGCGTCTCGCGTTGTTCCTGGGGGACGGTCAGCACATTGATCTTGACTACGCTCATGGCCTCATCCTGCCGTACGGGGCTCGACCGGAGGAGCGCCACCCCCCGGGCCGATCCCCGCGCCGATGCGCCGAGCCCGACGCGGCACCGTCACCCCGGCAACGTACGAAATCGAGTCGGGCCTGCCGGTCCACGCCCTCCGCGCCGACCCGCCCGCGCCAGGGAACCCTCTACTCGGGCTGCGTCACGGTCAAAGCCCACCGGATGTCGTCCTGCGAGGCGTCGACCCCCACGGAGAACGAACCCCACTGCACCACCCCCGGGTCCATCGCCACCGAGCCCACACCCGCACTGCCCACGGGACAGTCCACCGTGAACGCGGCCACCTGCACCCCCTGCGACTTCATCGTCACCCGCACATCGCCCCCGCCCTCACACGCCACCGTGAGCACGGTCGGCAACGTGTTCGATGCACCCGCCGACACGACACCGCCGTCCCCCGTACGCTCCTCCACCCACACCAGCCCGTCCGGGCCGGGATGAGGAAGAAGGCCCCCTACCGTCGCCGCGACGGCAGGTACGACACCTGCCCCCGCGAGCCCGAACACTGTCAGCAGCGCCACCGTCGCGATTTTCCGAACACCCGTCACGTTCACTCCTCAGCCACTCGGCGGAAAGCCACAGCATGGTGGCGCGCTGGACCGGCCGCACGAGTACACGTACTCATGACACCCACTCACGAATATGAAGCGAGCCCCCGGCCGAGCCCCCGCCGGCACCCCTGCGACCGCGCACCACAGGGGGGCGGAACCCGGCGCCGCTATCCGTCGGCAGTGTGAGGGAACGCTGCCGACAGCAGCTCGGCCTCCGTCTCCTCGAAGGAGAGGCAGATGCCGAGCTCGTCCTCCAGGAACCGCAGGAACGCCACGTCACCCGCCCCCGTACCGTCGTGGACGAAGCCGAGCGCCTCCTCCGCCGGGACACCGTTCGTCAGATGCGGCAGGCCCGGTTCGAGCGACGTCACCCCCTCGCCGCGGAAGCCGTAGTCGACCCGACTGAAGCCCTTCGCGTTGCGATGCACGGCGAACGCCCGTCCCCGCTCCGACAGTGCGCCGACGTAGGTGCCCGTACGGCAGCCGAACTCCTCCAGCGCGTACGCCCAGCCCGCCACCGAGCCCGCTCGGACGATGGTCTCCGGCGGGGCGGGCAGAAAGCCCCCGCTCGTCAGCCGGGCCACCACCGCCGTATCTTCCCAGTCCAGCAAGTCCAGGTCACTGATGTGGTCCCCTTCGTCCCTGAGCAGCAGGTCGTACGCCGCGGAGCGGGTCAGCGGGACGATATGACGTTCCTCCGCGCCTACGCTGCGCAGCAGTTCGTTCGGTGAGAGCCCCTCGCTGAGCGTAAGAGTGAAGCCCATGTCGTAGGCGTCCGCTATCCAGCGCAGCCCGTTCTCCCCTGGCCCCCGGCTCACGATGCCCCCCGCAGTGGTCAGCCACGATGACGTCCTCGCGACCAGAACCTATCGCCCGGCCCCGCCGAGCAGAACGCTCGGCCGCCACCTATTGAGGAGACGGCGGAGCGGCGTCCGCGAGGATCGCACGGCGGGTACTGGGAGCGGCGGCCAGAAGGCCTTCGTCCAGTCTCATCTCGGCGTCGCGCGTGGAGTCGTTGACGGGGACGCGGGTACGCCTGTCGATCGGCTCCGTCACGGTCCGCAGTGCGGGGCGCGCGTGGCTGCCCATCCGGGCGAGACCCGCCAGGTAGTACTCGCCGACCGTGTAGTCGGCCAGGTGCGGTGTCATGAGGTCCAGCAGCCGGCACAGTGCGGAAGGACCGGCGTGGAGCAGCCACAGCGGGGCGCACTCCGCCTGGGAGCGGCCGGGGCGACGGAAGGTCAGGTTGTACAGCTGGGCCGCCTGACAGAATGTCAGTGGGCCTGTATCCATAAGGGAGTTGAAGATCTCGGAGGCGTGAGCGAGGCGGGCGATGCCCACCGGCTTGGCGGCGAGTAGCGCGGCCGCGGAAGCTCTGTCGTACGTCGGCACGGTGGACGGGATGCGGCGGGCCCCCGGGGGCGGCGTGAAGGGGACTTCGGCGAGGAGTGCTCTGTGCGTGCGTATCGCCGCCTCCGAGACCGAGGCTGTCGTGAGGGCCGCGCCAGGAGCCGGGGTAGCCCTCCGGCCGTGGTGCCGGACGAGCAGCGGCAGCAGTCTGACCGGGGCCATCCGCCAGTCGTGGCATGCCTCGCGGGCCAGGTCGGCGCCGATGTCCCGGGTGGCGGGTTCGGCGAGCAGGCGGGCCACGAGGGCGTACGTCTCGTCCTCGCGCCTCAGTCCGAACAGGGCCCGGCCCCAGATGTGCACGATGTCCTCCAGATGGTGCGCGGCCTCCCGGACGTCGTCGAGGAGTGCGGCGTCCAGGGAACCCCGTCGCGTGGGTGCCGCTGCCCGAAGCTTCTCCAGGTGGGCGAGGAAGCGGACCGACGCGAGCTCGTCATCGGTCAGGCGGGCGGCAGCCGGGCCCAGCGCCCTGGCCAGGGTGGTGCGCACGACGGGATCGGCGAGTTCGCCGAGGGCGGCGAGGACCAGGCGGGGCTGCCCGCGGTGACCGACGAGACACGCGGCTCGGCGCCGTACCTCCTCGTCGGAGACGCCGCGAACACGAAATCCGGAGGCGCTTCATTTGAGACCCCGGCAGGCTGCCCCGTCGTACAGGAAGACACGCGGGCGGTCGCTCCCCGTCGGGGCCTTCGCCCTGGCAACGGCGACCTGCTTCCGGAACACCAAGGCCGGCGGCGACCACATCATGAAGGACCTCAAGGACAGCTGGACGACTGTGGGGTGGGGGACGGTGGTCGACCGCGATCCCGAGGTCATCGTGATCAACGACTACGGGGACACGAGCGCCGAGCAGAAGCGGGCGTTCCTGAAGTCCTACAAGCCGCTCGCCGACGTCTCCGCGATCAGGAACGACCGGATCGTCGTCCTCGACTACGTGGACCTGGTCGAGGGCCCGCGCAACCCCGCGGCCATCAGCTCGCTGGCGGCGGACCTGCGGAAGTTCGCTTCGTAGCCCGGCGTACCCCACACCACCCTTGCCTGCCCGCGAACACCGCCCGCTCCGCGCACCGCCCCGCCTGCCGGAGGCTCCCGCCTGCCGCCCGCGCGATCACGACCGCTGCGCGCGGGCGGTGACGGTGGCGCTCATCGACCGCCGGTCGTCAGCGCTTCGCGCGCGGCGGTGAGGATCTCCTCGGAGATCGGGAAGCCCTTGGTGCCCCGGGCCAGGACGAGCGCGCCGACCATGGTGCAGAGCCGGGCGATACCGTCCTCGTCCTCGGCCGCGAGCCACTCGGCGAAGTCGCCGACGCCCTCGGCGTAGACGCGGCGGGCCTCGTCGTTCCCGGATTCGCGTGCCATGTCGGAGGCGAGGGCGGCGGCGGGGCATCCGTCCGCGGCGCTGTCGCGGTGCTCCACCGAGAGATAGGTGGCGATCAGTGCCCGCTGGGCGGCGTAGCGCTGCCCGGCGTGCTGTTCGAGCCCGTCGTCGCGCCGCCGGGTGAGTCCGTCGAAGGCGTGGGCGGTCGCCTCGTCGACGAGTGCCTCCTTGGAGGCGAACTGCTTGTAGAACCCGCCGTGGGTCAGCCCGGACGCCTTCATGAGGTCGGCGACGCTGACGTGGGTGCCCTGCTCCCGGAAGAGCCGCGACGCCGTCTCCACCACCCGTCGGCGGTTCTCCTCCGCCTGCGCCTGCGATACGCGGCCCATGAGCCACCTCCCATGTGGATGTCGGTTGACATCTATTCTAGCCCGGTGTTTAGATTATGGACATAATCTAAAGTGCGCGGGTCGCCAGGCGTCCGCGCCACCCCCGAGGAGCGGACATGGAACTCAAGGACGCGGTCGTCGTGGTCACCGGTGCCAACCGAGGGCTCGGACGGCATCTGGCCGCCCAGCTCCTGGAGCGCGGGGCGAAGGTGTACGCGGCGGCCCGCCGGCCCGAGACGGTGGACCTGTCGGGCGCTGTCCCGCTGCGGCTGGACGTGACGGACGAGGAGTCGATCCGGGCCGCCGCCCGCACCGCCTCCGACACCACGCTGCTGGTGAACAACGCGGGCGTCTCCACCGCCACATCGCTCCTCACGGGCGACCTGGACGCGGTGCGCCTGGAGATGGAGACGAACTTCTACGGTCCCCTCGCCGTCACGCGGGCCTTCACCCCTGTCATCGAGGGCAACGGCGGGGGAGCCGTGCTCAACGTCCTGTCGGTCCTGTCCTGGCTGCACCCGGCCGGCCTCGGCTCCTACGCCGCGGCCAAGGCCGCCGCCTGGGCGCTGACCGACGCGGCCCGGGAGGAGCTGGCACCCCGCGGCATCGCCGTATCGGCGCTGCACGTCGGATACATGGACACCGACATGGCCGCGACCGTCCCCGCCGACCAGAAGGCCGACCCCGCCGATGTCGCCGCGCAGGCCCTGCGCGGCATCGAGAAGGGCCTGCCGGAAATCCTCGCCGACGAGACGACCCGGTACGTCAAGCAGGGCCTGGCCGCCCTGCCGGACGCGGCCTGAAACGCACACTGCCGCACCCGGGCCTCTCCTCGGATCCCTCCCGCTGGGGTGACCGAGGGGAGGCCCGACGCGTTGCGCCGGGATCTGCTGCTACTTGAGGAAATCCCGCAGGACAGTGATCATTTCCTCCGGGACTTCGAACGGCCAGAAGTGGCCCGAGTCGGAGAGGTGCACGCCGCTCCCCTGTGGAAGTTCAGTTCCCCCAGGGCCCGCTCGGCCTCCGACACCGCCGCCGCCACGTCGGGCAGGGGCAGGCTCGCCAGCAGGCCGAACCGTCCCGGGTGCTCGGCGACCAGCGCCGCCCCCTCGTCGTTGACCGACCGGGCCAGGCGGACCGCGGCGCCGTCGTCCCCGAAGTGCACACCGGGCGACGAGACGGAGAGCAGGGCCGCCCGGTCACCCGTCCCGTCCATGAGCCGCAGCGCGCTCTGCGGACTTCACTCGGGGATGGCCGGCATGCCGTCGGGATGCTCCACCCCGGCGTCCCGCATGGCGGCGCGCAGCGTGCCGGTGACGAAGTGGCCGTGTACGTCGATCGCACCGCCGAGCGCCCCCGATGCAGCGTCGGTTGTGTGCATGGTTCCTGCCTCCGCCTGGGCCACCGAGTGACCACTGGATGATGAAAGCCCTCGCGGACAGACGTCGGCCCGGCCACGGAGCCGTACTCCGTGGCCGGGCCGACGAGAATCCCGACGCCGTGGTCAGCCGTTGAACGTGTCCGGGTCGGGCCCGGTCCGCTCGTTACGGTCCAGGGCGGAGATCTCACCGATGTCACCTTCGGTGAGCTCGAAGTCGAAGAGCTCGAAGTTCTCCTCGATCCGCTTCTGCGTCACCGACTTGGGGAAGATGATGTCCCCTCGCTGCAGGTGCCAGCGCAGCGTCACCTGTGCGGTCGACTTGCCCACCCGCTCGGCGATGCGGGTGATCGCCGGGTCGGAGAGCACCTTGCCCTGGGCGATGGGCGACCACGCCTCCGTGGCGATGTCGTGCTCGGCGCCGAAGGCCCGTACCTCCTCCTGGGTGAGGTAGGGGTGCACCTCGACCTGATTGACGGCGGGCACCACCGTGCTGCTCGCCAGGAGCCGCCGCAGGTGGTTCGGCTGGAAGTTGGAGACCCCGATCGCCTTGGTCCGCCCGGACCGGTAGATCTCCTCCAGGGCCTTCCAGGTCTCCACGAAGTCCCCCGAACCCGGCAGGGGCCAGTGGATCAGGAAGAGATCCAGGTACTCGAGACCGAGCTCCTCCATGGTGCGGTCGAACGCCCGGAGGGCATCGTCGTGCTGGTGCGCGTCATTGTTCAGTTTGCTGGTCACGAAGACGTCGGCACGGTTGAGACCGGAGTCCCGGACCGCCTGGCCGACCTCCCGCTCATTGCCGTACATCTCCGCCGTGTCGATGTGCCGGTATCCGGTCTCCAGAGCGGCCAGCGTGGTCTCGCGGGTCTCCTCCGGCGGGATCTGGAACGTCCCGAAACCGAGCTGGGGGATCGTCACACCGTTGTTGAGGGTGATGTCGGGCACTGCGGGCACAGTTACTCCTCTTGTTGTCGATGCCTCGGAAGGCGGCGAGAGATGTGTACGGGATGGCCGGTCGTACGGGTCCGTCTGCGGCCGGGTACGCCGGGCCCATGGGAATCGCACTCCTGGGGCGGGCGCGGCAAAGCCAGGGGGCTCCTCAGCCCGCGATGCCGCTCAGTTCGGCATCGGGCGGCAGCACGCGAACGAGCTTGCGGTTGACGAACTCCTGCATGCCGAGCTTCGAGAGCTCCCGCCCGTAGCCGGAGCGCTTGATCCCGCCGAACGGCAGATCGGGCTGGGTCGAGGTCGGGTGATTGACCCAGACCATGCCGGTCTCCACCCGCTCGGCCACCCGGCGGCCACGCTCCACGTCCGAACAGAAGACGGACCCGCCCAGGCCGTACTGGCTGTCGTTGGCGAGAGCGATCGCCTCGTCCTCGTCCTGGACCCGGTAGATCACCGCGGCGGGGCCGAAGAGCTCCTCCGCGTACGCACGCATGCCCGGCTTGACGCCGGTGAGGATCGTCGGCTGTACGAACGCACCGGGACGGTCGATCCGGCCACCGCCGATGACCAGCTCAGCGCCCTGCTCCACCGTCTCGCGGATCTGCTCGGCCAGGCCGGAAGCCGCCTGCTCGGACGAGAGCGGCCCCAGCGTCGTGGCCTCGTCGGACGGATCGCCGGGTTCCAGGCCCTCGAACGCGCGCCGCATCCCTTCGACGAAGCCGTCGTAGACATCCGCCAGCACGATGAACCGCTTCGACGCCACACAGCTCTGACCGGTGTTGGCCATCCGGCCGGCCACCGCGGCACCCACCGTACGTTCCAGACCCTCACCGTCCAGAACGATGAAGACATCGCTGCCGCCCAGCTCCAGCAGACTGGGCTTCATGTTCCGGCCGGCCCGTTCGGCGACCTGGGCCCCCGCACGTTCGCTGCCGGTCAGGGACGCCCCCTTCACCACGGGGCTGTCGATGATGCGGGAGATCTCGTCGTGGCTCACGAACAGGTTCGTATAGACACCCTCCGGCGCGCCCGCGTCGCGGAACAGCACCTCCAGTGCGAGCGCCGACTGCGGGCAGATCCCGGCGTGCTTGACCAGAACGGTGTTGCCCAGCACCAGATTGGGCCCGGCGAAGCGCACCACCTGGTAGAGCGGGAAGTTCCACGGCATGACGCCGAGCAGGGCCCCGAGCGGCTCGTTGACGAGGTACGCCTCGCCCTCCTCGACGTCGAGCGGCTCGCGGGCCGTGAATCCGGGCCCGTGCTCCGCGTAGTACGCCAGGATCGACGCGGCGAGGTCCACCTCTCCGCGGGCTTCGGAGATCAGCTTGCCCATCTCCAGGGTGATCAGGCGCGCCAAGGTCTCCTTGCGCTCCCTCATCAGCTCGGCGACGCGCCCGACGAGCTCGGCACGCTCCTCTACGGTCCGCTTCCGCCACGCGTCGAAGGCGCCGCCCGCGGTCTCCAGGACGGCGTCGACCTCCGCGCCCTCGATGGCCGGGAACTCCGCGAGGGTCTCCCCGGTGTACGGATTGACGGTGGCGAACGGACTCTTGCGCTGCTCTGACATGAAATCTCCAGAACGACGGTTGATGCGGTGAGGCGGAACGCTGCGCTCCGCCTCACTGCGGGGTACCCGACTGAGCGCACAGGAAACTACCTAAAAGCATCTATATGGCCAGTAATCGCTCACGTGGCGTTACGGAGTGCTGCTCTCTTCGCTCCTGCCCTCGTGCTCGGCACTCAAAGGGCCGCAGATGGGGGATCCCTCAGCCGAGGGCGCCGACCAGCAGGGCGAAGGCGGCGATGATGACGGCGACGCGGACGTAGTGGAAGCGGTCCCAGCGGTTCATCTGCTGCTTCCAGTCGCCGGGGAGACCGTCGGCGGTCCACGTCTTGACCCGGTTGTTGATCGGGACGAGCAGCAGGACCGACATGGCGACGCTGAGGATCAGCAGCGCGGCGGCGGTGACGACGAGGCCGGTGCCGTGGTGGTGCCATCCGGCGACGGCCCAGACGGCGACGAGGACGAGCGAGCCGATGTACCAGAACGGCATCACGGCGCCGAGCAGCCGGGCCCCGTGGGTGCGGCCGCGCAGACCGTTGTCGCCGGGGAGGCCGTCGAGGATCGGGTTGACGAAGAAGGCGACGGAGAACTCCACCCCCACCATGACGCCGACGGTCACGGTGGTGAAGACCTCGAGTGCGCTGAGCATGGTGACTCCTCCTGCTGTCTAGCGTTGCTAGGTGACAGTTCAATGCTAGCCTTGCTGTCGCTCGATTGTCTAGCGGTGCTAGGATTTCCTCATGTCGGTACAGGAACGCAAAGAGCGCGAGCGGGCGGACAGGCAGCGCCTCATCGTGGCGACGGCTCGCGAACTCGCCGAGGAGCAGGGCTGGGACGCGGTGACCACCCGCCGGCTGGCCGAGCGCATCGAGTACAGCCAGCCCGTCCTCTACAGCCACTTTCGTGGCAAGCGCGAGATCATCGGCGCCGTCGCCCTCGAGGGCGCCACCGAGATGGCCGCGGCGGTTCGGGCCGCCGCCTCCGCCGCGGACAGCCCGCGCGCCCGGGTCACCACTCTCGCCCTCGCCTACCTCGACTTCGCCGAACGCCACCCGGCTGTCTATGACGCCATGTTCCAGCTCGACGGCGGCCTGGCCTTCGCCCAGGAGGACACCCCGGAGCCCCTGAAGGACGCCTTCGCCGCCCTGTTGGAGAGCCTCGGCGAGGTCGCGGGGGACGGCGTCCACCCGGCGCTGTTCACCGAGGTGTTCTGGGCGGCCCTGCACGGGCTGGCGACCCTGACCCGGGCGGGACGGCTGCCACCCGGGGACGCGGGGCGGCGGGTGGAGCTGCTGGTGGAACGGCTCGCCATCGTCTGACGCACGGACGGGCCTTCCGGTCCCGGACCGCGACACCGCTCGCCGGTCTCACGGCCACGGCATTTCCTCGGGATCTTGGAAGTCCGTTCCGAACGCAGTGCCGAACAGGCCCTGCAGTGCCTCATGATGGGGCGGCCATGGTGACCGCCGCGCCCCCTGCCGAACGCTCCGCCCGAGAACTCCGGGCCGGAGCGGCGGTGGCGGCTGGCCGGTCCCTGGTGTTCGCGGTGACCAGTACCGGACTCGCTGTCTGCGCTCATCATCCGGCGTCCGGACAAGCGGTCCCAGGACACGCCGTGCTCCTCGCGGGCGGGATGCTGTTCATTCTCGCTCTTCCTCTCGCCGGGCGCGCTGGAACTCTGCCCGCGGTGGTCGTGGCCACGGGCGCGGGACAGGCCGCACTGCACCAGTTCTTCGGGGCCGTGCAGAGCGGCACGAACGCCATGCGGCCCGTGATGCACCGGCACGACACCGGGCTCGGCGCCGACCACGCATGGCACGCAGGCCATCACCACGCCGTGGCGATGGCGGCCGGACACACGATCGCGTCGCTCCTGGTGGGCTGGTGCCTCCAGCGTGCGGACAGCGCGTGCCAGTCGGTCGCGCGCCACCTGGACCACACGCTGGACCGATGGTTCAGGCACCTGGTCCCAGGACGTCCGTTTCCTGGACGGCAGCTCGGTACGGGCCCGCTACGGGCATGGTCCTGGCCATCGCCGTACAACCGCACAGCGCTCAACCACACGGTGGTACGCCGGGGACCTCCCGCGACGATCTGGTGCTCGCCGCTCTTCCCCCCGGGCCCGCTTCAGCGTGCCCCCACACCGTCACACCCCCTGGGAGATACCTGTGTCCACCCCTGCACGCGCCCGAACCGTCCGCCGGAGCGCCGGAGTCGCCGCCGCCGCGATCACGGCGTGCCTCCTTCTCGCCTCGCCGGCGTCCGCTCATGTGGAGGTCGAGTCCGAGGGCGCCCGTGCGCTCGCCGAGAACGTCACGCTGAGCTTCAGCGCCGCGACCGAGTCCGCCTCCGCGGGCATCAACAAACTGGAGGTGTTCCTCCCCAAGGGCATCACCCCGGCCGACGTCACCTACGAAGAAGGCCCCGAGGGCTGGAAGTTCACCGCGACCAAGGAGGGCTTCACCGTTTCGGGCCCGGCCATGGCCGTCGGCGAGGACGCCGCGTACTCCGTTGTCGTTCGGCAGTTGCCGGACGCGAAGTCGCTGGTGTTCAAGACCCTCCAGTCCTACGACGACGGCCGCGTCGACCGCTGGATCGAGGTGGAGAAGTCCACCGGCGGCGGACATGGACACTCCGCGCCCGTGCTGGAACTCAAGGAAGCCGCCCCCGGTGCCGAGCTGCTCACCCCCACCCCAAGTGCGAGTTCCGCCCCGGCGGCACCCTCGCCCTCGAGCCCGCCCGCCTCGGAGACCGCGGCCGCCGAGCCGGCGCCTTCGGGCAGCGCGACGGCCGCGACGGAGGATGAGGGCTCATCGCTCGCCCTGCCGATCGGTGTCGCTGTAGCCGTCCTGGTGCTGGCCGGCGGTCTGTGGTGGTTCCTCAGGCGCCGCGGCACCGGCACGGCCTGACCCACGCACCCCACGGCCCCGCCCCGGGGGCCGTGGGGTGCCCATTGCCCGGCCGTGCTTGCACAAGGGCGCACGCGTGCACAGTCAAGACGATCGCCTACGGAGGCATCGCACCGCCGGCCGTCGCGGGCGCGGACCATGTGCCTCTCCTGGCCCTACTCATCGCGCTGGGCCTCACCGTGCCGGTGTCGCTCCGGTCCTCCCGTCCGTCACCCGGTCCGGGCCGACCCGTCGTCGAAGGGGATGCCCAGCCGGCCGGCCAGGGTGGTGAGGGCCGTCCCCAGTGGGAGCGCGATACGGGTGACGGCGTGGCGGTCGCCCCGGGTCGGATCCCTGTTGACGATCAGCACCGGATGTCCGGCCTGGGCTGCCTGGCGGACGAACCGGAGCCCGGACATCACCGTCAGCGAGGAGCCCAGGACGAGCAGCGTGGAGGCCTCGCGGACCAGCGCGCGGCAGTGCTCGACCCGCTCAGGGGGCACCGCCTCCCCGAAGAACACCACGTCGGGTTTGAGGACGCCGCCGCAGACGGTGCACGGGACCACGCGGAAGTCCCCGACCTGCTCGTCGGTGAGGTCGGCGTCACCGTCCGGGTTGATCGCTGCGGCCACCGGCGCGAAGCCCTCGTTGGCCTTCTCCAGCCGCCGGGCGAGCTCGCGGCGCGCGCTGAGGGTGCCGCAGGAGAGACAGACCACCCGGCCCAGATTTCCGTGGAGCTCCACGACGTCGTCGCTGCCGGCGGCCTGGTGCAGACCGTCGACGTTCTGGGTGATCACACCCGAGAGCATGCCGTGCCGCTCGAACGCGGCGACGGCCCGGTGGCCGGCGTTGGGGCGGGCTCTGCCGAAAGTGCGCCAGCCGAGATGGCTGCGCGCCCAGTACCTGCGACGGGCCTGGGCGTCGGCAGTGAAGTCCTGGTACGTCATCGGGGTGTGCCGACTCAGACTCCCGCCCTCACCCCGGTAGTCGGGGATGCCCGACTCGGTGGAGATGCCCGCCCCGCTCAGCACCAGCACACCGCCACTGTTCAGCGCGTCGGCGACCGGCTCCAGATCGGTGGTGCCCGGCGACAGCTCCTCGGTGGGGGTCCAGCTCAGAGTGGGGCGCATGCGCATGCCCCCAGGGTACGGAACAGGCCGCTGATACCCGGCGCCGCCACCGATACGCGCCACGGCTGCCCGAGAGTCCCGGCGCTGTCCCGTGCCCCTGGGGACAGGCGCTATCCAGCCACGGCTGCGTGGGCCTCGTACCGGCTGGTACGGGAGAGGGCTGCCGACCCACGGTCGGGCACAGGTGTGTTTCCGGCCTACGTCGAATGACAGGAGCATGGCGAACCCTTCTTGATGGGCATAGGTTCTGCGGCTCCGGAGGTTCGGTAACCGGCCCTTCGGCCGGGCCTGTTCGCAGCAACCGTCCTCCCGCACTGTCGGTTCCGCCCGGGACCGAGCCCCCCCCATGAGTGAAGGGACAGCAATGCTGGATTCGATATGGCTGAAGGCGGCCGGTATCGCCGCAGCAATCACCCTGACCACGGTCACGGCGGCGAACGCCACGCCGGCGCCGACTCCGCGCGCCGCCGAGAGCGCAGCAGCGGTGGTGACAATCCGTTACGACGACAGTCGCGCGGGCGGCTGGGAGGCGGCGATCGCGGCTGGGGTCGCCTCGTGGAACTCCAACGTCGACAACGTCAAACTGGTCGAAGCCGCGCCCGGCACGCGCGCCGAGATCCAGATCGTGGCCACCAGCGGCTGGCCGCAGGCCACGCTCGGCCCGGTGCGCCCGGGCGGCCAGGTCCGGGTGGAGCTGGGCAGCCAGGCGGTCACCCAGGGCCATGACAAGACCCGTATCGCCGCCCACGAGATCGGCCACAGCCTTGGCCTGCCGGACACCAAGCCCGGCCCGTGCTCCCAGCTGATGTCCGGCTCCAGCGCCGGTACCAGCTGCCGGAACGCGGTCCCGAACGCGACCGAGCAGTCCCGCGTCGAGTCCTTCTACGCCAATGGCTTCACCTCACGCACCCCCGCTGACGGACGGGTCCTGGTGGACGCGTCGTAACGCCTCGCACAGCGAGCGGGAGGTACCCGCCCCATCCCGAACCGCTCCTCAGTCACTCCGGTCCTCGGGCGGCTTTCCGCCGGCCCCCGGGAACCGGAGTGCTGGGCCTCCGCCTTCCGGAGCGTGCTCCCGTACGGGAACGGCACGGGGTTCAGCTGTCCTGCGGGGTGCTCCGGAGCCGCTCCCGCCTGCCGAGGGCGGCCTTCGCGGGGAAAAGGGCGAGCCAGCACCACATGGCCGCTTGCGGGGCGAAGAAGGCGATGGGCACGGAGGCCCCGAACACGACGACCGTCGCACCCAGGTCCGCCGCGGTGTCCCGCCACTCGCCCACGGCGCGTACCCCGTGCCGGCCCCTCAGTGTCGCGAACATGGCGAGCTGCAGCAGATCGATGAGGCAGATGGTCGCGGCGTACATCGCCACCGCCAACGGCTCGCGGGTCCCGTACTCGGCGAGGATGGACGTGGGGAACGGGACCAGGGCGATCATGCCGAGCACCGCGAGGGCCAGATGCTGGGGGAGACCGCCCGTCTTCGCGGACATCAGCAGGATCTGACGCTGGTCGCGCCAGAAGATGTACAGGATGAGGAAGCTCAACGCGTAGGCGGCGAGCTGGGGAGCGGCCTCACGCAGCGCGTCGTGGAACTGCTCGGAGTCCAGATCGGGCGCGACCCTGACTTCGAGGGCGAGGAGCGTCATGGCGATCGCGAAGATACCGTCGGACAACGTGATCAGACGGTCGGGGCGTGCTGATGAAGGGCTGCCGTTACTCACCCGGTTCACCCTGGCCCCTCGCCCGCAGGCGAACGTGAATTGCTCCGACTGCGGGCACGCCGCCCTCCACTACTGATGACGGCCAGGGCCACGGCTCGGGAGCCACGACCGACAGCTCCGGCCTGGCCACGGGTCCCGCCGATGGACCGCCGCTGCTCGTCCGCAGCGTCAACTTCCCCCGCTGCCGATTCACCCTGTGCGGAGGTGAGGGCGGCGGCGCACGGTGAGCTTCAGGCCATGACAGGGGTGGAGGGAAGAGTGACGTGAGGCGAGTGGGGCGGGAGCGTTCCGACGGCGGTGGAGGGGCCGGGGGAACGACCGGGAACCGCGGCGCAAACGCGTGGTGAGGGGTTGGCCGACGATCACCCGATGTCGCTTTACGCAACAAGTCGAATGCGTTGAGCTACTGGCTGTTCGGTCCCGCTACGGCGCATGGAGGTACGTGCCGAAGGGCGGTGCAGTCCAAGAGCATCGACTTGAGGGGAAGACCCATGTCCACACCTTCTGCTCCACTCCGCGTCGCCCTGGCCAACGGCAGTTTCGAAGAGCCCGTGGTGACCGGAGTGGAGATCCTGCCGGACTCCTCGCAGACACAGGCCGCCAAGCGTGTCCCGGGCTGGCTGACCACCGCTACCGATCACAGGATCGAGCTGTGGCGCTCGGGCTTCAACGGGGTGCCGGCGGCCCACGGCGCCCAGTTCGCCGAACTCAACGCGAATCAGGTGTCCACGCTCTACCAGGATCTGCCGAGCACTCCCGGTACGACGCTGTACTGGCGGCTCTATCACCGCGGCCGCCAGGGGAACGACACCATGGCGCTGGACATCGGTGCGCCCGGCTCCGCGGTGGAGCAGCGGCGATTCACCGACGGTACGACCGCCTGGGGCTACTACACGGGCACCTACACCGTTCCGGCGGGCCAGGTGCTGACGCGCTTCGCGTTCCGCTCCATCTCGGCCGCCGGTGGCAATCAGGGCATCGGGAACTTCCTGGACGGCATCTTCTTCGGCACGGCCCCCTACGTGGAACTCAGCAAGACCGCCGTTCCCACGGGGCCACTGGAGGTGGGGGACACCGTCACCTACCGGGTCACCGCCAAGAACGAGGGCGGGGGAGCGGCCGAGAGCCTCGTCCTGACCGACGTCATCCCGCAGGGGACGACGTATCTGCCCGGGTCCCTGCGCGTCGTGGACGGCCCGAACGCCGGGACGAAGAGCGACGCGCAGGGCGACGACCAGGCGTACTACGACGCCGCGGACGACAAGGTCGTCTTCCATCTCGGCAACGGCGCTTCGGGAGTCTCCGGCGGCAGCCTGCCCAACACCGAGACCCTGCCGGCAGGGACCACCGTTGAGTACCGGGTCGTCATCTCCCGGGAAAGCGGCGGCAGCCAGATCAGCAACACGGCGACCGCCTCCTACGAGAACCGGCTCGGCGACACACCGCAGCCACTGACGTCCACCTCCAACGAGCAGATCACCCAGGTCAAGCCGGCCGCCGACCTGACCGTGACGAAGGCGGCCGACGCCACGACGGTCACCGTCGGCCAGACGGTCACGTACCGCATCACGGTGAGCAACACCGGCCCGAACCCGGCCACCGGGATCTCCGTCACCGACCGACTCCCCGAAGGCCTCACCTTCCTGTCCGCCGACGGAACCCAGGGCGGCTACGACCCGACGACCGGCCGCTGGGCCGTGGGAGACCTGGCCGACGGCGCCACTGCCACGCTCGTGCTGCGGGCCAAGGCCACCAAGCCGGGCCCGATCACCAACACCGCGACGGTCACCGGCCAGGAGAAGGATCCCGACGTCACCAACAACACCGACACCGTCACCATCTGTGTGGAACCCGCCCCTTCCTGCTGCGACCCGTGCTCCACCGGAAAATAGCGACGAGGCCGAGGTCCAGGCCCCACGCGCTGCTGTCGGCATGAGCCCCTCGGCGCTCATGCCGACGACAGTGCCCCGAGCGTGCTGAGGTTGCCTACTCCTTGATGAACGCCAGGAGGTCGGGATTGAGGACCTCGGGGTGCGTCGTCAGCATGCCGTGAGGAAAGCCGTCATAGCTCTTGAGACGGCCGTTCTTGAGGAGTTCGACCGACAGCGGCGCCGAGTCGTCGTAGGGCACGATCTGGTCATCGGTGCCGTGCGCCACCAGGACCGGCACATCGATCGCCTTGAGGTCCTCGGTGAAGTCCGTCTCGGAGAACGCCTTGATGCACTCGTAGTGGGCGTTGGCGGCACCCTGCATACCCTGGCGCCACCAGTTGTCGATCACTCCCTGGGGCACTTCGGCACCGGGCCGGTTGAACCCGTAGAACGGCCCTGAGGGAACGTCGACGTAGAACTGCGCCCGGTTGGCGAGGAGGGACGCGCGGAACCCGTCGAACACCTCGATCGGCAGGCCACCGGGGTTGGACGGCGTCCGCACCATGATCGGTGGCACCGCCCCGACCAGGATTGCCTTGGCGACTCGTCCCGGCTTCGCGCGCGCCACATACCGGGCGACTTCGCCACCGCCGGTCGAGTGGCCGATGTGGACGGCCCCGCGCAGGTCGAGAGCGTCGGTCACCGCTGCCACATCGGCGGCATAGGTGTCCATCTCGTGACCGCTCTGACTCTGGGAGGATCGCCCATGGCCTCGACGGTCGTGGGCGATCACGCGGTAGCCCTCGCCGAGGAAGAACAGCATCTGATTGTCCCAGTCATCGGCGCTGAGCGGCCAGCCGTGGTGGAACACGACGGGCTGCGCGTCGCGCGGACCCCAGTCCTTGTAGAAGATGCTCGTGCCGTCGCTGGTGGTGACCTTGCTCATGGCAGACCTTTCCGCCTGGCGGATGTGAATGGTGAGTTCGGTGATCCTTCAGCCGGCCGCGAGGTACGCGGAGGACGAAAACTTTCCTCCGTCGCCCGGGGGCGCGGCACGGCCAGTACGGCCAAATGCGACATTACACCCAAGCTGAATATTGGGCATATGTGCTCCCCGGCTTACGGCCGGGCCTGCGGGCCGACGGCGTTTGTCGCCGATGCCGGCGGCTTTCCCGCACCTCCTGGCGATGCCGGGCCGTGTCTGTGCGGGATCCCGCCCGAGGGCAGTTACCCACACGCACCCTTGGAGGAGGAGACCACGCTCGGACTACGGACTACGGACTACGGACTACGGGTTGCGGGTGGAGTTCGAGTGCCTCCTCGTCCGTCCCTGCCGCTCAAAGGCATCGGCGGTATCCTGAGGAGACGGCGGCTGGGTTCGCCCCCACCCGACCGAATGCCGGTTGCGCGACTGCCGAGGGCGTGCTGCTGAAGCAACCGCCTGCTGCGGTTCCGTCCGGGGCCGCCCTTTCCGGGAGAGGCGTATGAGTACTCAGTTCGAGGCCACCGTCACTGTCGACCGCCCCATCGAAGCTGTCTTCACGTACCTGGCGGACGGGCGGAACGACCCCGACTTCAGCCCGCGTGTGCTCAAGATCGAGAAGACTCCTGACGGAGCCACGACGGCAGGTACCGTTTTCCACAGCACCGTCAAGGATGCGGGAATGAAGTCCCAACGGGACTTCGAAATAACAGAGTTGACCACCCCGAGGCGAATTCGTTGGCGTGAGGCCTCGCACAACTCGATCACTGTGCGAGAAGGCGGCTACGACCTCGAGCCGACTCCCGATGGAGGCACGCGTGTACGCCTCTTCAACGTCCTCGACGGTCACGGCGTAGGCAAATTGCTGCTCCCGCTGGCCGGCGGTGCAGCACGCAAGGACGCCCCGGAGTTCGGCCGGCGCATCAAGGTCGCTGCCGAGCGGGCGATCTGATTCAGAGTATCGACCGTATGTGGTGAGAGGTGTCGCTGCGGTGAGCACCACCGCTACGCGGAGCCCGCTGGGCCACCGTGTCTGCGGCGAGGGCCGGTGTTCACCTCGGCCGTCGCTTCGCTGTGCCGCTACTGCCCCGCCTGGAGGTCGCTTCCTTGCTCGGGGACGCCCGGAGTCGTGGAGTCGAGGACTTGCCAATTGGTAACCCATGGGTTACCGATAAGGAGTGGACCCGTTCATCGCCCTGGCCGACCCCATACGCCGTGATCTGCTGCGTGCACTCGCCTCCGGCCCGGCCCGAGTGGTCGACCTCGCGGCACGGCACCCGATCAGCCGGCCTGCGGTGAGCAAACATCTGCGACTGCTCACCGAGGCAGGGCTGGCCACCGTCGAGGACCACGGTCGCGAGCGCCACTACGCGCTCGCCCGCCCGGGCCTCGCCCCGGTCCGCGCCCTGCTCGACGAGCTTGCCGGGGGCCGCCCCCCGATCCCCGAGAGCGCCTTCGACGCCCTCGACCTGGAGGTCCGCAGAACCGTCCACGACCGCCGGGCCGGCACCGACGCCGCTCCCGGCACCGGAAGACCTCAGGAGGAATCCGCATGACCAGCACCCCCACCGGGCGTCGCGTGACCATCGACGGCCTGGACAGCATCGCCTTCGACCGCACCTTCCGGGCCGGCATCAAGGACGTCTGGGCGGCGGTCACCGAGTCGGACCGTCTGGCTCGCTGGATCGGCGAATGGACCGGCGACCCGTCGACCCGCTCGGTCGACTTCCGGATGCTCTACGAGGGCGACGAGCACCAGGCCGAACTCCTCACCATCCAGGAGTGCCAGGCCCCCCACCGTCTGGTCCTCACGTCGCAGGTGCCCGGCCAGGAACTCATCTGGCACATGACTCTCACGCTCATCGAGCATGAGGGCACCACCACGCTCACCTTCACCCAGTCCGTCGGCGACGACCCAGCGATGGCCGGTGGAGTCGGCCCCGGCTGGGACTACTACCTCGACCGACTCGTCGTCGCCGAGACCGGCGGTGACCCGGCATCCGTCGACTTCGGCGACTACCACCCGGTCCACGCACAGCACTACCTCGACATGTTCAGCTGAGCCCGACGAGAACGCCGAGTACGAGGGTCGGCGGCTTTCGTCCTGGAGGTGCTCCTGCCGGGGAACGAGCCGGACTCGGCGAGTGCGGTGAGGATCACCGGGCCGGGCCGGGCCTGGCAGGAGTCGAAGTGGCCCAGGCGGGCGGCGGGCCCTTCGTCGGAGAGCTGCGGCTCGGTCCGCAGCGGCAAGCGGGGAAAGCCGCGCGACCGGTAGCCACCCACGGCGTCCCGGACCGGCTTCGAAGCATGCGCCCATATGCGTCGCTCTCGTCGGTGAGGTGAACGCCACCCCGAGGCGGTGCTCTCGTTGGTGAGGTATCCGCCGTACCTCTGGGGAGCACCCGTCCGATGCGAAGCAACCGCAGTACCAAGCACCTCAGCCTCATCGGGATGCTGCTGATCGCCGTGGCCTTCGCCGGGCTCCAGCTGACAGCCGTCACCGGAAGGGCCTCGCCCGACACGAAGAACTACCTCTCCTACGCCCTGTCCCTCAGCGGCGAGAGCCGGGCCGAGGCGGGCCGCCGCGCCATCGACTACTCCTGCGCCAGCCAGCAGCACGGTCCCCTGTCCTCCATCCCCTGGACCAGCAGGAAGATCGCCGGGGAGTCGCAGGAGCAGTGCGTACGCCGGCTGAACGACTCGGTCGCCCATTGGTCCCGCAACGGCAACACCTCAGGGATGATCGCGCCGTTCGCGAACCATCGCTTCATGGCCATCTTCGAGGCCCGCCCGGGGTATCCGCTCTTCCTGGCCCCCTTTGTCACGGCCTTCGACGCGACGTGGGGTCTCTGGCTCGCGGGCCTGGTCGTCGCGCTGGCCGGAAGCGTCTGCGTCCTGCTCACCCTTCGCTGCGCGGGCGCCTCCCGGCGCGCCGGCCTGGCAGGTCAGGCGCTGTACCTCGCGCTGCCCACCGGAACGGTCGCCATGAACCCGCTGAGCGACGGGCTCTCGCTGGCTCTGGGCATGGCGGTCGTCCTCGGGTGCACGCTGCTCTCCCTGGACCGTACCCGTACGGGCGTGGCGCTCGTCGTGTGCGGCCTGGCCCTGATGTTCCTGGTGCGCTACTCGCAGGCGCTGCTCCTGGCGGTCGCTCTCACGGCCGGGTTCGCACTCCGGTGGGCGTGGTTGCGCCGCTGCCGGCGGCCGTCGGCACGGACGGGGCAGGCGGCCGTACTGTGCGGGGCCCTGGCCGTGGCCGTCTACGCGGGCGCGCACCTCCTGTCCTGGCCCACGGGTCAGGACAGCGCCCAGGATCTGCTGACCGACCACTACCGGCGTCCCGATCTGCCCAACCCCTGGCCGGAGTTCCTCGTCCAGGAACGGGTCTTCTGGACGGCATGGCTCCGTCGCCAGGCCACCTATCCCGTGCTCCCCGTCCTGCTCGCGCTCTCGGCCTGGGCGCTGCTGAGGCGGCGCTCGGCGGTCCTGCCGGTCGCCCTGGCGGCGGCGTCCGCAGGAATCCTCAACCAGGCGGGCCACCCGAACCTGGACCAGCTCCTCGGCCATCGCCTCATCGTATTCGTCTGGCTGCTCCCGGTCCTGACCGTTCCGCTGCTGCTGGACCGGGAGCCGACGCCGCGGGCGGGAGAAGGGCGGCAGCGCTCACCTCTGAAGCGCCGGCGGCAGCGGGACCCAGCGGCGAGCCGTGCCGCGGCCCGCCGCCGCCCGGCCGTCGCCGACGGTCATTCCGGCCGCGGCACAGGCGTAGGCGAGAACGTCGGCGCCATACGCGAACGCTGACCCGCGCTGCCAGAAACGGAAGGTCCAGTAGGCCGCAGGATCCGACGCCTGCGGTGAGAGGCCGATCTCCTCGCCGGTGACGATGCCGCCGTCCCGGGCCAGGGCGCCGAACGTTCCTCCCTTGGGATTGAAATACACCCCGTAACGACCTCGTGCACGGTTAGCGGTGAGACGTCGCAGTGCCAGGCGGAGCCGTGGTGCTCACGTTTGCCAAGCCAGGATCCGGTCTGCGGTCTGCGGTCTGCTGTTGGGACAGTAGGCTGGCAATGGCTTGGACGGTGTCGTCCATGTGCTCGCGGCGGCCGAGGTGACGGGCCAGCGCCCGCCAGTTCTTCAGGTGGGCGATGCCGTGTTCGACCCGGATGCGGCGTGAGGAGTGCGCCTTGCGCTGGCGTTCGTGCATTTCCTCGTACCAGTCCGGGGCCTTCTTCCTGAACTTGCGGTGCGGTGGCGTCACGGCGCGTCCGCCGGTCTGTGCTCCGAGTCCTTGATAGCCGGCATCGGCAAGGATCTCGACCCCCGGACCGTCGGCCAGGAGCTTGACCAGCCCTAACTCGCGGGCGTGGGTGATGTCCGCACAGCTTCCGGGCTTGGTCGGGCTGCAGAACAGCAGTCGCCCGTCCCCGTCGGTGAACACCATGGCCTTCACGGCGTCTGCTTGTTCTTGCCGGAGATGAACTTGTCCCGGTCCTTGTGGCCGAGGGCCGGGCGGCGGACCCGGATCTCGGTGCCGTCGATGATGCCGGTCTTCCCGGCCTGGCCGAGATGATCGACGACCTCGGCCAGGGTTCGCAGCCGCACGTCGGGGCTGACCGTGCATCCTCGCTCCGCGAGCAGGGGCCGCACCTCGCCGATGGCCCGGGTGATGGTCGAGCGGTCCACGGCGAACCAGCAGGCCAGCAGGCCAGCACGTCATGAGTCACTCCGTGGCGAAGGTGCACGAGCGTGGCCAGGAGCCGGTCGACGAAAACCATGCGGTGCTTCGCACCAGCGCCAACCGCACGCTTCCGCGGCCTGGACGCAAGCCTGGCCTGATGACGTTCATGCCACAACGGCCCCACCTCAGCAACGGTTTCAGCGATCACAGCGGCCGACAAGCCCGTGATCCTCCGGTCGCTGATGATCGCTGTGCGCGTCACGTTCCCCACCACACAGCCATGATCGCCGATCCGAGATCGACGTCTCACCGCTAACCGTGCACGAGGTCGTTAGGCGGCTGCCGGGGCCAGGACGCGGCTGAGCTCTCGCAGTGCGTTCCCGCGGGCGGCGGCGCGTCCACGTACACGATGCGGTGGGCGCAGCCGTCCGGGAGGCCGGTGTTCTCCACCACGGCGACGCGCAAGCCGCCGCGGTCGGCGCCGTCAAATCGTGGCTGACCGTCCAGAGCTTGGCACGCTGTATGGGCGCTGTAGCCCCGCGAGGCGTTACACCTCAGACCTGTGCACCAGTGCCTTCCTGCTGGGGCTGAGGCTGTCCGACGCTCTCCCGGATTACCGCGTCGCTCGCCCGCAGCGCCTCCCTCATCCTTGCGAGCCAGGGCTCGGGGAGGCTGCCGCTTCCCAGCGCACATACACGGACAAGCTGCTGGGCTGCCTTGACCTGGCGCGGCTCGGCGAGGGCAGTGAACCGGGCGTCGGCCAGGCACTCACGGGCGGCGTAGCCGTCCGTAGCCGCGATGGCCCGGCGGTGGAGCTCTTCGACCATCCGGTGCGCTGCGTCCTCCTGGTGCGGCTCCAGCAGGTCCAGGATCGTCAGACCGAGGCGCGTGTCGAAGACGGTCATGCCCTGGTCTGGTTGGTGCTCGACATAGTCCTCGACCAGCGCGTCGAGGATGGTAACGGCTGGGCCGAGAAGGGCTTGGTTGCACATCACGTTGAGGCAGCCGGTGACGGCGTTCTCCCAGCGCTCTCCCGGGGTGGTCACGGTGACGAGCGCGGCTGCGTCGGCGGGGGAGTGGCCGAGCGCGGCCAGGACGGCGACCTGGCGGCCGTCCAACATGCGCTGCCCGACGCCCCGGTGCTCCTCGATGTGGGCCAGCGCTTCCGCCCAGCGGCCGGCCGTGGTCAAGGTGCGGGTGCCGTCGGCCAGTACGACCTTCCACAGCCAGGTGCGGACCTCGTGGCGGTCGGTGTCGGTGGGGGTGAGGTCGGCCGGGACGTGGACCCCCTCGACTTGAGTGCTGGTGCCGTTGGTGACGGTGTTGAAGAGGTGCAGCAGACGATGGCGCCCGTCGTCGGCGGCGCCCGCGCGGATCTGGAGGCGGGCGAGGTTCATGACGGGTTCGAGGGCGCGGATCGCGGTCATGCCGGGCAGGGGCGCGGCGTGGAGGTAGGCGGCGGCGTGCTGGTGGCACATCTTCCGCGCGAGGTCGGGCAGCCCGAGCCGCCCGGGGCCTGCATAGCCGCCCAGACCCTGGCCCTTCCCCTGCGTGCTGTCCGTGTTCGATTACCTCCTCACGAGCCAGGCGGAAACCTGTGGTGGCTGGGGTAGACATTGGATGGTGGTGTGGTTATGGTTTCTCTCGTAGCCCAGAGGACAGCAGGGCCCGGCAGAGATGAACTGCCGGGAGCAGCACCGCAGTACACGCAGGACCGTAGTTGCAGGATGTTGGACGGTTCGGTGGTGGAGTTCCGAAGCCAGAGCAGTTGCAGGACGGCGACGGAACTGATCCCGGACCGGGTGGCCCGCAGTGATCAGGGGCTGCCGTGAGGAAGTACCGCAGTACACGCAGTGGCATCACACAGCAGCAGGACCAGAGCAGCACCTCGGTGAAGGCGTCTGGCTGTGGACGTGCGCACCGGGAAGTTCGGCAGTGGGGTTCTAAGCCAGAGCAGTTGCATCACGGGTGACGGGGCTGGCTGCCGGAGGAGTGGCGCTTTCACAGGTCACTGAGCAGTACGCACCACCAGTAGTACGCAGTGAAGCAGTACCGGTAAGTGATTCAGAGGGTAAGAAACGGAGGAGTTGGGCGCCATCAGGATCGCCCGGGCGGAACTTTTGGGCCCGGGTACCGCAGGACATCGTGAGTGAGGTGGTCTCCGGTCGAGCAACCGCGATCCCGCACGTCCCTTTCCCTCCCGGGTGGACGAGCGGAACAAGAAAGGCCGGCAAAGCTGTTCACAGCCGGCTGATGGTGTAGCAGTTCCTTCGGGGCCCTGGTGCCATTGGCACCAGGGCCCCTCCACGCGTGTTCCCGCACCCTCGAGACTTCTATCAATCCCACACCCCGAGACTCCGCTTTCCCAGTGAGGTGCAAGTGACAGCAGACGACTCGTTCCACCGCCTTGATGATGATGACTATCCCGCCTACACGATGGGCCGGGCCGCCGAGATGCTCGGCACCACCCAGGGCTTCCTCCGCGCGATCGGCGAGGCCCGCCTGATCACCCCGCTCCGCTCGACGGGCGGTCACCGCCGCTACTCCCGCTATCAACTGCGTATCGCGGCCCGTGCCCGCGAGCTCGTCGACCAGGGCACACCGATCGATGCCGCGTGCCGCATCGTCATCCTCGAGGACCAGCTCGAAGAAGCCCAGCGCATCAACGCCGAACACCACCGCACCACCGACCGCTGATGCGGCTGCCCATGACTGAAAGGGTGAGAGACCGGTGCCGTGCGGCCTCCGGCCCATCATCGCGACTGGCCTGGCCCTGCTGCGCGAGTAGGGCCCTGCCGGCCCGGTGTTCCTCCGCTTCGACACACCCGCATGAAGCCACTGCGCGAAGCGATCGGCAACCCCTGCCGTGAGGCAGCCGGCACTCGCGAATTGGAGGAGTGGCGGGCCGCCCAGCAGCAGTGCCGGGAGCGGAGGCGGTGTGAAGCCGAGCGGAAGGCTGCCGAACACGGAGCCCGCCGCTCGTGTGTCTCATGGGGGGCGAGATTCACCGGCGATCGGTGGGGAAAGCAGCCGAGACCACCCCGAAGCTCGGACCGCGGTGGGACCAGGCTCTGAGTGACCCGTGTGTGAGGACAGCACTGTTGCCCACCAGCTGGCCGAGCGCGAGCGCCAGGACGTGCCCGAGCAGAAGGTCGGCGGCTGGATCCCGAGGCTGCGCACCTGACCGGGGCAAGCCTTCCTGGCCGGCGGCGCGGGTAAACCAAGGCCTGGGTATCCCCGTGTTTGTTGGTGGCAGCTGGGAAGCTGGGACTCATGAACAGGGATGACGAGTTGCCGCGGGGGCGTATCTACGGGCAGGATCAGGATCACCCCAGGCCCGGTGCGGTGCCAGGCCGGGACTACGCCGATCTGGTCGGCGGGCCGCTGGACGGGATGTTGCTCGACATCACCGGCTGGACTGCGCAGGAGCTCCAGACCGGCGCCGCACTGATGACCGAGGCCGGGCAGTACGGCGCCGGCGGCCGCGCCCGGTACAGTCCGCGTCCCGGGGAACGGAACCGGTGGGACTGGACCGGAGATGCTCCATGAGGCGCTGCCGGAGCGGATGTCCGGGGATGTGGACAGGCGGGTGACCGCTCTTCCCGTCAGGTCCACGATGAGGAAGGAGAGCTTCGTCGCGGAGAAGCGCCGTCGCAGGTTCTCCGCGACCACGTCGACGGCCTCGACCGGCGCGGACGCCGCCGCTGCTGTCAGGAGCCGGGACGGTTCACCGCGCCAGCCGCTCGTGGACGGCTCCTTCCGCAGTTGGACCGGGCGTCCCACTCCTCTGACGGCTGCTGGCGACCCACATGCTCCTGGGTCATGCGTTGGAGTGCGTGAAGGCGAACGCGGCTGAGAACTCGTCCGGGAACCTGGTGAGCGTGTAAACACACCGACCTCACCCTCGCCGCTGGCCTGTCCGGCTTCGTCATCAGTGCACAGGGCCTATGGCTGCACGTACCCCTCGCCTCATGCACGGGCCCGAGACTTCAAGGCTCTGCCGGAACGGGCGATTTGTCATACCCGCGAGCGTTGACGGAACGAACGGACATGTATCCCCTGCCGTCCGGGCGCGGCTCACCGTAGGCGCTGCCGACCTGCCACGCCGGAACCCGCCAAACCGCGCATATGCCCTTAAAGTCACCACTAAGTTGCCTTGGGTGACGGTGCTGGGCATGGAGCCCCCCGCCGGGGCCGTCGCGGGCCTGGGGTGTTCCGTTTCGCCTGCGCGAGGAGCCTGATGAGTAGCCAGTGGGCCGTGGTGGTGGCAGGCGGAGCACTGGCCTGTTACAGCATGTTCTCGCGGCGGTTGTCGACGACCCCGCTGTCCGGGCCGCTGGTCTTCGTAGCGGTCGGTCTGGCCATCGGTCCGCTGGGCCTGGACCTGCTGAGCCGGGCCAAGGAGCCAGAAGTGACGAGGGCGTTGCTGGAGAGCGCGCTGGTTCTTCTGCTGTTCACCGACGCGGCCGCGATCCGCACTCAAGATTTGCGACGAGAGGAATTCCTCCCGGTGCGTCTGCTCGCGATGGGCCTGCCGGCCGCAATCGTGCTGGGGTGGCTCGTGGCATGGCCGCTGCTGCCAGGCTTGGGCATGTGGGAACTGGCGTTGGTCGCCATCATCCTGGCACCGACAGATGCAGCCCTGGGGCAGCAGGCGGTCTCCGACAAACGGGTACCGGCGCTGGTACGCGGTGGCCTGGGGGTCGAGTCGGGGCTGAACGACGGGTTGGCCCTGCCCTTCTTCGTGCTGGCACTGGCCGCAGCCGGCGAGGACCACGGCCGGACGGGCGTCGTGGAAACATTCCTACGGGCACTGCTGCTGAGCAGCGTGATCGGCCTCCTCGCCGGCTGGGCCGGAGCACGCGCACTGCGCTGGTCGGTAGCCAGGGGCTGGAGCAGCCCCGACTGGCGTCCGTTCCTCACCCTCGCCGTCCCGGGCCTCACCTACGGACTGTCCCTCGCCGTGGACGGCAGCGGGTTCATCGGCGCCTGGGCAGCCGGCCTTGCCTTCGGCACCGGTCTGCGCCGACCGCTGCTCGGCCCAACCCCGCAGGAAGACACCTCCGACCCCCTCCAGAGCGTGACCTTCACCGAGCGCCTCGGACTCCTGCTCACCTCACTCAGCTTCCTCGTCTTCGGCGCGGTCATCCTGGGACCCGCCCTTCAACATCTCACCTGGCGGACCGCGGTCTACGCGCTGATCAGCCTCACCGTCGTACGGATGCTGCCGGTCGCCCTCGCCCTGATCGGCACAGGACTGCGCCCGGCATCCATCGCCTACATCGGCTGGTTCGGCCCACGCGGACTCGCCTCGCTCGTGTTCGGGCTTCTCGCCTTCGAGGAACACCTGCCCGGAACAGATTTGCTCAGCGACACCGTCGCGATCACCGTGGGCCTGAGCGTCCTCCTCCACGGCGCCTCCGCCCCGTTCCTCGGCAAACGCTACGGAACCTGGTTCGCAAGAACGCTGCGCACAGAACCCCACCTCCGTGAGAACACGCTCGCAACCAGCAAGTGAAGTGACCGGGCCACCGAGCGCACACCGAGACCGCATACCCGCGCCCCGTCCGGCCACATGCGTCGTCGAAGGCCGGACTCTGAAACCGGCACGGTTGGCGCCCGCCGTTGGCCTGGTCCGGCTTGGTTACCAAGACGCTGTCCTCACCGAGCCCCGCCGCCCGGCAGGAGCCTCAGCGGCCGTACGTCTGACAGCAGAGCCGGGAGACTGCAAGAGACACGACCTCCCCGGCTCGCAGGCACAGGCCCAGGGGGCGGGCGTACGGAGCGGTGAGATACGGCGCCGGATCGGCAACTGACGGAGTGGGGAAGCCCGGGGTAAGGGCCCACGGGGCTACGCGGCGCGGTACAGCAGCCGGCGGGTGGACGGGTTCACGCAGTGCCAGGCAGAGCGGGAGGGTCTGCACTACGCCCCTGTCGGCTCCGGGGATCGTCCTGGCCGTGGTGCCGTGCGTCTTCTCGGACGCGCCCTGGCTGAACCCGGGCGAGACGGCCAGGCTGCTGGCGGTGGCCGGTATCGTGCGGCTGGCTCATGGAGGACCCAGGGATCGTGCTTGGAGACCGACGTCCGTTACGCCCCGGCCGCCTGGCCCCGCCCTGCCGGGCGGGAGCACCAGCGAAGCCCTTCATGGCCACCTGCTCCCGTCCGGCGGGGGCACAGGGACCGGCGCCTGGGCTGGGGCCGAATTGTGAGTGGCCGCTCGTACCGTCGAAGACAGGTACCGGCGGGACCGGACCTGGATGAGAACGGAGCGGGCCATAGGCCAGGTCAACATGAGCAGCCACAACCGCGAGCGGCTCTGGCCCCGACATCGTCCGCATCCCGGCCGCTCCTACCAGACGGCGTCGCCGAGCTCGCCGAATCCCGCCGGGCCGGCGGGCTGCGGAGATCGTTGCCCTGCCGCGCCGTGCGGCGGACGGAGCGCTGCTCGGGTTCATGGCCGCGGGCTTGTACGAGCGCCTGAGAGCCGTTCGGCCTGCCCTGCTCCGGTTCTTCCGAAGGACACTGGAGAAGGGGAACGAACGGAGGCCCTCAACGCGCACCCTCTCCCCGGCCCGACTGGCCAACACACTTGCGACGCCCGACCGGGAACGCCTCATGAAACACGGTCATGAGGCCAACTTCGCCGAGGGCACTCGGCTCTTCGAAGAAGGCAGCACCGCCGACCGTTTCTGGATCGTGCGATCCGGCACCGTCACTCTCGACATGCGTGTACCCGGCAGGGAGCCGACCCTCATCGAATGGCTCGGCCCCGGGGAACTCGTCGGCTGGTCCTGGCTTCTTCGGCCTTTCACCTGGCACAACAGCGCTGAGGCCGAGACGCCGGTACGCGTGTATGAGTTCAACGCAGTGACTGTACGTATGGCCATGGACGCAGATCCGGCCTTCGGTTCACTGATCGGCAACTGGGTGACATCAGTGCTTACCTATCGCCTGCAGGGCACCCGGCTCCGGCTGCTCGACGAATACGCGCTTCATGGCGGCGCCGACACTGTCTGAACAGCGCTGCTGTATGTCGTCAGGTGACACGGTTCTTACGTGGTGGTCAGGCGGGTAGCCGGGTGGCCAGGCCGTCGAGGACGATGTCGAGGCCGTTGATGAATTTGAGGTCGCGGATTGTGACGGGGTCCAGGTCGGCGGTGGCGTTGTGGTCATCGGGGTCGTGCCCGTGTTCGGCGAGCGGGGGTTGCAGGAGCCGGGCGAGCAGTTCGGCTTCGGTCTGTCCCGAGCGGGCGACTGTGGTCAGCCATGCTGACTCGGTGGTGGTCATGCCGATGGAGTAGGAGAAGAGGGCGTCGACCGCAGTGTGCGGATCGGCAAAGCCTGTGTGGGTCAGCAGGTTGCGCAGGTGCTCGATCATGGACGCCAGGTTGGGGCCGAGGTAGGCGAGGCCCGCTTGGCCTAGTTCCGTGCACACCCAGGGGTGGCGCAGGGCCGTGGCCCGGAATGACTCCGCGCATGCGTTGACCGCATCCCGCCAGTTCCTGGCGCCGTCCTCCGGCACGACGACTTCCCCGAGGACCTCGTCCACCGCCAGTTCCATCAGTTCGTCTTTGGTGGCGACGTGCCGGTACATGGAGGTGGCGCCGGCGTTCAGCCGGGCGCCGAGTTTGCGCATGCTCAGTGCCTCGATGCCGTCCTCGTCTAGCATCGCGATCGCCTCGCGAACGATCGTGGCCCGGTTGAGGGCGGGCGACCGGGGCGCTGTCGTGGGGCGTGTCCACACCGAGGGGACGGGCTTCTTCTCTGCCACGGGTGTTTTCCTCCAGTGCGCACGATGTTCGCATGAAGGGTACAAGGGGGGGCGACTGTGCCCACGCACGGTAGAGGTGGGAGGCGAGTGTCGAGTCTCTTCTTGCTCTTCCGGCGCACACGGTCGAAGTTGCGCACGATGTTCGCATACGGGTACAGTGTGCCCACCTGTCGGGGGCCTGCACGGGGGAAGAAGTGAGTATGGCTCCCGGCAGGGCCGACTCGCCGCCAAAGGTTGTCCTGTTGAACCCGACTTGCCGCCTGCAGTGAGACCTCAGCCAATCGGTGCATACCGGACTGCGTCGAGCGGCACGATTAGTTACGGGACAGCCTTTAATTCGACCTCAGCAGGAGTCTTGTGTGAAAAAAATCGCCCGCTCTCTGATGGCCCTCTTTGCCGCGTCTGTGGTTTCTCTCTCGATCAGTACGCCCGCCAGTGCAGCTGGACAGGGATCGGCATGTTATACCGCCCATGTGGCTGGCAATGGATGGGATGCCAATTGGTCCTGCAACGGGAATGTTGTTGGCACGTGGGGCAAGAATAAGGCACTGGAAGCCCTGGGTGTTTCAATTGGCGGAGTCGGCCGCTACTGCGTGAACGCTCACCTGCGTGATTACGGTTGGCAGGGAGAGAGATGCTCGGACGGCATCGGAGCCATTCATTCTGTCACGGTGGGAACAACAGGACAGAATCGCCCGATTGAGGCACTGGAAATCTGGACCGAGTATGGGTACATTCACGGGGTAGCTCATGTGCAAGACATGGGTTGGATGGACGAGGCTCACGGACGAACCATCCGCTTGGGTGTCACAGGAAAGGCTTTGAAAATGGAAGCTGTTGGACTGTGGTTCTGAGTTGACGAAGGCTCCGGTCGCCGCCGTAGAGCGCCGCAAGTATCAACGCAGGGCGAGGCATTCCCGGGTCGACGCTGTGGTGCAGCCGCGCGACGTGTGCGAGCGCGACGGTGCCTTGGTGTTGCCGGGTGGGATCGGTGGCGCGCAGCGCCTGGGCGACGCGGTGCAGGATGGTCCGGGGGTCGGGGTGGTGCAGGGCGAGCCCGATGACGACGATGCAGGCGTGCTGCCTTCGCGCTGGGAATCGTGCCAGCGCAGCCGCTCCGGGCGAAGACGGCGCCGCAGTCCCTCTCGCCTGATTCGCTTGCCGCATGCGCTGCCTGCGACCAAGAGCAGGAGCAACGCCATCAGGGTGGCCATGACCGCCTGGGCCGTGCAGGCTATGGGCAGATCAGCCGAGGACAAGCCGTAGGCGATCGTTGCCGAACATGCCGACCCCGTGCTCAGCACCAGCACTTGCCGGCCCGTCGGATCAGGCACCGCCTGCCCGTGAGCGGCCCGCTGAGCCTTTTCCAACCTCACGCTGATGTGTGGTGAAGGACGAGGACGGCCTTCACCACGTCGGTGATTCGGTTGGTGCTGCAGCGGAGCTTCCGTAGGAAACGCCAGCTCTTGAGTGTGGCCATGGCCTGCTCTCCGAGGCAGCGGATCTTGGCGTGGGTGGTGTTGTGGCGACGCTTCCATCGCTTGAGGCGGCTGCCCCGAAACGGAACCCGGACGGATCCGCCGGCGCCTTGATATGCCTTGTCCGCCCAGCATTTGAGCCCCGCATCGGCGAGGGCTTCGATGATCCCGTGCTGCCGCGCGGCGGTCAGGTCGTGAGTCGAGCCGGGCAGAGCCGGCGAGGCCCAGAGCAGTCGTCCGAAGGGATCGGTGAGGACCTGGACGTTCATGCCGTGGCGTTTATGTTTCCCGGAGTAGTACGGGGTATCGGCGGCGATGCGGTCGATCGGCAGCAAGGTGCCGTCGAGGATCACGAACGCCTTCGCCCGGATCGTCGTCATCGCCTCGTCCAGGGACGGGGCGAGGGCGGCCAGGGCCTGACGTCCGGCAGGAAGGCGCCGCCACCGCGTTCCGATCTCCTGCCGCCGGAATGTCAGTTGCCTGGTCAGGAACCGCAAAATGCGGCTGGACAGATCAATCGAGGACGGGTAGACAAGCACGCGAAGCTCCTGGCGGACACGGGTGATCTTGGTCGAGAACCCGTCTACCAGGAGCTTCGTTGTTCCGCAGGACAGTCCAACTCGCGGTCAGCGGCCAGCTTGAAAAGGGCTCACTGCTTGAGGCCTTCAGCGAACCAGAAGTCCACCAGCCCCAGGGCTCCGAGCGCTGACAGCAGCACGGCCAGGCCGAGGTCCGCAAAGAACTCCATGTTCGCCATGCTCTGGCAGGCGGCCAGCAGCCCGCCAGAGTACGGCTACTCAGATACGCGGCTTGCACGGCTTCACCGACAAGTGCAGTCAACACACCACGTTCGGACAAGAGAGGCGGTGACGGCCGACAGGCCGAGGGCCGAGTGCAGCAGAAGGTGGGGTCGCGGCTGGCTCGAGTGGTCAGCGGGTGAGCTGGAAGGCCAGACCGTCGAGGACCAGTTCGAGGGCGTTGTCGAAGTGGTCGTCGCGGATGGTGCGCGGGTTCTGGGTGTCTGCGCCGGAATGCCCATCACCGTCCGCGGAGGGCAGCAGGCGGGCCAGGAAGTCGCTTTCACTCTGCTGGGAGCGGGCGACGGTGTTCAGCCAGGCCAGCTCGGTTGTGATCATTCCGATGGTGTAGGAGTAGAGGGCGTTGATCGCGCTGTCGGGGTCGGGGAAACCGGCGTTGGTGAACAGAGCGGCCAGTTGCCGGGAAACGCTGCTGAGGTTGGGCCCCAGGTGCGCCAAGCCTGCCTGACCCAGGACGGCGCACAGCCACGGGTGGCGCAGGGCGGTCGCTCGGAAGGATGCGGCGAACTCCGTGATGGCTGTACGCCAGTCTGTAGTGTCCTCGGGTGGTGGGACGACTTCACCCAGAACCTCGTCCAGCGCCAGTTCCATCAGCTCGTCCTTGAGCGCGACGTGGCGGTAGAGGGAGGTGGCGCCGGAGTTGAGGCGGGCGCCGAGCTTACGCATGCTCAGTGCCTCGACCCCTTCCGCGTCGAGCATGGCGACCGCCTCCCGGACGATCACCGTGCGGCTGAGAGCGGGTTGGCTCGCTGCAGGCGTGGCGCGCGTCCAGACGGACGGGACTTGGTCGGTCGGTTCTGCCGCCATGCGACTCCTATTATTGCAGTGCGTACGATGTTCGCGTAGAGGGTACAGCGTGTGCCTTCGCATTTCCTGCACGACTCCTCGCCGACCACCCGCGGCCCATCGATGGACGACCCCGGCGAGGTCGATGAGTGGGCACCGGCGCACTCGCCGGTCGGCCGCACTGCAGCGGATTCCCGGTCTCCACGCGCCCGCCTGGCGCAACTAGCCCTCCGCTGGTGATGCGGCCCTCCGGGGGGCCGGTGCACATGGTGGCTCGTGCGGATCACTGCCTCTCACCCCGCTGCACCCAGCGCGAGAGATCGCGCCTGGATGATCTCATCCACATTGCGCACACTGTTCCTGTGAGCGTACGATGTGCGCATCCCGGTGGGGTGCCTGCCCGGGCGCCATGAGCGCAGGCCAAGTCCGCAGTAGCAGCATGCCTGGGACAGATCGAGCCCTACGGAGCTTCATCCGGCATGGGCCGGTACCGCGCGACCTGCGGGCCGGTGACACTCGTAGATTCTGAGGAAACATGATTCGCAAGATATCGACCGCGCTGTTCGCGCTGGTCGCCATGATCGGGTTCAGCTCGCTGACCGCAAGCCCGGCGCAGGCCGTCGGTACCTCTGTCCTATGGAACACAGAGAACAAGTGCGCTACCCCCGAGGGGAATAGCACTGCCAACGGCACAGTAGTCACGGTCTGGTCCTGCACGGGCAGCAGCCTGCAGAAGTGGCACTGGAACGGCGCGCTCCTCGTCCACGACGCGAGCGGCAAGTGCCTGACACCTCGCGGCAACGCCTCGGGTACCAACGGCGCCGTACTCACCCTGTGGACCTGCAACCCCAATGCAACGCCCAGCCCGCAGCGGTTCTACAACGAGCACGACAACGAGCGCATCTACACCTATCACGGCTCGAAGTGCATCACCGCCAAGGGCAACTCCCTGGCGAACGGAACCTGGCTCACGCTGTGGACCTGCGGCGCGCCCTTCAACCACCCCCAGTCATGGGTCGTCGTCGGCTAACAGCACCGCCGATCCACCGGCACCACTGACAACCCGGCACAGCGACATTGCCCCACCCCGCCTGCCGTCAGTCGCGCCAGGACGAGCCCCGCGGCGCTCCGCCCCGACATACGAGACGCTGTTGGTTAATTCGGAGCTCGGCGTGACGTCGGCCTTCAAGACATGGTTGTGGTCTTGAAGGCCGACGTTGTCGTATGGGGTGGGTGCCGATGTCGATGCAGCCGACGGAGCCGGGAGACGTTCCCGCTGAGACCCTGCGGGTGGCGCGGGCTGCCTTCCCGAAGGGGAGTCTGGCAATCCGGATCCGGGACGAGCTGGGGGTACTGTTCCGCGATTAGGAGTTCGCAGACCTGTTCCCCGCGCGGTAGGCCTGCGTGGTCGCCGGGTCGGCTCGCCGTGGTGTTGGTTCTGCAGTTCGTGGAAGGCCTGCCTGACCGGCAGGCCGCAGAGGCAGTGCGGGCGAGAATCGACTTCAAGTACACGCTCGGACTGGATCTGACCGATCCGGGCTTCGACTTCTCGGTGCTGTCGGAGTTCAGGGACCGTCTGGCCGGGGTGGATGCAGGACGTCGGCTACTGGACGGCATCCTGACCGCGGCCCGGGAGAAGGGCCTGCTAGCCAGTGGTGGGAAGGCACGGACCGACTCCAGTCATGTTTTGTCCACGGCTCGGGAGCTGAGTTGGCTGGAGGTGGTGGCGGAGACGTTACGCGCCGCGCTGAACGAGCTGGCCCTGGTTGCCCCCGGGTGGCTGACCGGGGTCGCCGCCCCGGATTGGTTCCGGCACTACGCAACCCGGGCCGAAGATTCGAGGTTTCCCAGGGCTCGCTCCAAGCAGGACGAAATCGGTCGGCGGATCGGCGCCGACGGCATGCGGCTGCTCCAACTTGTGACCGCGTCGGATGCGCCCGGCTTGCTGAGGTCTTTGCCACAGGTGGAGATCCTGCGGCAGATTTGGATCCAGCACTTTCACCTGGTCGAGGGCGAGGTGCATCGCAGGGACCCAAAAGACCGCCCGCCTGGCTCAAAACGCCTGGTCACCCCGTATGACTCCGAGACCCGCACCGGCTCCAAACGAGACCTGGACTGGGACGGTTACAAGGTCCATCTGACCGAGACGTGCGGCCCTGGGGACGTGCGTCTGATCACGAACGTGGCCACCACCGCCGCTGCGATCAATGACGACCGCATGGCTGCGGTGGTCCATGCCAGTCTGTCCCAGTGGGAGCTGCTACCTGAGGAGCACTGCGACACTGAGATCGTTTCATCTTGAAGTGGCTGGTCACGGTGCTGGTGTGATCGTTCAGGGTGGCTCTCGCCCTGGTCGGCGGGTTGATCAGTAGCAGGAGATCGTCTGTCAGGGGGCAGTTCGCCGGAACTTCTGTCCGGGCCTTGTCGTGTCTCCTACTGTCCGCAGGGCAGCGGGAGTTCGCGGACGGGAGGATGTGCTGGTGGCCGAGGTGTTGACGTGGGTGATCCAGCGACGGGTCGTGCTGGCTGACCGGGCCGAGCAACTGCGCAAGGAACTCGTGGAGATTGAGGCCGAAGTGGCCCGGCTGGAGGCCGCCGAGGTCGTGATCGGCCAGTTCATCGAGGCCGAACGCGTGGGTGAGGCTGATGATCCGGCCATGGACGTGGAGTTGGAGCGGGTCACCGCCTCGCCTGGCGCAGGCGGGATGCGACTGATCCCGGACCGCGGGCCGGGCATGAGTACCGACGTGTTGCCCGACGACTACCAGGCGATCATGAAGGTCGTGGCGGACGCCTCCGAACCGGCCCAGGCCGGGCAGGTGAGCGAGGCTCTCGGCAAAAGCACGCTGCCCGGCCAGGTCGAAGGGGTCCGCGCGAAACTGAAGCGGCTCGCCGAGCGGGGCTGGCTGCACCGCACCCCGGGCGGCCGATTCACCACCCTCGGCGACCGGCCACAGTGATCAGCGTCACCCGTAACGAGCGGGCCCCCGAAGCCAGTTGGGGTGTTCATGCCGATGAACGCCACTGCCGCCGACGGCCCGGACTCGCTTGTCTACCAGTGCCGTCTGCCGCTGTCGAGTACGACCCTGGACCTGGTCGCGGACCTGATCAGGGCCCGCCTGAAGAAGATCGGCTCGCGGTGGCGCAAGCTCCCGCCGGGCCGCATCGCCCTGATCGTCCTCGCTGTCCTCCGGCATGATCAGCGCCTCGCCGACATGGCCGGCGCCTACCAGGTGTCCGCCTCGACTGTGCGCCGCTGGCTGCTGGAAGTCGTCCACCTGCTGGCCGCCCGCGCCGAGCGCCTGGACCGTGCCCTGAAGAAGATCACCAAGAGGGGCGGGCAGGTCGTGCTGATCGACGGGACGCTGATACCCACCCGGCGCCGCACCGGGAAGGACGACCGCCCCAACTATTCGGGCAAACGCAAGATGCACGGCCTGCACGTCCTGGCACTCACCGACGAGAAGGGCAACCTGATCTGGGTCTCGGCCGCCCGGCGCGGACGCACCCACGACATCACCGCCGCCCGCCACGACCACCTCACCGCCCACCTGCGCGAGGCCGGACTCGGCGCGATCTGCGACCTCGGCTTTCTTGGCCTGGACGACGACGCGGACAACCCGGTGATCATCACCGGCTACCGCGCCGCTCGCGGACGCCGCCTGACCGCCGCGCAGAAGGAGGCGAACAAGCTCGTCGCCCGCGAACGCGCGGCGAACGAACACGGCTTCGCCGACCTCAAGAACTGGCGCGTGCTCACCAAGCTCCGCCTCGGCGCCCGTCACGCCACCGCCCTGCTACGGGCCCTGCTCGTCCTCACCCGCGCCGAAGTCTCCCGGTGACAGACGATCTCCCGCTACCGATCAACCCGCCGACCAGCGCGAGAGCCACCCTGAACGATCACACCAGCACCGTGGCCAGCCACTTCAAGATGAAACGATCTCACTGGCTACGCCAACAGTCCTGCCATGGTTGCCGCCCGCCGCGACTACGGGGTTGAGCTGCACAGCCCTCTCCAGGCGGTCAACAGCGTGCAGTCCTCGCGCGGTGATGGTGCTTACGGCCAGGATGCCTTCACCATCGACTGGGATAACGAGCGCGTGACCTGCCCGAATGGTCGCACCAGTAGATCGTGGGCCGTTCACAGCTCACAGCGGCGGATGCCTGTGCTCCGGGTCGGCTTCTCGGTCCTGGACTGCCGCCCCTGCCCGCACCGGCGTGACTGCCTGAGCACACCAACGACGCAGCGACGACAGATCACGCTGCGGCCCCGCGCAGAGTACGACGCCCTCCGGCAGACTCGTGTTCTCCAGCAGACCGACGAGTGGAAAGAGCGCTACAAGATCCGTGCCGGCGTCGAGGGCACCATCGCTCAAGGCGTCCAACGTTGCGGTATACGCAGGTCCCGCTATCGCGGCCTGACCAAGACCAGCCTCCAGCACCAACTCACCGGCGCTGCCATCAACCTCGCCCGCATCGACGCCTGGCTCTCCGGTACCGGCCATGCCCGCACGCGCGTCTCACACTTTGCGGCTCTTCAGCAGAGCGAGGGCTGAGCAGTGCTCACGGATTGATGGCCCCAAAACCCCTTACAACTTTGCCGATGTCGGATGGCCAATTGGGCCTGTATCGGGCAACGAAGTCGGCGAAGTCCTCGCACAGGTACTCCGGGTCAGAGGGCTTCAGCCGTATCTGCTGGTGACCGCTGTGCACCCACCAGACCTCGAAATCGGTCACTGTTCCCTCGACAGGCCAGTCCTCGCTTCGCCGACGAGGCAAGAGCACGACGTCGACGAATCCTCCGACACTGAGGCCAATGTCCACGAAGACACCGATCGCCCCCGGCCTGGGCACCCGGACGACAGTGCCCGTGAAGACCTGACCGAAGCGCAGCTCGCCTTGCACTCGCTCCCACTCTGCTTCCGTCACCACTTACGCATCCTCGCACCTCAGCCCCGGCATGGACAGGAGAGCCCGGTGCGAGCTTCAACTCACGCCGGGCTCAACATCTGAATTCGCCAACAGCGTCATACGAGGCGGGGCGCCGCTCCATAACCGCCCCGACCTGGGTGCCTGACGCCGCGGGAGTGGTCGTGCCCTAGCCCTAGCCTCCCACCACCACCGGGGGCCCTGGTGAGTTCCACTCACCACAGCGGCCGAGCCGTCTTCTCGACAGCCTGGCCGAGATCGGCCCACAGGTGGTAGCGGTCAGCGACCTGCTCGGCTTGCGGCGCCCCGACACGTGCACCTTCTGCGTAGCCGCTTCGGGATGGTCGCGGAGCCAGCCGGCCAGGTCTTCGCCTTTGCGCCCGTCGTAGATGTGCAGTGGACGGTGGGTGGCCATGTCGATCAGTACCGTGCCGTAGTGGCGGCCCTTGCGGAAAGCGAAGTCGTCGACGCCGAGGACCTCCACTTGGCCGACCTCCGGCTCGGGCAGGGCCCTGACCAGCCGCAGTAGTGTGCACTTGCCAACCGTGATGCCGACTTCGGAGGCCAAGCGGACTCCTGCCCGGCCGGCCAGGGCCAGCCCGATCTGCGTCAGCACCCCACTCAACTGCGGGGTCTGCCGGCTATGCGGGGTCGTCAGTCCCACGATCTGTTCAGCGAACGTCACCGCCGGGCAGGCAGGGTTCTCGCAGCGGAAGCGGCGTATGCATAACTCGATCACGACACCGAGTCCGCCCACGGCGACGTCACGGAGCTTGCGTACATATCGTCCGTGCACCCGTGCCGAGATCCGGCCGCACTGGCAGGCCGCGGTTGCGGCCCGCACCCGCGTCCGCAGCACCACCTTGTCCGGACGCCGCTCGACCTCCTCGATCAACAGGGCGGACAGATATGGGAACAGCTCCAAGAGAACATCACGAGAGCACGCGATGCATGATCGCGAGCATCCAGAACGGCTCGCTTACGCGTCCGGATCACAAGATCATCGACAGAACCCGGATCTTTACGTGGATGGCGTCGATGAAGACCACCGGGTAGACGGGCCGGTTCTGCCATTCGGCCATGCCTTCGAGGACCTTGTCGGTGATCGTGGAGATCGTCTGGCGCGACACGTCGGCGCCATAGACCTCGGCCAGGTGGGCCTGGACCTCGCCGGTGGTCAGGCCCTTCGCCGCGAGTGAGATGACCATCTCGTCGACGCCGGACAAACGCTTCTGGCGCTTCTTGACGATCTTCGGTTCGAAGGAGCCCTCGCGGTCGCGGGGCACGGTTATCTCCACTGGGCCCACGTCAGTCAGTACGGTCTTGGCGCGGGTGCCGTTGCGGGAGTTGCCGCCGTTCTTCCCCGCCGGATCGTGCTTGTCATAGCCGAGGTGGTCGGTGATCTCGCCCTCGAGGGCCGACTCCAGGAGCCGTTTGGTCAGCTGCTGGAGCAGCCCGCCCTCGCCGGTCAGCTGCAGGCCCTCCGCCTGAGCCCGGCCCACCAGCTCGTCGATCAGCCGGTCGTCCACAGACTTCGATGGCACCGTCTCAGACGGCTCGACGGGCTCGGCCTTGGTCACGTTGTTGCTGGTCATCGATGCATCTTCCATGATCGGGAGTTACACCGAACGTTTTACAGTCCCGTCGAGAACGAGACGGGTGGTTCGCGGTCAGCGGAGAAGCTACCGATGCCGGTACGCGGGAATCGGACATATGAGCCAAGGGCGACAGTCACCCGATTGGCCGGTCAGGATCCTTTCGCGCCGTCAGACTCTGGGAGGGAACGCGCCGGTGGGGCGTGGGTATGGGCGAGACGGGGTGGGCGTGACCGAGCGCGGTAGAGCCGACCGTGCCGTTCCGGGTGAGACGGGGCTGGGCGTGACGGACCACGGTGCCCCGCCCGCCCGCCCGGCCACGAAGGACCGGCCGGGCGGGCAACAGTACGGCGACGAGCTGCGGCAGGACGACAGGCCGGTGCGTGCGGTGCCGCGACACGTAGCCTGCGTGATGGACGGCAACGGCCGCTGGGCGCAGCGGCGTTCGCTTCCCCGGACAGCGGGCCACCGGGCTGCGGAGACGACCGTCATCGACATCATCGAGGCGGCCCGGGCCGCCGGTGTCGAGTGGCTCAGCCTGTACGCCTTCTCCACCGAGAACTGGAACCGCCCGGGCACAGAGGTCGACTATCTGATGCGCTTGGTCCGCCGGGTCGTGCGGAAGCATGCGCCGTTGCTGCTGGCCCGTGGCATCCGCTGTCGCTTCCTCGGGGTCGCCGACCCGCGTATCCCCCGTGAACTGGCCCGAGATTTCGACGATCTGGCTGCGCTGACCGCCGACAACCGCGGGATGACGCTGACCGTGGCCTTCGACCACGGCGGGCGCCGGGACATCGTGGAGGCCGCAAGATCGCTCATCCGCAGCAAGACGCCCGCTGATGAGGTGACCGAGCGGCTCTTCGCGGACCACCTGCCGTTCCCCGACACCCCCGACGTGGACCTCGTCATCCGCACCTCCGGCGAACAGCGCATCTCCAACTTCATGCTCTGGCAGGTTGCCTACGCCGAGTGGATCTTCCCCGAGGTGCTCTGGCCGGACTTCCGAGCCCCCGAGTTCCTCGCGTGCCTACATACCTACCGGCGTCGCGACCGCCGCTTCGGCGGCGTGCCGCCCCGGACGAACGGAGACCCATCATGACCGCCGAAACCACGGACACGGCCGACGAGGCAACCCTGTTCGGCCCGGAATCGCAGTTCAGCGCCTTCTTCGACGACCCGCGCTGGGCGCTGGCCATGATCCGCGCCACCGTGTTGGAGGCCGCTCACCCGCAGATCGGCGCTGCCCTCGTCGACAACTCCACCTTCGTCGCCCACCCCTGGCGTCGGCTGCGCAACACCTTCCTCAGCATGCGGCGCATGTTCGGCACCGACTTGGCGGAGCGCGAACGGGAAGCCGCCCGGCTCAACCGGCTGCACGCCCGCATGAGCGGCTCCGACTCCCGCGGCCGCGCCTACGACGCGATGGACCGCGCGACCCGGGCCTGGGTGGTCGCCACCCTCTTCGAGAGCGCCGTCACCATGTGCCGGCTGAGCGGCCAGCCGCTCGACCAGGACACGATGGAGCGGATGTACGCCGAATACCGCACGTTCCTCGCCGCGCTCGACGGCGACGCCGCAGAACTCCCCGAGGACCTGAACGACTTCTGGCGATACTTCGACCGGGTCGTCGAAAACGAGCTCGAGAACACCGAAGCGGCCCGCGTCATCCTCTACCGGCTCTTCGACCACCTGCCCGCCCCGGCACTGCTCGACGGCGCGCCGACGCTGTGGGCGGCCGGCCGGGCCGTCGCCGGCCCGCTCCTCGGCGCGATCACCGTCGCCTCACTCCCCGAGCCGTACCGGCGCAGGGCCGGGCTGCCGGAGATGCCCGGTGCCCAGACCCTCATGCAGGGCGCCTACCTCACCGCCGGACTCGCCCGCTTCCTACCCGAGGGCTGGATCAGCGCCGAAAGCATCATCGAAGTCCTCTCCCTCTCGTCTGGCAGCGACGACCCCCGCGCCCGCACCGTGGCCGCTCTGCGCGCCCGCATGAAGCGGGCGTCGGCCCTGCTCCGTCTCCTCACACCACTGGGCGGCGACGCCGGCCCCGGCCCGGACCCGGCGCCTTCCGCGGGCGCGGGAGAGGGTCGACGCTCGGCGGGAGAGTTCTTCCGCCAGGTGCTGGACCAGACGGGCGACGGCTACCTCGACTGGCCTGACCTCGCCGCCATGGCCCGCGAACTGTCCACCCGCCTCGACCTGGACGAGCCCGAGGAGACCCGGCTCTACGACGCCTTCGCCGCCTGGTGGCGCGAGCTCCAGGCTGCCCTCGACACGGACGGCGACGGCCGCGTCAGCGCCGACGAGTACGCCGCCGCCATCCCCTCCCTCGCCGGACCCGCGCTCATCCGCGTCGCGGAGGTGCTCTTCGACGCCACCGACAAGGACGGAAGCGGGAGCATCGATGCCGACGAGTACCGGACCCTCTTCCGCACCGCTTTCCACCGCGACATCACCGCCACCGACGGCGCCTACGGCCGGAGCACCTTCGTGGGTGACTTCCTCTCCTTCATGTCGGGCCGCCGCACGAGCACTCCGTACGACCCCCTTCTCGCCGACGCCTAAGCTTGACGTTTATCGTCCGTAGTCGAACGTGACCTCGAACTTGCCGACGTTTCAGCTGAGTAGCTGACGTGAGAGCGGCCTTCGTCTGATCCTGTGCTCCGTCACAGAGGCACTTGACCAGTACGAAGGCCGTAGCCATGAGTCTGCCGCAGCGGGATGCCCCGCGGGATGCGTTTGTCGACCTCGCTTCCTTCCGGACGGAGTTGTATGCGTGTCTGACCGGACGGCGCGACGCGTTGTTCGAGCTGAGTGACGCCTTGCTCTGCGCGGACGGCCCGGTGAGGACGCTGGTCGAGCTCTCGCTGACCCCTGAGTACCGGCGTGGGCATGGTGCGTTGTACGGCGGAGTGAATCGAGGGCACCTCGACGTGTCCCGGCTGCGTAGGGCGCTGGTGGGACTGCCGCTTCCACGGACGGCGGAGGGGCAGCTGGTCCTGGCGGTCGATGTGAGCAACTGGCTGCGGCCGGATGCGAATACCAGCCCGGACCGGCTGTTCTGTCACACGTATGGCCGTGGCAGGGGCTCGGCCCAGATGATCCCGGGGTGGCCCTACTCTTTCGTGGCCGCCCTGGAGCAGGGGCGGACGTCGTGGACTGCCATGCTGGACGTGGTCCGGCTGTGTCCGTGGGACGACGCGATCGCCGTCACCGCCGCCCAGATTCGGGAAGTGTTCCAGCGACTGTATGTAGCAGGCCAGTGGCAGATCGGAGATCCGCCCGTCCTGGTCGTCGCCGATGCCGGCTACGACGTGACCCGCCTGGCCTTCCTGTTGACGGACCTGCCCGTCGAGATGCTGGGTCGGATGCGTTCGGACCGCGTCCTGTACTTCCCACCCCCGCCGCAGCCGCCGGGCAAAGTCGGCCGCAAGCCCAAGCGCGGGGCGGAGTTCGCGTTCGAGGTTGCGGCAACTCAGCCGGCCCCGTCCGTCACCACGGCGACCGACACCACTCATTACGGGAAGGCCGTCGCCACAGCCTGGGACCGGCTGCACCCGCTACTGGTCCGGCGCTCGGCTTGGGCCGAATACCCCAAAGGAGAGCTACCGGTCATTGAAGGCACCGTCATCCGCCTTCAGGTCGACCACCTTCGTGGGGACCGCAGTCCCAGGCCAGTCTGGCTGTGGTGGTCGGGCACCGCTGCTACTGCCGGTGACGTGGACCGGCTCTGGCAGGCGTTTCTGCGCAGATTCGATCTTGAGCACACCTTCAGGATGCTGAAGCAGACAATGGGGTGGACCACTCCCAAACTCCGAGAGCCGGCCGCCGCCGACCGCTGGACCTGGCTCGTCATAGCTGCCCACGCCCAGCTCCGTCTTGCCCGGCCCCTCGCAGAGGATCTCCGCAATCCTTGGGAACGGCCCGCGCGTCAAGGGCGCCTCACACCCGCACGCGTCCGTCGAGGATTTCGCCGCCTCCACAGGAAGACCCCTCAGCCGACCGGCGCACCGAAATCCACCATTGCAGGCCCCGGTCGGCCAACCGGCACGAAGAACAGACATCGTGCACGTGTGCACCCCGTCGGGAAACGGGACAAACCAGACCCGCCGCTGTCGTCATAGTCAGCACGACTGGATAAACGTCAAGCTAAGAGGGCGTTTGATCTAGTCAGATTGCCCTTTATCTTCTAGTAAGTTCCTCGCCAGGTGGGTGTGGTCTCGTCCGTTATGCGCTTGGCGAGGTTGTCGATCGATGCGATGTGGATCATGGCTTCGGAGCTGGTGGTGAGGGTCTCGTAGTCGCGGGCGAGGCGGCGGTGCATCATGATCCAGCCGATGCTGCGCTCTACCACCCAGCGCCTTTTCACGACGTGGAAGCCGCGTTTCTCGGGATTATGGTTGACGACCTCGACGTCGATTCCGAGGGCGGCGCCGTGTTCGATTACGGCATTTTTGAAGCCGGTGTCGACCCAGCTTTTCGCGATGGTGGGGTACATCTCCTTGGCCTGGTCGAGGAGGCGTATTCCCATGGCGTTCTCGGAGAGGCCGGCGCCCGCGACGGTCACGGCGAGGATGAGTCCGATCGTGTCGGTGAGGATGCCTCGCTTCCGGCCGACGATCTTCTTCGCGGCGTCGATTCCCTGGCTGGCCAGGGGCACGTTGGTGGAGGTCTTGACGCTCTGTGTGTCGATCACCGAGGCGGTCGGTTCGGGCTTGCGGCCCTCCTTCACGCGGGCGAGCGCGGTCAGGTCGTAGTTGAGCTGGGTGAAGATTCCTTCGTCGCGCCAGGCGGTGTAGTAGAAGTAGACGGTGCCGTGGCCGGGGAAATCGTGTGGGAGGTATTTCCAGGGGATTCCGGTGCGGTTCAGGTAGAGGATCGCGTTGAACTCGTCGCGCAAATCGACCCGGGCCGGTTTTCCGGTGGGGCGGCGTTCGAGCCGGGCATTCCGCCAGGCCGTCAACGTCGGCTCGATCAGGGCCCATCGGGCGTCGGACAGGTCGCTGGGGTATGGCTTGCGCTCACTCACGGCACAGTGTGAGCATGGACATGCCGGAAGGCCCTGTTCCGCAGGAGAGTGGGAGGTTCTGGAGTATCTCTACGTCAGACGGGTTTCAGTGGTGATCGTGTAAGTGCGGCCGCCGTCCTCCAGCGCGAAGGTCGCCAGCTGCCCGGCGGGCACGCCGGTGAGCGGGGCCGCATCGGCCTGCCACGCCTGGAGCGGGGTCTTGCCGTTCAGGGCGGCGGGGCGGTGGCGGGTGTTCCACCAGGCCAACCAGTCCAGCAGCAGGCCCACGAACGCCTCGTAGACCAGCGGCGGGGCGTCCGGGTCCGCCGTCCGGGCCGCCGGTCAGGGTCTGGCGGTGGGTGTAGCGGGGGAGCGAGACGAAGAACATCTTCTCCACCGCGTCGTTGAGCGCCTCGATCGTGCCCTTCAGATGCGGGGTGTAGGCTGGCATGTCCCGCACGGGGACGGCGCACGCGCCCATCGCGGCGGTGACGGTGGCGCACAGGAACTCCTTGCCGCGGTCGACCCGGATCTGCCTCGGCAGCCCGCCGACCGGTCCGAACGGTTCGGTCCGGGTGATGGCGATCCGCAGGCAAGCCAGCACCGCGTCCCGGCTGGGCGCGTGGGCGGTGACCGCAACCCCGGTGACCACCTTGGTCGCGCAGTCGATGAACCAGGTCACCCACGGGGTGGCCAGCTCGCCCTCCACATCGACCTCGACGGGCACGTGCTTGTGGTCGCCCTCCCAGACCGCGTTACGGTGTGTCGGGGGCCGCTGGCCGAACACGTCGTGGGCGCGCCGCGCGGCTTCCCCACTCTTGAGCCCGGCCCGCTCGCCGCGGCTCAGGTCCCGCCGGACCGCCCGGTGCAGCGTCGACAACGACGGCACCGCCGCCCTTCCTGGATCCTTCCCCGCCCGGTCCACCAGCTCTGCGTGGACCCGTGAGGCGTTGCCGCCCCACAACGCCAGCAACCGCCGGATCTCGGCGGTGACGGCGAAGTGCGACGCTTCCACCCGGGCGAGCCGCTGATCTTTTCGGGCGGCGGCCAGCCAACGCCATACCGTCCGCTCCGACTTCCCCAACGCCTGGGCTACCAGCCGCACGTGCGCCGACGTCAACTCCCCCTGCTCCTCCAGGGCCACCAGCCGGGGCATCGCCGCCGCCCGCCCCGTCCCCGGTAGGAACACGGCCGCAGGGCCTTTGCCGGCGTCTTCGGCAAGCGGTCGTTCCATACGCATGCCCCTCTCCTCTCACCGCCGGCACAGGCGGCCTGCTTCGTCACCGAGGCCTCAGGTGTCCCAGGTATCCGGCACCCAGCTGACCGGTATCGGCATACGGCTGACGGCAGTTGTCACCACCCGCTACAAGGCCGCCGGCTCTGGCCGCCGCCCCGTCTGGCTCCCTGGCCGGGGATCGGGGTTGGGCGGCGGCCCGGCCCCGGTCTCGGCTACGCTCGGCGGGCGGCTGGTACCCGCCGTGCAATCGGATTGAAAGCAGCTCACCGCCGTGGCAACTGTCCCGCGTGTCACCGCCACCCCCGTCGACGTCACCCTCATTGACGAGGCATTCGGCGCCCCGCCGGCTGTCGTGGACCTGGCCCGGCTTGGGGAGCTGGCTGCCTGTGCCGCCGTTTTCCTGCCTGCTGACCCGCCCCGGCTTGGCCGGGTGGCCTTCTGGCGTAGCGACGGTCACGCTCCGCCTGTGGTGACCGGCCGGCTGACCGTGGTGAGGCCGCATGGCGTTTCTGTGCGGCGCCGTGATGTCGACGCCATGATGGTGCCAGTCTCCCAGGCCCTGCCTGCACTCGGCCGGATGCGCGGTGTGCCGGGTGCGGACCGGGCCGCCGCGTTCTGGGGCGCGGCGAGCGTGCTTGCTTTGCAGTTGGTCGCCCGTGGCAGGCTCTTGCCCGGTGTCAGCCCCGCAGGTTTCGATGCCTGGCGTATCGGGCCGTTCGACCAGCAGGACGTGGTGCGGGTGCGGGAGTTGGCTGCTGCGATGCCGCCCGAGGCCCGGGCGGTGCCGCTGGCCGGTCCGGCGCCGGTTCGCCTGCCCGAGGCCGAGCAACTGTTGCGGGCCTTCCTCGATGCGGTGGCCGATGCGTTGCCGCGTACGCCCGCCGCGCCGGCGGCCGCCGGCGCCACGGCCTGGACCGCTCAGGTGCCGCAGCCGGTGCCCCACCAGCGCGGCTGGGCGGCGGAGGTCGCCGCCGGGCTCGACGCCGGGGTGCGAGTCTCGCTGCGGCTGGAACTCCCCGGCCTGCCGGCCCGCGACCGCCACGACACCGGCGATCCCGACGACTGGGCCGACGCCTGGGAGGACGAAGACGAGGGAAGTCCCTTCCGCGCTGTCGTCCAGCTGCACAGTCTCGGCGATGCCACCGTGGTGGCCGACGCCGCGGACATCTGGTCGGGCCGGTCAGCGGCTGGCGCCGTTTTCGGTCCGCGTACGAAGATCGACACCTTGCTGACGCTGCGCCGGGGCACCAGGGCCTGGCCGCCGCTGGGCCGGCTGCTCACCGCGGTGGCTCCCGCCGAGCTGGAACTCTCCGACACCGAGGTGTCCGAGCTCCTCGGGGAAGCCGCCGCCCCTCTGGCCGCCGCGGGGATCCAGTTGCACTGGCCGAAGGAGCTGGCCCGCGAACTCCTCGCCCGCGCTGTCGTCGAGCCCGCAGACAAGGCCGGCTCCGACCTGCCGTCCATGCTAGGCGCCGACACTCTGCTCACCTTCCGCTGGCAGCTCACAGTCGGTGGCCGCGAGCTGGAAGCCGCCGAGCTCGACCGGCTCGCCGAGGCGCAGCGGCCCGTGGTGCGACTGCGCGACCAGTGGGTGCTGATCGACCCCGAAGTGCTGGCCCGGGCCAGGGACCGCAAGGACCGCCAGCTCACCCCCGTCCAGGCGCTGGGCGCGGTCCTGAGCGGCAGCGTGGAGGTCGGCGGGGAGCGGGTTGAGGTCACGGCCGGCGGCTGGCTGGCCGAACTGAAAGAACGGCTCGCGGACCCCGAGGCCACCGCCCGCCGGGCACCGCTCGCGCAGCCCGCCGCGCTGAAGGCGACCCTGCGGGACTACCAGCTGCGTGGTCTGGCCTGGCTGCACCAGATGACCTCGCTCGGACTCGGCGGCTGCCTCGCCGACGACATGGGCCTCGGCAAGACCATCACGTTGATCGCCCTGCACCTGCATCGGCAGAGCCTCCCGGGCCTGTCCGGGCCGACCCTGGTGGTCTGCCCGACCTCGCTGCTCGGCAACTGGAGCCGCGAGATCGAACGGTTCGCCCCGGGCACGCCCGTGCGCCGCTTCCATGGCCCGGCCCGCAGCCTGGACGACCTGGCGGCAGGCGAATTCGTCCTCACCACCTACGCCACGATGCGGCTGCACGCCGAGCAGCTGACCGCGGCGGGCGCCTGGGGCCTGCTGGTCGCGGACGAGGCCCAGCACGTGAAGAACCCCTTCTCCGCCACCGCCAAGGCTCTGCGCACCATCGGCACCCAGGCCAAGGTCGCCCTCACCGGCACACCGGTGGAGAACAACCTCTCCGAACTGTGGGCGCTGCTGGACTGGACCACCCCCGGCCTGCTGGGCCCGCTCAAGGTGTTCCGCGACCGCTACGCCCGGGATGTGGAGAGCGGACAGGACCCGCAGGCGGCTGAGCGGCTCGCCGCGTTGGTGCGGCCGTTCCTGCTGCGCCGCAAGAAGTCCGACCCGGGGATCGCTCCCGAGCTGCCGCCGAAGACCGAGACGGACCGGACGGTCGCCCTGACGAAGGAACAGATCGCACTCTACGAGGCGGTGGTCCGCGAGACCCTGGCCGAGATCGGGCGAAGCGCGGGCATCGCCCGGCGCGGCCTGGTGGTCAAGCTGCTGACCGCCCTGAAGCAGATCTGCAACCACCCCGCCCAGTACCTGAAGGAACAGGGCGGCACGATCGCGGGCCGGTCCGGAAAGATCGAACTCCTCGACGAACTCCTCGATACGATCCTCTCGGAGGACGGCGCGGTGCTGGTCTTCTCCCAGTACACCGCGATGGCCCGGCTGATCGAGGCGCACCTGACAGCACGCTCGGTGCCCGTCCAGTTCCTGCACGGCGGCACCCCGGTCAGCCGGCGCGAGGAGATGGTGCGGCGCTTCCAGGACGGCGAGGCCCCCGTCTTCCTCCTCTCGCTCAAAGCCGCGGGTACCGGCCTCAACCTGACCAGGGCCGGGCATGTCATCCACTTCGACCGCTGGTGGAACCCCGCCGTGGAGGACCAGGCCACCGACCGCGCCTACCGCATCGGACAGACCCAGCCGGTACAGGTGCACCGCATGATCGCGGAGGGCACGGTAGAGGACCGTATCGCCGAGATGCTCAAACGGAAGAAAGATCTCGCCGAGTCCGTACTCAGCGGCGGTGAAGCGGCCTTCACCGAGCTGACCGACGCCGAACTGGCCGACCTGGTCCGACTTCAGGTGAGCCCCCGATGAGCCGCAGCGTCGTGAAGAAGGCCGACGACGGCCGTACCCGGACCTTCCCGCCGCTGTCTCCGGCCCGGGGGCGGCGGTCCTTCGCCGAGTCCTGGTGGGGCAACGCGTGGGTGGAAACTCTGGAAGGCAAGCAGCGCCTGGCGACGGGGCGCCTCGCGAGGGGGCGGACCTACGCGCGCGGCGGCAACGTCGGTGAGATCACCGTCACCCCCGGCCGGGTGGCCGCCCGGGTCCAGGGCAGCCGACCCACGCCGTACCGAACCTCAATGGACATCCCCCAACTCAGCCCCCGCGACTGGGAGCTGCTGCTGGACACCGCCGCCGCCCAGGCCGGGCATATCGCGGCCCTGCTCGACCGGGACATGCCCACCACGCTGGTCGACGACGCCGCCCGAGCCGGTGTCCGACTGCTGCCCCGGCAAGGCGAACTGACCCCCAGCTGCTCCTGCCCCGACTGGGGCTACCCCTGTAAGCACGCCGCCGCAGTCTTTTACCAGGTGGCCCGCCTCCTCGACGAGGACCCGTTCGTTCTGCTTCTGCTGCGCGGGCGCGGCGAGCGCGAACTCATGGACGAGCTCCAGCGGCGCAACACCGTCCGGGCGGCGGCTGATGACGCCGCGCCGCAGGCACCCGCCCCGGCCGGACCGCTCGGTGTGTCCGCCCGCGACGTGTACGCCGCCGCCCGCGCAGGGATAGCGGCCCTCCCTGCCCCGCCGCCCGAGGCTGACCGCCCAGGGCAGGTGGCATCGTTCGCGACCGCGGGCGACCCCATACCCGGACTGGACCCGTCGGCCCTGGAGTTCCTGGCGGCCGACACGGCCGCCCGCGCGGCACGACTGCTTCACCAGGCCGCCCTGCCCCACGACGTCCCGCACCGGCCCACCGGCCCGGCCAGCCTCACCGCGGCCGAGGATCTCGTACGCCTCACCGCGGCCGAGGATCTCGTACGCCTCACCGCGGCCGAGGATCTCGTACGCCTCGCGGCGGCCGCACCCCCATCGGAAGTCTTCGCCCGGCTCTGCAGGCACGCAGGCCGCACCCCACAGGCGCTCACACGAACGGTACGGGCCTGGCAGCAGGGCGGCGCCGCAGCCCTGCCGGTCCTGGACGACGCGTGGGACCCGGACCCATCGCAACTCAACCTGGCCCGCGAGGCGATCAAGCAAGCATGGGAGGGCGAACAGCCCCCAGGACTGCGAACCACGCGCAACCGGCTGACAGTGATCGGACACGAGGTCCAGCTACGGCTGGGCACCGACGGACGCTGGTACCCGTACCGCAAGGAACAGGGCGGCTGGTGGCCGGCCGGTCCCCCAGACCGGGACGTGACAGCAGTACTGACCGGGCTGCTCGCCAGCCTGGATGTCACGCCCACTCCACGCCCAGCTCCGTGAGGGCGCCACGTTGGTCGGCGGTGAGTTTGCCACGGCGGCTTTTGGTGTTGGAGATCCACACGCCGAGCTTCACGACCACCGGCGTGGTCTCGCCCTCCACCGCGATCGCTTCTGCGTGGGCTCTGGGGACGCGCTGGTGGCCTTCGCGGGCGCATGTACGGCGTGAGGGCCGCCCACGCCCCGCTCGAAGGCTGCTGACGTCTTCCCGGCGCCCTTGCCCGCCGCTGCCGCGGCGACCCGCTGAGCGGGCTTCACGCCCAGCACGGAAAGCCGCTCCTGCTGTTCGGCGGACAGCTGCGCCCAGGAGTTCGTCTGCCGCTGCAGCCGCTTGCCCAAGTCGTCGCCCTCGAACAGCACGCCGGGCTGGATCGCGGGCAGCAGCCGTGGGCCTCGGTGTCGGCGAGGTCGGCGAGGTCGGCGAGGTCGGCGAGGAAGCGATAGTGGCGCTGCCAGTCGAGTGGCCACGGGCAGTGGGTCGGGCGGGTGCGGTTGCCCGGTGGGTACGACCCGGCTTCGCCCCTCGTGTGACCCGACTCCGGCCTCGTACGACCCGCTCCCGCTCTTCCGCCGCCCCTGGCCCCGCACGACCGGCCTCAGCCTGGTCCTGACCATGCTGGCCGGGACGGTGGTGCTGCGCGGTGCGTGGCGCGCTCGGGCGCCCTGCGTCTTCCGCGGGCCGCCGAACCCGCGCCGGACGTTCCCGTGCCGGGACCGCGGTCCTCGGCGCGGGCCAAGGCCGACCAGGAGCGGTCGGTGCGGCTGCTGAAGGCGATCGACGAAGCCGCCGACGACGGCCGGCCGGGGGACAGTCTGTTTTCTGGCTCTGGCCCGTAGTCGGTGGTGACGCCGGGTAGCGGTCAGGGTAGGAGGATGCGGTGCCGGAGGAGGTCGAATCCGGCGCGTCCACGCATCTGTCTCATGATCTTCTTGGTGCGGGTGTTGACGCCCTCGGTGTGGCCGTTGTGGTGAGGCCGGCGTCGACGGCGGCCCGGTCGATTTCGAGGCCGTTGGTGAGACTGCGCAGGTGAGGCATGGTGACGGCACGGGCGGCGGCAATCCACTCGGTGAGTTTCACATCGTTGCCCTCAGCCGGTTGCAGCAGGGCGGCGAAGCCGCGTACGAGATCGGCGAGCGCGGTCATCTCCGGGCAGGCCGCGGTGATCTTCTCCAGCAGGGCGGTCTCCTTCGGGCGCAGAGTCTCGGGGTCGGTGGGCAGGAGGCGGCCGGCGTGGCGCGGGGTGGTGACGGGGCGGTCGGCTTCGGCGCGGCCCTGGTTGAGGTAGCGGACCAGCAGGTTGGCGCTGCCGGTGTAGTCCAGCTTCCGGATCTCGCGCAGTAGGTGGGTGACGGGGATGGCGGGGTCTGCCTGGCGCCGTTCGCGTAGGTGGTCGCGGTAGGGGTCGACGAGGGTGGGCCGGTAGGAGGGGGTGATGCGCAGGGCGGTGGGTTCGGGCATGCGGGCGTAGTGTTTGACGGTGTTCAGGGCCAGTTGCAGGCGGCGGGCGCATTCGAGCAGGCCGATGCCCTGGCCGAGGAGGTCGTGGATCTTGTTCCAGCGTTCGCGGGTGGTCTGCTCGCGTACTCCGCCGGGGCGGGGCGGGGCGGGTTGATGGTGGCCCAGCAGCCGGCGTGGGCGCGGGCCTCGAGCTGGACCTTGTCACAGAGGTTCCGCCAGAGGTGCCATCGGTCGCTGACCTGCACTGCGTCGGGCAGGGCGCGGCGGACGGCCTCGGCGTAGGTGGCCGATCCGTCCCGGCACACGACCTCGCTGCCGTGCTCCCGCAGCCAGGACTCGAGGGTGGCGGCCTCGCGGTCGGGGAGGACCGCGACGCGTCGGCCGGTCTCGGCATCCGTGATGATCGTGGCGTATCGGTGTCGGCGGCGCAGGGCGAAGTCGTCCACGCCGATCACTTGCGGCACCGCCTGCTGCGGCACCGGCAGGCGCCGCAGCAGGCGCAGCGCGGTGCTGCGGGAAACGGGCACGGCCGACAGGGCAGCCATGCGTGCCGCCGCCCGGCCGCATAACTCCCGTGCCACCTGCGATATCTGGCCCGCCAGCCGCACTGTGCGGCGCTGATGGCGCTCCAGCAACCCGGCAATCTGCTCGCGGAAGGTCTGCCGTCAGCAGCCCAGCACCGGACAGACCAGCCGCCGGACCCGGACGCGGACGAGGACCGGGCGGCCATCGACCGGCACGTCCGTCACCATCCGGCCGTAGTACCCGTGCACCTTGGCCCGTCTGGATCACGCTGCCGCCGTGACCGAGTGACTGACTTGACCATCAGCGAATCGGATACCCGAAGAGCTGACAGGACGTTCATGCTCGCCCCGTAAGGCGATCTGGACACATTCGGGGCTGGCAGGAGTCGCCCGGGGCGGTCGTTCCGTCACCGGCGCCACACGCCGGCCGCCCGCCCCGGGCCCGCGCAGCCTCCCACGCCGACCGCGCCCACCGCGGATCGGGCCGAGCTCCTGGCGGTGGTCCGGCCCGGCTCCGGAAGTTGCCGGGGGCCGTCGGGGCCGCTGGGGCGGGCGTGGTGAGTGCGGTGCGAACTCACCACGGCAGTCACAGCGCCCGCGCCCCCGGAACTCACCATGGCGGTCGGCTACTCACCACGCGGCCCGCCGTACTCACCACGCAGCTCACCATGGGGGCCGGCTACTCACCGCGCCAGGGCGGGGACTCACCACGTCCGGCCGCCCGGTGGGCGACCGTGAGTCGGACTACCGCTCACGGCGTACGCGCACCTGTCGGTAACGGTCATCGGAGCCGGCGGGGGCGCTGCGCTGGCTGTGGGGCCCGCGGAGGCTGACTCCGGGCGCCACACGCGTGCTGCTCGTGCGGCGGTGGGTACTGCACAAGGCAGTGGCGCCGTGCAGCAGACGGAGCTGCTCTGCTGCACGGCGCCACTGCATCCGATCAGCCGACGGGATGCTCCCTGCCTGGGCCAGGCAGGATGATCAGCAGCCCCCTACCCACAGGGAGCTGATGTTGTCGTTCCGGTTGTACGTCGACGTGTTGCCCTGCCAGTTCCCCACGGGCCAAGGGCCACTGTCGCGGTTGATGTTCAGCCACGTGCAGAAAGTCCTGCCCGTCCTGTTCCATACCGAGGAGATCTGGTCGTTCAGGTTGAAGTCCCGCAGGTCGTCGGAGCCCGTCTGGAAGCGCGCCATCCTGCCTTGGCCGCCGGCGTGCTCCCAGGCGCAGAACCAGCCGACCGGGCAGTCCTGGTACGCGGTGATCGTCAGGTCACGTTCCACGGTCACCGTGGACGCCTGGGCAGTCGGCACAGATGCCACTACTCCGGCCACAGCGAGGCCCAGAGCAGTACAGAGACTTGTGAATCGTTGCATAAGGATGTTGCCCTTCTTCGATTCGAGTACAGCCAGGGTGTCCGGCCGTTGCCTGTTTCTCTTCGGGCAGCGCGGCTTCCTCGCTTGGCCGATCCCCTGAACTATGGGAAGAGACTGAGGTGGGTGACAAGCTGTTAAGTCCTGACTTAAAGGTGGCCGAGGGGTCTGCTGCAGGGTTGGGTGACAGGTCGGTCACGCGGCCTGGAGGGCCGGTGCGGTCATGACGGTTTCGTATTCGACGGGGGTCAGTCGGCCGAGTGCGGTTTGTCTGCGGCGTCGGTGGTAGGTCCGCTCGATCCAGGTCACGATCGCGATCCGCAGTTCCTGGCGGGTGGCCCACTTCCGTCGGTTAAGGACGTTCTTCTGCAGCAGGCTGAAGAAGGACTTCATGGCCGCGTTGTCGCCTGCTGCCCCAACTCGACCTATCGAGCCGGCGATCTGATGCCGCCCAAGCGCCCGGACGAATTTCCGGGACCGAGATTGCGACCCACGATCGCTGTGCAGGACACAGCCCGCGACGTTGTCGCGTCGGGCAACAGCGTTGTTCAGGGCCGCGACGGCCAGAGAGGACTTCATCCGCGAGTCGATGGAGTAGCCCACGATCCGCTTGCTGAAAACATCCTTGACCGCACAGAGATACAGCTTGCCTTCCGCAGTGGAATGTTCGGTGATGTCGGTGAGCCACAGCCGGTTCGGGCCGGCCGCGGTGAAGTCCCGGCGGACCAGGTCGTCATGCACGGGCGGACCGGCTCTCTTGCTCCTGCCGCGCTTCTTGCCGAACACGCTCCACCAGCGGTTGTCTCGGCAGATCCGCCACGCGGTCCGGTCCGCCATCACCGCTCCGGCGCCGCGGGCTTCGTCGGCCAGGAAGCGGTAGCCGAACTCCGGGTCGTCACGGTGGGCGGCGAACAACGCGTTCGCGCGAAATGCCTCCTCGAACTCAGCGCTGGTCACTGGCTCCTCGAGCCATCGGTAATAGGGCTGTCTGGCGAGCTTCAGGACCCGGCACGTCACCGCGACGGGCACCCCGTCCACAGCGAGCTCCTTCACGAGCGGGTAGATCCTTTTCCCGGCAGGTTCGCCTGCGACAGATAGGCCGCGGCCCGGCGCAGGACCTCGTTCTCCTGTTCCAGCAACTTGATCCGCTGACGGGCCTCGCGTAGTTCCGCACTCTCCTGGCTGGACGTTCCGGGCTTGGTCCCGTCGTCGACGTCCGCGCGGCGCATCCACTTCCACAACGTCATCGCGTGGACCCCGAAATCGGCGGCCACCTGCTCGACGGTCACGCCCGGGCAGCGGTTCCTCGCGACTCGTACGACATCCTCGCGGAACTCCTGGGGGTAAGGCTTGGGCACAGCGACATCCTTCCCACCTGCCCTACAGGGCAAGCCACTTCAGATGTCACCCGATCGTGCGGCAGCCCCGAATCCCCGCTGCTCACGGCCTTCTCCAGACGGGTGAATACACTCCGGTGCTTGAGGTCGTGCCCCTCAAGCCAGTTACGGGCCCGTACGGCCGTGTTCTCCAGGAGAGCGAGAGCCGGGCCTTCGCAGCGGCTGGCCTCCTGGGCGGCTTGCTTGCACAGCTCCCGTACACGCACGACATTCTTGCTGCGGACCGCGGCAGTGATGTCCCTGGCCAGACCGCCGATCTGCACATCAGGAACATCCGCGCCAGGTTTCGGTGATGTCACGCGCTGTGCCGGCGGTGCGGTGACCGCCGGGGGCGGCGACGCGGGCCGACTGCTCCTGGCGCTCGATGCGCGTCGGACACGGGGGTCTTGAGTCGACCGTCCTCGGTGATTTCGCAGTCCTCGAGATCGATGCCCCAGACCGTGCTCTCGCCGAAGACCTCCGTGCCCAGGACCAGGACGCGGCGGTGGCCGTCGGTGATGAACTTGACGCGGTTGACGTAGCCGAGCTGTTCCAGCCTGTCGGCAGGAATGCGCACACCGGGGCCGAGGATGAGCTCTCCGACTTCCGGGTCGCTCCAGTCGGGCGGCACCTGAGCGCTCGCGACGCCCCGCCTTGGCGAGCGTGGAAGCATGCGGTCATGCCCAACCCTCACCCTCATGGCCACTACGCGATCACCGCGCTGTACTCCGTAGCCGATGACGCCTGGTACTTGGAACTGGAGCTCGCTGCCGAGCAACTCCACCTTGTGACCGCGGTCATCCCCGACGAGGATCCTGCACGAGAACCGACGGTGTGCTTCGACTCTTGCGGGCGTCACCTGGAAGTTCCCTACGAAGTCATGCGCTGGTTCATGGAACAGGTCGACGAGGAGATCCGTTCATCTCGTGCCTGGATGCAACTACGGCCCGAGCTCGTCGAGGTTATTTACCGACTGCGCCAGGAATACCTGGGCTTCATCGACGACGAGGACTTCCCTCAGGTCGTCGCTGAGATGCGTGACGCACTTCCGGAGGCGGATCTACCCGCCGTTCTTTCGGCAGCCTTCGGGCGGAATCCAGACGGCACCACCGTGGACCATCCGGAGGCGCCTGCAGATGACCACGGAGACAGCCCTGGCTCTGTGACAGGGGCAGACACCAGCTCGTGAGCGCTGCGGCCGCTTCGGCGCGGGCCCGTGTGACGGCCAGCCGGTACCGGAGGCCTCATTGCGAAGCCACGAAAAGGGTAACGGGGGGCGGCGGCCGGTGGCCGGGTGCTCGGTGGCCCCCAATGCCTGTTCCTGGGCTTCCTACGGAGCTGCTCAGTGGTCGACGCTGGAAGTCCTTCGCGGGGTGACTTGAGAGGTGGGGCCGAGCGGTGATCGGCGATCTCACGTCCTTGGGCGCGGTCATGGTCAGGCCCGTGTGCGGGGAGAACTCCAGGACGTCGATCTGCCCGAACCGTGCGATCGCGGCCTGGAGCGCGCCGGTGAGCTGGTCGGGGTCGGCGACGTCGGCGGGAAAGCCCTCCGCGGTGATGCCGGTCTCGGAGAGTTCGGCGACCAGGGTGTCGAGCTTGTCCTTGTTGCGGGAGATCAGGGTTACGTCGAAGCCGTGGCTGCCGAAGGCCTTGGCGATGGACAGACCGAGCCCGGGGCCGGCCCCGACGATGGCAATGGTGGGCATGCGAAAATTCCTTGGGGCGGTGCGATCCCGGCCGGTGGGCCGAGTGAAGCTGAGAGAGGGAGAGGGTGTGCGCGGGGTTCAGCCCCGGCCGGACGGCGGGGTGACCCCGGGCCAGTCGGTGGGGCACGGCGCGTCGAGGGCGCCGAGGATGCGCTGGGAGGCGAATGCCGACTTCGCCTGGGCCGGGCCGACGGCTTTGACGCCCTTGATCTGGCCGGGCCAGATCGCGACGGCCGCCGCGGCCAGACCCTGTCCGAGGAGGTGCTGGGCGATGAAGCCTCCGACGGAGTACCCCACGAGGGCGGGTGGGGCGCCAAGGGTCCGGATGGCCTTGGCGTGTGCCTCGGAGATCTCAGCGAGACCAACGCCGCCCTGGTCGTCCGGGCGACGACGGGCCTCGGCGACGGTGGCTGGGACGCCGGGCCACTCGGGCAGGACCGGTTCGTATCCGGCATCGCGGAACGTGTCCGCCCATCCCTGCCAGCTCGTCGAGTGGAGCCACAAGCCGTGGATGAACATCACGGGAGTGCGCTGCGTGGTCATGACAGCCTCCTGACGGACAGCAGTCTCAAAGCGGCATGACCTGAAGCCATGAACGCCAAGCGAGCGGAGCGGCTGCCGCTCTGACGCTGCAGAAAAGACGGATGCCCCGCTTCGGCACGAACCATCTCATTCCATCGCATCTGAACCAGAGCCTCACATTCGCAGATCCCCCACGGGTGCATGGCCGCCAACAGGTCTCCAAGATCCCTCTCGTGTCCATCACCACCGGGCTTCCGTCCTCACGAGAGTTTCCGCCGGAGATTGCCGTGCCAGCCTCACCAGCAGGCGCGTATCCAAGGTGCGAGCCCTCCGCGTGGTAGCTGCGGCCCCCCGCTGTGAAGCCGGCCGTGGTCGGAGGTCGGCGGCTTCGGGGTGGTGTCGAAGTGGCGCTTGGCCCGAGGTCACCACCTTGACGGAGGTCTTGTCGGGTCCTTTATCGGGCGAGGAAGGCGCTGACGGTTTTGCCGCCGGAGGGCCGGTGGATCACGGTGGTGGTGCGGGTGAGGTGGTTGACGATGCGCCAGCCGAAGCCGCCGGTGGCGCCGGTCAGGTCGGGGGTGCGCATGTGCGGTACCTGTGGGCTGGGGTCGTCGACGGCCACCTCGATGAGGTCGGGGTGGGCGATGAGGCGGAGGGTGTAGGTGCCGCCGCCGTGGCGCAGGGCATTGGCGACGAGCTCGGAGACGACCAGGAGCACGTTCTCGGCCGTGCGGGCGGCGACAGCCGGCTGTGGGAGGGCTTCGAGGAAGCGTCGGGCGGTCTCGCGTGCGTCAGCGGTGGTCCTGGGGCGGGTGGCGGTGGCGTCGGTGCGCATCGTGTTCATCAGCTTCACCCGTCTTCTCGGCTCGTCGTTACCCGTTCGTGCCTGGGTGCCACATCTGCCCCGTCCTGCCTTGCTTAAGCGGCAGGGGTCGACTACCTGCCCATCAAGCACCCAAAAATCTGTCGTGGCTGAAGTAGACATTGAGTGCGGGTGTGGTTATGGTTTCTCTCGTAGCCCAGAGGACAGCAGGGCCCGGCAGAGATGAACTGCCGGGAGCAGCACCGCAGTACACGCAGGACAGTATTCGCAGGATGTTCGACGGTTCGGTGGTGGAGTTTCGAAGCCAGAGCAGTTGCAGGACGGCGACGGAACTGGCCCCGGGCTGGGTGGCCCGCAGGTTTCAGGGGCTGCCGTGAGGGAGTACCGCAGTACACGCAGTGGCATCACACAGCTGCAGTATCAAGAGCGGTACCTCGGTGAAGGCGTCTGGCTGTGGGCGTGCGCACCGGGAGGTTCGGCAGCGGGGTTCTAAGCCAGAGCAGTTGCATCACGGGCGACGGGGCTGGCTGCCGAAGGAGTGGCGCTTTCACAGGTCACCAGCAGTTCGGTTCGGTGGTGGAGTTTCGAAGCCAGCGTGGTTGCAGGACGGCGACGGAACTGATCCCGGATTGGGTGGCCCGCAGTGATCAGGGGCTGCCGCAAGTAGTGGCATCACACAGCAGCAGGACCAGAGCAGTACCTCGGTGAAGACGTCTGGCTGTGGACGTGCGCACCGGGAGGTTCGGCAGCGGGGTTCTAAGCCAGAGCAGTTGCATCACGGGCGACGGGGCTGGCTGCCGAAGGAGTGGCGCTTTCACAGGTCACTGAGCAGTACGCACCACCAGCAGTACGCAGTGAAGCAGTACCAGTAAGTGATTCAGAGGGTAAGAAACGGAGGAGTTGGGCGCCATCAGGATCGCCCGGGCGGAAGTGTTGGGCCCGGGTACCGCAGGACATCGATAGTGAGGTGGTCTCCGGTCAAGCAACCGCGATCCCCGCAACCCCCTACCTCTCCCAGGTGGGAATGCGGAACAAGAAAGGCCGGCACAGCTGTTCACAGCCGGCTGATGGTGTAGCAGTTCCTTCGGGGCCCTGGTGCCAATGGCACCAGGGCCCCTCCAACGCGTGCTCCACAGGAAGGTACAGATGACAGCAGACGACTCGTTCGGCCGACTCGACGACGACGACTACCCCGCCTACACCATGGGCCGGGCAGCAGAAATGCTCAACACCACACAAGGGTTCCTCCGCGCGATCGGCGAGGCCCGCCTCATCACCCCGCTCCGCAGCCCCGGCGGCCACCGCCGCTACTCCCGCTACCAGCTCCGCATCGCCGCCCGCGCCCGTGAACTCGTCGACGCCGGCACCCCGATCGATGCCGCCTGCCGCATCGTCATCCTCGAGGACCAGCTCGAAGAAGCCCAGCGCATCAACGCCGAACACCGCCAAGGCCTCAAGCCGGGCAGCACACCGCCCGCGGCCTGAAACTCGAACTCTGCGCGCCCGCCGGGATACCGGCGGGCTTCACGCGTACCGGCCGCTGATCAAGACCACGCACAGTCGCGCCGCGAGCTCGGCAGCCGCGGTTGAGCGAAGCGTGGACCAAGTCGGAGAAGAAGAATGGGCAGCCGACCGCAGCGACCGCCCAGACCGCCATCGGCAGCCTGCGCTACGGAAAGCCGCAGAAAGCCACCCGACGCCCCACCGCCCTGCGGAGGCGTACCGAGGGAGCCGCACAGACGACCGTCGCGCCGCAACAGAAGAGAGGCGCTGGTCTCTCCGGCAAGAGCGGGTAGAGAAGCCCGTCTGTACGGCGAGGGCCGCAGCCGATGAAAGCGCGCCCCGACAGGTGGCGGAACCCTCGCAAGTCCGGTGATCGTGGCGAAGCAGATGCTGCCGGAGCCAAGCGCGGCAAGGGCTGTTGACGCTTGCCCGGCAGTTTCTCCGTGAGGGCGGCATCGGGCCCGCGGATTGCTGGGTGTGCGGTTCGCCGAGGTCGGCTGTGTGGAGACCTCTGGCCACCTCTGCGAAAAGAGGGGCGGGGCGGTCCCGGGGCGGGCGTCCTGCCGGCGGTGGGGGTTGCCCGGCAGGACTGCATCAGGGGGCCGCCCCGGGACCTAGTTCTGTGGGTACCCGGCTGAGGTAGGTCTAGACCTTAATCCGGCCATGCTCGTGATCGGTGTTTCGGTAGCCCGTACAGGTGATCGCCTGGCGTTGCGGCGGAGTGGTGGAGGTCCCGGGGTGGTTGTTCCGCCGGGAGGTGGTCCGGCGGGTGCCGGTCAGGGCCGCCCCGGGCTCGGGGGTTCGCCGCCAAGGGCCTGGGTCAGGGAGTCCGCGATGTCGAAGTGTTCCAGTACGTGGGTGACGGTCAGGAGCAGCAGGATGCTCGGGGGGAGGGGGCCGACGAGGACCAGGCGGCGGCCGGCACTGTGGTGGAGCGCGCGGGCTTGGAGCAGGGCGTCGAGGAAGGAGCTGTCGCCGAAGGTGACGCCGGACAGGTCCAGGACGGTGAGGGGCAGGGCCTGTTCGTCGGCCTCGGCCCAGGCGGCGGGGAGAAGGTCCTGCTCGTCGGTGTCGAACTCACCGGAAGCGGTGATCACCAGCGCGCGCTGCATCTGGCGCACGTGGACGCGGGCCCGGGATCTCCAGGGCATGCGGGTACCTCTTTCCTCTCCTGGGCATTGGTCCAGACCAATAGGGTTGGGTTGACCCTATGTCAACAGCGCCCGCGCGGAGCGTCGTGTTACTTCCACCGGGCGGTATCGGCCTCAAGCCGCCATACACCGGCCCTGGCTTGGCTGTCCGGGCGGATCCGCCTGAGACGTTCGCCGGAGCGTCCCGGGCGCGATCTCTCGGTTCTGTGACAGCGAAGTGAGAGACAGTGAGAGTCTGTGCGTTGGCGCAGGTCAGCACCGGTCTCCCGAGTGGAGCGCACTGTCATTGGTGCGAGAGATCGCGTTGATTCCACTGCCACAGGGCGGTATTCGTGCAGGTGGCGCACTGACACGAAACCGAGAGATCGCACCCGGGACGCGGCAAGCGAACGGGACACCGTTTCCGATCCTCCAGGCAGACGCCCACTCGCCGAGCAGGAGCACGAAGCCGTTCGCCTGGGGAATGCTTCACAGACCGCTGCCTCGACGACAGTGCCGCCAGCCTGAGCGTCCTCACCTGCACCACCGGGCGGCAACGGAAGCGGGGATGAGGCGGCCTCACGGAGAGCGGGGCCAGGCAAGGCCAATGCAGTTGCTTTTGGCTCGGTCCTCCAGGGAACGACGGGACAGCACCTGACGGAGGAGGTTCCGGGCCTTGCGACGGGCGCGTCCGGGCCGCGCGGCTGTACCTTTCGCGTTCGGCGCCCTTCCACCGCGCCGAACACTTTCGAGATGGGTGATCCACATGAACGCCCCTGCGGGCCCCTTCCCACCCGGTCCTCATGACCTGGCACCGACCTTCAAGCTGGGGATGGTGCAGGCCACTGCCTTCCTTCTGGGCGGCTTCCTCTGCGGCACCGCTCTGGCCTACCTCCTCGTGGCGGCCACAGGCGGTCACATGACGGCGGCGGAGCTGTGGTCGTGCCTGTCGGCGGCTGTGGTCGCGAGCGTGCTCGTTCCGGCCCTGCCTCCTCACTACCGCGTCGAGCTCAACGACCACTGCCTCGTCCTCCGCGGGGACGGGCGCCGCGAGATCCCTTGGCGGGAAATCATCGGCCTGGAGATCCGGAAGACCGTTGGGATCCGGATGGTCGTCGTGCAGGTGTCCGGCGGCCGCCGGATACCACTGCGCGCGCCGATGTCCTTCGCGGACCGCGGCTTCGACAACAAGGCGAAGGTCCTCACGGATTGGTGGGGCGTCCGCCGGGGTGGCCCCGAGGGCGTGTAGCGGCCCGTTGTTTGCCGGGCGGACTACGCGGCCGAGTCGGCGCGAGGAGCGGAAGCTGTGTGCAGCTCGCAGTCCGGGTCAGCACGCGGGCGCGTCCTGACGCTCGGCGCGACCGGCTTCTTGAGGAGCTTTCCGGTGTGCCGGAGGTACCAGCCGTGGTGCGTGCTCTGATCGGCTGGCTGGTGGCGGCCGCTCTCGTCGTGGGTCCCGTCTACCTGAGCTACCAGGCCCCGCGGTGGAGCAACGCGATCATGGCGGGATGGACAGCTCTCGCCGCCATCGTCGCGCTGGGGGGGCCTCCCGGTGGTGGTGCTCAGGAGAAGCAGGTGGTGAACCGGATGTTTCTCGTGCATCGGCCCCCTGCTGTAGTGGTCGGTCAGGTGGTGAGGACGGTGTAGAGGAGGGCGAGGACGGTGGTGGCGGTGACCATGGAGGTGCCCAGGGCGGGGTTCTTGTAGGAGAGCCGGCTGATACCGAGCCCGGTGAGGGTGAGCAGGAGCAGGACGGTGATGAGGTGGCCGGTCATGGTGTTCCTTCCCGTTCGGGCCCCGCAGAGGGTGGGGTTCGGCCATTCCCGCGACATGCCGTACGGGAAGAGCCCAACCCCACTGCTGTCGAGGCGAGTTGGCTTTACAGTGACCGGGCTGTCGGGTGGTGGGCGACCGCGCCGCGACAACGGTTTTCGGTGCTGGAGAGCACCGGCCGGGGTGGTGAGGGGGAGCACAGGTGAGCCAGCACGAGAACGGTCAGGGTGAGGGTCTGCCCGCGCGTCGGCAGGCGCGTGAGGAGAGGGACCGGCTGAAGGCCGGGTTCGGCGCCCGGCTGCGGGTCCTGCTGGACCTCACGGGGCTGAGTTCACGTGAGTTCGCCGCCCGGTTCGCGCTTACAAGGACTCCACGGTCCGCAAGTACACCCTGGGCACCAACCTGCCCCCGTGGGACTTCCTGAACGACCTCCTCACCGAAGTCGCCCGCCGCACCGACGACCCCGCCGCCCCGCAGCGCCGCACGGAGCTCTTCTCCGCTTACCGCACTGTCCTCATCGACACCGGCGCCACCACCCGGGGCAGCGACCAGAACTCCCTCCTGCTGCGCCTCCTGGACGGCGAGGAAACCCTCCACCGGCTCGCCGCGGAACTCGCGGAGATCCGCGCACGGGAGAACCAGCTCCGCCTGGACCTCGAAGAGGAGACCCGCCGGGCACAGCCCCCCGGCACAGGCACCGGAGGCCGGCAACGCCGGAGCCGGCTCGAGGAGGAGGCCCGGGCCCTGGCCGAACGCCGCGGCGAGCTCGTCCGGCGACGCGGTGCCCCTGTCACGGAGCTGGACGACTCCCGAGGGCGTCTGGCGGTGATGGAGGCGGCCGGGAGTTCGGGTGACCTGGTCCCGGCGGGAACCGGGACCGGTGCGGGAGCGCACCAGGCATCGGCGCCGCCCCTGCCTCCCGGACCCCCCCACCAGCTTCACGGAACCGTCACTGTCCGGCCGCCGCCGGCGTCCCCTCGTGCTGATCGCCGCAGCGGCGGCCGTGGTGTGCCTGGCGGGCGGCGGCGCCGCGGTCGGGATCTGGGCGGCCGGCACCGACGACACGGACAACCGGGCCACCCCAACGGTGTCGGCAACCCCCCGCACCATCCCCGCCACCCCGACATCCTCACCTCCGACGCCCTCGGCCCCGGCGACACCTGCCGCGCCTGCGCCGGCGCCGGAGCGGAGCAGCTGGTCGCTGATCGAGGACCTGGTGCCGATGGACGTCTACCCGGAGGGCACCAAGCGTTCGTTCACCGCCGGTGCCCTCACCGTCAACAACCGCGCCTACCCCGCGACCCTGTACGCGTTCGAGGCTGAGCGCACCTGGCAGCTCGGCCGCGAGTACAAGACGTTCACGGCCAGCGCCGGTGTCTCGGACGCCACGCCCTCCGGCGACGTCATCACCTTCACCGTCCAGCTCGACGACGGCGTCGCCAAAGAGTTCACGATGGCTCCCGGGGACACGGTGAAGAAGGTGTCCCTCGACATCAGCGGCGTCTTCCGGATCAAGCTCACCACCCAGGAGTCCTTCAGCACCCACGAGGGCTACGGAGCGTGGATCGACCCCACCGTCACCAAATAGGTTCCCCCGGGAGCAGTCCCGGCCGGGGAAGCCGCGGCGGGATCGGGGCCTGCGGGAGCGTTCAGCCGGAACCCGGCCGCCAAGAGGACGTCCACCGGGATGAGCCATCCCCGGGTCTCGTCCGAGACCGCGCCGGGCAGGTCCCGCGCCTCACGGCGGCGGCGGATCGTGGACCGGCTCACACCGCACGCGGCGGCCTCCCGCTGGGTCAGCATCGGACGCGTCATGCCCCCGTCCTCCCCGGCCCAGGCGCCCGGAGGCGGACCGCACCGCCCGGACGGCATTCGACTCGATCACCCTTGGGGGGAAGGGGTTGCGCGGCTTACCCCGCTGCGCCGCAGAGTGCTTCCACCAGTCCGGGCCACCCGACTGTCCAGCCGCCGCGAATCCTTTCTACCACCCGCCCGCCATCGGACCGCCTTCCCATAACAAGGGGGGTTGCGCGGCTTACCCCGGCGCAGTGCAGTGTTCGGCCACACCCGTCGCACACCTCGCACGCATGAGAGCCATCGCACCAGTGATACGAGTGCGAGGCGGCAGAGCCGTGCTCCTGGTGGTGCTCGTCCTCACCGCGGTGGTGCCTGCCCGCACCGTCGCGGGGGCGGTGGAGTCGGTGTTGTGGCGCTGTCGCCCACCACCGGACCGTCCCGTCACGGTGGGGTCAGCAGCCCGCCCGGTGGGACTTGCAGTACTAGTGTCTCGTGATTCCGTCAGCGTTACTTGATCTTGTGTGGCAGGGTTGTTTGGTGTGGAGCTCTCCGTGGAACAGGCCGCCGAGTTGCGGGAGTTGGTGAACAGCCGGGACGTGCCCGCCGACATGGCGACGCGGGGCCGGATCGTGCTGTGGTCGAGCGAAGGCCGTCGACGCAAGGACATCGCCGCGCTGCTTGGCGTATCGCTGCCGACAGTGGACCGCTGGAAGCGGCGTTATGCCGAAGTCGGACTGGCCGGGCTGGAAGGCGACCGGCCCGGCGGAGCCCGGGAACAGGTGCCGGCACGGGTACGGGCCCGCGTGATCGCGCTGACCCGCATGACGCCGCCGGATGGCACGGGGCTTTCGCACTGGTCCACACGCGAGTTGGCGAAATATCTGAAGCGGACCGAGGGCATCTCCGTGTCCTGGCACTACATCGCGCGAATCTGGCGCGAGGAGCATCTCAAGCCGCACCGGAACGGCACCTTCAAGATCTCGAAGGACCCCGCGTTCGCGGAGAGGGTCGCCGACGTGATCGGCCTCTACCTCGCCCCACCGGGTGGCGCCGTGGTCCTCTCGATCGACGAAAAGACGCAGATCCAGGCACTGGACCGGACCCAGCCGGTGCTGCCGGTCGCCTTCGAGGCGAGCGAGAAACGCACCGCCGACTACGTCCGGCACGGCACCACGAACCTGTTCGCCGCCCTGAACGTGACCACCGGCGAAGTGCTCGGCGAGTGCAGGCCGACCCGGAACGGCCAGGACTTCCTGGCCTTCTTGAAGAAGGCCGTCAGACCACACGCCGGGAAGGACATCCATGTCGTCCTGGACAACCTCTCGACGCACACCACTCCGGAGGTCAAGGAGTGGCTGGCCAAGAACCCGCACGTCCACTTCCATTTCACTCCCGTCGGCTCCTCGTGGCTGAACCAGATCGAGACCTAGTTCGGAATCCTGACCCGGCAGTCCATCCACCGCGGCACCTTCTCCAGCGTCAACGTCCTGATCAAACAGATCCGCGACTACATCAACTCCTGGAACGAAAGCGCGAAACCGTTCACCTGGACCGCGACCGCCGGCGAGGTCCTCGCGAAGGTCAGACTCGTCCCGACCAACGTGAAGAAACTCGTCAATAACAACTCGAACTGACATGAACAGAATCACGAGACATTAGGGGGCGCTGTCCGTGGTCGCCGGGCCACTGGGTGAGGTCGTCCGAGGGGTTGTGCAGGACCTCGGAGTGCAGTTCGTGCGCCACCGTTCACGGCCTCCCGAGCGGTTCCGGCACGGCCATGGGGAGCGTCGCCTCGACCACCTGCAGCACCTTGCCGGACGTGGGGTCGCAAGCTCGAAAGCGCAGCCGGTGCTCGCCTGGTTCCCAGGCCGTGAACGTGAACCGCGCGGGTGTCTCGTCATCCGTCGCACAGGATGTCGCGGGCGGTTCCAGCGTCGCGGAGGAGAGCGGCGTGGCGATCACGAGTACGGAAACGGGATCCGTCTTGTCGAGCTCTGCCTCCCGGGGATCGATGGCGGCCAGGGTGAACTCGACGGTGGCCGATGTGCCGATGTGCACAACGTCCTCGGCCAGGGTCAGCCGCGCCCGCCGCCGGGGTCGGGCCGGCGTTGGCGCGGAGGGCATGGTCGGCTCGGGCGGTGGCGGCGGCAGCCGTACGTTCGATCTGGTGCTGGGGGCGGACGGGCTGCACTCGCACACCCGCGGGCTCCTGTTCTGACCCGAGGAGCGTTTCCACCGCTATCTCGGCTACTGCTTCGCCGGGTTCACCCTGCGCAACAACTTCGGGCTCGTCCGCGAGACCACGATGTGGTACGCCCCGGGCCGGGCCGCCGTGCTGTACGCCGTGGGCGACGATGGCGACGTGCACGGCTTCCTCAACTTCGCGCGCACGGAACCGCCGTTCGACGCGTTCCATGACCCGGAGGCCCAACGGGACCTGGTCGCCGAGGTCTTCGACGTGGTCAGCCAGATCCGCATGCCCCGCTGGTCCAGCGGCAGAGTCGCGCTGGTGGGCGACGCCGCGTACGCGCCCTCGTTCCTCACCGGACAGGGCTCCAGCCTCGCCCTGGTCGGCGCGTACATGCTCGCCGGATCCCTGGCGGCCGAACGGGATCACGCCGCGGGCTTCGCCACCTACGAGCGTGACACCCGTGCGTTCGTGACCCTGAACCAGGATCAGGTCGGCAAGGGCGAGGCCGCCCTCTTCCCGACCACCGCCCGGGCGCTGGAGCAGCGCAACACCATGCTGCGCGGTCTCGGCTCCATGCCCCAGGCAGAGGGGCGGCCAGCCCATTCGGCGCTGGTGCTGCCGCAGTTCAGGCTCCCTGGATGAGGCCGGCTTCTGTCTGGCGGGGGACCCGCAGGGGGTTGTCGTCGCGGAGTTCGGAGGGCAGGAGGGCGTCGGGGAAGGACTGGTAGCAGACCGGCCGCAGCCAGCGCTCGACGGCGAGGGTGCCGACGCTCGTCGCCCCGGGCGAACTCGTCGCGGGCCACGGCCCCCCGTGCACCATCGCGTGGCAGACCTCGACGCCGGTGGGCCAGCCGCCCCACAGAACGCGGCCCGCCCGCTCCTCCAGCACCGGCAGCAGCCCGAGGGCCGTCGAACGGTCGGCGTCCGTCCCGTGCAGGGTGGCCGTCAGCTGGCCCTCCAACTCATCCAGCAGGCGCAGGAGTTCGTCCGTACCGGACCAGCGCACGACGAGCCCCGCCGCGCCGAAGACCTCGCCCGTGAGGTCCTCGTGCGCGGTGTACGTGGCCGCGTCGCACGCCAGGACGACGGGGGCCGGCGTGTACGGGCCGGCCCCCGTCGTGCCCCGGGCCACCTCCCGTACGCCTGGGACGTCCTCCCACCGCCGTACGCCCTCCGTGTACGCCCGGGCGATGTCCGGGGTGAGCATGACCTGCCCCTCCGTTGCCTTCATGGCCAGGGCCACGGCCGAAAGGAAGGCGTCGCCCGCCGGTCCGGCCGGCAGCAGCAGGAGGCCGGGGTTCGTGCAGAACTGCCCCGCGCCGGCCGTCAGCGACGCCACGTACTGGGCGGCCGCCTGTTCCGGTCGGGCGAGGGCCCCGTCGAGCATGATCACGGGATTGACCGCGGACATCTCGGCGTGGACCGGGATGGGCACCGGGCGCGACCGGCCGGCCGCGATCAGCGCCAGCCCGCCGGCCCGGGAGCCGGTGAACCCCACCGCGGTGATCCGTGGATCGCCGACCAGGGCGAGGCCGACGTCGTGGTCCCGGCCCACCAGCAGGGAGAACACGCCGGCCGGCATACCGGTGCGCGCGGCGGCGGTCGTGACGGCGCGGGCCACCGCCTCCCCGGTGCCCGGGTGCGCCGGGTGCGACTTGACCACCACGGGGCAGCCGGCGGCCAGCGCGGACGCGGTGTCGCCGCCCGCGACCGAGAACGCCAGCGGGAAGTTGCTCGCACCGAACACGGCCACCGGGCCGAGAGGGACGCGCCGGAGCCGTACGTCCGTGCCCGAGGGGCCGGTGTCGATTCGGGCGCCGAGGGCCGTCCCGCTCCTGACGAGGTCGGCGAAGAGGCGCAACTGCCCGCAGGTGCGCCCACGTTCACCGGTCAGTCGGGCCGGCGGGAGTCCGCTCTCCCGGGCCGCGAGTTCCAGCAGGGCGTCGCCGAGCGCCTCGATCTCCTCCGCGCAGGCGTCGAGGAAGGCGGCCCGCCGCTCGGGCGGCAGGGCGCGGAAGGCGCGGGAGTCCGCCGCGGCGAGCCGGGCGGCCTCGGTGACCTGTTCCGTCGAGGCGTCCCGGTGCGGGGGGCCGAACGGTTCGCCGGTCGCGGCGGCGACCGCGTACCAGGCGTCCCCGGTGCCGGGGACCTCGCGACCGGCTAGGAGCGAGTGCCCGGTCCGGAGCGTGTGTCCGGCCAGGAGTGAGTGCCCGGTCAGGGGGGCGGGTCCGTTCGGGAACGAGTCCCCGGGCAGAGATGGGTTTCCGGTCGGGTTCACAGCGATGCGTCTCCCTGTGCGCGCCGGTGGGCGGCGCGCCGTCGTCGGGTGCCCGGGTGAAAGTCACCGGGGCGGTGGCGTTGTCCTCGGGTCGTCCGGATGTATAGCCTAAGCAATGGCATGTGACATTGCACTAAGGAGCGGCCATGAAAGTCGTCGTCGTCGGAGCGGGCATCGTGGGCGCCGCGTGCGCGTTCCACGCCGCCGCGGCGGGGCTCGACGTCACGGTCCTCGACCGTGGTCCCGTCGGCGCGGGCACGACCAGCCGGGGGGAGGGCAACATCCTTCTCTCCGACAAGGAGCCCGGCCCCGAACTGGAGCTGGCCCGGCTCAGCCGTGACCTCTGGGACGAGGCCGGCGAGGAACTCGGCCCGGAAACGGTCGAACTGGAGGCCAAGGGCGGCCTGGTCGTCGCGAGCACACCCGAAGCCCTCGGGTCCCTGCACGCGTTCGCCGCACGCCAGGCGGGCGCAGGCGTCCGCACCGAAGCCGTCGAGCGCGTCGGCGAACTCGAACCCCATATCGCGCCCGGCCTCCCCGGCGGCGTCCACTACCCGCAGGACGCCCAGGTGCAGCCCGTTCTCGCGGCGGCCGCACTGCTGCGTGCCGCGGTCCGGCACGGCGCCCGGACGCACACCGGCGAGGCCGCGGCCGCGGTCACCGGGGCCGACGGCAGGATCACCGGAGTGCGCACCGCAGATGGCACGGTGCTGCCCGCCGACGCCGTGGTCAACGCCGCCGGCACCTGGGGCGGCGAGGTCGGCCGCCGGCTCGGCGCACCCGTCGAGATCCTGCCCCGCCGGGGCTTCGTCCTCGTCACCGAGCCGCTGCCGCCGATGATCCGGCACAAGGTCTACTCCGCCGACTACGTGGCCAACGTCGCCTCCAGCGACGAGGGGCTGGAGACGTCGTGCGTCGTCGAGGGCACCCGCGCGGGCACGATCCTGATCGGCGCCAGCCGCGAACGCGTCGGCTTCGACACCGCGATGAACCCGGCCGTGGTGGCCACGCTCGCCGCCCAGGCGTGCCGCCTCTTCCCGTTCCTGCGCGGCGTCCACCTGATCCGCGCCTACCGGGGCTTCCGACCGTACTGCCCGGACCATCTGCCGGTCATCGGCCCCGACCCCCGCGTCCCCGGCGTCGTCCACGCGTGCGGCCACGAGGGCGCCGGCATCGGCCTCGCACCCGGGACCGGCGCCCTGGTCACCGCCCAACTCCTCGGCCGCCCGTGGCGCGGCGCCGATCCGGCCGCCCACACCGGCCTCCTGCCCGACCGATTCCTCACCACCGGAGGTGTGCCGAAGTGACCGCAGTGACCGCGTTCACCGTGGACGGCGAACCGTTGCCGTTCGTACCGGGACAGACCCTGGCCGCCGCGCTCGTCGCCTCGGGCCGGGTCGCCTGGCGGACCACCCGGGGCGGGCGACGGCCCCGGGGGATCTTCTGCGGGATCGGCGTCTGCTACGACTGCCTGGTGACCGTCGACGGAACGGGCGGGCAGCGCGCCTGCCTGGTGCAGGCCCGCGCGGGCATGGCCGTCACGACCGGGGAGGGCGACGATGAGTGAGTCCCGTGACCTCGTGGTGGTGGGCGCGGGCCCGGCCGGCATGGCCGCCGCCGCCACCGCCCTGGACGGCGGGTTGCGGGTCGCTCTCGTCGACTCGGGCGCCGCCCCGGGCGGCCAGTTCTGGCGCCACCCCCCGCTCTTCGCACGAGAGGCCGTTCCGACCGCGGATCTGCACCACGGGCTGAGCACCTACCGGGCGCTGCACGCCACCCTCTCCGCCCACGAGCGCACCGGGAGACTCGCGCTGCTGCTGAACCACCATGTGTGGACCACGGCCCGCGACGAGGTCGGCTTCGCCGTCCACGCCATGGACCGCGGCCGGGTGCCCGAGGAGAAGGCCGTCGTGCTGCGCGCACCGGCCCTGCTGGTGGCGACCGGCGCCTACGACCGCCAACTCCCCTTCCCCGGCTGGGACCTGCCCGGTGTGCTCACCGCCGGGGGGCTCCAGTCGCTGCTCAAGGGTGGGGGAGTCGTCCCCGGCCGCCGGGTGGTCCTCGGCGGCACGGGCCCCTTCCTGCTGCCGGTCGCCGCCGCGCTCGCCGCACGCGGGGCGAAGGTCGTCGCCGTGTGCGAGGCGGCGGCGCCCTCGGCCTGGCTGCGCCACCCCGCAGCCCTGCTGCGCAACCCCGCCAAGTGGGCCGAGGGCGCCCAGTACGCGGGCACCCTCGCCCGGCACCGCGTCCCGGTCCGGACCCGCACCGCGATCGTCGGCGCCGAAGGGGAGGGGCGGGTCGCCGTGGTGCGCACCGCCGCCCTGGACACCGACGGGCGCCCGCTCCCGGGCACGGAGCGCCGGATCGAGGCCGACACCGTGGGCGTCGGCTGGGGCTTCGTCCCCCAGCTCGACCTGGTGCTCCCGCTCGGCTGCGGCCTCGGCGACGCGGGCGACGGCACCATGGCCGCCGCCGTCGACGACGGACAGCGCACCACGGTGCCCGGGCTGTACGCGGCGGGCGAGACCTGCGGCGTGGGCGGGGCCGCGCTCGCGGTGAGCGAGGGCCGCGTCGCCGCCGTCTCGGTGCTCACCGACCTCTCCGCCCCTGGCCGGCCCGGCACCCGCCGCCCGGCCGCGGAGCGCCGGGCGGTGGCCCGGCACCGCGCCTTCGCCCGAGCGATGGCGCAGGCACACCCCCTGCCCCCGGCCTGGCCCGCGTGGCTGACCGACGACACACCGGTCTGCCGGTGCGAAGAGGTCACCGCGGGGGCGGTCCGGTCCGCCCGCGCCGACGATTCGGCAGCCGACCACCGGCAGGTCAAACAGCTGACCAGAGCCGGTATGGGCTGGTGCCAGGGCCGGATGTGCGGGCCCGCCGTGCACTGCCTCGTCGCCCGCGGCGAGCCGTACGCCCCCGCCGAGCGGCTGATCGCGACCCCCGTCACCCTCGGTGCGCTCGCCGATTCCGGCGAGTCCACTTCCGACCACACCTGAGGAGTTCCCATGGCCCTGGACCGCACCTCCATCCGCACCCGCATGCCCTGGCACGGCGTCATCGTCGCGACGAGCCTCCCGTTCGGTCCGGACCTCGCCGTCGACCACGGCGCCTTCGGGGACAACGTCGCCTGGCTCGCCGAACAGGGCCTGCACGGCGTCGCCCCGAACGGCTCTCTGGGCGAATACCAGACCCTGACGTACGAGGAACGCGACCGCGTCGTGGAGACCGCCGTCGCGAACGCCCCCGAGGGTTTCACCGTGATGCCGGGCGTCGGAGCGTACGGCGCGATCGAGGCGAGGCGGCACGCGCGGTTCGCCAAGGACGCCGGCTGCCAGGCCGTCATGTGCCTGCCGCCCAACGCCTACCGAGCCGACGACCGCGCCGTCCTGGAGCACTACGCGATGGTGGCCTCCGCCGGACTCCCCGTCACCGCCTACAACAACCCCATCGACACCAAGGTCGACCTTCGCCCGGAGCTGCTGGCCAAGCTGCACGCCGAAGGATTCATCGTGGGCGTGAAGGAGTTCTCCGGCGACGTCCGCAGGTGCTACGCCATCAACGAACTCGCCCCCGGGCTCGACCTGATCGTCGGCACCGACGACACCCTCCTGGAAGTCGGCGTCGCCGGCGCCAAGGGCTGGGTCGCCGGCTACCCCCAGGTCTTCCCGCGTGCCTGCCTCGACCTCTACAACGCCTCGCTGGCCGGCGATCTCGGCACCGCGCTCCCGCTCTACCGACAGCTCCACTCCGTACTGCGGTGGGACAGCAGGACCGAGTTCGTCCAGGCGATCAAGCTCGGCCAGGACTTGATCGGCCGGACCGGCGGCGGCTGCCGTCCGCCCCGGCAGACCATGGACCCGGAGACCGAGGCCGTCGTCCGCTCCGCCACCCAGGCCCTCATCGACGCGGGGGTGAACTGACGTGCGCTCGAAGGTCTGTTACCACGCGGTCGACTCGCACACCGAGGGAATGCCGACCCGGGTCATCACCGGCGGGGTGGGTGTCCTGCCGGGCGCGACGATGTCCGAGCGACGGCAGCGGTTCATGGCGGAACGCGACGGCCTGCGCACCCTGCTCATGTGCGAGCCGCGCGGGCACGGGGCCATGTCCGGAGCGATCCTCCAGCCACCGACCCGGCCGGACGCCGACTTCGGCGTGCTGTTCATCGAGGTCTCCGGCTGCCTGCCCATGTGCGGCCACGGCACCATCGGCGTGGCCACGGTCCTCCTGGAGACGGGCATGGTCGAAGCGGTCGAACCGGAGACCCTCATCCGCCTCGACACCCCCGCCGGCCTCGTCCTGGCACGGGTCGCCGTGCGCGACGGCCGCGCGGAGTCCGTCACCCTGGAGAACGTCGCCTCCTACAGCCACGCGCTGGACCAGGTCGTCGAGGTCGAGGGGTTCGGCCCGGTCCGATACGACATGGCGTACGGCGGCAACTTCTACGCCATCGTGCGCACCGAGGACCTCGGCATCCCCTTCGACCGGGGAGAGAAGGGGCGGCTGCTCGACGCGGGCCTGGCCGTCATGGGGGCGATCAACGAGCGGCACCCGGTGGTCCATCCGGAGAACCCCGCGATCGGCATCTGCCACCACGTCTATCTGGAGGCGCCCGGCTCGACCGCCGAGCACTCGCGGCACGCCATGGCCATCCACCCCGGGTGGTTCGACCGCTCGCCCTGCGGGACGGGAACCAGTGCCCGGATGGCCCAACTGCACGCGCGGGGACAGCTGAAGACCGGGCAGGACTTCGTCAACGAGTCCTTCATCGGCTCGCGCTTCACGGGCCGGATCCTGGCGGAGACCACGGTCGGCGGCAGGCCCGCCGTGCTGCCCTCCGTCACCGGCCGCGCCTGGATCACCGGGACCGCGCAGTACCTGCTCGACCCCACGGACCCCTATCCGACGGGATTCACCGTATGACGGCCGACCCGCACACCGGGCCGATCGGGACGGTCGACTGGCACACCGGTGGCGAGCCGTTCCGGATCGTGCCCGTGTCCCCGCCGGCCGTGACCGGGCACGGGCCCACCGTCGCCGAGCGCCGCACAGCCGCCATGGCCGACGCCGGGGTGCAGTGGACCCGGGCCCTGCTGTGCGGCGAACCGCGCGGCCACGCCGACATGTACGGGGCCTTCCTGGTGCCGCCGGACGACCCGGGGGCCCACCTCGGCGCCCTCTTCTGGCACAAGGACGGCTTCTCCACGGCCTGCGGGCACGGCACGATCGCCCTCGGCGCCTGGGCGGTCGCCACCGGCCTGGTCCCGGCGTCGGCCGACGGCACGACGGACGTCGTCATCGACGTCCCCTCCGGCCGCGTCACGGCGAGCGTGCGCACGGTCGGTGGCCGGGTCGCGGACGTGACGTTCGTCAACGTTCCCGGCCATGTCCACGCGCGCGGCGTCGAGGTGGCCACCTCACAGCGAGCCGTCACCGTCGACATCGCCTTCGGCGGCGCCATGTACGCCGTGCTTCCGGCGTACCGGCTCGGCCTGCGGGTCCGGCCGCGGGACGTCACCGCGATCGTCGCGGCCGGCCGCGAGATCCGCGACGCGCTGAACGCCGCCCACGCCGCCGAACACCCCGAGGACCCACGGCTGTCCGGCGTCTACGGGACGGTGTTCACCGAGGAGGCCGGCGCCCCGGTCGAACGGCCCGACGGCACCTGGCTGCTGCACCACCGCAACGTCACGGTGTTCGCGGACGGCCAGGTCGACCGCTCCCCGTGCGGCTCGGGCACCGCGGCCCTGGTGGCGCTCCTCGCCGACGCCGGGGAACTGCGCCTCGGCGACGAGTTGAGGCACGAATCGGTGGTGGGCTCCGTCTTCCGTGCCCGGATCGAGCGGCTGGCCACGGTCCACGGCCGCCACGCGGTCGTCCCGGCCGTGACGGGCACCGCGTACGCCACCGGAACCAGCCGCTTCACCGTCGATCCCGACGACACCCTCGTACCCGGGTTCGTGCTGCGATGACGGTGACGCTCGACGCGGCGGAGGTGTTCGCGCTCGGTCCGGCCGGGGCCGTCGCCGCGGTCCGGGAGGCGCTGGCCGGGGGGCTCGATCCGGACGGCGACGTACCGCGGGCGGTCGTGCCGCTGGCCCACGGTCAGGGGCTGCTCATGCCCTCGGAGTCCGGCGGCTGGTTCGGCGTGAAGATCGCCACCGTCGCGCCCGGCAACGCCGCGCGCGGGCTGCGGAGGATCAACGCCACGTATCTGCTGCACGACAGCGCGACCCTGACGCCGGTGGCCCTGCTGGACGGGGTGGCGCTGACGACCCTGCGCACCCCCGCCGTCTCGGTCGCGGCCTGCCTGGACCGGCTGCGCGCGCTCGCCGGCGGGGGCGGAGGGCTGCGCCTGGTGGTCTTCGGCGCGGGCCCCCAGGGGGAGGGGCAGGTCGCCGCCGTACGGGCCCATGTCCCGGTGGCCGACGTCACGGTCGTCACCCGGCGCGGGGGGCCCGTGCCCGGCTGGGCGGACCGGCGCCTGACTGCGGACGGCGCGGGAGCGGCGGATTGGGTGCGACGCGCGGACGTCGTCGTCACCGCGACGTCCGCGCGCGAACCGGTGGTCGACGGACGGCTGGTGCGCGACGGTGCGGTGGTGCTGGCGGTCGGCTCGCATGAACCGGACGCGCGGGAGCTCGACAGCGTGCTGATGGGGCGTGCCACCGTCCTGGTGGAGAGCCGCGCCACCGCCCTCCGCGAGGCGGGCGACGTCGTCATGGCGGTCCACGAGGGCTCGCTCGCCCCGGACGACCTCGTCACCCTGGCGGAGCTGACCGGTTCACGGGCGGACGTCCCGGCCGACCGCCCGCTGGTCGTGAAGACGTGCGGGATGGGCTGGCAGGACCTGGTGGTCGCCGTCGCGGCCCACCGGCGGAAGGAGGGGAGGCCGGGGGAGCGGAGCTGACCGCCTTCCGACGCCGGCTCCCGGAGGGGGCTTACGCCAACACGCGCCGCCCCGAACGGACTTCGGCGTCAGCGTGCGCCGCCGCCGACCGCACTTGGCGTCAGCGCGCGCCGAGCTTGCGGGACGGGGCGGCGCGTTCGGCTTCCCCCTTCCGGGCCGCCCACAGGGTCCGCACATGCGCGAGATGGCGGCGCATGTGCTCCTCGGCCTCCTCCGCGTCCCCCGCGATCATGATGTCCAGGAGCGCGGCGTGCTCCCGCGCCGAACCCACCAGCGACCCCTCCTGGGACAGGTCGGTGAGTCCGTAGAGCCGGGAGCGCTTGCGCAGGTCGGCCACGGTCTCCACGAGGCGGGCGTTCCCGGCGAGGGCGAGCAGGTCGAGATGGAAGCGGCGGTCCGACTCCAGGTAGGCGATCAGGTCGCCGCCCTGCGCGGCGGTCACGATCTCCTCGGCCACCGGGCGCACCGCCTCCAACTGCTCGCGGGAGGCGGTGCGGGCCACGCGGCCGATGGTGGGGATCTCGATGAGCGCGCGGATCTCGGTGTACTCGTCCAGGTCGCGCTCGGAGAGTTCGGTGACGCGGAACCCCTTGTTGCGCACCGCCTCGACCAGGCCCTCGCGGGCCAGATCCAGCATGGCCTCGCGCACGGGCGTCGCGGAGACGCCGTACTCGGCGGCGAGCGTGGGCGCCGAGTAGATCACGCCCGGCTGGAGTTCCCCCGCGATCAGCGCGGCACGCAGGGCGTTGGCCACCTGGTCGCGCAGATGCTCCTGCACCGAGATGAGTTTGCGGGACTTCAGCTCACTCATGCGTTCCCCTTCAATGATGTGGCACCGCACTATACAATGTCACGTTGCGCGGTGCCTCATCGGCCGAAGGTCAGCGCTGTCAGCTGTCCAGCAGGCGGGCCATCCACTCCTCGACGCCGTCGACCGTACGGGGCAGCGCGCCGGAGAGCAGCTTCGCCCCGTCCGCGGTGATCACCAGGTCGTCCTCGATGCGCACGCCCATGCCGCGCAGCTCGGGCGGCAGCGTCTCGTCGTCCTGCTGGAGGTAGAGCCCGGGCTCGACGGTGAGGACGTGGCCCTCCTCCAGTACGCCGTCGAGATAGGTCTCCGCGCGGGCCCGCGCGCAGTCGTGCACGTCGATGCCGAGCATGTGCCCGCTGCTGCACAGGGTGTAACGGCGGTACAGGCCGCTGTCGTCGGCGAGCGCCTCCTCGGGCGGGACCGGCAGGATGCCCCACGCGTGCAGTCCCTCGGCGATGACGCGCATGGCCTCGCGGTGGAAGTCCCGGAACCGGGCCCCGGGACGCAGGACGCCGATGGCGGCCTCCTGCGCGGCCAGCACCAGTTCGTAGACGTCCCGTTGGGCCGGCGAGAAGCGGCCCGACAGCGGGAGGGTGCGGGTGATGTCCGCGGTGTAGAGGGTGTCGGTCTCCACCCCCGCGTCGAGCAGGAGGAGTTGGGACGGGTCGAGCGGTCCGTCGTTGCGGATCCAGTGCAGGACGCAGGCGTGCGCGCCCGCCGCCGCGATGGTCTCGTACCCCGTGCCGTTGCCCTCGCTCCGGGCGCGCAGCTGGAACACGCCCTCGATCCAGCGTTCGCCCCGGGGGTGGCGCAGGGCGTCGGGCAGTGCGCGCGCGACGTCCTCGAAGCCCGCCGTGGTGTGGTCGACGGCCAGTTGGAGCTGGCCGACCTCCCAGGAGTCCTTCCGCAGCCGGAGTTCGGCGAGCGCGGCGTCCAACTCGGCGTCTCCCGCCGGAGTATGGGACCGGGCTGCCAGCAGGCCGTCCACCCGGGCGTCGACGCCGGCGAGCAGGCGGGTCGGCGGCTGCGGGCCGGTGAGGAGTTTCGCCAGGTCGTCGAGGTGGGCGCAGCGCAGCCCGGTCAGCGCCGCCGTCTCGTCCAGGTCGGGGCGGCGGCCGACCCAGAACTCGCCGTAGCGGCGGTCCCGGTAGAAGTCGCTGGTGTTCCGGGAGGAGCGGGGGCGGACGTGGAGCACCGCCTCGTGCCCCTCGGGGCCGGAGGGTTCGAGGACCAGGACGTGGTCGGGCTGCTCCTCGCCGGTCAGCCCGGTCAGCCAGGCGTAGGCGCTGTGCGGCCGGAAGCGGTGGTCGGTGTCGTTCGAGCGGACCTTGAGCGTCCCGGCGGGTATGACGAGCCGCTCGCCCGGGAAGCGGGCCGACAGCCGCTCCAGGCGGTCCGGCAGCAGGGCGCGGCCGGGGACCTGTGCGCCGGCGGGCAGTGGGGACGGCGCCCAGTCGGCCGCCATGAAGGCGTCCAGGGCGACCGGGACGGGCAGATCGTGGCTGCCGGTGTGTACCTGGGCCGGGGACTCCGAGGTCATGGGTCTCCTTCGAGGGTGAGTGGAGGATGCCGTAGCGGCGGGCGGGTGAGCGTTCGTCAGCCCCGGTGTCCGCGGCGCTCCCGGGCCGCTGGGCGGCCCGCGTCGAGGGGACACGTTTCGGTAACGGGGTGACGCACTCCTTGGCTGTGCAATTTCACATTACTATGTTACGGGTCACACCACATGGATGCGGGCGCATTCACCGGCCCGCTCCGCTTCGCGTTCCGCAAGCAGTCGCCCTCCGGGCCGCTCGGGCGCCCGGATCACCGGGCCCCTCCGGGCCGTCCCTTTCCTCCCGGCCTGATCCCGTATTCGTCCTCCGGCCTGTTTCCGGTCTGCCACGTCCCTTCCCCGTACGAGGAGTGCACCCATGTCCCGTCCCACCCGGATGCTGTCCGCATCCCTGAGCACCTCGCTCGCCCTGGCCCTGCTGGGCGCCTGCACCACGCAGGGAGGTGACGACCGCGACCCGGACAAGCGACAGCCCGGTGTGGCGACCGGCACCGTCATCGGCGGCACGCCGAAGCGGGGCGGCACCCTGACCGTGTTGTCCAACCAGGACTTCGCCCACCTGGACCCGGCCCGCAACTGGGTCATGCCGACGATGGACTTCGGCACCCGGCTGATCTACCGCACCCTGACCACCTTCCGCGCCGCACCCGGGAAGAAGGGCAGCGAGATCGTCCCCGACCTCGCGACCGACCTCGGCAGATCCTCCGACGGCGGCCGCACCTGGACCTTCACCCTCAAGCCCGGCCTCGTCTACGAGGACGGCACCCCGATCCGGGCCCGCGACATCAAGTACAACGTCGAGCGGTCCTTCGCCCCCGACCTCGCCGGCGGACCCGACTACGCCCAGCGTTATCTCGCCGACGCCGAGGGGTACGCCGGCCCGCTGGACGGCAAGCACCTCGACTCGATCCGGACCCCCGACGACCGGACCATCGTCTTCGCGCTGCGCAGGCCCGTCGCCGAGTTCTCCTACACGGTCACGCTGCCTACCTTCTCGCCCGTGCCCGAGTCCCGTGAGAAGGGCGTCCAGTACGACCTGCGACCCTTCTCCTCCGGCCCGTACCGCATCGAGAGCTACGCGCGCGGCAAGAAACTGGTGCTGGTCCGCAACACCCACTGGGACGCGGCGACCGACCCGGTGCGCAAGGCCTACCCCGACCGCATCGTCGTGATCCAGGGGCTCAAGGGCGGCCAGATCGACGACCGGATCATCGAGAGCGCGGGCGTCGACGCCTCCGCCGTCGAGTGGTCTGACCTCCAGCCCTCCAGCGTCGCCAAGGTCCTGCCGAAGCCGGAGATCCGTCAGCGGCTCTCCGCCGAGCGCACCGGCTGTACGGACATGCTCGCGCTGAACACCTCCAGGGCCCCGTTCGACGACCCGAAGCTCCGTCAGGCGATGCAGTACGCCGTCGACAAGGAGGCCCAGGTGACCGCCAACGGCGGACCGGCCCTCAATGACGTCGCCACCGCCTATCTGCCGCCGTCCCTCACGGGCGGCCGTGCCGCCGCCCCGGTCCACGGTGGGCCGGCCACCGGTGATGTGAAGAAGGCCGAGAAGCTGCTCGCCGAGGCGGGCGAGGCCGACGGCTTCGACACGACGATCACCGTGTCCACCGGTGACAAGACCCGCGCCGAGGCGCTCCAGCAGAGTCTGGCCCGGGTCGGCATACGGCTGCGGATCGAGACCGTCGACCCCTCGGTCTACTACGACACCATCGGTGACACCGCCAACGCCCCCGACATGGCCATCAGCGGCTGGTGCCCGGACTACCCGTCCGCCGCCACCTTCCTGCCGTTCGTCTTCGACGGCCGCACCATCAAGCCCAAGGGCAACCAGGGCAACGTCTCCCAGTTCCGCGACAAGGCCGTCGAGCGCCGCATGGACGAGATCGCCGCGATGTCCGACGCGAGCGCCGCCAACAAGGCGTGGACCGCGCTCGACCGGGAGATCCAGCGCACGTCCCCGGCCGTCCCCCTGCTCTGGGAGCGCAAGCCGCTGCTCGTCGGCGACAACATCGCCGGAGCCTTCGGGCACCCCTCCTGGACCGGCCAGTTCGACTTCGCCGTGATCGGTCTCAAGGACCCGTCCCGAAGCAAGGGCTGAGGGGACGAGGACCCATTCCCATGAGCATCGTCACCGCCCCGGCCACCGGACCGGGCGACGCCCCGGCAGCCGGCGGCCCCGGCTCACCCGCCCTGCCCGACTCCCCCTGGCGGACCACCTGGCGCCGCCTGTGGGGCGACCGGGGCAGCCGGACCGCCCTGATCGCCGCCGCCCTGCTGATCATGGTCGCCCTCACCGCGCCCCTGCTCAGCCGAATGGGCGGCTGGTCGCCCACCGCCTTCGACGCCGACGCCATCGACCCCTACCTCGGCGGCCTGCCCCACGGCGCCCTCGGCGGCATCAGCGCCGAACACTGGCTCGGCGTCGAACCGGTCACCGGCCGCGACCTGTTCGCACGCGTCGTCCACGGTGCGCAGGTGTCCCTGCTGATCGCCTTCGCCGCCACCGCGATCGTCGTCGTCACCGGCACCGCCGCGGGCATCGCCGCCGGCTACTTCGGCGGGCGCGTCGACACCGTACTGAGCCGGCTGATGGACCTCACCATGTCCTTCCCCTCGCTCATCTTCATGATCGCGATGATGTCGGTGGCCCAGGACGTCAACCGGGTCGTGCTGATGACCGTCGTCATCGGCGTCTTCGGCTGGCCCGGCATCGCCCGCGTGGTGCGCGCCGAGGCGCTCTCCCTGCGCCACCGCGAGTTCGTCGAGGCCGCCCGCGCCTGCGGGAGCGGGCCCTGGCGCATCCTCACCCGGCAGGTGCTGCCCAACATCTCCGGGCCCGTCATCGCGTACACCACGCTGCTGATCCCCGGAATGATCAGCACGGAGGCGGCGCTCAGCTTCCTCGGGGTGGGCGTGCGCCCGCCCACCCCCTCCTGGGGCCAGATGATCGCCGAGGCAGTCGCCTACTACGAGACGGACCCCATGTACTTCATCGTCCCCAGCGCCTTCCTCTTCGTCGCCGTCCTCGCCTTCACGGTCCTCGGCGACGCGCTGCGCGACATCCTCGACCCCCAGGGAGGACGCCCGTGACCGCCTACCTGGTCCGCAGACTCCTCGGCGTGGCCGGCGTCCTCCTCGCCATCTGCGCCGTCACCTTCGTCATCTTCTACCTGCTGCCCGCCGACCCCGCCTCGGCGGCCTGCGGCAAGACGTGCAGCCCCGAACGGCTCGCGGAAGTAAGCCACTTCATGGGCCTGGACCAGCCAGTGTGGCGACAGTTCGGCGACTACCTCGTCGGCATCTTCGCCGGCCGCGAGCTGGGCACCGGCCCTCACGCGCTGCAGTGCGGCTTCCCCTGCCTCGGCTACTCCTACGAGAACGCCCTGCCGGTGTGGGACCTGCTGATGGACCGCCTGCCCGTCTCCGTCTCCCTGGCGTTCGGCGCCGCCTGCCTGTGGCTGGTGCTCGGGCTGAGCGCCGGAGTGACCGCAGCCCTGCGCAAGGGAGGACTGCTCGACCGCACCCTGATGGTCGGCGCGGTGGCCACCGCGTCCCTGCCCGTCTACTTCACCGCGGTGATGCTCCTGTATGGCCTGGTCCGGCTGACCGGGCTGCTGCCCTACCCCGCCTACGTCCCGCTCACCGACGACCCCCTCGCCTGGGCGGCCAACCTGCTGCTGCCCTGGATCGCCCTGGCCCTGCTCTACGCCGCCATGTACGCCCGCCAGAGCCGCAGTTCGATGATCGAGACGATGGCGCAGCCGTACATCAGGACCGCCCGCGCCAAGGGTCTGCCCGCCCGGACCGTCGTGGTCAAACACGGGCTGCGGTCCGCGATGATGCCGGTCCTCACGCTCTTCGGCATGGACCTCGGCGCCCTGCTGGCCGGAGCGGTCATCACCGAGTCCATCTTCGGCATCCCCGGCGTCGGCAGGCTCTTCTACGACGCCCTGCAACGCGCCGACCAGCCCGTCGTGCTCGGCGTCACCCTGCTCGCCGCCTTCTTCATCGTGGCGGCCAACGTCGTCATCGACCTCCTGTACGCCGTCGTCGACCCGAGGGTGAGGAACTGACCCGTGCCGCCCACCACCGAACCGGACCACCCCCTGCTGCGCGTCCACGACCTGCGGGTCGCCTTCGACACCCCCGCCGGAACCGTCCAGGCGGTCGACGGGGTCAACTTCACCGTGGAGGCCGGCCGCACCCTGGGGCTGGTCGGCGAATCCGGCTCCGGCAAGTCGGTCACCTCCCTCGCCGTGATGGGCCTGCACCGCAGGGCCAAGGTGAGCGGATCGATCACCCTCGCCGGACAGGAGCTCCTCGGCCTGAGCGACCGCCGCTTCGGCCGGCTGCGCGGACGCCGGATGGCCATGGTCTTCCAGGACCCGCTGTCCGCACTGCACCCCGCGTACACCGTCGGCGAACAGATCGCGGAGGCCCACCGCCACCATTTCGGCAGTGGCCGGCGCGTCGCCCGCAGACGAGCCGTGGAGATGCTCGGCGAGGTCGGCATCCCCGAACCGGCCCGCCGCGCGGGGGAGTACGCGCACCAGTTCTCCGGCGGCATGCGCCAGCGCGCCATGATCGCCATGGCCCTGTCCTGCGAACCCGAACTCCTCGTCGCCGACGAACCGACCACCGCGCTCGACGTCACCGTCCAGGCGCAGATCCTCGAACTGATCGCCCGTCTCCAGCAGGATCGCGGACTCGGCGTCCTGATGATCACCCACGACCTGGGCGTGGTGGCCCGCGTCGCCCACGACGTGCTCGTCATGTACGGCGGGCGCGGCGCCGAACAAGCCCCGGTGGACGAGCTGTTCCACAGCCCCGCGCACCCCTACACCCGGGGCCTCCTGGACTCCCTGCCCCGACTGGACGACCCGGACGACGCACCGCTGCGCGCGATCCCCGGCTCCCCGCCGTCACCGGCCGAACCGAGACCCGGCTGCCCCTTCGAACCGCGCTGCCCCAGGGCCGCCGCCGCCACGGCCCCGGAGCGGGCCCGCTGCGCCGGGGAGAGCCCCCGCCCCGGGGTCGTGCCCGGCGGCGGCCGGCTGGTCGCCTGCCACCTGCCCCTCGTCCCGACCGTCCCGCACTCCGGTCCGCCCGGCGGGGCCCCCGTACCGGCCGAGGAGGCCCGATGAAACCCACGCTCTCCAAGTCCCCTCATCCCAAAGCGAGTTCCACGGAGAATGGTGCCGCGTCCCTGCTGTCCGTACGCGGTCTGGTGAAGACGTTCCCCGGCCGCCGCGTCCTGGGCCGCGCCGCCGCGCCGGTCCGCGCGGTGGACGGCGTCGATCTGGAGCTCGCCGCGGGGGAGACCCTGGGGCTGGTCGGAGAGTCCGGCTGCGGCAAGTCCACCACGGGCCGGATGCTGGTCCGGCTGCTGGAACCCACCGCGGGGACCGTCGAGTTCGAGGGCCGCGACATCACGCATCTGTCCCAGCGCGAGCTGCGGCCGGTCCGGCAGCGCCTCCAGATCATCTTCCAGGACCCCCACGCTTCACTGAACCCCCGGCAGACCGTCGCCCGGATCATCTCCGAACCCCTGCTGGTGCAGGGGGCCACGGTCCGGGCGGCCCGGGACCGGGCCGCCGAACTGCTCGACCTGGTGGGGTTGGGCTCCGAACACCTGGACCGGCACCCGTACCAGTTCTCCGGCGGCCAGGCCCAGCGCATCGGCATCGCCCGCGCCCTGGCGACCGGCCCCCGCCTGATCGTCGCCGACGAGCCGGTCTCCGCGCTCGACGTGTCTGTGCAGGCCCAGGTCGTCAACCTGATGGAGCGTCTGGGCGGGGAGCTGGGCCTGTCGTTCCTCTTCATCGCCCACGACTTGTCCGTCGTGAAGCGGGTGTGCGACCGGGTGGCGGTGATGTATCTGGGCCGCATCGTCGAGATCGGCGACAAGCGCGAGCTGTACGACAGGCCGGCGCACCCCTATACCCGGGCGCTGCTCTCGGCGGTCCCGCTGCCCGACCCGGCGGCGGAGCGCCGCCGGGAGCGGATTCTCCTGCTCGGCGATCCGCCGAGCCCGGCCTCGCCGCCCAGCGGCTGCGGCTTCCATCCGCGCTGCCCCAAGGCGCAGGCCGTGTGCCGTACCGAGCGGCCGCTGCTCCAGGTCGTGGGCTCCGGCGCGCGTACAGCGGCCTGTCACTTCCCCGAAACGGGCTGAGAGGCCCCCAGCGGCCCGCCACACGCCCGGCGGGCTACCCCGCCCCGCCTGGCCGCGTTCACCGGAAAGTCGTAGCGGATTCGGCCACATGTCTTCCCAGTGATGTGTGACCTGTGCCATTGTACATGTCACAGGACGTGGGCATGTCAACTCCGGAAATCGACCCCATTCCGTCCGGCCGACAACACGGCACGACAACACCCCCTGCCCCACGCCCTGTGCATCCCATCGGTCACGCATGCGCGTGCCTCCGATCCCTCATGGGAGGAAACAACGTGAGAACCACACTCGTCCGCCGAGGTGTGGGTGCCGTTCTGCCCCTGGCTTTGGCCGGGGTGATGAGCGTCGCGCTGCTCGCGCAGCCGGCCCAGGCGCAGCCGAACTCCCCTTCGGCCGCCCCGGCATCGAACGCGTCCCAGCCGTCCCGCCCCGCCGGGTCGGCCGACCCCGCGCCGCAGGCGCAGCAGTCCCCCACCTTGGACACCGGCCACCAGGCCAAGGACCGGTAGCGCGGGCAAGCCACCCTCGGATGGCGGCTTGCCCACCCCGGCCGGAATGGGCTGAGGTGGGCAAGCCGGCCCGGGTATCACGGCCTCGGACCGGAGAAGGGGGACGCGGTGCGCGGATTAGAGACGGGCCAGACGGTCGTACGGCGCGGTGTCCACCGCTCCGGCCGGGTGTGGAGCGAACTGGCCCTGCGGGTCGTCGATGACACCGACGCGGCGCTGGTGACGGCCTGCACACCCGGCGCGCAGGCCCGGTGGCCCGCCCTGTACGCGCAGGCCCGGCGGGGGACCGAAGGTGTGACCGGGAGTGGGAGCCCGGCAAATCGGACACCGCCCGTTGTTCCTGGGGTCAGCACCGCTGGGCAAGCCCGTCCGCGCCGACGACACCTCTTTCCCACGCAGTAGCCGTGGGGCAGAGGTCCTCTCCCGTCCGGGGCCAGCGGCCAGGACGAGACGCTAACGAACTCGATGCTCTACGGTCCCGCCCGCTCGGTTCGCGACCGCGTCTCCAACCGGGAGACCAGCGCGGCCGGGCGGAAAGGACCGCCACCATGACCTTCATCGAGTCCGGCTTGCACGTACGCAACGGCTTCGCCGAAGGACCGCTCGCCGACGCCGCGCTGTCCCGCGCGGCTCGCGCCGGTCAGCTCCTGAACGCTCAGGACTGGACTGTGCACCCGGCCAAGATTGCCGCGGTGTGTCGGGTGACATGCGGTGGCTGGTACGCGCTGAGCCCGATCGGTGTGGTCAGGGGGCGAGCAGATTGGGTGATGCCGGTGCCGCGCTGGTCGGTGAGGCGGTGGCGAGGGCCGTGGCGATAGCTTCGCTGCGCCAGACGAGCATCGGTATGCCGGACATGTAGTAATAGGTGCCGCTCGTGAGGTAGCCCAGGGCGAGGAGTGATTGCTGGGGTCTGCCGGTCCGGTCGAGGAGCCGTCCTGTTTCCGGCTCTACGCGCAGTCCACCGTCGGGGTGGCGCTGTGCGCACCCGTTGTCGGTCAGTGAGTCCATCAGCTCATGTGCGCCTGCGGGCGCGGCCGGACGGGCTGCCGGTGTCGCCGTCGCAGCACAGATCACGACGTCGGCTGCCATCATGCGGTCGTGTGCCGTGACGGTGAATCCTTGCTTGGCGGGTGTGACGTCCTCAAGTCCGCGCAGGATCTGGAGCTGGCCGCTGTCGGCCATCTCCAGGAGGGTTTGGGCGGTCGCGGCGGGCATGGGGGAGGTGAAGCTGGCCCACAGCCGGTGGTAGCGGCTAAGGAACTTTCTGCGGTCTCCGGGGGGTAGGGCGGGCCACCAGTCGTGCACGGTGGTGATCAGGGCCCATGTGGTGACCTGAAGCCAGTCGATGTCTTGTGCATGTTTTCGGTCGGCGAGTTGTCGGTGTAGTCGTCCCACCCCCCAGTCCGCGAGGGACAGCTCGGCGGCGATCTGCCCCGGTGCTGCCCCGGCGAGAAGTGCTTCCTTTCTAGCCATGGCGGCTACCTCCTGCCAGCGCAGGGGTGGTGACGGACTCTCGAGGCGCTTCCGGACAGCGTGGGGGGTCAGCACCGCGGGCTGGCCGGCCTGCTGGGGGCGGCGTACGGCGGCCAGGATTCCGTCCCGGGAGAGCAGGGTGATGGGCCCCTGGTGCCGTTTGGCCCGTAAGCCCAGGACGGCGTCGACGGCGGTGAGGCCGCAGCCGATGACGGCCACGGACGCCGAGGGGCGAACGCCGCCCAGAGCTGACGCCACGGGGTAGGGGCTGGGAATGTAGGACGGGTGGCCGGTGAGTTCACAGGGGTCGTAGCGGGAGGGGTTCCCGACGCACAGCACTGCGTGGTCGCAGCGGATGCTGCCCCCGCCGTTCAGGCCCACCACCGCCTTGTCACCATCGGGCGCGGCACTCACCGCGCGTCGGCGTACCCATGTCACGCGCCAGTCGGCGGCCGTCAGACCGTCCAGGGTCTGGGAGAGGCTCTCCTCGAGATAGCGCCCGTAGGCGTGCCGAGGTGGGAAGACTTCCTGCGTCCACGAATGGCGAGCACCATGGCCGTCCTCGCGGGCGAGCCACCGCTGCGCGTGCCCGGGATCGTCGGGGACCAGCGTCATCATGGCGGCCGGGGCGTTCACCACGATCTCGTCACGGTCCATCCGGTAGGCGCTGCCGCGCCACAGCCGGTCCGAGGGCTCCACGATCACGAGGTCGACGTCGCGTGAGCCCAACGTGCGGGCGAGGGCCATAACGAGACAGGCCGCGGCCGTGCCCCCGCCCACCAGGCAGATACGCATCGCAGCCCTAAGCTCCGTTCGCATTGTGGGCCGTTGGGTGCTTGTGGGCCAGCGCGAAGCGGTAGGTGATGCTCCCGACGAAGCCCTCGTCGTGTGCCCTGCGCCGTGCCTCGTCTTTCAGCGAGCGGGCGAGGTCCTTGCCGATTGTCCCGCTGTTGAGCATGGTGTCCACGCCGCGGTCGATGATGGTGTAGGCGTAGGCCGAGTGGGCGGCGGTGTAAGTGTGGGCGCCGGACTGCGTGAGGTGGAATCCTTCCGCCTGCAGCAGCCGCGGCAGGGACCGTAGTGCGTGAGTGTTAAGGACGTAGTGCGCGCGCCAGGCGGCCACGCAAGCGTTCAGCGGATCGTTCTCGCCCAGCGAGAAGTCCGCCGATGCGTAGTCGCCGTCCAGTACGGCGACCTGCCCTCCCTGGCGGCACACCCGGTGAGCCTCGCGGAGCACCGACGGGATGTCCGGGGTGTGACTGAGCAACGTGTACATGAGGACCGTCTGAAACGTCTCGGCGTCGAACGGCAGCCGGTGTGCGTCGGCCGCCAGAAGCCTGAGGTTCCCCGATGCCGACTGGGCCTGGCGGGCTGTCTTCAACAGGTCGAGGCTGTGGTCGATGCCGACGACGGTGGCGGTACGCGCCCGGTCGCAGAGGTCGGTGAGGAGTTCACCGGAACCACAGCCGACCTCCAGCAGCGGTCCGCCGGTGACATCGAGGGCCGTGAGGAGACGCTGCAGCATCCGGCGCTGCTCCGGGTCCTGCTTGCGGGAGTGCAGCACCGACGCGATCTGCTGCGTGGTCTCCCGGCCGCTCGTGGCCAGCGAGGAGAACACGTCGCTCATGGGCGGCCGCTTCCCGTGGCCGGGCCAGCAGAGATTCGGAAGAGGGCCCCTTGGTCCTCAAGCCTGTTGAGTTCCTTCAAGGACTCCTGGACCACGGCCTCCTGGGGGTGGACGAAGTAGACGATCCCTGTCCTGCCTTTGGTCAGGGTGTTCTTGCGGACCGGTTGTCCGACGTGCGGGAGTCCCCGCGCGCTGTGGAAGCCCGGGAGCCGGCGCACGGACGAAAGGCCGGGCACCGCCGTGAGTACACCGGAATCCCAGCAGCGCACAAATGCCTTGCCCATCACCTGCGGCGGGGCATAGGGCTGACGGACGCGGGCCGCGAACGCAGCAGGGTCGTCCAGGCTCTCCGCCAGAACGTGCTGCTGACTGTCACCGAACGCGGCGAAGTACGGATCGGGGTGGAGCACCGGCCCCAGGATGCGTGCATTGACCTCGATGAGGCGCGGACCTTCACTGGTGAGGCGCACATCCGCGTTGGCCGCGCCGTGACGCACCCCCAGAGCGTTCAGGCAGTCCAGGGTGTAGGACACCACTTCTTGCTCGGCTTCCCCAAGGCTCTGAGAGGGCGGTATGTGACGTAGTGCCGCGTTTGTTGTCGCTGGAACGTGTGGCACAGGCGTATCGGGGCTGATCAGGGGGTCTTGTCGTGCTGGAGTGTTCTTCGTGAGCGACCGCCAGCCCTACAAGAGCGACCTGTCCGACGAGCGGTGGGCCCTGATCGAGCCCGTCATCGCCTCCTGGAAGGCTCAGCATCCCTCCGTCAGCGGCCACCAGGGCGCCTACGAGATGCGGGAGATCGTCAACGCCCTGCTCTACCAGTCCCGTACCGGCTGCCAGTGGGACTACCTCCCCCACGACCTGCCCCCGGTCGGCGCGGTGAAGTACTACTTCTACAAGTGGCGCGACGACGGCACCGACCAGACCATCCACGACCTGCTGCGCTGGCAGGTCCGCGAGAGCCGGGGGCGCAAGGCCGACCCGAGCTTGGTGGTGCTCGACACCCAGAGCCTGCACGCGGCCGTCGGGGTGCCCGCCGGCACCACCGGAAGGGACGCGGCAAAAAAAGTCCCGGGCCGCAAGCGCGGCCTGGCAGTTGATGTTCTCGGTCTGGTGATCGCGGTGGTGGTGCTGGCCGCGTCCGCGCACGACAACGCCGCTGGCATCGCCTTGCTGGACAAGGTCGCCGCCGACACCGACACGGTACAGAAGGCCCTGGTGGACCAGGGGTTCAAGAACGCTGTCATCGACCACGGGCGGAAGGTCGGCATCGACGTCGAAGTCGTCGAGCGCAACCCAACGACCAGCGGGTTCGTGCCGCAACCGATCCGGTGGCGGGTGGAGCAGGTAAACGGGATCATGATGCTGCACCGCAGACTGGTCCGCGACTACGAACACCGGCCCGCCTCGGCCGAGTCGAGGGTGTACTGGGCCATAAGCGACCGGATGTCCAGGATGGTCACTGCGACCTCCACCCCCACCTGGCGCGGCGCATGAACAACGACGGGCTCACCCTGGGGGCGGTCCTCGCCCGCCTGGAGGAGCAAGAGCGCGAGATCGCCACGCAGGCCGAAGCGACGCGAGCGCGCATCACGGAACTCACCGCGCAACTGGAGGAGTTCGGCCGAGTCGCCGAAGAGGTGCGCATCACCCGCAAGACACTGCTGGCACTGCCCGAGCCGGCCTCGCCGACACCGCCGCCCGCGAAGCTGCCGGACCATCCGGCCTACCAGCAGATCATGGCGGTGTTCGCCGCAGCCGACGCCCCGCTGCGGGCACGGGCGGTCTGCGAGGCGTTGGACCTGGAGATCGCACCCAACAACGTCAACAACGTCCGGCTCAAGCTCAAACGGCTGGCCGAACGCGGAATCCTGATCGAGCCCGAACAGGGCTTGTTCACCAAGCCGCAGTCGTAGCCGCCTGGTCAGGCCACGACCAGCCCGACAGCCCCACCCGAAAGCCCGAAACGGGCATCACGTCACGTACCGCCCTCTGACAGCTGACGTTGTACCGGCGCACCGGAAGGCCGTCGAGCTCCTCGATGACCGTTCGTGCCACTTCGCACACCACATGCCGGCCGTCCAGGCTCACCGTCGTCACCACGTACTGCTCACCGTGGAGGTACTCCTGCACGTAAATCTCGTCGTTCGCCAGGCCCACGAGGTTCATCTGCCGGTGAATGTCCCGAAAGTGATTCACCGCCGCCGCTTCCGACCAACAGACCCTGCAGCCGTCACTGCCGGAGCTCTGGCTGGGCTTCACGACGACCGGAAGCCCAAGACGCCGCACCGCCCTGGTCAGCTCCTCCACCGTTGCCGCCGAAGCCTGCCCCGCACAGGGCACGCCGGCCTTCCGGAGAACTTCCCCCATCAGCGCTTTGTCCCGTCGGGCGGCCGCTGTCTCGTCGCTATTACGAGCCAGGCCCAGGGCTGCTGCCAGCTCATGGGCCAACGCGACCCCGAACTCACTGCCGGGAACCACATGCCGGACCCCCCGGCGGCGCAGCGCGGCCACCGTCTCCGCCGTATCTCCGCTGACGATCAGCACAGGCGCGCTCGCGTCACTCCTGGCCGCACCCGAGAAGCGTTCCTCGTAGACGTGGAGACGGTCCTGGCCGCGTTCCCTGAGTGCTGAGGAGAGGAACACGCCACTGGAAAGAGGGTCGACCAAAGCGATCATGATGGTCCTCTAGCTCACAAGGGCAATGGAAGCTCCGTCTTGCACCTGCCCAGACGGGGTGCGCGGATACGCCGTGAGGAGTCGGTCGGCAGCGCGGCTGCGGGGCCTCAGCCCCCGGTGGAAATCGCGAAGCGCACCGGGCACCCACCACACGCCCGACGCCAGATCCCGCCCCATCCGCTCTTACCAGTTCAGTGCAACCACCCCGACCTTCCCCGACTATGACGCTCCGTGATCGATCGACATCAGATGGCCACAGGCTAGGCGCGGGAGAAGCAGAAAATTCGGCAAAGCTCCCAACAGGCCATGGAGAAGCTGAAAATGCTCCCTTGACTTCTGAGCCTGGTCCTGGCGGCAGAGGCCCCAACCGGGAGGCAGCCGGCTAGTGACATGCGCGCTGCAAGGCAGCCAGCCGGGGTGACGATCTCGCATCTGCCCGCCAGGCCTACTGGATGTTCCGTGCGAGCCGTGGGAGGGGAAGAAGGAGGCCCTGAGACCGCGGCAGCGGATCCAGCTCTTCTCGCGGGCTGGTCAGCGGGTGAGTATGTGGCCGTCGTGGGGGCGGTGGTCGCGGGAGCGGCGCAGGTCGGTGGTGACGTAGGTGCGTTGGAGCCAGCGGTCCGCTCCGTCGTATCGGGGGTGGAAGGCGGTGCGGCTGTGGACGGCGACGCGGTTGTCGATGATGACGAGGTCGCCGGGTGTCAGGCGCAGGGTGCGGGCACTTGCCTCGCAGGCGCGGCCGAATTCGGCAAGGGCGGTGGTGGCCCGGGGGGTGAGCGGGGTGGTGACGAGTTGGGCCATGCGTATGTCGGGATCCTCGACCGCGCCGGACAGCACCGGCCGGGGCTCGATGTCCGGCTGGCTCACGTCGGCCTTGGAGGCGAAGGAGGGGGGTGGTGTGGTGATGAACTCCGGTGCGAACAGGGCCTGGCGGCTCTCCGGGGTGAGGTGGGGCAGTGCTTGGCGGAGGCCGGCGACGCGCATGCCGGCGCGTCGGTCGTGGTCGGCGCGTAGGCACAGGAAGACGACGTAGTCGGGCGGGTGGGGGTGGAAGCCGTTCTCGGTGTGGAAGGACAGCGGTACTGATCCGGCGTTGCCGTGGAAGGTCTCCTGCCCGGGTACGGGCACGACGTCCTGCACGAGGGCGCCGGATTTCTCCGCCAGGTAGGCGAGCGGCTCCCCGAGCCCGCAGGCCACCATGGTGAGCACCGCGGCCGGGATGGTGGCCTGGCGCTGGACCGAGCCGGGGACGGCCGGTGTCGGGGGCAGGGCCGCCCGGTCGACCGGCAGGCCGCCGATCACCAACGTGCCGTGCGGGCCGGAATGCCTGCGAAACCGGCGTATCTCGCGGCGCAGCAGGAGCGGAAGGTCTTCCCAAGCGTCCCGGGCCCGTGCCACCCACTCGGGGCTGTCGACCTGGTCGTCCCTGCCGGTGCACATCCCGCGGGCCACCCGCTCGCACGCGGCGCCATCAGCCGGACCCAGTTCCCGGTCGACGAGGGCGCTCCGGGTGGTGTCGGGCGTCGTTTCGGGCATCAGAGTCTCCTGCCGGGGTGGTGGGGGCGAAGGTCACGCGGCTTCACGAGTGGCGCAGGCCGGCCACGGCATCGGCGATGTAGTGGTCCCCGAAGCGGATCAGGGGGGCGTACTGGGCAGCCCGGCGGTGGCGCATGAGGCGCAGTTCGGCGACGGCGTTGTCGGGGCCTTCGGGTTTCTGGGCGATGGAGCGATGCAGATGCACCATCGAGTACGCGAGGGTGACGTGGCGTTCACCGTCGATGATGCCGGCTTCCAGGAGAGCGCCCCGCGCCTGGGCCAGCTCCGGGGCGCGGGCCGCCAGGTGCTCGTAGGTGTCGGGAACGACGGCCAGGAGGTCTTTCATCGCCGCCCGGAACAGCTTGTATCCACGGTGCTGGCGCCCGCTCAACGGGACGTCCACCGACGGAGGCGCCATGGTCTGGCGTATCGCCACCATGTAGTAATCGGCCGGGATCGTACTGGCATGCGTCATGGCCGCCGGGAAGCCCCGCACATACGCCGTCGCGTCCGCTAGTCGCACCAGCGCGGCGTCGCTGTCCCCGTGCCGCAGGTGGCAAACAGCATCGGCCACGGCGACCGCGGCGCAGACGTTGAACAGGACATGAACCTGGTGACCGATGAGCCACCGAGCAGTCCACACGTCCTCCAACGAAACCCCCGCCCCAGGCTCGGGCACCGCCACTGACCCGACCGCGTCACGGTCGGTGCCCGGTGCTGCGCCGGTGAGGTCGAGCACCGACTGACGCATCCCGGCCACCTCCAAGGCCAGGTCGGCGCCCGACAACGGAGCCTCACACAGGTCGTCCAGGCCGCGCTGGATGACCAGGAGGCCGTGCAGGGCAGCCTGCTGATCGGACAGCTCGCACTCACGGACCCGGAAGAAGGACTGGCTGGCCGACTCGGCCCGCAGCCCCTCGCCGACCACAGCCGGCGCCTTATCCGCCAACGCCGCTGTCAATTCCCTGGCAGCAGATGCGGCGTCTTGCAGAGTGAGGGTCCGCTCGGCAGGGCTGGCATGGGTCACAACCCCAGCTAGCATGCGCACGGTTCGCTGCGCCTCAGCCTCGACGCGAGGGCCCAGCACCGGGACGGAGCGGCCGCCTCGGGGCTCGCGGAAAACAGCGACAGCGGGATGATCGACAACCGGTGATAAGCCCATAGTCACAATCTTTCGCCATGGGTACTTCGCTCCAAACGCTGTTCTGCGCCATTCCTGGGCGGTGCACTGGAATGAGGCCGATCGCGGCCAGCCGGGCGAGGGCGCATGAACCGTTCCGGGGTCGGTAGAAATTTCAGATGCTGGTTGTGGCCAGGGGTTTAGTGATGCTCAGGTAGTGGTTGCTTTCGTACTCGGCGAGCGAGATGTGCCCCCTCGCACCGTGCAGGCGGGGGGCGCTGGTACCAGTCGGACCATTCGGCGGCCCTCGAGCACAGGCCGCCCGACAGGAAGAACAGCGCCGCGCCCTGGCTGACAGCGGCCACCCGGAATTCCCCAAGTACGGCCAGCACAGAAGTGACGCTCAGTAGTGATGCGGCGGGAGGAGTCGGCACTGCCATTGAAGTGATCATGGTGTCCGACGCGGTAGTGATTCGTTTCTGCTCATGGGGCGGTCATGGGGACCGCCGATCATGGAAAGAGCACTCCTCGATGACTCAGCCCGTTCGTATCGTGTTCCGCTCCGCACTGCGTGACGCGCCCGCCGCCGGCGAGGGTCTGCGGGTGGCGTTGTACCAGGGCCAGGGCCCGGTCGGCAGCCGGGAGGCGGTGCGGCAGAACATGGACCGGCTGGCCGAGGTCTCCGCTCTGGCCGCGGCCTACGACTGCCAGGTGGTGGTCTTCCCGGAGAAGTACACCACCGGCTACGCCATCGACCCCGGCCAGTGCCGGGAACTGGCAGAGCACCGCGAGGGCCCTTCCATCGACCGGGCCCGCCTGGCCGCCAAGGAGAACGGCCTGGCCGTGGTCCTGCCCTACCCCGAATGCGACGGGAGCGACTTCTACGACTCCATCAGCGTGATCTGCGCCGACGGGCAGGTGGCCGCCAACTACCGCAAGACCCACCTCTACGGAGCGGCGGAGCGACGCAACTACTCCTTCGGCCAGGAACTGCCGCCCCTCGTGACGATCAACGGCATCACGGTGGGCGTGCTGAACTGCTACGAGTGCGAGTTCCCGCCGCTGTACCAGTACCTGGCTGAGCACGGCGCACAGATCGTGCTGGGTCCCACCGCGGCCGACGGCCACTTCCGTCTGGCCGACGGCACCATGAGCCGGGTGCCGTACCAGGACGCCACCCGCCACATCATCCCCGCCATGGCCAGCATCTGGCGTCTGTTCGTCGCCTACGCCAACCGCCGCGGCTGGGAACAGGTCCCCGCCGGCGCCTGGCAGTACCAGGGAAACTCCGGCATCTGGGGACCCGACGGCGAACCCCTGGTGGTGGCCACCGCAGAGGACCGCCACCAGGACTGCCTCCTGATCGCCGACTGCTTGCCTGCGACCATCCCGCCTTTCAGCCCCGAAGGCCACCACCCCACCGACAACCGCCTCGCCCTCAATCCCCTCCTACGTCTCGCCCGCTGACAACAGAAGCCAGCCACCTGGCGATCCACACAGCGTCACCATCCACGGCCAGATAACTCCCCGCCGACTGGCCGCCAGCGGGGAGATCTAATTGGCCACGATCAGCGAGACCGGCTGTTGATCACCCGCTGCGCCCGTTGGAGGTGTCTGCCAGGAGCGGCTGTATCTCTGTGATCGCGCGGTGATGGTGGAGCGGTCGACGCCTAACAGCAGGCCGAGCACCGCGCGGCAGGTCGTGCCGCAGAGGGGTCAGCGCCTTCATGCTGGAATCCGCAAGCGGACCGAAGGCGCTGGACCCGCCACCAGCTGGTGTTCGTCGACCGGTTGGTAGGAGTCCGTCGCCCGCGCGGGGGCCGAGCGGGCGGCGCAGCGCCCGGCCGAGGACGTCGCGGCGGGCACGGCGGCCGAAGCGGAGACATCGAGGGCCCGGGGTCTGTTCAGGCGTCGCGGGTAGCTGCGCGGCCCCGGTGAGTCTGGGCAAGCTGCCCTTTTCGAGGACGGCTTGCCCAGCAGGAGACGGCTGGGCTCACAGTGCCTGTCTTCGATCCTGGCTCAGCGGTGATGGTGGGGCCGATCCGGAACTGCTGCGCACAAAGCCGTGCAACGGCCAGGGCCCACCCGGCGGCCGGGTGGGCCCTGGCCGGGGCGGCAGTCGGGTTGTCCCGGCTGCCGACCCGGCGTTGTGCGGTGTCCGGTGCCGTTATCCGGCGAGACTGAATTCTCCGCCCGCGGCGATGAGCGAGATGCTGCTGAGGCTGTTGATGGGTGCGGTGAGGGCGGTGCGGTTGACGGCGGTGCCGTCGCCGATCTGGCCGTTGTTGTTGTAACCCACGGCGCTGACCTTGCCGTCGCGGTCGAGGACGAGGGTGTGGTAGTTGCCGGCCGAGATGGCGCGGATGTTGGTGGCGCCGTCGAGGGTGATGGGGGCGGGGCGGTTGGTGAGGGTGCCGTCGCCCTGCTGGCCCTGGGCGTTGTAGCCCCAGGTCTTGACGGTGCCGTCGGCGAGGCGGGCGACGCTGTGGTAGACGCCGGCGCTGATCTCGCGAGCGGTGCTGATGCTGTCGACCTTGACCGGAGTGAGGCGCTGGGTGACGGTGTTGTCGCCGAGCTGGCCCTCGGAGCCGCGGCCCCAGGCCCAGACCGTGCCGTCGGCGAGGCGGGCGAGGCTGTGGACGTTGCCGGCCGCGACACTGCGGACGTTGGCGAGGCCGGTCACGGTGACCGGGGTGGTGCGCTGGGTGAGGGAGTTGTCGCCGAGCTGGCCGTTGCCGTTGAGGCCCCATGCCTTGACGGTGCCGTCGGCGAGGACGGCCAGGCTGTGGGCGCCTCCGGCGGCGATGGCCTCGACGTTGGTGAGACCGGACACGGTGACCGGGTTGGTGCGGGTGGTGAGGCTGTTGTCGCCGAGCTGGCCGCTGGAGTTCAGGCCCCAGGCCCTGACGGTGCCGTCGGCGAGGAGTGCCAGGCTGTGGTTGGAACCCGCCGCGATGGCGACCACACCGCGCAGCCCGCTGACGGTCGACGCCTGGTCCTGGTTGGTGACGGTGCCGATACCGAGCTGGCCGCTGGTGTTGAGGCCCCAGCCTTCCACGGTCCCGTTGGAGAGCAGGGCCAGGCTGTGGCTGCTGCCGGCCGAGATGCTCTGGATGGCACCGCCGGTGAGCCCCGGCACGGTCACCGGGGTGTACTTGGCGTTGCCGACAACGCCGCCGAGCTGGTAGCTCTCGTTGGCTCCCCAGCCCTTGAGCCGGCCCTCCTGCGCGGTGGCGGCGGAGGGCAGGGCCCATGCAGTGAGGATTGCCAGCAGCGCCAGCAGACCCATGAGGACGGGGGACCTGCGGTTCCGGCAGCGGGAAAATAAGTTCATGTCGGTCCTTATTGATCGGGTGGTACGGGCGGGGCCGCGAAAGCGACCCAGTCCGTCACCCATGGAGACGAGAAGGTCGCTCTGAGTATCCGCCCTAATGGATCTTCACTGGCCCAAATGGCGGGTGCTTCACCCGAAGTGATGGCACAGCCTGGGCGTGTCACACGTGACATGGAGGCTGCGGAAGTCGGCGTACGTTCCGGAAGTCGCCCGTACGGGTGGGGCGAGCCCGCGACTGAACCGGTAGTACCCGCACCCTCAGCGCGTGGCGGCGAGGCGTCCGCACCACGAAGGCCGGCTTCGGACGCCGAATCCGAAGCCACCCGCGCCCTGGCACTGCGGCGGGCCCGTGCCGAGCGAGCGGCTCGGCAGGACGGCACCGCGGCGGGGCACCTCGACTCGAGGGGTCAGCCAGCGCGGTGGAGCTGGAGCGCACGGCCTGACCAGAAGCTGCCGGGCTGTTGCTGCTGAGTTCGGTGACCGAGGCCCGAGGCCCACTGGCGAATGCAAGGATCGAGGCCTGGTGGCCGCGAAGGTGAAGGAGATCCACGACGATGCCGAAGAAGCGCAAGAAGGACCGCAGGGCGCCTCGGAAGCAGACCTCGGTCCGGACCGCTCCCGCCCAGCACGCGGGCCTCGAACCGGTGGACTGGGACGACGCCCCGCAGGAGGCCATCGACATGCCCGAGGCCATGGTTGAGCGATTCCCCACTCCTGCCGACGGGGTGAAGGCCGTGCCCGGCCGGTGGGCCCGTGGAGTGGACGGGCAGCATCGACGGGTCGACGATGCGCCACCGTGTCCTCCTGGCCGACGACGGCACCGCCACCGTCGAACAGGCCGTCTTTGTCGGCGGCCCACTGGAGGAGCTCCTGCTGTGTGCCTGGCACCAGGCCGGGGAGCAGAGGCGGGAGTCGCTGGAGGCCGGAGTCCTCGCCGCCCTGGACGACCTTCACACGGTGATCCGGCCGGTCCTGGAGGCTGAGATCCGCAAGGTTCGTCCCGACTACACCGCCGCTGTTCCGCAACCCTTCCGCGAGGAGCCGGAACCGCACGGGCCGGGCATGCCGGTGTTCGGATGGCGCCTTCTCCACCCGGTCGGCCCGGACACCACCTGGGAGGACACCCGCGATACCGCTGCCTGGAACACTTCCCAGGCCATGTCCGGCTGGCTCGGCTACTACGACCACGTCCCCGAGCTCCAGCAGACCGGACTTGCTGGCCTACTGCGCAAGCGCGATGTCCCCGTCGTGCTCTGCGCGGATTGCGGCCAACCCATCACCGACCGCCACTCGCGGTGGACCGGTGTCTGGGTCACTCCCGACAGTGAGCACGGCCCTGTGTGCGGAGAACTCCACGCCGCTCCTGTCACTGCGAAGCCTCTGCTCGGCACGTTCACCGACCAGGGCTTCGGCGGCCCGCACCGTCCCGCCTGAGAACACGGCCCAGACGCGAATGGGGCGGCTCTGTGCCTGTTTCTGAACCTCTGACGAGGCAGGGTTCCTTCGGGGTGCAGACGGTTCCGGGGCGGCAACTCAGTAACACCCTGTAGTCAATTCGGGTATACCGGGCGGGCCCGGCTCCGTGCACACCCGCCACACCACGTCCAGCTCCTCCACCGTGTGCAGCGACTTCACCCAGGCCCGCAGCATCTCCTTCGTCCAGGCCGGGTGGTCGTACCGGCTGGGCGGCTTCCACACCACGTCCTCCGGCCGCACCTCCGGCCGACCGCCCGGCTCGGGCTGCGGCTTCCCGTAGGCCGCGCGCACGGTACGGATCGCGTCCTCGTACGAATCGGTCTCGGTGTCGATCGTGAACTTCAACGCCCACCCCTCAAGTTCAGCGCACTGTGCCCGGAGGCTATCCGGCGCGCACTGCCGCAACGGGGCGTTCCGGGGAGTAGGCAAGCCCAAGGAGACCCTGGGCAAGCCTCCTTGGCGGGTGGCTTGCCCACGGTGGGCGGCCTGGAGGTGGGAGCTGGCCTGGCCAACCCCGTGCCTTCCCCGGCCCACGGCAGCCGCGGAGAGGGTTGCACCGGAAGGGGGCTGAACGGTTGCCTGGACGCTCGCTTTCAGCGGGGGACCGAAGGTGTGACCGGGAGTGTGAGCCCGGCAAATCGGACATCGTCCGTTGTCCCTGGGCAGCCCTACTGGGCAAGCCTGTTCGCGCCGATGACACCTCTAATTCGTTAGTAATTGGAGGTCCTGGATCTCTGACACCCACTACCGGCGCCGCCGGGCAGGAGGGGACTGGCACATGCAGGCCCTGCGGCACCTGTTCAACCGGATGCTCGGCCAGCTCCACCACTGCCTTCAAGCGCGCAGTCTGTTCGACGAAGCGATCGCCTTCCCCGCCAACGCCGCTACGGGGTCACTGACGGGAGCTCCTCCTCCGGCGCAGCCTTGACGAGGCCTGAGCTGACGGGACGCTCGTCGTTGACAAGGATGAGCCGGTTGCGGGCCCAGGTGTCGAGGCGGTCGCATGCCCAAGCGGGGTCATACGCTGCCGTGGGTAGCTGAGGTATGCGCTTTCGGCCGGTGTCGTCGGGCCGGTAGGGAACCTGAAAGGCCGTGTTCCAGTTGTCTAGGTTCGCGCCAAACCGCTCTTCCGCTTCTGCTGGACCGATGCCCAGGTACTGGGCGATCTCCGTCCAAGAGCTGCCTCGCTCCCGTTCGTAGATCACGGCCGAGATCAGAGGGCGGTACGTGACGTGATGCCCGTTTCGGGCTTTCGGGTGGGGCTGTCGGGCTGGTCGTGGCCTGACCAGGCGGCTACGACTGCGGCTTGGTGAACAAGCCCTGTTCGGGCTCGATCAGGATTCCGCGTTCGGCCAGCCGTTTGAGCTTGAGCCGGACGTTGTTGACGTTGTTGGGTGCGATCTCCAGGTCCAACGCCTCGCAGACCGCCCGTGCCCGCAGCGGGGCGTCGGCTGCGGCGAACACCGCCATGATCTGCTGGTAGGCCGGATGGTCCGGCAGCTTCGCGGGCGGCGGTGTCGGCGAGGCCGGCTCGGGCAGTGCCAGCAGTGTCTTGCGGGTGATGCGCACCTCTTCGGCGACTCGGCCGAACTCCTCCAGTTGCGCGGTGAGTTCCGTGATGCGCGCTCGCGTCGCTTCGGCCTGCGTGGCGATCTCGCGCTCTTGCTCCTCCAGGCGGGCGAGGACCGCCCCCAGGGTGAGCCCGTCGTTGTTCATGCGCCGCGCCAGGTGGGGGTGGAGGTCGCAGTGACCATCCTGGACATCCGGTCGCTTATGGCCCAGTACACCCTCGACTCGGCCGAGGCGGGCCGGTGTTCGTAGTCGCGGACCAGTCTGCGGTGCAGCATCATGATCCCGTTTACCTGCTCCACCCGCCACCGGATCGGTTGCGGCACGAACCCGCTGGTCGTTGGGTTGCGCTCGACGACTTCGACGTCGATGCCGACCTTCCGCCCGTGGTCGATGACAGCGTTCTTGAACCCCTGGTCCACCAGGGCCTTCTGTACCGTGTCGGTGTCGGCGGCGACCTTGTCCAGCAAGGCGATGCCAGCGGCGTTGTCGTGCGCGGACGCGGCCAGCACCACCACCGCGATCACCAGACCGAGAACATCAACTGCCAGGCCGCGCTTGCGGCCCGGGACTTTTTTTGCCGCGTCCCTTCCGGTGGTGCCGGCGGGCACCCCGACGGCCGCGTGCAGGCTCTGGGTGTCGAGCACCACCAAGCTCGGGTCGGCCTTGCGCCCCCGGCTCTCGCGGACCTGCCAGCGCAGCAGGTCGTGGATGGTCTGGTCGGTGCCGTCGTCGCGCCACTTGTAGAAGTAGTACTTCACCGCGCCGACCGGGGGCAGGTCGTGGGGGAGGTAGTCCCACTGGCAGCCGGTACGGGACTGGTAGAGCAGGGCGTTGACGATCTCCCGCATCTCGTAGGCGCCCTGGTGGCCGCTGACGGAGGGATGCTGAGCCTTCCAGGAGGCGATGACGGGCTCGATCAGGGCCCACCGCTCGTCGGACAGGTCGCTCTTGTAGGGCTGGCGGTCGCTCACGAAGAACACTCCAGCACGACAAGACCCCCTGATCAGCCCCGATACGCCTGTGCCACACGTTCCAGCGACAACAAACGCGGCACTACGTCACATACCGCCCTCTGAGGGGGCCGGGTCACGGCAACGTGATCCGGCTACCCGACCACAGGTGACAGCGAACATTGAGCGCCGTGCATCGGACGTTGAGCAGTATCCGCGGCCGCATCCCTGATCCGCTCAGGAGACGCACCCAGACACCACCTTGATCGTTGAGAGGATCATGACGAACTCAAAGCGCCTACTCGCCACTCTTGCCCTGGTCGGAGCCGGCCTTGCGCTCACGCCCCCGGCCCAGGCCGACGCGCCCGCTGACGCTGCCGAAGTGGTGTTTGAACCCATCCAGCCGCTTGTTGTAGATACCTTCAAGAACGTCGAAGGGCTCTCCCGGATCGCGTTCCTCGACGGAAACACCGCTGTCATGCTCGGCAAGGTCATTGCCATGGAATACAAGTAACGCTGCGACGGCGGAGTCCTCATACCTCATCCCGGAGGGTGCCCCCGGCCTGATGGCCGGGGGCACCCTCCGCGGCGAACGGGCGCTGCTCAGCCTTCAACGGCACGCGCTCAAGGTTCACTGAAGCAGGACACGCCGATTGATCACGATGCGGTCACGGCGGGGAGGTTTTCCAAGGTCAACTGGCGGGGAGCGTCATTCCGGTTATGCGGTATTCCCCTTGGCGAAGGTCGTACGGCCGCTCATCGTCCAGCTTGTGACCCACGCGAGGGCGCCCAGCTCCAGAATCCGAACGGTGGGTTCGGGTGGCCGCCTCGCCCTCAAAGTGGGTCAGCGCCCGCTTGCCGCTTGCCGCAGTTGAGCGGTGATTCCCTGCCGGTCGATCTGTATCCAGTATTCGACGATGCGTCCGTGCTCGACGCGATAGACCGCACTGGTCATCGCCGTGACCGGTGCGCCCGTCGGCGGATAGTGCTCCACGGTGCCGACGTGCCGCCCGTTCTGGGTCCAGCGGGCGTAGACCCGGTCGCCTTCGGCGAGGAGCTCGTGCACGGTCAACATGAAGGGGCCGTATGCCGCGAGCATTTCCTGGATGTGCTCGGTGTACTGCGGTGGCGTTCGTTCCACCACTGCCGGCGACTCCGAGACAATCTGATGGGCCCGGACCCGGTCGGCCATGAAGTGAGTGGCTCGGTCGGGGTGGCGTCCTTCGAGTGCGATGCTCCATGCGGGGCACCCCGGGCCGGCGTTCGGCGCAGAGCGTCGGTCCGAGGTGCGGAGTTTTCTCACAGCGCGGGCAGTGCTGCGTGCAGTGCCGCGGCCACCCGGCGGGCGTCGGCTTCGGTGGTCCGCCAGTTGCTGAAGGCCGCCCGCAGCGCGGGCACGCCGTCGAGGACGGTGGGGGTGAGGAAGACCTCGTCGGACAGCCGCGCGGCGAGCACGGCGAGCCGTTCGGCGGTGGGGTTCTCGACGAGGGTGAAGCAGACGACGTTGAGGCGGACCGGTGCCAGGAGCCGCAGGCCGGGTGCACTCTCGACAGCGTCACCCAGCACACGGGCGCAGTCGATGCATCTTGCGGTGATCTCGCGGTGTCCGTCCCGGCCGTAGGCCCGCAGGGTGAACCAGGCCGCGAGAGCGCGCAGACGGCGGGAGTTCTCCGGGGTGAGGTGGGCCATGTCGGGGGTGTCCCCGAGCGGGCCGAGGTAGGCCGCCGCGTTCTGGAAAACGCGCGTCTGCAGGTCGGGGCGGCGAGTGAACTGCACTGCGCTGTCATAGGGAACGTTCAGCCACTTGTGCAGGTCGACGCAGATCGAGTCGGCCAGGTCGAGGCCATCCACCAAGTGGGCGTGTTCGGGGGACAGGGCGGCAAAGGCGCCGAACGCCGCGTCCACGTGCAGCCAGAACGAGTAGCGCTCGCGCAGCGCGGCGATGGCACGCAGGTCGTCGAAGTCCACGGTGTTGACCGTCCCCGCGTTGGCGACCACGATGCACGGGCCGTCGCTCTCGCCTTCGGCGAGCGTGTGCTCCAGGGCCGCCAGGTCGACCGCTTCCCGCCCGGGGCGGGTCGGCACACGGACCAGGGACCGGCGCCCCAGACCGAGCATCGACAACCCCTTGGCCACGCTGGAGTGCGCGGCCGCAGACAGCACCCGTACCGGCCCGAGTGCCCCCGCACCCTGCTCAGCCGGTGAGACGCCCCGCTGTTCTCCGAGCCACTCGCGGGCGACGGCGAGGCCAACGGTGTTCGACATGGTGGCGCCGCTGACAAAGGTCCCGTGGTGGTCCTCGGACAGGCCGAACAGGGTCCTCAGCCAGCCGATCGTCTCGCGCTCCAGGTGCTGTCCGGCCCCGTCCAGGGACGACATCGCGTTCTGGTCCCAGGTCGCGGTCAGCCAGTCCCCGGCCAGCGCGGCCGGCGTCACGCCCCCGGTGACGAATCCCAGATAACGCGGTCCGGCGCTTGCCGAGAGGGCCGACTCCCATCGGGCGGCGAAATCGTCCACCGCCGCCTGGAGCCCCGCCCCCAGTGCGGGCAGGGGGTCCGGATCCGGCAGCGGCCCTGAGGGGACGACCTCTCGTTCGGAGATCCCTTCGAGCAGGCCGACAGCGTGTTGACGAACAATCTCCAACAGTTGCGGCAGGGCGTCGCGGTCGGCGGCAAGTCGCGGGTGCACGGTATGTCTCCTTCGTCGTGTGTTCACGACCGTACGGAGCCCACAGTTCCGCTTACTGGTCCAATTATGGAAAACTGGACCAGTGCGAATAGGAGACAACCAGCTGGCCCAAGCCCTGGGCCCCTGGCGGAGCACCACGGCGCCGCTCAGCACAGCGCTGGCCGACGCGATACGGGCCGCGCTGCTCGACGGCCGGGTCCGTGCCGGGAGCGAGCTGCCCGCCGAGCGCCGTCTGGCCGCGGCTCTGGGCGTGAGCCGTGGCACGGTAACGGCCGCCCTGGACCGGCTGCGCGATGCCGGATGGGTCCGCACCCGGCACGGCAGCGCCAGCACCGTGCAGCTCCCCGCCGTCGCTGCGCAACGCATCGCCCCTCTCTCGGCCACGGGCGAGGCCGGAGACCTGATCGACCTGCGCCGCGCCGTTCCCGCCGCGCCCCAGGAGTTCTACCTGGAGGCGACGAAGCGAGCCGTCGAGCGGGCAGGACCCCTGCTGGCCGAGCACGGCGAGCCCGGACCGGGCATCACGGAGCTGCGCACCGCGATCGCTGCCCGGTACAGCCGTGAGGGCACCGCGACACGACCCGATCAGATCCTTGTCACCAATGGCGCCAGAGCCGCACTGGCCCTCCTCGCGGCGCATTTCCGGCCTCGCGTCGCGGTGGTGGAGATCCCTACATACTTCGATGCGCTTCGGGCCCTGCGGGCACCGGGAACGAAGCTGGTCGGCTGCCGGGTCACCACCGAAGGCTGGGACCTGGAACAACTGCAGGACGCCTTCGCCGCCGCGCGCGGGAACCTCGCGTACCTGGTGCCCGACTTCCACAATCCGACCGGAGCGCTGATGTCCCCGGAGGTTCGCCGGACCGTGAGCCGGCTTGCTGCCGAGCATGAGGTGACCCTTGTGGTGGACGAGACCATGCGCGATCTCGACCTCGGTGACCGGCCTGTTCCCGCTCCCCGCATGCGGGGAGCACTACTGATCGGTTCGACCAGCAAGTCCATCTGGGGCGGACTGCGCATCGGCTGGATCCGAGCCTCCGCCACACTCATCAGGAAACTTCAGGCCCATCCTCTGGCCGGACCACTGTCCCCGCCCCCCATGCAGCAGCTCGTCGCGGCCGAGCTGCTCGGCGACCTGGAACCGTTGCTGCATCGGCGCAGGCGTGAACTGCGGCGGCAGCGCGACCACCTCAGCAGCCTGCTCGTCACTGCCGGCGAGGACCGTTGGCACTTCACCCTCCCGCCCGGCGGGCTCGCCCTGTGGCTTCGGCTGACCACCGCCCTCGCCGACACGGTCGTCGAACGAGCCGGCCGGAACGGGGTCGCACTCGCGGCAGGTCCACGCTTCGCGGCCGACGCCACCCTCGTCCACCATCTGCGCGTGCCCTACACGCCGCCCCACCACGTACTCGATCAGATCGCCGCCGTTCTCGACGATGGCTGCTGAAGCGGAGCACGAAGCCCCGAGCCCACCTGCCTCAGGGGCGCACCCAGATCAGGTCTACCACTTGGCCGACAACGTCCCCGTCACTACGGTCGCCCACCGGCAGAGCGGTCACTAGTGTCTCGTGATTCCGTCAGCGTTACTTGATCTTGTGTGGCAGGGTTGTTTGGTGTGGAGCTCTCCGTGGAACAGGCCGCCGAGTTGCGGGAGTTGGTGAACAGCCGGGACGTGCCCGCCGACATGGCGACGCGGGGCCGGATCGTGCTGTGGTCGAGCGAAGGCCGTCGACGCAAGGACATCGCCGCGCTGCTTGGCGTATCGCTGCCGACAGTGGACCGCTGGAAGCGGCGTTATGCCGAAGTCGGACTGGCCGGGCTGGAAGGCGACCGGCCCGGCGGAGCCCGGGAACAGGTGCCGGCACGGGTACGGGCCCGCGTGATCGCGCTGACCCGCATGACGCCGCCGGATGGCACGGGGCTTTCGCACTGGTCCACACGCGAGTTGGCGAAATATCTGAAGCGGACCGAGGGCATCTCCGTGTCCTGGCACTACATCGCGCGAATCTGGCGCGAGGAGCATCTCAAGCCGCACCGGAACGGCACCTTCAAGATCTCGAAGGACCCCGCGTTCGCGGAGAGGGTCGCCGACGTGATCGGCCTCTACCTCGCCCCACCGGGTGGCGCCGTGGTCCTCTCGATCGACGAAAAGACGCAGATCCAGGCACTGGACCGGACCCAGCCGGTGCTGCCGGTCGCCTTCGAGGCGAGCGAGAAACGCACCGCCGACTACGTCCGGCACGGCACCACGAACCTGTTCGCCGCCCTGAACGTGACCACCGGCGAAGTGCTCGGCGAGTGCAGGCCGACCCGGAACGGCCAGGACTTCCTGGCCTTCTTGAAGAAGGCCGTCAGACCACACGCCGGGAAGGACATCCATGTCGTCCTGGACAACCTCTCGACGCACACCACTCCGGAGGTCAAGGAGTGGCTGGCCAAGAACCCGCACGTCCACTTCCATTTCACTCCCGTCGGCTCCTCGTGGCTGAACCAGATCGAGATCTGGTTCGGAATCCTGACCCGGCAGTCCATCCGCCGCGGCACCTTCTCCAGCGTCAACGTCCTGATCAAACAGATCCGCGACTACATCAACTCCTGGAACGAAAGTGCGAAACCGTTCACCTGGACCGCGACCGCCGGCGAGGTCCTGTCGAAGGTCAGACTCGTCGCGACCAACGTGAAGAAACTCGTCAATAACAACTCGAACTGACATGAACAGAATCACGAGACACTACTGAACTTGAATGTGTGATGTCTGAGCTTGTTCCGCTTTGACGGACACCATTGGTGTGGTGGTCAGGCTGTGAGTGCGGTCTCGTACTCGGCGGGGCTGAGGTAGCCGAGGCTGCTGTGCAGTCGGTGCAAGTTGTACCAGCCCTCGATGAAATCGAAGATCGCGGTTCGGGCGGCGGCCCGGCTGGGCCAGGCGGAGGTGCCGAGCAGTTCGCGTTTGATGGTCGAGAAGAACGACTCGGCGAGCGCGTTGTCCCAGCACTGGCCGGTGCGGCCGACCGAGAGTCTGACCCCGAACTGGGCTGCCAGGGAAGCGAATTGCTGGCTGGTGTATTGACAGCCGCGATCCGAATGGAAGATCACGGGGTGGGTGGGGCGACGCTGCCGGCAGGCGGCTGTCAGCGACTCGGCCACCGGTTCGGTACGCAGGTGATCTGCGGTTGCCCAGCCGACTACGCGCCGGGAGGCGATGTCGATGACCGTGGCCAGATAGAGCCAGCCCTCCTCCGTCGGGACGTACGTGATGTCGCCGCACCAGCGGGCATCGAGCCCGGCGCGGTCGGGCTGGAAGTCCCGGACGATGAGGTCGGGACGGAAGGCAGCCCTGGGATCGGGGATCGTGGTCACGTGCCGTCGTCTGCAGTGCCGGCCCTGCAGCCCGGCGGCCCGCATCAGTCGTGCGACACGACGACGGCCACACCCGGCACCCTCGCGCTTGAGCACGGCATGCACGCGCGGGGACCCGTAGGTTCCGCGGGACTTCGCATGGGCCTCGAGAATCTGCTCGGTCAGCTCGGCATCCCGCAACGCGCGGGGTCCGGGCAGGCCGGAGCGACGGGCATAGAAGGCGGTCCGGGAGACCTTCATCAGCTCACACGCCCGTTTGACGCTGTGACCTGCGCGCTTCTCCGCCTCGATGAACGGGTGCACCGTCACCGGGTCTCCTTCGCGAAGAAAGCTGTGGCCCGCTTGAGGACGTCGACATCCTCACGCAGCCGGCGGTTCTCCCGCCTCAACGCGGCCAGTTCCTCGCGCTCGCTGCTGGTCAGCCCGTTGCGCTCGCCCGCGTCGACCTCGGCCTGCTTCACCCAGTCCCGCACCGCCGTCTCGGTCAGTTCGAAGTCTCTGGCGACCTGCCCGACCGAGCGGTCACCTCGTCGGCACAGACCGACGATCTCGGCCTTGAACTCCGGCGTGAACGAACGACGAGGGCGGCGAGGCTTCTTCTTCCCCATGCTCTCCATGATGGACATCCTCCCGGGGCAGAACCCCAGATCTCGAATGTCCGTCAAAGCGGATCAAGCCCAGTCGGCCTGATCGTGTCAACTGGTCAGGGTCAGGCCGGTACCTATGAGGCAGCTGTCGATAAGGTGCGGTCGGTACTGAATTTTCCTGAGACTGCGCTTCACGGCGGCGGCGAGCTGGTCGAGGTTCGCGGCGGCGAGGTTGCCGATCGTCCGTTTCACCAGAGACCAGATGCCTTCCTGCGGGTTGAGGTCAGGTGCGTAGGACGGAAAGTGGAAGACGGTCAGCCAGTCCTCGTTCGCTGCGATGAACTCCTTCATCCGCGGCATGAGATGGGTACGCAGGTTGTCCCAGACCAGGACGATGGGGCCTTTGAGCTGGTTGTGCGCCCGCACGATGAGGTCGCGGTAGTCCTGCCAGGTGAAGCCCTTGGGTTCGCCCTTGCGGCCCCGGTGGACGCGGAAGCTGTAGATCAGCCGAGAGCGGTCTCCGGGGCGGAAGCAGACCATTCCCGCCATCGAAACCCGCCCCGAACCCCGTCCCCGGACGCGCACGACCGGAGTCCGGCCGACCCGGCCCCAGGACCTCGCGCGTGGCGGCCTCAGCGACTGGCTGGCCTCGTCCTCGCAGACGATCCAGGCTCCGCGGGCCGCCGCGGTGCTTTTACCTGCGGCCACACCTCCTTCTTCCACAACTCCACTGCCTCGTCGTCCCGTTCGATCGCTCTGCGGGCCGGCTGCTGCCAGGACCAGCCATGACGCTTCAGCAGCCGCCATGTCCCCTCAACCGTGTAGCTGACGTGGAACAACCGCCCGATCAACGTCTTCACCCGCGCCAGCGTCCACCGCTGATCCACCCAGCCATGAGCAAGCGGACCACGCTCCAACTCACTCTCCAGCCGAGCTATTTGGGCTGCGGAAAGCTTCGGGCGACCTGGTGAGCCCTTCGACCGGACACCCTCCACGCCAGACTCCCGCCACTGACGGCGCCAGCGCTCCACCGACCGTTCACCGAACCGCAGCGCGGCCGCGATCTCCTTGTTCTTCGCGCCGTCCTCGAATCGACCGGCTGCCTCCAGCCGGACCCGCTCTCTCGCGGCTCTCCTGGCGTCGGTCAAGCCGCCGCCCTGCGCGTATCTCACACCACACAGGTACCGACCGACTCAGCCACTGTCAGGCGAACAGCCCGACATCACCCAATCAAGTTCAGTAGCGCCAAGTATCGAATTTCTTTTGGTGATACTTCTTTATCTGGAATTCGCTGAATGGTCGTAAAGTTTGGTTTCATCTGAAGATTCTACTTTCAACGCCTGTCCGGGCCGCGCTGCCGCCGTAACCGAGTGGCATGCAGCGACCCATCGGAGATAGGGCCCCGGAAAGCTGACAGGACGTTCATGCTCGCTCTACACGAACGTCGGTTGTCGGAAGGTTGGTCCTTAACCATCATCCCCAGCCATTTGTGAAGATTTTGTGGCCAGTTTGCTTCTTTCTGTCAAAGCTGGGTCTTCGTAAGATCAACGAGTTGGTTCCGGGCCAATGGAGCCGGCTCGGGTGAATATCCCGCTCCGTAATCACGCGGCGGGAAAATCGATTGAGGAGATAGAATTCCTGTGCGCCTCAAAGCTTTGACGGTTGCTGCCGCCGCTGCGGGAGCCCTCGTGTTCTCCGCCTCTCCTGCCAGCGCTGCAGCCAACTGGCAAGAAGTGAACACGAACAGCAACTGGGATTGCCTCCCTTACAAGACACACACAATCTCCGCGAACATCAAGTTCAAGCCGTGTGTCGTCACCAACGCCAATAATGACACGCAAGTGGTTCTCGTCATCCAGCACACAGGGACCGCCGCCGCCATCGTTTCCGGTGAGGTCATATCCAGCTTCGGCAGCAACACGCTGTGCAACAGCACAACCTTCAACCCGGGATTCACCCGCGGCTGCTACGCACCGACGGTCAACGTACCCTCGTCGGGAGGCGGGACCGTGAACGTGCGACTGAGCGTCAACGGTACGAGCAACTGGTACGCCTAACTCATCGTTGTGCGGGTTGATTTCCGGCATTGTTGGACACAGGCCCGCACGTGAATTGCGCACTTCCTCCGCCGATGGATCCGTCGGCCGGGTTGCAAACAGCGCGCCGGCGCTCGGCTGTGAGAATTTCACAGCCGAGCGCTTTCTGTACCCCGGCGTGCGACTCCATACCTTTCACGAATACGGCTGGATGCAGTGATGGCTAAGAGGATGTCTCACGTGGCGAGCTTCGCGAGTCTCTTGTAGCAGGTGAGGGCTGCGGCGAGGCCGAGAAAGGCGAGGAAGTGGCTGCCTTTTCGTTCGTACCGGACGGTGAGGCGTCGGTATCCGAAGAGCCAGGAGATCGACCGCTCGATCTTCCAGCGGTGCCGGCCGAGCCGCTCGCCGGACTCGATACCGGGGCGGGCGATCCGTGCGATGAGGTTGCGGCCGCGGAGCCAGCGGAGGTGCTCGGCGGAGTAGTACGCCTTGTCCGCACGGACCTTCACCGGCTTCCTCCGACGTGGTCCGCGCCGGGACCGGACGCCGGAGATGCCGAGAATCAACGCCTTGAACGCCTGGCTGTCGTGCAGGTTGGCGCCGGACACCGCCACGGCCAGCGGCAGGCCATGAGCCTCGGACAGCACGTGGAGTTTGCTGCCCTTCTTGCCACGATCGACCGGATTCGGCCCGGTCAGCGAGCCCCCCTTTTTGCCCGGACCGACGCGGCATCGACGATCGCGGCCGACCAGTCCAGCTCACCCCGGGCGCCGAGTTCGTCCAGCACCGCCCGGTGCAGCCTGCGCCACAACCCGGCCTCGGTCCACACGGTGAACCGGCGGTGCGCGGTGGCCGGTGAGACACCGAACGACTCCGGTAGATACCGCCACGCACACCCACTCGTCAGCACGTACACCACGGCCGTGAACACCGCCCGCTCGTCCACCGGAGCCGTACCACCACCCTGCGGACGGGACGTGAACCTCGGCAACAACGGAGCGGTCAGCTCCCACAGTTCGTCCGGCACCAGCCGACGCGACAGATCAGCACCCACGATCCAACATCATGCCGCATCGGCGGAGCGGCCACGTGAGACATCCTCTATGTCCGGGGGGTGACGGTCCTTCCGCTGCGCTCCGGGACCGAGCCGGGCTGAACTCCCCGGGCGGCGGCGGTCCGGGCCACCATCACATGCGCACAGAGGACACCGGTCCGCAGCCTGCACACCGAGCCGGACCCTGCACCACGGCAGGTCACGGCGCCTGTACCTCCGCCACTCACCACGGAGTGGTGAGCGGGCCGGGCCACTGCCTGTGGCGGCCGGGTTTGTCCCCGCGTTCCGCCAGCTCCTCGCACCAGCCGCACCCTGCTCGTCCGTTCTGCCCGGCCCGGGGATTGCAGGGGGTTGCGACGGCTACGGTCGGCCTCTCCTGTTTCCCCAGGTCAGGCCCCGGTTCCGGCGTGGTGAGTGGTCAGACTTCCTCTTCTGCTGCCCTTGGCCCTGGTGGTGGGGGAGTGGATGGTTGGGGGCGTTGGCGGTCATCGGAGCCGGCGGGGCGCTGCGCTGGCTGTAGGGGCCGCGTCGGCCGGTGGCCGCCGCGCCCCGGAGGTGGGGCGGGCAGGGCGCTCAGCCGCTCTCAGGGCCCCTACGAGCCGTCCTGGACCCTTGGGAGCACCAGGCCTTTCCAGTGCTGCGACTGGGCTGGTTCACCGTGATCGGAAGGCGGCTTGTGGGACGAGCGCATGCGAAACGGCTGGTATTACTGGGGCATGCAGGAAGAGACCGCACGCTCCGCGATCGACTTGTTCATCTCCGCGTTCAACGCTTCGGACGACAGCTATGTGACTGGCCTGCTCTCCCAGGCCCTGACCTCAGACGTGGTCTTCTGGGGACCGTTGGGTCGCAGCGAAGGAATCGAGGCGGTCGAGCGGTTCGTGCTGGACATCCGGCGCCACCCAGCGGGGACCGGCACGATGGTGCGCTGCTCGGCGGTGGACATGCCTGACGAATGGGCCCGGTACCAGTGGGTGTTCACCACCCCTGATGGAGGCCCCCGCCTGGCGGGAACAGACGTCGTCCATCTGCGGCGGAGCCTCATCGACCAGATCATCGTCTTCGCGGGGGAGATCAGGCCGTCCGCCTCCTGAGCCGTCCCTCTCTCGCTGTCCTTCTCCTGAACTTGCCTTCGGCGTTCGGGAACCGCGGTTCGCGGTTGGTCAGGTGCGGTGTCGAGGGGCTTCGCTTGGCTGAAACGGGTGCATCGTTGGTCTTGCGGGATTCCCTGTTTCCCGCATCTATCGGGCCCTGCCTGCCTGTAAAGCGGGCGGGGCCCGAACGTCCCTCCCAGCCTCCCCACGGGAGGGGCACACCCCCCTTGAGGCGCCAGACGCTGCCTCTGCTCGCTGCCCTCCTGGTTTCCTGGCGGAGGGCAGAAGTGGTCCGTGCGGAAGCGCCGGCGCTGCGGCTTCACGGGGAACGAGGAAGACTCATCGGAACACCCCGCAGCCGACCCCGGGTCATGATCCGTAACATCGACGTCGCCCCGATGCGGCCGGGCGGCAAACTTGAAGGCGAGACGCGCTTGTACCTCGACACCGGTATGGGGGAGGGGCGCTGCCCCCTCAGCGCTGCACTTCTGGTTCGGGGAAGGTAGAGAAATGAAGCTAGAGCTAGTTGAGCACGTGGATGAACAGGATCGGGTCGTCGGCCATGTGAGCCGCAGTGAGGCGGTACAAGGCCGGCTGCTCTACCGCATGGCGATGGTTCTGGTCCGTGACAAGCAGGGCCGCGTTCTTGTTCACCAGCGTCCCGATAGCAGCACGCGTTTCCCCGGCCAGTACAGCTGGCTCGTCGCGGGCGCCGTCGCGGTCGGCGAATCCTACGAGGCAGCAGCGTCCAGGGAACTGGCCGAGGAACTCGGAGTGCGAGGTACGGTCCGTCCGCTGTTCAAGTTCCGCTGCGAAGGCGAAATGAGCCCCTACTGGTTCTTCGTGTTCGAGACCGTCGTGGACGGTGAGCACATAGTCGCCGAGCCGGCCGAGGTGGCCTGGCACGGCTGGCTGACGGACGAAGAGCTCGATAAGGCGATGCAGGAGTGGCCCTTCGTCTCTGACAGCCGCGACGCCTACAGCCGGTACCAGGCCCTGGGGACGTCGACGTCGCAGCCACGCACGACCTGAACCGTCAACTGGCGGCCGAACGGCGTGGGCTCTTCCTGCGGGATGAGGCCAGGACGACCGCCTGAGCGCAGGAGCAGGCCGGGCCGTGCGAGTGCCCGCGGGTGCGCCCGCATGTGCAGGACACTGGTGAAGGCGTCGTTCACGGAGGCGGCAGTGACCATGTCACAGGCCCGCCGGGTCACCCAGTAGCCCGGAGACAGACTCCACGCTGCGGGCGCGGCGCAGCCCTGGATTCCTTATCCGGCCAGAGGTGTCGGGAACATGTGACCTGCAGCCAGCACAGAGAGCCGCTCGGCAGCCGCGAGGGTCGCGCCGATCGGTACCGCCAGGTCCTCGGGCATGAGCGAGGACGGCTTCAGGACGCAGACAGCCCCGTAGACCGTGCCGCCCCACAGAACAGGCGCTGCCACCGCACCCCACCCCGCGATCTCTTCACTGTCGACCGCATAACCCGCCTCGCGGACGTGCATCAACGACCCGGTGAACGCGGCTGCGGAGCGGACCGCCCCCGGACCGCAACGCAGGGGGAGAGGCTGCTCGACCACTCCGCTGAGGAGGAACGGCGGAAGGTGCGCGGCGATGACGCGACCGGCGGCGCCCACGCGCAGGGACTATTCGATCTCCATGAGGTCGGCGAAGCCCCAGGCCGAGCAACTCCCAGTCGTAGCGGCCCGGGGAGCTGGCGGTGCAGATCAAAACTTCTTATCGCGTCGGCCGGTGGCCGCCGCGCCCCGGAGGACAGCGGGCAGGGCGCTCAGCGGCTCCTCAGGGCCCCGGCGGGCCGTCCTGGTCCCCCTTGGGCTACCAGGCCTTTCTGGGGCCTGTACGGGCGACCAGCCGGTTCGGCCGCCTGGGCCGGGTCGGCTGACAAAGGGGGTGACATAGGGGGTCACACAGGAGGTGAAGCCGTACGCGGCCAGTTCACCGGCGTCGACGCCAACCTGGCGGGCGACGTGCTCGACCGCATCGCGCGGCAGCTCCAGCCGTATCTTGGGGAACCGGCCGCGCCAGAGCAGGAACTTCATCTGCACCGCGAAGCCGAGCCGGGTGGCACCGCTCTTGTTGCGCAGCCAGCGGTGCAGCTCAGGGGGCGAACTGCCCCATGGAGTTCCGCGACTGAACACCTCCGCCGCAACCCGGCCTAAGCTCCGCCCCATGCGCATCGATACGTCATCCATCGCCGAGGACCTGGCGCCAGCTGGCGTCCTGCGGGCCTCGATCAATCTGGGCAACCCCGTGCTGGCCCACGGCACACCGGCCGCCCCCACCGGTGTCACGGTCGATGTCGCGCGTGAGATCGGGGCGCGGCTGGACGTGCCGGTGGAGTTCGTGTGCTTCGACGCGGCACGGAAGTCCTACGAGGCCCTGACGGCGGGCCGGGCCGACATCTGCTTCCTGGCCGTCGAACCCGCGCGGGAGGCCGAGGTCGCGTTCACGGCGCCGTACGTCGTGATCGAGGGCGTATTCGTCGTGCCGCGCGGCTCAGACCTCGTCACGGCCGCTGATGTCGACCGCGCCGGCGTGCGTATCGGCGTGAAACACGGGTCGGCGTAAGACCTCTTCCTCTCCCGCACTCTTCGGCACGCGAGAGTCGTGCGCGGAGAGGAAGGGGTCGACGCGTTTCGCTCTCAGGGCTGGGAGGTCGCGGCCGGCATCAGGCAGCCGATGAACGAGTTCGTTGCGGCGCATCACGAGGTACGCCTGATCGAGGACCGGTTCATGCAGATCCAGCAGGCGGTGGGCACGACCACGACCCGAAGGCCGGAGACTGTCTCCTTCCTCCGGGACGTCGTCGAGGAGCTGAGGGCCGGAGGATTCGTTGCCGACGCTCTTCGTCGCGCGAAGCAGTCCGACACGCTGGTGGCCCCGCCCAGGTAGGCGCATGCCCGATCGGCGACCGTCACCGAGGCCCGGTCGCTCCCCGGTACGGGAAGCGACCACTTGCCCATCGGCGCTCGCATCAGACTCTGAAGCCGTCCTACGCCGCTGTGTCGTAGGTGTAATGCGGCGTGTGGTCCAGCATGTCGGCCGGCGTCACGTCGTTCCACGGGCGCATCGTGTCGCGCAGGTCCACGACGTTGGGGGTGCCGGCGGCCGGGAGGTACGGGGAGTTCGGGTGGCGCTGCTGCCACTGCGACCAGAGTTTGTCGATGAAGGCGTGGTGCATCCAGAAGACCGGGTCGTTCGGGGAGGCACCGGTTCCCATCTGACCGCCGACCCAGACATGGACGCGGTTGTGCAGATTGACGCCGCGCCAGCCCTCGAGATGGTTGCGGAACCCGTCCGACGCGCTGTTCCACGGAGCGGCGTCGTACGTGGACATAGCGAGTACGGAGTCGACTTCGGCCCGCGTCGGCAGCTGGCGGCCGTTCGCGCCGAGGGTGCGCCGCAGGAAGGTGCGACCGTCGACGCGGACGGTGACGGGCCAGGCCCCCGAGGTGGCCGCGAACGGGCCGTCCATGACCTGGCTGTCCCGGCTGCGGCCCGTGCCGCCGAGGAAGTCGGCCGCCCAGAGCGAGGAGGCGGCGGTGCGGTCGACCGTCCAGTCCCAGTACGGGACGGCGACGGACGGGTCGACGGACTGCAGCGCCTGTTCGAACTGTATGAGGTATCTGCGGTGCCAGGGCAGGAAGGACGGCGAACGGTGGCCGACACGGTCACCGTCGTCCGTGTCGCTCATGATGAACGCGTTGTGCGTGGTGACGAACGCGTCGTACTGCCCATTGCGCTTGAGCGCGAGGAGTGCGTTGACGAAGCGCCGCTTTTCGTCGGCGGTGAGCTCGGCCTGGTTCTTGCGTACGGTCATTGCGGTGGTGCTCCGGATCAGGAGGAGAGGGACGCGAGCGGGACGAGGTCGGCGCCCTGGAGGTCTATGACGGCGGCTCGGGCCAGGGCCCGCAGGGTGGATCGCGGTTCGTAGTGGTTGACGACGCTGATCCAGGTGCCGTCGGCGTTGCGCATCACGTGCAGCTCGTCGCCGTCGATACGGACGGTGAAACCGCCCTCGTGATGACCGCCGTCATGGCCGCCGTGACCGCCGCCGTCGGCGGGCCCGCCCTGTATGCGGCGGCCCCGGTAGACCTCGTCGAAGGAACCCGGTGCGGCCTGGTGGACAGCGTGTTGGGATCCGGCGGCCTCGGTCCGGCCGGTGCCGCCCGATGCGGCGGCCTGCGCGGTGCCGAACGCGGCGCCGGTCACGGCGAGGCCGGCCGTGGCGCCGACGGCGGCGCTCAGGGCTTGGCGGCGGGTGAGTCTGGACATGCGTGATCCCCCTGTGGTGTGTGGGTGCTGGGACGGCGGCCCGTTGGTCGGTCGTACCGCCGTGGCCATGCCTACAGGTCGCGGAGCGATCGGCAGTAGTCGCTGCGGAAGGGTTGGCTCCGATACGGACATGGCGCCACGCGTAGTGCAGAGTTGAACGACGTTGATCTTGCGCTATTTGGCCCCGCGAACCCCGAAGCATGCAAATCCTGCGTCGATTATGGCGATCAGGTGAAGAATCTCCCGTGGGGGTGAGTGGGCCGTGCCGGGCCTCACAGCGGAAAACTGTCCGGAACATATGCCAGGCGGGCTCGCCTTCACGCTGCACTTGCCGCGAATGCGCGCGATGTACTGGCGAGCCCGCCGGCAAGGTGCTCGTACGGCACGATGTCCCTGACGGGGAACCAGCCCCTGACGGGCAACCAGCTACGTCCTGAGCGCGGGAGCGAAGACAGCGGATGGCATGGACCACGTTTCGTATCGGCGGGGATCTGGAAGTACGGCGGCCGGGGTTAGGGGCCATGCGGCTGCCGACCGAGCCGGGTCCCGACCGCGTGGCCTCGCTCGCGGTCGCGCGGCTGGCCGTCGAGCTCGGCGTCACGCTGATCGACACCGCCCACATGTACGGCTGGGGAGCGAACGAGGAGCTCCTGGCCGAGGCGCTCCACCCCTGCCTGCCGTCCTGCGGCAGGCAGGGCACGAGCTCAGCCCGGCCCGGGTGCTGGGCCTGTACCTGGACTCCACCGCCGCACTCGGCGCTCGCTGGACGGCCGGCTCGCTGAAGAACGCCCTGCGCACCTACGCGGCGGCCACCGGACTGGAGAGCCTGCACGGCCTGGGCCGCTGAACTCCGAAGCAACGCCCGGCGTCCCGCCGACCAAATGACAGTCAGCTGGGCACCGGGCGTCTCCGTGCGATCTACGGGCCCTCGATACCGACGATCGTGCCGAACGGATCGCTCAGCTGAGCAATACGCCGGACGCCGGGCTCAATCGTCAGCGGACCGCGGTGGTGCTCGCAGCCGGCCGCCAGCATCCGCTCCCGGACGTGATCGACGTCGTCCACCCCCCAGTACACGACCGGACTTCCGCCCCGCGGGTTGCGCTCGTCGTCCACCGGATGGAAGCCGACCTCGACCCCACCGATCTCCACCCAGGCGTAGACGGCCCCGGTGTCACTGACATCCACCTTCACAGGGACGTCCAGGAGCTCACCCCACCACCGCGCCGACGCCTCCGGGTCCACAGCGAAGGTCATTACGGTACGAACGGCGCTGAACACGGCCCACCTCCACGATTCGACGTGCGAACCTTCGCCGACGAGTATCCCGCGACCCGCATGATCACGGCAGCAGGTCCGCCGCGTGCTCCCAACGGTTCTCCACGGCCCGCTCCCGCGCCGCGCTGCGCCAGCAGGTCAGCCGACGGCGTGCAGCGAACCGCGCCTCCTGGCGTTCGCGGCCTTCTTCGCGGCGGCTGCGGCGGCGCGCTTCTTGCGTTGCTCGGCCAGCTGGTCGTGGTACGCGGCGACGGCCCGGTGGTAGTCCGACACGTAGGTCTTGCTGTCGAGCCGGTCGGCCTTGGGCATCGCTCTGACGGCGTCCAACGCGTCCTCGAGTCGTAGCCCGCGAGCATCGGGTTGATCTGGTAGACGCGGTTGCGGATCTTCTGAGCCCGAGGAGCTCCCCGAGGGTTCCCTGGTGCATCGCGATCCGGCCGCCGGCCTCGCTGGCCCCCCGCATCTTCAGCAACGCCCGGTAGGCGGCAGATTCAGGTCGGCGAGAAGACCTCGGCAGCGAGCGGCTCACGGCCGAAGGCCGGACCGATCAGGCCAAGGGCGACGCCCGTCAGGCCAAGGAGAAGGTCAAGGATGCCCTCACCGACTGACACCCTCCAGTCAGCTGCACCGGGCCCCGCGGAGCTCTGCCCCAGCGGGGCCCTGCTGTGTCCGTATCTGATGCCGAGACAGAATCCTCTCTCGCCCAGGGCACAGAAAGGAATTCAGTATGTCAGAGCCACACGTCGGATGGACGACCGAGCAGCGAGCTGCCGTGAAGCGGTACGTTCAGTTCGCTGCGGTATTCGCGGTCCTGGGAATTGCCTTCTCCATTTTTCTACTTGCTTCCGGGAATAGCGCAGGGTGGGCGCTTCTTGGGATTCTCGGGTGCATTTCTGTAGTGGGCTACTTTTTCATTCAGAGGGGGAAGAATGGGCGAGCCTGACAACAGAGTTCGATTGGTCACGACGGGGATCATGGTGCGGGCGCGGGCGCGGGCGCGGGGGTGACGGTGGCGTTCAGACACGCTGTGACACATCAGCTGGCAGAGGAGTTGCGGCGGCGCAGCCTCCAGAGCCGCTGGTATGTGCGGCCGCCGCGCCGGGGGAGGGCTGCGGGGGTCCTCGCCGTGCACGGTGGGGACGGTGGCTTCCGGGGCGGGTTGGAGTTCCGTACGGGCGGTGGTGTTGTCCTGACGGTGTGCCGCTGCTTGCGCGACGCGTCCAGGTCAACCCGCAGGATCTGGTCGATCGTCGCCTTGAACGGATCCAGGCGCGAGACCCGGTCCGGAAGCTTCGCCGCCGGGGCGCTTACCGGCTACTGGGTGCGCGCCACCAGCGTCACCGCCGCCTCCGCTCCCGCCCTTCTTCCTCCGCCCCGAACGCGCTCGAGCACCGGAGGGCTCACACGGCGGGCTGTTCGCCCCTGGACTTCAGCGTGATCCCCTCCGGCGCCCGCCGCAGCGCGCGGATCGCCGGGATGGCGAGCATCGCGGCCAGCAGCACGAACGACATGACCGACGAGAAGATCAGCACCTCGTTCGCGCCGAACGCGTCCGCTGCCGGGCCCGCCAGCGCGCGGCCCAGTGGGATGACCATGATGGAGCCCGCGACGTCGTACGCGGAGACGCGGCTCAGGACCGTCAGCGGGATGTGAGACTGGACGCTCGTCGCCCACATCACGCCCCAGAACGCGAAGCCGTAGCCTGCGACGACGTGGGCCACGGCCGTCGCTGCGAACGACCATTCCAGGGCCGGGGCGAGGGGGTTGAGCGCGAAGCAGAGCATCGCCAGGGCGCCGGCCACCAGGGGGCGGCGCGGGCGGACCCGCATGCCGATCAGGCCGCCGATGATCGTGCCGGCGCCGTCCGCGGAGGCGATCCAGCCGTAGCCGCTCGCTCCGTGTTGCTCGATCATGAGCGCTGCGCCCAGCGGCAGCGCGGGGCCGAACACGAACAGGCCGTAGATTGACCAGACCGCGATGACGCCCCACAGCCACTGGCGGGACCGGAACTCCTGCCAACCGGTCGCCAGCCTGCGCCACATCGGGTCGTCGCCCTCGTCGCGTTCCGTGTGCAGCTTCCGCAGCGGCAGCAGCACCAGGGCGCTTAGCGCGTACGCCGCCGCGATGACCAGGTACGAGCCCGATACCTGCCAGTAGGCGACCAGGATGCCCGCCAGGCCGGGGCCCAGCAGGGTGCTCAGGGCCTCGGAGATCCGCAGCAGCGCGTTGGCTTTCTGGATGTCCTCGGCGACCCGGGGGACCATGCTCGCCATACCGGGCTGGAACATCGCTGTCGCGGCACCGCTGAGTGCCATCAGCCCCATGATCTGCCACAGCGGGACGCTGTCCGAGAAGAAGAGCAGCGCGCCGAGCGTGATCATGGCCAGCATCCGCACGAGGTCGGCGCAGATCATCATCAGCTGGGGGGTGAACCGGTCGGCCAGCACTCCGCCGAACAGCACCAGCAGGACGATCGGGGTCATCCACGCGGCCAGCGCGTAACCGACGCCGCTCGCCCCGTGGCCCGCGCCCAGCACGGCTGTGGTGAGGGACACCATCAGCATGCCGTCGGCCAGCAGCGAGGCGCTGCGGGCCGTGAAGAAGAGCCGGAACCGGTTCGACCGCCAGGGGCTGGGCAGCGGCTCCTCGTGCTGCTTCTGCGGGAGGTTCGTGTTGTCAATGCTCATGTCGTACCTGCCGGCTTCTGCCGGTCCCTTCCTCGATGATTTGCAGCCGACGCCAGGCGTCGCTCCGGTCCCGCTCGGCAGGCGGGCTTTTGACGAGCACGTAGCGGGCCGGGGCGATGACCCCCGTACCGCCATGGGCGGGGAGCTCGGCCATCAGCGCCTTGTGGACCCCGGTCGGGGTCGGAGCCGTGTCACTGCCGCGCGCGATGTACGCGACCAGGCCGGAGCCCTCCGCGTCCGTTGCGATGTGCACCGGCAGGCCCCCCACCGCCGCTCCCAGCGCGTCCCGCACGGCGGACGGCGAGACCCAACAGCCGTTCACCCGCGTCCAGTCGGGACCTCGCACGGCCTGCCCGACGCCCGTCACCCCGGTGAGCGAGTCCAGCGGTACGTCCCGGGTGGCGGCGGCCTCCAGCAGCCGCACCAGGCCGGTCAGGAAGCCCTCCGCCTCGCCCGGGGTGAACAGCGCGGGATCGGCCCACAGGGAGATGTGGAGCTGGGGTGCCGTTTCGTAGGTGAAAGCCAGCATGCGTGTTGGCAGCGCTTGGAACGGGCCCCAGGTCAGGCTGGGTTCGGCCGCTCGGTTCTCCTGCGGTGAGGTCGACAGGAGGGTGGCAGGAAGCACGCTGACGTCGTTGAACACCACGTCCCGCGCGAAGTGGCTGCCCCGTTCCCCGGTGACCCGGTCGATCATCTCCCACAGTCTTACGGAGTCGAACTGGCTGTGCCGGTACGCGTTGAGCGCGGCGCCCCAGGTCTTGCGGACCAGGGTGTCGAAGGACGGGACCCGGACGTCCAGGCAAAGCAGCGCGTCCTGGGACAGGGTGTTCACGGAGCGGGCGATTGTGGGGTGGAACCGGTTGGAGGTCGGGACGGCGGTGACGCAGGAGTCCTGGCCCGACCGGTGGGCCACCAACGCGCACCAAGCCGCCAGCAGCACTGTGGCCTCGGGGTTCCCGATGCGCCCCGCCGCCGCGGCGAGCGCCCGCGCGCCGCGCCCGGACCGGAGCGTGAGCTGCCGGGCCCGGCCGTCCGCGCCCGCGGCCCGCGGCTCCGCGAACATCTCCTGCGGCTCGGTGCGGATGATCCGCTCCCAGTACCCCAGCGACGCCTCCGACTTCCGCTTCCCAGTGGGGGAGGCTTCCTGGGCGGCCAGGTCGAGCGGGGCGAAGGAGGCAGGGGAGGGGAGCTCCTCCCCTGCCAGCAGAGCGAGGAACTCCTCCCGCAGCACGGCCAGCGCGCTGCCGTCCGTCACCGCGTGACTGGACGCCAGGGCGGCGTGCACGGGTACGCCCTCGAGGGTGAGCAGCGAGATCCGCAGGGGGAATTCCCGGTCCAGCGCGAAGCGGCCGGCGCGGGCCGCCCGCGCCACCGACTCGGCGTACCAGGCGGGCTCCTCGGGGAACTCGCTGTGGTCGACGATGCTCACCGTGAACGTGCCCTGGGCAGCCACCACCTGTTCCACGGGCGCGGTTCCCGGGGCGTGCGGGAACGTGGTGCGCAGCCCTTCGTGGCGTAGGGCCAGGGTGCGCAGGGCGTCGATCGCGGCGTCCACTGCGGTGCCCGCGGGGATCGCCCACACATCGTGGTTGTTGATGTGCTCGGGGTCGTCCCGCAGAATGCAGCGGATCATATTGGCCTGGCCCATGGTGAGGGGGCCGCGGCGCTCGTCTCCGCCCGCGTAGGTGACGGAGACGGTACGCGGGGCGTGTGGGGTAGGCGGGGGGTTCAGATGCATGGTGTCCTTGCCGACAGAGGTGTTCATCGGTTCACGGCCAGGCCCGCTTCGGCGCTCGCACGGGCCAGCGCCTCCCAGTGGTCCATCAGGAGAGCGAAGTCGGCCATGTCGTCCCGGGCCTCGTCCAGGAGTCGGGAGCGGCTCTCCGTGAGTGTGTCCGCGACCGTGGTGTAGCGTCCGCCGAGCCGACGGTAGGCGCGTTCGACGGTGTCGAGGCGACGGACGACCTCCGCACGGTCGAGGCCGACGCTGTCGCGGACGAAACCGGCGACCACGGACGCCTGGACGTGGCCCTCGGCGTCGAGCAGCGCGTCGGCGGCTGCCGCTGTCCTTGCGTGCACGGCGTTGAGGTACGTCATCGCCAGCAGGAACTTCGCGAACCGCAGCTGGTACGCGAGGAAACCGGCATCCGTACGCCGCTCCTCCGTATGGAAGTTGACGATGTGCCGGTTGTGCTGGAGGCCGGGCAGTTGTGCGTTGTGGGCGAGGTGGAGCAGGAAGTAGTCGCTGCCGATGGTGTTCGTGGCGGGCGGCAGTGGGACTCTGCGGTAGACCTCGTGGTCGAGTCCGATGTTGCACATGTCCACGCGCATCGGGCTGATGGGGGCGAGCGTGGTCCGGTCGCCGTCGAACGAGGTCTTCCCGGCGCCCCGGAAGGACGCGCTGATCAGATGTTCCCGCCAGATCTCCGGCATTCCCTCCGGTATCGACAGGCCGACCAGTTCGCGGTACGTGTCCGGGTCGAGCTCGCTGATCTCGGCGACGTCCACCGACATCTCGCCCACGAAGGAGCCGCCCGTCAACGCCACCCGGCGGCCCTCGGACCCCGGCGGCAGCTTGCTCCGGTTCGCCGATTCCCTTACCTCGTCTGCCTGTTGGCCCAGGTAGGTGAGCTCCTGGTGGAGGGGGAAGACCGGTTTGCCGCCGAATTGCTGGTAGCGGCTGTCGGAGTCCCGGCGGTGGACGGACGTGCAGCCGAGGGCCTGGGCGATGAGGAAAGCCCGGTTTGTGCACGCCCCGTAGGAGACGCGGCTCGGCAGCATGAGGTCCAGCAGCCGGTCGGGCCGGGCCGCCCCGGACCGGCCGATCACCTCGCGCAGGAAGGCGCGCTGCGTGTCCTCGTCGAAATGGTGGACGGTCACACCGGGGGAGGGGGGCAGCGCGGCCACCGCCTCCCGGTGCTCGGCGAGGACCGGCGCGGGGGAGGAGTCCAGCACCAGCAGATGCACCTCGACGCCGAACTTCTTTGCCCCGTAAGCGGCTTCCTCGCCGACCGCCGCGATGGTGCCGACGCAGGCCCGATGGGTGGGCAGAGTCAGACAGACGCGGCGCACGAAAGCTCCCCGCTCTGCGCGGCGGGTGCCGTGGCCCCGGCGTCCCCAGTGCCCTTTGCGGCGGGTGCGGTGTCCTCGACCGGGTCCTGCCACGAGGCGAGCCCCAGCAGCCGGCTGCCCAGCGGGTTCAGTCCGGCCGTGGGGTAGCGCTTGGACTCGGGGAGCACCGGGTCGCCGACCAGGGTGCGGTTCCAGCGCGGGGTGCGCAGATGACGCCAGGACTCCACCCGGGACTTGCGCAGCCGCTCGTGCTCCTCCAGCGCGGGCATCATCGACAGGTACTGCACCGCCCGCACTCCGCTCTGGGAAAGGTTGCGCGCCACGCCGTGGGCCAGCAGACCGTTCCAGATGAGCAGGTCGCCGGGGCGCAGATCCGGTCGTACGACGGGGAGCTCGTCCCGGTCGATGATGGGGCGCAGGGGATCCCGGTCCCCGGGCTGGCCGACTTTCCAGGTGTGGAACTGGCGGAAAAGCTCCGGGCAGCACTGGAAACCGCCCGTGTCCGGCCGGGTGTCGTTGAGTGCGATGATGCCCTGCACCCGCTGCGGCGGGACGGCGCGCGTGGTGTCGATGTCCCAGTGGAGCTCGATGTCGAAGCCCCGGTCCGTCGGCTCGATCAGGGCGCGGTCACGGTTGCCCCGGTTGGGCGGGTTGAGGTTGAGCCGGTCCAGGGTGACCCACAGCTCCTCGCAGTCCCAGACGTCGACGAATGCGTCGTAGACCCGTTGCGACTGCCTGTTGTCCCAGAGGAGTTGGTGGTGGTACGCCTCCACGAAACCGTAGATGTGCAGTTGCTGGTCCAGCTCGGAGCGCAGCGGTCGGTCCTCGTACCAGCTATCAGGCCGTTCGGGGTCGAGCCCCTGGAAGTCCCAGGTGAAGTCGAGCAGCCGGCGCGCCACCGGGGCCGGGACCGCTTCCCGGACGATGACGTAGCCGTAGGTCTGCCAGTGGGCGAAGTCCTCCTCGGACAGCACCCGCAGCGGGCGCGACTTGTCGAGCTCCCGCAGGGCGGTCTGCGCGAGATAGGCCTCGCCGTCCGCGCTGAAGTACGGGAGGTCCGACGCCGCGCGGTGCAGGCGGGACCGACGGCGAGGGGTGGGTGTCGTCATGAGGTTCATGGCAGGTCCTTCTCCTCGGCCGGCCGTGCGGCGACCCCGGGGGGAGCGGGGTCGCCGCTGACGGCAGGACGGATGGCAGTGCCGTGGTGGGAAGAGCCGTGACCACGTCGGTCAGCAGGATTGGTCCAGACCGCCTGGGCTGTCAAGTGCGCTATGCATATGGGGATATGGCATACCTGTCTGTGCCAGGAGGCCACGGAACCGATACCTGCCGTTCGGTTTCTTTGGTCTAGACAACACCCGAGCAACGGGCCTACTGTCCAAGGGCGCGGTCGGAATTCGTGACGGGCTGTCAACCCGTTTTCCTGCCTGCGTTCCGGCCGCTGATGGCCCTGTTCAGGACCGCCGCCACGGCGATGTGGTCCGTACACCCGGTGGGTGTCCCGATTGCCGGCCCACACCGAGAAAGACGCGGTTTCATGAAGACATCCAGCATCACGGCCCTGCCGGGTATCGAGCTGAAGAGTCCCGGTGCCGGGCTGATCACGCTGGACCCGGTCCGCACTGCCCTGCTGCGGGGCCTGGACGAGCTGCTGACCAGCCTGGCCGCGCGGCTCGCCGCCCCCGAGGTCGTGGGGCCGCCCCTGCTGTCCGTCGAAGGACTCGCGCGGCTCGACTTCTTCCGCAACTTTCCTCATCTCGGCGTATCCGCCGGGCGGTTCGGCTCCGATGCGCTCGACGGCCTGGCCTCCGGTGGCTCACCCCAGAAGCTCCCGCTGCAGCCGACCGGCCATGTGCTGCCGTCCGCGACCTGTTACGGGCTGCTGCTCTCCCTGGAGGGCGAGGACGTAGGCGAAGACGGGCTCAGGCTCTCGGCGGTCGGCCGCTGCTTCCGCAACGAGACCCACTACGACGGTCTGCGCCGCCTGTGGGGGTTCCACATGCGGGAGGTGATCTACCTCGGCACCAAGGACGGGGCGAGCGAACACCAGGAACGTGGCGGGGAGTTCGTCCAAGAGGTGGCCGGGCGGCTCGGGCTCACCCTGACCCGGGCGGCGGCCGACGACCCGTTCTACGACAACGGGGGATCGCGGGCCCGTCTGATGGCGCTGGACCCGGTGAAGTTCGAGTACAGCTCCCCCGACGGCACGGCCATCGCCTCCGTCAACCGGCACCGCAACTTCTTCGGCGAGAGGCTCGGCATCCGGGCGGGCTCTCACGGGCCCGCCTACAGCTCCTGCGTCGCTTTCGGCATGGAGCGCTGGGTGCACGCGATGATCCTGGCCCACGGCACCGCCGAGCAGGCCCTGGAGCGGCTCCGCGCCGCCGGTTCCTGACCTCGACACCTGGCAGTCACCAGAAAAGTTAGAGGAGCGTTTTCCCCATGCAACGTGTCGCAGCGTGGCTGAATGAGAAGAATCCCGGCCTCGACGGCCCGATCGGCGTCGAGGAGGACCTCATCGAGGCCCGCCTCATCGACTCGATGGACTTCCTGGAGTTCATCGATCTCCTGGAGGAGATCTCGGGTGACAGCATCGATCTGCAGGAAGTCACCATCGACGACTTCCGCACCCTCGCCCTCGTCAGGGAGCGCTTCCTCGGCTCCGCCGTCCTCGCGGACGCGCCGGCCAGCTGAGCACGGGCCGGTGACCCGCCACCCGTCGCCGTATCTTCCGCAGCCTGGTCTCCCGCCGTCGTACGAGAAGTGCGTGGCCGCCTCCGTGCTGGTCGCCACCACCGCCGAGGTGCTGGCGCACCCGGAGCTGGACGAGGGCATGCTCGCCCCATGGGAGCAGCGGCGGCTCGCGCACATCCGGGTGCCGGGCCGGCGCGACGACGTGGTTGCGGCCCGGCTGCTGCTGCGGCTGTGCGCCGCCCTGGTCATCGGCCGGCCGCCGCGGGAGGTGTATCCGGCCCAGCTCTGCCCCGGATGCGGGCGGGACGGGCACGGCCGCCCGTATCTGCCCGGCCACCCCGGGCTGGGCGTCAGCTTCAGTCACGCCGACGGCCTTGCCGCCGCGGCGGTCGGGCCGGGCCCGGTCGGCATCGACGTGGAGCCCCTCGAACGTCGGCCGGGACCCCTGACCGTACTGCGCCGGCTGCTGCCTGAGGCCGAGGTGGACGCCGCCGGCGCTGAGCCGGAACCCGGCCCGGCGCTGCTGCGGTTGTGGGTGCGGCGGGAGGCGCTGTTCAAGGCCGGGCGGGACGACGCCCGGCTGACCGGGTGGACGGATCACCGCCGGGCAGCCGTGGTGGCCCTCGCGGGCGGGGGCCCCTCGGTGACCGGCCCGGTGGACGGGGCCCCCCGGTCGCAGCCCCCTTGGGCGGGCCCGTCGCGGGCCTCGATTCCCAAGGGCTCGCAGAGAATCAACATGCTGGTTTGATCTTCGTGGGGTTGCTGTTGGTGAGGAACTCGGTGACGTCAGCGGATGTCCGGAACCTGTCTGTCGAAGGTGAAATGGTGCAACCGTGTTCGGCCAGAAGAGGCTGGACTTCGTGAAGGGCGCTGGTATCGACTCCCAAGAGCTGGGCGAGGAGTTCTCGGGTGAACAGGCGCCGAGCAGTGGCACTCGCTGACCTGGGCACATCTCTCCTGGCACCTACATCCCCTTACTCCATCCGTATGTGAGGGACGTTGTCCCTGCTCAGCCACCGCCTGCGGCGGGTAGGGCTGAGGAGGCGGAGCGGACGCCGAGATCCCGGGAGGAGAACGGCCGTGACGGAAGGTGACCAGGGGCGGGGTGTGCGTCCCAGCCGGCGTGTCTTCGTGCGGGGAGCCGCAGGTGTCGTGGGGGCTGCGGGTCTGACCGGCACGATGGCAGTGGGTGCTGCTTCCGGCACGCCGAGGACTGGCTCCGGCGATGGGCGGGTGCCGTTCCACGGGGCGCATCAGGCGGGGATCCTCACCCGGCAGCAGCGGTTCGGCGGTTTCGCCGCCTTCGACGTGCTCGCGCGCGACCGGGCCGAGCTGGCGGCGCTCCTGAAGAAGCTGACCGTGCGGTGCCGCACCCTGACGACCGGGGTCACCCCGCTGGACCCGGATGTGGCGGCGGTGCGGGGACCGGAGGACCGGCTGACCATCACCGTCGGTGTGGGTGCCTCACTGTTCGACGGACGGTACGGACTGGCAGGGGCACGGCCGCCCAGACTCGTCCCGATGCCGGGGTTCCCCGGGGACCGGCTCGACCCGGAAAGCTGTCACGGTGATCTCTCGGTGCAGGTCTGCGCCCAGCACCCGGACGCCGTGCTCCATGTCGTACGGGATCTGGCGCGGGAGACCTCGGGCCTTCTGCGGACGCGGTGGCGGGCCGACGGCTTCCTCAACCCGCCGCGCCCCGAGGGCGCCCCCAGGTCGTTCGTCGGCTTCAAGGACGGCACCGCGCACCCGGACACGACATCAGCGCGGGAGATGGACCGGCTGGTCTGGGCCGGGCCGGAGGGGCCGGGCTGGGCGCGCGGCGGGAGCTACCAGGTGCTGCGCACGATCCGGCTGCGGGCCGAGGCGTGGGACGGGGTCCCGCTCGGTGAGCAGGAGCGGATCTTTGGCCGGCGCAAGTCGACCGGGGCGCCGCTCGACGGACGCGAGGAGAGCGACCTGCCCGACTACGGGCGGGACCCGGAGGGCCGGGTCACACCGCTGGACTCCCACATCCGTCGGGCCAATCCGCGGACCCCCGGAAGCGAGGACTCGGTGCTGCTGCGCCGGAGCTACAACATCGACCGGGGCCTCGCACCGGACGGGACGCTGGATGTGGGGCTGGTCTTCTGCTGCTATCAGCGGGACGTCGCCCGGCAGTTCGCGACCGTGCAGAAGCGGCTGGAGGGCGAACGGTTCGCCGACTTCAGCACCACGACGGGCGGCGGCTACTTCCTCGCACTGCCCGGGGTGGCCGACGCCTCGGACTGGTACGGCTCCACTCTGCTCGACTCCTGAGAGCCCAGACCCTGCGGTTTGACCAAGCTCAGCTGGGACAGCCCGAAGCTGATCGTCCCTGCCCACAGCAGTCGCGGCATCACGTGCTCCAAGCCCCTCAGGCGGCGTCGGAAGGGGCAGCGGACCGGGCGCCCCGGTTGGGTCCGGTCCGCTGCCCGCCTCGTCGATCCTCTTGCTGGGCCGGATGGCTTGCATCTTCACCGGCCCGCCCGCGTTGCTCCGACCCGGTTGCCGCACTGCGGGCGGGACTCCAATTTCGGGGGGAGCGGGGGCCGGGGTCAGTGGGTGATGGAGCGGAGGAGGCGGAGGCCGCGTTCATAGTTCGCCACGGCGAGGCCGAGAGCGAGGAAGGTTGGTGACCATTCGCCGACGAAGATGCCCCACCGGTCGGCCCGCGCGGTGCCGGTCGGCTCGACCTTCATCGATCCGCATAGGAAACGAAGGACAGGCCGATCGAGGCGAACGCCGCAATGTAGGCGTGCTCGGCCTTCAGGCCCCTCTCGCAACACCTTGACGATCATGACGCTGCAGTCGACGCAGGGAAACGGTCTCTGTCCACTGTCGCCTCCGGACACCGGCCTCGCATCTCAGCCCAGAACGCCCGCCCCGCCGCAGGGGGCCGGGACGTTCATCACCTTCCCAACGCAGGGAGAGCCCCCGCACGATCGCGTCCACGGCCTCGACCTGATGCGGCCGGAGAACAAGCCCCTAGCTCGTCGCCGTCGCCGTCATCGCTCCTCAATCCCCGCCCTGGGCATGTGGCCTGGGACGAACGGTGCGACGGACAGTGTCCCGTCCTCACCGACGGACACCCGCTTGGTCAGCTGGGCCACTACTTCGTGGGGTGTCAGCCCGGCCCGCGCGGCTGCCGCACGGATCCGCCGCCCCGCGGCCCCGCTCAGCCACACCTCGGTCCGCAGCTCGTCCTGCTCCTCACGCCGCCGCTGCGCCCACGCCGCCTGGGCCCGCAAAGCCTGGGCCCGCAGCGCCTCGGCGCGCCGCTCCTGCCGCTCCCGCGCCCAGGCACTGCCCTCCTTGTCGTGGTCGGCGTCGTAAGCGCGGGCGCCGGTCGCGGCGAGGTGGGCCGCGACCCGCCGCCACTCCGCGAGCCTGGCCACCCGCCGCTCTGCCACCTCTTGTGGATCCGGCGCCGGCTCAGCACGATGCTGCGTCTGCGGGGAGCGCAGGGCCTCCTGGGATTCCCGCACCCCCACCACCGCCTCGTCCACGGCCTGCGCCACCTGCCGCGCGTCCATGCCCGCCGCCTGACGGCGCACCTGGTCACGCGCAACGTCCTGCGAGCTCCAGATCACACATCCCCCTACATATGCCCATTAGTTGCCAAAGTCATGGTAAATGTAACACCAAGTAACGCTCAACGGTTGTACAGTTATTGGGTATGAGTGCAGGAACCGGCGTGGAAGCGCTCCTCGAAGAGGCCCGTCTCGCCAAGGTGTTCACATCCCCCGAGGAGCGGCAGCGGCTCCGGGAGGCAGCCGGCCTCTCCCGCGCCCAGGTCGCCGCCGCCGTGGGCGTGGGGCGCAACACCGTCGGGAACTGGGAGACCGGCGTCTCCGACCCCACGCCGCCCGCCCGGCTGGAATACCTGCGCCTACTGGAGGGCCTTGCCGAGCTCTTCCCTCCGGCCGCAACCTCCGACTGCATCGTCGCCTCCGCCGGTCCCGCCGCACCCGAAGCCTCGGCCACGCCCGTGGCCGAGCCGGTTCCCCCGACGTTCACCGCCACCCCTTCGCAGACACTGCGCGGCCCGGACGAACGTGCCGTCGAGGGCGACCCGGGCCCATGCGTTTAGCGCAGGGTGGAGACGACCAACTAGGTCACGACGGCCGACACCTGCACTCCGGCGCCATGTGCACCCCCGCTGCTGCGCTGGCCGCGGTCCCGCCCGCCATCGAAGCTGCCGCACCCAGCATCCCGGTGCCGACCCGGGTCTCACCGCAGCCGATGCCGCTATCCACCCGTCCGCAGCGCCGGGCCAAGTCCGCCGAACGCGCCCAGGCCGACCTGGCCGCGCTCATCAGCCGCGCCGTCCGGGCTCGCGGACGAGGCCGTCCCGAGAACAACCCGGCCGCCTGGGCGTCGCCTACTGAGACCTGCGGTGCCGCAACGTCGCCGCAGGCCTGAAGCGCCGCCTCCACAACGGCGGGCGGGGAACCAGCGTGGAGATCAACCCGGTCAACAAGTTCGCCGTAGACCAGCGCTCCCTTTCCAACCGCAGTATCAACGTCCGCGACCTCGACTTCTGGGGCCGCACGGTCAACGCCCGACCTCGGCTCCGACTATGAGCCTGCAGCAGCGTCTCCTCCATCGGCTGGGCCGCCTGACCGAGACCGCCGTACCGACCGCGACGCGGCGCAGAACTACCTCGATGGCCCTTGCACTGGCCGAGTCTCCGTTGGGCGGCCCGTCCTCGGGTGCAGCGGCGGTGAACATGGCGGAAGCTCAGGTCGAGCGGCTCCCAGCCGTACCGGCCCGGGGAGCCGGCCGTGCAGAGCTTGCGTGCGCCGCCGAGAGGCGGGCGGCGGCGGCCGGATCAGCGCTGTCGCCATGGCCTTCATGCCGATGTGAGCGGCGGCGGGCCCGAGCCGGCCCCGGCTGGGCGGGACCCGTACAAAGATCGAGGGGTGGACAAGCCCCGATTGAACCACTTGGCCCCGGGGTTGCTAAGGGGGTTGCGCTCGTTGCGGCAAGCCCTTCGTCTTACAGCTGGGAGCCAGCGCTTCGCAGGAAGTATGGGCACCAGGTAGTCGAGCGTCTGCGAAGAGGTCGACGACCTTCGCGCCCGTAACGCGGTCATGAAGGCGGACGCGGTCGCCCAGGGCGACGGCGAGTCGCGACAGGAGAGACGACCACCATGCCGACAGGCTTGACAGCTCGGCGCCTCGTCGGCGAGGCCGTCGAACTGGGCAGTGGCCTCGGCATTTTCCGTGGCCGCGGGTGTGTCGGCCGTCGTCGAGCAGAGTGGTGCCCTACTGGACCGGCCGACCCGCAGGGCCGGCCGGTCGTGCCGGGTCTCAGTAGCGCTCGGGCAGGTCACGCTCGGCGGGCAGCGGTGCGTGGTCAGGGGCGGCGGAGGGCGCCGTGGAGCGGGCGGTCGAGGTGGGTGTCGGCTGCTTGCCGCAGAACGCGGCTTCCAGGGTTCCGCCCAGCGCAGTGCTCGCGGCGCCGTGGTTGGAGGTGTTGGCCAACGCCGAAAGGCTTCGGCGGCCGTCGCGGGTGGAGAAGGCGTAGGTGTAGAAGCCTTGGACGGTGCCGGTGTGGCCGTACACCTGGGTGCCGCACGTCAGGTCGTAGCGGCGCAGACCGAGGCCGTAGAACCGGGTGTTGGTGATGTCCGTCGGCGTCACGGTGGTCATCGCCTCCAGCGTCGCTGGGGACAGCAGTCGTCCGCGCATGAGGGCGCTGGTGAAGGTGTTGAGGTCGGCGGGGCTGGAGATGACGGCGCCGGCGGACTGCGCCCAGGAAACGGTCTGCTCGGTGGAGTCGACGAGTGGCGCACCGGCTTCGTCGGGGTGCAGATAGCCGCGCACGTGCGTGCCCTTGATGCGCGTGTCCGGGTGGACGTACGCGGTTTTGCGCAGCCCCAGCGGCTTGATGATGCGCCGCTGATAGGCATCGGCCACCGGGCGCCCTGTCAGCTTCTCGATCAGCATGCCGACGACGACGAAGTTGGCATTGGAGTACTTGTACGCGACACCGGGCTCGGTGGTCCGGGGCTCGGAGAGGGAGAGGTCTACCAGCTCCTGGTAGCTGAACACCCGGTTTCGTACGGCCTCGAAGCCTGGCACGGTCTGGTTGAACATGGCGTTGGTGTAGTCGGCCAGGCCGCTGCGATGGGTGAGGAGGTGACGGACCGTGATCCGGTCGTCAGGCAATAGCCCTTCGAGGTAGGTGTTGACAGGCGCGTCCAGCTCCAGCCGGTCCTCTTGGACAAGCTGGAGCAGCACAACGCTGGAGAACGTCTTGCTGACGCTGCCGATCCGGAACCGTGCCTGGGTGTCCATGGACGCGCCGGACTCCCGGTCGCGGACGCCGACAGCTCTTTCCTTGACCCCGTCCGGGCCGGAGTAGCGGGCCATCGCACCAGGCGCCCCGTTGGCCATCGCGGACTCGAGTGCGGCGACGACGCCGGCCATATCGGGTGCCGGCGCTTGCGCTTGGGGGGCGGCCGGGGCTGCGGACGCGCTGGTGGCGGGAGCGAGAGCTCCGGCGAGTGCGGCGATCAAAGCGGCACTCACGGTCAGACGTCGGTGTGACGACAAAGGCACGGTCATCCTCGGTTCTTCCTCGGCTGGATCGGTACGGCACCACGACAGTGATCAACTATGGGCACCATGGAAGGGGAGTCCCGGACAGCCGGAGCGGTTCCCAATACGCGGGATACAGCATCCGGCCAGTCCGGCTCCACCCGGCGGCTCTCCACGGCCCTGATGGATCTTCAAACGTGTATTCGTCGACGGGTGAGCGCGCTCGGACGGGCTGCAGCCGGTCGGAGCCGCCAGCCGTTATTCCCCGGGGCCGGACCGCGCGGAGCCGGGTGGCGGGGCGGGCTGGATGGGCTGTTCGGCTCAGCACTGGCCCACGCCGGGGACCTGATTCTCGGCAGCGCTGAGATAGATGTTGGTGACGTAACCCCCGTACTGGGGCAGATAGGCCCACCAGTCGTTGGTGTACGGAGGGATGCTGACCTCCTCGCCCCGCTTCTGGCAGGACACCAGAACCTCGGCACCAGCGGGCAGCACCGTCAGGTTCCGGGACGTTGTGGTGGGGTTCTCGCGGACGTTGACGTCAGCACCCCACGTGCCGATCCACGTGCCGGCGGGGCGCGCGGCCCCGGGCACGTTCAGGGAGCGGGTCAGCCGGCCCAGGTCGGTGTACGCCTTGCCGTACGAGGTGCCGTCCGGGTGCAGGGTGAGGACGGCCACGATCGCGCGGTCGTCGGGGCCGACGGTGCCGGTGCTGTGGAGGGCCGGCTGGCCGAGGTCGACCCCAGTGACGGCCGGACCGCTGGTGCGGGTTGCCGGCGTGGCCGCGGCCGGTGTGGTGCAACCGCCGGAACGGAAGCCCGACCAGCCCTGCTTCACCGCCCAGGGACGCTCGAAAGCGCCGGGGATGCCGAAGTGCTGGTCATATCCGTCGTCGGCACAGCGGGTGGAAGAGCGCAGGCCGCCCATGACGTAATCGCGTACCGCGGCGGGCGCGGTGTCCAGCAGGTAGTGGTAGATCCTGACGGTGTCCCGGGCTGAGAGCGCGGTGTATCCCCAGTAGCCGGGGTGGGTCGCCGGAGGGCGGGCAGTGTCGGTGAGGCCGAGCTTGCGCACCATCCGGTCGATGATCGCGCCGGCGCCGTTCACCGTCCAGAAGTGGCTGGCCGCGTCGTCGTCACTGGCGCGCAGCATGGCGTCAACGCGTGCGCGGTCCAGCGCCCCGAGCGCGTCGGGGCCGCGGTCGCCCAGAAGGTCCAGGGTGATCAGGAGCTTGACGACGGAAGCCGAGCGGAAGGGCTGGGACGGGTTGAGTTGTTCGGTGAAGGAGCCGGACCTTCGGTCGAAGACGGCGACGCCAGCTGTCACTCCGGACGGCACGTCAGCACGCACAGTCCTGGCCGACGGGCCGGGAGACGGGGCGGCTGCTGTTGGCAGGGCGGCCACGAAGACCAGCGCCAGGAGAACAGCCCCGAGCACGGTGGCGCGCGCCGACCGCCAGGGCGGGCGGCGCCGAGCGGCGGCAAGGAAACGGATGAGAGACGGAGTCATGGATCGTCCAGGGATACGCAGGCATCGGATGGCGACGGTGACCTGAGGGTCGGTGGGCCGAAGCAGGGTCCGCCGCGGGCCGCGACGACGGTGTGCCGGTTCGCGGCCCACGGCGGACACCCAGGGCTGGGCCGGGTCTCAGTTGCGTCGATGGGTTACCACCAGTCGACACCGTTTTTGGTGGCGCAGCGGACGATGCCGTTGGTGGCGAGGGAACCGCAGACCCGGAACTGGTAGTTGGGGTCGGTGCTGGTGCGCTTGAAGGGGGTGGTCAGGCTCTGGCCGTGGCCCTGAACGGTAAAGGGTCCGCACTGGAGCCAGGGCCGGACCGGCCATTCGGGCCTGCCACCGTCGTCCCATCCGGCGGCCCGCCAGTCCATCCACACCTTGTCGCCCGGACGGGTGGGGCCGCTGATCTTCCCGAATCCGATCTGCTGGTCCCCGTACACCCCCTTCTCCAGGGTGATCACGACGCCGCCGCCGAGGTCCAAGCTGCGAGGCTTGTCGGTGTCGCCGGAGGCGTTGTCCGGGTGGTCGCGAAAGCCCCGGGCGCCGCCCGTACAGTCCGACGACGCGGCCTGCACCTGGGCAACGGGCCCCGCGACGGCCAGGCCGGCCGCCAGGGCGCATACCGCGGTGAGGGAGGTGAGTACGGAAGACAATGGACGCATGATGTAGATGCCCTTTCAGGTGGTTGGGGGACGCGACGTCAGCCGCGCCAGACCTTCACGTACGTGACCGCATCGTTCAGGGTGTTGCCGACGTAGGGGACCTGCCCTGTGAACGAGCCGTTGCCGCGCGGGCCACTGAGGTATGTCTTGGAGCAGCCGCCCATCACCTGGAGGGACGTCAGGTTGTTCGACCACCACGTGCTCGGCGTGAAGCTGTATCCGGACGCGTCGCACGGGCCGTCGTCGCCGTAGATGCGGTCGTACACACCGCCATAGTCACTGTGCTCCGCCCAGAGCATGAGCTGCGTTGCGGCGGCCGGTGCCGCCCGCCCAGCGCGCTTCTCCGCATCTGGTCCCGTGAAGCAGATGCGTGAGCGGACCGTCGACTCCCCCTCGCCGCGCCCGACCCCGTTCAGGACGGTCACGCACTGCTTGGCCCCCGTCCGTTGCTCGGCGGCCGTCGCGGCGGGCGCCACGGCCGCCAGACAGGTGATGGCGCCGAGCACGGCGGCGAGCGACGCACGGAGGCGGTAGCGGGCCGACCGCTGTACGTCGCCGAACGAGGCTCGTGCCGCTGGTGTTTTTCCGAACATGTGTGATCTCCCCGTGGGTCCGGGCGGATCCCGTCGTCCACCCGGAGCCGATCGTGGCGGGAGCCCTCTGTGCCGCGCTATGGGGAGAAGTGCGTATGGACAGCGGCGGGTTACGGTGAAGAGGCACATTCACGGGGACGTCGGGGGAAGTCGTCATGCCGGATCGGTACACACGCATGCTGGACCTGGCGGTCGAGGTGATGAGCACCGAAGCCCCCGAGTCAATCTGGCCGTTGCTCACACAGGAACTGCTCACAGCGCTCGACGGGGAGCTGATCGTGGTCAAAGAGGTGCCCTGGACACGTGAGCAGGGCAACGTGCTGATCCGGTCCCCGCGACGGATACCGGAAGTCGGCGTCGATGACGACTCGGTGCACGCTCACATCCGTTCGGGGTACCCCTTCATCGAACGCTACGGGGCCAGCGCCGACTGGACGCCGCAGAGCGCCACACGTGTGGTGGGGGCCCGGACCTGGCAGAACAGTCCGACCGCAGACGCCCTCCGCCAGGCGTTCGGAACACGGCACGTGTTCGGCCTGCCGCTGCCGCAGCGGGGGCCGCACGTCAGCGGGTTCCTGGTGCACCGCTCCGGCGGCGACTTCTCGCGGCATGACGAGCGCTACGCCGCACGCGTCCAGCCGCTCCTCAAGGCCGCGACAGCCCACCGGTCCCTCCTGATGGCGCTGCGTGATTCCTCCGGCAGTGATCGCAGACTGCAGGCCAACCAGGCCTTGGCGGCGCCGCTGACCCCGCGCGAAACAAAAGTGCTGCACCTGCTGGCCACGGGACTGACCGCCGAGGTGATCGGACGAAGGCTTGGCATTTCTCCCCGCACCGTCCACAAACACCTGAACGCGCTGTACCGGAAGCTCGGAGCGGCGGACCGGCTGAGCGCGGTGCTCCGTGCCCAGGACGCAGGCCTGCTTCCCGTGTCGGCCAGGCCGTCCGGCGCGCGCCCCGGCGTGGACTCGGCCGGCACGCATTCCGGATAGGGCGGGAAGCCTGCTGCCTGCGTGCCTCGCGGCCACGGTCGTCACAGGAGGGGGCGTATGCGCAGGCCGTGCCGCTGCCGCTGGATGGGGTACCCCGCTTGGCTAACCTGTGAACCGGAGCCCGCGGTTCTTCGTGCTGGGCAGAACGGCTGGCGCTGTTGCCAGACCGTCGGGAGCACCGCGCCAAGCCGCCGCCCGGGAGCCCAGAACTCCTGTAAGCGATGAACGCCCTTGCGGTCGCGTCGTCGTCCTTGCTCACCTTTGGCACCGGCCCTCTTCCGGGGCCTGGAGGACGGTGAGCTTGGACGGCCGGTCCCCGGCAGGGGCGTGCTCGGCGGCGAGCAGTGCCGTGGCCATGTCGTACTCGCTGGCAGTCGGCCTGCTTTTGTTCGCGCGGTCTTGGGTACCGGCCGCGAGCAGCTGCCCGATGAGCGGCTCGTCCTCAGGTGCGCTCGCCCGCTCCGGGTACGCGGTTCCCCGGCACAGGTCATCGACATACCGCAACAGGGCGTAGTACTCGTGCGTGTGCGTCGGGCCGTGGACGCCCAGGCGGGGCATCCCCACACCCAACGATCGGCGGTGGGCCGCGCCTTCGGCGATCGCGGGGCCCAGGGTGCCCTCCCGGTGGGAGGCGATGGCCCGCGCGGCCCAGGCCCGATCCGAGGTCGAGCGGTGGCAGTCGATCTTACGGTCGCGCATGTCGACGTATTGGTGCCCAGCGAGGGCGGTATCGAGGTGGGCGCGCATGTCCTCCTGCCGGGGCCCGTCCGTCCACATCGCGATCCACCGGGCGCCGGTGTCGTAGTACAGCCCCACCTCGACGTCGGTGACCTCGGACAGGTGCCGGGCCAGCAGAGCGGCCTGACGGCTGCGACTCATGCGCTGCCTCCCGGGCGACGGTTGAGATCGGACGGCTCTCGCCACGACCGCTCCGCGCCGCTGGCAGCCGTACGGACATCGAATGGCACGTGTTCCGGGCTCTCTTGGGCAGCTTGGGCCAAATCCGTGTACATCAGCGCGGCTGTAGCGCCACCGAGCAGGCTTCCGAGACCCTCAACTCCCCATCGGGTGAGATGGCGTGCAGCCTCGTCCAGGCCGTCCTCGGGGGCCGTGGGGAAGACCTCGCGCAGCGCGGCACGTGCGATCTCCACTGTGCTTCGTGTTCGCATGAGAACCGTCCTTCGTGCGATCTACAGGTGGTTCGCTCGTGCGGTTCGACTGCCTGAACCGTGTGCCGCAGAACTGACCCACAATGCTGCCACGCTCCACTCAACTGGCCTCGGGTGAGAAATCCCCCTCACCTCACAGGCAACGAAACCAAGACCCAGCAGGCCCGGACCCTTCGGTCCGGGCCTGCTGGGTCTTCAGGCCGGCCCTGTCGGAACTCGGCAGGTCACGCGTCCTGCGGTCCCTTCTGGGGCGGCACACCGAGGTATTCGTGGTCGAGGATGGAGTGGGTCACCGAGTCCCGCCACTTGCCGCCGCGCTGGACGTGCTCGCGGATGTAGCCCTCCTGGGCGAGCCCTGCGCGTTCCAGCGTCCGGGCGGAAGCAGTGTTCCGGGGGAGCAGGCGCCAGATGGAGGCGACGCTCACCGCCGAGCGCGAGCGCGCCGGCCAGCTGGCAGCCGCCCACCCCGAAGTCTCCGAACTCATGGGGGAGCGCGACGTCCTGCGCCAGGAAGTCGCCCGGCTTGGCCACGAGCTCCAGGAGGCGCGGGAGCAGCGGGCGGGAGCGGAGGCGCGCTGCGATCTGCTGGAGCGCCAGCTCGAAGCCGTCGAGCACCCGGCCCCATTACCGCAGCCCATGCCCAAGGTCCTCGTGGTGGACGACCAGCCCGACAACCTGCTCGCCATGACCGCCGTGCTGGAGACACTGGACCAGGAGCTCGTCACCGTCTCCTCCGGGCGCGACGCACTCAAGGCACTGCTCCACCATGACAACTTCGCCGTCACCATTATGGACGTGCAGATGCCCGGGATGGACGGCTACGAGACCGCCGCCCACATCAAGCGCCGCCCCCGCAACCGGGACGTGCCGATCATCCTCCTCACCGCGATGGGCATCGACCCCGAACACACCGCCCGCGGGTACGCGGCCGGCGCGGTCGACTACATCAGCAAGCCCTTCGACCCCTGGGCCCTGCGGGCCAAGGTCGCCGTCTCCACCGAGATCCACCTCGAACGACGCCTCAGCAACCCCATGGGCTGACCTCCGCCCTGCCCCGCGCCAGCGCGGGGCAGGGCGCTGACCGGCAGAGGCCTTCTGACGTGGGCGACGAGACGTCGGTTGCGCCGCAGCAGGCCCGGAGACGCTGTGCAGGGGACCAGCCCGAACCGCCCCGACCTCCGTGGTCACGACCGCGGCCTGCGAGACCGCTCCGGCGACCAAGGGCTGCCGTGTGCTTCCACCCCTCACCCGAGGCGATCGCCGAAGTCACCAGCCTGCTCGCGCCGGGCGATCGCCGGCGCTGACCACGTTTCCGGCATCTGCGGCAGTCAAGCCCAGGAGGTCCCGGCCGCCGGTGGCCCCGGTCGTGTTGCCCGCGCCGTGCCCGGCCGCCGTCGCTCCGGTCCTGGAGCCGGAGACCACCGTCCTCGACGACGATCAGGAGCTCGTCCTTGAGGACTTGACCCCCGACCAGGTGCGCGACTGGCGGGTGCGGGCGATGAAGGACCACCAGGTCGTCTTCGACCACATCGACCGCTACGGCGAGCCGTCAGCGAGGCGCCTGTTCAGCAATCAGCTGGTCGACCAGGCGCAGCACCACGCCCGGCTCGGGCACCTGAACCTTGGCTACTCGCCCTGGGGGCAGTCGTGAGCGGCGGCGAGGTGTCCGATGTCGACCTGGCGTGCCAGGCCCTGCTCGCCGCCCGGGAGGCGGCGAAGAAGCATGGCAACACTCGCCAGAAGCCGAAGCGGCGCACCACCACCGTCGTACGCCGTGACGGCCGTGAGCCGCTCGGTCTGGGCAGCGCGATCGGCATGATGATGACCGAGCGCGGCATGGCCGCCCCGGCCGCCGGCGGAAGCGTCCTCGCCGACTTCGACACCATCCTCGCCGCGGTCGTGCCCGAACTCGCCGGGCGCGTGAAGGCCGTGGCCTTCGACGCGGAGACCGGACGCCTGGACGTCGCCCCCGACCTTCCGGCAGCCGGGACGCAGCTGCGCTGGAGCGCGCCGAAGCTGGTCGAACGAACCGTTTCCTGGCTGGCTGGCTGCCGACGCCTGCACCGCCGCTACGAACGCAAGCCCGAGCACTTTCTCGCCTTCGTCGGCATAGCCGCAGTCCGCATCTGCCACCGTCGCCTCACCAGCTAGAGCGACGTCTTTTGGGCCCGTGCGCGGAAGATCTCCCCCGCACGCGTCCCCCCAGTGTTGAGCCGATTGGATTCCGGACCAACAGTTGCTCTACAGTCCGTAGCCGCAAGTCACTTTATGTAGCCACGGCGGGCGGGGGGAAACGTATATGCCAGAGACACAGGTCTTGCGTGCGTACCGGTTCGCCCTGGACCCCACGGATGCGGAACGTGCCGAGCTGGCTCGCTATGCCGGTGCCTGCCGGTGGGCCTACAACTATGCGCTGGCGAAGAAGACAGAGTCCCACCGGGCCTGGGCGGCCCGCCGGGCCGTCTACCTCGATGCTGGGCTGAGCGAGGCCGAGGCGAAGTCCCGGATCAAGGCCGACGGCGCCGGGCTCACCGAGCGCATCAAGGTGTGGGACCACCACCGTAAGTCCCTCATGACCACCACCCCCGGCAAGCCGCCCGTGGCTGTGTTCCGGACCCCGGCAGGGCAGGAGGTACTGGCCCGTCGGCTGGCTGCGGCTCGCGCAGAAGCCGTCGCCACGGGGCGCGAGAGCCAGCTCCTGGCCGAGGCCCGCACCTCGGTCAACAGCCTGAAGGCCGAAGCGTTCAGTGCCGGATTCCGCACGCCGTCCGCCATGGACACCAGTGCTCTGTGGCGCATGGACCGCGACCGGTCCAAAGAGGAGGGTGGCAGCCCCTGGTGGGGCGATGTCAACGTGTACTGCTTCACCTCCGGCTTCGACCGCGCCCAGGTCGCCTGGAAGAACTGGCTGGAGTCGTTCTCCGGCCGGCGTGCCGGGCGCGGCGTGGGCTATCCCCGGTTCAAGAAGAAGGGCCGTGCGGCAGAATCGTTCGCTCTCTTTCACCACGTGAACAGGCCGATCATCCGGCTGGATGGCTACCGGCGCCTGGTGATGCCGGGCCTGGGCAGCATCCGCATCCACAACACGGGCAAGCCGCTCGCGCGGCTCGTCGACCGGGGCCAGGCCGTCATCCAGTCCGTGACCGTCACCCGAGGCGGCCACCGCTGGTACGCCTCCGTACTCGCCAAGGTGCAGCAGGACATCCCCCTGCTCTGGGAACACATCGACGAAGACGGCACCCGTACCCCGTACCCGACCCGCGCCCAGGCCGACAAGGCCGCCGAACGCGTCGGCCGCGTCAAGCAGATCGGCCGCCCGACCGCCCGCCAGCGCAACGGCGGGCCCGTCGGCGTCGACCTCGGCTCCCGCTACATCGCCCTGTCCAGCCCCCTCCACCCGGGCGACCCCACCTCCACGCTGGTGGAACACCCGCGGCCGCTCACCGGCCACATGGCAAAGCTGACGAAGACACAGCGTGCACTGGCCCGCACGGCCAAGGGATCGCGACGGCGGGCGAAGCACACAGCCCGACTCGCCCGCGTACATCACCAGATCGCGGTCCGGCGCGCATCGTTCCTGCACGGTGTCTCCAAGAAGCTCACCACCGGGTTCACACACGTGGCGATCGAAGACCTCGACCTCACCGCGCTCACTGCCTCCGCCGGGAGCACCCCCGGTAAGCCCGGCAAGAACGTGGAGGCCGGGGCCCGGGTCAACCGGCACCTCCTGGATGCCGGTCTGGGCGAGCTGCGCAGGCAACTCGCCTACAAAACCGTCTGGTACGGCTCGCAGCTCGTCGTTCTGGACAAGGCCGAACCAACCGCTTATGCCTGCGGGAAGTGCGGGGAGCGAAACCCAAGCTCCGCCCCTTCCAATAGATGGTCCTACTGCCCGTCGTGCGGTGGTGTTCTACACCGTCACGAGAACAGCACCGCGAACATCGTGCACGCGGCGCGCAGGCAGCTCACGCCGGTCGCCTCCGATACGGGGGAGACCTTAAACGCTCGCAGAGCTTCCGTAAGCCCTGACGCCCGCACGGGTTCCGGGCAGGGGGCGTTGAAGCGAGAAGACACCGGCTGACGCCGGTGCCACCCCCGGGGAGCGATCCCCCGGCGTCCCGTACCCGACCCGCCGCGACGGTCACCCAAGATCATGCGCAGACGCAACGATTCTCCTGGGCGAGGACCAGCAGAGAAGCGGCAGCCCGCCGCACGGGTACAGACGGGACGATCTGTGTTCTGGCAGACGGCATACGGTCCGGCGGCCGTCCGCGTGCAGCTGCGCCGGCCGCCGTCGGCGCGGGCCACGGCGTGAACGGGTGAGCGGGATGCTAGCGGGATGCCGCGGATGAAGGGGTTCCAGTCCCTGGCTGGCGAGCGTGTTCGCGGCTCAACCAGATCCGTCATACACCGCTCAACGAGCAAGGACCACCATAAGAAACGACGTCTTACCAGCGGGAAGACGGTCCGGCTTCCATGCGCTCGGTCCCGTTGGAACGGGCGATGGCTCTGGAACCAGGTGTCCCGTCCCATTTCACGTTCCCGCCGGGCACCTCTGTGATCAGGAGATAGGCAAGATGCGGTGAACTTGACGGCTTACGGAATCCCAGGAGGCATTGTCTCCGGCATCGGTTCGGGCACGGGTGTCCCAGTTTTCGTTGTCGGTGGGCGGCACCGCATATAGGCCCCCGGCCGTCTCGGTGCGTGGTCCGAAGACAGCTCCGACGGGCTCGCAGGCGCCTGGTGGCGGTGAGGGAGGGCTTCTCAGGGGGTGAGGCCGGCGTCGCGGGCCAGAAGTGCGGCCTGGACGCGGTTGGTGACGCGCAGGGTGGTCAGGATGCGGCTGACGTGGGATTTGACGGTGCTTTCCCGCATGCCGAGGGTCTTCGCGATGTCGGCGTTGGTGTCTCCTTCGGCGAGCAGCGCTAGGACGTCCTTTTCGCGTGGGGTGAGGGGCGCGATGCGGGCCTGGGCCTGGGTGGCCTGGGGGCGGCCCGTGTGGTGGTAGCGGTCGATGAGGCGGCGGGCAGCGGTGGGGTGGAGCATGGCGGAGCCGGCGGCGACGAGGTGGACGGCTCGCAGGATTTCGGCGGGGTCGGTGTCCTTGAGGAGGAAGCCGTCGGCGCCTGCGGCCAGTGCGTCGTAGACGTACTCGTCGAGGTCGAAGGTGGTCAGGGTGATGACTTTGGGTGGGTGGGGCAGGGCGCGCAGCCGCCGGGTGGCGGTGATGCCGTCCATGCGGGGCATGCGGACGTCGACCAGGGCGACGTCGATGTGGTGGGCGGTGGCCTGCTCGATGGCGTGGAGGCCGTCGGTGGCCTGGGCGACGACCTCGATGGTGTCGTCGCTGTCGAGGAGGTCGGTCAGTCCGAGGCGGACGAGGGCGTCGTCGTCGACGACCATGGCGCGGATCACGTGCGGGGACCGTTCTGTTCGGTGACGGGGTGGGGGATGCGGGCGGCCAGTCGCCAGGTCCCGGCGCCGCCGGGCCCGGCGGTCAGGTGCCCGCCCAGTGTTTCAACCCGTTCGCGCAGTCCGACGAGGCCGAATCCGGAGGGAACCACCGGGGCGCCGCGGAGGTTGGTGCTGGGGGGGTTGGTGACCTCGATCAGGGTGGCGGGAGGCCCGTAGTCGATGCGGATACGGACGGGCGCGTCGGGGGCGTGTTTGCGGGCGTTGGTCAGTGCTTCCTGGACCAGCCGGTAGACGGCCAGCCGGTGTGCTGCGGGAGCCTGCTCGGGGCTGCCCTCGACGGTCGTGTCGATCGTCTGCCCGGCCGCCCGGGCCTGTCCGATCATCTCTACGACGTCTCGCAGGGCCGGTGCGGGCCGGTCGGTGGAGGGAGAGGCATCGGCGCGCAGGGCGCCGAGCACGTCGCGCAGGTCGGTCAGGGCGTCGGTGGAGGCGGTGCGCAGCAGGCTGAGGCGTTCGAGGACGGGATCAGGCAGAGTGTCATTCTTGGTGGCCAGTACGCCGGTGTGCAGGGCGATCAAGCTGAGCCGGTGGGCGAGCACGTCGTGCATCTCCGCCGCGATCGCGGACCGTTCGGCCATGCGTGCGGCCTGTTCACGTAGTTCCCGCTCGATCCGTAGGTGCTCCACCTGGGCGTTCAGCGCCTTGACCAGGCGGCGCCGGTTTCCCATCCATAGCCCCGCGACCACGGCAAGCATAAGGAAAAGTGCCGAGCCGTACGGCTGCGGGTCCCACAGAGATACCACCGGGTGCAGGACGGCGCTGCCGGTGAGGGCCACGGTCGAGCAGGTCACTGCTGCCCAGATCTGCCGGCGGGCGGCGAGGTCGAACAGGGCGAGCAGGAGCAGCGGGAGCATGGGCCACCCCCACACACCCGCGGCTGCCGTCGTCAAAGCAGGAGCGAGCCACCACGGCCCCCGTAGCAGCAGAGCCAGCCCGCACGCGATCGCCACCGCACTGCGGACGGCCACGTAATGGCCGCCTGCGCTCGATGCCCCGTTCTGGACCGCGGCCAGCGTCAGCAACACCACCAGGCCGTAGCGTCCGTACGCGGCCCATCTGTGGCTCTGTTCCCGTTTCACCTGTGCAGCGTAGGCAGGCGGCCGTCTGTTTCACGGCCACCGTTCGGCCATGGCGACCCCCTACTTTCGTAGGGGAAGGCGGTCGCACAAGGGGTGATCCGCAGGAGATCGGCCGTCTCTAGCGTCGAAGACATGAACAACTGGACCACCTCACACGACCGTGTCCTCGCGCAGCGCAACGCCGAGGGCTGGATGTTCCTCCTCGAAGCAGCCCGCGACCTGCGCACCACCGGAGCCATCGCACCCAGCAGCAAAGCGCTCGCACGCCTGCTGACCGACCCGGTCCAGGAGTACGGAACGCAGCCCTTGAACGTGCTGGAGGCCGGCGCGGGCACCGGGTCGGTCACCCGCACCCTGATCTCCCGCCTCTCCCCGGGCAGCCGACTGGACATCGTCGAGGCCAACGCCCGCTTCGCCTCCCAGCTCCGCCACCTCGTCCGCACCCATCCACAACTGGCCGGCGAGAGCGAACGCGCCCGCGTCCACCACGCCCTCGTCGAACAGCTCGACACCGGCCGCCCCTACGACGTGATCGTCTCCGGTCTCCCGTTCACCAACTTCACCCCCGACCAGGTCGAGACGATCATGAACCGGTACCTGGAACTGCTCCACCCCGGCGGCACCCTCACGTACTTCGCCTACCGCGGCACCCGCTACGCCCGCGCCCTGACCGCCTCCCGCGCGGAAGCCCGCCGCCACCGCGCCGTCGAGGAGGTCCTGGACGGCTACCAGCGCCGGTACGCCACCGGCTGCTGGACCGTATGGGGCAACCTGCCCCCGGCCAACGTCTGGCAGCTGCGCCGCCCCGCCCGCGCGTCCGCCCCGGCAGCGCTGGACATCATGGCGGGCGTGGCTTCGTGAATACGCTTACCGGACTGATCGGCCACGTTCCCGCCCTGGCCGCCTACGCGATCCTGGCCGCTGCGGTGCTCGCCGAGTCCGTGCTGCTGCTCGGTGCGTTCATCCCGACCCTGACCCTGCTCCTTGCCGCAGGCGCCCTGGCCCGGGCCGGCGACCTGAACCTCGTCCTGGTCATCGCCACCGCCTCGGGCGCGGTCGTGGCCGGGGACGCCCTCGGCCACCGCACCGGACACCTGCTCGGCAGCCGCCTGCGCACCGGACGGCTCGGCCGCCGCATCCCCACCTCCGCCTGGCAGCGAGCCGAAGCACTCATGGCCCGACGCGGCGGCCAAGCCGTCTTCCTGTCCCGCTTCGTCCCCGTCGTACGCACCCTGACCCCGCACCTGGCCGGAGCGACCCGCATGCCCTACCGGCGCATCGCCCCCTACAGCCTGCTCGCCGCACCTTTGTGGGCAGGCGCCGAAGCCACCACCGGATACGTCGCGGCCACCTTCCTCCAGCACGTCATCGCCTACGGCGGCCCCGCCCTCGCCGGCACCGCCGCAGTGATTACTGCGACCGTCCTGGGCGGCAGCAAATTCCGCAGCCGAACCCGCTCTGCCGACCGCGAGAGCCACACCGCCACCGCCCTGCACACCTGAACGCCTATTCGATATCGGCGGGCTCCGTTTTTGCACCTGATTGGAGGGTCGGCTGGGCCCAGGCCACGGTGCCCTCTCGGTGTTCCTGATTGTCGGCGGAAGCAGGAGGCGCTGGGGCGGCCGTCGTCGCCAGCGTGGAGGGTCGTCACTGTGAAGGGCCGTCAACTTCGCGACGGACTCGACGGGAAGTCCGCGGGCTCGAAGCGGGAAAGACAACAGCGAGCGACAAGACACCTTGGGACACCGTCCCGGGGCGTATGCGACCAGAGGCAACCAGCCCCGGGACGAACAGCAAACTGAACAACGTCACCCCGGACAGCGACAAGATTATGAAGGACGGGACACCAGGTAGGGCCAAGCCCTGGCCGGAGCTTCCCAGGACCTGCCTCATTCAGGGGCCCGTTTTTGAAACCGGCCCCCGATCTCTGCAGATCAATCAGTCAGAAGTCTCTGCGTCTTCTTCGGCCAGAGCCCCGGCCCCGAGGGCCCGACGGGTGCCCAGGGCGCCGGGGAGGTGGGACCGGACGACGCCGCGCTCCCGCAGTTCGTGGAGGTCCGGCAGGCGTATGCCGGGGAGTGCCTCGAGGATGTCGGCCTCAGCCGCGCGGATGCTGCTGGGCGCGGGGGTCTGGGGTCCTGCGCCAAGGACGCGGCGAGTGGTCACGGAGCTCATCGTACGAGCGCGCACCGGTGCCGCCTGACCGTGCCGCTCAGGCGGAGCCCGTACGGGTTTCTGGTCCGCGAAGGCGTCCACAGATCCGCAGCTCAGGGCTCGCCAGTCGCCAGAACTTATGCACAGGCCAACGCTTCTACGTTCGGTCTCCGCTTCCGGGTGTGAGGTGCCGGGACGCACACCGAAAGGGCACGGCCATGGCACGGGTCGCGGAGACCGGCTACCTGACCACCCCGGACCTGGACGCCACCGTGCAAACCGTCCAGGAGTCTTCAAGGACCCCAAGACGCGGGAGCTGGTAGCCAAGGCTAGGAGTCCCGCCGAGACGAAGTTCGACAAGCAGGTGGATGAGTCCGCCGATTCCCTCGCGCGCGGGATCGCCCGGGTGCTGGCCGGCCGGGACCTGGACGGGGTCCGCCGTACGGACGCCACGAAGCCAGGGTGGCGCCGGTTGTCCTTCCGGCTCGCTCTCGGTGGCGGTCCTGGCACCCCGAGGGGCAAGCCGTACGTGCTGGTGAAGAAGATCCGCAAGCCCCCGGCCAAGGGCTGTGGAGAGCCGGGAGACGGCGCTCGCCGCGCTGGAACCCGGCGGGATTCGGCGCGGCCCTCCTCACCGGGGGCTGGCGGAGCAGACCGAGCCGCGGCGCTACCTCCACATCCCGAACAACTTCTCCGACGACGACGCGGAGATCCGCATCGACCTGCCCGCTCGCTTGGGCTTCTCCCGCGACGTGGTGGCCGATGTCATCATGCAGAAGCTCTCCCTTCAAGGCTTGAGCTTCTTATCCGCAGTAGGAGTTACCTATGAAGTGGCCCGCGAGTCCCTCGGAACTGTTCCCTCCGATGCTGCCCTCCCAGTCGATGCACCGGTTCCTCGCGGCGAGGTAGACGGGTCCCGCGTACGAGGTGAAGTAGCCGTAATCCTCTTCTCCGCCGCCACCTCCGGTGAGACCGAGCCTGGTCTTTGCGTAGGTTGTTCCGGAGCCCGGCACGATCTGCATGAGAGAGCAGTTGTAGCCGTTGGAGGAATTGTAGGTGAGGTAGGCATCTCCGAGATGCCTACCGGCCATGGTGGTCATCTTGATGTGATCGATGACCTTGTAGTTGGCACCGCACACCCCGTTGTAGGGGTTGGCTGCCGCGTTCGCCACACCCGGAGTCAGTGCTACTGCGGCAAGAGCTAGTGCGAGCCCGCCGGAGAGAGCGGCGAGTTTTCTGCGGATGCTGGTCACTGAATGTCCCTTTCTTGTTGGGTGAACGGTATGGAGGGTGCGCGCGTGGCCTTTGTCAGCCACGGTGGTTTCACGGTGTCAGCCGCCGCAGGCGAGTTGTATCGGTCGCTGGCTGCGGGAGCGGCGATCAGCGCTCCTGCCGAGATGGATGCGACGGCCGTGAGTATCGCCGCGATTCTCCTGGCTTGCTTCACGGTCACCTTCTCCAGCAGGCGGAATCACCCGCAGTGGCTGTCCCAACGGCTAACTTCTCGATCCTGGATCACGCCGCCCCAGTCGATGCAGGTTCCGCGACCGTCCACGTAGACCGGGCCGGCGTAGGAGGTGTAGTAGCCGGAATCAACGTCTTGGATGCCATTGTTCCGTCCGATCATCGCGCTCATGGAAACGGCTGCTCCCGGCTCGTTGCGCACGACGACCAAACAGTTCTTCCCGGAGTTCGTGTTCCAGGTCAGATATGCCGTTCCCAGATTCCCGATCGGCGCGGAATCTACGAGCTTGTGGCCACTTCCGCAAAGTCCGTATCCGGCGGCATGGGCGGCGGGCGCGGTGATGAGCAGCAGTCCTGCCGTCATCGTCACTGCGGTGATGGCCGAAGTGGCATTCCTGAAGATCCAAAGGTGCTTGGTCGTTTCATCCATGGCACACTGCACCGGGTCCAAATTGTGCGAACGGCATGACCATTTCCCTTCCGCCCGTTATCCGCAGTGCGAGTTGTACTGGCCCGAACCGGTGGGTGCGGGGTCCACATAGCCACCCCAGTTGATGCAGGTCCCGCGTCCGTATGCGTAGACCGGGCCTGCGTAGCGGTGGTACAGGTTCTCGTCCTCTTCCCTGTAGTGATTGGCGGTCCGCTCGATCCACGCGGTCATCCAGTAGAGCTCGCCAAGTTCGTTCGCCCCGTACTTCTGTGTGACGACGCAGTTGTAACCGTTGGAGTTGTTCCAGGTCAGAAAGACTCGTCCGTAACCGTTGATGTCGAGGGAGTCGACCACGCTGTACCCGGACCCGCACGAGCCGTTGTACTTCCCGTTCACCGGGGCTGCATCGGCTGTCGTTGGAATCGCGATCAAGCCTGCCACCGAGGCACACAGCGCAATTCCGGCCCGGAGGCCGATACGTCGATCTTTCCGCACAGAGACTCCCTATTGACCATGACCATCGACCAGGCTCGAGGCCGAACGGTCGCCATACAGTTCTCGTGGGGTGCTGCCATAATTGTGGGGCCCGGCGTTCACGCGGTCATTGACCACCCGCGCACGATTCCTTGTCATAGCGAGCACAGGGTTCGTCGACTGCGTCCGCCTCTGGCGCCGGAGCAGCGGAGGCATGGCTGAGCGGAGAGCTCCAGCGCACCGGCGCTCCGGAGGAGGGCAGGTCCTGCGAGGAACTCGCGACGGCTCTTGGACAGGCGTTCTTGTGCGCCCATGTTGCAGGTCGTATGTTGTCTCCAACTGTCCTGGGCCAGAGGGTGGGAAGCCAGACAGGTGCCACCTGAACAGGGGATCTGATGGCGTTCACGGCGTTCGACACAGCGGGGTTGCCCCCCGACGAGCGATTCGCTTGGTGGTGCGAGACGGTCGGCCGAGGAGTGGCGCCAACCCGGATCACCAGTGACTCCGAAGCCGATTTCTCCGGGAGCATGACGTCTTTGGGCATAGGTGACCTGCAACTATCCACCATGGCCTTTCCCGAGTTACGGTCGGAGCGCACCGAGGAACTCATCCGCGGAGGGGATCCTGAGACCTACGAACTGACCCTGATACTGGGCGGGGCCATGTGGGTTTCCCAGGGACGTAACGAAGCCGACCTGTCGGCGGGGGATTTCGCCCTCTGGACGTCCTCGCGTCCCTATCGTGGCCGCGCGGTCAGCGGACCGACAGTGGGTGACTCGCGCGCACTGATCGTGCATCTGCCCCGAGCCCTGCTCCCGCTACCCGAAACCAAAGTCGATCAACTGCTTGCCCGGGGTCTCCCCGCCCGGTCCGGAATGGGACGGATTCTCGCCGAGTACCTGAGGGCCCTGGCCGAGCAAGGGCCCGCTGCAGACGAACGGGACCGCACGCGGCTCGGTGCGACGACGCTGGACCTGGCCGCGGGATTCTTCGCTCACCTGGCCGACGCGCAAGGCGAACTCGCTCCGGAGACCCGACATCGGGTACTGCTGGCTCGCATCGACACCTTCATCCAGGACAATCTGGCAGACCCTCAGCTCACGCCCCGTAGCATCGCGGCACACCACCACATCTCCGTACGACTGCTGCACCACCTGTTCCGAAGCCGCGACGAGACGGTGTCCGCCTTCATCCGCCGCCAGCGGCTGGAGCGCTGCCACGCGGACCTCGCCGCATCGCAGCTGCGCACCGTCCCCGTGCACGCCATCGGTTCACGATGGGGCCTGAGCAGTGCGGCCGGGTTCAGCCACGCATTCCGCGCCGCCTACGGCATGCCGCCCGGTGAATACCGGCAGATGCACTCCTGACTTCGGCGCTTCAGGGTGCGGTTGGTGTGTCGAGGGTGAGGCCGGTGCCGACTACGAAGCCGCACCGCCCGCTGCGCCCAGAACCGTGCCCGCCTCGTACGGGCCCTCTGCACGCGGCTTGACCGCCTCACCGAACCCCGCCCGGCCGTTCCATAGTTCGGCTGGGGATCGGGCCCAAGATCTCAGGGCCTACACGCACACCAGTGCGATGCCACCGCCTCCATGCCCCGGGCATCACACTTGAGTGCGTGTAGGCCCGGGGCACAGTGCCGCCGACCACGGGCTACCTCACCGAAGCCATCGAGATCGGCCACGGCTGGTGATCCCCCCCCCGCTGGGGAAGCACGAGCGAGGGCGGGAAGCGGCACAAGGAGCCTCCGCCAACTTGAAGTCGCAGGTCAGAGGTCTGGTGTGACCGGCTCTCGAAGTGCTTACGCTGGTCGTGGGCGGCTGTCTGCGGAGTAGATCATCTGACGGAGCCGGACGTTTCGCTGGTTTCTACTCGCTGGGGTCAGGCGGCCATTTACGTTCCGTGCATGGATCCCGAGCTGCTGGTGCGGATCACCGCGCGACGCGCGGAACTGGACGAACTCGAAGAACGGCTGACCAAGCAGCTGACGGAGGTGCGGGCCGAGCGCGACGAACTCGCTGTCGCCGAACGGGTCCTTGAGCGGGTGAGCGAACAGATCGCTGATGAGCGTGTCTCGGCCTCGCCGGTGCCCGCGCAGGTGGGCGGGCGGGCGGTCATGCTGATCCCACACCGCACCTCCGATGTGGAGGAGAGCGTGCTCCCGCCGGATTATCAGCGCATTCTCGCCAGCGTGCGGCAGGCCGCGGGACCGGTCAGGGCTCGGCAGGTCGGCGAGTTGCTGGGAGTGGACGTCAGCGTCCGGGCCAAGCTGGAACCGCTGCGCGGGAAGCTGGTCAGACTCGTCGCCCTGCAACCTCCGACGGCTTGATCTGCTGTTCAAACAGCTCCGCCGCCTGCATCCGTACAGACTCCCGACGCTGACGACCCGTAGGCGTCAGCCCACCCCCGGCTGAGGGTGAGCGTGAAGTCGGCTTACCAGTGGCATCAGTTGTGGCGGGACGGTGGCGTTGAGGCCCTGGCCTCCCGCGGTCCGAGCGGGTCGCGGTGCCGCTTGTCTCCGCGGTCTCTGGAGAAACTGGCCACGTACCTGGAGCAGGGGCCGGCCGCGCACGGTTGGGTGGAGGACCAGGTGTGGACCGCGTCGAGGGTGGCCACGCTGATCGGCCGGAAGTTCCACATCGCCTACAGCGTCTCGGGGGCCACCCGGTTGATGCGCCGGCTGGGCTTCAGTCCGCAGGTCCCCGCCCGGCGGGTCGCCGAACGCGACGAGCAGGCCGTCGCCGTGTGGAAGGAGGCGACCTGGGCGGAGGTAAAAGGGCGAGGGCGGCCTGCGGAGGCTATGTCTGTTTCGAGGACGAAGCCGGCTTCACTCGCAGGCCGCCCCGGGGACGGACCTGGGGCCGGCGAGGGATTACCCCGGTCGAGACGGTCGGCGGACGACGCTCGGGCCGGCTGTCGGTGGCCGGGCTGATCGCGATGCGACCGGGTTCGAGGACCCGGCTGTGTCACCGTCTGCGGACCCATCCAGCGGGCAAGGGCGCACGCCGCAGCATGAGCGAGCGGGACTTCATCGCACTCGCCGACGGAGTCCACCAGCTGGTCAGGGCCCCGATCGTGCTGGTCTGGGACCGCTTGAACACTCACGTCTCCCGCAGAATGCAGGGCCTCGTGGCCGAGCGGGAGTGGCTGTCGGTGTTCCTCCTGCCCGCCTACTCACCCGACCTGAATCCCGTCGAGTGGGTATGGGCCCACGTCAAACGCAGCCTCGCCAACCTCGCGGTCATGGCCCTCGACCGCCTCGAAACCCTCGTCCGCAACCGCCTCAAACGCCTTCAATACCGGCCCCACACACTCGACGGCTTCATAGCCGGAACCGGCCTCACCCTCGACAACCCAGCCTCACCCTGAAGCGCCGAAGTCAGTAGTAAGTCACTGTGGCCGTGCACCGTACCTGGCACCGATGGACACCTGCGATGCACAGCGTGGGCGGCATGGTCGAGGCCCGGTCGCGCTGCTCAGTACTTGATCTCTTTGGCTTCGTACCCTTCGAGCCCCCTCGTGACGAGGGCCGGCACGAGGGCGTGCAGGTACCAGGCGAGGTCGGTGAACGCAGGCGCCGCCGGGATGTGCCGGCGGTCGATGCTGGGCGAGAACAAGACTTCCTTGCGGCCGGGCATCAGCATGAACATCCCGCCGGTCCCGGCGTCCGGGTGGTAGACGTTGATGGCCACGGTGTACGGCAGGTTGCCGGGCGCATCCAGGCGTACCAGCACCTCATCGATGTCTTCGGGGGCGCTGGCGTACCACTCGTACATGTCATCCGCGTCGTTGATCATGTGGGTGACACCCCCGACAGGGTCCTCCACCGACCAGCCCACCGCGGTTAGGGCATCCACGATCGAGCGTACGGTGGTCGGGTGCGTGAACGTGAAGTCGATGTCGGCGTCTCTGGATCCCACGGAACCTCCGCTCAGCGTGGCGCAGCCACGCATGCTCGCCCTTCGAACGCAGGGCCGTCGATCGATTTTCCATCAGGTCCAGGCCCCGACCGTCGCTGGGACGGTGCGCCATAGACGGCTCCGACGGCCAACTTTGTTGCTCAGGATTCGTTCGCGTAGATGCTGAGGGTGTGGGTGTGGCTATTGGAGCGTTCGCCCCAACGGCCGCGGTGCGGTGAGGGCCCGGCTTGAGCGGGACGAAGACGAACAGCCAGAGCGGCCCTGCTCCCGCTGCGGTACCGAACTGCTGCTGCACTGGCACGGCCCGCTCATGACGGGCGTCTGGCTGGAACTCTGTCCGGCCTGCGACGCCGGCCGCCCCGCCGCCCGCGCATTCATCCAGTGGCACCGAGACGCCGACCGCGACCCGAAGGCGCTACCGCAGCTCTTCGAGGACTGGGAGACCGAGACCATGCACGCCCAGCGCTGGGTCCACGCTCCCCAGCCTGACGCCCAACCCAGCTCCCCGGCCCACCTCCACCCCGTACCTCGCGGACACGGCTGACACCAGGCACATCGAGGAAGCCTGACGGTGCCGCATCACACAGCTGCCTCGTGGGTGGGCATGACGACATACGACACCGCTCCCCGGCCGGCCCCGAAAGCGGAGGGCGCCATCCCCACGACCGTCCACTTCGAACTGGGCGAGTCTCAGCTCGGCTTGGCCTGGGCCTCCTTGGCGGACGCCTCCAGCCTGTTCCAGTACTCCTGGTACCAGGCCTCGTCGCCGCCATCCATGTTGCTGTTGGTCTCCCGCATACCGGTCTTGCCGTCGATCAACTCGCGGACGATGTCGGCGTGCCCGGCGTGACGGTTCGTCTCGGCCGTCGTATGCAGCATGATCCGCTGAAGCGTCACGTTGCCGTTGTCGCCCCACCACGTGACGTGGCCCATCGCATCGAGCGGCAGCGCCTCGATCGTCGCGTCCGCGTGCGCCCAGGCGCGGTGGTAAAGGCCGAGAATATCCTCGCGAGACTCGTTGGCGGGTGCCCACATGTCCGAGTTGGGCTCGGACTCCTCCTCGTCCCAGGGGAGGGATTCGTTGTGCGGGCGGCCGAAGGTCGGGCCGAAGTACCCGAGCTCAACGCTGGCGAGGTGCTTGACGAGGCCGAGGATGTTGGTGCCAGTCGGAGTCAGGGGGCGGCGGCTGTCGTATTCGGACAATCCGTCCAGCTTCCAGACAATGGCTTCGCGGGCCGCCTGGAGGTAGCCGCGCAGGTCGCCTTTAGGATCATTGGGCTTCATGGGACCGAGTCTCCCACCGTGGTAGAGGCCGAAGGCGGCTGCTCCGACGATGATCAGGGCGCCGGGGGCGACGAGCCACACGGGCCACAGGTTCGGGGTATGGCGGCCGTCCTGCGTCGGGCGGCGCTGCAAGGGATTGGTCACGTTGGCGATCGTGCCGCTCGCGAGGGGAGCGACGAGTTGCGTGTGGCCGCTCTGTGACACACCTGCTTGAAGTGGAGCCGCGACGAGCCGTCAGGCCTCGCAGAAATGCTGTCCGAGGCGGTGGTTCCGTCACCGGCACCACACGCCAGCCGCCCACCCCGGACCTCGGCAGCCTCCCACACCCCCGCACCCCACCGCAGACGAGCCGCAACTCCCGGCGGATCACACTCATCTGACGGCGGAAACACCTGTCCATCCGCCGGGCCGTCACGTTGAATGGCCCCGGTAATGATCATGGAGGTCTGGGGGATGACGGTGAAGTACGGCATACGCGCTGCGGCGCTCGCGACCATTGTGGTGTGCGGGCTGACAGGCTGTGGCAGCGAGAGCAAGCCGCTGTCGGAGGAGGGGGTCAGAGGGGCGTTGCTGTCCGAGAAGACGCTCCCGGACGGCTGGAAGCTGCGCCATGCGCCCAGGATGGAGGATTTCGCCGCGGGGGAGAACGACTGCCGTAATTGGTCGGACACGAAGTGCCCCGGCTTTGTGGCGACGGGGAGCACGGGCCTCGAGGGGGTGGACGTTCAGGCGTCCGGCCACGGCAGCCTCGCGGGCGTCACCATTCATGCCTTCGACACGGCCGGGAACGCGGAAGCGGCCTTCAAGGGCATGACACCCACGCACGAGCAGCGGACCGGCCTGGAGGTCCGGACCGGGGCGGATCAGACCACGGCTTCACACTCGGTCCTCGTGCCCTTCCCGTGGAAGCACTACTCCTCCTATGTGGACATGCGTGTCGGGTCGACGATCATCACCGTCGCGGCCCAGGTGAAGAAGCCCAAGGACGTCACCGACCTCGCCCGGTACGCCGCCGACCACATCAGGAAGAAGCAGAGCGGGGGCTGACCCGGTCCGCACCCCGTACGCTCCGCCCGTCCCAGCCCTCCGTCTGACGCCCCGCGATAGCCGGATCCTGGCGACCCGGCGAGGCAGACCGCCCCACGGCAGGCAGGGAATTCCAGTGCGGGAGGCATGAGCGGGAGGTGCTCGCGGCCGACAAGGACGTCCCCGCCGAGGAGTACGCCGCGCGGATGCTCACCGACGACGTTATCCGCGCCTGGTTCCTTGCCGGCGCCGAGCAGTTCGTCACCGAGCATGCCCCCGGCTTCGCCGAACACTTCGGCCCCGGCCCCCCGCCCCGCCGCGGGGGGCCGGGCGGCGTGATCCTCACCGTCGGCCTCGTCTGGCTCCTGCAGATCGCCCAGGAGAAACTGCCCGGCGAACCCGGCATCACCGACTACGGCGCTCTGGAAGCCGCCCGCGCACGCCACTGCGCCGTAGTTCTGGGCACCACCGTCTATCCCGAACCTCACCACCGCGCCGCAGCTCTCCTGCAGTCCCTGGTCCGGTTGCCCGCGCTGGAACACTCCAAGGAGCTCTACGCGGCCACCGCCGCCGCGGCGTTCCTCAACGCCGGCGGCCGTCCCGTGAAGGTGAGTACCGACCAGGCTGTCGACCTGGTCGAGCAGACCGCGAACGGACTCGACGTCCGCGACATCGCCACCGCCCTGACTACCTGGACCCCCTGAACCCTCGCCGTCCTGACGTCTTCGTCGTCTACTGTGCCGATCGTCAGCAGCGCAAGTGTTCGCACGGGTGGGGGAACAATGAAAGCGAAGTTCAGTCCAGGGGCACGGATGTGGGGGAACATCTTCGGATGCGTCCTGTTCGGGGCCTGTCTCGTCTGGGGCACGATCAATCCGCCCGCCGAAGGCATCTGGTGGTGGCTCGGGCTCATCGGGGTCGTATCCGCATTCCTCAGCTCGTGGCGAGGTGCCTACCTGGCACACCAGGAGAAGGCCACCGCCACCGCCACCGCCACCGCCTGAGCCTCCCAGCCGACAGCCACGCGCCTCTGGCCGGCCTCAAGGGCGGAGTTCGGGTTCCTCCCGCCACCGGCCTTGAGCTTGTCTTTTTAGCGTCGCAGGCCGGTTACGTTGCGGTCCCGGGCCTGTCGCTGGCCAGCCTCCCAGGGCGGAAGCGAGCCGGTCCTGGAGTGCCGGATCTTGCACTTCGCTGGCGAGGCGATACGCAATGGGCCCGATTTGCCAGCCGGCGTGATGGTCGAAGTGCGGATAGGGCCCGGCAACGTTGTGCGCGAGCTTGCCGACCAGCTCAGCGAGTCGGAGGACCAGATGTTCCGCGGGTCGGTCTTCGCTGCTCAGACTGCTCCCGCGAACGCGATCGAACAATTCGCGGCCACGACCCCACTGCGTTTGGTCAGCGGCCATCTCCAGGGCTGCTTCGATCTCAGGAGTCCTGCCCAGACTCAGTGAAGCTGCCTCAAGGACGTGGCCGGCCCATGTCACTGGTTGCTGCTGCCGCTCGAACAGAGATCGCCCCCATTGGTGGATCTCGGTCGTTCTGTCGCTGCTCATTTCACGATCATGACAACGTTGAAGGTCAGGAACAACGGTGTTTGGGTCTGTTCGAGGCCCCGTTCAGGTCGACTCGAACGGGTCCTCGAACTTGATCGATGTTTCGCAGTCCAGCGGGCGCGTAGGCGGCCTTCGTCTGATCCTGTGCTCCGTCACAGAGGCAGAAGAACAGCGCGAAGGCCGTGGTCGTGAGCTTGGTGCATCAGAGTGAGCTTGCTCCGCTTTGACGGACATCTTTGGTGTGGTGGTCAGGCTGCGGGCAGGCAACACGCCCCCGCCCGGTTGCCTTGAGGTCTGGACGCGGGCGGAATCTAGCTGTCCGGGATGGCCAGGGCCTGGTGTAGCGCCCTTTTGCGGGGCGCCCGGGGCTTGCAGTCCTGTGACCGGGGCGGGTGTGCCATGGCGTCGGGGCGGGCGCCGGACATGCTGTCGCCGTCGGAGGCGAGCACCGCGCGGCCGAGGATTGTCTTGTCGCAGTCCACGCAGATCATCGGCGTCGCGCTTCCTTCCACTTCCGGGAGAGGACGACCACTTGGGGGCAGTGCTTCTTCCCTTTGCAGCGGCCGCAGTCGGTGGTGTGGTGCAGGAGTGTGCGGTACGCGGCTTCGGCTTCGGGGCTCATCGGGGCGAGGTGCTTCACCGGATGCCCCCAGGGGGGACGGGGACAAGGGTCCCGGCGAGGAGGGTATCGAGGTTGTCGCGAAGCTGCTCGGCCTCGGTCCGGGACAGAACCAGCGGCACTTCGGCCTGGAGCTCGTCGAGGTCGTACAGGGCGACGGGCACCCGCACTTCCCCGGTGGTGGGGTCGCCGAGCGGTAACACTGCGCGCTGCGGTGATGCGTGCCAGTTGGTGACAGTCATGGGAAAGCCCCCTGCGGCCGGCCAGTGATGGGCCGTCACCGTAAGGGGCATGGCAAGGGAGAACAGGTACAGCCTGTACTCCTGTCCCGGCCTGTACCCGTTACCCGACGGTAGCGACGCCGACCGCTTCGGCGAGCCGGGACGTCTCCGCCCGCATCGACCTGGGACTGTTGCGCCACAGGTCCGCGGTCACCACCCGGGCTGACGGGGTGTATGCCACAGTCTCCGCGCCGATCCGGTGGGCCATCTGCATCACGTGCAGGGCGGCCGTGCGGTCCCCGCGCTGGAGGTGCCCACGGGCCACCTCCACCCACAGACGGGCACGGCGCTCCCGGGACGGCATGGTGTCCGGGTCGATATCGTCAGCCAAACCCAAGGCCTTCTGCGACTTCCGGAGATCGGTGGCCACGCTCACCGCGTGGAAGTCGACGTTCGCCCTGCCGAACACGGTCGACGGGTGTACGTAGTTCGGTGGCAGATTCTTGGCGACCTGGTCGCCCTTGCCCCAGTACCGCCAGGCGTCGCCCTCGTTGCCCTCCCTGGCGGCCGTGACCGCGGCGTGCAGTTGCAGCGCACCGTAGATGCCCCGCCAGTCCTCCGGGGCCCCCTCGAGGTGGGGGCGGATCAGGTCGGATGCCTCCATCACGACACGCAGCGCCTCTTCGGGGTAGGACGTCTCGCGGAGGATGTTGCCCATGTTCCAGGCGCTGGCCGCTATGGCCGCCGGCTGGTCCGCGGCCTGCGCTGCGGACAGGGCTCGGTCTGCGACAACCCAGGCGAGTTCGGCGGGGGCGATGTACGCGGTGGCCTGCCCCGCCAGCCGGTAAATGTCGGAGAGGGCGACGTAAGCAGCCCGCCGCTGGTCGCCGTCGAGAACACGAACGGCGTGCTCACCGTCCCGGATCAGAGCGGGGAGCAGCGCCCCGACCTCGGTCCTGTTTCGGGGCGATGAGTGCCACAGGCGCCACGTCTGATCGACCTTCCCCTGCAGGACGGCTGGGTCGACGGGGCCGCCGGTGGGCGGTGTGAGGGTGCGGGTCATGACCGCCGACCAGATGTCCGGCATGACGGGGTTGGACAGCCGGCCCAGTTGGACGGGCTGTGCGGTGCCGCCGGGATCGGTGCCGGTGATGACGGACAGGTCCGCGACCTGAAGGGCAGAGGCGAGCTGGAGCAGCAGGTTGTGGGACCGCAGCTCGCGTTCCCCTGTCTCGATCTTCTTCAGCCACTCGACACCGCGCCCGCAGAGTTGGGCGAGGACCGGGCGGGACATGCCCCGGGACTCTCGTAGGACCCGGATGCGTTCGCCGGTGCTGAGTTCTGCGGGGATGTCCATTGGTGCCCCTCCGTCTGGCCGGTGCCGTACCCGTCAGCGTAAGGGCGCACCACGAGGTCTGGGGAGACCGAGCAGCACTGGGCACACAGAAGCGCCCCCTGCCCGGTCGGTGCGGTGTCGTCCGAGCATCCACCCGCCCAGCGTTGGCTCCCGGTAGGCGATGAACGGCGGGGAGTTCGGCCGGGCGCCCGCAGCCGGAGTGCTCTGTGATGGGTCGGTCCCGGCAGCTGTGCGGGCTGCCGGGACCGACTGCGGCCTGGTCGTACTCCATCCCAGGACAAGCCTGTAAGGCACCGGGCCTGCTCCACACACTCCATGTCGGTGCGGCTTGGAGGCGAGCGTAGTGCGGCCAACGGGCACGGTCAGGGGAACGGGGGCCGCAAGGTGAGGACCGAGCTCCCGGCCGCAGTGGTGCCCCTGTCCACCACTGCAGTCCTTGCCGGACCGCAAACACCATCGCTCCCTCTCCAGCCGCAGCGTCAACGTCTGCGGCCTCGATCTCTGGGGCCGTGCGGTTGACGCCTGGATGGACGAGGCCCTCGCAGTACCCGATGTCGTCTGGGACGGGATCATCGAGGACCTCAACTCCGACTACGAGGCCTACAGCAACGTCTCCTCCATGGGCCGGGCCGCCTGACCGGGGCCGCTGTGCGGGCCGGAACGGGAGACTGAATGTCGCCATTTCCGTACGGCGCCGGCGCCGGTTGCCCGGGCATGACGATCGCGTACCTCCCCTTACCCGCAGACGATGTGCCGCCCTACGAGCCGTGGGCCGGTGAGCTCGAGGTCCTGGCCGAGGCTGCGGAGGCCGGCCGCCGTGCGGCGGCATGGATCCGGTCTCTCCCCGCCCCGCCGACCCCCCGCCCGGTCGGGACCTGGCTCGCCGGGACCCTGCCCGCCGCGGTCGAGGCCGCGATGGAATCCCTCGACCCGGCGCAATGCGACCGGATGGGCCCGGACGGGCGGCTCGTCGAGGGCAACGGCGGCGTCGACGCCGGAACGACAAGCACCCTGTCCGTCGTGCCGTGCGTCCTCTCGGACGCGGACTGGCTCACCCCCGACCAGCACATCCGGCTCCTCGCCGTGGCCTCCGTCACCACCGGGATCGCGCGGCTGCTCGCGGACGACCCGGGAACCGCGATCCTCCACGGCCTGGTAGCCCGGATGTGCGCCACCCTCGACCACGCCACCCGCCCCGACCATCCCGGGTTGGCCTCGGAATTCGAACACGCACTCTAATAGGTAGATGGACCGCTTCCCCTTTCCCGCCGACCTGATCCACGCCCAGCAGCAGTGGCACTTCACCTACCGCGCCCTCGACGCACCCCGCCCCCGCCATGGCACGGAGCTGCGCCGCCGTCTGCGTGCGCTGTCTGTCCGGATCCACTGGCACCCGTTCTGGTCCACCCCGGCGGGCCGTCTGCCCGCGGCCCGTGTGGAGCTCCGGCAGCGGACAGCTGCTGACCGGACGCAGGTAGCGGTGTGAGACGCGAGAGGCCCCTGTCGGTCCGGCAGGAAGCGATCCTGTACGTGATCCGGCCCTGGATCATCGAGCACGGCGAGGGGCCGACCGTCCGGCAGATCGGTCCGCGGGTAGGTCTTTCCAGTACGAGCTCCGTCGCTTACCAGCTTGGCCGGCTCGAAGCGCTGGGTCTGATCAGCCAGACCGGCCGGGGCAGGGCCCCGGGGAGAGTCCTGTTCGCCCGGCTTGATCACGCGTCGGTGTGGTCGGGTCAGGTCCGGTTCAGGATCAGAGTTCAGCTGGTGGCAGGCCGAGGTGGTCGTGCAGTGCCCGGCGGCCGGTGGGTGTCACGAGGAGGGCGCGGGTGGTGCCGATGCGTGTCATCCACCCGGTGGCGAGTGCGTGGGCGGACAGGGCGGCGCCCACAGCGCCGGCCAGGTGGGGACGGCGCTCGGTCCAGTCGAGGCATGCGCGCACCGGTGGCCGGCGTGAGCTGGCGGGCACCGTGATGCCGGTCTCGGCAAGCCAGAGGGTGCCTTTGCCGGTCAGGCCCGGCTCGGGTCCCCACTCCAGGAGTCCGCGTTCGACCATTGCGTCGGTGATGGCCAGTGCGGTGGTTCCGGCCAGGTGGTCGTAGCACAGCCGGGCGCGGGCCAGTGCCTGCTGCCGGCCGGAGGCCGACAGCGAGCGTGGTGGGGCGCTGTGCTTCGGGGCCAGCGCGGCAAGGCTCTCGATCAGTTCGACCACTCTGCGGTCGGCCACCCGTACGTAGCGGTGGCGTCCGTGCCGCTCCTCGACGAGGAGTCCGCCGTTTACGAGCAGGTTCAGGTGCGAGGTCGCGGTGGACGGTGCGACTCCGGCATAGCGCGCGAGCTCGTTCGCCGTCCATGCCCGGCCGTCGAGCAGCGCGAGGCAGAAGGCGGCCCGGGTGCCGTCGGCCAGCAGTCTGGCCACGCCCGCGAGGTCCACACCCACATCCTGGCCTGCGCGCTGAATGTCCACGGTGCCCATTGTCGCCGACGTCGCTTCGACGTCCGTCGAAGCGTCCCCGTCCTAGCGTCGGTCCGTGCGCCGGGCTCACCGGCCCCGCACCCGCATCCGCTCACGTACTGGAGCAACCATGCCTGCGTCCGACACTGCCGTCACCGTTTCCCGCCAGCCCGCCCCCCATCCGGACTGCATGCTCACCGACGTCCCCAACCCGGAGGACGTTGCGGCAATCTCCGACGCGCTGGACCGCTTCAACATCGAACACACGGGAATCGCCGACCGCAGACCTCTGGCCGTCCTGGTCCGTGATCCCGAGACGCACCAGGTGGTCGGCGGACTGACCGGGCGTACCTCGCTCGGGCTGTTCTTCCTCGACCTCTTCTACCTGCCGCCCCGGCTGCGTGGCAGCGGGCTGGGAACAGAGATCCTCCGGCAGGCCGAGGACGAGGCTCGTGCCCGTGGCTGCCGCACGGCCGTGCTCTACACCATCACCTTCCAGGCCCCGGGCTTCTACCAGAAAAACGGGTGGAAGCGGCTGGGAGAGGTGGCATGCGATCCGCCGGGCACCAGCCGCGTCTTCATGACCAAAGAACTCACCGCACCGGCCGGTGAACCAGTTCGGTCCCGGTAAGGTCGCCGTGCTCGTTGCACCATCATCTGTTCCGTCCGCTCTGCACCTGCCACAGGTCGGGTCCGGGGCGTCACGGTCCGAGGCGGTGGTGCCGTCCGGGCTGCTCGACGCACTGTCCCTGGTGCCCGATCCGAGGAATCCGCGCGGGGTGCGGTTCCGGCTGGCAACGCTGCTCGCGGTCGGCGTGTGTGCCCTCACCAGCGCCGGACACAACTCCCTGACCGCCATTGCCGAGTGGGTACGCCGCTGCGACCAGGATGTCCTGGCCCGGCTGGGCTGCCCTTTCGACCCCTTTACCGGCCGGTTCAAGGCTCCGGGCGAGCGCACCCTGCGCGATGTATTCGCCCGCGTCGACCCCGCGCTCCTCACCGCCGCTGGTTTCACCAGACTCACCACACTCCAGGCCCGCCCGGTGACCGCGACCGGCCCGGACGGGATCGTCGAGCGCGAACAGCGCCGCGCCCACCGGATCGCCCAGCACGAGACGGACCGGCCGCAACCGCGTCGTGCGGCTTTTGCCGTGGACGGCAAATGCCTGCGCGGAGCGGTCCGCGCGGACGGCAGCCGTGTCTTCGTCCTGTCCGCAAAGCGCCACCACGATGCGCTGACTGCTGCTCTGCGCGAGATCAGTGCGAAGACGAACGAGATACCCGAGTTCGCTCCGCTGCTGGACACCCTCGATGATCAGGACCTGACCGGCTCCGTCGTCACCGTCGACGCCCTGCACGCCCACACGAGCCACGCTCGCTACCTTGTCGAGGACCGCCAGGCCCACTACCTGCTGTCGGTGAAGAACAACCAGCCCACCCTGGCTCGCCAGTTGACCAAACTGCCCTGGTGGCAGGTACCGGTCCTCGAGCAGTCCCGCGACCGCGGACACGGCCGTGAGGAGGTCCGCGAGGTGACGGTGGTGAGCGTGAACGGTCTGCTGTTCCCTCACGCCCGCCAGGTTGTTCGCATCCACCGCAAACGCCGCCGAATCGGCACATCGAAGTGGCAGACCGAGACCGCCTATGCCGTCACCGATCTCGCGGCCCACCAGGCGTCTCCCGTTGAGATCGCTGCCTGGGCGCGTGGCCACTGGATCATCGAGAACACCGTCCACTGGACCAAAGACGTGACCTTCGCCGAAGACGCCAGTCAGATCCGCCGGCATCGCACCCCAGCCGTCATGAGCGCACTGCGCGACCTTGCCCGCGCCACCCTCCACCGCTCCGGATGGGCCAACATCGCCAGCGGCCGACGAGCCCACACGCACCCCGCAGCCACGCTCACCCTTCACGGGATTCCGTGATCAAACCGGGCGAACGGGACTCTCCCCGGGGCCCTGGGCGGGGCCCTCGCTCTGGTCGACGAGGCGGTGGCCGACACGGTCTGGCGGTCGTTGTTACGGGTGGTTGACGGGAATTACTCGGAAGGGGCCCCATTGGATGGTGGCTGCCGGGTGGACGTCCGACTCGTAGAAGCTGATCTCACCGCCCTGGTAGGTCGAGGCGGCGAAGGAGACGTGACTGCCGGTGAACTTCAGGCCGCTGAAGGAGACCTCGCCGCCGCGGAACGTCGAGCGGTCGAATCGAACCTGGCCGGCGGACAACGTCGATTCGCTGAAGAAGACCCAACCGCTGTCGTAGGTGGAGTCGGAGAAGGAGACGGTACTGCCGGAGAACGTTGAGGCGCTGAAGGAGACCTCGCCGCCGGTGAACTTCGAGCGTTCGAAGGAGATGTCACCGCCGGAGTACGTCGAGCAGCTGAAGTGAGCATGCCCTCCGGAGTACGTCGAGCTGTCGAAGTACACCCGGCCGCCGGAGAACGTCGAGCCGGTGAAGCCCACTCCGCCGCCGGAGTACGTCGAGCGGCTGAAGTGGGCCTCGCCGCCGGTGAACTTCGAGCAGCTGAAGTCGACCCTGCCGCCGGAGTATGTCGAGCCGGTGAAGTCGATTTCCGCGGCGGAGAACGTCGAGCCGCGGAAGAAGACCTCACCGCCGGAGAACGTCGAGCCGCTGAAGTCGATCCTGCCGCCGCAGAACGTCGAACCGAAGAAGTCGATCCTGCCGCCGGTGAAGGTTGAGCCGCTGAAGTCGCCGCCGTCGAAGGTGGCTCCGGTGAAGGCAAGGTCCAGGCCGCACCAGGTTGTGACGGCGGAGGAGTCTTGGAGGTGGTTGCGGATGGTGCGGATGATCGTGAGGCGCACTTCCCGCTCGCCGTGCCGGAAACCGGAGCCGGCGGGGTCGGTTTCGTAGGGCATGCGCAGGTAGGCGCAGAGCACGTCGACGCACACCTGGCGCTGCTCGGGCCAGTCGTCGGCGAGACGTGCCATGGCGTAGACACCGGCGAGCCGGACCGCAGCCTGCTCATGGCCTAGCTGCTCGGCAGCTTTGGCGTACCGCTCGGTGAGCTGGGTGGAGTCCGCCCGGTGCGAGGTGCCCTCGTCCAGGAGCTGCTTGCGGTAGGCGTACAGCGCGGCGAGGACGGCACCTATCAGGGTCAGGACCGTGACGGTGGTGCTGATGATGTCCTGCACCTTGACCGGCGTCCTACCGGTGTTCTCACTGGCCAGGAGCAGTTCGGCACCGCCGTAGAGGCCGAGGGCGGCTGCTCCGACGATGAGGAGGGCGCCGGGGGCGACGAGCCACACGGGCCAGAGGTTCGGGGTATGGCGGCCGTCCTGCTTCGGGCGGGGCTGTAAAAGATTGGTCACGCTGGTGATCATGGCGCGCGGGAGGGAAGCGACGGGCGGCGTTCAGCCACTCTGTGACAGTCCTGGATGAGGCCAGGCTGCAGGACCGCCGAAGACACGACGTCCGGTGGCGGCGTCGGCCGCGGAGTGATCCGGCCAACCAGTATCGCTTTGCGTCATCATCCGGTGACTGCCGGGCATGGCGGGATGCGGGCCGGTACACAGAGGGCCGGACCTGACGCGTTGACCTGGGGGAACCGTGCTGACGATCAATCTGGGGTTACTGCTCGCGGTGATCGTGTTCTTCCGGCTCCGGCGCCGTACCGAAGCGCGCAGCCGGAACGACGAGAAGCTGACCGTGGTCATCGTTCTCGCCCTGGGCGTGGTCATCGCACCCACCCCGGTCGGCCAGGGCATCGGTGAGTTCCTGGGCCAGCTCGCCTCCGGCATCACCGACTCCACCCGCTGAGACCACCGGAGCCGCCCCATGGCCACCCGCCGCCCCCAACGCCGCCGCCCCGCACCCCGACGCCGCCCAGCACCCCGACGCCGCCCCGCACGCCGCACCCCGACCCGCCGCTACGCCTCTCGCTCCCGCCGGCAGCGGCAGCGTCATGCCGAGATGGTCGCCCCCGGTGTGGGTGTCCTGGTGGCCGCCGCTGTGGCGTGGACGGTGCTCTCCTGGCTGGTGGCGAACTGGTGGATCCTCATCGTGCTCGGCGCCGCCGCCGCCACCGTCGGCGGGGCGGTGTGGATCCACCGCCTCCAGCAGCAACGCGCCTGGGACCGGGTCCGGCAGCAGGCGCTGCGGTACGGGCTGCCGCAGCTGGACGCCCTGCACCACCGCGACTTCGAATACGCGATCCGCGACCTGATGCGTCGCGACGGGTGCACGGATGCCCGGCAGGTCGGCGGGGCCGGCGACAACGGTGCCGACGTCCTGGCCACCGACCCGCTGGGCCGGACCTGGGTCATCCAGGTGAAACACCGCCGCGACGGCGACCGAGGCTCCGCCGTCGGCACCCCCGACCTGCAACGCGTCAACGGCACCGCCCGCCAGCTCTACGGCGCCGACATCGTCCTCGTCGTCACCAATGGCCGCTTCAGCACCCACTGCCCGCCCTTGGCCCAGCAGCTGCACATGCACCTCGCCGACCGGCGGGTCCTCGCGACGTAGGCGAGCGGGGGGCGCCCGCTGTGGGAACTGCTCCCGAAGATTCCCTCGCCCCGTAACGGCCGGTGAAGCGCTGGGTGGCCTCCACCGGGCCAGATTCGTCCGTACCGGGTCCGGGCGGGCTGCCCCGGCGCTACCGTGGGGGGCACACGCCAGATGACAGCCAGGAGCCCCCGGATGAGCGAGCAGCCGGCCCTCATGCCCGACCGCCAGCCTCTCGATGAGCACGCCGCCGCTTCCGCCCGTGCGTACGCGGCCGACCAGCGCGCGCGGGCCGACGTCCTCGCCTCGGTGCTGGAAGACATCGCCGCCAACGGCTACCCGTCCCCAGAGACGGGCGTGCTGTGGGAGGAAGCCCGCGACGCCCACCTGGAGCGCCTCGCCGGCGAGCAGCCCCGCCGTGTCGCCTGAGCACGCGCCGCGCCGGTCCCAGGTCGTCCTGGTGGAGCCCGCGCTGAGCCAGCTGCCGAAGCTGTCGGCCAGCGAGACGCACCGCCTGGACCGCGCGATCGTCGCGATCAGCGTCAACCCCGAGCTGGGCACCCCGGTGCCCGACACCCTGCTTCGCGACTACACAGATGACGTGGACGGGGTCCGCGTCATCTACTACGTCACGGCCCTTCGGCAGATCACGATCGTCGCGTACGTCGAGGCGTAGGAGCCTCCCGAGCACCCATGCAGCGCCCCGGATCGCAAAGGCTCGGGGCGGTGTTGTGTGCGCTGCTCAACGGTTGGGCGCCGCTGCTTCTGGTGGTGGGGTGCATCTCTCCGAGAGGGCTGCAACCGCGGTAGGTGCGTCCGCCGTGCCGGGGGAGGCCCGTGGGGTCGTCTGCGGCGGCCGCCGCAGACCATGTGACACCACTACCCCTTCCACGGGAGACGGGCGCCCTCCCTGCCCGGCTACGGGGACTTGACGGAACCAGCCCCACGGGGCGGGCCTCGTCAGCATGATGACCGGCATGAACGAATTTTGGATAGCCCTGATGGGTGCACTCGTGGGCGGCGGCTTCACTCTGTTGGGAACGTGGCTCACTTCCAAAAGCGGCGACAAGGCCGCGCACTTGGCGCAGACGCGTGCCACGGCCCAGCGAGGAGTCGAAGCCGCAACCACACTCGCCATTACCATCCAGCGACAGCCGTACCGCGATCACGGCACCTTCGAGGACCGCGAGGGCTGGGGCCGGGAGTTGATGGCCCACCAGTCGAACCTGACCGCCCTCCTGGGTCTGCTGCCCGACGATCAGCAGGCGATTCGAAACCAGGTTTTCGTCCTCCTGGACGGCGTCCAGAACTGGGACGGACGAGAGGTATGGGCGGAGTACCGCATCCGCACCACAATCGTCCTCGGCGAGATGGCGGCCTGGCTCGTAACGCTGGCACGTGGTTCGAAGACGCCGGAACCGAAGGAGATGGAACCGATCATTGAAAAGCAAATCTTGGATCACCGCCAAGCCGAACTGGAGCACGAGCGGGAGACGCTCATCATGAACGCCGAGCTGTACGAGCTGGACGCTCAGGACCATGAGCGGGTCGGCGAGATCGACGCAGCTCTGGAAGCCATCCAGCAGAAGCGCAGCATCCCTGGCCAGACGAACCAGGGGCAGATCACTGCATCATGACGTCCGTCAGAGCAGAAACTTGGTTTCCGGAACAACGTTCCGCATAGTCGCGATCAGCAGGACCTTTGCGTCCACGTCCAGGCCCCGACTCCTATGGAGGTACGTGACCTTTTTGCGTTCCCGGGGAGGCCGTCAGTGGAGGACGGGGTCTGGATGACGGTCAAGGAAGCGGCACTCTTCACGGGCGTCAGAGTTCAGGCGGCCTACTCATGGGCGCGGCGCGGATATCTGAAGGTCCAGGGCCTCGATTACCGAGGCCAGAAGTGAGCTTGTTCCGCTTTGACGGACACCATTGGTGTGGTGGTCAGGCTGTGAGTGCGGTCTCGTACTCGGCGGGGCTGAGGTAGCCGAGGCTGCTGTGCAGTCGGTGCAAGTTGTACCAGCCCTCGATGAAATCGAAGATCGCGGTTCGGGCGGCGGCCCGGCTGGGCCAGGCGGAGGTGCCGAGCAGTTCGCGTTTGATGGTCGAGAAGAACGACTCGGCGAGCGCGTTGTCCCAGCACTGGCCGGTGCGGCCGACCGAGAGTCTGACCCCGAACTGGGCTGCCAGGGAAGCGAATTGCTGGCTGGTGTATTGACAGCCGCGATCCGAATGGAAGATCACGGGGTGGGTGGGGCGACGCTGCCGGCAGGCGGCTGTCAGCGACTCGGCCACCGGTTCGGTACGCAGGTGATCTGCGGTTGCCCAGCCGACTACGCGCCGGGAGGCGATGTCGATGACCGTGGCCAGATAGAGCCAGCCCTCCTCCGTCGGGACGTACGTGATGTCGCCGCACCAGCGGGCATCGAGCCCGGCGCGGTCGGGCTGGAAGTCCCGGACGATGAGGTCGGGACGGAAGGCAGCCCTGGGATCGGGGATCGTGGTCACGTGCCGTCGTCTGCAGTGCCGGCCCTGCAGCCCGGCGGCCCGCATCAGTCGTGCGACACGACGACGGCCACACCCGGCACCCTCGCGCTTGAGCACGGCATGCACGCGCGGGGACCCGTAGGTTCCGCGGGACTTCGCATGGGCCTCGAGAATCTGCTCGGTCAGCTCGGCATCCCGCAACGCGCGGGGTCCGGGCAGGCCGGAGCGACGGGCATAGAAGGCGGTCCGGGAGACCTTCATCAGCTCACACGCCCGTTTGACGCTGTGACCTGCGCGCTTCTCCGCCTCGATGAACGGGTGCACCGTCACCGGGTCTCCTTCGCGAAGAAAGCTGTGGCCCGCTTGAGGACGTCGACATCCTCACGCAGCCGGCGGTTCTCCCGCCTCAACGCGGCCAGTTCCTCGCGCTCGCTGCTGGTCAGCCCGTTGCGCTCGCCCGCGTCGACCTCGGCCTGCTTCACCCAGTCCCGCACCGCCGTCTCGGTCAGTTCGAAGTCTCTGGCGACCTGCCCGACCGAGCGGTCACCTCGTCGGCACAGACCGACGATCTCGGCCTTGAACTCCGGCGTGAACGAACGACGAGGGCGGCGAGGCTTCTTCTTCCCCATGCTCTCCATGATGGACATCCTCCCGGGGCAGAACCCCAGATCTCGAATGTCCGTCAAAGCGGATCAAGCCCACTTCCCGGCTTTCACCAGCACCGTCGGCACCCCCGATACCGCTGATTCGTCATCGAGATGCGCCCTCAAAAGGCGAACCTTCCTAGGGTTGCCAGATCCCATTGGCGGCGGAGTGCGGAAGAAGTTTCGCCCCTGCCACGCTCGCAGGACGAAGGAGACCCCTGAGCGGCTCCGAGGCTGTGGCATGACCGGTAGCTCGGCGCCCCTGCCGACATGGCCCAATGTTCGTCGGTACGCGAAAGCTGACAGGGACATGAGCGTCGCTGTTGGGGAAACCCGCTGGGAATGACAGATTCCTCGAAGCCGGGATCCGGCGATGAACACGCGGGCGGGAACGTACGCCGTGACGGCCAAGTGGGACCTGATGACCAGGTGGAGGAGCGGGCACCGGACCGTCCGACCGAGCTGCCCCGGCGATCCTGGACGGCGGTGCTGCGCGGCACCCTGAAGGAGTTCAAGGATGACGAACTCGCGGACCGGGCGGCAGCGCTGACGTACTACGGGGTGCTGGCCCTGTTCCCGGCCCTCCTGGTGCTGGTGTCCCTGCTGGGCATCGCGGGCGAGTCCGCCACCCGGCAGGTCCTTGAGAACCTCCAGAAGCTGGCGCCCGGCTCTGCCCGGGACATCATCAGTGATGCCGTGGAGCAGCTCCAGGGCAACGCCGGTGTCGGTTCGTTCATGGCGATCGTGGGTCTGGCCGTCGCGGTGTGGTCGGCCTCCGGTTACGTCGCCGGGTTCATTCGTACGTCGAACGCCGTCTACGACATGCCGGAGGGCCGGCCGGTGTGGAAGGTCCTGCCGCTGCGCCTCGCCCTGACGGTGACGTTGATGATCCTGGCGTGTGCCAGCGCGCTCATCGTGGTCTTCTCCGGCGGTCTGGCACGGCAGGCCGGTGCCGCCCTGGGGATCGGGGACACTCCCCTGGCCATCTGGTCGATTGTGAAGTGGCCGGTCCTGGTCCTGCTCGTCACCGTCATGATCGCGGTCCTCTACTGGGCCGCGCCGAACGCCAAGGGCCGCGGCTTCACGTGGGTGACGCCGGGCAGCTTCCTGGCCCTGGTGATCTGGCTGGCCGCGTCGGCCGGCTTCGCGTTCTACGTCGCGAACTTCGCCTCGTACAACAAGACCTACGGCGCCCTCGCCGGCGTGGTCGTCTTCCTGGTGTGGCTGTGGATCACCAATCTGGCGATCCTCCTGGGGCTGGAGTTCGATGCGGAGATGGTCCGCCAGCGGGCGATCGCCGGCGGCCACCCGAAGGACGAGGAGCCGTACGTGGAACCCCGTGACACCCGGGCCTGGAGCGACGGGGACCGCCACCGCATGGAGCACTGAGCGGCACCTCGTCGTGGGACGGGTGCGGACCCGGTTGCTGGGTAGCCGGACCCCCAACGGCACACACATCCGGATGCGGAGGTTCCGTCGCAGCGGCCAACTTCCAGATGATTCGGCGGATTAAGTAGGGCTAGGTGACCTCATGAGCACATCAGAAAGGCGGGCGCCCGCAGTCGGCGAGGAGCCGGTGGGGGTTCTGATCTCGCGTGCCTCGCAGCAGATCTCGGAGCTGGTCCGCGAGGAAATGCAGCTGGCACGTTCGGAGATGACGCAGAAGGGCAAGCGCTTCAGAAAGGGCGGCGGCCTGTTCGGCGCCGCAGGTCTCCTCGGCATCCTGGCGGCCCAGGCCCTGGTGGTGACCTGCATCGCGGCACTCGCGCTGGTACTTCCCGTGTGGGTGGCGGCGCTCATCGTCACGGCGGTGCTGGCCGCAGTAGCCGAGGTGGCCGCCCTGACCGGGAAGAGGCAGATCGCCCGGGCGGGCACCCCCGTCCCGGAAGAGACCATCGACAGCGTCAAGGCCGATCTGGCCGAGGTCAAGGAGAAGGCACACCGATGAACGACCAAGCGCAGAACACAATGGGCACACCCACCCCCGAGGAGCTGCGCGAGCAGGTCGAGCGGACGCGCGACGAACTCGGGCAGACCGTCGAGGCGCTGGCGGCCAAAGCCGACGTCAAGGCACAGGTAAAGGAGAAGACCGCGGCGGTGAAGGAGCAGGCTGCCTCCGCCTCCACGCAGATCCGTGAGAAGACGGCACAGGCAGCCCAGCTGATAAAGGACAGGACTCCGGACGCCGTGCAGGAGAAGACGGCACAGGCCGTCGCCCAGGTGCGGGAGACCGCATCCCGGGCGGGGCAGTTCGCGGCGGAAAGGACCCCCGACCCGCTGCTGGAGAAGGCAGACCGGGCCGCGAGGGCCGCCCGTGCCAACCGCACCCCGCTCCTTGCGGGCAGTGCCCTGCTGATCGCCTTCCTGCTGGTACGTCGCAGCCGCGGACGCAACCGATGAAGGCGTCCAAGCTCGCCTACAAGCCGGTCGGATTCGCCCTCGGTGCGGTCAGCGGCATGATCGCGGGCGCCGCGTTCAAGCAGGCGTGGAAGCTCATCGAGGGCGAGGGCGACGCACCCGACGCCTTCGACCAGAATCGTCCATGGCGGCAGATCCTTCTCGCCGCCGCCGTGCAGGGGGCGATCTTCTCCGTGGTCAAGGCCACGGTCGAACGCTCGGGCGCCCAGGCAACCCGGCACGTCACAGGCACCTGGCCCGCGTGACGGCACGGTGCTGGCTCTCCTGCGGACCAGGCACCGAGCCCTTGCCTGGGCGCGCCTGCTGACCGATGTGGAGTACATGTGCCGCACCCTGGCCGACATGGCGTCACCAGACTCGCCGCCGGAGCCGAAAGTCTGGGGAGAAGGCGGCCCCCGCCGGGAACGGCGGGGGCCGCGTCGAGTCGATGCGTGTCACTGGGCGGCGTAGTGGGCTGAGCACGGATGTAGCGCCTCCGCAAGCCCGGCGCGTTCAGTTGTGCTGGCGGAAGCGGTGATGGGGCCGGTGCGTACTGGCCTCGCCCGCATACCCAATGAGCTTGAGCCATCAAGCGGATGACGAGAAGGCCTGAGTGAAAGCAGTCAGTGTGAAGCGCCGCGGTCCAGCGAGATCATGGATGAAGCGCTGCGGGTGGGAAACGGATACGACATGGAAATCGTGACTGTGCTGCGCGACGGCGATCGGCGACTGACCCGGTGGATGGCTGCCTGGGACTCCGACTGGGCTCGCCGGGGTCTGCCTCCGGTTGAGGGGGCAGCTGAGCGCACGAAGCTGTGGTGGGCTGCCGCCGTGCTCATGGCGGCGGGGGGCGGGTGGCGTGGCCGCAAGGCCGCAGTCGCCGGGATCACGAGCATGGCGGTGGCAGAGCTGCTGTCGAACGGCGTTGTGAAACAGCTCGTGGAGCGGCGTAGGCCGCCGAAGGAGTGGATTCCGCACGACGACGTCGAAGACCGGCCCGACAGCTCTTCCTTCCCCTCCGGGCACACCGCCGCCGCTGTCGCCTTCACCGCCGCCATCGCACCCTCCTGGCCCTGGGCCGGTGCCGCCTGCGCAGTACCCGCAGCGCTGGTAGCGGTCGAAAGGGTCCACAGCGGTGCGCACTACCCCTCCGACGTCGCCGCCGGCGCCGCCATCGGACTTACCACAGCGGCCCTCGTCCGAGCAGCACCCCGCCTTCTGATCAGAATGAGGACGCCCGGGTAAGTGCGTGCCGGCAGTCGGCTGCACGACGGCGCCGATGCCTGCCGCGTTTCTCCCGGCTGCTGAGGGGCCAATGGGAATGTCGTGTCCGCCGATACGACGCCAGATGTCGTGCGATGCGCCAGCGACTACCCCCTGCCCACAAGGCCAGAGGGTGCGATGTTGCAGTCCTGGTGAGTTCGAAGACTCCGGGAGCACGGGGGGCACTGTGCACGCAGAGGTTGGCGCGGAGGCGTCCGGTGCGCAGGCTCGGGCAGGAGGCTGGAGCACGTCATCAGGGAGACGGGCTGCCCGGCTGCGCACACGACGGAGATCGAAGCGAAGTCCGGGACCGTGCCGGTCCCGGACTTGCACTGACAGGTAAGGGCGATGGCTCCGGTCCTGACAAATGCGAGGCAGCTCAGCACCCGCTCGGGCCGTCTGTGAGTGCCGTCTTATGGTTCCGGAATGAGTAACTCTGCTGCGGCTGCGGTCCTCACAACCACCGACCTATCTGAAGCGATACGTGCGGTGCGTACCTTGCTGGGCATGGCAGACATCGATCAGGGAGAGGTGGACTTCGAAGCCGTGATCAGGTCGCCGGACGTCCTGACGCAAGTACGTCACGTACTGCCCGACCTCGAATGGTGGGCGTTGGCCGGCGAACGGCATGGGTCTTCGAAGGCCAACGACAACCCTGCAGACTGTCTGCCGATCCAAGTGTTCGACTGGGGGCATCCGCTGGACCGCGCTGAGCCCTTCGTCGCCGCTTTGGGGCCGGACCCCGCAGCTGTTCGATGGGATCTGAACGCATGGCCTGCGGTTCCCGAAGCCGGGCTGGAAGCGATCTCGCAGAAGTACGCCTACCTCACGCTGACAGTGAGATCGTTTCATCTTGAAGTGGCTGGCCACGGTGCTGGTGTGATCGTTCAGGGTGGCTCTCGCGCTGGTCGGCGGGTTGATCGGTAGCGGGAGATCGTCTGTCACCGGGAGACTTCGGCGCGGGTGAGGACGAGCAGGGCCCGTAGCAGGGCGGTGGCGTGACGGGCGCCGAGGCGGAGCTTGGTGAGCACGCGCCAGTTCTTGAGGTCGGCGAAGCCGTGTTCGTTCGCCGCGCGTTCGCGGGCGACGAGCTTGTTCGCCTCCTTCTGCGCGGCGGTCAGGCGGCGTCCGCGAGCGGCGCGGTAGCCGGTGATGATCACCGGGTTGTCCGCGTCGTCGTCCAGGCCAAGAAAGCCGAGGTCGCAGATCGCGCCGAGTCCGGCCTCGCGCAGGTGGGCGGTGAGGTGGTCGTGGCGGGCGGCGGTGATGTCGTGGGTGCGTCCGCGCCGGGCGGCCGAGACCCAGATCAGGTTGCCCTTCTCGTCGGTGAGTGCCAGGACGTGCAGGCCGTGCATCTTGCGTTTGCCCGAATAGTTGGGGCGGTCGTCCTTCCCGGTGCGGCGCCGGGTGGGTATCAGCGTCCCGTCGATCAGCACGACCTGCCCGCCCCTCTTGGTGATCTTCTTCAGGGCACGGTCCAGGCGCTCGGCGCGGGCGGCCAGCAGGTGGACGACTTCCAGCAGCCAGCGGCGCACAGTCGAGGCGGACACCTGGTAGGCGCCGGCCATGTCGGCGAGGCGCTGATCATGCCGGAGGACAGCGAGGACGATCAGGGCGATGCGGCCCGGCGGGAGCTTGCGCCACCGCGAGCCGATCTTCTTCAGGCGGGCCCTGATCAGGTCCGCGACCAGGTCCAGGGTCGTACTCGACAGCGGCAGACGGCACTGGTAGACAAGCGAGTCCGGGCCGTCGGCGGCAGTGGCGTTCATCGGCATGAACACCCCAACTGGCTTCGGGGGCCCGCTCGTTACGGGTGACGCTGATCACTGTGGCCGGTCGCCGAGGGTGGTGAATCGGCCGCCCGGGGTGCGGTGCAGCCAGCCCCGCTCGGCGAGCCGCTTCAGTTTCGCGCGGACCCCTTCGACCTGGCCGGGCAGCGTGCTTTTGCCGAGAGCCTCGCTCACCTGCCCGGCCTGGGCCGGTTCGGAGGCGTCCGCCACGACCTTCATGATCGCCTGGTAGTCGTCGGGCAACACGTCGGTACTCATGCCCGGCCCGCGGTCCGGGATCAGTCGCATCCCGCCTGCGCCAGGCGAGGCGGTGACCCGCTCCAACTCCACGTCCATGGCCGGATCATCAGCCTCACCCACGCGTTCGGCCTCGATGAACTGGCCGATCACGACCTCGGCGGCCTCCAGCCGGGCCACTTCGGCCTCAATCTCCACGAGTTCCTTGCGCAGTTGCTCGGCCCGGTCAGCCAGCACGACCCGTCGCTGGATCACCCACGTCAACACCTCGGCCACCAGCACATCCTCCCGTCCGCGAACTCCCGCTGCCCTGCGGACAGTAGGAGACACGACAAGGCCCGGACAGAAGTTCCGGCGAACTGCCCCCTGACAGACGATCTCCTGCTACTGATCAACCCGCCGACCAGGGCGAGAGCCACCCTGAACGATCACACCAGCACCGTGACCAGCCACTTCAAGATGAAACGATCTCAGTGAATTCCCGGGACCTCTACCAGGACGAACCGTCGCAGGACCACACCGTCCACGTTCACGTCCGGGATCGGAACGGCGACCAGATCGCCCGCGTCCACTGGCTCGCCGTTCAAGTGGGTGGCCGATTCACAGGCAGGGTGGAGTTGGCGCCTCTGTAACCCCTCAGCAAGCAGGCAAGATCGGTGTTTCTATCTGCCTCTGCCGCATGATCGGCCGGACAAGTCCTAGAGCCGAACTGCAGGGACGAGCTCTGCACTCAACGCTGCACCCTCGGGGTCCGGACGGCATGCGCGGGCTGGGTGCGAGTGGCATTCTTGGCCCGAAGATGCCGACAGCGGGACCGGCGAGTGAGAGCGCGGCCCTGATGCAGCTGTCGTCGACGTCCCTCCGCGGCGGTCCTGTCAGTGCATTCCCACACCGTGGTGGAGGGCGGCTTCTGATCCTGGGGTCGTTCTCCACCGGCTTCGGGGTGTTATCGGTGGTGTGCCGCCAGGGTGCCGCCGACGGCGCAGACCGCGGCTGTGGTCGTGCCGAGCACGGTGGCGGCTTCGGGGCCGCCGGTTATCGCCAGGACGGTGACTCCGGCCATGCCGAGCACGCCCACGACGAGCGTGGCCCAGCTCATCGGGTTGGCCTGACGGTGGTCTCGGGTGTGAGGTCTCACCGATGCTGCGGTAACCGCATGTTGTTGACCTGCGCTGCCACGGGTGCAATGCGACGGCTTCTGGGACCTGTATGGGCTGTCTGACCTGCGGCGCTGCAGGTTGGATGAGAGTGCCGCACATGTGGTGAGAATGCCTATAGGGGCGGAGGCAGGGGAGTCGCCTTCGGTACGCAGCTGATGGTGGTCCCACGTGCAGTCGCGCACGGCACCACAAACGATCACGATGTGGTGTGCTGACCACGCGCTGTGGCAGGTGTCGCATACGCTTTCCGCCGTCCTCTTTGCCGGTCACCCCGAGTGCGGATACGGCCGGTGGCGCCGCAGAACTCGCAGGTGCGCTCCGCCTCCGCCTCGGCTGGGGCGATCAGGCTCCGCAGGATGTCACCGCTACCCGGCGGCCCTTCCACGTAGACGCGCCGACCACGACTGCCGCCAGCCCGGCCGCACTGTGTGCACCCGCGCGGGGATCTGTTCCGGATGTGCGCCAGCGGGGGTGGAGTCGTCAGCCATGTCCCCATCCTCGAGCACAGCGCGCTCGTACAGGCTCCGCCCGTACCGGGTGCAGGTGCTTGCCCGGCACGAGCCCGGGACAGGTTGACCTCCTGTTCATAGGACGGCGCAGACGCTGGGGCCTGGGGATGTCAGCGGGGTGCTGGACACTGGTCATGTATGACTGCGGCGAGACCAGGGGGACCGACGTGAGTGACGATGCCGTCCAACTCGAGCGGCGTATCCGCTTCGCCTTGAGCATCCTCGGCGAGAGTAATAGCCATCACGAGTTCGAAGCCCTGTGCCTGGGCCTGGCTCGCCGGAGGATCACCAGCAATCTGCTTCCCGCGACCGGCCCCGTCAGCAGCGGCGGGGACCAGGGCCGGGATGCCGAGAGCCACTGGACGAACATCCCGCGGGAACTGCCCGGCACGTCCCTGTACACGTCGCTGGCCTCCACCCAGCGGGTGGTTATGGCCTGCACCCTCCAGGCCACCGACGTCCCGGGCAAGATCCGCAGGGACCTCGCCTCGATCTGCGGGCAGGGCACGCCCGTTGACCGTGTCATCTACTTCACGGTGACCGCCGTGCCCACCAGAAGACGGCACGACCTGATCGAGGAAGCCACCCGGACACATCAGGTCGACCTGGAGATCTGGGACGCTGCCGCCCTCGCCCTCCACCTCGCCGACTACGACCTGTTCTACCTCGCCGTCCAGTACCTCCACCTGCCCTCCGACCTTGCTCCGCCGCGCCCGGACGGCGCCGGTGAACTGCCCGACTGGTATGTCGAAGCCCGCCAGCGATGGCAGGCGAACGACGAGCCGGGCGGCACCCTGGGCGACCTGGTGGACCTACGGGCCCCGCTGCGCCACGCCACCTTCCACGAGGAGGCTCGCGCCGACCTACCGGAGTGGATCGGCCACGCACGGGCCTTGCTTGCTGCCGCAGTGGGGGAGCGCACCGCTCTGCGGGTCCGCTACGAGATCGTCGTGGCGACCCTGCGCGGCCTCGGGGACATGAACCCGACCGACCAACTGGCCCGCGACTTCTTCGACACGGTCACCGCCGATGACACCCTCACCGACCCCGGCATCATCGAGGACGCCGTCATACTCCTTCAGTACGGATTCGGGGCGCTGGCGCGCGGCCTCACCTCGCTGACTGCCAACGACCTGTGCGACTGGCAGCGCCTGCTGGCCGACAAGACCGACCGCCTGCTGGACGCGGACCCACCCGACAACGCCATGGCCCACCTGCTGGCCATGCGGGCCCGCCTGGCCCTGCACGCCGACATGACCGCCGAACTCGAAACCCTGCGTGAGGACCTGCCCACCGTCGCGGAGGTCACCGCAGCCGTCGTCGCAGCAGTAGAGGCCGGCGAGCCAATACCTGCCCTGCAGTCGAAGCCGCCGCTCACGGACCTCGACACCGGCATGAACATCCTGCTCCAGCTGGGCCACCACCTGGACAACGCGCCGCTGTTCCACATCGAGCACACCGCCGACCTCTTCGACTACCTCACCCCCGTACTGGTGGACCACCCGCTCTACCGGGAGGTCCGTGACCTGCTCGATCAGGCCACCGACCGGGTTGCCGGCCAGACCGCACGAGGTGAACGCGCCCAGGCCCGTGGCCTTGCCCTGATCCAGAACGGCCGCCTCCCGCAAGCGCTCCAGGAGATCCACGAAGCCAAGGCCAACTGGCTGCGCGGCGACACCCTCGAGGGCGGCCTGATCGTGCTGTTGCTGTGTGCGCGCCTCTACAGCGAACTCGGCCTGCCCCTCGCTGCCAAGCAGTACGCGCTCGCAGCCGCCGCCGCCGCGAAGACCGCACCCGCCCCCGAGCTCAATCGCTACGTCCCCCGCGGCATCATCCTCGCCGCCCAGTACGACCGCCAGGCAGGAAACTGGATCTCCGCCACCCGCCTGTTCTCCATCGGCCTCATGGCGCAGAACGTCTACTGCGACGAGCCGTACCACCACGAACGCTACCCGTATGTCTGGGAGATGATGGCCGACCAGGCGCTCACGCTGCGCATCGCCGACGCGGTGCGGCCCGGCTTCGTCCCGCTGCTCCGCACGATCACCGCTTTCGTGGGCATCGACACCCTCATCGACGACCTGCTCGCCCCGACCGCCGATGACCCCACAGCAACCGAGGAGACATACACCGAGGAGGCCGATACCCAAGGGATAGGACGGCCCTTCAGCGACGCCGGCCCCACACGCTCCTATGCCTGGCACGCGCTCGGTGTCGCTTGGGAGATCACCTGCCCGAACGACCGGCTGTCGGTGCTGGCCGCGGAACGCTACATCGCGGCACTCCAGGTGTTCCTAGGTGAACTCGCCACACAGGAACCGCTGTTCCTGCCCGGACGCGTCAGCGTCGAGATCCGCGCAGACGTAAGCCTGCCGCACGACCAGCCCGCTGTCTGCGGCCAGAGCGCCGAGCAGGACACCAACCGGTGGAGCCTGCGCCTGCCCACCGGCGTCCCCGCAGACCTGGAAGCGGAGCCACACCGTCTGCTCACCGCGCTAATCAAGGTGGTGCTCTCTCAGTCGCTGCTCTCCAACGAGGCATTCATGTATCTCGTCGAGCAGGCGCTCGCTAGCGGCCTCTGGCACAAGCTCCTCGTCGGCCGCCCCTACGACGAACTGGCTGACTTCCTGGAGTCCGAGACCTACCAGACGATGGCCGCGCTCGCCGATCCGGCCGTCGGAGCAGGCACGCCGCGCGGCCAGGCGAAGCTAGCTGTCCTGCCGGCCCGGAGCGGACCTGGACCCGGTTACGAGCACAAGGAAGCTCTCGAGGCCGTCCGCAACCGCTATGCCGTGATGCTCCCCATCGTGCGCTACACCCTTCCCCGCTTGTCCGCAGACCCCGGTTTCAGGCGCACAGCCACGCAGTTGCGGGAGGAGGGATGGCGCGACTGGCATCTGCTGACCGCCATCGCCAACGTGATCGGCAACCATCGCGCGCAGCAGCAGGGCCTGCACCCCTCCCCGGGCGATTCCTGGGAGTACCGGGCCCGCATCCTCGCCGCCATGCAGGCCCCCGAGCGTCCCGAGGACCCGCCTGTCCCCGCAGAGGCATTCACCGAACGCGCCCTGCGGGCGCACCTGTCGGTCGCGGCGGTGAACACGGCGCACTCCCTCGGTCTTGTCGTCCGTCATGGCCTCCTCGACCGGCAGGCACTGCTGTCGGTGCTGGGTGACCGGTACGGCTACTGGACGGACGACGTTGAGCACGATGACCCGTTCGGCTGGCCGGCCGCGGAGGACGTCACGACATCGGACTGAGGGCGCGCCTGACCCGCAGTCCCGGGAGGACGCCAGCGTGCTGTTCCTCCGCCCAGAGCCTTAAAACCCCTGGTCGAGTTGCTGATCCTGTGCTCACGGCTCACCGGAAAACCCCGGTGACCGGGCCACGGCCCGCCCCGCCTCGCAGGAGGCGGCCGATGACACCGCCGCCCCCCACTCCCACTCGGATCCACGCCGCGCACATGTATGTGCGGTCCAACCGCACACACTGCGGCACACCGCGCGGAGAGTGCGATGCCACCCCGGCCTGCCCTTGGGATGCGACGGCCTTGAGTCTGCGACACCCCGGCCGGTCAGCGCCGCACACCAGTTCTCGCGGTACGAGGACACCCAGGGCCCAGATGTCGCCGCCCAGGCGATGGCTTGAAGATCCCCTTCTGGTGATGCCCTTGTTGCGTGCGATGTGCGGCGGCAGGTCCACCGTCCCGTGCCCAGGTCCGGTCGGTTCGTCGAGATGGCGGGCAGGCGTTGCTTGTCTCCCGTTCAAGCAACGAGGCGATGGAGCCGGGGGCGTCGTGCACGGTGTCCGTCGTCATCGGCGCGTCGGCTCCGGGCTGCACCAGTCGCTGCGCTCGGCCAGCACGCCGGTCGGCAGGCGGGGGGAGGGCTGCAGCTCTACGTAGGCGCGCGTGCTTTAGCCCTGTGGGCGAGTGGTTGGTGCTCGGGTTGAGAGGCGGCCGTACCCGTAGAGTGTCCTCCCAGCACAGCGGACCAAGGGGACAGGGCGGGCAGCGGGTGGGGCAGCAGCATGTGCTCGGGGTGCACGGGATCGGGCAGGGCAAGACATCACAGCGGGAGTTGACCAAGAGCTGGCGCGATGCGCTCGATCGCGGTGTGAAACTGCTCCACGGCGGTGCAACGCCCCCGACGGAGAGCATGCTCGCCCCGGTGCTGAAGGTGCCGCACTGGTCGGCCCTCCTGGCCGATGACGAGGGCGGACTGAGCACGAAAACGGCGTTTCCTGATGACGCGACACCGTTCACCGCAGACGAGGAGGCTTTCGTCGTCCAGGCCCTGGACGACTTGCTCACCCCTCAGGAACGCGCCTACGCCGCGCAGGTCGACCCCACCACGCTCGGGCTGGTCAAGGTGCCGCCGAGCATCACCCAGCGTGCGATCGCCTACGACCGGCGCAATCCCGGCGGCCGGGTCAGCAAACTCATTCGGTCCCTGCGTGAGGTCAACACCTACCTGACCGAACCCGACCTGGCCAGCCTGGTCCGCAAACACGTCCTGGAGAGCGCCGACGCGCACACCACGGTCCTGATCGGCCACTCCCTGGGCAGCGTGATCGCCTACGACCTCCTCCGCCACGGTGAGATCGCCGCGCCCGGCACGGCGGGTGCGGCCGTGCACACCTTCGTTACCTGCGGCTCGCCCCTGGCCATCCCCACCGTCCAGCGGGGCATGTGTATCACCGACGGGCGGCTGACGCAGATCGCACCCCACCTGCGGTGGATCAACGTGTTCGACCCGGACGATGCCGTCACCGGCGCCGCCGGCCTGGCCCTGGCGGCGGACCAGGTCAGGGACATCGAGGTCGACAACGGCCGCCTCGATCCGCATGCCGCCGTCAAGTACCTGCGCACCCTCCCCGTCGCTCGCGCCGTCACCGCCACCTGGTCATGACCGACGAGCACGCCCCCGCCACCTCCGAGCGCCACCTCCTCGTGATCGCCGTCAGCGACTACGACGACGGCACCCCGGCCAAACGCAGGGCCTTCCGCGAGGGGATCGACGCCCAGGTCGCCGTCGTCAAGGACTGGTGGAACAGCTCTCGCCTGGACGACCAGCGCCGCTTCACACCCTCCCACCCGCCCAAACCACTGCAAAGCGTTCATGACCTGAGAACGTTCCTTATCGACAAGGACCTCATCGGCGCAGCGGATGACGAAGCCCTCGTCATCTACCTCACCGGCCACGGCCTGGCCCCTGCGGGACCGCAGCACTTCCTCCGTCTGCCCGACACCCACACCGACCGGCCCCTGGCTACCGCATTCCCTACAGCCGAACTCATCGCCGCGGCCCTCGACTCTCCGGCCGAGCACGTGCTGGTCATGGTCGACTCCTGCTTCTCCGGTCGCCTCGCCGAAGAACTCGACCGCACCCTCAAGGCCCTGCACCCCGACCGGCACGCCCTGAGCTCGCTGGTCGTCCTGGCCGCAGGCAACGAAGACAGCACACCCCGCCTGCGCGCCTTCGCCTCAGCCCTGGCGGCCGTCCACGCCCACTGCGCCGACGAGGCCAACGGCTACGCCCGCTCCCATCTGAGCTGGGAAGACTTCCATACCATCCTGGACACGGTGTGGGATCCAGCGCAGATGGCCGACATTCACGTCCTGTGGCCGCCTCGCAGCGTCAGCCGCCGTCTCGCCGCCCGTGAGCTGAGCCCCTGCCTGCCCAACCCCGGCTACACCGATACCACCCTGCTGGAAGACGCCCGCAGTCAACTGGGATGGACACGGCCCGACGTCGACGACTACTGGATCACCAGGGCCAGCGGCCAGATGTCCGGTGACGCGGGCTGGTACTTCACCGGCCGCACCGCACTCGTCACCCGCATGAACGCCTTCCTCGCCGGCAGCGACAGCACGCTCATCGTCACCGGGCAGGCCGGCTCTGGCAAAAGCGCGCTGCTCGCCCGCCTGGTCACCCTCAGCGACCCGCGCTTCTGCGACAACCCCGTCTACCGCCCCTACCTGGCAGCGATCCCAGAGGAACTGCGGGTGCCCATCGGAGCCATCGACGCCGCGGTGCTGGCCCGCAACACCGACCCGCAGGAACTGTCCGCCGCGCTCTACCGGGCACTCACCGGCCAGCCCGTGCCGGCCGGCACGGACGCCTCCGAGCTGCTGCGCGGCCATGCCCGCACCACGCTGGCCCGCACCGGCCGGCCGCTCACCGTGGTCGTCGACGGTATTGACGAAGCGAAGACCCCCCGCCGCATCATCACGGACGTCCTGGGCCCCCTCGCCGCCCTGCACGGCCACGGCCAAAACGCGGTCCGCCTCATCCTCGGCATCCGCAGCTCACCACCCCCCTCCCGCCACACCCTGCCGGTCAGGGACACACACGCCGAACGGGGCCTCCTCGAACTGCTCCGGCAGGCCACCGACGCAACCGCCCCACTGCGCACCGACGATGACAGTGCGCAAGAGGACATCGCCGCCTACACCGCAGCCCTGCTGCACGCCGAACCCGTCACAGGATCCCGGCTGGTCCACCGCAGCAACCAGCCCATTGCCGCCGTCGCCGCCGCCGTCGCACAGGAAGTCACCCCTTCCTTCCTGGACGCCCGGCTGGCCGCCCAGCAACTGCACGCCCGCGCCTTTCTGCCCGCGCCGTACGACGCCTCATGGCGCCGCCAACTGCGCGAGGGCACCCAGGAACTGCTGCGGCAGGACCTCGCGGACGTCGCCCAGCACACCCGCACCAGGCCCGAGGACCTCCTGGCCGTCCTGCGCGCCACAGCGTTCGCACTGGGCGCCGGACTGCCCTGGGCGACCGTGTGGCCGGCCGCCGTGCACGGCCTCGAACCCGGCTGCGACGCCCCGGAAGCGACGATCCGGCTGGTGCGCAACAGCCGCCTCACCGGATACCTGACGACCGCCATCGAAGACGGCCGAACCGTCTACCGGCCCATCCACGAACGCGTCAGTGAAACCCTGCGCACCGCCCCCCAGACCCTGCTCGTCGAGCAGGCCCTGCCCGGTTTCGACGACATTCCTGACACCGGCAGCACCCAGGTACACGCCCATCTGACCCAGGCCTTTGCCCGTCTGCTTGCCGTCGCACCCCAGCAGCCGCCGCATCCCTACCTGCGCCGTCACCTGATCGCCCACGCCGAGGCGGGCGGTGTCCTCGACGACGCGCACATCCCTGCATCGTTCCTGCCGTTCGAATCCCACGGCCGCATCCGCGGCGCCCTGGGACTTCCCGTCACCGCTCAGGCCGGCACTCGGCGCCTGGCCGCATGGTCCCGCATCGAGCCGTTCCTGGCCGACGCCCCGCCCGCCGCACGGGCCGACAGCCTGGCACTGGCCGAACAGGCGGACAGCGCTCAACCCGTGCCGCGCCCCGACACCCTGCCCCGGCCGCCGTCACTGGTACCCCGCTGGAACCGGCTCCGCCTGCCCAACAACATCCTCGCGGGTGCCCCCAGCGGCGTCTGCCAGCTCGTCACCTTCCGCAGCGCGGACCGATCGACCATCGTGGCCGCCGGTCACGTCGACGGCTCCGTCACCATGTGGGATGCCCGCACCGGAGTCCCCTTCGGTGCACCCTTCACCAACCTCGGCCCCTATGTCCGCGCCATGACCGTCCTGAGCACACGCCGGAGGAAAACCCCGCTCCTTGTGGTGGGCAGCGATGCCGGCCTGTGGCGGTGTGACCCGGAGACCGGAGGCATCTGGAGCCTGCTGGACGGCCGCATCAGAGCCATCGCATCCTTCACCGGACCGGACCGGGTCACCGTGCTGGCCGTTGCGACGCCGCAGGGCGTGCTCACGATAGACCCCTACACCGGAGCCATCGTGCGCGAACGCCCTCGCACGCTTGAACGCCGTCCCGCCACCGTCCACGCCCTGGAGACCATCACGCTGCTCGACGGCCAGACGCTGCTGGCCATCGGAGAAGACGGCTCACACATCCCGCTGCTGGACGCACACACCCTCGAGAGCGCCGGCCAGCTGCCCGGCATGGGCATGGGCACCTCGGCGCTGCAGGCCTTCACCGACCGGCACGGCCAGCCTCGTCTTGCCATCGCCTCCCGTTCCGGCAAAGGCGTGCGGATCTTCGACCCCGTCACCAGACGACCACAACCCCATGCCCCCATCCGCCGGTCCGTGGCGTCGATGGCCCACTTCCCCGACCTCGCCTACAACGGGCTGCTGGTCCTCGGCAGCGGAGTCGACGGAAGCATCACCCTGGTCGACCCCGACGACGGAGAACAGCTCTACACACTGCCCGCCGAACACACCAAGGCCATCCGCGGCCTGGCCGTCCTACGGGTGGACAGGGAACCACTCGTCGTATCCGGTTCCATGGACGGAACCATCCGGCTCTGGGATCCCGCCCGCGACGACACCCACGACAACCGGAGCGCCGACCGGCACGCCGACCATGTCGCCCTCCTCCCGCAACAGACCGGCCCGCCCCGCCTCATCACGGGCTACGACGCGAACACCCTCATGGAGATTTCTCCCACAACCGGGCGCACGACGTCATACCCGCACGATGGCCCCGACCTTCCCGGCCACCACATCACCGCCCTGGCCGCCCCGGAGAATGCTTCCCACCGCCGTCCCACGCCCCTTGCCGTCGGCTACAGCGACGGAAGCCTTCGCATCCTCACCGAAGAAGGCGACCACCATGTCCTGCAGACACCGTTCAACCACCCCCGCCGCAGCCATGCACGCACCCTGCTCTTCCTGCCGACCGCACCATCGCAACCCCCTGTCCTGGCCGCAGGGTTCAGCAACTCCTGTCTCGTCTACTACACCCTCGACGACGAGTACGCCCCAGGCGGGGACACACTGCATGCCGACGGCGCCATCCGTGCTCTGGCCGCAGCACCCGCCGGCGAATCACCCCTGCTGGCGGTGGCCACCCGCACCGTCCGCCTGCTGCACCCCGGCCAACCGGCCCACGCCCGCCTGCCCCAGCGCATCGGCAGCGCGCACAGCCTGGCCTTCATCGCCCTACCCGCCGCACCAGGCCCGTTCCTGGCGACCGGCGGCGCCGACGGCGCCATCAGACTGTGGAACCCCACCGCACCGCGCAGGGAAGCTCTGCCTGTTCTGCAAGGCCACCGAGGGAAAGTGACCGCCCTGACCGTCCTGCACCACCCGGCCTACTGCCAGCCCCTGCTGCTCAGCGCCAGCACGGACGACACCACCATTCGGGCGTGGGACTGCCAGACCGGCGAAGAGATACTGCGGCTGGTCACCGCAGCCCCCGTCACGGCACTTGCGGTGCTCCCGCCCGCCCCCCACGGCCAGGACAGCCAGCCGATCATCGTCTTCGGCAGTCCCCGAGGGGTCGCCGCGGCGACCGTCCACCTCTGATTCCTCGTCCAACTAGAAGCCGACAGCCCGGCCCCAGCCCTGTACCCGTGAAAGGGAAGGGGCCCCTGTCGGCGTACTTGCCTATGTGCAGAGGTGCGTACGGATGAACGTGCAGAGCAAGTAGCCGCCCGCTGCGCTCATCGCCATGCGAGAGGATGGTGCGGTGGACCTTCGTTACTTCAATCAGACCGGCTGGACCGCGATCTTCAATGGCACCGAGACCGAGATCGGCCGCATGGTGCGGGTGGAGGCATGGGACCCGGCAACTGGAACGGCGCTTGTCGTCGACCCGAAGCGAGGCGCCATGCGTCCCGTCACGGACTACGAGGACTTCTCCCACCTTGAGAAGGCCGACCAGGTCGTAGCCGCAGTGCCTGGTGGCGGGTGGCGGGCCCACTGGAAGGACGAGGGCCCGGGGAACACCCCGCTGACGGAACAGGTACTCGCGTGGCTGATCACCTCGCAGGGCCGGGCAACGGCCATCACGATGGATGCTCACGGGCATGTTGACGATGCCGACAGCGCCGACGCCTTCATCCCGCCGGGCGAGGAACTAAGCCAGGATTGAACTCCCTTATCAGGCCACTTCCGTCTCGCGCTCGATGGCCTTGAGACGGTTCTTCAGCCGGTAGCTGGGGCCGTTGATGGCGACGACTTCGCAGTGGTGCAGGAGGCGGTCGAGGATGGCGGTGGCGAGGACTTCGTCGCCAAAGACCTGGCCCCATTCGCTGAAGGTCTTGTTCGAGGTCAGGATGATGGAGCCCTTTTCGTAGCGCTTTGAGATGACCTGGAAGACCAGGTTCGCCTCGGCGCGTTCGAGGGGCTGGTAGCCGACTTCATCGACCACGAGAACGCTCGGCCGCAGGTAGGAGCCCAGTTTGCTGGTCAGACGTCCGGCCGCCTCGGCGGCTTTGAGGTTGCGGACCATGTCGTCGAGGCTGGTGAAGTAGATCGAGTAGCCGGCCCGGCAGGCCGCGACCGCCAGCGCGATCGCGATGTGGGTCTTGCCGACGCCGGGCGGCCCCAGCAGGGCGGCATTGGCCTTTGCTTCGACGAAGGACAGGGTGGCCAGGTCTTTGATCTTGCGCGGGTCGAGCTCGGGCTGGAACGAGAAGTCGTACTCATCCAGGGTTTTGTGGTGCGGCAGCCGGGAGAGCCGCAGGCCCTGGCGGAAGCGGCGGTCGTCGCGGACGGCGAGTTCTTCGGAGAGGACCAGGTCGAGGAAGTCGAGGTAGCCCATCTTCCCCTCGTTCGCCCGCCGCGTGTACTCGTTGATGGTTTCCGCCAGGTGGGGCAGGCCGAGCTTGGTCGCCGTGGTGCGGATGCGGTTGCCGGTCAGCTCGCTCAAGACGGTTCCTTCGTCGCTCGGTTACTGGTGAAAGGGCGGGTCCCGGTCAGTTCGTCATAGACCGACAACGGTCGGCGGCCGACCTCGACGCGGGTCGCCGCAGCCCGGTTGAGGAGGGCTTGCAGCGGTCCGCTCTCCTCGCCCGGGGGGCGATCGTGACGCGGCCCGGGCAAGGCGTCGCCGGTGGTGGTCCGGCGTCCTTTGCCGGTGGGCAGGCCGTCCCAGTGGTGTTCTTCGACGACACGGATGCCGCGTCCGACGGCCCGTGGATGCCTGGCAAGCAGCGTCTCGCCGCTGGAGTCGGCAATGGTGGAATGCAGCGTGACCTGCGACTTCGTGGCTCTGATCTCCACCAGCTGACGCGGTCGGACCTTGGTGGCGGGGACTGAGTAGAGGTTCCCTCCGAAGGCGACCAGGCAGTCCTTGCCGACCGGCCGCAGATGACGTTCGGCCACCAGATACGGAGTGGGTGGCAACGGCTTGAGAGCCGCGTGGTCACGAGCTGCCCGCTCGCCGATGATCTGCTGGTGAGTTCGGTGCGTGTGGGTTCGTCGTTTTGGCACCCAGGCGGTGAAGGCGGCGTCCATTTCCTCGATGCAGGAGAAGGCCCGGCCCGAGAGAACGTGGTCGCGGACGATCAGGACCTGGCGTTCGACGCGGCCCTTGCCCTGGGGCCGGTAGGCCGCCAGGACATCGATGTCGAAGTCGTAGTGGCCGGCGAACCCGACAGCCTCCGGATGCAGGGGAACCGCCTCACCTGGGGCGACGTGACGGCGCACGACCGTCTTGGTGCGGTCGTAAACGATCGTCATCGGGACCCCGTTGAAGTGCGCGAATGCCCGCCGGTGGCAGTCGAAGAACGTCTGCAGGTCCAGGCTGGTGGTGAAGCAGCAGAACGGATCACGCGAGTACGACAGCACCATGTGGAAGGAGTAGACCTTCGGGACGCCCATGTGGGCCAGGAGCTTTCCTTCATCGCCCCAGTCCACCTGAGCCTGAACACCCGGGATCACCTCGAACCTGCGATGCATCCCCGCCAGCTCCCGCGGAGCGATCCCCAATTCCTCCGCGATCCTCGGGCGGGCCTCCTGCACGTAGAGCTTGACCCGCTGGTAGTTCCCGGTGAACCCGTACTCCGCGGCCAGCCGCTCGTGAATCACCGCGGCCTTCATCAGGATCTCCGCCCGCAGCATCGCGTCGATCAACGGAGCGACCTCGTCGACCACCCGCTTGCGCGGCTGACCACTCGCCATCCGGCGCGGCGGCGCGGACGAGTCGGCAGACAGGTACTTGCTGACCGTCCGCCAGTTCAGCCCGGTCTCCTTGGCGACCTCCGACAGGCTCATCGCCCCGGACTCCACCAAACCACGAAAACGCCGGAGCTCGAGCCAGCGCTGCGGATCCAAGACCATGGCCCACCCCTCTCTGCGACCTTCGACAACAGGCAGCAGCGTGCCGGGGGCCGGCACTCAGCGCATCAAGAACTCTGCACGTTCATCCGTACGCGGCTATGTGCGTTCACGTGTACGCCGACAGCCCCGAGCAGGCCACGCGAAACAGGCTCCGCAAGCGCCGGGCACCGACGAGACTGGCCCACGGTGCCCCGCCTTCCCTCCGGCGCCGACGCTCGACCTCAGGGGTGTGCTCTCCCACTCTCCGTAGAGATCGCCGTGCTGATGGTGATGGGCGCCGCGCGGCCGGCCGATGACTATGAGGTCGGCCCGCTGACCGAGCGCATCCTCAACCTCAAGGGTATGGAGATCGTGGACCAGGTCGCCTGGACGGTCAGCGAGATCACCTGGGTGAGGGGACACCCCGACGACGCCGACTACCTGCTACAGCTCCCTGAGATTGGACCCACGGTCAGCCTTTCCCCGACTTGGCCCTACGGCGGCAACCGAGAAACGGGTTTCGCCAATGGGCGTTGGCCGGTCTCAGCGCACCATTTCCGCAGTAAGACACAGGACTTTCGGTGGGGTCCCCGGACTCATTAGAGCAGGGGTTTCTGCCACGGACCTTCATGATTATCTAGTGGGTGGTGCCAGCTGCAGGTTCGCGATTTACGCCCCCCGGCGGCTTCCCGTCGTTGGTCAACCAGCGCCGTCGTTGGCGATGTCAGTGCAGGACTCTACGCTGTGGAGCTGTGACGACAGCATCATTGTCCGGAGCGGTCTACCCATGGGCACGTCAGACAGTGCCGCTGGGGGAGTGGGCACCAGGCCGAGACCGTAGAAGCGCACCTGCTGCGGAAGGAGACCACGGCTGGCGACTGGAGGACCTGCGGGACGTGCCGGTGCTCGCCCTGTTCGGAGAGCGGGGCGCGGGCAAGTCGGTGGCGCTTGTGCAGGATTACCAGATGCTGGAGGCTGCGCGAGCCACGACGCGGTGGGTGAATCTGGGACGGCTCCAAACAGAGTCCCAGGTTCGGGCAGCTCTGGCTGCCACGTCCGCTGCCCGGGGAGCGGGGGAGTGGTGGGTATTCCTGGACAGCGTCGACGAGGGCTTGAACGTCCTGCCTGCCCTGGGCAGCCTGATCGCCGACTGGGTTGACTCGCTCACCGTGGACCAACGAGGCAGCATCAGGCTGCGTTTCAGCTGCCGCACGGGACGCTGGCCTGACGTCCTGCAAGACACACTCACCAGGCACTGGCAGTCGCCGCTTCAGGTGCGGCACATGATCCTGGCCCCGCTCAGCGCCCACGATGTCGCCGTCGCTGCCGACGACTACGGTCTCGATGCTGATGCCTTCTGTACCGCGTTGCGTGAGCGGAATCTGACCCAGTTGTCCAAGACTCCCGTCACTCTCCTGCATTTGCTCGAATACCACCATGTCCACGGGACTTTGCCGGCCACCGCGGCAGATGCCTACCGGCAGGCGTGTGTGCTCTTTTGTTCCGAGAACCGGCGCCCTGTCGACATCCGTGAACTGCGTGCTCAGCCCACAGGGGAACGTCTGCTCCCGGTTGCCGCTCGCGTCGCTGCTGCGATGCAGTTCGGTGCACACAACGTGCTTAGCGATGACTCCTACCAGCCCCCCGGCCGCGGGGAGATCACTCTGGCCGAGCTGGAAGGCGGGCATGAGCCCGGCCTGCTGGATGGCCAGGTCCCGTGCACGACCGACGAGCTGCGGCGGCTGACCGAGTCCCATCTCTTCGAACCTGTTGGCCTGCTGCAGTGGACCTTCGGGCACCGTAGCTACCAGGAGTTCCTGGCCGCCCACTACCTGCATGCCCACCAGTTCGACCCGCGCGCCCAGGACGGATTGCTGTGGGTCGGAGACGCCGCAGCGCGGCACATCTACCCGGCCCACCGCGAGGTGGCTGCCTGGCGCAGCGGCACCGACAGCACCCTCTTCGAAGACCTCCTGTGCGATGATCCGCTGGTGTTGCTCCTGGCCGACCTGCCCGCGCGGCCGGCAGCCGACCGGGCCCGAGTCGTCGAAGCCATCTTCAGCTTGGTCCAACAAGATGACACGATCGACATCGACCACACCACGCTGCACCGCCTCGAACACCCCGGTCTGCCGCAGCAACTCCTGTCCCGCCTGCGACCGGACGCGGACACGCTGGTGGTGTACACCGCGCTGCGAGTGGCTCGATTCTGTCCTCATCCAGCGCTGACGGATGCCCTGCTGCAGATCGCCGGGACCACCAGCCTGCCCGAGGAGATACGCGCCCTTGCCCTAGGGGCCATCGCCGACTTCCGTCCCGCGGATGTCCCGACAGTGAAACGGGTCAGGCAAGTGGCAGCCGATGACCCATCACCGGAAGTTGTCGCTGCCGCTCTCCACCGATTGTGGCCCAGCTCTCTGTCCCTGCGAGAACGTCTCGACCTCTTCCGTGACCCGGCTGCCGACTACTACGGCCGCGCGTGGGTACTGCGCTCGGAAATCCCCGCCCAGCTGGCCGCAGCCCAGACCGCGGAGGCTCTGCTGTGGGCCCGCGACACGATTCAGCGGCCGCTACCGGGGCGCAGCATCGTCCTGGCCACCAGCCTGATCAGTCGCGCGGTCACCCTGGCCGGTACCGATGACCTTCCTGGACTGCCTCATCCCGAGACCGTCATCGGCGAGGCGCTCATCGCGCTGGCCAACCACAGCGATCTGCTGTACAGCCCTGAAGGGCGCACCGAACACGAGGCCTTGGGCGATGCCTTGCGCACCCAGCACAGCCTCCGCCGTGCCCTGACACTCCACCTTCTCACCCACCTCGGCGAGCAAGACTTCATCCGCGTATGGAGCGCGGTGCCACGTGGCGGCCTGACGACCTACGACGACGCGTTCTACTGGATGGGGCACTGGGAACAACTCGCTGACGTGCCAACCGCACTAGCCCGGCTAGTCGTATCCATAACCCCACCGACCGACCCTGATCTACAAGCTCTGGTAGAAGCAGCCTGCCGAGCCCATCCCACCCTCCGGCAGATCACCGAGCGTTGGGCTCCGGCCCCCGCCCCAGAACCCGCCACCACTCGCGACGAGAGTCGCGTCTACAGCGAGACACGGCTACGCGAAGCGCTTGCCGCCGTTCACACCGCCAGCCCCGAGACCATCCGCCACGCCTGGGGCACCGTCATCGACCAGATGAGATGCACCCACGACGGAGCCGCGCCTTCTCGCCTGTGGGAGGATCCGCTGCTCCTGTGGGCGCACCACGCCCCGTCCCGTCCGGGGCAGGGCAGCGACCTCGATGCGGAGCTGAGAGCTGCTGCCCGACTGGTGCTTATGACTGCGCCGCCACTGCCAGCGCACCTGCTGGCCTATGGCGGACGCGCCAATCCGCGCCTGATACTGGAGCTCAGTGCTCTCGCAGTACTGGGAACCCCGGACGAACTCCCCTCGACGACCCCTGCTCACTGGGCCGGCTGGGCTCTCGTCCTGGCCACCACGAACGCGTACACATCCCCCGGCGAAGCCGTCCGGGATGCCTTCCTGCCCTACTGCACTGAACAAGCAGGCCCCGCGCTGATCACGCTGCTTGACGACGTGCTCAGCGATCCCCACACCGACGCCGCCACCACACATGACATGGCCCGCCACCTCGTCGCCCACACACAGCAGGACGCCGTCGACGCTCTCACCGTCTGGGCCGCCCACCCCGACCGCGACCCTGAACACTGGCAGGGCGTCACCAGCGCCTTGGCCTTCGCCGGCCACCCCAGCGCCCACGCGCACCTGCAGGCGGCCCTAGACCTCAACCCTTCGAACCCGGCCATGACACCCGAAACCCTGACCCGATGGCTCATGGCAGCGCAGATCCTTCTGTACTGTCCGGCGCTCCCGAAACTGTGGCCGCTCGTGCAGAAACGTCTGAACGTCGAGGTGCTTGCCAGGTCCTACATCGGCCAACTCGGCCAGCGCCTCGTGCACCACTACACACAGCCGCACCAGCTGGCTGGCCTGACCGAGGAAGCCCTCGCCGAGCTATACCTCGCGCTCGCCCGCCATGCACCAGCGGAAGCTCTTGACCCTCCCTTGAGCTCCGGCTGGATCGGCGAGGACCACTTTGGCGAGCTGATCCGATCCATTCCACCGCTCCTCCAGGCAAAGAACACGCCGCAAGCCGCCCACCAACTGCGCCGTCTGGCCTCCCAAACAGGACTGTGGCGTCTACGCCAGCTCGCCCGGCAGACTGCCACCGCCGCCGCGCGATCCCTTCACGCCCCGGTAACGCCGCCCCAGCTCAGGGAACTTGCCGAATCGAACCAACGCCGCTGGGTCACCGACGAAGGACACCTTCTGTCGCTTGTGTTGGAGGCTCTTGGCCGCTTTCAACACGCCCTGCGTCGTCCCAATGGCCTGAGCATCGCCCTGTGGAACCGCTCGGAGTCCTCCGCGGCACAAGCCGAGTGGTGGCCCTGTTGGGAGGAAGACCTCAGCGACATCCTCGCCGCATTTCTCCTGCAGGACATCGGCGGCTACCGTGTGGTCGTCAATCGTGAAGTCCAACTCGACCGCCCGGGTCTGTCCGGTCGCCGCACCGACATCCAGATCGAGGTACCAGCCCCGCCAAGCAGCGGCCACGATCCGGTCAGACTGGTGATCGAGTGCAAAGGTTGCTGGAACAGCACACTGCCCACAGCCTTGGAACACCAACTCGTCGACCGCTACCTGAACACCCCTCGCACGGCAGGCATCCTGCTGACCGGTTATTTCGACTGCGACCGCTGGACGCCTGCTAAGCGGCGGTCGTGCCCCGCAACCCAGCACACGCTCAAATCCGTTGACCAGCACCAGCAGCATCAGGCCCATACACAGCAAGCCCTCAAGGGTGTCCCCGTCGCAGCCTTCACCCTCGACTGCACCCTGCGCTCGTAAGGCCGGCAGGCATGAATCGCCGCGATGAGATGGGCGCCCATAGAACCGATCAGATGCCCACGATAGCCAACGGATTTTGCAGGCCACGGTATCTCGGCGACCTTACCGCCCCCTCGGGCAGGTCATACACGGCGCGTGGGTCGGCGCCCCGGTCCGTGCTCCGCAGGAGATGGACAAGAGGACACGATGAGGGCATGTCCGATCCCCATGACCGGCACGGGGCTCACCAGAAGGCAACTGCCCAACCGGATAGGTGTATTGCCCCGCAGTGTTGCCTACGCGACTGATCGTTGGCTGGCCGCCGAGTGCGGTGCGGCGGCCGAGCCCGTACGCGGCCGCCCTCCGGACTTCTTCCGCTGCTCATGCCGCGCTGGCCTTCGAGTCTGTCTGCCCGGCGTGCCGCACGGCGACGGACCGGTAAACGAGGGTGTCCGGTGCCATCCACTCAGGCGTAGCGGGATGGCCGCCCTGGGAGAGGACCTCGAACTGGGAAGAGAGAAGAGCAAGGAGTTGTCCTGCGTCGTTGCGCGCTGCGGTGAGCAGTGTGCTGGCTAGCTGCCGGTCGTATTCCTCGATCGTCTCGTTCCAACCCCTTTCGCGCAGTTCTTCAGCTTCTTCGTCCTCGGTGGTCCAGAGCAGTTTGACCGTTACTCCGAGGAGGCCCCCGTCGCGGACGGAGGTCCGCGCGGCGAGCGCTGGACGTGAACGCACCAGAGCGCGCACCTCGCCGCACAGCACGGAAGCGTCGATCAGACGCGCAACCTGGTCTGCGCTGAGCTCCGGAGCGGCAGCGGTGGTGATGGTCAAGCGGTCAAGCCCCTGGTCGTGCGCCGTCACGACTGCCTTCTGGAGGCGGCTACGAGCGGTGAACACCTGGGTGCCCGCAGAGCGCAGTCCTTGGGCAAGGGACTTCAGCCGTAGGGTTTCACGAGCTTCCGCAATGGCGTCACTGGACGCCTGGCGGATCGCGGGGGGCTCGGCAGGTGTCTGCTCGTCGATCTGGGCGTGGGCGCGTACCTCCACGTCTGGCTGGTCGGGGTAGTCGCGCAGTACGCAGGCGAGGAAGCGGTCCAGCATCTGCTGCGCAAGGTCGTCGGTACCGCCGCACATCCCCGAGTCGGTGAAGTACAGTCCCGGCTGCTCATCCTCTTCCTCTCCTTCGAGGTGTTCGTGGTGCTCCCACTGGGTTGCGCTGGACGTCCTGGTCTCGATCCAGGCCTTGTAATAGATCACTGAAGGTCCTCTCTTGGTGATGGAACAGTCGCTCAGTAAGGGCGCTAGCCGAGTTGCGCCGTTCGCTACGGCTGATGGGTGGGCGTGGAGCCGCCGACCGTGTAGCGCAGCTCGAGCTGGGGGACTTCGGCGCTCCTCCAAGGCTGACTCGCTCGGAGAAGCAGGTAGGGACACCGTTGGCCGTGGATGCCCTCAAGCGGCCGAGCCCTCCACACGGGGCATATTCCGACTCAGCCAGGCAGGAGGGGGTCTTCGTTGAAAGCGCCGACCAGTTGATTGTCGAGGAGCTCTGTGGTGATGGCTTCGGCGCCGGTTTCGATGGCTTCCTGGGCGCTGTGGCAGATGAGCTGGGAGAGGGGTTTCATGTAGCCGCCGGTACGTCGGTGCAGGTGCTCGGCCAGGGCCAGGAGGTCACCGGGCTTGTGCTGGTGCAGCCGAAGGCTCTGGTCGAAGAACTTGACGATTTTGTGGAACAGGGCGTGGTCGTCGGGGCTGTAGGGGATCGGCAGTACAGGGAGGGTGGGGATGCCGCCGGATCCGCTGGAGGGAGGGCCGGGGTGCTTGCCGTGGCGGGCGTCGTTGACGATCTCGCGGGCGCCGGTGCCGCAGTAGACGAAGCAGACATCGCATTCGGCGGCCAGGTAGCCGAAGTAGTCGAAAGCTGTCGACAGTTCGGAGTTGTCGAGCCGGTCGATGCCGTCGACCAGGACGAGGCGGGTGCCGCGGGTCCTCATGACATGGCAGACGGGGCCGGTCATGTCGGTGCTGCGACCTGCGGTTTCCGGGTCCTTGGTGTGCTTGAAGCCCAGGAACTCGGCGAACGGGATCGACATGTCCAGTTTGCTGCCCGGTGCGAGAGGGGCGTTGATGTGGATGACAGGGACCCGGGTGGCGTCGGCCGGCAGCTGAGCACGGACGATCCCTTCGAAGGCGCGGCCGATCTTCCGCAGGACCGTGGTCATGCCGGTCTCCCCGGGCCCGTCCACGGCCAGGTGTAATTGGCCCTCGCTCCGCGGGCCGCTGGCCAGCCACAGACGGCGCGCCAGGGTGAGGGCCTTCGCCATGGGCGGCGTCTGAACCGTCTGCATACCGGCGTGGTACAGCATGCGTGGGTCGTCCGGATCGACCGGAGGGTCTGTCGGCGGGCAGGGGCCGAGTGCCGGCGGGCTGACGACGTGGGTCAGGCGGGCCTGCCACCCGGCGCGGACCGTGGCGGGGAGACTCAGCGGGTCTGCGGATGGATCATGAGAGTGCATGGGGAACAGTCCTGGGGGAGGGGTATCAGGTCGCGCCGTGCGGCAGCGTCGCAGCGGGCTGTACCAGGGGCAGGGGGCCGCTGCACAGATGGCTCAGGGAGACGTCCATGCTGGGCAGGGCACTGATTGTGTGGAAGTCCGGGGCGGGGATGCCCCGGTAGGGGTCCGGGGCGGGCTCGACGCCCACGGTCATTCCGCGGTCAGCAGCCGGGGCGGGCTCGCTGTGCGAGGACGCGCGGGAGGGGCCGTGGCCGGCGCGCTGCAGCAACGCCCGGACCTCTCGGGCGATGGCCGCCTCGTTGTGGGTGCTGCCGCCCTTGTCGAGGTGGTGGGCTGTGGCCAGGTCCCAGATCTGTTCGGTCCATGCATCGCCGATGAGCCGCTGATACACGAACGTGGCTTCTTTCCACCCACCGGCGGGCTTGGTCTGCAGCCATACCTTCTCGGGCTGGTGCGGGTGGTGGCGCACCGGCCAGCGCTGTCCCTTGCCCGGCCAGCCCGACAGCTTGCCACGATACGGGTTCAGTGCGCGGCTGTCGTAGGTGCGGTTGTTGATCCGGATGCCCTTCTCGGTGACGGTCACCCAGGTGGTGGGCAGCAGCCGTAGACGGTCCTCGGGGCTCAGGCGCATGGGCGTGTAGCCGTTGCTGGCGACATGGGCGGCGAACATCTGGTTGGGGGTGCGGGGCGGCATCGACGGCAGGAACGGGTTACGCAGTTCGGCATGCGGGCGCTGCTGCCAGCCGAGTGCGATCCACTGCTGCAGGAAGTCATTGATCTGGTCGATGCGCCACAGCCGCTCTTTGGCGACGCTCTTGCCCTGTTGGGAGAGGTCCTTGCCCATGTAGCCGGGCAGGAACTGGCTGAAGAGGCTTTTGACCGAGCCGAAAGTCCGCTCCACGATCGCTTTGTGGGTGGGGGAGTTGTAGGCGGCGGGGCGTACCGAAATCCCCAGCTGGGCGCAGGCGTCCATGAAGGCGCGGCCGGCGAAGACCTTGCCGTTGTCCATGACGATCATGTCCGGGACGATCACCGGACGCGCTGCCGCACCGGCCATGCGCTCGTCAGCCTCGACCAGCTCCGCGTACGGCAGATCCGACCCCTCTGCCGCAGCCTTGAGCGACCAGTGCGGGCGCATCGGCTGCGGGGTACACATCTCGGCCAGCAGCAGCAGCGCGTCCACGGCCTTGGTAGACCTCCCGCCGTGCCGACGGGAGCCGGAACCGGCCTTGACCCCCGTGGACTTGGGCCGGACCACGGCGGCGAGGACGGACCGGGACACGACTTCGATGGCCGCGGTCAGTTCGAGCGAGACGACCCTGCCGGCCTCGTCGATGCCCTTCAGGTCCAGCGACGTCGTGTCGATCTGCACCTGCTCGCCCAGGGCCGTGGCCATGGGCAGCGTGAAGGGCGGTTCGGGCCTGTTACCGTCATTACGCCGACTGCGGGCGGTCTCTCTGCCGCAGGCGATGCCCAGGCGGTCAAGCAGCCGGTAGAACGTCGCGCGGGAGGGCATCAACTTCTCCGCCCTCTTCTTGAACTTCCGCCGGCATGCCCGGCCGAGCAGCTCGAAGAAACGTGAGCGGGTCCCGATGGACTTGCGCTCGTAGCGTTGGTGAATCTTCTGCAGCAGGCGTACGACCTGCTCATCGACGCGGCCGTAGGCCGTCGTGGTGCGCAGACTGCGCTTGTCGACCAGCCCCCACACCCCCTCCCGGAGCCAGGCCAGCCGTTTGCGTTCCACCGTGCCCGCAGACACTTGGTGGTGGGCTGCGCGCAGTTCGGCGGCCTTGGTGGCGTAGCGCTGCCGCAGAGTGGTGCGGTCCGGGTCGAAGCAGGACCGCGGAACGGTTCCCGGGACGGCGAAGCCGGGCAGGCCGGTATGCACCTCCAGGACATGGTCCAGCCAGAACTCGGCGTCCTCACGCACGTTCGGAGGGAGACCGTCGAGCAAGGGGGCACAGCCCAGAGCCGGCCGCCCGCTCCGGCCCGCAGCACCGCCTAAGGCTCCGTCGGTCAGCTCGGCCCCCGGATGCGCTTGGTCCACGATGCGAAAGCCGGGGGAGGAGTACAGGACGTCCAGGAGGACGACCGCGTCCTCGCCCTCGGCATGCTGGCTGAGCAGATGCACCCTCCTGCCCTGGAGAGCGGCTACCAGGTAGCTCTCGCCGCGCCAGTGGACGGCCTGTCCCAAGGCCACCTGGCCCGGTGGTGCCACGGCGGTCGTCACGGGGTCTCCCGGCCGGTCCAGACCAGGGAACGGCCCGGGGTGAACGGGCGGCTCCAGTCGATGAGCAGTTCGCCCCGCCAGATGAGATGGAGTCCGCACGCGGCAGTTCTCATCGGTGGCAGACCGCTGGTCTGGATCCCGGCGTCGAAGGGGCGGGGGTCGGCGAACACGTCCCGCAGCACCCGAGCGGTATCGGGGCACGCCATCCGCATGTGCCGGTAGCGCGCCAACCTCTGCCGGTTCCGCGTCACTACCGCGTCATCGCTTTCGTGGACCCGCACCTGCCAGCCCGCCTGTTCACCCGCAGCGGTCACCAGTTTCAGGGCTCTGCCCCAGGCATCGCCGGTCGCGGCATCGCCGGTCGCGGCACCGCCGCTCGGGCGGCGGACCAGCAGGCAGGCCTGTCCGTCGCGCAGCCGGGCGAAGAAGTCGGGCACGTACCCGTCCGTGCTGCCGGCCCGGAAAAGCCGCACCGTCCACGAGGCGAAAGCGGTGACCTGCGGGTCGAACTCCAGGGAGATGGCGGCCTCCAGCGCACCCAGCGTCGCGCATCCGACGTGCCCGGCCCGGTCCGCGGGCCGCCACCACGTCGTGATGGCCCGCCGTCCCCGGTAACGGGGAGGCTCCCAGACCCCCGCACGTTCCTCCAGCCTCTCTCCGGACAGCTGATGTACGGGCCGCTCGACCGGCCTCCCGGCACTGGATCGGAACTGAGCCCACACCACCTCACTCACCCACTCGCCCCTTTCCTCGACGGCAGAAAACCGCGCCGGTTGCATCGAACGGACCATCGACGGTGCTCACGCTCTCCTCACGACCACAAAGAAAGGAAGAGGTCACGAGGCTCTACGTTCGATTGAGTGAGGCGCGCGCAGAGGCCGCACGCTCCCCCGATGGAGTGTTCCAGTACGCGTTTTCCCATTTCAAGGCCGCTTTCTGAGCGCGTGTCAAGGGGCGCACGGTGATGGAATTCGTGCGCGCATCACTCGTTCGAACTACTCTTTGTCGCGAGCTGATGGCTCTCTCTGCAGGTCAGGACGGGACGTATCGTTTTTCCGTCTGAAGAATAAAAAAACCTCTCCATGTGATGCTGCGTCGCGAACCGCAAGGCGAACGCCTTGCGGTGAAACCCTTTCCGGCCAGCAGCCCTCACGGGAGTTGAAGCGATCGTGGATGCCCTGTTCGACTCCGATGAGGTCTTCACCGCCAAGCCGCGTCCGGACCTTCCGCCCGCAGTCGAACGCGCCGGACTCCGCGAGAAATTCAAACTGACCCCATGGCAGGTCGCCGACGCGTGCGGCATCACCGAGGGGACTTTCCTGGCCTGGGAGAAGGGCACCTCAACCCCGCTCGGAGAGGAGGCCGCCACCTACGGCTACCTCCTTGCCACCCTGCAGGCCCATCTGACAGGCGAGCCAACACAGTGGCCAGTACCGACTCTCCTCCCGGACTGGGCCGCTTTGGGCCGCCTGAAGCACGAACTGACCGCCGCGATGACCGGAGCGGAACCTTGCCGACGCTGCCACGAGCCCACCGCGCAGCGCGTCGGCGGGCGACCCCAGCACCTGGGCACCCGCTGCCCCACCCCGGGCGTCCCACGTCCCCGCGCTTCCGTCGCAGCCTCCACAGCTCCGCGGCAGCCGCAGCTCGCCCCGGCCGTCTCCTTGCCCGCTCCTCGCGCCGCCCAGCCCGCCTCACCGCCGCGGCATCTGCACTACCCGGCGGCGCGAGGACGCCGCTACGGCGACGGCCCCCTGGCGGTACTCGCAAGCGATACCACCGGCCTGCTGGCCCACCTGGCCGACGGACGGGTCCGCCCCTGCCCCGCCAGAGACCTGCCCGGACTGCTGGAGTGGACCCTGCGCGCCCCACTGGGAGCCGCACCCATCCGCGCAGAGGGCCTGCCCAGCGGCCCCCTCCTGGTGCTCACCTCCACCGCGCTCGACCGGCTTGGCCTGCCTACTGAAGCCCCCGACCAGGCCCACCGCCACCCTCGCAGCGACCACATCCTGCTCAGACAACTCCGGTCCATCGGCTGGCAGAGCGACGACCACGGCCTGGGCCCCTGGATGCGCCTGCACCCCACCACCGGTGACCCGGCCTGCGAGAGCATTCACCTTGCGGTCACCACCTGGGGAGCGCTGCACCAGGACGCGTGGCAGCTGCCCGACGATCTCTCGCCCACACAACTCGCCGCCGCGATCGGCCAGTACGCCGACCTCGTACGCATCCCTACCGGAGCGCCCGGCACCTGCGGCCACCGCCTCATGAGCGACCTGCGGCCACCGGAGCACCGCCACACCGTCACCCGGGCCCTGGTCGCCTGCGGAGTACCCAGCGCCCTGACCACCCGCGCCGACCCGGCTCCCTGCGAGGCACCGCCCGGCCACCAACTCGCCGGCGACGACACCCTCGCCGACACCGACATCGACTGGTGGCGGCCCCCTACGTTTGAAGAAGCCTCACGCCCTCACGTGGTGTGCTTCGCAGTCAACCTCCACCACTTCGCCGACAGCAACAACATCCGGGTTTCCGACGCGCCGGCCCACCACGTCTACCACCCGGCCTTCGACCCGAAAACTCCTGGCAGCTGGCTCGTCGACCTCTCCGAAAGCGACCCGCACCCACTGCTGCCACCCGCCTTCGCCAGCAAAGGCATGGCCTGGCACACGACCCCTGCACTCGCCTACGCCGCCCTGCGCGGCCTCAGGCCCCAGCCTGTCCGGGCGTGGCTACGGCGCGGGAAATCAAATCCCTACTTCGATCCCTGGTACAAACATGTGCGTTTGGCCCGGCTCGCTGTCCTTCAGAGCCTTGGCCTGACCAACGACCTGGACACGCCGGACCTGCTCACCGCTCTCGGCGATCTGCCCCGCGCCGACCGCGTACAGAGAGCCCTGCTGAACGCCCTCGACGCCACCGCACAGGATGCCTTCACCATCCTGGACCAGCCACCCGCCCAGCCGGACCAGGCACTGCTGAACAACTGGACCACCCCCGACGACCCCACCTGGCGCCCCGACCTGCGTGCCGCGGTCACCGCCAACGCACGGGCCAACGTGCACCGCAAACTGAGCCGCACCGCCCGCGACGGCCACATCCCCCTCGCCGTCGCTGACGGCCACCTCCTCTACGCCACGCACACCCCCGACCTGACCGAGATCACCGAAGCACCCAGCTGCGACTTCAGGATCGGCCTCTCACCCGGCCAGATCAGACCCGTAGCAGTGCGTCCCATGGACTGGTACCAGGCCCAGTGCACCGACAACACCAACGCTGCACGCACCCTCAAGAACTCCTGCGCATCCTGGTGAACATCCCAGAAGCCCAGGCCCTGCCACGCCGCACCACCGCCACCTACTCCAGTACGGAAACCGGGCGCCCCAGCCGCCACGCAAGGCAAGAAGCGTCCTCCAACGGCCCCTGCCCGACCCCGCCCACATGGGGCTGCAGAACCGGCAGCCGCTGCGAAAGGTAGTCAGGCGGCGGCGCCTCCCGCCCCAACCGCGCCACCACAGGCTCATCCACACCATGCTGCAGCGTCCACTCCCGCAGCGCCCGATACCCGCCGTACTCCATCGGCGCGCTCATCCCCAACCGCTCACCGACAAAACTGATCCAGCGCCTCGACACCCAGCCCGGCGCCCCATTGTCGAACTCCCGCCCCCACCGCCGCTGCCGCTCATACACCGCCATCGCCTCAGCCACCACCACCGCCTCCGGGTACACCACCAGAGGCACCGACCACTCCTGCCGACCCGCCCCCAGGACTCCCTCACGCCGAGCCCACACCGTCTCCGACCCCATGAGCCGGCCCTGCCACCAACAGGCGGCCACCTGCAGCGCATCAGCCAACAACGCCCGCGCGTATGGCCCCACACGCCCCCGCATCCGCTGCCAGCGGCGATGCGCACGGACCACCTCCTCAAGCCCGGCCAACCCCACTTGGGCGGGACCTCCAGCCGCAGCATCACGCATCCAACGCCCGTGGCGCACACACACCTGCCAGACCTCACCGCTGGCACACCACACCGGAGCAACAATGTCCTCACGCCGCGCCAGACACCCCGCACACGGCTCCAACAGCGTCCACCGCTCCGGCCAAGGCGCCACCCTCACCGCCCTGCTGCCGCGCACCGGGACGCCCAGCGTAGGCAGACTCCGCCGCAGCTCCTCTGGGGTACGCCACGCCATCGTGGCCAGCCGCTCAACACCTTCATCGCTCAAGAACACCTCATGCGCCCGAGGATCCCCCCACTCCGCCACCCGCCCGCCGCCCGCGGCCTCCCGCAGGACCACACCGACCGGCCGATCGTTGACCCGCGCCAGCCGGCGGACGAACGACCCAGTCGCCTCACCCGGCACCGCCCGCAGCCCCACCGGCTGCGGCCCCGCCTGTCCCATCCCGCCCCCTCAATCCACCACCGAGCCCCTCACCACGGACAACGACCCATTCGCCCCACGGCAACGCGCCCCCGCCGCGCAGAAAGACACGCACCCGTGCCCACACCCCCAACCACATCCATCACCCACGCACTCGACCTCGCCGACGCCCGGCACTGGACCCGCAAACCGCCTACCCGCCCCGCCCCACGCCTGCGGTACCTCCTCACCGCCCAGGAGCCTCACGTCCTGGCAGCTCGCGTCTTCGCCTATCCCACAGCCATCGAACGCTGGGCCCGAGGAGACAGCCTCGACGACCTCACCCCCACCCACGCCCAGCTCATCGAACGCGAGATCTACCGCAGCTGGCAGCCGCTCACCCGCCGCCAAGCGCACCGCCAGATCCTTGACCACGAAGGCTGCGTCACCGCCCGGCTCCACGCCCGCTTTACCTACACCACCCTCACCGGCGAATTCCCCGACGACCGCCTACGCAACATCACCGAAGACCTCCCCGCTGCCCACGTCCGCCGCCTCTTCAACGCCCGGCACGCCGAATCCGCCGACGACGAACTGAGCCGCATCCTCGCCGACGCCATCGGAGAGGCCTACTTCTTCCGCGCACTGCCCCCCGACCAACAACAAGCCGCAGTAACCATCAGCGACCTGCACCTCATCCAGTTCCACTACTGACACCAGCAGCCACCCCCCCCACCCGTCACAGGAACAGCCATGACCCACATCTACGCCTTCCAGGACAACAACGGACAGTGGCACGGCGACCCCGACGCAGCCCCGGTCAACCCCGCCGACAAGCCCTCCCGCGGCTGGCTCACCTACCAGCCCGTTCCCGGCACCCCTGAAGCGAGCAGCCCCTTCGCCGGACAAACCCTCGCGGTCCTCTACGGAGTCACCGAACTGGAACCAGGACCAGTCATCTACCAACTCGACAGCGGTGGACGCTTCCAAGCCACCTGGTACGTCCACACCCTGCTAGCGACACCTGTCGGCTCAGCCGTCATCCCTCCACAGCGCCGCGACCAACCCCCCACCCCCAGCCTGGAAAACAGCCTCACCCACAACGGCCGCCTCTACGCCCTGACCGCCACCACAGGCGCGAACGGGCACCTCACCACCGAAATCACCGTCACCGACAACCACGGCGAAATCCAGGCCGAACTGCGCGGAACCCTCAACCTCACCGACCTCCACCCCCTTGCCCGCCTCCTGCACGCAACCACCCCCGACTCTGCCCCACCGGCCGACAGCTACGAGCGAACCTGGAGCCCGGCCGACTCCACCAGACTGGCCAACCGATTCCGCACAGAGAGGGACTTCGGTGCCCTCGCCCAGGAGTTCAACTGCCGTCGCAACGACATCTACCGCCGTCTGCTCGAACTGGAACTGATCACCGCCCCCGCCCCCGCCCAACGGCGTCAGGGACGACCCCCGCAACCTCAACCCGCTCCCACCCCATCGCCTGTCCTGCAGCAGCGACGCCTCCAGCACAGCAACTCCCACGCCCGCTGGACCGAACAGGAGGAAGCCCTACTGGCCCGCCAATGCGCAAGCGGAGCCTCAGTTGCGCAGCTCAGCCAGGACTTCGGGCGCAGCGAACTGGCCATCGAGGCGCGCCTGCGCCAGATCGGAGCTGAGGGCCCCGCAGCTGACCAGGCAAGACTCAACGTTCTCTAAGTAGCCGTTGTTCTATCGATCATGGTGGGTGTGAGTTCGAGTGTGGTTGCCCGGCCGGGTGATCTTCCGGTGGTCTGGGCATGAAGGCAGGGCCTCCCGAACAGCTCGTGGGTGTCGAATCCATCCGAGCGTCAGGAGACCCTGGTGCCGCAGTCTTTCGTGCTGTCCACCGCGTCGTCCAACTCGTCTTCCCGGTCGTGTGACTGCCTCGCCCACGTGTACGGGAACGCGGGCGATCGTCCGAGCCGGGAGCCTCGGTATCCGTCGGACATGACGGACGCGGAATGGGCCGCGGTCCGTGCCGCACTTCCGGTGCCGGCCTGGTTGGAGGGCCGGGGCGGGCAGCCGGAAGGCTACTGCCACCGGCAGATGGTCGACGCGGTCCGCTACCTGGTCGCGGGGGGTATCTCCTGGCGGTCGATGCCCGCGGACTTCCCCGCGTGGGACCGCGTCTACGCCTTCTTCCGACGCTGGCGCGACAAGGGCTGGACGGCCGAGTTCCACGACCGGCTGCGGAACCGGCTCCGTGAAGCGGCCGGCCGCGACCGGGAGCCGACCGCGGGCATCATCGACGCCCAGTCAGTGAAGGCGGCTGCGTCGGTGCCGGCCGCGACCAGGGGCTTCGACGGCGGCAAGAAAGTCAACGGCCGTAAGCGCCACATCGTGGTGGACACCCTCGGCCTGCTCCTGGCCGTCACAGTCACGGCGGCGTCCGTCACCGACCGGGACGCGGGACAGACACTGCTGGCCCGGCTGCGCGAGCGGCACTGGCGCATCACGCTGGTCTGGGCCGACGGCGGCTACACCGGCCAACTCGTCGACTTCGCCCGCAACGTGCTGCGGATCGCGCTGACGGTAGTCAAACGCAGCGACGACACCACAGGCTTCGTCGTCCTGCCGAAAAGATGGCTTGTCGAGCGCACGTTCGCATGGCTGATGCACTCACGCCGCCTGGCCCGCGACTACGAAACCCGCACCGACAGCGCCGAGGCGATGATCAGGTGGTCGATGAGCATGGTCATGAGCCGCCGCATCGCCCGACGACGGCACTGAACACCCCCGGACGTTCCTCCGCCAGCCAGCCCCGCGCGGCCAGGCGTTTCACCTTCGACCGCACGCCCTCCACCTTCGCGGGCACCGGCTCCAGCCCGACCGCCACCGCGAGCTGCCGACAGTCCATGGCCCCGGCACGCGACCCGTTCTCACCAGTCAGAGCGTCCACGAGTTGCTGGTAATCCGGCGCCAGCGCCGCAGCAGCGAGGCCTTCCCGCCACACCGGCACCACCGAGCCGGGCACCGCACCCACAACCCGCGCCGGCCCCTCGCCGACCACCACGACCGGTGACACGTCCTGGCCTCCGCACGGTTCCGCCAGGACCTCGGCCACCGTCTCACGGGCGATTACGAACCGCTCCCACACGGCCTCTGCCTCCCGCAGCTCGGCCTGAAGGGCGTCCACCCGCTGCCGAGCGGCGCGTTCACGCTCCTCCAATAGCCCCATCACCGACGGCATCCGGCACCTCCACCGAAGAGACGACACGACATCTCGTCCCTGCCACCGAAACACCGGCCCCATCCCTGACCAGCGGAAACACACCCATCACGCTCGGAAAGACAACGGCTTCTAAGAGACGTACCCTCCCGCCGGCTGACGCGGGTCACCTCGAGGGCCTCGTCATCGCGGAGACGCCCACATACGCGGGGTGATCGGAAGACCACAGCACGCTAGGGTGCCTTGAGAACGTCTCGTCCTCGAAGGAGCCGTGCGCGTGGACACGTCTTTGGCACACCGGTTGCGCGCCACCGTGGCAACGCTCTTGCACGAAACCGGCGAGAGCCAGGCGGGGCTGGCCGAAGCCATCCGTGTGAGCCAGGCCCAGGTCAGCCGCCGCCAGAACGGAGCGGCTCCCTGGGGCCTCGACGACTGTGATCTCCTGGCCGCACACTTCGGCATCGACGTGATGGACCTTCTGGCCGGCCCCTCTCCCGCTTTCCAGGCACTGCAGCGCAAGCGCGTGCAAAAAGCACAAGAGATCGCGGACTGCTGAAGGCCTCGCCTTGGCAGGGCGAGGCGGCGCAACCGTAGAGATACGGCGATTCGACGGACCCCTCGGGGCACGGCGAATCGCGGCGTCACACGCTTCCAGGTTCGGTGCATATCTCAGCTGCTCCGGGTGCCGGTGGCGACGGGCGCCGTCGCCTGCGGATGCGGTTGCCAGTCGCCCCCTAGGTCGGTGAATTCACAGGCAGGCGCAACAAGCCGAGACGAGTCAAATCAGATAACTGATGCAACTTGCATAGTTGGTGGGGGTGGCGGTAGCGTCACGGCAGCAGGCACCCCGACCGATATGAAGGCTCGTCATGCTGCTCACGACAGGGCAAGCCGCCGAAGAGCTTGGCTGCGCCGTCACCACCTACCGGCGCCTCATCACCGCAGGCGTGCTCCCGGAACTCTCCCGGCGCGGCGTCCGCGTGATGACACCTCTCTGGGTAGTCCGAGCCCTGCAAGAGCGCGCCCACCCCACCTTGAACCGCCTCAACGTCAAAGAAGTTGCAGTACTGCGAGTCGACGCGGCACGCCCCAGCGAGGACAACCAGCAGGAGCCGATCGGATACGCGGCAGACCTTGACCCCGACGTACTCCTCAACCGCTTGAGGGGCTGGTGGCGCTGCGACGCTGCCAGCGTGGCGGCCGGGGGAGTGCTCCCGGTGACCCTGTCCGGCTACGTGGTGGCCGTCCTCACCGGCCTGAACCGCTGGGGAAAAGGCAGCGGCGGGCGGCACGCATTTCCGGACGCCGTCCTGGCCGGACACGTCACCGACCTGGCCACCCCGGTCAAGCACCTGACCGCACCGCAGCAAACCGACCGGGACATCGCGGACCTCCTCCTGGGCACCCGCTTGCCCTCGCAGTCGAGCGGCGCGATCGCGTACGTCTCCACCAAAAGCCCTTCCGCCAACTGACCTGCAGGTACAAGGAATCGTGATGGACGCAAAGACCTACAACGCGGAGCTGGCCGAGCTGCGCGTCCTGCGGGACGGCATCAGGAAGGCGCAGGCTGCGCTGGAGAAACTGGAGACGGACCGCGCCCGCAGGATCACCGCGCTCGCGGGATACGAGAAGGCGAAGGCGGAGCGCATCGCTCCCGCCGCCGGGCTCAGCCTGGCCGACATCGTGGCGATCGCCCCCATCCTCGCCCCCGACCGGCTCATCACCGCAGCACAGCCAAACCCTGCTCCCGTTCCTCCGTCGCCCGAACCGGCAGCTCCGCCCTCCCCGGCCGTCCAAGTCCCCGAGCCCGCCGGGGAAACAGCACTGCCCGGCGGCACCGAACCCGCACAGACCCCGGCCCAGACAGGCACGGTCGCCCCCGCCATGACCCGCCCCGCCCCTGAACCGGCAGCGGAATCGGAACTGCCCGCAGCCACGTCTGTGCCAGCCTCGGCCGCCGCCGCTCCTCTCGCGGCCCAGGGAGCACAGCGCACCCTGCCCGGTATCCCCGAAGGCCCTGATGGGGACCGTTGGTTCGCCCATACCGCGAACCTGGTCTCCGCGCACCCGAACTTCACCCAGCAGGCCCGCAGCACTGTTTTCCTCGACACGCATACCGGTGTGCTGGTCCACCGCGACCAGACGTTCCGCATCGACCTGCCGACCGCCAGCGCCGCGGAAATCCTGAACACCGTCTTCCACGTCCTGCCCGGCGGCGTCGAGCGGATCTACATCACCGCAGGAGCCCCCTGGCACCGGCAGGCCGACCAGCACCCCTTCCTCAAGGACACCGTCGCCGCCTGGCTGAACGCCCCCACACCCGGCTGGCGCACGGACACCGGCCGCGGCAAGGACCGGATGGCCGGCCACTTCGTCCACCCCCGCAACCCCGTCGGCCGCTACCAGCGCGAACACGGCGACCAGCACGTCGAGATCCGCTCAGCGGGGGAGTGGTTCGACACCGAAGGCACTGAGCCCGCCGTCATCCGGGACGCGTTCGTCCTGCTGTGGAAGGCCCTGCGCCGCCACTGGCCCGACGCCGTCCTGATGGGCTCACCGTCCCAGACCGGCCGTGACCTGTGGACCCGCACCATCCCGACCAAGGGCCAGCACGCGGACGGTTACCCCGTTCTGTCCGAAGAGCTCCGCGGTCTCTTCCACGCCACCGCAGGGCAGGGCCGCACCGAACTCATCACCCCGCCCCACGTTCCCGCCCAGCTCCCCGCCCTGGTCGAGTACGACCGCACCTTCGCCTACGCCAAACACACCTGGAAATCCGGAGTCGGCACCCCCCGCCGCGTCACCGCCGCCACGTTCGCCTCCTGGTCCCAGAAGGAACAGACCAAAGCCCTGTTCGCCTGCGGCCACTGGCACGTCCGCGTCACCGTCCCCGACACCTGGACCCACATCGGGATCCTCCCCGCACCCGCCCCCGGCGACCGCGCCTGGCACTACCCCGCTACCCCCGGCACCACCTTCACCACCTGGGCCGGCGGACCCGAAATCCACACCGCCCTGTCCAACCCCCACACCCCGTGGAAGATCGAGATCCTCGACGGGATCCTCTTCGACGACGGCAAACCACTCGACGACTGGTCCAAGAAACTCAAGGAAGCCTGGTCCTCCCTCACCGCCCAGGCCGACCTGAACGGCGACCCCGACCAGCGCACCGCCGCCCACCTCGCCGCCCGCGCCGTCCGCGCCCTCCTCCTCTACGGAATCGGCGCCTTCGCCCAACGCCCCCGCACCGTCACCGGCACCACACCCCGCACCATGGAACGCGACGTCCCACCGGACGCCGAAATCATCGGCTTCGACGACCAGACCATCACCTGGCAACGCCCCACCGGCTTCACCCGCGACCCCAACGCCCACCCCGAATGGGCCGCCCACATCTGGTCCTCCGCCCGCGCCGCCCTGCTCTCCCAGCGCCACCGCGACGACAACACCTACGCCGGAGCCCTCCACGCCCCGCCCGGCACGATCGTCGCCTTCCGCACCGACGCCGTCTACCTCACCCAGCCCCAACCATGGCCCCACCACGGCCAGCCAGGCGACTACCTCAACAAAGGCCACCTCACCGGCCCCATCCCGGCCCCCGCCACCGAAGACGAACTCCTGACCCTCCGCGACAGGGGCCGCGCCGCCCACCACGCCGCGCCCACCCCTGGGAGGGCCTGATGCCACCGCGCCGCAAGCGCCCCCCGGCACAGCACCGCAACGAAGCAGCCCGCCTCGCCGACCAACTCCAACAAGCCGGCTACACCAAACGCGACATCGCCCGCATCATCAACCGCGACGCCTCCCTCGTCTCCCAGTTCTACACAAAGAACAAGGGCGCAGCCTTCGTCCCCGCCCTCACCCAGGTCCTCACCGCCGTCCACACAGCAGGCATCAGCGACATCACCGAACTCGCCTCCATCGCCGCCCCCCACACCACCCGCCGCACCACCGCCAGCGGCACCCGAGCCCGCGTCCGCACCAAAGCCGTCCTCATCACCCCCACCGGCACCGGCACCGGACGCGCCGGAGCACAGGCCATCGCTTCCGGCTCGTCCCGGCTACGCCCCCTGATCGCCGAAGCCGCCCGCCAGGGCCTGCGCCTGGCGTTCACCGTGCGCCTCGCCAAGACCGGATACGTCCACGTGTCAGGAAGCCGCACCGACTCACCCGGCATCCGCCGCGACGTCATCCAGCGCGCCGACCACACCGAGGAACGCTCCTACGGGTCCGCCACAACGGGAGGTTTCGCGGCAGCCGATATCGCCCGCCGTGTCGACGCGGCGGGCGGAGACGTCACCACGGCCATCCACCAGTGGCTGGTCGAAACCGGCCGCATTCATGCCGACGCCCACATCACCCACCTGGAAATCCGTACCTGGCGGCATCGTTGACCTCGCCGGGGCAGCACAGCCAACCCAACAGCCGGCCGGGAGCGATGCCTATGCGCACCGGCTGATCGTGGCAGCCGACCGTACGCCCCGAACGGCACAAGAGCCTTCGGCGTACAGGGCGTGGCTTGTCTGAAGGAGGGGGTCTCCCTCGTGGCTGACTGTGCGCTCTTCAATCGTCTTGGCTGGGTCGGTCTACCTGGCGGATCAGAGGGCACCCCCGGTTCCTCGCTCCGATTGCATACCGGGGCCCATTGGCAAAGATGCCCTACCTCGGGAAAGGCTCCAGAACGACCACTGCCCGGAACTTGGAGGCACCGATTTCCAGCCACACCTGCAGGGTGCGAACACCTGGTGAGCGTGTGTATCTACACCTCACGACCAGTCTTGGGCCGAGCGACACGCTGGGGCGCCCGCGCACGGGACGTGACCTCAGGATGCGGGCGAGGCCCGCCTGGACAGGCGTGATGGTGAAGGCCACAGGACGGGCGGCTGCCGACGGCGAGGCGGATCTTGGCGGTCAGCCCCCCCGGGGAGGCCGACCGCTGGTCCCCGACCCGAGCCGAAGCCGACCGGACTGGTCCTGGCCCGGGGCATCTAGGCTGAGCCTCGTCACAGGTGAGCGAGTGTTTGTGTGTGGCTATGGACCGTTCGAATGCCTGACAGTCCCGCCCGTCCTACCGCGTAGAACGCAGGCCAGGCACTCCCGTCCTCCGCGGAACGCAGGACAACAGCGCCTCCAGGCTGCCCGTTGCAGGTGCGGCAAGCCCGGCAAAGAGACTGATGCGATGATTGAGAGCACAGAGAACAGGCTGATCAAAGGGGTTTCTGGTGGCCGCTTACGAACTGGCGAACCGGCTTGTCATCGGCATCGCCTCCAGCGCGCTGTTCGACCTCGCAGAGTCCGACGCGGTCTTCCGCGAGCAAGGCGAGGAGAGCTACCGCGCCTACCAGGAAGAGCACCTTGAAGACACGCTGCGCCCCGGTGTCGCCTTCCCGTTCATCCGCCGCCTGCTCTCGCTGAACGACCTGAACGACGAAGCCGACCCTCTGGTCGAGGTCATCGTTCTGTCCCGGAACGACCCCGTCACCGGACTCCGGGTCATGCGGTCGATAGAGACACACGCGCTGCCGATAAGCCGGGCCATCTTCATGCAGGGCCGCTCGCCCTACAAGTTCATGCCCGCCCTCAACATGTCATTGTTCCTCTCAGCCAATGCCAGCGACGTCCACGAGGCCGTCTCCCAAGGGCTGCCGGCAGGGCACGTTCTGGGCGAGCCCTACGGGGACGACACCAGCGACCGTGACCTGCGCATCTCCTTCGACTTCGACGGCGTTCTTGCCACCGACGCATCGGAGCAGGTGTTCCAGACGGGAGGTATCGAGGGCTTTCGCGCCCACGAAGTTCTGAACGCCGCGGTGCCGCATGACGCGGGACCGCTCAAGGAGTTCCTTGCCAGCATCAACCGGATCCAGCAGCGGGAGGAAGAGGAGCGGCAGAAGACTGCCCACTACCGCATTCGCCTCCACGTATCACTCGTCACCGCCCGCAACGCCCCCGCGCACGAGCGTGCAGTGATGAGCCTGAAGCGCTGGGGGGTGACGGTCAACGATGCCTTCTTTCTCGGAGGCATCGACAAGGGCGAGATCATGAAGGTTCTCAAGCCGCACATCTTCTTCGACGACCAGGCAAGCCACCTGGCCAGCACCTCACGGACCACCCCGAGCGTTCATGTGCCCTTCGGCAAGATCAATGAGCCGAGCAGTCTCGAGGAGCCCTGACGGGACGAGGACGTCTTGCCTCGCCTGTGTGTCCTTCCCACATGGCGCGCCTGACCTGACCAGCGCTGAGGTATGCCGCTCCAGCAGGGGTTCTTCAGCGCGGGAGGGCCCCGCAGACCGGGCTTTGCCTCTGCCTAACCTGGAGCCGCGTTCGGGGTCGCACCGGCGAGGAGTGATCGCCGGTGCGACAAGGTTGATGATGCCGCACGAGCCGGTCGGGCGGGCACCCGAGGCAGCAGAAGGTCGACGCCCGAGGGAATGGAGGAGCCACAGGGCCATGACGGAGCCCTGCGAACAGTCGTCGTTCAGCGTCCCCGCCACCCGGCTAACTGATCGTTTCAATATGAGCTGGTGGGCGCTTGGCATCGGGATACGCCGTAGGTGAGCCGCCAAGAATGGTCACCGACCGGTGGATGACTGTCCCAGCGCGGTCTGCGCGTCGACTGCCGCGAGCACAGTGTCAGCGAGTTCCGCGACGGACTGTCCGCCGCCTGAGGTTCTGGCCCCCATAGGCCAGCCAAGGCGCCTTTTGCGCCGCTTTTCGTGATCGGCTCTTTTCCCGGCAGGCTGCGCGGCATGATCGCGAGAGTTGCTCTGGGTGTGTCACCCAACGGTGCCCGGGTGGGGGAGTGCGAGCGTGAGCGTGAATGGGTTTCGTTTCAACCCGCCGCCGAACTGGCTGTTGCCTGAAGGGTGGGTTCCCTCGGACGGCTGGCAGCCTGACCCCTCGTGGCCGCCGCCTCCGCCGGGCTGGCAGTTGTGGCTGGCTGAGTCTCCCGACGCTCCGGTGACCGGTGCCATCCCTCACCAGTACGGGCCTCAGCCCGCGGCTCCTGCCGGCCGGAAGCGGGGCTGGTTCGGCCGTAGGCGACAGTCTGAGGCAAGTGAGCTCGAAGAGCTGAAGGCGTGGATCGCGCAGGCCCATGGCGCGGATGCCGCCCAGGTCGCTGGGCTGGTGCACCGCACGCGCCAGGAAGCGGCCGTGCTGCTGACCCAGGCCCGGGCGCAGGCCGAAGGGATCGTCGAGGAAGCACGCCAGGCTGTCAAAGACGTCAAGAGGGAAGCCAAGCAGGTCGCCAAAGACGCCGAGACAGCCCGCAAGGAAACCGAGCGGCAGCGCAGTGAGATCTACCAGGCCGAGAGCCGTCTGACCGAACTGCGCGCTCAGATCGTCACCACCGACGAGACCGTCCTGCTGCAGCAGGCGGGAATCTACGCCTACCGGCACCAGCTTCACGACGCGGTCGCCTACCGCAGCCGCCTGGACTCCCTCAAGGCAGAGATCAAGGATCTTGCACGCAACAATCAGGCGGTCCTGGCAGCTACGGACTGGACCGTCAACGGCTCCGCGCGCGAGGGCCGGAAGATGATCCGCGACTTCTCCAAACTGATGCTCCGCGCCTACAACGCAGAGGCCGAGTACGCGGTGCGCACCATGCGCCCCCACCGCCTCACCTCGCTGGTCGACCGCCTCTACAAGAGCCGGGAGACCATCGCCAGACTCGGCGCCACCATGCACATCCGCATCTCCGACGCCTACCACGACGCCCGCGTCCGCGAACTGCAGCTGACGGCCGACTTCCTGCAGAAGAAGGACGAGGAGAAGGAAGCCCAGCGCGAGACGAGAGCCCGCGAACGCGAAGAAGCGGCAGCCCAGCGTGAGCTGGACCGCGAACGAGAGAAGCTCAACAAGGAACTCAACCACTACGAGGCCGCCCTCGAACGCCTCCGCTCCCAGGGCAACCACGACGCGGTACGCGACATGGAAGCCAAACTCGCCGAGATCCAGCAGGCACTCCAGGACGTCGACGCACGGGCGGCGAACGTCCGCACCGGCTACGTCTACGTCGTCTCCAACATCGGCGCCTTCGGGGACAGCATCGTCAAGATCGGCATGACCCGGCGTCTTGAACCCCTCGACCGCGTCTACGAGCTCAGCGGCGCTGCCGTCCCCTTCCGCTTCGACGTCCACGCCCTGATCTTCAGCAAGGACGCCGTCGGCCTGGAAACCCGCCTACACCAAGAATTCGCCGACCGGCGCGTCAACCGCGTCAACAGCAGGAAAGAGTTCTTCTACGTCACCCCCACCGAGGTACGCACCGCACTGGAGCGCTTCGCAGGAGAACACCTGGTGGAGTTCAGCGAGACCCCGCAAGCGCTTGAGTGGCGTGCCAGCAGGACAGGCTGACGCATCGCGACGCAATCACTGCCCGTAAGCCGGGCGAGCACGTGGCCTTCCGGCCGAGCCGGAGGGCGACAGGCGGCTGCACTGCGCGACGAAGACGGTGCAGCCCCCGGTCAGCCGCAGTCAGCACCCGCTCAGACAGAAGTGATCCCTCCCATGACCTCGTACGCCTTCAGGCCTTCACACAGATCAGCTGCTCCGGATGCGGTATCAGCCGCATCCGGGGAATCATCTGCTCTGACTGCGGTCACCGTCCCCAGCCATGGGAAGATCGACACGGTCGGCAGAGCACGCCGCGAGGCCGCTGCTGAGGCGCGAAAGCTGCTGGCGCAGCCCGTCGCCCCACTGCCCACCGGCCCGCTCGGAGTCCCCGAGACCCTGCACGCCGCTCTGTTCCAGCGTCTCGCAAAATGGCACAGCAGCTTCTTCACAGCCGTAGCAGAGGCAGCACAGGCCACCGACGGTGGAGCGGCAGACCTCAAGGCCTGCCCGCTGAGTTCACCGAACTTCGCGCCTTGGTGCACAACACGGACGCCAGAGGCCCGCTGACAGCACTGCCCACCATCCTGCGTGAGCTTGTCGCCGAACTGACCTCGATGATCCATGCGCACCTTGCCGCACTGCTGGCCGCCACCCCGCTCGAGACACAGAAAACACGGGACAAGCCCCAAGCCACCTCGGCCGCGCCGCGGAACTCATCAAGACCGCCATCGACGCTGCGGACGGAGCGGAACTCCTGGCTGCCAAGCGGGACACCTCGCGGATTGGTGGCCGGATCGTGCCGCTGATTTCCGGGCTGATGTTCTGCCCTTCGGGGTGGGTGGTCGAGGGCCTGCTTTCCGTCATGGGAACTGTTTCAGCCTGCCGGTCCGGCGATGGTGTGGCGCTCCGTTGCGTCATTGGGCGAAGGCTTTCCAAAGGCGCTCAACTGCACCGGACGGCGCGGTGCGGCGGGGTGTGTACGCCTCCGCTTGCCGGCTGTTGTGTCTGCGCCGTGCTCATCCGGTGTTGGAGGCGTCAGGACTGTCTCCGGCAGCTCGTGCTGGCGGATCTCGGCCAGATCATCTGGGCTCTCTCGTGCGCCTGGCTCCCTGTGTGTAAGTTGTGACGCCTTATGTGCAAGGCGTGAACTTGTGTGTTCTTGCGCGGTCGACGGGGTTGCTCTGGGGAGGGCAAGTGCTGTTGCACGGGGAGCTGTTCGGGGTGCGCAGGGGAGCACGGCGCCCATGGCTTGCGGTGGGCATGCTGGTGCTGGCTCTCTCTGCAGGTGCGGTGTCAGCAGAAGCTGTGCCGCCCTCGCCGAGCTCGGCGCCGGTCTCGGGTCAGTCTGCTGCTCCTCCCGAGTCGCGGCCGTCACCTCAGCCGGCAGCAGAGGCCGAACCGGGTGCCCCTGGCCCGAAGAAGGCGAAACCGGGTACGCATGGTCCGGCTGCTGCGGTCGCGGGCATCAGCAACGCCGTCTACGCGTATGACGCCCTGGGGCGCATGGTCGGGGTGACGGATCCTGCTGGGGAGACGGCGCGTTACCGGTTCGACGCGGCCGGCAACCGCCTCGCCATCGAACGTTTCCCCTCCGGCGTCCTGTCGGTGCTGTCGGCGGTGCCGGTACGGGCTCCCGCCGGAGCGAAGCTGACGTTGTCGGGCACCGGGTTTTCTGCCACTGCCGCGAACAACACCGTGCTGTTCGGCGACAAAGCCGCCGCGGTCATCTCTGCGACGGCTACCCGGCTCGTGGTGACGGTGCCGGCGGGAGCGGCTAACGGCAAAGTCTCCGTGAAAGTGGGGAGCGCGAACGCACAGTCACCTGAGACGTTCTCCCTGGCCCCGTCAGGGCCGGTCATCACCCAGGCCACTCCGAACTCTGCCGCACCCGGCGCCCAGATCGTGCTCGCGGGTTCGGGCTTCTCCCCGGTGGTCACTGACAACGTGGTGCGCTTCAACGGCGGAATGCTGGGTGAACTGGTCGCCGCGACGACTACCTCGGTGACGGTCAAGGTGCCTGAAGGGGCCAAGACCGGTCGCCTTCAGGTGGAGACACCCGACGGGCTCGCGACCGCGGCCACCAACTTCACGGTCACACCCGGCAGCGATGACGGCACCTTCGAGATGACGGTGCAGACATCGGTGACGGACGAGACTCCTCCTACCGTGGCGGTGACAACGCCGAACAAGCAGGCGCAGGTGCTCTTCGACGCTGAGCAGGGCGACGACATCGGGTTCGGTGTGAGCGCTTCAACGTTCGACTCCACCATTGTTCTGAGGCTCTACGACCCGCAGGGCGGCCAGGTGGGGAGTGCGACGTCACTGAACAAGCAGGGAAACTGGGAGGCCCGCGAACTCGCCATGGGCGGAACCTACTCCCTGGTGATCGACCCCGTGGGCGCCACGATCGGTGCGGCTACCGTCACCGTGTCCAAAGCATCCGGCGGTGTGCTCGACCTGGCGGCACCGACCGCGGACACGTCCCTGCAGCGCGTCGGTCAGGAAGGCCACTGGACTCTGGCAGGCACCAAAGGCGAATCGCTCAGCGTCGGCATCGACGCGACCAACATGACCAGGGGCACGTCCATGCACGTGGTCCTGCTGGGACCGGACCGGCAGCAGGTCGCACAGGCTTACGCCAACGGCGGATCCGCTATCCAGCTCGACATCGGAGCGTTGCCCTCGACGGACCTCTATGATCTGTGGCTCGACCCGGCCAACACGGCAACGGGCACGGCTCGCGTGACGGGCTCCCGCTATGCCGATGCGGGGCAGCTGTCCGCCACCGGTCCGGGAACCGAACTGGCGATCACCCGCCCGGGACAGAACGGCATCGCCCAGTTCTCCGCGCAACTAGGCCAGCGGGTGTCCCTGGGCGTCAAGGCCAAGGATTTTCCGTCCTACACCTCGATGAAGGTCATAGGACCGGACGGCAGGGCTCTCGACGGCGGGTTCATCGCGCCGTCGAACTCCTCCAGTGAGTGGGACAGCCCCGTCCTGGCGGCGAGCGGAATCTACACACTGAAGCTGGAGCCGGAGCAGATCGGCACCGGCACGATGACGATGACGCTGTCGACGCCCGCCTTCAGCCCCGAACTCACCAGGACCGGTCCCGCGGGCACGGTGACCATCGACCGGGCCGGCCAGGACGCGGAGACAACCTTCCAGGCCACGGCGGGCGATGACCTGTCCCTGGGCTCCAGCGGCAACACCTTCACCACTTCGGTCTTCGTCACGGTATTCGCACCTTCGGGAGCGAAAGTGATCGACAGCCAGAGCCAGTCCGCTGGAAGCACACGCACCTTCGTTCTGGAAGACCTGCCCGAGACGGGCCAGTACCGTGTGCTGATCGACCCCTACCAAGGGGCAGTCGGCACCCTGCAACTGGCACTGTCCGCAGATGTGGTGAGCACCCTCCCGGTCGACGGAGCAGCCCAGCCGCTCGCCATCGCGCGAACCGGGCAGCGGATCCGGGCACAGTTCGAAGCACCAGACGCAGAGTTCTTCGGACTCGCCCTCACCGACGTCGCGCTCACGACCTCCGGAGAGGCCCGCCTGGTGGGCCCCGCAGGGGGAACCGGTACCTACCTCGGTTACGTCCCGGCCAGCACTCCCGTGGCGTTCTATCTCAACAGTCTCACCCCCGGCACCACATACACCGTGGTGATCACTCCCGACCAGGGCGGTACCGGGACTGCGAAAGCATGGCTCTCCACTCCTGTCCAGGCAGGCTCCCTCTCATCCGGGCAGCCCACCGCTGGCGGAACGATCACCCGCCCGGGCCAGCAGTTGCAGTTCACCTACGACGCGGCAGCCGGCGCAGGCGCCGCCCTGGTCATGAGCGGCAACACCCTCCCCGGATCCAGCCGCATCGCTCACTGGGCACCAGGAGCAACAACAGCAGCAAACCTGGGCTCCATGACCGGCACCGGATTCGACGCATCCCTCAGAGCCCCGCTGGCCGCCGGCAAGCACAAAGTGCTCATCCAGCCCAACACACCGGCACAGGGAAACACCACAGCCACCCTGCTCCCCGACGTACAAGCACCCCCACTGACCGTCAACGGCGGCAAGAAACCCGCAACGATCACCACAGCAGGACAGAACGCCCGCTACACCTTCACCGGCACCCAGGGACAGAAACTCACCCTGACCCTCGACACACCCCCCGGCCCCTGGAAACTGTCTCTGTGGAGCCCCGCCGGCAGATGGGTCTACGACGCCACCTACATGACCACGACGACCCTCTCCAAGGACCTCACCACCCTGCCGGAAGTCGGCACATACACCCTGACTGTCGACACGGCCACCGCCTCGACCGGCACCTACAACCTGGGACTCACCACCACCCCTGCCGCGGCAAAGACCCCCACCGACAGGCAGACACCTCCCCAGAGCGCCAGCCCGGAGAAGAAGCCCACAGACAAGAGCGCCGACGCAGGCATCATGCCGACGGGGGCAGACACCTGGCAGCCCGGCGCAGCCAATCTGCAGGGCCGCGACTGGACCACAGCACGCGGTGACGCCCCCAAAGCCCCCGCACGCCTCAGGGCACCCCCCGGAACAACCGCTCTGACCGGCCGCGTTCTCCGCCTCGATGGCAAACCGCTCGCAGACGTCACCGTGCGAGTCGGATCACACCGCAGCCACACCGACGCCCAGGGAAGATTCCTGCTGGCCCACATCAGCCCGGAGTCGACCACCCTCGTCGTGGACGGCGCCAGTGCCAACACCAAGCAGCGCCAGTACGGCCGATTCGACATCCGCATCCACCCGGAATCCGGCCGCAGCGTCGACCTCGGATTCCCCATCTGGCTGTCCCCACTGGACACCAAGCACACCATGTCCTTCGCTGCCCCGGCGAAGAAGGACATCACGCTGACCACCCCGCAGATCCCCGGCCTTGAGGTCCGCATCCCCAAGGGCAGCGTGGTCCGGGATGAGAACGGCAAAACCGTCACAGAGCTGGGGATCACGGCCATCCCGATCGACCGGTCCCCGTTCCCCCTGCCCAAGAACGGTGTCGTCCCGGTCTACTTCACGGTCCAACCCGGGGGGACGTATGTGTTCCCCAAGGGGGCGCAGATCATCTACCCCAACTACACCCGTGAAGCTCCCGGAACCCGCGTCGAGTTCATGGACTACGACCCCAAGGGGAAGGGATGGCACGTCTACGGGTACGGGCGGGTCAGCCCGGACGGCAGGCAAGTGGTCCCCGACGCCAAGACCCGCGTGTGGGCCTTCCACGGGGCCATGTTCAACATCGCCGACCTCGTCCCCTGGGACCTGACCGGACTACGCGATGTCATCGACTGGCTCGAAGGCGACCCGGTCGACCTGGCCACGGGCATGCTCACCGACTCCAGAACCGACCTGGGCGTTGCCGACCCCCACAAGTCGGCCGAGGTGAACCGCACCTACTGGCAGGGCGACACCCGCAAACGAGCCTTCGGGATCGGCCGGGACCTGTCGTACAACGCCTTCCTGCACTCCGAGGAGCAGTACACGGAAGTCGACCTCTACCTGCCCGGAGGACAGAAGATCCACTACGTCCGGACCACACCAGGCACCGGATTCGACAACGCCTTCTTCGAACCGATCGACACTCCCACCGGCTTCCGCGGCTCGACGATCAAAGTGGTCAACAGCCAGTGGGAACTGCGCTTCAGGGACGGAAGCGTATGGGTCTTCCCGCTCTACTCACCCCTGAAGGAAATCCGTGACCGGCACGGCAACGCCCTCAAGCTGACCCGCCGCAATGGCAACCGAGGCGACCTCATCCGGATCACGGCCCCGCAGGGTGGATGGATCATCCTCGAGTACGACCTTGAGCACCGGGTGCGCCAAGCCCGTGACAACGCAGGCCGCACCACCTCCTACACCTATGACACCGCAGGCCGGCTGAGCACAGTCACCGACCCTGCCAACAAGGTGAGCTCCTACACCTACGACGGCACGTCGAACCGCATCAAGACAGCCAAAGACGCCCGTGACATCACCTACATGACCAACACGTTCCACCCGGACGGCAAGCTCAAGGACCAGGTCCTCACCGAGAACCAGAAATACTCCTTCGCCTACACCCAGACGGGCACCGGCCGGATCACCGCCACAGACGTCACGAAACCCGGCGGCGAAGTACGCCGCGTCGAGTTCAACACCGCCGGCTACGGAGTACTGGACATCGCCGCGCGCGGATCTGCACTCGAGCGCAAAACCCAGTACGTGCGCGGCCCCTACAACCGCATCGACGCCATCATCGACCCCTACCAACGCCGCACAGAGCTGACCTACGACGCCAACGGCTACGTGACGAAAACCGTCGAACAAGCCGGCACCCCCAATGCCCGCGCCTCGGACACCGCCACCTTCAACGGCCCCTTCGACCAGCCAACGAAGATCACCGACCGGCTGGGCAACGACACCCTCTTCGACTACTTCACCAACGGTGACCTGAGAACAGTCACGGACCCGGAAGGCCGTAAAACCTCCTTCACCTACCAGCCGGACGGACAGATCACCTCCGCCACCGACCCGTCCCAGGCTGTGACCGAGTACACCTACCGCAACGGCCAACTGATCGCGGTCAAGGACGCAGAAGGACGGATCTCGGGACAGTTCACGGACGCTGCCGGAAGGCTGTCCGCTCTGAAGGACCCCGCCGGCTCCCAGACCACCGTCGCCTACGACAAGCTGAACCAGACACGCAAGATCACTGACCCACTGGGCCAGAGCACCAGCTTCGACTACGACGACAACGGCAACCTGACCACTCTGACCGATGCCCGCAACAACGCCTCCATCTGGGCCTACGACAACGCTGACCGGCCGAAGTCCGCAACAGACCCGCTCGGTGCGCAGGCCAGCTTCGAGTACGACGCGGCCGGCTTCCTGAACAAGGCGACCAGCCGCTCCGGCCTGGTCGCCACCACCGAACGCGACCTCCTCGGCCGCACGAAGAACGTCAAGTACGGCGTCAACGCCCTGGGAGTGGCGGAGTCCACCGCCACCTACGAATACGACGCTCTCGACCTGGTCAAGAAGGTCACCGACACCCAGGCCGGCGCACAGACCTTCGCTTATGACGCCTACGAGCGACCCAAGACGGTCACCGGACCGACCGGAGCGGTCGGCTACACCTACGACGCTACGGACCGCCGCGAGACCATGACCGCAGGCGGAGCCACCACCACCTACGGCTACGACCGCTCCAGCATCCTGACCTCGCTCACCTCCCAGGGCCGCCAGGTCACCTTCCACCTCGACCCGACAGGCCGGGAGAAGAGCGCAGACATACCCGGCGGCTTCACCCGCACCACCGGCATCGACAAAACCGGTGCCATCCAGTCGATCGCCTACACCCAGGGCACCAAGAACATCGGCCAGCTCGCCTACACCCGCGACGAGCGCGGCCTGCAGACAGGCCTTACCGGATCGCTGGCGAACGTCGCACTGCCGGCCGCCGAAACCGGGGCAGTCTTCGGCAAGGACAACCGCATCACCACCTACAGCGGCCGATCCTTCACCTACGACGCCGACGGCCAGCTCAAGAACGACGGCCTGCGCACCTACACCTGGAACGCCCGCGGGCAGCTCACAGGCCTCAACCGCAGTGGCCAGAGCAGCACATTCGGGTATGAACCGCTCGGCACCCGGAACTCCAAGACCGTCGCAGGAGGTCAGACAAAGTTCCTGACCGATGGATCCAATCCTGCCGTCGAGCAGGACAGTGCGGGGGCCACCAAGGCAACGGTGGGCATGTCGGGACTGGATGAGTTCCTGACCCGCACCGAAGGCACCAAGACACAGGTCTATCTCACCGACGCGCTGGGCACCGTCCTCGGCCTGGCCGACCCGGACGGCACTATCGCCACCAAGTACACCTACGACCCCAACGGACAGCCCACCACCGCGGGCGCCACATCCTCCAACCCGTACACGTTCACCGGACGCGAGAACGACGGCACAGGCCTGCTCTATTACCGGGCCCGCTACTACGACCCGCAGACCGGGCGCTTCATCTCCCAGGACCCCATCGGCCAAGCCGGAGGCATCAACCTCTACCAGTACGCCCTCTCCTCACCGACCACCTACACCGACCCCACCGGCAACACCCCCATGGCCGCCGCCTGCATAGCCGGCGGACTGCTCGACGGAGGCCTGGACTGGCTTGGCCAACGCCTCTCCGGCCGCAAAGTCAACTGGGGCCAAGTCGGCACCGCAGCTGCAACGGGGTGCCTGTTCGGCATCCTGGGGGCAGGAATCGGCTCCAAACTTGCTGGCGGTCGCTGCCTCACCGGCAACAGCTTCACCGGCGACACCCCCGTCGTCATGGCAGACGGAAGCCGCAAGACCATCAAGCAGGTCAAGGTCGGCGACGAAGTCCTCGCCACAGACCCGAAGACTGGTGAACGCGGCCCCCGAAAAGTAACAGCTCTCATTGAGGGCAGCGGGAAGAAAAAACTCGTTGACATCTCCGTCGAAAGCCCGGGTGGCCCCACCGACAGCATCGTCAGCGCCACGGAGGGGCACCCGTTCTGGGTGGCGGACAGCCAGGAGTGGGTCGAAGCAGGGCAGCTCAAAGCAGGCCAATGGCTACAGACCAGCGCCGGCACGTGGATACAGGTCGTTGCCGTCCGCGCTTATGGCGAGGCAACAACGGTTTACAACCTCACTGTTGAGGACCTACACACCTACTATGTACTGGCGGGCGCCACCGCAGTTCTCGTGCATAACTGTGGAACCGGAGTGGAATCCAACGGCAAGTCTGGCGACCTGCCGTTCGAACAGATCGCGGCCGATTTCGACGGGGTATCCGCCATTGCGGCTGGCTCTCCAGGGTTCTCGCAGGCAGTCGCAGGGGGCGGCAGATTTCTCTGGACGGTAGGAGAGAGCGGTAACCTGAACATCGTTCGCAACTTGCCCGGGATTCACCACACGATAGCCAGCGGTGGATCTCCGGTCGTTGGAGCTGGGCAGATTACAATCGGAACCGGCGGAAGAGTCACCTCGTTCGACAACTTCACAGGTCACTACACACCAAAATGTGCCGAATGTGCCGCTTCTTTCGTCAGAAAGGGTGTAGATGCCTTCGCTGAAGTCGGAATTAGAATACCACTAGCAGTCATTCGAGACTTTGGCGGGAGAGCACCGTAGGAAATGAAGGTAGATTCAGATCTTCAGGAAATGCGAGATGTCCCTGAAGGGCGGCTTGATGACTGGGTGTCTCGCCGCTTTCCTGACGGCACCTCTCCGCAGTGGTGGCTATCGATCTTCGAGTCCCTGGAGCTCGGCGCCGCCCCCTTTAGGGAAATTTCTCCTGATCGACGCACAAGTGACCTAAACCTCGCCGCAGAGGCCATTGTGCTGGCTGTGGAGATTGAGGGTATTCGGGCTGCGATCGGAGCTTACTGGATTCTCAGAATTGCAACGCTCACTCTCCGATTCGACCCTCCGATATCCGGCCTACCGTACATCCTTACGCCGGATGGATCTGCAGAGTGGGCGCTACGGAAGATCCCCATTACGCGCGAACATGCAATCGCGGAATCGGGTAGGCGCGAGGCCGAGTACCTTAATGCAGATGAGGGGTTTTACGCGCCTGTTGGCGAGGATATGACGCTGGCAGATGAAGTAGCTTTTTCGGAGTTGCAAGATGTTGAGCTCATCCTTTCAGCTCTCGCGTGGGTATTTTCTCACGTCAAAGAAGAGGGGGTGCAAAGGGAAATTCACTCCTGGATGGAAATCCAGGGAATCTTGTGAGTATGCTCGCAATGAGGCGAGTGGGCGTAGGATGGGTATTTTTGTGGTGTCTATACAGTGATCGAAAATCTTCTTGCTGTAAAAGTAAATGATGCCGGTCTTTGCCCGCCTAAAAGTTGATGCGAAGGAGATATAGGGGCATGGTGAGTAGACGCTTCCTGCTGGCTGCCACTGGAAGTATCTCTGCGGGTGCCTCGATTGCGGCAGATTCTGCAAAGCCCAGCCGTATTGTTAAATTTCAAACTTTTCCCGACTTCGCTCGGCAGATCTGGATGCAAGCCCCCAGAAGGCGTGTTTTGTGTGTGGTGCTGGACGTGCTGCAACCAGATGTATCACGATTCTCCGTCGCCTTTGGGCAACTAATTAAAGGTGTCGCTCGGGAGAATGTGGGGAGCGTAAGTATCAGTGTGGGGCTGGGTAGTTCTCTTTTTTCTAACGCCCACACCCTGGGGCCGCGTCACCTGAAGCCCATGCCCAGTTTCTCTGGCGACCTCTTGGATGAGTCGCAGACTCATGGTGACGTGCTGGTGTATTTGGAAAGTGGCAGTGCGGCTGATCTGGAAGACGCCGCAAGGAGGCTTCTTTCTGTCATGCCGGTGTGGAGGCAGCGCTGGAAGATCGGCGGTTTCAGGAAAGAGAATCGGACCCAGGGTGGTAAGTGGCTGGCGCGTAACCCGTTTCATTTCACGGAGGGGTTCGGTAATCCGGATAGTGAGCGGGAAGTCGTCGACCGTGCTGTCGTTGTCCCGGGGCAGGGTGAGCCGGTCTGGGCCGAGGGCGGGAGCTACCAGGTGATTCGTATCGTGCGGTTCGCGACGGATCTCTGGGACCGGGACTCGGTCGACGAGCAGGAACGCATCATCGGGCGCCGGCGGGAGGGACGATGGCTCGATGGCACGCCGGGGGAGGAGCAGCCGAACTTCGCCGCTGACCTCCACGGCAAAGCCACGCCCCTGGACTCCCACGTACGGCTTGCCGCACCTGACCGGCGTAACCCGCCGCCCATGGTGCGTCGTAGCTACAGCTACGACAGGGGTGATGGCGACAGCGGCCTGATCTTCTCCTGCTTCCAGAGAGATCTCGTCCAGGGCTTCGAGACGGTACAACGCCGCCTGGAGGGCGAGAGCCTGGCGAAGTACGTCCTCACCACAGGCGGTGGCTACTTCTTCGTCCCCCCGCCAGGTGATAGCTGGACAGAATCCCTCCTGCCGTCGTAGACCGTCAACCAGGCTGTTCCTCACGGCAGGGGATGCTCCGGCCACTGTGCCTCGGTCAGTTTGAGTAGAACGCTGCTGAGGTGGGTGGTGTACTCGGTAACTG